>NZ_CP115916.1:2332500-2889216 GCF_027941755.1 Tenacibaculum retecalamus | reverse complement strand
ATGACAATTGCCATCGGAAATGACCATGCAGGTACCGAGTATAAATTCGAAATTATTACTCTTTTAGAAGAGTTAGGACATAAAGTAATTAATTTTGGAACGAATGATACTAGTAGTATGGATTACCCAGATGCTATTCATCCAACAGCAGAAGCCGTAGAAACAGAACAAGCTGAAATGGGTATTATTTTATGCGGAAGTGGTAATGGTGCTCAAATGACAGCTAATAAGCATCAAGGTGTTCGTGCTGCCTTATGTTGGAATAATGAGTTAGTAGCATTAACTCGCCAGCATAATAATGCTAATATTTTAACGATTCCGGCACGTTTTGTATCATTACAACAAGCATTAGGTTTTGTAAAACTCTTTTTAAGTACAGAATTTGAAGGAGGACGTCACGCAGATAGAGTTAATAAAATAGCTACTAACTGCTAATGGATTTTAAAGTAAAAAAATTTCAAGAATTAACAACTTCAGAACTGTATGAAATACTTCAATTACGTTCTGAAGTTTTTGTAGTAGAACAAGATTGTGTATATCAAGATATTGATTTTAAAGACCAAAAAGCATTGCATGTTTTAGGTTTAAAAGATGATAAAATAATAGCGTATACTCGTTTGTTTGATAGTAAGCAATATTTTGATACTCCTAGTATTGGTAGAGTAATTGTAAAAGATACCGAACGTAAATTTGGTTACGGACATGATTTAATAAAAGCATCAATCCAAGCTATTTTTAATAACTACGAAGAAAGAATAATTACGATTTCGGCACAAACTTATTTACAGAAATTTTACGAATCTCACGGATTTAAACAAGTAGGTGAAGGGTATTTAGAAGATGGTATTCCACATATTAAAATGGTGAGAGCTTAATAAGGTAGTTATAATAATTCAGTAACCTCTTTTACATCACCAGGTTTCATATTATTTAATAAAATTTCTCCAATACGTACTCTAACTAAACGAAGTGTAGGAAAACCAACGGCGGCTGTCATTTTACGCACTTGCCTAAATTTACCTTCAGTAATAATAATAGCAACCCAACTCGTTGGTGCATGACGTTCATCACGAATTTTTTGAGATCTATTATCAAAATTAGGAGTATCTATTAAAAAAGCTTGTCCGGGTAAGGTCATGTATTTTTTGCCATCAAAACCAATTTCTACACCCTCTTTTAATTTATTTATAGCTTCTTGCGTAATAAGACCATCTACTTGAACATAGTATTCTTTTTCTACTTTTTTACTGCGTACTTGTGCACTTACTTTACCATTGGTAGTTAAAAATAATAAGCCTTCAGAGGCAACATCTAAACGACCAATTGCCATTGTTTCCTCAGGAAAATTAAAATTTAACTCTCCTAATAATTTTTTCTTCCTCTTAGTTTGATTGTTAATAAACTGAGATAAAAAACCATAAGGCTTATGAATTATAAAATGTCTGTGATTTTGCATGTTTATAAAGTACTAATAGTTACAGAAAAATACTCTTTACCAGTACTAATTCTCATATTTTTTTCTGAATATTCTTGAGTTTCTAACGACGGATATTGAGTTATAGGTTCTATACAAACCATGTTGTTAACTTCTGTCCACAACATAAAATTATTAAAGTTTTTGGTAGCTATTTTTATGTTAGGTAACTCATTTTTTATCAAAATAATTTCATCAGTATTTAAAACCTTATAAGCTGCTGATCCTACATTTAAAATATCATTTAATGTAATTTCTTTTTCTGATGTTTTTATAATTTCGGTTCCAAAACCCGAAAGTTTAAATGCAGGATGATATCCTAACATATATGGCATTCCTTTTTCTGAAGTAATTTCAAAATTTATTTTTAAAGCGTTTTTTGATAATGAAATTATTTTTCTAAAAGTAAAATCATAAGGCCAAAACAACTTTTCTTGCGTAGATTTATTTGGATATTTAGTATTATTTATCTGTGTATTTTTTACATATTTTTTTTCAAAAATAGCGGTAGTTGTATCCGAAGAAATAAGTTGATAATTAAGTTCTCTTAATAAACCATGTTGATCTTGCTTGGCAATACCATTTGGTGTTTCAATACTATAATTATTAATTTTTGTAGAGCCAATAATAGGAAACATTTCTGTATCCGTAGCATTCCAACCAGGCGCATCTTTACAATGCATAATTTCTTCGTTATCAACAATAAAACTAATAACTTCTCCTTTACTTATAGTAACGTTACAATTTGCATTTTTTAAAAGAATAGTTGCAGTCATTTCGGTAAAAATTAATAAAAAACAATATTACAAAATGTAGCCTAAAAAAGATGGTAAAATAAAGGGAGTTTTTCATAACTTAGCCACTCTTATTTTTAATATAATTAGAACGATTTATGGCAGCAGATAAAGAAAAAGAAGCGAAATTAAAAGCATTGCAACTTACCCTTGATAAGTTAGATAAAACATACGGAAAAGGGTCTGTAATGAAATTAGGAGATAGTCAAGTTGAAGATATTGAGGCAATTTCATCAGGATCTTTAGGATTAGATTTAGCTTTAGGTGTAGGTGGATATCCAAGAGGAAGAGTTATAGAAATATACGGACCAGAATCGTCAGGTAAAACAACCTTAACATTACACGCAATTGCCGAAGCGCAAAAAGCAGGTGGTATTGCAGCTTTTATTGATGCAGAACATGCTTTTGATCGTTTTTATGCAGAAAGCTTAGGAATAGATACAGATAATTTAATTATTTCTCAACCAGATCATGGTGAGCAAGCATTAGAAATTGCCGATAATTTAATTCGTTCTGGAGCTATTGATATTGTAGTAATTGATTCGGTTGCAGCATTAACACCAAAATCTGAGATTGAAGGTGAAATGGGAGACTCTAAAATGGGATTACATGCCCGTTTAATGTCGCAAGCATTACGTAAATTAACAGGTACTATTAGTAAAACAAAATGTACTGTTATATTTATTAACCAGTTACGTGAAAAAATTGGTGTAATGTTCGGTAACCCAGAAACTACAACGGGTGGTAATGCATTAAAATTTTATGCATCTGTTCGTTTAGATATTCGTCGTAGAACACAAATTAAAGATGGCGATAGAGTTATTGGTAACAGTACCAAAGTAAAAGTAGTAAAGAATAAAGTTGCTCCACCTTTTCAAATTGCAGAATTTGATATTATGTATGGTAAAGGAATCTCTAAAGTTGGTGAGGTTTTAGATATTGGTGTAGAATACGGAATTATAAAGAAAAGTGGTTCATGGTTTAGCTATGGAGATACAAAATTAGGTCAGGGTAGAGATGCTGTTAAAAGCCTAATTAAAGATAATCCTGAATTAATGGACGAACTTGAAGGTAAAATAAAAGATGCTATTGAAAATCAAGAATAAGTTTTAAATTAAAAGGTTTATTTATTAAAAAGCTGTTGAGAAATCAACAGCTTTTTGTTTAATGCATTTAACTATAATTTTAAAAAAATGATTTATATTTCTGAAAACATACAGCTAAAAGAAATTTTAAATGCCGATTTAGAAGCTCTTTTTACATTAATGAAAGAAATTTATCCACCGGCTTATAGTCATTTTTGGAAAGATGGTGGAGATTGGTATGTGAATACGCAATATTCTAAAGAAAAATTAAATTCAGAACTTTTAGACGTAAATTCTCAGAATTATTTGGTATTATTTAAAAATGAAATAATAGGTAATTTCAGAATTGTTTGGGATGAGCAACTCGATGGTTTTGTTGATAAAAAACACGTAAAATTACACCGAATTTACTTACATCAAAAAACACAAGGAAACGGAATTGGTAAAAAATTATTGAATTGGTTAGAAACTCAAGCCATTAAAAAACAATATGATCTTATTTGGTTAGATGCTATGGATGCGCAACCACAAGCTTTCGAATTTTATAAAAAACTCGAATACCAATATCATTCACATTGTTTTTTAGACTTTGAATTATTGTACGATGAGATTCGTAAAATGAGTCAACTTTATAAAAAAATAACTTAAACTCCAGTACTACCAAAACCACCAGCACCACGTTCAGTTTCATTTAAAACAGTAACTTCTTGCCAGTTTACACGTTCGTGTTTTGCAATTACTAATTGCGCAATACGCTCACCATCATTTACAATAAATTCTTCGTTAGATAGGTTTACTAAAATAACCCCAATTTCACCACGATAATCAGCATCAACGGTTCCAGGAGCATTTAATACAGTAATACCTTTTTTAGCTGCCAATCCGCTTCGCGGACGAACTTGTGCCTCAAAACCATTAGGCAAAGCAATAAATAAACCGGTTTTTATAATCGCTCTTTCCAAAGGTTTTAGAACTACAGGTTCATTTAAATTAGCACGTAAATCCATTCCGGCAGAACCTTCGGTTTCATATGCAGGAGTTTGATGTTTCGATTTGTTTATTATTTGTACGTTCATGATGTTTGGTTTTTCAAAATTCAAATATAATACCCTTAACTTTTAGAAGAAGCCTATAGATTTATTAATTTAGCATACTAAACAAACAACGATATGAGTAAGCAAACCAAAATAGCGGTTTTAGGTGGAGGAAGTTGGGCTACTGCCATTGTAAAAATGTTATCTGAAAATCTAGAAAACATTGGTTGGTATATGCGAAGTGTATATGCTATAGAACATATAAAACGTAACAAACACAATCCTAATTATTTAAGTTCGGCAGAGTTGCAACCAGCGCAGTTAGATTTGTCTGACGATATGAATTATATTGTTGATAATTATGATGTGCTTATTTTTGCTATTCCCTCAGCTTTTATAAATACCGAATTAGAAAAATTAACGGCTTCATTAAAGGATAAAATAATTTTTTCAGCAATTAAAGGAATTGTACCAGAAACAGGATTAATTGTTGGCGAGCATTTTCATCAAAAATTTAATATTCCGATAGAAAACATTGGTGTACTTACAGGTGCATGTCATGCAGAAGAAGTAGCAATGGAACGTTTATCTTATTTAACGTTAGCTTGTCAGGATGCTGAAAAAGCCAAAGATTTAAGCAAATATATTGCTGGTCGTTATATAAAAACAAAAATATCTGATGATATTATTGGTACAGAATATGCTGCCATGTTAAAAAATATTTATGCTATTGCCGCAGGTATTGCTCATGGTTTAGGCTATGGAGATAATTTCCAAGCAGTATTAATGAGTAACGGTATTCGTGAAATGAAACGCTTTATTAAAAAGGTTCATAAAATGAAACGTAATATTAATAATTCGGCTTATTTAGGTGATTTATTAGTTACAGGATACTCTGTTTTTAGTAGAAATAGAATGTTTGGTAACATGATTGGTAAAGGCTATACTGTAAAATCTGCACAAATGGAAATGAGTATGGTTGCTGAAGGATATTATGCAGCAAAAAGTGCTTATGAAATTAATCAAAAAAATGGTGCAAAAACACCTATTATCGATGCTGTTTATAATGTACTATACGACAAAAAAGAAGCGAAAGATGAGTTTTTAAAGTTAACAAATAGATTAGATTAGTTGTTGTTTGCATTTATACAAATAATCCTTCTTAATAAAAAGAAGTCAACCCATCAATCGCTTCTAAGATTGTGTTGTGTTAGGTTTTGTTAAAAACAATGCAATAGGAACAAATTTAATTTAAAAATCTGATTAGCAAAGGTTTTTGTAAGATATCTTACAAAATTTTAAAAATAGAAAAATTTTACTGTTAGTTATATTTTATTTACATTTGTTTAAAATTAAACAAAAAATGAAAACAATTCAAGAAGCTGTAGAAATAACGATAAGGAAAACTCCTTTTATTGAGGAGGCTTTAAATGAAAAGTTAATTAATGTATCTTCTTTAGCAAGGGTTGTGTTACCAGAAGTTTCTAAATTACTAAAAAAAGATATAAAAGTAGGCGCTGTTATGATGGCTATAAACAGGTTATCGCCAGCAAATGAATTAAGAGTACGTAAAAATATCAAAAAATTAGCGCTTGATCTTGGTGATGTTATAGTTCGTTCGGATTTATGTGATTTTACTTTTAAAAATACACCATCTTTATTAAAAGAAATTGCTAAAATTTTAAGTAAATCTGCCGATAGTAATGATTATTTTTTAACGGTTTCTCAAGGAATTTTTGAAACAAATATCGTAACGAGTAAAAATTTACAACATTTTGTTGAAGAAATTTTTAAGAAAGAAACGTTAATTAATAACGTAAACGATTTAGCTTCTATAACAATTAAGCTTCCAAAAGATAATTTGGAACAATCTGGAATATATTATTTTATTTTAAAACAATTTGCTTGGGCTAATATCGCTGTACAAGAAGTAATTTCTACTACTCATGAAATGACAATTGTAGTAAAAGAGCAAGATGTAAATGAAACTTTTGCCATTTTAATGGATTTAAAACTGAATTAATAAAACATCATGGAAAAGAAAGATCCATACGCTTCATTAAGAATTAAAGAGTTTAATATTTTTCTTTTAGTGCGTTTTGCGTTAGTATTTGCATGGTCTATGCAGTTTATTATTATCGAATGGCAAGTATATAGTATTACAAAAAACCCGTTATCATTGGGTATAATTGGCTTAATGGAAGTAATTCCGGCAGTTTCTATGGCACTTTTTGCAGGTCATATTGTAGATCAAAAAGAAAAAAGAAATTTATTAGCACTTTGTATTGGCGCTTTTTCATTAATAAGTTTAGGCTTGTTTTTTTTAACCTTACCAAGTTTTATAAAAGGCTGGGAAATAAACACTGTTTTATATGCAATTTATGGATTGGTATTTTTTGGCGGACTTTTACGTTCGTTTTTTGGTCCAACTATATTTTCACTAATAGCGTTGATAGTTCCAAAAAAACTATATCCTAATGCAGCAACATGGAGTAGTTCTACTTGGCAAATGGCTTCAGTATTAGGACCAGCTTTTGCCGGGTTTACCATTTCATGGATGGGAGTTCATTGGTCGCTTTGTATTGTTTTTGGTTTGGTATTATTTTCATTTTTGATGGTGTTTTTTGTTAAGAAAAAACCAATTTTAAATCCAAAAATTGGCGAGCCAGTATTAAAGAGTTTAAAAGAAGGAATCAGTTTTGTTTTTAAAACAAAAGCTATTTTAGGAGCCATTACTTTAGATATGATTTCGGTACTTTTTGGTGGTGCTGTAGCTTTGTTACCTATTTATGCACAAGATATTTTAAAAGTAGGCTCTGAAGGATTCGGAGCCTTACGTGCTGCACCCGCCATAGGTGCTTTTTTAACGATGTTAGTTACTGCTTACATACCTATTAGTAAAAATGCCGGAATGAAGTTGTTAGCGGCTATTTTTGGCTTTGGAGTTTGTATTATCGTATTCGGGTTATCTTCTGTATTTTGGATATCAATTGTAGCGTTATTTTTTAGTGGTGTTACCGATGGAGTTTCAATGGTAATTCGTCAAACAATTTTACAATTAAAAACACCCGATCATATGCGAGGTAGAGTAGCTTCGGTAAATTCGATGTTTGTAGGTTCTTCTAACGAATTAGGTGCTTTTGAAAGCGGCGTAACGGCAAAGTTAATGGGAACAGTTACTGCTGTTGTTTTCGGAGGAACAATGACTTTAATTACAGTAGTTACTACAGGGATTATTAACCCAACATTGCGAAAGTTAGATTTAACGAAGGATTTAGAAGCGCATGAGAAAATGGAGTAATAAAAAAGGTAACAATATAAAATTGTTACCCTTAATTTATTTATTCTGTAACACTATTTAAAAGGTTACTTAATTTTTAGTATAAATCTTAAGACATATCCATATAACTAATCTTGGTAATAAGATTTGATGTTTGATCAAACTCAATATTTACAAAACTATCACAGTCCTCACAAGTTGAATACAAAATACTCTTAGTACCATTTCTACCAACACTAAAAACAATAGCACCTAGTTTACTAATATTGTCTCCAATGGTAATACTTATGTCTTTTATAGCTAAAGTAGCATCGTTACCATTTACTTCAAAAGATTCTATATAAGGTTTGCTTTTTCCTAATGTAGAAAAATCAATTTTAACTCCTTTAAAAACAAAATAATAATAAGACTCATTTTCATCAACTTTATAAGAAGTTACAGCGCCTAATAGTGCTTCAACTTTAGGTTGATTTCCTTTAGTTTTTTTTAAATCAAGTAATTTGGCGCTATTTATTTTAAGATTATCAAAATCAGTATCAGATATAATGTTTACTGATTGAGCTTTACTAATTAAGCTTACGAATAGGAATAATACAACGATAATTTTTAGTTTCATCTTACTGAAATTTAGGGGATAAAAATATTTTATATAAAAAAATATATATAAGGGGGTGCAAAGATACAATAATATTATTAGCAGTAAATTATTTAAAATTTACAGTTAAATCAATCATAGCTTCTAATTCTTGTCGTTGTTTTTCTGTTGCTGTTTCTGACCAATTAAAGTAAGTAACAAACTCATTTATAATATCATTTTTATAGGTGTCAACACTTGGTTTATCAAAAAATAAACGGCCAGTTCTACGCATAAAAAAGTCGGTTGGTGTACAAGTCATTTCATGTTGAATGGTAAACCAAACTTCTGCTTTTAATAAACGTAATTCTATATTTTCTTCTTTGATTTCATCAAACTTATCTATTATTATGTCTGTTTGTTTTCCGTAATTATGTACTAAATACGCAGCATCCGTTTTTGTAAATCCGTAATTTGTTAAGTTTTTATATACTTGATTGATGTATATATTTACCGATTTATAATTTTGAAATGGTCCACCAGCTAATATAATTTCTTCTGTTTGAATTGTGTCAAAGGCTGTTTCAAAACGACGTTTCATTTTTTTAGAAACCATATCAACAATACGCTCAGCCATTTTACGATAACCTGTTAGTTTACCACCAGCAATTGAAATCAATTTTGTATCAGAAACAAAAATTTCATCTTTACGAGATAATTCCGAAGCCGATTTTCCTTCTTCATGAATTAATGGTCGTAAGCCTGCCCATGAAGATTGAATATCATCTAAGGTTAAAGTTATGTTGGTAAACATATTATTTACCGCTTCAATTAAATATAAAGCATCTACCATTGTTGTTTCTACGGAGTCTTTATTTTGCTGAAAATTGGTATCAGTAGTACCAAAATAAGTAACTTTTCCTCGAGGAATAGCAAACATCATTCTTCCATCAGGTACATCAAAATATACCGATTGTTTTACTGGTAATTTCTCATGTGCAACAACCAAATGAACGCCTTTTGTTAAATGTAATCTTTTACCAATTTTAGAGTTGTTAATTTGTCGTAACTCATCTACCCAAGGCTCTGCAGCATTTACAACATATTTTGCTTTTATAGCATAACTTTCATTGGTAAAAGTGTCGGTAACTTTTGCGCCCACTACACGTTTATTTTCATAAATAAACTCGTTGGCTTTTGTGTAATTAAGTATTTGAGCAGTGTATTGGCTAGCGGTTTTTAATACTTCAATGGTTAAGCGCGCATCATCGGTACGATATTCGGCATAATAACCTGCACCATTTAAAATGTTTTCTGGCAATAAAGGTTCTTTATCTAACGCTTCTTGTTTATCGAGCATTTTACGCTTATCATCACCTTCTACGGCTGCTAAAACATCGTATACTTTTAATCCGATAGAAGTTAGCCAAGAACCATAAGTTCCTTCGTCAATTAAAGGTAAAATCATTTTTTCTGGTACGACTAAATGAGGTGCTAATTTATGTACAATTGCACGTTCGGTACCTACTTCTTTTACTAACCAAAAATCGAATTGTTTTAAGTAACGTAAACCTCCGTGAATTAATTTTGTGGATTTACTTGAAGTACCTGAAGCAAAATCATTTTTTTCAATTAAGGCAACTTTCATTCCACGTGATGCAGCATCTAAAGCGATTCCTGCACCAGTAATTCCGCCACCAATAATTAAAAGATCAAATTCTGTTTCTTGTAATTCTTTTTGAATGTTTTTTCGGTTAAAAAAAGAGAAATTATTCATAGGTAGGTTTTTGTCTAACAAAAGTAAGAATAAAAAGGTGTAATTTTTGCATAAAAAAAGAGCTGAATAAATTCAACTCCTTACAGTTGTCCCCACAACGAATAAATAATTTACTGATTTAAACTTAGCCAGTTTGTATCAGCTTGTTTTTTTAGTTTTTCAGCACCTTCTTCTTGCCAAAGTTTTAATGTATTGGTTCCCCATGAATTATAAAATAAGTATAATTTATCATTTCTGATTTCAAAAGTTTTAGGATCAATACTTACTCTTTTATTTGTTTTTCCTATTGCGTAGGCACAGTAGCCACCGTATTGTGGAGTGTATTTTTTAGGATTTTTTTGAAATAATTTTAAATTTTCGTGTGAAGAAAATAAAAAAGTAACTCCATCGTAGTTTGTAGTATTTTTTTTATTTCCCTTTATTGCTTGGTTAGAAAAATAAGCAACAACATCATATCCGTTAGCTATTGTACCTTTTTTAGTATTGTATTGTTGCCCGAAACTTATTGTTGAAATAAGTAAAAACAACGCATATAAGTTTTTCATCTATTATTTCTTTTTATATTTTAATGCTACCCAATTTTTATCTCCTTTACCTTGAAGTTCTTTTGTGTTTCCACTTTTCCAATCATCAAGTTTACTTGAAATCCATGAACTATAAAACAGGTATAGTTTACCATCTCTTATCTCATAAGCTTCGGCATCAATATACATTTTAGTATTTTTTACAGCTATAGCATAAGCACAATATCCGCCGTATTGAGGAATATATTTTATCGGATTCTCTTTAAAAGTGACTAAGTTTTTTTCTGAATAAAACTTAAATTTAGCACCATCATAAGTAGTTTGAAATTTCTTTTTTCCTTCTAAAGGTTTTTTATTTACAAAATAAGATACCACATCATAACCTTCAGCAACAAAGCCATTTTTAGTATTATAATCTAGCTGCTGAGAAAAAATTGCTGTTGAAATTACTATAAATAGTACTGTAATTAATTGTTTCATTAAAATTAGTTTTACCAGTAGTCGATAAATTAGTTGGAAAATTACAGCGGTATATTAAATCATTTTCAAAACATTCTT
The DNA here is from genome assembly GCF_027941755.1 of Tenacibaculum retecalamus. Taxonomy (NCBI): domain Bacteria; kingdom Pseudomonadati; phylum Bacteroidota; class Flavobacteriia; order Flavobacteriales; family Flavobacteriaceae; genus Tenacibaculum; species Tenacibaculum retecalamus. Next base: position 2,878,116 of record NZ_CP115916.1, on the reverse strand, counting down.
TTTAAATAAAAGCACAGAAATTAATGTCATTATGAAGCCTATTGTAACTAATATTCCTATTTTTGGTAAAATATCTATTAAAGGTAAATTTCTCCAAAAAATGTCATAAAAACCTTGGATTCCCCAATAGTTAACACTTATTACAGCTATTTTTCGCATAATTTCTGGCATTATAAACAAAGGAATCATACTTCCTCCAATTGCTGAAAAAATTATAATTATTAAGGTGCTAAGACCTTGTAGTTGTTGACGTGATTTAGCAATAGAAACTAAAAAAATTCCAAAACTAGATACCGCAAAGGCAGTACTAATTATCATTAAAATTAATGAAGTAATATCTTTAAAAATTGGGAGGCTAAAAACAACCCAAGAAAACAAAAACATTATTATTAATTGTGTAATAGAGATTGCTAAAGCGGCTAACATTTTTCCAAATAAGATATCCATTGGTTTAAGAGGAGAGTATAATAATCTTTTTAAAGTCCCAGCTTCTTTTTCTTCTAACAAGCCACCTCCAAGAGCGGAAATACTAAACAGTAACATCATAATGGATGTTCCTGCTACAGCTTGTACAATTCCTAAGTTTCCTTCAATTCCTTGATAACCTAAAACAGAAATTGAAATAATAAGTATTGGTAAAATAAAGGTTAAAAAAGCTCCTTTTTTATCCGCAAAAAATAATTGTAAATCTTTTTTAAATATGGTAAGTATCATAGTTTTATTTATTGATGTTAATCTCTTAATTGTTTTCCTGTTAATTTCAGAAAAATGCTTTCTAGTGTTACTTTATTTAGTTTTAAGTCTTCAATACTAATTTTTTGAGCATTACAAATACTTATAATATTTACAAGGTCTTTATTAACATCACAAACAATAACAAATGATTTTTCTTTAAATGTAATTTTTTGAAAATTTTCTAGCAATGATTTTTTTTGATTCGCTAAGATTGATTGATAAGTAATTTCAATTGTTTCTTTTACATTGCTTTCTTTTTGAAGTTCTGATTGGGTTCCTTGAGCTACAATTTTTCCATTATCTATGATAGCTATTCTGTTACACAAACGCTCAACTTCTTCCATATAATGTGTTGTATACACAATGGTCATTCCTTGATTATTTAAGTTTTCTATAATTTCGAAGATTCGATTTCTACTTTGTGGATCAACACCAACCGTAGGTTCATCCATAAATAATACTTTTGGGTTATGTAAAATGGCTGAAGCAATATTAATTCTACGTTTCATTCCGCCAGAAAAGGTTTTAATCAAATCGTCTTTTCTATCAGATAATCCTATTAACTCTAAGACAGCTGTAACTTTTTCTTTTAATTCTTGCGTTGGAATTTTATATAGTTTACCCCAAAAAAGTAAATTCTGATAGGCTGTAAATTCATTATATAAAGAAACTTCTTGAGGAACAACACCAATAAGAGTTTTACAAAAATTTGGTGTTTTTTTTATATCGTTACCATCAATAAGAATTTTGCCTTTATCGCTAGATAATATGGTACTCATTATATTTATAGTGGTAGATTTTCCTGCTCCGTTTGGATCTAGAAGTCCAAATACTTCTCCTTTTTTTATTGAAAAACTTAGGTTTTGTACCGCTTGTAATTGATCAAATGATTTTGATAAATTTGTTACTTGTATCATTATAGGTAAATTTTATAATGTAAAAGTAATAGGAAATAAAAGTAGCGCAATTAATGAATAACTGAACTGTTAAATATTAAAGATGAATTGTAATTAAGTTTATAAAACCATCAAATTACAACCTCTAATATCCGAATTATCAAAACGACCAATAATTTCTATTTCGTTATTTTGATGCACTTTTCCTAAATCTTGCGTAGCAATAAATGAACAAGAATTATAATTTGCGAGGTCAATAATATTAATTCCGCCCGATTTTTCTTTCGGTAAAATAGTTAAAGCATCTTCGGTATCTCGAATTATAATTTGCATCCAAGGAGGGCAATTAAAAACGCCATTACCTTTAGAATATGCTTGACTTAACAACTCGGTCATCCCATATTCTGAGTGAATTTTATCAATACCAAAACCTTTACTTAAAAAGGCATGTAGTTCACTTCTTATCAATTCTTTTCTACGTCCTTTCATACCACCAGTTTCCATAACGATGGTATTTTTAAGGTTAAATTGATGCATTTCAATTAAATCTAACAAAGCAAAAGAAACGCCAATAAGTAATACTTTTTGTCCTTTTTTATCTAATTTGATGAGTTTTTTTGTTAATTCATCTAAATTATCGAGATAAAATCCACTTTCAGGTTGTTTCGATTTTTTAATTAAATCATCCACCATATAAACTAATGAAGATCCTTTACGTTCTAAATAATTTGGTAACAATGCCAAAACAACATAATCTTCTATGTTTCCATAAAAATGATTAAAGCTTTTTAAATAACTAGTTTCATACCACGATAAATCAGTTACTAAATGCTTACTTGTTATACTACCTGTGGTACCAGAACTAGAAAATGTTTCTTGAATTTCATCCGAAGAAGAAAGTACTTTCTTACTTTTAAAAAACTGAATTGGTAAAAAAGGAATTTGTTTAATAGTTTTAACATCTGAAGGATGTACATATAATAAATCACAAAAAGAACGGTATACTTTATTGTTTTTAAATTGATGTTTAAAAACCTGTAAAGCTACTTTCGTAAATTCTTCTGATGTTTGTATGTTAAAAATTTCGTTTTGCATTACTAAACAAAAGTACTTTAATCTTTGATAGTTTTTAATCAATAAATCATTTTTATCAATCCTATAATCCGAAAAAGATTTGTTTACTTTTAAACAAATAGTATTGTTTTTGTTTAATTTATTAATTTATAAAATTATTCGTAGTTTTGATCTTTAAATTTTAAACAACTAAAATTACAATATAAAATGGCAGATTTTGGTATCAAAGAAGCTTTAGCTCAATTAGGAGTAAAAGATATAAACGAAGGAACTTCTACAGGTTCTAATAACTTTTCTAACGGAGAAATTATTGAAAGTTACTCACCAGTTGACGGTAAACTAATCGGTAAAGTAAAATCTACTACAAGAGAAGATTATGATAAAGTAATGGAAACTGCTACAGCGGCATTTTTATCTTTTAGAGATATGCCTGCTCCACAACGTGGAGAAATTGTTCGTCAGTTTGGTAATAAATTAAGAGATTTAAAAGAACCATTAGGGAAATTAGTTTCTTACGAAATGGGTAAATCTTTACAAGAAGGTTACGGTGAGGTTCAAGAAATGATTGACATCTGTGATTTTGCTGTTGGTTTATCACGTCAGTTAAACGGACAAACAATTCCGTCTGAACGTCCAGGACACGTAATGAGAGAGCAATGGCACCCAATTGGTGTTGTTGGTATTATTTCTGCATTTAATTTTCCTGTTGCCGTTTGGGCTTGGAATACAGCTTTAGCATGGATTTGTGGTGATGTATGTGTTTGGAAAGGTTCTGAAAAAGCACCTTTATGTTCTATCGCTTGTCAAAACATTATTGCTGATGTTTTAAAAGAAAATAATTTACCAGAAGGAATTTCTTCTATCATTAACGGAGATTACAAAGTTGGTGAAATGATGACTACCGATACTCGTATTCCTTTAGTATCTGCTACAGGTTCTACAAGAATGGGAAGAATTGTTGGTGCAACTGTTGCAGGACGTTTCGGAAAATCTTTATTAGAGTTAGGAGGAAACAACGCAATTATTATTACACCAACTGCCGATTTAAAAGTGGTGGTTCCTGGTGCAGTATTTGGTGCTGTTGGAACTTGTGGACAACGTTGTACTTCAACAAGAAGATTAATTATTCACGAATCGGTTTACGATAAAGTAAGAGATGCAATTGTTGGTGCTTACGGGCAATTAACTATTGGAAATCCTTTAGATGAAAAAAATCATATTGGTGCCGTTAATCGATCACGATTCTGTAAATACGTATTTAGCTGCAATTGAAAAAGCAAAAGCTGAAGGTGGAAAAGTATTGGTTGAAGGTGGAGTTTTAGAAGGTGAAGGTTACGAAAGCGGATGCTACGTAAAACCAGCTATTATTGAAGCTGAGAATCATTTTGAAATTGTTCAGCATGAAACTTTTGCTCCGATTTTATACTTAATGAAATATTCTGGGGAAGTAGAAAATGCGATTGCAAAACAAAATGGTGTTGCACAAGGATTATCATCAGCAATTATGACAAATGAAATGAAAGAAGCTGAAAAGTTCTTATCATATGCAGGTTCTGATTGTGGTATTGCAAACGTAAATATTGGTACTTCTGGTGCTGAAATTGGTGGTGCTTTTGGTGGTGAAAAAGAAACTGGTGGTGGACGTGAGTCTGGATCAGATGCTTGGAAAGTGTACATGAGAAGACAAACAAATACTGTAAATTATTCTGATGAATTGCCTTTAGCGCAAGGAATTAAGTTTGATTTATAAGTCGATAATCGACATTTAATTATATTGAAAAGGCTTCACAAATTGTGAAGCCTTTTTTTTAAAATTCGGGGCACTTTATTTTTCTAATGCAGTAGTAATTACTTTATAAGCTGCATGTGCTTTAGACATTTTTGCATAATCTAACGCTGTATAATTTCCTTTATCGGATTTTGTCTTTAGTTTAGCGCCTTTTTTAATTAGTAATTTAACGATAGCTACTTTGTTATATCTAGCAGCAAACATTAACGGAGTTAAGCCTGTTGATTTTCTGTTAATATTGGTTCCGTTTTCAATCATTGCTTTAACAGCTTCGTAATTACCAGCTGTAATTAACTTACAAAAAGTACTAACTTTATAATATTCGGTAGTAGTTTTTACTGTTGTTTTGTTTATTTCTGAAGCTGAAACAGTTCCAAAAGATAATGCGATTGCTAATACTGTAAATACAAATTTTTTCATGATATTATGTTTTTTAAGATTCGGTTTATATCTAAAAAGACGACGATTAAAAAAAAACGTTTCAGTAAAAAGAAAGGCTTAACAAATATTTATGATTACCTCTTAATTTTTTATTAAATTAAAAATCAGTTATTTAAGTTTGTGTAAATTAGTTGATATTAAATTTAGGCAGTTAAAAAACCTGCAATCAAATTAGTATCTTGGGTTGTTTTTGGTGTTTTAAAATCAAAGTATTTATGTAAAGGAATTTCAAATCCTTTGTAATTTAAATAATTATTTAAAGCGGTATTTAATCCTTCGCTATATAGGTGATGTTCTGCACCTGTGGGATCTTCGTGATACAAATCATTTTCAGCAAAACCTTTAAATTCTGGCTCAGTAATATTAATTTTAAATTCATCCGGATTTTTACCAACCGGGCTATGACTAGTACAAGCAAACATGTGCCAAAAAGCAGACTGAATACAATTATTTTGAAATAACTGACGCACAACTTCTAAAGAATCAATAGTTTCTTGCGCTGTTTCTGTAGGAAAACCGAACATTAAATAAGCATGTACCATGATGTTTTCATCAGAAAAAGCTTTGGTTACTCTAGCAACTTGTCCAATATCTACCCCTTTTTTCATTTTAGCTAATAACCTATCTGAAGCAACTTCTAAACCACCAGTAACGGCAATACATCCCGATTTAGAAAGTAAAGCACACAATTCTGGAGTAAATGTTTTTTCGAATCGAATGTTAGTCCACCAAGTAATAAAAACCTTTCTTTCTAGTAACTTATTTGCTAGAGCTCTCAACATTTTCGGCGGCGCAGCTTCATCAACAAAATGAAAACCTGTAATACCTGTTTCAGAGATTATTTTTTCAATTTTATTCACTAAATCATCAGCGGTTGTATTTTGATAATTCCCTATATAATCTAACGTAACATCACAAAAAGAACACTGTTTCCAATAGCATCCGTGAGAAATGGTCAGTTTATTCCATTTTCCATCAGACCACATTCTGTGCATCGGATTCATAACATCTAAAAACGATAAATACTTATTTGTTGGAAGTCCTACATAACTAGGAGCAGGCAAGTTTTTATGATGAAAAATGGTGTTTGGTGTTTTATCAGCATAAATAACTTGGTTATTTTTACAGATAAAAGTTCTTTCTAAACCATCTTCTTTTATTTTACCATCTAAAAACTCTGTGATTTTTAATAACGGACCTTCACCATCATCCAAAGTAATAAAATCTATGAAATCAAAAATTCTTGGGTCAGATAAACGTCTTAACTCGGTGTTACAATAACCGCCACCCATACCAATTTTAATACTAGGATATTTTTGTTTTATAAACTGTGCACAGCGTAAAGCCGAAAATAAATTACCAGGAAAAGGTACTGTAAAACAAACTAAATCATAGTTGTCTTTTTGTAGTTTCTCTTCTAATAAATACAACATTTCATCTTCTATTAAGGTAGTTTCATATTGTAAAAACTCGTTAATAGTATCGAAACTAGAGGCAGATCTTCCTAGTTGTTCTGCATAGCGTGTAAAAGAAAAAAACTCATCGACATTGGCATTTATATAATCGCCTAATTCTTCTACAAAGAGTGTTGCAATGTGTTTGGCTTTGTCTAAAATTCCTAATTTTCCGAATTCGGTAGTTAAATCTTTATTTAATTTAATACGTCTATGTCCGTGCGGTAAATAATCTTTATGTACCATCTGATACGCTGCTGTAACTTCTTGCACGCGCAAATAATCCATCACAGAATCTACCTTATTTATGTATTCTTCTTTTTGTTTATCAACTAAAGGAAAATCACTATTACCAAGCATTTCTGCTTGCTTAAAAATAGCCTCTATAAACTCTTTGGTAAACACCGCAGTAAACAGCTCGATACTTAAATCCATTTGCGTTGCTTTTACATCTTTAGATTCTAAAAAACCTTTAATGTATGCGGTTGCAGGATACGCAGTATTTAATTGTGTAAAAGGAGGTGTTACTAAAAGCGTGTTTATAGACATATAATAATAAATAAAGCACAAAGATACTTTTTAAGGCAGTACTTTTTAGCTGATTTATTAAAACAGTTTTAACGTTTATAAAAAGAGCCTCTTTAAATGTAGTGTTTAAATTTAAACATTTTGAGTTGAATTGTTGTTATTTCTATCTCTTTGGTTTTATAGTATTTTTATTATGCTATTTTGAGTTTATTTTGCGTTATTAGCATTGTAAACCTATTTTTAGTAATAATATGAAAAAATATTTATCATTTTTAGTGATTTTGAGTTTGTGTTTATTTGTGGTAAGCTGTAAACAAGAGTTAAAAGAGAGTGTAGTAGATCAAAGACAAAAAAAAGATTTTACAAAACATGTAAATCCTTTAATTGGAACTAGTAAAATGGGACATGTTTTTCCTGGAGCAACTGCTCCTTTTGGAATGGTACAGTTAAGTCCTCAAACTAATTTTGAGGTTATGTTTAATGAAAACGGTAGCTACAATAGTAAAACATATGAATATTGTGCGGGTTATCAACATAAAGATTCAACAATTATAGGTTTTGCTCACACTAATTTTAGTGGAACAGGGCATGCTGATTTAGGGGATTTTTTAGTAATGCCAACTACAGGGAAACTAACATTAGACCCATTAAAAACAAAAGAAGGTACTAAAGGATTTTATTCAACGTTTTCACATGATACCGAAAAAGCATCTCCAGGTTACTACAAAGTTAATTTAGATAGTTACAATATAAAAGCTGAACTAACAGCTAGCGAGCGTGTTGGTTTTCATCAATATACATTTCCTAAATCTACCGATTCTCATGTTATTTTAGATTTAGTGTACAATATCTATCATCATGATAATAAAAATGTATGGACATTTATTCGTGTAGAAAATGATAGTTTAATAACAGGTTACAGACAAACAAAAGGGTGGGCAAGAACAAAAAAAGTGTTTTTTGCGATGGAATTTTCTAAACCATTTAAAAGTTATGGTCATAAAAAATACAATAAAGAAACGTATGATGGATTTTACAGACGTTTTAAACAAAATGAAAATTTTCCTGAAATGGCAGGAAAAGATATAAGAGCTTATTTTAATTTTGATACAGAAGAAGGTGAAAAAATAAATGTAAAATTTGCTTTATCACCAGTAAGTACCAATGGAGCTTTAAATAATTTAAAAGAAGAAATTCCGCATTGGAATTTTGATAAAACAAAACAAGAAACTAAAGATAAATGGAATAAAGAGTTAGGTAAAATTGATGTAGAAACAATTTCTGAAAAAGAGAAAACTACTTTTTATACCGCTTTATATCACACTAATTTATCACCTATTTTGTATGAAGATGTTGATGGGAAATACCGAGGACTAGATCAAAATATACATACTTCTGATGGTTTTACGAATTACACCATATTTTCTCTTTGGGATACTTACAGAGCATTGCACCCATTGTACAACATAACACAACCAAAGCGAAACAACGACATGATAAAATCGATGTTAGCACATCACGACCAGAGTGTACATAATATGTTACCAATTTGGAGTCATTATGCTAATGAAAATTGGTGTATGATTGGGTATCATGCAACTTCAGTTATTGCTGATGCATTAGCAAAAAACGTAGGAGATTTTGATGTAAATCATGCACTTAAAGCATCAACAAACACAGCCACGGTTCGTTATTTTGATGGTATTGGGGATTATATTGATTATAAATATGTTCCAGAAGATAAAAGCCATTCATCAGTATCAAAAACATTAGAATATGCTTACAACGATTGGTGTATTGCTCAAATTGCAAAAAAAGTTGGAAAAGCTGATGTAGAAAAAGAGTATTTAACAAGAGCTGAATATTATAAAAACGTTTATGATCCAACAATCGGATTTATGCGACCTAAATTATCTGATGGTACTTTTAGAAAAAACTTTGACCCAATGGATACGCACGGACAAGGTTTTATTGAAGGAAATGCATGGAATTACGGATTGTATGTTCCGCAAAACATTGATAAAATGATTGAAATGATGGGAGGTAAAGAAAAATTTAGTAAGCAACTAGATGAATTATTTACCACAGAAATAGCTGATAAATACATAGCAAACCATGAAGATATTACTCGCGACGGAATTATAGGAAATTATGTGCATGGTAACGAGCCAGGACATCACATTCCGTATTTATATAATTGGATCGGACATCCTAAAAAAACACAACAAAGAGTTCGTATGATTATGGATACCATGTATAGTGATACTGTTGATGGTTTGTCTGGTAATGACGATGCGGGTCAAATGAGTGCTTGGTATATATTTAGTAGTTTAGGTTTTTATCCTGTAACGCCAGGGTCGTCAAATTATGCAATTGGAAGTCCGAATATTAAAGAAGCTACTATTTATTTAGAAAACGGAAAAACCTTAAAAATTACGGCTCAAAATCAAAGTAAAGAAAACGTATTTGTAAAAAGTATAACAATAAACGGTAAGAAAATAACAGATAATGTACTTTCTCATGCTGATATTATAAACGGAGGACAACTAATTTTTGAAATGAGTAAAGAGCAATAAAACGAAATTATTTTGCACAAAGGGTTATAAAAAAAACAACACTCAAAAGGTGTTGTTTTTTACATCAAAAATAAAATTAATTGCTATTATAGCAGCAATTTTTAAAACATATCATTAAAAAAAGATGTTATAGCAGCAATTTTTAAAATATAATTATTATATTAGTATTCTAAACTAAGAGTACGATATGTGGGGATATGGAGATGAAAAATCGCCTAAAGAAATAATGATTCTTTTATCAAAAAGAGCCAGAGTTTTAAGGAAACAAGAAAAAATGTCTCAGAAGGAATTATCAGAAAGATCAGGAGTATCTTATGCTAGTGTTCGAAAATTTGAAACAACAGGTATTATTTCTCTAGAATCACTTTTAAAAATTTGTGAAACTCTTAAACGTTTAACAGATTTTGAATCAATATTACTGCCAAGTGATATGAAACGGAAAAAAGAGTTATTTAATTATTAACTATGGCAACAACTAAACTTAATGTATACATACAGTTTTCTAAAGAAGAAGAGCTTATTGGTGAACTTGTTTTAGATGGTAGAGATATATTATTTAAATATAGTGATGCTTATTTAGAAGTAGGAAAAAATCTGTCTCCTAATCAATTAATGTTTAATGATACTCCTCAAACAACCAAAGAAAAACCATTTAATGGTCTTTTTGGTGTGTTTGCTGATTCTTTACCAGATGCTTGGGGATATTTGTTAATAAAGAAACGCCTTAGTACAAATCGAGTTGCTATTGAATCTCTTAATGCGTTAGATCATTTAACATTTGCAGGGAAGAACAGTATGGGTGCACTACAGTACAGACCGAGTGTAGCGTTAGAGCAAGAAGCTGTAGAAATTAATCTAGACAAACTAAAGGATAATGTTTCTGAAGTAATAAGCGGAGAGAGTAGTGCCATAATTGATGATATGTTTGGAAGAGGAGGTAGCCCAGGTGGAGCACGACCAAAAATTTATGCAGGATATAATCCGAAGACAGATTCACTCATTAGTGGTGTGGCTAATCTTCCGGAAGAATATGAGCATTGGATTATTAAATTTGCTGCGGATGTAGATTCGAAAGATATCGCCAATATAGAGTTGACTTATTATAAAATGGCCTTAGATTCAGGAATTGAAATGTCTGAATGCAGAGTGTTTACTAGTAATTCTGGAAATAGTTATTTTGGAACCAAACGATTTGACCGTATAGGAAATGATAAACTTCAAATGTTATCAGCTGCAGGACTTCTAAATGATGATTACGAGCATAGTACCATAGATTATGGAAATTTAATTTACCAAGCAAAGAAGTTAACAAATAACGCACAAGCTGCTGAACAAATGTTCCGTAGAGCTGTTTTTAATATTTTAGTACATAATCGAGACGATCATTCTAAAAATTTTGCTTTTTTAATGAATGCTGAAGGAGAATGGTCACTAGCACCTGCTTACGATTTAACTTTTTCATCTTCTTCACAAGGGTATCACAGTACATCTTGTGCTAAAAATTATGTAGATCCAGGAAAGAAAGAATTATTAGAGTTGGCAAGTGCATTATCAATAAAAAAAGCAAAGATAATTATAGATGAAATAAAAGAAGTTACTAATCAATGGAAACGATATGCTGTATTGTATAGAGTTTCAGAAGCTTCAACAAAAACCATTGAAGCTAGTTTAAAAACCATTCGTACGAGGTTTTAATTATATTTCACTTTACGCAACACACGCATTGCTTCTTTGTATTTTATATAGGCAGTTTTATCTTCTAAATTTTTAATATAATTTTTTATTTTTTTTAGCTGTTGAGGTGCGTCTAAAACCCCGTTTAAATAGCATATTAAATAGGAGGTAGGTAGTTTGTAAACGTTTTCAGATTCAGTTATCGAAAGCTGTTTATTATTCTCAATTTTGGTAACAATAGCATTGTTATTGTTATAAATATGATGTAAAATAGTTTTATCGTATTGAGGAGCTTCAAACAAAAATTCGGTTATAATATCATGTTTACCATTACCTTTAAAATGAATAATTGTTTTTTCTAACGGATAATGTTTTTCAGTGCCATCGATTCCTAAAACAATATATTCGGTAATTATAAACGATTGTTCATTGTAGCTAATCTGAACATCATCTAAGGCAGAAAAAAACAAACGAACTTGTTCATTTATCAATTCAATATCTACTCTAGTATAAAATATTTCATGGTTAATTAGTTTCTTTTTTCCAGCCCAACACAATACAAACTGCTCGTTAAACACTTTGTATTGCGGATTATATTTAGGCTTGTGATTGTTGATAAAATCAAAAACACCATCGAGAGTTAATTGTATATTGTTGCTAGCGTTTTTTTCGATTGCAGCTACAATAGTAGTATTTGCATCATTTAAGGTAAAATTGCCTTCAGAAGGCATTGAGTTACTTCCTCTGCGAAAAAAAATAGTGTTTTTACGGTATTTCCAAATATTTTTTAAAAGTGATGTAATTTTATTATTAGGGTAAATAGTTACTAAACCTATTACTTTATGACGCGGCAAACGTGGAAAAGGAACATTTTCATATTCTATTTTTGGAGGATTGTTTAAATAAGCGTTTATTAAATTCTGAATTTTACTATCATCATAAAAATCAACTCCTAAAATCTTATTTTCTTCATCTTTAACCCCAATAACAATGTATGAGTTATTACTAGGGTTTGAGTTAGATAAGGCACAAACATGTTTTATAAATTTAGCTTTTCCTTCTTTTGAATTTAAGGATAGTTTTTGTTTTTTATCATAAAAACTATTTTCATCGTTATGAGAAAGAAGGTTTTTAATTAAAAGACGTTTGTTAATCACAATTTATGCATTTTTATTTATAATTGATGCGGTAGCTTGCGCGGTAGGATACACCACTAAATCTTCAATATTTACATGATATGGCCTACTGATAACAAAGTAAATAATATCAGCAATATCTTCGGGTTGTAATGCTTTGTAGCCTTGGTATACGGTTTTTGCTCTTTCGGTATCTCCTTTAAAACGAACATCTGAAAACTCGGTTTCTACCAATCCTGGGTGAATAGCAGAAACTCTAATATTATGTTTGTTTAAATCAATACGCATTCCTTTATTTAAAGCGTTTACAGCGAATTTAGAAGCACAATATACATTTCCGTTAGGATATACGTCTTTACCAGCAATAGAGCCGATATTAAGAATAAATCCGTTGTTTCTATCAACCATTTGTGGAATTATTGCTTTTGAAACATATAATAAACCTTTTACATTTCCATCAATCATGGCATCCCAATCATCAATACTTCCTTCTTGAATGCTACTTAACCCGTGGGCATTTCCTGCATTATTAATCAAAATATCAATATGCTTAAATTCATCAGGTAAATTACCAATGGCTTGTTGCACTTGTTCTTTATAACGAACATCAAATTGTAAGGTATGTATTTTTGTTAAGGTTGATAATTCTTGTTGAAGTTCTTGTAGTTTTTCAGTACGTCTTCCACAAATAATAAGGTTGATATTATTTTTAGCAAAAAGACGAGCGGTTGCTTTACCAATACCTGAAGTTGCTCCAGTAATTAAGGCTGTTTGTTGCATTTTTTGTTTTTTTATAAAGGTAAAATATTTTATGTTAAGCATATATTATAAAACATAAAAACCGCTCTATTTCTAGAGCGGTTTCCTTTAGTTGGCTACTACCCCAACCAAAAATCAACTAACCAAACTTTATTTTAAATATTTTCTATCAACGGTTTTACGTTGTATTTTAGTACGTTTTCTACTGTTATTCCTTACAGAAGATTTTGTAATACTTTTATTTTCGTTTTTTAAATATTGTACAAATCCTCTACCAGAAAAAGTGTACGTTGTTTCAGAACTTAGGTGAAATAATTGTATCCTTTCATCATTTATAACGCTTAATTCAAACTCTTCTGTATCGCCGCCATCATAATTAAGTGTTAAAAGTTTTAAGTTGTTAATACCGTTATAATTAGCAACTTCATAACCACCTACATAATCCCAACTAATATTATCAATATTTGTGCCAAAAGCATCGTGTGATGAATAGAAAGTTACATCATTTTCTGGTGTAAATTGCAAAAAGTGTTCGTCATCAAATACATTTGGAGAACCTCCAGAAGCATCTGTTCTTTCCCAACCTATATATTCTTGTAAGAAATATTCGATGTTGTCGTAAAACAACTTATCGTAATTGAAATTGCTTCTTTGATATCCGATTAAATAATAACTTACATTTTGCGATAAATCATCAATTCTAATTTCATCATCTGCTAATTGTACTACTTCAAAATTATAATTACCATCTAAATCATGATAAGTTTCTAACACGGTTCCACGAGGAACATAGTCACCTACAGCAATTCCTAACCCGTTACCAGTTTTACCAATATCAACAATATTGTTATTTGCATACATGGTTCCGTTTAAAAAAGAAACTGTAAAAGCTTTTGATAAAAAAGAAACATCGCCACTACCAGTAGTTCTGTGATAATCAATATACCATAAGTCATAGCTTGAAATGTATTCGTTTAAAGAAAAATCAGTATCCTGAACCACACAAGACGTTAAAGCTATACTTGCTATAATTGTAAATAAGAGTAATTTTATACGTTTCATAAGCATTGGTTTTATGGTTATGATTACTCAATTTCAAAATACGTGCCAAAAACAAAAAACCACCTCATTATGAGGTGGTTTTTGTTAGTTTTGAGGTTTTGCTGTGGGCATAAAAACTCTTTTCTCTTTTTTAATATTTTTTATTTTATAATAATGAATTTTCTCATCTACTTTATAAGTAACTACGGCTTCAGTATTTTTTAATTCAAAAGGAAACTCCTCTTTAGTTTTTGCGGTATTTCCATATTCTTTTACAGGATCACCATTTAAAACTAAGTCTTTTTTATCTTCACCTGTTGAGGTTTTATAACGAGCAGCAATGTAATTTTTATCCTGTTTTTGTTCAATTACAGCGGTTATAACTTTATTTTGAAAATACACTTTTTGAAAATCGACAGATTGGTTTTCTGTAAACTCAATCATTAAATTAAGTGTGTTGTTACCAGGTAAACCACCAGTAATATGAGAGTAAGATGCGGTGTTAACCGTAAAAGGAGGATTTGATTCTAGTTTCATGCTTGCACACTGTGTAAAGCTTAGTGCCAAAATTAAGATTCCGAATAACTTCATAATATTACTTTTTATTGTTTAAATTTAAATATTCAAGTAGTGTGCCAAGGTACAAATATATATAGAAATTAAGATGTTGAATTACAGTTATTGGGAATTAAAGGAATGGTTTACAAATGTAGATTTTACCATTGTTGGTAGTGGAATTGTAGGTTTAAATTGTGCATTGAATTTAAGAAGAAAATATCCGAAAGCTAAAATTATAATTTTAGAAAAAGGGATGTTGCCACAAGGAGCAAGTAGTAAAAATGCAGGTTTTGCTTGTTTTGGTAGTTTATCTGAATTGATAGATGATTTAAAAACACATAGTGAAGAAGAGGTTTTTAATTTAGTAGAAAAACGTTGGAATGGATTACAATTACTTCGTGAAAATTTAGGTGATAAAAATATTGATTTCCAACAAAATAAAGGATATGAATTATTTAATGATTCAGTGTTTTATGAAGAATGCTTAGTTGAAAAAAATAAAATTAACCAATTACTAAAGCCACTCTTTTCTTCGGATGTTTTTACGATTGATAACAATTTTTTTGAGTTTCAAAATATTCATCAAAACTATATTACCAATCAGTTTGAAGGGCAAATTGATACAGGTAAAATGGTAACGAAGCTACTTCAAGTAATTCAGCAAAGTGATATAAAAATTTTAAATAATATTACCGTTAAAAATTTTGAGGAAATTGGGAATAAAGTAGCTATACAAACCAATAAAATTAGCTTTTCCAGCAATAAATTATGCATTGCTACAAACGGATTTGCAAACCAATTGCTCAATGAAAATGTACAACCGGCAAGAGCACAAGTGTTAATTACAAAACCTATAAAAAATCTTCACATTAAAGGAACTTTTCATTTAGATAAGGGTTATTATTACTTCAGAAATATTGATGATAGAATTTTGTTTGGAGGCGGAAGAAATCTCGATTTTAAAGCCGAAGAAACCTCAGAATTTGGAGAAACAATAATCATTCAAAATAAATTAGAAGAAATTTTAAAAACGACAATTTTACCAAACACTAATTTTGAAATTGAACATCGATGGAGTGGAATTATGGGCGTTGGAAGTCAGAAAAAAGCAATTGTAAAACAACTATCTAACAATGTTTTTTGCGGAGTTCGTTTAGGCGGTATGGGAATTGCTATTGGTAGTTTGGTAGGAAAAGAATTAGCAGATTTATTATGAAGGTAAAAGGAGAGTTATACGCACAATGCGTTACATATGTAAATAAAAGACTGCAAACGGTTGAAGAAATTATTTCATCAAATCAAAAAGCATTACAATCTGAAACAAAAAGTTCAGCAGGAGATAAGCATGAAACAGGACGTGCAATGTTGCAATTAGAAATGGAAAAAGCAGGGCAACAACTTAGCGGAATTACAAAAATGAAAGAGATTCTTTCCAAAATAAATGTTGATAAAGTTTCTAAGGTAGCACATTTAGGAAGTGTAGTTAAAACAAGTAAAGCGTCTTTTTTTTAAGTATTAGCTCAGGTAAACTTATGGTTAATAATGACGTTTATTTTGCAATTTCTGTTTCGTCTCCAATAGGACGTATTTTATTAGGTAAAACAACAGGCGATGTTTTTATTTTTAATAATATTCAGCAAACAATAAATGATGTTTTTTAATTTAAAAGTAGGGTAAAATAAACTTAATCTGTTTTTATTATAGGAAAGGTTGCTACACCCTTCAAATGAAAAAGAGTTTTTATAACACACTATTATTTATACAAATAATAGTGTGTTTTTTATTAAAAAACTGTCTCATTAAATTTTAATGAAACTATTTTTTTTATTTTAATAGTTGATGAGTGATTTAAAAAAATGGATGCACCATTATAACTCACTTCAATTAACCAATAATTACCTTTAAAATACGTGTTTTTAACAATTGCTTTTATTATTGAGCTTTCAACAATTTTTATTTGATGCGGATATAATAATACTTTTTTATTGTTGATGAGAACCTCATTTACATCATCAAATAAAGCGGCTATATATTTTAACTTCGGATTTTTATATAAGTTCATTGGTATATCATTCGCAATTATTTGATGGTCTTTAATAACAATCATTTTATCAGCAAAAGAAAGTGCGTCATTACCATCGTGAGTGGCTATAATACAAGCAATATTTTTTTCCTTTAAGTAGGTAAATAAGTTTCTACTTAGCGAATTTTTTTAAAATTATCTATTTGTCCGAAAGGTTCATCGAGTAATAACAATTCAGGTTCTTTAGCTAAGGCACGAGCAATGGCAACGCGTTGTTGTTGACCACCGCTTAAGTTTTTTACTTTGATGTTGGCAAAGTCAGTCATTTCTATTACCCCTAATAACTCACTTGTTCTTTTTTCTGCTTCTTCTGGATAAAAACGAGATAAGAATTTTTTAATGTTTTCACTTACAGATGTAAATGGCATTAAGTCGAAATCTTGCGCAACGTATTTAAAAATATCGATACCGGGAACTAAATAATGCGCAGGTCCTAAGATTTTAAAATCATTCCAATATATGTTTCCTTTGTCAACATCTAATAAGCCGTATATAATTTTTAATAAAGTTGATTTTCCGCAGCCACTTTCGCCCATTATAGATACATGCTCTCCTTTTTGTAAAGAGAAATTGATGTTTGTAAGTGTTGTTTTTTCTTTAATATAAGAAAACGAAATATTGTTTACCTGTAGCATGATTGCAAAAATAGAGTTTCTATTGTTTTTTGCGTTAGCGATTGAACGGTTTGTTTGAGCTCTTTTTTGAGGCACGAAAAAAAAGCGAGTAGTGAAAGCGCGACCGTTTACGGTAACGCCCAACTTATCGATACGATTTTTTCGTGCCTCAAAAATCACTCGAAGTGACAGGAATAAAAAAAACCGACACTTTCGTATCGGTTTTCTTTTATATAGTTTGTACAATTTTCCGTAAAGAAAATCATTACAGAAGACACTGCGTGTCTACCAGATTCTAACTCTTTCTTCTGGTTTTAAATACATTTTATCACCTTCTTTAACATTAAAAGCTTCATAGAAAGCATCAACGTTTTTAAGTGGCATATAGGCTCTGTATTGACCAGGAGCGTGTGTGTTTGTCATGATTAAGTTCTTTAAAGCTTCATCACGCATTTTAGTTCTCCAGATTGTTCCCCAAGAAAGGAAAAAACGTTGGTTTGCAGTATAGCCATCAATATCAGCAGGTTTTCCGTTCTTTTCTAAGAAAATTTGTAAACCTTCGTAAGCAGCTTGTACACCACCTAAATCACCAATATTTTCACCTAAAGTAAATTCACCGTTTAAGTGCATGCTATCGATTGCAACAATATCGCTGTATTGTTTTACTAATTGCTTACCAATTACAGCAAATTTTTCAGAATCTGTATCAGTCCACCAGTTTTTAAGATTTCCATCGCCATCAAAACGAGCACCAGAATCATCAAAACTATGAGAAATTTCGTGACCAATTACTGCTCCGATACCACCATAATTTACAGCCTCATCTGCTTTGTAATCGTAAAAAGGAGGTTGTAAGATTGCAGCTGGAAAAACGATTTCGTTGTTTACAGGATTAAAGTAAGCATTTACAGTTTGAGGAGACATTCCCCATTCTGTTCTGTCTACAGCTTTTCCTAATTTCTCCATGTTTTTGTTATAATTCCACTTCGTAACGTTTTTAGCGTTTTCGAAATAAGAACCACCATTTTCTAATCCTTTTACTTGTAATTCAGAGTAGTCTTTCCAAACATCAGGATAGGCAATTTTAACCGTTAACTTGTGTAACTTTTCTAATGCTTTTGTTTTAGTTTCAGCACTCATCCATTCTAAACCAGCAATACGCTTTTCGAAACCTAACATTACATTGTTGATCATTTCTTTTGCTTTTGCTTTTGCTTCTGGTGGAAACATTTTATCAACATATAGTTTACCTAAAGCTTCACCAACAGCACCATTTAAATTACCTAAAGCACGTTCGTTTCTTGGGCGTTGTTGCTTTGCACCACGCATTTCTTTACTGTAAAATTCCCAATTAGCAGTTTCTAAATCGGTAGATAATAAACCAAGTGAATTGTTAATTGTATTCCAACGGAATAACAATTTAATATCTTCTACAGAACGAGCATCTAAAATTCCGCTTAATGCTTTAAAGTATCCAAGATCGGTAACAATTATTTTCTCAAGATCAGTAACACCAATACCTTCTAAATGT
The DNA here is from genome assembly GCF_027941755.1 of Tenacibaculum retecalamus. Classification (NCBI taxonomy): domain Bacteria; kingdom Pseudomonadati; phylum Bacteroidota; class Flavobacteriia; order Flavobacteriales; family Flavobacteriaceae; genus Tenacibaculum; species Tenacibaculum retecalamus. The sequence goes on along the minus strand of NZ_CP115916.1, from coordinate 2,859,227 downwards.
GCAGCCCAATCAATTGCAGGAGCTAATTCAGTTAATTCAGCAACCGTCATAGGGTTATACATTTTACGTGTATCTCTACGCTCTTCTTTTGTCATCATTGGCTCTGCTAAACTTTTTTCGAAAGCAACAATAGTAGCTGCGTTCTTTTTAGCGGTAGCTTCATCATCACCAAAAGTCATTAATGTTTTAGCAACAAACTCTTGATATTTAGCTAATTTGTCTGCTACTTTAGCATCCATATAATAATCACGAGATAAACCTAAACCACCAGCGCCCATATAACCTGCGTATTGGCTGCTGTTTTTTAAATCGTTATAAACGCCAAAACCATAAAAACCACCACCACCATAAGGTGCCATGTTTGTAATGTAGTTTTCTACATCTTTTTTAGTTTTAATTTCTTCAATTTTAGCTAAAAAAGGCTTAATTGGCTCGGTACCTTGCTTGTTTCTAGCAACAGTATCCATTATAGTTTCGTAATAGTTTACTGCTTTTTCTTGATCAGAATCTATTTCATTTCCTTCAGCGTCTTTTACCTTCGGAAAATCTCTTTCTTGAATTGCATCATTTAAAATAACCAATACATCAGCATCCGTTTTTTTACGTAATTCACCAAAACCACCCCAAGAAGTTCTGTCAGCAGGAATCTCGGTTTTGTCCATCCAAGTTCCGTTTACATATCTAAAGAAATCATCTGTAGGTTTAACAGAAGTATCCATGTTTTCAATAATAATTCCCTGAGATTTTTTCTCTTCAGGTTTACTTTCTGTTTTACACGAAGCAATTGCTATGGAAGCAACTGCAGTAGTAAACAGCATTTTGTGAATGGTTTTCATTGTGTTTAATTTAGATTGATTTATGTATTAGTACCTATAACCTTTTATCTGTTACAGTTTTTAACTCTTAATTTTAGATTTTGGTGGATTCGGTAACTGATCAAATCCCATATTAAATAGGGTAAATCCGAAAATATCAGCATACTGCTCTATTGTTTTTGCAACCGGTGTTCCGGCACCATGACCAGCATTTGTTTCGATACGAATTAATACCGGATTTTCTCCTTGTTGTTTGTCTTGTAACTCGGCAGCAAACTTAAAACTATGCGCTGGTACCACACGATCATCATGATCACCAGTAGTTACCATTGTTGCTGGGTAAGCCACATTTTTAACATTATGTACAGGAGAATATCCTTTTAAATAATCGAACATTTCTTTGCTTTGTTCTGCGGTTCCGTAATCGTACGCCCAACCTGCTCCCGCAGTAAATGTATGATAACGTAACATATCTAATACACCAACGGCTGGTAAAGCTACTTTCATTAAATCTGGTCGTTGGGTCATTGTTGCTCCGACTAATAATCCACCGTTTGATCCACCACGAACGGCAAGAAAATCTGATGAGGTATATTTTTGGTTGATTAAATATTCAGCTGCAGCAATAAAATCGTCAAATACATTTTGCTTTTTTAATTGTGTTCCGGCATCGTGCCATTTTTTACCGTATTCACCACCACCACGTAGGTTTGGTACTGCGTATACACCACCTTGTTCCATCCAAACAGCGTTTGCGATACTAAAACTAGGAGTTAAACTCACGTTAAATCCGCCGTAACCGTATAAAATAGTTGGATTTTTACCGTTTAATTCTAGTCCCTTTTTATAGGTAATAATCATCGGAACTTTTGTTCCGTCTTTCGAAGTATAAAATATTTGTTTGCTTTCATAAGCATCACCATTAAAAGAAATGGCAGGTTTCCAATAAACAGCATATGTTCCTTCTTTCGGATCGAATTTATAAGAAGAACTTGGTGTGTTGTAGTTTGTAAATGAAAAATACAATTCTTTAGCAGTTGCTTTTCCGCCAAAACCACCGGCAGATCCTACGCCAGGTAATTTTACTTCACGAATTAATTTTCCGTCATAATCATATTGTACTACTTTAGAAACCGCATCTACCATATATTTAGCAAAGAAATAACCTGCCCCTGTTGACGGACTTAAGACGTTTTTTGTTTCAGGAATAAAATCTTTCCAATTTTCAGGAGTTGGATTAGAAATATCTACAGTAACTACTTTTTTATTAGGTGCATTAAGATTGGTTACCAAGTATATTTTAGAGCCAATATTATCTATCGGGTAGGTATCACTATCTGTATGATTTAAGATTGTTATTAATGAACTATCAGGTTTAGAAAGATCTTTAAAAAATAATTTATTTCCAGATGTTGATACACTTGCTGTAATTACAAGGTAATTGTCGTCTTCAGTAACACTACCACCAACATAACGATGTTTTTCTTGAGGAGTTGCTCCAAAAATAATAGCATCTTCTTTTTGTGCTGTTCCTAATTTATGATAGTATAATTTATGTTGATCTGTCTTAGCAGATAATTCACTTCCTTTTGGCTTATCGTAACTAGAATAATAGAAACCTTCGTTTTTGTACCAAGAAATTCCAGAGAACTTTACATCAATTAATGTATCACCAATAATTTCCTTACTCTTGGTATTCATAACAATTATTTTACGCCAATCGCTACCACCTTCAGAAATTGAATAAGCAACTGTTTCACTGTTTTTAGAAAAACTAACAGCGCCTAATGATGTTGTTGCATCTTCAGAAAACGTATTTGGATCTAAGAAAACCTCTTCTTTACCTTCTTTATCTTTTCTATATAAAACATATTGATTTTGCAATCCGTTGTTTTTATAAAAGTAGGTGTATTCGCCTTCTTTAAAAGGCGTACCTATTTTTTCGTAGTTCCATAATTCAGACAAACGATTTTTTAACTGCTCGCGATATGGTATTTTACTTAAATAATCGAAGGTTACTTCATTTTCAGCCTTAACCCAATTTTCAGTTTCTGTACTTCTGTCATCTTCTAACCAACGATAGTTATCGGTTATTTTTGTTCCGAAAAAATCATCTACTACAGGTTTTTTAGTCGTTTCTGGGTACTTCACAGCAATTGTGTTTTTAGGTTGATTTTCTTGTTTACAAGACACTAAAATAGTACTCGCACAAAGAATCGAAAAAAGGATTTTTTTCATGGTATAAATATTAGTTAATTCTTTCAAAGTTAGCAGAAAAAAGTATGAGACTCCAATTTTTTAAGACGATTTTAACACTAAATAACCTTATTGTAATTTATAAGGTATAAAAACGACTACCTTTAAGCTTGAGAATTTTCAAGTAAATAATTAATATAAACAGCATGACAGAGAATTTAACAAAAGCAACTTTTTTAGAAAAGGTATTTAATTTCGAAGAGAATAAAGAGTGGAAATTTGAAGGAGACAAACCAGCATTAATTGATTTTTATGCAGATTGGTGTGAACCTTGTAAAACTTTGGCTCCGATTTTAGAAGAATTGAGTAAAGAATACGAAGGTAAGATTGATATTTATAAAATTGATACAGAAGCAGAACAAGAATTATCTGCCGCTTTCGGAATTCGTAGTATTCCTTCAATGTTATTTTGTAAAGCGGGTGAACAGCCTCAAATGGCAAACGGAGCATTACCAAAAAAACAAATAGAAGAAATTATAAAAGATGTTTTAAAGGTAGAAAAATAAGCCTAAAAATAAATTGAAAAAGTGATGTGAAAACATCACTTTTTTTATGCAAAAAAACCAAAACAGGAAACTCAGTGATTATCACTACTCAAGCATATTTTTTAATTTTAAACTCTTGTTTTTAAACGATTTGTGCTTTTGTTGTAAAGACGCTCTTTTGTGCTTTTTTTTCAATTTGTTGAAAACTTCAAGGGATTTGTGAATAAGTAAGGCTTTCAGTTTTTAGTAATTTTTTGAATCTTTGTTAACCCTCTAGAAAATAAAAATAACATTAAAATTTAGCACAAATATATAATGGCTTTCATCGAACCAATTTTACAAGAAAACAAAGATAGATTTGTAATTTTTCCAATTCAACATGACGATTTATGGGAGTGGTATAAAAAACAACAAGCTTGTTTTTGGATCGCCGAAGAAATCGATTTATCTGTAGATGTTATAGATTGGGAAACGAAGTTAACTGACGATGAACGTTATTTTATTAAGCATGTTTTAGCTTTTTTCGCTGCTTCTGATGGAATAGTAAATGAAAATTTAGCAGAAAACTTTGTAAACGAAGTTCAATATTCTGAAGCAAAATTCTTTTATGGTTTTCAAATAATGATGGAAAACGTGCATTCTGAAACGTATTCGTTATTAATAGATACATATGTAAAGAATGATGCAGAAAAAGATAAATTGTTTAAGGCAATTGAAATTTTTCCAGCGATTAAAAAGAAAGCAGATTGGGCATTAAAATGGATAGAGTCTGATTCGTTTGCAGAACGATTAATTGCTTTTGCAGCGGTTGAAGGTATTTTCTTTTCAGGGTCTTTTTGTTCTATTTTCTGGTTAAAGAAAAGAGGTTTATTACCAGGATTGGCATTTTCTAACGAATTAATTTCTCGTGATGAAGGAATGCATTGTGACTTTGCAGTTCATTTACACAATCATCACATGGTAAATAAAGTACCGAAAGATCGTATTCGTGAAATTATTTTAGATGCTTTAAATATTGAAAGAGAATTTATTACAGAATCTTTACCTGTAAGTTTAATTGGTATGAATGCTAAATTAATGACACAGTATTTAGAGTATGTAACTGATAGATTATTATTAGAATTTGGATGCGATAAAGAATATGAAGCTACAAATCCGTTTGATTTTATGGAGATGATTTCTTTAGAAGGAAAAACAAATTTCTTCGAAAAAAGAGTTTCTGAATACCAAAAAGCAGGAGTATCATCAGGTGGTACTGGAGACATTAGTTTCGATGCTGATTTTTAAAAAATAAACACACACAACTGCTAACCCCCTACATGCGGTAAATTTTGCTAAAGTATATTTATGCTTTAGTATCATACGTTTCTTTATAGAAACAAAACAATTAAATAACTATAATAAGGTTACTATAAAACGTAATGTTTTAGGCGACTTTATCAATTAAAACCAATTAATAATATGTATGTAGCAAAAAGAGATGGTAGGAAAGAGCCTGTGATGTTCGACAAAATCACATCAAGGGTTAAAAAAATGTGTTACGGATTAAATAAAATTGTTGATCCCGTAAAAGTTGCCATGCGTGTTATTGAAGGTTTATATGACGGTGTAACAACTTCAGAATTAGATAACTTAGCTGCAGAAGTTGCTGCAACAATGACTACTGCACATCCTGATTATGCTAAATTAGCAGCAAGAATATCAGTATCTAACTTACATAAAAACACCAAAAAATCGTTTTCAGAAACGATGGTTGATTTGTACAAGTATGTAAATCCTCGTACAGAAAAAGAATCTCCTTTATTGGCTGATGATGTTTATGACATTATCATGAAAAATGCTGATAAGTTAGATTCTACTATTATTTATAATCGTGATTTTAATTATGATTATTTTGGTTTTAAAACATTAGAGCGTTCTTATTTATTAAAGTTAAACGGTAACATTGTTGAGCGTCCTCAACACATGTTAATGCGTGTATCTATTGGTATTCATAAAGAAGATATTGACGAAGCAATCGCTACATACGAGTTAATGAGTAAAAAATATTTTACCCATGCTACGCCAACATTATTCAACGCAGGTACACCAAAACCACAAATGTCGTCTTGTTTTTTATTACAAATGCAAGATGATAGTATAGAAGGTATTTACGATACACTAAAACAAACTGCTAAAATTTCGCAATCTGCAGGAGGTATTGGTTTGTCTTTACATAATATTCGTGCAACAGGAAGTTATATTGCCGGTACCAATGGTACATCAAACGGAATTGTACCAATGTTAAAGGTATTTAATGATACTGCACGTTATGTAGATCAAGGAGGAGGAAAACGTAAAGGTTCTTTCGCTATGTATTTAGAGCCTTGGCATGCTGATATTTATGATTTTCTTGATTTAAAGAAAAATCATGGTAAAGAAGAAATGAGAGCGCGTGATTTATTTTACGCAATGTGGATTTCTGATTTATTTATGGAACGTGTGCAGCAAGATGCAGATTGGACGTTAATGTGTCCACATGAATGTCCGAATTTATTTGATACTTACGGAAAAGAATTCGAGCGTTTATATACAAGTTATGAAGCTGCCGGAAAAGGTAGAAAAACGATTAAAGCACGTGATTTATGGGAGAAAATCTTAGAATCGCAAATAGAAACAGGTACACCGTACATGTTATATAAAGATGCTGCTAACCGTAAATCGAATCAGAAAAATTTAGGAACTATTCGTTCTTCAAATTTATGTACTGAGATTATGGAATATACAGCCAAAGATGAGGTAGCTGTATGTAATTTAGCATCCATAGCAATACCAATGTTTGTTGGTGAAGATGAAAATGGAAATAAATTTTTCGACCACGATAAATTATTTACTGTAACTAAAAAAGTAATTAGAAACTTAGATACGGTAATTGATCGTAACTACTATCCGGTTATCGAAGCTGAAAACTCTAATGTTCGTCACCGTCCGGTAGGATTAGGAATTCAAGGATTGGCAGATGCTTTTATTATGTTGCGTATGCCATTTACATCTGATGAAGCTAAGAAGTTGAATCAAGAAATATTCGAAACCTTATATTTTGCCTCTGTAACTTCATCAATGGAAATTGCGAAGGCAAAAGAACCATATTCAACATTTAAAGGTTCACCAATGTCTGAAGGAGAATTTCAACACAATATGTGGGGAATTAAAGATGATGAATTAAGTGGTCGTTGGGACTGGAATTCTTTACGTACTCAAGTAATGGAGCATGGTGTTCGTAACTCTTTATTAGTGGCACCAATGCCAACAGCATCTACCTCTCAAATCTTAGGAAACAACGAAGCTTTCGAGCCTTATACATCTAATATTTATACGCGTAGAGTATTATCAGGTGAATTTATCGTTGTAAACAAGCATTTATTAGAAGATTTAGTAGAAATGAATTTATGGGATAATAATATGAAGGAAGATATTATGCGTGCAAACGGATCTATCCAACATATTGATGCTATTCCTCAAGATTTAAAAGATTTATACAAAACAGTTTGGGAAATGAGTATGAAAGATATTATCGATATGGCGCGTCATAGAGGTTATTTTATCGATCAATCTCAGTCTTTAAACCTATTTATGAAAGATCCTGATTATGCGAAACTAACTTCAATGCATTTTTATGCTTGGAAAAGTGGTTTAAAAACAGGAATGTACTATTTACGTACAAAATCGGCAGTAAATGCAAAGCAATTCACCTTAAACATCCAAAAGAAAGATGCTGTAGTTGAAGAAGAAAAACCAATGAGTGCTACAGAATTTAAAGCCATGGTTGATGCTTCTAAAAACGGAGCACCAGACGATGATTGTTTAATGTGTGGGTCTTAAACCAAAATTAAATTAAAAGTTGATAAAGAGAAGTCGAAAAGGCTTCTCTTTTTAAAGAAAATTTAAAATAAAAGTACATAGAGTAAAAACAAAACATAAAAAAAGCGATATTGAAAATATCGCTCTTGGTAAAATATTTTAATTTTTTCCTTTGGACGGGAGTAAAAATTATTAAAGAAAAAGAATATTGAGATTGACTCATCTCAATTCTTTGTTTTTCAAACTTACAAAACAGTATTCTTTTCACCAAGTTATTTTTCTAAATTTTATCATAGTTTAAATTAAGCTTTATGGCCTTGTTTTTAGACTTGCGAATAGACTTATTAACAAAAAACAAAAAAGTTAATAAGCTTAAAAACCCAATAAAATGGCGTATAAAATATCTATAAACCCTTTAATTGATTTTATTAAAGGAACAGAAGCTAAAAAGAAAAGAGTAATTAAAAATCAAAAAGAACCTTCAGTTATAATGGTTGGTTGGCATCAGACATCAAGGGCGTGTATTAAAAAGTCCCTATCTTTAAATGGTGATAAAAAACCAATAATTGAAGGTTCAATTAGGTTGAAGTCTAAGATTGTTGAAAAACCAAGGCAACTTCAAAATAAGTTTGTATCTCTAGAAGGAATGCAGAAATATTTAAATATGGAGATTCCGGAAATGCTTAGAAATCATAATCTAAGTATAATTAAAAAAAGACCTGTAAAATCGACATTTATTAAAGGGGTTGAAATTACTGTTTCTCCAGATATAATTTTTACTATGGATTATCAAGGAAAAAAGTATATTGGAGGGGTTAAAATTCATTTATCAAAAGGAAATATTTTTGACACTCAAGAATTAAAAATTGTTGCAACGATTTTACATAAGTATATTTCAGAAATTGCATATGAGTACGATGCTATTCCATTATCAGAAATTTGTTATTCTATGGATGTTTTTGGGGAAAGAATAGTTTCCTCACCCAAGAGACCAGAAATGATTCTTTCACAGATTGAAGATATTTGTGAGGAGGTTAAACGATTTTGGAGTGTGGCTTAATTAAAAGTAAAAAAAAGAGAAGTCGAAAGGCTTCTCTTTTTTTAGTAAATTCGACAAATTTTATTCAAATGATGAACTGGGAACAACTCCTTTCTTTAAAACGTTTTGGTGATACACAAAAACGCGAACGCATATTACAAGACGAAACCCGTTTAGGCTTTGAAGTAGATTTTGATAGAATCATATTTTCATCAGCTTTTCGTAGTTTACAAGATAAAACACAGGTAATTCCGTTATCGAAAACCGACTTTGTACACACCCGATTAACACACAGTTTAGAAGTGTCGGTAGTTGGTAGAACCTTAGGAAGACGTGTTGGTAAAGTATTGTTAGAACGTCATCCGAATTTAGTAGATTTAGGCTACACTTTTAATGATTTCGGAGCCATAGTTGCAGCAGCATCCGTAACACACGATATCGGGAATCCGCCTTTTGGGCATTCAGGAGAAAAAGCCATCGGAGAGTATTTTAAAACCGGTAACGGATTAAAATATAAAGAGCAACTTACCGAAAAAGAATATCAAGATTTAATAGATTTTGAAGGAAATGCAAACGGATTTAAAATTTTAACCGAAAATAATCAGGGTAGCGAAGGTGGTTTGCGTTTAAGTTATGCAACCTTAGGAGCATTTATGAAATATCCTAAAGAATCACTTCCGAAGAAACCAACAAAACATATTGTTGATAAAAAATACGGATTTTTTCAATCAGAAACAGCAGCTTTTTTAGATGTAGCCAATGATTTAGGTTTACAGAAAAAAGAAAGTGACGGAATTTCATATTACCGCCATCCATTAGCGTATTTAGTAGAAGCTGCAGATGATATTTGTTATACAATTATCGATTTTGAAGATGGAATTAACTTAGGGTTAATCAACGAAGAATATGCTTTAGAGTATATGATTAAGTTGGTTAAAAACACGATTGATAGTAAAAAATACCATTCATTAAAATACACAAAAGACCGTATTAGTTATTTACGAGCCTTAGCAATAGGTGTGTTAATTAACGAAGCTGTTGATATATTTTTAGAAAACGAAACAGCTATTTTAAATGGTAATTTCGAAAAATCGTTATTAGACAAGTGTAAGTATGAGGCACAAATTAACGATATCATAAAAATAAGTGTAGAAAAAATATACCGTAGTAAAGATGTTATTGAAAAAGAAGTAGCAGGGTATAAGATTATTGCCGATTTATTAGATGTTTTTGTAACGGCATTAAACAATAAGTATAACGGAACACAATCTAACTACGATACACTGGTGTTGAATTTACTTCCTGAGGAATATCAACAAGAAAAAGCAGCACTTTATGATAGGGTTATGCAAATTTGTAGTTATGTATCTGGCTTGTCAGATAGTTTTGCCATACGATTGTTCAAAAAAACAAAAGGAAATATTACGTAATTAATTATTTAATTGTTTTTTTGTGAGTATATAATCTATAATTTAGTTTTTTTTTAAATAAGTTAGGGTAATTTTAACACTAACTGTTATATATCATAAATAACTTTACCATGAATAAAAAAATACTATTTGTTGGCTTACTAGTTTTAGCTATAGGTGGTGTTGTCTTTAACTCAATAGGCTCTAAAGAGACAGCTGCCGACAAATTGAGAAGTCAACATGCAGAATTTTTGAAAAATCACCCTTTTCAGAAAACAGGAAAACTTCCTAAAAAAGAAAGAAAAGCACAAGGCTTGCCACCAAATGCATACTTTGAACAAAAGTATTTAAATGAAATAAACCCTAATACGGGAGTAACTCATAAAGAAGATGTTTTAAAACTTCAAAAAAAGTTAAATGATTTAAGACAAAGTAGAAGAGCACCAGGAGAGGTGGATAATAATTGGGAAGAGAGAGGCTCTGATAATGTAGGAGGAAGAACAAGAGCGTTGATTTTTGATCCTAATGATGCCAGTAATGAAACTGTATTTGCAGGAGGAGTAAGTGGAGGTTTGTGGAAGAATACGAATATTTCAAACTCTAGCTCAAGGTGGGTTCGTGTAGGAATTCCGGAAAACTTAGCTATTTCTTGTATAGCAGTTGATCCAAATAATTCTAAAATATTTTATGTTGGTACAGGAGAGTCATATGTAAATGGAGATGTAAATGGAGATGGTTTATGGAAAAGTATTGACGGAGGAATTACTTGGGATAATATTTTTGGAGGAATTACTAATGCCTCATTTTTAGATACAAACTCTAAATTAACTATTACTTCCCCAGCTGCAATTTCAGGGGATTATGTAACTGTTTTAACAACTACTTTTGGAGGAGATTTATCTGCAAGTGTAACAAAAGAATTAGTTTTAGTAGAAGACGGAACAGTACCAAGCGAAGATGGTTGTGAGGTGATTACTAATAGTTCAGCGTTGGCAGGTAAAATAGCAGTAATCTTAAGAGGTACTTGTAATTTTTCATTGAAAGCTAAAAATGCACAAGACGCAGGAGCAGTAGCAGTAATAGTTGTTAATAACCAAAATACAACGCCATTTAATATGGCAGCAGGAGATAATGCAGTAACAGTAACTATTCCTACTGTAATGATTGGTAAAAAAGACGGGGAGGATATAATTAACGCTTTGAATTCAGGAACTGTTACTGGAACATTATCTGAAGCGAATGTTGATGCTACAAATATTACGTTTGTACCAGGTATACAACATATTAATGACATCGTTGTTAGAAATAATGCTGGAAATTCAGAAGTTTATATAGCAGCGGGAGAATCTGCTTATACGGGAGCTACTTCTTTAGGAGGGGATAGTTTTGGTGTTTATAAGTCAGTTGATGGGACTAATTTTTCAAAATTAAATATTCCGAAAACTTTAGCCGGTAACGAGCATGAACCTAATAATATAGAAATAACAGCTGATAACTCAATATACATAAGTACTACAAGAAGTATTACAAATGGTGATGGAGGAGGAGTTATATTTAATTCTGTAGATGGTACTACTTTTAATAAAGTACATACAATAACAGGTGGATTAAGAACCGAAATAGCTGTATCACCAACAAATGCTAATATAGTATACGTTTTAGCTCAGATGAGTACTCCAGGGGCACCAGTAAAAATGTTTAAAACAACTAATAATTTTATAAGTGTTTCAGATTTATCATTACCAAATGATGTTGATACGGGGATTGCTGCAAATGATTTTACAAGAGGGCAGGCTTTTTATGATTTATTATTAAGAGTAGACCCTAACAATGGAAATACATTGTATGTTGGAGGTATTGATTTATTTAAATCTATTGACGCAGGTAATTCATGGGGTCAGATATCAAAGTGGTCGAATAATAATGAGTTACTAAATTTAGCAGTATCTACTGTTCATGCAGATCAACATGGTTTAGCTTTTGCATCATCAGATAAAATGGTTTTTGGTAATGATGGAGGAGTATATTATTCAAATAATTCAGGAGTAGATATTTTAGCAAGAAATAATAATTACAATACGTTACAGTTTTATACAGTTGGGGTTGCTCCAACAGCAGCATTTGCAGGAAAAGAATATTTTTTAGCAGGTGCCCAGGATAACGGAACTCAATTAGTACAAGAAGCAGAAGTAGGTATAAATAGTTCTATTAGAGCAGCAGGAGGTGATGGAGCTGCTAGTTTCTTTGATACTGATGGAACTGATCATTATTTTATATCTAATTATGTTTATAATCAAAGTATAGTATTATATAATTACACAACAAGTAGTAGCATCATTATTAATGATGAAAACATTGCTAACGGAGATTTTATAAACCAAGAGGAATTAGATTCACAATTAAATATTTTGTATTCTAATTATTCTAATGGAACTGAGTTTATCGTAAAAAGGTATTCAAATTTATTAGGAGTGATTGCTAAAGGAAACTTAACAAATGTATTGATGGATAATGCCCCATCTGCATTAAAGATTTCTCCTTATACCACAGATTCTAGTAAGCTTTATTTAGGGTTGAAAAATGGAAAAGTATTAAAAGTTACAAATGCGAATGTAGGTGCTGGTACTTGGTCAGAAATTACAGGTTCTAATTTTATTGGTTCTGTTTCTGATATTGAATTTGGTAAAGATGAAAATGAAATTTTTGTTACGATGCATAATTACGGAGTTGTAAGTGTATGGCATTCTATAGATGGAGGTGTTAACTGGATGAATAAAGAAGGAGACTTACCAGACTTACCAGTTAAAACTATTATACAAAACCCGTATGATGAAAAAGAAGTAATTATTGGTACAGATTTAGGAGTTTGGAGAACAAGTAATTTCGATGCCGTTTCACCAACATGGAAACAATCATATAATGGGATGAGTAATGTACCTGTTTTAGATTTAGATTTAAGAAATGGTGATAATGTTGTTTTTGCAGCAACTTATGGTAGAGGTATATTTTCAGGTAGTTTTTTAGACCCTAACGAAGATGAAGATAATGATGGTGTAAATAATGATATTGATAACTGTCCAACAACAGCGAATGCAGATCAAGCAGATGTTGATATGAATGGAATAGGTGATGTGTGTCAAGATACAGATGGAGATGGAATTTTAGATATTAATGATAATTGTCCGGAAAAAGCAAATCCAAATCAAGAAGATGCTGATATGAATGGTATTGGAGACGCTTGTCAAGATTCTGATACGGATGGAGTTATGGATAATATTGATAACTGTATAAACACAATGAATGCAGATCAAAAAGATTTTAATAATGATGGTATAGGAGATGTTTGTCAAGATTCTGATACGGATGGAGTTATGGATAATATAGATAATTGCCCAGACACATCAAATGCAGCTCAAACTGATACCGATATGAATGGTGTTGGAGATGTTTGTCAAGATACAGATGGCGATGGTGTTATAGATACTACTGATAATTGTATAAACACTGCAAATCCAGATCAAAAAGATGCTGATAATAACGGAATTGGAGATGCGTGTGAAGATTCAGATACTGATGGTGTTATGGATGATGTAGATAATTGTATTAATACTATAAATCCAGATCAAGCTGATACTAACAATAATGGGATTGGTGATATTTGTGATACAAGTTATTTAAATCAAGATAATATATCTATTCAAACTACATCAGAAACATGTGTTAATCAAAATGATGGTAAAGTTACTATAAATGTAAAGCAAACATTTGTAAGCTATACGCTAACTTTAATAGGAGATGGAATAAATGAAACAAAACAATTAACATCAACATCATATGCTTTTGAAAATTTAGCACCAGGTGATTACGAAGTATGTGTTGAAATTAATGATAAAAACCATAAGCAGTGTTTTGAAATAACAATTACTGAAGCAAATACTATTTCTTTAAGGTTAGCTAAAAATAATCAGTCTAAAGATTATACGATAAATGTAAATTCAGGAACTGCACCTTATAATGTCTTTTTAAATGGAGATTTAGTTAATACGTTTAATAAATCAACTTTTAATATTAGCGTACAAGGAAAAGGGCTTATTGAAGTAACTACAGCAAAAGCTTGTGAAGGTAAATTTACCACAACCATCGATAATGTTTTCTTAAGAAATAACCCTGTTATAGAATCTATAGAGCTTTTAGTACCATTAGAAACAGCTTTAAATGTTAAAGTAACTGTATTTGATGTAACCGGTAAAGTTGTATTAAATCAGAAAATCGAAAGACAAGGAAATCAATTATCAATTCCGTTTAGTAATTATAAATCGGGTATTTATATCCTAAAATTAGGAAATGATAAGACGAACACTTTTAAAATATTAAAAAAATGAAAAAAGTAATAAAATCAATCATGTTATTTTCATTACCGTTATTCGTTGCTTGCGGTGGCGGAAGTAGTAAAAATGAAAAAATAGTAAATGATGCACCAAGCACGGTTAATTTAGAATATCCAACAGAAAATTTATTATGTATAGATAATACGATTGTTTTTGATTGGACAGATGCTACAGATGCAAATAATGATGCTATTCGATATAAAGTAGAGTTTTCTAATAGTAGAGACATGGCTATTATTGTTAAAACAGAAACAGCTAACTCTTCTACAAAATCAATTAATTTAGATAAAGGAGTTGCTTATTATTGGAGAGTGACAGCAGTAGATAGTAAAAATGAAGCAGGCGTACCATCTTCAGTAAATGCTTTTTATACAAAAGGCACAGGAGAAACCAATACAGCTCCTTTTATGGCAGAACAATTAAGTCCTGCTGAAGGAAGCTCTATAGATGCTGGAATCATTAATTTAACATGGAAAGGAGCTGATTCTAATACATCAGATACTTTAACATATGATGTGTTTTTTGACGAAAATACTGATCCAGAAAAAGTAACAACAAATTCAATTACTGAAGAATTATATGAAGTAACTGTTGAAACTGGTAAAACGTATTATTGGAAAATAAATACTATCGATAATTCAGGAGCCAAGTCTATCGGACAAGTTTGGACTTTTACTGTAAATTAAATTTCGAATGAATAAATGCCAAAAAACGACGCCATTGGCGTCGTTTTTTAATTATATAACTCCTATTTTAGGAATTCACAAATAGAATTTAGATTGTGTATTTTAGAAAATAAAATTATTTTTCCCACATTTTTTTCTCGATATTTCTATAGAGATCATCAAAAGCATACGGGTGATTTGCAAAAATAATAATAGCTCTTTTTTTAGTTGGTTCAATTATAGAGATTGTTCTAACACCAGTATCACCACCACCATGCTCGTAATAAAGGTTGTTATTTATAGCCTTTATAAACCAAGTATAATACCCTAAATGTGGTGTATTTACTTTAGGAACAATAAGGTTTTTAGTTCGGTTTTTTAAGATAAACTGATTATTATCAGCATTTAAAAACCCTGCAATTAAAGTTGAATAATCTGTAATAGAAGTTCTTAATTGTCCACCAGGATAATCAGGATATCCATTATGACCTTTGAAGATAAAACCTTTAGATTTACTTTTTATATACGTTTTAGCAACTAAACTAGAGTCTAAATTTTTTAAAAACCAACTAGAATTATTCATTTTCATAGGTTTAAAAATATATTGCTGACAAAAATTTTCATAGCTCATTTTTGATACTTGTTCTACAATATAACCAAGTAAGGCAATACCAGTATTAGAGTATTTAAAAACGGATTTATGATTTGGTTTATCATCATAATGACTCTTTTTATACAGCTTTCCTTCAGGGCTTAAATAATCTTTTAAATAATGTAAATTTAAATTAGAATCTCCTTTTGGATTACTCCAAAAAGGAATATAAAATTTTACATCATCTTTAATACCACTACGATGTTTTAGTAAAAGCTCAACAGTAATTTTTTCGTTAGGAAAAAAAGGATTCTCAACCTTAAAAGGTAAATATGTATTAATATCAGTTTTAAGATCAATCTTTCCCATTTCAACTAACTTAAAAACCGCCATGTTAGTTACTGTTTTAGATACAGATGCAATATGAAAAGGAGTATTTATTGTTGCTTTCTTCTTTAATTGTACATCTCTTAAACCATTAGCACTTAAATGTACAATTTTCCCATCATCAATTACAGCAACAGCTAAAGCAGGTACTTTACCAGCATTAATTTCATTTTTAATTAGTTTGTTAATTTTTGTGTTTATTTGCCCAAAACTAATTACTGTAGTTAAAAGAAATATTAATAAAATTTTTGATTTCATGTGATTTATTTTTTACTGATATAAGTTAATTTTAATAATGTTATTTACTTTATTTTAGTAAATTTAAGTGAAGCTAAACTCCATAAACTTAAGTTTTCTGTTTCAAAAAGAAAGCTTATTTTTAAGTTATGATTCCCTTTTTTTAAGTGTACTTTATAAATATCTGTAGTTCTATTATCTATTTCAGGATCATAATTAACTTCTCCAACCAAATTATCATTTTGATATAACATAAAAAAGTTGCCTTTTTCTCTAGACCAAGGCCATCCTGAGTAATTAAATTTATACCATCCAGTTTCCGATACCTCTATATTAAATTTAATAGTAGCAGCTTTTCTTGTATATGGTTCGCTACGCACTCTTACATAATACAATTCTGAAATATCTTTCTTTGCTTTTCTATAACCTAGCATTACATTATTTAAGGCAATGTTATTTTCCATCTTTATACTACCCGGAATACTAACAGTTTTATTTTTTTTTGCGATTACTACAGGAGTACTTGGTAAACTTGTTTGCTCATTTGTTTTTGCAATAACTCTAAAACTGTTTCCTTTTTTTGTTAATACAACCTTAGTTGAGTTTCTATTAACCTCTACCGTTTTTAATTTATCATAATAATTCTTGTAAAACTTGCCTAATAAATGAGCATAGGAGTTATTTGATTGATAAATGTCGTAACCAACTACATTTAAATTGTTACTTGATTTCCATGAAATTTTATAAATGGAATCTTTTATTTGTTCTAACTCAACATTTTCTGGAGCATTAGGTATTTTTGGCCTTGTTGCAAATCTGATATGTTGTGCTTTTTTTAGTGCTGATTCAAATTTCTTTGTTGATTCATCAACTTTAGTACTATGACCATCTATTGCTAGTCGAAAACCTCTTCTTGTACTAGAAAATTCTGATTCTACTTTAGTTCTTTCTCTATACCATAAAGGTTTTGGTTTATAATGCCAACTACCACCTCTTTCTGTAACAAATTCACATTTATTAGATTTTATATTATATTGTGATTTAGTTTTATATCCTTCATCATTATAGCATGATGAAAGTACTTGTGAAACATTTCCTATAATATCATACAAGCCAAATGGATTGGGGCTATACATACCTACAATAGCTCCATATGGTTCTCCGTCATTTTTATTTGTAGCACCTATAAAACCAACATAACTGGCTCCGAATTCTTTAGAAGCAAAATATTCACTAGATTTATCTGCGAAGTTGGCATATAAATTAGCTTTAGATTCATCATTTCCCCAAAAGTAGGTACTTGTGGTATTTGCTTTTGCAGAATATTCCCATTCTTCTTCTGTAGGTAAACGATAGTTTCGTCCTGTCTTTTTATTTAACCATAGTATGTATGCATTTATATCTTGAAAAGTAATACAAGCTACAGGTTGATAATCGCTATAACTAAGCATATTTTTTTCCCAAGTACCATTACTTTTTTTTCCAGGATCTGAATACCAATTTTGATCTATCAAATCAGGGCATTTTATAGTATTACTTTTATATTTAGTATCATTTATAAATTTTCTAAACTCAGCAACTGTAACCAAGTACTTTCCCATTTGAAAAGGAGCGATTGAGACAGGATGTACTGGTTTTAATGTTTTATCCCCTCTACTTGATCCCATCATAAAATTTCCTGACGGTATATTTATCATAGATGGAGCGGTATAATTCTGAGCAACAGTTGTCCGTTGTATGAATATTGATATAAATAGGATTAACGTTAACTTATTTAAAAACGGAATCTTCATAATTTTTTTAATTTTTAATTAATGAGGTCAAATTTATAAAGTGTTTTTACTCTAAAAATAAACATTAAACAAATAGAGATTATCTAAGTTTATACGAGTGTTTTTAATGAACGAATCAGAAAAAAAGGTTTTATACCCGCAAAATCCTTTTTTATTATACTTTATCAAGTATTGGTAAATTTTTTTTAATGAATTACTAGAATAATTGTAGTTTTAAAAACTTTTTATTTTTGTTTAAATAATTATGATAAAAAACAATAGCTTATTTAAAGTCTTTAATAATACAATTGTAAAACATGCTCTGTTTTGGGTGTTTGCTCTTGTATATTATCTAAGTGTTTCTTGGCCTTATAAGAAAAATAAAATAATGCTTTTAGAAGCGACTTTGTTTGAGTTGATATTACAAATATTGATAGCCTATTTAGTTATTTATTTCTTTATCCCGAAATTCTTAAATAAGAATAAAAAATATGTATTCTTTACTTTTATAGTTGTATTATCATACATAGCTCATTTTTCTTTTTCTATTTTTATTAGTTTTAGGTGGATAAAAGGTACCGAAGCACTTACGCAAACTGATTTTTTTCACGAAAGAATTATCAGTTTTCCTCAATATTTAAGAAGTATACCAAGTTATGCTTTACCAATGATTATTTTGGTAATTTTTAATTATTATAAAAAGCAAAAAGAAACGGCGAATTTATTAGAGCAGAAAAGAACCTCTGAACTTAAGTTGTTAAAGCAACAATTAAATCCGCATTTTTTATTTAATACCTTAAATAATTTGTACGTTTTGGTCTTAGAAAAATCAGATAAAGCCCCTCAAATTGTAGGGAAATTATCTGAAATTTTAGACTATATTTTATATCAATGTAAAGACAAGTTTGTACCTCTTTATAAAGAGATAGAATTATTAGAAAATTATATTGTTTTAGAAAAGGTTAGGTATGGTAATAGAGTAGAGGTGTCTTTTGAAAAAAAGATTGATAATAATAACGTAAAAATTGCACCTTTAATTTTACTAAATTTTGTTGAGAATGCTTTTAAGCATGGTGTGAGTCAAGAAATAAATAAAGCTTTTATTTCGTTATTCATTTCAACTTCAGATGATGAAATTATTTTTAAATTAAAAAATTCAAAACCTCATATTGAAAGTTCAATAAATGAGAAGAGTAATATTGGAATGAGAAATTCAGAAAAACAATTAGAATTATTATATCCCAAAAAGTATCATTTAAATATTATAAATACTGATATAATGTATACTTTAAAATTAAAAATCAACCATAATGGAAAAGTATAAGTGTTTAATTGTTGATGATGAAGAATTGGCAAGAAGATTAATTGCAAGACATTTAGATCAACTATCAAATTTTGAGATAATTGCAAGTTGCGGGTCTGCTTTAGAGGCAAATAGAATTTTAAAGAAAGAATCTATAGATTTATTATTTTTAGATATTGAAATGCCAATCTTAAAAGGAACCGATTTTTTAAAAACCTTAGTAAATAAACCGAAAGTAATATTCACTACAGCTTATAGAGATTATGCTATTGAGAGTTATGAATTAAACGTAGTTGATTATCTATTAAAACCGATTTTATTTGTACGGTTTTATAAAGCTATAGAAAAGTTTTTAGAAACTCAAGTTGTTGTAAACTCAAAAAGTGAGAAAATTTCTAAACAGTCACATATCTTTGTACAGAGTAATAAAAAAAATATTAAAATTTTATTAGAAGATGTATTATATATTGAAAGTTTAAAAGGATATGTGAAAATTCATACTGTAGACACAAATCACTTAATTATTTATAGTCTCGCTGCTTTTTTAGAAAAAATAGATGATAGATTTGTAAGAGTTCATCGTTCTTATATTGTTAATTGCGATAAGGTTACAGCGTATACAAAACAAGATGTTGAAATAGGGAGAGTAGAAATTCCAATAGGAGATTTATATAAAAAAGAAGCCCTAGAAAGATTAAAACTCTAGTATTTATACATTATTTCAGGTACTATCCCATAAAGTGTGTAAGTTTAAACCCTCAAGATTGAATTAAATCCTGAGGGTTTTTGTTTACAAAAGGCTCTTCCATCTAAAACGGATATCTTTTAACGTTTTTATGTTGCCATAAAAGATTGATAATACTCCATTTGTCATCAAGTTTTATTAAGTGTAAATACTCTACCCAATTATCAGAGTATAATTTAACCGTTGCTATTCTGTGATAAACATCTAATATTTTAATTTGATTACTTGGGTTAGGAGGAAAACGAGTATTTGATTTATTCCAATTTGCAGCATTTTCAAGCATTCTTTTTTTAGGAATGGCTGTAACTACTTCTTTTCTTAATTCTCTACTATAACCTACCGTTACTTTATTTAAGCTATCATTCATAACCTCTTGCATTAAATTAGGTTTTAACTCTTGCAGAGCAATTAAATAACCCAAAGAAATTCTTTTAATTTCTAAGCTGTCTTTTTTTGAAGCTATTTTGCTTAACGATATGTGTTGATTACTAGCAATATCTCTTCCTCGTAAAAATTTCATATTAGGATCGTAATGACCTTGTTTAATATAATTTCCCAACTTATCATATTCTTTGACACCAATAGAAAGACCAAACTGATTCATTACCAGTTTGTTATTTTCATCATGATAAGTATACTTTATATGGTTGCCGTTTTTATCATAGGTGTCTTGATACGAAGCAACACCACCAGAATTATTTACAATTTCTAAATTTTCATTTAAATTATAATTACCTATTGGTGATCCGTCTTTTCTAAAGGTCATCCCTGTAACACCAAATTCAAAATAATTAGAAAGATTTCTTGGTTTATTATCTAAACCAAATCTTTTTTCAACTACCATTTTATGTTTTTTAAACCATTGGTAACGGGCTATTTGCCAATTAGATTCCATTGGTTTGTCGTTAATATCAAAAAACTCAAGTTTAGTATAATTCCCTTTTTTATCAACAGTAAAAACTTCTTTATAAACCTGACGGTCGTTCGTTATTCTTTTACCGTTTTTATCTAAAAAAAATCTAGTTTCTGTATTATTTAGGTATGAAATTATTGTTTTGTATGCGCCGATTGAAGCCAAAGGGTGTCTTCTTTCAGTAAAATAATGATTGTTTGTTATTTCAACAAGTTGATTAGCATTATTGTATGTAAAAATATAATGCGACGTGTTTTTGGCAGTTATAGCATTAATTGGATAAGTTCCAGTTAATTTTATATAAGGCGAAACATGGTTGTACCGTAAATGTCTAAAATAATTATTGGTGTTTTGGGCTAGTGTAATACTGGTAATACACAGTGTAAGTAACGAAATTGTTAATTTTTTTAAATTCATTTTTAATTGTTTTTTTGATTTAATGCTCTTTCCTTAGCTTCAAGTTTTGGTAAAATTTTTAAATATGCTTCTACATCCCAGGTTAAGTCCCACCTGTTTAAATTTTCTTGCATAGAATTTAAACCCATTTCAGCTCTTCTTTTATCTACGTTTCTAGCATCGTCTAATGGTAAAACATATGGTTTTTTATTTTCTTTGCTCATTGCTAACTGCGTTCCATACAGTTGTTTTTTTCCTTGCCCTAAAACCAATCTATCATAAAACATCGCATACTGTCTTTTGGGTAGCCAGTTCTTTTTTAAAGCTTCCTGAATCATTGATAAATACTTAAGTTTTACTTCTTGATTTCCATGTTGAATAACAAGAAAAATTGTTAAAGTACCTCTTGCACCAATTTTTTCTTTGTTAGGCCATCCTTGTGTATCTAGTATTTTACTAACTTTAAGTAGATTGATGGAATCTTTGTGTAAAATTTCTTTCCAAAAAATACGCATTTCTTTAGAGTCTCTTCCATATTTTTCTTCTTTACTTCTAATTTGACTTCTTGTGCTTTGATCATCAAAATAAATTTTGTCTAAAATTGTAACCAACTCTTTATCATAATTTTTTTCAATTTTTTGTTTAGTTTTTTGCATTATAGTAATCAACTCATTCCATCTTTTATCGGCTCTAATATTCTTTAAATCATTATCGTTTTTTAAGTGATTAATGTCGTACCAGTTTAAAGTATTTACTGCAATAAATAAATGTTTATAGGCACCATTTAAATTGTTAGCTAAAGCATAAATACATGCTGCGTTGTATCTGTCATTTAAGGGCGCATTTGAATTAATTTTAAATGCTTTTTCATAAATTTTTGCCGAGGCTATAAAATCTTTATCTAAACAGAGTTTCCACCCTTTTTTAATCAATTCTGAATAATTTTTTTTATTTTTCTGGGCATTTAAATTCCAAAAATTTACTACTACAAACAGCAGTATTAAAGTATAGGTCTTCATTTTTTTATTTTTAAAAATCAAACGAATCTAGAAAAATGAATGGTTGCTTTATTTTTTTGTAGACTTAATGGGTAAAAACGTTGATAGAAACTTCTTTTTTATCTTTTAAACGATTAATTTGCTTTAAAAAACTATTTAACTCTACTTTATAGGCCTTTGTCTATTAAAAGAAGCAGCGATAATTTATTTTTTTAAGTTTGAAGTAAAATGTGGAGGTAGCAAAAACGTAATTTTAGCGTTCGCATAAATTGTATATTTAATATTGATGAAAAAAATTATATCTACAAGTATTCTACAAAAAACAATCTTTTGGGTTGTTATGTTTATCTACCTGTTAAGCACTTATTGGTTTAAACAACACGACAAGTTATTTGTGGTGCAGTATATTGCGTTTAAAGTATTTTTGCAGTTTTTATTTAGCATTTTTACCTTTTACCTTCTAATTCCGTATTTTTTAAATAAAAAACGAATTGCTTTATTTGTAGTTGGAGCTTTAATGGTTATTTACTTATTACGATTTTTTTATATCGTTGTTATTATCAATTATTTTGAAGTTTATTTTCCTGAAATTTATAAAATGCGACCACCTTTTTTATTGTGGGATCGATTACTTTCTTTCATTTCTTTTATCAATAATATAATGTGGATTGTTTTTCCTTCAATCATATTAATTGCTATAAAATATTATCAAGATCAAAAGGATATTATTGCTTTAAAGGAGCAAAAAAAATCGACCGAGCTTAATTTACTTAAGCATCAATTAAATCCACATTTTTTATTTAATACGTTAAATAATTTATATGCATTGGCATTAAAAAAATCAGATAAAACACCAGAAGTAATTGCCAAACTTTCTGAGATTTTAGATTATATATTGTATCAATGTAAAGATAAATATGTGCCTATTGATAAAGAAATAGATTTGTTAGAAAACTACATCGCTTTAGAAAAGGTTAGGTATGGAAATAGAGTAACAGTTGTTTTTGAAAAAAATAATATTCAAAATGTAAAAATAGCACCATTAATTTTACTGACTTTTGTTGAAAATGCTTTTAAACATGGTATAAGTCAAGAATTAAATAAAGGGACTATTGACTTATATTTATCAGCAACAACAAAAGAAATTGCCTTTAAATTAAAGAATACAAAACCAAAATCATATCAAGGAAGAGAAGATGTTGAAAAGCATTCAATAGGTATGAAAAACACCCAAAAACAATTAAATTTATTGTACCCAAATAGTGGATATTCTTTAAAAATTAATAATCAAGAATTAAGTTATCATTTAGAATTAAAATTAACAGCACATGAAAAAGTATAAATGTTTAATTGTTGATGATGAAGAATTAGCGAGAGAGTTAATTACTACGCATTTAAATCAATTACCAGATTTTGAAATTGTGGCTGTTTGTGCATCTGCAATAGAAGCTAGTAGTGTGTTAAAAACAGAATCGGTAGATTTAATGTTTTTAGATATTGAAATGCCTGTTTTAAAAGGTATTGAATTTTTAAAAAACTTGGCCAACAAGCCTAAAGTAATATTTACAACCGCACACAGAGAATACGCTATTGAAAGTTACGAATTAAATGTGGTTGATTATTTATTAAAACCCATTGTTTTTACTCGATTTTTTAAGGCGATAGAAAAATTTCTAGATACACAAACGATAGAGAAACCTGTTAATAAAAAGGAAGAAACTACACACATGTTTGTTCAAAGTAATAAAAAAAATATCAAGGTTTTATTTGAAGATATTTTATATATAGAAAGTATAAAGGATTATATCAGAATACATACGTTAGTATCTAAGTTGGTAATTAAACATGGTATTTCTGCCTTTGAAGAAAAATTAGACAACCGTTTTATAAGAGTGCATCGTTCTTATATTGTAAACTCTCAAAAAATAACTGCGTATACAAAACAAGATGTAGAAATAGATAAAATTGAAATTCCGATAGGTGATTTGTACAAAAAGAAAGCCCTAGAAAGATTAAAACTATAAAAGGAATACTAAATTTAGTATTCCTTTTTTTACACTTTTTTATTCGGTCACCTTATAATTCCCTGGTGTAAATTGAAACACTTTCATTAAACGTGTCCATGTATTTATTTGAGATATAGCCAAGGTTAAGTAGCATATTTCTTCTTTTGAAAATAATTTTAACAACGGATTATAAATTTCATCAGAAATAATGCCTCGTGACAATTTTGTTAAAGCATCAGTAAACTTTAAAACAGCTCTTTCTTTATCTGTAAAATACGGAGTTTCTTCCCAAACACATAATGATGATAATCGAAGTTCGGTTTCACCTGTTTTTTTGAGCTCTTTATAGTGCATGTCTACACAATATGCACAACCGTTTTTTTGTGCTACTCGTAATCTTATAATTTCAAGTAATTGCATGTCTAAGGTTGAACTTTCAATAAAGTTTTCAATTTCTCGTAAATTTTCAAACATTCCTTTTGGGATGTCTTTATAAGCTATTCGTTCCATAATATAAATTTGTTTTTTATTATAGTACAAAGGTATTTTACAAGCTAATGAAGTTTCCTTAAGGTATCTTAAGAAATTAATTTTGATTCCCTTTTTTCCTAATTTCACTCAAGTATTCTGGTGTAATGTCCAGATAAGAAGCAATCATATATTGCGGAACTCTTTGGGCAAAATCGGGTATTTGAGCTACTAAAATAAAGTAACGCTCTTTGCTGCTTTTTTTCATGTAAATTTCATCTTTACGTTGAAGCGCAATCAATGTGTTTTCTGTAATGATTCTAAAAACACGTTCTAATTGAGGAACTTTTAAATATAAATCTTCTAATTGCGTGTTTGTAATTTGAAGTACTGTAGTTTCTTCTATCGCTTGAATTGAGTTAATTGTAGGTGTTTTATTTACAAAGCTATCTAAATTGGTAATCCACCAGTTTTCAATTCCAAAAGCACTGATGTTTTCATTGCCATTTTCTTCCACTCTAAACTGTCGCACCAACCCTTTTAGGATAAAATACTTGTATTTACAAATATGATTTTGTTCGATTAGAAATTGTTTTTTCTGGTAGATTTGTTTAGTGCAAGTATTATAAATGAGTTTAATTTCATGGTCAGTAAATTCAGCATAACGTATTAAGTATTTTTGTAATTGCTCCATCATTATAAATATTTACTATTACAAAGGTGCTTAAAATTTATTCAAACTCCATAACCTCCCCATCTTTTGGTATAAAAGTTTTTTTAATAAGTTGATGTTTCGTTAATTCTGTTTCTAGTTGTTTTCTAGTAGTAGGGCAGTGGTTAACAGCTTCTAAATGATTAGCAATAACAAAACCAGGTGCATTTTTAACAAATTTAGTAATATCTTTTAAGGTCATTAAAAGCGGTTTAAAAATGTCTAGTTGCGCTGTTCCGCTTGCTACAACACTAATATCTGGTTTATATGTTTTCAATACTTTATCAACATCATTGGTATAAATAGTATCAGCACTTATATAAATTGATTTTTCACTTTTAAGATTGATAAAAAAACCCATAACGTTGCCCATAGGCTTGGCAACAAACCCATAACCGTGTTTTGCTGGAATACCTTCAATTGTTCCGCCAAGAAAATCGGATTGTTTCCAATATGCCACAGTTTGAGTTATATTTAAACCTCTTTTTACAAGTGTTTTTTTATCTTTTACACTACAAATTACTGGAATACTCCTTTCTTTTAAAAATGCTTCAGCCGCTTTATCTAAATGATCTGGATGTAGATGTGTAATTAAACAATGTGTGGTTTTGTTCACGATTTCCATCGCGTTATTTGGTAAATCGAGTATCGGGTTTCGTAATGGTTTAAATCTAAACAATGTAAATGGCGGATCAGCTGTTCCTTTTTTTCCTAACATTGGATCTACTAAAATAACTTTATCATTAGTTTCAATAACGAGTGTAGCATTTCTTACATGATGTATTTTCATAATTAAATAATTTGAAAGACAAAATTGAAAAAAGGAAGGTCAGTATCCATTGATTCAAATCAAGAAATGCGCTTTCGTATTCTACTTAAGGTTTCTGGAGAAATATTTAAGTAAGAAGCAATGTGATATTGCGGAATTTTATTTAACCAATCGGTCTTGTAAATAAACAATTCTTTATAAAGCTCATCAGCAGTTTTAGTAATTCTGTTATATTCTAAAAGCTCTTTGTGTTTTAATAATTTTTGAAAAGATAAATCGATAAATGACTTTCCGCATTCATATTTTTTTAACAGTTCTTTAAACGGATTTTTATCAACAACAAGAAGTGTTACTTCGGTTAAAGTTTCTTGATTTTTTTTGGTTTGTAAATCGTTATTAAATGAAGATAAATCGGTAATAAATTGTGGTTTAGTATAAAAATTAATGTTCGTTTCTTTTTCTGAAGTTGCAAAATACTCTCTTATAACGCCAGAGTTTAAAAAACGTAGTTGTTTTTCTTCAGTATCAGTTTTTAAAATTTGAGTTCCTTTTGTAACGGTTTCTTTTTTAAATAATAGAAGTAGTTCTCTTAATCCATCTTGATTTAAAGGATATTCTGTTTCAAAAAAATTAGATATTTCTTTAAATTCATTCATAGCTACTGTTCTTTTTAAGTTTTCAATGTAGTAAATTTAGGTTTTCAAACAGCAAGAAATTTTATGTTAAATAATATTTCAGGAAAAGAAATAAGCATAACTCTCTTTTCCTGAAATATTCTCAAGCTAACATTTTATTTATACAATGTATTTGGTTGTTCAATTATGCTATTAAATACCAAAAATCAAGTTTCATAGATGTTTCATCAGCCATTTCTAATAATGGCTTACAAAAATTATTTTCCATATAACCAAAACAGGCTTCTTTTGTTTTTCCAAGTGTTTCTCCAAAAGTAATTTCAGAATATAAGTTATCAGAAACAGTACCAATAAAATGCGCTTTTGTATTTTCTAATTTGTTTAAATACTCTTTCTCAATAGTATTTGATACGTTAATTAAATTTTTATAATCATTATTATCTTTAAGCGAAAATGTACCGTGTTCTATACAAGAAAAATGTGTTGGTACTCTAAAATTTTCTTTTTCTATTTGATGGATGGTTATTTTAACAGATTCATCTTCTATTAAACTAAAAAAGTGTTTAGTTGAATCATTATTTTCAGCTTCTTTAAAAAGATTGTTTATAGTATCCATATTATCAGCAAATAATACATTTGCATATTCGTTATTAAAATTTCTAACTAAACAATGAAATAAAATTCCCTCTTGATTTGCTAAGAATGAATTTTCGAACTGAATTACAGCTTGTATTAATTCATCATCTGTTACATTTTCCTTTTTCTTAAAAGAAGTAAATTCCATTACTTTTGCGTTTGTTCGATCTTTTTTAATCATTTTTATCCTTTTATAAATTTATAATAGAACAAAAATAATTTAGGGTTGCGACAACCCTATGTCACGCATTTAGTGTTTTTTTCAGAAACTTGAATAAAGTATTCGGATAGGCTAAAATTTTTGTTTTCAAAATGTTTTTTGAGAGGCAATGTATTTAATATTCTATCCAATCTAAATTCTCTTAGCTCATTTCTTAAATTACAAAAAGCGATTACTATCCAATTATCATTTGAAAAGTATAACCCTAAAGGTGCTATTTCTCTTTTAGTTAATTGTTCTTTATAGATAGATTTATACTGTATTTCAATAACGACTTGGTCTGTGATTGACGTTTGTATCAATGATAACGAGTTGCTTTTAATCTGATTTTTTGTCTTTTTTGTTGTTCCTATTCGGTTAGAAAGGAGTTCAATTTTTTCTTTATCAGCATATTTAAGTATCGCTTTAATTTTTGTTATAATATTTTGATAGTTTTCAATAAGTGAACTATCTGTATTTGTTTCGATAATTTTTTCAATCGTAATTAACGTGTTTGCTTCATGTGTTGTAAACATTACAGGAGGCAAATTAAAACCTTCCATTAAAGAATAACCTTTACCTTCTTCCTTGATAATTGGAATCCCTGCTTCTTCAAGAGCTTTAATATCACGATAAACTGTTCTTGTGCTAATCTCAAATTTATCAGCTATTTCAGCAATTGTTATTAATTTTTTGGATTGAAAAATTATTAAGATTGAGGTTAGTCGAGAAAGTCTTGGTATTTCGTTTTCCATTTTTCGGTTAAAGTGGTTTTTGTTTTCAGAGATAGCAGTAATATAGCCTTTAGTTTACTTATTTTCGTTGTTAAATATTAATAATAAGGCACCAATAACTGTGATGTTTTTTAAAAACGAAACCATTTCAGCCTGTTGTGTAACTATCTGTACGTTTGTATCTGTTGGTAAAGCCCAAAAGTTATGAAAAATAAATGTTGCAGGGAGTATAAAAATTATTAGCAATATTGCTCCAATTTTAGATTTAAAACTCGTGATAATTGATAATCCACCTACTACTTGTAAGAGTATTGCTATTATTAAAAAAAAAGGGACAAATATCATATTATGAGATTCCATATAAGTTATAGTCTTATTTCAATCACTAATTTTACTTAATCCGCTTGTAATGAATATGATACTGAATAAAATTCGTCCTATTCTGTTGATGTACTTTTTAGATTTTGTCATTTTTATTTAGGTAAATTTTTAGACCATAATTTTGCTATATTTTGACTTGCAATTTCATAATCTGTTTCTTTTGCATTTTCATTTCTTTGTTCGCAATATTCTTCATCTTCATTGAATAATGATTTAGCTAAATCTCTTCCTGCCATTGTAATTGTAGCAGTTTTTTCAAATCTGCTTGTTTGAAAATCATTAAAAGCCTTTTCTATTGTTTCTGATTTATCTAAAAAAGAAGCAAAATGCCAAGCATCTTCTATAGCTTGACAAGCACCTTGTCCAGAAGTAGGTAGCGATGCATGTGCAGCATCTCCAAGTAAGCATACATTATTTTTATGCCATTTCATAATCGGATTATGGTCAAAAACTTCAATATATTTTATGTTTTTGTCTTCCGTAAATTCTATAATTTCTTTGATTTTAGGTGACCAAGAATTGAATAGTTTCTTAAGTTCTGTTTTGTTATTCTTATTTTTAATAGAAGAGTTTAATGGTAGTGATTTTCCTCCTGCCCAATATCCTTTGTTTTTATTTATAGGAACAATTCCAAACCGTTCACCACATCCCCAAAAATCTAGAACATTGTTTTCTGAAAAAATAGGTTTCTCGCTTTCAACGATACCAATCCAATTGACAAAATTTTGATAAATAGGAGTATTATTTCCGTTTACATACTGTCGAGCTATTGAATCCATTCTTCCATCAGCCCCAATTATAATTTGAGCATTTACAGAAATATCATTCTTAAAACTTATAGAAGAAATATTATCTTGATATGAAATATTTAAAGCGTTATGATTGTAATAGATGGAAACGTTTAATTCATTTACCTTTTTTAATAGAATATTTTGTAAATCCATTCTGCTAATTGAATAGCTTTTGAAACCAATAGAGGTGTTGATATTGTTTACCTTAATCGCTCCTAAAAATTCTTCATTTTTAGTCCACCTTTGCATTTGTTCTAATTCTCCTCCAACTTTTTCAATTTCTGTTAATAATTCCAGTTTATGAAGTATTTTAGTCGCATTAGACCATAAAACTAAACCCGCTCCAATTGTTGTTGCCTTTTCTCTACGTTCATAGATACTAATGTTTTTAAACCCTTTTTGACGCAATGCTATTGCGGTTGTTAAACCTCCAATTCCAGCTCCTAAAACCACTATTTTAGAATGTTTACCTTTCATTTTAAGTTATCTTAATTTATTATTACTTTTGTTTCCCAAGCAAAAATAGTAAATAACTTGGATTAACCAAGTAATAAAATTTAAAAATGAATCAAAAGCATAGGTCAACTTGTCCAATCAGTTCAGCATTAGATATTATAGGAGATAAATGGTCTCTTTTAATTATTAGAGATATGATGTTTTCAGGTAAGAAAACATATACTGAATTTGTAAATTCAAGTGAGAAAATCTCAACAGATATTTTATCTAATAGATTATCAAAATTGGTAGAGTTAGAATTGATTTCTAAAGGAAAAATGGAAGGTAATAAAAAGACAAACATTTATAGACTTACTCAAAAAGGCAAAGAATTATTACCAATAATTTTAGAAATAGCACAATGGAGCGATAATAATTTGAATGACCATTTAAAAGGTGGTGCAAAATCGTTTGTCAATAAATTTAAATCAAATAAAGAGGTGTTTGTTGAAAATATGTATGCTCTTTTTGATAAACGATAAAATTGATTTGTAGTATTTATTATTAACATTATTGGGCTTAAATGTAGTTTCTAATAAATGTAAACTTTTCGGATGTACTTACCTGAAACGTTTTATAGATTATTAAAAGCCAAATGAATGATTTGGCGGTATTTTTAAATAATGTTATTTTTTCTGGTTGTTCTAATATTTTTAGAAACATAAATAGTTTTTTATGTGTTGATTTTCGAATCTCATCGTATTTGTAAATTCGAAACTATAGTTTTATCGGTGTACATATTTCAATTAAAAATCCGTTGTTATCAAGAACGTAACCTACTTTTTAACCTCAAGATTTTTCTATTATGGGTTCAAATTCAGTTGCTCCAAAAGTGATTGCATTCTGAAAATCTTTTTCGATATTTTCTGAAGTAAATGCCAATTCCACTCCGAAAGGTTTTTAGAATTAGAGATTTTTTCAAACCCTTTTTTAAAGTTCGAATTTCCGAGTTTTATTGAAGCAAATGCAATTGAAGTTTCTCCTGATATCAATTCACCATAATCATTTTCAGGTTTATAAATTTCCTGCAAAAGCCAAATGCTTTTTCATAAAATTTAATTGTTTCAGCTACATTTTTCACATAAAGTATTGTGTATTCATATTTCATGTTTATGATTTTGCCGTTTTTTTTTAAAGCTATTTTACTGTGTAATTGATTAGACTAAGTTATTAAAAAAAGAACAGTTTTTACTTTTTTAAAAATTAGTTATTTTACTTGGAACAATCGTTCTGTTATTTGTATGTTTGCAAACGGAACGATTGTTCTGTTATTATTTAAAACATAAAAAAATAGAAATTATGAGTAATTTAAATGGAAAAGTAGCTGTAGTAACTGGTGGTAATAGTGGTATTGGTTATGCTAGCGCTAAAGAATTAAAGAGCAAAGGAGCTACAGTTATTATTACAGGAAGAAATGCCGAAAAAGTAGCAACTGCAGCGCAAGAATTAGGAGTAAAAGGAATTGTTGCAGATGTAAACGATTTAAACGCTATTGATAGCTTAGTGGCATCAGTAAAAAACGATTTTAATAAAGTAGATGTGCTATTTGTAAATGCAGGTATTTTTGCTCCGGCACCAGTTGGACAAATAACAGAAGAAATGTTTGATCATCAAATAGGAATTAATTTTAAAGGTGCTGTATTTACTACCGAAAAGTTTTTGCCTGTTTTAAATGACGGGGCATCAATTATAAATTTGTCATCAATAAATGCCTATACAGGTATGCCAAATACTGCAATTTATGCAGCGTCAAAAGCAGCTTTAAATTCATATACTCGTACAGCAGCAACAGAATTAGCACCAAGAAAAATTAGAATTAATTCGGTAAATCCAGTGCCAATAGCAACGCCAATTTTTGGAAAAACAGGTATGCCAGAAGAACAATTAAATGGTTTTGCAGAAACTTTACAAAACCGCATACCATTAAAGCGATTTGGTCAACCAGAAGATGTTGCAAAATTAGTATCGTTTTTAGCAAGTGACGATGCATCTTTTATTACAGGAAGTGAATATAATATTGATGGAGGAACGAATGTAAATCCGTTAGTAGGTTAATTTTTTTATCATTTTTTGGAATGATAATTCCAATATCTTTATCTTTGTGGAAGTGTTTTACGCTTCCACATTTTTTATATATGCCAAGAGTTAAATTATTTGATGAGAATGAAGTTTTAAACAAAGCAATGAATTTGTTTTGGAAACAAGGGTATGCAGCTACTTCAATTAACGATTTAGTAAATCATTTAGGAATTAATAGAGCCAGTCTCTACAGTACTTTTGGTGATAAAGACACGCTGTTTAAAAAAGCGTTTCAGTATTATAGAAAAACAGGAATTGAAGGTTTAAGGCAATTTTTTAAAAATTTTGAAAATGTAAAAGAAGCATTTTCTAAATTATTTGAAATAGCCATTGATGAGGCAATTTGTGATGCTGATAAAAAAGGTTGTTTTGTAGTAAATACAACAACAGAATTGGTACCTGGAGACCCAAAAATTCTTAAAGTATTAGAAGAAAATAAAAAAGAATTAGAAACAGTGTTTTTTGATTTTTTAAAAAAAGGAAAGGATGCAGGGCAATTAAAATCTAATCAAGATTTAAAAATATTAGCATCTCTATTATTTACTATTTATAGTGGACTTCGAGTAGTTTCGAAAATTAACCCTGATAAAAAAGAACTAATAAGCTCAATGAATTTAGCTTTAAGTTTATTGAATTAAAATATATATAATAAGAAACGCAAATAGATAATATTTGCGTTTCTTTAATTAAAAAATTACTCTTTCCAGTTTTTAAATCTATCAAGAAATAAATACGATTCTACATATTTTCTATGTTCAGGGCTACTCATTTTTTCTACTAATTTTAGTGCTGAAATATAACTAACTAAGTTTCCGTTAGATGATAAAAATTTACCATCTTCAACATAAGCTATTTTAGTATCGTCTTGTACCAATAAATTAGGGTAATCCTTTTGTAATTGTGTTCCACCACCAATCCAAGTTACAATCTTTTTACCGTCTGCAATACCAGATTTTCCAATTAATTGTGCGCCACCGCAATTACTTACCGTATAGGTTGTTTCCTTGTTCTTTTCTATTATAAAATTTACAAGTTTTTCATTGCGTACTTGTGAGTACATATCGTAACCACTAGGAACTACTAAGGCAGTTAATTTTGGCACGTTATTAAAAGTATAATCAGGTAAAATTCTTAAACCTTCTTCTGTGGTAATGGCATTTTTAGTTTGTGCAATTGTAATTACATTAAAAAGTTGTTTGCCGTTTTGACTATGTTTTGCAAAAACATCTGAAGGAGCTGTTATTTCTGTTTGTAACACACCGCTATAAATTAAAAGACCAATGGTAGGTAATTCAGATTTAAATGGTTTTAAGTGTTTTGTTAAAGTATCAACATGTACTTCAGTTGTGTTCGAATTAACAATAGCTGTTTTTTTATTTAGGTTACAGCTACTTAAAACGATACTGCAAAGTAATATGAGTATTCCGAATTGTTTCATAGTTTAAAATTCTAAATCTGCAACTAAATCAAATTCATCGTAAATAGCTTTGTCTTTTAAATTATCGAAAAAACTTGTAGAACCGTATTTCACATTAAATTTTGAGCGATCAATTTTTAAAGATACACTAGCTTTATTTCCATAAACAGAAAGTGTAAATTTAACAGAGTTTGTTTTTCCTTTAATAGTAAGATCTCCAGTAACTTTGTAAGCATTTTTTCCAATACTTTTTACTTTTTTAAATTTTAAAGTTGCTGTTGGAAATTTTTTTACGCCAAAAAAATCATCTGATTTTAAATGTCCTTCCAGTTTACCTTTGTATTCTCCGTCTAAGTCGGTATTATTAATAGATAACATATTAATAACAAATGCTCCTCCAGTTAATTTATTGTCATTAAAGTTTAAATGACCCGATTTTATTGCAATAGTTCCTTGGTGAGATCCAGTAACTTTATAGCCTTTCCAGATTACATTACTTTTATTAACGTTAATTTCCTTTCTTTCTTTTTTTATAGTTGTAAAAGAAAAAGTTAAAAGAGCCATAAAGGCAATAGTTGCGATGTTTTTTATTGATTTATTCATTTTGTTTTTTTAAATTGTTAGTGTTATAGTTTAAGCTCCGTAATAAAATTTTTCTTTAATTATTTTTCCGTCCCTCCAGTTTTGTACGGCAACTTGGGTGTAGTTTCTAATTCCCCAATCTTTATGAGTATAATCAAAATGCCATTCAACCATGGTGGTGTTTTCGCCTATGGTTACTTTTAAAGGTTGCGCACCTCTAAAATCGGTAATTGCAGCAAAAAATTCTTCTTCGCGTTGTCTGTTAGCAGCTTTTCCTTTAACAATAGGGGTGTCGTTTTCTTGCATTACAACATCGTTATGATAAAACTCATCAAAAGCTTTTAAGGCTTTTCCTTGTAAAATCATATCGTTAATTGTGCTAATTTTTTCTAATAATGTATTCATCTTTTGTGTTTTAAATATGATGATACAAATGTCTAAAACAAAACATTTTTAGAAAATGAAGTAGTTTATGAAATGATGTTAAACTAGATTAACATTTATTGATTTTGAATAAGTTGACTTTTAATTTTGCTTAAAAATTCTTTGGTGATTCCTAAATAAGAAGCAATCATATATTGCGGAACGCGTTGTTCTATCTTCGGATATGTTTCTTTAAAGAGCAAATATCTTTCTTTTGCGGTAAGACTAAAATTACTAACAATACGTTTTTGTGAAGCGACTAAGGCGCGTTCAATAATTTTTCTAAAAAAACGTTCTAATTTTGGAATTTCTATATAAAGCTCTTCAATAATATCATAAGAAATCTGAAAAAGTTCGGTATTTTCAATACATTGTATATTGTAATCGGCAGGGGTTTGGGTTATAAAACTACCCATGTCTGATGTCCACCAATCTTCAATAGCAAACATTACAATATGTTCTTGCCCTTCATCATCAACATAAAAAGTTTTGGTACATCCAGACAAAATAAAACATTCCGTTTTACAAATATCACCTTGTTGTACAATATATTGATCTTTAAGATATTTTCTGCGAACTATTTTAGAAAGTAACAAAGCTTCTTCATCCGAAGTTAAATCGATATATTTATTGATGTAATTTAAGAAGGATGTAGTGTGCATTGTTTTCAATTAAAAAAAGTAAAGATAGTTTAGAAAATAAAGTAATAATGAGATTGTAAAATATATTTTTACAATGGCTGTAATAAATTTAAAAAGTAGCCACTAACTTATAAAACCTCACATTGAGCAGCGATTTTTATAACATATCAATTTTACCATATACTGGCATTATTATTAAATTGTGTAGGGCTTACACGAATTCGCAAGAAGATTTTGAAGATTATTATCAAGAAGTTTGCTTACAAATTTGGCGTAGCAAAGATAATTTTAACGAACAATCACTGTGGAGTACTTGGGTATATCGAATTTCATTAAATGTTTGTTTAACATTATTGAAGAAAGACAAAAAGAAAGGACATCAGTTTACTTCAGATGCACTTCCGAATGAATTAACGGAAGATAATTTTGCTTTTTCTGATGAAAATCTAAATGAATTATACCGTGCAATACGACAATTATCTGAAATAGATAGAGGGGTTATCTTGTTGTATTTAGAAGAAAAATCATATAAAGAAATTGCCGAAATTATGGGAACAACAACCAATAATATTGGTGTTAGAATTAAAAGAATAAAAGAACGCTTAAAAAAGATATTAGATGGAAAAATCAATTGAAAATATTTGGAAAGAAGGGTTTCTAAAAAAAGATGCATTAATAGCTCCAAAAATAAATAACCTTTACAATCAAAAATCAATTCATATCATTGATAAATTTAAAAGGATGTTTAAAATAAACTTGATTACAATTGTTGCATTCTCTTTTGTTTTTTTAGTAGTATCTGTATTTGTTGGTATTCCGTGGATGGGAATTATCTTTTTTATAGCATTAAGTGTTTTAGTATTTATAAATAAAAAATTACTAAATGATCTAGAAAAAATAGAAAAAGGTGTTAGTAGTTATCAATATTTAAAAACATTTAATGATTGGATTAAAAAGCAAATTTCTATAAACGTAAAAATCTCTAAATTTTTATATCCAATAATTTTTATATCATTTATCATAGGATTTTGGTTTAAAGAAGCTGAAGGAATGCCTTTAGGTGAGCGGTTGGTAATTGAAATTTTATATGGTTTTCCAGATGTTTATCTTGTGTTCGGAATACCTTTATTAGGAATCGTAATTGTAATTATTATTTTAATTCTGCTAGCTACCTTTGGAGGTAGAATTTATAAGTGGGATTTAAATCTGGTGTACGGAAGAGTGTTTAAAAAACTAGAACAATTATTAGCAGATATGGAACATTTAAATAGTTAAAACGAAAAAATAATTACGATCACCTGTAATAAATTTTGTTTTAAGCCACTAATTAAGAAAACATTAATTATTATGACTATTCAAGAAGCTTCAATTTTTTTAGAAAATTTATCTGTCAAATCTTCCAACAAATCAGAAATTAAAATTTATGAAAAGTTTCTTCATATTTTATCAAAATTAAAAGAAAGAACTTTTTCAGATGAAGAAATAAAATCGATAGAAAATAAACTAGCAAATTTAAAGTTGGCTTCAAATCCGCAGAATAAAAAAAAGTATTTTAAAACTGCGCTTAATACTTTCGAAAACTATTTAAAAGAAACATTTTCATTAACACCTAAAGGATATTACACGAACAGATACATGGGTTTAGGTTTGTCATTTGGACTTTTATTTGGAATTGCTATTTTATCAAATTTAGAACGCTCTTTAGGGATTTCTTTAGGATTAATTGGCGGAATGCTTGTTGGTTCAATTATGGGTAAACAAAAAGATACACAAGTAAAAGCAGCAGGAAATATACTTTAAGATAGTGTTAAAGTAAAGCTATCTTTTTCAAAAAAAACAAAATTATTTTTTAAACATATCACAGCTAAATTATACTTGGCTAGGATAATTACATTCAAAAACTTAACAATTATGAGACTATTTATTGCAATTATATTTTTTATTACGGTAACAATTACAAGTGTGTTTTCGCAAGACGTTTCGGGAACTTGGAACGGAATAGCAAAAAGAGGAACTAAAGAAATCACATTCGTTTTTAACATAACACAAGACAATAACACTTATTCAACCACAATGAGTGTTCCTACATTTAGAGTTTCGGGTATTAAACCTACAAAAACAACTTTTGTAAATGAGAAGTTAATAATTAATGGTTCTAATGTTGGAATGTATTATGAAGGTATTTATAATAAAGAAGCAAAACAATTTGAAGGAACTTATAAAGAAGGGGGAATAGAGATGGCCTTACATTTAAAAAAAGGAGCCATAAAAATTGAAGATTCAAAAAGGCCACAAGAACCTGTTAAACCTTATCCTTATTATGAAGAAGAAGTAGTTTTTAATAATAAAGAAGCTAAGGTATCTTTGGCAGGTACACTAACTTTACCAAATAAAAATGGAAAATTTCCAGTGGTTATTTTAATTAGCGGAAGTAGCTACAGGATAGAGACGAGAGTTTTATGGGACACAAACCTTTTTTAGTACTTTCAGACCATTTAACAAAACAAGGCATTGGTGTTTTACGTTTTGATGATCGTGGACACGGAAAATCTACAGGAGACTTTGGTAATGCAACAACTGAGGATTTTTCGAAAGATGTATTGAGCGCTATTACCTATTTAAAAACAAGAAAGGATATTGATGCGAAAAAAATTGGTTTAATTGGTCATAGTGAAGGTGGTATTATTGCACCTTTAGCGGCTAATAATTCCAAAGATGTTGCTTTTATGGTGTTGCTGGCTTCTACTGGTATTTCTGGTACAGAATTATCAGTAATACAATCTAAAACATTAAGACAGTTTCCTGTTAAAGATGAAGTGGCTTACGAAAAAAACACAAGAAAAGCCATTGCAATTGTAACGTCTAATAAAAGCACATCAGAAATTAAAAAAGAGTTAACGGCTCATTATAATAACTTTATACGACCAATATTAACGTCTTTAAATGTACCGGAAAAAAATATTAATGCATTTATAAAAAATCAATTAAAAACAAGTTTAAAGCCTTGGTCGCGTTACTTTTTACAATACAATCCAGCAGATGAAATTGAGAAATTAAAAATTCCGGTTTTATCCTTAAATGGAAGTAAAGACACACAGGTAAATGCTAAGATAAATCAAGAAGGAATCCGAAAAGCATTAATTAAAGGAGGAAATAAAGCGTATAAAATAGTAGAATTAGAAAATTTGAATCACTTTTTTCAAGAGTGCGAAACTGGGAGAATGAATGAGTATAGAAAAATTGAACAAACCATTTCACCAAAAGTACTAGAGCTTGTTTCAAGTTGGGTTACTGGCATTACTCAGTAATAGAGTATATCATAAAAAAAAAGACTCGTCATTTGGCGTGTCTTTTTTTGTTTTTATTAACAAAAACTTTCGTTAAAATTCCGCATATTTGTAGGTATGCGAATTTATCCCATAGAAACAGGTAATTTTAAATTAGACGGTGGCGCTATGTTTGGCGTAGTTCCGAAATCAATTTGGCAAAAAACAAACCCTGCCGACGATAAAAATTTAATATCAATGAGTATGCGTTGTATACTTATTGAAGATGGCGATAGACTTACACTTATTGATACCGGAATAGGAAATAAACAATCAGATAAATTTTTTGGGTATTATTATATGTTTGGTGATTTTTCACTAGATGCATCACTTGCTAAATATGGTTTTCATAGAGATGATATTACAGATGTATTTTTAACGCATTTACATTTTGATCATTGTGGAGGTGTTATTCAATGGAATAAAGATAAAACAGGTTTTATGCCTGCCTTTAAAAATGCAAAAGTGTGGAGTAATGAAGGGCATTGGCAATGGGCAATTGAGCCTAATGCGCGTGAAAAAGCATCATTTTTAAAAGAAAACATACAACCTATAAAAGAAAACGGACAGCTAAACTTCATCAATAAAAATAGCCAAAACCAAGTAGGTTTTGATGTGTTGTTTATGGATGGACATACCGAAAAACAAATGTTACCTAAAATTCAATATCAAGGAAAAACAGTTGTTTTCATGGCCGATTTATTACCAACCGCGGGTCATATTCCTTTGCCTTACATAATGGGTTATGATACACGACCGTTATTAACGTTGCAAGAAAAAGAAATCTTTTTAAAAGAAGCAGCAGACAAAGAGTTTTACTTGTTTTTAGAGCACGATGCTTATAACGAGTTAATAACAGTAAAGCACACCGAAAAAGGAGTGCGATTAAAAGAGAGTTATAATTTTACAGATATATTTAATTAAGAGAAACATTATGAGAATTTTAAAACCCGTATTTTACTCAGCAATTGCAATTACCTCTTTAGTAGGTTGTTCATCAGTAAGTAAACAGGTAGTGCCAACAGGTAGTAACACAATAGTTACTATGTCAGCAAAAAAAGCTGAATTAACAGCGTATGAAAAAGATAACTGGCATCATTTAGATTTAGCAACCGATTCTATTCCAGGAATGAGTGTTGATAAAGCATACGAATTCTTAAAAGGAAAAAAAGGTATTGAAGTTGTTGTTGGAGTTGTAGATTCTGGTACAGATTTAAAGCATGAAGATTTAGTAGATGTTGCTTGGGTAAACACCAAAGAAATTGCAGGAAACGGAATTGACGATGATAAAAATGGATATGTTGATGATATCAACGGATGGAACTTTTTAGGAAAATCATACAAAGAACATTTAGAATACGAACGTATTTTAATGAATCCATCAATTGCTGATGCAGAAACTTTAAAAGCAGTAAAGGCTTTACAAGAAACAAAAGTTAAAGCAGCAAAAACAAATGAAGCGCGTTACGGACAAATGTTAGCTGGAGTAACAATGGCTGATGATGCTTTTGCAAAACACTTCGGAAAAGCAGATTATACCAAAGAAGAAGTTTTAGCAATTAAAACAACAGATGTAGGTTTAAACCAAGCAATAGCCGGAGCAAAACAAATGTATGGTTTTGGTTTAAGTTCTTTAACAGAAGCAAAAGAACAATTAAGTAAATTAGTTAAAACAGCTTCAGACGCAGTTAGTGGTGCTAATTTAAAAACAGATTATCGTACAGTTGTAGGTGATAATGCATACGATATTAACGATAAACCAGGTTATGGTGATGCAAATACAGGGCATTCTGAAGAAGGAGAAATTCATGGTACTCACGTAACAGGTATTATTGGTGCAACACGTAACAATGATAAAGGTATGAACGGTGTTGCTACTAATGTAAAAATGATGGCTGTACGTTCGGTATCAGACGGAGATGAGTATGATAAAGATGTTGCTTTAGGTATTCGTTATGCGGTTGATAATGGTGCAAAAGTGATAAACACAAGTTTTGGTAAAGCTTTTTCACCTAATAAAGAATGGGTTTACGATGCAATTAAATATGCAGCTTCTAAAGATGTATTAATTGTAAACGCAGCAGGAAATTCAGGAGAAAACATCGATGTAGACAAAACATTTCCAAACGATGCTCCAGATCAATTAACAGAGGTTTCTGATAATTTCTTAACGATTGGTGCAATGAGTGCTAATTATAATGAAAAATTACCAGCAGGTTTTTCAAACTATGGTAAAGTAAATGTAGATATTTTTGCTCCTGGAGTTCAAATACACTCAACTTTTCCTGATAACAAATATCAAAAAATTAGTGGAACATCAATGGCTTCTCCAGCAACAGCAGGTGTAGCGGCATTAATACGTTCTTACTATCCACAGTTATCTGCAAGCCAGGTAAAGCACATTATTATGAACTCAGGTACAAAGATCGATTTAATGGTTACAAAACCAGGATCTACGTCTAGAGCAAATCCAGCAGGAGATTTAGTTCCTTTTGCAGATTTATCTGTTTCTGGCCGTATTGTAAACGCTTACAATGCAGTTTTAATGGCTGATAGAATGGTAAACGGAAGAAAATAAAAACAGAATACTATTTAAAAAAAGGGCATTATTTTGATGCCCTTTTTTTGTTATAATAACAACCTATGCAGTTAGAGTTTGATAAGCAAAAAGAACAATTAAAAATTAAAGATGAGGTACCATCTCATTCGAAATTAGTAATCGTATTAATGTTAGTTAATGCACTTAATATGGGAGTTCAATTGTTTTCGATGCGTTATTATAAAAATGAATTTCTTTTTGTTTTGATGCTTATATTGGCAATAGTATCAGTAGTTGCAGTATTTTTTTATCTCTTTAAAAGATCTTGGAAAACTAATTACAATCTTTCAGAAATTGAAGGGCTAGAGGTTAAGAAAGTTTTAGGAAGAGAACGTGTATTTTTAAAATTACACAACGGAAAAAAACGAAGCTTTACGATACTAAAAAATGAAAACGAATTAAATAACTTAAAAAACACCCTAACCACAATAGGAATTAAATCAATTTAATATGAAAAAAATAATATTAGGGCTTTCATTATTATCGATAGTTTCTTGTGCTGCTACTAGTACAACAAACAACAATAGTGTAGCGAAAGTACCAGTAAAAAAATCAACAAGTCAAAATTATTGGCAACAACATGTTGATTATAAAATGGATATTGATATGGATGTAAAGACATTTCAATATAAAGGAACGCAAAAATTGGTGTACACAAACAACTCACCAGATGTTTTAAATAAAGTGTTTTATCACTTGTATTTTAATGCCTTTCAACCAAATTCTCAAATGGATGTTCGTTCGAGAAACATTAAAGATCCGAGTAGTAAAATTGCAGATAAAATTGTAAAATTATCTCCGTCTGAAATAGGATATATCAAAGTAAACTCATTAAAACAAAACGGAGCAGTTGTTAAGCACGAAACTGTTGGTACAATTTTAGAAGTTACTTTAAACAAAGCAATTCAACCAGGAGAAAGTGTAACTTTTGATATGATTTTTGATGCACAGGTGCCAAATCAAATTCGTCGTTCTGGGCGTAATAATGCAGAGGGAGTTGCTTTGTCTATGGCACAGTGGTATCCTAAAATGGCCGAATATGATTTTGAAGGATGGCATACGCCTCCTTATTTAGGTCGTGAGTATCATGGTGTTTGGGGTAATTTTGATGTTACTTTACATATTGATAAAAACTACGTAGTTGGTGGTACAGGATATTTACAAAATGCACAAGAAGTTGGGCATGGTTATGAAAACAAAAAGAAAGCTTTAAATATTCCGTCAGGAGAAAAGTTAACTTGGAATTTTACAGCGCCAAACGTACACGATTTTACTTGGGCTGCAGATCCAGAATATAAACACGATATGTTAACGATGGATAACGGTATCGATTTACATTTCTTATACAAGAAAACATTAGACGCTAAATATTTAGAAAGCTGGAAAAAATTACAGCCTAAAACTGCTGAATTAATGACTTACTTTAGTGAAAACATAGGGCAATATCCATACAAACAATATTCAGTTATTCAAGGTGGTGATGGCGGAATGGAGTACGCTATGAGTACTTTAATTACAGGGAAACGTAGTTGGGGAAGTTTATTTGGTGTAACAGCTCACGAAATGGCACATACTTGGTTTCAGTTTTTATTAGCTACAAACGAAAGCAAACACCCATGGATGGATGAAGGTTTTACAACTTATATTTCTAACAAAGCAGGAAATGAAATTTTAGGTAAAAAAGCTGGAAATCCACATACAGGATCGTATAGAGGTTATAATTATGTAGTAAAAAATAATATAGAAGAGCCATTAACTACACATGCAGATAGGTATCATACAAATACTGCATACGGAATTGCAAGTTATTCTAAAGGAAATATCTTCTTGTCTCAATTAGAATATATTATTGGAGAAGAAAATGTTGCAAAAACATTAAAAAAATATTTTAACGATTTTTCTTTCAAGCACCCAACACCAAATGATATTAAACGAACTGCTGAAAAAGTTTCAGGAATTCATTTAGATTGGTATTTAAACGAATGGACACAAACCATACATACGATTGATTATGGTGTAAAAGCTGTTTCAGGTAAAGAAGTTACTTTAGAGAGAATTGGTCAAATGCCAATGCCTATAGATGTTGAGGTTACTTATGTTGATGGAAGCAAAGAAGCGTTTAATATTCCTTTACGTATGATGCGTGGTGAAAAACCAACCAAGGCAACTAAAATTGCAGATTGGACGTTTGCACACCCAACATATACATTTACAACTTCAAAAGAAGTAAAATCTGTAGAAATTGATCCGTCAAAATTAATGGCAGACATCAATCAAGAAAATAACACGTTCGGAAAATAATAAGTAGTACAAAAGGTAAATTAAACTTGTTGCCTATTTTTAAGTATTAAAATTTACGGACTGTCAGTTCGAGTGATTTTTAAGAAGTGCTAACGGAATAAAATTGTATCGAGAACCAGTTTTGTTATAAGGATCTATAACAAATTATGGATAACGAATTGTAATTTTCAACGTCATTCTGAATTTATTTCAGAATAGCATAATGTTGATAGGTTCTAATAATGAGAACCTGAAACAAGTTCAGGTTGACGAATTGTATTTGATGTGATAACTAATTTTCAACGTCATTCTGAATTTATTTCAGAATCACATCATACGGATTGATAATTATTTAACGAAAGATATTTAGATTGAAAGCGAAAACTCTATAAAGGGTTTTCGCTTTTCTTTTTTTGGATAAAATTTTCCGTAATTTTGCACTTCAATTTCAACAGAAGATGTCAGAAGAAAAAAAATCATTGAATTTTTTAGAACAAATTATTGAAGAGGATATTGCAAACGGATTACCAAAAGAAAACTTACGTTTTCGTTTTCCGCCAGAACCTAACGGATATTTACATATCGGTCACACAAAAGCTATCGGAATTAGCTTTGGTTTGGGTGAAAAATACAATGCGCCAGTAAACTTACGTTTTGATGATACAAACCCTGCTAAAGAAGAGCAAGAGTATGTAGATGCCATTAAAGAAGATGTTACTTGGTTAGGGTATAAATGGGCAAATGAATTGTATTCATCTGATTACTTTCAGCAATTATACGACTGGGCTGTTTTATTAATAAAAGACGGTAAAGCGTATATCGATAGTCAATCTTCTGAAGAAATGCGTGCTCAAAAAGGAACACCAACAAAGGTTGGAACAAATAGTCCTTTTAGAAGTAGATCTGTTGAAGAAAACTTAGATTTATTCAGCAGAATGAAAGCTGGTGAGTTTGATGAAGGAACGCATGTTTTAAGAGCTAAAATAGATATGGAATCGCCAAACATGTTATTACGTGATCCATTAATGTATCGTATTTTAAAGAAAACACACCACCGAACAGGAAACGACTGGGTTATTTACCCAATGTATGATTGGACGCATGGTGAGAGTGATTATTTAGAGCAAATTTCACACTCTTTATGTTCTTTAGAATTTAAACCTCATAGAGAATTATACAACTGGTTTCGCGATAACGTGTACGAATACAGTAAAGCTGAATTTCCAAATCCGCCAAAGCAACGCGAGTTTTCTCGTTTAAACTTAAGCTATACTATTATGAGTAAGCGTAAGTTGTTAACTTTGGTAGAAAAAGGAATCGTAAACGGATGGGATGATCCAAGAA
This sequence comes from Tenacibaculum retecalamus, assembly GCF_027941755.1. NCBI lineage: Bacteria > Pseudomonadati > Bacteroidota > Flavobacteriia > Flavobacteriales > Flavobacteriaceae > Tenacibaculum > Tenacibaculum retecalamus. The sequence goes on along the minus strand of NZ_CP115916.1, from coordinate 2,814,470 downwards.
TGCCAACAATTTCTGGATTAAGAAGACGTGGTTATACACCAGCATCAATCCGTAATTTTATAGAAACGGTTGGAGTATCAAAAAGAGAAAACATTATTGATGTTTCGTTGTTAGAATTTAAAATCCGTGAAGATTTAAACAAAACAGCAAACAGAGTTATGGGAGTTTTAGATCCTGTAAAAGTAATTATTGATAATTATCCTGAAGATAAAGAAGAGATTTTAATTGCAGAAAACAATCCTGAGGATGAAAATTCTGGCACTAGAATTATTCCTTTTGCAAGAGAAATTTATATCGAAAGAGAAGATTTTAGAGAAGAAGCAAACAAGAAGTTCTTTAGATTAAAATTAGGAAAAGAAGTTCGTCTTAAAAATGCTTATTTTATTACTGCAACAAGTTGTGAAAAAGATGAAAACGGAGAAATTACGGTAATTCACTGTACATATGACCCGAAAACAAAATCGGGAAGTGACACAGAAGAAAGCAAGCGAAAAGTAAAAGGAACCTTACATTGGGTATCTGTAAAACACGCTGTAAAAGCTGAGGTAAGAGCATACGATCGTTTGTTTTTAGATGAAGCTCCAGATAACCATAAAGACAAAGATTTTATGGAATTTGTGAATCCTAATTCATTAGAAAAAATTACTGCTTTTGTAGAGCCAAGTTTACAAACAGCAAAAATTGGTCAACAATTTCAGTTTCAACGTTTAGGATATTTTAATGTAGATGATGACTCTACTGACGAAAACTTAGTGTTTAATAAAACAGTTGGTTTACGAGATAACTGGGCAAAAAAGAACTAAATAAAAAAAACAATATTTTTAATTTTAACACGCTATAGTTTTATAAAACTATAGCGTGTTTTTTTATACTAAAAATCCATTTTTAATTTTCGATAGAATATGTATCTTTACTGATTAAGGGAGGTTAGAATAAAAAAGTTTATCTAGCTGAAAATCAATAATAAAAAAGTGTTTTTTGATACTGGAAACTTCAGGTTTAAAAAGCGCTTGTAAAAATATACTATATTATGAGTTGTAACAGTTGTTCAACCAGCAAAGACGGCGTACCTAATGGATGCAAAAGCAATGGGAATTGTGCGTCAGGTACCTGCGGAAGTGGAAATAAATTGGCCGTTTTTGATTGGCTATCGAATATGACTTTGCCTACAGGTGAAGCTCCATTTAATATTTTTGAAGTTCGATTTAAAAACGGACGAAAGCATTTTTATAAAAACACCGAAAAATTAACCGTTTCTATGGGTGATGTGGTGGCGGTTGAAGGTTCATCTGGTCACGATATTGGTATTGTTGCTTTAGCGGGAGAGCTTGTAAAAGTTCAAATGAAAAAACGAAAAGTAGCAGTAGATAGTGAAGAAGTAAATAAAATTTATCGAAAAGCGACACAAAAAGACATCGATATTTGGCATGCCGCCAGAGATAGAGAGCAAGAAACACAACGAAAAGGAAGAGAAATTATTAGTCGTTTAGGATTAAAAATGAAACTTTCGGATGTTGAGTATCAAGGAGACGGAACCAAAGCTACTTTTTATTATACAGCTGATGAACGTGTAGATTTTCGCCAGTTAATTAGAGATTTAGCAGGAACTTTTTCTATTCGTGTAGAAATGAAACAAGTTGGTATGCGTCAAGAAGCAGCTCGTTTAGGAGGTGTTGGTTCGTGTGGTAGAGAGCTTTGTTGCTCTACTTGGCTAACCGATTTTAGAAAAGTAAATACCGCAGCGGCACGTTATCAACAATTATCACTAAACCCTTTAAAGTTAGCAGGGCAATGTGGTAAACTAAAATGTTGTTTAAACTTTGAGTTAGATACTTACTTAGATGCTTTACAGAGTTTTCCGAAGCAAGATAAAATACTAAAAACAGAAAAAGGAGATGCCGTTTTTGTAAAGATGGATATCTTTAAAAAAATACTTTGGTATACATATAAACACGAAAGTTTTAAATGGTTTCAATTATCATTAGATCAAGTTCAAGAAATTATTGAATTGAATAAAAATAATGAACTGGCTTTACCGTTAGATGAGTATGAGTTAGAAATAGTTACAGAAGCTGTTGTTGATTTTGAAAATGTTGTAGGACAAGATAGTTTAACTCGTTTTGATGCACCAAAAAAATCTCGTGGTAATAATAAAAAACGCCCACAAAGAAAACCAGCAAACAAAAATAGAGGTGTTGTATCTACTGAAACAAAACCAAAAAGAAGGCCTCAAAGAAATCCTGTAAATAAAAGTAGTGGTGTTCAATCTGCTGATGAAAAATCTAATAAAAATCCTCAAAGAAAACCAGTACGTAAAGTGGTAAATAAGGATGCTGATAAAAAAACGGTAGCTACTAGGAAACCAAAACCAAGAAATGCTCCTAGAGTAAACAACCCGAAATCAGAAAGTGAAAAGAGCGATACAAACGTTCAATCTCAAAATAAAAAACCGAACAATCAGAAGAGAAGAAATAACAATCAGAGAAGAAAAAAGCCTAATGAGGCTAAAAATAACGAAAAAAAGAATGAAAAAGAATAGTATATATATCCTCTTTTTAACTGTTTTTATAATTACGTCGTGTGATGCTAAAAGAGTTTTTGACGAGTATATTACGTTACCAAAAAACTCTTGGAATAAGAGTAATACGGTTGCGTTTACTTTTCCTGTAAAAGATTCTATAAACAAGAGAAATCTTTTTATAAATCTTAGAAATAATAAGGATTACGAGTATAGTAATTTGTTTTTAATAGCTCAAATAAATTTCCCTGACGGACAAGTAATTATTGATACTTTAGAGTATGATATGACTGATGTTACAGGTGAATTTTTAGGAAAAGGACTTTCAAGTATTAAAGAAAATAAACTTTTTTATAAAGAAAACATCATATTTCCAAGAACAGGAGAATATACATTTAAAATTAACCAAGCCATGAGAAAAAATGGTGAAATTGCAGGAATTGAAGAGCTTAAAGGAATTTCTGAAGTGGGATTTAGAATTGAAAAATTACAATAATGAAAGAAAAAACAATAACTAACTTTAGTAAATATATCAAATGGTTTTGGGGTGTCATATTAGGAGGTTTCCTTTTACTGGGATTACTATTTTTACTAGCTTCTTGGGGCGTTTTTGGTGAACTTCCGACTTTTGAAGAGTTAGAAAATCCTAAAGAAGATTTAGCAACAGAAGTTATCTCTTCTGACGGAAAAACATTAGGAAAATATTACATAAAAGCAAATAGAACTCCAATTCAATATAAAGATTTACCTAAAAATTTAATAAAAGCATTAGTTGCTACAGAAGATGAACGTTTTTACGAACATTCTGGTATAGACTTTAGAGGTTTGGCGAGAGCAGTTTCAAAACTAGGAACTGAAGGAGGAGCAAGTACAATTACACAACAGTTAGCCAAAAACCTTTTTAATAAAGGGGGGGCAAGTAATAAAATTAAAAGACTTACTCAAAAGTTAAAAGAATGGGTATTGGCAGTAAAATTAGAGCGTCAATACACCAAAGAAGAAATAGCAACGATGTATTTAAATACTCAGGGATTTCTTTTTAGTGCAACTGGTATTCGTTCTGCGGCACGTATTTATTTTGGTAAAGAACCTATGGAGTTAGATTTACAAGAGTCTGCTATTTTAGTAGCGATGTTAAAAAACCCACGACAGTTTAATCCTCATAGAAAAATATCAAGAAATAAATCGTTACAACGCAGAAACGTGGTGTTTGCTCAAATGGCAAAAAATGATGTTATTACAGAGAAAGAAAAAGACTCATTACAAAAATTGCCTTTAAAAATAAATTTCACACCAGAAAGTCATAGTGATGGATTAGCAACTTATTTTAGAGAAAACTTAAAGCAACGTTTAAAAAAATGGGCTAAAGAAAATCCGAAGGACAATGGAGAGTTTTATAATATTTATAAAGACGGATTAAAAATACATGTTACGATTGATTCTCGTATGCAGCGATATGCAGAAGAAGCGAGTAGAGAACATATGGCAAACTTGCAATCTTTTTTCTTTAAAGAACAAAAAAGAAATAAAAATGCCCCTTTTTATGATTTAGATAAATCACAGGTTTTAAATATTTTAAAACGTGGTAAAAGAAGTTCAACGCGTTATAAACGTTTAAAAGCAGCAGGTAAATCAGAAAAAGAAATAGAAAAGTCTTTTAATACAGATGTTGATATGCGTGTGTTTTCTTGGAAAGGAGAACGTGATACGGTAATGACACCATATGATTCTATTCGTTACTATAAACATTTCTTACGTTCAGGTTTAGTATCTATAGAGCCACAAACGGGTCATATTAAAGCTTGGGTAGGAGGTATTAATCACAAATATTTTAAGTACGATGCTGTAGAGCAACAAAAAAGGCAAGTAGGTTCTACTTTTAAACCTTTTGTATACGCAACAGCAATCAACCAGTTAAAAATGTCGCCTTGTGACAAGTTACCGAATGTTTTATATACGATTCCGAAAGAAAAATATGGTATGCCAGAAGATTGGACGCCTAAAAACTCAGATAATAAATACGGAGGAGAGTTAACATTAAAAAAAGCATTAGCAAATTCAGTTAATGTGGTGTCAGCTCAATTAATTGATAGAGTTTCTCCAATAAACGTAGCACGTTTAGCGGAGTCAGCAGGAATAAAATCTAAAATTGAAGCAAATCCGTCAATTGCTTTAGGTGCGGTAGAATTATCGTTGATAGAAATGGTAAGTGCGTATTCAACTTTTGCAAACAAAGGATTACGTGTAAGTCCGATGATGATCACTCGTATAGAAGATAAAAACGGAACAGTTTTACAGGAGTTTGTACCAGAAACAAAAGAAGTTTTAAGTGAAGAATCGGCATATGTTGTGTTAGATTTAATGAAAGGGGTAACAACAGGTGGATCAGGTATTCGTTTACGTTTACTGGGTAAATACCCAGATTATATTACTGGACATCCTTATAAATTTACAAATCCAATTGCCGGAAAAACAGGAACAACTCAAAATCAGTCTGACGGTTGGTTTATGGGAATTGTACCTAATTTAGCAACTGGTGTTTGGACAGGTGGTGAAGACAGAGCAACGCATTTCGCTGGAATTGGTAAAGGACAAGGAGCAGCAATGTCGTTACCAACATGGGCGTTATTTATGCAAAAATGTTATGCTGATAAAACATTAAATATTAGTCAAACAGATTTTGAAAAACCTTCGCAAAAACTTTCAATAGAAATTAATTGTGCCAAGGTAAAAGAAGGTGAAGAGACAGAAGGAGATAACCCTTCAGAAGAAGAAACGGATTTTTAATAGGCATCTGTTTTATAAGAGGGTTGAATATTTTTTTTAGCATTAAACAAACAATTACAATGATAAATAAAAAAGTAAATAACGTACAAGAAGCTGTTGCAGGTGTAAAAGACTCTATGACTTTTATGTTAGGAGGTTTCGGTTTATGCGGAATACCAGAAAATGCAATTGCTGAGTTGGTAAAATTAAATATAAGAAATGTTACCTGTATTTCTAACAATGCAGGAGTAGATGATTTTGGACTAGGTTTGTTACTTCAAAATAAACAAATTAAAAAAATGATTTCTTCTTATGTAGGAGAAAATGATGAGTTTGAACGTCAAATGTTATCTGGTGAGTTGGAAGTAGAATTAACACCACAAGGAACTTTAGCTGAAAAATGTAGAGCTGCACAAGCAGGTTTTCCAGCGTTTTATACACCAGCAGGCTACGGAACAGAAGTAGCAGAAGGAAAAGAAACTCGTGAGTTTGATGGAAAAATGTATGTATTAGAGCCTGCGTTTAAAGCAGATTATGCCTTTGTAAAAGCATGGAAAGGAGATACAGCAGGGAATTTAATTTTTAAAGGAACAGCGCGTAATTTTAATCCGAATATGTGTGGTGCAGCAACGATTACAGTTGCAGAAGTAGAAGAGCTAGTGCCAGCAGGAACCTTAGATTCTAATCAAATACATATTCCAGGGATATTTGTGCAACGTATTTTTCAAGGAGAAAAATATGAAAAGAGAATTGAGCAACGAACTGTAACTCCTAAAGCGTAACAAAATGGCATTAAGTAAACAACAAATAGCACAAAGAATAGCGAAAGAATTACAAGATAAATGGTACGTTAATTTAGGTATCGGAATTCCGACTTTAGTAGCAAATTATATACCTGAAGGAATAGAAGTGGAGTTTCAATCAGAAAACGGATTGTTAGGTATGGGACCTTTTCCTGTTGAAGGAACTGAAGATGCCGATTTAATAAATGCAGGTAAACAAACCGTTACTGTTTTAGATGGTGGTTCTATTTTCGACTCAGCAACTAGCTTTTCTATGATTCGTGGTAAACACGTTCAATTAACCGTTTTAGGGGCGATGGAAGTTGCTCAGAACGGTGATATCGCTAACTGGAAAATTCCAGGAAAAATGGTAAAAGGAATGGGTGGCGCGATGGATTTAGTTGCGTCAGCAGAAAATATTATTGTTGCTATGATGCATACCAACAAACGTGGCGAATCTAAAATATTAAAAGAATGTTCTTTGCCTTTAACAGGTGTTGGTTGCGTTACCAAAGTGGTTACCAATTTAGCGGTATTAGAAGTTAAAGAAGGTGCTTTTCATTTACTAGAAAGAGCTCCAGGTGTGTCGGTTGAAGAAATTCAAGAAGCTACCGCAGGAACTTTAATTGTAAACGGAGAAATTCCTGAAATGAATATTTAGGATGAAGTTTTTAGCTAAAAACAGCTTTATTGTAGTTTTTCTAGTAGTACTTCTTGTAAGTGCAATTCTAGATAAAGTATTTAATATTGAAAGTTTAGGAATCAGAATAGCTGTTTCTGCTTTTTTTGCAGTACTGGTTTCTCCTAGGAAAAAGAAAATACAAACTGAGTCTGGAGAGAAAACTCAAATTACTTGGTTTTTTCTAAAAAAGCCTATTATTTTAGATTAAATGATACAATTAATAAAGAAAATTCACAGAATTATTTATCCTCTTTTAGCAATCTTTTTTTTACTGATTTTAGATAAAGTATTTCATGTAGAGCCAAGTTGGCTTCGAATGGCGTTAGCAATTGCTTTAGGATATTTTTTATCACCAAGAAAAAAAATAATTCAAACGCAAACAGGAGAAAAGAAACAGCTAACGTGGATTTTTCTTAAAAAACCAATATTTTTAGATTAATGAAAATAATCTCATACAACGTAAACGGAATTCGTGCCGCATTAAAAAAAGGATTCATCGATTGGTTGCAGGCTGCAAATCCAGATGTAATTTGTATTCAAGAAACCAAAGCACATAAGGAACAGTTAGATGTAACGGAGTTCGAAAATGCTGGTTATCCTTATCATTATTGGTTTTCAGCACAAAAAAAAGGCTACTCATCAGTAGCTGTTTTTTGTAAAGAAAAACCAAATCATATTGAATACGGAACGGGAATTGAGTCGATGGATTTTGAAGGGAGAAATTTACGTGTAGATTTTGATAATGTTTCGGTAATGAGTATGTATTTACCTTCAGGAACTAATGCTGCAAGATTGGATTATAAGTTCAATTATATGGATGAAATTTTAGCGTATGCCGCTGATTTGAGAAAAACGATTCCGAATTTAGTGATTTGCGGTGATTATAACATATGTCACGAAGCTATTGATATTCACAATCCTAAAATGAAAGGAGTTTCAGGTTTTTTACCCGAAGAACGAGAGTGGTTAACTAAATTTATAGACAGCGGATTTACAGATAGTTTTCGTTATTTAAATCTAGAAAGACAAGAGTATTCTTGGTGGAGTTATCGCGCAAATTCTAGAGCCAATAACAAAGGTTGGCGTTTAGATTATGCGATGGTTTCAGAGCCGTTAAAAGAAAAAATTTCAAGAGCCTATATTTTACCCGAAGCAAAACATTCGGATCATTGTCCGATTGTGGTTGAATTAGATATTTAAAATCAAAATATGAGAAACCTACTAATACTACTTTTTTTACAACATCAATTTTTGCACAGCAACCTGTTGATAGTATTTTGATACCTAAAACAGTTGTAGAAACAATTGTTGATTCAACTTTGGTTGCCATAGATTCTATCAAAATAAAACAGGCAGAAGAATTATATTCTGATGCAGATTTAAAAATTATTGATAGTTTATTGATTGAAGAAAAGTTTAATTCATCATTATTTGATAGTATTCAATATGTGATTAACGATAAAGATATTATAGGTAATACAACTACCATTCTTTCTTCAGATTTATTAAAAAAACGGCTAACAGATTTAGATTTAAAAACACCATTTCACTTGGCCTATAATCCGTCATTAGAAAAGGTAATTAATAGTTATTTAAAATATCGTAAAAAATATTATCCGGCATTAATGGCAAAGGCGCAATATTACTTTCCGATGTTTGAGCAGTACTTAGATCAGTTTGATGTTCCGTTAGAAATGAAATACTTAGCGATTGTAGAATCTGCTTTACGTCCCGCAGCTCGCTCTAGAGTGGGCGCAACAGGTTTATGGCAATTTATGTATGGTACAGGAGTTCAGTTTGATTTAAAGGTAAATTCGTATGTTGATGAGCGCCAAGACCCTGTAAAAGCAACAATTGCAGCGTGTAAATATTTAAGTCAATTATATAGAATTTTTGGTGATTGGGATTTGGCTTTGGCAGCTTATAATTCGGGCCTGGAAATGTTTCAAAAGCTATAAAACGTTCAGGAGGTTACCGTAATTATTGGAATATTCGTCCGTTTTTACCTCGCGAAACTGCAAGTTATGTACCTGCATTTTATGCAACTATGTATATTTTCGAATATGCCGAAGAACATGGAATTTATCCAGAACCACCTAATATTTTTCATTTCGAAACCGATACTGTTCGCGTAAAAAGAACGGTTAGTTTTGATCAGATTTCAGAAAAAACAAAGATAGATTCAGAATTATTATCTTTTTTAAATCCGTCTTACAAGTTAGATATCATCCCTTATGTAAAAAATAAAAATTACGCAGTTCGTTTGCCTCGAAAAAATATGATTGATTTTTTGGATAAAGAGAAAGAAATTTATGTTTTAGCGAATGAAGATGAAAGTAAAAGAGAAAAACCTTTACCTAAGTATTTTGAGATGGATAAACGCATCCGTTATAAAGTGCGTAGCGGTGATTATTTAGGTAAAATAGCAAATAAGTTTGGCGTAAGAGTTAGTGATATAAAACGTTGGAACGGTATGCGTAACCATCGTTTAAAAATAGGGCAACGCTTAAGTATTTATCCGAAGAAAATTGGCGTTTCTAAAAAAGTTTCTAAAAAAAAATATAAGGTGCCAACTGGTAAGCATGATGTTTATGTAGTACAAAATGGAGACTCATTGTGGACAATCTCTAAAAAATATCCATCAGTTTCTATAGAGCAAATTAAAAAGTGGAACAATATTTGGAGTGTAAAAAGTCTAAAACCAGGAATGAAACTTAAAATTTTTAAGAGCTAAAATCAACGTTTAAAAACTACAAACTATGAAAAAAACAATAATATTATTTGTTTTGGTACTTTTAACAATATCATGTAATACAGGTAATGGTAAGGATGGTTACACTTTACCTACCTCTAATGGTAACACTAACAAAATAATGGTGGTTACAAAAGGATTAGATTGGGAAGGAAAAATAGGAGATCAAATTCGTAAAGTTTTTGGAGAGCATCAAGTAGGTTTACCACAGCCAGAAACCTTATTATCGGTTAGTCAAATAGATCCGGTAGGGTTTAGTAGTTTTATGAGACATGGAAAAGCTATTTTAATCCTTAAAGAAGGCCAAAAAGAAGGTATTACTGTTGAGAAAAATAGGTATGCTTCTCCGCAAATTATAGTGCATGCCACGGCTAAAAACGAAGCAGGAATATTAGCTCTTTTAAGTAACAGAGGAAAAGAAATTATTAAGTTATTTAAAGAGGAGGATATTAGGTTTACTCAACGTATTTTTAAAAAGGATCGTATAGATGAAACTAAGTTCAAAACTATTCAGAATATAGGATTATCATTAGATATTCCTAAAAGGTTTAGATTGGTTGAAGATACAGGTGATTTTATTTGGTTTCGTCAACGTTTAAAAAGCGGAATCGCGAGAGGAGATGGAACTAATAATATTTTAATATACAGCGTTCCTTTAAAGGATGAAAACACGGTTGCAGATAATATTACTGCGGTACGTGATACCATTGGTAAAAAACACATACCTGGAAGTAAAGAAGGGATGTACATGATTACCGAACAAGCATACACGTCATTTACTTTTGATGCAGAATTGGATGGGAAAAAAGCGTATGAAACTCGTGGTAAATGGGAAGTTAAAAATGATTTTATGGCTGGATCGTTTATAAATTATACGATCATTGATAAGAAAAATAATCGGTTGGTTATTTTTGAAGGCTTTACCTACGCACCTTCTGTAAATAAGCGTGATTTTTTGTTTGAATTAGAAGCAATTGCAAAATCGATGAAAATAAAATAGTTAATTACTTAGATAAAAATTAGTGAAAACCAGTAAATTTATTTTGCTGGTTTTTTTATGAAAGCATCCAAAAACAAAAAACACTACTTATATAAGTAGTGTTTTTTTTATAACTTCATTAATTGATTAATCCCCCAATTTACCAATATGATTTCCTTGTGTATTATGGTGCAAATATGCGACGAAAATATATTTTAAAAAGAGGTTTATGTGTAAACGGTGTGAGTTTGTGTGTAGATGGTTTTTGTTTTGTTGTTTTAGGTATATTTCTCGTGCTTTAAGTCGTGTTTTTACGTTTTTCGGGTTTTAGTATTGATTAAATATCTGCTATATTTGGTATAAAATATTACTTTATGTTAAAAGCTGTAATTGTTGATGATGAACCTAAGGCAATACAAGGCCTTACTTGGGAATTGTCTAATTTTAATAATGATTTAGAAATTATACAAACATTTACAGAAGCCGAAAAAGCAATAAAGTATATTAATGAAAATCCAATCGATTGCCTTTTTTTAGATATTGAAATGCCAACCATGGATGGATTTCAATTACTTGAAAAGCTAAATAAAAAAGATTTTGCAATAGTTATTACCACCGCTTATAATGAATATGCAATAAAAGCTTTAAAAAACGAAGCTATAGATTACCTTCTTAAACCTGTAGATTCAGATGATTTAGAAGAAACAGTAAATCGAATTAAAAATCATCATTCAAAAAATCACAACAACGATAAGTTTGATCAAATACTAACAAAATTTAATAGGAAGTTTAATAAAAGAAAAATAACTATAAATACTGATGGAAAATTAATTTTCTTGGAAGAGTCGGATATTTTATTTGTTGAATCAGATGGAAATTATTCATCAATCCATACAACCAATAATAAGAAGATTGTTGTAACAAAGAAGTTAAAGGAAATAAACTTATTACTCCCTGAAGATCATTTTTTTAGAATTCACAATTCATTTGTTATAAACTTAAATAAAATTAAAGAGTTTTTAAAGTCAGATGGTTATGTTGTTTTAGAGGATAATCATAAAATTCCAGTTTCACGTCAAAGAAAATCAGATTTTCTAGAAAAATTTTAATAATGAAAAACTTCCTCATAACAGTTCTATTTTGTTTTATTACAAATGTTTGTTTTCCTCAGAAAAAGATGGATAGTGTAGCTTCTAGTATATTAGCTAAAAAGGAAGTGAATTACTTTTTGCTTCAAAAACAATTTAGAAAAATTAGATTTACAGACTTAGAAATAGATTCTTTTTTATCAAAAAGTAAAAAAGCCAATTATAATTTAGGCATTATATACGCTAAAAATATTCAGGGAAGATCTTATCGAAATGTTACAGAATATGATAAGGCAATAGAGAAATATAAGGAGGCTTTAGAGTTAGCGATAAAAATAAGAAGTATAGAAGCCGAAGTGGTAACATTAAATCAGTTAGGAGTTGTATATAGACGTCAAGATAAAATTAGATCTGCTTTAAGTTACCATCAGCGAGTTTTAGAAATTATAGCTAAAATAAAAGCGCCGAGTAATGATATTAAAAAGAGTAAAAGTATTGCAATTAATAGTGTCGGTAATATTTATTTAACGCTAAAACAGTACGGAAAGGCTTTAGATAAATTTAATGAATCAATTGTTATTCAGGAAAAATTAAATGATATAAGAGGTTTAGCAATAAATCACCAGAACATAGGGTTTGCGCATGAAAACATTGGTGATTTAGATGTAGCGTTAAAGAGCTATAAAAAATCATTAGCATATAATACCTTAAATAAAGATCGTTTAGGTAAAGTAATATGTCATAATAGTATTGCAAATGTTTTAATAAAAAAAGGAGAGTATAACGAAGCATATACTTATATTATAGAAGTAGTTCCATCTATAGAAAAAATTGGAAATAAGTACTATTTGTCTTCGGTATACAATACATTATCGTTGGTACTTATAAAATTAAATAAATATAAAGAAGCTGAAGAATATTTAGATAAATCACTTAAAATTGGTTTAGAAAATAATACTCCATCGAGTTTAATTTTATCTTATAAATATTTATCTGAATTAAATCAAAAAAAAGCAAAATATAAAGAAGCATTAGAATATTATCATAAAACTATAGCGTTAGAAAACCAAGTATCTAGTAGTAATAATATTAGATATATGAATAGTCTTATAAATAAATACGACAGTGAAGTAAGTAGTAATAAGTTAAAGCATTTAGCAAAAGAAACCGAAATAGCTAAACTTAAATTATTAAGAAACCGTAATATTTTAATTATTGCACTGGTATCCATAGCTTTATTTGGTGTTTTATTATATTCAATATACAGACAAAGTTTATTAAAAAATGATAAGCAAATTTTGCATTTAGAACAAGATGCTTTGCGAATTCAAATGAACCCTCATTTTTTATTCAATGCATTAAATTCTATTAAGTTATACATTATAAATAACGAACAGAAAAACGCAGTCCATTATTTAAATAAATTCTCAAAATTAATTAGAAGTATTTTAGAGTCATCTTCAGTGAAAGAAGTTCCTCTTTCAGAAGAACTTAAAACGATGGCTTTGTATATGAGTATTGAAAATATTCGTTTTTCGAATGAAATTATTTATGAAGAAAACTTTAATCCTAATCTTAATTTAGAAACCGTTAAAATTCCGCCATTAATTTTACAACCTTTTCTAGAAAACTCTATTTGGCATGGATTATCTTCAAAAAAAGGAGAAAAAAGAGTTCAATTATCGGTTGATAAAATATCAGATGATTTTTATCAGATTGAAGTAGAGGATAACGGAATTGGTCGTAAAGAAGCTTTTAAAATTAAAAGTAATAAAACCTTAAATAGAAAGTCGATAGGTATTGATTTAACGAAAGAAAGATTAGAAAATTTTTCTGAACAATATCAAGGAAATTATTCGTTGAGATATATTGATTTAACGGATGAAAACGGGAATGTAAGTGGAACAAAAGTATCTTTAAGAATACCTTTAGTCTAAAAATTAAATTTTAATTGTACCCATATCGGTTCTTTCATCTCTGTATTTAAATTGCTAAAAGAAATACCGAGTAAACGAACGGAATTTTTTAAAGATTCTTGATATAACAGTTCTTTTATAATCGGATAAAAATTTTGTTTATTCTGAATGTAATTATCAACAGTTTTACTTCTAGTTTGTTGTGTAAAATCGCTATATTTTATTTTTAAAGTAACAGTTTTTCCTTTCGTATTCGATTTTTTCATTCTGCGTTCTAACTCATCTGCTATTTTTTCAAGACGTTGTAACATAAAAATTTCAGAAGATAAATTTTCATTAAAAGTAGTCTCAGCAGCTACCGACTTCCGAACCCTATTCGGTTTTACCTCGCTATAATGAATTCCTCTTACAATATTGTAATAATGCAATCCAGATTTACCAAACAAAATAGTAAGCTCTTCTAGTGTTTTTTTCTTTAAATCTAACCCTTTAAAAATGCCTAAATTATGCATTTTAGCAGCGGTAACTTTACCTACGCCATAAAATTTATTGACAGATAACTCTTCTAAAAACGGAACAACTTCATCAGGATTAATAGTTTTTTGACCGTTAGGTTTGTTTATGTCAGAAGCAATTTTAGCTACAAATTTATTGATAGATATTCCTGCGGATGCTCTTAATTCGAGTTCGTTCCATATACGTTCACGAATTTCTTTGGCAATTAAACTAGCTGATAAATTACTTTTTTTATTTTCGGTAACGTCTAAATAAGCTTCATCTAAAGAAAGTGGCTCAACCAAATCGGTATAATCGTAAAAAATTGCTCTAATTTTAGAAGAGATCTCTTTGTAACGATCAAACCTCGGAGGAACAAATATTAAATGCGGACATTTTTTTTTAGCTAACACGCCACTCATAGCCGATCTAACACCAAATTTACGAGCTTCGTAGCTGGCTGCTGAAACTACACCGCGTATTTCATTACCACCAACAGCAAGAGGTTTGTTTCTTAAGTCAGGATTGTCTAATTGCTCAACCGAAGCATAAAAGGCATCCATGTCTACATGAATAATTTTACGATGTATTGGTTGAAGTGACATTTTTAGATGCTAAATTAGAATATAAAAATACTCATTTAAAAAGAAAAAGCACTCGAAAGAGTGCTTTTGATTTGAATTATTTTTTAAATTTAAGAACTTCAGATCGTCCTTTTTTAAATATTTTGTTACTATTTCCTTTTCCTTTTCTCAATTCTTTTTGTTCTTCAAAAGATAATTGAATTACTTCTTGACAATCGGTAGAACAAGTATTTTCAGTTTTTTTAGCACATTCACTGCATTGAATAAAAAGTAAATGACAGGCTTCGTTAGCACAATTTGTATGCTCATCGCAAGCTTTACCACATTGGTGACAGTTAGCAACTACATCATTAGTAATTCGCTCAGCTCTTCGATGATCGAAAACGAAGTTTTTACCGATAAATTTATTCTCAACGCCTTCATCTTTTACCTGACGTGTATATTCTATAATTCCGCCTTCTAACTGAAAAACGTTTTTAAAACCTTTGTGTTTGTAATATGCAGAAGCTTTTTCACAGCGAATTCCGCCAGTACAATACATCAATAAATTTTTATCTTCTTTATTATCCTTTAAGTCTTCTTCAATAATATCTAAAGAATCTCGAAAAGTATCTACATCAGGGGTAATTGCGCCGTCAAAATGCCCAATTTCGCTTTCGTAATGATTACGCATATCTACACAAACTGTGTTTGGATTCGCTAACATTTCATTAAACTCTATAGCATTTAAATGCACGCCTTTATCAGTAACATCAAAAGTATCATCATTTAAACCATCTGCCACAATCTTGTTACGAACCTTTACTTTTAACTTTAAAAACGATTTATTATCGTGTTCAACAGCAACATTTAAACGAATATCTTTTAAAAATGAAATTGCATCTAATTGTTCTTTCAGTTGTAAGAAATTCTCCGCAGGAACAGACATTTGTGCGTTAATTCCTTCGTAAGAAACATAAGTTCTACCAAGTACCTCTAATTGATCCCATTCTAGGAATAATTTATCTCTAAATAATTGTGGGTTTTCTATCTTAAAATATTGATAGAAAGAAATTGTTAAACGATCCTTACCGGCTTCGTCAATTAATGCAGCGCGTTCTTTTGCGCTTAACTTATTGTACAGTTGCATGCTATACTTTTTTTAGTTAGTCAAAATGTATGTTGATTTCTATAAAATCTTTGCAAATGTACTTCTTTTTTGATTTTTAATGTTTAAAACCACACTTTTTACTACAATTTGATGTTTTTTAAACTTTAACCAAAAATTTTAATAAAAACAGATACAACTAATTCAATTTTTTTAAACCTTTGTATTTGTATAGATTAAAGTTTATTAACATACTTAATATTAAAAAAATGAGAGTAGCAGTTGTAGGGGCCACCGGAATGGTAGGTAATGTAATGTTACAAATATTAGCAGAACGTAATTTTCGTGTAACAGAATTAATTCCTGTTGCGTCTGAACGTTCAGTTGGTAATAAAATTGAATTTAAAGGAACTGAATATACTGTTGTTGGTTTAGAAACGGCTGTAAATATGAAGCCAGATTTGGCTTTGTTTTCTGCAGGAGGTGAAACTTCTTTAATTTGGGCACCAAAATTTGCAGAAGTTGGTACAACAGTAATTGATAATTCTTCTGCTTGGAGAATGGATTCTACCAAAAAATTAGTTGTTCCAGAAATTAACGGAGATGTGTTAACATCAGAAGATAAAATTATTGCAAATCCTAACTGTTCTACGATTCAGTTAGTAATGGCATTAGCGCCTTTGCATAAAAAATACACGATGAAACGTGTGGTTATTTCTACCTATCAATCTGTTTCAGGAACCGGTATAAAAGCAGTACAACAATTAGCCAACGAAGAGGCTGGTATTGAAGGTGATATGGCTTATCCTCATAAAATAGGAAGAAATGCTTTGCCACATTGCGATGTTTTTTTAGAAAATGGATACACTAAAGAAGAGATGAAATTGGTAAAAGAACCAAAGAAGATTTTACGTGATGCTTCTTTTTCTGTTACAGCAACTGCGGTTAGAATTCCTACTGCAGGAGGGCACTCTGAAGCTGTAAACGTACAGTTTAAAAATGATTTTGATTTAAAAGAAGTTCGTGATATTTTAGACAATACAAACGGAATTATAGTACAAGATGATGTAGCGAATAATTTATACCCAATGCCAATTACTGCACATAATAAAGATGAAGTTTTTGTAGGACGAATTCGTAGAGATGAATCTCAAGAAAATACTTTAAATCTTTGGGTTGTTTCTGATAACCTTCGTAAGGGAGCCGCAACGAATACTATACAAATAGCGGAATATTTAGTTGCTAATAATTTGATTAAAGAATCGATTACGGTTTAAAAAATGTATTTTTATATTATTACAGTCCTGTGTTATTCATTAGCACAGGATTTTTTATTTTTGAAGCATGAATAAAGAGCAAATTATAGAAAATACAATAACCTTTGTAAAAGAAAGATTACAAGGTGCAGAAGGAGGACACGATTGGTTTCATATAGAGCGTGTGTATAAAAATGCTTTATTAATTGCAAAAGATGAAACGGTGGATGGGTTTATAGTGTCATTAGGTGCTTTGTTACATGATATTGCAGATGCTAAATTTTATAACGGAGATGAAACTGTGGGCCAAAATTGGCGCGTGAGTTTTTAGAAAATCAACAAGTTAACGAAGATATTATTATCCATATAGAAAATATTATTCAATATATTTCTTTTAAAACAAGTTTGGCAAGCGGAGAAAAATTTAGTTCACCAGAATTAGCTGTAATTCAAGATGCAGATAGGTTAGATGCGATTGGAGCGATAGGAATTGCTCGTTGCTTTAATTATGGCGGATTTAAAAACAGGGCTTTATATGATCCTGAAATTGCTCCTAATTTAAATATGACAAAAGACGAGTATAAAAAATCTACTGCACCAACAATCAATCATTTTCATGAAAAGTTATTGCTTCTTAAAGATAAAATGAATACTCAAGCAGGAAAAAAAATAGCTTTAGAAAGGCATAATTATATGCAAAGTTTCTTACAACAATTTCATGATGAATGGAGTGGGATAAAATAAACATATTTCAATGTTCTGTTAAAAAAAATTATTTTATGGTAAAGTTTTTAAATAAATGTTGTGTATGTGTTAATATTATATATATTTACAACATGATTTGATAATCCCCCTGTTATTAATGATTCCCCTTAAGAAAAAAAGCATTTAGATTTTAAAACCTAAATGCTTTTTTTATGATTAAATTTAAATTTTTATTCCCCAGGAAAAATTGGTTTTCTTTTTTCTAAAAAAGCAGTAGTTCCTTCTTTAAAATCTTCGGTACCAAAAGAATCACCAAACTCAGCAATTTCAGTTTCAAAACCATTTACGCCATCTTTAAAATTGTCGTTTACGGCTCTAATTGCTGCGCTAATTGCTACAGAAGAATTACGCATTATTTTACTAGCTAACTTTTCTGCTAAAGGCACTAACTCATCTTGGGTTACCACATGGTTTACTAATCCCCATTGTTTGGCATCTTCTGCAGAAATCATTCCGGCAGTCATAATTAATTCCATGGCTTTTCCTTTACCAACTAATTGAGGTAAACGTTGCGTACCACCGTAACCAGGAATTACACCTAAAGACACTTCTGGTAATCCCATTTTTGCATTGTCTGATGCTATTCTAAAATGACAGGCCATTGCTAATTCTAATCCGCCACCTAAAGCAAAACCATTTATGGCAGCTATTACAGGAGTTGCTAAGTTTTCAATTAAATCAAATAAAGATTCTTGCCCTAGTCTAGCTAATCTAGCTCCTTCTTCTACAGAGAAATTTGCAAACTCAGAAATATCAGCACCTGCTACAAATGCTTTTTCTCCACTACCAGTAATAATGATTGTTTTTACATTGATATCATCTTCTAAAGCTTCAAAAGCAGTACTTAATTCTTCAATTGTAGTACTGTTTAAAGCATTTAATTTTTTAGGTCTGTTAATGGTAACTGTTGCTAATCCGTTAGTAATAGATACTAAGATTTTTTCGAAATTCATTTGATTAAGTTTTAGGTAAAATTACGGTAAAAACAGTTCCGATATCTTCTTTTGATGTAAAGCTGATAGAGCCGTCGTACGCTTCAATTATGTTTTTTATCATTGGTAAACCTAAGCCCATTCCGCTTGTTTTGGTGGTGAATTTAGGTTCAAAAATTAATTCTTTATTTTCATCAGTAATTCCTTTTCCGTTATCAGAAACGGTAATTTTCACGTTATTTCCATCAGAAGTTACTTTTACTTCAATTTTAGGGTTTGGTTCACTTTTTTTAATTGCTTGTGTTGCATTTTTTATTAAATTAGTTAAAATTCTTATCAATTGCGTTTTATCTAAGTTAGCAAATAGCTCGGTTTCTTGCGGAATGTAATGTATGTAATCTTCAGAGAAAATATCTAAAGAATGTTTAACAACATCAACAACATCTAATTTTTCTCTACGTTGAGTAGGCATTTTCGCAAAATCGGAAAAAGCAGAAGCGATAGAACTCATTACATCAATTTGTTGAATTAATGTTTCGCTATATTCAGACATCTTTTCTTTAATCTTCGGATCTTCAGGATTAAATCGCCTATCGAAACTCTGTACAGAAAGACGCATTGGTGTTAGCGGATTTTTTATTTCATGCGCTACTTGTTTTGCCATTTCTCTCCAAGCTTGTTCACGTTCACTTCTAGCAAGTTTTACGGCACTTTCTTCTAATTGATCAATCATATTATTGTAAGAATCAATCAAAGAATTTATTTCTGAACTAGCAGAATTCAAGGTGATTTTTTCATTACGCTGATTTAAACGTGTTTCTTTAATTTTTTCAGAAATCGTTTGAATAGAGCGTGTAATATAGCTTGATAAAAAATAAGCTAACGAAATAGCGATGATAAACATTAATAGATAAACTAGTAATAAGCGAGATATAAATTCACGTAATTCGTGCTTTTGTTCTTCGTTATCCTGTGCTATTTGTAATTTTAAAATACCAATTCTTTTAAAACGTGTATCGTTTATGTAAGTGTAAGAAGATTGGTAGGTTATTCCTTTTTCATCTTTGTCTTTTATAACTTTATGATCAGAGTTATTAGCAAGTTCTACAATGATTTCTGAAGCTAAGTTTTTACCTTCTTTTTTATCAAAATTATAAGGAATAGACGATTTTAAAAGTAGCCCTTCCATATCGTACATAGATACGGTAAGTTTATGCACGTAGGCAATATCATAAATACGATCTTGAAAAATTTTAGCTAAATTATTAGTAGTAACCGCATAGGTTGTCTTGCGTTTTAACTCAATTTCAATATCTTGTTTTGTAGCACTTTCTTTTCTGTTAAAACGTAGCGTATTATAATCGTCTGTTTGTTCACCATATTGAAATATGGTAACGCTAATAATTAAAATTGATGCTAGTAACACCAATAATATCATGGAAAGGAAGATTCTAATTCGGAGTGATATGTTTTTAATTTTTAGCAAAATTATAGTTTTATTTTTTCTTCTTTAGTATGTAATAAACGTGTTAGTTTTATAGATAAATCTAACAAAATTATTTTAGCATTCCCGTTTCGTTCAATATGATACTGAGCTTCACTTACTTCTTTTTCAATAGTTAAGATATTCGTACTATGTATAAAAGGAGCAAATTTTGATAGTTGAAAATTTGCTGATTTTGTTTCTAGAAAAACTAAATCGGGAGCACCATAATTTAATAATAGCGCTTGTCTAAAAAATTGCAAACAGTATTGTAAGAACTGCTTTTGAGTTTCACGACCCGATTTTGCAATGGCCTCAGACCAACTAATTAAATCTTGAATAACAGCAGCATTTCCTTTGGCTTTAAAAGCGGCACGAATCCATGTAATAAACCATTCTTCAAAAATTAAGTCATTTGAGTTGTTGTTTAATATATGAAGTGCTTTATTGTAATTCCCTTCAGATTGATGTGCTATTTTAGCAGCCTCATTTTCTGTTACTTTTTCGTTTTTAACTAAAGTATTTTTTATATCGGCATCACTTAAGGAAGGTAAATATAAGGCCTGACAGCGAGATTTTATGGTATTTATAATTTGTTCTTCATCTTCTGTAATTAGTAAGAAAATAGTTTTATTTGGTGGCTCTTCAATTAGTTTTAGTAATTTATTAGAAGCTGCAATATTCATTTTTTCAGCCATCCAAATAATCATTACTTTAAAACCGCCTTCATATGATTTTAATTGTAGCTTTTTAACAATGTCTTGAGCTTCATCTACACCAATTTGACCTTGTTTATTTTCTACTCCAATGTGCTGAGACCAGTTAAATAAACTACCATAAGGTTGTTCTTCAATAAAACGTCTCCAATCACCTAAAAACAAATTACTAACTGGGTGTTTTTTTACCGAATCGTTAGTAGTAACAGGAAAAGCAAAATGCAAATCTGGATGTTGTAACTTATTACATTTTATATTACATGCTTCAGTATTACTTGAAAAATTACATAATAAATATTGAGCATAAGCAATAGCCATGGGTAAAGTACCACTACCTTCTTTACCAACAAAAAGTTGCGCATGTGGTATTCGATTGTTTTCAGCCGATTGCTGTAAATGTTTTTTAATATGTTCTTGTCCTATGATTTGATCGAAAGTCATGCAACAAATATAAGATTTCAAATACATTGAACAACCAATAAAAGAAACTTGAGATTGTTAAGCTTCTATTGTTTAGAATGGTTCTATTTTAGTATCTTTGCTAGCCAATTTATACATTTACTTTGAATTCAATAGCAACTTTACAAATCGGAGAGAGAGGAATTATATCTGAAGAATGTTTAGATATAATTCCATTAAAATTATTGGAAATGGGTTGTTTGCCTGGAACCGAAGTAGAACTATTACAGGTTGCTCCTTTTAAAGACCCTATGTATATATGTGTAAACGGAAGTCATTTAGCAATTCGAAAAGAAACTGCTTGTCAAATTATAATTACCAAAATATAACTGATGGGTAATCGTATTAAAGTAGCTTTAATTGGAAATCCGAACACCGGAAAAACGTCATTATTTAATCAATTAACGGGGTTAAGTCAAAAAGTAGGTAATTATCCAGGAGTAACAGTCGATAAAAAACAGGGAGTTTGTAAATTGTCAGAAAATAAATCGGCAATTATAACAGATTTACCTGGGACTTACAGTATAAACCCAACTTCTATAGACGAAAGTATCGTTTTAAAAACCTTATTAAATTCTCAAGAAAGTGAGCAACCAGATGTAATTGTTGTAGTCGCAGATGTAGAGAATTTAAAACGAAATTTATTACTATTTTCTCAAATACAAGATTTAGAAACACCTACCATTTTAGCCATAAATATGGCAGATCAATTGAAACGTAAAGGGATTTCGATTGATATTGATAGTTTAGAGAGAGAGCTACAAACAAAAGTGGTTTTAATTTCGGCTAGAAATAATGAAGGAATAGTAGGCCTAAAAGAAGAAATTACAAACTATAAAGCTTTAAAAAAATATTCAAATTTTAATGAAATTTCCAATAAAATTGATGCAGAATATTTTAATGAATTATCAAAAAAGAGTACTAATTTTTCATCTTACGAATTATGGATGATGCTTACAAAGAAAGATACATCTATACTTTCTGAATATGAAAAAAAACAATTAGAGGCATTTAATGATGATGATTCTAAACAAAAAAAGTATCAACATAAGGAAACAATTTATCGATATCAAAAAATCAATTCAATTTTAAAGAAAGCATATAAAGTTGATGCTTCTAAAGCAACAGATTTACGATCGAAGTTAGATAAAGTTTTTACACACAAAATATTTGGTTACGTTATTTTCTTCGGATTATTATTGCTGATTTTTCAATCTGTTTTTGATTGGGCATCTACTCCAATGGATTTGATAGATGGTTTATTTGCAAATATTGCAGAATTTACAAAAGCGAATTTGCCAACAGGAATGTTTACCGATTTATTAACTGAAGGAATTATTCCTGGAATTGGAGGTGTTATTATTTTTATTCCGCAGATAGCAATTTTATTTTTCTTCATTGCTATTCTTGAAGAAACAGGTTATATGAGTAGAGTTGTGTTTTTGATGGATAAAATTATGCGACGTTTTGGTATGAGTGGTAAAAGTGTAATTCCGTTAATTTCAGGAACAGCTTGTTCAATTCCTGCAATAATGGCAACACGAACTATTTCTAGTTGGAAAGAACGTTTAATTACAATTCTGGTAGTACCATTTACAACTTGTTCTGCACGTTTACCTGTATACGCTATCTTAATTGCTTTAATAATACCAGATACAAAAATATTTGGAATTTTAAGCTTACAAGGATTCACTTTGTTAGGATTGTATGTTCTTGGTTTTGGCGCGGCAATTATAGGAGCTTATATTTTACATAAAACATTAAAAATAAAAAACACTTCATTTTTTGTGATGGAAATGCCTAATTATAAGCTTCCGTCGGCGAAAAATGTGTTTTTTGATGTATTAGAAAAAACAAAAGCTTTTGTTTTTGGAGCAGGTAAAATAATTTTGGCAATATCAATTGTATTGTGGTTTTTAGCATCAAACGGACCTTTATCGTTTGAAAATGCAGAAAAAAATGTAATTGAAAATATTGCAAATCAACAACTACCTGAAGCAGAATTATCGCAAAAAATAGCATCAGCAAAATTAGAAAACTCTTATATAGGAATCGCAGGAAAAGCAATAGAACCAGTTGTAAAACCATTAGGGTATGATTGGAAAATTGGAATAGGGTTAATAGCTTCGTTTGCAGCAAGAGAAGTGTTTATAGGTACTTTAGCTACAATTTATAGTGTTGAAAATGATGATGAAGATATTTCAACAATTAAAGAGAAGATGGCATCAGAAATAAATATAGAAACTGGTGAAAAACGATTCAATTTTGCCACCGGAATGTCGTTACTATTGTTTTATGCCTTTGCTATGCAATGTATGGCTACTTTGGCAATTGTAAAAAGAGAAACTAAAAGCTGGAAATGGCCACTTGTACAATTGTTTGGTATGGGAATATTGGCATATTTATCGGCATTTGCAGCATATCAAATACTAAGTTAATGCAAGAAATTATTACATATATAATAGTAGGTTTGGCGGTGTTTTTTTTAGTGAAAAAATTCTTTATTAAAACTAAAAAAAGTCAGGGTTGCAGTGCTGATTGCAATTGTTCTTAATAAAAAAAACAATATTTTATTTTTTGCAGCACATTATACATTTAATGTATTTTTGTGGTATTGTAATTGATAGTTAGTTAAAACTATAATTGATTTAAAATTTAAATATGAAAAAAATACTTTTAATAGCTGTTGTTTTTATCAGCGCATTAGCACAAGCCCAAAAAGAAGTTAAAGTTGATATTTTAGATGCATTAGCGTTAAAAACGATAGAAGTATCTTATGAACATTACACAGCTAGTCGTTCATCGATAGGAATTTCAGCATTATTTAATTTTGAAAAAAAATCATCTGATTTTAGATACAATGAAGAATGGATGATTACGCCATATTTTCGTCATTATTTTACCGACAATAATAATTGGAATTATTTTGGAGAAGTTTTTTTAGGTATTAATAACGGAATTAGAAACAATAATGAATATACAGATGGTGCTTTAGGTATTGCTTTAGGTTCTAAATATATTTCTGGTGGTGGTTTTGTTATTGATGTATATGGTGGTTTAGGAAGAAATATGTTTACTTCAGAGTCTCGTTCAGTAGTACCAAGAGTGGGAATTAATTTAGGATATCGATTTTAATCGCCACAACATAAAATATTTCAAAAGCTTGCATTATGCAAGCTTTTTTGATGCTAACATATTCGTTAAAATATAAACTATAACTGCGGGTAATACCCATCCTAAATGCTGATTTGCTAAGGGAATTAGATTCTTAATTTCGGTTAAATAATTTTTATCAATAAAAAATTCTAAAAAATCTGGAATGCTAAAAATAAATGTAGTTATAACAACTACTTTAAAAACTAGCGCAGAAGCGTATTTGTTAGGAATAACATTTAAAATAATTAAAACGATGGTAATCGGGTAGATAAACATTAATACAGGTAAGGCAATGTTTATAATATCACGTACATCAAACTGCCCAACTATAACACCTAATACACAACCAATAATAGCTGTTGTTATGTAGGTTTCTCGCAAATTATTTGTAATGCCTTTTATATAATCTGCTGTTCCTGTAATAATACCTACGGCTGTTGTAAAGCATGCTAAGCTAACTAACAGACTTAAAAAAGTGGTACCAATATTACCAAGAGTTTGAGTACTTAAGGTAGTTAAAACTTCTGACCGAGTGGCTTCATTGTTAAAAACTGAGTTGAACAATGCACCGTTGTAAATAAGTCCTGCGTAAATAATTAAAAGCCCTAATCCTGCGATAAATCCTGCTTTGGTAATCAGGTCTTTTTTAACTTTAAAAGAAGTTTTTTTATTAAAATTTAACGAAACGACTAAAATACCACCAACAACAATAGCTCCAATAGCATCAAAGGTTTGATATCCTTCTAATAACCCGCTAATGAAAGGTGTTTTAATGGTAGACGGAATCATTGTTCCAGGAGTAGAGAATATTCCAATAAAAATAATTGCTAGTAGAATTAAGATAATTAATGGGGTTAGAAATTTTCCTAGTAAATTTAATATTTTCGATCTATTGATTACAAAAATAAAAACCAATCCAAAATAAATACTACTTGTTATTAATGAGTTAACATTAAAATAAGGTGCAATAGCCATTTCGTGGGTAACCGAAGCTGTTCTTGGTGCTGGTAAAGCAATTGAAATTGTGTATATGATAAGGCAATAAACAGTACTAAAAAGGGGCGATACTTTTTTACCAAAATCATATAAAGTTCCTTGTAATTTTGCGTGTGCTAAAATTCCTAAAATAGGTATGAATACAGCGGTAATAAAAAAACCAATTGTTACCCAACTCCATAAATCTCCAGCATTTTTACCTAAAAAAGGCGGTAGAATTAAATTTCCAGCGCCAAAAAACATAGAAAACAAGGCAAAACCAGTAATACATATATCTTTTGTTTTATTCATTTGTGTTGGTGGTGTTTTTAATGATAAGAAGGATAAAATTTATAGCTAGGTATATAAGCGCAATCGAAATTAGAGTAAATTTCATAAAAGCAAAATAGTAGGCGGCTAAGGCCATAGTTTATTTGTGCTACCCAATAACAATTGTATCAAACAGATATTTTCGATAGCATCAAAAATAGCCGTAAAAAATTGTGAAAACAGTAAGATAAGTCCCACTTGATAAACCGGTTTCCCTGTCCAAAGTATTTTATTAAGTTTGTGAATTAACAAGGCTATCAATGGTGGGTAAATCATCAGAAATAAAAAGTCTAATCCCAAACTAATCCCTGCATTAATTTTTGCTTGTGTATTCCAAGAGTTTAAAATAGCTTCTGATACTTGCATGTCTTTCGCTAGTTCGAAAGATAATATTCCGTTTTTACAAACATCATTTATTAAATAATAATCGATGTTTAACATGCTAAATAATATACTAGTGGTAGCAATAGCAAGAAAAAAAGTAAGGTTTTTTTCTGCTTTTGTTGATAGTAAAGAAAAAGGTGATGTTAGCATGCTTTTACAAAAAATACTAGCGAAAGATACATATTTTTGCAATATGCAAAAGGTTATCACTTATAAAAATAGTAAAATAGCATATTCAGACGTAGGAAAAGGAAGTGCTGTGGTGTTGTTACATGGTTTTTTAGAGAATTCGACAATGTGGAAAGAAATCACTGAAGAATTGTCTAAAAAAAATCGTGTGATTTGTATTGATTTATTAGGGCATGGAAATACCGCTTGCATTGGTTATGTACATTCGATGACCGAAATGAGTGAAGCGGTAAAAGAAGTACTTAATTCACTTCGACTAAGAAAATTTTATATGATTGGCCATTCAATGGGTGGATACGTTTCCTTAGCGTTTGCAGAAAAACATTTAGAAAACATAAAAGGTTTGTGTTTGTTAAATTCAACAGCACAAGCAGATTCTGAAGAACGAAAAAAACTGCGTTTAAGAGCCTGTGAAATGGCACAAACTAATTATGATAATTTAGTAAAGATGTCTATTTCAAATTTATTTACAACTAAAGCACGAGCAAAATTCCCGAAAGAAATAGTGCAAATAAAAGCAGCAGCTTTAAAAACTAGCGTTCAAGGTTATATTGCAGCAACAAAAGGAATGCAGTTAAGAGAAAATAAAGAAGCTGTTTTACAAACTATTGATAAACGATTGATTATTGCAGGAATTCACGATCCGATAGTAAGTTATCAATCGATTATAGACGAGTCAAAACGAACAAATACCCCTTTACAAGAACTTTCTAGTGGTCATATGAGTCATGTTGAAGACAGTGATAAATTGATAGTCTCTTTAAAGAAATTTATTAAAGGCTAAATATTTTCTGTTTCTTTGTAGTATAAAAAAAGACACTTATGAAAATTCACCACCTAGCTAAGGAAAAATCTATTTTAAATAAATTTTTAGCAGAAATAAGAAATGTAGCTGTTCAAAAAGATTCGATGCGTTTTCGTAGAAATATTGAACGAATTGGCGAGGTTTTAGGATATGAATTAAGTAAAAAATTATCTTTTAAAAACAAAGATATTAAAACACCTTTAGGAGTAAAAGCTATTGAAACTCCGGTTAAAGATGTAATTTTATGTTCAATTCTTAGAGCAGGATTACCTTTGCATAACGGATTGTTAAATTATTTTGATGATGCAGAAAATGCTTTTATATCGGCATATCGTCACCATCCGAATAACGATGAAGAATTTGAAATTGTTGTTGAGTATTTTGCATCGCCTTCAATAGATGGTAAAACGTTATTATTAGTTGATCCTATGTTGGCTACAGGTAGATCTTTAGTGGCCGTTTATGAAGCAATTAAGAAATATGGAACACCAAAAAAAATCGAAATAGTATCAGTTATAGGTTCCGCAGAAGGGGTTAAATATATCAAAGGATTTTTTCCAGAAAATACTGATTTATGGATTGCTGATATTGATGAAGGGTTAAATGATAAAGGATATATTGTTCCTGGTTTAGGTGATGCAGGTGATTTGGCTTACGGATCCAAAATGTAATGTTATATAAGTTTTATTAGCACCGAACCAATCAATAGTAAAAATAATATGGCATCAGAAATCCATTTTTTTTGAAATAACTCTAAGCCATTTGCTAATATTATTGCTGTAGGAAAAAATAAGAATAACAATTCACTTCCAGTTTTATCATTTATTAAGAGCACAATAAACACTGAAATAACAAAATGAATTACCACTAAAATCCAGTTTTTCCTAAATGTATTCAAAACAGCTAATGCTTTTGGGCTTTTTAATATAATTGAAAAAAAGACAAAAATAGCCATGAATATAATTGGTAGTATATAGTTAATATTTAAATATAATTCTGTGTTGTAGGCGAAGTTCCAATCAAAAAGAAGGTAGAAATCAGCTATTTTATCATACCAAAAACAATACGTAAAAAACAAGAAAATAACACTTCCAAAGCCAATTACAGGAATTAATAATGTTTGATACGTAAAGTGGTGGTGTAAATAAATTGAAACATAAAGCAACACCCCAAATAGTGCGGTATAAGGTTCAATTAAAAAAGAAATACCAAGCCATAAACCACCATCAAATAATTTATGAAAAGCATTTTTTGATGATTGTAAACTATATACTTTACGCAAAAAAAGCAATACTGTTAAGCAGGCGTAAAATGTTTTATTAATAGCAATAACATCAGTGAAAAATCCAATAAGTATTACAAAAAATAAAAAGGCAAAAGAATTATCGAAAGTCAATTGATTTTTTGCAATAATAAAATTGAAAACAGCAAAAATAACCGCAAAGCCAAGCAATTCTTTAAAGATATTAAAAGATAATTCTTTAGAAAGAGAGCTGATAAAAAAGTAGCTTAAAAACAGTGCGAATAGCACTATGAAATTAACAGGTTTTGATTTACCGAAAAAATTGGCTAACATACTTTCTTTTTATACTTTTGCAAACGTAAAGATAATCAAGTTATGTTAGGATTAAATATTTTTAGATTAATTGGAGAATTATTTGAGTACATTTTAATTCCATTCAAATGGTTGCGACTAGAAGTTGCTAAAGGAGATTATGGATGGTGGACATCAAATGCTGTAAACTGGCTATTTGTATTGGTGTTAATCGTTTTATTTGGGTACTGGATGTGGCAATCGGCAACTTTCTTAAAAGAAGGAACTGAGGATTAAGCTTAATTTAGATACACATTGGGAAGCAAAAATAAATTAAAACGTTTCAAAGAAAATGAAACGTTTGCTAACGTACTTCAGCCTACAAGAGAAGAAGTGGTTGGTGATTTTTCTTTAAAAGGAAAATGGCGTACTTTTTTTAAAAACGACAACCCTATTGTTTTAGAGCTGGGTTGTGGTAAGGGAGAGTATACGATTGCTTTGGCAGAGAAAAATCCAAATAAAAATTTTATTGGTATTGATATTAAAGGAGCTCGTTTTTGGCGTGGTGCAAAAACCGCAATAGAAAACGACATGCAAAATGTTGCCTTTATTAGAACACAAATAGAATTGGTAGATTATATTTTTGCCGAAAATGAAGTTGATGAAATTTGGATAACATTCCCAGATCCACAAATAAAATTCCAACGTACAAAGCATAGAATGACCAATTCAGTATTCTTAAAAAAGTATCACCATATTTTAAAAGAAGACGGAATTATGAACCTAAAAACCGATAGCGAATTTATGCACGGTTATACGTTAGGTTTAATACATGGTGAAGGGCATGAAATTATACACGCCAATCATAATGTATATACAAATGAAGGAGCTCCAGAAGAAGTAACTTCTACCCAAACTTTCTACGAAAAACAGTATTTAGAGGTAGGGAAACCAATTACTTATATTCGTTTTAAATTAAATTACTAATTTTACTCGGTGAGTAAAAATCAAAATTTTTTCGAAAGAGTTTACAAGGTAGCAAAGCTAATTCCATACGGAAGAGTAACAAGCTACGGAGCTATCGCAACTTATTTAGGTGCTGCAAAATCTGCAAGAATGGTTGGTTGGGCAATGAATAAATCAGGCCTGCAAGATGTACCTGCGCACAGAGTTGTAAATAGAATTGGGTTGCTTACAGGAAAACAACATTTTGACGGAACTAATTTAATGCAGCAACTTTTAGAAAATGAAGGAATTGTTGTAATTGAAAATCAAATCCAAAATTTCGAAACCGTTTTTTGGAATCCGATAAGCGAACTTCTGCCTGAAGAAGAACTTTAGCGTGTAAATGAATGCGTATTATATTCGTTTTTCTGATTAAAATATGTCATAAAATAGAATTATCACTTCATAAATAATCACAATCTAACTCCCTTTATTTTCTGACGTCTAAAACGTATCTTTGCAGTTAGGTATTAATTAATTTAATTAAACACTCTAATGAGTTTTAAAAAACAAGATATATACAAAGCGTTAGAAACTATTACTGCACCAGGAGAAGGTAAGAGTTTAGTTGAAAACGAAAACATAAAAAACATCGTTACTTTTGGTAACGAAGTAATTGTTGATGTAACAATTTCAAACCCATCTTTACAAGCTAAAAAGAAGGCAGAAGTAGAAATTACCAAAGCTATTCACGAAAATGTTGATAAAGCAATCGATGTAAAGGTGAATGTAAAAGTTGAGGTTAAGGAGAAAGAAAATCCGAATGAAATAAAAGGAAAATCAATTCCTAATATCCAAAATATTATTGCAATAGCGTCAGGTAAAGGAGGTGTAGGTAAATCTACAATTACCTCTAACATGGCAGTATCTTTAGCTAAAATGGGCTTTAAAGTAGGTGTTTTAGATGCTGATGTTTATGAGCCATCTCAACACATAATGTTTGATGTTGAAAAAGAAAAGCCTTTAGCGGTAAAGGTAGACGGGCGTTCTAAAATGAAACCTGTTGAAAATTACGGCGTAAAATTATTATCACTAGGTTTCTTTACAGATCCTAATCAAGCAGTAATTTGGCGTGGACCAATGGCTTCAAAAGCATTAAATCAATTAATTTTTGATGCAGATTGGGGAGAATTAGATTTCTTATTAATCGATTTACCTCCAGGAACAGGAGATGTGCATTTATCAATCGTACAAGCAGTTCCAATTAACGGAGCCGTAGTGGTAAGTACACCGCAAAACATTGCTTTAGCTGATGCTAAAAAAGGTGTTGCAATGTTTAAACAAGAAAGTATTAATGTACCAGTATTAGGTATCGTAGAAAACATGGCGTATTTTACACCAGAAGAATTGCCAGAAAATAAATATTACATTTTTGGTAAAGGAGGTGCTAAAAATTTAGCGGAAGATATCGAAACTAGTTTCTTAGGTGAAATACCATTAGTGCAAAGTATTCGTGAAGCAGGTGATGTAGGTCACCCAGTGGCATTACAAGAAAACACTCCTTTACAAAAAGCATTTACAGAGGTAACCAAAGAAATGGTTTCTCAATTATTAAAAAGAAATGCTAATTTGCCAGCTACCGAAGTAGTTCGTATTACTACAATGAGCGGTTGTAGTACTAAATAGTTAAAAAATTATGACAGCAACAGAAATAAAAGATAACGTAGAAAAAGCTTTAGAAGAAATTCGTCCTTTTTTAATAAGTGACGGTGGAAACATTAAGTTATTATCTATCGAAAATAATAAAGTAAAAGTTCAGTTAGAAGGAGCTTGTAGTGGCTGTACAGTAAATCAAATGACGTTAAAAAACGGCGTTGAAGCAACCATAAAAAAATATGTTCCATCAATAGAAGAAGTAATTAACGTAGCTTAAAACTTGATTTTTATCAGGTTTTAATAACTGTAAACTTATTATTTTTGGGCGTTCGAGCGCGCTTTCGCTACTCGCTTTTTTAAAAATAGAAAAATATTTTTAAAAAGAGCTTAAACAAACCGCTCAATCACTAACGCATATATTCCTGTCTTTTTTTTAAAGACAGGAATATCAGTATAAAAAAGAAAATTCTTGTCATTAAAATGATACAAACAGATATACTAATTATAGGAGCAGGTCCAACAGGATTGTTCACCGTATTTGAAGCAGGATTATTAAAATTACGTTGTCATTTAATTGATGCATTACCACAACAAGGAGGGCAATGTTCAGAAATTTATCCTAAAAAACCTATTTACGATATACCAGCGTATCCAGAGATTTTAGCAGGCGATTTAACCGATAAATTAATGGAACAAATTAAACAATTTGAACCAGGATTTACCTTAGGAGAACGCGCTGAGACAATCGAAAAACAAGAAGATGGTAGTTTTATAGTAAGCACCAATAAAGGAACAAAACATAAAGCTCCAATTGTAGCAATAGCAGGTGGTTTAGGAAGTTTTGAGCCACGTAAACCACCAATTCCTAGTATTGCAGATTATGAAGATAAGGGAGTTGAATACATGATTAAAGAGCCAGAGCTTTACCGAGATAAAGATGTGGTTATTGCAGGAGGTGGAGATTCAGCTTTAGATTGGTCTATTTTCTTAACAGATGTAGCTAAATCGGTAACTTTAGTACACCGCAGAAATGAGTTTCGTGGAGCCTTAGATTCTGTTGATAAAGTACAAGAATTAAAAGATGCAGGTAAAATTAATTTAGTTACACCTGCTGAGGTTAAAGGAATTGTTGGTGAAAATAAAGTTGAAGGTGTTTTAATAGCACCAAAAGATCAAGAAGAGTATATTTTAAAGTGTGATCATTTTATTCCGCTTTTTGGATTATCGCCAAAATTAGGACCTATTGCAAATTGGGGATTAGAAATTGAAAAAAATGCTATTAAAGTAAATAATGCGTTAGATTATCAAACAAATATTCCTGGTATTTATGCCATTGGAGATGTAAACACGTATCCAGGAAAATTAAAGTTGATTCTTTGTGGTTTTCATGAAGCAACGTTAATGTGTCAAAGTGCTTTTCAGCGTATTTTTCCAGATAAAAAATACGTAATGAAATATACCACTGTTGGTGGAATAGACGGTTTTGATGGTACACGAAAAGAAGCTCCGAAAGCAGTGGTTAAAAAAATAGAATAATATTTTAGTTAACTTTAGCTGGCTTATAAATAGATAAAATTTTGACGTTAATAGATTACATAGAACAATTATCACAAGATAAACTCTTGTACTTTGCATTGCCAATATTCTTAATTTCGATGTTGGTAGAGTATCAAATATCAAAAGAAAAGTACAATGCAAAAGATACAGGAATATCAATCTTAATGATGGTTTTCTCTGCAATTGTTGAGTTTTTTCCTAAGGTAATAGCTTTCGTTGTTTTCTTCTATTTACACGAGTTAAGTCCGTTAAAAGATATTGTAGGGCGACAATGGTGGGTGTGGATATTACTTTTTTTTGCAGATGATTTTGCATACTATTGGTTTCATCGTTTAAACCACGAAGTTCGGTTATTTTGGGCTGGTCACGTACCGCATCATTCATCAATACACATGAATTTAGGCACCGCTTTACGCCAAGGAGTTGGTGAGCGTATTCATAAATTTTTCTTTTGGATATGGATTCCTTTATTAGGTATCGATCCATTAATGATGTTTGTAATGATGTCTGTAAGCTTAATTTATCAGTTTTTTGTGCATACCGAATTGATAAATAAACTACCAAAACCAATTGAATATATTTTTAATACGCCATCGCACCATAGAGTACATCACGCATCAAATATTCGTTATTTAGATTGTAATCATGCAGGGATTTTAATTATTTGGGATCGTATTTTTGGTACTTTTTCAGAAGAATTAAAAGATATAGAACATCCCGTTTACGGTTTAACAGTAAATATTGAAACGTATAATCCGATAAAAGTAGCAACACACGAATATTCGGCAATTTTAAAAGATGTAAAAAGAGCTCGTAAATTTTCTGATAAATTGAATTATATTTTCAACTCACCGGGTTGGACGCATGATGGGGAAGATAAACGAGCAAAAACATTACGTAAAAAAATGAATCTGTAATATGGAACAAGATATCACCCTAAAAATAACTGATAGAGAAGGTGTTTTACACGAAATTCAAGCGCCAACCGATATGGCAATGAATTTAATGGAAGTTGTACGTTCATACGAATTAGCGCCAGAGGGTACAATTGGTATTTGTGGTGGTATGGCAATGTGCGCTTCTTGCCAATGTTATATAAAATCTGCCCATGAGTTACCAGAAATGGGTGATGATGAAGATGCAATGTTAGCGGAAGCTTTTTATGTAGAAGATAATAGTCGATTAGGTTGTCAATTAGCAATAACTCCAGCACTCGATGGTTTAGAGGTTGAATTAGCTCCTGAGAGTTAAAAAATCTAACATTCTTTTCTGTATATTTGTAGAACAAGCAACTAAAAGTTCTAACAATGTATTTAGACTTACTATCACATTTAAAATTTTTGATAAAACGGAATCCCGAATAATTAATAGAATAATCTATCAATGTTAAAATGTAGCAATATTTATTTGTTACATTATTATATTAATTTATTAAACTATTAAGCAATATGCCTTTTTATCATAAGTTAGGAAATATTCCACCCAAAAGACATACACAATTTCGTAAAGAAGACGGAAGTTTGTATTACGAACAATTGTTTGGTACGATTGGTTTCGACGGAATGTCTACCAATTCATATCACGAACACAGGCCTACAATGGTCAAAGAAATTCGCAAACAATATTCTGTTGCGCCAAAAATAGCCAAAGCCAATAATATTCAATCGTATCGTTTTCGTGGATTTCAAGTAAAGCCAGAAAACGATTATCTAGAAAGTAGAAAAGTAGTTTTAACAAATACTGATTGTAATATCATATTATCAGCACCAAAAAAATCTACTACAGACTATTTTTACAAAAATACCGATGCTGATGAGGTAATTTTCATTCATAAAGGAACAGGAAAATTAAGAACCCATCTTGGTAATTTAGATTTTAAATATGGAGATTATTTAGTAATTCCACGTGGAATTATTTACAAATTAGATTTTGATGATGAAAACAATAGATTGTTTATTGTTGAATCATACTCGCCAGTATACACACCAAAACGTTATAGAAACTACTTTGGTCAATTATTAGAACACTCACCATTTTGTGAACGTGATTTAAGAAGACCAGAAGAACTAGAAACGTATAACGAATTAGGAGATTTCTTAATTAAAGTAAAAAAGCAAGGCGAAATTATTGAAATGGTCTATGCCTCACATCCTTTTGATGTAGTAGGTTATGATGGATATAATTTTCCGTATGCCTTTTCAATTCACGATTTCGAGCCAATAACAGGTCGTATTCATCAACCGCCACCAGTGCATCAAACATTCGAAACAAACACCTTTGTAATTTGTAGTTTTGTACCTCGTTTGTACGATTATCATCCAGATTCTATTCCAGCGCCATACAATCACAGTAATATCGATTCTGATGAAGTTTTATATTATGTAGATGGTGATTTTATGAGTAGAAACGATATCGATCAAGGTCATATTTCGTTACACCCAGCAGGAATACCACATGATTCCCACCCAGGAGCAGCAGAAAGAAGTATCGGGCATACAAAAACAGAAGAATTAGCGGTAATGGTAGATACATTTAAACCATTGCAAGTTACAGAAGAAGCAATGAAAATTGCCGATGAAGACTATTATAAATCTTGGTTAGAAGAAAATAAACATTAGAAGCTATTTCCTGCTTTTCGCACTCGCTTTTTTTATTTAGAAAAAAATAAAAAAGAGCTCAAACAAATGCTTCAATCAGGGCTAAATTTGTTTGAATAAATAATGCTTTATCAAAGGAATCGCTAATTTATAAATATAAGACCTCACAAGTTTTTAAAACCTGTGAGGTCTAGAAAAGAATAAACACAATGAGTAAAAAAGAAATAAAATCAGTAAACTACGGTTTAGAAAAAATATTTGAAGGAGCACAAGATTTCCTTCCATTACTAGGTACAGATTATGTAGAGTTTTATGTAGGTAACGCAAAGCAATCTGCACACTTTTATAAAACCGCATTTGGGTTTCAATCATTTGCCTATAAAGGCTTAGAAACAGGATCAAAAGACTCAGTAAGTTATGTATTAACTCAAGATAAAATCAAGTTAATTTTAACGACGCCATTAAACAGTAAATCACCTATTAACGACCATATTGTAAAACATGGTGACGGTGTGAAAATTGTGGCACTTTGGGTAGAAGATGCTAGAAAAGCATATGAAGAAACAATTTCACGTGGTGCAAAATCGTACATGGAACCAACTGTAGAATCTGACGAAAACGGAGAAGTAGTTCGTGCAGGAATTTATACTTACGGAGAAACAGTACACATGTTTGTAGAGCGTAAAAACTATAAGGGTACCTTTTTACCAGGTTTTCAAGAATGGAAATCAGATTATAACCCACCAAGTGCAGGCTTAAAATACATAGACCATATGGTTGGTAATGTAGGTTGGGGACAAATGAATAAATGGGTAAAATGGTACGAAGACGTTATGGGATTCGTTAACTTTTTATCATTTGACGACAAACAAATTCATACCGAATATTCAGCCTTAATGAGTAAGGTAATGTCTAACGGAAATGGGCGTATTAAATTTCCTATAAACGAGCCAGCAAAAGCAGCTAAACGTTCTCAGATAGAAGAATATTTAGACTTCTACGAAGGTGAAGGTGTACAACATATAGCCGTTGCAACCGACGATATTATTAAAACAGTATCTCAGTTAAAAGCAAACGGAATTGAGTTTTTACCACCACCACCACAAGCGTATTATGACGGAATTCCTGAGCGTTTAGGAGAGCACATGAGCATGATGAAAGAAGATATTTCTAAATTACAAGAACTATCTATAATGATTGATGCTGATGAAGAAGGATACTTATTACAAATTTTTACAAAACCAGTTGAAGATAGACCAACATTATTTTTTGAAATTATTCAAAGAATGGGAGCTCGTGGGTTTGGAGCAGGAAACTTTAAAGCCTTATTTGAGTCTATCGAAAGAGAACAATTAAAAAGAGGAACTTTATAATTCCTAATGAATAATTATAGAAACATTAAATCACCATTTTCATAAGTCGAAAGATTTATAGAAATGGTGATTTTTAATACGAATGTTTATATAAAATATAATAATGAATAAAGAAGAGCTTTTACAAGCAATAGAAAATAAGTCTAAAAAACTAGGTGTTCCGTTAGAAACAATGTTAGAAGGATTGCTTCATAGCACACCTATAACGTATTGGGATTATATTCAAACCGATGCTTTGTTAGGATTGCAAATTCCTAGAACAACAGAAAAAGATGAAATGGTTTTTATCATGTATCATCAAGTAAATGAGTTGTTGTTTAAAATGATTTTGTGGGAAATAGATCAAATTTCACTTTCTAAAGAACTAATAACTGCAAATAAATTTTCTAAACATTTAATGCGTGTTAGTAGATATTTTGATATGTTATGTAATTCATTCACCGTAATGCAAGACGGAATGGATGTAGAGCAGTATTTAAAGTTTAGAAACACATTAGCTCCTGCAAGCGGATTTCAAAGTGCTCAGTATCGAAAAATTGAATTTGCATCAACAGAACTAATTAATTTAATTGACGCTCGTTACAGAGATACAATTGATAGAAGTTCGTCTTTTAAAAATGCTTTTGAGCATTTGTACTGGCAAGCAGCAGGAAAAAATCATAAAACAGGAGAAAAATCGATCTTAATCCAGCTTTTCGAGAAAAAGTATATGGGAGATTTTATCGATTTTATGGAAGATTATAACGACTGTAATTTGTCAACTAAATTTAAACAATTGCCAGAAGAAGTTCAACAAAATAAAGAACTAATCGAAGCAATGCGTCATTATGATTATACTGTAAACGTAAAATGGGTAATGGCACATTATAACGCTGCGGGTAAATATTTAGGTGGTGGCGATAAAGATTTAGAAGCAACAGGCGGAAGTAATTGGCGTAAATATATGCACCCAAAATATCAACGCAGAATATTCTTTCCATATTTATGGAGCGAAGAGGAATTAAAAAATTGGGGAACATTTTAACCTTAATTAATAATACTAAAAAAAGCTGTTTGATTTTAAAATCAAACAGCTTTTTTTAGTTTGGAACAATAATTGTCTTACTTTTTTCATAAGTTTGAATACTATGAAGAAACAGCTTTTTTTTATTTCCGTATTATTTTTTACCACAATTGCTTTTGGTCAAGAGAAATCACCCGTTTTTAAAGATGGAGAGTGGTTAAAATTTAAGATGAGTTACAGTGGTTTTTTAAAAGCAGGTAATGCTACTTTATCATTAAAAGAGAAAGAATTAAATGGTAAAAAAGTATTGCATGCTAAAGCTAAAGGGTGGACTACAGGAATGATTAAGTGGTTTTTTAAAGTAAATGATGATTACCAATCATATTTTGATAAAGAAACCGGTAAGCCATATTTATTTAAAAGAAAAATTAATGAAGGAGGTTATAAAAAAAATAAGCAAATAGCTTTTAATCAACAGAAAAACACCGCCTACATTCAAGACTTTCTAAAAAATAAAAACAAAACTGTTGAAGCGGTAAATGTACAGGATATGATTTCTGCCTTCTATTTTTTAAGAAAACACGACTTAAAAAAAATGAAAAAAGGAGAAGAAATAAAAATGAATATGTTTGTTGATGGAGAAAGTAATCCGTTTAAATTGCGGTTTTTAGGTTATGAAACACTAAAAACAAAGTTTGGTAAAATAAAAACTCAAAAATTTAGACCTTTTGTACAGGCAGGAAGAATTTTTAAAGCAAAAGAAAGTGTAACTGTTTGGATTACTGCAGACGATAATAAAATACCTATAAAAATTAAAGCCTCTTTATCTGTGGGGTCTCTTCGTGCGGAGTTAGAATCTTATAAAGGATTGGCAAACCCTTTTGAAATAATTTTTAATTAAAATAGAATAAGTTGTTTACTTATTGTTAAAGTATAATAAGCCATTGTTTTTATTTGTATTTTTGCCAGTAAACTCAATTTTAAATAATTTTTTCTTGAAAAAAATAGTCCTTTTACTCCTTGTTTTTTGTTTTATATATTCATGTAAAGAAGAAAAAAAGAGATCGTAAAAACACCTGTAAAGATTGAAAAACCAAAACCTGTTTATGTTTTTGGTTTTAATTTAGATAATTATAAGGTAGTAAATGATACCATTAAAAGCGGAGAAAGTTTTGGAGTTATTTTAGATAGGCACCACGTCATGTATCCGAAGATTAATGAAATAGCTACAAAAATTAAAGACACTTTTGATGTAAGGCGAGTTCGGTCAGGTAAAAAATATACAATTCTTACTTCAAAAGATTCACTTCAAAAAGCGCAAGTATTTATTTATAAACACAATAAAGTTGATGCAACAATTATCAATTTTAAAGATTCTATTATTGAAGCCTATAAGGTTAAGAAAAAAATTAAAGTAATAGAAAAAGAAATTGCTGGAGAAATTTTTTCAAGCTTATCTGTTACGATGGATAGTTTAGGTTTAAAACCAACGTTAACAAATACTGTTGCCGATATTTATGCATGGACACTGGATTTTTACCGCCTTCAAAAAGGAGATAAATTCAAGTTAATTTATGAAGAAAAGTTTATTAACGACACTACTTTTGTTGGTTATGGAGAGGTAAAAGCAGCTGTTTTTAATCATGGAGGTGAAGATTTATATGCTTATAAATTTGTAGGTGATTCTATTAGAATGATTCCAGAATTTTATGATGAGAAAGGAAATATGCTTCGTAGAGCTTTTTTAAAATCACCAATTAAATTCCAATACCGTATTTCATCAAGATATAATTTAAAAAGAAGAATAGCACATTATGGTTATAGAGTTAAAGCTCATAGAGGAACCGATTTTGCTGCGAAAAATGGAACGGAAATTATGACAACTGCTAGTGGAACAGTTACCGAATCTACAAGAAAAAGAGGTAATGGTAATTATGTAACGGTGAAGCATAATAGTACTTTTACCACGAAATATTTTCACATGAGGAGAAGGAAAGCAAAGGTTGGAGACTTTGTAAAACAAGGAGATGTTATAGGTTGGGTTGGTTCAACAGGTAGCAGTTCTGGAAATCATGTGTGTTATCGTTTTTGGAAAAACGGAAAACAAGTTGATCCTTTTCGAGAGAAACTTCCTTCGGCAGAACCTTTAGACCCAAAAATTAAACCGGCATATTTTGAATTTATAAAGCCATTAAAAAAACAATTAGATAGTATTAAATCACCTAAAAAGGCCACTCTTTATATTCCTGTAGTCGAAAAAGAACTATTACCTACACATTAATTATGCCTTTACAAAACATAAATCCAATTCAAACCGAAGCGTGGAAAAAATTAACAGACCACTATAGTGAAGCAAAGGAGTATGAATTAAAAACTCTTTTTCGGGAAGATAAAAAAAGAAAAGAACGGTTTTCTATTTGTTTAGAGGAGTTAAAAGTTGATTATTCGAAAAACCATATCACTCAAAAAACCATTGATTTACTGATTTCCTTAGCAGAAGAAACGAAGTTAAAAGATGCTATTGATAAATATTTTTCAGGAGATAAAATTAATGTAACTGAAGATAGAGCGGTGTTGCATACTGCTTTGAGAAGTAATTCAAACGAACCTATTCTTGTTGATGGAAAAGATGTAAAACCTAAAATACAAGCTGCTTTAAGAAAAATGAAAAGCTTTAGTAATAAGGTGATTTCAGGGAAATGGAAGGGCTTTACTGGTAAACCAATTACAGATATTGTTAATATCGGTGTAGGAGGATCAGATTTAGAGCCTAGTATGGTAGCTGAAGGACTACGTTTTTATAAAAATAAATTAACCTCACACTTTGTATCTAATATTGATGGAGATCATTTGTCAGAGATCTTAAGTAAGTTGAATCCTGAAACGACTTTATTTGTAATAGTTTCAAAATCATTTACAACAGATGAAACGATAACGAATGCAAATACGATTAGAAACTGGTTTTTAAAATCCGCAATTGTTTTTGATGTAGCTAAACATTTTGTAGCCGTATCCTCTAATATTGAAGAAGCGATTAATTTCGGAATAGATAAAAAAAATATTTTCCCAATGTGGAATTGGGTAGGTGGTAGATTTTCCTTGTGGTCAGCAGTAGGCCTGTCTATTAGCTTATCTATTGGATATGATAATTTTAAGGAATTATTAAACGGAGCCGAAGAAGTTGACGAGCATTTTAAAACAGCTGATTTTGATAAAAATATTCCCGTAATATTAGGGTTGTTAAGTGTTTGGACGAATAACTTTTTTGGATGTGAAACTGAAGCAATTCTACCATATAGTAGCTATTTAACGAAATTTCCAGCATACTTACAGCAGGCGATTATGGAAAGTAATGGTAAAGGTGTTGATAGAAATGGTAAAGAAATAAATTATCAAACAGGAACAATTATTTGGGGTGGAGCAGGCACGGATATGCAACATGCTTTTATGCAATTAGTACATCAAGGAACAAAATCAATACCAACAGATTTTATTGGTTTTGAAGAGTCTTTACATGGATTAACGGCACATCATAAAAAATTAATGGCTAATTATTACGCTCAAATGGAAGCTTTAGCTTATGGTAAAACGAAAGAAGAAATACATTTAGAGTTAAAAACTGAAGATAAATTAGCTCAAATAAACCAATTACTACCTTATAAATCCTTTAAAGGTAACCGAACAAGTAATTCACTTCTCTTTAAAAAACTAACACCAAAGTCTTTAGGAATGTTGATTTCTGCTTATGAGCATAAAATTTTCACACAAGGTGTTATTTGGAATATTTATTCTTTTGATCAATTTGGTGTTGAATTAGGTAAAGAACTTGCTAAAAAAATATTAATCACTCAATAAATGTGTTTTTTTTATGCGGCTTTTTCTTTTTTTGTTAAATCACTGTTAAAAACCTTAACATTAAGTTAATATTAACAGGGAAGAAAAATAAGACCTTTGCACCGCATTTAATAACAATTAAATTAAACAATGAAAAATTTTAAAAATGTTTTACTGATAGCTTTGTTCTTTGTAACAGCTACAGTTTTAGGGCAAACAAAACTTACTGGTACAGTGGTTGATGAAATGGGTGAACCATTGCCAGGAGCTAACCTTGTAGTAAAAGGAACTACAAATGGAGCAGCAACAGATTTTAACGGAAAGTTTATACTAGACGCAAAATTAAATTCAGGAACTGTAATCGTATCTTTTATTGGGTACATTAAGAAAGAAGTAGCTTATTTAGCAGGAAAAACTAAATTAGGAACTATTGAATTAGAGCCATCTAATGTTTTAGATGAAATAGTTGTAGTTGGTTCAGGTGTTATTGATTTAGCTGAAGGTAGAAAAACACCGGTTGCTGTATCTACAATTAGAGCAACTGAAATTCAAGCCAAAGCAGGTGCTTGGGATTTACCAGAAGTTTTAAAATCAACTCCATCAGTACAAGCTGTTAAAGGTGGTGGTTTTGGTGAAGGGCAAATGTATTTACGTGGTTTTGATCAAACAAATACTGCATTTTTATTAAACGGACAACCAATTAATGGTATGGAAGATGGTAAAATGTATTGGTCTAACTGGGCAGGAGTTATGGATGTAGCGAACGCTGTACAAGTACAACGTGGTTTAGGGTCTTCTAAATTAGCAATTTCTTCTGTAGGAGGTACTGTAAATATTGTAACAAAAACGATTGATAAAAAAGAAGGTGGTTATGTTCGTCAGATGGTAGGTAACAATGGATATACTAAATCTACTGTTTCTTATTCAACAGGTGTTAGTGAAAAAGGATGGTCTTTTACAGGTTTATTTGGTCACTGGCAAGGTGATGGTTATGTAGATAATACTCATGGAGCAGGTCAAACATACTTTTTATCATTAGGTTACCAACCAAATGAAAACAATACATTTAACTTCATGTTAACAGGAGCGCCACAATCGCATGCTACTGCTGGTAGAGGAGATATTAAAGATTTTTTAGATAAAGGTATTCGCTTTAATGATTATAATTATGATAATGTTGATAGTCCTAATACATTAGGAAACTCAAATGTTTATCCAAGAGGTCGTAATATCTATCACAAACCGGTAGCTAACCTTTCATGGGATTTGACAATTAATGAAAAATCATCTTTATCTTCTGTGTTATACGGGTCAATGGGTAGAGGAGCTTTTGTTTCTACATATCTTAATAATGATGGAGAAGGTTATGGTAGAGGTTCTAATAATAACCACAATTGGTTTGGATTAGTTTCAAATTATAACAATGAGTTGAATGAAAACTTTAAGTTAAATGTTGGTGTTGATGTAAGAACTTATAATGGTATTCATTATAGAAGTGCAAATGAGTTTATCGGAGTTAACTCTGTTACTGTAAATGATGATCCTTCGGATGACGAGTATAGTACATATATTGGTGAAGCTTATGATTTAACAGATACTTATGGTGGAGTTAACCCTTGGAGTTTATTATTTAACTCTAATGATGACCATAGACAACGTTTAGGTTATGATTATGAAGAGGTTATTACATATTATGGTCTTTTCGGTCAAATAGAGTATTCTAAAGATGCTTTATCAGCATTTTTTCAAGGAGCAGTATCTAATCAAGATCATCAAAGAGAGGAATTCATGTATACTCAAAACGTTGGTGTATCTGAAAAGTCTAAAAAGTTATCTAACTTAGGGTATAATGTAAAAGCAGGTGTTGCTTATGATCTTAATGAAAATAACAAAGTGTTTTTTAATGCAGGTTATTATTCACGTCAACCATATCATGACGATTTGTTTTTACAAGATAGAAAAGCTAATGACTTTGCTCCTAATGTAGATAATCAAGAAATTATAGGATTAGAGTTAGGTTATCAATTTAAAAGTGAATTTGTTTCTGCTAACTTAAATGTTTACAACACTCAATGGGATAACAGAACGATTAGTGGTGCTAACAGAGAGATATTTGATACTCCATTATTTAGATCTTATAAAACACAAGGTGTTAAGCAAGTTCACAGAGGAGCTGAATTAGAATTATTTACAAAACCATTAACAGGGTTAAGATTAAATGGATTCATATCTTACGGAGATTGGAAATATGAAGGAACAGGTACTCAAAGAGAGTATAATAATGTGGGAACTTTATTAGGTACTTCAGAAGTAGATGTTGATGGATACGAAGTTGGTGGTGGTGCTCAAACTACTGCTGGTGTTTCAGCTATTTATACTGTTTTACCAAGATTTACAGTTGATGCTAACTGGAATTTTTATGATAGATTATTTTCTGACGGACAATTTACTGATGCGCCAGTGGAAGTACCTAGTTATAATTTAACAGATATAGGTATGTCATTTAAGCCTAAATTAAAAAAAGGTACTTATATCAAATCTTTAGAATTTAGAGTTGGTGTAGATAATGTATTTGATACTTTATATATTGAGAGATTACAAGAGAGTAGACCAGATAATGACCCTTCTAATTCATGGAATGGAGTTAATACGAATAACAGAGGACGTTTTGGTTACGGAAGAACATGGAATGCA
Organism: Tenacibaculum retecalamus; assembly: GCF_027941755.1. Classification (NCBI taxonomy): domain Bacteria; kingdom Pseudomonadati; phylum Bacteroidota; class Flavobacteriia; order Flavobacteriales; family Flavobacteriaceae; genus Tenacibaculum; species Tenacibaculum retecalamus. The sequence goes on along the minus strand of NZ_CP115916.1, from coordinate 2,770,178 downwards.
TCTCTTAAATTTAATTTCTAATTTTTTAGAAATAAATAATATTTCTAAAAACCACCTCAATCGAGGTGGTTTTTTTATGCATAAAAATTAGTACATTTACCCAAGTTAAAAACGAACAAATCATGATAAAAACATTACACTCTTACTGGGCATACCTTGTCGTAGCAGTATTGATTTTTACGGTACTAAATGCGGTTATCGGTTTACTACAGAAAAAAGAATTTACCCATAAAGAATTCCGATTAGGTTTATTTAGTTTAATAACAACTCATATTCAGTTATTGTTAGGTTTCTTAGTGTATTTCGTAGGAGGTTTTCAAAAAGGACTAGGAGACATGAAAGATGCTCCTGTAAGACTTTTAGCTTTAGAACATCCATTAATGATGATTTTAGCCATTGTATTAATAACGATAGGATGGTCGAAACACAAGAAACAAGTAAAGAGTGAAACGAAGTTTAAAACGTTTACAATTTTTTACGGAATCGCATTACTACTAATCTTATCAAGAATTCCTTGGAGTAATTGGTTTTAATTAGAAAATATAGTCCCGCTTTCGCGGGATTTTTTATTTTTGTTGACTATTAAATATATAATAATGAAATTTTTAAGTTATATTATATCATCAATATTCGCATTGGTGTTTTTTTCACTACTAGTAATCTTTCATCCTTTACAGTGGTTGGGGCTAAAAATGTTTGGCCAGAATGGACATCAGCATGTAGTAGATATTATGAATTGGTTTTTAATCAAATCATTATTAATTTTAGGAGTTCGTGTTCAGGTTGAAAATGAACAGGAGCTACCGGAAAATACTAGTTTAATATTTGTAACGAACCACCAAAGTACTTTTGATATACCACCTATTATTTGGCACTTTAGAAAACACTTTCCGAAATTTGTATCTAAAAAAGAACTAGCAAAAGGTATACCAAGTATATCGTTTAATTTACGACATGGAGGCGCAGCTTTAATTGATAGAAAAGATGCAAGACAAGCGTTAACCGAATTGGCTAGTTTTTCAAAAAAAATAAATAAAAACAAATGGTCTGCCGTTATTTTTCCTGAAGGGACGAGAAGTAGAACAGGTAAACCAAAGTCATTCTCAATAAATGGCCTAAAAATGATAACTAAATACAATCCAGAAGCTTATATTGTTCCGTTAACAATTAACAATTCGTGGAAAGTTTTTAAGTATGGTAAATTTCCGTTAGGATTGGGAAGTCCAATAAAAATTAAGACCCATCAACCAATAAAGATAGATAGTTTACCGTTTAATGAATTAGCGCTTACTGTTGAAAAAACAATAAAAGACGCGATATACTAACAAACAACACTAAATAATATATTATGTCATTACAAAATATCCGAAAGGAAGTAATGAAAACTCTCGAAAAGAATATCGATAGTTTCGTAGACAAGTTTTTAATACCTGCTGAAAAAATTTGGCAACCAACCGATTTTTTGCCAAACTCACAAAAAGATACTTTTATTACAGAAGTGGAAGAAATTAGAGAGTTATCTAAAGAATTAGATGATGATTTTTGGGTGGTATTAGTGGGCGATACAATTACCGAAGAAGCATTACCAACGTATGAATCTTGGTTATTAGATTTAGACGGTATTACACAGCACCCAGATAATGGTTGGGCAAAATGGATCCGTGCTTGGACAGCAGAAGAAAACCGTCATGGTGATACTTTAAATAAGTATTTATACCTTTCAGGACGTGTAAATATGCGTGAAGTAGAAATTACTACGCAACATTTAATTACTGATGGTTTTGATATTGGTACAGCAAGCGATCCATATAAAAACTTTGTATATACCAGTTTTCAAGAATTAGCAACATACGTTTCACATTTAAATGTGGCAAAAATTGCAAAGAAAAAAGGACATAAAGCGTTAGCAAAAATGTCAAGAATTATTGCAGGAGATGAAATGCGTCATCACCAAGCATATACTGAATTTGTGAGGCAGATATTTAAAATTGATCCTAGCGAAATGATGTTAGCGTTTCAATACATGATGAAACACAAAATAGTAATGCCTGCAATGCACTTAAGAGAATCTTTTGGTGCAAAAGGAAGTTTGTTTGATGATTTCTCTACGGTAGCCCAAAGAGTAGGTGTATACACTGGTTTTGATTATGTTGATATTCTTAAAAAATTAAACGAAACTTGGGAGATTGATAAGATTACAAACTTAACTCCAGAAGCAGAAAAAGCGCGTGATTATTTAATGAAATTACCAGACAGAATGTATCGTATTACAGAACGTATTGTAGTTCCTGATACTAAATTTGAATTTAAATGGATGATTCCATCATAAAAATATAGTTGAGTAACGTCATTGCGAATAAAATGAAGCTTTTTTTTATAAACTGCCTTATTATATGTTCTTCGCAATGACGTTATTTATTGAAAAGTAAATTCGTCTTTATCATCTAAAAACCGAAACTTAGCACGAGTTTTATGTTGCGTTTCTTTATCTAATTCAATAATTAAAGAGACATCTTCTGCTGTATTTTTAGCTAAACACTTTCCTAACATGTCATATGTAGCAGAATTACCGTTGTATTCATAACCGTTAGCATCCGTACCAATTCTGTTTACACCAATTGTGTAACTCATATTTTCTATCGCACGGGCTTTTAAGAGCGCATTCCAAGCTTCAATTCTTGGTATAGGCCAACTAGCTACATACAATAGTAAATCGTAATTAAGAGTGTTTCTAGCCAAGCAGGAAAGCGTAAGTCATAACAAATTAGCGGACAAATCTTCCATCCTTTATAATCAATTAGACTATTTTTATTACCAGGCGTGAATGTTTTATGTTCGTTAGCAAGTGTAAATAAATGTTTCTTGTCGTAAAAATTAATTTTACCTGAAGGATGTACAAAAAGTAATCGATTGTAATAATTGTATTCTTTATTAGCATCTAAACACGGGTCTTTAATAATAATACTACCAACAATTGCTGCTTGTTTTTTGTTAGCTACATCTTGCATCCAAATAATAGTATCACCAGTCATCGTTTCAGCTAAATGTTGCGCATTCATAGTAAAACCAGTGGTAAACATTTCGGGCAAAATAATTAAGTCGATATCTAAAGGAAGTTTGTTTATTTTTTCTTCAAAATAATTTTTATTTTCAATCGGGTTTTCCCAAATTAAATTAGCCTGAATAAGTGCAGCTTTAAGTTTGTTTGTCGTATTCATTAGTAAAGAAATGAAGTTATTTATCCTCTCAAAAATAAGATAAATATTGTACTTTGGGTTGATTAAAAAACCGCTATGAATTCTTTTATTTCAGAAACTTTAGATACTATTTTACAAACCACCAAATCGTTTGAAAATGTTGTATTTGTCTTACCATCACAAAGAGCAGGAGTGTTTGTAAAGCAAACATTTAAAAATAAAATTTTAGCAGGTTTTTTACCTCAAATTTTAAATATTGGCGATTTTGTTGAAGAAATTTCTGAAATTAATAAAGCGGATTCAGTACAACTGCTATTCCATTTTTATACTATTTATAAAGAAGTAGAAGAAAACCCAGATACGTTTGATGTTTTCTCTTCATGGGCTTTTACTGTCTTGCAAGATTTTAACGAAATAGACCAACATTTAATTAATCCGAAGGATATTTTTGTGTATTTACGAGATATTCATCGTTTACAAAAATGGTCGGTAAAAGGAGAGTTTAAAGAAACGGAACTAATGAAAGATCATTTCTCTTTTATGGAGAAATTAGAGGAGTTTTATGCTGTTTTTTATCAATTTTTGGTTGATAAAAAAATAGGATATCAAGGTGTTTTATACCGAGAAGCAACTAAGAAGGTTGAAGCTTTTATCAATAAAAATCAGAACAAGAAATACTACTTCATCGGATTTAATGCTCTAAACACAGCGGAAGAGTTTTTGTTTCAAAAATTTTTATCCGCAGGAAATAGTGAGGTTTATTGGGATATTGATAAAACTTTTTACGAAGGAAATCATCAAGCGGGTAGTTTTCTTAGAAAGTATAAAAAGCAGTGGAAATATTATGAAAAAAACTCAATTCAAACGATAAAAAATTATTTCTCTGAATCTAAGAATATTCAGGTTATAGGAGCATCAAAAAATATTACACAAATAAAACATGCAGGAGAAATTTTATCAAAATTACCAAACCACAATAATACAGCCTTGGTATTAGCAGATGAAACATTGTTGCCAATAACCTTAAATTCGTTGCCAAAAAGTGTAGAAGCTATAAATATTACAATGGGATATCCTTTAAAAGATATTCCTACAACGAGTTTAGTATTGGCTATTTTTCAGTTATTCAACAATCAAGAAAAATTACAAAAACAAGATGTAAATCAGTTTTATCATAAAGATATTATTCGGTTTTTAAAAGATGCAGCAATTTATAAATTATTGCAATTAGATGAAGGTAAAAACATAGCTGATACTATCTCAGAAACTGTTGTTAAAGAGAATAATACATTTGTAAGTCAAGAGTATATTAATGTATTTTTCTCTCCTTTAGAAGCAGAAATTAAAGATATTGTTAGCTCAATTTTTAATCAGTTTTCTACAATAGGGGAGTTTTTATCAAGAATATTACGATTAATTGATGTTTTAAAAGACAATGCAAACGATTTAGAAAAGGAATATTTATTCCGTTTTTACACGGCGTTTACACAATTACAAAACTTACATATTGAGTTTAACTACGTGCAGGATTTAAAAACATTACACCAATTTTTTAGGCAATTAATACAGTCTGAAAGTTTGTCTTTTCAAGGAGAACCGTTGCAAGGTTTGCAGTTGATGGGTGTTTTAGAAACACGAATGTTAGATTTTGAAAACGTAATTATAACTTCAGTAAATGAAGGAGTATTACCCGCAAGTAGCCAACAAAACACTTTTATTCCTTTTGATGTAAAAATTGAATTCGGATTGCCTACATATAAAGAAAAAGATGCGCTTTTTTCATATCATTTTTTTAGATTATTACAAAGAGCCAAAAATATTTTTATCTTATATAATACAGAACATGATGTTTTTGGAAGCGGAGAAAAAAGCCGTTTTGTTACGCAGTTAGAAATGATGCGAGGCGACATTACTGAGAAAATAATTAGCCCTAAGGTAGTAACATCAGCAATAAAACTAAAAGAGATTCAAAAAGATGATAAAGTTTTAAAACGCTTAGAAGAATTGGCTAAAAAAGGAATTTCACCATCAGCATTAACCAATTATTTATACAATCCGATTGCGTTTTATAAACAGAAAATTTTAAAAATAAACGAATTTGATAATGTTGAAGAAACAGTTGCTGCAAACACAATGGGTACTGTAGTTCATGATACTTTAGATAAATTATACCAACCTTATTTTGGTAAATTTTTAAAACTGAATGATGTTCGTAAAATGCAAGAACAATCAAAAGAGTTGGTATCTTTTTATTTCTCTGAACATTTTAAAAACGGAGATGTATCTACCGGGAAAAATAGATTGGTTTTTGAAGTTGCAAACAGGTTTGTTGAAAATTTTTTGAATAAAGAAATAGAGTTGTTAAAGGATGAAAGTAATCAACTTAAAATTATTGAAACCGAGAAAAAAATATTCACAGAGATAATTGTTGAAGGTATCGATTTTCCGATAAGAATACATGGTGAAGTAGATAGAATAGACGAATTAAATGGTGTTACCAGAATTATAGATTATAAAACAGGAATGGTAGACGCAACCAAACTAAAGGTAACAGATTTTACTAACATTCGAGATTTAAAACATCATAAAGCAATTCAGGTAATGTTGTATGCATTTATTTATTGGCAAACTGAAAAAGCGACTATAAAAAATGGTTTTGAAGCAGGTATTATTTCGTTTAAAAACTTAAAAAGCGGATTTTTAAAAATGAATTTCTCGTCTAATTACCGAACTCCAGATAATGAAGTAACAGAAGAAAAATTAGAAGAGTTTATGAATGAAATAACAGCGTTTTTAAAAGAATTATACAATCCTGAAGTTGGTTTTATTGAACCAGCAGATTTGCCTTATTAACTAGAAGTTATTAGCTATATAATTAAGCTCGTCAACCTAAACTTGTTTCAGGTTCTCATAATAATTAGCAGAATTTCTATTAGCTGAGGCTCTCAAATAACACAAACTAAAGTTTAAGGATGCGCATTTACCCAAACTTCACCGTCTTCAAAATATTCTTTTTTCCAAATAGGAACAGTTTCTTTTAAAGTATCAATCGCAAATTGACAAGCATCGAAAGCAGCTTTTCTATGCGGAGAAGAAACCGTAATAATTACAGGGACATCTTTTATTTGCAATAAACCTTCAGCATGATGGATGGCAATTTTTTTAATGCTGAATTTTTTTAAAGCTAACTCAGCAATTTTTTGCATTTCTTTAATAGCCATTGGTTTGTATGTAGAAAAATCTAATTGCGTAACATTTTTATTCTGAGTAGCATCTCTAACGGTGCCAACAAAAACAGATATTCCGCCACAAGCAGTATCTACTACAAAATCATAGCATTCTTGTAGGTTTAGCTTCTCTGAAGTTACTTTTATTGAAGTTGTTTCCATGTTGAATAATAAACTTTAACAAAGATATAAGTTTGAAAATGTAAATAGTATAAACGAATCGGATTTAAATATTTATTTTTGTTGACAACATATAAGAACACACCTTTTAACAAAACATATGAAAACACTCAACGATTTTAATTTCGAAAATAAAAAAGCATTAATACGAGTAGATTTTAATGTGCCTTTAAACGATAGTTTTGAAGTTACGGATACTACTCGAATTCAAGCAGCAAAGTCAACAATAATTAAAGTATTAGAAGATGGTGGTAGTTGTGTGTTAATGTCGCATTTAGGACGCCCGAAAGGAAAAGAAGATCAATTTTCATTGCGTCATATTATAGCTAAAGTAACAGAAGTTATAGGAGTTCAGGTTAAGTTTGTAGAAGATTGTATTGGTGATAAAGTTACCGAAGCAATTGCAAATTTAAAAAGCGGAGAGATTTTATTATTAGAAAACTTACGTTTTTATCCAGAAGAAAAAGCAGGAGATGTAGCTTTTGCTGAAAAATTGTCAAAATTAGGTGATGTTTATGTAAATGATGCTTTTGGTACTGCACACAGAGCGCATGCTTCTACAGCAGTTATTGCACAATTTTTTGCTGAAAATAAATGTTTTGGAAATTTATTGGCAACCGAAATTGAAAGTATCAATAAGGTTTTAAATGATTCTGAAAAACCAGTAACCGCAATTTTAGGAGGCGCAAAAGTATCGTCTAAAATAGGTGTAATAGAAAATATTATTGAAAAAGTAGACCATATTATTGTTGGTGGAGGAATGACTTTTACTTTTATAAAAGCTTTAGGCGGAATGATAGGTAATTCGTTAGTAGAAGATGATAAATTAGAGTTGGCACTGTCAATTTTAAAATTAGCAAAAGAGAAAAATACCGAAATACATTTACCAGTAGATGTTGTTATTGCAGATGCTTTTTCAAATGATGCTAATACGCAAACAGTTGATACCACTAAAATTCCTGATGGATGGATGGGACTTGATTGCGGATCAAAAACTTCAGAGAAATTTGCAGCAGTAATAGCAAAATCTAAAACTATTTTATGGAACGGACCTTTAGGAGTTTTTGAATTAGAAAACTTTGCAACAGGTACTATTGAGCTTGGAAATGCAATTTCTAAGGCAACCGAAAACGGAGCATTTTCTTTAGTCGGAGGAGGAGATTCTGTAGCAGCAGTAAAGCAATTCGGATTTGGAGATAAAGTAAGTTATGTATCTACCGGTGGTGGAGCGATGTTAGAAATGTTAGAAGGAAAAACATTACCAGGAATCGAAGCGGTTTTAAAATAAAATGTCATTTCTAGCGCAGTCGAGAAATAGTTGTTAATTAAATTGATAAAATGAAGTACACTAAACTACCAAATACCGATATAAAAGTTTCTAAAATTTGTTTAGGAACCATGACATGGGGAAATCAGAATACTGAAGTTGATGGACACGAACAAATGGATTATGCGTTAGAGCAAGGCGTAAATTTTTGGGATACAGCCGAATTATATTCAGTGCCAGCAACGCCAGAAACTTATGGAGCAACAGAGAAAATAATTGGTTCTTGGTTTAAAAAAACCGGAAATCGTGATAAAGTAGTGTTGGCAAGTAAAATTGCTGGTGGTGGCGATTATACAAAACACATTCGTACTGGTGGCTTTACAAAACAAAATATTATTGATGCGGTTGAAGGAAGTTTAAAACGTTTGCAAACCGATTATATCGATTTATATCAGTTTCATTGGCCTTCACGTGGAGTAAATTGTTTTGGTGTTCGTGATTATCCGTATAAAACAGCAACCAAAGAGGCTGAAAATCATTTAGAGATTTTAGAAACAATGAATGCTTTAGTACAACAAGGAAAGATAAAACACATTGGTTTATCTAACGAAACGCCTTGGGGAACTATGAAATACTTGCAAACAGCTGAGCAACATAATTTGCCAAGAATGAGTACTATTCAGAACTCATATTCTTTAATTCACAGGGGTTATGAGGTAGGAATGAGCGAAGTTTCTATGAGAGAAAACATTGGTTTGTTAGCATATTCGCCTTTAGCACAAGGAGTTTTATCAGGTAAATATTTAGATGGCAAAACGCCTGAAGGAGCAAGAGGAACTTTGTTTCCGAGGTTTATAGCTCGTTATATGAGCGAAGCTTCTTTAAAAGCTGTTAGAGAATATTTAAAAATAGCAGAGAAGCATGGCTTATCACTTGCTGAGTTATCATTAGCATACATAAATCAGTTGCCATTTGTAACGAGTAATATTATTGGAGCTACAAAAATGGGTCAGTTAAAGGAGAATATCAATTCTATTAATATTGATTTATCAGAAGAAATTTTAGCAGAAATAGAAGCAGTTCATAATTTAATTCCGAATCCTGCACCATAAATTTAACAGTGTAGTGTATTAAAATAAAAAAAATCCGAAGTAAATATTACTTCGGATTTTTTTGTGCTAATTATTTATAGTGAAAACTACTCAACTATTTTAAGAGCGGTAGCTTTAAACCTATCATTTTCTAATTTACCAGTTATCTCTACTTTCCTGACAACATTACAAAAACCAATTTTCTTGTCATGCGCATCACCAAAATCATCAATATGAGCACCGTCTACAAAATAGGCTTTATCATCAATTTTAATGGCTAAATCACATCCGTTCTGGCTTTCTAAACCAAATTTACATTGTCCGCAAGAAGCATCAGCTATAAACGTTTTTTCTTTTGGTTGTGAGCAAGCTACTATTCCTAATAAAAATATAAAAAGTAAATTTTTCATATGATTTTTAAATTTTGAGATTAATATCCTATTTTTTTACGTACTCTTAGTAAAACATCAGTAGCAACTGTACGAGCTTTTTCGGCGCCAATAGCAAGTGCTTCGTCAATTTCATTACGGTTTTCCATATAATGATTGTACTTTGTACGAACGTCAGCAAATTTATCGATAATTAGTTCGTATAAAGCTTGTTTAGCATGACCGTAACCATAATTACCACCTTCGTAATTTGCACGCATTTCAGCAATTTGAGCATCCGAAGCTAATAATTTATATAAAGCAAAAACATTATCTGTATCCGGGTTTTTAGGATCTTCAAGTGCTTTACTATCCGTTTGGATTCCCATTATTTGCTTGCGTAGTTTTTTATCAGACAAGAAAATATTGATAAAATTATTTCTAGATTTACTCATTTTTTCACCATCAGTTCCAGGAACCAATTTGGTGTTTTCGCTAATCTTAGCTTGCGGTAAAATTAAAGTATCGCCCACAACATTATTTAATCTACTCGCTACATCACGAGACATTTCTAAATGTTGTAATTGATCTTTTCCTACGGGAACAATTTCTGCGTCGTATAATAAAATATCGGCAGCCATTAACATCGGGTATGAAAATAAGCCACTGTTAACATCTGCCAAACGATCTGCTTTATCTTTAAATCCGTGTGCTAATGTTAAACGTTGGTACGGAAAATAACAACTTAAATACCATGATAATTCTGCCACTTGGGGAATATCACTTTGGCGATAAAAAACAGTTTTGTTAATGTCAATTCCACAAGCAAGCCAAGTAGCTGCAACACTGTAGGTGTTTTCTCTTAATTCGTTACCATCTTTAATTTGTGTTAAAGAATGCATATCTGCAATAAAGATAAAAGCTTCATTTTTAGAGTCATTTGCCATTGCAATGGCAGGTAAAATTGCTCCTAATAAATTACCTAAGTGTGGAGTTCCAGTACTTTGCACTCCTGTTAAAATTCTTGACATATGTCTGTTTTGAAAAAATTATGTAAGTAAATACCTACGACTACTTGATAAGTAGCAAAAATAAGCTTAAAATTGCTCAAACAAAAGAAATTAGTACATTAGCAGTTATGAAATACCTATTTTCCCCCCTTCGATTAATTTGGCGTATTTGGTTTTATTTATTGATGATTACTTCGATACTAGTTATGTCTCCTTTTATATTGGTGCTTTTGTCTGATGAAAAATATTATGACTCTTTTGGAAGCTAATGAGAGGATGGTCGTATTTTTTAATTTACGGGATGGGTTTCATGTTAAAAATCGATAGAGAACAAGAACTTGATCGTGAAAAAAGTTACGTATTTATAGCAAATCACGCATCTTTACTAGATCCATGGATTATGATAGCATCGAGTAAAAATCCGATTTTATTTGTTGGTAAAAAGGAATTGGTAAAATTACCAGTTTTCGGATTTTTCTATAAAAAATCCGTTGTTATGGTTGATAGAAAAGATCCTGAGAGTAGAAAAAAGGTATACGCTCGCATAAAAAAACGATTAGATAAAGGATTAAGTATTGCAATATTTCCCGAAGGATTAGTGCCAACAGAAAATGTGGTTTTAGCACCTTTTAATAACGGAGCATTTAGTTTAGCAATACAATATCAAATGCCAATTGTGCCGCAATTATATTTTGATGCGAAACGCTTTTTTTCTTGGGATTTCTTTAAGGGACGCCCTGGTGTTTTTAGAGCAAAACAATTAAAGTTTATTGAGACAAAGGGTTTAACAATGGAAGATAAAGATGCTTTAAAAAAACAATCTTTTGACTTAATATATAATGAATTAGTAAATGATGATTTATATATGAAAGACACAAACCGACCAAACAATGAGCGAGAATTTAAATCACCTTTATAGTAATACTGAGGAAAAATTAAATGTGTTAACACATGGTTTTGGCTTATTGCTAGGTATAATAGTTTTACCTTTTTTAGTTTTAAAATCATTAACATATCAAGAGTTTTGGCAAACAATTAGCTTTGTTATTTACGGATTAAGTTTAATCATCTTATATGCAGCATCTACTTTTTACCACGCTGCAAAAAAACCTAAACTTCGACGCAAACTTAATATTTTTGACCATGCTGCTATTTATGTTTTAATAGCAGGAAGTTATACGCCTTTTTGTTTAGTAGTTTTACCAGAACAAACAGGTTGGTATATGTTCATTTTTGTTTGGTTATTTGCGCTAGCAGGAGTTATACTTAAGCTTTTTTTTACAGGTAGGTTCGATAAATTATCAACGGCATTATATTTAATAATGGGATGGCAAGTAGTTTTTTTAATAAAACCGTTAATGAATAATTTGTCGTACGACGGATTATTTTATTTAATAGCTGGAGGTGTTTTTTATACCATTGGCGCAATCTTATATTCGATTAAAAAAGTGCCATACAACCACGCTATTTTTCATGTTTTTGTGCTCTTAGGAAGCTTTAGTCATTTTTGGGCAATTTATAAATACATATAGTTTTTACCATTTAGAAAAAGGAAGTTTACTTAAGTTTGAATTGTAATATTTAACGATTCCTGTAACTTCTTTTCCTAACCAATTTGGCTTAGAAAACTGTTCGTTTTCATTTTCTAATTCTATTTCGGCAACAACCAAACCTTTATTTTCACCTAAAAAATCATCAACTTCATAAGTATGGTTGTTTTCTTTTATTAAATAACGGTATTTTTCAATAATTCCTTCTTCACATAAATTAAATAAATCTTGTGCTTCCTTTAAATCTATTTCTTTTTCCCATTCAAATCGGGTAGTTCCGCTTTTGTTAGAAGCTCCTTTAATAGTTAAAAAACCGGTGTCATCTTTTATACGAACCCTTACTACGCGTTCTTTTTTAGAGTTTAAGAAACCTTGCTTGATGTAACTTTTTTTATAAGCTACTTGTTTGTACTGATCAGAAATTACCAAGAATTTTCGTTCTATTTCAAAAGTCATAAGAAGTTAAATCAAATTTGTACGAATGTATCATTTTTGTAGTTATTATTAAATATCTTTGATACTATTAATTATATAAAACTTCAATTTAATGGCGTTAATTACAACCAAAGCAATTGTTATTAGTGCTATTAAGTACAGCGATACAAGTTTAATTGTTAAGTGTTTTACATTAGAAGATGGCATTCGATCATACATGATAAGAGGTGTGTTAAAATCAAGAAAAGGAAAATTAAAAAAAGCCTATTTTCAACCATTAACGCAATTGATAATTGAAGCAAATCACAATAATAAAAACTCATTAAATTCGATAAGAGAAGCGCAAGTTATTCATCCTTATGAGAGTATTTACACTTCGGTAATAAAGCAATCGATTGTATTGTTTTTATCAGAAATACTTTCGAATATTATTAAAGAAGAAGAAAAAAATGAAGTGTTATATGAGTTTATTGAAACTAGCTTAATTTGGTTAGATACTCATGATGCCATTGCTAATTTTCATTTACTTTTTTTATTAAATTTATCTAAGTTTTTAGGTTTTTATCCAGATGTTTCAGAACCAACTAAAATGACCTTTAATTTACAAGAAGGACGATTTACTGATGCATCTTATGAAAAACTTGTGGTTACTGGCAACGAATTAATTCTTTTTAAAAGACTGTTAGGCATAAATTTTGAAGCAATAAATACAATTTCGTACAATAAAAACGAAAGGCAAGTAATCCTTAGAGTTATAATTCGATATTTTGAATTACATTTGGAGGGTTTTAAAAAGCCAAAATCATTAGATATTTTAGAAACCGTGTTTAGTTAACAGATGAAGCAAGTTATTACCCTATTTTTTTTACTGACAATCACCACTATTTTTTCACAAAACCTTACGATAATTGATGCCGAAACAGGTAAAACAATCGATGGAGTTGCAGTGTTTAATAAAAACAAAACAACATCAGCAATTAGTAATATTAACGGAATTGTAAATGTTTCTGAATTTAAAGACAAAGAAATTCTTGTTTTTTCGCATGTTGGATATGCGGATTTCCAAGAGACAAAATTGGCTTTAAAACAAAACGAATATCAAGTTTTTTTATCAAAACAATCAGAGCAATTAGATGAAATAGTTGTGTCTGTTTTTAAGAGTAAAGCAAAAGCGAATCGTATTGCAGAACAAATAGCAGTAGTTTCATTAAAAGATATTCAAAAAGTATCTCCACAAACATCAGCAGATTTATTAGCTACCATTCCGGGAATTAAAGTTCAGAAATCGCAATTTGGTGGCGGAAGCCCTGTTTTAAGAGGAATGGAAAGTAACCGTGTTTTATTGGTTGTTGATGGTGTTAGAATGAACAATGCAATTTATAGAAAAGGGCATTTACAAAACTCGATAACTGTAAATCCTACTTTATTAGATAGAACAGAGGTTGTTTTTGGACCATCATCGGTTATTTATGGTTCTGATGCACTAGGTGGTGTGATTCATTATTATACAAAAACTCCAAAACTGTCTGAAGAAAATAAAATTAAAGGAAGTAGTTTTTTAAGATACAGTTCAGTAAATAATGAAGTTACCAATTCGGTATCGGCAGAATTACAACTTAAAAATTGGGCATCGCTTACTAGCATAACACATAGTAATTTTGGTGATTTAAAAATGGGTAAAAATCGTTCTCATGGTTTTGATGATTGGGGAAAAACGTTTTTTTATTCTGATAATTTAAAAGGAAATTATACTGAAAATCCAACGAAAAATGAAGATGTGAATCTGCAGAGAAATACAGGTTTTAGTCAAACAGATTTTTTACAGAAATTTTTTATTCCGCTATCAAAAAAAACCGATTTAAAAGTAAATATTCAATATTCTACATCATCAGATGTGCCAAGGTTTGATAAGTTAAGTGAGCTTAAAAGCGGAGAATTAAAGTTTGCAGAATGGCATTACGGACCTCAAAGTCGTTTTTTAGCTTCTTCTCAATTAGAAATCAATCCGAATAAAAAATGGTTAGATAGAGGAACAATTACTGCTGCTTATCAGAATATTGAAGAAAGTCGTATTCAAAGAAAATTCGGAAGTTTAGAAAGATCATATAGAAGAGAAAATGTAAATGTTTTTAGTGTAAATGGAGATTTTACGGTTCCGTTAGCAGAAAAACGTGATTTAGGATATGGTTTTGAAGTTGCTTATAATGATGTAAAATCAGATTCTTATGGTAAAACATTAAGAATAAATAATAACGAAATTGTAGATTTTGAAGGTGATTTTTCGGTGCAATCTCGATACCCAGATGGCGGAAGTAGTTATTTTAGTTCGGCAATGTATTTGGATTATCGCCAAGATGTTACGCCAAAATCAACCTTAAACACAGGTATACGATTAACGAATACTCAGTTAGATGCTAAATGGATAGATGAAACATTTATAAAGTTACCGAGCAGTACTATTAATTTAAATAATACAGCACTTACCGCAACCATTGGTTATGTGTATAAACCTGTTAGAACTTGGCAATTAAATGCGGTGTTGTCATCAGGATTTCGCTCGCCAAATATTGATGATGTAGGTAAGGTAAGAGAAAAAAATGGAAAGGTTACTGTACCAAACATTACGCTGAAACCTGAGCATGCTTATAGTGCAGAAGTTGGATTTCAGAAGTATTTTAATGATAGGAAATTTAGAATTGGTGCAAACGTATATTATACATTGTTAAACAATTATATTTATCGCGAAGCCTTTGAGTTAAACGGAAGCCCTACTGTTTCGTACGATGGAGAAAATGGTGATATTGTAGCAAACGTAAATAAGGGAACAGCTTACATTACGGGAGCAACAGTAAGTTATCAAGGAAAATTACTTGAAAACTGGAGTACTTCAGGATTTTTAACCTATACAAAAGGAAAAGCGTACGATACAAATTTACCAATGTCATCAATTCCGCCATTATTTGGTCGTTTCGAATTGAATTATTCAAACAATAAGTTTGAAGGAGGAGCCAATTTTGTGTTTAATGCGAAAAAAGATATCACGGATTATAATTTAGATGAGGGAATTGATAACCAACAGCAAACACCAATTGTAAATGAAGTTGCAACTGAAGATGTTGATAAATATTACGGTACGCCTAGTTGGATGACAGTTGGTTTACATGCCAAATATTCTGTAAACGATAACATAACAATACAAACACAGCTTACCAATTTATTGGATGAGCATTATAAAGAATTTGCTAGTGGTGTTTCTGCGCCAGGGCGAAATATTTCAGTTTCAATACTAACTAATTTTTAAAAACACACAGATGATTAATTTATTTAAAATAGTAAGTTTATTAGAGGGAGTTTCTTACTTGTTATTGCTTTTTATAGCAACACCAATTAAATACTTACAAGGAAACCCCGAATATGTAAAAATGCTAGGAATGCCTCATGGATTGTTATTTGTAGCTTATATAATTATAGCAATTATGTTAAAATTTGAACTGAAATGGAGTAGTAAAACATTCGGTATTGTTTGTTTATTATCAATCTTACCTTTCGGAACTTTTTTTGTTGGGAAGTATTTAAAATAAACACAAAAAATGGTGTCTGTAGTATTCATTTTTAAATAGAATAAAGAATCGTTATAAGCGATTTAAATAAAAACCTCAGAATTGAATATCAATTCTGAGGTTTTTTTCTAAACTTACACACTTCAAATGAAGTGCTTTCTTATTTATATACTCTTGTTTTAAAAATAAAATGTAAGCTATTAATTACTCCACAGCAACAAGTTTAAACCAAGAACTTGCAAACGATGCTACTTCTGTCTTATAAACCCATTTTTCTAAAACTTCTTCTTTAGTTGCTTCTCCATAATTTACCCATAAACCAGTTTCTTCATTAAAATTAAGTACCTTAACTGTTTCTGGAGACATCGGTAATAAATCCGCGCTAATATCAAATTCCATTGTAGCTGTATGCCCTTCTTTTATATCAAGCCTATTTTTTTCAGCATCCTCTAATTTAACATAAACAAAACCGTAAGTATTACCATCATCAAATGTATTATTATGCCCAGGAGCAATGCTCTCAATTGCTAAATTAAAAGGAGCTATATGATGAATTACAGGATACATAAACCCAGTAAACGAGTTTCCATCCTCATAACTAATATTTCCATTTATCTTTAAAGTAAAACCTGTAGGAAAGTGCACCTCACTATCGCCTCCACTACCTAATATAGTGGCTAAATGATCTTTTAATAGTGTAAAATTAACGGTGTTACTTTCTTCTAAATCAACAATCATTTTCATTCCATTTATATAATCGTCTTTTCT
Organism: Tenacibaculum retecalamus; assembly: GCF_027941755.1. NCBI lineage: Bacteria > Pseudomonadati > Bacteroidota > Flavobacteriia > Flavobacteriales > Flavobacteriaceae > Tenacibaculum > Tenacibaculum retecalamus. Next base: position 2,753,525 of record NZ_CP115916.1, on the reverse strand, counting down.
TGATTTAATGTATGCGTAATCTGTTATTAAGTTAACGTTATTCAATACAAAATTTCCATTAGTATCTGTGATTGTTGTATCATCACCTATAATTATAGTTGCGTTTTTTATAGGTGTATTTAAATCATCTACTACTGTACCTTTAAAGTTTTTTGTTGTAACAGTAGGAGGAGTATCATCATCACTTGAACTACATGATGCGAATAATAAAAGACAAATTGAGAATAGAGGGACTAGTTTTTTCATTTTAATTTGAGTTATTTTTTTTTAGTTAAATTTTAATCACAACTTACATTTACTTGTTGATAGTCTGACAGTTGTAGCGTTGGTATATTTTGATCGCTTTTAATTTTTATACAAGGTAAATTAGGATTTCTGTCGGTTAATAAATAATCAAGATTATCAAAATTACTTACATCTAAATCTGTTAAAAAATTTTCGAAAAGAGATAAATAGTACAGCTCTTCTTTTTCTCCTAAAATGATACTTGTTAACTTGTTGTTTGAAACATTTATAGCTTCTAATTTTAAATTGTTCGAAAAATCAATGTTTTCCATTTTATTAGTCAATAAAAGAACAGTTTCTAAATTAGGTGCTTTACTTACATCAAAATAAACCAAATTATTATTACTCATTAATATGTTTGTTACGCTTGAATTATCAAGAGTAAATTCTTCAAATAGATTTTCTGATAAGTTTACCCATTTTAAATTTTTAGCTTCGGATAAACCTGTAATGTTTTTTAAATCGTTAGCCATTAAATGCAAAGTATCTAGCATTGTATTGCTACTTAAATCAATATTTTCAAGTCTATTACCTATGGCGTAAAGTCTCTTTAATTTTGTAAATCCCTCAATACCAGATAAGTTTTCGATCATTTCTGACGAGCTTGGGTATGATAAATCTAGATACTCTATTTCTTTAATATCAGATTGAAGAACTTGCTGATTTACAACACCATCAGAATCAATACCTTGTTTTATTAATTCTGTTTCAAAATTTACATCAGGTATGTGTATAAATTTACTTATTGGAGTTTCTTCTATATCATCGTTTTTTGAACAAGAAATAATTGATATTCCTGTAAATATTACTATTATTAAAAGATTTTTTATTTTCATAATTCTAAATATTGATATTCATAAATAATTACAGGAGCACCAACATAGCTTTCCTCCATCCTTGTTGGGTAATTTTGTGTGTCATACTCATAAGTTCTTTTTATAATTGTATAACACTCTGGACAACTTGTAAGTTCTAATAAAACGGGATTGTTTTTTAAATATGGAAATCTAAATTGATCATCTCTAAAAAAAACATCAATTCCATTAAAAACAGAATCAGAAAAATAATTAATAAATCGCTCTATATATATAGATTTCAATTGCCCGTAAAATGGGTTTGGGTTTGCATCGTATGTAATTTTATACTCTTTTAAAAGTATGCCTGCCATATCAAAATCTTTTGCTATAATTAAGTTTCCATTAGCATCATATTTAAAAGTTGAACACCCATTTTTACGAGCAATCTTCTTTACTAAACCATCAACATTCGTTTCTAAAATAATTGTTGTGTTTGCTTTTGTATTAATAATTCCAGAAACTATAATCTTATTGTCATTATAAGTTAAAATATAATCATGTAAATAAGAATCTGTAGTTGAGTATGCTATTATTCTATTAGAAATATCGTAATCAAAACTATATTTAAAATTGTTAATGTTATTATCTACCTTAATTAAATTATTGTTGCAATAATTATAGTTTCTGTATAATTTAAAAGTATGTTCATTATTTTGTACTAACAAATTATAATCATTATAAGAATATTCATAATTATTACTTGTAGATACAACCTCAGGATGAGTTGTTTTTAATTTTGTTAAAAATCGATCAATTTCAATTGTATAATTATCGCTAGTACAAATCTCTTCAATTTCAGATTCGTTTTTAGAACAGGAAATAATTAATGTAAATATTAATACTGATATTAATATATGTGTTTTTTTCATTTTCTAGTTATTCTTTAATTAGTTGCCCAATCATATTAATTATTACACTTATTCGTTCAATTTTGTATTTTTTCTATAAATTTCTCTAGGATAATCAGACATTCTAACGGTATCTTTTTGCAATTCATTTAAAGCATTTTTTGCAATCCACTTTGCAGATTTACTTTCTAGTTTTAAAATATCATTGGCAACTTCTATCGCCATTTCATTTAAATCGATATTTCGTTTTCCAATATTTCTTAACGCCCAGTTCACCGCTTTTTTAACATACAATCTATCATCAGTTGCTTGTTGAATAATAATCGGAAAAAATTGCTCAAAAAGCTCATTACCCGATTTTTTATCAGCCATACAATAGGATGCCAAAATTGCAAAACCAGCTCTTTTTTCAAATTCAGCTTTTCGGTTAGTCCATTCTAATATTTTAGCCAATGAAAAATCACTTTTAGCAAATAATCCCATAGAAAAACTGTCGCAAATTTCCCAGTTTTCAAACGTTACCACCCATTTTTCCATTAACGTTTCAGTAATATCTTTTGGATTGAAAATTTTACTACATAAAAGGCGTGCTTCGTAAATTCCGCTATCAAATAACTGTAATGCTAATTCATTATTTGTTCCAATTTCTTTGGCAATCATCTTTAATTCTTTGTGATAAATTCCTAAAGAATTATTTGCTACAATTCCGAATTTCTGCTCTTTAAAAATGATTTTTTCAGGATCTTGTAAATCGTATAAACATTGTATAACTTCGTTATAATCCATTTATTTCTATGGCTTGTTTTAGATAATAAGTAACTACATTCTTATCAAACTCTTTTACTGGTAAAACCCGAATTGCTTTTCCTTTTCCTGTAAGAAAACCTAATTCATCCTTCATTTTTGCGCCTTTTAAAAACCCAAAATCAATACCATAAGGCATGGTTCTTAAATGGCAAATTCCACCATTTTTATTAGCATACGTTGTAATACGCTCTTTTTTTGTTTCTGTAATTCCTTTAAAAGACAAAAGAAATACTCGTGCTTTTAAAAAAAGTTTTTTGTGTTCTGACTTTAGATCCTTATCGTATTGCATTGCTTTAACTTTAGAAAGTTAAAATTATACTTTATCATTTTTAATTTATGTGCTAATCTTGCTATTTATTGTAGAATTAAGAATTTAGCGAAATAAAGATGTCTACTTCAGCATTTAATGGGTTTTGTGCTGCTTCTCCGTACACTTCAAAATCGGCGGTATAACTCCTGTCTACATCTGTGTTCCAAATAGTATTCCATTTCTCGTAAACAGCTCCTTTTGTTAAATCTCCTTTTGCTGTAAATTTTTTATATGATGAAGCTTCTATAGTTATTGCCACGAAACCTTCAGGAATTTCATCAATATTATTTACTCGGCACCCTAAAATTGTAGTATACGGCTTGGTATAATCACTTTCATAATCGGTATATACTGAATATACATCAGATGTTGTTTTATTCGGGATTTTTTCTAAAATACCTTCAGTCATAAAAGTATTCCATAATGCGCCAATATCTTTGGCTGCTTGGTTATTTTCATTGGTTGTTCTTACTGCAATGCCAATTATCTTAAATGCTTCTAATTCTTGTTTCATAGTTTGTTATTTATTCTATTTCACTATTATATTAATCCCATATTTGAGGTCTATCAATTCCTATAGTTCTTAAATAGGCTAACATTTGGCCTGTATGAACAGCTTCATGATATGCAATTCTATTTAAATAATCTCCAAGAATTTTACTCTGTCCAACTTCTTTTCTTTCAATTTTTATATTGATTAAATCGGACTCTTGTAAACCTTTTATCATATTTAAAAAATGGGTTCTATATTTTTCAGAAAACATAATTTCATCTTTTAAATCAGCGTATTCTAAATTATTCCAAGGTGATTGATAAGTTCCTAAATCACCTCTGTTTTCTATTATTTTATGAAAAAGATGCTCACCCTCTAATACGTGTCTTATCATTTCAATAATTGTAAATGCTTTTTCATCTGGTTTCCAATTCAAATATTCACTCGGAATTCCGTTCCAAAGTTTTAAACTTCTTCTTCTTATTTCAGAAAAGTTTAAAAGTATATTTTCTATTGAGTTCATATAATTGTGTTTATTCAAATTTTATCTACTTAAAAAAACTCTTGATGTGAAATTTTATTTACAATTTTCCATCCCTCTTTAGTTTTAAGTATATTCATATAATCCATGTACTGATACGTTTTATATTTAGTTGAGAGTTTTACGTTTGCAGTAGTTCCAGTAACATCTATATAATAGATCTTACTTTTAAATAACCTTGTTTTCATATTTTTGAAATACGAAAAAAACGTTTGAATCGCTACTTTTGTATGTTCCCCTTTTTTATTGATAAATTTTAAAGTTGCATCTGGTTGAAATGCTTTTTTAAGTAAATCTGGATTATCAGTTTTTGTGCCTTCAAAATAATAACTTAATATTCTTTCAATTTGTTTCTTATCGTTTTCTTTCTCTTCAATTTTATTTAATGTTCCATCCTCATTAAAATACTTCCATGACCCTACATCAATTCCTTGTTTTCTCTTACCGGTTTTACTTAAGGTAGAATTCTTATAATAATACTTCCACTCTCCTGTAAACTTTCCGTTTTTATACTTTCCAATTGCTCTTAAAGCTCCATTATCATGATAATATTTCCACAACCCTTTATCTTTTCCTTTTTTGTATTTTCCAATAATTCTTAAAACACCACTGTCATAATAATATTTCCATTCTCCATGTAACTTTCCTTCTAAATAATTACCGGTTTTACTAATTTTACCATTCTTAAAATAGTATTTCCAGTTTCCAGTTTCTAGCTTGTTTTTTTTAGTCCCTATTACTTTAGTTTTACCATTATTATAATGTTCTTTATATTCTTGAGCATTGCTTGTTAAAACGAGTAATGTTAATACAATAAATAAGATGCTTTTTTTCATTTCTTTTGATTTTCTATGCATTTTTATAGCCCTAAAAAATCCATTGCTTCTTTTTCATAACGGCTGTCTTCTGCTGGGTAACGTAAAATTGAGTCGTATTTTTTTGTTTGCTTTGCTAATGCCCATAAAAGACTTTCGCCTGCTGGAATTGTTACAGGAGTTTTAGTATAAATAGGATCTTTGTAAGCTTTTTCTGCATTAACAATCTCCCAGCCATTTTTTTTAAAGTGTTTGATTAAATCATCAATAAACAATGCTGATGTTAAATTATGATGCAATAATATATTGTGATGAATTTGTCTACCTGTTAACTTTTTTCCTAAAGAATTATAATATTCAGCGCGATTATAAAGGTGTTTTAAATAGTAATTTCTATATCCTGAAATATCGCTTTGCGGATTTTCTTTTAAACGTTTTACTAATCGTTGATTAATGTACCAATCAGAAGCATCAACAGTTACATGGCCTATTTTATATTCTTTTTCTTTTAAAAAAACTCTAAACCCATCTCTTTTTTCAATAGTATTGCCTTCTTTTAAATACGGAAATCGGAATAATTTTGTAAAATTAGAATAGTTGTTAATTAAAGAATCGTTTTTTACTAGTTCTTGTTTAAAGCGGTTTAAACTTACTTTTTTACTATTAAAATAAGGATGTGAATACGTGTGGTTTGCGATTAAATGACCCGCATCATTCCAGCTTTTTATAATCGTTCTTCCGGCTTCATTATCTAAGTTTTTTCCTTTAACAAATAATATCGTTTGTACATTTTCTGCTGTAAGTTTATCTATCAATAATTGATTCCAATCAGCATTTTTATATCCAGGGAAATTTTGTGTAGCACCATCATCAAAAGAAAATGAAATTTTAGGTTTTTCTATTTTATGTTGATTTTTGCATGCTGATAGCATCAAAAAACTACAAATCAAAAAACTATATAATAATGAAAATCGGTTCATTTATAATCTAATTAAGAATTTTTAATAGTATTAACAATTAGAGTATTATCAACCGAACTCTGTACGTGTTTAGACTGCTCTAATAAAATCACTTTTTTTAATGATGGAAATATTTTTTTGGCTCGTTTTATCATTTTTTCACCAGGAAACATTAAGTCATTTTTAGCTGCAAAAAGTGTTATTGGTGTTGTAATTACTTGTGCAGCTTTTGTACTGATTACAGGAACGGGTGTAAAATCCATTGTAAAATGTAAAAACACTTCTGATAAAAACTGTATTGCAAAATTGTCTTGCTCGGTAAATAATTCTTTTAAAAAACGCTGTACATACTTCTCTTTTTTTGTTTTCATATAACGTTTCATCGGAATAAAAACTTTAAACAGCGCTTTTAATGGATTTCCATTTACAATATACGCAGGGGCTGTTAAAAAAACTTCTTTTATATTTTCTTGTTTAAACGCTAAAGTTTTTAAAATAACCAATCCGCCAAAGGAAAATCCGGCAAGCGATACATTTTTTAAATGTAAGGCATCAATTACTTCGTGCATCCATTTTCCGTAATCATCGTTTTTCATCGACAACTTAGTTTCGGCACTTTTATTAGGTTGCGCTAGTACATCAATTGCAAAAATCTGGAAGCTTGATTCTAACCCTTTGTAGGTTTCTAAGCTAATTGGTGCACAGCCATTAGAGCCATGCACAATTAACATCGGGGGGTTCGTATTTTCACCTACAACAATAAGGTTTGTTTTACCATAAGAAGTAACAACTTCTTTATACTGATGCTTAATATTTAAACTTCTTAATTTTTCATTATATAAGTTTAATACTGCTATTTTTCCTTTTATGGATTTATAAAGTGAGCTCATTTTTAAAATTTAGGACAAGTTTACTAAAAAATAACGAACACCTCTTTTTTAACGATGTAAAAGAAATGTTAATTTTTTTATTTTAAAGATTGTAATGGCTAATTACAATTTGTTGAAAGTTGTTGATATGATGATAGGTTTACAGTAAGTATTGTTTGTCCTGTAGCTATTTTAATACAGTTTAAATCAGGATTTCTATCTATTCTTAAATCAACCAATTTGTTTAAATTACTCACATCAAAATCTGTTAATAAATTACTTGAGCAGTATATATATTTTAACTTTTGATTATTCTCTAAGTTTATTGTTTTTAACTTATTTGACGAGAATATTAACACTTCTAATAAAGGGTTTTTACTAAAATCTAAAGCTTCAATTTTATTTAATGTTAACAAAGCTGTTTCTAAATTAGGAGCTTTATCTACATTAAAAAAAACCAAATCATTATCACTCATTAAAATATTTTTCACGCTAGTATTATCAATTGAAAATTCGGTAAAATAATTGTATGATAAGCTTAGCCATTTTAAATTTTTAGCTACTGATAAACCTTTTATTGATGTTAATTCATTAACCGATAAATTTATCGTATCAAGTAAAACATTAGTACTTAAATCAACCGAAGTTAGCTTATTACCAGCTACGTAAAATCTTTTTAAAGCTGTAAAAGCTTCTATTCCTTTTAAATTTGCAATTACCTTAGCGCTTGAATTATTTAAGTTTAATTTTTCAACATTTATAACATCACTTCTAAGTATTTTTTGATTGATAATTCCGTCAGAATCAATTCCTTTTTCAATTAATTTTTCTTCAAATCTAGCGTCTGGAATATCAACGTAAATACTTTCAGTATTTTCATCAATACTATTTTCTGAACATGCTAAAATTAATAGCCCTAAAACGCATACACTAAGTGTATAAATAACTTTTCTTTTCATTTTATTGGTGTGCAAATTTCTATTAAAAAACCATTATTATCTTTTAAATATCCTACGTGTTGCTTCCATGGTTTTTCTTGTATATTCTCGTAAACTAACGCTCCATTATCAATTGCTTTTTTAAAATCAACTTCAATATTTTCGGTTGTAAAAACGAGTTCTATTCCAAATGGTTTTCCTGAAGGAGTACTCTTTATAAATCCTTTTTTTAAATTAGATTCTCCGAGTATTATGGATGCAAAAGCTATTGTTGTTTCTCCCGAAATTAATTCTCCATAATCTTTTTCAGGAGCAATAAATTTGCGTTTAAATCCGAAACATTTCTCATAAAAATTAACTGTTTTTAAAACATCATTAACATATAAAATGGTGTATGCATATTTCATTTTAACTATCTTTTTTTAAAGTAAAACTGGTTGTTAACCCTACACAAAAATTTCGTGGAAGTTTTTCTACTCCAAAAATAGCTCTTGAATGTTGTCCTTTTTCTTCTAAAATATCAACAAATAAATCTGAAGCTCCATTTACCACAGCAGGTGAGTCATCCCAATTATCTCCCGATTGAAAATATGCATCTATATGGTTAAGACCTTCTATATTATCAAAACCAACTTTTGCATCAACTTGTGCTAACACATTTAAGGCACATAATTCCATTGCCTTGTATCCTTCTGCTGTTGAAATTTCATTCCCTAAACGACCTTGGTAAAGGTATTTTTCGTTTATAATAGGAAATTGAATTGCTATATAAGCAATTTTCCCTCTAATATTAACCGAAACGTAACTTCCACCTGGTGTTGAAATTTCGGGTAATTTTAAATTCATTTTTGCTAATTTTTCTTTTAAATTCATACTTATTTTAATTTTTCACTAAATTCACTCATTTTATTTAACCACTCTTTTCTGAAGCTATCACTAGAGCCTGTAATTGTTGAAATATAGATGACCTCAACAGGGCTTACTCCACAATATTCTAACACACCTGTTTTAAACTGATGTAATACTGGTTGTTTCATCACTTCTATATCGTATTTTTCTGGTGTATCAGAAGTAATATAAACACTTGCCGATTTACCTTTTAATAATCCTACAGGCATTTCTTTACCTTCTTCAAATTCAAACATAATTCCGGGCAGAAAAGTTCTATCAATAAAACCTTTCATTAAAGCTGGTAAGCCAGCCCACCATACAGGAAAAAACCATACAATATGATTTGCATTTTTTATTTTGTCAATAGCTTCTTTTAAATCACTCTCTAGCTCCGTTCTTTTACGATAACCATACTCTAAATTTGGATTAAAATTTAGCTCTGAAATATTGATTTCAGAAATAGTAATTTTTGTTTTATTTAATCCTTCTTTATATGCTTTTGACAATGCATAATTATAACTTTGCTTATCTGGATGTCCATTAATTATTAAAACTTGTTTCATGATTTGTTCTTTATTTTTATACAAAGAACATTACAATACTGTTTTTTAAAAAGGACATTTGTCTAATTCGATATCGATTTTCTTATGCGACTTAAATGCCGTTGTGTTATCCCTAAATAAGAAGACAAATAACTTAGAGGAATTATCTGTAAGTATTCAGGATCGTTTGTTAGTAAATCTCTATATCTTTTTTCGGCTGTTTCTTTTTGTAAGATAAAAATTCTTTTCTCCATTTTTATATACTCTTGTTCAGCTATAAACTTAAAAAACTTAAGCCAATTAGTACTCGAATTTTCTAATTCTAAAATCTCTTTTCTTGAAATGGTATACAATTCAACATCGGTTAATGCCTGAATGTTTTCTGCTGTTTTAGTTTGAGATAAAAAAGAAGAATAAGCACTCACAAAAGAGTCAGAAAAAGTAAAACAATACGTTACTTCTTCTTCTAAAGAGGAATAATAATACGATCTAAACATACCAGAAACTACGAAGGCTATTTCGTTGCATATTTTACCTTCTTTTATAAAAAAATCACCTTTATGTACCTTCTTAGAAACGACTTTACTTTCAAATAAATCGATTTCATTGTCTGATAAAATGTTAAATGATTTTAGATATTCTTTCATGGTTTTAACTTAAAGATGATGTACTATAAATTACAGGCATTTTACCTCTCCATTTTTCCCAAAGTTCATTTTTGTTAATTAAACTCGCCATAAAATGAGCTACGTTAATTCTACTAACTTTACCTGCATTAAAAATAGCACTTCTTGTTGGTGAAGGGTGAATTTCATAATCGGTAACTTCATTTTCATTAATCAATCCATCGGGTCTAACAGCAGTCCATTCAATGTATGTATCATTTTGACCAACTTGGGTACGTAAATAATCTGCCGCTTTTTCATTATCAACATGTGGAGGCAATAATAACCGGAGCAAAGAAATCACCAATCTTTGGGCAACAGAAATAGGCTCGTTTAAGTCGCGGTTTCTATTCCCTGTTGTATTCATTAAAACAAATTTTACTGGCTGATTTGGGTTGTTATTTTTTACCGCATCACAAAGTTTTTTTACCGCATCTGTAACCAACCTTCTTGGTTTTCCGTAAATTCCTTTCCAACTCAATGTGTGTCCTAAACACGAAGCAATTGCACTACAATCGGCAACGATTAGACTCATTTTCTCATCATTTAACTCTAAAACACTTGCGTTAATAATTTCTAAATCACGGTTATTTTTCCACGATTCCGGCAATTTTTCTGGCGATCTTACAATTACTTTTACCTTGTGTTTTTGCGCTAAAAGTTGTGCTACTAACTTTGATCCTGTTGCGCCACTTGCGCCTACTACTAATATTTTCATAACTATTATTTATGTAGTTTATTAACTTCACAGTCAGTTAAATTCTTAACATTTTTTGTGATTCTTTCAATATCCCAGTTCCACCATTCTAATGTTAAAAGTTGTGCTATTTTTTCATCAGAAAATCGTTTTTTAATTTCTTTTGCAGGATTACCACCAACAATTGTATACGGTGCTACATCCTTAACAACCGTTGCATTGGTTGCTATAATTGCGCCATCTCCAATAGTTACACCGGCCATAATTGTTGCGTTATAACCAATCCAAACATCGTTACCTATATTAATATTTCCTTTTTGAGGATATGTTTTTCCTTCCATAGCATTTTCCCATCCATTTCCAAAAATTGCGAACGGATAGGTAGAAATACTATCAGTTAAATGATTTGCTCCGTTCATAATAAATTTTACATCAGAAGCGATCATACAAAACTTACCTATAATTAGTTTATCTCCCGTAAAATCGAAATGATATTTTACGTTCTTCTCAAAGTTTTCTACGTTTTCAAAATCATCGTAATAGGTATAATCGCCAACAATGATATTCGGGTTTTTAATGATGTTTTTTAGAAAACAGAGTCTATCGTAATTATGTAATGGAAATTTTGTATTTGTATCTGATCCTGTCATAATTTTATTTTAGTGTTTGAAGTACTTTAAAGGTAATTTCTTTTCTAGCTTTTATAAATAAATTTGGATCTGTACTTTTATTAGGCTCAATGTTTGTTGCAAAAAAATATACTTTTTTATTCTTTTCAAGATATCCAACAAACCATCCGTTTCTTTTATCACTTCTAACAGATAAACCCGTTTTTCCTCTTAGCTTAAAATTTTCTTTATCATCTATAAGCATCATTTTTTTCATAATAACCTCCGTTCTTTTAGAAATAGGAAGTTTCGATTCATAAAGTTGTTTTAAAAAATCAATTTGTTGAAATTGATTGATTTTAGAATTTCCTTCTAACCAAAAATTATCAATGGTAGTTGCATTAAAATCCATGTTACCAAATTCTAATTTATCAAGAAGGTTTTGCATTCTTTTTACACCTACTTTTCTTGCTATTTCTTGATAACAAGGCACACACGAATAATGAAATGCTTGTTTTAAAACTAAATTTTGTTCCCAAACTTTATACGCTCTCTTCTCTCCATTCCAAGCAAATAATGTGCTGTCATTTTTAACAATCCCTAACTCTAAGGCAATAATAGAGTTCGGAATTTTAAAAGTAGAGGCTGGTAAACGACCAATTGTTGCCCAATCAAAATCATTTGAATAATAAGTATCCTTTTTAAAATCATAAATTAGTACAGCTCCTGTTACATTTTTATCGTTTATAATTTTTTGAAATTCAGGGTGTACTATTTTCTTAATTTCAACATTAACAATTTCTTTTCTTTTGTCTTCAATTTTATTTTTACAAGCACTTATTACTAAAAATACTATTAATAAATATGCAATGCTTCTTATTTTAAATACTTCCATTAGCTGCCGTTAAAATAATTGGTTTTTTATCTGTAATTAAAATAGTGTGTTCGTGCTGTGCTACGTAACCACCTTTATTACCAACTAAAGTCCAACCATCATTAAGTTCAATAGCTACTGAAGATTTTGTAGCGATAAAGGTTTCAATGGCAACAGTAGAATTTTTTTTGAAGCGCTCTCTGTTACTTTTAACTCGGTAATTTAAAATATTTTCTGGCGCTTCATGTAAACTTCTTCCAACACCATGACCTGCTAAATTTTCAATTACTTTAAAGCCTCTTTTTTTAGCTTCTGTTTCGATTATATGACCAATGTCAGCAATTTTAACGCCATCTTTTGTACTATTAATAGCTTTCATTAAGATTTCTTTTGATGCGTTAACTAAAGGTTGATGTTTATGAATATCTTTTCCTAAAACAAAAGAACTTCCGTTGTCAGACCAAAAACCATTTAACTCGGCAGAAACATCAATATTTATTAAATCACCTTCTTTTAAAGTAATTTTTTTCGATGGAATTCCGTGCGCTGCAACCTCATTTACACTGATACAAGTATACCCTGGAAATCCGTAAGTTTCGTAAGGAGCTGATTTTGCGCCGTAACTTTTTAATATTTGAGCACCATAATCATCTAATTCTTTGGTAGACATACCCGCTTTTGCATAAGTTTTCATCTTTTTAAGCGTAGTTCCTACAGCTTCGCTAACTTTTTGCATTCCTACTAATTCTTCTTCTTTTGTAATTGACATTTCTTTTTCTTTTTTAAACTAATTCAATATATGCTGATGTTCCGCCTGATAAATCTTCATTGAGCCAATTCCATTCAAATTTTAACTCTAATTTACCTGACTGATTCTGTGAAATAATTCCTTTTGATTCACCAGCCTTAAGGTTACCATCTTTAGTTAAGCATTGAAATAAAAGTTCTACTCTCGAATCACCTACTTGCTTACCAACTATAAAACCTTCTTCTATTTCTCCACCTTTATAAGTTCCTCTTATAATATTTTGATATTGAGAATAGTAAAAAACTGTTTCGCTAGAAGACAGTCCTTTTTTATTTTCAACAGCTATAAACCTCTTGTTATTTAAATTCAATTTTCTTAATTATTTATAGTATCAATAATTAATTTTAACGCTTCTTTAGCCTCTTTCATAACTGGTAATAATGGCCAAATATGAGGCATTTTTTTTCCTATAATTATATCAACTGCTATTTTTGATTTCTTAATTTTTTTAACTGCTAATAGTTGATCTGGATAGGTAATGTCGTTTTCAGCTAAAAACAATATTGTCTTCGGAAACTTATCAAAACTTCCATAGATTGGAGAAATTATTTCATTTTTTAAATCGGTATTTCCAGCACACATTTTCTTGGCGCTTAACACTCCTTTTTTTGATAACATTGGGTCTTTTTTATCAATAATAGCAATTGTTTTATTAGACATTGTTGCATCCATTACTGGAGAAATCAGAATAATTTTATTAGGTAAATCTTTATTTTCTTTAATTAAACGTTGAGTTACTGCTGTTACTAAAGTGCCTCCTACCGAATCGCCAATTAACGTTATTTGAGTACCTTTATAACTCTCTAATGCTTTTTCATATATTGCATCAATATTTTTTGATATTTCTGTAATTTTATGTTCTGGTGCTTTCGGATAATTACACATCCAAATGGTTAAATTTGTATGTTTTGATATTTCATGTAAAGTATCCCAATGATGTTTTGCTGGCCCAGAAATAAAAGCACCTCCGTGAATAAATAGCACTAATTTACCTGACGATTGTTTTGATTTTATTTCGGTAATTGAAGTTTTACTGATTTTAAAACTTCTTATTTTTTTATTTTTAAAAGAACTTGTTTTAGGATGATACACATTTTCTCTCCTAATTTTTTTATAATCTATAGGCTCGGTATTAAACGTTTTTTTAATGCCTTTTAATTTTAAAACGAATAAGGTAATGTAATAAGTAATGCTTTTATTCATTATTTCTTTAACAAATTTATACAGTTAGTGCTATAAAAATAAAACTTATTACAGAGTTATATAAAATTTTGTGACGAACAGTTGTTTAAATACCACAAATCGTTAAATATTGATGATGAAGCCTATTTTTAAACTCTAAAATGAAATTGCAATCTATTAAAGTTCTGTTAAACATTATAATTATATACTGTTTATATGTAGGTAGCATTTATTTTCGTTTCTTAAAAAACAACAATTATGAACCGAAAATTTGGATACTTTTATGCCACAATAATGGCTGTTTACTTTTTAGTTTCTGGCTTATCGGTTTTATTTGACGTACCAGGAAAATTAAAAAGAATTGATTTACAGGCCTTGAATGTTGATGGTGAAATAGCTTTTATTCTAATTTATACAAGCCTTATGGTTGGAATTGGCATTGCTAATGTTATATTTCAATTTATTAGTAAATCTTGGGTTTATTCGGCAATATTATCAGTAATTATTATTAGTTCGTTTATTGTATTTAGAATTGTTGGCAGCTTAATGATTGGTAATTTTACAAATACTCAAATTAGTTTTTTAGTATTTGAAATAATCGAAGTTGCTATTGGTTTATTTTTATTAAAAAAAAATCAAATAGCCATCTATAAAACGTAATTCTTAATTGAAAAATCAGCTTGGAACCCTAATTTTAAATACAAACCTTTTCCCATTTCTGAAGCTTGTAAAACCATAAATTTGTTGTTGTTTTCAATACCTTTATTAATCAATGCCTTCATAATTTCATTAGCATATCCTTTTCTCCGATTTTCTGAAGGAATCCCTACTGAATGTGCTCCTATAATTTTATCAGTTTCATAAGTTAACGCAGTTCCTACAGGTTTATTTCCATCAAAAGCTATGTAATAGTTTACCTCTTTTAAGGTGTTAATTACCGTTTTATCACCAATTACATACCCGAAAGATTTTTGAAATAATTCAGCCCAAATTATTGCTTCTTTTTCGTTTGAAACAAGTAATAGTTTAAAATTCTCGTTTAACTCATAAGATGTTTCTAATTTTAAAGACATGCCTACTTGTTCGAACTTTAATTTGAAACCATTGGCTACAAAAAGCTGTGTATTATTATTCGGATAATAATGCCAAATAGGAATGGTAATATCCGAAGAAATGGTAGCCAGTTTTTCTTTAATTTCAATCATGTTTTCTTGGCTCATTTTTTTATGAAACCATAATCTATTTGGCCATTGTGTATCTTTAACTTCAGCATATTCAAATTCGGAGAATTGATGATACCCATTAAAATAGGTGCCAACTGTTTTCCACAACTCAGTTAAATTTTCAATATTTTTTTGTTGTATATTTTCTTTTTCTTTCATTTCAAATTAATTAATAATATTCCTGATAACATTATAAGTACCCCCACAATTCTTTTAATTGTTATTGGTTCTGTCGGTAAATTTAACCATCCAAAATGACCTGCAATTACAGAAAATGCCAATTGACCAAATAAGCCCAACGATATCATTGTTGAAATGCCTAATTTAGGAATGGTATAATAATACAAACTGATACCGATTACGCTAAGCAAACCACCTGTAAACCATAAATAAATTGGAATTTGTTTGATTATTTCTGTTGTAGGTAAATTTTTGGAACTTATCATAATAAAAGCAATCGCAAAAACTGTACTACTAAAAAAAGCTGCTACAGATGCCATTAATGGATTTTTTAATAACACTCCTAAATTAGAATTTAAACCTCCTTGAGCTGCCAAAAAAACACCACCAATTACAGCGAGTAATGATAAGCTGTATTGATTCATATTTCTTGAAATAATTCTGTTAATGGTTTTCTAATTTTTGTACGATGCTGTGTATGATCATTTTCAGCTCTATATCCTATTGGTGCAATAACAGCCGCAGATAAGTTTTGTGCGTCTAATCCTAAAATTTCATTATATTTTTCAACTTCAAAGCCTTCCATCGGGCAAGCATCAATCTGTAATTCGGCACAGGCGTTTAAAAGGTTTCCAAGCGCTAAATACGTTTGTCTTTTAGTCCAATTGATTTTCTCATCTGAACTCATTTCATCAATTTTACTTTTCATAAAATCGCCATACCCTTCTAAGTTTTTAACAGCTATTTGTTGTGTATTTGCTGTTAATTCTAAAAATGCATCTACATCTTCATTTTTAGGGTTTGTATAGTTACAAAATACAAATAAGTGAGAAGCATCTGTAATTTGGTTTTGATCCCAAGAGGCCGGTTTTAATTCTTCTCTTATTGCTTTGTTTTCAATAATTAACACTTTATACAGTTGTAATCCGTATGAAGAAACGGAGAGTTGTACTGCTTGTTTTATTTTTTCTATATCTGTAAGAGAGACTTTTTTTGTCGAATCAAAAATTTTGGTAGCATAGCGCCAATTTAAATGTTTTATAAGTTCCATAATAATCTTGTTTTATAATGATAAGACAAAATTAAGAGGAAGTTAAATTGTGCACATCAACATATGTTGATGTGCTATTTATTTTTTAAATCTTTTCTAATTCGGCTTAACTGTGTAGGTGTAATTCCTAAATGAGCTGCAATATGTAATTGTGGTATTCTTTGATCGATATTTGGGTGGTTTTCTAGTAATGTTAAATACCTATCCGTAGCATTTTCCATAACCAATGCTACTTCTCGTTGTTCTTTATCTACGATCCAATTTTTTTCTAAATAAGCAATATAAAACTCTCTAAGATCAGTATTTGTGTCAATAAAATGACGGTATTTTTTATAATTTAAACTGATTAAAACAGTTTTTTCCAATGCTTCTAATGTGAAATTTGAAGGTGTTTTTTTTAAATACGAAACCGTTGATCCTGCAAAATCATTTTCTAAAAAAATATTTTTATTGTAAATATTACCATCATAATCGGTTACATAAGCTCTTAAAGCACCTTTACAAATAAAATGAATTTGTGATGCAATTTGCCCGTTACGTAATAACATTTCTCCTTTTGAAAGTTCTTGAAAGGTAACAATAGAAGCTATGAGTGATTTTGAGTTTTCTGAAATAGAGGCATAGCTAGCTATTTTATTAAAAAGTGCTGCTGTATATTGTTTTTTATAAATTGACACTCGCTAATTTTTTATCATTATAAGTACAAACATCTCGTTTTTTTGTTAAAGAAACGAGATGTTTGTACTTAGAATGTTATAAAAAATATTACTTATTTTTTAAACGCTCAATTATTCTTTTTACAACTGTTGCTGACGATAAATAATTTTGTCCTGTAATTAAGTTTCCGTCTTCTTCAATATGTATTGAATTTCTAGGTGAGTATTTAAAAATTCCGCCTCGTTCTTCAATAGTTTTTGTAATTAAAAACGGAAATTGTTTAAAATATGCTGCATCTTTATGCTCAAAAGCATCTGGGTAGCCATTTACTGCCTTTCCTGTTACCAAGTATTTTCCATCCTTTGTTTTTAAGTGCACAATACCTGCTGTTCCGTGACAAACAGAAGATATAATTCCATTATAATCTTCGTAAACAGACATTACCGTTTTTTGAATTGCTTTGTTTTCTGGCACTCCAAACATAGCGCTTCCGCCACCAATATAATGTACTGCTTTGTAATTTTTAGCACTTACCTCTTTTGGCGATTTAGTATGCTTTAAAGCATGCATAAAATTTACATTATATAAATAATGTTTTTGCAAATCATCTGATGTATTAATATACGCAAGCGGAATGCTTCCTCCTTTCGGACTTACAAAATCTACCGTATAGCCAGCTTTTACAAAAGTATCGTACGCATTTACAATTTCTGAATAACTATTACCTGTGGCTAGTTTTGTATCGCCGTAATGATGTGCATTTGATACAATAAATAAAATGCGATCACCATTTGCATTACTTTTGGAGCTACTTGCGGTTTTGCTAATAATTTTCCACTGATTATTGATGTTTTTTAAAAGAAACATATCAATGTACTTTATACCTTTACTAGCAATAATAATTTCAGCTTTTGCGGTGGCAATACCATTTGAAAAATCGATAGAAAGTATATTTCCAATTCTTCCTGTAAATAGCCCTTTTTTTCCTTTTTTAAACCAGCTAGTATATTCTTTAATAGGAACTATCCAAACATCTTCATCTTTTTTATCTAAATACAAATTAGCATCAGTATAAAAAGCCTTTTTTATTTGATTGGGTTTAGTGTATGAGGTTCCTTCAATATAATTTATTAAGGTATTTGTTATTTGTTCTGTTTCAGATTGGGCAAATAACGTTTGACTAAAAATTGATGCTATTATTAAAAATAGATACTGTTTCATATTATTGTTAAATTAATTATTCGACAATAGTACAATCGATGTATGCTATTTCTTTTAAAGATATAGGTATTCGGATTCCTAATTTATAAATCAGGAAAATTTAAGAATTTACATTTTTAGCGTATTTTGCAGGAGTTGTGCCAGTTACATTCTTAAAAGCTGAATAAAATGTACTGGTAGAGTTAAAACCACATGCTTCTGCAATAATTTCCATTTTTAAGTGCTGTTGGGTTTTTAACAGCTTTTTAGCTTCTAAAATACGATACTCATTAATAAAATTCGGAAAATTTTTATTTAAATTATCATTCAACAATTGTGAAACAATATCTGATCTTACGCCTATTTTTTTTGATAATTCTGACACTGTTAAATTCGCGTTTTTATATAACAGTTCAGACTCCATCAGCTTTTCTATTTTCTTTAACAGTAAACCTGCTTCTTGTTCATTAATTTTTTTACTAGCGTACTTTTCTTTTTTAACCGCAACATTAAATGTTTTTTTTTGCTTATAATAAATAAGTAATAATGACAAATACAAGGCAAAAGAAAACGATAATGCACCTAATATATAAGAAGTATATGATGCTGTAAAATATGCCAACCAAATTATGCTAACTCCAAAGAAGATGCTTAAAACCCAAATGTCATCATAGGTTAATTTTTCCTTTTTCTGAATTAATTTTCTAAACAAATATTTGCATAAAATCCCCGTTAAAACAACAAAAAAGAACCAACTATAATTAATTATTGGGTAAAAATAATCGCCCCATAAATTTGGGAAATCTTTATAAGGAAATAATAAACCTATGACAATAAGTAACAATACTAAAGGAATTAATACAACTTGCGATTGTATTGCTACTGTTTTAGAATATTTAAGTTTTGATTTTACATAAAAATATAATAATGGATCAATAAGAAAACAAGCCATTAAACCAATTTGCAAGTAGGTTTTTGATAATTCTGGATTGAAATAAAAAAAGATAGATTTCCAAATTCTAATACTAAGCACTAGTAAAAGTGTTCCTAAAAAATAATTTGAAACATGTTTTTGTTTTGCAAAAAACAAATAATACAAACTTAATAGAGAACTATTAAAAGCACCTAAAGCACTAAAAAAAAACAATAACTGATTGTCCATATTCATAGGTTCAAATGTAATATTTTAATTTATTTTATAAACCTAGTGTTTTTATGTTACCAAATTAAAACTCAATTTTTCAAATTCAATTCCATTTACAATAATGGATACTTGATGCTCACCAATATGAAATTTACGCGTAGTAATTATTTTAAAAGACTGTTTTCTGATTATTGATGTAGCCGAGTTTTCGGCATATACTTTTTCACTAATTTTAAATACTTTTTTAGCTAAGGTTCCGTTTGCTTTTTGATAATACAAACCATATTCTAAACGAATTTTAGCAGCAATAATATCAGTATTTAAAAGATCAAATGAAAACGCTAAAGCTTCTCCAATTTTTACATCTGGAGTTTGAATTTGAAAATTGTTAATCTTTATTTTATCAATAGCTCCGAAACCAAATAAGGTCATTATTTCTTGATTTCCTTGTTTTAACAAAGTTCTACTTGCATGTTTTAAAAGTTTGTCAACCTCAACCGTTTTTCCCTGCCAGTTTTTAACAATATCAATTACAATTGCTGGATTATCTTTTGATATATCGTTTAAATTATTCGCCACACTTCTGCGTACAGATTCTGAAACATCGTTTTTTAAGTTTTCAAGAATTGGAAGAGTTTCTGATGGATTTTCTTTTAAAACAGGAATCGCCATTGCCCAAGGAAGCCTTGGTCTACAACCTTCAGTAGCAAGCCTTCTGACCATTGCATGCTTATGGTTAGACCATTCAAATAACTGTGGAATCATAGTAGATGAATAATTAATTATGAAAGGTCTAACAGCAAACTCACAACTTGTAAATTGCGTTATTCTCTCAAAAGCTTTTACTGAAATGGTATAATTATCCAATCCGTAAACTTCAATAAAATCAGGAAAAAACATATACTCAATACTTTTTTCGCTGATATTATTTTTTTCTAATTGATCAATTATTTTTAAAATTAAGCTAACATTTTTCTCATAATCTTCGAATAAATGATTTTTTAAAACAACAGAAATATGTCGCATTCGTTGTTTTAATTCTTTGTTATCCCAATCAATATCAAAAATATGTTGAAGAAATGATTGCGTATCAAAATCAGGAATTACTTGTTCAATAACCTTAGTAAATTGATTAAAAAAATCTTGATTATAAATGTTCTTAAATAATTCCGCCATTAATTTTTGTAATTTTGAAGCAAAACTACCAAATACATTGATGTATACCACACTTTAAAATGAGTAAAACCAAAGAAAAAATATTAAACACCTCTAGAATTTTATTTAATGAATTAGGATATAGCAATGTTACTATTAGAATGATTGCTTTAAAACTAAATATGAGTTCAGGTAATTTAAATTATCATTTTAAAAAACGTGAAGACATTTTAGAAGCGCTTTATTTTGAAATGGTTGTCACTTTTGATGAACGTATTGCCAATTTAGAGCAACAAATACCCACTTTAAATAAAATGCAAATTGATATTAAGTTGAGTATGGAAAGAATGGTTGATTATACTTTTTTTTGGAGCGATTTGTATAATTTACTTTCATTAAATGAAAAGATAAAAATACATTTCAATACCGTTTACATCCAAAGAAAAAACGGACTTGATTTTGTATTTAATCATTTTATTGATATACAAATTTTAAAACCTTTTGAGTTTAAAAAAGAACGTGAATTTTTAGTTGAAAGAATGATTAATTTCGGAAATACTTGGTTATATGCTTCATCTATATATAAAAAAGAAGCATTTACAAACAAGTATATTAATAAACAAACAAATAGTTTAATGGCTTTATTATATCCGTACTTAACCAATAAAGGTAAAAAAGAGTTTCAATTACTTGTACCAACTTTTTTGGATAAATGAATTTTTACCAACTCTTTTTTTGAGGTGTCTAGCGGATATGTATTTATCTACTTGTTTGAATCTGCAAAAACAACATTCCTTTAACAGAAGAAAGAGCTTATGCGTTTTTAATATTTAACAAAATAGCATAATATCGCATAGAAGTGAGAAATTTGAATATCTTAGATATGTTCAATTCTAATTATTTATGGTAACGATTAATTACCAATTAAAAGCAACTCGTACTTTAACACAGTTACACAAAACTATACTATAAGGACAGTACAAATGATGATTGGAAAAAAGTAACAACTAAAAAAAGAAGTTTTCTCTATCTATAGAAAATAATTACTTTAGAAAACTTAGAGCAAGAAATACTAAATAATTTAACCATTGATTTGTCTAAAATGTGATAAGAATTGGTTACAATTTCAAATTGACTTATTTTTTAAAAGAATTACCAAAGAAAAAAGAATTAGTTATGATACAGCCAAAATCTATAGCGGTGTTACCTTTTGTTAATATGAGTAACGATATTGATAACGAATATTTTAGTGATGGTGTAACTGAAGAAATCATAAATGCACTTACAAAAATTGAAGGATTAAAAGTAATTGCAAGAACTTCTTCATTTTCATTTAAAGGTAAAAATATAGATGTTAGAAAAGTAGGAAAGCAACTAAATGTAGCAACTTTACTTGAAGGAAGTATTAGAAAATCAAATAATAAAGTTAGAATTACAGCTCAATTAATTGATGCAAAAGTAGGAACGCATTATTGGTCTAAAAATTTTGATAGAGAGCTATTAGACATTTTTCAATTACAAGATGAAATAAGTCTGTTAATAGCTAATGAGGTAAGAAATAATTTTGGCCATTTTGAGATTCAAGATCATTTAGTTACTAAGACTACGAATAGTATAAAAGCTTATGAATTTTATTTAAAAGGTCGTTTTCATCAACTACAATGGACTCCAAACTCCTTACTTATAGCAATAGAAAATTATAATAAAGCTATTGCTACAGATGCAAACTATGCCAAAGCCTATTATGCAAATTTACAATGTTATGGCTTATTAGCTATGTGGGGTTATATGCCACAAAACGAAGCGATGGAATTTGCAATTTCTAATTTTTTAAAAGCAAAAGAATTAGACACTCAATTACCTGAATATCCTTTATCTTTCGTGGGACGTGCTTTTTGGGGGGAATGGGATTTTAAAATAGCATACGAATATATCCATAAAGTGTTGGCAATAAATCCAAATCATATAGATGGTTTAGAAGCAATGGTTGAATTGTTTATTGCTAATGGTTTCTTTGATGAAGCCCTTATTTATGCAAAAAAATTATTAGAAGTTGATCCATTATCTGCAAATAACCTTTATACTTTAGCTCATATATATTATTATAAAAAACAATATAAAAAAGCTTTAGAAATTATTAAACAAGCCATTCAGATAAAATCAAATTTAGAATTGGCAAATCATCTATACATATTCTGTTTAATTTGGTTAAATAGAAAACAAGAGTTTAATGAAGCTGTTAATAATCAAGAACTTTCTGAATTACTAAAAATTCTTTATGGGGTAATAAATGAAGTAAATTTTGCAATTCCTGATCATTTAATAAATGATTTGATAAATCCAAAAGACGATCATAAATTATTATCACCTTTAGAATTATTTATTCTGGCAAATTCAAAAAATTATCAGGAAAAAGCATTTGCTCTTTTAGAAAAGTACATCAACCAGAAACGTGGTCAGTTAATAAATTACAGACAAGAGCCATTATTAGAAACTTTACAAGAATTTCCTGATTTTAAAAACCTACACCAATCAAATCTCTTTTATTCCGATATAAAATTAACAACTAAAGAAAAAATAAAAGATAAAAGTATTATTGCTAAAGGTGAACAAGAGAATTTTAAGGTAAAATTAAAAAACTATTTTAGTAAAGATAAACCCTACTTAAACCCACAATTAACTTTACATCTTTTAGCAGAAGAAATAGAAATACATCCAAATAAATTGTCTTTTTTAATAAATGAAATTATGGGGATTAACTTTAATGAATTTACGAATCATTATCGTTTAAACTATTTTAAAACTCTTGCATTAAACCCGAAAATGAAGCACATAACTATTTTAGGGTTAGCTTATGATAGTGGTTTTAATTCTAAAAGTGTTTTTAATACTTACTTCAAAAAAACAGAAGGGCTTACACCTAGCCAATGGGTAAAATCCAACACTAACTAATTTTTAATTAACCTTTCAAAAAAAACCTATTACTTACCAGTTTGTGGAATAATAAATACAATAAGAAAGCATAATACTCCAAACAGGTTTCATTTTTATCTTGAAGATTTTTATTTCACATAGAATCAGGTTTTTATGTAGGTGAAATGTATATCGGTTATGCTCTAACAATAGCTGAAAGCAATTTAATATCTACAATAGCACAATTCTTTTTTGACAACAGGTTAGTTTTAAAGTATTTGTAATTATTCTATTATTTCTAATCATATTGATCCAATTTAATTGCAAATCATATAGAATGATTTGACTC
Source organism: Tenacibaculum retecalamus (assembly GCF_027941755.1). Taxonomy (NCBI): domain Bacteria; kingdom Pseudomonadati; phylum Bacteroidota; class Flavobacteriia; order Flavobacteriales; family Flavobacteriaceae; genus Tenacibaculum; species Tenacibaculum retecalamus. The sequence continues at coordinate 2,729,664 of NZ_CP115916.1, read as the reverse complement.
TATTTATTCAAGGAGTATCAAAAAAATATCAAACCTATAAAGAAGTACTAAAATATAAATTAGGACGACACACTTTTAATTCTATTTCATCTTTGCAATAAAATAAATTTTTAATTAATTCTACGATAAACAATCGTACTAAAAAAAACAAATGAAAAGTAAATTAAGTTTAATGGCATTTATTTTATTCTCTCTTATGTCAACAAAACAACAAGCACAAGAAACACCAAATAGAGAAAAATTCATTTTCGAGTTTGGTATTGGAGGTAAAGTAATTAGTTTAGAAAATAGTAATGGTACACAAACTTTCGATAAATCTCAAGGAGCTATGATTTTTCCTGACTTAAAAGTTGGATATATGGTAAAAGAAAATTTGGCAATAACAGCATCTTTACCTGGTACAATTTATAGTTTTGAAGGAAATGACAGGCATTTTGGAGGTATTCTACCAGGAGTTCAGTACTGGTTTTCTAGTAGATGGTGGGTAAATGGAGGAGTTGGATTAGCTATAGATTCACCTGCATTATATGATATTGATGATGGGAATGACGATTGGAATTATGGAAAATTAGTGTCAGCAGGAATTGGATATGAATTTTATCAAAAAGAAAATTTTGCAATGAATATTCAAAGTAAATTACTAATGGGGCGTGTTAATATTACAAATAGACAGCATAGAGATGCAGTTTCTTTTGGATTAAGTGTAGGTTTTAACTGGTTTTAATATCATATAAAACCTTAGAATTGTAGAAAACAAATGTTAAATCTGTACTTTCAAAAGTTAAAACATTTGACTTTAGAATAAGAATTAAATACTATTGAAACAAGTTTTTGGTGATACTACTGTTATTACTATTGGAAATAATAATTATCCCCCTTAGTTTTGGTGCATGGCTTTTGTTACCGTGCACCATTCTGGATTTAGAAAAGTTTTTTTAAATAAATCTCACACGTTAAGCATAATGTTACAAAACTAACTCGTAGTCGTCTTTAAATAAATCAATAAAAAAAGTAAATGTTAAAAAATATATCTGAACAAAAAGAAGCTTGGAAAACAATCTTTCTATTTCTTATACTTGTTGTTGCTCTTACTTCTCCTTTCCATTATGCCATCGTAAATTTGTATCCATCTAGGATATATGTTGGAGCAATAATGTGGTGTCCTGCAATAGCTACAATAATAACACTTAAATTAAGAGGACGTTCTATTTCTTCATTAAATTGGAATTGGGGAAACTGGAAATACATTCGGTTATCTTATTTTATTCCAGCTTTATCTGGTACAATCGCCTATATATTCATTTGGATTTTTGGATTTGGAAATTTAGCAAATGTAGAAGTAATTACGGAATGGGCTAATGAACTTAAATTAATGGGAATAGGTACTTTAAATACCATATCTATTGTAATAATAGCTATTGTATTACTAGGAACTGTTGGAGTTATTAGAGCCGCCGCAACAACTTTAGGGGAAGAAATTGGATGGAGAGGTTTTTTTATTTATGAATTAAGAAAGGTGCTTTCTTTTACTGGTGTTTCAATTTTTAGTGGAATCACTTGGGCAGCTTGGCATTGGCCTTTACTTGTTTATTATAGTAATAATATTCTGTTGGAATTTACAACTTTTTTTATTACTTGTACTTTTATGTCTTTCACTATGACATACTACACTTTTAAATCTAAAAGTCTATGGCCAGCAGTAATATTTCACGCAGTAAGCAATGTGTATATTCAAAAAATAATGCCTGAATTAACAATTAAAAATGAAGGAGCAGAACTTTGGCTTGGAGAAAATGGAGTTATGTTTACGATTGTGACTTGTGTTTTTGGAATTTATTTTTGGAGAAAAGCAATTAAAGAACAATTATAAATAAAATGTCACAAATAAAAATTTACGGATTACGAATAAATTTAAAAGATATAAAATCTAAATTATCTGATATTATTCATAACTGTGTAGTTGAATCATTAAGTTTCCCTGTAAAAAAACGAGCGCATAGGTTTATTAATCTTGAAAAAGAAGATTTTTATTATCCCGAAGGGAGAACAGATGCATACATTATAATTGAGATAATGATGATTTCGGGGAGAACAGTTAAAACTAAGAAAAAATTAATTAAAATGTTATTTAAAGAAATCCATGAACAATTAAATATTTCAACAACTGATATAGAAATTTCAATAATTGAAAGCCCTGCATCAAATTGGGGTTTTAGAGGAATGACAGGCGATGAAGTTTCGTTAAATTATAAAATTGAAATCTAAATTAAATAGAATTAAGAAATAGTATGATTATTAAAAGTGACCTAAAAAAAGATTTTGAAACAATCTATGAAATCATTAATGATGCTTCAATAGCCTACAAAGGCATAATTCCTTCTGATAGATGGCAAGAACCATATATGTCTAAAGAAGAATTGAAAAAACAAATAATTGAAGGTGTAGAGTTTTGGAATTTCGTAGAAGATAATAGAGTATTAGGAGTAATGGGGATTCAGTTTAAAAAAGATGTTACTTTAATTCGTCATGCTTATGTCCGAACCTTAGCAAGGCAAAAAGGAATAGGAGGAAAACTACTTAATCAACTCATCAATATGTCTGATGCACCAATTCTTATAGGCACATGGGCTGATGCTTCTTGGGCTATTAATTTTTATGAAAAAAATGGATTCAAAGTATTGCCAGAAACTGAAAAAAATAAACTTTTGAAAATTTATTGGAATATTCCTGAACGACAAGTAGAAACTTCTATAGTTTTAGCAAGTAATGATTGGAAAAATTATAATTAAAAACTACTTACAACAACAGTATAAAGTTAGTTAATCCACGTAAACAAATCATACACTATACCATCAGTAAACGGTAAAAAAAATAATCACATCTATTTGATAATAATGAGGTATATGAAAAAAAAAACATTATTTATTGCTTTAGTTCTATTAGTTTTAACTAGCAATGCTCAAGAATACAAAGAGTACTACGATAACGGGAAATTAAAAACATTTGGAACAAAAAAAAATGATAAGAAGACGGGAGAATGGAAATATTATTACAATAGTGGAGCTTTAAGAATTGTTGGAAAATATAAGGATGGAAAAGATATTGGGAAAAGGAAGTATTATCACCAAAATGGTACATTAAGAGCAATTGGGAATTATGAAAATGGTAAAATGACAGGTCTTTGGAAATACTATCACAATAATGGGGAACTAAATAAAATCGGAGAAAAAGAAAATGGCGAAAATATTGGTGAGTGGAAGCACTATAATGAGAATGGCAAGCTAAGCAGCTTAAAAAAAGAAAACGACAAAGAGGCAATAGCCCGTATAATTAATTACTATTTAGATGGAACACGAAGCGACAACCCAAATCTGTTAAGAAAAGCATTTCACCCAGATGCAACTTTGAAGTTTATAGATAAAGAAGGTTCATATAAAATGAGAACAATACAAAAATTTTTCTCTTATTTTACAAACACTAAAACTAGGTCATTTGTAAGCAAAATATATTATATAGATATTTCAGGGTCAGCGGCAAATGTAAAGCTTACTACAAAATATGAGACATATAGGTATGTTGATTATATGAATATACTTAAAACTAAAAAGGGATGGAAAATTGTAAGCAAAATTTCGCATCAAGATTTTTTTTGATTACAATAACATTTGCCAACAAAGAACTGAGTTAAAAAACTACTAATTTAAGATTTGTGCAATTAATTGCTAGCTGTATTTCTGTACAAAATCTGTACAAAAATGATTCATTATCACTTCCCAAAATATACTTTTCAGTATTATTCTCGGTTTGAATTCTGACTTTAGACCCGTGAAGTTTTAAGAGGATTTATATATAAAATTATTTGATTTTAACTTGAAGAAATTAAGAAATAAAAACGGGTGTAACAAGAATAACTAGTTATAGATGCTGATATACTATCAATTAAGTAGGAAGTATTTAAAGAGTTCAAGTAAATGCCATATTATCTACTATTAAGGCTATATCAAAAGCTCTTGAGATACATGGCTCGGAGTTGTTTGATTTTGAAGATAAGCACCCAATAGCAATAAAAAAATAGTAGACTAATGCTTTTTACAAGTAGAACTAATCTCTTAACGTAAGGAATTAATGGGTGTAAAAGCTCTTAAATAAAAGATTACTATGTAAAAACACCTAGTATTTGATGTCTTTTTAATTCTTATCTTTTTTATGTAATTATACTCGCTAAACTAGCGAATTTTCTTTGCAATCTTGATAGCAATATTTCCAAGCTCTAAAGTTTGCTCTTTTAATGCTGCTTTAGATTCATTTGTAACAGCAACTTTTTTACAATCTCTATCAATTGAATTGCGCATAAATTTCCATATCAATATTATCTGTTGTTATACTTTCATTTTTTTCTTTTATTCATGAAAATTTTCAAGATTAAAGAAAATACGCCTTTTTAATAACGTGGGTAATAAAATAAAACCTCAATTTCAATAAAGAAGTTGAGGTTTTTTTGAGGTGTCTAGCGGATTCGAACCGCTGTACATGGTTTTGCAAACCATTGCCTAGCCACTCGGCCAAGACACCTTTTTATTAATTAAGACTGCAAATTTACAGTTTTTATTTTTTAACGCAAGCTTTTTTTAACTTTTACGCACATCTTTTAATACAATTACGACTTCGGCAACATTACCACCAATTGGCGGATTGATTTTAGCTACGCTAACTTCCGCTTCTTCAACCAATTGTATCTCGTTAAAAATTCTATCAATAATTCTTTGTGCAACATGCTCTAATAATTTAGATCGAATTGCCATTTCTTCTTTTACAATATGATTTAAGTGCACATAATCAACAGTATCAGTAAGTTCGTCAGTTTTTGCTGATTTTTGTAAATCTGCTTTCACTTCTATATCAACTCTATATTCCGAGCCAATTTTAGCTTCTTCTTCTAAACATCCGTGATTTGTAAATAATCGGATGTTGTTTACGCGTATAATTCCCACTTTAAAATTTATTAATGATTATTTATTCATCAATCTGAAACAAGTTCAGATTGACGAATAAAAACCAAGTATTATCAATAACAAAAATACTCTTTTTACTTTATTTTAAAAGTTTGTTCGCTATTATTAATTACAACTTTATAAGTTCCTTTTGGTAAATAATAAACCTCGTTTTTAGCTTTTTTAATTACTGCGTTTTCATGTTTTTTAGTGTATGATTTTCTTCCTTTTTTAGAAAAAGAAACATCGTACACCACTTCATTAAATCCTTTATCAATAGTTACTTCCATCGAATTTACTAAAATATCTTTCGCATAAATTTTCACCACAGTTTTTCCTGATGAATTACTATAAAACGGAATCGTTACTTCTGGAGTGTTTGGTTGTAACCACTTGCTCCAAGAGCTTCCCCAAGAACCTCTTTTTCTGATGCTTTTAATAGCAAATATCGCTTCTTTACTCTCAAAATCTTGTAAAGAAGTTACATCAGCTTTGTACAAACTACGCCCGTGTGTTCCTACAATTAAATGTTTTGCTGTTGGTTGTATTACTAAATCATGCACCGCAACATTTGGTAATCCGTTGTTAAAAGGATGCCATTTTGTTCCGTTATTAAACGACACATATAATCCGTTATCAGTACCTAAATACAAAATGTTTTCTTTCTTCGGATCTTCTTTTACCACGTTTACTGGTGATGTTGGAATGTTTTTTCCAATGTTTTTCCATGTTTTTCCAAAATCATCAGACATATATACATAGCTTGTAAAATCATCAAATCGATATCCATTTAACGTTACATACACACGTTCTTTTTTATGCTTTGATGCAATTACACGACTTACCCATAAATTTTGTGGCAATGTGTTTGATATTTTTTCCCAACTTCCGCCAGCGTTTTTACTAACATGCACAAATCCGTCATCAGAACCCACATATAACAATCCGAATTGAAACGGACTTTCAGAAATTGATGTTAATGTTCCGTAAGCAACATTTCCTTTTTTTCCGCCTTGCGTTAAATCACCTGAAATTGTTTCCCAAGTATCACCTTTATCTAATGATCGATGTAATTTATTTCCTCCTAAATATAAAATATCTTGATTGTGTTTTGATAACTGAATTGGAGTTTGCCAGTTAAATCGATAAGGTGCCTCGCCCAACGTATGTTTTGGCTGAATATATTTCTGACTTCCTGATGCTCTATCAATACGGTAATAATTTCCAAACTGATATCCTGTATATACAATATTCGGATTACGATCATCAACTGCAACTTGCATTCCATCGCCACCCATTAAACTTTCGTACGGATTTTTACCTGTTTGTTTCCAGCGTTTATCCATTTTTGCGTTGTTATTTGCAACCCAAACTCCGTTGTCTTGCAAACCTCCGTAAACTTTATAGTTTTTCTGATTATCAGCATATACGGTATAAAATTGCCCAACAGCAGGTTGATTTGCTTTTATCCAGCTTTCACCATCATCGTATGAAATATTTAATCCACCATCATTTCCTTCTACTAAATGCCCTTGTTTATTAGGGTTTACCCACAATGCTTGATGATCGGCATGTACGTTTTCTTTACTGATAGATGTAAATGTTTTTCCACCATCTTTCGATTTTAAAATTGGCACACCCAATACATAAATTCCGTTTTCATCTTGCGGATCTACACGAACTTCACCAAAATAATATCCGTAAGAATAATATAAATCATCTAAATAACCTTCGTGTGTTTTTTTCCATGATTTTCCGCCGTTAGTTGTTTTAAAAACTTCAGCTCCAATTACTGGCGTGTCAAATAACAAGGTATTCGCATTTTCTAAATATTTTGCTAAATCAATTGGTTTTACTGATCCTGCACGTACCATTTGCTTTACATTTTCGGCACGATATTTTTCTTGAAAACCATTCATTTTCAAATACGAATTCAATTTTTTATCCTTTAAATTCAAAAACGCATCCACTGTCATGGTTTTAAAATCGTCTTTTGTTAAAGCGTTTGATGTTTTCTTTTTCTTGGTATCTTTTTTTCTTCGGAGTTGACTATCGTGAAAAGCATATACGGTATTTTCATTAAAAACCGCTAAACCAATTCTCCCAACGTTGTCTCCTTTCGGAAAACCATTATTATCAGAAATTTTTGTCCAAGAATTACCTGCATCTGTAGATTTATAAATAGCAGAATTTTTTCCGTCGCCATCAAAATTCCAAGCTTTACGTTCGCGTTCCCAAGCAGCGGCATATAAAACATTAAAATTATTCGGTGCCGGTTGCACATCTATAATTCCAGTGTTTTCATTAATAAATAAGGTTTTATTCCATGTTTTTCCACCATCCGTAGTTTTAAAAATTCCACGTTCATTATTTGAAGAATATAAATGACCTATTACACCAATAATAACTTCATCTGAATTATTTGGATTGATTAATATTCTACCTATATGATGCGAGTCTGTTAAGCCAACATTTGTCCAAGTTTTACCTTTATCTGTCGATTTTAAAATTCCGATTCCGGCATAACTAGAGCGAGAAGAATTATTTTCTCCGGTTCCTACCCAAAGTGTTCCGTTTTTCCAATCAACAGCAATATCACCGATATTTTGTGTTGGCGAACTATCTAAAACTGGTGTAAATGTTGTTCCGTTATTGTTCGTGTACCACAATCCGCCAGAGGCGTAACCCACATAAAATTCAGTAGTATTTTTAGGGTTTACATCAATATCAACAACACGACCACTCATAACGGTATAGCCAATATTTTTAAAAGCAATGTTTTTAACAATAGACGCTTCTGTTAAAGCTTCTTTTTGGATTAATGCTTGCTGTGTTTGTTGAGCCTTGGTAGGCTCTTGTGCTACTGTAACCAATGTAAAAAGTAGCCACAAAAACGGTAAGTATAGTTTTCATTATTGTTTGTTTAGAAGTGATGAAATTACTGCAAGTAAATTCGAAATCAAAAAAATTAACAAAATATTGGTTTTTAGCTTTTTAAAACCCTCTTTTTTCATTCAAAAAAAAGGTTAGATTTGTAATGTTAAGAACACCAATGCTATGACTATTTTTATTCTTTCTGTTAGTGATCAAATATATTCAACCCAAAGAATATTTAAAGAAGCTAATCGCCGTGGACATACCGTTAAAATTATAAATCACTTAAAATGTTCTATTAAATTATCTGATGGAAAGCCCGAAATAATTTACGAAGGTGAAAATATTATTGATATTCCTGATGTAATAATTCCTAGAATAGGTGCTTCTTCTACACGTCATGGGGCAGCAGTTGTTAAGGAGTTTGAATTAAACGAGGTTTATAGTACAGCTACATCTTTAGGTATTTTACAGTCTCAGAATAAGGTTCGCACATTACAAATTATGAACCGAAAAAATATTCCGATTCCTGATACTTTATTTTCTGTAAATCCAGAAAACATAGGTGAACAAATAGATTTATTAGGTGGAGCACCAATAATTATAAAATTACAAGAAGGTACACATGGCTCAGGCGTTATTTTAGCCGAAAGTAAAAAATCAGCAAAATCGATTATTGACACAATGTATAGTACCAATGCAAACATTTTGCTACAAGAATTTATACAAGAAAGTAATAGCGAGGATATTCGTGCATTTGTGGTTGGCAATAAAGTAGTTTCGTCTATGAAGCGAAAAGGATTAGATGATGATTTTCGATCTAATATTCATCAAGGCGGAAGTGGTTTTAAAGTAACTTTATCTGAAGAAGAAAGATCAATAGCTATAAAAGCTGCAGAATATTTAAGCTTACCGATTGCAGGAGTTGATTTAATACGTTCAAAAAGAGGCTCTTTACTAATTGAAGTTAATTCGACACCCGGTTTGCAAGGAATTGAAGCATATACGAAAGATAATATTGCCAAAGCAATTATTAAATATTTAGAAAATGTTTTTTCATTAAAGAACTCATGAAACTTATTAAGCTAGGTATTATACCTAGCTATTGAATAAATTTAGTGCTGTAAACTGTTATTAATGACTGGGTGTTTATCTCTTAAAGATACTTTAACTTATTGATTATATTTGCTTTATTGATATCTTTTCACTTTCTTTAGTTTCTATTAACTATTAAAAACTAAAAAACATGGGATTAATTATTAGCTTATTAAGTGGTGCTATTGGAGGTAATCTTGCGGGTATTTTATTAAAAAAATTCTCATTAGGTACTTTATGGAATTCTGTTGTAGGAATTTTAGGAGGAGGTCTTGGAGCTCAATTATTAGGCATGTTAGGTATTGATATTTCGGGCATTATTGGAAACATTGCTGCGAGTGGTGTTGGTGGTGTAGTATTGCTAGTTATTGTTGGACTTATTAAAGGTGCAATGAAAAAATAATTTTGAATTATTAAACAAATTAAGACGTCTTAATAGGCGTCTTTTTAATTTAGATACTTCCTAATAAATAGCAGTACCTTTGCATCTTCATAGAAACACTCTTTTTAACAGTGTTTCTAAAATAATATATATGACATTTAAATCTTTAGGATTATCTGATGCGTTATTAAAAGCCATCAAAGAAAAAGGATACGATACTCCATCACCAATACAAGCAAAAGCAATACCACATATTTTAGACGGAAAAGATGTATTGGCTTCAGCACAAACAGGAACTGGAAAAACCGCTGGTTTTACATTACCTGTTTTACAATATTTATCAGAAACAAAACACCCAAAATACAGACCTGTAAGAGCTTTAGTTTTAACACCAACTAGAGAATTAGCAGCTCAGGTTTACGATAATGTAAGAGAATATAGTACATATTTAGATATAAGATCTACCGTAGTTTTTGGAGGTGTAAAAGCGGCAAGTCAAATAAAAACATTGCGTCAAGGCGTTGATATTTTAGTAGCAACACCTGGTAGATTATTAGATTTACACGATCAAAAAGCAGTATCATTTAAAAGAATAGAAGTACTTATTTTAGATGAAGCAGATAGAATGCTAGATATGGGTTTTGTTAGAGATATTAACAAAATCATCAGTTTTATGCCTACAAAGCGTCAAAACTTACTGTTTTCTGCAACTTTTTCTAAAGAAATTAAAAGATTAGCAGAAGGTATTTTAAGAAATCCCGTTTCTGTTGAAGCTGCTCCGCAAAACTCAACTGCCGATAAAGTTTCTCAAAAAGCTTACGCGGTAGATAAAGGTAAAAAGACTGAAGTTGTTATTAATTTAATAAAAGATGGTAATTGGAGTCAGGTTTTAATTTTTACAAGAACCAAACACGGAGCTAATAAATTAACCGAAAAGTTAGTAAAAGCAGGGGTTTCTGCTGCTGCAATTCATGGAAATAAAAGTCAAGGTGCACGTACAAAAGCATTGGCAAACTTTAAAAGTAACTCTATTCGTGTTTTAGTAGCTACTGATATTGCTGCTCGTGGTATTGACATTCCGTTATTACCACACGTTATAAATTTTGAATTGCCAAATGTACCTGAAGATTATGTACATAGAATTGGTAGAACTGGTAGAGCAGGAGCTAAAGGGGAGGCTATTTCTTTAGTTTGTAGTGAAGAAACTGAATATCAAAAAGAAATAGAGAAAATACTAAAGCAAAAATTAAAGACCGAAGTTATTGAAGGTTATGAACCTACCGATACTGCGGGACCTAAAAGAGCTGCTACTCAAAAGAAAAAATCTGGAAACGGAAAGAAAAAAGGGGTAGGCGCTACTCATAGAGGTGCTACTGAAGGAGCTAGGAAGCCTAAAAGAATTCGTCCTAGCGATCCTTCAAGAAGAAGTGACGGAGCTCCAAAGAAAAATAGAAGAAGATAAAATTTAAATGAATTTTTCTTCTTACATAGAAAGTATATTAAAATCTCAGAAGCTTGAAAGTCAAGTTTCTGAGATTTTGAGTTTTTTTAAACCACTAACATTAACTAAAAATAGTTTTTTAGTTAAAAAAGGGAATGTTTGCAAATACTTTTGTTTCATAGAAAGTGGAATTTTACAACACGCTATCGAAATATCCGAAGAAGAAAAAACCACCTATTTAGCTTTAAAAAACTCGTGTACTTCTGCCTTAAAAAGTTACTTGCAAAAAACACCATCACGCAAAAATATTAAAGCTTTAAGCGATTGTAATTTGCAAATACTTTTGGTAGATGATTTTAAATATTTGTTAGAGAATAACACTGCTTTTCATCAATTCTATTATAATTTAATTGAAAATCAGATTTTTTTAATTGATGATTATCGCATCGATTTACTTACACTTAGTCCAGAAGAACGCTACAATAAACTATTAACAAACGAACCTAAGCTATTACAAGAAGTTCCGCTACATTACTTAGCTTCTTTTTTAGGAATTTCTACCAGGCACATGAGTAGAATTCGAAAGAATATAAAATAGCGCCAAATGGCTAATATTTGCATAGTATCTTTTCTTATTTTTGAAGCACGTTTATCACTTTAATTAAACTTATTATGAAATACAATACAATAAATCGTGACTTATTTATAAAAAACCGTAAAAACTTTATGGCGCAAATGAAGCCAAATAGTTTAGCTGTTTTTAATTCTAATGATGTATATCCGGTAAGTGCTGATAGTATGCTTCCGTTTGAACAACATCGCGATATCTTTTTTTTAAGTGGTGTAGATCAGGAAGAAAGTATCTTAATACTGTTTCCTAATTGTCCGAAAGAAAACTTACGCGAAGTGTTATTTTTACGCGAAACAAATGAGCATATTGCAGTTTGGGAAGGTGAAAAATTAACGAAAGAAAAAGCATTAGCAACAACAGGTATTAAAACTGTTTTTTGGTTGCAAGATTTAGAAAAAGTAGTCGCAGAAATGATGGCACTTGCTGAAACTGTTTATATAAATACGAATGAACATTATCGTGCTACTGTAGAAACAGAAACAAGAGAAGCTCGTTTTACAAAATGGTTACTAACAAAATATCCAGCACATTCGGTAGCTAAAAGTAATCCTATTTTACAACGTTTACGCTCATTAAAAGACCCAATAGAACTAGACTTGCTACAAAAAGCCTGTGATATTACCGAAAAAGGTTTTAGACGCGTGTTAGATTTTGTAAAGCCAGGTGTTTGGGAATATGAAATTGAAGCTGAGTTTATTCATGAGTTTATTAGAAATCGCTCTAAAAAATTCGCGTACACACCAATTATTGCTTCTGGTAACAATGCCAATGTATTGCATTATATCGAAAACAATCAACAGTGTAAAGCAGGTGATTTAATTTTGATGGATGTTGGTGCAGAATATGCAAATTATTCTTCTGATATGTCAAGAACTATTCCTGTTTCTGGTCGTTTTTCTGACAGACAAAAAGCAGTATATAACGCTGTAAATCGTGTAAAGAACGATGCAACAAAATTATTAGTTCCAGGAACTATTTGGGCTGATTATCATGTTGAAGTGGGTAAATTAATGACTTCAGAATTGTTAGGTTTAGGCTTATTAGATAAAGCTGATGTACAAAATGAAGATAAAAATTGGCCAGCGTATAAAAAATACTTTATGCACGGTACTTCGCACCATATGGGCTTAGATACGCATGATTACGGATTATTACACCAACCTATGGAAGCAAATATGGTTTTTACTGTTGAACCTGGTATTTACATACCTAACGAAGGTTTTGGTATTCGTTTAGAAGATGATATAGTTATTCAAGAAAAAGGAGATCCTTTTAACTTAATGCGTAATATACCTATTGATGCAGATGAAATTGAAGATATAATGAATAAGTAATAGTTTAAAATCCTTTAGTGAATTACTAAGGGATTTTTCTTTATTAAAAAACGATTTATTAACCTATGTAAACGTTTTAGTTGTAATATCGCACTATATTTGTAGTGTTGTTATGTATAACATACCCCTATATGTTATAACCCCCTAAAATAATAACATCCCCTTAAAAAACAACCCTTAACTTGTGTGTTACGGGTTTTTTTTATGCCTGTTTTTTAAATAATAATTCTTTGATCTTAGTTTTAACCAAATACAAGAATATTTTTGACTTAAAATTAAATCAGTTTTGCGTAGCAGTTATTTATGTATTTTTTTAGTGCTATTACAGTCTCACAATCTAATTAGAAATAATTTAAAAAACTTTCGTATCAAAAAACGGGTTTTATTCCACCCTTTTAAACTAATGATTTCTAAAGAAGTCTATAGAGTAGCCGATTCAATTAAAATAACCTTTATTAAATAGCGACGATTTTAGTGGACAAATAGCTGTCTTTCGTCATGTTTTTCAAGATGATAGAAGTGTTATCCACGTTAGAAGAACAAGCTGTTTTAACTTTGTCAGGTAAATAATGAAAAAAATAATAGAAAATAAAATTCCTCAACTTAAGTTTCTCCTATCCTAAAGAAAGGCAGTTTTCTCCTCATAAAAACACCCCCAAATAGTGTCTAACTTTTTGGGGGCAGTTTATAATTGTGAGGTTTTTTATGAACTAACAGTTAAATAGAAAATTATTTAACTGTTAAAGTATATTGAGGTGTTGGATTTAAAGGGCAAAAATACACATATTCACCTTTTTTTAAGGTTACTTTTTTTGAAGTAGATTTTGCATTGTTTTTTACCAAAGAAGTAACATAGGCATCTTTAATGTGGTTTTCTGCTTCTACTTTTCCTTTAGGTGCTAACACAAAACCAACATCGTGACCTACATTATTATTAGAGATTTCAAAAATGTAAGTTCCTTCACTTAATGTTAATGATTTTTTAGTGAACTCACCCTTTATTTGTTCTAAAGATATTTTTTTTGCTTCTTGAGCGTTTGCTTGAAAACTAACACTTAATACTAATACTAAAATTGCGATAATACGTTTCATTTGATTGGGTTTTATAATTATATATTTATTTAAGGAATGAGATTTACTATAACTAATTTGTCATAAATAAACTTTTCAAATTTTTATTAAGCTTTTACTGTAAACTTACCAGCTTCTACACTTGGAAAATCAACTTCTGTATTTGCGATATGGTTTACATAGTTTGTTAATGTATTAGAAACTACGTTTAATACGATTTCTAAAATATCACTATCATTATATCCAGCTATTTTTGCTGCTGCTATTTCATCAGAACTTACAACACCTCTATTCTTAGTAATACTTTGTGCAAAATTTAAACCCGCTTGTACTTTTTCATCAGTAGCTAAACCTTGTCTGTTTTGTTCCGTTTCAGCATCGGTTAAACCATTCATTTTACCAATTGCAGTATGTGCAGATAAACAATAGTTACATTCGTTTTCTTCAGCAATTGCTAATGCTAACTGCTCTCTAAATTTATTTGAGAAATTTCCACTTGCAGTTAATTCTCCTAAACTTAAATAGGTTTGTAATGTTGCTGGTGAATTACCAAATACTTTAATTAGGTTAGGAATAAATCCTAATTTGTTTTGAACGGCATCAAATAATTCTTTGGATTTACCTGTTGTTGTTTCTGGATTTAATGTTTTAATTCTCGTATTCATCTTTGTATGTTTTTAAAATTATTATTTTGTTTCTTCACAATTACACATTTCTCTTTCAGGAAATTGCTCATTGTATTCTTGATATCCCCAACAATTTGGGCATTGATTATTTTCTGTTGTTTTCATAATTTTATCTTTTAAATTAACCGTAAAAACCATTGGCTAATAATTATGGTACAAAGATGCGACGAGAAGAAGGTTTTAAAAATGGACAAAGGTTCTTATAACTTGGACATCAAGGAAAACACATGTAAACACTAGGCTAATTGGAACTCAGTTGTGTTGTGAGCTTTTTAATAATTATAAACACATGTTAATGTGGGAATTATAAAATGCCTATATATTTGTAATGTTATTACATGTAATGTACACCCTATATATTGCACCCCCATAAATAATAACATCCCCTTAATGAAAAAATTCTTACTCGTAGCCCTTGTGTGTTACGAGTTTTTTTGTTTTATTTTTAAAGGTGTTTATGTTTTTTGATCTTGCTGAAATTGTTTTGGAGATTGCCCTGTCGCTTTGGTAAAAAAACGTGAAAAATAAGCTGGATCATTAAAACCTAAATCGAAAGCAATATTTTTAATGGCTTTTGTAGAGTAGAGTAATTGACGTTTTGCTTCAATTATAATTCTATTTTTAATAAAGTCACTCGGAGTATCAGTTTTTGTTTTTTGAAAGTGCTTTGTTAATGACTTTGGAGAAATTCCTAAACGATTTGCATAATCAGTTACACTATGTAATTTTTTAAAATTCTGCTCTACTAACAAACTAAAATCTTTAAATAACTTAGTTTCTATATCTTCTTTTACAACATGATATTCTTTTCGTATGCGAACGGAATGTATAATAAACTGCTTTAAATAGGCTTGTAACATATCATATTGGGCAGTTTCTGTATTCTCGAATTCATCTATCAAATTGTCAATTATCAAACTTAATTTTAAAATATCCTTCTCATTTGGTTTTACAAATGGGGTTTCATACACATTATTAAATAATACCCCATTACAGGCAATTTCTGAATCGTGCGTTTGAATACAATAAAAATCTTGAATAAAACTTAATTGATAGGCTTCACTAATCTTTTCAGAATCTACCGAAAAAACTTGCCCTGGTGATAAAAAAAACAAAACTCCACCATCAAAAGAATACGATTCGAAATCAATATTATACGTTCCTGTTCCTTCTTTAATCCAAAAAATTTTATATACACTTATTTGTTGTGGTTTATTTACCACACAAGCTTTTTCAAATGCTACAGTTTGCAATGAAAAAATATCTTGATATTTATAAGTCCTTATATCTTGAATGGCCATTGTTTTACATAGTTTTATTCTTGGTCGAAAAAATACAATTAGCTAACAGAGATCCTTCTAAAAAAGCTTGGTATTATTTTCATCCTTTTAAAGAAAAAAGATACAAATTATTTCTATAGAAGCTAATAGAATTAGTGATTCGAGAATAAAACACCATCATTAGATGGCGATGCTTCAGGCGGACAAGTAGATGCTTTTTGGATAGCTAGTTTACGTCAAAAAATAGATAAAAACGCAGCTCTATTTTCAGGAAGAACAAATTAGAAGACGGTGTTATTCATTATATGGATTTATTCAATAATGAAATAGTACTTTCTTTAACTAGAAAAGGTAGTGAAACTTCTAAAAAGGATTGATTTGTAAAGTTTATCAACTCTATACTAAAAGTGATTAAAAAAGGTTCCAAGAACGTTTTATATCTTGTGATGGTAAGTTGACTACTAAAGAATCCTTAAAAAGGAAATGAGAAAATAATAAATGCTTGGTAAATTCTGCAAAATAATATTTATTATATTTTTTTTAAAACTAGCGTTGGCGATATTTTAAAATTTTTATTAAAATAGAAGTGTTCTACTCCTGAAACTTATACATTAATTTGATATGTCGCTCAATTTCTGAGACAAAATCTTTATACAGGAGTCTATATTTTGATTCCAATTTAACTCTAATATCTAACAAAGTTTCATTAAATTTTTTATCATTTTTATAGTCCTCCTTTACTTGTTTCCAAACGCTTGATAATAAATCTGCATCTCGTTTTACAGACTTAACAGTGGTAGCTTCTCCATGCCCTGTTAAAACAATATTTGGGTTTAACTTTGCAATGGTATAAAGGATTTTAATTAAATTTGGAACATTTCCATGCCCCGTAATAACCGGCATCCAATCTGAACTTAATACATCTCCGCCAAATATGATTTTCTGTTTCGGCAACCACATTAAAATATCTCCTGGAGAATGTCCATCGTTAGAAAAAATGAACTCAACATCTATTCCTCCAAAGTTACGTTTTTCCCCTTGCGTCAACAACAAAGTTGGATATACAAGTTTGGTAGATCCGATTGTACCTTTAGTTACTTTAGTGTAAAATTCTAAAGACGGTTGTCCATGTTTTTTCATTGTTGTCATTGCTTGGTTACTTGCAATAATTTCAACATCTTCATTAATAAACGCAGCATTACCGAACCAATGATCTGCATGACTGTGCGAATTAATCACCCAACGAACAGGTTTGTCGGTTACAGATTTAATAGCCTTTTTAATTTTGTTACCTATTAATTCAGAAGATCCAGTATCAAAAAGTAGCACTCCTTTTTTAGTAATTACAAAGTGACTATTAGAATTCCAACCTTTGTTTCCTGGCGTAGGTAAACCAAATGATGGTGAAACAATGCTATATACATTTTCTGTAATGCGAGTAACCTTAAAATTAGAGGTAGTAGTATGCTTTATAGTTTTTTGGGTTTGCCCGTAACTAATTGCACTCAGACAAATACAAATGATAGATTTAAATAATGTTTTCATCGTTTAAAATTCGCTTTATTATAATTTTATAGTTATTGCGAAACTATCATTATTTAATTAAAAGCAATATGCATTTATTGTTAATAGTTTGTGAATCTTTATAGTCTATTCCTCCTCGTTAAAGAATACTTTTTTATATGAAGATGGTGTTGTTTTTTCAAACTTTTTAAAAGCACTATTAAAAGAAGATAAGCTACTAAAACCTGTGTCAAAAGCTATTGAGGAAATTGTGTATTTTTTACTTTCTGGATTAGAAAGGATTTTTTTAGCATCTTGAATTCGATAATAATTGATGAAATCATTAAAATTCCTTTTCGCATACTGATTAATTACTGAAGAGGTTTTTTGTGTGCTTTGCCCAATCAATTTACTTAATTTCGAAAGTGATAAATCAGATTCTTGGTATAATTTTTCATCAACAATTAATTTGGAAATTTTATTAAATAATTCTGTATTATCATTCTCTTTAAAAGATTCTCCATCAATCTCAGTAGTTTTTAATCGGAATGCTTTATAGCTTAAAAAATAAATGGCTAAAGAATACGTTATAGGATCAATAATATAAGGGACTTCATTATCTAAAACATTAAGTACATATGAAAACCAAATAATAACAAAGCCAATAATCAAGAATTGCAACCAATCAAATATTGCTTTTTGTGATTTAGTTGATTTCTCTTTAAGATAGTTTTTCTTTGCTCTCTTTAGAGTGTTCCACGATAAAAATATATAAAAAGCAAAATGCAGGTAAATAAAGACAAGAACACTACCAAATAAGATTATTGCTGTTTTATTATTGTCATCAAACCATTCCTTTGTTATAAAAAAACTTGAAATAAAAATTAAAAGAAAAGGGATTAATTCGGCAACAAAACTTTTTAACAGCTTAAAACCAGGTTGTATCATTCCTAACACATACCACCTTAATAAGGGATCAATAAAAAGCATAGTTGCTAATCCTGCAACAATAAATATCGGCTCTAAATCATCGCCAAAATTCATCATTACAGACTTCCCTATTCTGAAAGCCATAAAAATTAAAATTAACCCCAATAAAAGGTTGGTTAGCATCTTTTTCTTTTTAAAAAAGCACAAATAAAAAGCAAATAATACACCATGTAAAAGCCCTGCACTACTAACAATAACAAGAAGTATCTCTAGAAAACTCAATAAAATATTTTTATCAAATTTAAGTTTTTTAACCAAAAATAAAGCACAAATCACTAAGGATTTTCACTTTCTATATCAACCAAAAATAAATGTTTTTAATCTGCAAACTGAACTCTAATTAACGGACTACCGATAAGACTTTTAAACGCTTTTACATTGATGTGAAAACTTGATGCAATAGATTCTGTAAACTCTTTTAATTCACGAATCTTTTTAGAATCGTATAAAACACCATTTAACAAGACAGCATTTATCTTCTTTGAGTTCTTTATATTTTCTAACGGATTGTCATTTAGGATAATTAAATCAGCCATTTTTCCTACTTCAATAGAACCGTAACTAGTTTGTAAATTTGCATATTGAGCAGGCACTATTGTTGCAGTTTGCAATGCATCTAAATTAGACAGTCCGCTTTCTGTTAAGTCATATAATTCGTCATGCACACTAAAACCCGCAAACGTATAACTATCGGTTACATCTGTACCTGTCATTATTGGAACTCCAATATCACTTGCTTTTTTCACTTGTATTTTTAAAGCCTTATAAAAGTCTTTGCTTACATTTTTACCTTCAGCCGATACATTTCTTTTTTTATTGTTATTCGCGTCAATTCCCCACCATAACTTCTTTCTTACTTGTGTTACATATTTAAGATTCGGATTGTATAAGAATTGTTCTTTGTGAGCATTCGCCTCGAACTTTAAGGTTTGTAAAGTTGGTGTCCAATACGCATTTTTTTCTTTCATTAATTCCATCAATTGTATTGCTATGCTTTCATCATAGCCTGATGTTATAGATTTTTTTGATTTAGAATAGAACTCTTTCCAGTTATCAGGATTTTTTAAACTGTCGGCTTTCGGAAAAGACTCAAACATAAAAATCCTTCCATGTTCAAAGCTTTTTTGACCAAGGTGTATTGCTTCTTTTAAACTTAAAAACATGGGTTTATGTCCTGCTAAATGTATTCCGTATTTTGGTGCTTCAGCTGCTAATTTCCTATATGAATCTGGTTTTATTTGCTGATACACCTTAATAAAATCAACATTCTCTTTTCTATAAAAATCTAAAATCTTGGGAATATCATTTGTATTTTCTAATCTAAAAAATGATGGAAAACCGCATGGAACAGATGACTTTCCATCTATTTGATAACTACTTTGTAAAACATATCTCGGTGTAATTCTTTTATTATCCAGTAAGTCATTATTCCATTTCAAACGTTCGTTACTACCAACCCAATAACTATCTTTTTTATCTAAAGTTCCAGACATTTCTCTTACACCTGTAACACCATTTGCAATGTACAATGGGTGATGTAACCAAGGAGAATGATGATTAGAATGCGTATGCATATCCCATAACCCTGGAATCATATACTTCCCTTTACCGTTAATTGTAAAAATTGATTTGGCTACTTTTATGATTCCTATTGTATCTATTGACTTAATGAGGTTTCCTTCAATTAACACATCTCTATTTCTTAAGACTTCTCCAGTTCTAACATCAATTATATCTATTGATTTTATTAAGATTTCTGCATTTTTTTTTGGAGCTTCTATTGTTGGCATAGGCCATAAAACGGCAGCTGTAATTATGATTAATAGTATTCCTATAAAAAGGGAAAATCCTTTGAATATTTTTACAAATCTTCTTTTCATCTTAAATTAGTATTAATTTTTTGATACTTTTTTTGCGTAAGAAATTAAACCCAGTAAACCAAAAAAATGTCCCATTCGCACTTCCATCGCAGCAATTATACTATGAGATACAATAAAATCTCTAGCCATTGGCATATTCTCTTGAGATGCCATTGATTTAATTAAAGCTTTCGCTTTTTCAGCCCCTTGGCTTTCATAAACTTGTAATACTTTTACAGCATTTTCTTCAGCAGTAATTCGTCTATATTTTGGTGTGTAACCTAATTGTTTGATCATAGTTTCTGCTAATAACCATGTAGACCAAGGGTTTTGGCCAGTTACCAAGTTTTTATCATGACTAATTTTCTCCAAATACATTCCGCCTTCATTAAATTGTGCTCCTTGAGCAGTCAATTTATCTTGTAAAAGAAAAGGGAATATTGTTTTTGCATCAGGAATTAAAAGCAACTCTTCTTTATTCGTGAAACTACTTATTTTTTTATTCTCTATTAGAGGTCGCCCATTATCTAAAGTTACATTTACCAATGCTGCTGGATCGTGACAAACTGCACCAACAACTTTATCTGATTGATAATAATTACGAATTAAAGATTGGATTGCTTTATTGTTTGGAAAATCGAACATAGCACCTTTTCCTCCAACAAAAAATACGGCTTCATAATCATCAGGAACAACATCATTCATGGCAATTGTATGGCTTGTTTTATATTGCGCAATGGAATCCTTTAAAAATGCATAATCAAATTTTCCCATAT
Organism: Tenacibaculum retecalamus; assembly: GCF_027941755.1. Classification (NCBI taxonomy): domain Bacteria; kingdom Pseudomonadati; phylum Bacteroidota; class Flavobacteriia; order Flavobacteriales; family Flavobacteriaceae; genus Tenacibaculum; species Tenacibaculum retecalamus. Next base: position 2,708,751 of record NZ_CP115916.1, on the reverse strand, counting down.
CGTCATCATCAATAACTACAGGTGGTTCACCACCTAAAGGGCTTGCAATATCAACCTCAAAACCATTGGCTTCAAATACATAATAAGCTCTTGATAACTCTGTTAATTCATAACCTGTACTTTTCCTGCTGCTTCCCATAGTATTACTACTGGTAACTATTGCTAATATTTTTCCGCGTTTTGGGATAACATTCTTAGATAAGTAAGAAAGATTTTCAAATGAACCTGTTTCTGATACTCTTACTCTTTTTCTCATTTCTTCTCTGGGAAGTAAACTCAAAAACCATATTCCGAAAACAACAAATATTACCAGTAAACTTGTAATTGAAATTAACGTCCATTTTAATTTAGGATATCTTTTTAATTTAAAAATAACTCCAATCGCTATTCCTAAAATTGTTCCAACACCAATACCAATTTTCAAATTATTTGTAACTAAAATTATAACTGTTCCAAGTGCTACTCCTATTGCTGCTCCGAGCGCTATTCCTATTCCGTGTTTTTTTTCTGACTTCATTGTGTTTATTATTATACAACGAATTACTGAAATATTGCCTGCAAAAGCTGAAGAAATGGTAATTCCGTTAGAGTAATTGATGATTTAAGTACCTTAAACACATAAAATCACCTTATGTTTACATAGACAAATTATAAAAAGTATACTTCATTTTGGGTACCCATGTGTACAGTTGATTTATACTTAGACGAGTTATTGAGGTAAAGAACAGTTATTAAAGAGTTCTTTAACAACATAAGCCCTATTAGTTAATTGTAGAATATAATATTTTTACTATCTTTAGTAGAATATATAAATTCATAATTTATGACAACTAGATTTGAAAACGATAAAAGCACCACTAGATTAGAGTTACGTTATAAAAAACTTATTGAAAAATCTTCTAATTTCAAACAAACCAATAGAGACATAAGTAACTTAGCGTCATTAAAAGCAACGCGCTTACTAGAACAGATAAATAAAATAAAGTATGGTGTTGGCACTACACTTAGAATATCTGCTGGTTCTTCACTAAAATTATTGGTTAGTAATTTCAACGAATTGAGACATTTTTAGTGCTTAACTCAATATAAAATTAGGTGTTTTAATTAGTTTGATTTGTTGTTTAATATTGAATGTTAGTTTTAAAGAAAAAAGAGTTCCTAATTTATAATGCAAAAAGTATATTTTATTTCTGGTACGATGTGCACTATTGATTTATGGCAATTCGTTTTTCCTAATTTAAAAAATGTAACACCTGTTCATATTGATATTACTTCTGCAACATCTTTTGATGAAATAAATAAAACAATTCTTTCCAAAATTAATGCCCCTGCTATAATTGTAGGGTTTTCTTTAGGTGGGTTTTCTGCATTAAACTTTGCAGTTCATTATCCCGAAAAGATAAAAAGACTAGTAATTATTGCCGCGAATGTATACGGATTAAATGAAAAGGAAATTCAATTACGAAAAAGCACTATTGATTTTTTAGAAAAACACACCTATAAAGGAATATCAAAACAAAGAATTCAACAATTTTTACACCCTCGTAATCACAAAAACGAAACAATTATATCAGTTATAAAAAAAATGGATACTGATTTAGGTAAATCCGTTTTAATTCGTCAATTAAAAACCACATCTTCTAGGCTAAACATAGCTAAACAAGTTTCTGAACTACATACACCTATAGTATTCATTGCTGCTGAAAACGATCTATTTGCTTCTGCTACAATTTTAAAAGAATTCGCTAATAAAATACACAAAGGAAAGTATCTTTTTATTAAAAATTGTGGACATATGATTCCTCTAGAAAAACCAAAAGAGCTTGCCACCTTGCTAAGTTTAATTTGATTTTCAATTTTTTTCTAATAACTTCGTTATTGCTTACATAAACCATAGAACATAGCTAACAAAAGATATTAATGAGCGGAATAAATTCATTCATACTAATTATTATATACGGTGCTCTAATTTTGCTTTCATTTCTATTAATCATAAATCCATTAAAAGTTAATAAAAAAGCAAATTTATGGTTCGGCGTATTTCTTTTTTTATGGTCTACTTTTTGGCTTGAGGAAATATTTATTCTAACAAGTTTTAATCCACTTAATAATATACCCTTAATACCGCTTCGATTCTTTCAATTTCTAACACCTTTGGTCTTTTATTTTAGCATCGAATATTATTCAAATCCAGATTTTAAATTCAAAAAAAAGGAACTCATATACACTATCTTACCTTTCACATTCCTTATTGGTTTAATTTTTCAAAGTTACAACAAACACAATACCTTAATACCTTCTTTATTAAGTATACTCATTATTATTCAGGCACTATATTTCACTATATATTCTTACATAAAGATTCAACATCACAAAAAGAGTATTCGCTTATTCTCATCTAATACAAACGAAGTAGATCTTAAATGGATAGAGTATATTATTATTGCTATATTTTTACTTAGTATTTTTATCGGGATTTACAATTTAGCTTTTAATGGAGAATATTTAAATGTAATGGCCAATATTGTATCGATACTAATTATATTTTTTGTTGCCTCTAATACACTTAAGCAAAAAGAAATTTTTCTTTTAAATGAAAAAGAAAGGAATCTTATTATTAAAACCGAACAACAACCCACACCCAAAAAAAGGAAAATTATTTCAGATGAAAATTTAGTACTTACCAAATCTAAACTTATTGATGTTATGGAAAATAAAAAACCTTATCTCGATACGGAATTAACGCTGGTAAGCTTAGCTAAATTGATAAAAATTACTCCTCATCAACTTTCATATGTAATTAACGTAGGGTTCAATGAAAATTTCTTTTGGTTCGTTAATAGATACAGAGTTCAAAGAGTAAAAGAACTACTTTTAAACAAAGACTACAACCATATATCTATTCTTGGCATTGCTTATGAATCTGGTTTCAACTCTAAAACTTCATTCAATACTACCTTTAAAAAAATTAGCGCTCAAACACCTTCTGAATTCAAAAAAAGTAGTTCTTCTTTATAAACACGCACCAAAAAAACACATCAACAACTTAAAAAACAACTGATTACAATCGGGTTAAAAATTGGTTCGATTAGATAACTCAGAACATAAAAAACTAGCAGTCGTACTAATTTTATAACTCACATAAATTACGACTCAGAATGCATAAGTATATTTCAGTACCCTTCTTTTTATTTTTATCACTTATTTTAAATGCCCAAAGTTTAACACAAAGTATTAAAGGAAAAATAGTAGACACTTCCTCTCAACAACCAATTCCAGGTGTATCAATAGTACTTCTTAATACAGATCCAGCCATAGGAGTTGTTTCTGATTTTGATGGAGCTTTTACTATTAAAAAAGTTCCCATTGGTCGATATGATTTAGAAATATCTCACATAGGCTATGAAGCAATTATAAAACCAGAGGTTGTTGTTACATCATCTAAAGAGGTTATATTATCAATTGGGCTTACCGAAAACGCCTACTCATTAGATGAGGTAGTCTTAAAACCAAGAGTTGTTAAAGAAAAACCAATTAATAAAATGGCAACAGTTAGTGCTCGAATGCTAAGTGTTGAAGAAGCAAATAGATACGCAGGAGGGTTTGACGACCCTGCTCGCTTAGCCTCTTCTTTTCCGGGTGTTTCTAGTAGCGTTGATAATAACGCTATTGTAATAAGAGGTAATGCTCCAAAATTTTTACAATGGAAAATTGAAGGAATAGAAATACCAAACCCTAATCATTTTGCAAACTTAGGTGTTTTTGGTGGTGGTGGACTAACAGCTTTAAGTAGTAATTTATTAGCAAATTCTGATTTTTACACAGGTGCTTTTCCTGCAGAATACAACAATGCGTTATCTGGTGTTTTTGATATTAGAATGCGAAAAGGGAATAATTCAAAACATGAACACAGTATAGACGTTGGTGCCATTGGAATCGATTTTGCATCAGAAGGTCCTTTAACAAAAAACAATAATTCTTCTTATTTAGTAAATTACAGATATTCTACACTAGCGTTAATGTCATCGCTACTTCCAGAAGATGCTAAAGGAACAAACTACCAAGACTTGTCTTTTAAATTAAACTTTCACACCAGAAAATCTGGTAAATTTTCTGTTTGGGGAATTGGTTTACTAGATAAATCGGGAAGTTCACCAAAAACTAAAGTAAATGAACGTAACTATTATACTGATATTGAAAAACAAAAAGCAAAACAATACATGGGTGCGTTTGGAATAAATCATAAAATGGTATTTAAAAACTTGGCTTATTTAAATACGACTTTAGCAGTATCTACAAATGGTCTAAACTTAAAAACCGATAGACTTGACAATGCATCAATATTACAACCAAAAAACAAAATAGATAATAGTAATTATAATATTACTTTTAAATCTTTCCTTAATAAAAAATTTAGCTCAAAACACACAAACAAAACAGGTGTTACCATAAGAGGCTTAGGTTATAATATAGATTTAAAAGAAACTGATGATAGCACAAATAATCTAAAATCCATAGTTTCAGAAAATGGTTTTACCTCTTTAGCCTCTGCCTATACAAACTCTTCTTTTTCCTTAAAAAAATGGAAAATAAACGCTGGTATAAATACGCAATTATTTACGTTAAATAATAATTTTACAATTGAACCTCGCCTTGGTTTAAGTTATCAATTAAACGAAAATAATAAATTAAGTTTTGGTTACGGACTACACAGTAGAATTGAAGCCTTGAATATCTATTTTGCAAATACAATAAACTCAACCTCTTTACAAGCTAACAAGGACTTAGATTTTTCAAAAGCACATCATTTTGTATTGGCATACGATTGGAACATTACAGAAAAGTTACATTTAAAAATCGAACCATATTATCAACATCTCTATAACATTCCTATTATTAAGAATAGTACTACTTCACTTTTAAACTTGCAAAGTGACTGGTTTATTAATAATGCTTACATTAATTCAGGAAAAGGAAAGAATTACGGGCTAGATTTAACGCTAGAACAATACATTAACAATGGTTTTTATTATTTAATATCTGGTTCTGTTTTTAATTCTAAATACAAAACAGATTCTGAAAAATGGTACAATACTCGCTACAATAAAAACTACTTATTTAATGCTTTGGTTGGTAAAGAGTTTAGAATCGGAAAGCATAAACAAAATTTACTTGGTGTAAATTTTAAATTAAGTTATCAAGGTGGTGATAGACATTCTATTATTGATAATGCCGCTTCTTTAGATAAAAAAGATGCCATTTACAATGAAACAACACCATTTACTGAACAAACTAGCGCTGGATTCATATCACATTTTACTGTTAATTATGAATGGTACAAAAAGAAAACAACACAAAGACTATCGCTAAAAATTCTTAATGCAACAAACTTTAAAGAATACCAAGGATATCGTTATAATCTTAAAAGTAATAAAGTAGAAGAACACAGAGAAGCGTTGATGATTCCAAATATCAGTTATAAAATATCATTTTAAATTAATTAATAAAAACTAAAAAAGAATAAAACTATTTAAACCCATTCTAAATATTTAATAAAACAATTCGCAAAATTTGTGCAAGTAGTACGTACCCCTTAAATTTGTGTTATATATTTAATATAACAAACAAAATAATGGGATTATTAAAATCTTCTATTGGAAGAAAATTTGCCATGGCACTTTCGGCGTTCTTCTTGATGTTCTTTTTATTACAACATTTTGCAATAAACATCACCTCAATTTTTCCTGACAACGGAGCAACATTTAACAAGTTATCTCATTTTATGGGAACCAACCCGTTAATTCAATATGTTATGCAACCAGTCTTGATTATTGGTGTAGTGTTTCACTTTGTAATGGGATTCATCTTAGAATTAAAAAATAACAGTGCTCGTAAAATTAGTTATGCGAAAAATAACGGTGCAGCAAATTCTACTTGGATGAGTAGAAATATGATTTGGTCTGGTATCGCAATCTTAGCATTTGTAGTATTACACTTTATTGATTTCTGGTTTCCAGAATTAAACACCAAATTTATTCAAGGAGATATGTCTGGTCTTATCGACCCTAATGTTGCTGATAGCGGACTTAGATACTTTGAAGAATTACAACACAAATTTGTAAACCCTATTAGAGTAGGAGCTTATATCTTAGCATTTGTATTTTTATCGATGCATTTATTACACGGTTTTACTTCAGCTTTCCAATCGGTTGGAGCAAATAACAAATACACTAAAGGATTGAAAACATTTTGTAAAGTGTATGCAATTGGTATTCCTGTAGGATTTATCATCATTGCTTTATTTCATCATTTCAATCATTAATACGAAACAAGTATGGCTTTAGATTCAAAAATACCAAAAGGTCCATTAAAAGATAAATGGACAGATTATAAAAATCATATCGATTTAGTAAATCCGGCTAACAAACGTAACATTGATGTTATTGTAGTTGGTACAGGTTTAGCAGGTGGTTCTGCTTCAGCAACTTTGGCTGAATTAGGCTACAACGTAAAAGCATTTGCTTATCAAGATTCTCCTCGTAGAGCGCATTCAATTGCAGCACAAGGAGGAATTAATGCAGCAAAAAATTACCAAGGTGATGGAGATTCTTTTTACCGTTTATTTTACGATACTGTAAAAGGAGGAGATTACCGTTCTCGTGAAGCAAACGTACACCGTTTGGCAGAAGTTTCGGCAAATATTATTGATCAATGTGTAGCGCAAGGAGTTCCTTTTGCACGTGATTATGGTGGTTTGTTAGATAACCGTTCATTTGGTGGAGTATTAGTTTCTCGTACTTTTTATGCAAAAGGACAAACGGGTCAACAATTATTATTAGGTGCTTATTCTGCAATGAACCGTCAAATTGCTCGTGGTAAGATTGAAATGTTCAATCGTCATGAAATGTTAGATGTTGTTTTAGTTGATGGAAAAGCTCGTGGAATCATTGCTCGTAACTTAGTTACTGGTGAAATTGAACGCCATTCTGCACATGCTGTTGTAATTGCTACTGGTGGATACGGAAATGTATATTTCTTATCAACCAACGCAATGGGATCAAACGCAACTGCAGCTTGGAAGATTCATAAAAAAGGAGCATTTTTCGCAAACCCTTGTTATACACAAATTCACCCAACTTGTATTCCTCGTTCAGGTGATTATCAATCAAAGTTAACGTTAATGTCTGAATCATTACGTAACGATGGTCGTATTTGGGTTCCTAAAAACATGGAAGATGTATTGGCTATTAGAGAAGGTCGTAAAAAACCAACTCAATTAACCGAAGATGAAAGAGATTATTATTTAGAAAGAAGATACCCTGCATTTGGTAACTTAGTACCTCGTGATGTTGCCTCTCGTGCAGCAAAAGAACGTTGTGATGCTGGTTACGGTGTAAATGCTACTGGTGAAGCTGTTTATTTAGATTTTAAATCGGCAATTGACCGTTACGGAAAAGAACAAGCTAAATTACAGCATATTACAAATCCTTCGGATGCAAAAGTATACGAATTAGGACAAGCGATTGTTGAAGCTAAATATGGAAACTTATTCCAGATGTACGAGAAGATTGTAGATGAAAATCCATATGAAACTCCAATGATGATTTACCCTGCAACCCACTATACAATGGGTGGTGTTTGGGTTGATTATAACTTAATGACAACCGTTGACGGATTGTATTGTATTGGTGAAGCAAACTTCTCTGATCACGGTGCTAACCGTTTAGGAGCTTCTGCTTTAATGCAAGGTTTGGCTGATGGTTATTTCGTGTTACCTTATACTATTGGAGATTATTTATCTGATGATATCCGTACCGGAAAAATATCAACAGATTCAGAAGAGTTTGAACAAGCTGAAAAAGAAGTTAAAGAACGTGTAGATTTCTTTATCAACAATAAAGGAGAACATTCAGTAGATTATTACCACAAAAAATTAGGAAAAATTATGTGGGAAAAATGTGGAATGGCTCGTAACGAACAAGGTTTAAAAGAAGCAATGGCAGAAATTAAAGCTTTACGTGAAGATTTCTGGAAAAACGTAACAGTTCCTGGAGATGCTAACGAAATGAACCCTGAATTAGAGAAAGCTGGTCGTGTGGCTGATTTCTTAGAATTAGGAGAATTGTTTGCAAAAGATGCTTTAAATAGAAACGAATCTTGTGGTGGTCACTTTAGAGAAGAATCTGTTGAATTAGACGGATTACAAAAAGGAGAGGCAAAACGTAACGATAGTGATTATGCTTACGTTGCTGCATGGGAATATAAAGGAGAACCTGCAGAGGCAGTTTTACACAAAGAAGAATTAGAGTTTAACGATATTGAACTAAAACAACGTTCATACAAATAAGAAGATATTATGAATTTAACACTTAAAGTTTGGCGTCAGAAAAACGCAAGTGATAAGGGAAAGATGGTCGATTACCAAGTAACCGATATTTCTGAGCATATGTCTTTCTTAGAAATGATGGATGTACTTAACGAGCAAATAATCAACAAAGGTGATGAGCCTGTTGCTTTTGATCATGATTGTCGTGAAGGTATTTGCGGTATGTGCTCAATGTATATCAATGGTGAAGCACATGGTCCTGATAGAGGTGTAACTACCTGTCAATTACACATGCGTATGTTTAAAGATGGTGATACCATTACGATCGAGCCATTTAGAGCAGCTGCATTTCCTGTAATTAAAGATTTAGTTGTTGATAGAAGTTCTTTTGAACGTATTCAGCAATCTGGTGGATATATTTCTGTAAACACTTCAGGAAATACCCAAGATGCAAATTCAATTCCAATTCCTAAAAAAGATGCCGACGACGCAATGGATGCAGCAACTTGTATTGGTTGTGGTGCTTGTGTTGCAACTTGTAAAAACTCATCGGCAATGTTATTTGTTGGAGCTAAAGTAAGTCAATATGCATTATTACCACAAGGACAAGTTGAAGCTACAGATCGTGTTTTAAACATGGTAGCTCAAATGGATGCTGAAGGTTTTGGTAACTGTACAAATACAGGAGCTTGTGAAGTTGAATGCCCGAAAGGAATTTCATTAGAAAACATTGCTCGTATGAATACCGAGTTTATGAAAGCTAGTTTAAAAGGATAAACCCTTTTTTATATAAAATTAAAAATCCCGAGTTTTCACTCGGGATTTTTTTGTTTAATTTAGCATTGAATTTATTTCAACAATTATGAAAAAAGCCCAATTTTTAATTATAGGTATTTTAGTTGTATTTGTAGTTTCTTGTAAGTCAGAAAGTCAAGGAGAAACCCTTTCTACACCTACTATAAAACATGAATTTACAACCGATTTAATATTAAATGATATTAAAGTTTTGTCTTCAGATGAATTTGAAGGTAGGAAAACAGCTACTCAAGGAGCAAAAAAAACCCAAGATTATATAAAAGAACGCTTCGAAAACTTAAATGTGTTACCGCTTCTTGAAGATTTCGAGCAAACTTTTACTTTCGATGGAGGAACAAGTTATGAAGCTGTTAATATTTTAGGCCTTATAAATGGTACTGAGCATACGGAAAAATACATTATATTATCTGCACATTACGATCATTTAGGTACAGTAAACGGTGAAATTTTTAATGGTGCTGATGATAATGCTTCGGGAGTTGCCACCTTATTTGCATTTGCTGAGTATTTTAAAAACAATCCTCCTAAACATAATGTTATTTTAGCTTCTTTTGATGCAGAAGAGCTAGGTTTAAAGGGTGCTTACTACTATGCCGATAATCCTGTAATTGATTTAGATAAAATAGTTTTAAATTTAAATTTTGATATGATTTCCAGAAGTGATAGTAAAGAATTATTCGCAGTAGGAACTCGTTATTCTCCAGTATTAAAAGAAACAATCTCTTCATTTGATAATATAGGAGAAGTTAAACTACTCATAGGACATGAAGGTTTAGATAATTCAGAAAATTGGACAAACTCTAGCGATCATGCAGCGTTTTATAAAAAAGACATTCCATTTATATATTTTGGTGTACCAGATCACCAAGATTATCATAAATCTACCGATGTTTATGAAAACATAGATCAACAATTTACATTAGATGCAGTACAAACTTTAATAACCGTTTTCACTAAATTAGATGCTAAGCAGTTGTAATTTTAGCAATCTATTATTTCACTTAGTAAAAGGTAAATTAAAATTATTAGATTTATTTTAAGATCATACTATAAGTTCATCAAAACAAGATAAAAAAATCCCGAGTTTTCACTCGGGATTTTTTTATTTGGAAGCAATTGCATTTTTTCCTGCAACAAACCCTTTAATTTTTACTCGTGTTCTTTTTATTTTTGCATTTGATATGATGGTAAACATTTTTGAAAACCCGCCTATTCTATTAGTATCATAAGTAACCTCTATACTCCCATTTTTACCTGGCATAATTGGCTTTTCTGGTTTCTTTGGCACAGCACAACCACAAGTGGATACAACTTGTTTTATAATTAAAGGAGCGTTGCCAGTATTAGTAAACTCAAAAACTCGTTTCTTTTCTGATCCTTGTGTTATTTTTCCATAATCTATGGTAGTATTTACAAATTTAAATTCTTGTGCGTTGGCAGCCATTGTTACTAAACAAACAGCGATTAATGTTAAAATTGATTTCATCTATTTTGGATTTTAGTGTTATATTCTTATCTCTAAATTTCATGCATGAAATTAGATTACTTTTTTAATCTTTTCAATCATTGATAGCGCATTGACGTCATTTGGTTTTAATTGTAAAACCTTATTATAATTCTTTAATGACTGCTCATAATTTTTAATAGTAAAATAAGCTTCTCCCAAACTATCGAAAACACTGTATTTGTATGGATACATTTTAGTGTTTAGTTGAAAAACAAACAATGCTTTTTCTGTGTTTTTAGATCTAAGTAATTTATAGCCATATGTATTTAATTCTCTACTTCCTTTAGTAAATTCAGAAAATGAAATCACTACGTTATTTTCATCTTTTTGTAGCTCTTTTATGGTTTTTACTTTCATTAAAGCGTGTAATCGCTCAACAACAATATAATTAGGTGTGTAATTTTTACCGTTAATAATAGTAAGTATATCACGTTCGAAATCTTGTTTTGGTGATTCAACAATTCTACCAATTTCTTTATCATTTTTATAAAAAATAAAAGTAGGAACACGGTGAATATTTAATCCTTTTTCTTCACCATTTGGTGATGCTTTATAAGCTTCTGGTTTTTTATCAACAGCAATCATCGACAACTTATTAGTATTAAAACCAACTTCATCTATTACTTTATAAAATTTCGGAATTTCTCTTTTACTATCGCCACACCAGCTTCCGTAAAAAGCTTTAATTGTATAATTTGAAAGAGATTTTTTTAATTGACGAACTACTTTATCGTTCGTTAAATATTGATTGTAATTTTCTTGAAACCAAGAAAAATCATCAATATTAAAAGCATTTTTATCAGTTTTACCTAATAACATCAATGTGCCTTTACTGTCTTTTGTTGTGCTATTAATCTGTTGTCCGAAAGCAACATTAATAATTAACAAGAATAGTATTATAGTTGATTTTTTCATTTCTTTAAGTTTTACTCAAAAGTCTTTATTTCTTACATCTAAAAAAAATCAGAAGTATATACATCTAAAAAAAGGGTATCAACTGCAATAGCGCATTAAAAAGCGGCAGTATGTACTTTGTAAATAACCTTTGGTACCTATAATTTTGTCGAATGGCTTAATTTTAGTTACTTACAATCAACTATGATCAAACTAAATAGAAAGCACAGCGCAGAGCTCTTAATACACGTACTTTTTTGGGTGTTATTTGTATTTGTATCACTATTTGTTTTTACACCTTATTACTGGGCTGAAAATCCGTTTTTACAGTATTTTTTCATCCTTGTTGTTATCGTTTATGTAAACAATCAAATTTTGTTACCTTTTTTCGTGAAAAAGAAATGGTATCTATTCTATAGCCTCATTTTTATACTCATCTCGTTTTTAGCAACACAACTGTATTGTTATGTTTTTGCGCGCTGCGGATGTTCGATTATGAAATGTTTAAGTGATTATTTGTGGCAGACTTTAACACCACTTTTGTTTTTCTCTTTTATATGGATGTTATTTCGATACATAGATCAATCAGAAAAAGTATTGAAAATAGAGCAGGAAAGAACTGAAATGGAATTAAAATTCTTAAAATCACAGATAAATCCGCATGTATTATTTAACAATCTAAATACAATTTATTCGTATGCGATTGAGAAACCAGACAAAGCACCTGATTTGATTTTAAAATTGTCAGACAACTTAAAACATGTGCTGTACGAAAGCAATGCTGAAAAGGTAAATCTTGAGAAAGAAATTAAGTTTATAGACAATTACATCGCTTTTCATAAAATTAGAACAGAAGGAATCAAACAAATTAATTACCAAACCTCAACAGATAATGCACGTTATGAAATAGCACCGTTATTGTTAATAACCATTATAGAAAATGCTTTTAAGCACAGTATTTTTAATAGTGTTATTGATATAAATATTAAGGCTGAAGAAAATAAACTAACCTGTAGTTGCGAAAATCATTACAATGAAAAATCTATACAAAGCACAGCTGCAATTGGCCTAGATAATCTTAAAAAACGTTTAGATTTATTATACAAAAATAAGTATAAATTAAGTATTAATGATACTGGTGTTTTTAAGGTGTTGCTAGTTGTAAACTTAAATTAATTAGGTATGAATTGTATTATTATAGAAGACGAGCTTCCGGCACAAAATATTGTGAAGAGTTATATACGTAAAATTCCGGATTTAGAATTAATAGCTGCTTTTCAAACAGCAATTAGTGCGAATGAGTTTTTAAAAAGCAATACAGTTGATATTATTTTTTTAGATATTAATTTACCTGATATATCAGGATTAGATTTTATAAAAACAATTAAAAATCCACCGAAAATAATTATTACAACTGCCTATCCTGATTATGCAGTATCTAGTTTTGAATTAGATACAATTGTAGATTATTTAGTAAAACCTTTTTCTTTTGATCGCTTTTTAAAAGCAGTAACAAAAGCTGAAAATCAAGTAAGCAATATAAAAGTTAAGGATAGGGAAGTTATATACTTAAATATAGATAAAACCATCCATAAAGTATATTTAGAAGAGATATTGTATTTAGAATCTGATAGAAATTATGTTACTTTTTTTACTATTGATAGAAAACTAACAATTATAGATTCTTTAAAAAATTGGAAAGATACTTTAGACGCCCGTTTATTTTTACAAATTCACAAGTCGTATGTTGTAAATTTAAAAAAGATAGAGAAGTTTACAGGAACTAACTTATTTATTAAAAACAAAATTCTGCCTATTGGCAGAACTTATAAAAAAGAACTATTGATTAGCTTAAAAGCTAACCAATAGTTCTTTTATCATGTACTTTGGTTGGAATGTTATTATTCCATTCGGTTAATATATCAGTAGCTACACTCGCTCCGCTACCGGCTGCAATTGCAAATTGACTTCGCCAACCGGCTAAAGTTCCACAAACATATAAACCTTTTTTAATTACGTGATTAAAATTGCGTAATTGTATTCTGTCTTTCATCACATTAGCCCTCATATGTGGCTCTATATATTGCTCTAATCCAGCAATTTCAAACGGCTTAGCGTAATTTAATGCTATAACAACCGATGTGCTATAATATTCGTTTTTATTGGTGATTATTTTATAGCCTTTGTCAGCATCTAAAACGGTAATAACTTTTTCGTTTTCAATTTGAGATACTTGAGGATATTGATTTTTTAATTGTTCTTTTCCTTGAGTTAAAATATCACTTCCTAAAGTAGCTTCAGGTAAACCTAAAACATTATTAAATAAGGCATCTTGTAAATGAGAAGCACGTTGGTGCATTAAAATACCAATTTTTTTATCTTTAGCATACTCTTTTTTATGAGCAGAACCTAAAACCAATGCACATTGCATACCCGAAACTCCACCGCCAATAATTAAGCAATCAAAAACCATTTATGCTAATAAAACTTTTATGTTTTCTGCAAATAACCTTACAGCTATGGCTAATAAGATAACTCCAAAAATCTTTCTGATAATTTTAATTCCGTTATTACCAATAAATTTTTCAATTTTTGGAGATGTTTTTAATACTATATATATAACTATTACATTTAGTAAAACAGCAATAATTATATTTGTTATATGAAACTCTGCACGTAAAGAAAGTAATGTTGTTAAACTACCAGGATCTGCAATTAATGGAAATGCAAGCGGAAAAACAGTTGCGGTTAATGTTTCTTCATCGTCATCATCTTTATATAAAGTGATTCCTAAAATCATTTCTAAAGCAATAAAAAATAAAATAAACGAACCCGCAACAGCAAAAGAATGCACGTCAACACCAATTACACTTAATAATTGTTTTCCTACAAATAGAAATAAAATCATAATAAAACCAGCAATAACAGATGCTTTCTCAGACTGTATATGTCCAACTTTTTTACGTAAGTCAATAATAATAGGAATATTTCCAATAATATCAATCACCGCAAACAATACCATAAAGGCAGTAAAAATTTCTTTGAAGTTAAAATTCATAATATTTTGTTTTTCAGCTGCAAAATTATACAAGTAATGTTACAATCTAGTATTTTTGCATCTAAATTTTATGTGAAGTTATTGTTAACTTCCAACTTTAAATATATTTTATGTTTCAATTAGGAAAAACCATCGTTTCAGAAGACCTTATCGATAAGGATTTTGTTTGTAATTTATCAGCCTGTAAAGGAGCTTGTTGTATTGATGGAGATGCTGGTGCGCCATTAGAAAAGGAGGAAACAAAAATTTTAGAAGAGATATATCCTAAAATTAAACCTTTTCTTCGTAAGGAAGGTATTGAGGCAATTGAAAAACAGGGCGTATGGATTACTAGTGATTTTGGAGAATTAGAAACGCCATTAATTAATGATGCAGATTGTGCCTATGTTATTTTTGATGATAAAAACACTGCATTATGTGCTATTGAAGAAGCTTACAACCAGGGGATTGTAGATTGGAAAAAGCCTGTTTCTTGTCACTTATACCCAGTTAGGGTTAAAGATTACAGTGAGTTTTCGGCTGTTAACTACGACAAATGGGAAATTTGCGATGATGCTTGTTCTTTAGGAAAAGAATTACAGGTACCTGTTTACAAATTTGTAAAGCAAGCACTGGTTAGAAAATTTGGACAAAATTGGTATGATGAATTAGAACAAGTAGCAGAAAAAAGAAATAGCTAAACATAGCTTTAACAGCGGAGTAAATATTTATTTTATAATCAAGCCTGCACTTTTTAATTGCAGGCTTCCTTGTGTTATTTAGTAGTATAAAGTTTAAAAACAAACAAAAAAATTAAATATGTTTAATTGTTTGTTTTTAACATGAAATCAATAAACTTTAGTAAACACGCTATAAGTCAGTAGTTAGGGAATTTTTTAGTGTTTTATTGATAAAAATCAGGGTTAACTCTAAAGCGGAATAGGGTTAACTCTTAAAGCATTACCCTTTTTTAAATAATTAAGTATTATGTTTGAGATGTAATAAAATAGTTAATCACTTTTTATTATTTGCTAGCTAGTAAAAAGAAGAAGGATGTTTATAAATTGCGCGCATTTTTCTTTTTAATTTTTTAACGTTAAAACTGTCTTATTTGTAAAAATAAGCTTCTTTGTATATAAAGAAGCCGTAAAAATTAATTAACAAATTCAATTTTTTAAAAAAATAAAAAGTAATTTTAATGGTAGCAATGGTATTTGCTTCAAGTGGTTTAGTGAATGCGAATTCGAGTTAGGATAATAAAAAGGCATGTGAGGAATTAGAACAGTTAATTGAATGTGATTTGTACATGGAATGACAGGAAGTCTTTATATAGGAATAACTGTAGCGATTGCCACTGAAGAAACATGTCTTAAAAGAGAAGAAGAGTTAGAGTATATTGGATAAATACTGATTAATTAAATAACCATCAGGTATAATAATGCTTGATGGTTATCAAAAAATTAAATATGAAACATAGTATTATAACATTAATGATGTTTTTTTTAAGCTGTATAAATATTGGTGCTCAAAATACATTAAAAGGGAAGGTTTTATACAAATATAGCGTTAATGATAAAGATATAGGTAAAACCAAAAACCAAGCAGTTTTAAATAAATTTAAAAATAGCCTAAAGAAAAGTAGCGATAAAATTAGTTATCAATTACTTTTTAATAATAATGAGTCATCTTATAAAATAGTTAAATATCTAGTTTCTGAGAATGATTTTTTTTTACTTATGCAGCTTTAATAACAGGTGGGGCTGAAGAGTTTTATTTAAATAAAGAGCGTAAAGAAAGGTTAAAGAAAGTTGAATTCATTGGAGAAAAATTTATTGTGAAAAGTATGGTTAACGATAAGTGGATTTTAACCCAAACAACCAAAAATATTGGAGATTATACTTGTTATAAAGCGATATTAGATCAAACAAATAAACAGCAAAAAAATAAAATAAAATTACCCGAAATAACAGCATGGTATTGTCCAAAAACACCATTAATGTTTGGCCATAAAGGATATGGAAATTTACCTGGTTTAATTTTAGCACTTCGTATTGGTCCTATAAATTATGTAGCGTCCAAAATAGAACTTAATTCTATGGAAGAAATTGTAATAAAGAAACCAAAAGAAGGAAATTTGATAACCGAAGAAGAATTTAATAATCTTCTAGTTAAAATAGATAAGAGATAAGAAAATAACCTTTACTTATGATTAAAAAAGCACTCTTAACTTTATTTATAGCCATCATTACCATACCACTCTTTAGTCAAAAAAACAGTGGTGCTGTTTTGTACAAAGTAGTTTCAAAAAAAGAAGTAAACTATAAAAAAATAATTAAAAAAGGGAGGTTAACTTCTTTTTTTAAAGGTAGTGCAGCGTTTGAATTAGTATTTAAAGAGGATAAATCACTGTATAAAAGAAAGGTTAAGTTTAATAAAGAAGACGAAAGAGAAAAAATTAATTTTTTTGAAATTGTTGGTGGTAGTGATGGTGTTTTTTACAATGAAAAAGAAAAAACCATAAAGTCAGTTAATGAATATGATGAAGATTTTTTAGTAACATATGTACCAAAACAATGGCAAATTACACAAGAGCATAAAAAAATAGGGGGTTATGTATGTTACAAGGCGATTTCTAAAAATAATAGGGTAGTATGGTTTACACCTAACATACCTTTAAGTTTTGGCTTTAAAGACCTTAACGGATTACCAGGTTTAATTTTAGAAGTAGAAATAGGCAAAATAAGTATTGTAGCATCTGAAATTGTATTTAAAGAAATTTCTGATAAGCAAATTAAAAAACCAACAAAAGGAACACCTATAACTGAAAAAGAATATTCAAAAAAATTAAAAGAAATAGCCAAAAGTATAGGGTTTTAATATAAAAAACTATGAAAAAACACTTTCTATTATTTTTATGTATTGTATTTACAACAATACTATCAGCGCAAAACACTTTACAAGGCAAGGTGTTTTACACTATTTCATTCAAGGCATTTACTAAGCAACAAGTAGATTCGATATTAGAAAAAGGAAATAGACCAAGATCAACACATTCAACGATAAGAAAAATGTTGATGAATAATGAAAAAGCTACTGGTGTTTTAGCGTTTTCTAAAAACGAATCTTTATACCAAGCTGAAAAAAAGATGAAGAATGGAGCCAAGAAAAATAAAGGTTTAAGTATGGCATCGATGATAGCTGGAGGTAATACGATATACTATACAAACAGTACTGAAAAAGATTATTATAAACAGCTTAATTATGCAGAACCTTTACGTGTAGATTTATTGCCAATTAAATGGACAATAACGCAAGAAACAAAAAAAATTGGTAATTACTTGTGTTTTAAAGCACTTGCAGTTGAGAAAATGAGAGAAGGTAAACCACTTTTAAAAATAGCTGCATGGTTTACACCAACCATACCTGTAAGCTTTGGTCCTATCGATTATTTTGGTTTACCAGGGTTAATTTTAGAGGTTTCTTATAACAGGATAAATATAAAAGCAACAAAAATTGTTTTAAATCCTAAAGAGAAAATTGTTGTAAAAAAACCTACGAAAGGAAAACGAATGACGAATGCTGAGTATGTAGAAATGAATAGAAAATTCTTTAAAGATTTAGAAAGAAAAAGATAAAAAAAATGCTAAAAAGAATTGTATTTCCGTTACTAGTTTTTATTGCTAGTAGTTTTTGTAGTGCGCAAACTGTGGTATTTAAAGGTACTGTAAAAGATAGTTTACAAAATCCGTTATCGTATGCCAATATTATAGCAAAGCCCAAAGATGTTACTAAAAACATGAGTTTTGCTATTACAGACGAGCAAGGTCGTTACCGTTTAGAACTTACTAAAAATAATGCATACACCATAAGTATAAGTTATTTGGGCTATGAAAAAGTTGATTTTGAGATAACACCAATAACAAACATTACAAAAGATTTTGTACTAAAAGAAGCTAAAAATCAGTTAGATGAAGTGGTTATTGAACTCCCCGTAACGGTAAAGCAAGACACCATTATTTACAATACGGATAAGTTTGTAAATGGTAGCGAACGCAAGCTTAAAAATGTACTTAAAAAACTACCAGGTGTTGAGGTTGATAAAAACGGAGGTGTAACGGTACAAGGAAAAAAAGTAACCAAGTTATTGGTAGATGGTAAAAAGTTTTTTGGTGGTGGAACTAAATTAGGGGTAGAAAATATTCCTGCAGATGCGGTTGATAAAGTAGAGGTGATTGACAATTACAATGAAGTTGCTTTTTTAAAAAATGTATCAGATTCTGATGAAATGGCAATGAATATTAAATTAAAAGAAGATAAAAAACGTTTTCTTTTTGGTGATGTTGAAGCCGGTAAGGGAAACGAGAATTTTTATAAAACCAATGCAAACTTATTTTATTATTCGCCAAAAACGAATGTAAACTTTATAAGTAACTTAAATAATATTGGCGAAAAAACTTTTACGTTTAAAGATTATATGAATTTTCAGGGTGGCGTTAACGCAGTTTTTAACGGTAATTTTAATTGGCGAGGCGGTGATTTTTCACAGTTTTTAGAAAACAAAGATGTTTTGCAAAGTGTACAGCGTTTTGGTGCTTTAAATATTACAAAAACGATAGCTAGTAAGTTAGATATTTCTGGGTATGCTATTTTTTCTCATAGTAATACCCAAAGTTTTAACCAAGCAACTAATGAGTACACTACTTTTTTAGAAGAAAAAGAAAGTAAAACATTCTCAAAAAACATATTAGCTATTGGTAAGTTTAATATTGAGTATGCGCCCAATAACAAAGAACAATGGTATGTAAGAACGCAGGTTAAAAAATCGGCTGTAGAAAGAGGTAATTTAACCACTACGGCTATAAATAATCAACTAGATAATATCAATACAAATAAAGAAAACGATATTTGGTATGTAAATCAGAATATAGAATGGCACAAAGATCAGTCTGAAAAACATACGTTTTCATCAACAGCAAATTATACGTTTGATAAAAATAATCCAACTACTTTTTGGAACGCTTCACAATCATTTTTAGATAGAATTAAACCAATTATTCAATCTTTAGATGTTAATCAAGCTTCTTTAAGAATTAATCAGTTGAATGAAAATGAAAAGCATCATTTATATACAGTTTTTAAAGATTTTTGGGTGTTAAATAATGACAATCATATTTATACAACGATTGGAAATACACATCAGCAAGAAAAATTTATCAGTAATGATTTTCAATTGTTGGATGATGGTACCGAAAACGATTTTTCATCAAACGGATTTAACAATACCACGGTTTTAAAGCACAACGACTTTTTTACAGGAGTGCATTATAAATTCAGAACCGGAATATTTACTTTTAAGCAAGGTGCATATGCACACAATTATAATTGGCGCGTAAACCAATCAATATCAATCAAAAAAAATAAATGGGTGGTTTTGCCAGATTTTTTAATGAAGATAGAGTTTAATAAGTCAAAGAAAATTCAGTTGAATTATAATTTAAAAACTAATTTTTCAAACGCTTCTAAATTGGCAAGTCGCTTTTATTTACAATCCTATAATTCGGTATTTAAAGGAAACCCTAATTTAGAAAACGAATTGTATCATTCGGCACGTATTCGTTATAATCGTTTTAGTTTATATCGCGGATTAATGTTGTTTGCAAATGCAAATTACACCAAAAGAGTAAAAGGATTTAGAAGTGCTGTAAATTTTGATGGTGTAAATCGTTTTTTAACCATTAATATGTTAGACAATCCGAATGAAAGTTGGAGCGTTAGAAGTTCGTTACGAAAGAAAATTAAAAAAATACGATATAATTTAGAAGGTAATTATAAGGCTTCTAATTTTAAACAAAGCATCAATAATAATTTTGTAACCAATAAAAGTAACGATTACGGTTTTGATGTTGGTATTGAAACCTTGTTTGATAATTTTCCAACTATAGAAACCGGTTTTAGAAAAAGTATTGGTAAATATACTTCAAGTAATTCAACATCTAAATTTGTAACCAATGAACCGTATGTAAATATAGATTACGATTTTTTAGACGGATTTGTTTTTAATTTTGATTACACACATTATAATTATCAAAATAAAACCCAAAATATTGATAATAAATACAACGTTGCTAATGCAGTGTTATCGTATCAAAAAGAAGATAGTCCTTGGATGTTTAAATTAACGACTCAGAATTTATTCGACACTACTTTTAAACAAAATAATAGCTTTTTAGATTATTTAATAACCGATTCTAAAACCTATATAATGCCAAGAGTTGTATTATTTAGTGTTGGGTATAAATTGTAAAACATACAATTATCCACCGCTTACTGGCGGAATAATAGCAATTACATCGTTTTCTGTAATAATAGTTTCATCAATTGCATAACTTTCGTTAATAGCAACGGCATAAGCACTCATGTTTTTTAACTTTGGATGTTGTGTTACAAGTAGTTCTTTAAAAGCTGTTACATTACAATTAACAGGAAGTACGACCTCTAAAGAAGTACTTCCTGTTAAGTCTGTAGCAATACCAAAAAGTAATACGTTTATCTTCATAAACGTAAAATTACAATTTAATTCCGAATAGCACTCTGTTTTCGTTTTTTCCGTTAAAGTTAGATCGGGCAAAATCTACACGTAAAAAACGCCATTTTCCAAAGCCAATATTATCTAAACCAACCGCAAATTCAGAATATGGTTTGTTACCCGCTGTAAACAATCCTTTTGCT
This sequence comes from Tenacibaculum retecalamus, assembly GCF_027941755.1. Classification (NCBI taxonomy): domain Bacteria; kingdom Pseudomonadati; phylum Bacteroidota; class Flavobacteriia; order Flavobacteriales; family Flavobacteriaceae; genus Tenacibaculum; species Tenacibaculum retecalamus. The sequence goes on along the minus strand of NZ_CP115916.1, from coordinate 2,687,442 downwards.
CCAGTTACTAAATGAAAGTTTAATTTATTTAACAATGGAATCTTACTTAATAGAGCACCTTTAAAATTGTATTCTCCATGTAACTCTCCGTATTTGTCATTGGTGCTTAACTGATAATAAGGCAACATGTAAAAGTTGTTTAAATAATTATCATTAGGCGCAATTAATAAGCGATTTCCGTTAAAATGGGCATAATCTATAAACGGAATATCTTTTTTCTGTAAAAATAAACCTCCTTTTGCTTTATACTTAAACTCTCCCCAGTTGCTTAATGCTATTTTTTGAGATAATTGTGAATACACTACATCTGAATTCCATTCAGAATTACCTGACCCAAAATTCTTTTTATAACCGATAAATAAAGATGGATATTTATTACTGCTCACATTGTACTTTCCGTTAGGATATGATAAGTATTTTTGATCAAAATTAATGGTAGTTCCTAAGGTAAACGACCACATTTTATGCGGTGTAAAAGCAGTAGTGAAATTAGCAGGATTTTGTGGATTGTTAGATGTATAATCAGCATCTTTTTTCGGAAACATTACATAATCTGTAGTATTGAATAATGGTTTTCTATCTGCATATTCTAAAGCAGATGAAATGTGAACACCGTTGGTTATTTCTCTTGAAAAAGAAACTTTCGCAAATGATTTTTCGTAAATTTTCATGTAATTTCTTTCAAATAGCACAGAGCTAATAGTATTCCAGAATTTTGAAATAGGTTGTTTTGCATTAAATTGAGTGGTCGTAATACCTCCATTAATTGTTAAAACAGGATTGGTAATATTGTTCCATTTGTAAGAAAAATATCCAGTTGGTCTTATTTTTTTATCAGAAAAACCATAATTAAAATTCGTACCAATATTAAAACGCTCTCCTTTTTTATTGATAGATTTATAATAGTTTAGTCCTACGGAAGAGTTCCATCCTTGTACGGTATTAAAATTTATACTTGTTATAGGCGATGAAAAGCTAAGGCCCCATTTATTATAAGTATCGTTGTAAGAATAACCAGAAAGAATATTTAAAGGTTTAAACTTATTTTGTTTTACATCAATAGAATCTAAATATTTTTTAGATTTTCGTTTTGTTTTAATGCTGTCTTTTAATTTATAGTCAGAAACTTCTTCATTAGTTAAGGTAACAGGGCGAATTTTAGTCCAATACAAACTATCTTTTTCAGTAGCATTTTCTGCAAAAGATAAAATTTCGCTACCAAAATATTTTTTAGTGTAATTTGGGGTGAAATTATAGTTTGAATAAGCCGCAGAAAAACGACCATTAAAATTAAAACCAAACATACCAGCCTTAAAGTCGATTGTTTGCGTAACGGGTATCCAAGCGTTGTTTTTAAGTGAGTAATTATAATTTTGTTTAATACGAAGAGAATCTATCATTGGCATGCTTACTTGTGCTCCTGTAACAACAACATCAGCACCATAAATTGCCCAATCATCTTCTACAATATAAATAAATCCGCTAAAAACACGATCGTTTTTTCTTTTTGGGAGTAATTTTATTTTACTGATTAGCTTGCTATTTTTATCATAAAAAGTTCCAACTAGTTTATAATTATAATAACCAAAAGCACCGTTAGCAATTGGCGAAATCATTTGAGCATCTGCTAAATCAAAAGAATTTTCGTAAAGGTTAAAATTCACTTCTTTTGCTTGATTAAAGCTAATTCCGTTATCGCTACCAGAAACTTTTGAAGCGATAATATGTTCTTTAAAATTGCTAGGTTTTTTTGAAACGAAATTTTAGAAATTGTTTCAGAAAGATATACAATTCCGCTTCTTGTTGAATCTAAACCACCACCCATATCACCAATTTCTTGCCCTAAGAATTTTTTTGGTAAATCTTTTACTTTAAATAATCCACGAGAATAAAAATCAGCTTTGTACTCGGAAAATTTATCGGTGTTTTTACTTTTGTTGGCAATAACATTCCTAATAATTTTATTAGCTGGGTTTTCATCCGAAGAAATTAAAACTTCATCTAATGTAACTTTTTCTTCAGTAAGTATAACGTCTAAAACAAAAGGAAAAGAAGAAATAGTAACTGTTTTTTTTACTGTTTTATACCCTAAAATTTGATAAACAACAGTGTGTTTTCCTTTTTTAGTTAAGGTTAATTCATAGTCTCCATTATCGTTTGTAGTAGTTCCGGTAATAGAATTTTCTAGATAAATACTAACAAAAGATAGTGGTTGCTTATTGGTATTTGTTACTTTTCCTTTCATTTGAGCAAATGAAAAGGTGGTGCTTATTAAAAGTAAAAGAGTAGTTATTTTCCTCATAGTTAGTTTTTTAATGCAAACATAAAAGAAGACTTATGTAAAGTGTATTTAAAGAATGTTAAATAACTTACAAAGTCTTCTTAAATTATAGACAGGGCAAATAGTAAAAAGGTTGCCTGTGAATTTAATTACCTTTTTTTTCTTTTTACTAAATAACCCACCTAAAACATCACGTATTTTTTTGTTTTTATCGCTAGCTGCTTTTGTAGTATCTTTCTTTTTGCTAGGTAAAAATTTACTTAACGTATTAGAAACTAATTTATCTTTTTGTTGTTTAATTAAGGTCTGACTTAGTTTTGTTACCGAAGAAGATAAATCTGTTTTTACAGATGGATTAGACATGTTACCTGTAATATTAGCCGTTATTGGTACGGTAACATTTTGGTCATCGGTACTTAATTTTGATAGTAAACCTTGTACATCATTCCCCAAATATTTGGCAGGCACATCTAAAGTTAAATTGTAATTCATATTTTGGTCAAAACTATGACTTCCGCCAACGTTTATGTCGATGTCTTTATATTTTAACTTAAAAGGTTTTACAACTACGTTTCCTTTGTCAAATGATAAATGAGTTTTAACATCAGATAAATCGAGATCATTTAAATTAAGAAACGATAATTTATCGGTTAATAAACTCAATGATTTTGTTTTCTTCGGATTTATCTTAGTGGTTAATAATTCGGCAAAAGCTTTACCTGTAAGAGAAGTTAAGTTTGGTGTAAAGTCAGAATTTAAAGCGCCTGATAAATTAATATCTGAATTTAATTTACCATTCATAGCGCCCACAATAGGCCTAGTGATTGTAGTAATTCTAAGCTAGAAAAAGATTCAGCAATATCAAACGATTTTATGCCTAATTTCATATCGAAAATAGGTTTTTTGTTTTGAGTATTCACCTCTCCGTTTAAAGCAATTTGACCGTTAAAAATACCTACCGTAACGTTTTGTAAAATTGCTTTTTGATCTTTTATAAATAAGGTACCTTTTACATTTTTTAAAGCTAAATTATCGTAATGTACCGTTTTTGCATCGGCTAAAAGAGTACAATCTAAAAAAGCCGGAATTTTTAATGAGGTTCCAGATGTATCTTCTTTTGTGGTAGTGTCTTCTTCTTTTTCTTCAGTTATTACTGAAGTATCTTGCATAAAGTCGTTGATATGTAAATTGGTTGAATTTACATTTAATTTTCCTTGTAATTTTTTATCAGAAAGTAAAAAACCGAGTAAATTTTTAAGAGTACCATTGGCATTTAAATCACTCTTACCTGTAGTTGCGTTAAATTTAGTTAAGGTAATTACACTTGGTTTAAAATCTACAGCTGCTTCTTTAATATGAAAAGCATTTATAAGATCATCTGAAGAAAATACAAAATCGTTAACTTGTATTGTTCCATTATTTTTTATGCGATTTACAGCACTATTTTTAATAGCATTCATATCGAACTGAGTGCGTAAATTTGCCTTTAAAATACCGCTTAATTTTTGTTCTAAATTAACAGGATATGCTTGGTTAATTTTGGCAAGATTTAAAGTTCCTTTTATGGTTGCATCTAGTTTAGGGTTGGTTGTTATGTTGTGAGCTGTGGCTTTACCAGAAAAAGTATCTTCATCAATTTTAAATGAAAGATTGTTAATGCTCGCAAAAGTGTTTTCTAGTTTACCTGTGGTGTTTTTTACCTGGGCATTAATGTTAATGTTTCTAACAGTTTTAGGTAAATCAGGATATTTAAATGAAGCGTTTTCAGACTGCACAACAATATCTAACTTCGGAATATGCGTTGCATCTAAAATTCCGTTAACTTTTCCTTTTACACTAAAACTCCCTTTCGTAGTAACATTGGCAATACTTTTTGTGTAAGCTTGCGGAATTAAACCTAAAAAGTTTTTAAAATCTGATGAAGGTGTTTTAAAGCTAAGGTCAATTTCTTGATTGGTGTCGTTTAATTGTACATAACCATCAAAAATTAAGGGCAACTCATTTAGTTTTAATTCATTTTTTAAGAACGAAAATTTATTGTTAACTAAATCCATTCCTAAAATAGCATCGAGTTGTAATTTTTGATTTTTAGCGTATGAATTTCCATCCATAGCAAATGAAATATCGGTAGTTGTTTGGGTGTCTAACTCTGTATTTAATTGTGAGAAATCACCACTTCCAGCATGATTGAAATTGGTTAATTCAAGCGCAATCTTACCTTGTTTGTCATTGTATTTTATAGCTGCATTGGTAATTGCGTATGAATTGATAGATAACCCAAAAGTAGAAGGCGCTTCATTAGTTGTATCTGTAGTTGTTTCAGACGGAATGGTAATATCGTAATTAGCATTTCCTTTTTCATCAACAAGTACGTTTACTAAAGCATTATCAATCGTAAAAGAATGAATACTTAATTGCCCTGACGAACTTTTAAGTAAGTCGGTAATTTTTAATTTTAATAAAATGTCTTTTGCAAAAACTAAAGTATCTCCTTTAAACGGCGCATTATTTATAACTGTTACGTTAGATAGTTGTACGGATGCATTTGGGAAATTTCTAATTAAACTTAGGTTGGCATCACTAAAATCTACCTGAGCATTTACGTTGTTGTTAACGGTGGTTTTTACTAAGTCGATTATTTTACCTTGAAATAAAAGAGGGATGCTAATTAATAGGATAAAAAAAACAAGTACTACACCTAATAGTATTTTATAAATCTTTTTCATATGCGTAAATTGGAGTTAATAATATAGAAAACAAAGGTCTGTATTTATTTGTAAATAAAAACAGAAAGGAAAAAGAAACTTTTTGAAGATTTAGCGCAAAAAAAAACAGACTTACAAGAAGTCTGTTTTTAATATTTTATTTAGGATTAGTATCTCCGAAGAAGAACCAATTTACACCTTTTTTCAGTTTTGTAGGTGAATCACCTGCTGTTGGTTGTTCTTTCTTAGATTCATCTTCAAATAAATCAACAACAAAATCGTCGTAACTTTTACCAACTTCTTCTTTTAAGTAAGCTTTAAAATAAAGTTCACTAGCTACTTCGCTTTTTGCTTGTTCAATATTTAAAAGTGTTTTGTATAAAGGTTCAATCTTATCAACAACACTTTTTGGTAATGCCTTTCTTCGACCTGTATATCCTACGATTTTTCCTTTTTCATCTTTATCGATCGTAAAATCGGTAATAACCCAGTAATATCTACCGCTACGAGTAAGGTTTTTAACGATAGCATGGAAATTTTTTCCTTGTTTTAGGTTTTCCCACAATACTTTAAAAATTACTTTCGGCATATCAGGATGCCTAATAATATTGTGAGGTTCTCCTATTAATTCTATTTTATTGTATTCAGAAGCTGCTTCAAAAGCATCGTTCATGTACAATATAGTTCCGTTTGCATCAGTTTTACTGCTGATAATTTGTGTTTTATCCCACTTAATTTCTTCGTTAAGAATTTGCTGGGGGCGTAATGGGTGGCTTGACATAGTTTATTTATTTAAGTACAAAAATAATAATTAACATGTTTTATTGAATTAACACATGTTAATTATTGGGGGTCTGTATCTCCAAAAAAGAACCAGTTTAACCCTTTTTTAAACGCACTTCCTTCCTTTTTTTGGTTCAAAGATTCTTCTACAAATAAATCAAGAACAAATTCATCATAACTTTTGCCAATTTCTTCATTTAAGTAGCCTTCAAAATATAATTCACTTGCTTTTTCACCTTTTAAATTTTCAATATCTAAGAGTGTTTTGTATAAGGGTTCAATTTTCTCAATAATACTTTTTGGTATCGATTTTCTTCGACCTGTATATCCTGTAACTTTTCCGTTTTCATCTTTATCAATGGTAAAATCGGTAATCACCCAATAGTATCTACCAGTTCTTGTTAAGTTTTTAACAATTGCATGGTAGTTTTCTCCTTTTTTAAGTGCATCCCATAAGGCTTTAAAAGCAGCTTTTGGCATGTCAGGATGTCGAATAATATTATGTGGTTCGCCTATTAGTTCAATAGCACTATATTCACAAGCTTCTGTAAATGCACTATTGGCATAAATAATTGTTCCATGAATGTCTGTCTTACTAACAATTGTTTGCGTTTTATCCCATTTTACTTCTTCGTTGATAATTTTTGTTGGAGGAGTTTTCATATCTTTTTAGTTTAAAATCATAGCAAAATTATGAAAGCTATTATTTTCAAAAAATGATTTTAGTCATGTTTTAAAGTTTTAACTAAATAACAAAAACGTATATTTGTAAGTTCAAACAAACAACAACGAACCTATGAGTGACTCTAGAAAAAGGCGTGAAGCTTTACTATATCATGCCAAGCCAAAGCCAGGTAAAATAGCAGTAGTACCTACTAAAAAATATACTACACAACACGATTTATCGTTAGCGTATTCTCCTGGGGTAGCAGAGCCTTGTTTAGAAATAGCAAAAGATAAAGATAATGTTTATAAATATACAGCCAAAGGTAATCTAGTAGCTGTTATCACCAACGGAACAGCAGTATTGGGTTTAGGAGATATTGAGCCTGAAGCCTCGAAACCTGTAATGGAGGGGAAAGGATTATTGTTTAAAATTTTTGCTGATATTGATGTTTTTGATATTGAGGTTGATGCTACGGATGTTGATAAATTTGTAGAAACAGTTAAAGCAATAGCTCCTACTTTTGGAGGGATTAACTTAGAAGATATTAAAGCTCCAGAAGCTTTTGAAATTGAACGAAGGTTAAAAGAGGAGTTAGATATTCCTGTAATGCATGACGACCAGCATGGTACAGCAATAATTTCAGCAGCAGCATTAAAAAATGCAATAGAAATTATAGGTAAAGATATTACTACTGTTAAAATTGTAGTAAACGGAGCAGGAGCAGCTGCAATTTCTTGCACACGATTGTATTTAAAATTAGGCGCAAAAAGAGAAAATGTAGTGATGTGTGATAGTAAGGGAGTTATCAGAAAAGATCGCGATAATTTAACATCACAAAAAGAAGAATTTGCTACCGATAAAGACATCAACACTTTAGAAGAAGCAATGCATAATGCCGATGTTTTTATAGGTTTATCAAAAGGAAATGTCGTGAATCCTGAGATGTTATTGTCGATGGCTAAAGACCCTATTGTTTTTGCAATGGCTAATCCAGACCCTGAAATTGAATATCAATTAGCAGTTGATACGCGTGATGATATTATCATGGCAACAGGAAGATCAGATCATCCTAATCAGGTAAACAATGTACTTGGTTTTCCATTTATTTTCAGAGGTGCTTTAGATGTTAGAGCGACCAAGATTAATGAAGAAATGAAAATGGCAGCGGTACATGCTTTAGCAGATTTGGCAAAAAAATCGGTGCCTGAGCAAGTAAACATTGTATACGACGAAGTAAGTCTTTCATTTGGTAAAGAATATATTATACCAAAACCATTTGATCCAAGATTAATATATGAGATTCCGCCTGCAATTGCGAAAGCAGCAATGGATTCTGGCGTAGCCCAAGAACCAATTACAGATTGGAATGCGTACCGTGAAGAATTAATGGATCGCTCTGGTACCGGAAGTAAAGAAATTCGTTTACTTCATAACAGAGCAAAAAAAGCCCCAAAACGAGTGGTTTTTGCAGAAGCAGATCATTTAGATGTGTTAAAAGCAGCACAGCGAGTTTATGATGAGAAAATCGGAATTCCTATTTTATTAGGGCGAAAAGATGTTATTTTAGAATTAAAAGAAGAGCTAGGTTTTGATGCCGAAGTTGTTATTATTGATCCTAAAACAGATGAAGAAACCGATAGAAGAAACAGGTATGCTGAGACTTTTTGGAAAACAAGGCAACGTAAAGGTATTTCTTTTTTAGAAGCCCAAAAATGGATGCGTGAGCGTAATTATTTTGCCGCGATGATGGTAAATACTGGTGAAGCAGATGCTTTAATTACAGGATATTCCAGGTCGTATCCATCGGTTGTAAAACCAATGTTAGAGTTAATAGAAAAAGAAAAAGGTGTTACTAGAGTTGCAGCAACAAATATGATGTTGACCAAGCAAGAGCCAATGTTTTTAGCTGATACAACTATTAATATCAACCCAACGGCTAAAGAATTAGCAAAGATTAGTCAATTAACATCGGGCTTAGCAAAAATGTTTGGAATGAAACCACATATTGCTATGCTAGGTTTTTCAAATTTTGGTTCATCAAAAGCTGAAAGTTCAGTAAAAATAAGAGAAGCAGTTTCGTACATACATCGTAATCATCCGAATGTAATTGTTGATGGAGAGTTACAGGCAGATTTTGCTTTAAACCCGGAGTTGTTAGCAAAAGAATTTCCTTTTTCTAAACTGAATGGTAAAAGAGCAAATATTTTAATATTCCCAAATTTAGAATCAGCAAACATTACTTATAAGTTAATGAAACAGGTTGATGGCGTTGAGTCTATTGGGCCTATTTTATTAGGAATGAGCAAACCTGTACATATTTTACAATTAGGAGCAAGTGTAGATGAGATGGTAAATATGGCAGCAGTAGCAGTTGTAGATGCTCAAAATAAGGGAAATAAAAACTAAGTTTTTAGTACTAAATAATTTGTCTACATTAGACAAGTAGAAATTTAATAGAATGATCACACAAATTAAGGGGAAACTTGTGGAGAAAAACCCTACTTATGCAGTAATAGACTGTAATGGAGTAGGATATTTATTACACATTTCTTTACATACGTATTCTTCGTTACCAGATGATGAAAATGTGTTGTTGTACACGCATTTATCTGTAAGAGAAGATGCACATACATTGTATGGTTTTTTTACTAAAGTAGAACGGGAAATTTTTAGATTACTTACCTCTGTTTCAGGAGTCGATCCAAGTATTGCAAGAACAATGTTATCATCAATGACATCTGAAGAAATACAACAAGCAATTGCTTCAGAAGATGTAAAAACAATACAATCTGTAAAAGGAATTGGCGCAAAAACGGCACAACGTGTTATTGTTGATTTAAAAGATAAAGTTTTAAAGATTTTTGATTTAGATGAAGTTTCAATTGCTCAAAACAATACAAGTAAAGAAGAAGCGTTATCTGCATTAGAGGTTCTTGGATTTGCCCGCAAGCAGGCAGATAAAGTTATCGGAAATATATTAAAAGAAACACCTGATGCTAGTGTTGAAACACTCATAAAACAGGCGTTAAAAAATTTATAAAAGGGGTTGAAAAAAACAATTATCAATACATTACTTACAACACTTACTTTACTGGTAAGTGTTGTTTCGTTTTCGCAAAGTACTTCTAATAATAACGGAAATACTGTTAAGAAAGATACTATTATACCTTTAAAGTATAATTTTAATAGCAATCAAAAAGGGAGTCTTTTCTTAAATAATCCAACGGAAAAAATCATAAGATATGATAAAACGATAAACAAGTTTGTGTTGGTAGAGAAAATTGGTGATTACTATATTGGTACCCCTATTTTTATGACTCCTGAGGAGTATAATAAGTATCGATTAAAAAATGATGTAAAAGATTATTTTAAAGAAAAAATTGATGCAACAAACTCTAAGAAAAAGGGAAATAAAAGTGCTAGAAAAAATTTACTTCCAAAATATTATGTAAACTCTAAGTTTTTTGAATCTGTTTTTGGTGGAAATGAAGTTGATGTAAACCCTACTGGTCAGGTAAATATAAAGCTTGGAGGGATTTATCAAAAAAATGAAAACCCTCAGATATCTATAGAAAATCAAAGTAGTTTTACGTTTGATTTCGATCAGCAAATAAGTACAAGCTTACAAGCAAAAGTAGGTAAACGATTAAAGGTAACGGCAAATTACGACACGCAATCTACTTTCGATTTTCAGAATATTATCAAATTAGAATATACGCCCACCGAAGATGATATTATAAGAAATATTGAAGCGGGTAATATTAGTATGCCAATTAAAAACTCATTGATAAATGGGGCACAAACGTTATTTGGTATAAAAACGGAATTACAGTTTGGTAAAACATATATAACGGCTGCATTTTCACAACAAAACTCACAATCTAAAACAGTTATTTCAGAAGGAGGAGCAACGATAGAACAATTTGAATTCCGTGCTTCTGATTATGATAACGATCGTCACTTTTTTTTAGGACAATACTTTAGAGAAAACTATAAAAAAGCATTAGATAATTATCCTTTGGTAAACAGCCCAATCAATATAACAAGAGTAGAGGTTTGGATTACCAATAGAACTCAAAATGTAACAGATTATCGTAGTATTGTAGGACTTGCCGATTTAGGAGAATCTAAAGATGCAAACAAGGTTGATCCTACAGATATTACTACAATACCTGGAGCAATTTCAGTAAATTCTAAAATATTACCATATAACGGCGTTAACAATTTAAGCTCATTATTAACTACAACTACAGGTGGTATTAGAGATGTTGCTTCGGTGGATAATGCGATTGGAAGTATTGTTACACAAGCACGTCAGGGGTTTAACTATTCATACTTGCAAAATGCACGAAAACTACAATCAAATGAGTTTAGAGTGCACCCACAATTAGGATTTATCTCTTTAAATAGAAGATTAAATGACGGAGAAGTTTTAGCAGTTGCTTACGAGTATACAGTCGTTGGAGCATCTAATGGAGAATCAGTATTTAAAGTAGGTGAATTTTCTAATGATGGTGTAGTTGCTCCAGATAATTTGGTAGTAAAGTTATTACGTAGTGAAATTTTAAATACAGTACGCCCAGGAACGGGAGGTACTTCTGGTACACCAGCAGAAGCGTTTCCTACATGGCGTTTAATGATGAAGAACGTATATGCCTTAGGCGCTTTTCCTTTACAACGTGAGGGGTTTCGTTTTGAATTATTGTACCGTGACGATGAAACAGGAACGTTACAGAATACCTTACAAAAAGCCTTAACACCAGGAATAACAGACAAGCCGTTATTGCGTATTTTAAATTTAGATAAACTCGATCAAAGTCAATATACAGTGCCAAACGGTGATGGTTTTTTCGATTATGTAGACGGAATTACAGTGAATTCTGAAAGAGGTTATGTGTTGTTTCCAGAACCAGAACCTTTTGGAGTTGATTTAAGAGATGAACTTACCGATCCTTCAGATCAAGATAAATACCTTTTTGAAGAACTGTATTTAACCACTAAAATTCAGGCAAAAAATGAATATCAGAATAAAGATAAATTCTTTTTAAAGGGATATTTTAAATCAGAAACAAGCAGAGGTATTTCTTTAGGAGGGTTTAATATACCAAGAGGTTCGGTACGAGTAACTGCTGGAGGAAGGCAGTTGGTAGAAGGTATTGATTATGTGGTAGATTACCAGTTAGGACGTGTACAGATTTTAGACCCAGGATTAGAGGCTTCTGGCGTGCCAATTAGCGCAACTACAGAGAGTAATAACTTGTTTAGTCAACAGAGAAAAACGTTTATAGGTATTGATGTAGAACATCGTTTTTCTGATAAATTTACTTTAGGAGGAACTTATTTAAACGTAAGTGAAAAACCAATTACACCAAAAGTGAATTTTGGCGGAGAACCTATTGATAATGTAATGTTAGGTTTAAATCTAGATTACTCAGCTGAGGTTCCTTATTTAACAAAATTAGCCAATAAATTACCTTTTGTAGAAACTGACGCTCCATCTAATGTATCTGTAAGAGCTGATATGGCATATTTATTACCAGGATCGCCAAGCGGAATTAATGTTGATGGTACCGCAACTTCATATTTAGATGATTTTGAAGCTTCTCAAATTCCAATAAACCTAAGTTCACCACAACAATGGTTTTTAGCAAGTACACCGGATAATTATAATGATGTTATTGTAAATAATAATCCAGATCCTTTATCATATAATTTTTCGAGAGGAAAAATAGCATGGTATAATGTAGATCAATTATTTTATGGTAGTGGAAATAGACCTAGTAATATTGATGAAAATGAGTTGTCAAGAAATGAAGTTCGTCAAATACGTTACAATGAATTATTTCCAAATACCGATTTAGATATTACACAGCAAAATTTAGTACGTACTTTAGATTTAGCATATTATCCATCGGAAAGAGGACCTTATAATTATAATCCAAACGGAAGTTCAGTAACTCCAGAAGAACGTTGGGGAGGAATTATGCGACCATTAACAACTAATAATTTTGAACAAGCCAATGTAGAGTATATTCAATTTTGGTTGATGGATCCTTATGAAAATTACTCAATCACACAAGCAGAAGGATTATCAGCAGGAGTAAATCCTCAAGATTTAAGTAACCAAGTAGGTAAGTTATTTATTAACTTAGGAAATATATCTGAAGATATTTTAAAGGATGGTAGAAAACAGTATGAAAATGGTTTACCTATTGATGGAAATAAAATAGACGGAACAAATGTAAATGAAACCGCTTGGGGTAATACACCAATAAATCCATCAATTTTATATGCTTTTGATTCAAGTCCTGGCGCTAGAATAAATCAAGATATTGGTTTAGATGGATTGACGGATGAAGATGAAAAAATAAAATTTCCGGCGTTTGCATCTTTAGATGATCCGGCAGGAGATAACTTTCAGTATTTTAGAGGAGGCGCTTTAGAAAATTCAAATCCGTCGGTTTTATCAAGATATAAAAACTTTAACGGTACGCAAGGAAACTCACCAACAGCAAGTCAATCAAACGAATCTTATCCTACTTCATCAACAACATACCCCGATGTAGAAGATATTAATAAAGATCAAACAATGAATCCCGTAAGTAGTTATTTTGAATACGAGGTTTCATTAAATAAAAACGATTTACAGTTAGGGCAGAATCATATTATAGATGTAAAAAGTGAGCCAATTACGTTAGCAAACGGAACATCTAGAAATACAACTTGGTATCAATTTAGAATTCCGGTAAGAAATGTTGTTGATGCTCAGAGAATTAACGGAATTACCGATTTTAATAGCATCCGTTTTATAAGAATGTTTCTTTCGCAATTTAAAATGCCAGTTGTTTTAAGATTCGGAGAATTAGAATTGGTAAGAGGAGATTGGCGTAGGTATACAAAAACGTTACCACAAACAGGAGTGCCTGTAAGTTTAGACAATACACAGCTTAATAATTTTGAAGTAGGTGTGGTTAGTATTGAGCAAAATCAAGAAATTTACAAACTGCCTCCAGGTATTCAACGAGAACAATTACAGGGAACAAACAGAATTCAGCGACAAAATGAACAGTCTGTTACTTTAAAAGCTACAGATTTACCTGCTGATGAAGCGCGAACTATTTTTAAAAATATAAATATTGATATGCGTAGGTATAAAAAACTACGTATGTTTTTACATGCAGAAAAGCCAACGACAGCAAGTACCCAAGATGGAGACATGGTAGCTGTTATTCGTTTTGGAACAGATTTAAATGATAATTATTACGAAATTGAAAAACCGTTAATTTTATCAACATCAAGAGCTACTTCATTAGATGTTTGGCCAGAAGCAAATAATTTAGAGGTTCCGTTACAAGAATTAGCAAATTTAAAAATTGAAAGACCAACGGGTGCCGGAACAAATATTACTGATATTTTTTCAGCAACAAGTTCTAATGGATTAAAAATATCAGTAAAAGGAAATCCTACATTAGCGCAAGTAAGAACTGTAATGTTAGGAATGAAAAACGTATCGAATTCAGATAAAACAGCAGAAATTTGGTTTAATGAGTTACGCGCCGTAGGTTTTGATAATAAAGGCGGTTGGGCAGCTGTAGTAAATGCAGATGCAAATTTAGCAGATGTTATGGATCTTTCTTTAGCAGGAAGAATGTCTACCATTGGTTTTGGTAATGTTGAAGATAGAGTACAGCAAAGAAGTATAGAAGAAATTAAACAATATAGCGTTGCAACTAATGTTCAGTTAGGTAAAATGATGCCTAAAAAATGGAGCATGCAAGTGCCGATGAGTTATACTTATGGTGAGGAATTTAGAGATCCTAAATATGACCCTCAGTTTCAGGATGTCGCATTAGAAGATGCCTTAGGTAAAAACCCGAATAGTAAAAACGCACAAGATTATACACGTAGAAAAAGCATTAGTTTTATCAATGTAAAAAAGAATAAGAATCCTGAAAGCAAGAAGAAACCGAAATTTTACGATGTAGAAAATTTATCAGTTTCGTATGCGCATAATGAAGAATTTCATAAAGATTATAATATTGAAAAGTTTGAAAATAAGAATGTAATGGCAGGGGCGAGTTATAATTTTAACTTTAAGCCTTTTGTTATCGAACCTTTTAAAAAATCGAAAACTTTTAGTAGTAAATACTTACGATTTATAAAAGATCTTAATTTTAACCCGGTACCAAAAACGATTGCACTTAATTCTAGAATTAATAGAAATTATAATTCGCAACAATCAAGAAACTTAATTGAAGGGTTAACAGCTCAGCCAGAATTAATTCAACGTAGATTTATGTTTAATTGGGACTATACGATTGGTTTCGACTTAACAAAATCATTGCAGTTAAATTTCAATGCTACAAATAATCATATATATGATAGTTTTGGAAATGATGAAGATTTAGAAATATACGATCAATTTTTTACGATTGGTAGACCCGATAATTATCATCAAAAATTAAATGCAACTTATAAATTACCTCTTAGCAAGTTGCCATATTTAAGCTTTTTAAGTGCGGATTATGGATATAATGCTGATTTTGATTGGAAAGCTAGTTCACAAAGTAGCTTGGAATTACCAAACGGACAAAACATAAGTTATGTAGATGTTGTTGGTAATATGATACAGAATGCAAACACACATAATCTTAATGCAAATATAGATTTTGGACGTTTTTACAAAACGTTAAAACTAGATAAGTTGTTGTTAAAAGGAACTAAAAAGAAAGTTACGAAAAAAGGAGCAGCCACTTTAGGAGCGAAAGCATCAAAACAAAAAGCAAAATTAAAAAGAAATGCTTCTTTTGGTCATAAAGTGATGAAAGGAATGTACGACGTATTAACATCAGTAAAAAGAGCTAAAATTAGTTATACTGAAAATAACGGAACGTTGTTACAAGGATATAAACCATCAGTAGGTTTCTTAGGGAGAAATAATTACGGAGGAGGTTCGGCACCAACTTTAGGATTTGTATTTGGTAGCCAAACAGATATTTTAAATAGAGCTATTGAAAACGGATGGTTGGTAACAAGAACAAGTCAAACAGACGATAATCAACCTTATTATAGTAAGAATTACGGTAAAACAAAATATAAAAAATTAGATTATAATATTTCTGTAAAACCTTTTAAAACCTTAACAATTGGTTTAATAGGAACCCGCATTAAAACAAGTAATCTAAATCAACAATTAGATGTTATTTCAGATGGAAATGGAGGTTTTGAACAAGATCCGAATATTAAAGCCTTTGAAACAGGTAATTATAGTATCAGTCACTTTATGTTAGGTACTGCTTTTACAGATAGTGAAGAATTATATGAAACGTTTTTAGCTAATAGAAGCATAATAGCTAATAGATTGGCAACGACAAACCAACCTGTCGGTGGATTTAAAGAAAGCGGACAACAAGCAATGTTGCCAGCATTTATTGCTGCGTATTCGGGTAATAGTGCAAGTTCGGTAAGTACCAATATTTTTAAAAATATTCCAATCCCTAACTGGACATTGCGTTTTAATGGGTTCATGAAAAATAAATGGTTTAAGAAGACATTTTCTTCTTTTACATTGTCTCACGGGTACAAATCGTCTTATACGATAGGAAATTACACTAATAATTTACAATACGATTCAACAACACCTACAACAAATACAAATACTTCTGGTAATTATCAGCCAGAACTATTACTTTCGTCGGCAACTTTAATTGATGAATTTTCACCATTGATAAAAGTTGACTTTAGAATGAAAAATTCATTTTCATTTAAAGGAGAAGTAAGAAGAGATAGAAGTTTAACGTTAAATTTTAATAATAATACGTTAACAGACATTAAAGGAACAGAATATGTTGTTGGATTTGGATATAAAATTAGAGATGTTAAATTTGTAACCCGATTTACTGGTAAAAAAGAAACGTTAAAAGGAGACATTAATTTAAGAGCAGATATTTCATTAAGAGATAATTTGACTTTAATACGAAGTGTTGATAAAGAAAATAGTCAGATAACAGGAGGGGAAAATTTATTTGGATTAAAATTTATAGCAGATTATAATTTAAGTAGTAATTTAACAGCGTCGTTTTATTATAACCATCAAACGTTTCAATATGCGGTGTCAACTACGTTTCCGAGACAATCTATCAATGCCGGAATCAATATAATATACAATTTAGGAAATTAAAATAAACACAATAAAAATAGTACAATGAACATTCCATCAGAATTAAAATATACAAAAGACCACGAATGGGTTAAGATAGAAGAAGGTGTAGCTACCATTGGTATTACCGCTTTTGCACAAGGAGAATTAGGTGATATCGTGTATGTAGATGTTGATACTTTAGATGAAACTTTAGATATTGAAGAAGTTTTTGGTTCAGTAGAAGCAGTAAAAACGGTATCAGATCTTTTTATGCCTTTATCAGGAGAAGTAATTGCTTTTAATGAAGCGTTAGAAGACGAACCAGAACTGGTAAATTCTGATCCTTACGGAAAAGGTTGGATGATAAAAATTAAGCTATCAGATGATTCACAAATAGCAGATTTATTAAGTGCTGAAGGATATCAAGAACTTATTAAAGCGTAATTTAAAAGGAATAGCAATACTTATTACCATTAGTATTGCTATTTTAAGCTTAGTAAAAATAGGAAAACAACCAATTCAACTAAATAATTTAGATAAATACGAGCATGTCTTTGCTTATTTTGTTTTAAATTTAATTTGGTTGTTGGCTTTAAAAAAAACAAAGATCAATGAATTTCTTATTGTTTTTTGTTGCTTTTTTTACGGCATAATTATTGAAGCTCTTCAAGTTACAATAACATCCTACCGATCAGGTGATGTTTTAGATATTGTAGCAAACACGACGGGTATTTTAATAGCTTACATTATTTACTTTCTTTTTTTAAGAAAAATGTAACTATTTAAAGAATTAGCTTGTAAAAGTTAAAATAATTTAATTAAATTAGCGAACTATTAAAAAATATTTAGGATGGAAATTAAGAAAAATCCAAAGTCAAACTTAGAGAACTATAGTAAACTGTTTATGCAGTTAGGTTTGGTTTTAGCTTTATTTGTAACGTATATTGCAATTGAAAATAAGACATACGATAAGGAGTATGGAGATTTAGGAATGGCTAACATGGCTTCAGAAATTGAAGAAGAAACTATCGAGCTTCAAATTGAGCCACCAAAGCCAAAACCAAATACACCACCACCACCAGCACCTGAAAAAATTGAAGTTGTAGAGGATGAAAAAGAAGTAGAGGAAACTATTATTGAATCTACTGAAACTGATGAATCTGAAGCTGTTGAAGTTGAAGATATTGAAGAAGCTGTAGAAGAAGAAGTTTTTAATGAAGATGTACCTTTCGCTATTATTGAAGAAGTGCCTATTTTTCCAGGATGTACAGGAACAAAATCACAAAAGAAAGCTTGTTTAAATAAAAAGTTACAAAAGCACGTTCAGCGTTATTTTGATTCTGATTTGGCAAACGAGTTAGGTTTAGCACCAGGTAAAAAGAGAATCTATGTTCAATTTAAAATTGATAAAGATGGTTCTATTATAAGTGTAAATGCAAGAGCTCCTCACCCAAGATTAAAAAAAGAAGCTATTCGTGTAGCTAAAAAAATACCTAAAATGAAACCAGGTAGACAAAGAGGTAGAGCAGTAAGAGTAGGATATACATTACCTATTACTTTTAATGTAGAGTAATTTTATATAAAAATATATTTTAAAAAAGCAATCCATTTTGGATTGCTTTTTTTATTGGCACACTTCTTGGTTTTAACATAGTATTAACTTAAATCTTAATAACTATGAAAGCTCAAAAGAAAAATCCAAGAAAACAATTAGAAAAATTTTCATCAATTTTTACACAGCTAGGTTTAGTACTTACCTTATTTATTGTTTTTGTTTCCTTAGAACATGAAACAGAAAAAAAAATAGGAGATATATCTATTCCATATAATAATTCGGTGGAAACTGTTTTTACATTTTCACACCCTATTGTAGTGAAAAAGGTAGAAAAAAAAGTAAAAACAGTAACTAAAAAACAAGTTTTAAAAGCAATTGCACTTCCAAAAATTGTAAAAAACACAGATATAGCAATTGAAATAGTAGTTAAACCAGCAGAAGAAAACAAAATAATTGTTAGTGAACCAATAACAAAAAAAGTGATAGATAAGCCGGTAGAAAACACGATGTCTATCAATAGTGTTCAAACTGCACCTGTTTTTAAAGGATGTGAAGGATTATCTGAAGTAGAGAATAGGAAATGTTTTGAACGTAAAATTAAACAACACGTTCAACGTTATTTTAATGGAGAAATAGCGCAAGATTTAGGATTAAGATCTGGAAAATATAAAATTTTCACTCAATTTATAATTGACAAATCTGGAGTTGTGTCTGATATAAAAATTAGAGCACCACATAAACGATTAGAAAAAGAAACAAACAAAGTAGTAAATAAAATTCCAAAATTTACACCAGGTAAGCAAAATGATAAAACTGTAAAAGTAAAATATACTTTGCCAATTACTTTTAATGTAGAATAAATTTAAAAACTCAACTATTTAAGTTGAGTTTTTTATTTTTGTTTTATGAACACAACGAAACCTTATTTTGCACACGAAACAGCAGTAATAGATAATAACAGTAAAATAGGTGCAGGAACCAAAATTTGGCACTTTAGCCATATAATGCCTAATTGCAATATTGGGGACTATTGTAATATTGGCCAAAATGTTGTGGTTTCTCCAGAAGTAATTTTAGGGAATAATGTAAAAGTTCAAAATAACGTATCTATTTATACAGGCGTTATTTGCGAAGATGATGTTTTTTTAGGCTCATCAATGGTTTTTACAAATGTAATAAACCCTAGAAGCGCTATAAAGAGACAAGATCAGTATTTGAAAACCGTTGTTAGAAAAGGCGCTAGTATTGGTGCAAACGCCACCATAGTTTGTGGTAATGATATTGGAGAGTATGCCTTTGTAGGTGCAGGAGCAGTAGTAACCAAAGAAGTGTTTCCTTATGCATTAGTTGTTGGTAATCCATCCAAGCAAATAGGTTGGGTTAGTGAATATGGTCATCGATTAAATTTTAATGAAATTGGTGAGGCTATATGTGTTGAAAGCAACCAAAAATACAGGTTAGAAAATAATAAAGTAGTAAAAATGTAGCTAACCCTTGTTTCTTTTAAAAGATTAATTTGTTTTTAAGAAGTAACTTCTCTATATTTGAGAAGTGGTTGCAAGACCACATTCTTTTTCATAGCAATTTTTCCCACTTGATTTTTATTAAGTGGGTTTTTTATGAACAGCTCCCAAATTAAAAAACCGTAAACGATTACATATTCTAAAGCAACAAACCAAAGGTTTTCTTTCCAAGGTTGATTTGCGTATGCTTGATAACTAAAAATAATTACGATACTCCAAATTACAGGGAATCGATATTTTGTAAATAGTGATAAAATTAAAAGTGTAGCAATATACCAAGGATGCATTGTTGTTGTCGTAAAATAATAAAATGATAAGCCAAAGAGCATGGCTGTTAGTAATTGTGTAAACGATTTGTTACTTCTGATAAAAGTGATAGCAATTAAAAATAAAATGGTTAAAAACGGCATTATTTTACCGATTACAGCAATTTCATTATAGCCTCTAAATAAATAACCAATTTCTCGAGCAACATAATAAAAACTAGCGTTAAATTCAAAATTTCGAAACCATAATCCTACAGAATTAGAATAGTTAGTAATTAATTCTGGTGAGTAAAAAGGAAGAAATAATAAAAGTGTAACTATTATAACTACCAGATAAAAACTGATTAATTTGAATAATTCTTTTGGACGAAACTTAAACCCAATCCATGTAATAATTTTTTTGTTATTTGTTTGTAAAGGTCTTATAAACCATTGCAAAAATAATGGTAAAAATAGTAAAGGAACTAATTTTACAGATACAGAACAAGCTAATAGTAGTGCTGCCCAAATCCATTTTCGTTGTAGTAGTTTATATAAACTCCACACTAAAAAGAATAACATTACAGGTTCGAAATGTAGGTTACCAGTCATCTCGATTATTATAAACGGATTTAAAGCATACAAAAAGATATTTTGAACTGGTAAATTAAGTTTTTCGAGTAATTTTTTTCCGAAGTAA
Source organism: Tenacibaculum retecalamus (assembly GCF_027941755.1). Lineage (NCBI taxonomy): Bacteria > Pseudomonadati > Bacteroidota > Flavobacteriia > Flavobacteriales > Flavobacteriaceae > Tenacibaculum > Tenacibaculum retecalamus. The sequence goes on along the minus strand of NZ_CP115916.1, from coordinate 2,666,842 downwards.
AGAATTCCTACATCAGCAAAAATTATAATTATACGCATTACAAGTACACTACCTAAAATACTTTTGTTTGCAAAAATGGCAGCAATTAAAAAACAGAACTGATTTATAGGAGGATAATTGGTGTAATGACTTCCGTTCATTGCACCCATTCCTTTGTATAAATCAATAGCTTGGTTTACAGGGTATGTTTGTTGCTCTATAAATGTTTTAGGTAATGATAAATACGGATTTAAGCCTTCTAAAACCATTCTACCATCCCAAATAAATCTATAAAAATCTTGTGATAAATTTGGAGTTGCAACAAGAAAAATCAATCGAAACAAAATTGAAAGACTAGCTAAAAGTATAAAATTATTTTTATTGCTTTTCCATAAAAAGTAAGTGATCAGAAATAAAGAAAACCACAAAAAAAGTAAATTCGAAAATTCAGTTCTGTCTAAAAAATAAGCAAAGCAAAAATAAAGAACACTACCAATAAAAGTTAGTAGTAACGAACTGTATTTTTTCCAATAAAACATTAGGCTTTAGAAAAAAGTGATTTAAAGAAAACGTATCCAAATCCGATTGTTAACATCAAGTGAAAAGGAAATAATCCGAAATCTCCATCTTGCTTACCAACAACGAAAGCACTGTACATTCCGAAAATAAAATATAAAGTTAAGAACCCTTCAATAATAACATTTAAAGAAACTTTTGTTCTCACATATTTATTGTTTTTCCAACCGTCTTTAAGGCTTTTTATATTAAACTTTGGCGTACGAACAAATTCACTTTTCTTGCCAAAATGACCTTCTAAAACAGCAATGGTATTGTGTAAAGAAAAGCCCATTACAATGGTGAAAAAAGTAAAGAAAGCACCTATGTATTTAATGAAATTTTTAAATCCTCCGCCATTATTTTTTTTATACATAAACCAATAACAGATAAAAAATATGATAGAGCTTAAAACGAAAAAGCTCATTACATAAAAAAAAGGTCTTAAATGGGCGTATTCATTTTTGATGTACAACATCGGAATACTTAAAACAGCAACTAAAAAAATACAAGTAAACATAGAGCTGTTTAATAGGTGTAAAAGTCCGTGAATTTTAGTTTTTGCAGAAACGTTTTTATTTGTAATGATCCGCTTCCCCATTTTCTGAAAATTCTCAGCACCACCTTTATTCCAACGAAATTGTTGGGTTCGTGCAGCACTTATCACAACAGGCAATTCTGCAGGAGTTTCAACATCTTCTAAATATTTAAACTTCCAGTTTTTAAGCTGTGCTCTATAACTTAAATCAATATCTTCGGTTAAAGTATCTCCTTCCCAGTTTCCGGCATCTATAATACATTCTTTACGCCATGCACCTGCTGTTCCGTTAAAGTTAATGAAATGACCTTTACTATTTCTTCCAACTTGTTCTAAAGAAAAATGAGCATCTAAGGCAAATGCTTGAATTTTAGTTAAGGTTGAGTAATTTCTATTAATATGCCCCCAACGTGTTTGTACAACGCCAATTTTAGGGTTTTTAAAATATGGAATCGTTTTTTCTAACCAATCTTCTTGTGGTAAAAAATCAGCATCAAAAATAACTATGAATTCTCCTTTAGCAATAGCTAATCCTTCTTTTAAAGCTCCAGCTTTAAATCCTTGACGATTTTCTCTTCGGATGTGTACAATGTCTAATCCTGTTTTTTGAAGTTGAGCAATATGTTTTGCAGTGGAAATTACTGATTCATCTGTAGAATCATCTAAAACCTGAATTTCTAATTTATCATTCGGATATTTAATTTTTGCAATGTTGGTTAACAAACGTTCCATTACATATAATTCGTTAAAAACAGGCAATTGAATAGTTACAAAAGGAATTTCTGCTGGTTTAGAGAAATCGAATTTAGGAGAGTTATCTTCTTTTTTTTGCGCCTTTAGGTAATTAAACAATAAGTTTAATTGTGCCAAAGCATACATAAAAATTAAAATCAACGAAATAGCATAAACCACTATTATAATATACTCTACTATCATTATTTAAAACTGTATTTAAATATCCAACTTAATATTTTAACGCCCGCTAATATACTACCTTTTACAGTCCCTGAAACTTTTGAAACACCAATTCTGTTTCTGTATCTCATAGGAATTTCAGTATAGGTAAATTTTTGTTTTAATGCTTTTAATTGCATTTCTACCGTCCATCCATAGGTTTTATCTTTCATGTTTAAAGCTAATAATTTATCATATTTAATAGCTCTAAATGGCCCTAAGTCGGTAAATTTTGCGCCAAAAAACAAAGACATTAAGAAAGTAGCCAACCAGTTACCAAATATTTGTTGCGGTGTCATGGCACCATTTTCTCTTAATTCTTTTACACGAGATCCGATTACAAAATCGATATTATCGTTTATAATAGGATGAACAAGTTCGGTTAATTGCTCAGGATAATCAGAATAATCACCATCTAAAAAAACAATAATATCGGGTTTGTTTTTTTGTTTAGCAATATAATCCATCCCTTTTAGGCACGCATAGCCGTATCCTTTTCTGGTTTCTTTTAAAACGGTAGCACCTGCATTCTTAGCATTCAGTTCTGTAGCATCTGTAGAATTGTTGCTGATAACAATTATTTCATCTACAATTGATGGAATATCGTTGATAACACTGGCGATAGAATCTTGCTCGTTATAAGCAGGGATAATAACTTTAATTGATTGATTCATTTATCTTAAATCGAACAAATTATTTTCTTTTTTAAAAGAAGCTAAATCTGTCCATTCTTTTATTTTTTTTCCTTGTTGATATTTTTCTGCTTTTACCAATTCTTGTTGATTGTAGCGTAAACAATATCCGTTTTTCTGATTGTCTTTTAATTGACATTTGTGATTTATAAATCCATCAATATCATAAAATAACCACCATTTACTTTTTTTACCGAGAACAAAATGACCTTCTTTTTCTAGCGTTCCATTCTTGCGGTAAAAATACCAATATTTTGTGGAGCGATTCTCTTTAAAATTCCCTTCTTTCTTTAAGTGTCCGTTTTTATAATAAAACTTCCAATAGTTAGTTTTAAAGGAGTTTTTTATCCAGCCCTCTTCTTTTAAATTACCGTTATCAAAATATTTTTTTTGATATGTTTTCTGTGAAAAAACGACAATTGATATAAAAAAACAGAGAAGAAATAGTTTATTTTTCATTCACTAATTCCATTAAATCAACATCATTTCCTAATAATATTTCTGTAGGATTTATTCTTCCTTCTTCTGGTCCGTTTTCTAATTTTAAAACACCTCTAGGACAAACAGCAGAACAAATTCCGCAACCTACACAGCTAGAACGTACAATGTTCTCTCCCTTTTGAGCGTAAGCTCTTACATCAATTCCTTGTTCACAATAAGTAGAACAGTTTCCGCAAGAAATACATTGACCACCGTTTGTGGTAATTCTGAATCGAGATTTAAAACGTTGTATGAAACCTAAATATGCTGCAAGCGGACAACCGAAACGACACCAAACTCTGTTACCAAAAATCGGATAAAATCCTGTTCCAATAACTCCAGCGAAAATAGAACCTATAAGAAAACCATAAATATCTTGAATTGTTTGTGTTTTAATACCTAAAACTTGATCCGCACCATAAAAGAAGGTGTATAAGGCAAAACCTGTCATTACTAAAACAAAAACAAGTACAGAGTGAATTACAATACGCTCTACTCTCCAAGAAAGTAATGTTTTACTGGAATTTTGTCTGTAAGGATCTCCTAAGGTTTCAGCTAAACCACCACAACCACAAACCCAAGAGCAATACCATCTTTTTCCGAAGAAATAAACCATTACTGGTACAACTACGATTGTTAAAACAACACCCCAAACTAAAATAAATAATCCAAAACCACCACTAGCTAACAATTCATCTAAATTCCATTTAAAAAAGAAATCATAATCTAAAGGAAATGCATTTTTAAAATCATACCAAGGTTTTTCGAAACGCACTAAAATTTCTGGAATTAAAAAAGCAAACACAATTTGAAAGAATAAAACAGAAGTAGTTCTTAAAACTTGATACTTATTATGACGATATTTTATATACATTCTTACCGCCATAACAGTCATAACTACACAATATAAAAAACCATATAGAAACCATTGACTTGCCGGATTACCGCTAATAAATTTGCTAATCGGATCGACCAAATACACCCAGTTTACAATAAAATCTGGATAAAAATAAAGGAGTATATAAAAAGTAACTAAAAAGATAAAAGCAAACCAACCAATCCAACCACGATTAGTAGCTGCGTTTAAAAATATTCCATCATTTTTTATACCTGGTTTTCCTAATAAAATAACATCAGGAACAATAAATAGTAATGCACCAAGAATACCTAAGCCAAAAGTTAAAAACCATGCTAAACCTGTGTTTTCAATGGCAAATCCTTTACCAGCTTTTTTAGCAAGTGCAAAACTTAAGCTATGTGGTTTTCCAAAGATTTTATATTGAAATTGTTTTCCTTTTTTGTCCCAGTTTTTTTCAGCATCATACTTGGTTATAAGATTATCATAATAATCATTAGAATTCTTGTATGCTTTTATAACGCGATTCGAAAATTTGAAAATGTTTAAATTTTCTGAAGTTACAACGGCTTTCTCTAACTCGCCTTTTATGATAGTACTTTTATAATTTTGTTCTTTTAAAAAAGTATCTAATGCCGCTTGTTTTAAGCTGAAAGATCCCGTGAAAATAGTTGCTATAAAGAAGGTTAATCCTACTAAAAAGATAATTAATCCTGTTTGTTTTAGATGTTTCAAAATAATGATAAGGTATTATAGTTTTTAATTCAAAAAATAGCTAGACGTTAAACATCAGTTAGCGACTAAATATTCTTTTCCAACTTCTCTTTTTTGATTGAATATTAGTGTTGTTTTCTAAGTTAAACTTAGTTACAATTTCATGTTCATATAAATTGTAAAATTCAGGGTCGAAATTGGCATCAGCTAAATATTCTAGTACGTGCTTGATAGCTCTTTTTTCCGTTAACCATTTATCAAAAATTTCATGACGCATTCTAATACCAAAAGTATTTATCCCTAAGAATAACTGTGTGTTTTTATCAAAAGAAATGGTAATACATTTGTTCTCTTTTGGATGCTGCCACTGAAAATAAGTTTCGTTCTCTTTTTTACTTCGTTCACTAAAAACCCAACCATAGGTTTGGTATTCGATATCTAAAAATTTTGCAGAGTTAAACCAATGCCCAGGTTTGTAAGCTGTTTTATTATCACAAATAGTTTGTGCAACAGTTTCTCCCATCATTCTTCCTGTGTACCAAACTGCTTCTATGTTTCTGCGCTGACCAATAGCTTCATGTTGTTCTGCGCAATCGCCAATTGAATAAACATCTTTTATATTCGTCTCTAAAAAACGATTCACTAAAACTCCGCGATTTGTATCAATTCCAGAATTTTTTATAAAATTGATATTTGGCGTAACACCAGCCGTTAAACCAACGATATCACAAAAAATTTCTTCACCAGTTTCTTCAATGATAATAGATTTTACGTTTCCGTTTTCATCAGACTTAATTTCTTTTAAATTAGTATTTAAACGTAAATCTATATGGTGCTCTTTTATGTGCTCATTAATCATCACAGATTCTTGCGCAGGCAAAACACCATTCCAAAAACTAGTTTCACGGACTAAAAAAGTAACAGGAATTTTTCGACTTCTTAACATTTCTGCTAACTCTATGCCTATTAATCCACCACCAACAATTACAGCTCTTTTACAAGTTTTATTATCAGGAGCATATTTTTCTAGATTTTCTAAATCTTGTTTATGGTACATTCCCATAACGCCTTTTAAATCTTGACCTGGCCAACCAAATTTATTGGGTTTAGAACCTGTTGCTATAATCAATTTATCATAAGATAAAGTTTCTCCATTGCTGAAATCTAATTTTTTATCTGATGAATTTATATTAGCAACAAAACCTTTTTTAAGGTCTATTCGGTTTTTTTTCCAAAACCAAGACTCATAAGGTTGTGTGTGTGCAAACTTCATATGCCCCATGTATACATACATTAAAGCTGTTCTTGAAAAAAAGTAGTCGGTTTCAAAAGAAATAATAGTAATTTTTTTATCAGATAATTTTCTGATATGCCTTGCAGCCGTAACACCAGAAATTCCATTACCAATAATAACAACGTGTTCCATAAAAGTTGATTTGCAGTTAGGTCGTTGTTAAAGTTAAGAACTTAATAATACAAATAAATTTAGAATCATTTTAAATAGTGTAAAATCGTAAGTAGTGGTAAAATAAATCGTCTTTATATTTAATTATAAAATAAGAAGGATGAAGAATAAAATGATATATTTTGTTGCAGTTGTGTTGTTTAGCATTGCGCAAGGAGTTTCTCAAGATAAAGAAAATGAGAAGAGTAATATTCAAACGTATACACCATCAAAATTGTTAAATAAAGGGCAATGGGATATTAAATGGGGGAATAACTTATATACGGAAACAAAATTTGCTGATGAGAATGGAAGTTCAAAATCAAAATTAAGAGAAAACTTTTTTACTTCGTCTGTTGAAGTTTTTACAGGAGTTTCAAACAACAACCGTTTTAATGTTGGTTTTTTAGCAGAATTTAGATCCAATACAATTGGAGGCAGACAAGCCTTGTCTGTTTTTAGTTTAGAAAACGGAATAACAGAAAGAAAAGGGATTACTTCTATAGCACCAGCAGTTAAATTTCAACCATTTAAAAGTATAGGAAATTTTTCTGTTCAATCAGCAGTTCACATCCCTTTAGTTGCTGTTGAGCAAGATGCAAATGGTGTTTATTTAGATCAATCTTCGTGGATTTTTCAAAATCGTTTTTTCTATGATTATACTTTTGAAGGAGATAAATGGCAGCTTTTCACAGAACTTAATACAGAGTATAGTTTTGGAGATACTAAAAGTTACGCAAACAACACTTACTTATTTGTACCAAGTATTTTTATGAGTTATTTCCCAACGAATAAATCAACTGTTTTAGGTTTTGTTCAGCATTCAGAACGTTTTGGAGATTTTACACAAGATTATACTGCTTTAGGTTTTGGTGGAAAATATCAAATAACTAAAACATTAAACTTAGAAGCGCTTTATAGTAATTTTGTAAGAGGAACAAATAACGGATTAGGACAGAGTTTTAATATTGGTGTACGCGCATTGTTTTAAAAAAGACTAATTTAGGAGTTATGAAAATACCTAAAATTCTTTTGATTTGCCTCATATGTTTGTCTTGTAAAAGTCAAACAAAAAAAATAAACGGAATTAGTTTCGTGGCCTCTTCGGATAAGATAACAGAAAAACATATTTCTCCTGTTGTAAAAGTTTCTGCTAATTATGTTGCGTTAATGCCTTTTGGTTTTATTAAAGATTTAGCATCTCCAACAATAATTCATAATACAAACCGACAATGGTTTGGCGAAACTGAAAACGGAATTATTCAATATGGAGAAGAGTTTAAAAAAAGAAATATTAAACTGATGATAAAACCTCATATATGGGTTTGGAAAGGAGAATTTACAGGTAACATAGCCATGAAATCAGAAGAAAATTGGAAGGTTTTAGAAGATTCATATGAAGATTTTATATTAACATACGCAAAAACAGCACAAAAACTAAAAGTAGATATTTTTTGTATTGGTACCGAATTAGAACAATTTGTTAAAAATAGACCTGATTTTTGGGGAGAACTAATAAAAGAAATCAGAAAAATTTATACAGGAAAACTTACCTATGCTGCCAATTGGGACGAATACAAAAGAGTATCTTTTTGGAACGATTTAGATTATATAGGGATTGATGCTTATTTTCCTTTAAGTGATAAAAAAACACCAACTATAGCAGATTTTGAGAAAGGTTGGCAAATTCATAAAAACGAAATACAAAAAGTTAGAAAGAAAGTAAATAAACCTGTTTTGTTTACCGAATACGGTTACAGAAGTGTCGATTTTACAGGAAAAGAACCGTGGAATTCAGATAGGGTTATAGAAAAGGTGAATCATCAAAACCAGAAAAATGCAATGCAAGCTATTTATAATCAATTTTGGAAAGAAGATTGGTTTGCAGGTGGTTTTATTTGGAAATGGTTTCATAAACACCAAAAGGTTGGCGGAAAAAATAATAACAGATTTACTCCACAAAATAAACCAACGGAAGCGTTAATTAAAAAACTATATGCGAAATAAAATAATATTCATTTTAATTATAGGTGTTAATTTTAGTTTGTTTTCGCAAGAAAACAATATTCTTGATTTAAAAATTAAAGGGTTAAAAAAAACTAAAATTTCATTCATAAAAAAAATCCTAGAAACTAAAAAAAATACACTTTTAGACTCTACTTTATTAAGTAAAGATATTATTCGTTTAAAACGTTTGCCTGCAATTTCTCATGCTTCTTTTCAGGTGTTTCATTCACACGAAAACGAATACAACGTTTTAATAAATGTTGTAGAAAACCATACCTTAATACCGGAGTTTAATCTCTGGACAGTTACTGGTGATAAAACAGCATATAAGATTGGAGTTTCTGATTACAATTTTTTAGGGCAAAATATTACTTTAGGTGGGTTTTATCAAAATAATGGCTTTAATTCTTATGGTATTAATTTTAGAGCACCAACATTATTTTCTAGCAAATGGGGATTGGCTTTAAATCATCAAAAATGGATAAGTGAAGAGCCTTTATATTTTGATAAAAAAACAGCAAATTATAAATATCAAAATACGTCATATGAAGCGCTTGCTTTGTATCAAATAAATTTTAAAAATAATCTCCAATTTGGAGTGAATTATTTTAAAGAAAAATATGATTATTTATCAGGAAGTATTTCGGCTGAAGTTCCATTGAAATTAGATGTAAATAAGTGGTTATTTAAAACAATTTATACATTTGATAATTTAAATTATCAGTATCAATATGTAAACGGATTTAAGAACGAATTATATGGTCAGTATGTAATTTCTGAAAACGAATATCAGAATGATTTTTTAATTTTTTGGAATGATTTTTTGTATTATAAACGGGTTGGTGAAAACGGAAATTGGGCGAATCGATTGCGAATAGGATTATCTTCAAATATAAAAAGCCCATTTGCACCTTTTGCATTAGATAATAATGTGAATTTAAGAGGTGTTGGTATTTTGGTAGACCGAGGTACAGGAAGTATTGTTTTAAATACAGAATATAGACATACAATGTATGAAAATAACTGGTTAGCAATACAAGGAAACACATTTGTTGATGCAGGTACTTGGAGAAATCCAGGAGGGAGTTTAAGTGATTTTGTAAAAGAAAAAAATATGCAAATTTATTCGGGAGTTGGATTGCGATTTATCAATAAAAAAATATTTAACGCTATATTTAGAATTGATTATGGTTACGGTTTAACCAAAAATGCCTCTAAAGGATTTGTATTCGGAATAGGGCAATATTTTTAATAAATATTTTTTTTGAAATTACTTTTCATTTAATGGGTAAGCTTCTTGTTTAATAAAAGTTGATGGGAATTTTTCATCTCCTTCAAAACCAATTTCAATATCTCTACCAGAATTCGGAATATAATTGGTTTTAAAAATGTAGTCCCAAATACTTAAGGTAATTCCGAAATTTACACCTGTTTTTCTATTTTTGGGTAATTCTTTTGCATGGTGCCAAATATGCATTTTCGGATTGTTTAAAATGTACTTTAAAAAACCATAATCCCAATTAATATTAGCATGGTTTAAATGCCCGATAGTAATGTTGAAAAAATGAACAGCAGCAACATCCTGTGCTGTGAATCCGCCCATGATTGCTAACGGAATATATTTCATAGAATTATAGAGTACAGGTTCCATCCAGTGGTATCGTAAATGCGCTGCAAATCCCATTTCTTTTACAGAGTGATGTACCTTGTGAAATTTCCATAAGAACTCATATTTGTGTAATAATGTGTGCGTAAACCATTGCACGAAATCTATAATAATAAAAAAGGTGAAAATTCGTGACCAAAAAGGAAATTCATTAATGTTAAACAATTGAAAGTTGGCTATTGATAGATCAAAGACACTTAAAAGATCATTAAAAAGTTGTGCAGTTGTGTTTGATAAAGCTATTAAAATAAATAGATTTAATAAAAAAAAATTAAAAAACATATAAAAAACATCTAACCAAAAATCTTTTCTAAATATTGATTGATTTTTTCGCCAAGGAAAAACTATTTCTAACGCCCAAACAACTAAAGAAATAACAATTAATCCGTAAAAATAATTCTCCCAATTCAGTTGCATTAAAACAGTTTGCTTTAAATAGTTCCAATAATCAGAATAAGAATTTTTTATGATATCAAAGTATTTATTCATTAGATAGTAGTGTTGTTGAAAAGGACGAAATAAATGTAATAATTTTATACGATTGTTTCTAATATTTTAAAAATAATCGCGCTCATAAATGCCGCAACAGGTAAGGTAAGTATCCAGGATAAGATAATTTTTCCAATTATTTTATAATCTGCTTTTTTGGTAACAGTTCCAATTCCAAAAAGAGCACCAACAGAAACGTGAGTTGTAGATACTGGTAATCCATGAATACTTGCTGTAGTTACTAATAAACCAGTAATCATATTGGCAGTAAATCCTTGACCTGAATTCATTTTTGTAATTTTTTTACTCATAGTTTCTCCTACTTTTTTAGCATTTAGCAATCCGCCTAAAGACATAATAATGGCCACAGAAATCATACTCCATTTTATATTAATTGTATTGATGATGATTAATAACCCTACAATTTTAGGCGTATCATTTAGGCCTCTAGCAAAACTTACAATTCCAGAACTTATATAGTGTAAAAAGTCTAAAACTTTTGGAGAGCTTATTCCTAGTAAAGCTGGTTTTTCTTTATTTAAAGAGAATATTCTTTTTCTAAAAAACTTAAATAATAAATACGCAATCAAACTTAAAACGGCTGCCATTAATGGGCTAACAACTAAAGGGATTAAAAAAGTATTTCCTAGTTTTTCAAAATTAAACTCAGAGCCAACAGCGATAACTCCAGCTCCAAATAATCCTCCAACTAAACTATGTGTAGTTGATATTGGCATTCCTATTTTGGTTGCTCCAAAAACAGTAATTGCTGCTCCTAAGGCAATTGCAATTGCAAAAATTGGAGTTTGTATTAATTCATTTGGAACTAATCCTTTTCCTGAAAAATTCTTTACTAATTCTTCTGCTAAGAAAATTGCAGCAACAGCACCCGAAAAAGTGGTAATTGTTGCCCAATTAATTGCTTTTTTATAATTAGTAATTCCTGCGCCAAATAAAGTAGCAACACCTTTAAAGTTGTCATTAGCGCCATTACTATAAGCTAAAAAGCAAGCAGTAATAAAAAGAAGAGATAAGATCATTTAATAAGAATTTTTAGTATTCTAATTTTGACGATGAACTTATTTTTTACTTACAGATTTAAATAGAAAAAACCGTCAAAAATTTCATTTGACGGTTTTTATGTATGTGTTAAAAAGTGAAACTTACTTTTTATTAAGGTCTTTAATATATTTGTCTAAAGCCATAGTCATAGAAGGTGTTTCAGGAGTTGGCGCAGCGATATCTACACGTAAGCCTCTATCTTCAACAGCTTTAATGGTTGAATTTCCGAAAACAGCTATTCTTGTCTCGTTTTGTTTGAAATCAGGAAAGTTTTTAAATAAACTATCAATTCCAGAAGGGCTAAAGAATACTAAAACATCATAAAAAACATCTTCTAAGTCAGATAAATCACTTACCACAGTTTTATATAAATCTGCACGTTTCCAATCAACACCTAACTTATCTAGCTCAGCAGGAATTAATGGTTTTAATTTATCCGAAGACGGTAATAAGAATTTCTCGTCTTTGTGTTTCTTTATTGATTTTATTAGCTCTGGAAAAGTTCTGGTACCAACATAAATCTTTCGTTTTCTGTACACAACATATTTTTGTAAATAAAAAGCCACGGCTTCGGATTGACAAAAATATTTCATAGAATCAGGAACTGTAAAACGCATTTCTTCAGCAATTCTAAAAAAATGGTCAACAGCATTTCTGCTTGTTAAGATAATTGCGGTGTAGTTGTTTAAGTCAATTTTTTGAGACCTAACTTCTTTTCCATCAATACCTTCAACATGAATAAAAGAGCGGAAATCAATTTTTACTTTTTGTTTTTCAGCTAAATCAAAATAAGGAGAAGTTTCCGTCTTAGGAGCTGGTTGAGAAACTAAAATAGTTTTTACTTTCATGTGTTTTTCTCTTTACGTAGTCATTGTTATTTTATAAGCAATCAATAGCGGTGCTATTTCAAGGGTGCAAAAGTACAAAATAAAATAAAAGAACTTGCGCATAACTATTCTTTTGTTATTCTTTAAAATTAAAAAAGCCCTGAAAACAAATAAGATACCAAAAATAGTTAGTAAAAATGTATTACTGTTAAATGTGTATTGATGTATAATTATTGCAGGAAATAGCCATAAACTAAGGCTTTTTAAGTAACCTGATTTTACAACCAAAAAATACTTTAAAATAGTTGAAAGACCTAGTGTATTAGCTATAGTTACTTTTATGAAATGTTTAATAGAGAGGTATAAAATAACAGCAGAAAATACAATTAAATAGTTTATAAAGTGATATTCATATGGTGTAAAGTTTACAACCAAGAACAAAAACAATGAAATTATTATTGAAGAAAATAAAAACAATAATAAATTAAAAGGTTCATAAAAAGAGGTGTTATCTTCAACTTTCTTTTTGAAAAAACCAGGGGTAAGAAAAGCGATAAGATATCCTAATAACCTATTTGGTTTCAGTAATTTTAGGGTTGCTAATAAAACAATAGCAAATATAATTACTAAAGTAATCCAATTATTATCAGTTATAACACGTTCTATTGCTTGCAATTGTACCTTTTTATGCATTTATTTAACACAAAATTAGTGATTATTTAGTGTATATTTGCCTAGTTTTAGATGAAAATTACATGAAATCAGACGCTTTAGTTATAATTCCTACTTATAACGAAAAAGAAAACATAGCGGCTATCATACAAGCAACTTTTAGTCAAGAAAAAGAGTTTGATATTTTAGTTGTTGATGATAACTCTCCCGACGGAACAGCAACCATCGTAGAAAAGTTACAAAAAGAATACCCTAATAAACTTTATATAGAAAAAAGAACTGGTAAAAATGGTTTAGGAACTGCTTATATCCATGGATTTAAATGGGCAATAAACAAAGGGTATGATTTTATAATAGAAATGGATGCTGATTTTTCTCATAATCCAAACGATTTAATAAAATTATATGAGGCATGTAAAAATAATGGCGCTGACGTTGCTATAGGATCTCGTTATTCTGTAGGAGTAAATGTGGTTAATTGGCCTATGAGCAGAGTGCTATTATCATATTTTGCATCAAAATACGTGCGATTAATTACAGGAATGCCAATACACGATACCACAGCTGGTTTCGTATGTTATAAAAGAGAAGTCTTAGAAACTATTAAATTAGATAAAATTAAATTTATAGGATATGCTTTTCAGATAGAAATGAAATTTAAAGCGTGGAAACATCAATTTACTATAAAAGAGGTTTCTGTTATATTTACTGATAGAATTTTAGGAGAATCAAAGCTGAGTTCTGGTATTATAAAAGAAGCAGTATTCGGAGTTATAAAAATGAGATTAAAAGGTTTACCAAAATAATTATGAAGTCATATTTAATAAAAAATGCAAATATCGTTAACGAAAACAAGGTTTTTAAAGGCGATGTTTTAATTGAAGGAAATTATATTAAAGAAATTTCAACAGAAATTTCAGTATCTTCAAATGTTGAGGTTATCGATGCTGAAGGAAAATATTTAATTCCTGGTATGATCGATGATCAAGTACATTTTCGTGAGCCAGGTTTAACTCATAAAGCAAATATAGCAACCGAAAGTAAAGCGGCAATTGCGGGTGGAATTACATCTTTTATTGAAATGCCAAATACGGTGCCACAAGCAACCACTCAAAAATTATTAGAAGATAAATTTAAAACAGCTTCTAAAACATCGTATGCAAATTATTCGTTTATGTTTGGTGGAACGAATGATAATTTGGATGAATTATTAAAAACAAATCCTAGAAATGTAGCAGGAATCAAGTTATTCTTAGGTTCATCAACAGGAAATATGTTGGTTGATAATGAAGAAGTTTTAGAGAAGATATTCTCATCAACAGATATGTTAATTTCTGTACATTGTGAAGACGAAGCAACGATCAGAAAAAACACGGAAGTATACAAAGCAAAATATGGCGATGATATTCCGTTAAAATACCACCCAGTTATAAGGAGTGAAGAGGCGTGTTATTTGTCTTCATCAAGAGCTATTGAATTGGCAAAAAAAACAGGAGCAAGGTTACATGTCTTTCATTTATCAACAGCAAAAGAAACACACCTATTTAGAAATGATATTCCGTTAGAAGAAAAGAAGATTACGGCAGAAGTTTGTGTACATCATTTATGGTTTACAGATAAAGATTACGATACAAAAGGAACACATATTAAATGGAATCCTGCTGTTAAATCTCAAAAAGATAAAGATGGTTTATGGAAGGCTTTACTAGATGACAGAATCGATGTAATCGCAACCGACCATGCTCCGCATACGCTAGAGGAAAAAGATAATGTGTATCTGAAAGCACCAAGTGGCGGCCATTAGTGCAACATGCAATACCTGCAATTTTAGAAAAAGTAAAAGAAGGTGTTTTGTCAATTGAAAAAGCAGTTGAGAAGATGTGCCATAATCCAGCAAAATTATTTAAAGTAGAAAACCGCGGATTTATTAAAGAAGGATATTTTGCTGATTTAGTATTGATAGATACAGATGATAATTGGACAGTTACAAAAGAAAATATTTTATACAAATGTGGATGGTCTCCTTTTGAAAATGTAGCATTTTCAAGTAAGATAACGCATACTTTTGTGAATGGAAATTTAATGTTTGCTAACGGAGTTTTTGATGAGAATACGAAAGGAAAACGATTAGAGTTTAAAATATAGATGAAAAAACTTATTTACATACTTATTGCTTCGATTAGTATTTCTTGTACCTCAAGTAATACGATTTATAAAGAACCAAAAACTTTAATTCCTAAAGATTCTATGGTTGCGTTATTAACTGATATGTTTATTGCATCATCTGCTAATAATGTTAAGAATAAGTTTTTAAAGAAAGAAAAAAACTATATGATATTGGTGTACGAAAAGTATAAAATAGATAGTACACGATTTGATATTAGTAATAAATACTATGTTTCTAAAACAGAAGAATATACCGATTTGATTAAAAAAGTAAAATCGAATATAGACTCTATAGAATTGTTTTATTTAAAAAACGATTCATTAGATAAAAAAAGTGGTAAGTCAATAAAAAAAATACCATTAAAATTGATAAAAAACAAAACAAAATCAATAGAAGGGAAACTGATATTGTATAAAAAAAGTAATTAAGTGTTTAAATTTTCACAAATTTGAGTGATAGTTTTATTGATTAATTCGAATTTAAAATTTAATTCTCTTTTTATTTTTTCTGATGAATAGTAAGATTTATTATGAGAGGCCTTTGCTGAATTTTTAGTTAGCAAAGGTTCTTTTTTTGTTAAAAAAGTTACTACCAAATCAATCCTCCATAAAAAAGAAGTTATTAGTTTTCCTACTTTTACTGATGGTCTTTTTTTATCTAATCCATCTGCGATAGCAACTAAAATATCTTTAAATGATTTGTTTTCTGACACCAAAACAAAACGTTCGTTTTTAATATCAGAGTTCATCAATAAAATCATTGATTTCACCACGTCTTGTACGCCTACAAAACCAGTTATTCCTTCAGTATAAAACTTTAATCCATTATTTATTTGCGTGAATAATTTACCAGATCCTTCATTCCAAAAGCCACTTCCTAATATTACTCCCGGATTCAGAATTACAACATTTAATCCTTCTTGACTGCCTCGCCAAACTTCCATTTCAGCTCCATACTTTGTAATAGAATATCCGTTGTTATTGTCTTCATCAGACCATTCATTTTCTTCGTCAATAGGTTTACCGTTTATAGAATTTCCAACAGCAGCAATTGAACTTACAAAACAAAACTTATCAACTTTAGCATCAATAGAAAAATTAATCATATTTGCAGTACCTTCAATATTTACTTGACGCATTTGTCTATAATCTTTCGGGTTAAAAGAAACCAAAGCTGCACAATGATAAACGCTCGTTATGTTTTTAAAAACGGGAATTAGAGAAGGTACTTCGGTAATATCAGCCTTAATCCATTCTATTTTAGCAAAGAAGAGCTCAATATCATCTGTATAATAAGAAAATATTTTTTTGACGTGTTCTTTCTTTTTTTCCGTTCTATAAATAGCACGTATTGTATCATTTTTTTGAGTTAAATGATATAATAAATGTGATCCTACCAATCCTGTTCCTCCTGTAACTAAAATCATATAACGAAAATAGAATTTTTTGAACGATAAATGTATCTTTGTCTCTTTAAAACTCATAAAAATGACCAAAAATTTAGTAGAAGAATTACGTTGGCGTGGAATGATTCACGACATGATGCCAGGAACAGAAGAGCAATTACAAAAAGAAATGACGGCGGCATATATTGGTTTTGATCCAACCTCTGATTCATTACATATTGGTAGTTTAGTACCTATTATATTACTTGTACATCTTGAAAAAGCAGGGCATAAGCCAGTTGCATTGGTAGGAGGAGCTACAGGAATGATTGGTGATCCATCAGGAAAATCAGACGAACGTAATTTACTAAATGAAGAGGCGTTAGCAAAAAATGTAGACGGAATTAAAAGAACTTTAGCACGTTTTTTAAATTTTGATAGCGATAAAACAAATGCTCCTTTATTGGTAAATAATTACGATTGGATGAAAGATTTTTCATTCATAGAATTTGCAAGAGATGTTGGTAAACGTATTACGGTAAATTATATGATGGCTAAAGACTCTGTAAAGAAACGTATTTCTGGAGATTCTAATAGCGGAATGAGTTTTACAGAATTTACATATCAATTAATTCAAGGATACGATTTTTACCATTTGTATAAAAATCACAACTGTTTATTACAAATGGGTGGTTCAGATCAATGGGGTAACATAACTACTGGTACCGAGTTGGTACGTAGAATGAATGTAGGCGAAGAAGCAAAGGCGTATGCAATGACTTGTCCGTTAATTACAAAAGCAGACGGATCGAAGTTTGGAAAATCAGAAGGAGGAAATATATGGTTAGATGCAGCTAAAACATCGGTATATAAATTCTACCAATTTTGGTTAAATACTTCGGATGAAGATGCAGAAAAGTATATTAAAATATTTACATTTTTAGATGAAGCAAGTGTTAAAGAATTAATAGCAACACATAAAGAAGCCCCTCATGAAAGAGCACTTCAAAGAAAATTAGCAGAAGAGGTTACAACATTCGTTCACTCTAAAGATGAATTAGAAAAAGCAATTGCGGCTTCTAATATTTTATTCGGGAAATCAACTTCAGATGATTTAAAAGGATTAGATGAACAAACATTTTTAGATGTTTTTGATGGTGTACCGCAAGCGGAAGTTTCTAAAGAAGATATTTCAGAAGGTTTATCAATGATAGATGCTTTATCAGGAAAAACTAGCTTTTTAAAATCTAATGGAGATGCAAAAAGAGCGTTAAAAGAAAATGCCATTTCGGTAAATAAAGAAAAGGTAAAAGAAGATTTTACAATTACAGTAAAAGATTTAATTGCTGATAAATACGTGTTATTACAACGCGGAAAAAAGAGTTATTTCTTATTAAAAGTAGCGTAATTAAGAAGCTATTTTAATATCAAAAGTTAAAGGGCATCGCTTACAGTTGATGCCTTTTTTTTGGTATTTATTACAACACTTATTTTTTGGTTTTATACAATTTGATGTGCAAACAGAAGAGCATACAGTTTCTTGTTGCATTGATACAACAGGAATAGCCTTTTTATTTTGAGTATAAAATATGATCATGATTGGTGTAATTCGGTGCAAATATAATACTTTATTTAGAATAAATTAAAATAATATTTAATGTGATTTTTTTTCTAAAAAAAGATAGTTAAACTATCTTTGCCTAATCTATTTTAAAAATAAGTTTTGCTGCAAAAAATAAGCGTTTATTTTTTTATTCTACTCTACATGGTTGCTATGCTTAGGCCAATTGCACCGTTTGTTGAGTATGCAGTAAATTATGATTATATATCAAAAGTATTATGTATTAATAAAGATAAGCCAGCACTTCAATGTAATGGTAAATGTCAATTAATGCAAAAGATAGAACAGCAACAAGAAGATGATTTTAAATCATTAAGCATTGTCATAAAAGACTATCCAATAGGCTTTGTGGAGTTACTCTCTGTACGTGCAAAAAACAGTTTTAATAGGTGCGTAAAAAAAACATACTCTTATGCAAAAAATTATTCCTTTCTGTTTTTAGCAACCATTTTTCACCCACCAAATTTTTAAGTTTTACATACAAATAATTAAGAGTATAGTTTAAAATTAAACTGTACAAAACAATAGTGTAAAATTTAAAAAAAAATAAACTGATGAAATTATCAAAAATCATTTTTATAGGAACTTTTATGTTCTTATTTCAAGTAGTAAACGCACAAAAAATAACATCACAGAATAACGAATGGAAATCTAGTAGGCCAGATGGGCATGCTCCAATCAGTGTAATGGGAGATCATTACCATAAAAAAGGAGGTTTAATGTTTTCTTACCGATACATGAATATGTATATGAAAGGATTACAGCAAAAAGGTACTGCTATTACTAATGATGCAGCTCACAATGCTGGTTATATGGTAACGCCTTTAAGCATGCCAATGAACATGCATATGTTAGGTATTATGTATGCGCCAACAGATAAAATAACTTTAATGGCGATGGCAAACTATATTACTAATGATATGGATTTGCAGATGAGAATGATGGGAATGAAAACTAAATTTTCAACAGCATCATCTGGTTTTGGAGATTTAAAATTAGGAATCTTATATAAATTCATTAATAAGAACCGTCAATCTTTACATAGTTTGGTAAATATATCTATTCCTACAGGAAGTATAGAAGCTACAGATGAAACACCAATGTCTTCTCCAAATGAAATAGTATTGCCTTATCCAATGCAGGTTGGTAGCGGAACTTATGATCTTGATTTAGGGTTGACATATTTAGGTCAAATGAGTCAAGTCTCTTGGGGTTCTCAATTAAAAGCTACTTATCGTTTTGGAAGAAATAAATATGATTATTCTTTAGGGAACCGTTACAGCTTAAATTCTTGGTTTGCTGTAAAAACAACCGATTGGCTTAGTATTTCGGCACGAATGGAAATCTTATCTGTAGCTAAAACAAATGGTGAAAATCCAAATTTAACACCTATGATGGTTACTACTGCAAATACTGAAAATTCAGGGGGTAATTATATAAATACTGGATTAGGATTTAATGTATACGCATTTAAAGGTACTTTAGAAAATGTTCGTTTTGGTTTTGAATATGCATTACCTGTTTATCAAAAATTAAATGGAATTCAGTTAGAACAAAAAGAAACAATAACTTTAGGTTTACAATATTCAATGTAGTTTTAGATATGAGAACTACGAATGTCTTTGTTGTTTTTTTGAATTTATGTACTATTATTAATAGTAAATTTCTGTAAGGATTTGTAATTTTGAAGACGAAACATTAATAAATTAAATTTAAAATATTTTAAAATGAAAAAAAGAATAGTAGTATTGGCAATGTTAATGATAGCTGTATTGTTTTCTACAGAAGCAACAGCTCAAAATTTTAAAGGATTAGATAAAAGTCCTATGGATGCAGCAGCATATCCTGATAATTATAGAGTTTCAGATAAGTTAGTAAAAGTTATTTATAGCCGTCCTAAGTTAAAAGGAAGAGCTTTGTCTAAGCTAGCTCCCGCAGAGAAAGTATGGAGAACAGGTGCTAATGAAGCGGCTGAAATTACGTTTTATAAAGATGTTAATTTTGGAGGTAAAGACGTAAAGGCTGGAACTTATACATTATTTACAATTCCGGGAACAACTGAATGGACAGTAATTTTAAGTACTGCTAAAAATGTTTGGGGTTCTTATTTTTATAATGAAAATGAAGATGTTGTACGTGTAAAAGGAACAGTTTCTAAAGCAACTAAATCTACTGAAGCTTTCTCTATTATTTTCGAAGGAGAAAACAATAATGCAACTATGTATTTAGGTTGGGGTAACGTAATTGTTTCTGTACCTGTTAAAGGATAAAAATAATCGTTACAATTATAATAAACAGGCTTAAAAATCATATGATTTTTAAGCCTGTTTTGTTTTTGATAAGTTCAATTTCCGAAGAAAAAAAGAAATAAAAATAGTATTTAAAATAACCGTAAATTTGCAACTTCTTAAAAAGATACAAAATGCAATATAATCATCAAGAGATAGAAAAGAAATGGCAACAATTTTGGGCAGACAACCAAACATTTAAAGCCAGTAATGAATCGGAGAAACCTAAATACTATGTCTTAGATATGTTCCCTTATCCGTCAGGAGCAGGTTTACATGTTGGACATCCTTTAGGATATATTGCATCAGATATTTATGCACGTTACAAGCGTCATAAAGGATTTAATGTATTGCATCCGCAAGGGTATGATTCTTTTGGTTTACCAGCAGAACAATATGCAATTCAAACAGGGCAACACCCTGCAAAAACTACAGAAGAAAATATTACAACATATAGAAGACAGTTAGATACTATTGGTTTTTCTTTCGATTGGTCTCGTGAAGTACGTACTTCTAATCCAGAATATTATAAGTGGACACAGTGGATTTTTATTCAGCTTTTTAACTCTTGGTATAATAAAGATACCGATAAAGCAGAAGATGTTAAAACATTAATTTCGGTATTTAAAAAATCAGGAAATGCAACAGTAAATGCTGTTTCAGAAGAAGATATTACTATTTTTTCTGCGGATGAATGGAAAGCATTTTCAACTACAGAACAAGAAGCAATTTTGTTGCAATATCGTTTAACATATTTGTCGGATACTGAAGTAAACTGGTGTCCTGAATTAGGAACGGTATTAGCAAACGACGAAATAATAAATGGTGTTTCAGAGCGTGGTGGTCATCCTGTAGAGCGTAAGAAAATGACACAATGGTCTATGCGAATTTCTGCATATGCACAACGTTTATTAGATGGTTTAGAAACAATCGATTGGCCACAGCCTTTAAAAGATAGCCAAACAAATTGGATTGGTCGTTCGCAAGGAGCAATGGTAACTTTTAAGGTAGATGCTTTAGAAGCACCAGAAGCAGGTGTAAGATTATCTTATAAAGAGTTAGAGGCGTTAAAAGAAATGCGTTTAAATCTATCGAAGGCTGAAGAAGTACTTTGGAATGAATTAAAAAATAAAAAAGGAGCAGCAAAATTCAGGAAAAAATATACCATTGGTACATTTTTAGTAGATTATGTATGCTTAGCAAAAAATATAATAGTGGAGTTTTCTGGTAAAGAAGACGAAGCAAAAAGAGATGCTTATTTTGCAAGTGAAGGATTTCATGTAGTGCGTTTTACAAATGATGAGGTGTTAGAAAATGTTTTAGGTGCTGTATCTAAAATTAACAACACAATTCAGTTTGCAAAACCTATTGAAAAAACAACTGTTGAGGTTGTAGAAACAGCAATAGCAAACGATTATAAAATCGATGTTTTTACTACCAGACCTGATACTATTTACGGAGTCTCATTTATGACCTTAGCTCCAGAGCACGAATTAGTAGCTAAAATTACATCCGAAGGGCAACAAAAAGCCGTTTACGATTATATTAAAGCAACAGCAAAGCGTTCTGAAAGAGAACGAATGGCAGATGTAAAAACAATTTCAGGAGTTTTTACAGGCGCGTATGCTTTACATCCGTTTACGGGAAAACAAATACCAATTTGGATTGGAGATTACGTGTTAGCAAACTACGGTACAGGTGCTGTTATGGCGGTTCCTTGTGGTGATCAACGTGATTATGATTTCGCAAAGAAATTCGGATTAGAGATTCCTAATGTTTTTGAAAATGTAGATATTTCTGAAGCTGCACATGCAGATAAAGAAGGAACTAAAATTGCAAATTCTGATTTCTTAAATGGTTTGTCGTATAAAAAAGCGATGAAATTAGCGATTTACGAAATGGAACAAAAAGGTTTTGGTTTTGGTAAAATAAACTATCGTTTACGCGACGCAGTATTTAGCCGTCAGCGTTATTGGGGAGAACCTTTTCCTGTATATTATAAAGACGGAATGCCACAGATGATTGATGCTAAACACTTGCCAATCGTTTTACCAGAAGTAGAAAAATATTTACCTACAGAAGATGGGAAACCACCTTTAGGAAATGCTACAGAATGGGCTTGGGATTCTCGTGCAAAGAAAGTTGTATCGAATGATAAGTTAAAAAATAAAACAGTATATCCGTTAGAACTGAATACAATGCCAGGTTGGGCAGGTAGCTCGTGGTATTTTAACCGTTATATGGATTCTACTAACGATGGTGAATTTGTAAGCAAAGAAGCTGCTGATTATTGGAAAGAAGTAGATTTATATATTGGTGGTTCTGAGCATGCAACAGGGCATTTATTATATGCTCGTTTTTGGCAAAAATTCTTGTTTGATAAAGGAGTTGTTCCTGTTGATGAGTTTGCAAAAAAACTAATCAACCAAGGAATGATTTTAGGAACATCAGCACTTGTTTATGAAGCATTATTTGACGGAAAAAAGAATAATTTATATATTTCATCTGATTATTTCCAAGGAGAAAATCAAATACAAGAAATAGCAGCAGATGATAAATTATGGACTCGTTTAGATAAAAAATTAAAAGAAGCAGGTTTAACTGCTGAAGCTGAAAAATCGTTAACATACAGACCTATTCATATTGATGTAAGCACGCTTGAAGGAGATGTAAACGTAAATATTGATAAGTTAAAAGCTTGGAGAAGCGAATTTGAAACAGCAGAATTTGTTTTTGGAAGAGACAAACAATTTGTGTGTCATAGAGAGGTTGAGAAAATGTCGAAATCTAAATACAATGTTGTTAATCCAGATTTAATTTGTGAAGAATTTGGTGCAGATGCATTGCGTTTATTCGAAATGTTTTTAGAGCCTTTAGAGCAAACAAAACCTTGGAAAACTTCAGGTATTTCAGGTGTGTATTCTTTCTTAAAGAAATTATGGAAATTATATATTGGCGAAGAAGGAGTGCTTGTTACTGCTGCTGAACCAACAAAAGAAGAGTTAAAAGTTTTACATAAAACAATTAAAAAAGTAGAAGAAGATATTGAGAATTTTTCATTCAATACCTCGGTTTCTACCTTTATGATTGCTGTAAATGAATTAACTGCTTTAAAATGTAATAAACGTGCTATTTTAGAACCTTTATTAGCATTAATTTCACCGTATGCTCCGCATATTGCAGAAGAATTATGGAGTCAGCTTGGGCATGAGGGTTCAATAGCAACTATTGATTTCCCTAAGTTTGAAGCTTCTCACTTAGTAGAAAGTTCTAAAACGTATCCGGTTTCTTTTAACGGAAAAATGCGTTTTACTCTTGAGTTGTCTTTAGATTTAAGTAAAGATGAAATTGAAAAAATAGTAATGGCAGAAGAGAGAACAAAAGCTCAATTAGGAGATAGAACGCCTAAGAAAGTAATTATTGTGCCAGGTAAAATAATTAATATTGTAGGATAGTTTTTTGTCAATTATATAATTAACACCCTTATTTATTACAAATAAATAAGGGTGTTTTTTTGGTTAAAATTCAAAAAAAAACGCAAATTTGTAACTAAAAAAATTCTATGAATAAATTACCTTTTAAAAGTTTTTGGCTTTTTTTATTAATTCCCATTGGTGTTGTTTTTTTTGTAGTTATCCCAGAATTTGAAAAGAAATATGAACAATATGAAAATCACCAAACAACACTTAAAAATGATATTTATACTTTAGATTCATTACAACAGTTAAAAAACCCAACTAAAAAAGATAAACATTTACTTCAAAAATTAGAAATCACCGTACCAATTCATACAAAGATTTATGGTGGTGAGAAGTTTATGTTTTATAAAATAGGGGGAATGTTACTTGTTTTTGTATTTATGGGAGTAGGTATGGTTGCGACAAATTATATTTCTAATAAAAAGAAAACTTCGTCTAAAAATAAACAAGTAGATTTTGTTTTTGAAGACCCTACAGCTGATGTAATAGGGCAACAAATATCTTGGAATGCTCTAGAGAGTTCTGCTAGTAATTTTGCAAGTGAAGTATATAAAAAAACAGCACAAGGTTACAAAATAACCGCTAGCTCATTTACTAAAGTATTTGCTTGGGGTTTTTTCTTAATGGGTTTAAATTATGTAGCAATTTCATTCTATGAGTACTATCAAGTTTATGATATTCCACTTACTTTTATGAAAGGAGGAAAATTGTTTTTTACTTCTGGCGGCTCTTTTTATTAATAGGATTGATTTTACTATTTATGTTTTCTCCAAAAGTATTTATACATACTCGAAAAAGAAAAATTATTTTTGGTGGTGAAACATTGCAATATCAGGAAGTATATGCTTTGCAGGTATTAGAAAAATTTTCGTCGGGAGGTAGTTCTTCAGGCGGTTATTTTTCATATGAGTTAAATTTGATAACCAATAAAGGAGATCGATTTAATTTACTAAACCACGGTGATAAGATGTATATTTTAAGTGATATGATGAAAATAAGTAAATTATTAAAAGTGCCAGTTTGGAATAACGGAGTTGTATAATTACGTTTACATAAACTTTTAGTAATTTACACCCAAAATATAAAGGGGTCTGTGAATTTTTTATCTTGTACAAAGCATGCTTTAAATGTTAAATACTTTTATGCAGTTAATGAAATATCAAACGATGTTTGGCAACAATTAAACTGTACAGAAAACTTATATTATCACCCGAAATATTTAGAAGCATTACAACAAAACAATCCAAAAATACAGTTTGGTTATATTGTTTTATTTGATGAAGATAAAGCAGTTGCAATAGCAACTATTCAAATAGTAGATTTTTATTTAGATAGTGTTCAAAACGATATGCAATCTGTCGTAGAATGGATAAAATGTACTGGAAGAAAATTAAGAATACTATCTCCAGAAAAACCTTTTAAAATACTTACCTGCGGAAATACATTTGTAAGCGGTGAACATGGAACGTTTATTAAAGATGATCAGAATAAAAATGAAATCATTTTAAAAATAGCGAAAGCAGTTATCGATTTTACTAATTTAAAACCTCAGAATAAAGTTGATTTCTTTATGCTAAAAGATTTTGAAAAAGAATCGTTGTTTATTACTGATGATTTGCATGAAGAAGGTTATAATTCGTTTAATGTAGAACCGAATATGGTATTGCATTTAGAAAATGATTGGCATAGTTTAGATGATTATTTAACAGCTTTAAAAACTAAGTTTAGAGTAAAAGCAAGAAAAGCACTAAAATTGAGTGCATCATTAAAAACTGAAGATGTTACTTCGGGTAGACTTAAAGATTTATTGCCAGAAATGAAAGCGTTATATAAAACGGTTTCTACTAAATCGAGTTTTAATTTAGGTGATTTTAATATCAAAACTTATAAATCATTAAAAGATAATTTAGGGGATGCTTATTTTTTAAGAGCTTATTGGTTAGAAGATAAGTTAGTAGGTTTTTTATCAGGAATTTTTAATAAAGATTCATTAGATGCTCATTTTGTTGGAATAGATTACACCAATAATAAAGAATACGCTATATATCAACGCATGTTATATGATTACATTTCTTTAGGAATACAAAGAAAAGTTAAAACTATAAACTTCGGAAGAACGGCAAGTGAAATAAAAAGCTCGGTAGGAGCAGTTCCGCAAGATTTAACTATTTATTTGCGACACAAAAAAACAATTACAAATCGTATTTTAAGTCTGTTTTTAAAACGAATTCAACCATCAGAATTTAAACAAAAACATCCATTTAAAATAAAACAATAGCAAAGTTAATTTTCAATAATGAAAAACACTCAAGAACTATTAAAAATACTAACCTTAAAAGATATAGGTAATAATAACTTTAACGGAATCAGCAAAGATATTGGTAGTCCAAATGTATTTGGAGGTCAGGTTTTAGCGCAATCATTAAATGCAGCTTATAGAACGGTTAAAGAAAGTCGTGTTTTACATTCCTTACATTCTTATTTTTTAGAAGCAGGGAATTTAGAATTACCAATAACTTATAATGTGCAGGTTATTCGTGATGGAGGTAGTTTTTCTACCCGACGCGTAACTGCACATCAAAATGATAAAACAATTTTTATTTTATCGTGTTCTTTTCATAAAAAAGAAGAAGGGTATGAGCATCAAATGCCAATTAAAAAAGGGATAAAAAAACCCGAAGAGTTATTTAGTTGGACAGATATGTTAGCGCAATTTGGTGATTTTTTACCTAAAAAGTTAAAAGCATTTTTAAGTGTTGAGAGACCAATTGAGTTTAAACCTGTAGAAATTGTAAACCCTCTTGATATGAAAGATTTACCACCATTTGTTGATGTGTGGTTTAAGTTAAA
The DNA here is from genome assembly GCF_027941755.1 of Tenacibaculum retecalamus. NCBI lineage: Bacteria > Pseudomonadati > Bacteroidota > Flavobacteriia > Flavobacteriales > Flavobacteriaceae > Tenacibaculum > Tenacibaculum retecalamus. The sequence goes on along the minus strand of NZ_CP115916.1, from coordinate 2,640,118 downwards.
AGGAGATCCTGTTGATTTATCTTTAGCGTTAAAACAACAAATTCTTACCTATATTTCTGATTACAATATTTTAACAGCCTGTTTAAATCCGAATGCGAGCGTTGCTAATTTTGGTAATACTCAAATGGCAAGTTTAGATCACTCAATGTGGTTTTATCGTGATTTTGATTTTAACGATTGGATGTTGTTCTCAATCGAGAGCCCTAATACCTTTGGAGCACGTGGCTTTGCTTGTGGTAATATTTATACAAGGGAAGGTAAGTTAATAGCTTCTGTTGCACAAGAAGGGTTAATGCGCCCAATGAAAAAGTAAATTATTTTTTGATAAATAAAAAACCCCGAGTGAAATTCACTCGGGGTTTTGCTTTGTTAAGTAATTCTATACATTTTTACTACTTATATGAAACTCTTCGTAAGTTTCTAATAAACTCATAAGAGCAGCAACTAAATCTTGTGTTTCAATTAAAACACTAAAGTATAAAGTAGTGTTTTTAGGACTTGTTTCGTCAGTTCTAATACGAGCAACTTGTTTTTCGATAGAAGCAGCAACGTCTTTTAATAATTCTTTCTTTTCGTTAATGATAGTTGTTAAGTTATCAAAGCTTCTATTTTCGAAAGTAGCACTAATATCATCTAACAATTTAGAAAGGGTATTGTCAATATGTTTTAAATCTTTTAATTGACCTTTCTTTAAATTTTTGTGATTGTTATTAACATGCTTAAAACTAGCTCTAGAAATATAACTAATAGATTGTGCTACATCTTGTAAGTATCCTAATACTAAGATATAGAACCTACTTGCTTGTACCGAAGTATCGTCTAACGATTTAATAAAGTAGAAAACACCATCTTTTAATCCGTCAATTTCATCATTTAACTTCCCTACGTGTTTATCGGTTTTACGTAGTTTGTTTAAATCGTGGTTAGCTAAATCATTTACAACACTTGTGTATAATTTGTTTACACGAGTTGCAACTTCAGCAATATGATCTGCACTTTCTTCAATTACTCCATTAATAGTAATTAATTCAGCTCTTTCGAAATGCATTTGCTTTTTAACTTCTTTCGATTTTTTTCTGTGGATTAATGTATTTCTTCCTATTAAAAGTGCTACTACTAATAATAAAACAGGAATCATAACCATGTTAAAGCTAATTAAGTAGGCAACCACTGCTGCTGCTAAAAATGCAGTTAAAGCAGTTAAAAACCATCCTCCAATAACATTAATTACACCAGCAACTCTATAAACAGCGCTTTCACGTCCCCAAGCTCTATCGGCTAAAGAAGTACCCATTGCAACCATAAATGTTACGTAGGTTGTAGATAATGGTAATTTCATAGATGTTGCAATAGATATTAAAATACCCGCAACAATTAAGTTAACAGCAGCTCTTACTAAATCGAAAGCTGGCATTTCATAAGTTTTATCTTTAGGTAATTCAATTACAGGTCTCTGAAATTTAGCATCAACGAAAGCTAATGTTTTAGCTGGGAATATTTTAGAAATACCAATATTAATACCCATAGCAGCTCTTACTACTATTCTTGATAAAGGATTTGGTTTAAATTTTTCATGACCTTCTCCTTGTCTAGATAAATCAATACCTGTTTTAATTACATTTTGTGCTTTACTAGAAGTCCATAATGTAACTACCATAATGGCACCAGCAATTAATAATAACCATACATTAGATGGTACTTTTTTAGCTAAAATACCCATTGAAAAGGCATCCGCAGAAACCCCTGATACTTCCCATGCTTGGTACGAATTCCATGCTGCAATTGGTACTCCAACAAAATTTACTAAATCGTTACCAGAGAAGGCCATTGCTAAAGAAAATGTACCAATACCTATAATCAACTTTAAAATATTAATTTTAAACACACTAATTAAAACTTGAGAAATTAAACTCCAAGCGATAAAACTTCCTGTGATAATTAATAAGGTATTTCCTTCAATTAAATGTTTTATGTCTTTATAAAAAGGAGTTCCTTTCATTCCCTTTATAATAATGAAATAAGTAATTGCAGTAATTGCAAAACCACCAAACAAAGCACTAATATAGTTTGCTCTTTTTTCGAAATTGAAAGAGTATATTAACCTAGAGATAAATTGAACAATTGCCCCTACAGAAAAGGCTACTACTACAGAGAGTAGTATTCCGTTTATAATTTGAACTGCTTTTTTATGATTGATATAATTCCAGATATCTGAAATTGATTGTGTATCACTAGAAGAAATCTTAATTAAAGAGATACATACAGCTGCTCCTAACAATTCAAATACAATTGATACTGTTGTAGAGGTAGGCATACCTAATGAATTAAAGATATCTAATAATAAAATATCAGTAATCATTACCGCCATGAAAATAAACATGATGTCTTGAAACATAAACATGTTTGGGTTAAAAATACCCTTACGTGCAACTTCCATCATTCCACTAGAGGTAATGGCTCCAAAGAACACCCCTACACTGGCAATTATCATTATGTTTCTAACTTTTATAGCTTTAGAGCCAATTGCTGAATTTAAAAAATTAACAGCATCGTTACTAACTCCTACAATTAAGTCGACAACAGCTAAAATAGCTAAGGCAACAAGCATTAAAATATATGGATCTCCCATTTTAGATTTATTTTTTTTGCAAATTTACAAACACTATTCTAGTGCTTATGTTAGGTTTACGTTATGTTATTGTTTGTTAAAAATGAATATCTACTTGTAAGCGATACATTAACTCATTAGTCCCACCAGTTAAGCTTAAGTAACTTACATCGGTTTGTACTTTTAATTTATGACCAACAATATATTTTGACAAACCTAAAGTATATTGATTTTCCGTTCCTTTACCCGTAATATCTTCATCTAAGTTTATATTAGTATAACGTCCAGAAACTTCCCAGTTTTTACCTAATAAGTAACCCGTTTGTAAATTTAAACCATTACCAACATGTACAACATCACCTGTTAAAGTTCCATCAGAATTTTTTGCGATTGGATCTTTAGCATCTCTATAGGCATATTCACCCATGAAAGAAAAACCTTTGTATTTAAACATTGCATCTACAAAAAAGGTAGAAATATTTGTTTGATAAAAGCCAGTATCATTTTTCATATACGATCCTTGGTTACTTCTGATTTTAACAGCGTTGTTGTTAAAATCATAACTACTACCAATGGCTAATTTTGGTGCCTGTTCCTTTTTTAAGTCACTTCCCATATAATCACCTTTACTTGTAAAGTTACCAAAAGGTAAAAATTCTATTCGGGCTGTGTATTCATGTCCACCAAGATTCCCAGTAGTTACATTTCTACCTTCTCCTTGTGCTATTGATAAAGCTTCACGAACAATAAATTTATCAGATATATTAAAATGATGTCTTAATTGTAGCCCCATATCTCTGTCGATATTAAACCTGCTATTTAATAAAGATCTGTCTACCATTTGAAGATTTCCTGAAGAAATTACACGTTCTCTGTTTCCAGGTAGTTTAGTTTGTCCTACCCATAACTCGAAGTTTTCATGGAAATTCCATTTTAAAACAGCATCTAAAATATATCTAGGAGCATTGCTCGTAAATTCTGATGCACCACTAATATCTCTATTAGAAAGCCCTAGCTCTAATTTATATTTTAACTTCGGAGAATAAGCGAATCCACTAAATTTTAAACGCGCTCTTCTTACTAAAAATGATGTTTCGGGATTAGATAATCCGTCGCTATTAGAATCCCATTTATGGGTTCCAAGAAATTGCATTCTTGCACCAATATTCATAGTCCAAGTACTGTCTTTTCCTACCAAATTAAATAATCCTTTTCCGAATTTAGGAGCGTTTGTTTGTTGTGCATGTGTGTATGATAACACAAACATACTTACGATTGTAAGTGCTGTTTTAAAATTCATTAGTGTTGTTGTTAGTTTTTGTCGCTGCAAATAACTAACCCTAATGTAAACTTATTGTTAATTTGATATTAAATAAAAAAAACTGCCTCGGCCAAAGGCAGTTAGCCTAATAAAATAGTCGACAAAAACTAACATTTACTAAACGAATTTACTTCTCATGATAAGATGCATCAAATGTATTCATTCACTTTTATCTTAATATTAAGAACGTTTTAATAAACTGTTATTTAAACTTAAATGTAATGAGATATTGGTGAGGGCCTTCTAAAAGAGTTCTTATAATCTGCATTGTACCATTTTCTTTTGTAACCACATGCCACTTAATTAATGTAACCTCATTATTTTCTATTTCAAGACCAGTTATGCATCGTGGATGTACGCAGCTACCATCATTAAAATGTGGTACTTCGTTTTGAGAAGGAAAACGAGGTCGATGGGTATGACCGGTGATTATCATTTGATTGTTGTTGTTTTTAATCCATTTTTCAAGACGACTTTCTACTTTTATAAGTTCTTTAAAGTTTTGAGCGGGACTTGTTGGATCATCGATACCAATTAATTGTAATGGGCGCCATAAAATTTGTACTAAAAACCTACTTAACTTCCAAAAAGTGTAATTAAACCAATCTGCTTGATGGCCATGTAAAAGAAAAATCGATTGTCCGTTTTCTTGTTCTAATTTAATTGCTTCAGAAAAAGAGATGTTTATCATCAACTCTTTTTCTTTGCTGTCAGTAACATCATAATAATAGTTTAAATTTTTGCTTACTTTTTTCGGATTCCGATAATCCATATCATGATTTCCCCATATTAAATGCAATCGATTTTTGTCATGAAATTCTTTTAAAAGTAGATATACATCTTTGTTTGCATTAAAAATATTAACAAACTTATTTTCCCATAATTCATCGCCATCACCTAATTCGATATAAGTAAATTTTTTTTGTAAATATTGCGACAAAGCATGATGAAATACTTTTCGATTGTGGGAAAAATCATCAGCAAAACTATTATCACCTCTATGGCAATCTGAAAACAATATATATTTAGATTCTTTATTTAAAGGTAATTTTTTAGCTTGATTAAAAGCGCGCGTAATTCTTTTATTTGATGACATAAATAGTATTATGAGATAAATATGCGTAAAAATACTGAGTTTATAAAACGGAATATTTATTATCTATTTCCTATGGATGAAAAATCATCTATACTTTTCACGATCCATTCAGTATTAGAAGTATTTGTTCCTGCACTCACTGTCCAATCTATATTTCCTTTTGTAATTGCTAATTTTCTTACTAATGTATGGTCTTTAGTTGCTTCGGTAATTCCAGCAACATCCCACCCAGTTCCGGGATCACCATTCCAATCGCCTAACCAATCTAGTATTGTAAAATTAGTTTCTGTTCCGTATACTAAAGCAAAACCATCATCACCATTACTTAAAGTCCCGAAAGAATGATTTGCCCTTGCTAAAATTGTTGAATTTGCAGAGGTGTGCGAAACAACATATACTTCGCCTGCTGGTATTTTTGCATTTTCAGGAAATTTATTCCAATGTTCGTGTTCGCCAATAGTAGTAGGTTCATTTGATACACTAGCTAAAGCGTAGTTTGTTAAGTCTATTTCTTGCGTAGTAGGATTGTAAATTTCTAAGTATTTATTGTTACTAGAACCTTCAGCATATTCAGAGAAAAACAAATTATTACCGCTTCCACCGGTAGGAGTACAAGCATAGGTTTCAGTAAAGTTTACATCGGTTTCATCTCTAATATATAAATATACTCCGTTTGCCTCTGTCAGAACACCTGTAATGGTTCCTTTTTTATCACTTACTTGATTGTTTGCAAATGTAGCATTTGATATAACGGAAAGCATTTTTAGTTCATTAAGGCAGTCAGAGGTTAACGTATTTACACCAGCATATGTTTTCGTGATGTTTTTAAATTGAACGTTTTCAATTTGTACTAATTTACTTTCAAAGTTTCCCGATAATGCTTGTGAAATAGAAATTATTTCTGGTGTAGGTAAGGTGACAGTTGTTGCGCTTATTATATTTGAAGTAGCTAAGTTTAATTGTAGTAATCCGTTGTTTTCATTTAGTTTTAATCCGCCTATAGCAATTTCTATTTCATCACCTAAGTTTAAATTATGTGTGTCGCTAAAGTTTAATGATATGCCGGCCGAATTGTCTTGAACAAAAGCATTTTGATTAGAAATGTTTCCTTTAGAGAGATCGGAAGTAACAATTACTTTTATTTTTGAATTTTGAGTAATCGTAGTTTCAGTTCCTGTAAACAATCCTTTAATATCAGCTAAAAGTGTTTCTGTTGGGTTTTGATAACAACCATATTCTTCGGTTAAATCAACATCATTTATACCTCTAATAAATAGTTGATAATCATTTTCGAATTTATTTAAAATAGCAGTTATGCTCCCTTTTTTATCAGGAATAGGTAACGCTTTAAAATCAGCAAAACCACTTGTTGTTAACGTTATTGTTTCGAAAGAATCACAGCTAGTAAAAATTCTATCTACAGAATCGGTATTAGAAGAATTTGCATAGGTTAATCCTTGTGTTTCTGATTGTAGGTTGTTAATTTTTATTAAGGTATTAATATGTGCGTCTGTTAATTCAGTTGTTTCTAATTCGGTGGGAATTATAGTTGCGATTTCAGAAGCTCTATCAATAAAATAAACATAATCATTCGGACTAATTTGCGTAACACCGTTTCTAAAAGTGTTTTCAACGCCGATTTGATACGCTCCGTTCTTTCTATTTAAAAACAAACCTTTTAATTTGATAAAAATTTTTCTACCGACAATATATCTTTCGTTTAAGTTAAAATCGTCTATTAAAACTTCAAACCCTATAGATGGATTTTCTGGCGAGTCCTGAATAATAATACTTTTATAAAAGTTACCTTCTTTATCATTAGAAACCACATATCCGAAGGTTGTAATGTCTTCTTCAAAATCAACTAAGCTGCCTTGGTATAAATCAGCAATTTCTGTTAACGGTTTTATAGTTGCATATTCTTTATCGTCTCCTAAAGTAGGAATCGTAAAATCGCCATCCTCTACACAAGCAGAAAAAGAGAAGAGGATAAAAAGTATTGTTCCGAATTTAAATATATTTTTTGTTTTCATTTTCAATTTTTTTTTAGAATCTAAAATTCACATTTAAGAAATAGGTAGCGCCTCTGCCGTACCAATATTTACTGCCAAAATTTGGAGTTCCATTTGCGTTATCTTCACTTTCTAATCCGTAATTAGCAGTTCGTCCTTGTTCGTAACCTCCTGTTTTATATTCTTTATTAAGTAAATTACTTGCACTTGCAAAGAAGCCTATGTATTTGTTTTTACCAATCCGCCAGGTTTTACCGCCAATAGCATTTAAGGTAAAATAACCATCAAATTTTTCTTGTGTTAATAACTGTCTTGCTACATCGGGATCGAAATTTGGAAAAAGTTGTCCATCATCAGAAATAAAAGAGGTAGTTCTTTTTATAGGGGAAGGATCAACATAAGCATTGTCTAAATAATTACCAGTTACACTTACAAACCAATAATCAGGATCTCGATATTCAAAACCAAAAGAATAGGCTGTTTGTGCATCCTGAAGCTATTTTATAATTTTTAAGATTTGCTGTGCCGTAATCTTTTATTCCTCTTTCATCAAAACCAGCATTTTTAGATTCGGTACTAATTTCTGAAGCCAAGGATATATTCGGATTATTATCATACGTATATTGCCCGATGTTAGCCGCAGCTTTTAATTTAAATGTTGATAATACTTGTGCTTCGATACCTAATTCTGCACCGAAGTGTTTTTTATCGATTCCAGTTACAATTTCTTGAATAAAAAGATTATCAGCACCTGTAAAATAAAAAGCAATATCTGTAGCATCTTGTATTTTTGTGAAATAACCTGATAATTTCGCCATTACAAAAGGTGTTCTTAAAATATAGCTAGCATCAAAAGACATCAGTTTTTCATTCAATAAAGTACTTACATCAGCAACTGTTAAGTTATTAGACCTTGAGTTGGCAAAAGAATTACGAATAAAAGGTGCTTTGCTAATATAGCCTGCGTTAAAATCGATTAAATGCCGACCGGTAACTTTATAGGTTAGTCCTCCTTTAACACCATAACCTAAAAATGATAATTTTTTAGATTTCCCAAAAGAATTAGGTATTTCAGAATTAGAGTCATCACCAGGGAAAATTCCGTTTTTATAGAAACCTTCTCTTTGGTGTGTGGTGTTATTTACAGAAGTACTAATATGGTAATCTATTTTATTATACTTAAATAATAATTGTGCAAAACCACCGTAAACACTCGATGTTAGCTTGTAATTATATTTAAATCGGTCTCCTTTTTTTGCGATCCTATTAGGGTTTAATAAATCGTTTTGAAAATCATCCTCAAGCGGATTACCAAACTTATTAATATCTAAGTAACCAGTAGCGCCCAATAAATCTATTACACTAGCAAAATTTTCTGAAGCCAATGTTTTATACTCTAAATTACCACTTAAAGTAATGTTTTCGGTTAACTGAGAATTTAAAATAGTGTTCATACTTATTTGCTTATCGTCATTACGATCTTCGTATAAAACAAACAAACCATTGTCATCCCTATTTTCATTGGCTATATATAAATCAAGCCAATTCAATTGCCCGTCGTTTTTAAAATTGGTTAAGGCTTTATACGCATTTTCATAATCTGGACCATAGGAGTCGTTTAGAAAAAAATTAGGCAATTTTCTGTAATAAGTTGGGTTAGGATCGTTACCGCCATTAAAATCTATTCTACTATTACCTATTTCACCAAACTGATAAGCAATACCCGTATTTAATGTGGTTTTATCATTTATATTCCAATAATGATTTAACATAATTATGGGTTCGTCAACTCTTTTTATGCGAGAATTTCTGATTTTTCCATTTTGATATCCCCAATAAGGGTTGTATTTAATCCCTTTAATATCATAAACCTCTTGCGTATTAGCGGCAGATTTCCCTCTGTTGTTTTCGGCTTTAATAGCGGTAATATTTAAACTGTGTTTTTCGTTAAGTTGTTTTTCTATAGAGAGAAACATCGAGAATGCATCATAAGAAGATCCCTCGGTAAAACCTTCATCGGCATACCTTTTACTTACAGAACCTGTGAACGCCCATCCGTTTTTTATGAGTCCTGTAGCATACATTGCCATTAAACGGTGAGAGTAACTTCTGTTAGATGAAGCATAGGATACTCTTGCTCCTTTTTGATATTCAGAAGCGCGTGTATTCATATTTGTAGCTCCTAAAACTCCTCCAAAAGTAAAGCTAGAGGGAGCTAAGCCATTACTAAACTCTTGATTTCTTAAAGCATCATTTAAACCACCCCAATTACTCCATTGTGGGCGACCGTTGTAAAGCTTGTTCATTTCAATTCCGTTAATTAATATTTTTCCGTTATCAGAATCCAAACCTTTAATTCTGTAAAAGGAGGAACTCCACTCAAAAGCAGCCGCACGTAAATAAGTGTCTTTCGATGATTGTAGTAATCCAGAAATATTATCGGCACTGTTAGATTCATCATTTAATTCATCATCAGTAAGCGTAATAATACTTAAATCTTGATATTCAGAAATAGTTTCGTAGATTAAAATGGTGCCTAAATCTATGATGAATCCAGGTACCGTAACAGGAAAATTTTGAGTTTCAAACCCTTTTAAAGAAATTGTTATTACATGTTTCCCTTCGGGTAAGTTTTTTAGTAGAAAAGAACCATTAATATTCGTTGATTTTTGAATGTTAATCCCTTTTACACTTACTAAAACATTTTTTAATGGTTCTTCAGAATCACTATTAATTACGATTCCTTTTACAGCGTTTTGAGCATTTATAGTAAATAAACTACAAAGCATCAATAACATTGTTATTGTGAGCTTTTTCATAGGTGCTTGTTTAATTACGTTAATTAATCGCGCTAATTTTTTACCTAAAGATATGTAATTTTAAGATAACTTTAACATTTTTTGTATTTTGATGTTTTTTGTAGTTGTCTTTGTTACAGTTGTTTATGGTTTTGTTGTTGGTGAAAAGTGGATTTTAGAATCAAAAAAAACCTGAAAAAATTAATGTAATTTTAATTCAGGTTTCGTTTTTTTAAAACAACAATAAGTTTTGCAAATACATGATTTTTATATCAAGTGTTTACTGTTTTTGTTAGTATTATATTTTAATTATTTTATTTTTCTTAAATAACCAATAAGCAAATAACCAGATGAAAAATGTAAATGCAAAAGCAAAAAGTAAACTACCTAACTTGTTGCCAAAAATTGGTTGAAAAACAGCATTATATAAGTAAGCATAAAGGTTCGTATTTTTAAATAATATAACGCTCGCAAATATTTTTATAAAAAGGATTGATAAGATATAACTTATTAGAGGATTTATGCCGAAAACATTAAAAGTGAATGTCCAACTAGTAATTTTTTTATAATCGATAATATACATCAATATAGTCCATAGAAAAAGTAAAATACTTGAAGTGAATAAAACATAAGAACCTGTCCAAAGTGATTTGTTGATAGGATAATAATTATCCCACATAAGTGCTAAGATTAACATTACTGATGCAATTAATAACAAGTATTTCATCTTTTGTAAAGGGTTTCTTTCTTTAGATAAAGCAAGTGATGTTATGAAATAGCCAAGAAGAATTTGTGAAATACTAGATAATGTTCCTAACAATCCTTCAGGATCAAAAGCTAATCCATACCCTTTGTAAAGATGCGCTTCACCAAAAATTGCAATATCTAAGTATCCACCAATGTTGCCTTTTAAAGTTAAATAGTTATCTGCTTCGCCAAAAAAGAATAATATTCCCCAATGAACTAACAGTAAAGAAATACTAGCAAGTAAAATGGTATTTATTCGTTTTAGTAAAATGATAAGTAATCCTGCAAAAAAGAAAGCCAATGCTATTCTTTGTAGTACACCAAAATATCTTAATTCAGTAAAAGGTGTGTTGTAAAAAGGAAACCAATTAAGAAGTAGCCCGATTAAAAAGATTAAGAAAGCTCTTTTAGTTATTTTCTTCACAACTATTGCAGTGGGTAATTTAAACATCTTTTTAAAAGATATAAATAAAGACATACCTATAACAAAAAGAAAGGAAGGGAAAACAAGATCAGCAGGGGTACAGCCGTTCCATTTAGCATGTAATAAAGGCGGATATACATAGCTCCATGATCCAGGAGTGTTCACTATAATCATAAAAAATATAGTCAATCCTCTTAGGATATCTATCGATAATAATCTCTTATTCACTTATCTAGTTTTTTTAAAAGTACAGAACATGTTTCATTCTTAAAAAGAAAAAGTAAGAAACTTTTTTCGTAGAAATAGTAGTATTTTTTTGATTTTATGAAATTTATTTTTAATAGTTGTTTATATCCAATCACTTTTATATTATTTTTAAGCAAAATTTACAACATGATTAAAAGAATAATATGTATCGTTATTGTCTTTATAGCCTCGTTTTCTTATGCGCAACAAACAAGTAAAGCATATAAAATAAGAACGATTGGTTTTTATAACCTAGAGAACCTTTTTGACACTGTTGATGATGTTGAAAAGAATGATGAAGCCAGCCCTATGATGGAAATTAAAGGTGATAGAGAAAAAGTATATCGCGATAAATTAGATAAATTATCAGATGTTATTTCACAAATGGGTTCCGAAAAAACCAAAACGAGTCCGGCTATTATAGGTGTTGCTGAGGTTGAGAATAAAAAAGTACTAGAAGATTTAATTGATACGGATAAATTAAAAAGCAAAGATTACGGAATTGTTCATTTCGATTCTCCTGATAAACGAGGTATTGATGTTGCTTTATTGTATCAAAAAAAATATTTTAAACCAATTCATTTCGAAGTGTTTAATCCGAATATTTATAAGGAAAATAAAAAGGTTTATACGCGAGATATATTATGGGTTTCTGGTTATTTAGACGATGAATTAATTCATGTGCTTGTAAACCATTGGCCATCACGAAGAGGAGGAGAAAAAAAGAGTAGACCATTACGAGAAAAAGCAGCTTATAAAGTAACTCAGATTATTAAAAGTATCAAAGAAAACGATCCGAACCCGAAAATATTAATTCTTGGTGATTTTAATGACGACCCAATAAACTCTAGTTTTAAAACGGTTTTAAAAACAAAGTCGAAAAAGAAAAATGTTACAAAAGACGCTCTTTACAATCCATATGAAAATATGTTTCGCCGCGGATTTAATACTTTAATGTATCGAGATAATATCAATTTATTTGATCAAATTGTAATAACTTCATCGCTGTTAGATAAAGGAAAAAAAGAGTATTCTTCTTTTAAAATGTTTAAAGCTGCAATTTTTAATAAACAGTTTTTAACCGAAAAAAAAGGACGTTATAAAGGATATCCTTTTAGAAGTTTTTCGTACGGAAAATATACTGGCGGTTACAGTGATCATTATCCTGTTTACATGTATTTGATAAAAGAAAATTAACAAGCTTTGTTAAAATTACAACTGAATTAATTTTTACATAAATCATCTAAATAGTTGTTCATGCGCATTTGAAATAAAGTTCCTTTAAGTAAGTCATCTATTTGAGCAAGTTCAACTTGTGAAACAGCCATGCTTACTTTTTCGGAGGGAGTTTGTAATAAGATAGATTTACAATTTTCTCCTTTTACACAAGTAGCACAGTTTTTTTGATTTTTTGAGTCGAGTACTTTTTCTAAAAAAACTTCAATTTCATTTACGGTTAAATGAAAGCCTGTATCGCAAAATATTAATTGGATTAAATGTGCACTTTTGTCTTTCCAGTAAAACGAAATGCCAATTTTATTGTCGTAAATTTTAATAATTTCTTCCATAAGTAATTTATTACGGAAACAAATATATAATTTATTTAGAATTATTCTAAATAAATTATTTTAAATCTTTTAGCATTAATTGAATTGTAGTATTACCGTTCCAAGTATTCTCATCTAGCGCATACACAATATCGAATTCATTTTGAACAGAAGATAGTTTTTTACCTAAATTAAAACCAATAGCATTGTATGTTCTTTTATCTGAACCGTAAATAACATTTAGCTTTAAGTGTGTTTTATCAGCTCCAACCTGTTTTCCGTAACCATTATCTCTAACCGATGAGGTAGAAAAAGTAGGTTTCATATTTAACGGATCAAAAGGTGCCATTTGCTGTAATATTCTATAAAATTTTGGAGAAATTTCAGACAAATCTAATTCAGCATCGATACTAATTTCTGGAATCAATAAATTTTTATCGATAGTTGTTGCAACTACTTCTTCAAATTTATTTTTAAAACCTTCATATTGTTCAGGCAGTAAAGTTAAGCCTGCGGCATATTTATGGCCACCAAATTGCTCAATAAACTCAGTACATTGTTCTAGGGCATTATACACATCAAACCCTTTTACTGATCGTGCAGAAGCAGCTAACTTATCACCACTTTTAGTAAAAACTAATGTAGGTCTGTAATAAGTTTCTATTAAACGAGAAGCTACAATTCCGATTACACCTTTGTGCCAGTTTTTATTAAAAACAACAGAAGTAAATTTTTCAGTTTCTTCATTTTCTTCAATTTGAAGCAAGGCTTCTTGCGTAATTTTTTTATCGAGTTCTTTTCTGTCTGAATTATATTTTTCTATGGATGCAGCAAAATCAACCGCAGCTTCAAAATCCATTTCTGTTAAGAGTTCAACGGCATGATTACCGTGTTTCATTCTTCCTGCAGCATTTATCCGCGGAGCGATAATAAAAACAACATCGGTTATAGTTAAGACCTTTTTGTCTAATTGATGAATAATTGCTTTAATTCCGTTTCTTGGCTGCGAATTAATTACCTGTAAACCCCAATAAGCTAACGTTCTGTTTTCGCCTGTCATCGGAACGATATCTGCGGCAATTGCAGTGGCTACCAAATCTAAATAACCGACCAAATCATCAATAGTCTGATTTCTTTTAGATGCTAGTGCTTGAATTAATTTAAAACCAACACCACAACCACATAATTCATCATACGGATACGAACAATCTATTTGCTTCGGATTTAAAATAGCAATAGCTTTTGGTATTTCTGCTCCTGGTTTATGGTGATCACAAATAATAAAATCGATGTTTTTTTGTGATGCGTAAGCAACCTTATCGATGGCTTTTATACCGCAATCTAAAGCAATAATTAAAGAAAAACCATTGTCTTCTGCAAAGTCAATTCCCATATAAGAAACTCCGTAACCTTCGGCGTATCTATCGGGAATATAAGTGGCAATATTTGGGTGAATTGTTTTTAAATAAGACGACATTAAAGAAACGGCAGTAGTTCCGTCAACATCATAATCGCCAAAAACTAAAATATTCTCGTTGTTGGCAATTGCTTTTTCAATTCGTTCAACCGCTATTTCCATATCTTTCATTAAAAACGGATCGTGTAAATCGTTTAATGAAGGTCGGAAAAATTGTTTTGCTTTATCAAAAGTATCAATATTACGTTGCACCAAAATTTTAGCCAAAGTTTTTTCTATTGATAATTCTTCAGCTAATTGCTTTACTTTTTTAGAATCGGGTTCCTGTTTTAAAGTCCAACGCATATTTTTAATTTAAAACGAAAGGGTTAGGTAGGTTAATCCTCAGCTGTTTATTGTAAGTATGTGCTTCTGAAATAAATTCAGAATGACGTACAGATTATGAATTAAGTCGAATATTTATTTATTATGAAAATGATTGGTTGTTTTTACTTCAGCAAATTTTCTAAACATTTCCATAACACCACAATATTTATCAACTGATAATTTTACTGCTTTGTTAATTTTATCTTCGTTTAAATCGGTTCCATAAAAATGATAATCAACAAATACTTTATCGTAATATTTAGGATGTTCTTCGGTTAATTTACCTGTAATTTCTATTTTAAAATCATCAACAGCAACGCGCATTTTTTCTAATAGCGGAATAACATCAACACCCGAGCATCCTGCTAAGGCAGATAACATCATCGCTTTAGGTCGTAATCCATCTCCTTTACCACCATTTTCTTCACCTACATCTATAAATGTTTTGTGACCACTAGGGTTGTCGGTTTCAAATTGCATGTTTTCTTTCCAAACTGTTGTAACTGTGTGCGATGCCATAATCTAATTTTTTTGTTTCTTGCGTAAGCAAATTTAATAAAGCGTCAACTAAGCTTGTTGAATCTTTACACAAACTTACAGTAAAAATTTATTAATAAAAATATAACATATGCCATTAGTAACACCATTATCTGCAGAGCATGATAAAGAAACCAAAGAATTAGCTGAATTTTTTAACGAAACACTTGGGTTTTGTCCGAATTCGGTTTTAACAATGCAACGAAGACCTGCCATTTCAAAAGCTTTTATCAATTTAAATAAAGCAGTGATGGCAAATGAGGGAAAAGTAACATCAGCCTTAAAAAGAATGATAGCTTGGGTTTCGAGTAATGCTACTGGTTGTAGATATTGCCAAGCACATGCGATTAGAGCTGCGGAGCGTTACGGAGCAGAACAAGAGCAATTAGATAATATTTGGGAGTACAAAACACATGCTGCTTTTTCGGATGCTGAGCGTGCTGCGCTAGATTTTTCATTAGCTGCTTCTATGGTTCCGAATATGGTTGATGATAAGATAAAAACCGAATTATATAAGTATTGGGATGAAGGGGAAATTGTAGAAATGTTAGGGGTAATTTCTTTATTCGGATATTTAAATAGATGGAACGATTCTATGGGAACTTCTATTGAAGATGGTGCTGTAGAAAGCGGAGATCAATATTTAGGAAAACATGGTTGGGAAAAAGGAAAGCATATTTAAAATAGGATAAAATAAAAAAGGCGGTAAAAATTAATTTTACCGCCTTTTTTATTTGAAATTAGTTGTTATTTATTTTTAAGTAAATCTCTAATTTCTCCTAACAAATCTTCTTGACTTGGTCCTTTTGGAGCTTCAGGAGCTGGTTCTTCTTTTTTCTTCATTGCGTTTATAGCTTTTACAACCATAAACATTACAAAAGCAACAATAATAAAATCGATAATATTGGTTAAAAATTCACCATAAAGAATAGCAACTTCACCTGTTATTTTTCCAGTTTCATCAGCTATCCCTTGTTTTGCTATGTATTTTAAATCTTTAAAATCGGCATTGAATAGTAAACCAATTAAAGGCGATACAATTCCACCCGTAAAAGAAGTAACTACTTGTTTAAAAGCTGCACCCATAACAAAACCAACAGCAATGTCGACTAAGTTACCCTTCATTGCAAACTCTTTAAATTCTTTAAGCATTCCCATGATTTTTGTTTTTAATAGTTAATTGAGTTGAAAATATATAAAAAAATTAGCGCTTTACCAATCTTTTTACGCGTTGTGATATTGCTGTAAGTATTTCATACGGGATGGTTTCGCACTTGTGAGCAATGTATTCGATGTGTTGTTGATGGTTGAAAATAATAACTTCATCACCTTCTTTACATTCAATTTTTGTTACATCAACCATAATCATATCCATACAAACATTTCCAATGATAGGAGCTGGTTGATTATTGATAAATACAAAGCCTTCTTTATTTCCTAGTTTTCGTGAAATACCATCTGCATGCCCAATAGGAATGGTAGCACTTCGTGTTGGTTTACTAGCAACAAATGCTCTGTTATATCCAACAGTTTCACCTGGTTGAATTATATGTATTTGTGAGATGATTGATTTTAAAGTGTGCGTGTTTTTTAGTTGAGCAGTTTCTTGTTGGTTGTTTCCAAAGCCGTATAAACCAATACCTAAACGAACCATATCGAACTGAGCTTGCGGATAATTTATAACACCCGAAGTATTTAGAATATGAATCATAGGCTTGTAGCCTAAATGCTCATAAAATTGTTTTACGATATAAGCAAAGTTATTTATTTGACCAATTGTAAATTCTTGTTCATTAGGATCTTCACTGGCAGCTAAATGAGAAAAAATAGATTCAACTTTTATGTTATTAGATTTTTTAACAGCCGTAATAATATTAGGAACATCGGTATGCCAAAAACCTAACCTATTTAAACCTGTATTAAATTTAATGTGCACAGGGTAATTCATTAAAATAGTTTCGTCAGCTAATTGTAAAAAAGCATCAAATATTTTAAAGTTATATAAATTGGGTTCTAATCGATGTTTTACAATATCCTTTAAGTTTTGAATTTGCGGATGCAAAACTAAAATAGGTGTTTTAATACCTGCTTCACGCAAAATAATTCCTTCGTTTGAATAAGCAACCGCAAAATAATCTACCTTATTTTGAAGTAGTTTTGCTATTTCTGTGGCTTCACTACCATAACCAAAAGCTTTTACAACTGCTAAAATTTTAGTGTTAGGGTTTAATTTTTGCTTAAAATAAGCAAAATTATGTGCTACAGATTTCGCATCAATTTCTAAAACAGTAACGTTGTTATTCATTGGGTAAGTTTTCTTTCTTTTTGTTTTGCGCTTGCATCGCTTTGTAATAAGCAGCCCTACTTAAAGGTTCGTATTCTTGCGTTTCACCTAGTAAAACTAAATCGTCGTTTAGTGCTTTTCTATAACTATAATGTGCTAAGTTTCCA
Source organism: Tenacibaculum retecalamus (assembly GCF_027941755.1). Classification (NCBI taxonomy): domain Bacteria; kingdom Pseudomonadati; phylum Bacteroidota; class Flavobacteriia; order Flavobacteriales; family Flavobacteriaceae; genus Tenacibaculum; species Tenacibaculum retecalamus. The sequence goes on along the minus strand of NZ_CP115916.1, from coordinate 2,622,548 downwards.
GTATGAGTACAAACTGCGTGTACTTTGGTTACATATTCTGCAGTAGCCATTAATGCGGGCATTGGTCCAAAGGGATTCCCTTTAAAATCCATATCTAAACCAGCAACAATTACACGAACTCCTCTGTTAGCGAGGTCGTTACAAACAGCTACAATTTCGTCATCGAAAAATTGCGCTTCATCAATTCCAACAACATCAACATTATTCGCTAATAACCGAATATTTGAAGAGGCAGGAACAGGTGTTGATCTAATTCTGGTTGCATTATGAGATACCACTTCTTCATCGTCGTAACGAGTATCTACCGATGGTTTAAAAATCTCTACGCGTTGCTTTGCAAACTGCGCACGTTTAAGTCTGCGAATTAATTCTTCGGTTTTACCCGAAAACATTGAGCCGCAAATTACTTCGATCCAACCAAATTGTTCTGTATGATTTACTGTGTTTTCAAGAAACATTTTGTAATTTTAAGCGCTAATTATTGATATTTGTGTTACTTTCGAATAAGGAACAAATTTATTAAAATTTAACAGCAAAAAATAAAATCAAACAACAACTTATGCACAAAAAACTAGCATCAGATTTAACCAGTATAGCACACAGTATTTTACAGATGAAAAATAAAGAAGATGTGTTTGAGTTAAAGCAGAAAGCATATGAGGTTTATGAAAAACTTTCGGTTTTAGCGTATGTAGAAGAGTATATTAATAATACTCCGAATCCTGCAAAAACAAAAGAAGCGTTATTACAAGATATTTTATTGGCTGAAGAAAATAAAAATAAAACAGTTGTTGTAGTTGAGGATAAAATTGTTCATCAATTAAAAGAAGAGCTTGATAATGTTGATGAAGAGCAGATAGTTGAAGTTGTAAAGGAGGAAGAAAAAGAAGCTGATGTTACTGTAATTGTAGATGAGCAGATTGATGAGGTAAGAGTAGGTATAGAAGAATTGGAAGAGATTACTGAACAACCTTTTGATGAAATAGAGAGTTTGTTATTTGAAGAAGATATCGTTGTAGAAGAGGTAGAAGAAAGAAAAAGCCCGACGCTTGAAGATGAGTTAGCGGGAACTATTTCGGTAGATGTTATGGCAGATTTATTTGAAAAGGCAGATTCAAAGAAATCATTAAACGAACATCTGCAAAACGCGATTCAAGTAGATTTAAATGATAGAATTGTCTTTGTAAAACACTTGTTCGATGGGAGTCAAGGTGATTTTAATAGAGTTGTATCTCAGTTAAATACATTTAAAACAGAAAAAGAAGCAAAGAAATTTATCAATAAAATGATCAAGCCCGATTATGATTGGTCAGACAAAGAAGTGTACGAAACCCGATTGTTTGAAATTATTGAAAGAAGATTTGCTTAAAGATATTATTAAAAACTGAATGGGGAAAAATAGATAATCTAAGAAAGTCTACGAAGAATTATAGGAAATGAGAAACATAAAGATTATAATAGGTATACTTTTTTTAGCAGTTCTTGGTAGTTGTAAATCAACATATAATACACAGGTTTTTAGCTCGGAAAACAGTCCTTCAAAACCAAATTATGAGTTAGAAAGTTCTTGGGCGGTTTTACCATCAAAATACCCTAAGAGTTTTAAAGAATACGCACCTGCAAAAAAAGACACTTTACAAGCAGATGTTTTTTATATCTACCCGACTTTAAATACCAGTAAAAAAGATAGCCGTTGGAACGTTGGTTTAAATGATAAAGAACAAAATGAGAAAGTACTAGATAAAGTAGTCTTGTATCAAACTTCTGCTTTCGCAACAGCTGGTAAAATATACGTGCCTTATTACCGACAAGCACATTACCGATCATTTAATCAAAAATATAAAGTAGGTGGCGATAAGGCATTAAATTTAGCGTATCAAGATGTAAAAAATGCTTTTGAAGTGTACCTGAAAAAGTATAATAAAAATCGTCCAATAATTATTGCAGGGCATAGCCAAGGTGCTAAGCATGCAATTCAGTTATTAAAAGATTTTTTTGATGAAAAACCACTACAAAAAAGGCTGATAGCAGCTTTTATTCCGGGAATGCGAGTTGTGGAAAATGAGTTTAAAACGATCAAACCAATGAATTCACCCAATCAGGTAGGGGGTTTTCTCTCTTGGAATACGTTTAAAAAGGGGCATTTTCCTGAAAACAAAAACTGGTACAAAGGCGGTGTTACTACAAATCCAATAACTTGGAACACGTCAATGACAACAGAGTTAGATCAGCATAAAGGGTTTTTGTATAGTAACGGGAAAATGTATTCTAAAGCACTAAAAATTGAAATTACAGATGGATTAGTATGGGCTACAAATCCGAAGTTTCCACTGCGATTTTTTATGTCATTTCTTAAAAATTACCATGCCGGTGATATCAATTTATTTTGGCTTGATATAAAAGAAAATAGCGAGCTGAGGGTAAGAAGCTGGCTAGAAAAAAACAGATAGTTATTTTTTATCGAAGTGTTTTAAAAGTAAGCATTGGTTTTATTGAAGTCTTAGAAAGATTTTTGGTGATGCTTCCGTTAAAAATATGAGCTAAACCACTTCTTCCGTGGGTTGCTATTGCAATGATGTCGGCATTTATGTCATTCGAAAAATTTAAAATACCTTCTTCGATAGAGGAATCATTATAAACATTTATAGAGTAGTTTTTTAGGTTATATTTTGTAATAAAATTTTCAATTTTTTGTTTGGTTTCTTTAGTGTTTTCGAATTTTTGTGGGGTGTTAATTTTTAAAAGATGAATTTTACTGTCAAAATTACTAGCAAAATCTAAAAAACGATTGAAAACCTGATTTTTGTTGGGTTTAAAACTAGATGCGAAAATTAAATTTTTAGGAGAAAAGTTACTACCATCTTTTTTGGTTACTAAGACAGGTATTTCGGAATTTCTTACTACTTTTTCGGTATTAGATCCTATAATTATTTCCTCTAATTCGGTATGCCCTTTTGATCCCATGATGATTAAATCAGCATTTATTTTTTTAGAATAATCCTGTATGCCATTATAAGGAGTTTGAAAACGAATTGCATGTTTAATATTGTCGTTTTCAGAGAAAAACTGTTGTTTGTAGCTAAGTAGCTTGTCACGTACTTTTCTAATGTATAACATGCTTTCTGGAATGCTAAAAGAACGAGAACCAGTCATGTCAACAACACCGGTTGGTATTTCGATCATGTGGAGTAAATGCACTTCGCTATTTGGTTTTTTTGCAATGGCTGCCGCTAGTTTTGAAGCGTATTCTGATGGTTTTGAAAAATCCGTAGGAACTAATATTTTTTTCATAATAAAAAAGATTTAGAAGTAGATAGTTCCTTAAATTACGAAAAATATTTTGAAGAAGAAGATATTTGCGTGTTAATGAATAACTTACTATCTTTGCAGCAAATTTATTAATTAGATGGATGGAAGGGGACGAGAGTCCCCTCTTTTTATACCTCAGGATGAATCAAGAAAAAGTAAAAGAATTATTACAGGAAGCTTTACAAGAGAACGAGTCGTTATATTTAATCGATTTGCAATTTTTAGCGAACAGTAAAATAAAAGTGATTGTTGATGGTGATTCAGGAGTGCCTTTAAATGAATGCATGCGTATTAGTAGAAAAATAGAGCATAATTTAGATAGAGAAGAAGAAGATTTTTCTTTAGAGGTAACAACACCAGATATTGCACATCCGCTTACAGTAAAGCGTCAGTATAAAAAGAATATCAGCAGAATTCTAAAAGTTAAAACAGCAACTGAAGAATTTGAAGGAACGTTAACTGAAACAACAGATGATAATATTACGTTGTATTGGAAAGCGAGAGAGCCTAAGCCAATTGGTAAGGGAAAGCATACGGTAGAAAAAACAATGGTTTTATCGTATGAAGATATCAAAGAAGCAAAAGTGAAGATAATATTTTAATAAGAGAATGAAATGGAAAATATTGCGTTAATTGAATCATTTTCAGAGTTTAAAGATAATAAAAGTATAGACAGAGTAACATTAATGTCTATCTTAGAAGAAGTATTTCGTGCAGCATTAAAACGTAGGTTTGGATCTGATGAAAACTTTGATATAATTATTAACCCAGATAAAGGGGATTTAGAGATTTGGAGAAACCGTGTAGTAGTTGCAGATGGTTTTTCAGAGGATGATAATGAAGAGATAGAGCTTGAAGAAGCAAGAAGAATTGAGCCAGATTTCGAAATTGGTGAAGATGTATCAGAAGAAGTAAAGTTAATCGATTTAGGAAGACGTGCTATTTTAGCATTACGCCAAAACTTAATTTCTAAGATACACGAGCACGATAGTACAAACATCTTTAAGCAATTTAAAGAGTTAGAAGGTGAAATTTATAGTGCAGAAGTGCACCATATTCGACATAATGCAGTAATTTTGTTAGACGATGAAGGAAACGAAATCGTTTTGCCAAAAAGTGAGCAAATTCGTTCAGATTTCTTTAGAAAAGGAGATGCAGTTCGTGGAGTTATAAAAACGGTAGAATTAAGAGGTAATAAACCAGCTATTATTTTATCAAGAACTTCACCAGCTTTTTTAGTAAAGTTATTTGAACAAGAAATACCGGAAGTTTTTGACGGATTAATTACCATTGAAGGTGTTGCAAGAATACCTGGTGATAAAGCAAAAGTAGCGGTAGATTCTTATGATGATAGAATTGATCCTGTAGGAGCTTGTGTTGGTGTAAAAGGATCTCGTATTCACGGTATTGTTCGTGAATTAGGAAACGAAAATATCGATGTAATCAATTACACTAAAAATGAACCGTTATTTATAGCAAGAGCATTAAGCCCTGCAAAAGTAACATCTGTAGATATTAAACCTTACGAAGAAGAGAAAAATGGTAAAAAAGGACGTGTAAGCGTTTTATTAAAGCCAGAAGAAGTATCTAAAGCAATTGGTCGATCAGGAGTTAACATTCGTTTAGCAAGTGAATTAACAGGTTACGAAATAGATGTACAACGTGAAGGTTTAGAAGAAGAAGATGTTGAGTTAACAGAATTTTCTGATGAAATTGAAGCTTGGGTAATTGCAGAATTCAAGAAAATAGGTTTAGATACTGCAAAGAGTGTTCTTGAAAAAGACGTTTCTATGTTAGTGCAAAGAACCGATTTAGAAGAAGAAACAATTTTAGATGTTCAACGAGTTTTAAGAGAAGAATTCGAAGAATAAAAAATACAAAGGAAGTCAGTCTCCTGCAAAATTGATGAGAATCAATACGAAATCTGACAATCAAAGAAAAAGAACATAACTATGCGAAAGCGTAAAGTGTGTTTTTTGAATATCAAAGTATAAAATAATTTATGGCTGAAGGCAACAAATTAAGACTCAATAAAGTATTAAGAGAATTAAACATTTCTTTAGATAGAGCTGTAGAACACTTAGCTAAAAGTGGTCATGAAATAGAAGCTCGTCCTACTACTAAAATTTCTGATAAGGAATATCAAATATTGTTTGATGGTTTTCAAACAGATAAATCTAAGAAAGTAGCCTCTAAAGAAGTAAGCGAAGAAAAGCGTAAAGAGAAGGAAGCTATTCGTCTACAAGTAGAAGAAGAGCAAGAGAAGAAGAGGGTAGAAGACGAAGCTAAAAAGCAAGAAGTTTTAAAAGCCAAAGCTAAAAAATTAGAGCTTAAAACAGTAGGTAAAATTGATGTGAAAACAGGTAAGGCTGTTGAAGAAAAGCCTGAAGCTGTTAAAGAAGCACCAAAGAAGGAAATAGAAGCATCAACTCCTAAAGAGGAAGTTTCTATTCAAGAACCTACAAAAGAAGCACCAAATCCAACAGAGAAGGTTGCGGAAAAGGAAGCTGAAACGCCTAAGGTTATAAAGGCGAAGCCAGCCAAAGCTAAATTTAAAATAGTTAAGGAAGCACCGAAGAAAGTTGAAGAAAAGCCAACTGAAAAGGTGGTAGAAGCTAAACAAGAAGAGGTGAAGGAAGAAAAACCTGTAGAAGTAACTGCTGAAAATGCAGAGAAACTTAAAACACAATATAAAAAACTTGATGGTCCAAGAATTACAGGTCAAAAAATTGACTTAAAACAATTCGAAAGACCAAAAAAGAAAAAACCAGATGCTAAATCTGACGCTGATAAAAAGAAGCGTAAAAGAATTAGTAAACCAGGAACAGCTAAACCAGGATCTACTGCAAGACCACCAGCAAGAGGTGGTGCAAGAGGCGGAGCAAATAGAGGTGGTGGTGTAGGCCGTCCAAGCGGTGGTAGAGGAAGACCAGGGCAAAGACCGGCAGCTGTTAAAAAAGAAGAACCAACAGAAGCAGAAGTACAAAAACAAGTACGTGAAACTTTAGAAAGACTTCAAGGTAAATCTAAAAGAGGAAAAGGAGCTAAATACCGTAGAAATAAAAGAGAAGCACACAGAGAACATACTGAAGCTGAATTAGAAGCTCAAGCATTAGATAGTAAAATATTAAAAGTAACAGAGTTTGTTACTGTTAGTGAAGTTGCTACGATGATGGATGTTCCTGTAACAAACATTATTTCTTCATGTATGATGTTAGGAATGATGGTAACAATGAATCAGCGTTTAGATGCTGAAACATTAGTTATTGTTGCTGAAGAATTTAACCATAAAGTAGAGTTTGTTGGTGCTGAGGTAGAGGAATCTATTGAAGAAGTTATAGACAAGCCGGAAGATTTAATAACTCGTGCACCAATTATTACGGTAATGGGTCACGTAGATCATGGTAAAACATCTTTATTAGATTACATCCGTAAAGCAAATGTAATTGAAGGTGAATCAGGAGGAATTACACAACATATTGGTGCATATTCTGTGAACGTTGGAGATCAACAAATAGCATTTTTAGATACACCAGGTCACGAGGCCTTTACAGCAATGCGTGCACGTGGAGCTCAAGTAACAGATTTAGTAATTATTGTAGCTGCAGCAGATGATGATGTAATGCCACAAACAAAAGAGGCTATTTCTCATGCTCAGGCAGCAGGTGTTCCAATTATTTTTGCAATCAACAAGATTGACAAACCAAATGCAAATCCAGATAATGTGAAAACGCAATTATCTCAGATGAATTTGTTAATTGAAGAATGGGGTGGAAACATTCAATCACAAGATATTTCAGCTAAAACAGGGGAAGGAATTCCTGAGTTATTAGAAAAAGTATTACTTGAAGCTGAAATTTTAGAATTAAAAGCAAATCCAGATAGAACTGCAACAGGAGCAGTTGTTGAAGCATTACTAGATAAAGGTAGAGGATATGTATCTACAATTTTAGTACAAACAGGTTCATTAAAAATTGGAGATTATATTTTAGCAGGTAAGCATAGTGGTAAAGTAAGAGCCATGTTTGATGATAAAGGAAACAAAGTTTTAGTTGCCGGACCATCTACACCTGTATCAATATTAGGATTAGACGGTGCACCACAAGCAGGTGATAAGTTTAATGTGTTTGAAGACGAACGTGAAGCAAAACAAATTGCAGCAAAACGTTCTCAATTACAAAGAGAGCAATCTGTAAGAACACAAAAAACATTAACATTAGCAGAAATTGGTCGTCGTATTGCGTTAGGAGATTTCAAAGAATTAAACATTATCTTAAAAGGAGATGTAGATGGTTCGGTAGAAGCCTTAACAGATTCATTCCAGAAACTATCTACTGAAGAAATTCAAGTAAATATTTTACATAAAGGAGTTGGAGCAATTACAGAATCTGATGTGTTACTAGCAACAGCTTCAGATGCCATTATCGTTGGGTTTAATGTACGTCCGCAAGGAAATGCACGTGTTGTAGCTGATAGAGAAGAAGTAGATATTAGAACATACTCTATTATTTATGATGCTATTAACGATCTTAAAGATGCCATGGAAGGAATGTTATCTCCTGATATGAAAGAAGAGATTCTTGGTAATGTTGAGATTAGAGAAGTTTATAAAATTTCGAAAGTTGGTAACATTGCAGGATGTATGGTAATGAGTGGTAAGATTACAAGAGATTCTAAAATCCGTATTATTAGAGATGGAATTGTTGTTCACGATGGATTATTAACTTCATTAAAACGTTTCAAAGACGATGTTAAAGAAGTTACCAAAGGATACGATTGTGGTCTTCAGATTAAAGGATACAATGATATTATTGAAGGAGATGTAATTGAAGCTTATACTGAAGTAGCAGTTAAGAAGAAATTAAAGTAATCCTTACTTTAAAATAAATTTAAAAGACGCTTTATTTAAAGCGTCTTTTTTTATGCAATTTAGTTTCATGAATATAATCTTTATTTAAGTTAAAAGAGTTTTTGATACTGTATTTTTAGATTAAATAACACAAGAGTTTTATAGGTAAAATCAATTGATTATACAATTAGGTTTGCCCCAGTTAATAGCAAAAAAAAACAACCTCCGAAGAGGTTGTTTTTACATATCAGTATAATAATTAAAGTTTAATTTCTTCTTTGGTTTTGTTCAGTAAAACAGGTTTGCCGAAACCTAAATCATTTAAACGGTCTAATTGCGTTTCTGCATCTCCTACAAACAACCAAATCATTTTATTAGGATTTACATATCTTTTTGATAACGCTTGTACTTTTTCAATGGTCATTTCATTTACAATTTTCTCTCTGTCTTTAACATAGTCAGCACTTAAGTTGTAAGTACTAATGTTCTCTAACATGTTTAATTTAGCACCCATGGTTTCAAAACGTCTAGCATTACTCTTAATTAAAAAACCTTTTGTAGTAGCTAAATCTTTAGCAGAAAAATTGGTTGGATATTCTGTAATTATTTTTTTAACTAATTGCGCAGATTCCAACGTAACGTTAGTTCTAACTCTACTCGAAATTGTAAATGCTCCAACAGCTTTAGATCCTGTAAAACGAGAGCCAATTCCATAAGTATATCCTTTACCTTCTCTTAACTCTTGTGTTAATTGAGAGGCAAATCCGCCGCCACCAAGGATGTAGTTCATTACTGTAGCCGGATAATAATCTTTATCTGTAACAGCCAATGCAGGTGCACCAAAACTAATTACCGATTGTTTTGCTTTTGGTATATCGTAAAAATATACCGTTGGTTTGTTAGGTGCTTCTGGAGTTTTATAGACTGGAATAGTAACTTCTTTTGAAGCCCATTTTGTAGATAAACTATTTAAAGAAGCTACTGCTTTTTCTTGATTAATATCACCAACAATATGCATTTTAGTAACAGCAGGAGATAGGTAATTATTATAAAATGATTTTAAATCATCTAAAGTAATTTTATCTACAGAGGCAATGGTACCTAAGGTGTTTTTAGATCTGATATTATCTTTTCCGTAAATCAATTCGTTATATACGTTTTGCGTTACGGTAGTCGGACTCGCTTCTTGCTGACGTAAATTACCAGCAACCGATTTTTTAATCAATTCAAATTCTGTTGCATCCCAACGTGGGTCTAGTAACATTTCTTCAACTAATACTATTGTATTGGTATAGTTTTTTGCTAAAGTAGTACCGCTTATAGTAATGTTTTCTTTTGATGCAGATATTCTAATAGATGCTCCTAATTCTTGAATAGCTTCTTCTAATTGTGCAACTGTTTTATTTTTTGTTCCTCGGTTCATTAAACGAGCAGTAAGGTTTGCAACGCCTAACTTATCCATTTTCTCTAATAACTGACCACCATCAATTACTAAGTTGAAACGAACTAAAGGAACTTCGCTATTTTCAATTCCGAATACTTTAATTCCGTTTGCTAATTCATCATTCCAAACATTTGGTACACTTAAAACAGGCGATTTTCCATAAACAGGCTCTGTAGCTCTTGCTATTTTAGAAGGTGTTTTTTCATATTGAGCAGCAATCTTTGGGTCGAATTTTTCTTCGGCTCCAGTAATAATTTTTTCTTCCTTTATAATTGCTTCTTCAGAATTTGTTAACGCAAGGTTTTTCATTCCTTTTGGCACAAAACTAGTTGCTATAAAGTTTTTACCTTTAATATACGTATTGTAAACGCGCATTACGTCTTCTTTGGTAACGTTTAAGGTTAAATCTATTTCTTTATTGATAAAACCAGGGTCACCTGCATAGGTATTATAAGAAGCTAAATTTGTTCCTTTTCCTAAAACGCTAGATAAGCTATTGTAAAAATCAGTTTCTAATCCGGCTTTAATTCTGTTTAAGTCTTTGTCAGAAATACCTTCTTTTTCAAACTTGTTAAAAGCGGTAGTAACTCCTTTATTAATTTCATTTAAATCAACATTATTAAATCCACGAATACCTAATTGAGTTTGACCAGCTAGTTCAGAAGACCAGTTCCACATACCAGCATTTGCGGTAAGTTTTAAATCATCTACTAAAACTTTATTTAAAGGTGCTTTTTTTCCTTGAGATAAATATTCTGTTAATATATCTAAGGCGTACGAATCTTTATGGTATAACTCAACTGTTGGCCAAGCCATTGTTAACATTGGTAATCGTGCAAAATTATCTTCAAAATATAAAAATTTCGATTCATCAACTTTACCTGGTTTTTTAACTAACGGAGTAATTTCTTCACCTCTTGGAATTTCTTCAAAATATTTACGAACCCATTCTTTTGCTTTCGCAGGATCAAAATCACCAGATAAAACTAAAGTAGCGTTGTTAGGAACATACCATTTTTTAAAGAATGCTTTTACATCGCTTAAAGTTGCGTTTTGTAAATGTTCTAAAGATCCAATTACTTGCCAGTTATACGGATGATCTTTCGGATATAAGTTACGATCGATAATTTGTTGATTAAATCCGTACGGACGATTGTCAACAGCTTGTCTTTTTTCGTTTTTAACTACTTGTTTTTCTTTTGCTAAAACAGGTTCTGTCACTGTATTTATAAACCAACCTAATTTATCGGCTTCTGCCCAAATCATTTTTTCTAAGGCATCATTTGGTACGGTTTGTAAATAGTTTGTTCTATCTCTTGATGTAGATCCGTTAGCTCCAGAACCACCAATACGTGCACTCATTTTATCTAATCCACCTTTACCAAGGTTTTCAGATTCTAAAAATAATAAGTGTTCAAATAAATGAGCAAAACCAGTTCTTCCTTCAATTTCTCTTGCCGAACCTACGTGAACCATCAATTCTACTGCAACCACAGGATCCGATTTATCAGTATGTAAAACAACTTGAAGTCCGTTTTCTAATTCAAATTTTTCAAAAGGAACATTTAAGGATGTTTCTTTCTCTTTTTTTCTTCTTTTTGATTTTTATTGCAGGCGATAAATAAAGTTACCACTGTAAATAATAAAATTTTTTTAAACATGATTACTGTTGTTTGTGTGAATTGTTTTTTGATGCTGATAAATATACATAATATTGATTTTTAATAGTGTTAAATAGATGCTAGAATTTATTGTAAAGAAAAACCCCATCAAAATTTGATGAGGTTTTAAAATATGATTTAAGATAATTTTTATCCTAAGAAAGGATATTTATAATCTTCAGGACTTACTAAAGTCTCTTTAATCAAGCGTACAGATGTCCAACGTAATAAGTTTTGTGCCGAACCTGCTTTATCATTTGTACCAGAAGCTCTTGCGCCACCAAATGGTTGCTGACCAACAACTGCTCCTGAAGGTTTATCGTTAATATAAAAGTTTCCTGCAGCATTTTCTAATGCTTTAGATGCTTCTTCAACAATGTATCTATCTCTAGAAAATATAGCTCCTGTTAATGCGTATTCAGATGTTTCATCAACTAATTTTAATGAAGCTTCCCATTCAGCATCTTCGTAAACATAAACTGTCATAACAGAGCCAAATAACTCTGTATGCATAGTTGCGTATTTAGGAGATGTAGTAACAATTACCGTTGGCTCAATAAAGTAACCTACAGATTTATCGTGGTTTCCACCAATAATAATTTCTGCATCTTTATCTGCTTTAGCGGCATCTATATAACTTGCAATTTTATCAAAAGAACCTTCGTGAATAACTGCATTTACAAAGTTAGACGTGTCTTCTGGAGAGCCCATTTTTAACTCACCTACTTGTGCCGTTAAATGTTTTTTAACTTCTGGCCAAAGTGAAGCAGGAATGTAAGAACGTGAAGCAGCAGAACATTTTTGACCTTGGTATTCAAAAGCACCTCTTGTCATTGCTGTTGCAACTTGTAATGGATTAGAAGAGTTGTGAACCCAAATGAAATCTTTTCCACCAGTTTCTCCAACAATTCTTGGGTATGTTTTATAGGTATGAATATTGTTACCAATTTGTTTCCATAATTCTTTAAAAACATGTGTAGAACCTGTAAAGTGTAATCCAGAGAAATCTGGAGAAGCTAAAACAGTATCAGAAATCATAACAGGATCTCCGTACACTACGTTAATTATACCATCAGGTAAACCAGCTTCTTTAAATAAATCTACAATTACTTGTGCAGAATATGCTTGGTGATCTGATGGTTTCCAAACAACAACGTTACCCATTAAGGCAGCTGATGCAGGTAAATTTGCAGCAATAGATGTAAAGTTAAATGGAGAAATTGCATAGATAAAACCTTCTAAAGGTCTGTATTCAACTCTGTTCCAAACGCCTGGTGAAGATGTTGGCTGATCTTTAAAAATATCAGTCATATATTCTACGTTAAAACGGAAGAAATCTATCATTTCACAAGCAGCATCAATTTCTGCTTGAAACACGTTTTTAGATTGTGCAATCATTGTTGCAGCATTCATTCTAGCTCTATAAGGCTCTGCTAATAATTCAGCAGCCTTTAAAAAAATAGAGGCTCTTTCCATCCAACTAACGTTAGACCATGCTTCTCTTGCAGCTAATGCTGTAGAAATTGCAGCATCTACGTGAGATTTGTCTGCGGTGTGGTATTGACCAACTACATGTTTATGATCGTGTGGTGGTGTAATATTTCTGGTATTTCCAGTCCTTACTTCCTCACCATTGATATGCATTGGTACATCAACGTTACTGTTAAACATTGATTTGTATGTTGCTAATAATTCTTCTTTTTCTGGAGATCCAGGAGCATACCCTTTTACAGGTTCGTTTACTGCTTTTGGAACATTAAAAAATCCTCTTGCCATTTTAGTATGTTGTTTGTGTGTTTAAAAATATTTTTAATTTAAAAAGTGAAAAACAAAATCTAATGCTATTTATTTACATTGATTAAGTAGCTACTTTTAATAAACAATTTGTAATTGTTTGATAGTACAAAGTTACCATTTATTTTAGTAATTACTAAGGTGTTTTTAAGAGGTGTTTATCAAAATAAAACAGATTATGTGTGCGGTAACTTATTTGCCTTTAGGAGATGAGGGTTTTGTAGTTGTTTCGAGTAGATATGAAGGACGAAAACCAAAAAAAGCAGGATAAAAACGAAGTGAAATTGAAATTTTATCTTGTAGAAATGATAGGTGTTATTGTCGTTATAAACAAAACAAGTAAAGTATTGTAAATTTAATTATGGCTATATGTAGGGATAGCGAAACAAAGTTTTTTATTATTTTTGCAAGAAAAAACTATGCATAAAAAACGACTGTTGTTTTCGTTACTAATTTCCCTTTTTTTATTTACAAGTTGTTTTGAATTTGTAGAAGAAATATCTTTTAATAAAGACGGTTCAGGATCGGCTACCTTCACGATAAACTTAAGTAAGAGTAAAACTAAAATAGCATCAATAATGCTATTGGATAGTGTTAACGGTTATAAAGTGCCATCGAAGAATACTATTAGAAAGGAATTGAATAAAATTGTTGAGAAAATTAAAACCACCAAAGGAATTCATACTGTAAAAAACACGTTGAATTTTGAGGAATTTATTGTTACGATATCTTGTAATTTTGATACTGTGGATGCTCTTAACACTATTTTATCAACCTTTAGTTCTAAAAGAGATGCATTGGCAATAAAAAAGCACAAACATTTTAAATACGACAATATTAATAAAACATTTGTTCGTAGTCATCATTTTAATATTGGTAAAGCATTTCAGAAAGCAAAAATGAAAGATCGTAAAGTATTTGAAACAGCTAGTTATACAAGTGTTTATCGATTTGAATCAGCAGTAAAATCATGTACGAACCAGCAAGCAAAAATTGCCAAAAGTAAAAAAGCAGTGATGTTGCGAGTTAATGCGCAGGATATTATAACAAACAAACAAACAATCAAAAATAAAATACAACTTACTAATTAAAATTAACCATGAAAAAGATTATTGCTACCCTATTATTTGTAAACAGTTTTGTTGTTTTACAAGCCCAAAAATTAGAAAACAAAATACCTAATAATGCAGATGTTGTTATTATGGCAAATGCAACTAATTTATTTGATTTAATAAGTGTTTCTGATGTAAATGAAAGCATTATGGGAAAAGAGATACTGAAAAATATCAATAGAAAAAGAGAAGAAAAAATTACTTCGGTAAGTAAAGCAGGGTTTGATACTGCATCTAATGCTTACTACTTTTTTCAGAAAAATGATAGTATTTCATATCATACTTTCTTAGTAGAATTAAACGACAAAGCACTGTTTGAATCTATGTTATCGGAAAGAGACCTTAAGAAGATTAAAAAAGAAAATGACTACAGTTATATTCAAGGTTATAGCGAATTAAGAATTTGGAATGATGATGTTCTTTTAATTATCAACGGAGATAAATCGCGTAGTTATTTAAAAAAACATAACGACCGTTTTGAAAAATTAAAAGAAGAAGGAGAATCTATATATTCGGTTAGAAAAAGGTTTGCACAATTGTGGACTAAAAAACATGCTTTTTCAATCTTAGAAAATTCAACATCTAACGGAATTGCTACTAATTCAAGTTTTCAAAAAGGAAAGAAAAAAGGTTCAGTTGCTACGCTTTGGGTTCGTAATTATGGAATGTTAATGTCTGATTTAATTGGTTCTTTTAGTAGAAATTTAAGTTCTTCAATGAATTATTTTATACCACAAGAAGGTAAAAATATTTATGGCGTAGAAGAGGTTACTGCAAACTTGTTTTTTAATGAAAATAATGCAAGTATTTTGTTAGATATGGCTGTGAGTGATGATATGTCGAAATCTTTTAAAAAGATTTATAACAAAAAAATGAGCAGTACTTTAATAAATAGTTTCGATCATAATAAAGCATTGGCTTTTTGGAGTGTTTCGATGGATACGGAAGAATTATTAAAGCAGTACCCAGAAATGATAAATAAAATGTACGGTGGTATTGTACCAAAGTTTAAAGAAGAAGTAGATGTTGCTGGAGATTTATTATCA
Source organism: Tenacibaculum retecalamus (assembly GCF_027941755.1). NCBI lineage: Bacteria > Pseudomonadati > Bacteroidota > Flavobacteriia > Flavobacteriales > Flavobacteriaceae > Tenacibaculum > Tenacibaculum retecalamus. Next base: position 2,607,333 of record NZ_CP115916.1, on the reverse strand, counting down.
TTACTTGTAGATGAAGCGGCGATTGCTAAATTAGTTACTGGCGATGCGTTATTTGTTTTAAATGGATTTTCAGAAAAAGATGTTACTTACACGACTTACAAATATGATGCTGATTACAAACGTAAAGAAGTAACTAAAACTAAAAAAACAGTAGTGCCTGATTTCACTTTGATGATTGGCTCTGAAGAAAAAGAGTTGTTAAACAAAATCTTCAGATTAGGTCAAAAGCACAAAACAATAATAGCTTCTAATAATGTTTATGAGTTTATTAAAAAAAGTAAAGAACTTCCTTTTAATATATATGCAGTAATTAAAAATGATGTTTTATATATAACTACATCAAAAGTAAGAGCTATAAATATTGAAGCAGGCAGAGCAAATTATAAAGCAACAAAACATAGTAAATTAATAAAAAGAAACTCAAGTGTAGTTTATACAGATATTAATGCTTTAATTAAAAATATGCCAACAGAATGGTTTGGTAGAAATGAACGTAAAATGGCAAGTATCTCTAAAGAGAATGTTAAAGATATTAGTTTTAGAGTTTCAAAAGTAAAGGGAAATAAAATTTCGTCTGAATTACGATTAAATACGAAAGGTAAAGAAGAAAATACTTTAAAATTATTATTTAAGGTAATTAACGAAATAGCAAAATAGTTAGATGCTTAAAAAGATAGGATTTACTATTTTAATTATACTAGGGATCGTGTTTACGGTTGGATATTTTAGATACAATCCAACGGTAAATATAACCAATACAATACCTGCTTATGCAGATGCGGTTATTCGTGTTAATTTACGAGAGATCGAATATAATATACTAAAGGATGTCGTAAGACATCCTTTTTTGTATTTTAAATCAAATGAAAAAACAACTAAAAATAAGGAGAACCCTAAAAATAAAATATCTTTATTTGATGCTATAGAAATTCCTGCGGATGTATTCTTTTACACAAACGAGCGTAATTTAAAAGATACTTGGGTTAGTAGCGCACTTAAGATGAAAAGCAAGAATAATTTACAGGCTTTTTTTAAGCAAGAAAAGATAGTTAAGAAAAATACCCAACAAAAGGTTGTATATTTTACATATAAACAACGTGTTTTTTTTATCATAAATAATGAAGTAAGGTTGTTATTTAGTTTTAAAAAAATTAAAAATATAGCTGATAAATTGAGCTTTATATCGCAAGAGAAGGGTTATTTATCAACAAGTGATAAAATTATTGATAACATAAAAAAAAGTACGAATCTTATTGCAATGGCAACTTCAAAAGGTGTTTTTTTTGAATTAGGAATCAACGGGAAAACAGTAGTTGTAAATGCCGAGTTAGCTGAAAAAAACAGTCTTTTTTTGCCATATAAAGCAAAAAGTAGTGCGACTTCTTTGGTGCAGGCTTCGGGGAAAATTAACAAGCACTTTTTATTCGATTTTCTAGGGGAGAAACAAAAGGATAATTTAAAAAAATTAACAACTTTATCGTTAGATAGTATTCGTAATAAATGGAATGGTGAGTTTGATCTGGATTTAGCCTCTTTTATTAATAAAAAAGACACCATAGTAACTTATGAATACGATGATGATTTTAATAAAGTAGCGAAAACAATCATTCAAGAAAATGTAATTCCTAAGGGGAGTTTTAGAATAGGAGGGGCTACTTTTTCGGAGTACTTATATTCTAAAGAGGCTATCAAAAATATAGAAACTGATAGTTTATTGGTTTTAAACCCCTTTTTTAAAACGTATGTTAGTAAGCAAAAAAACAGCTTATTTTTATATTCAACAAAAGATAAAATCGCTTCGAATTTTAAACAAGATGAAAAGCATAAGTTTTCGTTTTTTTTTAATGCAGAAAAATATTTTGAAACTGAAAAAGGAACTTATCGTACTGCTAATAAATATTTACTTCCTATAAAAACGATTAACGCTTTTGTTACAAGTACAAATAAAATGGTAGTAAAGATTAATTTTAAAGAATCTTTTCAAAGTTATATGTATCAATTGTTAAGAGAATCTAATACAAAGCAAAAGCAATAAATGAAATTGCGAACGAACCTAAAAGAGCTAAAAAGAAAAATACAAAATTTGCCATTATAAACTTAAAGAATGTTTTAAAATACCCTTGTCCATAAAACTTTTTCATGGCCATAAATAAGTATAGTGTAAATAATATTAAGAAAATACCCAGTAAATATTCAGCATCTTTAAAATAGCCGATTAAATAAAAAATAGATAATAGCAAAAAGAAAACTGTTTGCGTGTGAAAAACAAAAACAAGATGTTCTACATAGGTAAATTTTCTTCGGATGTATAGAATTCGTAAAAACAGCGTAAAAATAGGTAATAGAATAAAAAGCGCTATTGATGCATAAGATAATATTTGACGGTAGAATTTTTGAGTTTCACTTTCTTTAGAAATAAAAGTATTGAAAACTCCAGTTCTTGAGTATAAAAAACGGTTTCCAAAAGTTTTCTTCATTTGCAAGCTATCCAACGCATTGTCTATAGAAACTTTTGGGTGCTCTTTCTGAAACTTCATCAGTTTAATGAGACTGTCAGATTCATCAAAACCAATATTCATCATTGACTGTTTTGAATTGCCACCTACTTTTAAAGAGTCAATTTTTTGATTAATCAACTTAGCGTTAACAGAATCTTTCTTGTCAAGTTCTTTAAAAACGGCATCTTGAATGGAATCTAAATCTACTTCAAGTGCTTTTACGCCATTCTCGTCAATTTTTATTTGTGATGTAACTTTGTTAGAAGATTTACCGTATTGTAATTCGTTAAATTTATCATAGCTTTTTGTCATTCCTATAATTAAAAAGAAAATAACAGATACAGTTAAGTAGAAACGAAACGGATTAGAATAGCGATTTCTTTTACCATCAATATAATCTTTAGATACTTTTCCTGGTTTTATTAATAAAGGAAGAAGTGTTCTCCAAAAACGTGCATCCCAAGAAAAGAAACCAGCAAAAACTTCTCGAATAAAACTACCTAGCGTAATTTTTTTACCTTTATTTTTTTGACCACATTCGGGGCAAAATTTTTCATCTTGAGAAAATGGATAACCACAATTTAAGCAATTAGGTTCTTTTATAATTGCAAGTTTAGTTTTTTTAGCCATTAGTTTAAAGTCGGAGTAGTGGTTAGTTGAAATGTTGGAATAATGGCCATGAACTCTTCTGAAGTTTCAAAATTAATCATTTTGTAACTTCCCTTCATAGCGCCGGTTGTTGATAGTAAAAAGCAATTAGATCTGTAATTATAGGTAGCTCCTGGGTTAAGAATAGGAGTTTCACCTACAACGCCTTCTCCTTCTACAAATTCAGTAGTATTAAGGGCATCAAAAATTTTCCAAAAACGTTCTAAAAGTTTTACGGTGTCTTTTGAGTTGTTTTCGATGGAAACATAGTAACTAAAAGAGTAAAATTGTTGGTAGCCACGATAAATTACACCGTTAAAGGTGGTCTTAATTGCTATTTTTATGCCTTTGGTTACTTGTTGAAACATTTTATAAATATAAACTTTTTTAGGTTTTTTGTCAACTATATTACCTGTTTTGGTTAAAGTAGCCGTTTCCAACACCAATAACTCTGTCGTAAGTTCCACCAAATGGTTTGTAATATACAACTACAGTGTATTTATTTTCAGTCTGATAGAAGGATCCGTCTATTTCGTTTAGATCAACAAGGCTATTGTTTTTGTTTAACGTTGCGTAATTGTAGTTGTAAAAACCTTGCTTAAATTTAATTGAACCTTCGTAAATTTCATCAATCGCATTGTATTTTAACTTGTTTTCATCTGATAATTGATAATTATTAAAAGCTCCGTATACAAAAACTTCTTTGTTGTCATATGGTTCGTAGGCATCCAAAGAAAAATGAACGATTGAATAATCTGCTTCGGTATTTGGATCATTGGCCTCTAAAGTTCTCACAACAAACTGCCCATTAATATCTGGGTTGTAGGTGTAAATTTTATTTATTCGTTGTTCATCGGTGTATAAATAACTATGGTAGAGTTCTTTTCTTTCGGTTTTTGCAATATTTAAACTTGTGTTTCGCAGATGTTTGCTGTCGAAATTTAAAAATTCATTCCCTCCCCAAAAATTTGTTTTAAAAGTATGATTATATACTAATTGTTGAGGTTTTATAAACTGTGGTTGAATATTGTTAATAACCGTTTTCCAGTTATGATTTTGAAATAAAACAGTATTAATTTCTTGACTAGGGTTGTTAATTACCAAATTTTGATGATTCACGGTAAATTGAACGGTTTGCTTTTTTTGATTTGATTGCGCATCTCTACTTCTAAAAACAGCAACTCCAACAGTAGTAATATCTTCATAAAAAACACAGCGTCTCGAAAAGACTACTTCATAATCGTCGTCTAAAACAGAAAGTAAATAGTTTCCGCTTTTGGTAATAATCGTATTTTTATTTGGGATTTCGACTGAATAATGTGTGTAGAGTTGTAATGTATTAAAAGAATTACTGCTATTAATTATCTCGTTTTCATTAAAACCGTTGATGTATTGATTAGAAGTTAGGCTACTCGGCTTCCAATCATGGGTCATGTGTTCAATTTTATATTGATATTCTTTATTATCACCATCTAAATCATCAAAAGACAGTTTTAAAACATCACCTAACCTAACAATTGCCGAAAATTGATTGGTGTTGTGTTTTGGTCGTAATTGAATTGTTTTAATATTTTGAGCATTCCCAGTTTGGTAGCACGCAAGGAATAAGAAGATTAGAAAGTGTTTTATCATAAATGCAAATGTATCAAAATGTAGACCAAAGACAAATATTTATTTAGAATAGATATAAATAAAGAGCTATTGAAAAGATATAAATATAAATACTTACCCGAAAAAATCAAAATCTGTAAATTTGCTTGTTTTTAGAAAATCAATTTAATCAGTTCCTATGTCAAAAGACATCCGTATTAAGAAAGGCTTGGACATCAAGCTCGTTGGCGACGCAGAGCAAGTAATTACCGAACTTCCGTTAGGTAATACATTTGCAATTCAGCCAAGCGATTTTCATGGCGTTATTCCAAAAATTTTAGCAAAAGAAGGTACCGAAGTAAAAGCAGGTCAAGCACTTTTTTATTCAAAAAGTGATGAGCGTATTTTATTTCCTAGTCCGGTAAGTGGTAAAGTTACAGAAATCGTTCGTGGAGACAGAAGAAAAGTTTTAGCAATAAAAATCACTGCTGATGCACAGCAGCAATATACCGACTTTGGTAAAAAAGATATTGATGCAATGTCTGGAGAAGAAGTGAAAACTCACTTATTTGCTTCAGGTTGTTGGCCATTTGTAAAACAACGTCCGTACGACGTGGTTGCAAATCCAAATCAAGCTCCGAAAGCCATTTTTGTGTCAGCGTATGCAAGTGCACCTTTAGCAGCAGATTATGATTATGCATTAAAAGGTAAAGAAGCTGAATTACAGGCTGCCTTAACTGCATTAACAAAACTAACAGCAGGTAAAGTACACGTTTCAATTGCAAAAGACTCAACATTATCTCCATTTAAAGAGATGAAAGGAGTTGAGTTACACAACGTATCAGAATCACACCCTGTGGGTAATGTAAGTACTCAAATAGCACAAATAGATCCTATTAATAAAGGAGAAGTTGTGTGGGTAGTTACTCCGCAAGATTTAGTGGTAATTGGTGAGTTGTTGTTAACCGGAAAATTTAATGCGAAGCGTACAATTGCTTTAGCAGGATCTAAATTTAGCAAGCCACAATACGTTACTGCTATAGCAGGAGCAAGTATTGCTGAACTTGTAAAAGGAAATTTAGAAGCTGATAATGCACGTGTAATAAGCGGAAACGTATTAAGTGGTACTCAGGTTGGCGAAGAAGGATATTTAGGATACTATGAGAATATAGTAACTGCAATTCCTGAAGGAGACGATTATGAATTGTTCGGTTGGAATAAACCTGTTTTTAACAAGGTTTCTACCTCAAGAGCATTTACGTTCTCTTGGTTAAATCCGAAGAAAAAATATGACTTAAATACTAATACAAACGGTGAGCACAGAGCATTTGTGGTTACAGGATCGTATGAAGAAGTATTTCCGTTAGATATCTATCCGATGCAATTATTAAAAGCTTGTATGTATAAAGATCTTGACGAAATGGAAGGATTAGGAGCTTACGAAATTGCACCAGAAGATTTTGCAGTAACAGAATTTATTTGTGTGTCTAAACAACCTCACCAGAAAATAATTCGTGAAGGATTAGATTTAATGAGAGAAGAATTAGGATAAGATATGGGCTTAAAACAAAACTTACATAATTTAAAAGAAAAGTATAAAGGATCCAAAATGGCACCGCTATTTAATGGTTTTCATACTTTCTTATATTTGCCAAATGAGACAACTCACGGAGGAACTCATATTAAGGCAGCAGATGATTTAAAACGTACAATGAATATTGTAATCATGGCTTTAGTACCATGTTTAATTTTCGGTATGTTTAATGCAGGATATCAACATTATGCAGCAATTAATGGTTTTACTGAAGGAATGTCTTTCTTTAGTGGCGATTTTTGGAACTTTGACAACTTATTAGTTGGAGCAGTAAAAATTTTACCATTAGTAATTGTATCATACGTAGTTGGTTTAGCAATAGAATTTATATTTTGTATCATAAAAGGACACGAAATTGAAGAAGGGTATTTAGTTACAGGAATGTTAGTTCCTTTAATTGTACCAATCGATTTACCATTATGGATGTTAGCTGTTGCAGTTATATTTGGTGTGGTAATCGGTAAAGAAGTTTTTGGTGGTACAGGAATGAATATTCTTAACCCAGCATTAACAATACGTGCATTTTTATTCTTCGCATATCCAACTTGGATGTCTGGAGATAAAGTGTGGGTGGCAGATGCTAGAGAATTAGCAGGAACTGCTGATGCTATTTCTGGTGAAACAGTTTTAGGAAGCTTAGCGCAATCACAACCATTAACACATTCGGTTTCTGATATGTTCTTCGGATTTATTCCGGGTTCAGTAGGAGAAACATCAACATTCTTAATTTTATTAGGAGGGCTTTTCTTAATCTTAACAAAGATTGGAAGCTGGAGAATTATGTTATCTGCAGTAATCGGAGCTTTAGTAATGGGATTCATTTTTAATCAAGTAGTTGATTTAGGATGGATTGGTGAAACAAGTAAGTTTTACGGATTAATGAGTTTAGATTTCTGGAAACATTTATTAATTGGAGGTTTTGCTTTTGGTGCCGTTTATATGGCAACTGATCCTGTATCAGCATCACAAACCAACAAAGGAAAATGGATTTATGGTTTCTTTATCGGATTTATTTCGATTATGATTCGTGTATTCAATCCAGCCTATCCAGAAGGAGTAATGTTAGCTATTTTATTAATGAACGTTTTTGCTCCAACAATTGACCATTATGTGGTTCAAGGAAATGTAAAGAGAAGATTAAAACGTGCTAAAGTTAAAACTGCCTAATTATGAGTAAGAGAACAGATAGTAATGGATATACGCTACTTTTTGCCATTGGTATGGTATTAGTAGTAGGTGCGTTGTTAGCTTTTACAGCTTCATCGCTTCGCCCAATGATTGATGCAAACAAACGTATCGAAAAGCAACAAAACATTTTGTATGCTATGGGGGTAAATGATAATGATGAAAGCAGTGCAGTTTTTGTATCTAAAGACAAAGTAGCTGACGCGTTTTCAAAAAACATCAAAAAACAATTAGTTATTGAAGGTGATAAAATTACTGAAGATGCTAATGCATATTTAATTGATGTAAAAAAGCAACAAACAGCTGCAAAAGCAGGACAAGTAAGAAAATTACCATTATTTGTGGGCGAAAAAGACGGTAAAACGTTTTACATAGCACCAATTAGAGGTAAAGGTCTTTGGGATGCTATTTGGGCATATGTTGCAATGGATAAGAATATGGTAGTACAAGGTGCATTTTTCGATCACAAAGGAGAAACACCAGGTTTAGGAGCTAACATTAAGCAACGTTACTTTATGGATGATTTTATTGGTGAAGATTTAATGAACAACGGTTCTTTTAAAGGAATCACAGTTTCTAAATCAAACAATGATCCGAAGAACGAAGATAAAAATGATAACGAGGTAGATGCAATTGCAGGAGCAACCATTACAGGTGATGGAGTTGCAGCAATGATTAAATCTGAATTAGGTTTATACGTGCCTTACTTTAAAACATTGAAATAAATATGGGACTTTTATCAAAAAAAGACGCAGTATTAATTACAGATCCGTTATTGGATAACAACCCAATTACGATTCAAGTATTAGGTATCTGTTCAGCATTAGCAATTACAGCAGAGCTTAAAGCTTCTATAGTAATGGCAGTTTCTGTATTATTTGTATTAGGTATTGGAAACGTTGTAATCTCTTTAATGAGAAACATCATTCCATCAAAAATTAGAATTATTGTACAGTTAATCGTAGTTGCTGCTTTAGTAATTATTGTAGATCAAGTATTAAAAGCATTTGCTTACGAGTTAAGTAAAACACTTTCGGTATTTGTTGGATTAATTATTACCAACTGTATTATTATGGGACGTTTTGAAGCCTTTGCTTTAGGAAATGGCTATGGAGAGCATTCTTAGACGGAATAGGAAATGCATTAGGTTACGGTGCTATTTTAATAGCAGTAGGTTTCTTTAGAGAGTTGTTAGGTTCTGGTACTTTATTAGGATTTAAAGTATTAGGAGATCCTATTGAACTAACAGGATTGTATGCTTTCGGATATGAAAATAACGGATTTATGTTATTATCACCAATGGCATTAATAGTTGTTGGTATCATTATTTGGATACAACGTAGTAGAAACAAAGCACTAATTGAAGACTAACCCAGTTAGGAATCATTAAAAATATAGAAAAATGGAACATTTAGAATTATTTTTCAAGTCGATATTTATTGATAATATGGTATTTGCTACATTCTTAGGAATGTGTTCTTACCTAGCAGTATCTAAAAAAGTAGCAACAGCAGTAGGTTTAGGAGCTGCAGTTATTTTTGTATTAGCTGTAACAGTACCTATCAACTGGTTATTAGATCAATATTTATTGCAACCAGGAGCATTGTCTTGGTTAGGAGCAGAATATGCCGATTACGATTTAAGTTTCTTATCATTTATTATGTTTATTGCAACGATTGCAACCATGGTACAATTGGTAGAAATTATTGTAGAGAAATTTGCACCAGCATTGTATAACTCATTAGGTATTTTCTTACCATTAATCGCAGTAAACTGTGCAATTTTAGGAGGGTCATTATTCATGCAATCTCGTGAAATTCCTACTTTAGGTTTATCATTAACTTATGGTATTGGTTCAGGAATCGGCTGGTTTTTGGCAATTGTTGCTATTGCAGCAATTCGTGAAAAAATTAGATACTCATCTGTACCACCAGCTTTAAGAGGATTAGGAATCACTTTTATCATTACAGGTTTAATGGCAATCGGATTTATGAGCTTTGGAGGTATGTTAACAGGTGGTGACGAAGAAGTGAAAACTGAAGAGGCACCAAAAACATCTGTAGTTACTCCAAGTACTATTGAGAAGAAAGCTGAGCAAAAAGAAGAGGTAAAAGAGAAAGCTGAAAAATTAGCTGATAACACTAAAAAAATTATAGAATAATGGTATTTTTAGAAGTAAGTACAGGAGGTACAGTAGCTGTAACAGTTATATCTTTTTTAATAATCTTATTAATTTTAGTAGGATTGTTATTATTTGTAAAACAAAAACTAGCACCATCAGGACCCGTAAAAATTACAATTAACGGAGATAAAACAATCGAAGTTGCCTCAGGAGGTACATTATTATCTACTTTAGGAGCAGAGAAAATTTTCTTACCATCAGCTTGTGGTGGAGGTGGATCTTGTGTGCAGTGTGAATGTCATGTAAACTCTGGTGGAGGTGAAGCTTTACCAACAGAAACACCACATTTTACGCGTAAAGAATTAGCAGCAGGAGTGCGTTTATCTTGTCAGGTAAAAGTAAAACAAGACATGGATATTTCTATTCCAGAAGAAATTTTCGGAATTAAGAAGTGGGAAGCAGTAGTTGTAAGAAACTATAACGTAGCTACTTTTATTAAGGAATTTGTAGTTGAAATTCCTGAAGATATGGGCTACAAAGCAGGAGGTTATATTCAAATTGAAATTCCTAATACTGTTGTAAAGTATGCTGATATGGACGTTACAGCGCATCCACAAGAACACCCAGGTGAACCTGATAAGTTTAAAGGAGACTGGGAGAAATTTGGATTGTGGCCATTGGTAATGAAAAATGAAGAGATTGTAGAGCGTGCCTATTCTATGGCTTCTTATCCTGCTGAAGGAAGAGAAATTATGTTAAACGTACGTATTGCAACGCCACCATTCGATAGAGTGAAAGGCGGATGGATGGATGTAAATCCTGGTATCGCATCTTCATACATTTTTAACTTAAAGAAAGGAGATAAGTGTACTATTTCAGGACCTTATGGAGAATTCTTTATTAATGAGTCTGATTCTGAAATGTTATATGTAGGTGGTGGAGCAGGTATGGCACCAATGCGTTCTCACTTATATCAATTATTCAGAACATTAAAAACAGGTAGAACAGTAACATATTGGTACGGTGGTCGATCTAAAGCAGAATTATTTTATGTAGATCATTTTAGAGCTTTAGAAAAAGATTTCCCGAACTTTAAATTCTTTATTGCCTTATCAGATCCAACAGAAGCAGATAACTGGAAAGTTAAAACGGATGTTAGTGATGAAGCAGGAGACGGATTTACAGGATTCATTCACCAAGTAGTAATCAACGAATATTTATCGAAACACGAAGCACCAGAAGATTTAGAATTATATTTCTGTGCATTCACCATTAATGAACAACGCAGTTCAGAAAATGGGAGAAGATTTTGGTCTTGCAGACGAGAATATCCGATTTGATGATTTTGGAGGATAAACCAATAATCAAAATAAATTATATAAAACCGATACAGCAATGTGTCGGTTTTTGTTTTATATGTAAATTTCCCTTTTTTTGAATATTAAAGTTTTATTTTGCATAATAAAATGTTACTTATGAAATTGTTGATAAAAAAATGTGCTCTTGCCTTTTTTTTTATAAGTGTATTTACATCCTACGGGCAAATAAAGTCGTTGGATTCTCTTATGCCAAAATCTATTTCAATAAAAAATAATGCAGAATTTAAAAAAGCAATAGGCTATTTTGAAAAAACTATTAAGAATAGAAGGTCTGAATATAATTTTACTAAAAGGTATTTAAAATTAGCAGAAAACTGTTTAAAATGGAGTCAAAAGTATACAAAGAAAGAAGAGGTTATACTAAGAGTAAAATACTATATTTTTCATTATTATAACAATCAATATAAAGCAATTCCGGAAACTATTTACAGAGCCAAAGAGTTATTAACTTTTAAGAAGTTTTTAGCAATGGAAGAATCTATGTTTGTTTTGTTTGTTTTAAAATTAGCTTATAATGATTCGAAACAGTATGATAAATTATTAAAATTACTACCATTATATTACGATCAACAGAAAAAATTTGGAAAGCCATTTGGTGAAACAAAGGAGGACAAAATTGTAGAAGCAGAGCAAGGATTAATTGATGCATATGCTCATTTATATTATAACATAAAAAATTACAAGCAAGCTCAAAAATATTTTAAGTTACAGTTAAAATACTTAAAATCTATAGAGTCACATTATAGTATTTCTTACACGAGGTCTAGTTGTGAAAATAACATTGGATTATCATTTTTAAATGAAAAAAAAAATGATAGCGCCTTGTTTTATTTTAATAGTTCTTTGAAAACAATACACACTAAAATAGTAGGGGTCAAAAATATAGATACAGCTTATTTAAACCACTTTATAAATGTAATAAACGCGAATAAAGCAACTATCGATATTGATAAGAAGGAGTACGATATAGCATTGCCTATTTTACACAAAGTTTTAAAATCGAGTAAAGAAACAAAAGAAACACATATTCAATTAAGCGCCTATTACGACCTTGCTAGAATATCTTATTACAAAGAAAACTCACCACATTCTTTAAAATATTTAGATAGTATTTTTAAAATAATAAGGCTGTCTAAAAATAACAAAATGATGGTAAAGGCACTCCATCTAAAAGCAAAAAACTTAATGTTACTAGGAAACATTAACGATGCAAATGTTGTTTTCACAAAACATAAAAGACTGATTGATTCTTTAGAACAAGAGAAAACAAACAAAATATATACAGAGGAAACAATAAAATTAGATGTAGAAAACAAAACAAATCAATTATTAGAAAGTAGAAAAGTAATAATCAAGAAAGAGAAAATTGGTTTTTATCAAAAAGTAGGCATTGGTTTGCTTTTGTTTATTATTTTAAGTATGCTTTATGTTTATAAAAAATTCAATGAAAAATCTAAGATTATTAAAAGGCAAAAAATTATAGCAGAGAAGTCTTTAAATCAAAAAAAAATATTACTTAAAGAAATTCATCATCGAGTAAAAAATAACCTGCAATTAATTTCAGGGCTTTTGTATTTACAATCTATTAAGCATAAAAATAAAGAAGTAACCACAATGATAAATGAATCTCAAAAACACATAAGTTCTATCGCGCTTGTTCATGAGATGTTATATAAAGACGACACGTTATCTTTAGTTTCTATGGAAAAATATTTAAGAGGTTTAGGTACTAGCTTATTACAAGTTTCATCACAAGAAAATATTGAATATAAGTTAAGTATAATAAACGTTGATTTACCTATTAATTATGCAACAACCTTAGGTCTTATTATTAATGAATTGGTTATAAACTCATTAAAATATGCGTTTACCACAAAGCAAGGAATTGTTTCTGTGTCTTTAAAAGAGATTAATGAGAATGAATATATCTTTACGTATGCTGATAACGGAAAAGGATTTGATTCTGACACTAGCACAAAAAACACATTAGGTCAAAGACTAATAAAAATGCTAGCTGAAGAAATAGAGGCAGATTTAACAGTTATCAGTGAAAATGGTTTGAAGTATATTTTTAATTTTAAAACGAGATTAAAATAAATGGGAAAACCAAAAAGAATTTACATAGTAGAAGACATTGCTATTTCTAGAATATCTTTAGAAACCATGTTGTTAGAAAATAAATATGAAGTTTCTGGCTCTGCCGCAAAAGCAGAAATAGCATGGAAAGAGATTCAGCGTTTATCTGTAGATTTAATTTTGTTAGATATTAATTTAGCAGGAGAAAAAAATGGAGTTTGGTTGGCGCAACAAGTTCGTAAGCATTTAAACATAGCTATTGTCTATTTAACAGCTTTTAGTGATCAACAAACATTAAAAGAAGTATTAGAAACCAAACCTAATGGGTATTTAATGAAACCCTATCAAGAACCAACATTATTAACTACAATTAATATAGCGTTGACTAATTTCGAGAATCAAAAAGTATCTACTACTTCTGGTACCGAAGCAAACCATAATGATTTCGTATTTATAAAAGACGGACACACAAAAATTAAAATAAATATTAATGATATTTATTATGTAAAATCTGATGGAAATTATATAGAAATTACATTAAAAGAAAAAATGCACGTTGTAAGAGATAAACTATTAACGTTTAAAGAAGAATTACCTAATACTTTGTTTTTTCAGAGTCATCAACGGTATGTAATCAATGTTGCTAAAATTGAAGCGTTAAAAAAAGATATTGTGATTATTAAAAATGAAGAAATACCACTTTCTTTAAAATATAAAAGAGCTATAGAAGAAGCTAGTTCTGCGCTTTAATACAAGTTAAGTACAGATCACTTCCCATATTAATTTATAGCCTACAATTAACTATTCACCATACTTCCCATAAAAAGCCCCAAACTTCCCATTTTTTTTTATTTGTATTTATTTCTCATCACTTTTGCTGAAAATAACAACAATGTTTATAAAACTAGACCTTTTGAGGAGATTATTTCTTTTTTTTTAATAGCCGCAACATTTAATACAGCAGCAGCAGTTAACCCTATAGTTAAATTTAACTTATTAGAAATATATAATAATATTTTTATTGAAGACATAGTTTTACCTAATACATCAGGAGATTCAGAGGCAGTAAAAAGTACTAATAAAGCCCTTGATGTATCTGTAGGTTTAAATGACTACTTGATTGAAACAGATCATATATACAATCATGCAATAACAGGAAAAGCAAACAGTAATTTCTTTTTTGATTTTAATGACATCTCTGAATGTCAGAACGCTGCTTCTATTAAAATACAAATTGATAACAACATTGTAAATGTAGCATCAACAAACAGCATATCTAAATATGATATAATAATAGACAATGTCACTATCTCTTTAGGTAATCGATATGGGCAGGTATTAGATTTAGCAGCTTATATTCCTTTTAAAAAAATTCGAGTTAACCAATATTATGGAAGTTTAGGTGCCTCCGGTTCTATCGTAACTTATTCTGTAGATTTAACAGTAAAATCACCTACAGCATCTATGCCTGTTTCTGGACCTATTGTAAGTAATGTAGAGCATGAACAAGGAGAAATGGCAACTCCTTTATTAGGAACACTATCAGATTCAGGAGTTCGGTTAAAGTGGTACGCTTTTGAAACAGGGGGTATGCCAAGTAATATAGCTCCCACACCTAATACTTCTATTGTCGGTATAGTTAGTTACTGGGTTAGTCAGGTAGATGTGAATGGATGTGAAAGTGTACGATCAGAAATTAAAGTTACGGTTGTAGATACAACACCACCAATATTCGAAAACAGCACACCTTCTGCGGCAAGTATCGCCGGAACGAGTTTTACTTTAAATACAGATATAAACGAAACAGGAAAAATATATTATGTAGCAGTAGCAGATGGAGCAACAGTACCTACCTCAGCTGAGGTAAAAGCAGGAACTGCATCAGGTGGAGGAGCTGCAATTAAGAGTGCCAAAGCTACGGTTAGTTCTGGTGGTTTCACTAATGTATTTTCTGTTACAGGTTTAATAGAAGGCACAGCATATGATGTGTATGTGGTTGCACAAGATGATGAAGCAACTCCAAACTTACAAGCTATACCAACCAAAATAGATGTAACCACCACTAAAGTAGTTTTATCAATTTCGCAAACAAATATTACAGGTAATGGATTAAGTGATGGAACAGCTACTGTAGTAGCTTCAGGAGGTGTGCCGGCATACCAATTTCTATGGAGTGATGGACAAACTACGGCAACGGCAACGGGACTAATAGCAGGTAATTATACAGTAACTGTCAGAGACGACAATGGTAATGGTAATTCAAAAACAAGTAATACAATAACAATAACACAACCAGATAAATTAGTAGTTACAGTTGCTTCACAAACAAATATATCAGTAAATGGAGCTAGTGATGGAGCAATTACAGTAGCCGTCACAGGCGGAGTAACGCCATATTTTTATGCATGGAATGATGGACAGGTTACCGCTACTGCTACTGGTTTAGTAGCAGGAAATTACCATGTTACTGTTACTGATGCAAACGGTATTATGATTAAAAATAATGATTGTTATGGGAGTTCAACAGGAAGTTTATGTATTAAACTACACCAACTACCTTCGGTTACTACCGATGCCGCAACAATAATTACAGCAAATGGCGCTACAGTAAACGGAAATGTTACAGCTGACGGAGGAGCAACAATTACCGAAAGAGGTTTTGTATATGCATTAACGTCAGACGATAGCTCACCAACATTAGCAGAGGTAAACAACACAACTGTTTTTAAAGTGATAGTTACTGGAACAACAGGAGCTTTTACCAAAGCACTTACAAGTTTAAAAGCAAATAGTAATTATAGTGTTATTGCTTTTGCAACCAACAGTGCAGGTACAACAGAAACAACCAAAGAAACTTTTACAACGATTAATACCCCACCAATTTTTACATCAACAGCAATAACTTCTGTTGGTGAAGGTGATACTTATGGATACAACATTATAATCAATGATGTAGATGGCGATGCTGTAACAGTTAGCGCAACTACGAAACCTAGTTGGTTAAATTTAACATCAGGAACAATAGTAAGTACAATTGCAGGGGATGGTACAGGAGGTTTTCTAGATGGTACGGGAGTTATTTCTAAATTTTTGGTTCCTAATGGAATTGCTGTAGATGCTTCAGATAATGTTTATGTAGCAGATCGATATAATCATAGAATAAGAAAAATAACAGCTGCTGGTGTGGTGAGTACTCTAGCAGGAAGTGGTACAGCAGGTTTTCTAGACGGTACAGGAGCTTTAGCACAATTTAATTATCCTAATGGAGTTGCAGTAGATATTTTAGGGAATGTCTATGTAGCAGAAGGTTCTAATAGAAGAATAAGAAAGATAACTGCAGCAGGAGAAGTGAGTACTTTAGCAGGAAGTGGAGCCTCTGGTTCTGCTAACGGTTCAGGCACTGCTGCTCAATTTAAATTTCCTACAGGAGTTGCAGTAGATGTTTCAGGGAATGTCTATGTAGCAGATCAAGATGACCACAGAATAAGAAAGATAACTGTTGCAGGTGTAGTGAGTACTTTTGCAGGAGATGGTACAGCAGGTTTTCTAGACGGTACAGGCGTAGCTGCTAAATTTTATCAACCTAATGGAATTGGAGTAGATGCTTTAGGGAATGTTTATGTAGTAGGAACTGATCATAGAATAAGAAAGATAACTACTGCTGGTGTAGTTAGCACTTTAGCAGGAAATGGCACCTCTGGTTTTACAAATGGTTCAGGTACTGCTGCGCAATTTAACAATCCTTCTGGAGTAACCGCTGATGCTTTAGGGAATGTTTATGTAGCAGATCGAAATAATCGAAGAATAAGAAAGATAACAGCTACTGGTGTAGTGAGTACCTTTGCAGGAAGTGGAACCTTTGGTTCTGCTGATGGTTTAGGCACTGCTGCTCAATTTGGTAATCCTAATGGAATTGGAATAGATGCTTTAGGGAATATCTATGTTGCGGATACTGGTAGTCAAAAAATAAGAAAAATTACACAAGGCTCTGTGCTTTCAGGTGATACGACAGGAAAGGTTGGTGATCATAATATAACGCTTAAAGCAGCTGATGGAAATGGTGGAGTTACACAGCAAAGTTTTACAATTACGGTAAAAGGAAAACCTACTGTAACTACAACTGCCGCAACAATAATTACAGCAAGTGGAGCTACCGTAAACGGAAACGTAACTGCAAATGGTGGAGCAACAATTACCGAAAGAGGTTTTGTGTACGCATTAACAACTAACGATAGTTCACCAACATTAGCAGAGGTAAACAACACAACTGTTTTTAAAGTTGTTGTTACAGGTACAACAGGAGCATTTACCAAAGCACTTACAGGTTTACAAGTAAATAGTGGTTATAGTGTTATTGCTTTTGCAACCAATAGTGTGGGCACTACAGAGTCTTCAATAAAAACTTTTACAACGATAAACACAGCACCAGCCTTTACTTCAACAGCAGTAACCGCTGTTGACGAAGGGGATGCGTATAACTACAATATTACAACCAATGATGTAGATGGCGATGTTGTAACTATTACAGCCGCTACATTACCTAGCTGGTTAGGATTGATTAAAGTAAATACATTGAGTGCAATAGGAACCGGTGCAATTGGAAATACAGATGGAGATAAGGCAATAGCTCAATTCCATGATCCTGCTAGTGTTGCAGTAGATGCAAGTGGTAATATGTACGTTGGAACTAACGGTAATTATACTGGAACTCATATTCAAATCAGGAAAATTACACCTGATGGAATCGTATCTACATTTGCAGGGGCCGGTAGTTCGGGTAGTTTAGACGGTATTGGAACCAATGCTACTTTTAGTAGTATCTATGGAATGGATATTGACGATGCGGGAAATGTATATGTAGCCGATGGAAATAGTGTTAGAAAAATTACACCAGAAAGAGTTGTAACTACTTTAGGGACTATTAATCAGGTAGTAGATGTTGTGGTTGATAGTGAAGGAAATGTATATGGAGCAGAATATAATACAGGACATTTGTATAAAATTGTACCAGGTTCAGCAGCAGTTCTTTTTGCGCCCAGTGCTACTGGAGGTTCTCAAGTCGCAGGTTTGTCAATTGACGATTCTAATAATGTTTATATAAGCAGTAGAGGAGGTAAAATATTTAAAGTAACACCTGCTGCCGTGGTAACAGAAGAATTTTCAGGACTTACAATCAATGGAGGATTAGCTCATGATGCAAATGGTGATTTTTATTATACAGCAAATGGAGTAGTAAATAAGCTAGATATTTTAAATGGAGTCGAGACGACTGTAATGTCAGGAATAGGGCAAACCTGGGGTGTAGATGTCAGCACATCTGGAAATGTATATGCAGCAGATAGGAGTAATCATCAAATAAAAACGAAAGTAAATAATGGTTCAGTATTAACCGGAGATACTTTTGGTAATGAAGGAAGTCATAATGTAGTATTAAAAGCAGTTGATGGTAACGGAGGTATAACCACACAAAATTTTACCATTATAGTAAACGACATTACAGCACCAACAATTACGAAACTTAGTCCGTTAGACAATGCAACAGGGATTACTGTAAATAGTAACTTGGTACTTACCTTTAACGAAAACATAGTTACCAATACAGGGAACATTACAATACATGATGCTAGCGATGATAGCCTTATAGAAACAGTTAGTGTAACAAGTGGTAATGTAACTACTACGAATAAAGTAGCAACCATAAACCCAACAGTTGCTTTGGCATATAATAAAAATTATTATGTTAAGGTAGCAGCAACAGCATTTAAAGATGCAGCCAATAATAATTTTGCAGGTATAACAGATAAAACAACATGGCGTTTTGCTACAGAATTAAGAATAGCACCAACCATTACATTTGCAAATGTTAATAAAACCTATGGAGATGCTAACTTTAATTTAGCAGCAACTTCAAATTCAGGAGGAGCAATTAGTTATGCTGTTATTAGTGGTGGAACAGGAACAGCAGTTTTATCTGGAGCAAATAATAAAACTGTTAACATAGGTAATGCAGGAACTGTAACTATTAGAGCTACACAAGTAACTAGCGGTATGTATACAGCGAGTACAAAGGACATGCTATTAACAATAAATAAAGCAACATTACTTGTAAGTGCCGCAAATAAAACTAAAGTGTATGGTGATGTGAATCCTGTTTTTACATTTAACTACCTTTCTACTTCATTTAAAAATGGAGAAACATATACCGCATTAAGTAAATACCCTGTTGCAAGCTCAATAGCAACAACTTCAACAAATGTTGGAATGGTACCAATTACACTTACGGGTGGAGAAGCGGATAATTATGATTTTTCATACACTTCGAGTAATTTAACAATTACCAAAGCAGCATTGACAGCAACAGCACGAGATATAACACGTGAATATGGTGATGCGAATCCAGCGCTTATTATTGATTATTTAGGATTTAAAAATTCTGATGACGCAAGTAATCTTGATACAGCACCAATAGCAACAACAACTGCAGTAGTAGGATCTAATGTTGGTTCAGAAATTATTTCATTGTCTGCAGGAACAGATGATAATTATACAATTACATCGATTAGTGGAAAGTTAACAATTTCTAAAGCAACCTTAATAGTAACAGCTAAAAATCAAACAATTAATTATGGAGATAATTTTTCAATTGGCTTTGACTACGGAGCATTTAAAAATGGTGAAGATGCATCAGTATTAGATACAGGAGCTTATGTTTATATTGTTGGGGTAGCGCCATACAACGTTGGTACATATGTAATTAAACCAGATGCTGTTAGTGATAATAACTACACGCCAAGTTATATTAACGGTACTCTTACAGTAAATAAGGTAATACTAACAGCAACAGCAGATGACAAGAGTAAAGAATATGGCGATGCAAACCCAGCCTTTACAATTTTATATAGTGGTTTCAAAGGATCGGATAGTGTAGCAGATATTGATACCGCACCAACCGCTGCATCAACCGCAACTACAACTACATCTGTTGGTTCAGTAGGAATAACAACAATAGGAGGAACAGATAATAATTATACTATTTCAACTGTAAACGGAACCTTAACGATTGGAAAAGCAACATTAACAGCTACCGCTGATGATAAGAATAAAGAATATGGAGACGCAAATCCAGCCTTTACAATTTCGTATAGCGGTTTCAAAGGATCGGATAGTGTAGCAGATATTGATACAACACCAACGGCTACATCAACAGCAAGTGTAACTACAAATGTTGGTTCAGAAGCAATAACACTTACAGAAGGAACAGATAATAATTACACTATTTCAAATGTAAATGGAACCTTAACTATCGGTAAAGCAACATTAATAGCTAGCGCAGATGATAAGAGTAAAGTATTTGGAAAAGCCAATCCTACATTTACGATTACTTATAATGGTTTTGTAAATACAGATACAGCAACTGATTTAGATACAGCTCCAGTAGCAAGTACAACGGCAACAAATAGCACACCTGCCGGAACAGTAAGTATTAGTTTGAGTGCAGGAGTAGATACTAATTATACAATTACAAATATAAATGGAACATTAACCATTTTAATTGATACCGATGGAGATGGAGATCCAGATATAACAGATGAAGATGACGATAACGATGGAGTATTAGATGTGGATGATAATAGTCCTGAAATTCCAAACTCAGATCAACAAGATACTGATGGTGATGGAACACCTGATGTAGAAGAGGATTGTGATAATGATGGTGTAATTAATTATTTTGATACTGATACTACCAAATGTACAGATGCCATTACCCAAAAGAAAAAATATGGATTCTCACCAAACGGAGATGGTATTAATGATACTTGGACGATAGATAATATTTACTTACACGCTAATAACACGGTAAAAGTATTTAATAGGTCAGGAAAAATGGTTTTTCAACAAAAGGCCTATAAAAATACATGGAATGGTGTTTCTAATAAAATAAACAGCGGTCAGAGATTACCTGTAGGCTCTTATTTGTTTATCATAGAATTAAATGAAGCTGGAAAAAAACCAATTCAGGGTTGGTTATATATTAATTATTAATAAGTAGTTAAAATGATCATTCCAATAAATTTTAAAAAAAATAAAATGAAATCAATTTCAAGAATTAGCTTACTTGCGGCTCTTTTTACTATTAATTTACTAGTTGCACAACAAGATCCTAATTTTACATTATATAATTTTAACATGAATATCGTTAACCCTGCTTATGCAGGATCTAATGATACGGGAGAGATAAATTTATCTCACAGAAGCCAATGGATAGGAATAGATAATGCACCAAGTACACAAACATTATCTTATTCTACCCCTTTAAAAAATAATTTAGGACTTGGTATTTCTATAACAAACGATAAAGTGTTTGTTTTAAGTGAAACAGATGTTGCTATAGATATATCTTACAAATTAAAAATGTCTGAAACACACAATTTGTTTTTTGGAACAAAATTCGGAGGGGGATTTGTTAATGTAGATTTAAATGATGCAGGCGCTCCAGGAAATGATCCCTTATTTGCTAATAATCAAAGTTTTTTTAATGCGCATTTAGGTGCGGGTTTATATTTAAAACACACAAATTATTATGTAACAATCTCTACACCTAATTTTTTAAAAGGAAAACGATATGAAAAACAAGGAAATACACCAAGAGCAGCTGTAGATAATTTGCATATGTATTACGGAGCAGGGTATCATTTTAACGTTTCTGATAATGTAAAGCTAACACCTGGTTTTATGTATAGAAGTACAGAGGGTGCTCCGTCTTCTACAGATGTTAATGCAACGGTTGATTATAAAAATATTAAAGCAGGTATAAATTACAGAATAGATGAAGCGTATTCAATTTTCTCACTATTCAATATCACAAAAAATATACGGTTTGGTGCTGCTTACGATTTTACGACATCTGATATTAGTGAGATAAACAATAATGGATCTATCGAAATGTTGATTAGATATCAATTTTAAAGATCATTATTAAACTAAGGAGGTTGTAATGACTTGTAAACCGATACATTACTGTATCGGTTTTTTATACTTAAAAAGGTATCGCTTAGGTGTTTATTTTATCTACTCAGTAATTTTTGGGGTATAAAAGTTATTTATTTTTACTAAAATTACTTAAAAATAATAATATGAACTGTCCGAGATGTAAGTCAAAAATTATAGGAAGAAGGCATAGATCTGTAATTCAAAAAATATTTTTCTTTGGTAAAAAGTATAAATGCTATGATTGTAAATGCATATTTATACAAACAAGTATTCTTAAAAACTTTTACATTCTGTCTAAGTAATATACTTATGGTATTTGAGTATAGAAAGCGTACCTTTGCGGCAAATTACTGTAAATGATTACTTTTCAAGATTTAGATTTATCAAATCCATTACGAAATTCAATTGAAGAATTAGGTTTCGTAAACCCAACACCAATTCAAGAAGAAGCTTTTCCGATTATTCGATCGGGTAAAGATGTTGTAGGTATTGCACAGACAGGTACTGGTAAAACCTTTGCCTATATGTTACCAATACTTCGTGATTTAAAATTTTCGAAGCAAGTACACCCTAGAGTTTTAGTTTTGGTACCAACTCGAGAATTAGTAGTGCAGGTGGTTAATGAAATTGAAAAGCTTTCAGAATTCATGAGCTTACATACCGTTGGTGTGTTTGGAGGTATTCCTTTAAGCAGACATAAAGAAGCCGTTGCGCAAGGTGCAGATATTATTGTAGCTACTCCAGGGCGTTTGTATGATTTAGCGGTTAGTAATATGTTAAAACTTAGGTCAATTCAGAAATTAGTAATTGATGAAGTTGATGTAATGTTAGATTTAGGATTTAGATTTCAACTCTTAAATATTTTTGATTTATTACCAGAACGTCGTCAAAACATCATGTTTTCTGCAACCATGACAGAAGATGTTGAAGCATTGATTGATGATTTCTTTACAGCTCCTAAAAAGATTTTTATTGCAGTAAGTGGAACTCCGCTAGATAATATTCAGCAAATTAGTTACGATGTACCAAACTTTTATACAAAGGTTAATTTACTAAAAGAATTACTATATAATAAAGATGAATATAGTAAAGTATTAGTTTTTGCACCAAATAAAAGAAATGCAGACCGATTATTTGAATGTATAAAAGAAGAGTTTCCTTCAGAGACTTGTGTAATTCACTCAAATAAAACGCAAAACTATCGTATGCGTTCTATCGAGCAATTTAATAAAGGAGAAAAGCGAATTTTAATAGCTACTGATGTTATTGCTCGTGGATTAGATTTAGAAGAGGTTACACACGTAATAAACTTCAATACACCACATTTTCCTGAGAATTATATGCACAGAATTGGTCGTACCGGTCGTGCAGAACATGAAGGGAAAACAATTCTTTTTACAACCGAAAAGGAACAGGAAGCAAAAGTTAGAATAGAGGAATTAATGAATTATGTAATTCCGAAAGCTGAAATTCCTGAGCAGGTTGAAATAACCAAACAATTAACAGAAGAAGAGCGCCCTAAAGAAGAAGGAGAACGCAATAAGAACAGAACTTCTTTAGAGTATGTTCCTGATCCTGCTTTTCATGAAAAAAGCGAAAAAAACAGTAAAACAAACCAAGGAGGATCTTATCGTAGAGAGATTGCCAAAAAATATAAGAAGCCTAAAACAAAAGGAGATAAAAACTTTAACCTACGACGAAAGAGAAAATAATGCAGGCACTTACTAAGCAAGAATTGCATAATTTAGGAATGAATATTGTAGGTAAAAAACTACAAAATATGGGTTATGAGTTTGTTGCTATTAATAGCGAGCTTAAAAAACATCCGCAGTTTGTTTTGTTTAAAAAAGGGGAACCTACCATTTTTGTTTTAGTAAAAACTACAAATAACATTCAGTCACCAGAAGAATACGATGTTTTATGGATGGAAACTTTTAAAGAACATGCCAAAAAACAAAATGCAAAAATTTGGTTTGCTGGTATTGGAATTGCAAATTCTGAAAGTATTGAGTTACCCGTTTTTAAAGATCAACCATATTATATAGCCTTTGATGATTTTATAAAAATTTTATAAAATAAAATTTCACCATATAAAAAGACACTTGTTTCATAGGAAATAAGTGTCTTTTTGTTTAAGAATTATCACTTGTATTATGATTTTAATAGTTCAACTGTAAGGTGTTGATTTTCAGCCGTTAATGCTTTTTTAGCAGATCTATTATTGTTTTAGGTTAAAAAACAAAAAGAAATAACCAATTATACATGTTTAGTTACCAATTATACAGAACAGTTATTTTACTGTATTACAGTCTCTTATGTTTTGTATATTTGTGTAGGGGAAATAATAATATTTATAATTATGAAAACACAATTATTTAAGGGGATTCAAAACTTTTTCAGAAACATTTTAGAACAATTAGCTGAGTTTGGTAAAGCAGCTGGTTACGCTATAAATCATTAATTAAATACAAGTTTTGAGACAAAACACTCGCTTTAAGAAAAGCGAGTGTTTTTTTGTGTTTTATTCTTAACTTTATAGAATGGATAATTTAATATTAGAGATAAGGAATTGTAAATTATGTGGAGATTTTATAAATCCACGGCCTGTTGTATTTGCTGATAAAACATCAAAAATTATAATTATTGGACAGGCACCGGGAATGAAAGTACATAACTCTGGTGTTCCTTGGGATGATGCTAGTGGCAAGCAACTAAGAAAGTGGTTAGGAGTTACAGATGATGAATTTTATGATGTTAAAAATTTTGCAATTATCCCTATGGGATTTTGTTATCCCGGAAAAGGGAAATCGGGAGATCTACCACCAAGAAAAGAATGTGCTCCTAAATGGCACGAATCAGTATTAGATGAAATGCCAAATGTAAAACTGGTAATTTTAATAGGAATGTACGCACAAAACTTCTATTTAAAAAAAGCAGCTAAAAGAACATTAACAGCAACAGTAAGTCATTTCGAAGAATACTTGCCTAGATATTTTACATTACCACATCCATCTCCAAGAAACCGATTTTGGTTTACAAATAATCCTTGGTTCGAAAAGGACATACTTCCGCAGTTAAAAAGAAAAGTAAGAGAGATAATTTAGATTTCTTGTGTTGATAAAATTGTACTTTTGCAACCTATGGTAGAAACACGTGAAGCAATATCAGAAAAAGCGGTTTTAATTGGTATTATAACCCAACATCAAAATGAAAAACAATCTGAAGAATATTTAGATGAGTTAGAGTTTTTAACTTTAACTGCCGGAGGTGTTGCTGTAAAGCGCTTTGTGCAAAAGATGGAAAAACCGAATCCTAAAACTTTTTTAGGAACTGGGAAGTTAGAAGAAGTTAAAGCATATATTGAATCTCATGGTATCGGTACTGCAATTTTTGATGATGAACTATCGCCTGCACAGTTAAGAAATATAGAGAACGAATTAGAGTGTAAAGTGTTAGATAGAACAAATTTAATTCTTGATATTTTTGCAGGTAGAGCACAAACTAGTTCGGCAAAAGCACAAGTAGAATTAGCACAATGTCAATATTTACTACCGCGATTAACAAGATTATGGACACACCTTGATAAACAAAAAGGTGGAATTGGTATGCGTGGCCTGGAGAAACAGAAATTGAAACGGATCGTCGTATTATTAGAGAAAAAATTACTTTATTAAAGAAAAAACTAGCCACTATTGATAAGCAGATGGCTGTGCAAAGAAAAAATAGAGGAAAAATGGTGCGTGTATCATTAGTAGGATACACGAATGTTGGTAAATCAACATTAATGAACGTAATTAGTAAAAGTGATGTGTTTGCTGAAAATAAATTATTCGCAACACTTGACACTACAGTAAGAAAAGTGGTCATAAAAAACATTCCTTTTTTAATGACGGATACAGTAGGTTTTATTAGAAAATTGCCAACCCAATTGGTAGAGTCTTTTAAATCAACTTTAGATGAAGTTCGTGAATCTGATTTATTATTACATGTTGTTGATATTTGTCATCCTAATTTTGAAGATCATATAGCATCAGTAAATAAAATTTTAGATGAAATAGGAAGCGCAAATAAACCTGTTGTAATGGTGTTTAATAAAATAGATGCTTATACACATGAAACAATTGCAGAAGATGATTTAATTACCGAGAAATCAAAAATTCACTATACATTGGAAGATTGGAAAAAAACTTGGATGAATGATTTGGGTAAAGAGAGTCTTTTTATATCAGCACTTAATAAAGATAATTTAGAGAATTTTAAAGAAAAAGTGTATGAGGAAGTGAAAAAAATACACATTCAACGATTTCCTTATAACAATTTCTTGTATCAAAATTACGAGTAAATACCATAAAAACAGCATTGTAAAATTAAAAAAGCATTTAAATATTTTGTATTTAAGTACTTTTTTAGTATTTTTAATAACGCTTAACTTAAAAGTTAAGTGATAGTAAGACAGTAATTTAAACATTTTATTCCCCCTAGAAATGAAAAATAATAACACTACTCGCCCCGGATTGTTAAAGATAAGTAGCATCCATCTAAATAGAGTTAATTACATATTCATGATTTTTAAAGAGCAATAAATAGTTTTAGCTATTTAATGACTTATTTAAAATTAAAAAGAAATTGTAATGAAAAATCTACTAATAATATTGGCTACTTTTTTTAGTGTACTGCAAGTGTATTCTCAAGAAGTTTGTGCCTCAAAAACTGAAAAACTTATTGACGTTAATATGATTAATAAGTGCGCTGTAGAAAAAGGCGAAAATGATAATGTTAAAACTATTATTGTATCGAGTAAAAGATATTTAAAAAAACGTATTTACTTAAATAAAATGGTTGCGTTAGGTAGTAGTTTAAAAACAAATGCTATTTCAAATTTAGAAACGAATAATGAATTAAAAGTTAGTGTTTTATTAGAAGAAGATAGAGGAGTGTCTTTTGATACAGTAGAGACAATACCTTTATTTGCTTCTTGCGAAGGTAATGCCTTAGATAAGACGGATTGTTTTAACTATGAAATGCAAAAACACATAGTAAAACATTTTGTTTACCCAGCGAAAGCTTTAGAAAGAGGAGTTGAAGGAGATTTAAAAGTGAGTTTTGTTATAGGTATAAGCGGTAAAGTTGGTGATGTGAAAATAAATGGTGCTAATAATAATCAGCTTTTAAAAAATGAAGCAAAGAGAATTGTTATGTTGCTGCCTAGATTTATACCGGGTGAAGAAAAGGGTGTTAAAACAAAAGTTTCATACTCTTTTCCAATGAGTTTTACTTTAGAATAAAGCGATCCAAAAGTTTAATTTAAAAGGGTTTTCCCTGTTTTTTTTATATTTAACAATTTTATTGAAAAAAAATAAATATATTTGTAGGCTCTTAAAACTAATAATTAATTTTATTTAAGTGTCTGTTTTATAGAATAATACCCCTGTTTATGAAAAAAATATTATTATTGATATTGATGTGTTCTTTTTCTTTGGATATGATTTCGCAAGAAGTTTGTGAGTCTCCAGATGAAGCTGAGTTAGATTTGAATAGTATAAGTGTTACTAAATGTACTATTAAAGAAAAAGACAAGAAAAATAAAAAGACGAGACAAATTACAGTAAAGGTTTCGGCAAGTAGAAGATACCTTAAAAAAAGAGAACCTATTAAAAAACAAAAAGCAGCAGGTCTTGGAACTTTAAGTACTGCTAAAGTTGAGAAAACAACAGAACAAATAGCAGTTGTTAAGCCGGTAGAATCTTTAAAAAATAATATCGAAGATATTAAAAACAAGATGTCTGCAGAAGAATTAAAAAAAGCGGCAAAGTTTAGTACAGTGGATAAAATACCATTATTTAATTCGTGTAAAAAAGCCAAGAAAGGCGAGCGAGTTGATTGTTTTAATCAACAAATGGTAAATCATATCTCAAAATACTTTAGGTATCCAAGTGATGCAATTAAAGAATCTATCCAAGGAGAGGTTTGGATCCGTTTTATTATTGATAAAAATGGAGAAGTTAAAAACATTAAAACTTTAGAGCCTAAAAACGGTAAAATATTAAATCAAGAAGCAATCAGGGTAGTTTCTAAACTTCCTCAGTTTATTCCTGCAAAAAAAGATGGTGGACGTATTTCAGTAAAGTATGGTTTTCCTATTGCTTTTGCTTTAGAAGAATAATTTTATAAACAAAAATCAACTTAAATTATATAATATGCTTAAAAAACTACTGTTAGTTTTTTTTGTGACTTTTAGTACTGTTTTAGTATCACAAGTTACAATGTCAGGGAAAGTTTACGACGAGTACCTTGAACCTTTTCCGAATGCATTGATAAATTCGTTGCAAGGTAAAACGACTTCGGATATAGACGGTAACTTTACATTGAAATTAAAGTCAAAACTACCATTCTCTATTCAAGTATCTGCTTTTGGTTATAAGACAGAACTTCTTGAGATTACATCTGAAGATCAAGAAATAAATATTATTTTAAAAGAAAATACAAGCTTGGATGAAGTTGTAATTTCAGCATCTAGATCTCCAGAACGAGTTATTGAATCGCCAGTAACTATTGAAAGATTAGGTATTAATGATATTAAAAAAGGAACTTCAATTTCTTTTTATGATGGTGTAACTAACTTAAAAGGGATAACCTCTAGAGAAGCAAGTTATGGATTTAAATCTGTAAACTCACGTGGTTTTTCTAGTTTTGATAATACAAGATTTGTACAGTTAGTAGATGGTGTTGAAACATCAATACCAGCACTTAACTTCTCGGCAGGTAACATAGTTGGTTTATCTGAGTTAGATGTAAAAGATGTTGAGATATTACCAGGAGCTTCTTCTGCCTTATATGGTGCAAATGCATTTAATGGTATCTTATTAATGAGAAGTAAAAACCCTTTTAAATATGATGGAATTAGTACGTATTTTAAAACAGGTTTTATTGAACAAGAGCAATCAGGATCTGATCAGTTTTATGATGTAGGTATTAGAATGGCTCATAAATTTAGTGATTATTTCGCAGCAAAAGTTAATTTAACAGTTTATAAAGCTGAAGAATGGCATGCAAATGATGATTCTAATACAACAGGTGTTGGAGGTGAGATTATTGCAGGAAATAGAAATAATACTCCCGATTATGACGGTGTAAATTTTTATGGAGATGAGGCTACTTTTACTTTTCCTGGTATTGGAAAAGTAAGTAGGACAGGATATGCTGAAACTGATTTATACGATTACGATGGTTACGGATTAAAATTTGACGGATCATTACATTTTAGACCAATGGGTAATGATAAGCTAGAAATAGTTTATAACTCTCGTTTTTCAAAAGGAAATAACTTGTATCAGGCTGCAAACAGATTTTCGCAAGAAGATTATTATGTAGAGCAACACAAATTAGAAGTATTGGGTAAAAACTTTTTTGTCCGTGGATATTTTAATGGTAATGATGGAGGAGACAGAACACATGATGTTCGATTTTTAGGTCTTGCTTTAAACTCTAAATATAATGATAATAGAACTTGGTTCGGTGAATATGGAACTGCTTTTGCAGGAGGTGTTCCAGGAGTAACTCCTGGTAATGATGCATCAGCAAGAGCTTTTGCAGATAGAAATAGGTTACAGCCAGGAACCGCAGCTTTTAATCAAGCATTAGATGAAGCTGTTACAACACCTATATCACAGGGTGGAGCAGGTGTTAAAGATGAAACAAGTTTTTACCATGCAGACGCAAATTATAATTTTAGAGATTTAATTAAATGGGGTGAAATACAAATTGGTGGTTCATACCGTAAATTTAATATTAACTCTCAAGGTACTTTATTTACTGATGAGAATAGCCCTATTGAATTTGATATGTATGGTGTTTATTCACAGATACAAAAGAAGTTTTTAGATGAACGTTTAAAGTTCACAGCTTCTGTTCGTTATGATAAATCATCTAATTTTGAAGGGGATTTTTCTCCAAGGGTAGCATTAAACTACTCAATTAAAGAAAATAAAATACTAAGAATTTCATACCAAACAGGATTTAGAACACCTAGTACAATAGAGCAGTATTTCGGATTGAGATCTGGTCCTAATAAATTTCTTTTAGGTACATCTTTAGACAATATCGAACGTTTTTCTGCGCAAGTATTAAACAATGATGGTACAACAAATACTATTACAGGAGCGCAAGTATTTGAAAAAGCATTTGTATTAGATAATGGGGCTTATGTAAATGTAACACCTACGGCTATTAAGCCAGAAAGAGTATCATCTTACGAATTAGGTTATAGAAGTATAGTAAATATAACAGATACTAATATTTTAGAGTTAGACGTAAATGGTTATTATAATCAATATGAAAATTTTGTGGCGACTAAGAATGTAATTGTTCCTAATTATGGAAACACTATTCTTACAGGTCCTCTTGGTAGTCCAGTCGATGCGACAGAATTTGCCTTAAACTCTAATACAACAGCAGATGTTCAATCATATGGTATTGGTATTGGATTAAATACAAAATTATTTAGAACATTTAACTTTGGAGCCAATTATACTTTAAGTAAGCTAGTTTTCGACCAAGAAGAAGATGTAGAATTCGAACCAGGGTTTAATACACCAGAGCATCAAGTAAAGGTGATGTTTGGAAATGAAAATTTATTTAATAATTTTGGATTTAATGTAAATGCTAGGTGGCAAAATGAATTCTTATGGCAGTCTGGTTTCTTAAGTGGAAATGTTGATAGTAGAACAGTATTAGATGCACAAATTAATTATAGAATTCCTTCTTTAAAATCAAGAATTAAAGTTGGTGGAACTAATTTAACCAAAAAAGAATATGCTGTTGCACCAGGATCTGGATTAATAGGTTCTATGTATTATGTATCTTGGACGATTAACGATTAGTTATAGTTCATCAATCATAAAAAAAGGAGTGAATTATATTCACTCCTTTTTTTATACCTTAATTTTAAAACTTATTTTTTATCTAAATCGTTTAGGTCACCTAGTTTTTTTTCCAGTTTTTTCTTGCTAAACTCTGTAAATCGGCAACATTATCGCTTTCATCCATTATTTCGAAACCTAACAATGTTTCAATAACATCTTCTTGAGTAACTAAGCCACTTACCGATCCGTATTCATCAACCACTAACGCTAAATGTTCACGTTGTTTGATCAACTTGTCAAACAAATCAGGGATAGATAAATCTCTATTCGCTATAATTATATCTCTTTTAATTGATTTTAAAGGATTGTCGCCTTTTTCATCAATGATAGCTAGTAAGAGTTCGTCTTTTAAAAAATAACCTGTTATATTATCTGTTTTATCAGAAAATACAGGGATTCTAGAAAAGTGTAGTTTTTTATTAATATCAAAAAAAGATTGAATGGTTTGGTTTTCATCAGCAATCGTAATAACAGTACGCGGTGTCATGATATCCTTTGCTTGAACTTCTTTAAAGTTAAGCATGTTTCTAATAACATTGCTTTCATTTTCTTGAAAAACACCTTCTTTTTCAGCAATATCTGTCATAACAGAAAAATCTTCTCGGCTTAACACACTTTCGCCATGCCCACCTTTTCCTCCAATTAGTTTTGTTGTTAGTTGTAGTACCCATAAAACACCTGTCCATTTTAAAGGAAAAATCATTATGTTTAAAGCTTTTGTAGTAAAACCAGCAAGTTGTTTCCAGTAAGTAGCTCCCACAGTTTTAGGGATGATTTCTGAAGCAACAAGAATTAAAATAGTCATTGTTGCAGAAACGATAAAAACACCATAACCATCATCATTAAAAATTTTCTTAGCTTCGGTACCAACTAAAATAGCTCCTACTGTATGAGCAAGTGTGTTTAAGGTTAAGATAGCAATTAGTGGCTTATCTACATCCTTTTTTAATGTTTCTAGTTGTGTTGCAAAAACTTTCCCTTCTTTCTTTTTTACATTAACAAATGTAGGTGTTACACTTAGCAATACAGCTTCTAGTATTGAGCAGATGAATGAAAAAAAGATAGATACTGTTGCGTAAATTATTAATAAAGTCATTCTTTTTAAAATTTAGAGCTAAAATAGGTAAAAAAGAAAACCTCAAGGATATGATTCCTTGAGGTTTTCTTTTTATGTGAAAATAATTTATTAGAAACCGTAGTTTACTCCTAAACCAAATACTTCTTTTGTTTGAAATCCTTCATAAGCATTGTCGTCGTATATAGCTTGCATAGAAAGGTTTGCAGAGATATATTTATTAACTTTCATTACTACATTAACAGTGTAATCAATATCAACATTTTGAAAATCTTCTAAATAGTTACTGTATAAATTTAAGATGTTTTCAACAGAAATGTTTTTCATGATGTCTAATTTATAATACGCATTTACTGCTGCACCTAATTCGTAACGAGAGCTTTCTCCTTGTTTAACACCAAAAGCAGATCCGAAATCAGTTAAATGAGAGTGAACTACAATTAATTTAGAAGTTGCTGGAGCGAAGTTTACTTTTAAATCATCAGATTTTTTCCATAACATACC
The DNA here is from genome assembly GCF_027941755.1 of Tenacibaculum retecalamus. Classification (NCBI taxonomy): domain Bacteria; kingdom Pseudomonadati; phylum Bacteroidota; class Flavobacteriia; order Flavobacteriales; family Flavobacteriaceae; genus Tenacibaculum; species Tenacibaculum retecalamus. The sequence continues at coordinate 2,574,750 of NZ_CP115916.1, read as the reverse complement.
TGGTCCAAATTGGAAATAAGCAGGTGAGAAAAAATGAGATGTTTGTACGCCAGCAACATCAGTTGAAGACATTTGTGTTTTAAAGTTTAAAAAAGCTGAGTAATACCAGTATCCAGAAGCTTTTTTACCAACCAAAGAATTAAATTCTAAACGGTCATCCGTTTTTTGAATATCTTCTTTTTTGATTTTTGTTAATCCGTAAGAAGCAAGTAGTTTGTTATCCCAAGTCCAATCTCCTTTGGTGTAGTTAAAATCGTAATTGATGCCTAAAGTACCAGATATGTTATTTGCACCACCAGCTAACCAGTTGTTAAATGCAGATTGATTGAATAAGAAAGAAATATTTCCGCCTCTTTTCCAGCCTTCCTTTAATTCTTCTTTTTTGTTTTCTTGTGCATTAATTGTTAAAACACCGAATAAAATAGTTATAGCTAATAATTTTTTCATTGTAATGTATGTTTTTATTTTTAAAAAGAGTGAAGTCGCACTCCTTTAGGTTTAGACAATATTATTTATAAAAAGTCACTTCTGATGAAAAATATAATTTACTCCAAGTCCAAATACTTCTTTAAATTGTATTTTACTTGATGCATCGTCATCTATAATTGTATGTAACCCAAGATTTGTAGATATGTATTTGTTAATTTTAACAACTAGATTTAATTGATGGTTAATGTCAATATTAAAAGGGTTTTTTAAATAATCGGAATATATAGCTACAATATTTTCCATGGTAATGTCTTTCATGATTTCTTGCTTAAAATAAGCAGATAAATTAAACCCTAATCCAAAATTAGTTTGTTTACCATCTTTTACACCGAATTTCCCAGAAAATTCAGAAGAAACAAAAGTGTAGCGAGCAGTGGCAGGAGCGATGTTTATTCGTGCGTTGTCAGATTTTTTCCAAAGCATACCAGAGCCGAAACTCCAATAAGCAGGAGAGAAAAAATCAGATTTAGGTGTTTTTATGTCATCTTTATATTCGTAACCCTTACTGTATTGTGTTTTGAAATTTGTGAAAAATGAAATAAACCAAAAATTAGAAGTTTTTAAACCTAATAAAGAGTTGTATTCGAAATTGTCATCTGTTTTTCTTAATCCTTTTTCATCAATATGACTTAATCCGTAACTTGTAGTTAATTTATTATCCCAGTTCCACTTATTTTTCTTGTAGTTAAAACCGTATTCAAGCCCCATATTCCCAGCAATGGTATTGTTACCTCCTGCTGCCCAATTTGCAAAAGAAGATTGGTTAAATAAAAAAGTATATTTACCTGTGACAGTTAGTCTTTTAGGAATACTATCTTTTTTTATCTCTTGAGAAAAAATATTGAAAGAACAACATACAAGTAGTATTAGTAGTAGCTTTTTCATTGTGAAAATAATTTAATAGGGGTTATTACATTTTTTTATAAAGCGGAACGGTAGAGCAGGCTTCACCAAACATTATTGTTTTTGCTATTGGTTGAATTTTGCTAATTAATAAGGTGTAAGCAGATGCAGGTATCGGTTTATTCGTACAGCCTTTAATTATAATTGGTTTATCTTTAAACTGAGATACTTCTAACGTATTAATTACCTCTTGATAAATTACGGTTTCCAGTAATTCTAAACCTCCAACTACAGTCTTTTTTGCAAATGCAGATAATTGCGCTGTTAATAACAAATATGCCCAAGACGGAATAATAGCATCCGAAGAACAGGTGAGTGAAACATAATTGTCTTTGTATTGCGACCAATCATGGTTTTTCACTAGCTCTCTAAAATCTTTTTCACGAAGAATCAATTCTTCATACAGCCAATTTTTAATATCAAAAACTACCCTTTTCCCTTGAGGGTAGTAATCTTCAAGATCTATGGTTATTAATTTGCTGTTTGCAATTCTATTTATAATTTCTTTAGCCATTTTATAGCATTCCTAGTTCTAGTTTTGCTTCTTCACTCATCATTTCTTGCGTCCAAGTAGGATCGAAAGTAATTTCTACTTCACAAGCATTAATTTCTTTCAGTGATTTTACTTTTTCTTCAATATCAACAGGTAAACTTTCTGCAACTGGGCAGTTAGGTGATGTTAAGGTCATTAAAATTTTAGCATTATATTCTTCAGAAACAAATACATCATAAATTAAGCCTAACTCGTAAATATCAACAGGAATTTCTGGATCGTAAATTGTTTTTAAAACACCTACTATTTTATCTCCTAATTCGTCTAATTCTTTATCGGTCATTTCGTTGTTCTTTTAATTCGTTAATTTCGATTGTTGTGCAATCGCATACATTTTTATTTGCTTTACCATAGAAACTAACCCATTTGCTCTTGTTGGACTTAAATGTTCTTTTAATCCTATTTGATCAATAAAATCGGTTTTAGCTTCAATAATTTCTTGCGGAGTTTGGTTAGAATATACTCTTAATAATAATGCTACAATTCCTTTAGTTAAAATAGCATCACTATCTGCGGTAAATTCAATAGTATCATTTTTTAATTCAGAATATAACCACACTTTCGATTGACATCCTTTTATTAAATTCTCATCTAATTTATAAGTGTCATTTATTAAAGGTAACGATTTACCTAAGTCAATTATATATTCATAACGTTCCATCCAGTCATCAAACATAGAAAACTCGTCAATAATTTCTTCTTGTATTTCTTTGATAGTCATTTTTTAAAACTATTTTTGCATCTTCAAAAGACACTTTATTTAAAAGTGCAAAATTACAGTAAAAAAATAAGAAATGAGTAAATTATTAGCAGTTGGTACCGTAGCTTTTGATGCTATTGAAACACCTTTTGGTAAAACAGATAAAATATTAGGAGGTTCTGGAACTTTTGTTGGTTTGGCAGCTTCTCAATTTGGTGTAAAAACAGGCGTAGTTTCTGTTGTTGGAGGAGATTTTTCGAAGTCATATTTAGATATGATGAACAACAAAGGAATTAATACCGATGGTATTGAAGTTGTAAAAGAAGGTAAAACGTTCTTTTGGAGCGGGAAATATCACAATGATATGAATTCTCGTGATACTTTAGTTACTGAGTTAAATGTGTTAGAGCATTTTACACCAGTAGTACCCGAAGAGTTTAAGGATGCAGGTATTGTTATGTTAGGTAATTTACACCCGTTAACACAAGCATCTGTTTTAGATCAAATGAACGAACGCCCTAAATTAGTAGTATTAGATACTATGAATTTTTGGATGGATATTGCTTTAGCAGATTTACATACCGTTTTAAAACGAGTAGATGTTATTACAATTAATGATGAAGAAGCGCGTCAGTTAAGTGGAGAATATTCGTTGGTGAATGCAGCGAAAAAAATCCATGAAATGGGACCAAAATATGTAGTGATTAAAAAAGGAGAACACGGAGCTTTATTATTTAATGAAGGAAAGATGTTCTTTGCACCAGCATTGCCATTGGCAGAAGTTTTTGACCCAACAGGAGCAGGAGATACTTTTGCAGGAGGTTTTTGCGGGTATTTAGCAAAAACAGAAGATGTTTCGTTTAAAAATATGAAAAACGCAATTATCTATGGTTCTAATTTAGCTTCTTTTTGTGTTGAGAAATTCGGAACACAGCGAATGGAAGAACTAACGAAAGACGAAGTGCAAACGCGCTTGCAGTCTTTTAAAGAGTTAACACAATTTGATATAGAATTATCATAAATAAAAATCCGCGCTTTTTGCTGCGGATTTTTTTATATAACAACAACACAATACAATTAAATATTTTATCAAATGAGTGACGCTATTAAACATGAATGTGGTATTGCAATGGTTAGATTATTAAAGCCATTACAATATTATAAAGACAAATACGGAACCGCATTTTATGGTGTAAATAAAATGTACTTGTTAATGGAAAAACAGCACAATCGTGGTCAAGACGGTGCAGGTTTGGCGAGTATTAAATTTAATGTAGCACCAGGAACAAGATATATTAGTAGAATACGATCTAATCAGTCGCAACCAATTCAAGATATCTTCGGAAAAGTAAATGAAAGAATTAGCGGTGTTTTAGAAGAAAATCCTGATAAAGTAGACGATACTAAGTGGCAAGAAGAAAATGTGCCTTATTTAGGAAACCTTTTTTTAGGGCACGTACGTTATGGTACTTTTGGTAAAAACTCTATAGAAAGCGTACATCCATTTTTGCGTCAAAGTAATTGGAAACATCAAAGTTTAATAGTTGCAGGTAATTTTAATATGACCAACTCTAAGCAATTGTTAAATGATTTAGTTGACTTAGGTCAGCATCCAAAAGAGTTTACAGATACGGTTACTGTAATGGAAAAAATCGGTCATTTTTTAGAAGATGAAGTTTCAGATTTATACATTAAAGCAAAAGAAGCAGGTTTTAGTAAAAAAGATGCTTCACCGTTTATAGAAGAACATTTAGATATCCAGCGAATTTTACAGCGATCAGCAAAAAATTGGGATGGTGGTTATGCAATGGCAGGGCTGTTAGGACATGGTGATGCTTTTGTTTTAAGAGATCCGTCTGCAATTCGTCCAGCATTTTATTATCAAGATGATGAAGTTGTTGTGGTAGCATCAGAGCGCCCTGCAATTCAAACAGTATTTAATGTACCTATTGATGAGATTAAAGAAATAGATAGAGGACATGCTTTAATCATCAAAAAAGATGGTGAAGTTTCAATGAAATCGGTTTTAGAACAACGTGTTAAAAAAGCATGTTCTTTTGAGCGTATCTACTTTTCTAGAGGAAGTGATGCTTCAATTTATGAAGAGCGTAAAAATTTAGGGAAATATGTTTTTCCAGAAGTGTTAAAATCTATTGATAATGATATTGAAAATGCAGTTTTTTCTTACATTCCTAATACTGCTGAAACGTCATTTTTCGGAATGATGGAAGCTGCTGAGGATGTGTTGAATCAGCAAAAAACTGCTGCTATTTTAGCAGGTGATGGAAAATTATCAAAAGAAAGAGTTGTTGAGATTCTTTCTAAAAGACCACGTTTTGAGAAAATAGCCATTAAAGACGCAAAACTCCGAACTTTTATTACTGATGATAGTAGTCGTAATGATTTAGTAGCGCATGTATATGATGTAACGTACGGAGTTGTAAAATCAACTGATAATTTGGTGATTATTGATGATAGTATTGTGCGTGGTACTACTTTAAAGAAAAGTATTATTAAAATATTAGATCGTTTAAATCCGAAGAAAATAGTTGTAGTTTCTTCAGCGCCACAAATTCGTTATCCAGATTGTTATGGTATCGATATGGCTAAAATTAATGACTTTATCGCTTTTAAAGCAGCTTTAGAATTATTGAAAGAAACGGATCAATATCATATCATTGATTCAGTTTACGAAAAGTGTAAAAAGCAGGCGTCGAATGAAGATAAAGACGTAGTTAATTATGTAAAGGAAATGTATGCTCCTTTTACTGATAAAGAAATTTCAGCTAAAATTGCTCAAATGTTAAAAACTGCTGATATTACATCAGATATTGAAGTGATTTTTCAGAATGTAGAAGATTTACATAAAGCATGTCCTGATAATTTAGGAGATTGGTATTTTACAGGAGATTATCCTACAGATGGAGGTAATCGAGTAGTAAACCAAGCGTTTATAAACTTTTATGAAGGAAGTGATGAAAGAGCCTATTAAAAGGTGATATTCAAAACAAAAAAAGCGAAATCAATTGATTTCGCTTTTTTTGTTCTTAAATTTTGGTTTATAACGGAACAACAATGGCACCATTAAATTTTTCTTTTATATCATTCAAAGCTCTGTCGGCTTGTAATTTTGTTTTATAATTACCTACTTGTGCTTTCCAATCTGGTTGGTCGTATTTAAGTTTTGTATAAACACCAGGAAATTCAACTTGAAATCGATAGCGTAAGCTTTTAGCTCTTCTTTCCAAACCGTTATATAATTGGATTCTAAAGCCAGTTCCATTGTGTTTATTATACTCTCTTTTCTTTGCTATTAAGGAATTAATATCTTTATTGTCAGTATAATTATCTTGAGCACTAGTGCTAAAAATACCAAAAGCAAGAGTTAAAATTAAACTTACTATAATGCTTCTTTTTTTCATTTTATTAAATTTTTTTACAAAAGTAACGACTTGTAATTTAATAGATTGTCCGCGGGGATTATTTAGAATAGTTATAAATTAAGAATTAGCAATCTCTTAACATTTCACAATTTAGAGAGAAGTAGTACTTTTGTCCAGCTTTCTATGTGCTGATTTTATATTAGCATTATAGAAAAAACTGTACCAAAACAGATACAAAACTTATATTTAATAGTATGAAAAGTGTGAAACATCACAGCAGATTAACCCAAACACTCGTAAAGAGTTTAGCTTTCTTATTAGTTTTATTCGTAAGCTTTTCAGCGTTTTCACAAGAAATTGACGAGGCGCGTCAGAAAGAAGGAAAGAAATTATTTAAGTCTTTATGTGCTTCTTGTCACAAGTTAGATAAAAAACTTGTGGGACCTAAGTTAGGTAGTATAGAGGAAAGAAGAGAAAACGACTGGTTAAAGTCTTGGATTAAAGACAACGCAGCATTAAGAGCTTCTGGGGATAAGGATGCTAACGAAATTTTTGATGAATATAAGCAGTCTAACATGACCGCTTTTCCTCAGTTAACAGATAAAAATATCGATGATATTCTGTATTATACAACTGTGGGAGAAATTAAAAAAGCAGGTGAAGCAGTTGCTACAGTTGGAGCGGCTGAAAAAGGTGATGCTCCAAGATGGTTGTTATACTTATTAGCAGCAGCTATTATTACAGCTTTCTTAATTATTGCTAGTTTGTTAAAAACAATTAGTGAGTTAAAAGGAGCGCCAAAAACTCCTGGGTTATTAGGGCAAACAGCTGAGTTGTGGGCAGGTATTAAGAAAAACACTTTTTTACACGTGTTAACGGTAATATTCGGAGCCTTAATTGGAGCTTATATTTTATTTGGAACATTGTTTCAGGTAGGTGTTGATGAAGGGTATCAACCAATTCAACCAATCGCTTTTTCACATAAAATTCACGCAGGTGATAATAAGATTGACTGTCAATACTGTCACTCTTCTGCAAAACACAGTAAAACTTCAGGTATTCCTTCAGTAAGTGTTTGTATGAATTGTCATAAAAATATTTCAGAAGTTGCTGATGATACGAAAGTAGTGATGGATGATCATACTTTAGTGAAGTCTGACTTAGATAAAGAAATTGCTAAGATTTATGATGCAGCCGGATGGGATGCTGAAAACTTAGAATATACTGGTGAAACGAAACCTGTAAAATGGGTTAGAGTTCATAATTTACCAGATTTTGCATATTTTAATCACTCACAACACGTAACAGTTGCAGGTTTAAAATGTCAGAAATGTCATGCCAGTTGAAGAAATGGAAGAAGTATATCAGTACTCTCCATTAACAATGGGTTGGTGTATCGATTGTCATAAAGAAACTAAGGTTGACTTAAAAGGAAACGAGTATTATGCGAAAATTCATAAAGAATTAGCAGCAAAGTATAACGTTGACCAAGTTACAATTGCTCAATTAGGAGGAAAAGAGTGTGGTAAGTGCCACTATTAATCAATTAGAAAGTAGAAAAACACGTATATAAATGGCTTCAAACAAAAAATACTGGCAAAGTGTTGAAGAACTTAAAGGTAGTTCTGTTGTTGAAACGCTACGTAATAATGAGTTTGTACAAGATATTCCTACAGATGAGTTTTTAGGTGATAAAGAAACATTAGAAACATCATCTACTTCACGTAGAGATTTCTTGAAATACGTTGGATTTACAACAGCTGCCGCTTCTTTAGCTGCCTGTGAAGGTCCCGTAAGAAAATCAATCCCTTATGTAGTACAACCTAATGATATCGTTGCAGGCGTTGCTGATTGGTATGCAACTACAATTGCAGATGGTTTTGATTTTGCAAACGTATTAGTAAAAACACGCGAAGGTCGTCCTATTCTTGTAATGCCTAATAAGCAAGCAGGAGGGGAAACAAACGCACGTACGCAAGCATCTGTCTTATCATTATATGATGGTGACTTACGTTTAAAAGAACCTAAAAAAGGAGGTGCTGAAATTTCTTGGGCTGATGCCGATAAAGAGATTGTAGCTAAACTTAATGAATTAAAAGAAGCAAACGAACCAGTAGTTTTATTAACAGGTACTTTAGCGAGTCCTTCTACTGAAAAAGTAATTGCTGATTTTACTGCTGCATATCCAAACGTTAAACACGTTGTTTATGATGCAATTTCAGAAAGTGCAACTGCTGATGCTTTTGAAGCTATGTATGGTAAACGTGCTATGCCTAATTACGATTTTAGTAAAGCAGAAGTAATTGTTTCTGTTGGTGCTGATTTTATTGGTGATTGGCAAGGTGGATATGAGAAATCTTATGCAGATGGGCGTAGAGCTGAGTCTGGTAAAATGTCTTACCATGTTCAAATAGAAAGTAATATGTCTTTAGCAGGAGCAAATGCTGATAAAAGAATGGTGGTAAAGCCTTCCGATCAAGTATACGCTTTGGTTAATTTATATAATGCTGTAACAGGAGAATCTCTTCCGTCTAAAGCAACAAAGCTTGATGCTGAAATTAAAAAGCTAGCTAGTGATTTAAAGAAAGCAGGTTCAAAAGGAGTTGTAGTTACAGGTTTAAATGATAAAAACGCTCAGTTAATTGCCTTTGCAATTAATGAGAAATTAAATAGTGAGATTTTCGATACTCAAGCCGTTAATTTAACGCGTCAAGGTAACGATACTCAAGTAGCTGAATTAGTTGCAGATATTAAAAGTGGTAAGGTTAAAGGTTTAGTTACTTATAACACCAACCCTTTATATACTTTAGCAAATGCAAATGAATTAGCAGAAGGAATTAAAAAATTAAAATTATCTGTTGCTTTATCTACTCAAGATGATGTAACAGCTAAGGCTACACAATATACACTGCCTACACCTCATAACTTAGAAAGTTGGGGAGATGTTATGGCAACTAAAGGTACTTATAGTTTAATGCAGCCAACTATTTCTCCATTATTTAATACACGTCAGTTACAAGATGTGTTGTTAAAATGGTCTGGTAGTTCTGTAAACTATTACGATACTTTAAAAGAATTTTGGAGCACTACTGTTTTAGGTGGCGCATCTTGGAATCAAGCATTACATGATGGTTTCTTTAAACCAGAAACATTATCAGCAGAAGAGGCTTTTGAAACTACAGTAGTTATAAATACAGCTGCAGTTGAATTAGTAAGAGCTGCTCATAATTCTTCAGGATTCGAATTAAACTTATATTCATCAACTGCATTAGGTGATGGTAAGCAAGCCAACAACCCTTGGTTACAAGAATTACCAGATCCTATTACTCGTGCAGCTTGGGATAACTACCTAACTGTTTCTATGGCTGATGCTAGAGAATTAGGTTTTGAAAACCCAGTGAAAGATAACGGAGCAATTAACGGTAACTACGCAAGCGTAACAGTAAACGGAGTAACAATTAAGAATGTTCCTGTAATGATTCAGCCAGGTCAAGCAAAAGGATCGGTTGGTTTAGCATTAGGTTACGGTAGAACTGAAGGTTTAAAAGAAGAGATGCAAGTTGGTATTAACGCGTATCCTTTCTTAAAGAATGGTAACAATGTACAATACAATGTTGCTATCGAGAAAACTTCAGGATGGCATAAGTTTGCTTGTACTCAGGTACAAAGTACACTTGCAGGTCGTCATGATATCTTAAAAGAAGCTACATTACAACAAGTTAATAATAAAAACTTAGACCCAAAACATACTTGGAATAAGCCAGCAATGGTTTCTTATGATCACCAAGAAACAGAGGCTAGTAAAATAGACTTATGGGACGATCATAATCGTGAAGTTGGTCACCACTTTAATTTATCTATCGATTTAACATCTTGTACAGGATGTGGGGCATGTGTAGTAGCATGTCATGCAGAAAACAATGTGCCAGTTGTAGGTAAAGATGAAGTGCGTGTAGGTAGAGATATGCACTGGTTGCGTATTGATCGTTATTATTCTTCTACAGTTGCAGATAAGCAACATGAAGCTTCAATGACTATTGAAGAATTCAAAGCAGAGAATCCTAACTTAGCGAATAAAGACGTTGAAAGAAAGTATACAGAAAGAGTTTTAGAATTAAGTAAAGGTGATTTATTTGACGCTTTAGAAAATTCTGCTGAAAACCCAGAAGTAGCTTTCCAACCAATGATGTGTCAGCACTGTAATCACGCACCATGTGAAACAGTTTGTCCGGTTGCAGCAACTTCTCACGGTCGTCAAGGTCAAAATCAAATGGCATATAACAGATGTGTAGGTACAAGATATTGTGCAAACAACTGTCCATATAGAGTACGTCGTTTCAACTGGTTTAACTATGCTGAAAACAACGAATTCGATTTCAACATGAACAACGAATACGGTAAAATGGTGTTAAATCCAGATGTAGTAGTTCGTTCTCGTGGAGTTATGGAAAAATGTTCTATGTGTATTCAAATGACTCAAGCAACTATCTTAAAAGCTAAAAAAGAAGGTAGAGCTGTAAATAAAGACGAATTTGAAACAGCATGTTCATCAGCTTGTTCTACAGGAGCAATGGTGTTTGGAGATGTTAACAATTCTGAAGATGCAGTAGCAGCATTAAAAGAAGATAATAGAGCTTTCCACGTGTTAGACTATATTGGTACAAAACCAAATGTAGTATACCAAGTGAAAGTAAGAAATACAAACGAAGCTTAATAATATAATTAATAAGTATATAGATTTATGTCGTCTCATTACGAATCATCTTATAGAGAACCTTTAGTGTTGGGTAACAAAAGTTACCATGATATCACTGAAGACATTGCAAAACCTATTGAAGGTAAAGCAAATCAAAATTGGTATATCGCATTTTATATTTCTTTAGCAGCAATGCTATGGGGATTTGGATGTATTTTCTACACAGTCGGTACTGGTATCGGTGTGTGGGGATTAAGTAAAAACATCGGTTGGGCATGGGATATTACCAACTTCGTATGGTGGGTAGGTATCGGTCACGCCGGAACACTTATTTCCGCAGTACTGTTATTATTCCGCCAAAAATGGAGAATGGCAATTAACCGTTCGGCAGAAGCAATGACAATCTTTGCGGTTTTTCAAGCAGGATTATTTCCAATTATTCACATGGGACGTCCATGGAATGGATATTGGGTATTACCAATGCCAAACCAATTTGGTTCGCTATGGGTAAACTTTAACTCACCATTATTATGGGATGTATTTGCAATTTCAACTTATTTATCGGTATCATTAGTTTTCTGGTGGACAGGTTTATTACCAGATTTTGCAATGATTCGTGATAGAGCAGTAAAGCCTTTTCAAAAGAAAATTTACGCTTTATTATCTTTCGGATGGTCTGGTAGAGCAAAAGATTGGCAACGTTTTGAAGAAGTGTCTTTAGTGTTAGCAGGTTTAGCAACACCATTAGTACTTTCTGTGCACACAATTGTATCGATGGATTTTGCTACTTCTATTAACCCAGGATGGCACTCAACAATATTTCCACCTTACTTCGTAGCAGGAGCAATCTTTTCAGGATTTGCAATGGTACAAACATTATTAGGTATTATGCGTAAGGTTACTAATATGGAAGCTTATATTACACGTTTGCACGTAGAATATATGAATATCGTGATACTTTTAACAGGTGGTATTGTAGCTGTAGCATATGCAACAGAATTCTTTATCGCATGGTATACAGGTTCACCTTATGAAAACTATACATACTTATCATTTGGAGCCGAAGCAGGAGCATACGGATGGGCATTTTGGTCATTATTATGGTGTAACATCATTTTACCACAGTTTTTATGGATTAAGAAATTAAGAAGAAGTTTTATCTTTTCTTTTATCATCTCAATCATAATAAACATTGGTATGTGGTTTGAGCGTTTTGATATTATCGCAATTGTATTAAGTAAAGGGCACTTACCATCTACATGGTGGCGTTTTGAACCAACATTTGTTGATGTAGGTATTTTTGTAGGAACTATCGGATTCTTCTTTGTATTATTCTTATTGTATGCAAGAACATTCCCAGTAATAGCACAGGCAGAAGTTAAGACAATCTTGAAATCTTCAGGAGAGAATTTTAAAAAACTAAGAGAGGAGAACAATGAGCACTAATAAAGTAATTCACGCATTTTACAATGATGATGATATCTTAATGGATGCCGTTAAGAAAATCAAAGGAGAAAATCATCACCATATCGAAGAAGTATTTTGTCCATTTCCAGTTCACGGACTAGACAAAGCATTGGGATTAGCGCCAACACGTTTAGCAATTACTGCATTCTTTTACGGAATTACAGGATTATGCTTTGCTATTTGGATGACTAATTACATGATGATTCAAGATTGGCCACAAGATATTGGTGGTAAGCCTAACTTTAGTTGGTTTACAAATATGCCAGCATTTGTACCAATTATGTTTGAATTAACAGTGTTTTTTGCAGCCCACTTAATGGTTATTACTTTTTATATGAGAAGTAGAATATGGCCATTTAAAGAAGCAGAAAATCCAGATCCAAGAACTACAGATGATCATTTCTTAATGGAGATCCCTGTTCATGGTAATGAAGACGAGTTAAAAGCATTGGTTGAATCGACTGGAGCTGTAGAGATTAACATAGTAGAAAAGCACTAATAAAGAGATATGAAAAGTTTTGTAAAAATAATCGTCGCTTTAGTTGTAATAACAAGTGTTATTTCATGTGGTGATAAACGTACACCTCAATTACAATATATGCCAGATATGTATGTATCTGTTCCTTATGACGTAAATGGTGCTGATGGTTTAAATGCTAAAATGGTTAATAGATTACCAGTTGCAGGAACTGTAAGCAGAAAAGGTATTGTAGCATATGATATTCCGAATACTCAAGAAGGATATGAGAAAGCAAAAGCTGAATTGAAAAATCCATTAGCTGTTACTGAAAAGAATTTATCAAAAGGTAAAGAGTTATACGGAATTTACTGTGCTACTTGTCACGGAACAAAAGGTGATGGTAACGGAGTTTTATCTCAAAGAGATAAATTTAATGGTATACCAAATTATAAAGACAGAGATTTAAATTCAGGAAATATTTACCACGTTATTATGTATGGTAAAAATTTAATGGGATCTCATGCTACACAATTACAGTACAAGGAGCGTTGGCAAGTTGTACAGTATGTAGAGAAGTTAAGAAGCGAATTAAAATAAGTATATAATAGATAGTTAAGATATGTACAAGTTTTCAGGAAAATTAAAAATGCTAGCTATTATTTTAATGGCTTTGGGACTTATAGGAACTGTTTGGAGTTTTTATAGTGCACCTAAAACATTAAAAGAAGCAAAAGAGATTTTAGCAAAACAACACGATGCTCATGGAGCAGACCACAGTGTTGCTGACTCTCATGAAACAACAGCAGTAGCACATGTTGAAGAAGCGCATGGTGAAGAAGAAAATAATGAAGAAAAAGTAACTGAAGAGCATGCTAGCGATAGTACAGCTGTTCATACAACAGGTACTGAGACAAAACAAGTAGGAGATTCAACACATAAAGCAGCAGTAAAAGAACATCATACTGAAACTGAAGTTGCGCATACTGATGCTGTTAAATCGCACGAAGAGAATCATGATGCTCATGCAGAACATGCTTTTCACCAAATGCAAAATCGCCCTTGGGCAGCATTCTTTGTAGCTTTAATGTTTTTCTTAGGAGTTACATTATTAGTGTTAGCTTTTTACGCAATACAAAGAGTAGCACAAGCAGGTTGGTCTATCGTATTATTTAGAGTAATGGAAGCTATTACAGCAAACTTACACTATGTAAGTGCTATAATGTTAGTGTTTTTAATCGCTACATTTATGCATATGAATCATTTATTCCCTTGGATGGGTGAAGGTGTTTTTGATCCACAAAGTCCAAACTACGATGCTGTAGTAGATGGTAAAAAATGGTTTTTAAATACACCAGGATGGTTAATGAGAAGTATCTTTTATTTAACGGTATGGAATGTATATCGTTTTGTAATTAGAAAAGGATCTATAGCACAAGAAAACGGAGATTTAAAATTACACAAAAGAAATTATAATATTTCTGTAATTTTCTTATTCCTTTTTATGATTACTGAATCTATGATGTCTTGGGATTGGATTATGGGTATCGACCCACACTGGTTCTCTACATTATTCGGTTGGTATGTATTAGCAACTTTCTTAGTATCAGCTTTAACAGTAATTGCTTTTGTAACAATTTATTTAAGAGCTAAAGGTCATTTACCATTTGTAAACGATAGTCATATTCATGATTTAGCAAAATACATGTTTGGTTTTTCAGTATTCTGGACATACTTATGGTTTGCACAGTTTATGTTAATCTGGTATGCGGATATTCCTGAAGAAACTACCTATTTCTTATTACGTTTTAATGAATACAAAGTGCCATTTTTAGCAATGGTAGTTATGAATTTCATCTTTCCAATATTATTATTAATCAATAGCGATTTTAAAAGCGTTCCTTGGTTTGTAACAATAGGAGGAGTTGTAATCTTAGCTGGTCATTATTTAGATTTATTCGTAATGATTATGCCAGGAACAGTTGGAGCTCAATACGGGTTCGGAATAGGAGAAATAAGTGGTATTTTATTCTTCTTAGGATTGTTTATATACGCTACTTTTAGCGCATTCGCAAAAGCAAATCCACTAGCAAAAGGAAATCCATTCTTACACGAGAGTGAAACACACCATTACTATAACATCGAACACAGAGGTGAAGATAGTAACGACCATTAATAATTATAATTAATAAACAAATAGTTTAGATAATATGCTCGCTTTATTTTATATTTTCATAGCAGTTGCAATAGGAGTTAGTTTCTGGCAAATTACTCGTATCATGAATCTTCGTTCTGTACTTGCTACAGATAAGGACAACGAAACACAAGGTAAATTAGCCATAGGATTCTTAGTTTTCCTATACGCAATGATGGTTTACTGTTTAATAGCAATGAATGTAATTATGTTACCTGAATCTGCTTCAATTGAAGGAGAACACGATGACAACTTATTTAATATTACGTTTTGGCTAATTGGTATTGTACAATTTGCAATGCAATTCTTAATTTTCTTTTTTACTTATAAGTATAGAGGAAAAAAAGAAAACAAAGCATTGTTTTATGCAGATAGCCATAAGTTAGAATTAATATGGACGATTATACCAGCAATTACAATTGTAATCTTAATTGGTTATGGTTTATGGGCATGGAACAATATTATGTATGTTGGTGATGATGAAAATCCGATTGAAATTGAAGTATATTCAAGACAATTCGACTGGCAAGCACGTTACGCAGGAGCAGATAATGAATTAGGTTTAGGAAATGTAAACTTTATTAAAGGGATCAATTCTATGGGAGTTGATATGTCTGACCCTAGTTCTCAAGATGATAAAAAAGTAACAGAATTAGTTTTACCAAAAGGGAAAAAGATCTTATTTAAGTTCCGTTCTCAAGACGTATTACACTCAGCTTATATGCCTCACTTTAGAGCGCAAATGAACTGTGTACCTGGTATGGTTACTCAATTTGCATTTACACCTAAGTTTACGACCGAAGAAATGCGTCAAAGTTCTGAAGTTATTGCAAAAACTGATGGAATTAATAAAATCAGAAAAGTAAAAGGAGAAGATCCTTATGAGTTTGATTACTTGTTATTGTGTAATAAAATTTGTGGTGCATCTCACTACAATATGCAAATGAAAATTACTGTTGTTGAAGAAGCTGAATACAACAAGTGGTT
Organism: Tenacibaculum retecalamus; assembly: GCF_027941755.1. Lineage (NCBI taxonomy): Bacteria > Pseudomonadati > Bacteroidota > Flavobacteriia > Flavobacteriales > Flavobacteriaceae > Tenacibaculum > Tenacibaculum retecalamus. The sequence continues at coordinate 2,558,921 of NZ_CP115916.1, read as the reverse complement.
ATCAGAACAAAAAACGTTAGCTCAAGTTATTAAATAAGATATTTTTTAAAAGTATATATATAGATTATGTCAGATCACCATCACAAAGAAACATTTGTAACCAAATACATCTTCAGTCAAGATCATAAAATGATCTCGAAACAATTTCTTGTTACGGGTATATTTATGGGAGTTATAGGAGGTTTTATGTCTATGTTATTTCGTTTGCAAATTGCATGGCCAGAAACATCATTTTCAATCATTGAAGCATTTTTAGGAGACCATCAAACAGATGGAATCATGAATCCTGATATGTACTTAGCATTGGTTACAATTCACGGTACAATAATGGTGTTTTTTGTATTAACTGCTGGTTTAAGTGGTACATTTTCAAACTTATTAATTCCATTACAAATCGGTGCTCGTGATATGGCTTCTGGTTTCTTAAACATGATATCTTACTGGTTATTTTTCTTATCATCAGTAATCATGATTATTTCATTATTTGTTGAAGCAGGACCTGCATCAGCTGGATGGACAATTTATCCACCTTTATCTGCATTGCCACAAGCAATACCAGGTTCAGGAATGGGAATGACGTTATGGTTAGTTTCTATGGCTATTTTCGTTGCATCTTCATTAATGGGATCGTTAAACTATATTGTTACGATTTTAAATTTACGTACAAAAGGAATGAAAATGACAAGATTGCCGCTAACAATGTGGGCTTTCTTTATCACTGCTATTATTGGTGTTATTTCTTTCCCTGTATTATTATCTGCAGCATTATTATTAATAATGGATAGAGGTTTTGGAACTTCATTTTTCTTATCAGATATTTTTATCTCAGGAGAAGTATTACATTATCAAGGAGGATCGCCTGTATTATTTGAACACTTATTCTGGTTCTTAGGGCACCCTGAAGTATATATTATTTTATTACCAGCATTAGGACTTACTTCTGAAGTAATTTCAACAAATGCTCGCAAACCAATTTTTGGATACCGTGCAATGATCGGATCAATCATCGCGATTGCTTTCTTATCAACAATTGTATGGGGTCACCATATGTTTATTACGGGAATGAATCCTTTCTTAGGATCTGTATTTACATTTACAACGGTATTAATTGCAATTCCATCTGCTGTAAAAGCATTTAATTATGTAACAACTTTATGGAAAGGTAACTTACAATTAAACCCTGCCATGTTATTCTCTATCGGATTAGTTTCTACATTCGTAACAGGAGGTTTAACAGGATTAGTTTTAGGAGATTCAGCTTTAGATATTAACGTACATGATACGTATTTCGTAGTAGCGCATTTCCACTTAGTAATGGGGGTATCTGCTTTATTAGGAATGTTTGCTGGTGTATATCACTGGTTCCCTAAAATGTATGGTAGAATGATGAATAAGGCATTAGGTTATTGGCACTTTTGGTTAACCATTATTGCAGCTTACGGAGTATTCTTCCCGATGCACTTTGTTGGTTTAGCTGGTTTACCACGTCGTTATTATACCAACTCTAACTTTCCAATGTTTGACGATTTAGTAGAAATCAACGTATTCATGACATTGATGGCATTTGTTGGAGGAGCTGCTCAGTTAATTTTCTTAGCAAACTTCTTTATCTCTATGTACAGAGGTCAGAAAGCGACACAAAACCCTTGGAAGTCGAATACTTTAGAATGGACTACTCCAGTAGAACATATTCACGGAAACTGGCCAGGAGCAATTCCTGAAGTTCACAGATGGGCATATGATTATAGTAAAACTGATGAAAATGATGAGTATGTACACGGAAAAGATTTCGTATTACAAACCACCCCATTATTAGACGGAGAAGAGCCATCTTAAGATAAAGAATAAGTAATCAAGATAGATTACGTTTTAAAAAAGCTGAACAATAATTATTGTTCAGCTTTTTTTATATCTAAATATTAATAATACATATTTGTTTGGTTTAAGATTGATAAAAGGTGCATTAGAACAGGTATGTGTTATTAGAATCGATTATAAGCCTAACCTATTATTTTGCTGAAAGCCATTATATATAATTTATAGCGTATATTTTATCATTATTTTTGCAATATGATGCAGCTTACAGAAAAAGACTTACTTGTAAAATTAAAAGCAAATTTTGGTTACGATAGCTTTCGGTTACAGCAACAAGCAATTATCGAAAATGTTTTAAATAATAAAGATACCTTGGTAATAATGCCAACTGGTGGAGGGAAATCGATATGTTTTCAATTACCAGCATTATTTTTTGAAGGTATCACCGTAGTTGTTTCTCCGTTAATAGCCTTAATGAAAGATCAGGTAGATAGTTTAAAAGCAAATGGTATTGCAGCCACTTATTATAACAGTAGTCAATCATCCGAAGAACAACAACAAGTTTTTGATTCGGTTATAAATAAAACAGTAAAGCTGTTGTATGTGGCTCCAGAAAGTTTATCGTTACTTCAAAATATTTTAAATCCTAATTACGTTAGTTGTATTGCGATTGATGAAGCACACTGTATTTCTGCTTGGGGTCATGATTTTAGACCGTCGTATAAACAATTATCATTCTTAAAAAGAACATTACCAAATGTTCCTATTGTGGCGTTAACAGCAACGGCAGATAAAGCTACACAAGAAGATATCTTAGAGCAATTAGCGGTTCCGAATGCTACTAAATATGTAAGTTCTTTTAATAGAGAAAACATCAGTTTAGAAGTTCGACCTGCAAACGATAGAGTTCAGCAGATTATTAAATTTATCAATAAAAAACCGAATGAAGCTGGTATTGTATATTGTTTAAGTAGAAAAGCTACGGAACAATTAGCAAGTAAATTAAAGCAGCAAAATATAAATGCGAAGGCATATCATGCAGGATTAAATTTTGAAGAACGCGCCAAGAATCAAGAAGACTTTATTAAAGACGAAGTTCAAATTATTTGTGCTACCGTTGCATTTGGAATGGGAATCGATAAATCTAACGTGCGTTGGGTAATTCATTATAATATGCCTAAAAATATCGAAGGATATTATCAGGAAATTGGTCGTTCTGGGCGTGACGGATTGCCAGCACAAGCATTACTTTTTCATAGTTATGCTGATGTAATTCAGCTACGTCAGTTTATAGCAAATACAAGTAACAAAGAAGTTCAGGAAGCAAAGTTAGATAGAATGAAGCAGTTTGCAGAAGCAACTGTGTGTAGACGGAAAATATTGTTGAGTTATTTTGGAGAACTTATTGAGAAAAATTGTGGTAATTGTGATGCTTGTAAAAATCCTGTGCAGTTTTTCGACGGAACAATTATAGCGCAAAAAGCACTTTCTGCAATTTATCGACTGCAAGAAAAAGAAGCCATGGGTACGGTGATTGATGTTTTACGTGGCGCAAAAAATGCGGCAGTTTTAGATAAAAATTATCAAAATTTAAAAACTTACGGAATAGGAAATGATATTTCTTGGCAACATTGGCAACATTATATTATTCAATTGATAAATCAAGGATATTGCCAGATAGCGTTTCACTTAAACAATACGTTACATTTAACAGATTTTTCTAAAAAAGTACTTTTTGATAAAGAAAAAATTCAATTAACAACTCCAGTTGAAATTAAATCTACGGAAAAAGCTATCAAAGCAAAAGGTAAAAAAACATCGAAATCAGCCGTAAAAGATACTTTATTTGAACGTTTACGTAAATTACGATACAGAATTGGAAAAGAAGAAAATATTGCAGCGTATTTAGTTTTTAGTGATGCTACTTTACGTGAGTTAGAAAACGAGCGTCCGCAAACAGATAATGCTTTTTTAGCGATTAGCGGAGTAGGGCAACGTAAATTAGAAGTGTATGGTGGAGAATTTATGGAAGAGATTAAAACTTTTGTAAAAGAGAAAAAGAAAGGTAAAAAAGATACAACGCTCGAAACCTATAATTTATACAAAGAAGGTTTTTCGATTGATGAAATAGCAGATAAAAGAAATTTAAAAGCACAAACAATATTTTCGCACTTATCTAAACTATATTTAGAAGGAAAAGATGTGAGTTTAGATGAGTTTATTGATGCGGCAACTATTAAGTTAATAGCGAACGCAAAAAAAATATTAAAAAACGAACCAACTTTAAAACCTTATTTCGAGTTTTTAGGAGAGAAAATTCCGTATGAACAAATACGTATTGGTTTGACGATTTTACAGAAGAAGCGATAAGTCTTTTTAGTTGTGTTTTGTGTAAAGTAATTGTGAATATATCCTGCAATTAAAATGTCAGTTCGAGTAATTTTAATGTAGTGAAACGGAATTGAAATGTATCGAGAACTAATGAATAGCTTCTCGATACAAAATTATTTTCCATTTGCATTCCAATAATTTTACTCGAAGTGACGGGTGTTTATCAGTTGTTTTTTGCTATAAAATAGTTAGATTATTTTATGTCAGTTCGAGTAATTTTAATGTAGTGAAACGGAATGAAAATTGTATCGAGAACTAATGAATAACTTCTCGATACAAGATTATCTTCCATTTGCATTCCAACAATTTCACTCGAAGTGACGGGTGTTTATCAGTTGTTTTTTACTATAAAATAGTTAGATTATTTTATGTCAGTTCGAGTAATTTTAATGTAGTGAAACGGAATTGAAATGTATCGAGAACTAATGAATAACTTCTCGATACAATATTGTTTTATATTCTAATAACTGTTTACACAAAACACTTTAGCTATTCTTCTTTTTTTAAGGTCTCCATTTCTATAATAACTGCATCTAATTTTGAAATTAATCCGGCATATAAGATTTTAGTTGAAATAGTATAAACGACTCTTCCAATAATTGAAACGACAACAGCAACTAGCAACCCGACGGCTATAATTTTTAAGAATGAAGTATCCGAAGAAATAAATTTAGATAAAAAACTATTCTCTTTAATACTAAAAGAAAGTGCGAAAATTGACAAAACAGCTAGCGGTATTGCAAATACAAATAGTTTTTTAGTGGCTTTCATTATAATATTTATAATGTTTTTGTATTTTTTTAAATAAGTTAAGTTGTCAGATGTAACATCAATAGCTTTAAATTTTTTCAATAAATTATTGTTGAAAAAATAGAGACATACAATTAAGAAAGCACCGTAAAACCCAATAATTGCTTCAGAAAATAGTGTCATACCAATAGCAACTATTATAGCCATAGGAATTAATCCTTTGTTATCAATTTCGTAAGTTCTTTTAATTTTTGCAATTATTGATTTTGATTTCTGATTGTATAAATTATTTATTTTTGGTGCAATTAAAGCTTCTTCTTTAATGAAGGCTTCATTCCATATTTTTTCAATTGATTTTTCCATCTAATATTACTTTTAATTGTTTTTTAATTCTGTTAATACGAACGGCAATGTTATTTGGGCTCGTTCCAATAATTTTAGCAATTTCTTTGTGCGGGTTTTCCTCTAAATGCAATAAAATTACCGCTCTGTCAACCTCAGATAATTTTTTAATAGCATCGTACAACAAGTTTAAACTTTCGTTTTTAAAAGCAGTATTTTTCTCAGATTCTTCATGAAGAATTTCAATAGTATTGTGCTTGCGTTTATTCCTTTTAGAAAGCGTTAAGCAAATATTTAAGGTAATTCGATAAATCCAAGTACTCCATTTAGATTTTTCTTGAAAAGCATCTCTGCTTTTCCAGATTTGTAAACAGGCTTCTTGATAAAAATCTTCAAAATCCTCTTGAGAATCCGTGTAAGCTCTACATATTTTAATTATAATACCTTTATGAGGTACAATAGATATTGTGTAAAAATCGTTACTCAAAATTGTGTTTTATTAATTAGTATTCGCTTGATTAAAAGTATTACAAGATAATCGATAAAATTTAAATATTTTATTTTCAATAATTATTGAAAGTTTAATAATTAGTTGTATATTTGCCGTATGAACTTAGATGACGCAAAATTAAAATACATTCATACTTGGGGAAGTTTAGCTACAAGTTGGGGAATTAATAAAACAATGGCGCAAGTACACGCGTTGTTGTTGGTGTCAACCAAACCAATGTCTGCAGATGCTATTATGGAAACTCTAAAAATATCTAGAGGAAACGTAAATATGAATGTAAGAGCATTAATTGATTGGGGAATTGTAAGTAAAGAGTTTGTAATAGGAGAGCGTAAGGAGTTTTTTGTTGCTGATAAAGATATTTGGGAGTTGTTTAAGCAAGTTACCAAAGAACGAAAGAAAAGAGAGATTGAACCAGTTTTAAAAGTTTTAGATGAATTACAAAACGATGTAAATGATAATTCTGAAGAAGCGATGCAGTTTAAAAAAGTAATGAAAGATTTAGCTACCGTAACAAATACAGTTAATACTATTCTTGATAATACAATTAAAGCTGATGAGCATTGGTTACTATCAAGTTTTACCAAAATGATAAAAAAGTAAAAAAAATTTAAAATAAAATTTTCAAATATTTCTGAAACTATGAAAATAAATATCTCAATAATGACATGGATTAATAGAGTTTTAATGGTTCCGTTTCTGATTACATTATGCATTTCAATTTTGAAAACTGATTTTTTTATCTACTCAATGTGTATAGCTTTCTTGTTGGGGTTTTATCAATTTTTGTCATTTTTTATTTTACTTTTTTCTTGGAATAAGCTAAATAATACAAAAAGGAAGGGGTTAATTATTTATATCTTTTTTGTTACTCTATTTTTCCTGTTTTTTTATTTAATAGCCAAGACTTATAGTAATGATGCTCAAAATAATTTTCTTATTATTCTTTATGTTTCAACACCTATATCTCTATCATTGTTTTGGACTTATATTTTAGAAATGATAAAAAAAGAAATATGAGTCAGTTTACATACATAATATACCTACTATTATCAAGTACAATTGTTCTTTGGGTAGGAGAGGCTTGTTATAAAAACGGACAAATATATATTATAAATTATTTTCCTGATAGAATCAATTTTGGAAACGGCATAAATAATCTTTTAAGAATAGCTTATTATTTATTAAACATTGGTTTAATCGTTTGGAGTTTAAATACAATGAATCCTATAAATAGTTTAGAAGAAGTAATACTAGAAATAACAAAGAGGTTGAGTTATATGATTCTTATAATTGCCTCACTACATTTTATCAATATTTATACAGTTTATTTAATTCACAAACATTTTAAAAATCAATAACTATGAACACTTCATTAGAATTAATCGCCTACATTATTTATTTACCAATAGCAATAGGATTAACAACGTTTGTATCATATCACCTTTTTAAAAACAGTAAAATATTTATGTTAGATATTTTTCATCAAAAGGTAGAAATTGCAATGGCTACAAATAAACTTTTTAAAATCGGTTTTTATTTATTAAACGTTGGTTTTGCGCTACGTATTTTAGAAATATATAGTTTATCTAGTTATAAAGATTTGGTAGAAACTTTAAGTGCTAAAATAGGAGGGTTCTCTATTTACTTGGGAGTTGTAATGATATTTTTTATCCTCTTCTTTTTAAAAGGAAGGAAAGCAAGTAAACAAACTACTTTAGAAGTTGAAAATAAATAACAACTGAAAACATTACAAATTACAGGAAGAAAAGAGCATAAAAAAACCTCACAAATTAATGTGAGGTTTTTAATATTTATCAGAAGGCATTGCCTTTTACATATTACGTCTATACTGTCCACCAACTTTAAATAAAGCTTCGGTAATTTGACCTAAAGAACAAAATTTTGTAGCTTCCATTAACTTATCAAATAAGTTTTCATTCTGCACAGCAGCTTCCTGTAAAATTGCTAGTTGTTCTTGTACTTTTCCGTCGTTAGCTTTGTTTAAAATGCTTTTAGTTTTTATTTGATATTGCTTTTCTTCTTCCGTTGCACGGATAACTTCCGCAGGTTGTACTGTTGGAGAACCTTTAGAACTTAAGAAGGTATTTACTCCAATAATTGGGAATTCTCCTGTATGTTTTAAAGTTTCATAATACAAACTTTCTTCTTGTATTTTACTACGCTGATACATGGTTTCCATCGCTCCTAAAACACCACCACGTTCGGTAATTCTATCAAACTCTAACAATACTGCTTCTTCAACTAAATCGGTTAACTCTTCAATAATAAAAGCACCTTGAATTGGATTTTCATTTTTAGTTAAACCTAATTCTTTATTGATAATTAACTGAATTGCCATTGCTCTACGTACCGATTCTTCTGTAGGTGTTGTAATCGCTTCATCATACGCATTGGTGTGTAATGAATTACAGTTGTCGTTAATAGCATATAAAGCTTGTAATGTTGTACGGATATCGTTAAAATCAATTTCCTGTGCATGTAAAGAACGACCAGAAGTTTGAATATGATATTTTAACATTTGTGCTCTTGAGTTAGCACCATATTTATGCTTTAATGCTTTAGCCCAAATTTTACGAGCTACACGACCAATTACTGAATATTCCGCATCGATTCCGTTAGAGAAAAAGAACGATAAATTTGGCCGAATTTGTTGATGTCCATACCACGAGATAAGTAGTATTCAACATAGGTAAACCCGTTAGATAATGTCAACGCTAATTGTGTAATTGGGTTGGCACCAGCTTCAGCAATATGATACCCAGAAATTGATACTGAATAAAAATTACGAACTTGTTCTTTAATAAAATATTCTTGTACATCTCCCATTAAACGCAAGGCGAATTCTGTAGAAAAAATACACGTATTTTGTGCCTGATCTTCTTTTAAAATATCAGCTTGTACCGTACCACGAACTTGTGCTAAGGTTGTTTTTTTAATTTCAGCATATACATCCGCAGGTAAAATCATATCACCTGTTAAACCTAAAAGCATCAATCCTAAACCATCATTTCCTTCAGGTAATTTACCTTGATAAACAGGTCTTTCTAAATCTTTTGAATCGTAAATTTCTTTGAACTTCGCTTCAACTTGTTTTTCTAACTTGTTTTCTTTGATGTATTTCTCACAATTCTGATCGATAGCAGCATTCATGAAAAAACCTAACAACATTGGTGCAGACCATTAATTGTTAAACTTACAGATGTTAAAGCATGCGTTAATTCGAAACCAGAAAATAATTTCTTGGCATCATCTAAACAACATATAGAAACTCCTGCATTACCTATTTTACCATAAATATCAGGTCTTACTCCTGGGTCATTACCATATAAAGTAACCGAATCGAAAGCAGTCGATAAACGCTTTGCAGGCATTCCTAAACTTACGTAATGAAAACGTCTGTTCGTACGTTCTGGTCCTCCTTCACCAGCAAACATTCTTGTTGGATCTTCACCGGTTCTTTTAAATGGATACAATCCTGCGGTATAAGGAAACTCTCCCGGAACATTTTCTTGTAAATTCCAACGTAATAAATCTCCCCAGGCTTGGTATTTTGGCAAGGCTACTTTCGGAACTTGTGTATGTGATAAAGTTTCACTGTGAGTATCTATATTTATAACCTTATCTCTTACTTTAAAGCTATAAACAGGGTCTTTATATTTTTTTACTTTATCAGCCCAATTTAAAATAATCTCCCAGTTATGAGGATCGAGATTTAATTTTACTTTGTCGAATTGAGCTATTAATAATTTAATGAAATCTTGCTCGTCATTCTGAACTTGTTTCAGAATCGCATCAGAATCTAATCCAATTTTAGAAATGGCAACATTCGAATTTGTAATAGATTCGATAGTTTTATAAATACCATATAATTTTTGAGCAACGATAACTTGGCTATCCACTTTTTTATCATAAGCTCTATTGCTTTCTGATATTTCAGATAAATAACGAACTCTACTTGGCGGAATTACAAATATCTTTTCAGACATTTCTTTGGTAATTTCCATCTTCGATTTTAAATCAACTCCAGTTTTTTCAATTAATTTATCCATAATACGTTTGTACAACGTATTCATTCCTGGATCATTAAATTGAGAAGCAATGGTTCCGAAAACCGGCATATCATCCATATGAACATCCCAAAGGTTGTTGTTACGCATGTATTGTTTCTTCACATCACGGATGGCATCTAAAGCACCACGCTTATCAAATTTGTTAAGAGCAACCAAATCAGCAAAATCAAGCATGTCGATTTTTTCTAACTGCGTTGCTGCTCCAAATTCAGGAGTCATTACATATAATGATGTATCAGAATGTTCTATAATTTCAGTATCTGATTGTCCGATACCTGAAGTTTCTAAAATGATTAAATCAAACTCAGCAGCTTTTAAAACTTGCACAGCTTCGTTTACATATTTAGATAATGCTAAATTAGATTGACGCGTAGCTAAAGAACGCATATAAACACGTTCGTTATTAATCGCATTCATACGAATACGGTCTCCTAATAAAGCACCTCCTGTTTTTCTTTTTGATGGATCAACAGAAATTAATCCAATTGTTTTTTCAGGGAAATCAATTAAAAATCGACGAACTAGCTCGTCAACTAAAGATGATTTTCCTGCTCCACCAGTTCCGGTAATTCCTAAAACCGGCGTTTTAGAATTTTTATTTTTTTCATGAATTGCTGCTAAAGTTTCTTTGGCTACTTCAGGGAAGTTTTCTGCCGAAGAAATAATACGCGCAATGCTTCCGATTTCTTTATTCGCTAAATGATCAATTTCATCGTTTAAAACATCACCAATTGCAAAATCAGAAGTTTTAACTAAATCGTTAATCATTCCTTGCAAACCAAGTTCACGACCATCATCAGGAGAATAAATACGAGTAATTCCATAATCCATCAATTCTTTGATTTCTTCAGGAAGAATTACACCACCACCACCACCAAAAATTCTGATATGGCTAGCTCCTTTTTCTTTTAATAAATCATACATGTATTTAAAATACTCATTGTGTCCTCCTTGGTAAGATGTAATCGCAATGGCATTTGCATCTTCCTGAATTGCACAATTAACTACTTCTTCAACACTTCTATCATGTCCAAGATGAATTACTTCTACTCCTGTAGATTGAATAATTCGACGCATAATATTTATGGCAGCATCATGACCATCAAATAATGCAGCAGCAGTTACAATTCGTACTTTATGTATAGGTTTATAGGGTGCTATTTGTTCCATTCGTAAATTTTATAAAAAATTGATGGGGCAATTTACGAATTTCTTAAAAGATATAAGAATTGTTTAAGGATTATAAATAGTTAAGAAAAGCCCAATGTTTTCTTTTTTCGATGTAGTACAAATTATTTTCGTTTAGATAAGCTTCGCGTTCAAAGCTTAAATTTTTGTAGGCTTTTAATTTGTCTTTATATTTTAAAAATTTAATAAACCATTCTATAAAATAGAATAGAAAAAAGAAGATGATAAAAAGCTCTCGCTGTTGCTTTAAATGTATTTTTTCGTGATTTACAAGTTCTGCATTATGTTTTAAATCTTCTCTTTTTAAAAAGATAAAAGGATACAGTGTTACACCAACAAATCCTTTAGGCACCATATGTTTTGAGATGAATATCACAGCTTTTTCTTTTGATAAAAATAAGATTTTTTAATTAAATGTAGTTTTAATTTTGTGGGTTTATCTTTTCAAGCAATGCTTTTAAAATCGGATTTCGGTTATTGGTGTTCCAAATTACTGATAAGGTAGTTCGTTGCGGAATGTTATTAAGTTCAATAAACTTGATATTCATGGTATAGCCTTGTAAAAGTGATTTCGGTACGATAGATAAACCAAAATTGTTTTCTACTAATTTATAGATAGAAGCAGCATGAATAGTATTATGAGACACGATGGGCGAGAAATGACTATCATCAAAAATTTGCATCACTTTTTCGTAATATGACGGACTGTAAGACGGGTCAAATAAAATAAATGACTCGTTTTTAAGTTGTGATAAATCTTTAAAATTAGTACTGTTTATAGGATGATTTTTAGGCAATACCAAACAAAAAGTTTCTTCTAAAATTGGTTTGATGATTAATCCTCTTGGCGCACGGTTTAAGCGCACAAAACCAATATCTATTTTTTGAGAAAGTAAATGAGCTATCTGTTTTTGATTATCCATCTCTTTCAATCCAAACTGTACATTCGGGTATTTTTTTTTAAAACGTAGCAATACATCAGGAATAATTTCTAGCATTGCTGAACCTACATATCCAAAATTTAATTTTCCTTGTTTCCCTTCTTGCAACAATTTAGCGGAATCTAAAATGTTATCAATATCTTTTAAGGTACGTGATAATTCGGTTTTTAAATGCAAGCCAGCCGTTGTTAATTGTACTTTTCTGTTATGTCTTATAAAAAGTTGAATTCCTAAATCCTCTTCCATTTGTTTTATCTGCCTACTTAATCCTGGTTGTGAAATAAACAAGCGTTCGGCTGCTTTTCTGAAGTGTAAATCTTCGGCAACCGCTAAAAAATATCTAAAATGACGAAACTCAATTTGATAACCCATAGTTATTAAATATTGATTTTATTGATATTGTTAAGTATCAAAAATAGAAATAACTTTGATAAAAATAAAATAGAACAGAATGTTTAAGTACGGAATAGATAAATTAACTGTAAATAAGGTAATTGCAATTGCTGAAGGAGCTTTAAAAGCAACCATTACAAAAGAAGCTGAAAACAGTATAATTGAATGTAGAAGAAAGGTGGAGGTAATGGCAAATTCAAAAGCCGCTGTTTACGGAATCAATACGGGTTTTGGCCTTTATGTGATGTGCAAATTACACCTGAAGAAACCAGTAAGTTGCAAGAGAATTTATTGATTACACATGCAGTTGGTGTTGGAAACCCGATTGATAAAAAATTATCTAAAATCATGATGATTTGTAAAGTGCATGCGCTTTGTCAAGGTTTTTCGGGCGTGCGATTAAAATTAATAGAACGCATTATCTATTTTATTGAAAACGATTTGTTACCAATTGTTCCTGAGCAAGGATCGGTAGGAGCATCGGGAGATTTAGCGCCACTTTCACATTTGTTTTTACCGTTATTAGGTGAGGGAGAATTTTGGATTGAAAATGAGATTGTCAGTTCAAAAGAAATATTAAAAAAGCACAATTTAGCACCGTTAACTTTAATGGCTAAAGAAGGTTTAGGATTAATTAACGGAACGCAATTTATTTTAGCACATGCTATTTTAGGACTTCAAAAAATGGAATATATTTTAGATGTTGCTGATGTTGCTGGCGCGATGACTTTAGAAGGTTTTCAAGGAAGTGCTTCTCCTTTTAGAAAAGAATTACATGCAATTCGCCCGTTTAAAGGCAATATAAAAGTAGCCGAACGTATACGAATGTTATTACAAGGTTCTCAAAATGTAGAAAATCATTTGGAATGCGATCGTGTGCAAGATCCGTATTCAATTCGCTGTATGCCACAAGTTCACGGGGCATCAAGAAATGCTTTTGAGCATTTAAATGAGCTGGCAGAAATAGAAATGAATGCTGTTACCGATAACCCAATTGTATTGAGTGAAACTGAAGCAATTTCGGGTGGTAATTTTCACGGACAACCTTTAGCAATGGCTTTAGATTACGCATCTATAGCAGCATCAGAATTAGGAAATATAGCAGACAGACGTTGTTATTTGTTACTGGAAGGAAAATACGGTTTACCAAGATTATTAACCGAGGCAGGAGGCTTAAATTCGGGGTTTATGATTCCGCAATATACTACCGCAGCTTTGGTAACTGAAAATAAATCGTTGTGTTTTCCGCCTTCGGCAGATAGTGTTCCAACTTCATTAGGGCAAGAAGATCATGTTTCTATGGGAAGTATTTCTGGACGAAAATTCAATCAAATTTTAGGAAATATCGATAAAATTTTGGCTATAGAATTTATGTACGCAGCACAAGCAATGGAGTTTAGAAGACCAAATACATTTTCTGATATCATTGAAGAAAATTTTAAAATTATCAGAAATAAAGTTGACAAATTAGAAGAAGATCGTGTGTTAAAAGATGATATTAAAACATTGGTAAATATGGTTAAAAATCAGGAATTCACAGTTCGTTAAAAAATAATATTCGTTTTAATTCATAACCAAATATAGGAGCGTCATTCTGAATTTATTTCAGAATCACACCTTTATAATAAAGAGTATGTTATGATGTGAACCTGAAACGAGTTCAGGTTGACGTAAAAGGAGTTATTATAAATTACGGACAATAAAAAAATAAATTATGATGTCATTTAAAAAACAAATCAAACAAGGTATTCCGAATGAATTACCAGAAATGCCAGTTTATGATTCGTCAATAAACAGAGCTCCGAAACGTAAAGATATTTTAACGGCTGAAGAAAAAAAGTTAGCATTAAAAAATGCTTTGCGATATTTTGATAAAAAACATCACGAAGTTTTATTACCTGAATTTTCAGAAGAATTAGAAAAATACGGACGTATATATATGTATCGTTTTCGTCCTACCTATAAGATGAAAGCTAGAGATATTAAAGAATATCCGGGTAAAAGTACACAGGCAAAAGCAATCATGTTAATGATTCAGAATAATTTAGATTATGCCGTGGCACAACATCCTCATGAATTGATAACTTATGGAGGAAACGGAGCGGTTTTTCAAAACTGGGCACAGTATTTATTAACCATGCAGTATTTGTCTAAAATGACAGATAAGCAAACTTTAACGATGTATTCGGGGCATCCAATGGGATTATTTCCATCAAACAAAAACGCACCAAGAGTTGTGGTAACGAACGGAATGGTAATTCCGAACTATTCACAGCCTGACGATTGGGAAAAAATGAATGCGTTGGGAGTTTCGCAATATGGGCAAATGACGGCAGGAAGTTATATGTATATCGATTCTCAGGGAATTGTTCACGGAACAACAATTACTGTTTTAAACGGATTCAGAAAAATTAAAAAAACGCCAAAAGGAGGTTTGTTTGTTACTGCTGGTTTAGGAGGAATGAGCGGAGCGCAACCAAAAGCAGGTAATATTGCAGGTTGTATTACGGTGTGTGCTGAGGTGAATCCGAAGATTACACAAGTACGGTTAGAACAAGGCTGGATTGATGAAAAAATTACTGATTTAGATGAATTAGTAGCACGAGTAAAATCGGCAAAAGAAAATAAAGAAACAGTTTCTATCGCTTATTTAGGGAATATAGTTGCCGTTTGGGAAAAATTTGATGAAGCCAATATTCATATCGATTTAGGGTCAGATCAAACATCATTACACAATCCTTGGGCAGGTGGATATTATCCAGTTGATATTTCTTTTGAAGACGCTAATGTGATGATGGCTGAGCATCCGAAGAAATTTAAAGAAGAAGTTCAGAAAACATTAAGAAGACACGCAAAAGCAATCAATAAACACACCGAAAAAGGAACCTATTTTTTCGATTATGGAAATGCTTTTTTATTAGAAGCTAGTAGAGCAGGAGCCGATGTTATGAACCCGAATCCGACTTTAGGCCGTGAGTTTAAATATCCGAGTTATGTGCAAGATATTATGGGGCCAATGTGTTTTGATTATGGTTTTGGACCATTCCGTTGGGTATGTGCAAGCGGGAATCCAGAAGATTTGGCAAAAACAGATGCGATTGCTTGTAAAGTTTTAGAAAAAATAAAAAAGAATTCGCCTATTGAAATCCAACAACAAATGACGGATAATATTCAGTGGATTAAAGGAGCACAAGAAAATAAATTAGTGGTGGGTTCACAAGCACGTATTTTATATGCGGATGCTGAAGGACGTACAAAAATTGCCGAAGCTTTTAACAAGGCAATTAAGAAAGGTGAAATAGGTAATGTAGTGTTGGGGCGTGATCATCATGATGTTTCAGGTACCGATTCACCTTACAGAGAAACTTCTAACATTTATGATGGTTCTCGTTATACGGCCGATATGGCCATACAAAACGTAATTGGCGATAGCTTTAGAGGTGCTACTTGGGTTTCTATCCACAATGGAGGTGGTGTTGGCTGGGGTGAAGTTATTAATGGTGGATTTGGCATGCTTCTTGATGGTTCTAAGAGTGCATCAAGACGCTTAAAATCAATGCTTTTCTGGGATGTTAATAACGGAATAGCAAGAAGAAGTTGGGCTAGAAATGAGGAAGCAGTATTTGCGATAAAACGAGCAATGAAAGCCGAAAAAGATTTGCAGGTTACAGTACCTAATTTAGTTGATGATGCATTGTTAGATAATTTATAAATCCTAAGAAAATGAAGATATCAAAATTACTTTTTTTGCCAATTATCGCTTTAATTATTACTTCATGTAGTGCTGTTAAAGTAACAACAGATTATGATACGAAAGTAGATTTTAATCAATATAAAACCTTTGCTTTTTATAAAAAAGGAATTGATAAAGCAGCTATTTCAGATTTAGATAAAAAACGAATTATGCGTGCTGTTGAATTAGAATTGATGGCTAAAGGAATGACAAAATCTGCGACACCAGATATTTTAGTAAGTCTGTTTACAAAATCGCGTGAAAAAATCAACATAAACGATAATATGTACGGCGGATTTTATTACCCATATTATTACGGTATGAATCGAATGAGTGTTTCTCAGCATACAGAAGGAACCTTGTTTATAGATTTGTTAGATGCAAAAAAGAAAGAATTAGTTTGGCAAGGTATAGGTACAGGAGCGTTAAGAATGAATGATGTTGAAAGAAAAGAAGCTCGTGTTAAAGAGTTTGTGAATGAGATAATGGCTAAATATCCGCCTGAGAAACATAAAAAATAGTGTAATTTCATAAAATAAAAAGCATCAAATAAGTACTTATTTGATGCTTTTTTTGTGTTTAAAATGAATACTTTTGTTAAAATGTATAATAAACGAATAGAGTTAACCGAAGAGGATTACTATTTAAATGAAGATGGTTATAAAGTATTTACCGAAAAATTTCATTTAAAAAGAGGGTATTGCTGTAAAAGTGGTTGTAAGCACTGTCCGTATGGTTATGATAAAAAAACAGATAGCTTTAAATAATGTGACAATTATAAAATAATTGTTTCTAATAAAATAGATAAACAAACAAAGATGAAAAAAGTTATAGCAGTAGCATTTGTAGTTTTACTTACAGGATGTGCAGAATTACAAAAAGTAGTAAATCAATTGCCAACAGGAGGTGTTTTGTCACAAGAACAAATCGGAAATGGTTTACGCCAAGCATTAGATAAAGGGATTCAACATCAGGTATCTAAATTAACAGCAAAAGATGGATTTTACCGAAATGAGTTAGTGAAAATTATTTTGCCAAAAGAATTACAAGCAGTAGATAAAGGTTTACGAAAAATAGGGTTAAGTAGTTTAGCTGATGAAGGCTTAAAGGCTATTAATAGAACTGCAGAAGACGCTGTAAAAACAGCAACACCAATTTTTGTAAACGCGGTAAAAGAAATAAGTTTTAATGATGCAAAAAATATTCTATTAGGAGATAAAAACGCAGCAACATCTTATTTAAAAGGAAAAACAAATACGGCATTGTACAGTCAGTTTAACCCCGTAATAAAAAAATCTTTTAGTAAAGTAGGAGCAGATAAAATTTGGGCAAACTTAATTAATAAATATAATAAAATTCCATTTGTAAAGAAAGTGAATGCTGATTTAACGGATTATGTTACGGGGGAAGCTTTAAAAGGAGTTTTTACGATGATTGAAGTTGAAGAAAAAGGAATTCGTGAAAAAGTTGGTTTACGAGATACTGCTTTATTACGTCAAGTATTCGCATTACAGGATAGAAAATAAGTGTGAGGTTTTAACCTTAAGTAAATTAAACCTGAAACAATAAATATTGTTTCAGGTTTTTTACTTTATAACTTTATCTAGTTATATGTATCTTAGCATTGCTAACATTGTTACGTAACAATTATTACAAACCAAACAGTCTATTTCAAGTATATTTGTGCCCATATGAACGAAAACTTAAACCCTGAAAACACCAATTTATCAAACGAAGATTTAGATGTAGAAAAAAAACTACGTCCGCTTTCTTTTGATGATTTTTCAGGACAAGATCAAGCAATTGATAACTTAAAAATATTTGTAGAAGCCGCTAATCAACGTGATGAAGCATTAGATCATACGTTGTTTCATGGCTCTCCAGGGTTAGGAAAAACTACCTTGGCTCATATTCTAGCAAATGAGTTAGGAGTTGGAATTAAAGTAACCTCAGGACCAGTTTTAGATAAACCCGGAGATTTAGCAGGGTTATTAACAAACCTTGATGAACGAGATGTGTTGTTTATTGATGAGATTCATCGACTAAGTCCCATTGTAGAAGAGTATTTATATTCAGCAATGGAAGACTATAAAATCGATATTATGATTGAGTCAGGATCCAATGCACGTACAGTTCAAATAAATTTAGAACCTTTTACTTTAGTAGGAGCCACAACACGATCGGGGTTGTTAACAGCACCCATGCGAGCTCGTTTCGGAATCAGTAGTCGTTTGCATTATTATTCAACAGAATTACTGACTACTATTATTCAACGTAGTTCACATATTTTAGGAGTACCAATTTCTATGGAAGCAGCAATAGAAATTGCAGGTAGGAGTAGAGGAACACCTCGTATTGCTAATGCATTATTGAGAAGAGTACGAGATTTCGCTCAGATAAAAGGGAATGGAAGTATTACAATTGAAATAGCTGTTTATGCATTAAAAGCATTGAATGTTGATGCGCATGGTTTAGATGAAATGGATAATAAAATTTTAGTAACTATTATTGATAAATTTAAAGGAGGCTACCAGTAGGAATTAGTACCATTGCAACTGCAGTTAGTGAAAATACTGAAACGATTGAAGAAGTATATGAACCGTTTTTAATTCAACAAGGCTTTATAATGCGTACTCCAAGAGGTAGAGAAGTAACCGACTTGGCATATAAACACTTAGGAAGAATAAAGGAATCAACTCAAGGAGGTCTTTTTTTAAAATGAAATTACTAAAAAAACTCATCCCTATATTAGAATGGTTACCAAACTACAAGAAATCACAGTTTAGAGGTGATGTTGTAGCGGGTATAACTGTAGCAACTGTTTTAATTCCACAAGGAATTGCGTATGCATTAATTGCAGGATTACCACCTATTTATGGTTTGTATGCAGCTTTGGTACCGCAATTAATGTATGCAGTTTTTGGATCATCTCGTCAAGTAGCAATTGATCCTGTGGCAATGGATTCTTTAATTGTAGCAACAGGAGTTTCGACATTGGCATTAATAGGATCTGAAAGTTATATTGCTATTGCCATTTTATTAGCATTAATGGTAGGGAGTATTCAGCTTTTAATGGGGTTGTTTCGTTTAGGATTTATTGTAAATTTTTTATCAAGACCTGTAATTATAGGGTTTACATCTGCTGTAGCACTTATTATTGGATTAAATCAGTTTCGAAATTTACTTGGAGTAGATTTTTTACAAAGTGATCAAGTACATATTCTTATAGAAGATATTATTAATAGAATAGGACATTTCAACACAAATGCAACTATTATCGGAATTACAGCATGTGTTGTGATTATGATTTGTAGAAAAATAAACAAGAAAATACCAAATGCTTTAATTGTTGTGGTTTTAGGAATAGTGACGCTTCGTTTTTTTGGAAGCTATTTAACAGATGTCGCAATTGTAAAAGAAATTCCGTCGGGTTTACCAAAATTCACGATTCCAGTTATTGATATTGCTTTAATTAGAGAGTTGACACCAATAGCAGCAACATTGGTAATGGTAGGATATTTGGAAATTATATCCATAGGAAAAACATTAGAAGCAAAACAAGATGAATACAGAATAAGACCTAATCAAGAATTAGTAGCCTTAGGTTTAAGTAATATTGTAGGTTCTTTATTTCAATCATACCCGTCAACTTCTAGTTTTTCTCGCTCAGCGATTAATGAAGAAGCAGGTGGTAAAACAGGTGTTTCAGCAATTGTAGCTGTAATTATGGTGGTACTAACATTGCTGTTTTTAACACCAGTATTTTATCATTTACCTAAAACAGTTTTAGCAGCAATAATTATAGTAGCGGTATTTAATTTAATAAATGTAAAAGAAGCTAAAAGATTATGGACAGCAAATAATTTAGATTTCTGGTTGTTAGTTGCAACGTTTTTATCGACTATATTCTTCGGAATTGAACCCGGAATATTAATCGGTGTTGGTTTGTCTTTAATTGTATTGATTTTTAGAACATCTAGGCCTTATGTAGTCGAATTAGGAAAAGTACCTAGCTCTGATTTTTATCGAAATAAAAACAGATTTAAAGAAGTAATTACAGATAAGGAAATATTAGTTTTTCGTTTTGATGCGCAATTATTTTATGCAAATTCAAATTACTTTCGTGAGAAGTTAGATGAAATGACGGCAGAAAAAGGAAAATCATTGAAGCTAATTGTACTAGATGCAGAAAGTATCAACCGTGTTGATAGTACTGGTATAGAAATGCTAAAGGAACGTATTAGATATTACAACAAAAGAAACATAGCATTTTATTTTGCAGGAGTAAAAGGCACCTGTAAGAGATGCTTTTTTTAGAGGAGGCGTATTAGAAGAGGTAAGTTTAAACCACTTTTTTATGCGTGCCAATGGCGCAGTTAATTTTTTTAAAACAGGCGATAATCAAAATCAAAAAAAATACGCACAATATATACATCAGGCGTACGATTAATTAATAATCAAAATGATAAATATCATTTTATATACAGCATATAAACTGTTATTTTAATATTTAAATATAGAGATACTAAGAGTAATGATAATAGAACAAATTTATACAGGTTGTTTGGCTCAGGGAGCTTATTATATTGAAAGTAACGGAGAAGTTGCCATTATAGATCCACTACGTGAAGTCGAAAATTATATCGATAAAGCGAGTAAGGCCAATGCAAAAATTAAATATATTTTTGAAACGCACTTTCATGCCGATTTTGTGAGCGGACATGTAACGTTAGCAGAAAAAACAGGAGCAACAATAGTGTATGGATCAACCGCTCAAACAAGTTATAAATCTCATGTAGCAACAGACGGTGAGGTTTTTAAAATAGGTAATATTACAATTACAGTATTACATACTCCTGGGCATACAATGGAGAGTACTTCTTATTTGTTAAAAGATGAAAACGGAAGAAATCATGCTATTTTTAGTGGAGATACCTTATTCTTAGGAGATGTAGGTCGCCCAGATTTAGCTCAAAAAGGAGCGCTCACTCAAGATGATTTAGCAGGTTTTTTATACGATAGTTTACGTACTAAAATAATGACTTTAGAAGATGAGGTTATTGTGTATCCAGCACATGGAGCAGGTTCTGCTTGCGGAAAAAATTTAAGCAAAGAAACTATTGGAACAATTGGTGATCAAAAGAAAACCAATTATGCTTTGAGAGCTGATATGACCAAAGAAGAATTTGTAAAAGAAGTAACTGATGGATTATTGCCGCCACCAGCTTATTTTCCTTTAAATGTAAAAATGAACAAGGAAGGATACGAATCTATTGATGAGGTTATAAAAAAAGGTGCAATATCGTTATCGGTAACTGATTTTGAGAATGTAGCAAATAATACAGATGCAATAATTTTAGATGTTCGTCATCAATTTGACTTCATAAAAGGATTTATACCGCAATCAATATTTATTGGTTTAGGCGGAACGTTTGCTCCGTGGGTAGGCGCTTTAATAAAAGATGTAACGCAACCAATTTTATTAATAACCCCTGTTGGAGAAGAAGAAACAACGATTAAGCGTTTATCACGTGTCGGTTTTGATAACGTTTTAGGTTATTTAGACGGAAGCTTCGAAACTTGGAAAGCATCAGGTAAAGAAATTGATACTTTACGATCTGTTTCTGCGGATGATTTAGAGGAAGCTATAAACAATAATGCAAAAGTTTTTGATGCTCGTAAACCAGGAGAATACTCAAACGAACACATTGTTGATGTACCAAGTACTCCGTTAGATTTTTTAAATGATCATATTGAAGAATTTCCTAAAAACGAAGATTTTTATATCCATTGTGCCGGCGGATATCGTTCGGTAATAGCAGCTTCAATTTTAAAAGCAAGAGGGTACCACAATGTAATTGATGTAGCAGGTGGTTATGCAGCGATAAAAGCAACGAATATTGCCAGAACAGTAACCGTTTGTCCGTCAACATTAAAATAAACTAGCATGAAGACAAAGATTCTTTTTATAGGGATGATTTTTACAGTACTATTGTCTTGTACATCAAAAGTAAATGGGGTAAAAGATATTTCTGTCGATGATTTGCAACTTGTACTAAAAACGAATGAAAATATTCAATTACTAGACGTTCGTACTCCTAGCGAATGGGCAGAAGGCGTTATTAAAAAAGCCATTGAGATAAATGTAACAGCTAATAACTTTGAAAATATTGCTTTAGAGAAGTTAGATAAAACAAAACCGGTATATATTTATTGTCGATCTGGAGGTCGATCTAAAATTGCATCAGAATTACTATTAAAAAAAGGTTTTGAAACCTATAATGTTTTAGGAGGTTATAACGAATGGAAACAAAAAAATGAGTAAAATGAAACAAGAAATATATATTGAGAATTTAAAATGTGGAGGTTGTGCAGCTACCATTAAAAAAGGGTTGTTAGCTATAGATGCAATTTCAAATGTTGAAATCGATGTAGAAAAATCTATTGTTACCGTTAACTCAGAAAAGGATAATATAGAGCAAGTAAAAGAAAAGTTATCAAAACTAGGCTATCCAGAAGTAGGTAACAAAAATACCATAGTACACAAAGCAAAATCATTTGTTAGTTGTGCTGTTGGTAGAATAGATTCATAATAAAAAACCGAGTTTTAAACTCGGTTTTTTTATACTTTGATAATATTAAATAGGATCATTTACAGGGTCAACTACTGGTTCTTCAAAATCACACGGAACTTCCTCATAATTATCAATAAACTCCATTTGGTTATGATCGTATTTTGGTATGTTAACCGTTTTTGTGCAATCGTCTTCACAGCTAAACAGTAAAGTTAGCGTAATTATTAAAGATAAAATTTTTATAATTTTTTTTATTGATTTCATTGTTTTTAAAATTAAAAAGAAATCTAATATAAGCGAAATAAAAAACCTAAACATTTTGTTTAGGTTTTTTATTTTTAGAAAAAAGATATTCTCAAAAGTTTAAAATAACAAGAGCTAAAAAATTAATTCGTACTGTTTTTCCTTTTGTAATTATAAATAGTTTCAGAAATAGTAAACCAACAGAAGTAATATATTCCAACAGAGAAAATAATATCTCCAATCATTCGAAGCCATTTTAAGGTTTGTACTACTGGTGAGTATAGTAATTCAGCATCTCTAGCAAAAGAGTATCCTTTTGTAATAGAGGTGTATGCTTGAATTATACCAATAGGAAGTAAACTAAATAATACCATGGCTATTAATCCTATATTTAATAACCAAAAGGCTCTTTTTAATTTTTTACTTTCCCAAATTCTATCAGAATAAAATCGTAGGCATATTAGAATGAACCCCATTCCTAGCATTCCATATACACCAAATAAAGCGGTATGTGCATGCACAGCAGTAGTATTTAATCCTTGTATGTAATATAAGGCAATTGGTGGATTTATAAGGAAACCGAATACACCAGCACCTATAAAATTCCAAAAAGAAACCGCTATAAAGAAAAAGATAGGCCATTTGTATTTTAGCATCCAAGGTTTACTTTTTAAAAGACTCCAGCTTTCTTTAATTTCAAACCCCATTAGGGTTAGTGGTACGACCTCTAAAGCACTAAAAGTGGCTCCTAAAGCAATGGCTTGAATTGGAGTGCCTGAATAGTATAAATGATGTAAGGTTCCGATAATACCACCTGCTAAAAATATGGTTGCAGAAGCGACAGAAACTCTACCTGCAGTTCTTGTCGAAATTACTTCCATTTTAGAGAAAATAAAGGCAATAACTACTGTTGCAAAAACTTCAAAGAAGCCTTCAACCCATAAATGCACTAACCACCATCTCCAATAATTGATTACAGGTAAACTACTATTTTCACCATACATTAATCCAGAGAAAAAGAACATACCAATAGCAACAACAGATACTAACAAAATAATCAGTAAATTTTTTGAAGCATCGTTTTTACGTATGGCATGTAAAATATGTCTTCCAACCATAAAAACCCATAGAATTAAACCAATACCAAGGAATATTTGCCAGAACCTTCCTAGATCCATATACTCATAACCCTGATGACCAAAGAAGAAATTAGTTGTTAAGTCTAGAAATTGATGTACACCTAACCATTCTCCTAACATTGAACCTAAGACAATGATAATTAATGCTACGAATAAAAAATTTATACCAAAAACTTGATATTTAAATTCTTTTCCCGAAATCATTGGAGCTAAAAATAAACCAGTAGCTAGCCATGTAGCAGCAATCCAAAATACGGCTAATTGCGTATGCCAGGTTCTGGTGATAGAATATGGCAAAATATTTGCTAAATCAAAGCCAAAAAATGCTTGCCCTTCTACGGTATAATGCACTGTTATAATACCTAGTACGACTTGTAGTCCTATTAAAAGAGATATGACAATGAAATATTTTAAGACAGATTTTTGTGAACGAACTAGCGTCATTCCCGTTAAGGGGTCGCTATCAGGTTTTGTTATCAAATCTCCTTTTTCGTGATTTCTTAAATAATAAAATGTTAAAACTCCAATAAACAACAGTAATAATACAATTGATAATCCTGACCATATAATTGAGTCTTTGGTAATAACATTATCAATTAAAGGTTCGTGTGGCCAGTTTGAAGTATAGGTATAATCTTTATTTGGTCTGTTGGTACTTGCGGCCCAAGAAGTCCAAAATAGAAAAGCATTTAATTGCTCTAATTTAATAGGGTCTGTTAATGCTCCTTTAGGGATTGCGTATTGCTCTTTTCCTTCAGAAAAAATAGAAGTATAATGCTTTACATTTGCTTTAATTGCAGCCAATCGTTCTTTTGATATTGTAACAGTTTTTGTATTACTATTATACGTATTGGTTTTAATATCGTTAATCAAACGAGCTTTAATAGCAGCCTTATTTTCTAGATCTAAGTTGTTATATGGTTTTTGAAAATCAGTTTCTGACCAGTTTTCTAGTAAATATACAGCTTCTTTATGTATCCAGTCAGCCGTCCAATCTGGTGCAACATAGCTACCATGTCCCCAAATAGAGCCAACCTCCATTCCTCCAATAGACTCCCATACATTTTGACCTATTTGAATGTCTTCTTTGGTGTAAACAACCTCTCCAGAGTTTTTTACAATCACTTTTTCTGGTATGGGAGGTTGTGTTTGATACACTTCGGTACCTACCCAAATTAGTGCTATAAATGAAAGTGCTACAACGCTAATAAATGCTATCCAAGTTTTTTTCATGTTTCCTTCTAGTTTTGTAAAGTTTGTTCTAAATCAATTCCTTTTTTAAATAAAATATTATTCTCTAAATGAATATGTTTATGTAAGTCTTCTTCAAATTCTTGTAATAAAGAAAAAGTTACTTTGTATGTACTACAGCCATCTTTTGGCGGAGTGTAATTAGTGCTTAAAGCGGCTATTTTTCTAAATCGTAGCCCTTCATTATCATGCTCTTTATGCATCATTTTGATGGGGCTTTTTACGCTATCGAATTGTGGATTGGAAATAGTGCTGTTATTTCTATTAGCCATTGCAAGTTTTTTGAAATACGGAAATAATATTAATTCTTCTTTTTTCATGTGGATTGTTAAATCGTTTGCACTTTCAGAAAACAACGTATTTATTTCAAACAATTCAGGATGTTTTTTTCCATGTACGCTACACAGTTTATCTAGGTATTGTTTAATCTCAGGTGTTTTATTTTCGATGTATTTATGATGTTTGTTATAAATATAATCAGAAAGAAAATCGATGTCCCAAGATTTATAATCATTGGTATCGGTCTCCGTTTTAAAACAATTTACTATTTGCTTAATTAAGGTGTTTTTGTTAACATTATTTACGTCACATACCGTTTCTATACTTCTGTTTCCATTACAGCAAAAATCTATTCCATAAGATTTAAAAATGTTGGCTGCTTTGTAATTTTTCGCAACAATATTGCTTACTAGAGTTTGGTTATTTATATCCATTGTGTTTAATTATCATTTTAAAAGAGGTGTAATTTTTAATTGACTTTAATGTTTGTGTTTTCATTTTATTGTTAACTTTTTAAATTGATTAATTCCGAAAAAGAAAAGGCAACTCACTTTTATTACTTCTGCTAAAACATATAAAAAGTGTAGTTTGCTTTTAGGGACTTGTATGTCTTTAATAATTAATTCTGCTCGTTCGTTTAGAGTAGGTAACATCCAAAATGTTTGGAGTGCTACAACAAATACTACAATGAGAAACACATAAGATATTTGTTGTTTTTTAGAGAGTAGTATAATACTGGTAATTATTAAAGTAAAAGCTACTTCCAATATGTTTAAAGCTCCAAAAACGAGTTTGCCAATACCTAAACCAAGCTTGGTTGTTATGTTAGGTGCTTGAAATTTAAGCCAAGATTCCATAAAACTAATAGCGCCTATAAAACCAATCCAAATAAATGTTATTATAATTATTTTCTTCATAAGATATATATGGATCTTTTTGTCCGTTATAAAATTAAATTTTATCTTTTTAAAAAAAAGTATCTGAATTCATATCGTTAACAAGCATTAATAAAGTAGTGTTATTTAACATTGCTTTAAGTTTGTCACGAACTTCAACAAATTGAAAATGTAGCGGACAAGGTGATTTTTCATTACATTTACTTAAACCTAAACCACAGCCTGTATAAATAGCATCACCATCTAGTATTTTTACAACATCACTAAGTTTAATAAGTTCCATTTTATTATCTTCTATAACAAAACCTCCGTAAGGTCCTTTTATAGATTTTATAATATTATTACGTGTGAGCTGTTGTAATACTTTTGCGGTAAAAGCTTGTGGTGAATTTATGGCTTCAGATATGGTAGCTAGACTCACTTTAACATCTTGCGCACTTTGTTGTGCAATATATATGATTGCTCGAAGACCGTATTCACATGATTTTGAAAACATAAATATTATTTTAATAGTACAAATATAGTTATTATTTTACAGAAGATAAAAATGTCCGCTTTAAATTTTAATTGTTTTTATTTTTAAAATTAACAAGGAAATTGGTTTGTAATTTTAATTTATTTAAAAGAAGGCTAATGAAGTTTGTTTATCAGAAATTAAAGATAAAATGATGTGTTTTTACACAAAAAAATCCCAAGCAAAAGCTTAGGATTTTAGAGATATTCATTCGAACAGAGTCGATAATTAATTTAAAACTTTAAAGTAGCTCCAAGTAAAAAGTTTGTTCCTGCTTGTGGGAAATAATAAGGAGTTGTACCCCACATATATCCGTTAGAGCTATATTCTTTATTAAAAATATTATTTATCAATCCAGAAAAAATAATACTTTTAAATATCGACTTTGTTTTAATTGTATAATTAAGATTTAGGTCATTAACAAAATAACCATCTAATTTTGATGCACTCAATTCGTTATTACTCATAAACTGTGAGCTAACATATTTTGATAATAATGCAATATTAAAATTGTCAGTAGGACGAATGTTAATTGTATTAGCGGCAATAAAATTAGGAGAATAAGAAATATCAGTATCACCTAATACAGTAACTGTGTTTCCGTTAGTTTCTTTAAAAGAAATGTTTTTGTTCTTACTAATAGTAAGGTTAGGAGTTACATTTAAATAATCGGTAATGTTTATAGAGGCGTCAATTTCTAAACCTAAGCGATAGCTTTCGCCAATATTAGCTCTTATAGGCGATCCTACATTGTCAATCTCACCAGTTAAAGCTAACTGATCCTGGTACGCCATATAATATACGTTGGTGTTAATTTTAATATTACCAGTATTCAAACGCCAACCTAATTCAAAATCATTTAATTTTTCTGGTTTCGGATTTCCGTTTTCGTAATCAGTTCTATTAGGCTCTCTTTGTGCACGCGCATATGAGAAATAAACACTGTTGTTGGTGTTGAACTTGTAGTTTAAACCAGCTTTTGGATTAAAAAAGTTAAAAGTATCGTCCACTAAATTTGTTTGAACTCCGTTTGCTGTATAATTAACATTTCTGTTTTGTAAATCAGCAAATAAAGAAAGTTGTTCGTTTACTTTATAAGTTGCTTTTACAAAAAGATTAAAGTCTTCTTTGTTTCCATAATTATCATAAAGGTTATTTCTTATTTCTCCATTGCCAGAAAAACGAGACCATATAGCTTCTCCAAAATGATCACCTTCATATTTGTTCCAAGCACCACCTATAAGAAGATTTAAGTTGTCTTTTTTGTAGTTTACATTATAAGTAACACCATAAAAATTATTACGCAACCACTTTCTTCTAATATAATCCGTATTATTTTCATCTTGATTAGCGATTGGTAAAGCTCCTATTACATTCCAATTTACATCATAGTTTAAAGCTTGCTTATATTGTTCGTAAAAACCTCTTCCGAAAGTATAATGTAAAGCAATGTTAGATGATAAATTATCAGAATACTTTTGATTCCAATGTAATTGTGCATGGTCTTGTTTGTAGTTATCTACTTCATTACCATAAAAACCTTTTACATTTCCATTAACATCATACAAAGCACCAGCAGAATTAAAAGTTCTATCAGTTTTTAAAGTAGCAGCATCAACTCCATTCCATGATTGATATGTAATTTCATGACCACCAAAAACAAGTCCTTTAATTAGTGTATTATCATCAACATAACTACCTTGTAAGAAGTACGATTTTAAGTTTGATGAAGCTCTGTCTATGTATCCATCAGAAGTAATTCTTGAAATACGACCAGAAAATTTAACATGATCATTTAACTTTCCTGTTCCTGCTTTTGCAGTATATTTTTGGGTGTTAAAAGAACCAAAAGAAGTAGCAATTTCACCAAAGGCTTCATCAGAACCACTATCGGTTAATACATTTAAACTAGCACCAAAAGCACCAGCACCATTTGTAGATGTTCCTACACCTCGTTGCAATTGAATACTTTGAGTTGAAGAAGAAAAATCAGGCATATTTACCCAGTAAGTTCCTTGACTTTCGCTATCGTTATAAGGAATACCGTTAATGGTAATGTTTACACGTGTAGCATCTGAACCACGAACACGAATACCAGTATATCCAACACCAGCACCAGCATCAGACGTCGTAACAACTGAAGGTAAGTAATTTAGTAACATTGGAATATCTTGACCTAAATTACGTTTCGCAATTTCTTTTTTAGATAAGTTAGAGTGTGTTACAGGTGCGTCAGCTTGTACACGCACTGCAGCAACTAATACTTCTTCTAAAACAGTAGCGTCAGAAGTTAATTGAATGGTAATATTTTGATCTTTTAAAACAGCTATGTTTTTAACTAAAGTTTTAAAACCTACAAAAGAAATTTCAATATCGTATATTCCTTTTTCTAGTTTTAATTTAAAGTTTCCGTCAAAATCAGTAGCGGTTCCTTTTTTTAATTCTTTTACAGCAATGGTAGCACCTACAAGTGCTTCTTGATTATTGTTAACTACTTTACCCGTTATAATAAAGTTTTGTGCATTTACTGTTATAGCAGTAAATAATACGATTAAAAAAGCTACAGCTTTTAGTTGTTTATTAAAAGACATCGGTCTCATTTTTTTATAAAATAAAATCGAATAAAAAGAGGTAATTATTCCTTGTTATTGTTGAATAATTGATTGCTTACGTTATTGTGAGGGTAGCGAAAATATCTTTTACATAAAGATACGTTACCTTGTTCACAAAAGTTTGTTTTACAAAATGGCGATTATCGCCTCCCTAAACAGCATTACCTGTTCTAGGTTCATTGGGTATGATCTCAGCCGATATAGGCACCCCTTTACGAGAACGCGACAAAGGTAAAGCGAATTTTATAATTGAAAACAAAAGAATAGATAATTTTAAGTGTAATGTTAGGCTAGCGAAAAGTTGTTAACATAAAAAATGTAAGAATTTTATTTTGAAGCCATTTCCTGCTTTCACTACTCGCTTTTTTCGTACCTCAAAAGAGCTCAAACAAACCGTTCAATCAGGGCTAAGATTTTTGCGAAGTATTTAGCTGTTTAATCGAGTTTTGGTTTCTTTCTCAATGTTTTTTTAATGGAAGTTCTTTTTTTGTTTTCAGCTTTTCTTAAAACAGATCCTCTACTAGGTTTGGTGGCTCTTCTTATTTTAGGTCTTTTTAAACCTTGAGTAATTAACTCTAAAAACCGTTTTATAGCAAGGTCTTTATTTCTGTGTTGAGAACGAGTTTCATCAGAAAATAATATTAAAACATATTCTTTGGTAAGTCGAGAAGCTAGTTTTTTAAAGAGTATTTCTTTTTGTCTTTCAGATAATTGATTAGAATTAGCAAGGTCAAAAGTTAATTCTATTTTAGACGATACTTTATTTACATGTTGCCCGCCAGCACCAGAACTTCTTATGGCTTTAAATTTTAATTCTTTAACAAGTTCGTGCGGATTCATAATTATAAAGAAGGTTTGTTTAAAGTAGTAGAAAAAGAATACAGATTTTCTTTTTTAGAAAGTAATCCATCAATAATTTCAATTGCTTTTTTCAATCGCGTTTCTTTATCTCCTTTTAATAAAACGTATGGGCGATTGTGTTTTTTTAAGGTGTTTTCAAAAGCAGTAAACATTTCTAAACGTTCGCCTGGCTTATCACGTAAATCGTCAGCTTCCCACGGAGTATCAATATACGTTAAAAAATAAATATCGTACGAGTTTTCAATAGCTGCTTCATCGAGTATAGGATCTACAAAACCGCCATAATATTCTTCTGAATATACTTTTGTTTCTAGTAAATCGGTATCGCAAATTAAAACTTTATCCGCTTTTAGCGATAAATCATTTTCTAGTTTTATTTGTCCTTCGGCAATAGGTATTATGTCTTTTTGTTCACAAATTTTACGTTCGTTATTCCATTTGTCTTGTAAATATTCACGGGCAAATTCTGGAGCCCAAACAGTATTGTAATAACGTGCTAATTGTCCAGAAAGTGTAGTTTTACCAGTGCTTTCGGGTCCGAATAAAACAACCTTTACAAGGTTGCTGTTTTTTTGTTTAAGCTTTTTTTCCATGCTAAATAACCGCTAACGGCAATAAAGGTAAAAATTAAATATTGAAAACTTGTAAACGTAAAGCCTTTGTAAAAATAAAGAGGCACAGAAATAATATCTCCAATAATCCAATAAATCCAATTTTCAATTTTACGTTTCGCCATCAACCACATTCCTACAAAGAAAATAGCGGTAGTAAAAGTATCTACATAAGCTGTCCAATTGTTCCATTTATCAAAATAAGTATATACAGCAAATACAAAAATTAGAGTTGCAAAAAAGATAAAAGCACTTGTTTTCTTTTCTTTTAAAGTTGTGCTTGAAATAGGGGTAACATGAGTTGCATCTACATTTCTAGTCCAAATATACCAACCGTAAATACTCATGATAAAATAGTAACCATTTATCATCATATCGCCTAATAGTTGCCATTTTAATAAAAGATACACAAAAATAGCGGTGCTAATCATTCCAGTAGGGAACACCCAAATTTTATTTTGTTTAGAAAACCAAACCGATAAAAAACCAAAAATTACGGCAATAATTTCTAACCAAATATCTAAAGTCGAGTAGGTTGCGTACTGATTAAAAAGAAAATCAAAAACTTGGCTCATAATTACTACGATCAGATTTTACAATTTTCATAAATAATATTCCTTTATCGATTAATTCGAAGGAATTTTTTAGTTCTGCAGTAACGACTTGCATTACGATATCGTAATCTCCATACACTTGTGTGCTTAACGGATTTTCAAGAACTGTTAAGCCAGAAGCCCTCAGTTTTTTTATGAAATTAATAATTGGTGCTTCAAATTCATTTTGAAGCGGTGTTAAGGTAAGTTCTACAGATATTTTCATACAATATGTTTCAAAGTGGCAAAGTTACAAAGTTTGTAACTGGCATCTTTATGAAGAGTGTAAACTTTTAGGATTTGTCTTTTCTAACTAGCATACACACAAGTAAAACCTTCCGTTTCTAAAAAGTAAATTTTGTATTCATCGGTAACACCTTCGTATAAAATTTTACCAGAAGTTTCGTTTGTTTCAAAAGAGAAATCTTCAATGTAAATATTATCTAAAAAGAGTAATTTTTTCTTTCCGTAAATTTTATACAAACTCTCTTTGGCTCCCCAAACAATGGTTAGTTTACTTACTAAAGCTTCGTGGTTTGCAATCGATTTATATTCTTCAATCGGCGTAAATTTATGGGCTATTTTTAAGATTTTATCTCGTTGTTTTTCAATATCGATACCTACGGGTTTGTCATCAGAAATTATAATACCCGAAAAAGTAAAAGAATGTGTTATCGAAATAAATTTACCGTCTTTTAAATGCGGTTTTCCGTATTCATCATATATTAAGTCTGCATCAGTATAGCCAAACTTATTTAGTAAGTGACGAACGCTTAAAAAACCCCTACGGTGTAAATCCGATTTCATGTTGTTAACTCGGTCTTTACTACTTTGAGTAAGTTCAATGCCTTCAGATAAATTTTCAAAAGATTCTTCAATCTTCCAAATCAATACTTTAGTGGTTTCGTTTACCGTTAATGTTTTGTGAACAGGCATATTTTAGAAAGTTATTTCGTAATTTTGCGACTTAGAAATTTAGATATATAAATATACATAAATATGAGCACAAAAAACGCTACATACGTTCCTTTTAAAGTTAAAGATATCTCTTTAGCTGATTGGGGAAGGAAAGAAATTTTATTGGCAGAAGCTGAAATGCCAGGATTAATGAGTTTACGTGAAGAATATAAAGATGAACAACCATTAAAAGGCGCTAGAATTGCAGGGTGTTTACACATGACAATTCAAACGGCTGTTTTAATAGAAACTTTACAAGCTTTAGGTGCTGAGGTAACTTGGAGTTCTTGTAATATTTTTTCTACACAAGATCAGGCTGCTGCTGCAATTGCTGCTACAGGAACACCTGTATATGCTTGGAAAGATATGACAGAAGAAGAATTTGACTGGTGTATCGAACAAACTTTATTCTTTGGAGAGGATAAAAAACCATTGAACTTAATTTTAGATGATGGTGGAGATTTAACAAATATGGTATTAGATCGTTATCCTGAATTAGCTGCAGGAATTAACGGATTATCTGAAGAAACTACAACAGGAGTTCACAGATTGTATGACAGAGTAAAGGCAGGAACTTTACCAATGCCAGCAATTAACGTAAACGATTCGGTAACTAAATCTAAATTTGATAATAAATACGGATGTAAAGAATCTGCAGTTGATGCAATTCGTCGTGCAACTGATATTATGTTAGCTGGTAAACGTGTTACAGTTTGTGGTTATGGTGATGTAGGTAAAGGTACAGCTGCTTCTTTTAAAGGTGCAGGTTCTATCGTTACGGTTACTGAAATTGATCCTATTTGTGCTTTACAAGCTGCAATGGACGGTTTTGAAGTAAAGAAATTAGAAACTGTTGTTGGTAATTCTGATATTATTATTACAACAACTGGTAACAAAGATATTATTCAAGGACGTCATTTCGAAGCAATGAAAGACAAAGTTATCGTATGTAACATTGGTCACTTCGATAATGAAATTGACATGGCTTGGTTAAACAAAAACCACGGAAACACAAAGGATACTATTAAGCCGCAAGTAGATAAATATAACATCGCAGGAAACGATATTATCATTTTAGCTGAAGGTCGTTTAGTAAACTTAGGATGTGCAACAGGTCACCCAAGTTTTGTAATGAGTAACTCATTTACAAACCAAACTTTAGCACAAATCGAACTTTGGAAAAACAAAGATGCTTACGGAAACGATGTGTACATGTTACCAAAACATTTAGATGAAAAAGTAGCAAAATTACACTTGGCTAAGATTGGTGTTGAATTAACAGAATTACGCGAAGAGCAAGCTAGCTATATTGGTGTAACTGTTGATGGACCTTATAAGCCAGAACACTACAGATACTAAATTTTATCATTCTGAAATTGTCACCTTGAGCGCAGACGAAAGGTTGTTTCAGAATTTTATCATACATAAACCTAAAACTCTTTCATTAATTTGAAGGAGTTTTTTTATTTGGGCGTTTTAACAGGCTATCCGCTATATCTTTTTTAATGTTGTTCTCGCTACAATTTTTTTCATTCTTCAAAAAATCACTCGAACATACATTAAAAAAGGATGCCGCTGCTATCCTTAACGCGATCTTCGATTCATAACAATAATTTGTTCTAACTCTATTTTTTGCGTCATTCTGAATTTATTTCAGAATCACATCTAATAAGTTAACTCATTATTAATAAACTACAGTAATTAATTGTTTTAAAACTAAACACATTAAAATACTTAGCCCCGATTGAAGCATTTGTTTGAGCTCCTCGCAGAGAGCGAGTGCGGAAAGCGGGAAATAGCTTCAAAAAAAAATCCCGCAACTAAGTTGCAGGATTTTTTATATAAGTTTTAAACTTGAATTAGATATTTAAAGAGGTAAATAATTCAATTAATTTTGGACTAGAAGGTCTAGGTGCGTTTGCATCTACAATATTTCCTTGTGGATCGATTAAGATAAAACGAGGGATACTATTTACTCTATATGCACCTGCGAAATTTTTATCTCTTTTAGAATATAATTGAATTCCGGTTAAGTTTTTGTCAGCTACCATTGTTTTCCAAGTACCATAATCTCTTTCACTATCAACAGAAATACTTACAAATTCGATGTTTTTACCGTGGTATTGTTTTTCAACTTTTTGTAAAAAAGGAATTTCTTGTTTACAAGGGTTACACCAAGTTGCCCACATATCTATGTACACATATTTTCCTTTTAAATCATCTAAAGATGTTGTTCCACCTTTAAAGTTTTCGTAGTCAACAAATTTAGGAGATTCACTTCCTGTAGCTAATTTGGTAGCTAAATATAATTTGTCGGCATGCGTTTTATTTAAATAATTTGTTAAGCCTTTTATGTTTTGTTTTTGAAAAGAAACAAAGGCAGAGTCTAATTTAGTTGCGGTCATTCTTTTATTAAAATCGGCAACATATTCATTTACTTTGGTGTCAAATTTTTCTTTTGGCAATGTAAATAGGTCTTTATCATCAAGAAGATTTTCTTGTAATAATGACGATTTTGCTAAGAAACTACTTTCACCAGATCCTTCACCTGTAAAAGTAACTGTTTCGTCAAACTCTTTAGTGTCAAGTGTCATGTTAACATTTGCACCGTTTTTTAAATATAAAGAAGTAGATTCTTTTCCGTCAAAAACACGATAAAATCCATCTTTAAGATTCATAGTATCTTTAAACATACCGTTTTCATCAAGCTTAATAACTCTACTGAATTTTAATTGAGGATTAGAGATAACGATAGAATCTGAGCTTTGGTTTGTAATTTTTCCTGATAAAGTAACAAAGTTATTTGGTGCTGTTTTACAAGAAACCACAGTAATGGCTATTGCTATTAAATAAACTATTTTTTTCATTGGGTTGATATCGTTTAATTAGTGTTTTAGAATGTACTAAATTAATGATTTTTCTATGAAATATAATAATTTTAACTTTTTATCCTAGCCAACCTTCTCTGTCTAAACTTCGGTATTGAATGGCTTCTGTTAAATGTGCTGATTGTATATCTTCTGTAGAAGATAAATCGGCAATTGTTCGTGATACTTTTAGTATTCTGTCGTAAGCCCGTGCCGATAGGTTGAGTTTTTCCATCGCCATTTTTAGTAAAGCTTTACTTTCGTTAGATAATTTACAAAATTCACGAATTTGCTTTACATTCATTTGTGCATTGTAATGAACAGTATCAGAATCATTAAACCTAGTTGTTTGTATTTCACGTGCCTTTGTTACTCGCTTTCTTATTGCTACACTTGATTCTCCTTTTCTTTCTTCCGAAAGTTTATCAAACGGAACCGGAGTTACTTCTATGTGTATGTCAATTCGATCTAACAAGGGACCCGATATTTTGCTTAAATAACGTTGCATTTCAGCAGGAGAAGAGGTCATTGGAGAGTTTGGGTCGTTAAAAAAACCTGAAGGACTCGGGTTCATGCTAGCAACTAACATAAAACTACTGGGGTAATTTACCGTGAATTTTGCTCTCGATATTGTTACTTCTCTATCTTCAAGCGGCTGTCGCATTACTTCTAAAACTCCGCGTTTAAATTCTGGCAATTCATCTAAAAACAGAACGCCATTGTGGGCTAGAGATATTTCTCCTGGTTGTGGTAGGTTATTTCCCCCGCCAATGAGCGAAATGTCCGAGCATGTGTGATGTGGCGATCTAAATGGACGGCTGTACTGCAATCCTGAGTTTTTTACTTTACCTACAACGGAGTGTATTTTGGTAGTTTCCAAGGCTTCTTGTAAAGTCATTGGTGGTAGTATTGATGGAAGCCGTTTGGCTAACATTGTTTTACCTGCACCTGGTGGGCCAATTAAAATAATGTTATGTCCGCCAGCAGCGGCTATTTCCATACAACGTTTTATGCTTTCCTGTCCTTTTACATCACTAAAGTCAAATTCTGGAAAATCTACGTGTTTGTAAAATTCAGCACGGGTATCAATAATAGTTGGTGCTATCAATTTCTTGTTTTCAAAATGATTAATAACCTCCATAATATTATCTACTGCCAATATATTTAAATCATTAACAATAGCAGCTTCTTTGGCATTTTCTTTTGGGAGTATAAAGTTTTTATAACCTTCTTCTCTGGCTTTTATAGCAATTGGTAGCGCTCCTTTAATAGGTTGTAAACTTCCGTCTAAAGAAAGTTCTCCCATAATTATATACTCATTAATATTTGCAGACTTAATTTGTTTTGATGCAGCAAGAATGCCTAAAGCTATCGTTAAATCGTACGAAGCTCCTTCTTTACGAATATCTGCGGGAGCCATATTTATAATTATCTTTTTTCCGGGAAGTTTAAATCCATTATTATTTAATGCAGCAGAAATGCGATAAGAACTTTCACGAACTGCATTATCAGGTAGTCCTACTAAATGGTAACCGATGCCTTTGTCTATATTTACTTCTACCGTAATTGTTGTGGCTTCAATGCCAAAAACAGCAGATCCATAAGTTTTTATTAGCATAACTTTCTCTTTATGTTAAAGATAGCTAAAATTAATGTCTTTCTATTAACTGATATATTGAAACTTATTGTTTTAAGCTCCTGCCATTTTTTTGAAATTAACGCAAAAAAAAACCTCTTACTAAAAGAGGTTTTTTAAATATGTGTGATTGTTTATTTTTTATTAAAGGTGTCTAATCCAGTTTTCAACCAATCATAATAGGCTGCATGACCAGAATACTGTTGAGGCGAATTTAGAAGTTCTAAATCTGGACTCATTAAAATATAAAATGGTTGCGATGCTGTTTTAAAATTAGCAACTTGTAACGTAGCCCATTTATCACCATAAGTTCTAATTCTTTTTACTTTACCATTTGGCTTAATAAAATCGAATTGCTCTTCTTCAGGTAATTGTCTTTCATGATCATCTACATATAATGATATTAATACATAATCATCGTTAATTATAGAATAGATGTCTGGTTTAACCCAAATGGTTTCTTCCATTTTACGACAGTTAACACATGCCCATCCTGTAAAGTCTAATAAAACTGGTTTGTTAACAGACTTTGCATAAGCAATTCCTTCTTCAAAATCCTTAAAACAATTTAATCCTAACGGACATTTGTTGTCTTTTTTATAAATACTATGAAATTGAGGTGGTGCAAATCCACTTAATAAAGCATTTTGATCCCATGTTGGTTTTTGCATAACTCCTGGAGCTAAATATATAGCTAAAGCTAAAGAACCAATACCAAGTAATACTCTAAAGAAAGTAAGTTTACCATATTTCTTTCCGATAAATCCGAATAAGTATAAAGCTGTTAAAAATGATATTAACACCCAAATACCAATAAAAATCTCTCTTTTTAATAAGTCCCAATGACCTACTAAATCTGCATTAGATAAGAATTTAAAAGCAAATGCTAATTCTAAGAATCCTAAAAATACTTTTACAGTGTTTAACCATCCACCAGATTTAGGTAAAGAGTTTAACCATCTTGGGAACATTGCAAATAAAGCAAAAGGTAATGCTAATGCCAAACCAAAACCAATCATACCTGCTGATAATTGCATTGCGCCTCCATCGCTACCTAACGAACCTGCTAGTAGCGAACCTAAAATAGGACCAGTACAAGAGAAAGAAACAATAGCTAACGTTAATGCCATAAAGAATACCCCTATGATACCACCGATGTTTGAAGCGCTATCCGCTTTGTTACTCCATGAACTAGGTAAAGTTAATTCATAAAATCCGAAGAAAGACCCAGCAAAGAAAATTAATACTGTAAAGAAAAATAAGTTTAACCACATGTTTGTAGAAATACTATTTAAAATTTCAGGATCTAAAGTGTCTAAATAATGAAAAGGTAAGCTCAATAATCCGTAAATTAACACGATAAAGAAACCATATAATAAAGCGCTTCCAATTCCTTTACCTCTTTTTTCACTGTGTTTTGTAAAGAAAGATACAGTTAAAGGTACCATTGGAAAAACACAAGGAGTTAAGAAAGCTAATAAACCACCTACAAATCCTAATAAGAAAATGTTTAATAAAGTATCTCCTTCTCCTTCTTCAGAAGATTTCTCTGTAGTGCTCTTTAGTAAAGCTGTGTTTTTTAAGTTTAAATTTAACGACTGTGATAATGATTGACTCTTGTCATCAACTTCAACAACAGTTTGTACAACTTCTCCACCAGTTAATGAGAAAGTAAAATCTTCGTCAAAAGGTTGACAATATTCTTTACAAGCTTGTGCGTCTAAATTAAGTGTTATTTGAGTTAAACTAGTGTCTGAAATTGTAATTCGTTGTACTAATCTTCCTTCATCTACGAAAAAAATCTCGTCTTTTCCCCATATCTCACTATATTCAGTTTCTGTTTCAGCTTCTTTAGCTTTTCCGTTAAGTGTATAGCCAGTTTGTCCTTCTGCAGGAGAAATTGTCATTGGTAAAGAGGCGTCTTCAGGATTGTACTGTGAGTATAGATGCCAGTCTTCTGCGATTTCTATATCGAAAATTAAATCGTATTCTGTATCCGAAATTTTTTCAACGGTAGGTGTTACTACAATAGGATTATCATCCGATTGAGAGAAAACCGTTAAACCGATGAATAACAAAAAAAGAGTATAGAGTTTTTTCATTCGAGTTAGTTTATAAGGGGTTGTTTTTAATTAGTTATTCTTAATAATTGTGTTGTTTTATTTGAAGGTAAAAAGCGTTTGTCTTGACGTTTTCCTATAATCCAAATAATTTCATCATCTTTTGAGCAAAGCAACCACGTGTTGTTTTTATCAAAAAGTGATAATTTTTCGTCTTTAAAATACTTGCTGACTTTCTTTTTTCCTAACATTCCTGTGGGATAAAAGTAATCGCCTGCTTTTCGTTTTCTAATGACGAGGGGGTAATTTAACAAATTTTTATCAACAAAAATACAATTTATGTCAATAATTGTGTTTTTGAGGGCATTTTCGAATAATAAATGAATCGGTTTTGTTATCCTTTTTTCATCATTACAGATGATAACTCTTTCATTTTCAGTGGTATCTTCTTTATTCGTTGGTAAAAGTAGTAAAAAATCTCTATCTTTTAATAAAGTATATGAATTTGTTGTTATTTTCTTACCTGACTGGGCATAAATTAAATTGTAAACATCGTTCCATTCTGTAAATTTATACGCTTTTAAAAGTTGAAATAAATAAGGTTTAGGATCGGATAATTTGAGAAGTTCTAGAATATTTACCTTTAATAGATCACCTTTTTTACTAAGTATTTTAGAAGATACTTCTGCTATTCGGTCAGTAACAATTTGCTGAGATTGCTTAAGAAATTCAGTTGTTTTATGATGTGTTTTTAATAAGCTAGGGTTTAATTCTTTTAAAAGCGGCACAATTTGATGTCTTATCTTATTTCTGATGTATTTTACTTCAGAATTACTAGCGTCTTCTCTCCATTGAATGTTATTGTCTGTGGCGTATATTTCTATTTGTTCTCGTGAAAAATTTAATAAAGGTCGCACGATTTTTCCGTTTACAGCTGGGATACCTGTCAAACCATCTAAACCTGTTCCTCGGGTTAAATTGATTAAAAAAGTTTCTAGATTGTCATCAGCATGATGGCCTGTTAAAATATAATCGAAATTATTTTCTTTAATCAATTCATCAAACCAGTTATATCGAAGTTTTCTAGCAGCTATTTGGGTCGATAATTTATTTTCTTTAGCGTATTTAGATGTTTCAAATAGTACTGAGAAAAAAGGAATGTTTAGTTTATTTGCTAGTTCTTTAACAGACAGTTCATCTAAATTACTATCTTCATCTCTTAGCTGAAAATTACAATGTGCTAAAGAAATAGTAAAGTTTAATTGATGTAATAAATGTGTTAAAACAACGCTGTCAATTCCTCCAGAGATTGCAATTAAGAGTTTTTTTTCT
Organism: Tenacibaculum retecalamus; assembly: GCF_027941755.1. Lineage (NCBI taxonomy): Bacteria > Pseudomonadati > Bacteroidota > Flavobacteriia > Flavobacteriales > Flavobacteriaceae > Tenacibaculum > Tenacibaculum retecalamus. The sequence goes on along the minus strand of NZ_CP115916.1, from coordinate 2,518,337 downwards.
TTTAAAAACGAAAAATGAGTATCAATATGTTCCGCTAATTGTTGCAGCATTTTAGAACCTATATTTTTTATAGTTGATTATTTAACCAGTTAACAATGTCTTGCATCATTTCTTCTTTACACAAATCATGTTGTAGCTCGTGGTAACCGCCTTCATAAAGTTTTAAGCTTGCTTTTTTTGTTGCATTGGCAAAAGCTTCGGTTCCTTTATAGTCGATAATTTTATCGCCAGTACCATGTAATAATAACATTGGCTTTTTTAAAGTTGATGCGTTTTCAATAGCCCATTCACCTGAATCAATAAATGATAAAGAAAAATTTGGACTAATTTTATCATGCACTAACGGATCGTTAATGTATTTTGCTACTTCAGTTTTATCTCTCGAAACATCATTTGCATCTAATTCGTTTCCTAAAGTAATTGAAGGAGCAATTTTTTGCATCATTTTACCTAAAGAAAGTTTCCATGCTGGCGGATCAAAAGCTAATTTAAGCATTGGGCTAGTGGCAATGATTCCTGTTAAGTCATTTTCTTTACGAAGGGTATAGTTTATAACTGCGTTTCCGCCCATAGAATGTCCGTATAAAAAGATTGGTTTATCTCCGAAGACTTCTTTTGCTTTTATAATTAATTTTGATATACTTTCTAAAACAGTATCAAAACCAGGATTATGACCTCTTTTGCCGGTAGTTTTTCCGTGACCAAAATGATCAAAAGCAATAACACCAAAGTTATTATCTGTTAGTTTTTTAGCAACATGTTGGTAACGACCAGAGTGTTCTCCCATTCCGTGAATAATAACCACCACAGCTTTTACGGTTTCGGGTTGCCAAAACTGACCAAAAAAAGTAGTTTTATGGTAATCGAAATTAAATTCTTGATGTGTCATAGTTTTATTGTTTTTGTAACCATATTCTTATTTCTTTTCGCAAAGAAACTTCGGGTTTTGGTAACGGAATTGTTTTTCCAAATTGCTTACCTCTCTTAAATTTAGAAAATGTAATTTTATGTTGTTTCCAAGCTTCAGGATACAATTCTAAAAATTTATTGAAAAAACTTTGTTCGTTTAAGTTTCCTTCTATTTTAGGAAGTACTTCTTTAAATTTTTCTTCTTGATCTATTATCATTACTCCTATTTTTTTTGAGCGATAAGTTTTCGCATCTCTTTAACACTAATCGTACTTCCGTCATGACTCCATCCCGGAGGCCAAAAATATACATAAATTTATGAATCCAATTACTAGATTTTTTGGTGTCGTTAAAAATATCTTTGTATTCATGGGTTAAAATTACCCAAGGGTTATATGAGTTAGGCGCATGTGTTACACCATATTCAATATCAATTTCTTCATCTAATTCTTTCCACGTACCAAATATTCTATCAAAAATGTTTAAAAACCCACCATGATTTTTATCCATGTATTCAATATTCTTTGCGTGGTGTACTTGGTGCATTGTATGCGTGTTAAAAATTACATCAATATATTTAATTTTTGATATATAAACCGAATGTAATTGAAATTGCCATAAAGCTTCAATACCTAAACAAACAACAACCATCTCTGGCGGAAAACCAATTGCAGGAAGCCACATATAAAAAAAAGGTTTGTATAAAATGGTAAACCAACCGTTACGAACAGCGGTTCCTAAGTTAAAGTTATCCGAAGAGTGATGTACAATATGTGCTGCCCATAAAAAACGAACCATATGATTTTGTCTGTGAAACCAGTAGTAACTAAAATCATCTAATAGTTGGCAAATAATCCAAACATACCAAGCGTAGTCAAATGATTCCCAGCCCATAATATTGGTGCGAACTCCGTTTACTAAAGGATTAAAAACTTCAAATACATAATTAAAGATAATAATTGCTGAAATTGTTTTGATTAAAGGTGCAATAATAGCAGAGCCAATTCCCATTGTTAAGCTAGCAGCAAAATCTTTCCAATTATAAAGGTCTTTTTTATTATGTGTTTTGCTATAGGTAAGTTCTAGTAAAATAAGCCCTAAAAAACAAGGAACACCATAAACTAATGGATTTGTAAAATTCATTTATTTTTTGATATTAGGGCTCAATATAGTGAACTACTTTGAGTTTAATAGCACATATTTCATTGCTTTCGCCTTTAATAAGCATTCTTCATATTCTTTTTCGGGAGTTGACTTGGCTGTAATTGCGCCACCAACTGAATATGAAACGTATTTTTCGTCAGCATTATATAAAATACTTCGGATGATAACATTAAAATCGAAATCATTGTTTGGCGTAAAATAACCGATGGTTCCCGAATATAATCCGCGTTTTGTTTCTTCTAATTCTTCAATGATTTTCATGGCTGATACTTTCGGAGCTCCCGTCATGCTACCCATCGGAAACGTATCTTTAATAACATCAACAGGATGTGTGGTTGTTGCTATTTCTGATACTATGGTAGATATCATTTGATGCACTTGTTTAAAAGAATGCACTTTGCAAAGCTCTTCAACAATAACACTTCCTTTTTTTGCAGTTTTTGATAAATCATTGCGAACCAAATCTACAATCATCACATTTTCTGCTCGTTCTTTTTCGTCGCGCGACAAATCGAAAGCTATTTTATCATCTTCAATAACATCGATTAATCGTTTTGCGGTACCTTTAATAGGTTGTGATATAATTTTTGTTCCTTCTTTTTTTAAATACCTTTCGGGTGTTGCAGATAATAAATACAAGTTTTCGTGTCTGAAAAAAGTAGCAAAAGGTGGTTCAGATATGTCGTTTAAATGCGTGTATATTTTATAAGGATTGATATTGGTATTTTCAGCATAAAATTCTTGACAGAAATTAGCTTCATAAATATCGCCTCTATGAATATGGTTTAAAACTTTTGATACTTTTTGATGGTACTCATCTTTGTGAATACGAAGTTTTATTTTGATTTTTTCTTCTTCTGATGGTTTTTCGATTTCAGCAGAATTAATATAAAGGTTCGTTTCTAAGATGTCATTAAAATCCTCTTCTAACTCATCATCTATCATTTGTAAATAATGAAATTCCACTGTATTTCCTTTAATGAAAATTAATTTTTGAGGTTGAAAAAAATATAAATCAGGAAAGTGAAGTCCATCAAAATTAGTGGATCGTAGTTTTTCAACGTCATTTTTTACATCATAAGAAATATAGCCAAAAAGATAATCTTTAGTATATGATTGATATTCTTTTAGTTTGTCAAAAGCATTATGAGCATCCGTTTTTATTGATGTAAACTCATCTGCAGCCAAACAACAATCAAACGAAGAATATTTTTGCTCGTAATTATTAGAATCCAACCAAATAGCAGTTTCAAACTGTTTAGACCAAGCAAATAGTTTTTGCTTAAATTCTTTTGGGTTATCTATTTTAAAATCAGATTGGGTTCTTTTAGACATCTTACAAAAATAAGAAACCCGATAGAATATAACTATCGGGTTTCTATAAAATATAGTTGTTAAATTATTTTACTTCTTCAGCATCTACCGTTATTTCTTTAACGATTTTATTAGCTTCCTTCGTAACATTAATATTAATTTTCTCTCCGCTGTTTTCAAAAGTTTTTATTTTCTTTTTCACTTCCTCTAAAGTTCCTTCTATAACTTCTTCTTTTGTAATTTCTTCTCCGTTCTCGTTTGTAGCTGTTGTGATTATAGCCTTTGCGGTTCCGTCATCATTTTTGCTAATATCCACTTTTATAATTTTACTGATTTCATTTTTAATTACGGTTGTTTTACCGTCATCATCAGTATAGGTAACATTTTTGAGTTCAACTTTAACCGTTTTACCATCTTTTGTGATAGTAATATCTTCGGAATGAGAATTTGTATCAATATTGTGTCCACCTAAAATAGGAGCAATTACCAAACCAATTAAGCAGGTAAGTTTAATTAAAATATTCATTGACGGACCAGAAGTGTCTTTAAAAGGGTCACCCACCGTGTCACCAGTAACGGCTGCCTTGTGAGCATCCGAACCTTTATAAGTCATTTTTCCATTGATTTCTACTCCAGCTTCAAAAGATTTTTTAGCATTATCCCAGGCGCCACCAGCATTGTTCTGAAATATTGCCCAAAGCACCCCCGAAACTGTAACACCAGCCATGTAACCACCTAACATTTCGGCAATCGCTAAATTATTCATTCCGAATAGCATTGGAACAAAGGCAATAATTAAAGGGAATCCGATTGTTAATAATCCTGGTAACATCATTTCTCTTAAAGAAGCTTCCGTAGAAATTGCGACACATTTATCGTATTCTGGTTTCCCTGTACCTTCCATTATTCCTGGAATATCTTTAAACTGACGTCTTACTTCTTGTACCATTTCCATGGCAGCTTTACCAACGGCATTCATCGCTAAAGCGGAAAAAACAACGGGAACCATCCCACCAACAAATAACATTGCTAAAACAGGTGCTTTAAAAATATTAATTCCGTCTATTCCTGTAAAGGTTACATAAGCAGCAAATAAAGCTAACGATGTTAATGCGGCAGAAGCAATTGCGAAACCTTTACCTGTTGCGGCAGTTGTATTACCTACGGCATCTAAAATATCTGTACGTTCACGTACAATTGGTTCTTGTTCGCTCATTTCTGCAATTCCACCAGCATTGTCTGCAATTGGTCCGAAAGCATCAATTGCTAACTGCATCGCAGTAGTTGCCATCATTGCAGAAGCAGCTAATGCTACTCCGTAAAATCCTGCGAAAGCATAAGATGACCAAATTGCGGCAGCAAATAATATAACAGAAGGGAATGTAGAAATCATACCTGTTGCTAAACCAGCAATAATATTTGTTCCGGCTCCTGTAGATGATTGTTGTACTATTTTTAAAATAGGTGATTTTCCTAAACCTGTATAATATTCGGTTACTGAAGAAATAACAGCACCAACAACTAAACCAACCAATGTTGCGTAAAATACTCTCATTGATGAGATCTCTTGTAAACCTTCACCAAAGAATTCCATTTGCATGTTTTCTGGAAGCATCCATTTACATAAAACAAAACAAGCGATTGCTACTAAACCAATAGAAACCCAGTTACCTAAGTTTAAGGCGCTCATTACTTGAGATTCTTTAGCATCATTACTTTTAATTTTCACCAACATGGTTCCTATCATCGAAATTATAATTCCGATACCCGCAATTGCCATTGGTAATAATATATAGCCAATTCCGCCAAAGGCATCAGAAATACTTCCGCCCATATCTTTGATAACATAATTACCTAAAACCATTGCAGCTAAAACCGTTGCAACATACGAGCCGAATAAATCGGCTCCCATACCCGCAACGTCACCTACATTATCACCTACATTATCGGCAATAGTAGCAGGGTTACGTGGGTCATCTTCTGGAATACCAGCCTCAACTTTACCTACTAAATCGGCACCAACATCGGCAGCTTTTGTATAAATCCCTCCACCGACACGAGCAAATAGCGCAATGCTTTCTGCACCTAAAGAGAAACCAGCTAAAGTTTCAAGAACAATCGTCATATCCATAGTGTTTGTCCAAACACCTCCCATAAAGAAGTAGAAGAAAGCAATAAAGAATGTGGTTAATCCCAAAACGGCTAATCCGGCAACGCCGAGTCCCATTACAGTTCCGCCTCCAAAAGAAATTTTAAGGGCATTAGGTAGGCTTGTTTTTGCAGCTTGTGTAGTTCTTACATTTGTTTTGGTTGCTATTTTCATTCCCATGTTTCCTGCGAAAGCAGAAAAAATAGCACCACAGATAAATGCGATTACAATTAAATAACTTGTTGTTGGAACAAAGTAGGCTACAATTGTGAGTAAAACACTAACGATAATTACAAAAATTGTTAATAGTTTATATTCTGCATTTAAGAAAGCTAAGGCACCTTCGTAAATATGGTCAGAAATTTCTTTCATTTTCCCATCACCAGCATCCTGTGTCATTACCCATTTTTTCTTAACAAGCATGTAAAGTAGTCCTGTTACAGCAGCTACAATTGGCATCCAAATCATTATTGATTCCATATATTTTATGTTTTATTAGTTAATTGATGTTCGTAAATATAACGAAATCAGCGACTAAACAAAAAACCTCTCAGAATGTTCTGAGAGGTTTTGGTAATTTATATAGAATTTTACTGATTAAATAGTAAAATCTCCGTTTGTTTTATGCTCGCTGTTTTCGTAACGTTCGATACACTTATCTAAGATTTCATAAGCTTCGTTTGCGTCTCCCCAGCCACCAACATCTACTTTTTTCTTTTCTAAATCTTTATAAACTTGAAAAAAGTGAGTAATTTCTTTTACTTGGTGAGGGTTCATATCTTTTAAGTCGTTTAATTGACTCCAGATAGGATCAGAAACAGGAACACAGATGATTTTTTCATCTTGCCCTTTTTCATCTGCCATATGGAAAACACCGATAGGTTTTACTTCCATAACACACATAGGAAAAGTTGGTTCAGCACCTAAAACTAATACATCTAATGGATCGTCATCTAAAGCTAAAGTTTCTGGAATGAAACCGTAATCTCCAGGGTACATCATTGATGAGAATAACATTCTGTCGAAACGAATTTTTCCTAAGTCAAAATCGTATTCGTATTTATTTCTACTCCCTTTAGGTATTTCAATTAAAACATCTACTGTTTTTCTTTCTTTTGAAGTCATATATCTTTCTTTTCTTCGTTTCTAAAATTCGGATTGCAAAAATAGTAATTTATTAGTGTTTTATCCTTAAAAAGAATTATTATTTTATTGTTAAATCAATGATTATAAGCCTGGTTTAATTCCGATACGTATTGCAAATTTTGGAGAGGGCGGAACTATTGAGCCTGCAGGTGGTTTATAATTACTTCTCCAAATAGCATCAATACGTAAAAAACGTAAGTTACCATAACCTATATTTTCAAGACCAACACTATATTCATAATACACCTTGTTAGGTGTGTTGTAGTTAATATTTGCAGCACCACTACTATTTATTAAGCCATCATTAATAGCTCTATTTTCTTTTGATATTGTTCCGTATGCAGCTCTAAAAGTAACTAAGCTACGTAGTTTTAATTTCTTTAATAAAGGGATTCGGTTTAAGATGAATCCGTTAAAATGCTGCTCGAAATGTGTTGCTAAATAAGCATCAGTTACAAAATCATAATAATTTAATAAAGCAAATGTATTTTTCGTTAAAGACAATGTTTGGTTGGCAGGTATTACATCTAATAAAGAAACAGGTACTGTTCCAAAAGTTTTTCCTGCTTCTAAAGTCGCGTCTAAAATTCCGAACTTACTTAAAAGAATAGGCTGGTTATATTTGAATTGTAATTTGTCGTAGGTATGAGTTCCGTTAAAAAGTCCTTTGTAACCTCTGCGATAATTTAGTACTATCGTAGGGAATATGTTACGACCAAAACGTCTTTCAACCCCTAATCCGTATACAAATCTACCTGGAGTATAAGAAACATAAATATCAGAAGCGACATCAGTTACTTGTGATTGGACATTTCTAGCTTTGTCAAGATAGTCCATAGAGAAATTCTTGGGAGAAGCAGATTGTATTTTTGCATGCGAAAAATTTATTCCGGCATGTAAATTGTTTTTGATTTGATAATCAAAATTTGTAGCCACTTTTTCTACCTTGGATAAGAAAAAATTATCTCCTCTAGAAAATAAAGCATCGGTACCAAAAGTAGTTCCTAAAAGTTGTGTGGTGTTTAGTAAAGAACTTCCAAGTTGTTCTATGTCTTTTTGATATGCCAATCCAATAGCTATTCTTGGTTGATAAGATAAAAGATAACGCCCTTCAATACCGTATTTTAATTTTTTGTCTTTAAATCCATAAGCTAAATGTCCGCCTAAACGAAAACGATCATCTTTTGATTTAAAGGTTTTAAAACCAGCTTTAGTTCTAAAGCCTTCTACTTGATTGTTTGCAAAAATGGTCCATAAAGATCCAAATTGAACTCCCCATTTAGTATTTACATATCCGCTTGCAAGGGTGTTTATTAAACCAGTAATGTTCTTTATTTGTTTTTTCTCCTTTACCTCTTCTATAAGTTTATATGTTGAATTAATATCGTTATTTTCTTTTGATTCCCAGTAGGCAGCTTCCTTTTTATATTGGTCTGGTCTTATTTTTACAACTTTTTGAGTGTAAAAATCAGAAGGGAGAGGTTTGTCTAATATATATTTGTCAAAAAGAATCGTTTTCTTAATTGTTAGTCCTTTATTACTTTCGTTCTTGTCAAGAAATGTAAAATCTCCTTCATATGCATTTTTAATAGGAAGATATATACTGTCATTTCTTACATCAAATTCTTTTTCAAAAGATAAGCCTCTAACAAAGTTTAAGTTGATGCTTTTATGAACCTTCATTTTTAATTTCTTAATAGAAAACGTTTTGTCTGCTACCCAAAAATTTCCTTGAAAGGCTAAATCACCATCTCTAATAGGGAAAAAATAAATATTGTATAGCTTTTTGTCGTTTTTAACAATGCTATCATAAAGTACGTAATCATAAGTTGCAAAACCATCTGTAGATAATGGACTAACGAAAGATTTTCTTAATAAAGTGATGTTGTTTTTAAAGACATCTATATTTTGAAAAGTATTTGACATGCGGTCAAAAACAAAGCCTTGAGCACCTAGCCCGTCTGCCTTTTCTGCTTCTATATCTTCCCTAATATTGTTGTTTTTGTTATCTCCGTATATGCTTGCAATTTGTTCGTTTAAAAAAATAGGGATGTAGTAATTAATTCCATCACTATCATATTTTACTTTTTCAATAGTCTTCTGGTAATCATCTTTGAAAATTCTTTTTAAGAAAAGGGTATCTAAATTATTAAGACCAATTTCAATGGTTGTATGCTTTTTATATTGATAATGATTAACTAAGTCAAGTCCGTTTTTCCTCTTTCTCTTCCAAATTTCTTTTAAAATTCGATACGCTGGATTTTCTTTTTTCTTCAACCTTTTTTTAGGTTTCGAAACAATTATTACTTCTTCTAGTTCGTTAGTGCCTTCTTTAAGAGAAATGTTTAGGTATTTAGTTTTCTGATTTACTTTTACAGTTTGTGTTTGAAAACCGATAAAAGAGACTTCTAGTGTACCTCTATATTTTTTTGTTTTTAAAAAAAAAGAACCATCATCATTGGTTGTTGTTCCGTGTGTGGTGTTTTTTAAAAAAACATTAACAAAAGGCATTGGGTTGTTAAATTCGTCAACAACTTTACCTTTTAAAGTGAGCTGAGCACATAAAGAACTGGTAATGAGTATTAGTAATATTGATAGCGTATTTTTCATTTTTTTATTACTAGAAAATCCCTTTGACATGTGTCAAAAGGATTTTAATTTCTATTCAATTTCTATTTTCTATTACTTATTAATGTATAAAACATCTTTTACAGCTTTAACAACATCACTTGCATTTGGTAACCATTCTTCTAATAACACAGGAGAATATGGTGCTGGTGTATCTGCAGTGGTAATTCTTTTAATAGGGGCATCTAAATAATCAAAAGCTTCATCTTGTATTCTAAAAGTAATTTCTGAAGAGACACTTCCAAAAGGCCATGCTTCTTCTAAAATCACCAATCTATTTGTTTTCTTTACTGATTCTAGGATTGTTTTATGATCCATCGGGCGAACTGTACGTAAATCAATAACTTCAATAGAAATTCCTTCTTTAGCTAATTCATCAGCAGCTTTGTAAGCTTCTTTAATAATCTTACCAAAAGAAACAACGGTTACATCTGTTCCTTCTCTTTTAATATCGGCAACACCAATAGGTATAATATATTCACCTTCAGGAACCTCCATTTTATCACCATACATTTGTTCTGATTCCATAAAAATTACTGGATCATCATCACGAATAGCTGCTTTTAATAAACCTTTTGCATCGTATGGATTTGAAGGTACAATTACTTTTAAACCAGGAGTGTTTGCAAACCAGTTTTCAAAAGCTTGCGAGTGAGTTGCTCCTAATTGACCAGCAGAACCTGTTGAAGCCACGAAAAACAATAGGACAATTAAATTGACCACCACTCATTTGGCGAATTTTAGCAGCGTTATTGATAATTTGATCAATACCAACTAAAGAGAAATTAAAGGTCATGTATTCAACAATAGGGCGATTTCCGTTCATTGCAGATCCAACTGCAATACCACCAAAACCTAATTCAGCAATAGGAGTATCAATAACTCTTTTTTCACCGAACTCGTCTAACATTCCTTTTGAAGCCTTATAAGCTCCGTTATATTCAGCTACTTCTTCACCCATTAAGTATATGCTTTCATCTCTTCGCATTTCTTCACTCATAGCTTCGCAAATAGCCTCTCTAAATTGTATTGTTTTCATACGTTATATTAGTAGTTGTTTATCAAGACAGCAAAAATAATAAAAATACAAATAACAAATAGGTTTTTAACTTAAACAAATCGGTAGTCAGAATTACTACGTATAGCTACTAAAATATAAGAAGGGTAAAAAATTTACTATGCATGCATAGTAAATTTTAAAAAAAAGACGTAACTTCGTCGCTCAAAATTAAGTTTCTTAAAAATAACAATATATGAAAATATTAGTTTGTATTAGCCATGTACCTGATACTACTTCAAAGATTAACTTTACTGAAAACGATACAAAGTTTGATACTAATGGAGTTCAGTATGTTATAAATCCTTATGATGAGTTTAGTTTAACTCGCGCAATGTGGTTTAAAGAAAAACAAGGTGCTAGTGTAACAGTTGTAAATGTTGGAGGGGCTTCAACAGAGCCAACTTTACGTAAAGCTTTAGCTATTGGAGCAGATGATGCAATTCGTATAAATGCAGAACCTACTGATGGTTTTATGGTTGCTAAAGAATTAGCTGAAGTTGTTAAAAACGGAGGGTATGATTTAGTTTTAGCAGGAAAAGAGTCTGCAGATTATAACGGTCAAATGGTACCTGGGATGTTAGCTTCTTTGGTAGATTTTAACTTTGTAAATGCTTGTGTAGGTGCTGAAGTAGATGGTACAAATGTAACATTAAGTAGAGAGATTGATGGAGGAGAAGAAAAAGTATTTTCAACTTTACCAATGGTAATTGCGGGTCAAAAAGGACTGGTAGAAGAAAAAGATTTACGTATACCAAATATGCGTGGAATTATGATGGCACGTAAAAAACCTTTAGCTTTAGTAGAGCCTACAGGTGTTGTTGCAAGTACTGCGACTCAAAATTTCGAGAAGCCTGCCGAAAAAGGAGCTGTGAAGTTAGTTGATACTGTTGATGAATTAATCGACTTGTTACACAACGAAGCAAAAGCAATTTAAGAGTAAGATTTAAAATCACGTTGTTACAAAAAGAGTTTTTTTGCTAATAACATTAAAAAAATATAAAAATATGTCTGTATTAGTTTTTGCCGATGCATCGGAAGGAAAATTTAAAAAAACTGCTTTTGAAGTAGTTTCGTACGGAAAAAAAGTAGCTGAACAATCAGGTAGCGATATGGTAGTATTAACTATCAACGGAGGAGATGCTTCTGAATTGTATGCTTACGGAGCAGAAAAAGTAGTTGAGGTTAAAAATGATTTAATGTCGTTTAACGCAAAAGCTTATGCTTCAATAATAAAACAAGTAGCTGAATTAAAATCAGCAAATACAGTAATTATAGATTCTAGTATTGATGGTTTTACAGTAGCGCCTTTAGTAGCGGTAGCTTTAGAGGCAGGATATGCATCTAACGTTGTTGCTTTGCCAACTAGTGTGAGTCCGTTTGTTGTAAAAAGAAAAGCTTTTTCAAATAAAGGATTTAACAATACGGAGATTTCAACAGAGAAAAAAGTAGTTGGAGTAGCAAAGAATTCGTACGGAGCTCATGAAAACGCAGTAAGCGGATCGACAGAGAGTTTTGATGCGGCTTTACCGGAGTTAGGAGTGAAATCAGAAAGTATTAACAAAGCTAGTGGTACAGTAACTATTGCTGATGCTGATATCGTTGTTTCTGCTGGTCGTGGTATGAAGGGGCCAGAAAACTGGGGGATGATCGAAGAATTGGCGACTGTTTTAGGAGCAGCAACTGCATGTTCTAAACCAGTATCTGATTTAGGATGGCGTCCTCATAGTGAACACGTAGGGCAAACTGGTAAGCCAGTAGCTTCAAACTTATATATTGCCATTGGTATTTCTGGTGCAATTCAGCATTTAGCAGGTATTAATGCATCAAAAGTAAAAGTAGTTATCAATACAGATCCTGAAGCACCTTTCTTTAAGGCTGCAGATTATGGTATTGTTGGTGATGCTTTTGAGGTTGTACCTCAATTAGTAGAAAAACTAAAAGCGTTTAAACAAGCATAATTTAATTGGGTAAATTTTCTTTTTATAGAAATTAGAGGTGAACTCATAATTTTTAGTAAATTGTGCCCACTTAAGAAGGCTGTCTAAATTTGAAGCGTAGTGCCTAAAATTAGACAGCTTTTTTGTTATTTATGATAATTGTACATGAGTTTAATTAAACTGACTATTAAGGGGATTTCATATAGCCAAACTCAAAGTGGAGCTTATGCATTGGTGTTAAGTGAAATGGAAGGTACAAGAACGCTTCCTATTATTATTGGAGCTTTTGAGGCACAATCTATTGCAATCGCTTTAGAGAAAGAAATTCGCCCACCAAGACCTCTTACACACGATTTATTTAAAACATTTTCTGATAGATTTTCTATCAAAGTAAGTCAAGTTATTATTCATAAATTGGTTGATGGTGTTTTTCATTCGAGTTTAATTTGCGAGCGAGACGGCGTTGAAGAAATTATAGATACACGTACTTCGGATGCAATTGCTTTAGCTGTTCGTTTTCAAGCACCTATTTTTACATATGAAAATATTTTAGACAAAGCAGGTGTTTATCTTAAAATGGATGAAGAATTAATTATAGAAGAAGATTTAGAATCGGATGATATAGAATTTTCTTTAGAGGAAGAGTTTGAAGAAGCTAAAGGTTATGCGCATTTACAATTAGAGGAATTACACGAAAAATTAAACGAAGCTGTTGCGAATGAAGATTACGAATTAGCAGCAGAAATTCGCGACGAAATAAGCAAACGTTCTTAATATATTAGATAAAATGAAGAAATTATTTACTTTCATAATGCTTTGTGCATCCATATTAACTTTTGGTCAAAGTATAGAGAAAAAGTGGAATTTTTCATCGATTACCACCGATGGTAGCTCGGTAGTTTCTATAAATCCATCAGATGTTTTAAAACTAGCTAAAGGCAATTTTAATTATTCTTTACTAGCGAAAGATAGTTTACAAGCAGTAGGAAATTACATACATCAAAATAACTTATTAATTTTTAACCACAAACAACCAAAAGACACGGTTCGTTATTATAATGTGGTTGAATTAACAGATAATACATTAACCTTATCTGAAAAAAATGTAGTGTATAATTTTACTTCAAAACCAGCAAATGTAATTGCTGTGGCTGAAGAAGTTGTATTAGATACAAATGCAATTGTGCCAAGTCAAGGATTCTCTATGCAGAGTCTATGGCGTGGTATTTTAGGAATGCTTTCTTTATTAGTTATCGCTTTTTTATTTAGCGCAAACAGAAAAGGAATTGACTGGAAAACCGTAGGTATTGGATTAGCGTTTCAATTAGTGATTGCAATAGGAGTTTTAAAAGTCCCTTTTGTACAGGCTATATTTGAATTTATTGGAAAAGGGTTTGTACAGATTTTAGAATTTACAAAAGCCGGAAGTGAATTCTTGTTTAAAGGGTTAATTTCGGATATGAGTACTTTTGGATTTATATTTGCTTTTCAAATACTACCAACCATTATTTTCTTTTCAGCTTTAACCTCTGTGTTGTTTTATTTAGGGTGGATACAGAAATTAGTGAAAGTAATGGCATTATCATTAAGTAAAATCTTGAAAATTTCAGGGGCGGAAAGTTTATCGGTTGCAGGAAATATTTTCTTAGGACAAACAGAAGCACCATTACTGATTAAGGCATATTTAGAAAAAATGAACCGATCAGAAATGTTATTAGTAATGATTGGTGGAATGGCTACTGTTGCAGGAGCAGTTTTAGCAGCTTACATAGGTTTCTTAGGAGGAGATGATGAAATTATGAAGTTGTTTTATGCAAAGCATTTATTAGCGGCTTCAGTTATGGCGGCGCCTGGTGCTATAGTGATTTCTAAAATGTTATACCCACAAACAGAAAAGGTAAATACAGATGTAAAAGTTTCATCTGATAAAATAGGATCTAATATTTTAGATGCTATTGCAAATGGAACAACAGAAGGGTTGAACTTGGCAATGAATGTAGGAGCAATGTTATTAGTTTTTGTTGCTTTTATAGCGATGATTAACGGTATTTTAGGAGGGCTTGGGAGTTTTAATGGGGTTGAGTATTTTGGTTGGAATTTCACTTCGTTAAATGAAGTGATTTCTGTAAATACATCTTATAATGGATTGAAGTTAGAGTTTATTTTAGGATACATTTTTGCGCCATTAATGTGGTTAATTGGTGTAGCAAAAGAAGATATGGCTTTAATGGGACAGTTGTTAGGTATTAAATTAGCGGCAAGTGAATTTGTTGGGTATATTCAATTAGCTGAACTTAAAAATGTAGCAAGCGCAACGCATTTAACATATAATAAATCTATTATTATGGCAACTTATATGTTGTGTGGTTTTGCAAATTTTGCTTCAATAGGTATTCAAATTGGTGGTATTGGTTCATTAGCACCAGGGCAACGTAAAACATTATCAGAATTTGGAATGAAAGCATTAATTGGAGGTACAATAGCTTCTTTAATGTCGGCAACAATTGCAGGTATGATTATCGGATAGTTCTTGGTAAAAGGTAAAAGTAAAAAGGTAAACGATGAGAAATTTTAGAAAATTAGAAGTTTGGAATGAAGCCAGATTGCTAGTTAAAGAAATTTACCTAATTACTTCAAAATTACCCTTAGAAGAAAAATTCGGATTAACTTCCCAAATTAACAGATGTTCAATATCTATAGCAGCAAATATAGCTGAAGGATCGGCAAAAGATTCACAAAAAGATTTTATTCGTTTTTTGCAAATTAGTTTAGGCTCGGCATATGAATTAGAATCTCATTTAATTCTTTGTGGTGACTTGAATTTTTTAAGTGAAAAAGAATTAAATATAACGATTAAAAAACTCCAGGTTTTACAAAGAAGAATATCAGCATTAAAAAAATATAACCAATCTAAACTTTAACCATTAACCATTAACCTAAAACCTTTTACCTTATAATGAAGCAATATTTAGATTTAGTAAAGCACGTTTTAGAAAACGGAAACGAGAAAGGTGATAGAACAGGAACAGGAACAAAAAGTGTTTTTGGTCATCAAATGAGATTTGATTTAAGCGAAGGTTTTCCGATGGTAACCACTAAGAAGTTGCACTTAAAATCGATTATATATGAGTTGCTTTGGTTTATAAAAGGCGATACGAATATTAAATACTTACAAGAAAACGGCGTTAAAATTTGGAATTCTTGGGCTGATAAGAATGGAGATTTAGGACCTGTTTATGGGCATCAATGGCGTAATTGGAATAGTGATGAGATTGATCAATTAAAAGATGTTATTGAAACGCTAAAAACGAACCCGAATAGTCGTAGAATGTTAGTTTCAGCGTGGAATCCTTCTGTAATGCCTGATACTTCAAAATCGTTTTCAGAAAATGTTGCTAACGATAAAGCTGCGTTACCACCATGTCATGCATTTTTTCAGTTTTATGTGGCAGACGGAAAATTATCTTGTCAATTATACCAACGAAGTGCCGATATCTTTTTAGGAGTTCCGTTTAACATTGCTTCATATGCATTGTTTACAATGATGATTGCTCAGGTTTGTGGTTATGAAGCAGGTGAGTTTATTCATACTTTCGGTGATGCACATATTTATAGCAATCATATCGAACAATTAGAATTGCAATTGTCTCGAGAAACGAGAGCATTACCAAGAATGAAAATGAATCCTGAAATCAAAAACATTGAAGACTTTACTTTTGAAGATTTCGAATTAATAGATTACAATCCACACGCCCATATTAAAGGAGCTGTGGCAGTGTAATTTAACTTTATTTTTTATAATTTCTTTACTAACTTTGTAAGAGGAACTAAAAAATATATAAGATGACTACAAATGTTGATGTTTTAAAAGATTCCCTTTACGATAAAATAGCTGATATTAATGACGAAAAAGTTTTAGAAGCAATTAAAACCTTAGTTGATAATATAAAAACGGATGTTTTGGATGAAGCTATTACAAGAAAAAGAGATTTAACAAGTTATATTAAAGAATGGGCAAAAAGCATATAGCCGTTCATTAAATACAATTTATGATTACAATAATTGCTGCAATAGCAAAAAATAATGCTTTAGGAAAAGATAACGATTTAATTTGGCATTTGCCTGCGGATTTAAAACGGTTTAAGAAAGTTACTTCGGGGCATCATATTTTAATGGGGCGTAATACTTTCGAAAGTATTGGAAAGCCATTACCTAATAGAACATCGATTATTATAACCAGGAATAATGATTATTTTAAAGATGGATGTTTGGTAGCAAACTCAATTGAAGAAGCGATAGAATTGTCGAAAAAAGACTCAGATGTTTTTATAATTGGAGGTGCCCAAATTTATAAACAAGCGATCGAAAAGGGATTGGTTGATCAGTTAGATGTTACTATTGTTCATCACGATTTTGAAGCAGATGTTTTTTTTCCAACAATTGATTTAGATGTTTGGAAAGAAATATCTAGAGAAGATTGTAAAGCTGATGAAAAAAATAAATACGATTACAGTTTCGTTTCTTATAAAAGAAAATAAACTTCTCGACTGCGCTCGAAGAAGTACGATAATTTACCTTATTCTGATTTTATTTCAGAACCTCACTTGATAAAAATATGTCGATACAACTTACTTCTATATCTAAAATTTACGGAACGCAAAAAGCAGTGAATGATATTTCTTTTGAAGCAAAAAAAGGAGAGATTGTTGGTTTTTTAGGCCAAACGGAGCAGGGAAATCTACCACGATGAAAATCTTAACCGGATTTATTCAGCCAAGTGAAGGAGCTGTTTTTGTAAGCGAAATAGATGTTGTTAAAAACCCTATTGAAGCACAGAAAAAAATAGGATACTTACCTGAACACAATCCGTTATATTTAGATATGTATGTGCGAGAGTATTTACAGTTTCAAGCATCTTTACATCAAGTTAAAAAAGAAAAACTAGAAACTATTATTCAACAAGTTGGATTATCAGTAGAAGCACATAAGAAAATCAATCAATTATCAAAAGGATATCGTCAAAGAGTGGGATTAGCAGCTGCTATTTTACACGACCCAGAAGTATTAATTTTAGATGAGCCAACTACAGGTTTAGATCCGAATCAATTGGTTGAAATTCGTGAGTTGATAAAAGAGCTTGGGAAGAATAAAACAGTTTTATTATCTACACATATTATGCAAGAGGTAGAGGCGGTTTGCGATCGCGTAATTATTATAAATAAAGGAGAGTTGGTTGTTGATAAACCAATTTCTGAACTTAAAACAAGCAAAGAACAAACAATAAAAGTTACGTTTGATTATAAGTTAGAAGAACAATTTATACAGCGTTTACCAAATATTGTTTATTATAAAAATACGGTAGAAAATAACTGGATACTTACTTTTGAAACATCAGAAGATATGCGCCCAGTAATTTTCGACTTCGCCCAAGAAAACGGATTGAAAATACTTGGTTTAAACACCGAGAATAAAAACTTAGAAAGTCTGTTTAGAGAGTTGACTAGTTAAAATAATTCTCATTATGGAAATCAAAAAGAATATAATTCTAGATAGAGTTGATAAAAAACCTATTTTAATTGATGTATTTTCTTCAAAAGAAAAGAGTAATCAAACGATTGTTATTTTTTGTCATGGTTATAAAGGTTTTAAAGATTGGGGAGCTTGGAATTTAATGGCTGAATATTTTGCTAATGCAGGATTTTGTTTCGTTAAATTTAACTTTTCTCATAACGGAGGAACTATAGAAAACCCCATTGATTTTCCAGATTTAGAAGCTTTCGGGAATAATAACTACACCAAAGAATTGGATGATTTAAACGATGTGTTAGATTGGGTATCTTCTTATTTTAAAGAGAGTGAAAATGTTAACACAAGTACTATCAGTGTAATTGGTCATAGCAGAGGAGGAGGTATTTCAATAATAAAAGCATCAGAAGATGCTAGAATTACAAAACTGGTTACATTAGCAAGTGTAAGTGATTTAGCTAAACGTACTGCTACTGTTGGAGATTTAAAAGAATGGAAAGAATCTGGTGTTAAGTATGTTGTAAACGGAAGAACGAAGCAACAAATGCCTCATTATTATCAGTTTTATAAAGATTTTAAAGCTAATGAAACTCGTTTAAATATTAAATCTGCTGAAGAGAAATTAAAGATTCCACATTTAATCATCCATGGAGATAATGACACTTCAATCTCTATTAATGAAGCAAAAGAACTCAATAAATGGAATATTAATAGTAAACTACAAGTTATTGAAGGAGCAGATCATGTTTTTAATGTAAAACATCCTTGGGATGAAACTCAGTTATCTGCTGAATTAGAAAAAGCAGTTAAGATTATTTTGATTTTTTTGAAATAAGAATTTTGAATATCCATTTCAAGCCATAATTATAATTTTAACGTCATTCCGAATTTATTTCGGAATCTCATTATACGATTAAGTAATGATTTGCGATGTAAACCTGAAATGAATTCAGGTCGATGGTTACGAATAATCAAAAAAATTAATTCAATTTATAATTAATATGTTGCTCGTCTAATAATTTTAAAAACTCGTTAGAAATTTTAATTTTAGTATTTCTACTGGGTAAATTCAGTTCTATTTTTTCTTCGGTATCCCAAATGGTAAAATGTAAGTTTTGAGTACCTCTATTAGTTGCAAATAAATGCTGTAAATCTTTAATCCTGTTTTCTTTTACTTCTTGTAAAGGCATCTTTATGGTTATTTTTTTACACATTTTATCCATAATATCATGAAGTAATAAGAACTCATTAAAGCTTACTCTAGGTTCACCTTTTAGACCTTCTTTATTTGTCCATCCTGGTTTTACCATTGTTTTTACAAACAAGAAAGAGTTAGGTACCAAAAAGTGTTTAAACCTAAGGTATTCCTCTCCGAAAATTCTAAACTCAAAATTCTCACTATAATCTTCAATAAAAAAAGTAGCCCATCCTTTTCCTGCTTTAGATATACGATGTTGTACATCGGTTACAATACCACCAAAAGACAATGCCATGCCTTCGTATTTAGGAAGGTCGTTATAATGAGATAGTGCAGCGTTACAAAACTTCAGTTCGTTTTTAAAATCATCTAACGGATGCGCAGAAATATAAATTCCCACCACTTCTTTTTCTCTTCCTAATAGCTCCATGGTTCCCCAAGTATCACAAGTAGGAATAATTGGTTCAGGCATTTCTTCTTCAGAACCACCACCAAATAAAGAAACCTGAGAAGAATTCTGATTTTCTTGGTATTTGTTACCAAAACGCAATGCTTTTTCTATAAATTTTTGATTCTTTTCATCCTCTACAAAATATTGTGCTCTGTGTGTATTTGTAAAAGAATCGAAACCACCGGCTAAAATTAAGCCTTCAAATGCTTTTTTATTAGCTACCCGTAAATCAACTCGTTTAGCAAGATCAAAAACAGAAGAAAAGTGACCATTCTCTTCACGTTCATTAATAATTGCTTTTACGGCAAGACCACCAACACCTTTAATTGCTGCCATTCCAAAACGAATTGCTCCTTCTTTATTTACAGAAAATTTAGAAAAAGATTCATTTACATCAGGATCTAAAACGGTAATTCCGGCACGTTTACATTCTTCCATAAAAAATGAAACCGATTTAATGTCGTTCATATTATTAGAAAGAACTGCCGCCATATATTCAGCAGGATAATGAGCTTTTAAATACGCAGTTTGATAAGCAATCCAAGCATAGCAAGTAGAGTGCGATTTGTTAAAAGCATAAGAAGCAAAGGCTTCCCAATCCGTCCAAATTTTTTCTAGCTTTTTTTCATCATGACCATTTGCAATTGCTTGTTTTACAAACTTTGGTTTCATTTTATCAAGAACCGCAATTTGTTTTTTACCCATGGCTTTACGAAGTACATCGGCTTCACCTTTGGTAAAATCAGCTAATTTTTGCGACAATAACATTACCTGCTCTTGGTATACGGTAATTCCGTAGGTTTCAGCAAGATATTCTTCCATTGCAGGTAAATCGTACTCTATTTCTTCATCTCCGTGTTTTCTTCGGATAAAAGAAGGGATATATTCCATCGGTCCCGGACGATACAAGGCATTCATGGCAATTAAATCTTCAAAAACGGTAGGTTTTAAAGATCTCATGTGTTTTTGCATTCCGGGAGATTCATATTGAAAAATACCAACAGTTTCTCCTCTTTGGAAAAGCTCATAGGTTTTTACATCATCTAACGGAAAAGTTTCAGGATCTAAAAGTACATCGTGTCGTGCTTTTACAATTTTAACGGTATCCTTAATTAAGGTTAGCGTTTTTAATCCTAAGAAATCCATTTTTAGTAAACCAGCATCTTCAACGACTGAGTTGTCGAACTGAGTTACATACATGTCGGAATCTTTGGCAAGCGCAACAGGTACGAATTTGGTAATATCGTCGGGAGTAATAATTACACCACAGGCATGAATACCAGTGTTACGAACAGAACCTTCTAAAATTCTAGCCTTATTAATGGTTTCAGCCATTAAATCATTTCCGTTAGAAAGTCTTTTTAGTTCGTTTACTAATTCTATTTCTTCAGCACGAAGTTTTTCCTTTAAGGTTTTTTCATCCAAAGAAAATATTTTCTTTAGCTTCATTCCAGGAATCAACTTGGCAATTCTATCAGCTTCAAAAAGTGGTAAATCTAATACACGAGCAGTGTCTCTAATAGAAGATTTTGCCGCCATGGTTCCGTAAGTAATAATTTGTGCTACTTGATTGGCACCGTATTTATTAATTACATAATCCATTACACGACCACGCCCTTCATCATCAAAATCAATATCAATATCGGGCATTGATACACGTTCGGGATTTAAGAAACGCTCAAAAAGTAAATCGTATTTAATCGGGTCTATATTGGTAATCCATAAACAATAAGCAACTACCGATCCAGCTGCAGAACCACGCCCAGATCCTACAGAAACATCCATGTTTCTCGCTTCGCGGATAAAATCTTCAACGATTAAGAAGTATCCAGGATATCCAGTTTTTTCAATTACTTCTAGCTCAAAATCTAAACGTTCGCGAATACTATCGGTTATTTCGCCGTATCGTTTTTTGGCACCTACATAGGTTAAATGTCTTAGAAAATTGTTTTCACCTCTTTTACCACCATCTTCATTATCTTTTTCATCTTTAAACTCATCAGCAATATCAAAAGCAGGTAATAGTACATCACGAGCTAACGTGTATGGCTCAATTTTATCAACGATTTCTTGAATATTAATGATTGCTTCAGGAAGATCGGCAAATAAAGTTTTCATCTCATCGGATGATTTAAAGTAATATTCGTCGTTTGGTAAACCATAACGATAGCCACGACCTCTTCCTTTTGGAGTTGCCTGTTTTTCTCCATCTTTTACACACAATAAAATATCGTGTGCATTTGCATCTTCTTTACTTAAATAAAAAGTGTTGTTTGATGCAACTGTTTTTACGTTGTGTTTTTTTGAAAATTTTAAAAGTGTTTCATTAACAACTTTTTCATCTTCTTGATTGTGGCGCATTAATTCAATATATAAATCATCGCCAAATTGTTCTTTCCACCAAAGCAATGCTTCTTCAGCTTGGGCTTCACCAACATTTAATATTTTACTAGGTACTTCACCGTACAAACTACCTGTAAGTACAATAATGTCTTCTTTGTATTGTTCAACTACTTTTTTATCAATTCTTGGGATGTAATAAAAACCATCAACAAAAGCAATAGACGACATTTTTGCTAAGTTGTGATATCCTTTTTTATTTTTAGCTAATAAAACAACTTGGTAACCGTTGTCTTTTTGACTTTTATTAGTATGATCGGTACATATATTAAACTCACAGCCAACAATTGGTTTTAAAGGTTTTTGTGTAGGTTCTTCCCCTTTTTCTATTGCTTCAATATTAGCCGAATCAACAGCTTTGTTGTGGTTTAAAACTGCTTGCACAAAATGAAAAGCAGCCATCATATTACCGGTGTCGGTCATTGCAACTGCCGACATGTTGTCTTTTGCAGCAGCTTTTACAATGTTGCCAATTTGTATGGTAGATTGTAAAACCGAGTATTGTGTATGGTTATGAAGGTGTGCAAACTGACTATTTTTTAATTCAGCTAAACCTTCATTAGTGCTTATTGTTGTTGTTTCCCCTTTTGCTTTTTCTTTTCTAGCGCGAATTTTTTCACTTTCTCTTTTAAGATTTAAGTGATTTAAGCCTATGATTTGAGTAACGCTAGGATTGTTTTGGGTATAACGATCAAAAAAGTCGTCTGTAACCTGAAGTTGCTCTTTGGTAAACTGACGTAAACGAATTAACTCTAAAAAACATCTAGTTGTCGCTTCTACATCGGCAGTTGCGTTGTGAGCATCTCCAAAACCATCTCCAAATAAATGTTGGTGTAATTCGGTTAATGTTGGTAATTTAAATTTACCACCACGACCACCAGGAATCTGACACATTTTTGCTGTATGCTCGGTACAAGTATCTAATATTGGTAGTTCTGTTAAATTATTATCAACACCTAAACGATGGAATTCACATCCCATAATATTGATGTCGAAAGCAAGGTTTTGACCAACAATAAATTTTGTTTTACTTAAAGCTTCATTAAATAAAGCTAAACCTTCAGAAAGCTCAATCCCTTGTTCTTGTGCTAAGTCGGTAGAAATACCATGAATTCTTTCTGCATCATACGGAATATTAAATCCGTTAGGTTTGATAAGGAAATCATTATGCTCAATTAAATTACCTAATTCATCATGTAATTGCCAAGCAATTTGTGTTGCTCTAGGCCAATTATTAGTGTCAGTAATAGGCGCATTCCAACTTTTAGGTAGTCCGGTAGTTTCAGTATCAAAAATTAAATACATCTAGAGTGTTTTATTGAAGCGTTTAGGTATAAGTAAAGTGTAAAAATACGAAGAATTTGTGTTGTTTTTAGTAGAAGTTATTAACGAGTTTGTAACGTGATATTGAGTTTTATAGTCAATAAAAACACATAATCTATTGTTACGTAGATGTTAAGTTTTAGCATTATTGAAATTAAATTATTTAAGAGTCGAATTATAGAAGTATCTTTGCACTTTATTAAATATAATATTTTTTACAATGAAAGAAGGAACAGTAAAGTTCTTTAACGAATCTAAAGGTTTTGGATTTGTTACTGAGTCAGGATCAAACACAGAGTATTTTGTACATGTATCAGGTTTAATCGATGAGATTAGAGAAGGTGATACAGTAGAATTTGATCTTAAAGAAGGAAAAAAAGGTTTAAACGCAGTTGATGTTAGAGTATTATAATATATAAACTCACCTAAATTTTCTTAAGAGCTTGTTTTTCAGGCTCTTTTTTATTGTAATAATGTTACGTTTTTAGTTTTTAGTGAAAAAAAAACTATACATTTGCGCCCACTTATCACGAGATGATAAGATTTGTTAATAATCAAGGTCGCGTACCTTAAAAATTAAAAATTAAAAATTATGCCTGTAAAAATTAGATTACAAAGACACGGTAAAAAAGGAAAACCTTTTTACTGGGTAGTAGCTGCTGATTCAAGATCAAAAAGAGATGGTCGTTATTTAGAAAAAATCGGAACGTACAATCCTAACACTAACCCTGCAATAATCGACTTAGATGTTGATACAGCTGTAGAGTGGTTACAAAAAGGTGCTCAACCAACTGATACTGCAAGAAACATTTTATCTTATAAAGGTGTTTTATTAAAGAATCATTTAGCTGGTGGAGTTAAAAAAGGAGCTTTAACACAAGAACAAGCAGATGCTAAATTTGCAGCTTGGTTAGAGGAAAAAACTGGTTTAGTAGCTGGTAAAGTTGATGGTTTAGCAAAGGCAGATGCTGATGCAAAAGCAAAAGCTTTAGAAGCTGAAAAAGCTGTAAACGCTGCACGTATTGCTGCTAATACTCCTGCTGCACCTGTTGCAGATAGTGAAGAAGTAGCTGCAGATAACGGAGCAGATAGCGAAGAATAAAAACTGTACTATAATGATGATGCAAAAAGAAGATTGTTTTTATCTTGGCAAAATCGTTAAAAAACATAGTTTTAAGGGTGAAGTGGTTATTAAGTTAGACACTGATGAACCCGATCTTTACGAAAATTTGGAATCAGTTTTTGTCGATTTAGGCAATAATCTGGTTCCTTTTTTTATTGAAAAATCTTCGTTAAGTAAAAGCACTATGTTTCGTGTAAAATTTGAAGATGTAGATACCGAACAAGATGCTGATGCTATTATGCGAGCAGGAATCTATTTGCCTTTAAATTTACTGCCAAAACTTACTGGAAATAAATTTTATTACCACGAAGTTATAGGTTTTACGATTATTGATAAAAACTACGGGGAGGTAGGTACTTTAGCATATATAAATGATAAAGCAGCGCAACCTCTTTTTGAAATTGAAAACGGAGATACCGAAATTTTTATTCCTATGATTGATGACTTTATTAAAAAAGTAGATCGAGAGCATAAAACAATTGAAGTAGAAACGCCAAAAGGATTAATCGAATTGTATTTAGAAGATTAACCTTTTATTTTAAGAAATATATTAAAAAAAGCTTGGAAGATTTAATCTTCCAAGCTTTTTTTGTTTTACTGAAGGGTAAAATCACTTTTTAACTATTATAAAAGCTTGAAGAAAAATAAAAATGTATTTTTACAGATCTTAATTTATAGATTAAAAAAATGAGTTTATTAAAAGAATTACAAGATAGAAGTGGAAATCAATGTGAGTTATGTGCTTCAAAAGATAATTTATCAATTTATGAAGTTAAGCCAATGTCTATTGGAGGAGTTGATGGAAGCTTGTTAGCTTGTGATACTTGTACTGAACAAATTGAAGATGCTGAAAAAACAGAAGCAAATCACTGGCGTTGTTTAAATGATAGTATGTGGAGTGAGCATAGAGCTGTAAAGGTTGTTGCTTGGAGAATGTTATCTAGACTTCGTAAAGAAGGATGGCCTCAAGATTTGTTAGATATGTTGTATTTAGAAGATGATGATTTACGTTATGCTAAAGAAAGTGGAGATCACTTAGATGAAAGCGAAAAAATAATTCATAGAGATGCAAACGGAGCTATTTTACAAGCTGGAGATTCTGTAGTATTGATTAAAGATTTAAAAGTAAAAGGTTCTAGCATGGTGGCTAAGCAAGGTACGGCTGTTCGTAGAATTTCTTTAGATCATGAAAATGCAAATTATATTGAAGGTAAAGTAGAGCCTACTCAAATTGTTATTATTACCGATTACGTTAAGAAAATGGCTGAGAAGGAGTAAGAATCTAACGATGAGATTCTGAAACAAGTTCAGAATGACATTAAAAAATAAGAATTAAAAAAGGGAACGTTTTAAACGTTCCCTTTTTTAATTCTTATTTTTCTGTATTGTAAAATACTTTATAATATTTCATTTTTTTCTCTTCATCATAACCTTGTTCTAGATATTCTGAAGAAGCATCAGGTGCGTCTACATCAATTTTAATTAGAATGTTAGTGTCGAGTTTAAATTCAGTTTTAAACTTACTTTTTTCTTTTTTTAATACTGCATCTGAAACTTCAAAGTTATTACGGATTAAAACATCATTTAAGCCTTCAAAGTGTTTTTTGTAGTCTTCAAACATACCTTTATGTTTTTCATCCTCAAAAATTTCTTCTTTAAAACCGTGGTAATCTACATTTTCATGTTCTTTAAAATAATCAACTGTACTTGCCAAGAAATTACTTTGTTCTTGCTTACCAAATTCAGGTTTAATGATTTCTTCAGAAAAATCTTTACACATCTCTAAATAATTCTGAGTATGTAAATTACGATCATCCGCAAATTTCGCGTTTAAGAAATTTTTAATCCAATATTGCGCATCATAGTTATTGTTATCTACTGATAAGATTACGGTTCCTTCAGTATCTGAAGAATTTATGATTAAACATCCTTTGTCTAGTTTTTTTGTTGAAATTCCTTTCTGAACAACTACATCAAAACTATCATCATCTAAATAGGTTTGTAAAAAATCTACTTTACTTTCAATTTTAAAAACCCCAACAGCTTCGGTCAATATGTCTTTATATTCAATGCCTTCAAAATAAACCACCAAAACATCACCAGTTTTTATATTGGCAGAATTTGATTGTTCGTATAAGTGATTTACAATGTTTTTAGAATGCTCGATAAAGGTGTTTTCATCTTCAAAAATATCAGAAGTGTATTTGTTAATCTCGTTCAAACGAACATCTGCATGATGGTTAAAACGATAACTTTGTGTTACTGTACCAAAGTTTTTTAATAAAAAAGGCATCAGTAATTCGTAGCTTTCTTCATCGAAACGAACTAAGCTTTCTGAGAAAGAATTTTGACCACTATTGTATTTATTAGCAACTTTATGAATAATACATTTGCTAATTTCTGCACGCGTTCTTTTAATCATCTTCTAAAATATTGGAAGACAAAAATAGAGAAACTAAAGTTTTAATTTAAATTGTTCGGGAAGTAATTTAAAAGTCATTCGGTGATAAGGAGTTGGCTCAAATTCACGAATAGCGTTTCGATGTTCTTTTGTAGGGTAGCCTTTGTTTTTTTTCCAATTATATTGCGGGTATTCTTGATGAATTTTTTCCATATACTCATCTCTATATGTTTTTGCTAATACAGATGCTGCTGCAATACTCATGAATTTAGCATCTCCTTTTATAATAGTTTCATGCGGAATTTCCTTGTAAGGTTTAAACTTATTGCCATCAACAATAATAAATGCAGGTTGCGGAGAAAGTTGTTCTATAGAGCGTTGCATACCAGTTATAGATGCTTGTAAAACATTTATTTCGTCTACTTCTTTATGATCAATAAAAGCAACGCCAAAGGCCAATGCGTGTTCTTCTATATACGGACGTAGTTCTTGACGTTTTTTTTCTGAAATTTGCTTAGAATCATTCAGTAAATCATGATGAAAATTTTCAGGTAAAATAACTGCCGCCGCAACTACTGGTCCAGATAAACAGCCTCTACCAGCTTCATCAGTACCTGCCTCTAAAACATGACCACTATAATTTAATTCTAACATATTGCAAATTAACAGTTTTCAAAGAAATTAAAATAATATTTTATAAAAAAAGAGAATACATGAAGTAATATACTTTAACATAGGTTTATACCGTTTTGGTCGTATCGGTTTCGTTTAATTATTTTACTTTTGTAGCTATGAAGAAAAGTTTTTTAGTGTTTTTTTGTTTGATAAGTGTACAGTTGCTTTTTTCTCAAATTAGGCAATTAGATGGTGGATTAGGAGGTTTTAACGGAGGGTTAAATCAAAATTCAGATTCAATATCTAATAATGAAATTAATGTAAAACTTAGTGGAAAAACGAAGTATACAGATTATAAAATAATCTCTTTTAAAAACGATACTACCATTGTAGATACTACACTTACGTTAAAAAAACATTATAAGTTTAATTTCTTAAGAAAGGACAATTTCGAGTTATTGCCATTTCATAATCAAGGGCAAACATTTAATAACTTAGGATATAATTTTAAAGATATTTCTCAGTTTCCTGATATTGGTTTTCGTGCCAAGCAATTTGGTTTTTTCGAAATTGAAGATGTTGATTATTACCATGTGCCAACGCCAACAACCGAAGTTTTATATAGAACAGGGTTAGAGCAAGGACAGGTTTTAGATTTCTTATTTACGACCAATTTTTCGAAACGATTTAATGTAGGAATCTCGTATAAGGGGCTCCGATCATTGGGCGCTTATAGGCAATCATTGGCTAGTTCTGGTAATTTTAGAATGAGTTTTAAGTATGAAAGTTCAAAAGGGCAATATGCTATAAAAGGGCAAGCAGTTAATCAAGATTTTTTCAATCAAGAAAACGGCGGTTTAACAGCGGAGTCATTAGCTGCTTTTCTTCGAGATGACCCTAATTTTAGTGGTAATAGAGGTAGGTTAGACATCAATTTAAATGATGCAGAAAACACACTAGAAGGAAAACGATTACATTTTGAACAGACATTTAAGCTGTTATCAGCAAAAGATAGTTTGCATGAAAATGATTTTTCAAATTTAAAAATAGGACATTCTTTTACTAGAAATTCTAAATATTATCGTTTCAATCAATCGGCGGCAACTCCAGATGTTTTTGGAGTTGCAAACACAACAGGAAAAGTAAGTGATAAGGCTAATTTTTTAGTGTATAATAACGAGGTATTTTTAGATTTTAATTCTAAATATGTATTAGGGAATTTTAGAGTGAAAACAGGATATAGTACATATAATTACGGATATGAAAACTTGCAAAACAATTTAGTAGGAATCACTAAGAATAAATTAAAGGGAGATGCCGTTTCCTTCGGAGCAAATTGGAACGGAAAAATAAAAAACTTCTATATAAATGCATCTGGTAATTTAACACCAGGTAGCGGGCGTCTTTCAGGAAACAATATAAAAGCTGAAGCTTTTTATAAAAAAGATAGTTTATTTACGGTAAAAGCGCATTTAGAAATAAGTAACAAATTACCAAACTTTAATTTTTTACTGCACCAAAGTAGTTATAACGATTACAATTGGGAAAATGATTTTGCGTCCGTAGGAACCAGAACATTAGGTGGGGTATTTGAGTCTAAATGGGGAAATGCATCCGTAGATATTACCAATATTAATAATTACACTTATTTTGATGAAACGAGTTCTCCAAAACAATTTTCGGGAAGTGTTAATTATTTAAAAGCAAAAGTATCAAAAGAATTTACTTTCGGGAAATTTGCGTTAGATAATACGGTAATGTACCAGAAAGTAGCAAACGGTAGCGATGTATTTAGAGTGCCAGAAATGGTAACAAGAAACACTTTGTATTATTCTGATAGTTGGTTTAAAGGAGATCCTTTATACGTGCAAATAGGAACCACGTTAAATTATTTTTCAGAATACAAAGCCAATGCTTATAATCCGTTATTAGCTGAATTCAGGTTACAAAATGATACTGAAATAGGTTATCCTACGGTTGATGTGTTTTTTAACGCCAGAGTGCGTAGAACGCGTATTTATTTTAAAGCAGATAATGTGAGTTCTTTTTTCTTAAAAAAGAATTACTTATCGACTTCAGGTAATCCGTATCGTGATTTTGTTATTCGTTTTGGAGTTGTTTGGAACTGGTTTATTTAGCCATAATATGGCAGATAAGTTATAATTGATATATGAGTATGAAAAGTCAATTAAAAAGTAATTGGAAACTATTTTTAATAGCAAGTTTAACCTTAGGGTTGGCTCCTTTTAATCCGCCACATATTGTTGGTAAACTAAAATGGATTTTAGGTGGAAATGCTTTTTCAGGTGAACAAGCAATGCAATTTAAAGATTGGTTTGATGTTTTATTACACGGATTACCTTGGTTGCTTTTAGTACTATCTACACTGTTAAATCTGCCTGCATTATTGGTAAAAACCGATTCGGAATAGTACTTTCTTTTTTATCAATGATTATAAACCCTTGACTTTTATAGAAATCTACCGCATTCGGATCCGCTAACAAAGTTAGTTTGTTAATGTTTAGTTTACGAGCCTTTTCAAAAGCATGTAATAATAATCTTTTACCAATCCCTTTTCCTATAAATTCAGGAAGAATAAATAACATCTCTAGTTCAATATTATTTTTTATTGGTTGATTTAGAATGTAAAATCCTGCAATTTTATTGTTTTGAACGAATTTATAAACAAATGCATCTTCAATCATTTTAGGAGTAACAGTTAAATCACTTCGCCAACTTTCTATTAACTCGTTAGGATAGCCCCAATATGCTTTAGAAAGCAAAGCAATGTTGGTTAGTAATTCAATATCTTTTGTGGAGGCTATTTGTATCATATAAAAAAGCCTCACTATTAAAGTGAGGCTTGCTATTATTTTTTTGAAATTTCTCTAATTTTAATTCTGAAAGCAGCAAATAACAAAGTCATAAACGGACTTAAGTAATTAAAAATTGCATATAAAGCGTATTCGCCAACACCTACGCCTAACACACCAGATTGATAGGCTCCACAAGTATTCCACGGAATTAATACCGAGGTTACAGTTCCTGAATCTTCTAGCGTTCTACTTAAATTTTCTGGTGCTAAGCCTTTATCTTCGTAAGCTTGTTTAAACATTTTTCCGGGAATTACTAAGGCTAGATATTGGTCAGAAGCAATAATATTTAATCCTAAGCAGCTAATAACAGTACTTGCAAATAATCCGAATACAGAAGAGGCAACGGTTAATAAAGCTTTTGTAAGTTTTGCTAAAGCACCAATAGCATCCATAATACCTCCAAAAACCATAGCGCATATAATTAATAAGATTGTCCATAGCATTCCTATAATTCCGCCAGAGCTAAACAATTCTGTTAATTTTTCATTATCAGTTTGTACTTGCGTATCAGTTAAAATTGCATTTAAAACAGATTGAAATCTAGATTCTGTAAGTGTATCTAATATGTTTCCTTGAAAAAGAAAGGCAAAGATTGCAGCAAGTATCACACCAGTACCTAGAGCTATTAAAGGTTTTGTTTTTAATAAAATCATTGCAATAACAACTGCAGGAACTATAAATAATATAGGTGAAATATGAAAAGTGTTTTGAATACTAGTTAATAAGTTACTGATATCTGCACTACCAGTAGTATTAATTGTAGCACTTAAAATGCTAAAAACAATAAGTGTAATTACAATTGTTGGTACTGTGGTATACGCCATATATTTTATATGTGTAAATAAATCGGTACCAGCCATGGCAGGGGCTAAATTTGTAGTGTCAGAAAGTGGCGACATTTTATCTCCGAAATAGGCTCCAGAAATTACAGCACCAGCAATCATTCCTGTCGGAATTCCTAATGCACTACCAATTCCTACCAATGCAATACCAACAGTTGCTGAAGTGGTCCAAGAACTACCAGTGGCAATTGATATAATGGCTGCAATTATTACAGATGCTGGCAAAAATATAGCAGGGCTTAACACTTGTAATCCGTAATACACCATGGCAGGTATTATACCACTTACCAACCAAGTTCCTGCTAAAGCACCGACTAAAAATAAAATCATAATAGGTACAAAAACACTTTTCCAGTTTTCTAAAACTTCGGCAATCATTCTTTGGATAGAAACCTTGTTAAAAAAGCCAACTCCGGCAGCAGCTAAACCACCCATCAATAAAATATATTGATTAGAGTAATCTCCTAACCAAGCCCCATCTTCATATCTGATATTATAATAAAGCATCCCCATTAAAATAATTACAGGAATCAGTGCTTCCCATATATTTAATTCTTTATTCTCGATGATTTTTTGATCTTCAATATTAATTTCAGATAAGTTTTTATCGTCTTGCATTCTGTAGTGTTTTTCGGTTTGTAATGTTACGATTTTGTATAGAATTATACAAGTAGAATTCGTTTAGTACTTTTGCCAACTATGGATTCATTAACTCAAATTGTTTTAGGTGCTGCTTGCGGTGAATTAGTACTCGGAAAAAAGATTGGAAACAAAGCATTATTGTTCGGTGCTATTGGTGGTACAATACCAGATTTAGACGTGTTTATTGGTGGTTGGCTATACGGAAATGAAATTGATGCAATGGCTTTTCACCGTGGATTTATGCATTCTATTTTATTCGCTATTTTAGGATCTTTTCTCTTCGGATGGATTACCTATAAATTATATGACACCAAAAAAAGGGTAGGAACTACAACATTTAAAAACTGGATTTGGTTATACTTTTTATCGATTTTTACGCATCCTATTTTAGATAGTTTTACGCCTTACGGGACACAATTATTTTTACCATTTTCTGATTATCGAGTTGCGTTTAATAATATCTCGGTTGTTGATCCTATATATACACTTCCGTTTTTAGTGTGTTTAATTGTAGCGATGTTTTACAATAGAGAACGAACAAGAAGAAAATCTTGGGTGAAAGCAGGAATTTATATTAGTTCTGCTTATATGTTATTTACTCTTGGTAATAAGATTTATGTAGATTCTGTTTTTAAAGAATCTTTTGATAAGATGGAAACATCTTATAGTAGATACTCTGTACAGCCAACAATTTTTAATAATGTTTTATGGTATGGAATTGCAGAAACAGATACCGATTATAAAGTAGGATTCTACTCTTTACTCGATTCTAAAGCAGCAATAGATACTATTTTAACAATACCTAAAACGCGTGATTTATTAAATGTAAATCATCCTGATATAAAAACGCTAACTTGGTTTAGTAATAATTATTACAATCTAGTTCCGATTGATTCTACCAAGAATGTGCAATATTTAGATTTGCGATATCCTTTATTAAATCCAAACGATGTTAGCACATCTGTCTTTCGTTTTGAATTAAAAGAAGAAGGAAATCGTTGGGATATGGTTCCGTTTTCAGGGAAACCACCTTCTAAAAAAGATTTAAAAGAGTTTGCAAAACGTTTCTGGGGAATTTAAAGAGCGTTAAAAATATCAATAAGTATTGGTTTTAATCCGCTAAAGAAAAATTCTACAGCAATAACCATTACAATTAATCCCATTAAACGCATCATAACATTAATACCAGTTTGACCAATAATTTTTATAATTTTTGATGAGCTATATAGTATTATATAGGTGAGTAAAATTACTAAGAAAGCCGTAAAAATTAAAACTGCTTTTTTCTCTATTGAATCTGCATCCTCCATCATCACAATTGCATTTGTTAAAGCCCCTGTGCCACAAATCATAGGGATTGCTAAAGGTGTTACGGAAATGTCATTTACATAATTTTTTACTTCAGGATCTTTCAATTTTACTTTACCTAATCTTGCATGTAGCATATCCATCCCCATTAAAAAGAAAATCACACCACCTACAATTCTAAAACTATTAACGGATATTCCAAAAAAGTTAAATAACAATTGACCAGAAAAAGCAAAAATTAAAATAGTAATAAAACTAACTATCGATGCTTTTTGTGCCGTTTTTGTTCTGTGACTTTGATCTAAATCAGCAGTCATCGTCATAAAAATAGGCATGGTTCCAAAAGGATTTATCAACGTAAAAAAAGACGTAAAAGATAAAATTCCAAAAGCGATTACTTCATTCATAATTTAGTTATAAAATAGCTGTTTTTAACATACAATTTTTAATGATTTGATACGTGCGTTCAATATCATTATCCAATCCGATAGAAAACCGAATTAAACCATCAGATAAACCCATTTCTTTTTGTTCGTTTTCAGGTATTTCAGATGATGTTGAGGTTCCGGGAGCAGAAAAAAGTGTTTTATAAAACCCTAAACTAACTGCTAAGTAACCAACATTTTTTTCTTGCATTAATTCCATTAAATTATTTGCTTTTTCTAATGATCCAGTGTCAATAGTTAGCATTCCACCAAAGCCGTATTCGGCATTCATCATCGATTTAAAAATTTCGTGTGACGGATGTGATTTTAAACCCGGATACACAGTTTTTAACCCATCAGCCTCAAATTTTTCAGCTAAAAATAAAGCATTCTTACTGTGTTGTTTCATACGAATATGTAAGGTTCTCATATTTTTTAAAATTGATGAGGAGCGTAACGAATCCATCGAAGAACCAAGTAGCATACTTGCGCCATCAATCACACTTTTTTGAGCGTTGATAAAATCTGCTGAAGCACAAACAACGCCACCCATGGTATCGGAAGATCCGTTAATGAATTTTGTTAAACTATGTATTACCACATCGGCTCCTAATTGCGCAGGTGAAAGTGATAAAGGCGAAAAAGTATTATCGATAATTAATTTTAAATGGTGTTTTTTTGCTAAAGCGGATAAGCCTTTAATATCAGCAACCTCTAATAAAGGATTGCTTACAGATTCACAATAAATCATTTTTGTTTTTTCGGTAATGGCGGCTTCTACCATTGCTAAATCTGTAATATCGATAAATGAAGTTTTAATATTCATCCGTGGTGTAAAATTCTTTAAAAATGCGTACGTTCCGCCGTAAATAGTCCGGCTTGAAACAATATGATCTCCAGCGCCGCAAATTTGTAAAATGGTAGGAGTAATCGCTCCCATTCCCGAACCAGCTACATTGGCAGTTTCCGTTCCTTCCATAGCAGCCAAAGCTTCACTTAGGTATAAATTTGAAGGTGAAGTATGACGGGAATATAAGTAGCATCCATCAGTATTGCCTTCAAAAGTATCGAGCATAGTTTTTGCTTCTAGAAATGTATAAGTAGAAGAATCAGAAATAGAAGGGTTTATTCCCCCAAATTCTCCAAAATATTGTAGGTCTTGAATGTTATCAGCAGGTTTAAAATCCATAGCATAAGTTTTTAACAGTTTGTATGGCTGCAAATCACTACTAATTAAGATTATAAATCAATATTTAAAATGAAAAACAGATTATTATTCTTTATATTTTGATTATTTTAGTTTTAAAATAATTATTTAATCGGTTTTTCGGTTAAATTGATGTAAATTTTTCAGATGAAATTAGATGCAATTGATAAAAAACTTTTAGGATTACTACAAAAAGACAGCAAACAAACTAGTAAGCAACTTTCGTTACATTTAAACCTATCTGTAACTGCTGTTTACGAACGCGTTAAAAAGCTAGAAAAAACAGGCGTAATTACCAATTATGTGGCGTTGTTAGATAAAAATAAGATTGAAAAATCGTTTTTAGTATTTTGTCATCTAAAATTAGAAAAACACACTAAAGAACATATTGTAGTTTTTGAGAAAGAAATTACAAAATTAGCGGAAGTAACCGAGTGTTTTCACGTAAGTGGAGATTATGATTATATTTTAAAAATTTATGTAAAAGATATGGATGAGTATCGTGATTTTATGGTAAATAAATTAACTACATTAAAACACATAACAAGTACTCACAGTACTTTTGCTATCGGAAAAGTTAAGAATTCGAGTACAATAGTTTTATAAAATATCTTGTTGGTTTTTATAAAAAGTATCGGCTTGTAGTTTCATCAGATTTCGAGCCATTTTTTGTTTGTAATTATACAATTCTTCTTCAGTTTTTAAATTGGAATATATTTTGTTATTGATTTCAATATCTGTTTTTAAAATAGCCTCTCGTTGATGCACTTGTTGTTGAATCCATGTTTTAATTTTAGACTCTTCATTTTCTAATTTAAAGTCATACTCTCCTTTCGAACTGATAAGTTTAGAGAAAATAGGAGCAGTTTCAATAGCTAAAAATAATAAGAAAATAAAAAAAGATGGTAGCCAAGGAAGTTTGTTCAAGGCTTCTATGCGAGCCATTAATCCATCGAAATTAGAAATTATGGGGTGTGTTTCAGATTCTGATTTTTTTTGTAGCTTTATTAAGCTGACAATAGCATCCTCTTTCACTTTAATTTTATCTGTATTGTTGTTTTTTAATTCACTTAACTCTTTTAAAGCTGCATCGTGTTTGGCTCTTTTTTCTTTATAAACTGAGCCTTTTCCTAAGCGTTTGGTCCCTTTTGTACCTTCAGCTTCTGCAATATAAGTTTCGTACAAAGTATTTGTTTCGTTCTCTTTTACAAGAATTTCGTTTTTTAAAACTTCAATTTCTGAACTGATATTGTTTATTTCAGGTGTAAATTGTTGTGCAATTTGTGTTTTATTATCTAACGTCATTTGATTCTTCTCAGTTAGCAAAACTTGATTGATTTCTTTTTCAAAAATCTTTAATTCTAAAGGTTTAGAAATTACAACGGCAATAATAAAAGCTAAAAGTAAACGCGGAATTACCTGTGCTATTTCTTGACGTTTTGACTCTCTTTTTTTGATAGTTGAAACAATAAATCTATCGAGATTAAATATTAACAATCCCCAAACAAAGCCAAAAAAGATAGCTGAGTATAAGTTGTCAAAAACTGTAAATAAAGCATAGCTACAAGCAATGGTTGCCATCAATGCTGTAAAAAAAACAGTAGCACCAATACCTGCATATTTATTTTGTTCTCCATTAGAGCAGTCTTTAATTAATTTTAAATCTACTCCCGAACAAATAAGAAAAAATTGTTTTAACATAAAATAAGCTTATACCATAAGAACGATATTATTTTAAAAATGTTACAAAAAAAGCCTCAATTAAGAGGCTTTTAACAGATTTTTTTAATTTTGGTTTAACATTAGTTTTTTAATTTTATCTTCACTTTTCGAAATATACATATTCATAGCACTTTTTTCTTTATCAGTGTAGGCTGAGGTAAAATGATAGTCTTTATTGTTTTTAAGATGATTGTAGAATTCTTTTTTAGATGTTTTTTTATCCTCTATGAAATAGTTTTTTTTAAGCGTTTCATCTAGTTTTATAAATTCAATTGACTCGTTAGATGTTGGTTTTTCTTTTGCATCTTTTCTTTTGTAAATGGTGCCAGTTTCCATATTTACATCTTCTATAATATGTACTTCATTTCCTACAACCCATTTGTTTTTTGCTTTCTCATTAGAAGGTACATCTGTATTTGAATTCCCACCTTTCTTATTAGTCGACAATGTTTCCATATTTACATCTTCTATAACATGTACTTCGTTTTCTACAACCCATTTATTTTTTGTTTTTGATTGAGAGGGTTTCTGAGTACTAGAGCTTTCAGTCTTAAATGTTTCTTTTTTAGAATTATTTTTAGTAGTTATATAAATTGATCCTGAACCATCTTTATTTTTTTTGATACTCATTTTATCAATTTTTTTTGGATCAAGTTTATATATCTCTTTTTTACTTATTATTTTTTTATTTAAGTAATAAGTTACGTTTTTATTATTTGTTTCGTATTTTAATTCAGAGATTTCTCTATTACTTAAGTTTTTTATTTTATCAATGGTAATTGTTTGTTTTATCTCTTTTCCTTTGCTATCGACAGATTTTCCATAACGGTTAAAGTATAGTGTTTTTCCATTTTCTTTTACATAGTATAAGGTTTTATCACCTACCTGTTTCCAACCTTTTTCAACACCGTTTTTACTCGTACTAGTTCCGATAATTTTTGTATCACCTTCTTTAATTTCTTTTTCTTTTCCGTTCTTATCAACTTGCTTTCCCCAACGATTATAATATTGTGTTTTACCGTCTTTTTTTACGTAATATAAAGTTCCATTATTTATATAAACCCAACCAGTTTTTCTATCATTTTTTTGGTTACTTGAAGAAGATGGAGGAGGAATATTAGATTTTTCACCCTTTTTGACGATTTTTGCGGTTGAAGGTTTTTGCGGCGGTGGTGGAATATTTCCGGTTCTTACTTTCCATGCATTATAGGCTTTTTTTGCTTTTAAAATTTCTTCTTTACTCGCGTTAGGAATAGGTGGCGGAGGTGGTAGTAATAATTTATCTTCTGTTGTTAATTCATTTTTTAATTTATAAAAAACTTTATTGTTTTTCTTTAACCTAATATAAGGGTGTTGAGGAAAAATAGGTTTTTTA
The DNA here is from genome assembly GCF_027941755.1 of Tenacibaculum retecalamus. NCBI lineage: Bacteria > Pseudomonadati > Bacteroidota > Flavobacteriia > Flavobacteriales > Flavobacteriaceae > Tenacibaculum > Tenacibaculum retecalamus. Next base: position 2,480,596 of record NZ_CP115916.1, on the reverse strand, counting down.
ACTTTCTTTTTATCTAGACTTGAAAGTTTAAAATATATACTACCTAGTTCAGAAAATAAATTTTTTATTTCACTTTGCCTTTTTTCTGAGCTTTTTATAAAATGAGGGTTTAGATTTCTTAATATTTCATATGTTTTATACAGTTCAAGGTAATCTCCAACTTTATCTTCCCAAATTTTTATTTCTTCTCCATTTGGAAGCTTTTTAGTTAATGTGTCTTGATTTATAATACTTAATTTTAAAGAATTAATATCTTTAAATTTTTTATTTATGTCTTCGGATAAAGAAGGGGTTGGAGGAAGAAAATTTATCTTAGTTGTTCGTTTTGTTATTATTTCAGAATCTAAATAATCATTGGTTTTTGTTTCTGCTTCCACTCTTTCAGCAAACAAGAATACGAATCCTACCATAACCGGTATTACTGCCAGTTTTTTAAGCAAGATTTTGGTTGGTGAACTTTGTTTTGTCATCATTAGTAATCTTTTTTTAGTTAATAAATAATTCAAATTACTGGCCAAGTAATATTCGTTGTTCCAAGCAGTTTTATTCAATAATAAATGTTGATACTCAGAAATATTTTTATGATTAGAAATCACTTTTGAGTCTGCTAAAAACTCGTGATTTAATTGTATTGTCTTTTTTAAGAAGTAAAAAATAGGATTAAACCAAAACACGATTTTTAAAATCTCAATAAGCAACACATCAAAAGTGTGTTTTTGTGTAGCGTGTGTAAGTTCGTGCGTAAATAATTCTTCTTCAATTTTCTGAGAATAATACTCATCTTTATTAATAAAGATATAATTCCAAAATGTATGCGGACTTATTTTGTCATCAACTAAAACCAACGTTGCTTTTTGATGCTTTGTCGTTGTGTTTTTTCTTGTTTTCTGATAAATAGCAACTACATTTTTTATAAACCGAATTAATAAAATAGTCGATATAAAAATGGAGAAATATATGAAGTGATTAAAATAATTAACAGATGTTTCAGTAACGAGAGCAGTTTCATAAACAATAGGTTCTTGTGTTGTTAGTTGCGTAGTTTCTATAATTTGAAAAGGAGCAACGTTAGTGTAAATTATAAATAATGGCGCTAAAAATGAAAATAACACACTACCTAACAAATAAAAACGATTGAATTTGTGCATTTTTTCACGCTCTAACACTAAATGATAAAAAAGTAGCAGTAGCGTTAAGCAAATTCCAGATTTTATGAAATAACTAATCATTATCGTTGCTTTTTAATTTGATTATCAATAATTTTTTTTAAATTTTCTAATTCAGAAACTGATAAATCAGTTTCTTTGGTAAAGAAAGAAGCAAACTGACTTGCGGAATCATTAAAGAAATTTTTTATCAACCCGTTTACATGTTTCGAGAAATAATCAGACTTCTTTACTAATGGAAAATATTCTCTTGACTTTCCGAATAAATTATAAGCAATAAAACCTTTATCGTTCATCCTTTTTAATAAAGTAGCTACTGTTGTTGTTGCTGGCTTAGGTTCTGGGAACTCCGCTAATAAATCTTTCATAAAAGCTTTTTCTAGCTTCCATAATAATTGCATTACTTGTTCTTCGGTTTTTGATAATTGCATGGTAATTGAATTTTGTTGCTCTACAAACATAGAGTAAATATTTTAATTCTACAAATGTAGAGATGCTTTTCATTAAGAAAGCATTTCTTAGAAATAAAAAAAACGCTCAAAATGAGCGTTTTTTTTATTAAAGATCTGAAAGGTTAAATTCTTTAGGCGGTATTTCATTTCGTAAATGAGTTACAAAATAATCCCATTTTTTTCGGGTCATGTATTTTGTCATATTTCCATAACCATGTCTTTTGTTAGGAAGTAAAATCATATCAAAATCTTTATTAGCTTTAATTAAAGCTTCAACAACCAACATCGTGTTAGAAGGTGGAACATTGTTATCCATACTTCCGTGTGTTATTAGTAGTTTCCCTTTTAAATCTTGAGCTATTAATTGATTTGCTTGATTGTCGTAATTTGTGGTTCCGTCTCCTTTCTCTTCCATTTTTCCGTTTTCTAAGAGTCCTTGCCACTTTTCACCCCAATCAGCTTCGTAATTTCTATTATCATGATTACCTGCACCAGAAACTGCTACATCATAAAAATCAGGATATGCAAAAACAGCACGTGTTGAAGCGAATCCTCCACCAGAGTGTCCCCAAATACCTACACGTTCAATATCCATTCCTTTGTATTTTTGAGCTAACTGTTTTATTGCTGTAATATTATCAGGTAAACCATTATCTCCCATGTTACCATAATACGCATCATGAAATGATTTAGATCGCATTGGAGTTCCCATTGCATCAACAGCTACAACTACAAAACCTAATTCTGCCATTGCTTGAAAATCTCTCCAAACAGGTTTAAACTTATAATTACCAACACTACCAGATTGTGGATCAGGATAAATATAATTTAGGATCGGATATTTTTTGCGTTCATCATAATGACTAGGAATACACATTATACCATAAATGTCTGTTTTATTATCACGGGCTTTTACTGAGAACTCTATTGGTTGTTGCCAATTTTTTTCTTTTAAAGCAGTGATATCCGCAGTTTCTAGATCTAGAACTTTTTCTCCTTTATTATTTCTTAAAACTGAAATAGGAGGATTGGTTGTTGATGAATATGTATCAACAAAATAAGAATAATCATCAGAGAATTTAGCAGTATGTGTTCCTTTTTCTGGCGTTATGTTTGTCAGCTCAGAACCATCAAAATTAACACTGTAATAATAATTATGATACGGATTTCCTTCTTCTTTTCCTGCTGCTAAGAAATAGATTTTCTTGCTTTTTGAATCTATATTTTTAACTTGTTTTACAATCCAATTTCCAGTAGTAATTTGGTTTTTTAATTGTTTTGTAGCTATATCGTATAAATAAAGATGTCCCCAATTACTTTTTTCTGAGTACCAAATAAATTCATTTGAATCAAATAAAACTTTCCAGTTTTCAGCATTTACACCAGATTCGTAAAAGGTTGCTACTTCTTCTTTATGTATAGATGTAACTTCACCTGTGTTTGAATTAGCTATTTGTAAATGTGCTATTTTATGATCTCTAGAACCAGAAACAAAAGCAAACTGCGAGCCGTCTTTTTTCCACTGAGCATCTAACAATTCATTATCCCATCCGGCAATATGATCTGTAGTAGTTCCTCTTTGAAAATCTTTATTCATTTTTAAACGTACAGTTTTAGGTTTTGCTCCTAAATGAATAATTACACGTTCTATTGTAAAAATAGTTTTATCGCCAGGTAGTGGATGTTTCCATGCTTCAAGTTTAGGATGCCCAACATTTGTAGAGGTTAAGTACATCATTCCAACTTCTCTTGAATCTTGTTGAAAAGTAGCTATTTTATCAGAGTTTGGAGACCATTTTAAAACGGCTCCATCACTTTTAATCCATCCTGCATTGTTAGTTGCATATCCATAATCTTTTTCACCATCAAAAGTAAGTTGTGTTTTTTTGCCAGTGTCTAAATCTTTAATCCAAAGATTGTAATTATCTATATATGCTGCTAATTTTCCATTTGGTGAAACATGTTCTGTTCTTTTAGCTTTTTTTCTTTCAGAAGTGATTTTTGAAATAGAATAGTCGTCTAAATTACAAGAATACTTTTGTCTCTTTAAAGTAAAGTTTAGTGTTTTTACATCTTCAGATAAAGAAACGTTATAAATAGGTAACTTATTTTTGTCGACCTCTTCATTTAATTCTTTTGATAAACTTTCAGCAAGTTTACTGTGATCAAAAGCGGCTATTTTAGTTTTAGCGTTAACATCAACTAAAATAAATTTTTTTCCACTTTTATCTTTAGTAGAATACACTAGGTAGTTTTGCGCACTAAATGTACTTCCAGAAACTTTATTGTACACTAAACCATATAAACTTCTGTTCATATGGCTAGCGGCTGTTTTGTACTGATCGGCAGTAAGTTGTTTTTTGCTTTCAGTTTTAGAGCATCCAATAAAAAGTGTTGCTAAGAATAGGTTAAGTACTATTTTGTTAATAAATGCTTTCATTTTTTCTTATTTAGACATTTCAGTAAAATATTTATAAAAATGAGGAATTGTTTCAATTCCTTTCAAGTAATTCCAAACTCCAAAATGTTCGTTTGGTGAGTGAATAGCGTCAGAATCTAACCCAAAGCCCATTAAAATAATTTTACTTTCTAATTCTTTTTCAAATAAGGCAACAATAGGAATACTTCCTCCACTTCTTTGTGGAATTGGTGTTTTACCAAAAGTATCTTGGTATGCTTTACTTGCCGCTTTGTATCCTATGTTATCTATTGGTGTTACATAGCCTTGGCCACCGTGGTGTGGAGTTACTTTTACGGTAACACCTTTTGGAGCAATGCTTTCGAAGTGGTTTTTAAATAGCTCAGTAATATCATTCCAATCTTGATTAGGCACCAAACGCATAGAAATTTTTGCATTTGCTTTAGAGGCAATTACAGTTTTAGCGCCTTCGCCAGTATAACCGCCCCAAATTCCGTTTACATCTAACGTTGGTCTGATAGAATTACGTTCGTTAGTGGTATAGCCTTCTTCACCATAAACTGAGTTAATAGCTAATGCTTTTTCATAGTTTTCTAAAGAAAATGGTGCTTTTGCCATTTCAGCTCTTTCTTCTAACGATAATTCTTCAACGTTGTCGTAAAAACCAGGAATGGTAATATGATTATTCTCATCATGTAATGAAGCAATCATTTTTGTTAATACGTTAATAGGGTTTGCAACTGCACCTCCGTATAAACCAGAATGTAAATCTCTGTTTGGTCCAGTAACTTCAACTTCAACATAACTTAAACCACGTAAGCCTGTTGTAATAGACGGAATGTCGTTTGCAATCATTCCTGTATCAGAAATTAAAATAACATCATTGGCTAATTTTTCTCTGTTTCGAGGAACAAACCAACTTAAACTTTCAGATCCAACTTCTTCTTCACCTTCAATCATAAATTTAACATTACAAGGTAAGTTTCCTGTAGATGTCATATACTCCATAGCTTTTACATGCATATACATTTGCCCTTTATCATCACAAGCACCACGTGCAAAAATGGCACCTTCAGGATGAATGTCTGTTTTTTTAATTACAGGCTCAAAAGGAGGCGAGATCCATAACTCAATAGGGTCGGCAGGTTGTACATCGTAATGACCATATACCAAAACAGTTGGTAAATTTGGGTCAATTATTTTTTCACCATAAATAATAGGATAGCCAGGAGTTTCACAGATTTCTACTTTGTCGCATCCCGCTTTTTCTAAACTATTTTTAACAGCATCGGCAGTATTTAAAACATCTTTGCTAAAGGCAGGATCTGCACTTACTGAAGGTATTTTTAATAATTCGATAAGCTCGTTTATAAATCTATCTTTATGTTGGGCAATATATTCTTGTACGTTTTTCATGTGTTGTATATTAATGAGCATCAAAAATAATAAAAAATATATGCTTCTCCTTTGTAGTTTACAAGTATTGTTTATATTTGCAGCCACAATTCAATATGTATGCGGGTGTGGTGGAATTGGTAGACACGCCAGACTTAGGATCTGGTGCCGCAAGGTGTGAGAGTTCGAGTCTCTTTGCCCGTACAGATTTTTATTAAAAAGCCTTGATTCATAACGAATTAAGGCTTTTTTATTTGTTTTATGTCCCTGTTTTTACCCCTAAAAACGTATGATGTTCCTCAATAATTCATATTGAAACTTATTGAATTCAATTTTTGGTTTTCAATAATTCAATACGTTCTTTATAAGATTCAATTTGTAATCTCAATTCTAAAATTTTTAAATCATTTTGTAAACTAGCTAATTTATTAGAATCGTTTTCTAAAGTAATTGCATGTTTTTTAAGTTTTATCTGGTCTTGGATATCCTGTTTGTTAACCATATTGTTTGTTTTAATCAAAAACCGCCTAAATAAAGTGATAGATAGGTATTATTAAGATTTGCATGTTAGTATATAGGTGCTTGAATGAATTACCTAGGTATATGAAAGACATAATATGGGTACTATTTAAGAATTGTGACCAATCATGTAAGAGGGTTCTCATAATCCTTGTGTTAATTTAGCTTTGCTAAGGAGGTACTCCCCTAAAAACAATTGGTCTAATTCATTATTTTCATGTAACCAGATAAGTTCTGTTCTTAATGATTCTTCACTTATATCAGCATTTTCTTCATATTGTGCTTTTACGTAATTAATTAATAATTTTTTTGTTAGTGGCGTGTATAATAGTTCGATGTTTTCGATAGTCATTTCCATAGTTTAATTTTTGCTAGTGTATTTGTTATTAAATTCATTTATTAGTGAAACGTGAATCCTCCAGCTATGTCTTTTCTTATATAGTAACTCTGGAGAATCTTTGTACTTTTCTTTAAGTTCGGCAATTCGGTAGCGAAAAGTGCGTTCGCTAATGCCAGTGATTTCTATTATCTCACCAAATTTTAAATGTGTTTTCTGTTTCATTGTATTCGTTTATTATAAATATGCAGCTGCAAGTAAAACGACTAAATTTTATTTTTTTTTATTATAGAAAGAGTGCTAAAAAGCAATATTGATAATTCAACAGATTTAAGTATCTTCACTTTTTTATAAAAAAATACTAGAAAAACTTCCTATGACAAACGTTAAAGAATCTGCCAATTTTATTTGGTCGATAGCAGACTTATTACGTGGTGATTACAGACAAAGTGACTACGGAAAAGTAATATTACCATTTACAGTTTTAAGGCGATTAGACTGCGTGTTACAAGCTACTAAAGCTGAGGTTTTAAAGAAACATGAGCAAGTTAAGAGTATGAATATTCAGAATCTAGACCCGATTCTAAATAAAGTAGCTGGTTATAATTTTCATAATGCGAGTTTATTCGATTTCGATAAATTAATTGCCGACCCAAATAACATAGCTTCCAATTTACGTAACTATATAAACGGTTTTTCAGAAGAAGCCAGAGAAATTATAGAACAATTTGAATTCGAAAACCAGATTACAAAGCTCGAAGAATCGAACTTACTGTTTATGGTTTTAAAACGTTTTCAAGAAATAGATTTACATCCAGCGCAAATTTCTAGTATGGAAATGGGCTATATGTTTGAAGAACTTATTAGAAAATTTGCCGAAATATCGAACGAAACTGCTGGGGAACACTTTACTCCTCGTGAGGTAATTCGTTTAATGGTAAATCTATTGTTTATGAACGATAGAGAAATTTTAACGCAAAAAGGAATCGTAAAAACTATTTTCGATTGCTGTGCGGGAACTGGCGGAATGTTATCTGTAGCTGAGGAATACCTCAACGAGCTAAATCCAGATGCTAGATTAGAAGTATTCGGACAAGAGTTGAATCCAGAGTCGTATGCTATCTGTAAATCAGATATGTTGATAAAAGGACAAAAGCCCGACAATATTGCAAGAGGAAACAGTTTAAATAGTAAAGATGGAGCAAAGTTAAAAGGTGACCAGTTTATAAATCATAAGTTCGATTATCTGATTACGAATCCGCCATTTGGGGTGAAATGGAAAAAAGTTCAAAAAGAAGTAGCCGAAGAACACGAGTTACTTGGGCATGGTGGTCGTTATGGAGCTGGATTGCCTTCGGTAAGTGATGGCTCGTTTTTATTCTTGATGAATTTGATGTCTAAAATGAAACCAAAAGAAGAAGGTGGCTCACGTTTAGCCATTGTATTCAATGGTTCACCGTTGTTTTCTGGTTCACCAAGTAGTAAGAAAAATGAGAGTAGTATTCGTCAATGGATAATTGAAAATGATTTATTAGAATCGGTTATAGCCTTACCAAACCAATTGTTTTACAATACAGGTATTAGTACCTACGTATGGATAATTAGCAACCACAAAGCTGCAGAACGCAAAGGAAAAGTGCAATTGATAAATGCTGTAGATTACTTTAAAAAAATGAGTAAATCGCTTGGTGATAAACGTAATGAATTATCTGACCAGCATATACAAGATATTACCAAATTATATGGTGATTTTGAAGAAAATGAACATTGTAAGTTATTTGACAATACCGATTTTGGCTATGCTAAAGTAACTGTAGAACGTCCAGTTTTAAAAAACGGTAAAGTTGTTAAAGACAGCAAAGGAAACCCGAAACCAGATGCTAAATTACGTGATACTGAAAACATACCGTTAAAAGAAGATGTTGCAAGTTATATGAAGCGTGAAGTATTACCACACGTGCCAGATGCTTGGGTAGATGATAAGAAGACTAAAATTGGTTACGAGATTAACTTTACTAAATACTTCTACAAATACAAGCCACTAAGGTCGTTATCTGATATTAAAGTAGATATTTTAGCTTTAGAAGAAGAAACCGATGGTTTAATTAAAACGGTACTAAATTAGTATGAAGCAATACGAAACATACAAAGATTCTGGAGAGGAATGGATTGGGGAAATACCAGAACATTGGACACTGACAAAGATTAAAAACATTTCTAAAATATATGGTAGAATAGGTTTTCGAGGTTATACGGTACAAGATATTGTAGAGAAAGATAAAGGTGTGATTTCTTTAAGTCCTTCAAATATTAAAAATCAAAAACTAGATGTGGAAAAAGGGACATATATTTCTTTAGAAAAATACGAAGAGTCACCAGAGATAAAAATATTTAATGAAGATGTGATTTTCGTAAAAACAGCATCAGTAGGGAAAGTTTGTTTTGTTGAAAATCTATTAGAAGAAGCAACCCTTAATCCGCAATTGATTGTTTTTAAAGAGATTAAATGTAATAATAAGTTTCTTTATTTCGTGCTAGTTTCTGAGTTGATGAATTTTCAAATTAAAAGAGATTTAGTAGGTGGAGTAATACCAACCCTTTCGCAATCAGTTATAAATAACTATTACCTTAGTATTCCTTCACTAAAAGAACAAACCCAAATAGCCAATTACCTAAACCACAAAACAGCACAATTAGATACATTAATTGCTAAAAAAGAGCAGTTAATTAGTTTATTACAAGAAGAACGTACTGCAATGATTAACAAAGCAGTTACCAAAGGTCTTGACCCAAATGTACCTATGAAATATTCTGGTATTGAGTGGTTGGGTGAGATTCCAGCGCATTGGGAGGCGAAAAGTATGAAATATGTAACCGTTTTAAAAAGTGGAGAAAATATCACTTCTGAAAAAATAAAAACGAAAGGGTGTTTTGCTGTGTATGGTGGTAATGGAATACGTGGTTACTATTCGGAATATACGAATGAAGGAAATTATATTTTGATAGGGAGGCAAGGTGCTTTATGTGGAAATATAAAATATGCTTCTGGAAAGTTTTGGGCATCTGAACATGCTATAGTATGTTATCTGCATAATAATTATAACTGGATTTGGTTTGGGAAGCTTTTAGAAGCGATGGATTTAAACCAGTATAATCAATCTGCTGCACAACCAGGGTTGGCTATTGGCTTGATTAAAAATTTAAAGATTCCAAGTCTTAATTTTGAAGAGCAATTGAAAATTGTTGATTTTATAAATGATTATGAAATAAATACTGATAAGCTAATAAATAAGTATTTTGAAGAAATCAATCTTTTAAAAGAATATAAAACCGCATTAATTAGCGAAGTTGTTACTGGTAAAGTAGATATAAGAGAAGAAGTGTTAAATTAGAGTATAATTACAGTAAAATAGGATGGGAGAAAAATACAGATTAGAACATATAGAAAACACGGAAAGCTTAATAACGCTAATAGCTAAGCTTTTAGAAAAAATAGGATTTAAAGATGTCAAAATTGTTGACCAGTATAGTATTTCTGCTATTGAAGAAGGGATAGTTGACAATAGACCTTTCAAAATTTTTTGTTTTTTAAGTGAGTTAAACGGTAAAGTTCCTTTCGTGCTAGAAACAATTCAAAAAAACTATAAAGAAGATGATAACGTTATCATTATATCTAGTAATAGAAAAAAAATAGCTCAATATTTTATAAACTGGCTTAAGAAAAGCCTAGCCACAGATAAAGTTGATTTTTGGAGTGCAAATGCAGCGTCAGAAGCAATAGATAAGTATTTGCCAGAATATTGGGGACATAATGATGTATTCTTAAAAGCTTTTGAGGATGCCTTTATTATTTCAACCAATGGGAATTCAGAATTAAATCAAGTTCTAAAATTAGATGGAAAATTTGAGAAACTACTTAACTTTTTTATTGAACCTAAAATTTACTATCTTAAAGAAAGTAAAGAAACTCAGAGACAGATTAGAGTTAAATTTAAGGTAGAAAATTATTTAACAAGAGGTAATTATATAATTACTGGCGATGCAGGAACAGGAAAGACCACATTATTAAAAGAAATAGGTCGATTAGCTGTCAAATTAAATGATATAAAAGAGGAAAAGATTCTACCTATTAGATTAAAAACAAACTTAATTGTTTCTTCTAATTACAGTATTGGAGATGCCATTGTTAGTGAAATTACAGATTTTGTAGGAAAAGAGAATTATAACAAAGTTTTTGATGATTACAGGGTACTCATTCTTTTAGATTCTATAGACGAGTTCGAAGTTGAAAAGCAGAACAGTATTTTGAAAGAACTAACGAATCTGACTATAAATGAAAATACAAACTTTATATTAGCTACTAGAAATCACGAATCTTTATCTAAAGAGTGTAATGTTCCTAATCATATACTTACTTATATTTCAAATTTTGATTTAAGGCAGGTTAAACAATACTTGACTACATTTTTTAAGCAAGATTTAAAAAAATCTGATGAGCTTTGGGATAGTTTATTAGAAAATAAAATACTAGACAAAATACCAGCTACTCCTTTAACTATTTCATTATTATCTATCCTTTATGAAGAAAATGGTTATGAAGTTCCAGCAACCATAACAGATGTTTATGATAATTTTAATACATTTCTTCTTGGAAGGTTAAACGTTAATTCTAATCTTGGTTTTTTAAAAATTAGTTTAAAAGAGAAGATTCTTGAAATGTATGCTTTAGATATTATACAAACACCTAATAGAAGTCGTAAGAAAAAGAAAGATTTCATTAATTATCTTATTGATTACTTTAAAGCTCAATCCATTACTATAGAAGAAGGAGTAATTCCCGAGCTAATTAAAGGAATGACAGATGGTACTGGAATCCTTAATGTTGATGAGCAAGGGTTTGTAACCTATCAACACGACCATTTCTTAGAGTATTACGCCTCTCGTGAAATTTTTAACAGTGAAGATAGAGCGGAATTAGAAGATGAGGTAATCAAAAAATTCACAGAGTATAATTGGCAAAATACTGCTGTATTTTATACAGGTAGGACAAAAAACATGTCAAAATTCTTAGACAAGTTAGTTGAAAGAATAGATGAGTATAAAAAACTCCCAGACCAGTTACTTTCAATATCAGGCTTAGGCTATGTGCTTCAATCTTTATGGATGACTGATTCTAAAGATAGAAAAAAAGGAGTACTTAAAGCTCTTGATATTTTAATAAAAGTTGATACAGGCGTCAAGCAAATGGCTGAACAAGGCTTCCCTTTTTTCAGCGGCATAAGAGATACAGATATTGCATTATCTAACCTTGGATGGTTCTTTCTCCATTATAACTCAATTACACTAAGAGACCCTTTAACTCTAGCATTTGATGAACTTCATAATAAAACTAAGTTATTAAGAGGTTCTATCTTTGGAAGTGATTTATCCACAGAATACTATAAATTATTTTGTATTGCATCAACGTTAAATACAGGAAGAGTAGCCGATAACACAAGATTAGATGTATTATTTAATGAAGATAAAATTTTGTCAATACCCCTTTTTGTTTTCTTATTTAATGAAGCAATTGAACTTCTTGAATACAGTAATCAATCACAAATAAGAAAGGATTATAAACTTGAAAACAAAAAACGAAAACATTACAACGGAATACGATTCTTATTAGATAATAAAGCATCTGACCTTAGGCACACAACTTTTGAAAAACTGCAACCAATAAAAAACGTAGAACTTTTTACAGAGGGCAAAACAGATGCTTCAATTATAAGTCATGCATTTCGTGTATGCACAATGAATGAAGAGCCTTATTGGAATATAACATCTACAGAAGATATTAGCTCTACAAAAGCAGGTGGAGCTCAACAACTAGCAAAACATTTAGTAATGCTTTCTAAAGAAATTCAAACAGAAGCAGACAAAAGTAAAACAGTAATAGGGATTTTTGATAATGACGCAAAAGGTTTTCAAGAGTTTAATGGGGGATTAGATAAAAACTTCGTTTTAATTAATGGTATAATCAAAAAGCACAAAGCATTTAATATATACGCTATTCTATTACCAATACCAGAAGACCTAATTGTATTTAATCAGGAAAAACAAGCATTTAAGTTTTTTGAAATTGAACATTATTTTTCTAAAACTTTTCTTGAAGAACAAAATATGATAACTGAAACAGCAATTGGAGGTGTATATGAAGTAACAGGTGGTAAAACAAAATTTAATAAGCATATTCTTAATGAGGTTAATCCAGATTTGTATTGTGGATTTATAACTCTTTTTGAAGAATTAGATAAAATATGTAATAAAGTTATTAATTATATTAATTAAATGGCAAAAGGAATACATACAGAATTAACTTTTGAACTAGCTATTGAATTATCATTGCTAGAAGATGGTGGTTACATAAAAGGGCATTCTATAGATTTTGATGCTGATTTAGGTGTTTTCCCAAAATACGTTATCGAGTTTCTTAAAAACTCACAACCAAGGCAATGGGAAAAACTATCTAATATTCATAAAGATGAGGTAGAAATAAAAGTAATGCAGCGTTTACTAAAAGAACTAGATTCAAAAGGTACGCTAGAGGTTTTACGTAATGGTTTTACCGATTATGGTGTTAAGTTCAATATGACGTATTTTCGTCCAGAGAGCAGCTTAAACCCAGAAGCTGAGGTATTGTATCGTAGCAATCATTTAGCGGTTACAAGGCAATTATATTACGAGCGTAATGGTAATAATTCGCTAGATATGGTGCTAAGTATAAATGGTTTGCCAGTTTCAACAATTGAGCTAAAGAATCAGTTTTCGGGTCAAGATGTTAGCAATGCTAAAAAGCAATATGTTTTCGATAGAGAACCGAGTGAACCGATATTTCACTTTAAAAAACGTTCGTTGGTTCATTTTGCTGTAGATGCAGATGAATGCTATATGACTACGAGGTTGGCTGGTAAGAAAACACGATACTTACCATTTAATTTAGGTCATAATAACGGTGCTGGAAATCCGTTGAATAAAAACGGTTATCGTACCGCTTATTTATGGGAATATGTTTGGGCTAAAGATAGCTTTATGGACATTATTGGTAAGTTTCTGCATTTAGATGTTGAGGTTTACGAGTTAAATGGCATAAAGAAGAAAAAGGAAACCATGATATTTCCTAGATTTCACCAAATGGATGTGGTTCGTAAATTAACGAAAGATGCTAAGGCAAAAGGTGCTGGTCAAAATTACTTAATACAGCATTCGGCTGGTTCTGGTAAATCTAATTCTATAGCGTGGTTATCTTACCGATTATCTAGTTTACACAATGTTAAAAACGAACGTGTTTTCGATTCTGTAATTGTTATTACTGATAGAAAAGTATTAGATAGTCAGTTACAAAATACTATTTATCAGTTTGAGCATAAGCAAGGCGTGGTTCAAAAAATAGATAAGAACTCACAACAGTTAGCCGATGCCATTACTGCTGGTTCTAATATTATCATTACCACATTACAGAAGTTTCCGTTTATCATAGAAAAAATTGGTGAGCTAGAAGCTAAAAAATATGCGGTTATTATAGATGAAGCGCATTCTAGCCAAGGAGGTGAAGGAACAAAGAAATTAAAAGAAGTACTATCGGCTAAAACATTAGAAGATGCTATTTTAGAAGAAGTACATTCTGGATTAGATGAAGATGCCGAAGACCAGATACGAAAATCGATGGAAGCCAGAGGAAAACAAGATAACCTCAGCTTTTTCGCATTTACAGCAACACCAAAATCTAAAACAGTTGAGGTTTTCGGTACACCAGATGCACAAGGTATTCCGAAACCGTTTCATTTATATAGTATGAAGCAAGCGATTGAAGAAGGTTTTATTCTGGATGTACTAAAGAATTATACAACGTATAAAACATATTTCAAGCTATCTAAAGAAATTGAAGAAGACCCAAAGGTTAATAAAAAACAAGCAGCCAGAGCAATAGGGCGTTTTATGTCATTGCATCCGCATAACTTGGCGCAAAAAACAGAAGTAATTATAGAGCATTTTAGACAAGTAGTGTCTAAAAAAATTGGTGGTAAAGCTAAAGCTATGCTAGTAACAGGTTCTCGATTACATGCGGTTCGTTATAAAGAAGAATTTGATAAATACATAAAAGATAAAGGCTACAACGATATTAAAACGGTAGTAGCATTTTCGGGTAAAGTAATTTATGATGCTTATCCAGAAGGAGTAACCGAAGTAGAGCTAAACGGATTTAAAGAAAAAGAATTACCGAAAAAGTTTGGTTCAGCTGAATACCAATTGTTATTGGTAGCCGATAAATACCAGACAGGGTTCGACCAGCCGTTATTGCATACCATGTATGTAGATAAAAAATTATCGGGTGTAAAATGCGTACAAACTTTATCCAGATTAAACAGAATGCACGCTGGTAAAGAAGATACTTTTATTTTAGATTTCACGAACGATACCGAAGAGATACTAAATTCTTTTCAACCGTATTACGAGCTAACAACGATTCAAGATACTACAGACCCAAACCAGTTATATGATTTAAAATCAGAAATAGAAAAAGGACAAGTTATCTGGGAATCAGAAGTTGATAATTTTTGTAATGTGTTTTTCAAGTCGGCAAAAACGTTATCTGTAAAACAGCAAGGAAAACTAAATGCGTTTATAGACCCAGCAGTTGACCGTTTTAAACAACTACCAGAAGAAAATACTAAAGACGATGTAATTGGTACTGAAATTACACAAGATAATTTTAAGCATGCACTACAAACATTTACAAGATTGTATTCGTTTTTAACGCAAATTATGCCGTTTAGCGATGTTGAATTAGAAAAGTTGTTTACGTATGCTAGATTTTTACTAAAGAAGTTGCCACGTAAAAACGGAAATGACAGATTTCAACTTGGCGATGAAGTATCTCTAGAGTATTACCGATTACAGCGAGTAGCAGAACAAAATATAGCGATGGAAAGTCAAGGCGAATACGGATTAGAAGGTATTGATGGTGCTGGAATTCGTATGAGTAAAGAAGAGCAAGAAGCTTTATCTGAAATTATAAACGTATTGAATAATAGATTCGGAACTGAGTTTAACGATGCTGATAAGTTGTTTTTCGACCAGATAGAAGCTGAGTTAGTTTTAGATGATAAATTATCAGAACAAGCGAAAAATAATACGTTATCTAATTTTAAATTTGGATTTGAAGATGCTTTTATGGATAAGCTTATTGCACGAATGGAGCAGAATCAAGATATTTTTACCAAGATGATGGATGATAAAAACTTTGGTGGATTAGTGAAAGATTATATGTTGAAAAAAGTTTATGAACGATTAAATAAGTAAAACTATCTATATGAAGGAATTAAAATTAGTGCTAGAGACAAGAGCTAGACATGTGATTCATGATGACTTTTATTATAAAAGTTTTGAAGATTTTGTTTTTAAAGAAGGGATAGAATTTACGTGTAATGAGCTAACAGAAGAAGAAACAAAAATTGTTAAAGATGCTCTAGGTATAAGCAAAAGCTCTAAAGGAGGCGAGTGTTTCTATAACGCTCAATTACTTGCATTATCAGATTCAACAAAAAAAATTGAATACTGGGAAGGCTACACAACCTCATCAATTCCAACATTACCCATACTACATGGATTCAATGTTATCAATGGAAAAATCATTGACGTAACTCATAAGATTAATAAAAAACATATTCTTGGTGATTTTGGAAAGGATAAAGAATATATAGGAGTGAAATTTGAAACATCAAGAATATTGGAACAAATAAAAGCTGGAAAACCATCGGTTTCTTTTATTGATGATTGGAATGATGGTTGGGCTGTTTTACAAAATAAATGGGGTAATTAATATCTATAATTATTTTATAACAAATCGCTGACATTAGTTTGCTATTTGTTATAAATATATTATCTTTGATTAACTTAAAAACTTAGTCATGGAAAATACGTCTGTACAAATCGCAAGAACAATTTTAAATCAAATTAAAAATTTAGATGGAAGTGCCTTAATGGCATGGGGAGCAAATTCTTTTTGTTCTTTATCTAAAAACAAAAATAGAGTTGGAGGATTAAGCTTCAAAGTAAATGGCTTAACGCATCAAGGTTGGGTAACAATTGAATTAGATTGGTTAGATACTTACAGAGTGATATTCACAAATGAAAATCGTGATATTGTAAAAACTTGTGAAGATGTTTACTGTGATATGTTAGTAAATATTATTGATTATATAGAAGGAAAACACGCTGCATAATGAAAAAGTATGTATCATATTACAGAGTGTCAACTCAAAAACAAGGTAATTCTGGGCTTGGTTTACAAGCTCAGAAAAATGCTGTAGCTAACCATATTAGTGACAAAGGGAATCTTCTTGGTGAGTTTACAGAAGTAGAAACAGGAACACGAAAAAAGAAACGTGTTGAAATTTACAAAGCTATTGAGTTGGCTAAAGCTAATAAAGCAATATTAATAGTTGCGAAATTAGACCGTTTAGCTCGTGACGTAGAATTTACCTCAGCACTTTTTAATGGTGGAGTTGAATTCATTTGCTGTGATAATCCAAATGCAAACAAGTTAACCATCCAATTGCTTTCAGTAATTGCAGAGCATGAAGCTGAGGTGATTTCTAGACGTATTAAAGATGCTCTTGCTGTTAAGAAAGCTAAAATTGATAAAGGTATTTTTATTAATAAAGATGGTTCTTCTATGACTCCTGTAGACGGGAAAGTACGTTTAGGTAATCCAAACGGATTTGGTCAATATCAAAAATTAGGAGTTGAAAAAATAAAGGAGAACGCTCGTAATGATAAATCTAACATTCAAGCAATGGATGTAATTTGTTCAGCTCGTAAAGAAGGAATGACCTTCCAAGCTATAGCAGACAAACTAAACAAACTACAATACACTACTAGGAGAGGTAAACAGTTCAATCCTATTCAAGTCCAACGACTTTTTAAGAAGTGTGAGGATTAGAATAAATTTGATTCTTTTTATTTATTGCCTCCAATATTAATTTCCTCTTTATTTCCTTTTTTTCACACCAACCTAAATCCACATAGTCCTCTTCAATTGTATAATTACTATATAAGTAATGTGTTATTGTGTCTTCTTCAAAGTGGAATTTTGGTGATACTTTGTAAGTTATAGTGTACTTATTGGGTTTAATTTTAATAGACTTTAAAGGAATTCGTCCAGATTTATCAAAAAAAAATATTTTTAGTTTCACTTCGATGGCTTCTCTATTTTTGGTGTATTTAGAGTTAAACAGATTATCTCCTTCTTCTTTTTTATAGCTTTCAATTCTTTCAATTTCTTGTTTTACAGATTCTAACATAAATTTAGTTTAAATTAATAATATTTTTAAAAATTTTTAATTGGAGTTCGTTTTAAATTATCATGGACTCTTGTTACTGGTTCTGTACTCTTTGTTTAAGCTTTGTATTTCAGATTTATATAATGGATAATACTTTTTTATCGTTTTTATATTCATCTTGGCTTTTCTTGCTAAACCTTTTTGAGTAATTATTCCATCTGCTATAAAGTCCCAATCATGAATAGCAGCTTCAACTTTTAATTTACTTTTCTTAACTCTATCTCCGTTTATAACTTTTATCACTTCTTGCCTTTTCTGTTTTGTAGTTAAATCATAGTCAGAATTGAAAATGAATCGTCTATCCGCATTAAGGTTAGGGGTAATTTCTTCTAGCCTCATGACATAATCTATTATAGCTTTAACCTCATTCATTGGTAGAGGTTCATGACACCTATCTTTGTTTATCGCTAGCATAAGCCTTAATAGACGTTCATGATTCATATGCTCGTTAAGAGCTTTAATCTGATAAGCTATTGCTGTAATAATAGTATTTCGCCTACCTTTTTGGATTCCTTTAAATGGAATTGTTGTGCACGAATATTCTATTTTAATCTTAAAATCATGAATAACATCACCGTTAAATTCAACGTTTTCTATTAGGTCTTGGAGATTATCAAACCTCAAAGGTTTATCATTATAGCCCACTACAGTACTTATAATATCTGTTGCTTTATTAGTACCACTGTACTGGTCTTTTTTAGATTCAGTAAGCTCTTTAAAGTCTATTTCCCATTTTTCAGAGTCATAATTAACATACAAATTAGGGTCATAGGATAAAACATTGGGTTGAGTTGTTTTTCTGGCTCCTTCATCTGCATTGATATTTAAAGCTTTAGCTATTTTATTATATTGAACTTTAAAGTTCGTACTATCTAAATTTTCAACTTTAACAAGAATACCTCTACCATTACCAGAAAGTGAAAACCATGATGCAAATATTAATGGATTTGATAAATTAATATCAGTATAACCATCTACATCTAAATAAATAAAACCTGTACTGTCTAATATATTAGCATTCTTCCTTGTTTTATTAAATTTAAAATTTAATGTATAACATGGTAAATTATTTAACTTAATGAATTTGTATTCATTCTTATCTATAGTATAAGCTATTCTTGCTTTTTTTATTTGCTCTAAATGTTCATCACCATTCTTAATAGTATAAAGAAACTTATCTATTCCAACTGAGCCCAAAACCTTGCTAGACTTAGTAATGCTTTTGTAGTAGTTAATCATGAGAGCTATCTTCTTTTTTATTTAAGAAATTCATTATATCCTGTCTAAGGTATAATGGCTTTTTACCAGCTCTCATAGTTGGGATTAGTCTGCCATCTTGTTCCCAATTCCATAGCGTGGTTAGGGATTTAATGTTGCAGAGTTTTGCTGTTTCTTCTCTGGTTAGAATTTCTTTTTCCTCTTTTTTAATAGGAATGAGATTAGATTTCGATTCGCTTCTAATTAATGCGTAAATTTTCTGAGTGAGCTTTTCTGTTAGCTCTTCAATACTTAAAGTTGATAAGATTATTTTTTCCATGCGTTAAATTTTTGTCGTTAATACTCTGACAAAGATAGATTTAAGTGCATGTTTTGTCGATACTTTTAGTTATGCCTAAGAGTATTTAGTTGCTTTCGAAAAGTTAAAGTGTTGTTATTAAGTAAGTTTATTAGAAGATATTAAACAAAAACAACTTATGGTTTGAAACTATGAGTTTACCATTTTAGTAAATCGACAAATTTTTCAAGTTTTGCTCTTTTTCTCTTGTCGGTAGTTGCTTTTTGATTAAGCATATCACTTGCAACGATAGTTTCGTTTTTGACAAGGAAGAATTCAGCTGTGATTTGCCAATGTTTGTTTTTTGGATTAACAATTACATTAGAGCTAATAAGTAGTTTAATGAAATAATATAGAGAAGCTTTGCCATCTTTCCAGTCAATTTTTTTTCTAAAGGCTTTCCTAAAAACAGAGCTTTAAAAGTATGCCAATCAGAATGAGATTGGTTAATAAAAGAATTCATGTGTTTATAATATAGTGATTGAAACCTTTTGTCACTTTGCATAATTACTGATTCAAAAGAAATAATAGGTTCATTAACGTTATACCATTTAGATAGTCTTTTACGATTAGTTCTATTGATATGAAGATGAATGTGAGAAATGGAAATATTTTTTAAAACTTCCATAATTGCATAGGTAATTATTGAGCTATGATGTTCAGTTTCCTTATTTTGGTTATTAGGTATTGCTTGAATGTATTCAAATAAATAATTTATAATCTTGTTTAAATATGTACTTTTGCCTGTAGTTAAAATACTGTACTCTAGTTCAAAACAGTTATAAGCATTTCTAAACTTAGAATCAATTTCTTTTTTAAAGTGTAATAAGGAGTCAAATGAATTTAATTCACTACAGTTAATGTTTTCAATGAATTTTTTTTTGATAAAAGAAAAGGGATGTATTAGTAAATCTTCATCAACATTATCTCTACGATTAGCATACAAATATCTAACATAATTTGAATCATCATACTTTTTAAATAGTTTGCTAAACTTGTCTTGTGGTTTATTTTCTTCCATTATATATATTACTAACTATTTACAAATTCGTCAAAATTAATATTATCCCAGTATGTTCTTAATTTCACTGCATATTCTTTAGGAGTTATCTTAATGTAGTCTAGGAACTGTTTTTCGGTTTTATGCCCAGTGATTTTCATTAATGTCAATGTATCTAGTTTACCATAGTGATTTGTAGCGAAACTTCTTCTTCCGATATGACTTGTAATTAATTCATGTTTTGGGAATTTACCAATTTTTTTTCTGTGTATCGTTTCTTTAATACCATTCTTACTTGTTGTAATTGGACTCATTTTACCACCTTTGATAATATCAGTTAAACCAGCTTCTTTGCAAACTTCCTTTATGTAGTCATTGTATTTTTGGTCACTTATTTTTCTTGGAAATTTGCCATTTCTTTTGTTTAGGATATTTTTTACTTGTTTATGAAGCGGAATAATTACTGGGAATTTAGTTTTAAGTGTATCCTTCTTAATGAAGTCATCTTCCAAATTAACCTCTGTAAGAGTTAATAAATCAGAAACTCTAAGTCCAGTCCATACAGATATTATTAACCAATCCCTAGCGTTATTTAGGTAGTCTTGGGAGTATTTATGTTTGTTAATTAGGTGGATTTCTTCTAAGGTTAGGTAAGTGTCTAGAGTTTTATTTGAAGGAGTATAAAACTCAGAGCTTTTAAAGTCATTATTAATATCGTATCCTTTAAGTAGAGCTTTACCACAAACTTGCTTTATGACATCAATATAGCCACCAATTGTATTAGGGTTTAGTTGTTGTTCTACTTCTAAGTACTCAATAAAACTAATATGAAATTTTAAATTAATGTCTTTTAGTTTCAAGTGTTTTCCATAGTGGCTTTCAAAAGCTAATACCTTATTTTTAGTGGTGTTGTAATGTTGAATTGTCTTATACTTGATAGGATTATTTGGGTTATTGATTCGTTTCATTGCATGGTCTATGAATGATTGAAAAAAAGTATTAAAAAATAACTTTTCATCTAACTTACCGTTATTACTAGCTTTATTTAAAAAGTTATTAATATTATTTTTGAGCCATTTATTATTTATGAGGACGCCTTCAAGAGAATCTGTACTATATTGATTTTCTATATGTACTTTTAAATTTTTGAGTTTTAGATTAATTACTTTATAATCTATTTCATCTGTGAGATTAATTTTTTGAAGTTTAGCACTCCATTTTCCTTTAGGAACTTTTATTCCTGTTGAGGTTTCAACATCAAAGAGCTGTCCTTGTTTGAATCTAAAATATATAGAATTGGAGTTACTATTAGTTTTTAATCGATAGCTAGCAGATGGCATACTTGTTTTTTTGTAAATATATAAATTTTACCCCTGTTTTTACCCCTGAATTTAGTGTGTTTTTATGAATTTTAATGAATTCAAAAAACTATAAATAAATTAAAATTAGTTTTTTGTTAGGTTTTATAAGTGTTTGAAGTCTTTTTATTCGTTTTTTAAAGTTCAATAGAAAACAGTAGTTCGAGTCTCTTTGCCCGTACAGATTAAAAAAAGCTTCTCATTTACGAGAAGCTTTTTTGTTGTTTTAAAAGTTTGTTGTAATTACCTAAAACTCCAATTTTTATAATTACTAGAAGCTTCTAGTTTTGTTTCGATAGCATCTGGTAATTCAGGAAAAAAATCGATTCCTGTTTTTTCTTCTAAAGCATCAATAGAAACTACAAACTCATATAAAGGTTTTTTACTCTCTTCATGAGGAAATAAAAAAGCAATAGCCTTTATTTCAGGTTGTGTATAGTCTAATATTATTTTATAAAACTGATTAGGTACACTAACCTTGTCTTTTCCAATGGTTTTTAAGTTTGGTTTTAAAACTCCCCCAGTAACAATATATAATTGATTGTGTTTTTTAGCCCAATAACGAGTTTTTTGCTCTAATTTATTCCAAACACCAGCATTAAAATCATGCTTTTGTGGTGTAATGTTAGACGTGTAAAAAGTTTCATCATGTGCTTCTTTAGAATATCTCTTATCTCCAGCAGGACATAAATGACCTCTATCATAACCAGATTTTTTGTAACTTCTCCAATTGGCAGACTTTGTTTTTACTTTTGGATCGTTAATAAAATAAGGACGCTTAAAATTATTATAAACAATATCACTTTTACTTAGTGAGTAAGCAACCCATTCCGCTTGTTCGTGTTGTTCATTATAAGATAATTGATACCCATCGTGTTTTATAATAACACCCGTTGTTGAGCTTGGTAAATAATTAAAACCATTTGCATCTTCAATTACAATATCCGCAGGAAAATCAATAGTATTTTCTTGAGGTTTTAAATAATAGCCAACAATTAAAACAATAATTGCAATAACTAATTGTATTTTTTTAGCGTTACTCATTAATTAAATACTTTTTTGTTTGAGTCTTCTATTACGTCATTCCGAATTTATTTCGGAATCTCATTTTAAGAGAAAGCTAGTCATTTGTTATGAGAATCTGAAACAAGTTCAGATTGACGAAATCAATTTATTACAGATAGCGTAATTAATTTTTTAGCAGAATCTCCTTAAAATCATCCGTTTTTTCAACTTGATCAAAAATTGTTTGAAATTTGGTTGGAGGCACCGATAGTTTTCTCTTTACC
This sequence comes from Tenacibaculum retecalamus, assembly GCF_027941755.1. Classification (NCBI taxonomy): domain Bacteria; kingdom Pseudomonadati; phylum Bacteroidota; class Flavobacteriia; order Flavobacteriales; family Flavobacteriaceae; genus Tenacibaculum; species Tenacibaculum retecalamus. Next base: position 2,457,722 of record NZ_CP115916.1, on the reverse strand, counting down.
AAATCTAACCAAGCTCCGTACACGGTAATTACTGCTGATAATTTCCCTGCTTCATTAAAAACTTCATGTTGAATTTTCCAACGTTCCCCTTTGTTTGATAATCCAATTACCTTTAGGTTTACCGAAATATCGGTTCCCATATGAACCTCACGTAAAAACTTGGTGTTTTCCTCAAATAAAATCGGATCTGTTTTTTCTTTTGTAAAATCCTGAATCGTAATATTATGTTCTTTAAAAAAACGCAATCTTACCTCTGCAGCATAATCGTTGTATGCTGTGTGTCGCATATGTATATTGGCATCAAAATCTGACCATCTTGTTTTAAAATCTACACTAAAACTCATTTTTGTATTTTTTTTTGAAAAGCGAAGGTACAAATTTTCCTTTTTTTAGCGTTACCACAAGGGTCGGGCTTTTCGCACTCGCTTTTCGTTCGTGCCTCACAAAAGAGCTCAAACAAATGCTACAATCCCTAACGCGGGTACCGTTATTAACCTTTAGTGAAGTGTATAAAATTATGATTTCACATCTAAAGCATCACGCAGCGTATTTCCAATCAACATAAAAGCCATAACTAAACTCATAATTGCCAATCCCGGAATTAATGCTAAAAACGGTTTGCCTAAAATAATATAGTTATAATGATTTTTAATCATTGCGCCCCAAGACGGAGTAGGAGGTTGCGCGCCGATTCCTAAAAAGCTCAAGCCACTTTCTATTAAAATTGCTGCAGCAAAATTAGCTGCAGATATTACAATTATAGGTGCCAAAATATTCGGTAAAATATGTTTAAAAATAATTCTGAAATCAGAAAAACCTAACGCTTTTGCTGCTTCAACATATTGTTGCTGTTTGGTGGTAATTACCTGCCCGCGTACCACACGTGCAACTTCTACCCACATGGTTAAACCAACAGCTATAAACACTTGCCAAAAGCCTTTTCCTAATGCTAAAGTAATGGCGATTACTAATAATAACGTAGGTATAGACCAGGTGATATTAATAATCCACATAATGATAATATCAACCTTTCCACCAAAATAACCCGCGATTGCTCCAATCGGAATTCCGATTAAAAGTGAAATAAACACAGCTATAAATCCGATAAAAAATGAAATTCTTGCTCCGATTAATAACCTACTTAATAAATCGCGTCCATATTTATCGGTTCCAAACCAAAAAGTTTTTTGTTGAATATATGCTTTAGGTTGATTTTTAAATAATGATAGTGAATAGGTCTTTGCCAGCCCATCTGAATATTTTAAAACCTCTAATTGGTTATCGATTATTTTATATGATTTTATAGGTATTTCGGTAGGCGAATTTTGTTTTCCATCCATAAAAACAGAAAACCAAGATTGATGTGCTGTGGATTTTGACGGAATACTAAGCATCATCACAGAAAATCCTGGTGATTTAGAATGAATTTCTAAATGCATTTGATTAGCAGAATTGGTATTATCTGGAGCAATGGTATAACAAAAAATAGCGGTTAATCCGCAAAAAACAATAAACAAAAAGCTAAAAACACCAATTTTACTTTGCTTAAATTTTTGGATAGCTAATTGCCATAAAGAAGTTGATTTTATCGTTGTCAATGCTTATTTTTTAATGGTTAAAATATCTGTTCCAGTAGGGTTTTCGAAAACCTCTAAGTTAAAATATTTTATGCTCGCTAAAATATGATCAAAAATATCAGCCATGTCTTTTTCGTATGCCAACCAAGATTTGTTTTTGCAAAAAGCATACACTTCTAATGGAATTCCGTTTGCAGTTGGTTGTAATTGGCGAGACATAAACAATAATTCTTGATTTATTTTAGGATGTTGTTTTAAATATTCATCTAAATATTTTCTAAACAATCCAAAATTAGTCAAATTTCTTCCGTTAATTAAAAGCGATTTATCAATATTGTGTTCTGAATTATGCTGTTTTACATCGTTGTAAGCATTTGTAACATAATTGGTAAGTAACGCTATTTTTTTATAATGCTCAATATCTTTATCTGTTAAAAAGTCAATACTATTTATTTTAATTAAGATTGATCGTTTTATTCTACGTCCGCCAGAATTATCCATGGCCTCCAATTTTTAAACGAATCAGAAATCAATGAATAAGTAGGAATGCTAGTTACTGTATTGTCGAAGTTTTTTACAATTACCGAGGCTAAATTAATTGCAGTTATGTTTCCATCGGCATTGTATTTATCCATCGTAATCCAATCATTTAAACGTACTGTATCGTTTACAGATATTTGAATACTAGCAACAAAACCTAATATGGTGTCTTTAAAAATAAGTAGTAACACGGCAGAAAAAGCTCCCAAAGCTGTAAGAAATCGGATAAGTGGCTTACCGGTAAGTATTGAGAATGAAATTATAAAGCTAATAATCCACAAAATCATCATAAAAGTTTGCACATAACTGTCTAAAGGCTTGTCTTTAAAAGCAGTGAAGTTCTTTAAGAAATCTTTTATGGTTAATAGAATACTTTTAATAAACCAGATGATTGAAAATAAAATAGCAATATTAATAATTCGATCTGCGTATTTTAAAAACTCAGGAAAATCTATTAAAATTAAAGATAAGAGCGCGTAAAGAATTACAAAGATTACAATTCTCGAGATATTTAAAAATACGCGGTTCTTAATTAGTAAATCATCAAAGTCGGTTTTTGTTTTTGCAGCTACTTTCTTTATAAAGTTACTACCAAAATAACGAAATGTTTTAAAAAAAATATATCCTAAAATAGCAATTACAAGTAGGTTTACTATCAAATTAAGATAGATTGCTGTTTGATCTGATAAAGAAAATTGGTTTTTGAAGATGTGATAAAAAAACTTAGTAGCCATAAATTTTGTTTAAAAGGTAAAAATAGGTGTTTTATCGTCAACTTTTAAGTCGAATTTTTCTAAATTCCAGCAGCCAATCTGTAAAATAGAGTTGCCTATAAACAATGTAGTTTGTGCTACATATAAAGGATTGTACTATATTTTTAGGTTTTACCTGATTTTGGAAGATAGACTTAGCCCTGATTGTAGCGGCATCCTTTTTTGTTATAAATAAGCTTTTTAACAAAGGAATATGCTACTACGATAATTAGTTACGACATAAAGATTGTAAAGGCACTAGCAAAAAAGATATAGCGAAAAGCAGGAAAGAGCTTCTAATAAAAATGATTATTTTCGCAACATATTACATCGTTAAACAAATTAACAATTAAATAATTTAGCATGAAAGCATATATTTTTCCAGGTCAGGGAGCGCAGTTTACAGGAATGGGATTAGATTTATATGAAAAATCACCTTTAGCTCAAGAACTTTTTGAAAAAGCAAATGAAATATTAGGTTTTAGTATTACAGATATAATGTTTGAAGGTACGTCAGAAGCATTAAAAGAAACAAAAGTAACGCAGCCAGCAATATTTTTACATTCAGTAATTTTAGCAAAAGTATTGGGTGATGATTTTAAACCTGAAATGGTTGCGGGACATTCATTAGGAGAATTGTCGGCTTTGGTTGCAAACGGAGTTTTGTCTTTTGAAGACGGATTAACATTGGTTTCAAAGAGAGCTTTGGCAATGCAAAAGGCTTGTGAAATTAAGCCGTCTACAATGGCAGCGGTTTTAGGTTTAGAAGATAAAATAGTGGAAGATACTTGCGCTGAAATAAACGGCGTAGTAGTTGCTGCAAATTATAACTGCCCAGGGCAATTAGTAATTTCAGGAGAAATTGAGGCTATTGAAAAGGCTTGTGAAGTATTAACTGAAAAAGGAGCACGTAGAGCATTGGTTTTACCAGTTGGAGGCGCGTTTCATTCACCAATGATGGAGCCGGCTCGTGAGGAGTTAGCAAAAGCAATAGCAGAAACTACGTTTAGTGAGCCAACATGCCCAGTATACCAAAATGTAGTTGCAAAAGCTGTTACAAGTCCCGATGAAATTAAAGAAAATTTAATAGCACAATTAACAGCTCCTGTAAAATGGACGCAGTGTATTCAAGCAATGATTGCTGATGGTGGAGCTGAATTTATTGAGGTTGTAGCCAGGTAAAGTTTTACAAGGGTTAATGCGTAAGATTGATAGAAGTGTAGCAGCGAGTGGTGCTAGTATTGAGGCTTAGAAGTATTTTTAGTATAAAATTAAAATCCCGCTAAATTTTAGCGGGATTTTTTTTGTAAAGTTTATTTCTGACTTTCTTGCCATTTCCAAGCAGAAAGCAAAGCGTCTTCTAAACTTCTTTCTGTTTTCCAGTTTAACTCTTTGTTAGCTATCGTAGTGTCAGCGTAAGCGGCAGTAATGTCACCAGCGCGACGATCTACAATTTTATAATTTAATTTTTTGCCTGTTACTTTTTCAAAAGAATTAACGACATCTAAAACAGAACTCCCTGTTCCTGTACCTACATTGTAAAACTCAAAATTAGTAGTGTTCTTTTTTTCTAATAAACGATTTAAGGCTGCAATATGTGCTTTTGCTAAATCAACAACGTGAATATAATCACGAATAGCAGTTCCGTCGTGAGTATTATAATCGTTACCAAAAACAGAAAGTTGTTCTCTTATTCCTGCTGCTGTTTGAGTTACAAACGGAATTAAATTTTGTGGAACTCCTAGTGGTAATTCGCCAATTTTAATACTATCGTGAGCTCCTACAGGGTTAAAATAGCGTAATGCTATTGCGTTTAAATTATGAGCGTTACAACTTTCTTTTATAATTTCTTCGCCAATTTGTTTGGTGTTTCCGTAAGGAGACTCTGCTGGTTTTGTTGGTGCATTTTCTGTAATTGGTAATTCATCTGCTTGGCCATATACTGTACATGATGAGCTAAAGATAAAATTATCAATTTTTCTGTTTCGTATTTCTTGTAATAAATATACTAAGCTTCCAATGTTATTTTCGTAATAATCTAGCGGATTTGTAACACTTTCTCCAACAGCTTTAAAGGCTGCGAAATGTATAATTCCGTCAACTGTATTGTTTTTAAAGAAATTTATAACATTAGATTTTATACGTAAATCTAGTTGATGAAAAGCTGGTTTTATTCCTGTGATAGAAGTTATCTTATCTAAAACTTCTATTTTAGAATTTGATAAATCATCAATAATAAGCACTTCAAAACCTTTGTTTTGTAACTCAACTACGGTGTGTGAACCTATAAAACCTAAGCCACCGGTAACTACTATTTTTTTCATAGTTTATAAATTCGAATTCCTTATTCCTAAAAGTTGCATTATTTTATCGTCTTTAGGGGCTAAAAGAATCATATAGAATAAAAGAATAACACCAAAAAGAAGAAAGTCTGGTTTTAAAAAGAGAATTAAAAAACAAGCGCCTTCTAATATTGCCCACTTAATAATTGAAGCGGTTTGATAAATAGCAAATTTTTCATCGTCGCTATCACCTTCTTTTATTTTGTTTAAAGTGTTTTTGAAAACAAAATTACTCAAGACATACGCTACCGCAGGAATAAAAGAATAAACAAGGGATGCATTGTCTATTTCTAAATTCAAGATGTTTTTAAAATCACCGATTAAAAAATAAGCAAGAGTTACCCCTGCTACTAATGCTAGGTGAATTATTTTAAGTGTTTTAATTTTTTGATTCATAACTATTTATTATTGCACAAATTCTAAAATTGTTTTGGTAATAAAAGCTAATTGATCTTCGTCTAACTCGGTATGCATTGGTAATGAAATTACTTCGTCAATTAACTGATTGGTAATTTTAAAATCACCTTCGTTGTAACGCTCATCTTTATATGCTTTTTGGGCATGCAAAGGAACGGGATAATAAATTGCATTCGGAATATTGTTGTCTAATAAATGTTGATGTAACTCATCTCGTTTTCCATTCGTAATTCTTAAAGTATATTGATGAAAAACATGTGTAGAAAAAACACTAATTGCAGGAGTAATAATATTAGGATTACTTGAAAAAGCTTCTGTATAATTCATGGCAGCTTCTCTACGAGCATCACAAAAACCATCTAATAAAGGTAGTTTTATTTGTAAAACCGCAGCTTGCAAACTATCTAAACGAGAATTTACACCTACAACATCGTGGTAGTAACGTTTGTACATTCCGTGATTTACAATTCCTCTAATGGTATGTGCTAAATCATCATCATTGGTAAAAATTGCGCCACCATCACCATAACAACCTAAGTTTTTAGACGGAAAAAATGAAGTTGTTCCTATATTTCCAATCGTTCCTGATTTCTTTTTTGTTCCGTCAGAAAAGGTGTAGTCTGCACCAATTGCTTGTGCATTGTCTTCAATAACAAATAAGTTATGTTCTTTAGCAACTTTCATAATTGCTTCCATATTGGCACATTGACCAAATAAATGAACGGGAACAATCGCTTTGGTTTTTGGTGTAATAGCTTCTTTTAAAGCTTCAATATCAATATTAAATGTATCTGGTTCAACATCAACTAAAACAGGCGTTAATTTTAGTAAAGCAATTACTTCTACAGTTGCTGCAAAAGTAAAATCAGCAGTAATAACTTCATCACCTTGCTCTAAACCTAAGCCCATCATTGCAATTTGCAACGCGTCGGTTCCGTTAGCGCAGGGTATTACGTGTTTTACATCTAAATAATTTTCTAAATCACTTCCGAAGCCTTTAACTTCCGGACCTCCGATGTAATAAGCGGTGTCTAAAACGCTTTCGAAAGCTTTATTTACTTGAGGTTTTATTTTTGCATATTGACCTTGCAAGTCAACCATTTGAATTTTTTTCATCAGATAAATGAATTTTTTTGAACTCCAAAAATACGAATTATATTTCTGTTATCTTTGAGCAAAATCAATCCCAAATGAAACTATTTAAAAAGCTGTTAAAAATAATTTTTGTTGTCCTTTTATTATCAGTTATTGGTATTTGGATGTTTACGAAAACATTACATCCAACATATAACGGAGAACTAGAATTAACGGCTATATCAGGTAAAGTAACGGTGTATTATGATGAGGTTGGTGTGCCGCATATTAACGCACAAAATCAACAGGATGCCTATACTGCTTTGGGGTATGTGCACGCGCAAGATAGATTATGGCAAATGGAATTGATTCGGCGAATTTCGGCAGGAAGGTTAGCGGAGGTTTTTGGGAAAGATTTGGTAAGAACAGATAAGTTTTTCTCGGGCTTAGGAATTGAGGAAGCTGCTGAGAAAACGATACAAAATTTAGATAAGAATTCGGAAGCTTATAAACTAACCGAAGCGTATTTAAACGGAATCAATCAATTTATTGATGAGGGAGCAACTCCGTTAGAATTTTATTTGGTGGGACTTGATAAAGAAAAATATACCGTAAAAGATGTATATAATGTATTCGGATATATGGCTTTTAGTTTTGCGGTTGCACATAAAACAGATCCATTATTAACAGAGATAAAAGAAAAATTAGGAGACACTTATTTTGAGGAATTAAACGGAGCTAATTTTAAAAATCTTACTTTGATTAAGAATGAGAAAAACGCTGAAATTAAAGGGGAGTTTGCGCAAGCAATGAGTACGTTGCTAGAAAAATTACCGATTTCTCCATTTATAGGAAGTAACGCATGGGTTTTAGGATCAGAAAAAACGAAAAACGGAAAAGTAATTTTTGCAAACGATCCACATATTGGGTTTTCACAACCTTCAGTTTGGTATCAATCGTATATTAAAACGCCAGATTATGAAATTTACGGGTTCAATTTAGCATTAACACCATTTCCTTTATTAGGTCATAATAAAGAGTATGCCTACGGATTAACAATGTTTGAGAATGATGATATTGATTTTTATCACGAAAAAAATAACCCGAATAATCCGATGGAATATAAAACTCCAACTGGATATCAGAAGTATAAGTTAATCGATAAAAAAATAAAAATTAAAGGTGATGTTGATACTATTTTTCAAGTAAAAGTTTCTAAGCACGAGCCTGTAATGAATGGTTTAATTGATTTTATTGATGATGAGCGACCAATTGCAATGCAGTGGATTTATACCAAATTAAACAATCAGTTATTAGAAGTTGGTTACGAAATGTCGCACGCAAAATCATTATCAGAATTTAAAAAAGGTGCTAGTAAATTACACGCACCAGGATTAAATATTATGTATGGTGATGCAAAAGATAATATTGCTTGGTTTGCTTCTGGAAAGTTGTATAAGTACCGAGATAGTTTAAATACAAAATTGATTTTAGACGGAGCTTCTGGTAATGATGAAATTAAAGAATGGATCGATTTTAAAGAGAATCCGCAAGCGATAAATCCGAGTTGGAATTATGTGTATTCAGCAAATAATCAACCAGATTCTATTGCAGGAATTTTATATCCTGGATATTATTTATCAGAAGATAGAGGGCGTAGAATTGTTGATTTAATAGCACCTAAAAATGATTGGACAAAAGAAGATGTAGCAGCAATGATTTATGATGTAACTTCACCAACAGCTCCAGAAATTGCTAAAGACTTAATTAAATCATTAACGATTTCTGATTTTTCGGCAAGCGAAAAAAAAGCAATTAAAATTCTTGAAGATTGGAATGGGTTTTATGGAGAAAATAAAGTTGAGCCTGTAATTTATAATCGAGTGATTTATGAATTTCAAAAAAATACTTTCGAGGATGAAATGGGAAAAGTCTATGCTCAATTTGAAAATACACCATTCATAGAAAAAGTGTTACCAGTTCAGGCTAAAAGAGAAAAATCAGTTTGGTGGGATGATATTTCAACAAAAGAGAAAGTTGAAACTAGAGAAGATATTATTACTAAATCGTTTAAAAGCACTTTTTCTTTTTTACAAAATCAGTTAGGAGAAAATGTTGATGATTGGAAGTGGTATAGAGTTGCTTCGGTAGAATATGAGCATCCGATAGGAAAAGCAGGAGGATTATTACGTAAATTATTTAATGTTGGACCATTTAAAACCCGAGGTGGAGATCAGGTAATTAACAATCAAATTTATAGTCTTGATAGTACTGGGGTGTACAAAATTACCGCTGGGCCTTCTACACGTAGAATTGTTGATTTTTCGGATGTAGAAAATAGTATTGCAATTTTACCAACGGGGCAATCAGGAAATGTGTTTAGTGAGCATTATAAAGATCAAGCTCAGAAATATATAGACGGTAAGTTTGTGAAAATGAAACTGAATCCGTCAGAAATTAAAAAGAGTAAAAATAAATTAGTGTTTTTGCCGAAGTAAAATAAAGATAAGAAGCTGAATTTAATTCAGCTTCTTATCTTTATTTTGTGTTAATTGAAGTAAACTATCTTGTTTTTTTAAAAGTTGTAATTCTATTTTAATAAGAGAATCTCTTCGTTTACGGGTTTTAATAGCAATGGTATCTGATAATTGAATAACTCCATTTACCCACTTTTTTTGTTGCTCTATAATATTTTCGGTTTTGTTAAATGTAACTTCTTTAAAGCTAGATAAAACTTTATAAGAAACCACCGAGAATACAATTATGGCAACTGTAATTATGCTAAGTATAAGTTTTGTTTTATTACGGTTCATTTTAGTTAACTTCTTTATAAACTTCATCAAAAGGAATTCTAAAACGGTCACCATAAACTCCTTTTTCGTCTCTAATTCCGCAACTAACAATCATGTTTATTTCTGCACTTCTCGGAATGTTTAATAAGCGTTTTACGCGCCAAGTATCAGAACCTTCCATTGGGCAAGTATCATAACCTTCTGCCGCCATTGATAACATAAATGTTTGTGCTGCTAATCCTGTAGTTTTTTGCGCTACGATTCGCATATCACTACTACGAACTTCTCTGTAAATAGGTCTAAATAATCCTGTTATTAAAGTTATTAGATATTTAAAAAAACCAACAATACCTAAAAAATCGAAATAAGCAAAAGGGATGATTTTTTGATAATAATTACGGGCAAATTTTTCTCTGCTAGTTTGCTTGGAATTTGGATTGTCTTTGCCAAAAGTTGTATCCATATAAGATAAATTTGCTTTTGCACGTTTGCGCCATAAATCTTTTCTGGTCACAAAAACAACTAATTGTTGCGCTGTTTTTGCGGCATTTTGATTAAAACACATTGGGCTAATTTTAGCAATTGTTTCTTTAGAGGTGATATGATAAAACTCCCACAGCTGCATATTACTACTGGTTGGAGCTAAACTTGCTTGTTCAATACATTTTTTTACGATATTGGTATCAATCGCTTTTTCTGCATCAAATATTCTTACAGAACGACGATAATTTATCGCTTCTGAAACTGTTTTTTCTGTCATTTTTTATGTTGTTTCTTATTTTAAATAGCGGGTAGTTAACTTATCTTCATCAAGAATTTTAGTTGTTTTAATTTTCCTTTGTAAGGTGCATAACGGGTAGGAACATCTAGCCAGTTACCTCTTGTAACTACCCCTTTTTTATGAGAAAACGTATCAAATGTTTTTTTACCATGATAACCTCCAATTCCGCTTTCACCAACACCTCCAAACGGTAAACGATGGTTTGCAAAGTGAACAGTGGTGTCGTTAATTGTTCCGCCACCAAAAGAATATTTAGCAATCATTTTTTTAGCGAAATTATTTCGAGTGGTAAAAACATATAAAGCTAACGGTTTGTCGTATTTTGCGATAATAGCATCGAATTCTTCTTCTGTTTCGTAAGAAATTAAAGGAAGTATAGAGCCAAAAATTTCACCCTTCATTACTTCACTATCTAAGCTAGGTTCATCAATTAAAGTAGGAGCAATATAATTTTCGGTTCTGTTAGTTTGTCCACCGATAACACAATTTTCGTTTTGAAGCATTAAAGCTAGCCTGTCGAAATTTTTGGTGTTTACAATTCTAGGATAATCTGTCGAAGCTTCTGGATTTTCACCATAAGCATTTATGATTTCCTGTTTAAAATAATTTATAAATTTTTCTTTTACAGATGTATGAATCAATAAATAATCAGGAGCAATACAAGTTTGCCCTCCGTTAATAAATTTACCCCAAACTAAACGTTTAGCGGCCAATTTTACATTAGCGGTTTCATCTATAATACAGGGGCTTTTTCCTCCTAATTCTAATGTAACAGGCGTAAGGTATTCTGCGGCAGCTTTAGCTACAATTTTACCTACAGGTACACTTCCTGTAAAAAATATATAATCCCAACGTTGTGCTAATAATTTTTGAGAAACAGCAACGCCGCCTTCTACTATTGCAACATGATTGTTATCAAAAACAGCTTCAATAATTTCTTTGGTTATTTTACTTACATTAGGTGTTAATTCAGATGGTTTTAAAACAACATTGTTTCCTGCTGCAATTGCTCCTAAAAGAGGTGCGAAAGCTAATTGATATGGATAATTCCATGGTGCAATAATTAATACTGTTCCGTAAGGTTCGCTATAAATTTTTGCAGAAGAAGGAAAGTTTAATAAAGAGGGTAAAACACGTTTTGGTTTGCTCCAAGAATGAATGTTTTTTATAGTCATTTTTAGCTCGGCTAAAACAATAGATGTTTCTGTCATTAACGCCTCGTATTCTGATTTTTTAAAATCATTATAAAGTGCCGAAACGATGTCTTTTTCTCTTTTGATGAGTTCTTTCTGAAGCTTTACTAAGGCTTTCTTTCTAAAGGAAATGTCTTTAGTTTGTTGCGTTTTAAAAAAGTTTTTTTGGGATTTAACCAATTGTGATATATCCATAAAATTAAATTTCTTGTAGTTTTTTATTCATTACTAAAAACCATAAAGGCGGAATCAAAGAAAGTAGCATCATACCAGGATAACCAGTTGGCATTTGCGGACTTTCAGGAACTGTTTTTAGTAATTGATAATGTTTAGATCCGTTGTAATGATGGTCTGAATGACGCGATAAATTAAATAATAATACTTGCCCGATTACATGATCAGAGTTCCAAGAGTGTATTCTTTTTACACGCTCGTATCTTCCGTTTTCAAGTTGTTTCCTTAATAAACCATAATGTTCAATATAATTTATTGTTTCTAGTAATATTATTCCGAAAACGGCAGCCCCTATGAAAGAAAAAAATACAAACGGATTAAAGAGTAAGTATATCAATCCGAGAAATAATAGGTTGCAAATAGTATAGATAACCATTCTGTTTTGGTAATGAAACCAATTCCTATCACTAGCTTTTAAACGTTGGTTTTCGCTTTGCCAAGCTTGGTAATAACTTGTAATGTGTGAGCGCATCCAAAATAAATACAAAACTTCATTTTTTCTAGCAGTTGCAGCATCTTTAGGTGTGGCTACATTTAAGTGATGCCCAGCATTATGGTAAGGTAAAAAATGTGTGTTTAAAGACGTTAATAGTAAGAGTTCTCCTAAAAATTCATCCAAGCGATTATTGCGATGGCCTAATTCATGACCAACATTTATGCCTATAACTCCGCACATAACTCCTAAGGCAAGAATACGACCTGTAATTTCTGTAGTTGTTAAATTTATTTCTTGAATTACATAAAAAAACCACCCAACAAATAGTAATTGAATAGGTATTATTGCGTATAAAATTAGTGTATATAATTTATTCTCTTTTTCAATTAGCGCTTCTTCTTTGTTTAGGTTTTTTTTATCTGTTTTAAAAAAAGTTCGGCAAAAGGAACTGCAACAAAAAAAGTGAGTATAGGTAAGAAAGTAATCCACCCTTTATTGGTAAAAGCTAAAAATACCGTAATTGGTAAAATTAATATTGATAAATATTTAAGGGGTTTCATATTTGAAATTTCCCTAAAGATACAACTTACAAACAAACATCCCAAATAGCTTCTTTTGGGGTTGGGGCGGTAATTTTAACTAACTCTTTGCTTACTGGGTGAATGAATTCAATTTTACGAGCATGTAAATGAATACTACCGTCTTTATTGCTTCTTTTAGCACCGTATTTTAAATCACCTTTTATGGTAGCACCAATATTTGATAGCTGTACACGAATTTGGTGATGACGACCCGTTTCTAAATCAATTTCAAGTAAAGAATAATTGTCTAATTTTTTAAGAGTTTTATAATGAAGAATAGCCTTTTTACTACCGTCAATTTCTTTCGAATATGCAGTAGATTTATTATTTCTTGGGTTTTTCTTTAAGAAATTAATAAGGGTATCTTCACTTTTCTTAGGTTCGTTTTTTACAACAGCCCAATATGTTTTTTTGATCGTTTTTTCACGTAGCATTTTGTTTAGACGCTCTAAAGCTTTTGAAGTACGTGCGTAAATTACAACGCCAGAAGTTGGTCTGTCTAGTCGATGAACTGTTCCTAAATAAACAGCACCAGGCTTATTGTATTTGTCTTTAATATATTCTTTAACAACGTCAGAAAGTGGTTTGTCACCTGTTTTATCACCCTGAACAATATCGCCAGCTCTTTTGTTGATAACTACCAAATGGTTGTCTTCGTGTAAAACCTGTAAATTGTCTTTGTTAGAATGCATTTTTAAAGTGTCACTTCGAGGATAATCGAGAAATTATTTAAAATCTTTAACTATAGTTTCATTGGTTTCTTCAATGAATTTTAAAAATTCATCACGACCTAATCCGGTTTCAGAAGAGGTAAGAAACGATGTTGGAAGTGTTTCCCAGTGTTGTAATAATTTCTTTTTATAAGAAGCTATTTGTTGATTTATTTTAGAGCTTCCTAGTTTATCGGCTTTTGTGAAAACAATTCCAAAAGGAATTTGATTTTCGCCTAAAAACTGCATGAATTCTAAATCTATTTTTTGTGGATCATGGCGAGAATCTATTAAAACGAAAGTAAAAACAAGTTGTTCTCTTTCCTTAAAATAGTTTTCAATAAAGTACTGAAAAATAGTTCTTTTCTTCTTTGAAATTCGAGCGTAACCATAACCAGGTAAATCAACTAAAAACCATTCTTGATTTATTTTAAAATGATTAATCAATTGTGTTTTCCCAGGTTTTCCTGATGTTTTTGCTAAGTCTTTACGCTCCATCAACATGTTGATTAACGAAGATTTTCCAACATTAGAACGACCTATAAAAGCATATTCAGGTATTCTATCCTTAGGTGCTTTCATAACATTACTGTTACTCATCACAAAATCGGCAGATCTTATTTTCATAAATACTAAGTTGTGCTATTATATATTTCGTTTAGAAAGCCAGCTCTCTAATATTTCATTAAATTCTTTAGGAGTCTCCATCATTGCTGCGTGTCCACATTTATCAATCCAAAATAAATCAGAATCTGGTAGTAACTTATGAAAATCATCAGCTACTTCTGGCGGAGTTACACCATCTTGTTTTCCCCAAATAAGACACGTAGGTTGGTGCATGTTGGGCAAGTCATTTGCCATATTATGACGAATGGCACTTTTAGCGATAGAGAGTGTTTTTAAAGCTTTAACTCTGTCATTTACAATTTCGTAAATATCATCTACTAGTTCTTTTGTAGCAACTTTTGGGTCGTAAAAAACTTCTTGTGCTTTTGTTTCAATGTACTCGTAATTACCTCTTTTAGGATAGCTATCTCCCATTGATTTTTCGTACAAACCAGAGCTTCCTGTTAAAACTAAGGCACCAACATCTTTAGGATAGTGTTTTGTGTAATATAAAGCAATATGGCCACCTAGAGAATTTCCTAAAAGAACAACGTCTTTAAGATTTTTGTATTCAATGAAGTCATGTAAAAAACTAGCTAAGCTTTTTACATTTGTTTTTAGTAGTGGTAACGTGTATAAGGGCAATTCGGGAATTAAAACGTGATAGCCTTTTTTTGAAAAATGTTTAAAAGTTTCATCAAAATTACTAAGAGCTCCCATTAAGCCATGTAGTACGATTAACGTTCTTCCTTCTCCTGCTTCTGCATATGTAAAATCGCCTTCTTTTTTTAAAAAATCAGTCATTAATGTATCGGATTTGACTCAACCACAAATGTAGTCCTTTTTTGTTAAATCTTCATTTTTATTATTTAGTGACCATTCGCGCTGTTAAATGCACTTAGGCTCAGTTTTTTAACGTAAAAATCAAAATTTATCAACAAAGTGGTTAAAAGTGGTAAAAAGTGGTAAATATTCTTTATTTTTGATGCAAACTACGAGTGCTTAACGTGATAAATTTAACAGGAACATACGAATGTAAGGCAGATGCTAAGGGGAGGTTGATGATTTCATCAGCTTTTAAGAAGCAATTGTCTGCTGTATTACAAGATGGTTTTGTAGTTAAGCGGTCTGTTTTTCAGTCTTGTTTGGAGTTGTATCCAATTGCGGAGTGGAATTTAATGATGCAAAAGATTAATAAATTAAATCGATTTGTAAAGAAGAATAATGATTTTATTAGAAGGTTTACGGCTGGTGTGAAAACAGTAGAAATAGATGCTTCAGGTAGAATATTAATACCTAAAGATTTATGTCAATTTGCAGGTATAGGGAAGCAAGTGGTGCTTTCTTCGGTTGTGAATATTATTGAAATTTGGGATAAAGAAGAGTACGAAAAAGTAATTGATGATGCTGTTGTTGACTTTGCTGAATTAGCAGAAGAGGTAATGGGTAATACAGATGTAGATGAACTATCATAATCCGGTTTTATTAAAGGAAAGTATAGATGCTCTTAATATAAAAGAGGATGGAGTGTATGTAGATGTAACTTTTGGTGGCGGAGGTCATTCTAGAGAGATCTTAAGTAGGTTGGGTGCGAACGGAAAGTTGTTTGCTTTTGATCAGGATCCTGATGCGCAACAAAATACAATTGAAGATGAGCGTTTTGTTTTGATTGGAGAGAATTTTAGGTTTATTTCTAGGTTTCTTCGTTTTTACGGAGTTAGAAAAGTGGATGGTGTTTTAGCCGATTTAGGGGTTTCTTCTCATCAATTTGATGAAGCGGAAAGAGGATTTTCAACGCGGTTTGATGCTGATTTGGATATGAGAATGGATCAAAAATCAGATTTATCAGCAAAAAAAATTATTAATAAATATAGTGAGGAAAGATTAGCGGATGTGTTGTTTTTGTACGGTGAATTGCGAAATGCTCGAGCACTGTCTAAAAAAATAGTTGAAGCTAGGCAGGAAGAGGAGATTGAAACAAGTTTTCAGTTAAAAGAAGTGTTGAAGGAGTTTCTTCCACAAGCAAAAGAACATAAAATATTAGCGCAAATATTTCAAGCGGTTAGGATAGAGGTTAATCAGGAGTTAGAGGTGTTGAAAGAGTTTTTAGAGCAAATGCCTGGTTTGTTGAGTGAAGAAGGAAGGTTGAGTGTAATTTCTTATCATTCGTTAGAGGATCGATTGGTGAAAAGATTTATAAGAACCGGTTTGTTTAGCGGTGAGCCGGAAAAAGATTTTTACGGAAACATTAGTGTTCCTTTGAAAAAAGTTGGGAAGATGATTATACCAACAAGAGAAGAAATTAAGGTTAATAATAGAGCGCGAAGTGCGAAGTTACGTGCAGCAACACTAAAATAATGTCTAAGGTAAAAGAAGGTATTTACGGTGTTTTGCGAGGGCGTTTTTTAACAGATGATAGCTCTTTTAATAATTGGCGGATATTGATTTTTGTGGTTGTGCTGCTTCTAATAATGATTTCAAGTTCACATAGCTTAGATGCAAAAGTTGTAAAGTTGGCGGAGTTGAACGGTAAGAAAAGAGAGTTGCGAGCTGAAGATTTTGATACGAGTACAACATTAACAAAAATGAGGCTAGAAAGTAGTGTCAGGAAAAAAGTTAAAGATAAAGGGTTGTTTCCAGCAAAAAAACCTCCTCAAAAAATAAAAGTAACAACTAAAAAAGAATAAATAAAAATGGTAATAAAGAAAAGTATATTAAATAAGCTCTATATAGTGGTGGTTTTAATGACGCTTTTCTTTGTGGTTATTGTTTTTAGAGTTTTTAATCTTCAGTATATAGATGGAGATAAATACAGAAAACTTTCTCTTGAGAAAACCGAAAAAAACGACACAATATTTGCAAACCGAGGTAATGTGTATGCTGCGGATGGAAATTTATTAGCGACTTCAATGTCTAAATACACCATTCGAATGGATGTAGATGTGGTGAAATCGTCAGTGTTTGAAAAAAATATCCGTGCTCTTTCAGAGGCGTTGTCTGCGATGTTGGGTAAGCCAGCAAGTTATTATCAAAAGAGAATAAGGCAGGCAAAAAAACAAAAAAACCGTTATTTATTAATTGCTCGTAACATAGGTTATAATGACTGTATGAAAATGAGAACGTTTCCTATTTTTAGAGAGGGTATGTATCGCGGTGGTTTCATTGCAGAGCAAAGTACGGTTAGAGTGCACCCGATAGGTAAGATAGCGGCAAGAACAATTGGGTATGATAATATAAGAGGTGGTGCTGGTATTGAAGGTGCATTTGCTGATTATATGCAAGGAGAAAATGGTTGGCGCTTAAAACAGAAAATAGCAAAAGGGCAGTGGAGACCTATTAATGATGTAAATGAAAAAGAGCCGATAGATGGTAGTGATGTAATAACGACTATTGATGTGAATATTCAGGATATAACGCATCATGCCTTGTTAAGGCAGCTAGAAGATCTTGAGGCAGATCATGGTTGTGCCGTTGTTATGGAGGTAGAGACTGGAGAGGTAAAAGCGATCGCTAATTTAGGAAGAACATCTAAAGGAAAGTATTACGAAAAAAGAAACTACGCGGTTTGGGAAAGTCATGAGCCTGGGTCTACTTTTAAGTTGGCTAGTTTAATGGCTGCTTTAGAAGATAAAGTGGCAGACACGTCTGATGTTGTTGATTGTGAAAAAGGAAAGATTTTTATAAATAACAGAAAAGTAGAAGATAGTAAAGCTGGCGGACATGGTAAAATCTCTTTAGCACGGGTTTTTGAAGTTTCCTCTAATGTTGGAATTGTAAAAACGATTCGAAAACATTACGATAAAAAGCCGAAGAAATTTATAAAAAGAATTAAATCTTTTGGCTTAGATCAGTTAACGGGAGTTAAAATAAAGGGAGAAGGAAAGCCTTATATTCCAAATCCTTCAGAAAAAAGTTGGAGTCCGATTTCATTAGAATGGATGGCTTGGGGATACGGAGTTTCTCTTACGCCATTACAAACATTGGCTTTTTATAATGCGGTAGCAAATAATGGGCGATTAGTAAAACCATATTTTGTTAAGGAGTTGCGTATTGGAGGAAAAGTAGAAAAACGTTTCGATACAGAGGTTTTAAAAGAAAAAATAGCTTCTCAAAACACCTTAAATAAAGTAAGGAAAGTTATGGAGAATACGGTAGAAAAAGGAACTGCAAAAAACATATATTCCTCTAATTTTTCTATGGCTGGAAAAACAGGAACTGCTAAAAAATGGATTCCGAAGCATAAAGATAAAGATGGTAAAACAGTTTACGGTCATTATTCAAGTAAAAAATATGTGGCTTCTTTTGCTGGTTTTTTTCCTGCAGATAATCCTAAATATTCATGCATTGTAGTTATTCATAGTCCTAAGAAAGAAAAAGGATATTACGGAGCTATTGCCGCAGCGCCAGTATTTAAAGATATTGCTCAGAAAATTTACACAACAACACCAATAAATAATCAATTAGTGTCTGATGAAATTTCATCAGTAAGTATTGATAAAGAATATCAAGATTATTATAAAAAATTAAGAAAATATAAAACGATTATGCCTAAGGTTTTAGGTATGAGTGGAATGGATGCAGTTGCTTTGTTAGAAAATATGGGTTTAAAAGTTGAGTTTTCTGGAATGGGAAAAGTAACAGAACAATCTATAAATAAAGGACTAAAAGTAGCAAAAGGAGCAACAGTTTATTTAAAGTTATCATAATTGAAAAAATTAAAAGACATATTATATAAAGTAGCTGTAAATGAAATTTACGGAAGCACTGATGTTGTAATTAACAATATTCAGTTTGATAGTCGATTAGTGCAAAAAAACGACCTGTTTGTGGCGCAAAAGGGTGGTACTGTAGATGGACATCAGTTTATAGAAAAGGTATTGAATTTAGGTGTTATTGTTATTGTTTGTAAAAGTATTCCTGCGGATAAAAAAGAAGGAGTAACCTATGTTGAGGTAGAGGACTCTAATGTTGCGTTGGCAATTATGGCGGCTAATTTTTATGATAATCCGTCAAGTAAATTGCAGCTAGTAGGTGTTACAGGTACAAACGGTAAAACAACGATTGCTACATTATTGTATCAATTGTTTAAAAAAGCAGGGTATAAAGTAGGTTTGTTATCAACAGTTAAAGTAATGGTTGCTGATGAAACGCATAAAGCAACGCATACAACGCCAGATTCTTTAGCTATAAATAAGTACTTATCGTTAATGATTGATGCAGGTGTAGACTACTGTTTTATGGAAGTTAGTTCTCACGGGATTCATCAAAAAAGAACTGAAGGATTGGTTTTTACGGGCGGTGTTTTTACCAATTTATCTCACGATCATTTGGATTATCATGAAACCTTTGCTGAGTATAGAGATGTAAAAAAATCATTTTTTGACTCGTTGCCAAAATCAGCATTTGCATTGGTAAATATTGATGATAAGAACGGGCAGATAATGCTACAGAATACCAAAGCAAACAAGCAAACATATGCCTTAAAAACACTTGGCGATTTTAAGGCTAAAGTGTTAGAGAAAAGTTTTTCAGGCAGTTTACTAGCGATCAATAATATTGAGGTTTGGACTAAGTTAATCGGTGAATTTAATGCATCTAACTTGTTGGCTATTTTCGGAGTTGCAGATCTATTAGGTTTAGAAAAATTAGAAATATTAAGGCTTATAAGTGAGTTAGAAAGTGTAGATGGGCGTTTTCAATATACTGTTTCAGATAGCGGAGTAACTGCTGTTGTTGATTATGCGCACACACCAGATGCACTTAAAAACGTATTGCAAACCATAAATGATATCCGAAACGGTAATGAAAATGTAATTACAGTTGTTGGTTGTGGTGGCGATAGAGATAAAACCAAGCGTCCAAAAATGGCAATGATTGCTTCTCAATTAAGTGGTCAGGTGATTTTCACTTCAGATAACCCAAGAACGGAAGATGCTCAGGTGATTATCGATGAGATGGAAGCAGGTGTATCGGTAGAAAATTATAAAAAAACATTGTCGATTTTAAATAGAAAACAAGCAATTAAAACGGCCTGTAAAATAGCGACAACTGGAGATATAATATTAATTGCAGGAAAAGGACATGAAGATTATCAAGAAATAAATGGTGTAAAACATCATTTTGATGATTTGGAAGAGGTAGAAAACTGTTTTAATCAATTAAAAAAATCATAGCATGCTGTATTATATATTTCAATATTTAGAAAGTGAATTTAATTTAACAGGAGCAAGTGTGTTTCAGTTTATTACGTTCCGTGCAGCCATCGCGTTTATTATGTCTTTGTTGATATCAACAATCTTCGGAAAGAAAATAATTAATTTTTTAAGAAAACAGCAAATAGGAGAAACGGTAAGAGATTTAGGTTTAGTAGGACAAGTGCAAAAAGCAGGTACGCCTACAATGGGAGGACTTATTATAATCCTTGCCACCTTAGTTCCTGTGCTTTTATTAGCGAAATTAGAAAACATTTACATTGTTATCTTGTTGATAACAACTGTTTGGATGGGGTTGATTGGTTTTACAGATGATTACATAAAAGTATTTAAAAAAGATAAAGCAGGTTTAAAAGGGAAATTCAAAGTTTTAGGTCAGGTTGGTTTGGGTATTATTGTTGGGTCGATGTTGTATTTTCATCCAGATGTAACTATAAAAGAACAGTTGCCAAAAGCTGAGCAAGTAGTTCAGGTAAACGGAAAAGTGAAGGTTTTTGGCGAGGCACATAAATCAACAAAAACAACCGTTCCGTTTTTAAAGGACAATGAATTAGATTATGCAAAAGCATTTAACTTTTTAGGGGATGGTTACGAAAAATACGGATGGATTGTTTTCATTTTTGTAGTTGTTTTTATTGTAACCGGAATATCAAATGGTGCAAATTTAACGGATGGTATTGACGGCTTAGCAGCCGGTACGTCCGCAATTATGGTAATCGCATTGGCAATATTTGCATGGGTATCAGGAAATATCATTTTTGCAGATTATCTCAACGTAATGTATATCCCAAATTCGGGAGAAATGACAGTATTTATATTCGCTTTTGCAGGAGCTTTAATTGGGTTTTTGTGGTATAATACATTTCCTGCTCAGGTATTTATGGGTGATACGGGTAGTTTAACAATCGGAGGAATCATTGCGGTTATTGCTATTGCTATTCGTAAAGAATTATTGTTGCCAATTTTAGCAGGAATTTTTGTGATTGAAAATTTGTCAGTAATACTTCAGGTATTCTACTTTAAGTACACCAAAAAACGATTTGGCGTAGGAAAGAGAATTTTTAAAATGGCACCATTACATCATCATTATCAAAAATTAAACTATCACGAAAGTAAAATAGTTACCCGTTTTTGGATTGTAGGAATCCTATTGGCGGTATTAACAATTGTAACCTTGAAATTAAGATAAAATGAAAAGGTTGGTAATTCTTGGTGGAGGAGAAAGTGGTGTTGGTACAGCGTTATTAGGAAAACAAAAAGGATTTGAAGTTTTTGTTTCTGATAAAGGGAGTATTGCAGAGAAATACAAAAAAGTTCTTTTACATAACTCAATTGATTTTGAAGAAAATCAGCACACAGAAAGTGAAATTTTTAATGCTGATGTTATAATGAAAAGTCCAGGTATTCCTGATGGCGTGAAGTTAGTTCAAGAATTGATTTCAAAAGGAATAAAAGTAATTTCTGAAATAGAATTTGCAGCTGAATTTACAAATGCAAAAATAATCGGTATTACAGGTTCAAACGGAAAAACAACGACCACTTTATTAACTGGTCATGTGCTTAATAAAGCTGGATTTAACGTTGGAATAGGAGGTAATATTGGTGATAGTTTTGCAGAGCAAGTAGCGAAGGGTGAACACAGTGAATATGTATTAGAATTAAGTAGTTTTCAGTTAGATGGAATTATAGATTTTAAACCACATATTGCAATTATAACAAATATATCGCCAGATCATTTAGATAGGTATGAGTGCAATTTTGATAAATACATAGCTTCAAAATTCCGAATTACGAAAAATCAAACAGCCGATGATTTTTTAATTTATGATGCCGATGATACGGCAATAGAAAATTGGTTAAGTAAAAATAAAATTAACGCAAAAAAGATTCCGTTTTCTATCGAAAGAGAATTAGAATACGGAGTTTTTTTAAGACAAAATAAAATAATAATGAAATTAACAACAGAAGAGGTATTAATGAACGTTTCTGAATTAGCATTAAAAGGAAAACACAATACTAAAAATGCTATGGCATCAGCTATGGCAGCAAAATTGTTACAGGCTAGAAAAGAAACAATAGCTGAAAGTTTGTTAGACTTTGAAGGTGTAGAGCATCGTTTAGAATATGTGCAGAAAATTAATGGCGTACAGTTTATTAACGATAGTAAAGCTACCAATATAAATGCTGTTTTTTATGCATTGGAGTGTATGGATAGTCCTACGGTTTGGATAGTTGGTGGTGTTGATAAAGGAAATGATTATGCTGATTTATTACCGTTAGTAAGAGAAAAGGTAAAAGCAATTATTTGTTTAGGTTTAGATAATCAAAAAATCATTGAAACCTTTGGTAACGTTGTAGATGTTTTAGTAGAAACTGCAGGAGCGGAAGAAGCTGTTAAAGTTGCAAATAAAGTAGCGAAAGCAGGAGATGTTGTTTTGTTATCTCCAGCATGTGCTAGTTTCGATTTGTTCGAAAACTATGAAGATAGAGGGCGAAAATTTAAGGAAGCTATTAAAAATTTATAAAATAAATTAATGAAAACTATTTTTCAGCATATAAAAGGAGACAGGGCTATTTGGGCTATTGTTGCTGTGTTGGCAATATTTTCATTTATGCCAATTTATAGTGCTAGTACAAATTTAGTATATGTAGTTGGTAATGGTTCTACCTTTGGGCATTTAATAAAGCATGTAATGTTGTTAATTACAGGTTTTGCTGTAATTTATGGAGTACATAAAATTCCGTATCGTTATTTTAGTGGAGGCTCTGTTTTAATGTTACCAATAGTTGTATTACTATTAATAGTCACGTTGGCACAAGGAACAACAATCGGAGGAGCCAATGCAAGTAGGTGGATTCGAATACCCTTTGTGGGTATCGGTTTTCAAACCTCTACACTAGCAGGTTTGGTGTTAATGGTATATGTATCGAGGTATCTAGCAAAAAACAAAGAGAACGTAATAAGTTTTAGAGATAGTTTATTACAGTTGTGGCTGCCTATAGGGCTTGTATTAGCATTAGTACTTCCTGCAAATTTATCTACCACAGCAATTGTGTTTTTTATGATTTTGGTGTTAACGTTTATCGGCGGATATCCGTTAAAATACATTGGTTATATTTTAGGAATAGGGCTTTTTTCTTTACTCTTTTTTATTCTAGTAGCAAAGGCTTTTCCTGATGCAATGCCAAACAGGGTAAACACTTGGCAAAGTAGATTAGATGGTTTTTCTAATTCAGATAGAAAAGAAAATTATCAAGTAGAAAAAGCAAAAATAGCAATCGCCACAGGCGGAATACTAGGAAAAGGACCAGGAAAGAGTGTGCAGAAAAATTTTTTACCACAATCATCTTCCGATTTTATATATGCTATTATTATAGAGGAATATGGTCTTGTAGGAGCAGTAATAGTTGTATTTATTTATTTTTTATTGCTGTTTAGAATTTTAATTACCGCTAAAAAGGCAACGACAATTTTTGCGACTTTAATGGTGTTGGGAGTAGGGATTCCAATTGTTTTTCAGGCGATGATTAATATGGCAGTAGCCGTAAATATATTACCTGTAACAGGGCAAACATTGCCGTTAATTAGTAGCGGTGGTACCTCTATTTGGATGACGTGTTTTGCTTTAGGAATGATATTAAGTGTTAGTGCTCATAAAAATGAAACAGAGGAAACAATTTTAGATGATAACCCTTTAGATATTTTACATGAAACAATCGATTAATGTTATTATAAGCGGCGGTGGAACTGGAGGGCATATATATCCGGCTATTGCCATTGCAAATGAAATAAAAGTCCGGTATCCGGATGCAAATATTTTATTTGTTGGTGCAAAAGATAAAATGGAAATGGAAAAAGTTCCACAAGCAGGTTATGATATTAAAGGATTGTGGATTTCAGGCATTCAAAGAAAAATAACTGCCAAGAACTTATTATTTCCTGTTAAGTTGTTAAGTAGTTTATGGAATGCGCATAAAATTATCAGAAAATTTAAACCAAATGTGGTAATCGGTACTGGTGGTTTTGCAAGTGGACCAACATTAATGGTTGCTAATAAAAAAGGAATTCCTACAGTTGTACAAGAACAAAATTCATATCCGGGAATTACAAATAAATTACTGAGTAAAAAAGCAGGTAAAATATGTGTTGCTTATGATAATTTAGAACGTTTTTTTCCGAAGGATAAAATTATAAAAACAGGAAATCCTGTTCGTCAAGATTTGTTAAAGATTCATACAAAAGTTAACGTAGGAAAAGAATTTTTTGAGTTAGATAGTTCAAAAAAAACAATACTAGTTTTAGGTGGAAGTTTAGGGGCAAGAAAGATAAATCAATTAATAGAAGAAAATCTTGACTTTTTTAAAAATCAGAATATTCAATTAATTTGGCAATGTGGTAAGTTGTATTTTGAAGAATATAAGAAATATAATGAAGTAGAAAACGTACAGGTACATCAGTTTTTAAATAGAATGGATTTGGCGTATGCGGCAGCTGATTTTATAGTTTCAAGAGCGGGTGCAAGTTCAGTTTCAGAATTGTGTATTGTGGGTAAACCAACTGTTTTTATTCCGTCGCCAAATGTAGCAGAAGATCATCAAACTAAAAATGCAAAATCGATTGTAGATAAACATGGAGCAATTTTAGTGAAAGAAAATGAGTTAGATACTTTTCCGATAGTAATCGAAACATTATTAAAAGATAAAGGCAAGCAGCAGAGTTTAAGTGAAAACATTAATGAATTAGCATTACCCAATGCAACGAGTGATATCGTTAACGAAATAGAAAAACTAATTAATTAGTGAATTTAAAAACAATACATAACGTTTATTTTATTGGTATCGGAGGAATCGGTATGAGCGCTATTGCTCGTTATTTTGCTGTGAACGGAAAAAAGGTATTTGGCTATGATAAAACGCCAAGTCCGATTACTAAAAAATTGGAGGAGATTGGTGTAAAAATTCATTTTGAAGATGCTGTTAAAAACATCGATATTTCTTGTTTAGATAAAGAGCAAACGTTGGTGGTTTATACGCCTGCGATTCCGAATGCGCACCAAGAATTAAATTATTTTATAAACAACGGATTTGAAATTTTAAAAAGGGCGGAAATTTTAGGAGAAATCACTAAAAATACTTTTTGTTTAGGGGTTGCAGGTACACATGGTAAAACCACAACTTCTTCTATTTTAGGACACATAATGCAGCCTGAAAAAGCAACGTCTTTTTTAGGAGGAATTGCAGAAAATTATAATTCAAATTTAATTTTAGGAGAAGATAAAATATCAGTTGTAGAAGCAGATGAATTTGATCGGTCATTTTTAAAATTGTCGCCAAATATTGCATGCGTTACTTCTATGGATGCAGATCATTTGGATATTTACGGAGAAAATGAAATGTTACAACAGTCGTTTAGAGAATTTGCAAATAAAGTTTCAGATACGTTAATTGTAGCAAAAGGTTTGCCTTTAAAAGGGTTAACATATGCTGTAAATGAATCGGCAGATTATAAGGCGTACAATGTAAAAGTTGAAACAGGAAAGTATGTTTTTGATGTGCAAACACCAACATCAGAAATAAAAAATATAGAATTCCATTTACCAGGAAAACATAACATGATGAATGCCTTGGCTGCTTTAGCAATGGCAGATGTGTATGGTGTTTCTTTAGCGAAAATTAAAGAACAATTAAAAACGTTTAAAGGAGTTCAGCGTAGGTTTTCATATAAAATTAAAACAGAAGATGTAGTATTGATTGATGATTATGCACATCATCCAACAGAAATAGATGCTGTGGAGCATTCGATACGAGAAATGTATCCGAAGGAAAAAGTGTTGGCCGTTTTTCAACCACATTTATATACGAGAACAAAAGATTTTGTGGAAGATTTTGCAATAGCACTTTCTAAGTTTGATGAAGTATTGTTATTAGATATTTATCCAGCAAGAGAGTTGCCTATAAAAGGAGTTACTTCTTCGTGGTTACTAGCTAAAATAAATTCAGAAAATAAAGCATTGGTTTCTAAAGAAAATTTAGGCGCTGAAATCTTGAAATCTGAGGCGAAAATTATAACAATGTTAGGCGCAGGCGATATCGGTTTGTTGGTCGGTGAAGTAAAGAATAGTTTAGAGAAAAAATATAATATTTAAATATGAGAAAAGTAACAACATATCTTTCTTTTTTCGTGTTACTAGTGTTTTTAGGCTTTTTGTACGGCTTTGCGGCGGGTAAAAATGGTGTAAAAAAGGTTGAAAACACCGTAGTTGAATTTGAAGCAGGTGATAATAACTTTTTGACACACAGTATGGTTGATAAATTGTTAATACAAAATAAAATTTTTGTTAAAAATCAACCAAAAAGAGTGGTAGATTTACACCTTTTAGAAACAAATGTTTCAAAGAATCCTTATGTTGAAAAAGCAGCTGTTTTTTTAACAATTAATGGCGTGCTAAAAACACTTATAAAACAGCGCAAACCAATAGCGCGTATTGTTAATAAAAGTGATTCATATTATATTGATAAGTTTGGTGTTGAAATTCCTTTGTCAGCAAATTTCTCAGCAAGAGTACCATTAGTTTCAGGCATAAATAATGCTAAAGATATAAAGGAGTTAATTAGTTTAATAAAAACAATTGGAGCACATGATTTTTTGAATAAAGAAATTATTGCAATCCAAAAAAATGTTCGTGAAGAATATGAATTTACAGTTCGTAGCGGTGAATATAAAATAGTTTTTGGGAAGCTAGTAAATGTAAATGTGAAGTTTAAAAAGCTAATTGCATTTTATAATAAAGCATTGATTGATAAAACAATTAAAAATTATAAGACAATAAATGTAAAATACCACAACCAAGTTGTGTGCACAAAACAAAAGCAAGATGGAGAATAATAAAATTGCCGTTGGTTTAGATATTGGTACTACCAAAATTGTTGCGATGATTGGTCGTAAGAATGAATACGACAAATTAGAAATTTTAGGTATTGGTAAAGCTAAAAGTTTAGGTGTAAAACGTGGAGTGGTAAATAACATAACCCAAACAATTCAATCTATTCAGGAAGCTGTTGATGAGGCACAAAGTGTTTCGGGGCAGAAAATTGAAAGTGTTGTTGTAGGTATTGCGGGGCAACATATAAGAAGTTTGCATCATAGCGATTATATTACGCGCGAAAAATCTGACGAGGTAATTAATGAGATTGATATTGAAAGTTTAGTTAGTCAGGTGCATAAATTAGTAATGCTTCCTGGTGAAGAAATTATTCATGTTTTACCACAAGATTTTAAAGTAGACAGTCAGTCAGAAATAAAAGAGCCAATTGGTATGTATGGCGGACGACTAGAAGCTAATTTTCATGTAGTTGTTGGTCAGGTTTCTTCAATAAGAAATATTGGAAGATGCGTAAAAAGTGCAGGTTTAGGTTTGTCTGATATTACATTAGAACCGTTAGCATCGGCATCCGCAGTTTTAAGTCAAGAAGAAAAAGAAGCAGGAGTTGCTTTGATAGATATTGGTGGAGGTACTACCGATTTAGCAATATTTAAAGATGGTATTATTCGTCATACTGCAGTAATTCCTTTCGGAGGAAATGTAATTACTGAAGATATAAAAGAAGGTTGTTCGATAATCGAAAAACAAGCAGAATTACTAAAAGTAAAGTTTGGTTCTGCATGGCCAGGAGAAAATAAAGAAACAGAAATAGTTTCTATTCCTGGATTAAGAGGAAGAGAGCCTAAAGAGATTACGCTTAAGAATTTATCAAAAATAATTCATGCCAGAGTACAAGAAATTATAGAGCATGTGTATTTAGAAATTAAAAATTATGGGCACGAAACTCAGAAAGGAAAATTAATTGCTGGAATTGTATTAACCGGAGGAGGATCTGAGTTAAAACATTTACGTCAGTTAGTAGAATATATAACAGGAATGGACGTTCGTATTGGATATCCGAATGAACATTTAGCAGGCGATTCTGACGATGTTTTGTCTAGCCCTTCATACGCAACCGCAGTTGGTTTGTTAATGGAAGGTTTACAGAAAGAATCATGCGAAGTGGTCGTAGAGAATTATGAAAAAGAAATCATAACTGAAACGAAAGATACTGCTGTGGAAGAAACTCCTGTGGCAGAAATTGTTGAAAAAGAAACGATAAAAAAAGGTAAGTCTAAATCTTTTTTAGATAAGTTTAGAGAAAGATTTACGGAGTTTTTAGACAACGCAGAATAAACGAATATTAAATAAGTCACCCCTTTTTTGTCCCCTGAGAGAGGAGTGTAAAAGTGAATAAAAATTAAAAAAGAAAAGTTATTATGAGCACAGAATTCAATAACATTTCATTCGACATGCCAAAAACACAATCAAATGCTATTAAAGTGATTGGAGTTGGTGGGGGAGGAAGTAATGCAGTAGATCATATGTTTAGTAAGCAAATTCACGGAGTAGATTTCGTGATTTGTAACACAGATGCACAAGCGCTTGAAAGTAGCCCAATTCCTAATAAAATTCAATTAGGAGCCCATTTAACTTCTGGTTTAGGGGCAGGAGCAAATCCTGATGTTGGTGCACAAGCGGCTGCAGAAAGTATTCAAGAGATTCAACAAATGTTAAGCACGCATACTAAAATGGTATTTATTACCGCAGGTATGGGAGGTGGTACAGGTACTGGTGCAGCACCTATTATCGCTAAAATAGCAAAAGATATGGATATTTTAACGGTAGGTATCGTTACAATGCCATTTCAGTTTGAAGGAAGAATGCGTAGCAAGCAAGCTCAAAAAGGAATAGATGAGTTACGTAAAAACGTAGATTCACTTATTGTCATAAATAATAATAAGCTGCGAGAAGTTTATGGAAACTTAGGTTTTAAAGCTGGTTTCTCTAAAGCAGATGAAGTTTTAGCAACAGCAGCGAAAGGTATTGCAGAAGTAATAACGCATCATTATAAGCAAAATATTGATTTACACGATGCTAAAACAGTACTTTCTAATAGCGGAACTGCAATTATGGGATCTGCTAAAGAAACAGGAGATAATCGTGCTAAAAATGCTATTGTAAAAGCATTAGATTCTCCGTTGTTAAATGACAACAAAATTACGGGAGCTAAAAACGTATTGTTGTTAATCGTTTCAGGTGCTAACGAAGTTACTTTAGATGAAATAGGTGAGATTAATGACTACATTCAAGATGAAGCAGGTTATGATGCTAATATCATTATGGGAGTTGGAGAAGATGAGTCGTTAGAAGATGGTATTGTAGTAACAATAGTAGCAACAGGTTTTACTGCTGATCAGCAAGGAACAATCACAAATACAGAAGTGAAAAAAATTGTTCATACTTTAGAGGATGAACAAAAGGCAACTTATAATTTTGGTGAACAAAAAGTTCAGGTTGTGCCAGCGATTAACGAACCTCTTACAGTAAGTACGCCTGCAAAAGTTGTACATGTTTTAAAAGAAGAAGTTGTAGCACCTAAGTTTAATTTAATTCCAACAACTGAAGCAATAAGAAATATAAATGTAGTTTGTGATGAGATTGCGATTGAAACAATCTCTGAAGATGATTTTATAATAACAAATATTGCAACAGGAGGTAATGTTGAGAAAGAAGTAAGACAACAACCGGTTCAACAAGATTTATTGTTTGATTTACCAGTGAATTCTTATGAAGAAATAAAGCCAAAATCACCGATAGTAACCACAACAAATGAAATTAAAAACATTAACGTAGTTGCTGAAGAAGTGATGCCGAAAGGCCATCAAATAGAAAAACGTTATGTTTTAGATGATTTTAATGTGCAGCCGACTATTGGTAAAAGTTCTACACCGATTATAAAGGAAGAGGTTGAAGAAGAGTTGCAGTTTCAAGTAAGAACTAAAACTCAAGAAGAAATTAATAATATTGAAACAACAAGTGAAGAGGTTTCTCCATTAGAGATTACAATTTCTGAATTAAGAAAAAGAACGCAAGAAAGACGTGAAAAAATGAAGGGCTTTAATCATAAATTTAACGATCAGGTAAATCGTAACATTGATGATATAGAGCGTCAGCCAGCGTATAAACGAATGGGAGTTGATATAAATGCAGGAGCAGATATTAGTAGGTCAGATACTGCCTTAAATGCTGATAATAATGGATTGTCACGTTCAAATAATTCTTTTTTACATGACAATGTAGATTAATAAAATAAGAATATACTTTTTTAAAATTCCCGCCTTGCCGGGAATTTTTTAATCATAAAAAAACAAGAAAGATGAGTTTACAAAAACAAGTGATGGATAAGATGAAAGAAGCAATGAAATCGAAAGATACAGTTGCTTTAACAGCACTTAGAGCATTAAAATCGGCTTTTATGTTGGCAAATACTGAAACAGGATCAGGTGAAATTTCTGAAGCAGATGAATTGAAAATTATTCAGAAACAAGTAAAACAACGTAAAGATAGTGCTGTAGTTTTTTCTGAACAAGGTAGGGCAGATTTGGCAGACCCTGAATTGGCAGAAGCAGCCGTTTTAGAACAGTTTTTACCTGAAGCTTTATCAGAAGATGAAATTGAAAAAGTGGTAAAGGAAACTATTGTTAAAGTTGGAGCAGAAGGAATGAAAGATATGGGAAAAGTGATGGGGATGGTTTCAAAACAATTAGCAGGAAAAGCTGATGGTAAAACCATTTCAATGATTGTTAAAAAAAACTTAGCTTAATATATTAAGGCTGCGTAGTTCAACTGGATAGAATATCAGATTTCGGCTCTGAGGGTTGGGGGTTCGAATCCCTTCGCGGTCACAAAAAAACGATGCTTTTAAAGCATCGTTTTTTTGTTTTAAGAAAGGTTTTGTATAAATTTGAATACAATTATAGTTCTAATATTTTTATTTGATTTCTGCTCAATTTTATTTTTGATTTCTTTTCTAAAGCTTTTAGTAATCTAGAAATAACAACTCTAGAGGTGTGCAAATCATTGGCTATTTGTAAATGCGTAACATTTAAAACATCGTTTCCAATAACCATAGCTTTATCTTTTAAATATTTATACAAGCGTTCATCCATATTTAAAAAGGCAATAGAATCTACTGCTTCGATGAATTCGTTAAGTCTAGAATGATAGCTTAATAAAATATATTCTTGCCAACTTTTATACTTACTTAACCATTCCGACATTTTATTTTTCGGAATCATAAATAAAGCAACATCAGTTTCAGCAACAGCTTTTATCTTACTTTTAGTGTTGCCCATACAACAAGACAATGTCATGGCGCAAGTGTCTCCTTTTTCGATATAATACAACACTAATTCGTCACCATCTTTATCTTCTCTTAAAATTTTAATTGCGCCACTAATTATTAAGGGGATAGCAACCATATAACTATCAACATCAATAATAATAGCGTCTTCTTTAAATTCTTTATAAGTGGCTATTGAGGCTATTTCATCAAGTAGTTCAGCTTCAAATAAATATCCGTAATGGTCTTGTAATTTTTGTATCAATTTAATAAGCGTTTTCAATTGATAATTTACAAAAAAAATAATGATAAGAGTGTGATTTTAATCAGATTTTTGATTGTTTTTATTCCTGAAATTTGTTGTAGTAATTAACTATAAATTGAAAGTAAGATGAAAAAAAGAACGCCAGTATCAGCTATTATGAGTAAAAACGTAATTACATTAAGTAGTTCAGACGATTTAATGTTTGCTGAAAAGTTATTTAAAAAAGAAAAAATAAGACACATTCCTGTAGTAAGTGGTTCTGAAATAAAAGGAATGTTAAGCTATACTGATTTGTTAAGAATAAGTTTTGCTGATGCAGTAGATATTGATGAAATTAATGTAGATACTGTTGTTTATAATATGTTTACCATAGATCAGGTAATGGCTAAAAATTTAGTAACCGTTACTTCTTTATCAACCATAAAAGAAGTTGCTGAAATTTTAGCAAAAAAAGAATTTCATGCATTACCAGTGGTTGATAATAACGAGTTGGTTGGTATTGTTACCACAACAGATTTGATTAACTATTTAATAGCTCAATTCTAAAAAAAAGGAGGAAAATTTTTAAGTTTTCCTCCTTTTTTTAATTGATTAATTCTTTTAAGTTTTTAATCGCTTCTGTAGGGTTGTCACTTTTAAAAACATAACTACCAGCTACTAAAACATCAGCCCCTGCTTCGATAAGTTGATTTGCGTTTTTATTGGTAACTCCACCGTCAATTTCTATTTGACAATCAGATTTTGAAAACTCAATAA
This sequence comes from Tenacibaculum retecalamus, assembly GCF_027941755.1. Lineage (NCBI taxonomy): Bacteria > Pseudomonadati > Bacteroidota > Flavobacteriia > Flavobacteriales > Flavobacteriaceae > Tenacibaculum > Tenacibaculum retecalamus. The sequence goes on along the minus strand of NZ_CP115916.1, from coordinate 2,425,246 downwards.
GGTGTTTAAGTTGACTTATTTTCTTGTAGGTATTTTCAATAAATGATTGTCCGCCAAAACCAGGATTTACACTCATAATACATACCAAATCTAAATCTTGAATAATATCTTCTAAAACAGCAATTGGTGTATGAGGGTTTAAAGCTATTCCTGGTTTCATTCCTGCTGCTTTTATAGCCTGAACTGTTCTGTGTACGTGCGTACAAGCTTCGTAGTGTACTGTTAAAATATCTGCTCCTAAATTTGCAAAGGTTTCAATGTATTGGTCTGGATTTACAATCATTAAATGTACATCGATTGTTTTTTTAGCGTGTTTTGTAATCGCTTTTAAAACTGGCATTCCGAAAGATATATTTGGTACAAATACACCATCCATAATATCAATATGAAACCAATCGGCATCACTATTGTTTACCATTTCGATGTCTCTTTGTAGGTTAGCAAAATCTGCTGCTAACACTGAAGGTGCAATTAAATTACTCATTAGTTTGTTGTTGTGTTGTTATTTTATGCAAAGATACTTAATTCGACTTTGCAAGAAACTATGGTAAAGTAATAAAATTTATAAATATGTTTAGCCCTGATTGAACGGTTTGTGTGAGCTCTTTTTTGAAGGATGAGAAAAAAGCGAGTAGTGAAAGCAGGAAAAGGCTTCAGATAAAAAAACTCCCGAAAATTAATTCGAGAGTTTTGTAATTTTATTTAAAAATCTTTTTTCGTTAAAAAACCGAATCCATCAAACTAAACTTATTTTAGTTTTGCATTCTTATTTACCGTAGTTCTTAGTTTTATGCGATGCTGAAATAAATTCAGCATGACGTTTAAGCCTAAAAAAAACTTTGTTTAAAATTTAAACAGATTTTTATAAGTGAGATACCAGAAGAGGTTTATGATCCCTAGCCTAAGTAAGTCATTAATATTTTACTACGAGATGTATGCTTTAATCTACGGATTGCTTTTTCTTTAATCTGACGCACACGCTCACGAGTTAAATCGAACGTTTCTCCAATTTCTTCTAAAGTCATTGGTTGGTGTTCACCTAAACCGAAGTAAAGTTTAACAACATCTGCTTCACGAGGAGTTAATGTTTCTAAGGCACGGTTAATTTCAATGCGTAAAGATTCGTGTAATAATGTTTTGTCTGGATTTGGAGATTCTCCTGAATTTAATACATCATATAGGTTAGAATCTTCACCTTCAATTAAAGGAGCATCCATTGATACGTGACGACCAGAGTTTTTCATAGACTCTTTTACGTCGTTCACTGTCATGTCTAACTTTTTAGCAATTTCTTCCGGACTTGGAGGTCTTTCGTTTTCTTGCTCTAAGAAAGCATACATTTTGTTAATTTTATTGATAGAACCAATCTTGTTTAACGGTAAACGTACAATACGAGATTGTTCTGCTAATGCTTGTAATATAGATTGACGAATCCACCATACAGCGTATGAGATAAATTTAAAACCACGAGTTTCATCAAAACGTTTTGCCGCTTTAATTAAACCTAAATTACCTTCGTTAATTAAATCGGGTAATGTTAATCCTTGGTTTTGGTATTGCTTTGCTACCGAAACAACGAAACGTAAGTTGGCCTTCGTTAATTTTTCTAAGGCTCTTTGGTCACCAGCTTTAATTCTTTGTGCCAATTCAACTTCTTCATCAGCAGTAATTAAATCTACCTTTCCTATTTCTTGTAAATATTTATCTAATGATGCGGTTTCTCTATTAGTAACCTGCTTGGTAATCTTTAGTTGTCTCATCTAATTAAGTAATATTTTTAATTCATCAATCGGTCTACATTAACTTATACGTAAGAAAGGTTGTTTATGTTACAAAAAAAATAAATCTTTTTTATTTAAATTCTATAATTGTTAAAGAAACGTTAAATTTGTTTCCTGTAAAAGAAGAAAAAGTGACCTTTTTTATATAAAGGTGTCTTAATTAATTGCAAGCCAAAACTATAACATAAGAACTATAATTAGTTGTTGAAAAGTACTGAGGATACAAAACTAAGTGATGAAGCGCTGGTTAGTAAAATAGTAGAAAAAAATGATACTCATTTATTCGCTGTTTTATATGACCGTTACGCTAGTATTGTATATAATAAGTGTTATGGTTTTTCTAAAAACAAAGAAGAAGCACAAGATTTAACACATGATGTGTTTATTCGCTTATTTGTAAAGCTGAGAACTTTTAAAGGAAAGTCTAAGTTTTCGACCTGGTTGTATTCTTTTACCTATAATTTCTGCGTAAATTATGTGCAAAGAAATAAAGAGAAGAAAAAAGAAAAAGTAACCGTTGTAACTGATACGATTAAAGAAGAAAGTAATGAAGATGAAATTGATGATGCTGCATTATTTGAATTAAAAGCCGATAAATTAGCAAAAGCTTTAGAAGTAATTGCTGTTTCTGAAAAAATGATTCTTTTAATGAAATATCAAGATGATATGAGCATTAAAGAAATATCAGAAGCATTAGAAATAGGGGATAGCGCAGTAAAAATGCGTTTAAAAAGAGCAAAAGAAAAAGTTATAAAAGCATATAACGCACTGTAATAATTATGGAGAATCCATTTAAGAAAATATTACATAATGAAGAGTTGCCAGAGGTACTAAAAGGAAAAGTACTAAATGATGTGGCAATGATAAAGCTATCGATAGATATGGCTGATTTATTTGTGGTGAAATACCCAAGTACAATCGCTGATTTATTAGGAGGCGGTGCGTCTAAAAAAGATTCTAAAGATACCGAATAACCAAATATAAAACTAACACAACACAATAGTTATGATTGCATTACAAATTGATATTTTAAAACCTTTTAAAGATATTTTTCAAGATATTGTTGATTCGTTACCAACTGCCCTTGGGTTTATTGGGTTTGTGGTTTTCGCTTGGCTAATTATTAAGTTTTTCTTATTTATAGTAAGAAAAGCTTTAAGTAAAACGAAGATTGACGAATGGTCTAAAAAATTAAGTAAAACAGAAATTTTTGGAAATTCGACTATTAATATTGTTTTAACAAATGCAATACTGGCAGTATTAAAATGGTTTTTAATACTAACGTTTGTAATGGCTGGTTCGAATATATTCGGATTAGAAGTTGTTTCTGACGGGATAAAAAGTTTCTTTGCTTATTTACCTAAATTATTAACTGCCTTAGGAATTTTTGTTGCTGGTGCTTATTTAGGAACCATGGTTAAAAAAGCGGTTCAAACAATGTTTAAATCTCTCGAAATTTCAGGAGGAAACTTAGTAGGAAATATTGCTTTTTATTTAATCGTAGTCTTTTTATCAATAACAGCATTAGATCAAGCAGGAGTAGATACATCAGTAATAAAAAGTAATTTAACTCTTTTAATAGGTTCTGTTCTTTTAGCATTTACATTGGCATTTGGTTTAGGAGCTAAAGAAGTTGTTGCAAGACTACTTTATGGGTATTATTCAAGAAAAAACGTTAGTATAGGAAAAAAAGTTATCATAGGTGATGTTGAGGGAGTTGTCATTGCAATAGATAATATCTGTTTAACGGTTGCAACAGCTGATGAAAAGGTAGTTTTTCCTATTAAAGACGTGGTAGACAGTAAAATAGTTGTTAAAAACTAATAGATTTCGGGTTTTTATTTTATATTTGTGAAGAATGAATAAAAATAACAATAAATGATAGATTTCGGGGGACTTCTATCTTATAGGTAAAGATTTATTTCTTTACTGCTATGACCATCGAAAGATGGTCATTTTTATTTTAAATAATTAGTGACTTATATAAACTATTAGTGTCTATAATAAAGAAGATAGATTCGGGGGGATCTATTTATCAGTTATTTTAAATGGCTTTCGGAAACGGAAGCCATTTTTGTTTTTAAAAGTGAAGCAAAAAGTAAGGCATAAAAAAAGCTACTGTAACAGTAGCTTTTTTATTATTCGAAAGATAAGTGAAGAAATACACCTCTTGTTCCTAAAAAGTCAATAGGATCTGTCCATTGACTTAAAGGTTTGTTATCGTTTATAGCTTCGTTGTTAATTGCGAAGATTCCTCTAATAGATGGTGAGAACTTAAAGTAACTAAGATAAAAGTCTACACCAATACCAAGCTCATACATAAAGTTGCTAGAGCTAGTTCTAAACTGTCCTGCAAAATTATCATTGCTATTATCTTCATTGCTAGAAAAATTATAATCGTAAGATACACCCCCTAATACATAAGGTCTTAGATTATTGATTCTATTAGTACTTAATTTAAATATTAAAGGTAAATGTAAATAGGTTGCACCTACCTCTCTTGTTTTTACATTTTCTGCTCCTGCAATATGCTTAAATCGTAACGTTTTGGTGTTTGAAATTAAACCTGGCTCAAAACGTAAATTAACATTGTTGTGTAATTTTAAATCTGCAATTAGCCCAACATTAAATCCAATAGATGACGAAACTTCTATTTCGGCGTTGCTAAATGTACTCGGTTTATACGCTACTTTGTAGCCATTATTATTTAGTCCTAAATAAAACCCGTAATGAAATATTGGTTTATCAAAACTAGGTAAGTTTAAAATTTTTTCCCTTTGCGCCTGAAAGGTGATTGTGAAAAATCCAAAAAATCCGAAAAGCAACAGTTTTTTTAACATATTATTTTAAAGCGATATAAATTGATGCAACTCCAAAAGTTACAGGTAAATTCTCTGCACTCTTAAACCCATTTTTTTGTAAAATATTGTTAAAGGCTTCTCCAAACGGAAAAGAATTAGCACTTTCTGATAAATAAGAATAAGCGACCTTGTCTTTTGAGAATATTTTACCAATGATTGGTAAAATATAATTGGTGTAAAATTTATAACCTTGTTTAAAAGGAAATTTAGTAGGGTTAGAAGTTTCTAAGACTACAAATTTACCTCCAGGTTTTAAAACACGTAATATTTCAGTTAATCCTTTGTCAAGGTTTTCAAAATTACGAACCCCAAAAGAAACCGTAATAGCATCAAAAGTATTGTCTTCAAAAGGCATGTTTTCACTATCTCCAACAATCATTTCAATTTTATCACTTAAGTTAGCCTTTGCTATTTTTTGCTTACCAACTTCTAGCATTCCTGCAGAAATATCTAAACCAGTAATTTTTTTAGGATTTAATTTTGCCATCATTAAAGCCAAATCACCTGTTCCGGTAGCAATGTCTAAAATTTGTTGTGGGTTATTCTTACCAACTAATTTTACTACTTTTTTTCGCCAACTAACATCAATTCCTAATGAGATAACGCGGTTTAATCCGTCATAATCTTCAGAAATATTATCGAACATTTTGGCTACTTGTTCTTTTTTTCCTAATTCAGAATCCTTGTAGGGCTTGATTGTTTTTGACATGTAATTTTAAAATTATCCGTTAATAGCAACTACTTCGTTAATCTGATTTGGTAGCATATCCTTTAGCATGGTTTCGATACCGTTTTTTAAAGTTACAGTTGATGATGGGCATCCGCTACATGCACCTTGTAAAATTACGCTAACTCTTTTTGTTTCTTTATCGTAAGATTGAAAGGCAATGTTTCCTCCATCTGAAGCTACAGCAGGTTTTATGTATTCGTCTAAAATATCAACTATTTTAGCTTCAGTTTCTGTTAAATCTTCCTTCGGAATTTCAACATTTTGCTTTGTTTGTTGTTTCGGAAGTTCTTGTATAATTGTTTTTCCGTCTTGAATGTAGGTTCTAATAAATGAACGAATTTCTTGATGAACTTCATTCCATTCTATCATATCGTATTTTGTAATAGATACGTAGTTTTCAGAAATAAAGATTTCTTTTACAAATGAGAAACCGAATAATTCTTTTGCTAAAGGTGAAGATTTACTAGCCTCTTCAATGTTTTTAAATTCAACATCAGTTTGTGTAAGTGCTTTGTTTGAACCGAATTTCATTACTGCCGGATTCGGAGTAACTTCAGCATATACTTCAACAGCATCTTTCTTCGTTGTTTCTTCTTGTACAAGGGTATTACCTTCTTGTAAATAGTTTTCTATTTGTTCGAGAACTTCTTCTTCAACATCTTCCCACTGAACAATATCAAAACGCTGAATAGCGATGAAATTTGCAGTAATTAGTATTTTCTTTACAAAAGGAAGGTAAAAAAGTTGTTGCGCTAAAGGTGAGTTTTTAGCGTCGTCTATATTGTTAAACTCGTAACTACCACCGTTTACTAAAATTGTGTTACTTACAAATTTAAGAATGGTTTCGTTATTGGTTTCTTGTAATGTTATTTTTAGTGTACTCATAGGTCGTGAAAATGAAGTGCAAAATTACGGTAAAAAACTGAGAAATGTGTATATAAAAAATCCTGCAAAAGCAGGATTTTTTATGTATTTTGTTACTAGTAGAATTATAAGCTAAAAGTAAGGGTTGCAGAAATTCTAGAAGTATTGTTATTTATGTTTAAATCATCAGTATTGTAAATACGATAAAACTGTTTGTTTTCATAGTTACTGTATGCTAAATCAAATTTCATATTTCCAAAATTGTAACCTAAACCAGCAGAGTATCCTTTAATGTTATCTTTATTAGTGTTGCCTCCTAAAAGTAAGTTGGGATCTTTTTCATAATGATAACCACCACGAACACTCATTTTGTCGAAGCGCCACTCTGTACCAATATTTAAGGCTTGTGTATTTCGATAGTCATTTGCAAAGTTTGTGTTTTCTTGATTAAAATCACCATCGCTAAATTTTGTGTTTTTATAATCTTTGTAAGTGTAATCTACACTAATTAAACCTTGCTTACCTAACACATAAGCACCACTTGCTGTAATTCTGCTAGGAGATTTAAATTTATAAGCATAAGCTTCTGAGCCAATAACATTAATATATTCGTTAATACTTAAATCCTGAATTTCATTCATTATTAATTCATCATAGTAATCTTCAATAACTTCTTGATACCAAGTTGGTGTTTCATAAGCCAAACCTACTCGTATGTTTTGATTGAACTTGTAAATAAAACCTAAGCCAAGTGAAAATCCGTTTCCTTGAATATAAGTTTCGGTATAACTTTCTACGTCTAAAATGTTTCCGTCAACATCATCATTAACTTCATTAAAATAACCTTCTCTGTAAAATTCTATATCATGAAAATTTAAAGAAGCTCCTACAAATAATTTGTTTTGATGTACGGCAGAGAACCCCATATTAAAAACACTTGATTGTCCTTTAGTTTTGCTAGAAACATATTGATCTATACTGGCATCAAATTGAGTTCTTGTAACTTTGTTATCGGCAAGATGCTCATTATGAATTAAGCGATTGCTATTTCCTTCAGCGGAATAAAAACCGTTAAAATCTTTTTTAATTCTGTAATTAAAACTCAAAGCAAAACGGTTCCAATCAGAATCATATGCCGTATCAAAAGAAAGAATACCTCCTGCTTGGCTAATGTCGAAGTAATTATCTTGTGAATTTGTTGTGTTTCCGTAATACATAGAAGAGTATTCAGTGTTTCGGTTACTTAAAGTCGCAGAAAATACACTTTTTTTGTTAACAGCTGCACCAGCAGGATTAATCCCGAAGGCAGAAATATCGCCTCCTAAAGCACCAAACGCTCCACTCATACTTTCATATCTGGCTGTTCCGTAATTGTCGTCTTTAGAGAATAAAATTCCTAAATCATTATAATTTAGTGATTGAGAAAAGGCTGTATGCGTACTAGCGATAAATATCGCAAGTGTTAAAATTTTTTTCATTTTTTCTTTAATTAAGTTGAAAATCTATTTGACTTAACGTCTGCTGCTTCTAGAAGATCTAGCATTACTGCGTGAGCTTCTTGAAGAAGAAGGTGTTGAATAACTTTTTGATTTTCTAGTACTGCTTTTATTCGAAGAGTAACTTTTATTGCTTTTAGAGGGTTTATTATCTCTGCTACTATAGCTAGAAGAACTTCTTCTTGTAGATTTTCTTGATTTACTACTCCCTCTTGATGGTTCGTAGTTTCTTGAAGTGCTACTACGAGTACTTCGATTACCTCTCGTATTTTTTACAGATCTATTTCCGTTAGAGTTGTATCCTCTTGTGTATCTACTATTTGAGTCTCTTGTAGTTCTAATGCCTCTAGTAGAGCGCGTACTGTTTCTTGTATTGGTGCTTTTTCTATAGGTTTTTGAAGATCTTCTTGATGAAGAATATTTTCGGTTATTAGTAGTAGTTCCTCTTCTGTAATTAGTTCCGTTTCTTCTAGAAGTTGAAGCTGTTCTGTATTTTCGATAAGAGTTTGCTCCTCTATAAGGTCGGTAATAACGATTGTTGTAATAGTTGTTACGATAGTAACGAGGATAAGCATTATAAAAACCACCAAAACCTATGTGAAATCCATTATTGTAATAATGTCCGTAATTATATGGATGCCAATAGTTGTTGTATCCCCAGTGATAATTATTGTAACGAGAACGCCACCATGGTCTGTTGTAATTGTATCCATAATAAGAATCCCACTCATTGTAATAGCCCCATCGAGGTGAGGTATTTATATTAATAACAACATCACTATTATTGCTATTGTATCCCCAAGGTTCATTGTAATTTGTATTGTTTTCAGGGTAGTCGTCATAAACAACGTCGTCCTCTTCAGTATTATAATCATCATCATTTGATGCATAATTTTCAATATCTGTAAAGATGTCTGTACCATTTAAACTCCCTAAACGTTCAACTTCTTTTATAAAGTAGTTTTCTTCATATTCTTGATGTTTATCTTCATCAACTATTATAACTCTACGTTGAGGCTGTTCTTGGTCATCAGCATAAATACCATCATCACTACCAGCAACGGTTTGCATTGTTCCGCAAGAAACAAATGTTGCTACCATAAATAATGATAGAATATAAAAAGGTAGCTTGATGTTAGTGTAATGTGTTTTCATCGCTTAAATTTTTGGGTTATAAAAACTAATTCCAAAATTGAAATGCAAAATACTATTTCTTTGTTGGGCTTGTAGCCTTTTTAATGTAGTTTTGCAGAGACAATTTACGCATAAAAAATAACAATATTTATGCCAAACTTTTGATTATGGGCAAACACTTAACAAAAAGAGACGAAGATTACTCGAAATGGTATAACGAATTGGTGGTAAAAGCCGATTTAGCTGAGAACTCAGCAGTAAGAGGGTGTATGGTAATTAAGCCCTACGGATTTGCTATTTGGGAAAAAATGCAAGCAGAATTAGATAGGATGTTTAAGGAAACAGGACATGAAAACGCCTATTTTCCACTTTTTGTACCAAAGAGTTTATTTGAAGCTGAAGAAAAAAATGCAGAAGGTTTTGCGAAAGAATGTGCTGTTGTAACACATTATCGTTTGCAAGGTGATCCTGATAAACCAGGGAAATTAAGAGTAGATCCTGAAGCTAAGTTAGAAGAAGAGTTAGTGGTTCGTCCTACTTCTGAAGCAATTATATGGAATACCTATAAAGGTTGGATACAGTCATACCGCGATTTGCCTTTATTAATAAATCAATGGGCAAACGTTGTGCGTTGGGAAATGCGTACACGTTTATTTTTACGTACAGCTGAATTTTTATGGCAAGAAGGGCATACCGCGCATGCAACAAAAGCAGAAGCTATTTCTGAAGCAAAACAAATGCAAGAAGTGTATGCAACATTTGCTGAAGACTTTATGGCGATGCCGGTTGTAAAAGGAGCTAAATCTGAAAGTGAGCGTTTTGCAGGTGCTGATGATACCTTAACTATTGAAGCATTAATGCAAGATGGAAAAGCTTTACAGGCAGGAACATCTCACTTTTTAGGTCAGAATTTTGCAAAAGCTTTTGATGTTAAATACACCTCTAAAGAAGGGAAGAAAGAACATGTTTGGGCAACTTCTTGGGGAGTTTCAACGCGTTTGATCGGTGGATTAATTATGACGCATTCTGATGATGCAGGGTTGGTATTGCCTCCGAAATTAGCGCCAGTTCAAGTTGTTATTGTTCCTATATATAAAGGAGAAGAGCAATTGAATGCTATTACCGAAAAAGTAGATGTAATCGTTAAAGAGTTGCGTAAAAAAGGGGTTTCTGTTAAGTTTGACAATAGAGATACTTATAGACCAGGAGCAAAATTTGCAGAATACGAATTAAAAGGTGTTCCGGTAAGAATTGCAATGGGTAACCGCGATTTAGAAAACGGTACCGTTGAGGTTGCACGTCGTGATACTTTCGAGAAACAAACGATTGCTATTGATGAAGTGGTGAATGTTGTTGCTAATCTATTAGAAGAGATTCAAGAAAGCTTATTTAAAAAAGCTTTAGATTATAGAGCAGCTCATACTACTGAAGTTACCACTTTTGATGAGTTTAAAGATGTAATAGAGAATAAAGGAGGTTTCGTGTCTGCTCACTGGGACGGAACGACTGAGACAGAAGATAAGATTCAGGAATTAACAAAAGCAACCATTAGGTGTATTCCTAATGACGCTAAGGAGGAAGTAGGGAAGTGTATATTTACAGGGAATCCATCCTCTAAGAGAGTTCTTTTTGCGAAAGCATATTAATATAAATAAATAACCCTGCTCTTGCAGGGTTATTTATTTATTTATTTATAAAAGGTAAGAAAAGCAGTATGTTATTCTCGGTGGTTTTAATAATAGTTTATTACTTATAGCGTAACTCTGAATAATATATTCGCTATTAATTTTAAATTAGAAAGTTTGTATTAAACAAGATTTTTAAGATTAAATGAAGTGCTTTTATATTTTGATGTTTTTTAATAATAGATTTTTACGGTAAAAACAGCATCAATGAATATTGTTTTTATTGTAAATTTACCTTTTGTTTGCTATGATTGTTTTGTTTCTGATGAAATTTAATCCGAAATATATGAGGGTTAATTTTCATGTTTAGAGGATGCTATGAAACATGTGAAATAAAAAATAAATAAAAAAACAAAAAAGCTTTGTGCAAATAAAAAACTGTTGTTATATTTGCACCCGCAATCAGAAAAACTGATTGTTCTGGTCCGTTCGTCTAGGGGTTAGGACGCATGGTTTTCATCCATGTAACACGGGTTCGATTCCCGTACGGACTACAAGTTTTAATTAGTGTTTTTAAAGAGTTTAAATGTTTTAATAAACTACTAATTAAAAAATAAAATTATTGCAAATATCAAAAAGTATTGTATATTTGCACCCGCAATCAGAATGATTGTTTTGGTCCGTTCGTCTAGGGGTTAGGACGCATGGTTTTCATCCATGTAACACGGGTTCGATTCCCGTACGGACTACAAAGTTTTTTATAAACAATTAAGAATCTAGTATAATGGCAAATCACAAGTCAGCAATAAAAAGAATTAGAAGTAACGACGCAAAACGTTTAAGAAACAAATATCAGCATAAAACAACTCGTAATGCTGTTAGGAGATTAAAAGCGTCTGAAGACAAGAAGGAAGCAGAAGGTATGTTTTCTACTGTTGTATCTATGTTAGATAAATTAGCAAAGAACAACATTATTCATAAGAATAAAGCAGCAAACTTAAAGTCTAAATTAGCTAAACACGTTGCAGCTTTATAAGACCTTTAAACTATTGCATTATCCCAAATAATTGAAATATATTATAAAAGGATTAAAATTTAAGACCTGAACAATATACTTATTGTTCAGGTTTTTTTGTTTGTAATATGAATGATTATTTATACTCAGATTTGGAATCAGTTCCAAAAAGGGATCATTCTCAAAAGTTGTGTGTGAATTGAAATTAAGAGTACGATTTTTGTATTTAAAAAGAATTAAGACTAATTGCTGGGGTTAATATATAAGAGGGAAAATTCTATGTTTTTCACACCTCTAAACTGTGCTCTAAAGGTTTTTCTTTTAACATTGAATGATGCTGATGAAGTATTTATACGATCAGTGCCAAAAGTTGTAGGATTTAATAATTATCTATTTTAAGCCCCATTTTTGATTCTTAAAAAGAACTATTATTTCAGCTTTACCAATCGTATTTTCTGTGAGCATCTAGGCGAATAAAAATAAATAGTAGCAGGGTAAATCCCCATAAAGATGAACCTCCGTAACTAAAAAAAGGCAAAGGAATACCAATAGTAGGTAATAAGCCTATAACCATACCAATGTTTACTATTAAATGGAAAAAGATAATAGAAGCGATACCATAGCCATATATTCTTCCAAACTTATTAGTTTGCCTTTCGGATAAATAAATAATTCGGTATAGTAAAAACATAAAGAGAATTATTACAGAAGAACTTCCTAAAAATCCCCATTCTTCCCCAACGGTACTATAAATATAATCGGTTTCCTGCTCAGGAACAAACTTACCTTGAGTTCTGTCTCCTTGTAAAAAACCTTTACCTAATAAACCTCCTGAGCTAATTGTTAATTCTGATTGGTAGGTGTTGTAACCTTTATTCTTAAGATCTGTTGTTTTTCCTAATAGAATATCAAATCTGTCTTTTTGATGAGGTTCTAATATGTTATCGTAAGTATATCCAATTGCGAAAATAAACAAACTGGTTAATAAATATGTACTTATTATTTTAAAGGCATTAAAACGAATAAAACGTTTGTCTTTATAGAATCCGTAAATGATTGCTAGTGTAATAATTGCGAAGCAAATTATAAGAACCGAATTTGCTCCAAAATAGATGGTTGCTATAAACAGAATTATAGATGTTGCCCCAAATACTAAATATACTAAACTTAATCCCTCTCTGTTTAAAACAAAAAAGAAAGCAAAATAAATTAAAACAGACCCCATATCTGGCTGTAAGGCAATGAAAAAAGCAGGTAAAAATATTACGATAAATGTTTTTGCTTGATTTTTAATTAGTTTTAAGTTGTATTTACGATCACTCATCAATTTAGCGAGTGCTAATGCGGTAAAAGCTTTCGCAAATTCTGATGGCTGTAAGCCGATGCCTCCAAAGTTGTACCAAGATGTTGCGCCGTTAATTTTTTTTCCGAAAACAAAAACTCCTGCTAATAGGAGTAAAGAAAATATGTATAAAACACTTGCAAATTGTTCGTAAAACTTAGAATTGAAAAATAAAATTAAAATAATAACGGGTACTGTTAAGCATATAAATATTAATTGCTTTCCGTATTTGGTAGAAAAATCGAATATTTCTCTAGTGTCATCTGTAGATGAGGATGCGTAAATATTCATCCATCCAAAACCAACAAGTATGATGTATATAAAAACAAGCATCCAGTCGATGCCTTCAAAAATGTTATTTCGTTCCTGGCGCAAGGGTATCTTTCTTTTTAATTAATTTGTCATACTCTTTCTGAAGACTCATATTAATCATGCGTTCTTCAAGATATTTTTTAGTAACTGAACCTTTAATATATTTTTCTATCATTAGGCTTGTTATCGGAGCAGCTATTGTTGAGCCATAACCACCGTTTTCAATATAAACAGCCATGGCTATTTGTGGGTTTTCTTTTGGTGCAAAAGCGATTAAGATGGAGTGATCTTGTGCTTGTACTTTTTTACCATCAATAATTTTAATTTTATTTTCGGCAGTTCCTGTTTTTCCACAGATGTCAATTCCTTTTATTTGATACCATTTTGCAGTTCCGTATGTAAAAACCTCGTGCATTGCATCAATTGCAATAGGAAAATGCTTCGGATCGATAGTTGTATTTCTACGGGTTAAATAAACTGAATCTATAACTGTTTTATTATCAATTTTCTTTACAATATGTGGTGTGTAAAAATAACCTCTGTTTGCAATTGCAGCTGTCATATTTGCTAATTGCATTGGGGTGGTTAATATTTCACCTTGTCCTATTGAGTTTGAAATGGTATAGGTAGAATGCCATCTGTTTTTATACCATTTGTTGTAAAATTCGGCATCAGGAATTTTTCCTTTTCTTCCTGCAGGTAAATCATAGCCTAAATAATTACCTAAACCAAAGCTTTCGATGTGCTTGTTCCAGTTATCCATGCCTTCTTTTGGATTACCTGTTTTATCTATAATTTTTTTATAAGTGGTAGCAAAATAACTATTACACGATTTGGCAATTGCTGTTTTTAAACGGATTCGCCTTCCTGTAATTCTACAATGACATTTCATGAATTCATTTTTACGTTTTCCGTAACGATATCCATGATGACAATACACTCCAAAATTTTTATCAATAACTTCTTCCTGTAAACCAATTAAACCATTGAGGATTTTAAAAGGAGAGCCAGGAGGGTACATTGCTTGTAAGCCACGATCAAAAGTTGGCATGTTAATGGTGTCATTAAAAAGTTTTCTTGAATTGGGTGATCTTTTTCGTCCCACTAATAAGTTAGGGTCATAAGAGGGCGCGGTAATAAGTGCAAGAATTTCACCGGTTTTGGGTTCGATTGCGACAATACCACCTCTTTTTCCTTTCATTAATAATTCTCCATATTGTTGTAATTCACTATCAATAGTTAGTGTTAAATCTTTACCTGTTACCGCAAGTGTATCGTATTTTCCTTCTTTGTAAGAGCCGGTAATTTTATTTAAATTATTTCTTTTAAAACGTTTTTTACCTTTAACGCCTCTAAGAATTGTTTCATATTGTTTTTCTACGCCAAGTTTTCCAATTAATTCTCCTTGTTCGTAGTAATTATTTGTTCTTGCTTTTCGTTCATTTACTTCAGCAATAAAACCTAAAATATTAGCACCAGTTTTAATTGGGTAATCTCTAATAATACGTTTCTGAATATAAAACCCCTTGTATTTTGGTAACTTTTCTTGCAAATACGCAAAGTCTTCTTTTGCTAATTGCTTAAGGAATTTTGAAGGAAGCCAACGTGCAAATTTTTCAGCTTTTTTAAAACGTTTTTTAAAATCTTCTTTAGTTATTTTTAAAAGTGAGCAAAACTCTGTAGTATCCAAAGGCATTACGTCTTTAGGAACTACCATTACGTCGTATGATAATTGATTTGCTACTAGTAACTTTCCGTTTCTATCGTATACATACCCACGTTCAGGATAATCATATTCAATTTTAATAGCAGAACTTTGTATCGGATTTAGGTTTCCTCCGCGAACAATTTGTAGCTGAAATAATCTAACAATGTAAATTAATCCAACAAGTGTAATTAAAAATATAAGTAAGAAACTTCGTTTCATTTATTATTCTTTGTCGTTTTTAAGGTCGAAAAGCAACAATTATCACCAAACGAGTACTTTAGGTTAGTTTTTTTCTAAAAATAAAACTTCCTAGAAAATACAAGATTAATGTAAATGCACTTGAATAAATTGTGGTTATCAACACTTTTGATAAATTGTAAAAACTAAAATTAATCAAACTAAATAAGATGAAGTGGTGAATGAGTGTTAAAATTACAACATAATTAAAAACTTTACCAAATGATTCGAGTCTTAAATTGAATAATAAAAAATCGGTTTCGTTTTTTTTAAATATAGCTTTAATAAAAAAGAATCTTATATAGGCAATAAATAGTATTGAAAACGCATGTATTCCGCCTGAGTTTGAAAATGCATCAACACATAATCCAAGTAAAAAAGCAACACTTAAAAAAGGGATTCTATTTGTTTTTAAAGGATATAAAAAGATAAAAGCAATGTATAAGTATGGGTTTATATAGCCTAAAAATAAAATGTTATTTAGCACAAGAACTTGTAGTAGTAACAAGAAAATAAATAGAAATATGATATAAACGGTCTTATTCATTTTGTTTCTCTACTCTTTTTATTTCCTCTTTATTAAGGTTTGTGATTATATAAGTGTTCCTTAGGTTAGACATGTCGTTAAATAATTTAACTTCAATTGTATTAGAGGCTGATAGTTTTTCTGGAATCTCACTAATGGTTCCTATTAAAATTCCTTTAGGAAAAATAGTTGATTTACCTCCAGTAATAATAGTATCTCCAATTTTTAAAACTGCTTGACGTGGTATGTCTGTTAATTGAACAGTGTTATAATTTTCCCCATTCCATTTTAACGTTCCATAATAATTACTGTTTTTAAATCCAGCATTAATATTGCTTTTTGTATTTAAAATAGACTGGACTCTTGCAAATTCCTGGTCAACATTATCCGTTATTCCAATAAGTCCTTTACTGTTAGCAACAGCCATTTCTGTTGTAATTCCATGTTTTTTGCCTCTATTTATAGTGATGAAATTATTAGGCTTATTGTAAGAGTTGTTTATTATTTGACCATTAATATATAAAAATTTTTGATTAGTACTTGTGATATTAGCACTCGTATTTATGGTATCAATAGCTGTGTAAAGTTGTTCTAATTTATTTTTTAAAGCAGTATTTTCTTCAAAAAGGGCTATGTTTCTTTCTTTTAATTTAAAGTATTCTGAAAGGTCAGAAGATTTTTGATAGAAACCACCTGTAATAAAATTAGTAGAACTGATGAGCTTGCTTTTGTGAAAAGCATGATTGTTAAAGATTAATGCAACAGCAATAATTTCGAGAAAGAGAAAAAACAAAAAGGTTTTATACCTCCGAAAGAAATAAATAAGCTGTTGCATAAAAAATCATTCAAAATTTATTTGATCAATACAGATTTGTATTTTTCAAGGTTTTTTAAAGCAATACCTGTTCCACGTACAACTGCACGTAAAGGATCTTCAGCAATATAAACAGGTAAATCTGTTTTTCTAGATAAACGTTTGTCTAAACCTCTAAGCATAGAACCTCCACCAGCTAAGTATATACCTGTGTTATAAATATCTGCCGCTAATTCAGGAGGTGTTTTAGATAGTGTTTCCATAACAGCATCTTCAATACGTAATATCGATTTGTCTAATGCTTTTGCAATTTCTCTATAAGATACTTGCACTTGTTTTGGTTTTCCGCTTAATAAATCACGTCCTTGCACCATCATATCTTCAGGTGGATTGTCTAAATCTTCAGTTGCAGAACCTATTTGTATTTTTATTTTTTCAGCAGTAGTTTCTCCTACATGTAAATTATGTTGTGTACGCATGTAATACATAATATCGCTTGTAAATAAATCACCTGCAACTTTTACAGATTGATCACAAACAATACCAGCAAGTGCAATTACAGCAATTTCTGTAGTACCACCACCTATATCAATAATCATGTTTCCTTTAGGCTCCATAATATCAACACCAACACCAATTGCAGCTGCCATTGGTTCAAAAATTAAGTAAATTTCTTTGGCATTCATATGACGACCCGAATCAATAACCGCACGTTTTTCTACCTCTGTAATTCCAGAAGGGATACAAATAACCATTCGTAATGAAGGTGGGAAAAAACGCTTTTTGATAGCCGGAATTTGCTTTACAAATTCTTTAATCATTTCTTCGGATGCCTGAAAATCTGCAATTACTCCATCTTTTAACGGACGAATAGTTTTTATGTTTTCGTGAGTTTTTCCTTGCATTCTATTTGCTTCATGACCAGTAGCAATAATTTTACCAGTCAATCGGTTACGAGCAACAATAGAAGGGTTGTCGATGACAACTTTACCATTGTGGATGATCAGTGTGTTTGCAGTTCCTAAATCTACTGCAATATCTTCTGTCATAAAATCGAAAAATCCCATATAAACGCCGTTGTTTTTACTTATTTTAATGTATTCTCACAAATCTATGAAAAAATATGTGGTATTTTACATTGAATTTAATTAATGTTTAAAATGTCTTGTTCCTGTAAAAACCATAGAAACATTGTTGTTGTTACAATAATCAATACTTAATTGATCTTTGATAGAACCTCCTGGCTGAATTACACTTTGTATTCCTGCGTTATTTGCAATTTCTACACAGTCTGGGAAAGGGAAGAAAGCATCACTTGCCATAACCGCGCCTTTTAAATCGAAATTAAAACTAGTTGCCTTTGCGATTGCTTGTGTTAACGCATCAACTCTGCTTGTTTGACCAGTTCCACCAGCAAGTAGTTGTTTGTTTTTTACCAAAATAATCGTATTCGATTTTGTGTTTTTACACAGTTTTGAAGCAAATAATAAATCATCTAACTCACTTTCAGATGGTTTTGTATTTGTTGGGTAAGATAAATCTTCTAATTTATCAGTAATATTATCTTTATCTTGTATTAAAACTCCGTTTAAAGCAGTTCTAACAGTTTGTGTTGGTAATGCTACTTCTTTCTGAATTAATAAAACCCTGTTTTTCTTTCCTTTTAAAATGGCTAAAGCATCTGCATCGTAAGAGGGTGCAATAACTACCTCACAAAATAATTTATGAATTTCTTCGGCAGTAGCTTTATCAATTTTAGTATTTGATATTAAAACGCCTCCAAAAGCAGAAGTAGGATCACCTGCTAAGGCATCTACATAGGCTTGGTGAATTGTTTTTCGCTGTGCAAATCCACAAGCGTTATTGTGCTTTAAAATAGCAAATGTTGGTGCTTCACCCGAAAATTCGTTTATTAAGTTAACTGCGGCATCAACATCTAAAAGATTGTTGTAACTTAATTCTTTACCGTGTAGTTTATCAAACATCGCCTCTAAATCACCAAAGAAATACCCTTTTTGATGTGGGTTTTCACCATATCTTAAAGTTTTAGAATTGGTTTCACTTGCTTTGTATACAACTTCATCTTCATTAAAATAATTAAAGATAGCCGTATCGTAATGAGAAGAAATATTAAAAGCTTTCGCTGCTAATTTTTTTCTATCATTAATTGATGTATTTCCGTTACTCTTTGTAATAAGGCTTAAAAAATCACTGTACTGCTCCATTGAAGAAACAAGTACTGTATCTTTAAAGTTTTTTGCAGCTGCGCGGATTAATGAAATTCCTCCGATATCAATTTTTTCAATAATATCTTGTTCAGGAGCTCCAGAAGCTACTGTTTTTTCAAAAGGATATAAATCTACAATTACTAAATCTAATTGAGGAATATTATATTCTTGCATTTCTGCAACATCACCTTCATGATCTTGACGATTTAAAATACCACCAAATATTTTTGGGTGTAATGTTTTTACGCGTCCTCCTAAAATTGAAGGGTATGAAGTTACTTCCTCAACAGGTACTACGTTAATTCCTAATTCTTGAATGAATTTTTCTGTTCCTCCGGTAGAATAAATAGTAACACCTAGCTCGTTAAGTTTTTTTACAATAGGGGCTAATCCGTCTTTATGAAATACCGAAATAAGAGCCGATTTAATAGTTTTTGTATTGCTCATTGTTGTTGTGTTGTTAAGCAAGCAAAGCTACTAAAACAGTAAGGGTTACACAATAATTATTTTGGCTTATTACTAAACAAAAACACCACCAAATCCCTAAGAGGTTTGGTGGTGTTTTTTTCATGAAAAATGTAACAATATTATTCCGCGTTTTCTAAGAAATCATGAAACCATAATGTAAATTTTTCTAATAAAGATTTTTGATTTTTTGTACGAGAGTTAGGATTGCCTAACACAGCGTAAGAGGGATATTCTTTGGTGCTCATAATTTAGGGGATTATGTGGGGTTAAATAAGAATACAAACCTAAGGATAAAAAACCTAATAATCAAACGTTTACGTGAAATTTATATAAAAGAAGCGACTTTTTTACAAACATACTCTAATAATTCTTCGTCATTTGCTGTAAAAGGGTTAACAGTATGAGAGTCAATATCTATTTGACCAATGTTCTCGTTGTTAACAAAAATCGGTATTACAATTTCAGATTTCACCTTCCAACCACAAGAAATATAATTATCTTGTTCTTTAGTATCTTGTACTACGAAATTTTCATTACTAACCGCAACTTGCCCGCAAATACCTTTTCCGAAAGGAATAATTGTGTGCTCAGTAGGTTCTCCATTAAACTCTGCTAATTTAAGTTCTTCTTTATCGCCATTTTTAAAGTAAAAACCTACCCAATCGTAATATGAAACTTCAGCAGCTAAGTAATCGCAAATTTGCTGTAATTTAGCTCCTTTAACAGCATTACTTTCAGTTATCTTATCTATATTGTTTTTTAATTCTTGTAAATTCATTGTAAATGAGTTTTATAATCTTATTCGTAATTTGAATTAAGAGTTTACAAAAATAGTTTTAACAATTGTTTTAAAAAACAAATTTTTAATTTTTCGTATCTTTGCATTCAATGAAACAAGTATTTACTAAAATAGTAACCATAACATTAGCCTTTTTGGTGTTGTTTTCTACCTTTTCTTTTACGGTGGCTAAGCATTATTGTGGCGACTTTTTAGTGGATGTTTCGTATGTTGGAGAAGCAGGTAGTTGTAATAAAGATAAGAAAGACGATTGCGGAACTGTAATAAAGAAAAAGAAGTGTTGTAAAGATGAAGTCTCTCAAATTGATGGGCAGGATGATTTACAGAAAGTTACTTCAGAAAAAATAAGCTTCAAGGAAGCTAAATTTATTTTATCTTTTTGCGCTTCTTCTAAATTATTGTTTCAAAGTTTAGAGAAACAATCTTTAACTCACCAATATTATTCTCCGCCTGATTTAGTTTTAGATATTCAGGTGCTTCACGAAGTGTTTATCATATGATTTTATAATTCTTTTTAATAAAAACGAATTGTAAAACTTAATATGATATAAAATAATGAAAATAAATATATTCAGTATTTTAATACTGATATCTAGTGTCACCTTTTCACAAGAAAAGTTTAAAGGGATGATTATGGATAAAAACGAGCCTAAAGATAATTTAGGTGTTTACGGCGCAAGTGTTCATTGGTTGAATACAAATGTAGGCGTAACAACAAACGAAAAAGGATGGTTTACAATACCATATCAGCAAAATAATAAGAAATTAGTTATTAGTTTTGTAGGTTTTAAAACGGATACAATCATGATTAATTCGTTAAAACCAATCCATCATTTTTTAACAGAAAGCAATACTTTAAAAGAGATAACTGTTAAATCTAAAAAAAGTGCTACGCAAAAATCGTATTTACAAGCTCAAAATGTAATGATGATTAATAGTGCCGAATTGTTAAAGGCAGCTTGTTGTAATTTAGCAGAGAGTTTTGAAACCAATCCGTCAATAGACGTTAATTATTCTGATGCATTAACAGGTACAAAGCAAATTCAAATGTTGGGTTTAACGAGTCCGTATTTGTTAATTACGCAAGAAAACATTCCATCTATAAGGGGTGCATCACAAGCATTCGGGCTCTCTTTTACCCCGGGTACTTGGGTAGAAAGTATTCAAATAACAAAAGGAGCAGGTAGTGTTGTAAATGGTTACGAAAGTATTTCTGGACAAATAAATGCCGAATTAGTTAAGCCATATACGAATCACCGATTTTTTGTAAACGCCTACGGTTCAGCTGGAGGTAGAATGGAATTTAACACGCATTTAAACCAAAAAGTAAGTGACAAGTGGCAAACTGGCTTATATGTTCACGGTAATTATAGAGGTGAAAAGTTTGATAAAAATGAAGATAATTTTTTAGATAATCCGCTAGCAAAACAAATTAATATCATGAATCGTTGGCAGTATGTAGATGCGCAAAAAGGATGGGTGAGTTTTATTAATTTTAGATATTTAGATGATCAGAAGCAAGTAGGTGAAGTTGATTTTAACCCTGATACAGATAAAGGGGCTACTACTGTTTGGGGAAGCGAAATTAAAACAAAACGTTTTGATACTTCTGCTAAATTAGGGTATGTTTTTCCTGATTTACCTTTTCAGAGTATGGGAATACAGGCTGCGTATAGTAATCATAAACAAGATTCTTATTTTGGATTAAGTAATTATAATATTCAGCATCAAAGTTTTTTTAGTAGCTTTATTTTTAATTCAATTATCGGTGATACTAGAAATAAATTCAAAACAGGACTTAGTTTTACTTATGATAAATATGACGAGTTTGTAAACGTTACTACGGCAAATAATTATGACCGTAAAGAAAATTCTGTTGGTGCTTTTTTTGAATATGCTTATGATAATGCTGATGATATAAGTATAACTGCGGGATTAAGAATTGATACACATAATATATTAGGAACTTTTGTAACGCCTCGTTTACATATTCGCTATGCGCCTTGGGAGCAAGGAGTGTTTAGAGCCTCAATAGGAAAAGGAAGAAGAAGTGCTAATATTTTTGCTGAAAACCAACAATTTTTTGCATCTTCAAGACAAGTTAATATTGATGATGTAGGAGGGAAAGTTTATGGCTTAAATCCGGAAACAGCTTGGAATTATGGAATATCGTTTTTGCAAGGTTATAAATTGTTTGGCAAAAAGGGAGATATTACTTTTGATTTTTATCGTACTGATTTCGAAAATCAAGTTGTGGTAGATTGGGAAAATCCGCAGGAAATATCTTTTTATAATTTAGACGGAAAAAGTGTTGCTAACAGTTTTCAGTTAGAGGTAAATCAAAATATAGTGCCGTATTTTAATACCCGTTTTTCATATAAATACTACGATGTAAACACGGATTTTAAATCAGGGAATTTAGATAAAGCATTACAGGCAAAACATCGATTTTTTGCAAATGTTTCTTATGAGACAGAGAAGAAAGAAAACGATTCACATTGGAAATTTGATGTTACTTATAATTGGATAGGAAAACAACGTTTGCCAAACACGCAGTCAAATCCAGCTCAATATAGATTACCAGAATTTTCAAAAATTTATAATTTATTAAACACTCAAATAACAAAAGTGTTTTCTAAAAAGTTTGAATTATATGCGGGAGCAGAAAATATAACAAACTATAAACAAAAAAATCCGATATTAGGAAGCGATAATCCTTTTGGTTCAAATTTTGATACCACAATTATATATGCGCCCGTATTTGGAAGTAATTATTACGCAGGTTTAAGATTTAAAATAGATTAAGATGAAAAAAATAGTATTAGTAATAGCGGTTTTGTTGATGAGTATCTCTTTATCAGCACAAAAAAAGAAGAAAAATGCCAAAATATCTATGGATGTTGATGGTGTTTGTATGATGTGTAAAGGACGTATTGAAAAGGCAGCTTTAAATAGTAAAGGTGTAAAATACGCGCAATGGAATGTGCAAACGCATGAGTTAAAATTGATTATTGATGAACGTAAAACGGATGTTAAAACGATTCAGCAAAATGTAGCAAATGTTGGTCATGATACAAAAGCAATAAAAGCAACAAAAGAAGCTTACGATGGTTTGCATCCTTGTTGTAAGTATCGAAGTGAAGAAATACAAGATGATCATAAAAAAGAAAAGAAGTAAATAAAAAAATCCCGAGTTTTAAACTCGGGATTTTTTTATTTATAACATTTTTAATGAATTAACTTCTAATTCGGTTAACTCACGCCATCTACCACGAGGTAAATTACGTTTAGTCATGCCTGCAAAAACAACACGATCTAGTTTTGTTACTGCATATCCGAAGTTTTCAAATATTTTACGAACAATTCTGTTTCTTCCAGAGTGTATTTCAATACCAACTTCTGTTTTTCTTTCACCTTCTACATAAGAAACGGCATCAATAAAAACTTTTTTGCCTTCAATAATAACATCACCACGTAATTTATCTAAATCAGATATTGATAATTTCTTATCTAATGAAGCATGATAAAGTTTACGTACATCATGTTTTGGGTGTGTTAATTTCTTAGCTAACTCACCATCGTTTGTAAACAATAACAAACCAGTAGTGTTTCTATCTAATCTTCCAACAGGATAAATACGTTCTTTGGTAGCGTTATCTACAAGTTCCATAACTGTTTTACGACCACGATCATCCTCCATGGTAGTAATATAGTTTTTTGGCTTGTTTAATAAGATGTAACGTTTTTGTTCGATAGAAATTAATGTTCCGTCGAAACGAACTTCATCGGTAGGTTGTACCTTGTAGCCCATTTGTGTCATTAATTTTCCGTTTACAAAAACACTTCCGTGTTCAATATAAGTATCGGCTTCTCTACGAGAACAAATTCCTGAATTAGAAATGTACTTGTTTAAACGAATTCCTGCAGTATCATCATTGCTTACTTGCTTAACAGCTGGTTTTCTAGCATCACTTCTAAACTGTTTTTTATTATCCGAAGAACTAGTTGCAAACCTTGGTTTTTCCGATGATTTTCTAACGGGTCTATCTGTTCTTTCAGTTCTCTCAGGTTTTTCAGTTCTGTCTGATCTATTTCTGTTAGATCTATCTGAAGAACTTCTGTCAGATCTAGAAGATGTTCTATTTCTGTCAGATGATTTTTTTTCACGAGGATTGCTGTTCTTGTCAGCCTGTCGTCCTCTCGACGAGTTTTTTGAATTCATAATTAAATTTTAAAAAGGGTGCAAATGTACGGTAATTATTTGATTTCTAATCTAAAACGATAACTACTTTGTCTAGAATTAAAGACTTATCAATAAAAAGTAAACTAAATACTCCTATTAACAATAGTATCTTTAAAATGTTGTGCAATAGGCGATATTGATTCGTTTTTGTTGCTTTCCAAGTGTAAAAACCTATAAATAACAAAACAAAAGCTGCTAAGTAAAAATAATATTTCATGTACTCGATTGCAGGGTAGTAAAATAAAACACCTATCGGAATTAAGGTTAAAATCATTAATAAGATGATTAACTTTTTGGTGTTTTTTTCTCCGTATTTAACAGGGAAAGTAGTGTAGTTATTTATTATGGCACCTTTAATGTTTTCTAAATTTTTGATTAATTCACGAATCATTATAATTAGAAAAAGAAAGATTGCATGCACAAAAATTACTTTCGAAAAATTTTTAAAATGTACAAAAACTACAAAAAAAGGAAGTATTGTTAAAACAGTAACACTTAGTAAGCCTATAAAAGGATGTTTTTTTAGTTTGTGTGAATAAAACCAAATTCCGAATATATATATAGCAAAAAAGAAAGCAGCTCTCCAAGATACTAGCCAGCCAAAACCAAAACCTATAAAGTTTAAGGCAAAGTATAAAGATAGTTTAGTTTCTTGTTTTATGTAAGAGTCTAAGTTCGACTTTATAGGCCTATTTATTTGATCAGATTTTTTGTCGTAAAAATTATTAATGATATATCCTGCGGCTACAGTAGCTACCGTAGCAATTACTAAGTAAAGTAAATGCCAATCGAAAAGTACTGGTTTTACAGATTTTTGATCAGAGAAAATAAAAATAGCAGCCAAGTATTGGGCTGCTATTAGTACTAAAATGTTATAACCCCTAACGACTGATAGTAGGCTAAATATTTTTTTAAAAAATGTATTTATTTTTAATGCATTCATGGTCGCACTTTAAAATCGATACACCAATTCTAATTTATAATCTTTTAAGCTTGTTTGTGCTTTTTCATAATCTTCAGTGAAACCTAAAATATAACCACCACCACCAGAACCACAAAGTTTTAAGTAGTATTCGTTGGTTTGAATTCCTTTTTCCCAAACTTTATGAAAAGCAGAAGGAATCATTGGTTTAAAATTTGTTAAAACAACTTTCGATAATTTTTTTACGTTACCAAATAATGATTTTATATCGCCTTGTAAGAAATCATCAATACAAGCATCGGTATGTAAAGAAAATTCTTCACTTAACATTCTTCGGAATCCTTCGTTTTTCATCTTATTCATAAAGATGTTTACCATTGGTTCTGTTTCACCAACTTGTTCAGAATCTAATAAGAAAACAGCACCTTTTCCTTCTTTTTGAGATGGAATACCTGCAGGCTCAATATGTTCTTTCGAGTTGATTAAAATAGGTAAGCTTAAATAAGAGTTTAAAGGGTCTAGTCCAGAGCTTTTTCCATGAAAAAAAGATTCCATTAAAGAAAAAACTTGTTTTAAAATTAACAGTTTATCACGTGTTAAGTTTTCTAAAACAGTAATTTTATTGTTTGCATATTGATCATAGATAGCAGCAACTAAAGCTCCTGAACTACCTACACCATACCCTTGTGGTATAGATGATTCGAAGTACATGCCGTTATTAATATCATTTTTAAATGAAAGTAAATCAAAAGAAACTAAATCAGTATTTAAAATACTTAAGTATTGATAAAACTTAATTAAATTATCATTTGATTTTTTAGCTTCGCCAGTTAAATTACTAGCAGATTTTAACACTCCTTTATATGAGTTAAAAGGAATCGCTAATCCTTTGGAGTCTTTTATGATTCCATATTCTCCAAAAAGTAAAATTTTAGCGTAAAATAAAGGTCCTTTCATAGTTGTTTTTAATTACTTAGCAAAAGTACAAGTAAAAGAGCTAGTTTACAAACTAGTATACGTTTTTGTAGAAAGTCTTCCAAACACCAACTTTTTCATTGTCTCGATACTTTCCTTTTGTTTCTATTTTTCCGTTTTTATAAAAGGTTTTCCAAACACCATTTCTTTCACCTTCTGTGTATTTTCCTTGTTCTTTAAGTTCTCCTGTTTCATAAAATACTTTGCGTACACCATCTAGTTTTCCGTTGATGTAGTTTGCTTTATGAAAGTTCTTTCCGTTTGCGTGATAATACATTACTAAACCATCAAATACTTCTTTGTTGGGAACTTTATTAGTGCTGTATCCTTCCATTTGAATTTGCCCGTTTTTATAGTAATCTACAATCCAAAAACCTGTTTTTATTTTTTTAGGCGATGGCCTGTAGTATTCATGATTCTCTTTAGAAGTCTCTTGCCAATTTTTGTCGAACCAAATAGTATCTTGAGCGTTTATTGTAGTTGATAAAAACCCAATAAACATAACTATTAATAATGTTGAAGTTTTCATAAGATTAGAAATTTAAGGCTGTAAGAATTTTGCTCCAAAACCCACACTATCACAAATATACTGATTTTTTTGGCAGTAAGTTGCTAACGTGTTCTTAATAAATAGCTCAATTTCAGTCTTTTCAGCGTTTGGGTAAAGTACATGTACGTTTGCTCCAGCATCAAGAGTAAAACAAATATTACTGTTATTTTGCGCTCTGTATTCCCAAATTTTATTAATAACTTCTAGCGTATTTGGTTTCATTAAAATAAAATACGGATTGCTTGTAAGCATCATTGCATGTAGTGTTAACGCTTCACTTTCAACTAAATTGATGAATTCTTTAATTTCCCCATTTTCAAGAATCTTAGATAGCTTTGCTAAGTTTTCATTTGCTTGTTTAAAACGTTGTTCGGCATACGGATGATTGTGCATTAAATTATGCCCTACGGTGGATGAAACTTGCTTTTCTCCCTTGTCAACTAAAAGAATAGTATCGCAATAGTTTTCGAAAATAGGGTGAATTTCATTAGGAAATTTCACTCCAAATAAGTCTGAACTACCTTTTATTTCAGGGTGTTCTCCCCAAACTACCAACGAGCCTTCTACACTTCTACTAGCGCTACCAGAACCTAAACGAGCTAAAAAAGAGGCTTTTTTATTAATAAATTCATCTGTTAAATCAGGGTTTAATTCTTTTTCTAAATTTAATAAACACATTGCTATTGCGCTCATTCCACTTGCTGAAGAAGCAATTCCGCTACTATGAGGAAAAGAATTTTTAGAAGAAATTACCATTTTATATTCTAAAATATAAGGACAGTATTGTTTAATTCTTTCAAAAAAGTTGGTGATCTTTGGTTTAAAATCATCTTTCTTTTTCCCTTCAAAAAACAACTCAAAATCAACCTTATTAGAATTGGTTTTTTTCTCAAAATCGATTGTTGTAATTGTGTGACAATTGTTAAGTGTAAAACTGATAGATGCATTTTTAGGGATTTGCGGATTGCTTTTTCCCCAATATTTTACCAATGCAATATTGCTTGGTGTTTGCCAAGTTGCGGATAAATTAACTATTGTTTTACTTGAAGGTTGAAATGCGAATTCTGATGTATTCAAAGGTTTAAAATTTGGTGTAAAGATAAAATTTAGACTACACTTTTGCTAATTTTTGTAAAACGGATTCTTTATAGCTTCTACTTATTGGCAATGCTTTTTTACCAATTTCAATAAATTCGTTTGTATATGACGTTATTTCATTTAAAGAAACCGTAAATGATCTATGTATTCTAATAAAATTTATTGAAGGTAATTTACTTTCAATATTATTCATGGTTTCTCTTGTGATAATAGTTTGGTTAGAAGTAAAAATTTTAACGTAGTCACCTAAGCTTTCAATGTATAGGATGTTGTTGAAGTTTATTTTTACCATTTTTCTATCAGCTCTAACAAACATAAAATCATTAGAAACTTGTTTTATTACTTTTTTGGTAGTTTTAGTAATTTGTAAATCGAATACTTTTTGAACTGCTTGAAAAAAACGATCAAATGAAATTGGTTTTAATAAATAGTCAACTATATTTAAATTGAATCCGTCAACAGCATAATCTCTATAGGCAGTTGTGAAAATTATTTTTGATTTTTTATCAATTATTTTTGCCAAACTCAAACCTGAAATTTCTGGCATATTAATGTCTAAAAAGAATAAATCGATTTCTTCAGTTTGCATAAAGTTAATTACTTCAGAAGCATTCTTACACATTTTTATCAATTCTAAATCTGGTGTTTTTTCAACAAAAGAAGCTATTATTTCTCTAGCCATAGGTTCATCGTCAACAATTACACAACGTAGTTTATTCGACATTTTTTAAAGGCGTTTTTAATTCAATTTTAAAGGTGTTTTCTGTTTTAGAAATATTTATATAAAACATTGTTTTATATAGCATTTCTAGTCTTTTTTTTATGTTTTCTAACCCTATCCCTTTTTTGTTATTTAAATTATTTTTAGTTGAGTTTGTTATCTCAAAAGATAAATTATTTTTAGTTGTTTTTAATATTATGGTTACTTTTAAAATTCCGTTAATTTGGCTTCCGTGTTTAAAAGCATTTTCAACAAAAGGTAATAATAACATTGGCGAAATTTCTATATTTTCTTGATGAATTTTTTTTTCAAAAATCACATTTAAACTATCTTGAAACCTCAATTTTTCTAATGAAATATAATCTTCAATATGTTTAATTTCATCATTTAGCAATACCAAAGGTTTATCTACTTGATATAAAATATAGTCTAATAAATTAGATAATTTTAAAATCATATCCGGAGCATCATCAGATTTTTTTAAAGCAAAACCATACAAAGTGTTTAATGTGTTAAACAGAAAGTGTGGATGTATTTGCATTTTTAAGAACTTTAATTCTTGTTCTTTTAGTTGTAATTGAGTTTTTAGAAATTTATTTTTAAGATCTTCGTTTTTTAAAGTTGATTTATAGTTATTGATAATTAACCCTACACTAATCACAATAAAAACAATAAAATATACGCCTAAAACTATAAAGAGAAACCCCTTAGTGATAGGAGATGTTCCTTCAGTTTTAAAAGTATTGGAAAAAACTAGACCATATAGTATTGATAAAACAATAAAAAAGGAAGAAACAATAAGTGTGTAAAAAGTATATAAAATAAACAGTTTTT
Source organism: Tenacibaculum retecalamus (assembly GCF_027941755.1). Classification (NCBI taxonomy): domain Bacteria; kingdom Pseudomonadati; phylum Bacteroidota; class Flavobacteriia; order Flavobacteriales; family Flavobacteriaceae; genus Tenacibaculum; species Tenacibaculum retecalamus. Next base: position 2,395,963 of record NZ_CP115916.1, on the reverse strand, counting down.
GTTTGTTATCTAATAGGTATTTTGGAATTAAGAAAAATAAAAAAAAGTAGCTAATACTTATTGTAATAGGCATTAAAAATAGCGAAAACCGATTTACATATATTGTATTTTGACTTCCGTAGCCTAAAAAATAATTGTAAAAAAAGTATACAGCTACCCAAAAAAGAAAATGGATGGCTATTTTAATAGTTAGTTTAAATAATTGTTGTTTTTTTTTCATTTACCTGCAATATCTGCTTTTTAGAAAAATAAAAACGTTTTTTTGAGTTGAAATTCAAATGTTTGTAGGTAGAATACCAATTTTACTATTTTACAGAAAACAGTTTTAAAGTAGTTGTTTTAAGGTTTTTTCTTTACAATCATCGAAATTAAGTTAAAGCAATGACCTTTAAAAGTACTTTTGAGATATAATAACCTTAAAAACAAAAGATATGAACTTCTTATTTTTTAATTTATTAAATGATGGCGGATCAACATTTATGTATCCAACTTTACTAATGCTTATTATCTGTATTGTATTACTTGTTAAAGCATTTTTAAAGAGTAACGAAAACGAAAAACTAATATCATTAGTTAAACACATTAGTTTGTTTGCTTTAGTTTGGGGTTTTTTGGGGCAAATGGTTGGCATAATAAGTACTTTTGATAGTGTTGAGTCTTTTGGAAATGTGTCTCCAGGTATATTGGCAGACGGAATAAAAATAGCGTTATTAAATCCTGTTTTTGGAATGTTCGTATTCTTAATTTCTAGGCTCGGTCTTATCGGTTTAACATTAAAGAAAAAGTAGAAAAATAATTTTAAAAGCAATTTAATGAAAACGAGAATTTTAATTGTTGGTATTTTCATATACCTAATATTATTTCCAATTATAGCTTTTTCTCAAGCTCAATATCTAACCCAAATAGGAAAAACAGATAGTATTTATTCGAAAGCATTAAAAGATAAACGAAAGTTTTGGGTTCAGTTACCTGATAATTTTAATGAAAACAGAAAATACCCTGTTGTATATGTCTTAGACGGAGAAACACATTTACCTATAGTTTCTTTGGTGCAGAATTACTATTCAGGAGGTTTTATTCCAGAAATGATACTTGTTGGTATTTCAAATCAACAGTATAGAACAAGAGACTTAACTATTTCAAAAATTAAAACAAGGCAAGGGAGTACTTATACTCAAGAAAACGGAGGAGCTGGTAATTTCATTAAATTTATAAAAAAAGAACTAATTCCATATATCGAAAAAAAATATCCTGTTACAAATTATCGAACCTTAATTGGGCATTCTTTTGGGGGACTTTTTGCTATAAATACGTTAATTCATCATCAAGAATTATTTACGAACTATTTAGCAATTGACCCTAGTTTAGATTGGGATCATCAAAAATTAGTAAAAGAAGCAGCTGTTTTATTGAAAAAAAACAGCTACAAAAATAAATCTTTATTTATTTCTTTAGGAGGTCCTTTGCACATGCAGCGCAGTGACATTACGATAGATAATATTGTAAATGATAAAAGTGATTACACGTTATTTGGGAGATCTAATTTAGAGTTTACAAAAATTGCAAAAGAGCATAAAAAAAACGGTTTAAAAACAATATGAAAATTTTATGAAAATGATTTTCATGGTACAATATCGTTTCCTTCAATAAAAGAGGGGTTGATTTCATTTTTTAAATGGTATGAAATAAAAGATACTCATAAGTTTAATAACCCTGAAACTTCAACTGAAGACTTGCTAAAAATTATTAAAAATCAAGAAGAAAGATATTTAAAACACTTCGGATATTTTACACCGCCATTTGATGAAGAGTTGTTGATAATGTCTGGATATATGTTTTTAGATATGAAACAGGTTGATAAGTCCTTAACCTTTTTTAAACTTGCAACAGAGTATTATCCAGATAGTGCAAATACTTTTGATTCTCTTGCTGATTATTATATTAGACAAAAGGATTACAAAAAGGCTTTAGAAAATGTAACCAAAGCTTATCAAATCAGTAAAAGTGAATTTCATTTAAAAAGAATGAAGGAGTTTAAAGATAAATTAAAGGGTCTTAAGCCTTGATGCCAGGTAATTAAGTTTTTAAAAACTCAAAGAACTACATTTATTAATTATTAAAAATAAACAGATGAAAAAGTACACCATTTTTTTAATAGTATTCTTATGCTCAATTTTTATTGAAGCTCAAATTCCGCAGAAAGAAAATTTAGATAATTTATTAAACTCTTTTGAGTCTGAATATAAGGCAATGGGGACGGTTTCTATTGCCGAGAAAGGAATTACAACATATCAGAATTCTATTGGGTTTTCTAGCCTTACTTTGAACAAGAAAGCAAATGAATATACAAAGTATAGAATTGGTTCTATAACAAAAACATTTACAGCAACTGTTATTTTACAATTAGTCGATGAAGGTAAAATTAAATTAAACACGTTGTTAAAAGAGTATTTTCCTGAAATTCCAAATGCAAATAAAATAACAATTGAACATCTTTTATATCACAGAAGTGGTTTGTATAATATTACAAAAGAAGAGGGATTTCATCTTTGGATAAATAAAGCTAGAAGTAGGAGTGAAATGTTAGAAAAAATGATTCAGAATGGAGTTGTTTTTGATCCAAATGCAAAGAAAGAATATTCAAATACAAACTATATTTTATTGTCTTATATAGCAGAGAATATAGATAAAAAAGCTTTCGCTGAAATATTGCAGAAAAGAATATTGCAGCCTTTAGGTCTTGTTAATACTCATTTTGGAAAAGAAATAAACCTTAATAAAAATGAAGCAACTTCTTATTATTGGACAGATTCAAAATGGATACCTATAACTATAGAAACGAATTTGAAAGGCCAATGGGAGCAGGAGCAATTGTATCAACATCAAAAGAACTGACAGTTTTCTATAATAATTTATTTACAGGTAAATTACTTTCAAAAGCATCTCTTCAAAAAATGACCTCTCCTAAAGATGAAATGGGAATGGGAATTTCTGTAATTAATTATAAAGGATTACTTGTTTACGGGCACGATGGAGGAATAGATGGATTTCGTTCTATGGCGGTTTACATTCCTACAAAGAAATTAGCAATGGCTTTTACGTTTAATGCATCTAGAGTTTCTTCTACGGGAACTATAATACAGCTTTTAGAAACTTATTTTAAAAATGATAAAAATCTTCAAAGTAAATCTTTAATAAACCTTACATCATCGAGTTTAGATAAGTATTTAGGGGTTTACAGCGGAAAAACATTTCCAGCAAAAGTAACTTTTACAAAAAAAGGCAATATTTTATTTGCTCAAGCTACTGGGCAACCAATTTTTAAATTGATTGCTGTTAAAGAAAATGTTTTTAAATATGATGCCATGGGAATTGTATTTTCTTTCGATTCAGGCGGAGAAAATGTATCTGTTAAATTCGGTGGAAAAAACCACCTTTTATCTAAAGAATAATTAATAACTTAAATATTTATACTTATGAGAATGCCTTTATTAGATTTTTTAGCAAACGGAGATTTAAAGTTTGTGATTGTTTTATATATTTTTTTAATAGCCTCTTTTGTTTTTTTCTTTAAAAAAATGAAAGAAAAAGAAAATCAAGACTTCTATAATTTAAAAATCAAAAAATTGGTTACTTGGAGTTTGTTAATTAGTTTTTTTTCACTTTTATTAGGTCTTTTACATAGTTTTTACTTCGTGTCTAAAGCAGGAGGAATTGCTAATAACTTGCTTTTTGGAGGTTTAGCAAATATGTTAATTACACCTACATTGGGAGTTGTAATAGCCATGATTATTAAATTATTATCAACACCAATATTATCTAAAAAATAATTTATGAAAAAACTTTTATTTGTAGTTATTACCGCACTCTCATTGTCAATATTCTCTCAGAATAAAGGCGATGATTATAGAAAAGAAGGAGATTTAGAGAAAGCAGTTGTAGCATATAAGTTAGATTTAAAAGAGAGTCCTGATGATTATAATAATGCATATAATTTAGCTTGTGCGTATGCTTTAATGTATAAAAAAGATAGTGCTTTTCATTATTTAAATAAAGCGTTAAAAAGTAACAATTCTTTATGGGCTTTGGCTGATAATGATTTATTATCATTAACTGATGATGTAAGATGGAGAACTATTGAAGAGCAGCAATTGGCAAAATATCAAAAAGAGAAAATGAATTTGCAAAAACCAATATATACAAAGCAATTGTTGAGGTTGATTATGAAAGATCAATCTTTAGATTATCAATTAGATATGGCGAAGCGTTATTTTATGAAAAACTCTAAAGCTCCGCATTGGTATTACCCTATAGCTCAGATGAAAAAAGAAATTATTGAGGATAATTTTGTTAAAATGGAAAAATTAATTTCTAAAAATGGTTGGCCAACTTATAGTACAGTTGGTAAGCTTGCTGCCGATGGTCCGTTATTGGTAATTAATCATCATGAAAAAGAAGAGATAAGAATTAAGTATTTATCTAAGATTAAAGGAGCTTGTTTAAAAGGAGAGGGAAGTTGTTTTGAGTATGCAAAAATTCAAGATAGAATTTTAGTAAACACAGATAAATTACAACTCTACGGAATGCAATTTACATATGATGAAAATAGAAACTTAGTTCCTTTTCCTATTAACGAGCCTGAATATGTAGATGAGCGAAGAGCTATAATAGGTTTAGTTCCTCTAAAACAATACTTAAAAAGGAAAATAAATTACGATTTTAAGGTCAAGCAAAAGAAGAGTAATTAAAATTTAACTCGTTGTTTTTTAAAACACCTATTTCATTCATTTGAAATAGGTATTTTTGTTATGAAAATTGCTAAAGAGAAATAATCTTATGAAAATAAAAATAATCTTGCTGTTAATTGTATTTATAAATGCAACAGTTTATTCTCAAAAAAACAACACTTATAAAATATTTTTTGACTCTAATGAATCTGATATTGATTCAGTGCAAATAAAAAGAATAGATAGCATAAAAGATAAATACAGTTCAAAAAAAGTAGTGCTAAATTTAGTTGGATATACAGATGAATTAGGTAGTAATAACTATAATTTAATTCTTTCAAAAAAAAGAGTTAATGCTGTTAAAAAACTATTTAAGGGTTATCGAATTTTAAAAAGTAAAGCAGGAGGTGAGTTGAAAGGAGTTACTTATAATAACAGAAAAGTTTTAATTGAAGTAATTCAGGGGATTGATGAAAAAAGAATAAATAACTTTACGAAATTAAGGTTAGGAGATGAGTTGGTTTTAAAAAACGTATTATTTTTACCTGGTACAGATTCTTTTGAAAAAAGCAGCACTAAATCATTAGCCGAACTATATTTGTTTTTAATAGAAAAGTCTAAAATAAAAATAAAAATAACAGGTCATATTTGTTGCCCTAAAACAGATAATCCTAAAGAAGATGCTTATAATTCATTAACAGGGAAAAGAAATCTTTCAGAAGCCAGAGCAAAGAAAGTTTTTAACTATTTAATAGATAAAGGTATTCGTAAAAGTAGACTTTATTATAAAGGGATGGCGTATAGAAAACCTTTAGGAAAGGAAGATAAATATAATAGAAGGGTTGAAGTGCAAATTATACGCTAATTTTGCAATTTACAAATGATCATAATGAATAGAAAAATAAAATTAATATGGGATTTTAAAGGCTCTGATGGATTAGCAACGGCAAAGCATCATTGCATTCATTTAAAAGAGTTTGCCCAAATAGATGGTTTGGCTTATGATGAGGTAAATCATACAGCGCTTAATCCAATGCATGCCATTGCCTTTATAATAGTTGATGAAAGTATTATGAAAATTTTTAGAGATGCTTTAAAACCTCACAGAGGAGAATTAGCTTAATTAAACTTAAAAAAAATAGAATTATGTTTTTAATAAATGCCTTAGCAAAACCAAAAAAATCATCAGAACATTATGATGAAGTTGTAGGAGCTTATGTAAGTTTGTATATTGATTATAAAGATATCGAAGGAGCGCTTAAACTTGCCAAACATTATATAAAAGATGAAGGTTGGAAAGTATCTGAAATTGAAGAAGAATATTTTACGTTAGATTCTGCAGATGATGTTGATGAAGATCAAAAAGAGTTTTACAATGAAGCAATAGAATACGGTTACACCATTGTTTTTAATTGTTACGAAGAGGAATAATCTTTGTAAATAAGATTCATGAAAATAACCTATCTTTCACTAAAATTATTTTAATGAAAGATAGGTTTCTTTTTTTACAGTGTTTTTAATATGCTTTACTGCAATTGCACAGCATAAATTTTCTACTTACACTGCGCATAAATCAATTACTGAGGCTATTCGGATAAATAACGAGTTGATAGCAGGGCGTACTTCTTTTTTTGAAAAACAAGCGTCGAAAAAACCATTAATGTTTCAAAAAACTAAAATTAAAATAGCGGAATTTAATAGGTTGTCAAATAACTTATCAAAATATATTGAAACACTCCAAAATGAAGCAAATACCGAACAGGTTTTATATGAAATGTTAAACGATGATTTTTATAAAAATATCCTTTTTGAAAAAAGTGACGGTTTAAGTTTTAAAGGAGAGAAATTAAAAATTAAAATAGATAGTTTGTATAATTATGTTATTAAAATAAATGTACATAAACTGTCTCAAATATCTAATTTTTCGAACGAACATTTTAAAACGAGTGATGTTTTTTATGATTTTGATGAAAATGAATTAGATTATTTTGCATATCGTTTTTATGATAGATCTAATTACGGAATTATGATGGCAATGAACTGTTTGCTTTTAGATGTAAAAACATTTCAGTTATTGTATTTTGGTACAGTTATGAGTTATTAAATGTTTTTTTAAAATTTAAATAGCTTTCTGTCTCATATTCAGATATTTTAAGTAATTTCGCGGGCTAAATTATTTCATACAAATGAAACGTATTAAAGAATATAAAAAGCTTTTTAGTGTTGAAGGAGCTATCGATTTAAAGGACTTGAAAAAAACGTACCGAGGATTGGTAAAAGAATGGCACCCAGATAAATTTCAGGAAGAAGAAAAGAGATTAGAGGCAGAAGATGTAAGTACTAAAATTATTGATGGTTATCATTTTTTAGTAAGTATTGCTCCTGAAACTAAAGAGGCACATGCAGCAGCATATCATACAACTATTACTGAGTTTAAAGTGGCTGATTATCACCATAAAAGCATGTTGTTAGAGGTTACTTTTACTGACGGAAATACCTACGAGTATTTTGGAGTTACTAAAAAAATGTTCTTGAAGTTTTTAAATGCCAAGTCGATAAATAATTTCGGGAAAAGAAACATTTTTAATTCTTTTACCTATAGAAAATCAATGAAAGCGTCAGCTACAGTTTAATATAAAATTAAACGATATTATTAAAAAAGACCATTTGCTAAAGATAGTAAATGGTCTTTTTTATGTGTAAAATAATTTTATTCGGCAATGCTTTTCGCACAAATAAATCCGCCTGTCCACGCGTTTTGAAAATTAAATCCGCCAGTAACTGCATCAATATTTAAAACTTCACCTACAAAAAAGAGGTTTTTATGTAGCCTACTTTCAAAACGTTTAAAGTTTATTCCTTTTAAATCTACACCGCCAGCTGTTACAAATTCATCTTTAAAAGTTGTACGACCGTTTGCGTTAAATAAGCCTTTTGTTAATTGAGTAGCTAAATTATGTAACTGTTTATTACTTAAATCACCCCAATTCTGAGTGGTTTTAATTTCTGCAGCGGCAACAAAACGTTCCCATAAACGACGAGGGATGTCTGTAAAAGGTGATTTTAAATTTACCTGTTTTCTAGCTTGTGCGTTTTTAAGATCAGATAATTCATCTAAAACACTATCAAAATCTTGTCCTAACCAATTTACTTCAACATTGTATTGATAGTTTTTATCAGCTAATATTCGTGCTCCAAAAGCAGAGAGTTTTAAAATTGCGGATCCGCTTAATCCCCAATGTGTAATTAATAAAGGATCAGAGTTTTCTAAATTTGTTCCAACTAATTTTACTGCGGCATTTGGTACTGATATTCCGCCTAAATCTATAATTCGTTTATCTTTTATATTAAAAGTAAACAAAGAAGGTACAGGCTCTATAATAGCATGATCTAAGGTTTTACATAAATCCCAAACTTTCTTAGAACTACCAGCAGCGATAACTAAAGAATCCGCTTCAAATTGTTGTTCTTTTGTGTTGATAACCCATTTGTTTTCTTGTTGATAAACTGAATTTACACCATGGTTTTTTAACACTTTAATGCCAAGGTTATCAACAGCATTTTGAAAACAATCTATAATGGCTTGTGAGGTATTTGCTTCAGGAAACACACGATTATCACTTTCAATTTTTAAAGGAATTCCTCGGTCATCAAACCATTCAAAAGTATCACCAGTCATAAACTGATGAAAAGGTCCTAAAAGTTCTTTTTCTCCTCTCGGATAAAACTTCACCAATTCTTTCGGTTCAAAACAAGCATGAGTAACGTTACAACGACCACCACCAGAAATTTTTACTTTTTGTAAAACTTCCTTTCCTTTTTCGAGAATGGTAATGTCTAATTCAGGATTATTTTCTTTAGCGTTTATAGCTGTAAAAAAACCTGCTGCACCACCACCAATTATAATTACTTTTTTCATTGTGTAGAAAAACCTCTCGACTGCGCTCGAGGAGACATTTTAAAATTAACTTGTCAGGTCGAGCGCAGTCGAGACCTGTTTTGATTTATAAAATCATTTCTTTATAAGGAACGATTGTAGTGTAGCCTTTTTCTTTAAAATATGTTGAGGTATTTTCATTACCTGTTGCTAAAACAAAATCGCCACCCCAAGCACCTAAGCTTTTTATTTCACCAAAATAATCAGGAAAAAGGCGTTTTTTAACTGGAATCTGTTTGATAATCGAGCTAATTATTTGCTCATGCTCAATTATTATGTTCGCTAAATTCATAGAGGAATTAGCCTTTAAAAACTCTTGAGTTAGCTCATTTATTTCCGGAATTAGCTTTTTAGCTTCTTCTCGATGTTCTTTATACTGTGCGATTCCCTCTCTACTATTTTGTTTTTGATTTAAATACACAAAAAACAAATCATCTTTAAAACTAGGGTTGAATTTTACCTCGCTAACAATAGGTTGTTGTTGTTCTTTTAATTGATATAAAATTGGGGAATTGTTACTAGCACAAGCAATATCATAACCACTACCAGAAAAGGCATTCCATAATAAAGTAAACGGATTCGCATTTGCCCAATTAGCAATGTTGTTTATTAAGGTAGATGAGCTTCCTAATCCCCAATTTTGAGGAAAAGTTAAGTTTGTTTTTACGATAAAACCATCATCAGAATTTAAAAAATTAGGGTTTAACTTTTTAGCTTCGTGTAAAATATCAGATAAAGTTTCAGCAATAGTTTCTGTATTTCCTTCTTTATCAGCATTAAAAGTAGCTGAGGTTAAACGCAATTTTGGTAAATCGAAAGTAGCTTCAAACCAGCATTCGCCAGTATTGGTAAAACTAGCCCAAATAAGTTGTGATTCTTTTATCGGTTCGATAATTAAATCCTGTCCAAACTTAGTAGGTACAGCTAATGAGGTTGCTCCGTCAAGAACAACATATTCACCTGTTAATAATAATTTTCCGTTAGAATAATATTTTTCCAATACAATTGTCAGGTCGAGCGCAGTCTAAACCTCTTTTAATGTTTGTAATCTGACCTCTCGACTGCGCTCGAGGAGATAATTAATATTATTTTCTTAACTCTTTAAATTTATCAATTACAGCGCTATGAGAAACGGTTCTTTCATTAAAATAAGCCGTTATAGCATTTCTTTCTTCTGCGGTTGCTTCTAATTGATTTAAAATATTTTGCAAGTGCATTTTCATGTGCCCATGCTGAATTCCTTTAGTTGTTAAAGCACGTAATGCGGCAAAGTTTTGTGCTAAACCTGCAGCAGCAATAATTTGCATTAGTTCTCTTGCAGATGGTTTTTGCATCATATCTAACGATAATTTTGCCATCGGATGTAAGGCTGTTAAGCCACCAACGGTTCCGAGTGCTAAAGGAATTTCAATCCAAAATTTAAAAACACCTTCTTTAATCTCACAATGTGTTAAACTTTTGTATTGTCCGTCTTTAGATGCGTAAGCATGTGCACCAGCTTCAATAGCTCTAAAATCGTTACCTGTAGCCAAAACAACAGCGTCTATACCATTCATAATTCCTTTATTGTGAGTAACGGCTCGGTAAGGTTCTATTTCGGCTATTTTTACCGCTTGCTCGAATTTTTGAGCAAATTTATGAGGGTCTTTACCTCCTAAATCTTCAATTTTACAACTCACTTCTGCTTTAACCACACAATCTGTAACGTAGTTAGAAAGGATGCTCATTACAATTTCAATATCATCACGTCTAAACTGATTTGCCATTGCTTCTAAACACGAATTAATAAAATTCGCGCCCATACTATCCTTCGTTTCGAAAGTAACATGTAGTTGGTAATAATTGGCAAGTTTGTCTGTTTTATCAACTAGTTGAATATCTAAAATACCACCACCGCGTTTTTCCATGTTTTTAGTAATGGAAGCTGTTGCGTCGTATAATTTAGATTTTTGTTTATCAAAATAGTTTTCTAATTCCTTTTTATCACCTTCGTACATAAAATGTACCTGACCAATTTTGGTGGTAGCAATAACTTTGGTTTTAAAACCACCACGAGTACTCCAGTATTTTGCTACTAAAGATGCAGCTGCTACAACAGAGCTTTCTTCAACAACCATTGGTATTACATAATCGCATCCGTTTATAATAAAATTAGGAGCAATACCATATGGCATGTAAAAATTAGAAATCGTATTTTCTATAAAATCGTCATGTAGTTGTTGTAATTTATCATCTACATTCCAATATTGTTTTAGTGTTTGTATAATTTCAGGTTGGTCATTAAAATATGCTTTAGATAACCAATCTATTTTTTCTTCTTTGGTAAGTTTAGAAAATCCAGCAATAATTTTAGACATTCTCTATAAAATTTAGGTGGCTCAAAGATAAATGAATCCTGTTAAAATAGCCTTCTTATTTAGGATTTCTAACTTTTTAGATGTGTTTTTTGATGATTTTTCCGTAAACTTGGCAAACTTTTTAGATAAACAACAACTTAAGATGAAAAAAATACTATTACTTTTTATTGGAATATCTTCACTGTTACAGGCACAAAAAAAAGATATTTCTTTAGAAGATATTTGGAAAAAAGGCACGTTTAGAGCCGATTACATGAATTCATTAAACTCAATGAATGGTGATTTTTATTCATTATTAAATTATAATAACGGAAGTTCATCAGTAGATAAATACGACTATAAAACTTTAGAAAAAGTAGCTACAATTGTAGATAGTAAAGATTTAAACGGATTAAAAACCTTTAGCTCATATAGTTTTAATAGCGATGAAACAAAGTTAATTTTAGGAACAAATTTTAAGCCTATATTTCGTCGTTCTTTCTTAGGTACATTTTATGTATATGATATTGCTTCAAAAACATTAAAATTGATTGGAGAAGATATTCAACGACCAACTTTTTCACCAGATAGCAAAAGAGTAGCTTATGCAAAAGATAATAACTTATTTATAAGAGATTTTTCTAGTAATACGATTGTTCAGGTTACAAGTGACGGAGAAAAAAATAAAATAATAAATGGTATTACCGATTGGGTTTACGAAGAAGAATTTGGATTTGTACGCGCTTTTGAGTGGAGTGCAAATGGAGGTAATCTTGCTTTTTTACGTTTTGATGAAAGTGCTGTAAAAACTTTTTCGATGGATGTATATGGGAAAGGAAAATACCCAACACAAGAAGTGTTTAAATATCCGAAAGCAGGAGAGGATAATGCAAAAGTTACTTTGCATGTGTACTCTTTAGCAACTAATGGAACTGCTAAAATAATTTTTGGAGATTATGAGTACATTCCAAGAATTAATTGGACAAAAGATGATAATGTTTTAGCTGTGCGTACTTTAAATCGTCATCAAAATGATTTGAAAATGTATTTTATTAATGCAAAAACATACGATACTACCTTAATTTTAAATGAAACTGATGCTGCTTATGTTGATGTAACGGATGACTTAACATTTTTAAATGATAATAGTTTTATCTGGACGAGTGAAAAAGATGGCTTTAATCATATTTATCACTACAACAATAAAGGTGAGTTAATTAATCAAGTAACAAAAGGTAACTGGGAGGTAACTTCTTATTATGGTTTTGATGCTGATAAAAACACGGTGTATTATCAATCGGTAGAAAATGGATCAATCAATAGAGGTGTTTATAGTATCTCTTTAACAGGCGAAAATAAAAAAATAATTAGTAATCCTTCAGGAACAAATAGTGCGTCTTTTAGTAAAAACAGGCATTATTTTATCAGTACTTTTTCTGATGCTAATACTCCAAATGTATACTCTTTAAGAGATGCTGCTGGTAATGTGTTAAAAACAGTAAAAGACAATGCTGCTTTAAAAGAGGTTGTTGCAGGATATAATTTAAGTAAAAAAGAGTTTTCTACAATTAATGTAAACGGAAACGACTTAAACATGTACACAATTAAACCGGCTAATTTTGATGTAAATAAAAAATACCCGGTATTAATGTATCAATATTCTGGACCAGGATCACAAAATGTTAAGAATAGCTGGAACGGTTCTAACGATTATTGGCATCAAATGTTAGCACAAAACGGATATATGGTTGTTTGTGTTGATGGAAGAGGAACTGGTTTTAAAGGAAGAGACTTTAAGAAAGTTACTTACATGAATTTGGTAAAACATGAAACTGAAGATCAGATTTCTGTAGCTAAGAAATTAGCAGAATTACCATATGTAGATGCAAAAAGAATCGGTATTTGGGGATGGTCATTTGGTGGTCATATGAGTACCAATTGTTTGTTAAAAGGAAACGATATTTTTTCTGCAGCAATTGCTGTAGCACCAGTTACCACTTGGCGTTTTTACGACAGTATTTATACCGAACGTTTTTTAAGAACTCCAGAAGAAAATCCGACAGGATATGACGATAATTCTCCATTAAACTATCCAGAATTGTTAAAAGGTAAGTATTTATTAATTCACGGAACAGGTGATGATAATGTACATGTACAGAATGCTTACAGAATGGCAGAGGCTTTAATTCAGGCAAATAAGCAATTTGAGTGGGGAATGTATCCTGACAGAAATCATGGAATTTACGGTGGTAATACGCGTATGCATTTGTATACAAAAATGACGAATTTTATTAAAAATAACTTATAAAATAATAAATATGAACACAGCAGTTAAACAAGCACATCAAAAAGAACTTTTTGGACAACCAGTAGGTTTGTATATTTTATTTTTAACAGAGATGTGGGAGCGATTTTCATATTACGGTATGCGAGCTTTATTAGTTTTGTATATGACAACATCAGCTATGGGAGACGATCCAAGAGGTGCTGGTTTAGGATGGACTAGTAAGGAAGCTCTTGCTCTTTATGGATGGTATACAATGCTTGTTTATGTAATGTCTATTCCTGGAGGAATGATAGCAGATAAATTGTTAGGGCAAAAAAAATCTGTGTTGCTTGGAGCCATTATTCTATGTTTAGGACATGGAGTATTGATATTAACTGATACTTGGGCTTTTTATACAGGTTTAGGTTTAGTTATTTTAGGGGTAGGTTTATTAAAACCGAATATTTCTACAATGGTAGGAGGATTATACAAAGAAGGAGATATTAGAAGAGATAAAGGGTTTTCTATCTTTTATATAGGGATAAATTTAGGGTCGCTTTTAGCAACTATGGTAATCGGTTTAGTAGTAGCTAAATGGGGATGGCATGCTGGTTTTGGTTTAGCAGGTATCGTGATGGTTTTAGGATTAATAAACTATATATACGGGCAAAAATACTTAACAGAAGTTGGTAATTTCGTGCCAAGTGAAAATGATGAAAACTCAATTTCGTACGGACAATTATATTTTAAATTATTTAGTTCACCTAAACAATTACTTTTTACAGGATTATTATTAGCTGCATCCTTTTTAGGATGGTATAAATTAGGATGGGGATTTGGATTGTTATTTCTATTTTTAACTGCAATAACAGCTTTATTAATGATGATTTACAAAGAATTAGATACGCAAGTTTTTAAAGATCGTTTTTTAGTGCTTCTATTATCTTTTATAATGGTTATTATCTTTTGGGGAGCATTTGAGCAAGCTGGAGGTTTAATGAACTTATACACAGAAACTAATACTGATAGAAACTTATTTGGATGGTTAATTCCAACAGTAATGTTTCAAAGTTTAAATGCAGGATTTATTATTTTGTTTGCAACAGGTGTTGCAGGTTTTTGGGCAAAAAGAAAGTTGAAAGGAAAAGAAGCTTCTTCTTTATTGAAAATGGCTTTAGGTATTATTATAATGGGGTTTGGTTTTCTATTCATGGTATTTGCAGCAATGCAGTTTGAAGAATCAGGAACTTCAAGTATGATTTGGTTAGTATTAGCTTATTTATTTCATACAATTGGTGAATTATGTATTTCACCAGTAGCATTATCATTCATTACAAAATTAGCGCCAGTAAAATACGCAGCCTTAATGATGGGAGTTTATTTTGCGGCTACAGGTTTAGGAAACAAAGTAGCTGGTATTATTGGTGAATCTGCATCTGATTTTGGAGAATTAACTATTTTCTCTGGAATTTTAATCTTTACGGTATTAATTGGTGGAGTATTCATTTTAATGTTAAAACCATTAAAGCGTTTAACTCACGGAGCAGAAGAGAAAGAAAGAGATTTAAAAAATGAAGAAGCTGAAGGATTTGAATTAGCGGATAACAACTAAAAATAAAAACAAAACCTTGTAATATTTACTATTACAAGGTTTTTTTCATTCATAAATTATATAACAAAAATATGAGTACAAATCTTGAAAGTCTTTTTAAAGACAAAGTATTAGGACATCCAGCAGGGTTGTTTGTGTTGTTTTTTACAGAAATGTGGGAGCGTTTTTCGTATTACGGAATGCGTGCATTGTTAGTATTATTCTTTACAGCTTCTATTTTAGATGAAGGTTGGGGTTGGCCAATTGAATGGGCTTATGCAATTTTTGGAACTTATGTTTCTTTAGTATATCTATCAACCATGGTTGGTGGTTATTTTGCAGACAATGTGATTGGAATTAGAAAGGCTGTGGTTATTGGTGCTTTATTTATGACTTTAGGTCATGGTTGTATGGCGGTAGAAACTCCATTTTTTATATATTTAGGATTAGGTTTGTTAGTTATAGGAAGTGGTTTTTTTAAACCAAACATGACTTCAATAATCTCTGAAATGTATGCAGAGAAACCAGAGAAGAAAGATGGTGCTTATACGATCTTTTATATGGGAGTAAATGCAGGAGCTTTCTTAGGAATTTTATTATGTGGTTATTTAGGTGAAAAAATAGGATGGTCTTGGGGATTCGGTGTAGCAGGTATTTTTATGTTATTCGGATTATTACAATTTTGGTACGCGCAAGGTATTTTTGGGGATATTGGTTTAGCTCCTAAAGATAAAGACGAAGATGTTATTGATACTTTAATTAATGACGAAAAAACTTCAACTGATGATGGACAAAGAAACCCGTTTACAGGTATTCAAAAAGGGCTAATTGCAGTATCTTCTTTATTAGGTTTGTTATGGATATTTAATGATCCAATTTCAAAAATATCAGAAGGGAAATATAATTTTTTCCCATTTGAAGTGGCTGGGTTGTCGGGTTCTACTATTGCAATAATTGCAGCATTTATCTTATTTGTTGTACTGTTGATAATTAGAATTCCAAAATATACTCCTGTTTTAAGAGATAGAATGTTAGCAGTTATGTTTTTTGCTTTTGTAACGATATTCTTTTGGGCAATTTTTGAGCAATCTCCTAGTTCGCTAACAATTTTTGCTAGAGATTATACAGATAGAGTTTTAGAAGGAAGTGCGGGTATAATTTTTAAAATTGTAAACTCATTAATGACTTTGATTCCGTTAGGAATAATTACATGGGTATTATACTTATTATTCCAAAAAACATTTGCGAAATATAAGTGGTCAAATATATTTTTAGGGATGAGTTTCTTGATTATTTGGGTAATTGCAATTGGAATGTTGTATGCTGAATTTCAAAAGGATACCGCTGAAATTCCAGCTTCTTGGTTCTCTGTTTTAAACTCATTATATATTATTGCATTAGCGCCATTATTCTCTAAATGGTGGGAAAGTAAATACAATCCGAATGCAAATATGAAGTGGGCAATTGGAATGGGACTTTTAGGTTTAGGAATGGCAGTAATAGCTATTGGTGCAGGTGGTATTGAACCTGGGGCAAAAACAGCATCAGTAAGTGTTATTTGGTTGGTTTTAGTGTACTTGTTTCATACAATGGGAGAGTTATGCGTCTCTCCAGTAGCATTATCATACGTGTCTAAATTAGTACCGGGTCGTATGATTGCTTTTATGTTTGGTGTTTGGTATTTAGCAGTAGCAATAGGAATGAAGTTAGCAGGTGTATTTGCTGAATCATCAGAAGCAATAGCCCAAGAACAAGGTTTAAGTAGTTTCTTTTGGATGTTAACTATTATTTCTTTCGGATTAGCAGTATTATCAGCAGTATTACATCCAGTAATTAAAAAATTAATGCACGGAGTTAAGTAGCATTAAAATCTTATAAAAAAGTTAAAAAAAACTTTACAGCCTGTCAATTATTAATAATTGACAGGTTTTTTTGTAAATTTGGAATACTTATTGAGACCTAAGAGATATGAAGAAATTAATTTTAGTAGCCGTATTTGTATTTATTTCAGTTGGAGTAAAAGCACAAGAAAAAGTTAATTGGTTAACTTTTGAAGAAGCGATAGAAAAAAACAAAGAAAACCCGAAACCTATTTTAGTCGATTTATATACGGATTGGTGTGGATGGTGTAAAAAAATGGATAAGACTACTTATGCAAATGACATTATTGTTAAGTATATTAATGAGCATTATTATGCCGTAAAAATGGATGGAGAAGGAAAAGAAGATATTAGTTTTAAAGGAAAAACATATAAGTTTGTACAAGAAGGAAGAAGTAAGTACCATGAATTGGCAGCAACAATTATGAAAGGGAAAATGAGTTATCCTTCTACAGCCTTTTTTGATCCTAAAGAACAATTAATTCAAACAGTTCCTGGATATTTAGATGAAAAGAAATTCGAAATGGTTTTAGCCTATTTTACAAAAGAAAATTATAAGAACACCAAATGGTCAAAATTTTCAAAAAACTTTAAAGGGTCTATCTAATTTTTTTATTAATAATATAAGCTCCGTTTTGCCCAGTATGGTGAAACGGAGTTTTTTGTTTTTTACAAGTCAATTCCCATCTGTTTATATAACTTCTGTAATTACTTCCATCAGCAATTATTTTCTTTGGTTTTAAGGTTTTTATCAATCGAGTTAAATTAATTTTAGGAGAATGTTGTAATATTACAATCGGGTTTTTAACAGCAATATTGTAAGTTCCTAAACTATCAACTATTAAAATTTTATCAGTATTAAACTTAAAGTAATTAGGTGTTTTATTAGTAGAATAACTTTTTACAGTTTCATTTATTCGATAATCTTTAATTGCCTTATCAGTAATTATTTTAAGACTATCCATGTTGTGAAAAACATGCAATTGTTTTCCGTTTCTTATGCCTACTAGATTTTTCCTGCTTTTATTAAAAACTATAATTTCTTGTTTCTGATGTCGATTCCTTTTTTCGAAAATGAAAACAGTTTGCAGTATCACTATGGACGCAAGTAAAAATAATAATTGTGTTGTTTTTTTGATAATGATGAACTGATAAGCAAATGCGATTAAAAAATACCAACCAATCATTTCGTAAAAAGACATCGATATTTCTTGCCATAGAAACCCTTCTTGATTCGAAACCCAATCGACTATTTTATTCATTAAAGAAATAACGAATCCGTAAATATCAACAAAAAACTGTGGTAGTAAGTTTAACAACGCAAGTAGTATTACTAAGATTCCGCCAATTAAGATTCCACCTAAAAACGGAATAATCAATATGTTTGATATGATAAAAAGTCCAGGAAACTGATGAAAATAATATAAGCTAATAGGTAATATTCCTACTTGGGCAGCAACAGAAACTGTAAGTAAACTCCATATTTTATCGAGTAACCAAAGTTTGGGTTTCCATAATTTGTAGAGTAAGGGTTGTACCCAAATAATTCCGAAAACAGCGAGGTAACTTAACTGAAACCCTACATCAAATAAAAATAAAGGTTTGATTAATAATAAGAAAAACATCGAACTGATTAACGAGTATTCTACGATTCGTTTCTTTTTAAATGATGCGCCAACAGCAATAAAAGTAAACATAGTAACCGCTCTTACAACAGAAGCCGATAATCCCGCGATAAAAGCAAACATCCATAGTAAAATAACGATTAGAACAGTTTTTATAGTTAAGCCATGTTTTAATCGTTCTAAAGGTTTAAATAACGAAGACAATACAAGTAAGATAATACCGATATGCAAACCTGAAATTGCCAAAATATGAACAGCACCAGCATTGATATAGCTTTCCAAAAGGTTTTTAGAAATATCTTGCCGTTGCCCTAATAACAAAGCATTAATTACCGAAAGTTCCTCTTTATTAAAAGAGTATTTTTTTAAAGAAGTTTGAATTTTATTTCTAAACTGAGCTGATAATCCGTAAAAAGACACAGTTCCTTTTTCTAATTTTTTGTATTCTTTTTTTTGATAAAAATTTGTTGATAGATGTACTGCTTTGCTAAATAATCTTTGTAATTAAATTGATGCGGATTTAAAGGATCTGTTAAGTTTTTAAATTCTGATTTCAAAAAAATACGATCATCAACATTTAAAGCTCTTAATGTGCTGTCTTTTTTTAGATTCAATAGAATAGTTCCGCTTGTTGTTTTAGTATCAACCTGAATTACATTAGCAACAAATTTATGATTGTAATTTCCTGATTTTAGAACTTTATGAATTTTTACAATTACTCCTGAGTTGTTTTTAATACAATGTTGATAGTAGTTTGCATTATTTTTAGGGTTGTGTATAAATGAAGTTGAAACTCCAATAACTACAAAAAACAAAAGTGTTATAATAGAAAATAATTTACGTTTGTTATTTCTCTTTAATAAATATAGCAGAAGCAAAAAAGAGAAAGCAAAAACGATTAAGAAGTTGAAATCATAGCGCCATATATTCGTGTAAAACTGTAAAATAATTCCGATTATTAAACAGCATAAAAAATGGAATGGGGAGTACTGTAACAACTTTTTCATAACCCATTAAAGTTAATAAAAAATAATTAGTTAGATTTTTGACACTTTTTTTACATTTCATTTTCAATTACTTAGCAGTTGAAGAGTATATTTGTAGTACAGAATATAAAAAAACAAAAAATGAAAGGAAGAATAACTGTTGCCGCAATTTTAGTAATGATAGTAAGTTTTGTTGTTTTTGGCTTTGTAAATAAAAAGGAAACAAAAAAAGAAATTACATCAGTAACATCTGTTAATGTTGTTTCTACAGATTTTGAGAATTCTATTTTAAAATCAACACCTGTAAGAAAACTGACTTACTATGTAAGAGGAGCGAATAACAAAACAATTACAGAAGGTGAATTAAGTAACGTAAAAAATTTAAAAGAAGTATTTGAATATTACCCAACGAGTTGGATTGAAGAATACGTATCCATAGAAATTACTCGAGTCTCAAACAACAAAGAGATTAAAGAAATATGCAAGAGTATTGCTTTAAATGCAAAGCAACAAGCACTTTTTAGAAACGCTAAAGTTGGAGATGATTTACGAGTTAAAATTGTTTATAAAACTAAAAATGCAGCTCAAAACTCTTTAAATACAAGTGAAATAAAAAAGATTCTAACTGTTGTTCCAGATGTTTCGGCTCGTTTTGAAGGAGCAGAAAACGCTCTAGAATCTTATTTAAAAAACAATAGTTCTACAGAAATTAAGAATTGGAAATTTAATCCAACACAAAGTGCTACTGCTAGTTTTATGATTGATGAAAAAGGAGCAGCAATTAATATAAATATTGTAGAATCTTCAGGTATCATATCAATTGATAAATCAATAGAACAATTACTAGAGCAAATGCCTAAATGGATACCAGCAAAAAATAGCGCAGGAAAACCGGTAAAGCAAAAATTTGAATTAACGATTGGCGATTCAGGTTGTTAATTGAGATATAATTTTAACTTATTTAGGAGTGTCAAAAACTAAAAAAGCAACCTTATTTAGGTTGCTTTTTTTAATATATTTAAAAGGATATTATGCTATTTCAACAAATAAACCTTCGTCATTTTTTTCAACTTTAGCTAATTTATTTTTGGTTAAACCTTTAATCGTTTTGTCCCATTTTTTATTAGATAAACCCGATTGTGTTTTTAAATCATTTAAAGCAATCTTTTCAGCTTTTTCAATCAAAGCTAAAACTGCTTTTTCATCGTCGTTTAATTCAACAGCAGGTGCTTTTTTCTCAGGTCTCATTTGAGGGAAAAATAACACTTCTTGTATCGATGCATTGTTGGTTAAATACATAATTAAACGGTCCATACCAATTCCTAAACCAGACGTTGGAGGCATTCCGTATTCTAAAGCACGTAAAAAATCATGATCAATAAACTCACTCGCTTCATCATCACCACGTTCAGCTAATTTAAGTTGCGCTTCAAAACGCTCTCGCTGATCAATTGGGTCGTTTAATTCAGAATATGCATTGGCAATTTCTTTACCACAAACCATTAACTCAAAACGTTCTGTTAATTCAGGGTTGTCTCTATGTTCTTTACATAAAGGAGACATTTCCTTCGGGTAATCAGTAATAAAAGTAGGCTGAATGTAATTTCCTTCACATTTTTCACCAAACATTTCATCAATTAATTTTCCTTTACCCATGGTTGCATCCACCTCAATTCCCATTCCTTTAGCAGCTTCAAAAAGCTCGCTTTCAGACTTTCCGATAATATCAAAACCAGTAAAATGTTTTATAGAATCTGCCATCGTAACTCTAGCATACGGTGCTTTAAAATCAACTTTATGTTCACCAAAAGTTGTTTCAGTTGTTCCGTTAACGGCAATAGCACAATGTTCTAATAATTTTTCAGTAAAATCCATCATCCAGTTGTAGTCTTTGTAGGCTACATAAATTTCCATTGCTGTAAATTCAGGATTATGAGTTCTGTCCATTCCTTCATTTCTAAAGTTTTTAGAAAACTCATACACACCATCAAAACCACCAACAATTAACCTTTTAAGATATAATTCGTTAGCAATTCGCATATATAACGGAATGTCTAATGCGTTGTGATGCGAAACAAATGGTCTTGCAGAAGCACCACCAGCAATTGGTTGTAAAATTGGAGTTTCAACTTCAAAATAACCAGCATCGTTAAAAAAGTTACGCATCGCAGTAAATAACTTGGTACGCTTTACGAAAACTTCTTTTACGTGTGGGTTTACCACTAAATCGGCATAACGCTGACGGTAACGCATCTCAGGATCTGTAAACCCGTCAAACGTATTTCCTTCGGCATCAACCTTTGGTAAAGGCAATGGTTTTAAAGATTTACTTAATAATTTAAACCCTTTTACCATTACTGTTTTTTCACCAACTTGAGTTGTAAATAATTCACCCTCAATACCAATGAAATCACCAATATCTAATAATTTTTTATATACTTCGTTGTATAAAGTTTTGTCTTCTCCAGCACAAATTTCGTCTCGATTAAAGTAAACCTGAATACGACCTTCGCTATCTTGTAATTCAGCAAACGATGCTTTTCCTTGAATACGACGACTCATTAATCTACCAGCAATTACCACCTTTTTCCCTTCTTCAAATTCCTGTTTAATAACTTTCGAATTTGAATCTAGTGGAAATAAATCAGCAGGGTACGGATTAATACCTAATTCACGTAGTTTTCCTAACTTTTCTCTACGTACAACTTCTTGTTCTGATAATTGCATGGGTTGTTTTTTATAATTTTTAATAAAGCCGCAAAGATACAATCAATTGCAGAATTAAACAATGCTTAAGAAATTGGAATTTTCAAAAAAAAAACAATAAAATCTTGGTGGAGTTAAAAAAGGTTGTATATTTGCAGGCTGCTTTTTTTTAAAGGTAGCATTTAGTTGTGTTGTTAGGCACTTTAAATAGTGTCATGGTTTTGTTAACCAATGGAAAGCTTCCCTGAGATGGGTTGCTTTTTTTTTGCCTTAAATTTAAGTTTTTACTTTTTTTTTGAAGCTATTTCCCGCTTTCCGCACTCGCTCTCTGCGAGGAGCTCAAACAATTGCTACAATCGGGGCTAAACTTATTTATTAAGGATACCGCATTATATAAATGAACTTTTGTATTCCCAAAGTGTCGTAAAAAACAATACAAAATAAACAATAGCGATCGAAAATTTAATGGTGGCAGAGGTAAGAAAACCCAATAAAGCACCAAAGGAAGCTTTAATAGCTCTGTTGGTATCTTTACTATCATAGATTAATTCACCAATAAGCGCACCCAAAAAAGCACCAATTAATATTCCAAACGGAATAGGAGAGAGTAAACCTATAATAAGCCCGATCGTAGTACCGTACACTCCATATTTAGTACCGCCAAAACGTTTTGTTCCCATAGCAGGAATAAAATAATCGAGAATAAAAATAATGATAGCAATTACTAAGGTAATTCCAAGAAAAGTCCAGTTTTGCGGAACAGCATTTGTTAAATGTAATAACAACAAGCCAATCCAACTTGTTATTGGACCAGGTAAAACCGGTAAAAAAGAACCGATAATTCCTAAACAAACAAAACAAAACCCCAATACTGCTAAAAATATATCCATTTAAATAATTGATTTTTATTAAAAATAATAACTATACTCCACATTATAATATCAAACTTATAAGTATGAGATTCTGAAATAAATTCAGAATAACGCAAAAATGTTCATATAAAAACATCTACAAGCTTAATGATTGTCTACTGTTAGACGAATATACACATGTTTCGTTACATTTTTTATAACTAAAAAATTAGTTTAAACTAATTTTTTAGTTATATTTGAAGAGTTAAACTTTATAATATGACCATAATAAAAAAACGAAACATCGTTTTTGTAGTAATTTTTTTAACAAGTTTTTGTTTTTCACAACAAAGAGCTGCTAACATTGATGTACCAAAAATTAAAAATCCGAGGTTTTTAAAATCAACAGAGCCAACAATATATATAGATCAATCGCATCAAAATTTTCATCAAAAAGAAGGCCGATTTAAACCTTTTGCTGATTTATTGGCTGCAGATGGTTATAAAGTAGATAGCATCATCAATTTAAAAAATTTAAAAATCGATGATATTCTAATAATTTCCAATCCGATACATCAAAAAAATGTTAGGAATTGGAGACAGCCAATCCACAGCGCATTTACTAAAACGGAAATTGCCTTTATACAAAATTGGGTAAAAAAAGGAGGTAAATTATTATTAATTGCAGATCACATGCCTTTTGCCGGAGCAGCAAATAATTTAGCAAATGCTTTTGGTTTTAATTTTTGCGATGGTTTTGCTTATCTACAAAAAGAAAAAAGAAACTTGCCTGATGTTTTTTCGGAAGATAACGAGCGATTGGTCAGCTCAGAAATTACCAATGGAAATTTAGGTAAAAAAATAAATGCGGTAACAACGTTTACAGGCTCGTCTTTTACAATTCCGAAAGCAGCAAAAGAAATTTTAAAATTCAAAAAAAATGATTACTGTTTAGCACCTGAAGTTGCTTGGCAATTTAATGATGAGACTCCTAGGCATGATTTAAAAGATAAATATCAAGGAGCAATTTTAAAATATGGAAAAGGAAAAATAGCAGTTTTTGGAGAAGCAGCAATGTTTACCGCACAAACAATAACAAATAATTCGGGGATCTATAAGTTTGGATTTCATGCTAAAAGCGCACCCAATAATGTAGCATTTATCAGAAATTTATTATTCTGGTTCAGTAAAAACTAAAAATATGAAACAATTAACAAAAGCAGAAGAACAGATAATGCAAGTTTTATGGCAATTGCAAGAAGCATCCGTGAAAAGTGTGATAGAAGAATTACCGATTCCGAAACCGGCATACAATACTGTTTCAACAATTATCAGAATTTTAGAAACTAAAGAATTTGTGGGGCATAAAACAAAAGGACGAGGTTATGTGTATTATCCGTTAATAGAAAAATCGTCATACAGCAACCAAAGTTTACATAAGTTAATGGATGGTTATTTTGGAGGTTCATTTAAAAGTATGGTGTCGTTTTTTATGAAAGAAAATGAGATGAATATTAACGAGCTTGAGAGTATTTTAAAAGAAGCTAATAAAAATAAAAAGTCATGATAAACTATATAATTCAAGTCATCTTATTTCAGGCATTGTTTGTTGCCGTTTATGATTTTTTTTTAAGTAAAGAAACCTTTTTTACTAAAAACAGGTGGTATTTATTAAGCACATCGGTTATTTCATTCTTATTACCGCTTTTTAAAATACCAACCATACAAAAAGTAGTTCCGTTAGAATACACCATTTTATTACCCGAAGTAGTTTTGTCTCCACAAAGTGTATTGGAAAAAGCAGCTTGGTATCAATCTATAAATTATTTAGATGTATTGTTTGTAGTTGGGAGTTTACTGTTTTTAACCATTTTTATTATAAAACTACAGCGAATTGTCCGTTTGGTTTTTAAATACGGAAGTGAGAATAAACAAAACTACAAATTGGTATTGCTACCTAAAAATGCCAAAGCATTTTCGTTTTTCAACTATATATTTTTAGGAAAAGGAATTCCGGCAGAGAAACAAGAAAAAATAATTGAACACGAGTTAGTACATAGTACACAAAAACACACCTTCGATTTATTATTTTTCGAGTTTTTAAGAATATTCATGTGGTTTAATCCGATGGTGTATGTGTATCAAAACCGCATATCGTTGGTACACGAATATATTTCAGACGATGTAGTAACGAAATCAACCGAAAAAGAAAATTACATTAATAATTTATTATCAGATATTTTTCAGGTAGAAAACATCTCATTCGTAAATCAATTTTATAAGCATTCATTAATTAAAAAAAGAGTTATTATGATGACAAAAGGAAAATCAAAACAAATTAAACAAGTAAAGTATTTATTATTAATTCCGTTATTGGCAAGTATGCTGTTGTATGCGGCGTGCAGTGATAATGAGACTACTGAAGAGGAAGTTATAGTCAAAGGAAAATCAACTTTATATTTACAGTCTAAGGATGGGGTAAAAGAGTTTAAAACCTTAGAAAAAGAATCTTATTTTGATATGATGATGGCTTTTGAAACTCCTAATTGGGAAGAAGTGAAATATAAAAATTTAAAATCGTACGAAAAAGAAGAATACGATGCATATTTATCTAAGATTGAAAATATGGATAGTAAATTTTCTGATGTAACAACAACGAAAATATTCATCAACGAAAAAGGAAGAAAAACAATTGTTAATATAACAGATATATATAAAGTTAAGAAAATAACAGAAACTAAAGAATACGGCGAAGACGTTCCGTTTGCAATCATAGAAAAAGCACCAACGTTTCCTGGTTGTGAAGAAGGAGATAAAAGTTGTTTGAATAAAAGTCTTCAGCGTTTTGTTGTAGATAATTTCGATACCAAATTAGCAAATACTTTAGGAATGAAACCAGGAAAAAAAGAATCTATGTGCAGTTTAAAATAGATAAAGATGGTAGCATTACAGATGTAAATGCACGTGCACCTCATCCGAAGTTAAAAGAAGCTGCAATGGAAATGATTAAGAAGCTACCCAAAATGAAGCCAGGTGAACAAAGAGGTAAAAAGGTAAGAGTAGGATATACACTTCCAATTACTTTTGAGGTTAAATAAAGTTATATGAAAAAGAAAATTTTAATTATTGTTCTTATTATTTCATTTTTAAAAGTCGGGGCGCAAACCTCGACTTTTATTTCTGTAGATAGTTTAGTACATATCGGGCGTTATCAAAAAGCATTAGTACAACTTAAAAAAATGCCAGAGAGTTATCAATCAAACAAAAAAATTGCAAGTATTTATAGTTCGATTGATAACTATAAACAAGTGTCGAAATATTACGAAAAAGCATTATCACTAAATAATGGGTATTCGGTTAAAGTAGCTTTAGGGAAAAGTTATCAGAAAGAAAAAAGGTTGCAAAAAGCAATTACAGTTTTTGAAGAAATTACAAATACAGATTCTGATAATTTATTAATAAAATATCAATTAGGTAAACTGTATTTGCAAACGAAACAACCTAAGAAAGCAAAGCTTATTTTTGAGGAACTTCTAAAAAAGGATGAGAGTAATGCTAATTATCATTACCAAATGGCAATTGTATATGCATTATTAAAAAAGAGAGATTTAAAAATTAATAGTTTTTTAGCAACTTATAAAAACGACAACGAACATATAAAAGCAATTCATCAATTAGCGGTTGCTTACACGCTTTTAAGAGATAAAGATTCGGCAAATATTTTTATAGATAGAGGTTTAAAAGTTAACACGAAACATATTGCCTTAAATAAATTAAAGATTAATAAATTATATATAAGCAAAAAGTATGAAAATGCAATTGCCTTGTTGGTTAAGATTGATTCATTAGAACCGAACGAACATTATACGAAAAAGATGTTAGGACGCAGTTTTTTTAAGTTGAAAGACTACGAAAAAGCAAGAAACAATTTTAATAAAGCTCTAAGAATAGATAGAGCTGATTTTAAATCATACACGTATTTAGGGGATATTGATTTTGCTGAAAAAGACTATAAAAAAGCTCAGCTTCACTATCGAATTGCAACGTACTTAGGTAAAGAAAGGAGAGATAACGAATATTATCAGTTAGCAAGAACTTATAAAGAATTAGGCAAGCCAAAAGAAGAAATGAATGCTTACCGAAATGCTTATACAGAAAACTATAAGAATTACAGAGCGTTATTTCAATTAGCTAATACTTCTGAAAATTTTTATAAGGATAAGAAAATAGGATATAAGCATTATAAAAATTACCTGAAGAGGTTTGAGACTAAGGATTCTTTACTGACGAGTCAGGTAAAAGTGCGGCTTAAAGAAATAAAAAAGTATTATTTCTTAAAAGGAGAACTGCTAGAGTAAATCATTTTTTGTATTTTCATCTCAAAGTCAGTGAGATGCGGTTTTTTTATGTGATTTTTTTTATAGTAATTTTCACGAGTTTAAGTTGTGGTTTTTTATCAGAAGATGATAAAAATCACAACTTAAATACTGTTATTGATTATACAAAAGTAGATGTTTCTCCGACTTTTAAAAACTGTAAAAATTTATCGATTAAAAAAAAATAGCGTTTGTTTTAGTGAGGAGATAAATAAAAGAATACAAGCCACTTTAATAACTTATAACTTTGTAGCGGAGGAAGATATTAGTGAAGTTATTTTAATTGATTTATTAATTGATAACAAAGGTAATTTTAGGCTTAAAAAAATTACAGCATCGATAGCTATTAAAAATCAATTTCCTAAATTAGATAGTGCTATAAGAAATGCGATTAAAAAATTACCAAGAATTACGCCTGCTTTTAAAAGAGGTGTTCCGGTAATTACACAATATCAATTGCCTATTAAAATAGTAGCAAAAGAGGTAATAGACTAAAGGGGAACAAAAAAATGATAAGACTCATTAATACCCAAAAAGAGAAAATTAGATATTGAGTAATATCCATTTTAATGTTCTTTTTCTTTTTAATGACTGTTTTTAACTCTTTAATTGATAAAGCAAGTAATTCTTGTTTGTTAAGTTTTAGGTCTATAATTCCATTTACTTTTATTCCTGCTTTATATCCTTTAAAAACATCTTTGGGGTAATTAAAGAGAGAAAACCCCATTGCCCATAAGCTCATAAAGCCAATAGGAAGATGTTTCCAAAATCCTGTTGATATTTCCCAACCAGCAATAAAAGCTTCACCTTTCCATGTTGTATCGCAACTATACAAAACATGTTGAATGTCATGAATGTGAATAACATCTTTTCTTAACTGAGAATTGGGAAATTTTAATGAGAAAAACCTGAATTTTAATTCAAAAGTATCTTCACTTTCACCACCATCTTTAGCGAAGTTGTTTTCTTTATAAAATTGCTGTAAAGCATCTGCTATTGTCATAGTTTGTAGATTGATAAGACAAAGATATTTTATGCTTTCTTAATTATTCTTGATAATTATCAATAAAATTACTTTGCTCTTATTCTACAAAACGTTTCAGGAGTCATTCCTAAAAAAGAAGCAATATGTTTTGCTGAAATTCTGTTAAAAAGGTATGGTTTTTTGTTTAACAAGATTTCATAACGTTCTTGTGCAGTATGTAGTTGCAAGTTATCAATGCGTTCAACGAGATCTATATAAATTTGTTGCAAAAATAAGCGTCCAAAACGTTCAAATTTAGGATTCGATTCAAATAAATTTTCTAAATCTGAATGTGATATTTTCAAAACCTCTAAATCTTCTAAGGCTTCAATATTATATTTACTTTTCTTACGTTGAATAAAACTATCAATGGTGGTAATACTTTCTTGTTCTACAGAAATATGAACCGTAATATCTTTTTCTTCCTTGTAATAAAACACACGAGCTGCACCAGATGTAATTATATACATATGGTTACAAATTCTTCCTGCTTCATGTAAAATATGATGCTTCGGGTATTTTTCAAACTCCATTATATTTTGGAAAGCTTCTGCTAACTCAGGATTTTCTAATAATAAAGAAGCATTTTGCTCTAAGAACGAATTCATAATTTACAGTTTTAATAATTCGTCAACAAAATCACGTTTATTCGATAAGCGAGGTACTTTATGTTGGCCACCCAGTTTTCCTTTTTCTCGTAGCCAATCGTAAAATAAATTTTCACGAGCTTCATGTATAATCGGCATTGCCAATGTTAAATTGTTGTAGCGTTTAGCCTCGTAATCTGAATTGATGGTTTTTAAAGAATTATCTAATAATTCGGTAAAGTATTTAAGATTTTTAGGCGCTTTACTAAACTCGATAATCCACTCGTGACCGCCACTTTTTTTACCATCCATAAAAATAGGTCCAACAGTGTAATCTTTAATATTTGCATCGGTTTTTTCGCTTGCTGCTTTTAATGCTTTTTCAGCATTTTCTATAATTAGTTCCTCGCCAAAAACGTTAATATGATGTTTGGTTCGACCGGTAATTTTAATACGATACGGATCTGTTGAAGTAATTTTAACAGTGTCGCCAATTAAATAACGCCATAAACCACCATTTGTAGTAATTACAATGGCATAATTCACGCCTTTTTTAACTTCGAATAAAGGAATTGTAACAGAATTTTCTCCGTTATAAGTATCCATCGGAATAAACTCATAAAAAATACCATAATCTAACATTAGCAGCATTTCATCAGAATTATTTCTGTCTTGAATTCCAAAAAAACCTTCTGAAGCGTTGTAGGTTTCGTAGTATTTAAAATCCTTTTTCGGAATCAGTTTTTTGTATTGTTCACGGTATGGATTAAAGTTTACGCCACCATGAAAATACACTTCTAAGTTAGGCCACACTTCTAAAATATTATCTTTTCCTGTTTTTTCTAAAACACGATTTAATAAAACCAACATCCAGCTAGGAACACCAACTAAACTCGTAATATCTTCGTTGATAGTTTCATCAATAATAGCTTCCATTTTAGTTTCCCATTCAGCCATTAAAGAAACTTCCTGGCTAGGAGCAGAGCTAAAGTCTGCCCAAAAAGGCAAGTTTTCCGTTATAATTGCGGATAAATCCCCAAAATAAGAATTATTATCTTCGTAAATAGCCGTACTACCACCTAGTTTTAGTCCTTTACCTTTAAACATCTGCGTGTCTTCATTATTATTAATGTATAAACACAGCATGTCTTTTCCTGCTTTTAAATGACAGTCTTCTAAAGCTTCATCACTAACAGGTATAAACTTACTTTTAGCATTGGTGGTTCCGCTACTTTTTGCAAACCAATGAATTGGTGTGGCCAAAATAAATTTTGTTCCCCTTTTCTACAGCGTTCAATAAGAGGTTCTATGCTTTCGTATTTTTGAATAGGAACACTAGATGAGAAATCAGTGTAATTATGTATTGATGCAAAAGAATGTTGTTTTCCGAACTCGGTATTCTTAGCGGTATTTAGTAATTTTTGTAACAGCTCATTTTGCACATCAACAGGATATTTTAAAAACAATTCTACTTGATGTTTACGCTTTTTTAAAAACCAAGAAATGATAGAATTTATAAATGGAAACGACATATATTACCTCTTAATTTAATTTTTTTACTGTAAGTTTGTGAAGCTAAAAGTAATAAAATTTAAGACATGCAATACCAAGGAGTTTTAAAAAAAATGATAACTGAAAACTTAGAGACGGTTCAATATTATTTAGATATGAAAACCGATTTTATAAATATGAATCAGTTGCTAAATAAGAATATAACATTAAGTTTCGTTAAATATGAATGTTTAAACTGTCATTTAGAAAAAGAGGTATACCGTCAAGGATTTTGTAAAAGTTGTTTTTTTGATACACCAAATGCTGGAGATTGGATTATGCGACCTGAATTAAGTAAAGCGCATTTAGGAATTGAAGATCGCGATTTAGAGTATGAGAAAAAAGTACAATTAAAACCGCATATTGTGTATTTAGCAAACTCTAGTAATGTAAAAGTTGGTGTTACCAGAAAACAGCAAGTGCCAACACGTTGGATAGATCAAGGAGCGCATGAGGCAATTGAAATTGTTGAGGTTCCGAATCGTTATTTAGCAGGAATTACTGAAGTTGCTTTAAAAGAGCATGTAGCTGATAAAACTAATTGGCGAAAAATGCTTAAGAATGATGTTGTAGATGAAAGCTTAGTGTCTTGGCAAGAAAAATTACGCGAATTTATACCTGCAGAAGCGCAAGAGTATATTATAGAAAATAATAAAGAGACTGTTATTAATTTTCCGGTTGAAAAATATCCATTAAAACCTAAAAGTTTAAATCTTGTAAAAGAGCAAACTTATACGGGTGCTTTAGTTGGGGTAAAAGGACAGTATTTAATTTTTGAAGACGAAACTGTTTTTAATATTAGAGCTAACGAAGGTTTGGTGGTGAAAATAGAAGTGGGATAGGTGGTATTATATAAAAAGTCGTTTAAAAAGCGAAATTTCCGTCATTCTGAATCAAGTTTAGAATGGCGTAAAAATATAATTTAAAGAGATATAAAAAAAGCAGCCAACTGGCTGCTTTTTTTATTGTTTTACAATCGTATAGTTTTTATTCATTTTAAGCTCGCTTAGTACATTTAGCGCTTCGTTTAAATAAATGTCTTTTTTTAAGTTCTTGTGCCATACCACACGTTTTTCTTTTAAAACAGTATCTTTTGTAAATAGGTTTAGCTCGTATTTTGGTGAATTGAAAGTTAAGTTAGAGTCAAACTTATAAATGTCTTTAAATTGTTTGGCTTCTTCTATTTTAGTATGACTTTCTTTTTTAAAAGTAGTATAGTTTAAAGAATAGACTCTTTCTTCTTGGCTTTTCTTTAACCATTTAGCGTATTCATTAATCTTCTTAAATTTTTGATTGTTTAAAATACGTTGCTGACTATTGTAAACAGCATCGCCAAAGTTACTGTATGAATTTGTAGCATTATATTTAGCTTGTTGCACCTTATCCCAAGGTAATGCACCATCTAAATCGCGTTCACCAAATTTCATATAACTATACCTACTTGGTAATGATATATCAGAATATACACCTTCAATTTGAGTAGAGCCTCCGTTTATTCTGTAGAATTTTTGGATAGTCATTTTTAAAGCTCCTAAATCACTCGGATACTTTTCGTAAAAACGATTGATAGGTAACACATTTTGCACGGTTCCTTTTCCGTAGGTTTGTTTACCGCCTATAATTACCCCACGTTTATAATCTTGCATAGCAGCAGCAAAAATTTCAGAAGCAGAGGCAGAAAATTCATTTACCATTACTACTAAAGGCCCTTCCATTGAATTTTAGCATCAGTATCATTTTTTACTAACGGTTCTTCATCTCTGTATTTTACTTGTACAATCGGTCCTTTTTCAATAAATAAGCCACCAATTTCAATAGCTGTTTTTAAAGAACCACCACCATTATCACGTAAATCAACAATTAATCCTTTTACGTTTTCTTTTTTTAAACGCTCAATTTCTTTTTCCATATCCTTAGCAGCATCTCTACGACTTAAGTCATTAAAATCGATATAGAATCTTGGTAAATCTATAATTCCGTATTTTTCACCATTTTTTTCAACAATACTCGATTTCACAAACGTTTCCTCTAGTTCAACAACATCTCTAATAATAGAAATAACTTTAGTTGAACCATCAAATTTTTTCTTAACAGTTAATCGAACTTCTGTTCCTTTTTTTCCTTTGATAAATTTAATAGCATCGTCTAAACGCATTCCAACAATATCCAAAGGTTTTGCATCACCTTGTGCTACTTTTAAAATAATATCCTCTGGCTCTAAATCACCTTGTTTCCAAGCTGGACCTCCAGAAATAAGCTCAATAATATGGGTGTACATCCCTTTTTTTTGTAAACGAGCGCCAATTCCTTCTAATTTACCTGACATTTCTTGATCGAAACGAGATTTTAAACGAGGAGACATATAAGTTGTATGTGGGTCGAAACCACCAACGACACTATTTAAGAAAGTAGAATACCAATCAGAATTTTCAAGTTCATCAATACGTTGGTATAATTCGTTCATACTTTTTAAGACTTCTTTTCTAGCTTCTGCTTCAAATTCAGAAAATGTTTTCTTTTTAAAATTTTTATCCTTTTTAACTTTTTCTTTTTGTAAATCTTCCGAGTCTTCAACTCTACTTAAAATAGATAATTTTAATTGTTTTCTCCAATAATCTACCAATTCACTTTCGTTTTTAGCAAAAGGTACTTTGTCATAATCCATATCAATAACTTCCTCTTTTTTGTAATTAAAAGATTCGGTTAATAGGCTACGGTAGTTATTTTTGGCAACTCCTAATTTTGTTAAAAATCGATTGTAAACTAATTTATAAAAATCAAGTTTACTATTTTTTAATTGATCATCAATTTGATATTTAAATTGAGAAAATTCTTTTAAATCTTCTTGCGTAAAATATCTTTTACTAGGATCTAAGTCGTTAATAAATGTTGTATATACATGTTCAGAGAAATCATCATTTAAATCTTTCTGAACATAATGATATCTACTTAAAATATTTTTTAAAACATATATAATAACCCTATCTTTCTCAGGATCTGCTTTTGAAATAGTATTCGAATAAGTTGTGTTTGAAAATAATAGCGTTATAGCTAAAAAAGGAATGATAAATTTCGTCTTCATGTATCTTCTGTCTTTAATTGTGTTCTAACATTGCTAAGCTACTAAAATAATGCCAATTTTTAATAGTAGTGTTTTTTTTGTCGTTTAAATAAGTAAGTAGTTACAAGTCGTAAATTTATTTTTTAAATTTAATGAGTTTTTAACCTTAATTTAAAAGTTAAAAAAGAACATTCACTAAGAGTTATAGGAGGTATTTACGTTTTCTTAAGTAGTTACTACTGATAAAAAAGTACTCACAATAAAAATAGATAAATAAACAATAAATCGTAACATGTTGTTTGTGTTTGATTACTACAATTTTACGTATAAAATAAAGGAGTATGTCTTTACAAAATGTTAAAATAATAATGCTTTTTTTATGTTATATTTGTTGTAAAACTAATACACTATGCAAGAAAGACCCTTAATCTTGGTAACGAATGATGACGGAATTACCGCGCCAGGTATTCGTATGCTTATTGAAATAATGAATAAAATAGGTGACGTTGTTGTTGTTGCTCCTGATAGTCCGCAAAGCGGAATGGGACATGCAATTACGGTAGACAATGTGTTGCGTTGTAATCCAATTACAATTGATGAAGGCCGCAAATTGAGTATAGTTGTTCTGGTACACCTGCCGATTGTGTGAAGATGGCAAAAAATGAAATCTTAAATAGAATTCCAGATTTATGTGTTTCAGGAATTAATCATGGTGCAAATTCATCAATAAATGTTCTATATTCAGGAACGATGAGTGCTGCTGTTGAAGCAGGTATTGAAGGGATTCCTGCTATTGGTTTTTCGTTATTAGATTTTGATTGGCATGCCGATTTTAGAGCAGCTAAAAAATACATTGAAAAAATAGTATTGAATGTTTTATTAAACGGTTTACCAGATGGGGTAGTGTTAAATGTAAATATTCCGAAGTTAAAAGAAGATGAAATAAAAGGCGTACGTGTTTGCCGTCAAGCAAATGGTTATTGGAAAGAGAATTTCGACAAACGTAAGAGTCCGTACGGTAAAGAATATTATTGGTTATCAGGTGAGTTTGTAAATAAAGATAAAGGACAAGATACCGATATTTGGGCGTTAGAAAATGGATTCATTTCAATGGTTCCTGTTCATTTTGATATGACAGCACATCATGCAATTCAAAAAATTAAACTCATGGGACATATAAATAAAGAAGTTGTAATAGGCATTTTAGCATCTATAGTAGCAACATCATGTGGACTTTTTATTTATTTAGAATTTATATCTGCGGATACCATTTCAGAAACATTTAAAAAAGTAATAGAAGGTGGTGTTTTAGGATCGGTTTTAGCATTGGCAGCGATTCCTAATTTATTTGTTTTTTGGGTATTTTTAAAAAAGAATCAAGATTATAGAGCAAGAGGTGTTTTAATAACTACGGTAACTGTAGCGCTGGTAACACTAATTTTAAAATTTATTTAAGTAAATTATAATGAAATATTATATTCTTGTAGGAGAGGCTTCAGGTGATTTGCATGGCGCTAATTTGATGAAAGCTTTATTAAAAGAAGATCCATCCGCAGAAATTCGTTTTTGGGGTGGTGATTTAATGCAAGAAGTAGGAGGTACGCTTGTAAAGCATTATAAAGAACGTGCTTTTATGGGCTTTATAGAGGTGTTAATGAATTTGCGAAAGATAGTTGGAATGCTATCTTTTTGTAAAAAAGACATCGCTAAATTTAAGCCAGATGTGTTAATTTTAATTGATAATTCTGGTTTTAATCTTCGGATAGCTAAATGGGCTAAAGAACATAATTTTAAAACCAATTATTATATATCGCCACAGGTTTGGGCAAGTAGAGCAGGTAGGGTAAAAGATATAAAACGTGATGTTGATGCAATGTTTGTAATCCTTCCGTTTGAAAAAGATTTTTATCAAAAATATAACTACGATGTGCATTTTGTAGGGCATCCGTTGATAGACGGAATTGCGGGTAGGAAACAAGTAGATGAAATAGCGTTTAGGAAACAGCATGATTTAGGAGGTAAAGAAATTATTGTTTTGTTACCTGGGAGTAGAAAGCAAGAAATAACAAAAATGTTATCAGTAATGCTTTCTTTAGTGGCCGATTTTTCTAATTATCAATTTGTTATTGCAGGAGCTCCGAGTCAGCCTTATGAATTTTATCAAGAATTTATTGGCGATAAGAATGTGAAATTTATCAATAATAAAACATACGATTTATTAAGTATTTCACATGTAGCTTTGGTAGCATCAGGAACCGCAACTTTAGAAACAGCATTGTTTAAAGTGCCGCAAGTTGTTTGTTATAAAGGAAGCAATATTTCATATCAAATAGCAAAACGAATTATTACTTTAAAGTATATTTCGTTGGTGAATTTAATTATGGATAAAGAGGTGGTGACTGAATTGATTCAGAATGATTTTACGAAAGTAAATCTTACGAACGAGCTAAACCGTATTTTAAAACCTGTACACCGAGAAGAATTGTTTTTATCGTATTTCGATTTAGAACAAAAATTAGGAGGCAAAGGAGCATCAGAAAAAACAGCTAAATTAATTGTAAACGGATTGCAATAATAGATATCTTCTCGTGCGTAGTTGGGAGACATCAAAAATGAGTAGAATTAAATATCGACTACGTTCGATTTAACAATAACATGATAAAAAAATCACTTTTCATTGTACTTCTTTCTTTTTTAATGGTTTCCTGCGGATCATCAAAAAATGTAAGCGTATATAAAAAAAATAAAAAAATAAAAAATAAGCAAACTCCCTCAACAGGAAAACCTACCAAAGCAGATAAAATTGTTTGGACAGCGGTAACTTATAAAGGCGTGCCTTATAAATATGGTGGAATGAGTAAAAGAGGCATGGATTGCTCTGGTTTAATTCATACTTCTTTTAAACAACGCGAAGTTCAAATTCCTAGAACATCGCGTGCAATGTATGCTAAGGGGTATGGAATTTCTTTACGAGAAGTACAAAGAGGCGATTTGTTGTTTTTTAGTACTTCAAGAAAAGGTGGCGGAGTAAACCATGTTGGTTTGGTTACTTCTATAAAAAAAGGAGATATACGTTTTATACATTCTACAAGTTCTCGCGGAGTTATCGTTACTTCGTTGCACGAAAATTATTGGCGTAAAGCATTTATAAAAGCGAAAAGAGTTTTATAATAAATGTATAAGAATAAAATTTTATTTTTAATTATTATTGGTTTTATCGTTTTTCGATTTGTGAATCAAGAGAGTGAAGAATCGAAAAAAACAAACGATCAACTAAAAATAGAAGGCACTAAAATTAGCAAGTTATTAGAAATTGCCAATTTTTATAATGGTGTTTCGTATATGGCTGGAGGAACAACCAAAAACGGAATGGATTGTTCGGGACTTGTAAATACTTCTTTTAAAAAAATAGGCATTCAATTACCGCGTTCATCAAAAGCTATGAGTGCTAAAGGAAAAGAAATTTCGCTAGTTGATGTGAGATTAGGAGATTTGCTTTTTTTTGATATTGCTCGTTTAAAAGGAGGAATAAACCATGTTGGTTTAATAACTTCAATAGAGAGTGGTGAAATATTTTTTATTCATTCAACAACTTCAAAAGGGGTTATTATATCTTCAATGAATGAATCGTATTGGAAAAATGAATTTGTACTAGCGAAGCGAATATTTTAATCTATTTATAAAATAATTAGTGACGTTAATAGTATTAAAATAATTTAATACTTTTGAACATATCCCTTAAAACCTTATTTAGAAATGAACACATTGAATGTAGTTATTATTGAAGATGAAGATTTAGCTGCCTCTTCTTTAGAAAGTTTATTGCTTAAAAGTCCACATTCAATTTCTGTAAAAAAGCGATTGGAAAGTGTTGAAGATTCAATTCTTTGGCTTAAAGAAAATACCTGTGATTTAATTTTAAGCGACATTCACCTTGGCGATGGCTATAGTTTTGAAATTTTTGAGAATTTAAAAATCTCAACACCTATTATTTTTACAACAGCTTTTGATGAGTACGCAATTAAGTCTTTTCAGTTTTTTGCTATAGACTACTTATTAAAACCATATAGTGAAGAATTACTTAACAAAGCGATAGAAAAATACATAAACCTTAATGAAAATAAAGGGTATACTGATAAGCTAGAGCAATTACTATTGCAAATGAATAGCAAAATACAGCATCAAAAAGAAAAAGAACGTTTTTTAGTATCCAAAGGAAGTTTATCTATTTCTATAAAAAGAGAAGACGTTGCTTATTTTATGGCACAAGGAAAGTATTTATTCTTATTTACTTTTGATAATGAAAGTTATCTTTATGACGGGACAATTTCTAGCTTAGAAGAAGAGCTATCTGAAAAATACTTTTTTAAGATTAATAGGAAATATATTTTACAGCATTCAGCGATTAATAACATATCAAAATACAGTAATAATCGTATAAAAATCGAATTACAACCAAGCTTAAATGTAGAGGAAATGCTTTTAGTGAGCGCTCAAAGAATCAAAGAATTTAAAAAGTGGTTGGATAACTAGTTTTTATGAAGTTTCCGTTAAAAAAAAGAAAGCATCAGTATTATCTCTTAGTAAGTGTATCGTTAATCGTATTGTTTTTTATTGGATATAGATTAATAACTAATAAAATAGCTTTAGAAGCTGAGAGCTTGATAGAGGTTGTTATAAAACAATATGCAAAAGAAAAGGAAAGTATTTTGCAATTTGACTTTAATGAATTTAATAAATTCATTATCGATACTCAAAAAATTATAGAAAGTAGTGATGACTTAGATAGAAGTGAGCTAAAAAATAGATTACTTTTTAATAGTGAATTAGCTTTCTCTGAAGAAAATATAGATATTAGTTTTGTTTACTTTTTAGACGATAATGAAGTTTTAGATTCTTACTTTTTTGGTAGTATGGATGCTAATAAAAGTGTATTAGAAAAGGCGAAATCTCTTGAAGATAAAAACCAAGTTTTTGATACAATTTTAAATTTAAGAGGTAAAACATATTACAGAAAGGTTATCAAACATAAATTGCAAGATGGCACTTTCGTTGTTTTTGGTTATGATATTAACCTGTTGAAGTACTGGAATTATTTTTCACAAAAATATAGTGGTAAAGGAGGGTATGTTACTTTAACGAATAAAGAGGGTGTTTGTATGCTACATCCTGAAATAGGATATATAGGAAAATATGAAACTTCTTTTTTTGATAAAGTTTCGTTGAGCCAGATTGTCAAGAACTTTGAACAGCAGGATTTTAAAAAGAAAAATCAAGTTAAAGTAGCTGTAACTTCTGAATATTTGAATTTAGAAGTAATGCGTTATTATGATGTTATACAGGTGGGTAACTCGGAATTGATTTTAATAACAAGTTTTCCTTTAAATATTTTTATTAAAGAGTCTGTAAACAATATAAAGCAATA
The DNA here is from genome assembly GCF_027941755.1 of Tenacibaculum retecalamus. Lineage (NCBI taxonomy): Bacteria > Pseudomonadati > Bacteroidota > Flavobacteriia > Flavobacteriales > Flavobacteriaceae > Tenacibaculum > Tenacibaculum retecalamus. Next base: position 2,357,034 of record NZ_CP115916.1, on the reverse strand, counting down.
TTTACTATGGATGAGTTTATTAGCATTACTAACCTTTTTGTTAATACTCGCTTTTTCCCGAAGTCAACTAAGAAGTCAGTATTTAAAAACGCTTCAGTACGAGCAAGAAAGAAAACGATTGGCTATCAGTAATGAACAGTATCAACAAAAAAATGCTCGATTACAGTTAAGTCAGTTGCGAAAAAAGTTAAATCCCCATTTTTTATTCAACACGTTAAATTCTTTACATGCTCTAATAGGTTTAGATAAAACAACCTCTCAGCAGTTTGTACTAAAATTATCTGAAGTTTATAGGTACTTATTAAAAGAAAGAGAGGCTAATTTTACTACTGTTAAAGAAGAGCTAGATTTTTTAAAACAGTATTTCTTTTTGCAAAAAATCAGATTTAATAATAGTATAAACTTAAGTATTGTAGATAATAGCGAAGAAGATAAAGCATTATTCAATAAAATTCCATTTCTAGCATTAGAAACATTAGTAGAAAATGCTATTAAACATAATGAGATAACAAAAAAGAACCCTCTTTTTGTTGAAGTTTTAATAGAAAACGATATAATTATAGTGAGTAACAATTATAATCCAAGAAAAGGCGAGAAAGAAGCAAGCTACAGTGTCGGTTTAAGTTATTTGAATAATTTTTATGCATTTTATAATGTAAATTCATTTAAAACAGAGATTGTTTGGGGTAAATTTAATTGTTATCTTCCTTTATTGTCAAAATAATAAAACTCACTCCTTAAAAAAGTTATTTCACTCTCATTTAGTTTTTAAAAAGCATCTTCAGTTCTACATTTGGTTTCTGGTTAATCAAAATAATTTATGAAGAGGTATTCTCAAATGAAGAACATTAATAATTTAAAAGTACTTGGTTTATTCTTTGTGTTTTTTACTACAGTAGTAACAGCACAAAATAAAGAAGAGAAAAAAGATACTATTAAAAGTACTAGCAAGGTTTCGTACAAGAAATTACAAAAAGAAGGAAGTAAGAAAGAAGGATTGTTTAACGTTTATAGATTAAAAGAAGATATCTATTTTGAGATTCCAGATTCGTTATTATCAAAAGACTTTTTAATTGTCAATAAAGTTTCTCAAGTTCCTTATGCACTAAACGGACACGGATTAAATAAAGGGATGGCTTATGAAACTAAATTAATTAGGTTTTATAAAGATACAGTATTAAATAAGGTTTGGGTAAAAACAATTAACCCAAGAGTAACTTCTCCAAAAAATAATACAATTACACTTTCAGTACATGATAATTTTGGAGAATCTATTATAGAGGGGTTTAAAATTGAGTCAGAAAACGAAAAGAAAACATCGGCTTTAATTAAAGTAAACAGAGTTTTTGACGGGAACGACAAAAGTTTTAATGATTTATTGTCAAATATAGGTTTAGGTGGTAGTGTTAAAACAAAACTATCAAAGATTGAGAACGTAAAAACTTTTTCTAAAAATATAGTAGTAAAATCTCTTTTAACAACTTCTGTATCTGAAGGGAAAAGTGCAGCATTATCTTTATCAGTAGGTGTAACTACCAATATAGTTTTGTTGCCAACTAATATAATGAAGCCGCGTTTTGGTGATAAACGAATAGGTTACTTTAGTAAACCAATGGATTATTATTCTGATAATCAGCATGAAGTAGAACATCGTGAATTAATTACACGCTGGAGGCTTGAACCCAAAAAAGAAGATATCGAAAGATATAAAAAAGGAGAATTAGTAATTCCTAAAAAACAAATAGTATATTATATAGATCCTGCAACCCCAAAAAAATGGATATCATATATTGAAAATGGAGTTTATGATTGGAATAAAGCTTTTGAACAGGCTGGTTTTAAAAATGCAGTAGTTGTTAAGCAAGTTATGAAACAGGATAAAGATTTTGACATTGACGATGTTCGTTATTCTGTAATTACTTACGTGGCATCAGAAAGACAAAATGCAATGGGACCTTCAATAGTAGATCCTAGAAGTGGAGAAATTTTAGAGTCAGATATCATTTGGTGGCATAATTTAATGAAAGGTCTGCACCAATGGATTCGTGTTCAAACAGAGCCTATAAATCCTAAAGCAAGAGCTAATGTTTTTTCAGATGAAATAATGGGGCAGTCTATTAAATTTGTATCATCTCATGAAGTAGGGCACACTTTTGGATTAAAACATAACATGGGAGCATCATTTAGTTACCCCGTAGATTCATTAAGATCAGCCAGTTTTACTAAGAAAATGGGAGGGACTGCACCATCTATAATGGATTACGCTCGTTATAATTATGTAGCTCAACCAGGTGATAATGTAACCGAAATTAGTCCGAAAATAGGAGTATATGACAGGTATGCTATTAATTGGGGGTACCGTTGGTTAGAAGGAAAAACACCTCATGAAGAATTACCAATACTAAACCAATGGATAAGAAAACATGAAAATGATCCATTATATTTTTATGAGCTACAGCAAAGAAAGGTTATAGACCCAAGGTCGCAAAGTGAAGATTTAGGTGATGATGCAGTAAAAGCAAGTGAGTACGGATTAAAAAACTTACAAAGAATTGTTCCTAATATTTTAACATGGACAAAGGAGGAAGGAGAAGATTATTATAGAGCATCTAAGTTATATAAAGCAGTAATAGATCAGTGGGTACTATACAATAATCACGTTATGGCAAATATCGGAGGGATTTATATCAACAATACTATTTATGGTGATAATAAAAATACTTTTGTGCCAGTTCCTGTACAAGTCCAAAAAAAATCATTAGAGTATATAATAACTAAAGCAATTTTGCCACAAAAATGGCTGTTTACCCCAGATTTAATTCATAAAGTATACCCTGTAAGAGATGCACCAGATGGTGAACGATTTTACTCTCCAGTCTCAATGCATCGAGCCTATCAAACAAACATGATTTATCGTCTTATTGAAACAGATAGATTAATGAGAATTGCTGAAAACAAAGTGTTAACGCCTGACAATAAAAAAGTTTTTACAGAAGAATATTTATTTAATAAACTTTTTAAAGCTGTTTTTAAAAAAACAATTAAGAATGAAATTCTAGATATGTTTGATCGTATGACTCAAAAAAATTATGTTGACGTATTAACTGTTGATAGAAACATATTATTGAAGAAAACAAAACAAACAACATTAACAAATGAGCATAAGAACTTTAAAAATGTACACTTTACTTACATCCCCAGAGTGTCAGATGCAGGTTCAAATAAAAGAGCAGAATTAGAAAAAATCTTAAAATTATTAAAAAAGAAAAGAAAGAAAGGAAATGTAGCTACAAAAAACCATTATAATGATATGATAGCTAGAATTGAATATAACCTGAATAACTAATAATTATGAACAAAAAAATATTTTACATACTATTTTTTATCTCACTTTCTGTTTTTGCACAAAAAACGAAAACAATTAGTGGTACAATTATAGATGCGTCAAGAATGGAACCTTTACCAGGTGTTTCGGTTTATGCATCAACAAAAATGATTGGTAGTAAAACCAATATAGATGGTATTATTCGAGCTTCAATGATAGGTTCGACAACTGATTTTGATGGGGATTTTTCCTTTAAAGGATCAAAAGATATAAAATACATTATAATATCATATATGGGATTTGAAACTCAAAAAATTAATGTTGAGAATAAGAGTAAAAATCTCATAATTTCTTTAGAAGAAAAGGAAGAAATTTTAGGAGAAGTAATTGTAACAGGATATCAAAAGATTGAAGAAAGAAAAGTGACTTCCTCTTATGTTAAAATAAAAACAGATGATGTTAAACGTGCTGGTACAGCTAATATTGATCAAATGCTTTCTGGGGAAATTTCAGGAGTACTTGTTCAACCAACTAGTGGCGCACCTGGAGCTCCTGCAAAAATTCAAATTAGAGGTACTTCAACCTTAAATGGTTCTTCAGATCCTTTGTGGGTTTTAGATGGAATTCCTTTACAGGGAAATGATATACCTAAAGATTTTACAGATAAAGATAATATTGATAATTTAAGATCGTACCCTATAGCAGGTATAAATCCTGATGATATAGAGGAGATTACAGTCTTAAAAGATGCCTCAGCAACATCTATTTATGGAGCAAGAGCAGCTAACGGAGTAATTGTAATTACTACAAAAAAAGGTAAAAAAGGTGAAATGAGAATTAATTTTAAAGCAAGTTCTTTTTTAACTTTAAGACCTAATTTTGATAAATTAAACTTAATGAATGCTTCTGAAAAAGTAGACTTTGAATTAGGTTTAGCAAGTAGGTCAGATTTAGTATATCAAAGCGAAAGAGGTGGAGTGTCTCGTATTTTACAAACTTTCGGAGAATATGATAACTTTCAAAACAATGGTTTTTTAAGTATAAACCCATTAGCACAAAATGCTATTAATAATTTAAGAAATAAAAATACTAATTGGGGTAATGAGTTGTATCAAGCAGCAATAAATCAACAGTACGGATTAACACTTTCAGGAGGAAGTGAAAAATCAAGGTATTATTTTTCTTTAGGGTATTTTGATGAACAAGGAACAACAAAAGGAACTGGATTAAATAGGTATAACCTTACTTTTAAAAATGACTATGATGTAAATGATAAGCTAAATATTGGAGTATCAGTTTTTGCAAGTAGAAATAAAAGCACATCATACATTACAGGGATTGATGCATACACAAACCCCGCAAATTATTCAAGAAGAGTAAACCCTTATTTTGCACCATATAATACTGATGGTAGTTATAATTATGATCCAGATTTAATTGAAAGGTCAGATTTAAATTTAAATTACAATCCTTTAGAAGAAAGACAGAATACAAATCAAGAGCTTACATCGTATTCTATTAAACCAATAATTGACCTTACATATAAATTTGATAAAACTTTAAGATTGTACACGCAGTTAGGTATGCAGTTCGATTTTGATCAAACTGAAAAGTTTGGAGGTAAAAACAGTTACTATACTAGAAAATACAGATTTGGGTCTAGATATCAAGATGAAGATGGGAACGATGCTTTTTTTATGCCACAAGGAGGTATAAATCAAAATTGGAATAGTGATGCTTTTCAATACAATTGGAAAACAACTTTAAATTACAACACTTCTATAAATAATATTCATGAAGTTGATGTGATGCTAGGTACCGAGTTTAGAGAAGACAAGCGTACAGAAATTCATACAAAAGGGTTTGGTTTTAATAGTAATACTTTAAGAACCATACCAGTAACAGATGAAAGAGCTTTAGAAAATGAATTGTTTAACCCTTACAAAAAAACAATTAACGAAAATGCATATGCATCTTTCTTTGGAACAGCTTCGTATACTTACGATAGAAAATATACAATCTTTGGAAGCTTGCGATATGATGGTTCAAACTTATTTGGAGTAAACCCAGAGTTTAGATACTTACCTTTATGGTCAGTTGCAGGTTCTTGGAATGTTGCTAAAGAAAGCTTTTTTGATATAGAGGCAATAAAAGAGTTTAAAATAAGAGGTTCATATGGAGTGCAAGGAAATATAGATAAATCAACATCTCCTTTTGTGGTTGGAGAGTATAAAGATGAGACTATTTTACCAGGAAATTCTGAACAAGGAATTAATGTAATATCTGCTCCTAACAAAGATTTACGTTGGGAAAAAACAATCTCATCAAATGTAGGGTTTGACTTAGGTTTGTTTAATAATAGAGTATACGTATCAGCAGATTATTATTATCGTAAAAGTTCTGATTTAATTGGATTACAAGCAATACCTCTAGAATCTGGTTTCAATTTTATTAACACAAATTGGGCAACATTAAGTAATAAAGGTGTTGAGTTGGCTATTAATACCAAAAATATAGTAAAAGACGATTTTAAGTGGAGTACAAGTTTTAATATATCACACAATAAGAATAGAGTAGAGAAAATTCAAATAAAAGACAACGATTTTAAACCTTCTTTATTAGGATATGGAGTTAACGGAGTTTTCGCTATAAAAACAGCAGGTTTAGATAGCAATGGGTTGCCATTATTTTGGAAAGATGGTAATAAAGTAACAGCGGTAGATTTTTATAACTTATCAGAAGGGGTTGATGGAAATCAGTTAACAAGAGAAGAGCATAGAAATTTATATACTTATGTAGGTAATGCAGATCCTGAATTTAGTGGAGGTTTTATTAATAAGTTTCAATACAAAGATTTCAGTCTAAGTATAGCAACTAATTTTAATATAAATCAAACTGTAAAAAGAACACCAACATACCATCCTACACAAGTAAGTCCTACTTATAATTATAATAAAGAAATTTTAAGAGCAGGTACAGGAAATTACCCTGCATTGATTGGTAGTACAACTCCTGGGTTTGAAACAGATTTAGTGTATAATTGGTATCACACATATGATACAGGTAATACATTCAGAGACTTAGATATATGGATAGATAAAATTTCATACATAAGAGTTAATAGTATAAAGTTTGGATATAGTGTGCCAAGTAAATATCTAGAAAGTATGAATGTTTCAAGGTTAAGTTTTAACCTTGAAGGGAGAAATCTATTTGTTTTCGGAACAGATTATGACGGATATTTTGACCCAGAAACTTTTGGTAGTTCATATTCACAACCAATACCAAAAATTATTTCTTTCGGATTTAATCTTTCTTTTTAAAAAATACATATAAAGATGAAAAAATACATATACATATTATTTGCAACAATAATTACGCTAGTTTCATGCGATGATTATTTAGATATTGAGCCAGTTGGTCAAGTAATACCTAAATCAGTAGAAGATTATAGAAGTTTTTTAACTACAGCTTACGGAACGAAAAAAAATAATCATATTTTAACAACATATAGAGCTGATGAATTACAGTTGAGTAAAAGCTCTCCAGGATCATCGCAATATGAAGATATTTACTTATGGAATGATACAAATACTTCACCATTAACAACTCCTTTTTCATATGCTAGTTTCTATAAAATAATTTTTCATGCAAATCATGTAATTGAAAAAGAAACTGAAATTACTGGTGACGTAACAGCTGTTAACCAGTTGGTAGGAGAGGCTTATGCATTACGAGCACTACAATATTTTCAGTTAGTTAATTTATATGCAAAAGCATATAGCGCTACTTCAGCTAACAGTGATAACGGTATTCCTATAGTGACTGAATATAACTTAGATCAAAAATATGATATTCAATCAATTGAGGAAGTTTATGTACAGATTTTAAATGATCTTTCTAATGCTGAAGTACGTTTAAATATTGAACAACAAGCTACTGGTTTAAACTATAGATTTTCAAAGATTGCATTAAAAAGCTTAGAATCAAAAGTGTATTTATATAAAAAAGAATGGCAAAAAGCTGTCATCGCAAGTAAAGAGGCACTTGCTATAAAAAATACAATACAAGATTTAAAAATAGATGACTCAATCATGCCATCAGAGTTTAGTTCTGTAGAATCTATTTTAGCATTAGATCAAGTATCATCGTTTGATATAGCAAGTAATGCTGCAGTTTCAGATCAACTATTAAATAAATATGATCGAACAAATGACTTAAGGTTTAATTTGTACTTTAAGAAAGACGGAAGCGTTTATAGACCAGCCAAAACAGCAAATTTAAAGTATAAGTCAACTTTTAGAGTTGCTGAATTATATTTTAATTTATCAGAAGCCTATCTACAAAACAATGAATTAGCTTTAGCAAAATTAGAGTTGTTAAAAGTAGCTGAAAATAGATATACCCCATCTAAGATGGCTACATATATAACATTCATAAACTCTTTAAATAAAGAAGATTTTTACAAAGAATTATTAGAAGAAAGAGCGCGTGAGTTGGCAATTGAAGGACATCGTTGGAATGATTTAAAAAGAACGTTGCAGCCTGAAATAATTAAATGGTATGAAGGTACAAATTATACATTACAACAAAATGATGATCGGTATGTAATACAATTTCCTAATGATGCTAAAATAAATAATCCCAATTTTTAAAATATAACTCCGGTAAGTGTCAAACGGATTAAAATAATTGATACTCAAAAATTAACAAATTAAATATATACATTATGAAAAAAGTTTTCCCTTTTTTATCTTTAATTATAGCACTTATAATAATAGGTTGTTCTAGTGATGATAAAGATAACGTATCTCAATCATCGTTAAATAGTATTACAAGTTTCAAAATTAATTTTGAAGGCTTAAATGAAGATGATGTTATTTATAACTTAGGAAATAATATTACTATTAGTGTTCCTTATAAAACGAACATTTCAGATTTGGTTACGAATATCACGATATCTGAAAATGCTACAATTGTTCCTGCGTCAGGGCAAGCTGTAAGTTTTGTAGATGGACAAGAAATGCCTTTTATTGTTACTGCCGAAAACGGTACAGATAAAGTATATAACGTAACCATAAACATTCGTGGAGAAGTGGGTAGTGGCTCACAGATAGCAACTTATCATTTTAAAGACGATTTTAGCGAAAGCAAAACGACTTATACTTATGATGATGTTTCTAATTTTATGAAATCTTATTCAGAAGAAGCAGGAGGGACTACCACAACTTATACCTATGTTTACAATGATAAAAATCAAATAATAAAAAGAGAGTCAGATACACAAAGCGTTATATATACATATAATGATGAAGGCTTAATAATAAGTGCTAAACAGACCGATGAAGGAACCGAGTCTTACACATTTTCTTACACTTATAATGATGATAAAAGATTAGAAAAAAAAGAAAGAATAAACAAAGAGAATGATAGAGTAACAAATACAAGTTATACTTATGATGCTTCAGGTAATGTTAAAACAACAACAATTGGAGCAGAAACATTAGAGAATAACTACGACAACAAAAATAATCCATTTAAAGGTTTATATCCTTCATCTTATGCTAAAATTAATGTAGGAGTTGGCCTATCAGAGGTTAATATAAATAACCCTGTACAAGGTAGTTTTTCAACTGATACACCTGTAGTTTATACATATAATACAGACGGATATCCTTTAACTGCTTCATATGTAGTATTTGGGTTCATTAACACTAATGTAACATATACATATTTGAATTAATTGATGTTTCCCCTAGTTAAGCACTCTTAAAATTTATTTTAGGGGTGTTTTTTTATGCAAATTTATTATTATGAAAAAATTAACCATATTATTAATAACTATTTTACTAATTGGCTGTAAAACAAGTGCTACAAAAAACGAAGATATAATTATAGAGTTGACAAATGAAGAGCAACTAAATAAATTGTATCAAGAAAGAATAAAGCCTCTATTTAGTTCGTATAGAGATATAAGGATACCTAATGATTTTAGGATAGACAAAGAAGATAATTCTATTAATGCTGGAGCAGCAGACGGTTATATTGAAGCAAGTCAAGGATTAGTAGATTATGATAAAGAGTATATAAAGGTCTATGTTTTATCTCATGAGATAGGTCATATTGTAACACTTAATCAAGCAGGAAAGTTTGAATTAGGTTCGCAAATACCTTCTGGGATTGAAACAAATGATTATAAAAAAGCAGAGTATTTGGCAGATTTAATTGCCATACATTTAATGCTAACTAAAGAGAGAGTTTATGGAGAAGAATTAAAACAGAATTTAGAAGTAGTTCAATCTTTATTAGGACCAGAAATATTTACACACCCAAGTGCTGTAGATAGAGTAGAAGTAATGAATTTGTATATTGAAAAAAGCTTCAATGAAGATTCAAACATAGCTTTTAAAGAAATTTTTGAAAAAGTATGGAATATGGATTGAAACAGAAAACGCCCCATCGGGCGTTTTTTGCTTTATAAGAGATTATTATGGTACTTCTAGAAAACTTTTTAATTCATTGAGGTAATCTATAAGTGATGTTCTTTTAAATAGCCTTTAATATCAATATGCCATTTAATTTGATGAAATTCAATATTTGGAGACTCGTTTTTGTTATTATCGTCAATTTGTTTTTTGAATTCATCAGTTCTTTCTAGAATTTTCTGTAAAATGTCTTTTAGTTTTTTTGCGGATTCTTTCTCAGTAATCCCTTTGAATAAGAACTCCTTTTGAAATCGATTGAAATTTATAAACTCATTAAGAAGATTCATTAGTTGACTTACTAATTCATCAATATTGGTAATTGAATAATTTATTATATTCTCGCTAATCAAATTAGTGATTTTTTGTAATAATGTTATTTGGTTTTGAAGTTCTTGGTATCTAAGCTCAAAAAGTTTATTTCTTTTTTAATTAATTTGATTTAATAAGATTTGAAAAATACCTACTATTAAGGGAAGTAATAGAATCAGAGCAGCAAGTATTTTATCTGTTCCGTCAATAATTTTACAATTAAAAAATAAGTAAAATATTACTGATGTAATAATTATTAGAGATAGACAAAGCAAAATATAATCCGAATTCTTTCTGATTTTTTCGATCATTTACTTGAGTGTTTAAATTAGTAAAATAACCTACTTTTGTGTAAAGTACTTAAAGATATACGTTTATTATTTAATAATAAAAAAATAAGAATAAAAAGCAACCTCATTTGAGGTTGCTTTTCATAAAGTTTATTGTAGAAAGAATATTAATTTAATACATCCCATAATTTATCTTTCAATTCTTGTAAACCTAATTGGGCTACAGACGAGATAAATAAGGCATCGATACCTTCTGGTAAGTCTTGTTTAATTTCTTCTTTTAATTCGTCGTCTAACATATCTGATTTAGAAATAGCTAATAAACGATCTTTATCTAACAATTCAGGATTGTGCTTACGTAATTCGTTTAATAAAATTTCGTACTCTTTTTTAATATCATCACTATCCGCAGGAATTAAAAATAATAGGGTTGAGTTACGCTCAATATGACGTAAAAAATAATGCCCTAATCCTTTTCCTTCAGCAGCACCTTCTATAATACCAGGAATATCTGCCATTACAAAACTTTTGTGATTACGGTGTTCTACAATACCTAAATTTGGTTTTAGAGTAGTAAATGCATAATCAGCAATCTTTGGTTTTGCAGCTGTTAATACAGAGAGTAAAGTAGATTTACCTGCATTAGGAAAACCAACTAAACCAACATCGGCTAACAATTTAAGTTCAATACGAAACCAGCCATCAGTACCATCAATACCTGGTTGTGCATAACGTGGCGCTTGATTTGTTGACGATTTAAAGTGCCAGTTTCCAAGGCCACCTTTACCACCTGGTAACAAAACAATGTCTTGTTCGTGGTGCGTAACTTCGTGTAAAATTTCGTCAGTATCTGCATTACGGATAATAGTTCCTAATGGTACAGGAACAATAATATCTTTAGCATCGTGGCCAGTACTACGACTTGCACTACCATCACCACCTGGTTCTGCTCTAAAATGACGTTTAAATTTTAAATGAAAAAGTGTCCACATACTTTTATCACCACGTAAAATAATATGACCACCTCGACCACCATCTCCTCCATCAGGACCTCCTTTGGTAATAAATTTTTCACGATGTAAGTGTACTGATCCTCGACCTCCTTTACCAGAAGATGCGTAGATTTTTATATAGTCAACAAAATTTCCTTCAGTCATTGTTTCAAATATTTAAAGAAAAAGAAATTTCTTTTTCTTTATGTAAATTATAATGTATCAAATACGTCTGATAAACGTTTTGTAATATCCGCTATAGATCCTACACCGTTTACGCCGTAATAATTACCTTGTTCTAGGTAAAAGTCTTTTAAAATTGCTGTTTTGGTATTGTATTCGTTAAAACGATTTCTGATTTTACTTTCGTCAGTATCATCAGTTCTTCCACTCGTTTTTCCTCTTTCCAACAAACGATCAACTAATAAGTCTTCAGATACTTCTAAAGCAACCATTCCGTTAATACGTTCGTTTTTTTCACCTAAAAAAGCATCTAAAGCTTTTGCTTGCGATTCTGTTCTTGGAAAACCATCAAAAATAAATCCGTTTGCATCTGCATTCCTTTCTACTTCTGCTTTTAACATATTAATGGTTACTTCATCCGGCACTAAATTTCCGTCATCCATATACGTTTTAGCAAGTAAGCCTAATTCCGTTTTATTTTTGATATTGAAACGGAAAACATCTCCGGTAGAAATATGAACTAAATTATACTTCTCTTTTAATAAATCGGCTTGTGTTCCTTTTCCGGCACCTGGAGGCCAAATAATACGATGTTTTTCATTTTAGGTTGTGTTGTTAATTGATAAATAGCAGGTAAATTTCTACCATAGCCTTTGTAATCTAAACCGTATCCTACAATAAATTTATCTTCAATATTCTTTCCGATATAGTTTATTGGCAGTTCTTTTCGATATACATCAGGCTTGTAAAAAAGAGTGACTATTTTTAGTTCTTTTATGTTTTTGGTTTCGAAAATTTCGTAAATTTCCTGTAAAGTGGTACCTGTGTCAATAACGTCTTCTAAGATAATTACCGTTCGGTTGGTTAGATCTTCGTTGATACCAATTAGTTTTTTTACATTTTCTGTTGAAGCTGTACCTTCATAAGATGCTAATTTTACAAAACTTATTTCACAATCTCCTTTATACGCGCGTAAAAAATCGGCTGTAAAAACAAAACATCCGTTTAAAATACCGATAAATAAAGGAACTTCATTTTTAGGTAAATCGGCTTTTACTTGCTGTGCTAATTTTTTAACAACAGTAGCTATTTCATTTGAAGAAATGAATTCTTTAAAGTATAAATCGTGGAGTTTTGTAATTTTCATCAGACTGCAAAGATAGTTGCTTGATTGTAAATGAAAAAACCGTTTTGAATATTATTCAAAACGGTTTTTGTAATCTATATAAGAATGTTATTCTTTGTCTTCTTTTTTAGAAGCATCAAACATAATTGGTGTTGCTACGAATAATGATGAATACGTACCTACAACTACACCTACGATTAATGCGAACATAAATCCTTTAATAGAATCTCCTCCAAAGAAGAAGATAGCTAACATTACTAATAATGTAGTTAAAGAGGTATTTATTGTTCTTCCTAAAGTGCTACTTAATGCTTTGTCTACTAAACCAGCAGTAAATGTTTTGCTTTCGCCTGCATATTCTCTAATTCTATCGAAAATTACCACGGTATCATTTAATGAGTATCCTACTACTGTTAAGATAGCTGCGATAAATGATTGTCCGATTTCCATATCAAAAGGCATAAATTTGTAACAGATAGAAAATACTCCTAATACCACTAATACATCGTGGAATACTGCTGCTACTGCACCAATAGAATAAGACATTTTTCTAAAACGTAATAAGATGTATAAGAATACTACAAGTAATGAACCGATTACCGCCCATAATGCAGATTTTTTAATATCATCAGCAATGGTTGGCTCTACTTTCATGTAGCTCATAATTCCGCTACCAGCTTTTTCAAATCCAGGTTTAAAGTCTTCGTAAGAAGTTGTACCTAAATGAGATTTTAATCCGGTATATAAAGCATTCTGAACTTGTTCATCAACTTCAGTACCTTCTTCATCAATTTTAAAAGCTGTAGTTATTTTTAATTGATTATCTGAACCGTAAGTTTTAACCTCAGGAGCAGCTTCAAAAGCACCTTGTAAAGAGGAAGCAACTTCAGTAGCGTTCATTGGTTGATCGAAACGAACAACATAAGAACGACCTCCTTTAAAGTCAACTCCTTGCTTTAATCCTAAAGTAAAGATAGAAACTAAACCAGTAAGAATAAAGAATCCTGAAACGATGTAAGCTAACTTACGTTTCTTTAAAAATTCGATGCTAATACTGTTAAACCAGTTTTTAGAAATATTTGTGTTAAAAGTTAAGTTTGCACCTTTATTAACAGATCCGTCTATAAATAAACGAGTAATAAAGATAGCAGTAAATAAAGAAGTTGCAATACCTAGCATTAAGGTATAAGCAAAACCTTTAATTGGTCCAGTACCAAAAACAAATAAGATAAGACCTGTTAAGAACGTTGTAATGTTTGCATCGATAATTGCAGATAAAGCTCCTTTAAAACTAAATCCTTCACTAACGGCTGTATTTAAATCTTTACCACCTCTTAAGGCTTCTTTAATTCTTTCGAAAATAATTACGTTCGCATCTACCGACATACCTATGGTTAAGATAATACCAGCAATACCAGGTAATGTTAATACTGCATTAAACGATACTAACCATCCGAAGATAAATAAGATATTTACTAATAAAGCAATATTTGCATAAATACCCGCTTTACCGTAGTATAAAACCATCCATATTAAGATTAATAAAATTGCTAATCCGAATGACCAGATACTTGCATCAATAGATTCTTGACCTAATGACGGCTCTACAACTTCCATTTGAATAATTCTTGCAGGAGCAGGTAATTTACCAGCTTTTAATACTGTAGCAATATCTTGTGCCTCTTCAACAGTCATCGTTCCTCCAGAAATCTGAGTGCTTCCTCCAGTAATTGCTCCGTTTACAACAGGAGCAGTATATACATAATCATCTAAAACAACAGCTACAAATTTACCAACATTTTCGCCAGTCATTTTCGCCCATTTTTTGGTACCACTAGCATTCATTAACATTGAAACAACTGGCTTGCTTAATTGATCGAAATCCTGATTTGCATCAGCAATTACATCACCATCAATTGTTGGCTTGTCGTTTCTGTTAGATTTTATGGCATATAAACCAATAATTTCAGAAGTTCCATCAGCACTTGGTTTTGCTTTATAATCCCATAAGAATTTAACGTACTTTAAATTAGTAGGTAATAAAGCTCTTACACTCTTATTAGCAAGTAAACTGTTTACTTTAGCTGTATCTTGTACTCTAGCTTCTGCAACTAAAGAGCTCATTTGTTGTTGATTTTGAGCTACACGAGGATATAAATAAGTAAATAAGTTTTTTTGATTTTCAACCTTAGTTGAATCAGCAGATGCACCTAATAGATCATCGATGTCATCAGTTTTTGTAGAATCTTTAACTTTTTCAGTAGTAGAATCGTCTTTTAACAATTCAGCAACCTTTGCATTTGCAGCAAAGAAAAAGTTTTGAACTTCAGCATTTGTATATACTTCCCAAAACTGTAATTCAGCAGTACTTGTAATTAATTTAGTAACACGCTCAATATCTTTAGCTCCTGCTAATTCAATTTGAATTCTACCAGAGTTACCAATACGTTGAATACTTGGTTGAGTTACACCAAATTTATCAATACGGCTACGTAATACTTCAAAAGAAGTATTAATAGAAGTATTGATTTCTTCTTGAAGAACTTCTTTTACTTCAGTATTCGTTTTATTAAAGTCTATTTTTTCACGTAAAGATTTTGTTCCGAATATTGCAGGATCACTTAATTTAACGGTTCCGTTACTTAAAGTTTCGAATTCGCTAAAAAATAAATCTAAGTAATTATCTTGACTTGCTTTTTGAGCTTCGCTAGCTTTTGCTAAAGCTTCTCTAAAAACAGTATTGTTTGAGTTATTAGCTAAAGCAACTAAAATATCTTTTACAGATACTTGTAAAATTGCATTTATACCACCTTTTAAGTCTAAACCAAGGTTCATTTCACGCTCCTTGATGTCGTTATAAGTGTACTCAGCAACGCCTAAATTTACTACTTTATCATTAGCAACACTATCAAGATATTTTCTTTCAAATCTAGCTAACTCTCTACCGTTGTTATCTTTAACGTTTTCCTTTGCATATACCTTAGCGCTATCTTCTACTTTATTAGCAAAAAATGTAAACGACAGTTGGTACAAGCTTACTAATCCGAAAAGGACAGCAAATAATTTAATAAGACCTTTGTTCTGCATCTATAATAGTTTAATTCGAGTTCTTTTTTAAAACGTGCAAATATAGTATTTCAAAAAAGATTTGCCAATTCTTTTACCATATTTATCTGTTTACGCTATGTTTAGTTAAATTATGCTAACAATTATCAGTTTTTATAGGAATTATATTATGTATATTTACTTGTTTTTTTAACACAATTATTCACTTAAAATTATACAATTCGCGATGGCGCATTTAACAGATATAGAGATAGCACAAGCAAAAGATTTACAACATATTAAGCATATAGCAAATAAACTAAATGTACAAGAAGACGACTTGGAAATGTATGGAAAATACAAAGCTAAATTACCTTTGCACTTAATTGATGAAGATAAAGTAAAAGAAAATAATTTAGTTTTAGTAACCGCCTTAACTCCAACTCCTGCCGGAGAAGGTAAAACAACCGTTTCTATTGGTTTAACCGAAGGTTTAAATAAAGTAGGTAAGCAAGCTACCGTGGTTTTAAGGGAGCCTTCTTTGGGATCGGTATTCGGAATTAAAGGAGGTGCTGCTGGAGGGGGATACTCTCAGGTAGTACCAATGGAGGATATCAATTTGCATTTTACAGGTGATTTCAACGCTATTGAAAAAGCAAATAATTTATTAGCAGCTTTGATAGATAATAACTTGCAAAGTCAAACGAACAATCTAAATATAGATCCGCGTACTATTTTATGGAAACGTGTTATCGATATGAACGATCGTGCATTGCGTCAAATTACGATAGGTTTAGGTGGTATAGGAAACGGTATTCCTCGTGAAGATGGTTTTAATATTACGCCAGCATCCGAAGTAATGGCAATACTTTGTATGGCAATGAATTTTGATGATTTAAAAAAACGATTAGGAAGCATATTTATCGGATTCACTTTTGATAAAAAGCCTGTTTTTGCGGCTGATTTAAATGCGCAAGATGCGATGGCAATTTTACTAAAAGATGCCATTAAGCCAAATTTAGTACAAACGCTAGAAGAAAACCCTGCAATTATTCATGGAGGTCCTTTTGCAAACATCGCACAAGGAACCAATACGATTATTGCTACTAAAATGGGCTTGTCATTATCTAATTATGTGGTTACAGAAGCAGGTTTTGGAGCAGATTTAGGAGCAGAGAAGTTTTTAAATATTAAATCTGCATACGCAGGATTAAATCCCAAGTGTGTAGTGTTGGTTGCAACTATTAGAGCTTTGCGTCACCATGGTGGAGCAGAGAAACAAGAATACAATACACCTAGTTTAGAAAAAGTTAAAGACGGATTCAGAAATCTAGAAAAGCATATCGAGAATATTCGAAAATTTAATATAGAACCAGTAGTTGCAATCAACTCATTTATTTCTGACTCTGAAGAAGAAGTAAGTTTTGTAATTGATGCTTGTAAAAAACTAGGTGTTGAAGCAGTTGTTTCAGAAGGTTGGGCAAAAGGAGGAGAAGGAACAAAAAACTTAGCAAAAGCAGTGGTTAATGTAGTTGAAAATAAAGCAACACAATTCAAACCTTTGTATGATTGGAAAAGTCCTGTAAAAGATAAAATAGAAAAGATTGCAAAAGAAATTTATGGTGCCGATGCTGTTACTTATGAGAAAAAAGCAGCATTGAATTTAAGAAGGATTGATAGGTTAGGGTTTAATGATTTTGCCGTTTGTATGGCAAAAACACAAAAATCTTTTTCTGACGACGATAAATTGATAGGAAGGCCAGAAGGTTTTACTATAAATGTACGCGAAATAGAGATTGCAGCAGGCGCACAATTTGTAATTCCTATTTTAGGTAAAATGATGCGAATGCCTGGTTTACCAGCAACACCAGCTTCAGAACATATGAGTATTGATAATAATGGTGTTATTTCTGGATTGTCTTAAAATGATTTAGATCGTGAAAATAACAAGCCCCGAGTTAAAAACTCGGGGCTTGTTATTTTATAATAAATATGTAAACTAATTTACACCACGTTGTTTGTTAATTTCGTCTTGTAGTTGGCGTCTTAACTTTTGTTCTTTGTCAATAGCATTTCTTTTGTGTTGTTCAAACTCATTTTCAACATCAGCCAATAAATTTCTTGTTTCTTTCGTGATAGAGTAGCTACCGTTAAATTTAAAAATAAAAAAAGCTAGTCCAATTAGTAATCCCCCAATAATACTCCAAAGGATAGTATTGTAAGTGCCTTTGTTTAATAATACCCCAAAGAAAGAAAAAGCATCTTCTTTTTCTACAGATACAGATAGATTACTTTTTAAAGTAGTAATTTCTTCTTTTAAAGCCTCTGATTTTTTTAACTGTTCATTTATTTTCAGTTGTTTCGTAACAACATCTTTTTTGATAACAGAAATGCTATCTAATATGTTTTTCTGAAAGCTTACAAACTGAGTACGTTTAATCATTTTATACTCTTGCCAGTTATTTGACATTCGATAAATTTTTGTAAACTGATTCTCTATCGTATTAGGTAATGCTTCTACCTGAGCTTTAGATAAACGATTTTGTGCTGTAATATTTTGCGTTAATATTATTAGGAATAGAATTCTTAAAGTTTTCATAGATGAGAATTTTATGTAAATATTGAGTCTAATGGGTTTAAAAAAACCCAAACGTTTAAGTTTGGGTTTTTAGTATAAGCAAGTATATGAAACTTATTTTACTTTTTCTACAATGGCCTTAAAAGCTTCTGGGTTGTTCATAGCTAAATCGGCTAAAACCTTACGGTTTAATTCGATACTATTAGCTTTAACTTTCCCCATAAACTGAGAGTAAGACATTCCGTACTGACGAGCTCCTGCGTTAATACGCTGAATCCATAATGAACGGAAGTTTCTCTTATTGTTTTTACGGTCACGATAAGCATATGTCATCGCTTTTTCTACCGCATTTTTTGCTACTGTGTAAACGTTTTTACGTCTTCCAAAGTAACCTTTTGCTGCCTTCAAGATTTTTTTCTTCTTCTTCTTGAGGCTACTGAATTTACTGATCTTGGCATAATTCAAATGGTTTTTTGTAGTAGGCGATCGAATATTGATACTTAATTGAGCCTAACTCCATGGTTAATAATTAAATTCCCTGGCTAACAGATTAGTTTAAAATATTATTTTAAAACTAATTGTTGCTTAATGTTTGCTACATCAGACTTGTGTACTAATGTTGCGTGTCTTAAAGCAAGCTTACGTTTTTTAGACTTCTTTGTTAAGATATGGCTTTTAAACGCGTGCTTTCTTTTGATCTTACCAGAACCAGTTATCTTGAAACGTTTCTTGGCACTAGACTTTGTTTTAATTTTAGGCATCTTTGTTTTTTAGTTTATCTTGCTTATATATTGTGAATGATTTACTTATTTAGCCTTTTTAGGCGCAATAAACATAATCATACGTTTTCCTTCTAACTTAGGCATTTGTTCTACCTTACCGTGTTCTTCTAATTCTTGCGCTAATTTTAATAATAAAATTTGCCCTTGTTCTTTAAATACAATCGAACGTCCTTTGAAGAATACAAAAGCTTTTAATTTAGCTCCGTCTTGTAAAAACTTAATGGCATGTTTCTTTTTAAATTCATAATCATGCTCATCAGTTTGAGGTCCAAAACGAATCTCTTTAACGATAACTTTTGTTGCCTTTGATTTTAAAGCTTTATCACGTTTTTTTTGTTCGTATAAAAACTTCTTATAATCAATAATTTTACAAACAGGAGGTACAGCTTTCGGTGAAATTTCAACTAAGTCTAACTCTTGTTCGATGGCCATTTCTTTGGCTTTTTCTAAAGGATAAACACCTACTTCGATGTTTTCGCCTACAAGACGAACTTCATCAACATATCTAATTTTATCATTAATTCTATGTTGATCTTCTTTAATTACCCTTAGCGGTCTACGTCCGCCTCTTCTTCTAATTGCTATGACTCATGATTTTAAATTAGTATTCTTTTTTTAGTTTCCAAAAGGAACCAATGTTTTATTAACTTCTTTTTGTATCAAAGAGATGAACTCTTCTATAGTGAATGTTCCAATATCTCCTTCACCGTGTTTTCTTACAGATACCGTGCCGTCTTGTTCTTCCTTTTCACCTACAATAACCATAAATGGTATTTTGCTTACTTCTGCATCACGAATCTTTCTTCCTGTTTTCTCACTTCGGCTATCTACCAGGGCGCGAATTTCGGAATTTTCTAACAAAGTTAAAACTTTTTTAGTATATTTTTGATATTTATCACTGATAGGCAATAAGATAACTTGCTCTGGAGTTAACCAAAGTGGAAAATTTCCGCCTGTATGCTCCAATAACACAGCGATAAAACGTTCCATAGAACCAAAGGGTGCTCTGTGAATCATTACCGGTTGATGCAACTGATTATCGGCTCCTTTATAGGTTAATTCGAATCTTTTAGGTAAATTATAGTCTACTTGTATGGTTCCTAATTGCCAACTTCTGCCTAAAGCATCCTTAACCATAAAGTCTAATTTAGAGCCATAAAAAGCAGCTTCACCTTCTTCTATAACAAAATCTAAACCTTTATCTGTTGCAGCATTTATAATTGCTTGTTCAGCAATTTCCCAAGTTTTAACGTCACCTATATATTTGTCTGGATTTTCCATATCTCTAATAGAAACCTGCGCAGTAAAGTCTTCAAAACCTAAAGATTTAAATACATAAAGTACTAAATCGATAACTTCTTTAAATTCTTGATCTAGTTGTTCAGGTGTACAAAAAATATGTGCATCATCTTGCGTAAAACCTCTTACACGAGTTAATCCATGTAATTCACCGCTTTGTTCGTATCTATATACAGTTCCAAATTCAGCAAAACGCTTTGGTAAATCTTTATATGAATGTGGTTTAAAATTATAAACCTCACAGTGATGCGGACAGTTCATAGGCTTTAATAAAAACTCTTCATCCATTTTAGGAGTTTTTATTGGTTGAAAACTGTCTTCACCATATTTAGCATAATGACCAGAAGTAACATATAGTTCCTTTTGTCCGATATGAGGCGTCATCACCATTTCGTAGCCAGCTTTCTTTTGTGCTTTCTTTAAAAAATCTTCAAGTCTTCCTCTTAAGGCAGCTCCTTTAGGTAACCATAAAGGTAATCCTGCTCCAACTTTTTGTGAAAACGTAAAAAGCTCTAACTCTTTACCTAATTTTCTGTGGTCACGTTTTTTAGCCTCTTCCAATAACTCTAAATACTCAGTAAGCATTTTTTGCTTCGGAAAAGTGATACCATATATACGTGTTAATTGCTTATTTTTTTCGTCACCTCTCCAATAAGCACCAGCAACACTCATTACTTTAATAGCTTTTAGTATTCCAGTATTAGGAACATGTCCACCTCTACATAAATCGGTGAAATCACTATGGTCGCAAAAAGTAATATCCCCATCAGTTAAATTTTCAATTAATTCAACTTTATATTCATTTCCTTCTTCTTTATAATAAGCTAAAGCATCAGCCTTAGAAATCGAACGGAGTTTAAATTCATGTTTACCCCGAGCTAACTCTAAAAACTTCTTTTCTATAGCAGAGAAATCCTTATCAGAAATTGTTCCTTCTCCCAAATCAATGTCATAATAAAAACCATTATCAATTGCTGGTCCTATCGTTAACTTCGCATTTGGGTGAAATTCTAAAATAGCTTGTGCTAATACGTGTGCAGAAGAGTGCCAAAAAGCCTTTTTCCCTCCCTCATCATTAAAAGTGTATAGTATTAAAGAGCCGTCTGTAGTAAGCTGGGTATTGGTTTCAATGGTGGTGCCGTTAAAACTTGCTGAAATAACATTTCTAGCAAAACCTTCACTTATACTTTTAGCAACATCCATTGATGTTGCACCAGTTTCAAATTCTTTAACGCTTCCGTCTGGTAATGTAATTTTAATCATTATATATATGTTATGTTTAATTCCCTTACAAGTGGGAATTTTCAAAACACAAAGATATTGCAAAAGCGTTTTTAATACAATATATATGAGAGCTATTTTCATGGCGTGTCAATTTCTTTAAAATTGTCAGGCTTTCACTACTCGCTTTTTTACAGAAAATGGTAAAAAGAGCTCAAACAAGCGGTTCAATCCCTCACGCGAAGAGCACAATTCATTAACAATATAAGGACAAAACAATAAAAGACAAGATTAAAACAGTTGTTAAGTAGTTGTATAACAGCGATAATAAAATACTTTAAAAAAAAGGTAGTTGTTATGTTAAAAAAGGAACCTATATTTGCACCCGCTAAGGGAAAAACGAGTGTTTAGAATTTAGTAAAGTTCATTAAGATAAGGGTTAAGATATCATCAAAAAAAGGTAAAAAATAAGTTAATTTTCACTTGTTTAAATCGAAAGAAAGAGAGTATCTTTGCAGTCCGTTTTAAATACGGGAGTTCATTAAAATCCAGCAAAAAATTAAACTAAAAAAAACTTCAAAAAATTTTTGTCAGTTTTAGAAAAGTTTATAGATTTGCAACCGCTTTAAGAGAGTGAAGCGATCAGAGAAATTTTGGAATGATTTTGTAATAAGAATCAGTTAGTTCGAATCTAGCATTTCTACAAGAAGGTTGAGTTAAAGAGATGAGATAATACTTGTCATTGGCGACTTGCCAAGTTCATTGAAAATATTGAAATTGACAGCGTAAACAAAGAGTAGAATAACCACGTTCTAATTCGTTAGAACAAATTCTTTTGAAACTTATTCATTAATATTATTTAAAATATACAATGAAGAGTTTGATCCTGGCTCAGGATGAACGCTAGCGGCAGGCTTAACACATGCAAGTCGAGGGGTAACATTGTGCTTGCACAGATGACGACCGGCGAACGGGTGCGTAACGCGTATAGAATCTGCCTTGTACAGGAGGATAGCCTTTAGAAATGAAGATTAACACTCCATAATGTATAGAAGAGGCATCTCTTTTATATTAAATATTTATAGGTACAAGATGACTATGCGTCCTATTAGCTAGATGGTAAGGTAACGGCTTACCATGGCAACGATAGGTAGGGGGTCTGAGAGGATTATCCCCCACACTGGTACTGAGACACGGACCAGACTCCTACGGGAGGCAGCAGTGAGGAATATTGGTCAATGGAGGCAACTCTGAACCAGCCATGCCGCGTGCAGGATGACTGCCCTATGGGTTGTAAACTGCTTTTATACAGGAAGAAACATTCCCTCGTGAGGGAACTTGACGGTACTGTAAGAATAAGGACCGGCTAACTCCGTGCCAGCAGCCGCGGTAATACGGAGGATTCAAGCGTTATCCGGAATCATTGGGTTTAAAGGATCCGCAGGCGGTCAATTAAGTCAGAGGTGAAATCCCGTCGCTCAACGACGGAACTGCCTTTGATACTGGTTGACTTGAGTTATACGGAAGTAGATAGAATAAGTAGTGTAGCGGTGAAATGCATAGATATTACTTAGAATACCGATTGCGAAGGCAGTCTACTACGTATATACTGACGCTCATGGACGAAAGCGTGGGGAGCGAACAGGATTAGATACCCTGGTAGTCCACGCCGTAAACGATGGATACTAGTTGTTGGGTTTATTCTCAGTGACTAAGCGAAAGTGATAAGTATCCCACCTGGGGAGTACGGTCGCAAGACTGAAACTCAAAGGAATTGACGGGGGCCCGCACAAGCGGTGGAGCATGTGGTTTAATTCGATGATACGCGAGGAACCTTACCAGGGCTTAAATGTAGAGTGACAGGGCTAGAGATAGCTTTTTCTTCGGACACTTTACAAGGTGCTGCATGGTTGTCGTCAGCTCGTGCCGTGAGGTGTCAGGTTAAGTCCTATAACGAGCGCAACCCCTATTGTTAGTTGCTAACAGGTCATGCTGAGGACTCTAGCGAGACTGCCGGTGCAAACCGTGAGGAAGGTGGGGATGACGTCAAATCATCACGGCCCTTACGTCCTGGGCTACACACGTGCTACAATGGTATGGACAATGAGCAGCCACTATGCGAATAGGAGCGAATCTATAAACCATATCACAGTTCGGATCGGAGTCTGCAACTCGACTCCGTGAAGCTGGAATCGCTAGTAATCGGATATCAGCCATGATCCGGTGAATACGTTCCCGAGCCTTGTACACACCGCCCGTCAAGCCATGGAAGCTGGGGGTGCCTGAAGTTCGTTACCGCAAGGAGCGACCTAGGGTAAAACTGGTAACTAGGGCTAAGTCGTAACAAGGTAGCCGTACCGGAAGGTGCGGCTGGAACACCTCCTTTCTAGAGAAAGATGGTGAGTTACAAAAGGGAAATTTTACTCTTTGCTGTTAATTTTAAAAAAACACTAATAACAAGCTATTATAGTCTCATAGCTCAGCTGGTTAGAGCGCTACACTGATAATGTAGAGGTCGGCAGTTCGAGTCTGCCTGAGACTACAAAAAGGCAAGTTATTAGAAAGGAAATTCTGGAAACAAGAGGATTCGACATTCAAATCTGGATAGTAATCTAGAGTTTTATAATGGGGGATTAGCTCAGTTGGCTAGAGCGCTTGCCTTGCACGCAAGAGGTCATCGGTTCGACTCCGATATTCTCCACCAGGTAGCACCTGGAGGCAATTTATTAAAATTGTTTCAGAGTGCTATAAGAATCAATTTGATAAAATACATATCAATTGCGATTCGCAATGTTCATTGACATATTGGTAAAATGATATCGTAAAGAAATCAAGATAGAGAAGTTAATCTTCGGATTAACAACAATATTTTTATAAAAATAAATAATTATAAAGAGCT
>NZ_CP115916.1:325000-2322500 GCF_027941755.1 Tenacibaculum retecalamus | reverse complement strand
CAAAGTTTGAGGTTAACATATGATTCGTTTGTTAATAAAGATGTTCAGGTAATATCTGTAGTTGCAAATAAAATAGAAGAATCTAATATTGAAACTATTATAAAGAAAGTTGGAGAGAATTTACCAAAATCTGTTTCAATAAACGCAATACCAATTAATAAAACTTTAAATAACCCAACGGTTAAGGAATTTTTGAATGAAATTAATGCTGATATTTTATTTGGAAAAGAATTTTTAAATAATACCACAGGTGATATTAAGGTTGGAGCAATGCAATTATCCCATTTTTTACATCATTTAACAGAAGGAAGTGTGGTTGTTACGCCTGCCGATAGATCTGATATTTTATTAGGAACTTTACAGGCAAATATCTCAACGAATTATCCAACAATTTCTTGTATTGTTTTAACCGGGGGAATTAAATTAAACTCATCAATACTTAAACTAATTGAAGGTCTTGAAAAAATAGTTCCGATTTTGTGGGTTAAGGAAGGAACTTTTGGTACTACAACTAAGTTAGGAAATGTTAGATCGCATATTTATGCAGAAAATGTAGATAAAATTAAAATGTCTATAAATATTTTTGAAAAATATGTAGATGTTACTGCATTAAATGAAAAATTAACAACTTATAAAGGTTCTGATATTCTTACACCAAGAATGTTTCAATATAATTTATTGAAAAAAGCAAAAGAAGTAAAAAAACACATTGTATTACCTGAAGGGAATGATGACAGAATTTTAATGGCAGCTTCTCAACTTCAGAAAATAGATGTAGTTGATTTAACAATCTTAGGAAAAAGAGTAAATATTGAAGCATCAATAAAAAGATTAAATATTTCTTTTGATTTTGATAAAACGGAAATAATCAATCCGATTGAATCTGATTATTTTGCTGATTTTTCTAATACATTATATGAGTTGAGAAAACATAAAGGATTAAGTCCCGCAATGGCGGAAGATTTAATGGCAGATGTTTCTTATTTCGGAACAATGATGGTGTATAAAGGTTTGTTAGACGGAATGGTTTCTGGAGCAGCTCATACAACGCAGCACACCATAAAACCAGCGTTACAATTTGTGAAAACCAAACCAGGATTCTCAGTTGTTTCTTCAATATTTTTTATGTGTTTAGAAGATAGAGTTTCTGTTTTTGGTGATTGTGCTATTAACCCGAATCCGTCGGCAGAAGAATTAGCAGAGATTGCAATATCATCTGCGGATTCTAGTATTTCCTTTGGTATTGACCCGAAAATAGCAATGTTATCATATTCATCTGGAGCTTCCGGAAAAGGGGAGGATGTTGTAACGGTAAGAATGGCAACTGAAATTGTAAAAGAAAAACGTCCTGATTTAAAAATAGAAGGCCAATTCAATATGATGCAGCAGTTGATGCATCCGTAGGAAAAAAGAAACTACCAAATTCTGAAGTTGCTGGCCAGGCAAATGTGTTAATTTTTCCTGATTTAAATACAGGTAATAATACATACAAAGCTGTACAAAGAGAAACGGGTGCTTTGGCAATTGAAGCCAATGTTGCAAGGATTGAATAAACCGGTAAATGATTTGAGTAGAGGATGCACGGTTGAAGATATTTTTAATACCATTATTTTAACAGCAATTCAAGCACAAGATATATAAATATGAAAGTATTAGTTATAAATTCAGGAAGTTCATCGATAAAATATCAATTGTTTGAAATGCCTCAGCAAAAAGTTATTTGTGTAGGGCTGATAGAAAGAATTGGTTTAGAAATAGGGAATATTCATTACAAATCAGCAAGTAATGATATTGAAGAAGTACTTGAAATTAAAAATCATAAAGCAGGATTAGAAAAAGTAGTTGATTTATTGTTAGCTAAAAAAGTTGGAGTAATTTCTTCGACAGATGAAATAGCGATAGTCGGACACAGAGTGGTACACGGAGGAAGTGCTTTCACAGAAACAACTTTAATAACTGATGAAGTTAAGAATAAAATTGAAGCATTATTTTCGTTGGCACCATTACACAATCCTGCAAATTTAGAAGGAGTTAAAGTTGCTGAAGCTATTTTTACAAAAGCAAAACAAATAGCAGTTTTTGATACAGCATTTCATCAATCGATACCAGTGAAAGCTTATAAATATGCAATTCCGAATAAATTTTTGGAAGAAGATAAAATTCGATTATATGGTTTTCACGGAACAAGTCATAAATATGTTTCAGAGAAAGCAATTGCATATTTACATAAAGAAAAGTCTAAAATAATTACGGTTCATTTAGGTAATGGATGTAGTATTACCGCTATTGAAAACGGAAAAAGTATTGACCATAGTTTAGGATTTGGTCCTGTTACAGGTTTAATTATGGGAACTCGCTCTGGAGATATTGATCATTCGTTAATTTTTTACTTGATAAATAATTTAGGATATGATGCTGATTATGTAAACAACATGTTACAAAAAGAAAGCGGAATGTTAGGTTTAACAGGACATAGTGACTTACGAGATATTGAAGCGGCAGCTGAAAAAGGAGATGAAAATTGTCAGTTAGCTTTAGATATGAATGCGTATCGAATTAAAAAATACATAGGTTCGTATATTGCGGCAATGAATGGTTTAGATGCAATTGTTTTTACTGCCGGAATTGGTGAGAATTCTGTTTTAATAAGAAAATTAGTTTGTAATGCTATGGATTTCTTTGGTATTGAATTAGATGAAGCTAAAAATGATATGAGAGCCAAAAAGTTAACAGAAATTCATAAAGAAACATCGCAGGTAAAAATATTGGTGATTCCTACAAATGAAGAATTAGAAATAGCAAAGCAATCATACGATTTACTATAATGATGAATTACAAGCACACATATTTAGTTACCATTCAATATTTAGGTTTCCGTTTTCATGGATGGCAAAAGCAACCAAATTTAAAAACTGGGCATCTTTTTTTAGATAAAACCCTAAAGTTTATTTTTAAAGGAATTCGTCTTAAAAGTTTAGGTGTTGGTAGAACTGACGCAAGAGTTTCGGCAACTCATTTTGCGTTTCAATTATTTATTGATGAAAGTGTAGATTTTGATCAATTTATGATTGATTTTAATGCCAATGCTCCAGGAGATATGCGAGCGTTGAGGATTGAAAATATTGAAAATAATTTTAATATTATTCAGCATCCGAAGTTAAAGGAGTATCGTTATTATTTTTCATACGGAGAAAAAAATCATCCGTATGCTGCGCCGTTTTTAACGCGTTTTAGAGAGCAATTAGATGTTGATTTAATGAAAGAAGGTGCTAAATTATTTGAAGGTTTTCATAATTATAAGCGTTTTTGTACAAAACCAACGGAAGAAACTAAAGTTGAAAGAGAGATTGTGTTTTGTAGGATTGAAAAAAATACTGAATTGACGGCTTCTTTTTTTCCGAAAGAAAGTTTTGTTTTAATTGTTAGGGGTGAAGGTTTTTTAAGAAATCAGATTCGATTAATAATGGGAGCATTGTATGATTTAGGAAAAGGTGAGTTTGATTTAGATTTTATTAAAGAAAGTTTGAATCCTACTTCTGACATTGAGTTTATTAAAAATATTGCTCCGGCTTCTGGTTTGCATTTACATAAATTAGAATTTAAAGACTTGTAATTATAAGTACACGCGTTAGCGATTGAAGTTTTGTTTGAGCTCTTTTGTGAGGTACGAACAAAAAGCGAGTACGGAAAGCGCGACCCTTGTGGTAACGCACATATAAAAAGGTAAAAGGTGAATGATGAAAGGTAATGGGTTTTGGAAAAAGGTGAGTCAGAGTTGATTTGTTTATAGATTTAAATTAGGTTGAAAAGTTATATGGGGTATAAATAATAAAAAGTCTAACAAATTAATGTTAGACTTTATATTTAGATTTCTCGACGGTATTTGAAGAGATAGGTTTTATCCTTTAATAACACCTCTTGAAATTACAATTTTCTGAATTTCTGAAGTTCCTTCGTAAATTTGAGTAATTTTTGCATCACGCATTAAACGCTCTACATGATAATCTTTTACGAAACCGTTACCACCGTGAATTTGCACCGCTTCAACAGATTGTTCCATAGCCACTTTAGAGGCATATAATTTTGCCATTGCACCAGACATATCGTAACTGTTACCTTGGTCTTTATCCCAAGCAGCTTTCATAACCAACATTCTTGCAGCTTCAACCTCAGTATGCATATCGGCTAATTTAAATGCGATTGCTTGATGATTACAGATTTCTGTTCCGAAAGCTTTACGTTCTTTAGAGTATTTTAAGGCTAATTCGTAAGATCCAGAAGCGATACCTAATGCTTGAGCAGCAATACCAATACGACCACCAGATAATGTTTTCATAGCGAATTTAAAACCAAAACCGTCTTCACCAATCCTGTTTTCTTTCGGTACTTTTACGTCGTTAAATTGTAAAGTATGTGTATCAGAACCACGAATACCTAATTTATCTTCTTTAGGCTCTACGTGAAAACCTTCCATCCCTGCTTCTACAATAAAAGCATTGATACCTCTATGTTTTTTGCTGCGATCAGTTTGTGCAATTACTAAATAAACACCAGCACGACCACCATTGGTAATCCAGTTTTTGGTACCATTTAATAAGTAGTAATCTCCTTTATCTTCGGCAGTTGTTGCTTGAGAAGTAGCATCAGAACCAGCTTCAGGTTCAGATAAACAAAATGCACCGATTTGCTCACCAGTAGCTAATTTTGTTAAATATTTTTGTTTTTGTTCTTCAGTTCCATAAGCTTCTAAACCATAACACACTAAAGAGTTATTTACAGAAACCATAACAGAGGCAGAAGCATCAATTTTAGAAAGTTCTTCCATAATTAACACGTAAGAAATAGCATCCATTCCGCTTCCTCCATATTTAGGATCTACCATAATACCTAAAAAGCCAACTTCTCCCATTTTACGAACTAATTCGTCTGGAAAGGTTTGTGCATTATCTCTTTCAATTACTCCTGGTAATAATTCGTTTTGTGCAAAATCACGCGCTGCATCACGAATCATTATGTGTTCTTCTGTTAAACTAAAATCCATTGTATATGATTATTATATTCGTAAAAAATGAGTTCAAAGATATCGTTTTCGTAGCATATTTTCAATAAGCTTTTATTATTTTTACAGACTATGAATAACGATTTTTACTTTGTAATAGGTTTGATGTCTGGAACATCATTAGACGGAATAGATTTAGTATATGTTCAGTTTGATAAAAAGGATTATAAAAACTTTAGAATACTTACTGCGGATACAATTTCTTATACAGACTATTGGAAAGAAAAGTTGCAAACTGCAATTCATTTTCCTGAAGAATATTTACTAAAGTTAGATGCTAAATATGGTGAGTTATTGGGAACTGAGATTAATTTATTTATCAAAAAAAATAAGATAAAAAATATTGATTTTATTGCTTCTCATGGTCATACAGTTCTACATCAGCCAGATGATGGAATAACGCTTCAAATAGGTAACGGCAAAGTGATTTCTGAAATTACGAATAAAAAAGTGGTTTGTGATTTTAGAACGCAAGATGTTAATTATGGTGGGCAAGGAGCTCCGTTAGTTCCTATTGGCGATGAGTTATTGTTTTCTAATTATGATTATTGTGTAAATCTTGGTGGTTTTGCAAATGTGTCGTTTAAAGAAAATGAAAACAGAATTGCTTTTGATATTTGCCCTGTAAATATTGTGTTAAATCATTATGTACAAAAACTCGGATTTGAATATGACGATAAAGGTAAAATAGCATCCAAAGGAAAAATAAACAAAGAATTATTAGAAAAATTAAATGCGTTGGATTTTTATGATAAAAATCCACCTAAATCTTTAGGATTAGAATGGGTGCAATCAACTATTTTTCCGTTGATAGATAAAATGGAGCATGATATTCCAATCATTTTAAGAACATTTATTGAGCACTCGGCAATTCAAATAGGAAAAATTATACGTAACAATGAATCCATTTTAATAACTGGCGGGGGTGTTTTTAATTCTTTTTTAATGGGTAGAATTGAATTTTATGCAGAAATAAAAATCAAAATACAGTCCACCGAACTCATTAATTATAAAGAAGCTTTAATTTTTGCTTTTTTAGGTATGTTACGTGTTGAAAATCAGGTTAATTGTTTGCGAAGTGTTACAGGAGCAAAAAAAGATCATTCGTCTGGTGTTATTTTTAATTGATCGTAATTTTAAATTAAAAAATTTGACCTATCATTTTTTTATGGTAATTTTGTGAAAGTGTGTTTTTTAAACATAAATTAAATAAACAAAAATTTTTTTAAATGAGACAACTTTAGCTTCTCTTAGTGAGAATATTTTACACAGATTATTTTAAAGATTATAAC
The DNA here is from genome assembly GCF_027941755.1 of Tenacibaculum retecalamus. Classification (NCBI taxonomy): domain Bacteria; kingdom Pseudomonadati; phylum Bacteroidota; class Flavobacteriia; order Flavobacteriales; family Flavobacteriaceae; genus Tenacibaculum; species Tenacibaculum retecalamus. Next base: position 2,316,149 of record NZ_CP115916.1, on the reverse strand, counting down.
GAATTAAAGTTGAGAATTTATTAAAAACATATTATGAAAGATTTACTTAAAATATACGAAGAAAAAGAACCAGAAATTGTTTTTCATTGGAAAGATCAAGAAACTGATGCAGAAGGATGGACGGTTATCAATTCTTTAAGAGGTGGAGCTGCCGGTGGTGGAACAAGAATGCGTAAAGGATTAAACAAGAACGAGGTTTTATCTTTGGCAAAAACAATGGAAGTTAAATTTACGGTATCTGGACCCGCAATTGGTGGTGCAAAATCGGGAATTAACTTTGATCCGAATGATCCAAGAAAAAGAGGCGTTTTAGAGCGTTGGTATAAAGCAGTTACTCCGTTATTAAAACATTACTACGGAACAGGAGGAGATTTAAATGTTGATGCAGATAAAGATGTAATTCCGATTACAGAAAGCTGTGGAGTTTGGCATCCGCAAGAAGGTATTTTTAATGGGCATTTTAAGCCAACCGAAGCTGATAAAATTAACAGAATCGGACAATTACGTCAAGGTGTAATTAAAGTTATTGAAGATGAGCAATTTTCGCCAGATTTATCTAAAAAATACACCGTTGCAGATATGTTAACTGGTTATGGTGTTGCCGAAGCAGTAAAGCATTATTATAATATTTACGGCGGAAATATTGAAGGTAAAAGAGCCATTGTTCAAGGTTTTGGAAATGTAGGTTCAGCAGCAGCATATTATTTAACGCAGTTAGGAGCAAAAGTTGTTGGTATTATTGATAGAGAAGGAGGAGTTATAAATGAAAACGGATTTTCTATGGATGAAATGAAGGATTTATTTTTAGCAAAAGATGGTAACAAATTAGTTGCTAGTGATATGATTCCTTTTGATGAAATTAACAGTAAAATTTGGAGTTTACCAGCAGAAATATTTGTTCCAGCAGCAGCTTCAAGATTAGTTTCTCAAGACCAAGTTCAGCGAATGATAGATACTGGTTTAGAGGTAATATCTCCAGGAGCGAATGTTCCTTTTGCAGATAAAGAAATTTTCTTCGGACCAATTATGGAATATACGGATAAGCATTTAAGTTTATTGCCAGATTTTATTTCTAATTGTGGTATCGCAAGAGTTTTTGCTTATTTAATGGAAGCTAAAGTAGCCTTACCAATGGAAGATAAAGCAATATTTGATGATACATCAAACATTATTAAAAAGGCATTACAAAGAGCGTTTGCAAAAAGTGCATCAAAAACAAAAATTTGTTCGACAGCATTTGAAATAGCGTTAAAAGAATTGATATAAAAATAAATTAAAACAATGGAAGTAGCTATTATTTTAATATTTGTAATGGGGTATTTAGCCATTACTTTAGAGCATAATATAAAGTTAGATAAATTAATTCCGGCATTAGTAATGATGGCTATTTGTTGGGCATTAGTAGCATTAGGAGTTGATAGTTTTGCCAATTGGTTTGATTCGTCAAAGCACGCTTTAGTAGAAGGGTTTGGAGATTTAGCACATACTGATAAACTGCATTTGGTTGAAGAAACCTTATTACATCATTTAGGTAAAACAGCTGAAATATTAGTATTCCTTTTAGGCGCAATGACTATCGTTGAAATTATTGATTATTTTGACGGATTTTCTACAATTAAAGATTATGTAAAAACAAAAAGCAAAAAGAAAATTTTGTGGATGTTTGGAATCTTAGCATTTATTCTATCAGCAATTATTGATAATCTTACAGCAACAATTGTATTGATTTCTATTCTACAGAAAATTGTAAAAAGAAGAGAGGATAGAATTTGGTTTGCAGGTTTAATTATTATTGCAGCAAATGCAGGTGGAGCATGGTCTCCTATTGGAGATGTAACAACAACCATGTTATGGATTGGTAAAAAAGTAAGCACGCAAATGTTAGTAGCGTATTTATTTATACCATCAGTATTATGTATGATTGTACCAACTTTTATCGCTTCTTTTTTACCTGCATTTAAAGGAAATATTGAATCGGATGAAAATGATAAAGAAGGTAGTAAAAGTCCGCATAGCGCTAAAATGTTATATTTAGGTTTAGGAGCTATTGTATTTGTACCATTCTTTAAAACCGTAACACATTTACCACCTTATGTAGGTATGATGTTATCATTAGCAGTGGTTGCTACCTTTGCTGAAATTTATAGTAGATCAAAGTTTTCATTAACAGATTTTGATAGTGAAGAGTCTGATGCGCATGCGCACCATAGTCCTGTTCACGCATCTTTATCAAAAATAGAAATGCCAAGTATTTTGTTTTTCTTAGGGATTTTAATGGCAGTAGCGGCTTTAGAATCATTAGGTATTCTATTTAATTTTGCAGATAGTTTAAAGCAGAGTATTCCGTTAATGGGGAGTGAATTAGAAGGAACTCATGTATCTGATTTAGTGGTTGTTTTATTAGGTGTAGGATCAGCAGTAATTGATAATGTACCTTTAGTAGCGGCTTCATTAGGAATGTTTTCTGAGCCAATTGATAATCCGTTATGGCATTTTATTGCTTTCTCGGCAGGAACAGGAGGTTCTATGTTAATTATAGGTTCTGCTGCGGGAGTTGTAGCAATGGGTATGGAAAAAATTGATTTCTTCTGGTATTTAAAAAAAATATCTTGGTTAGCTTTTGTAGGTTTTTTAGTAGGCTCAATTGCTTTCGTGATAATGAGAAGTATCATTTTATAATAGTATAGTAAAATAAAAAAAATCATTTTGAATACATAACGTACTCTTTTAAAGATGCTTTATGATATTCAGGATGATTTTTTTAAACAATTAAAGCATAAAAGAGTCGTTAGTATTAAAAGCACTTAAAAAATAAGTTGATGTTATTATTTATTCAAGAAAATATAGAAGGAACAGTATCCGAAGAAAAAACACTATCTATACTTCAGTTAATTAAAGATGGTGGTTTAGGAGGTCAAATTATTATAGGCCTACTTTTTGTGCTATTAGCGGTGGCATTATATATTTATTTTGAACGGTTTTTTGCAATTAAAGCAGCTTCAGAAGTCGATAAAAACTTCATGAATCAAATACGAGATCATATTATAAGCGGAAAGATAGAAAGTGCAAAAGCATTGTGTACAAATACTAATTCTCCTACAGCTCGTTTAATTGGAAAAGGAATTTCTAGAATAGGAAAACCATTAGATGATATTAATAAGGCAATAGAAAATGCCGGAAAATTAGAAGTCTATCAATTAGAAAGAAACGTTTCTGTAGTAGCAACAATTGCAGGTGCTGCACCAATGATTGGATTTTTAGGTACCGTAATAGGTATGATTGTTGCCATACATGAAATAGCAAATTCTGGCGGACAAATAGATATAAAATTACTTTCTGATGGATTATACACTGCAATGACAACAACTGTAGCAGGTTTAATAGTTGGTATTATAGCTTATATATCGTATAATCATTTAGTTGTTCGTACTGATAAAGTAGTGTATCAAATGGAAGCAAAATCTGTCGAGTTTTTAGATTTATTAAACGAACCAGCCTAATGAATTTAAAGGGAAGAAATAAAGTTGATCCAAGTTTTAATATGTCGTCTATGACGGATATTGTTTTCTTGTTATTAATATTTTTCATGCTAACATCAACATTAGTTACAGTAAGTGCCATTGATGTTTTGTTACCAAAAGCAGGCGGTAAAACAGAAAGCAGTAAAGTGGTAGCTGTTACCATTACCGATAAAGCTGCTTTTTATATTGATAAGACTAAGGTGAATTCAGCAGATTTAGAACGAACAATTCTAACAAAAGTTGGGGCAGACAAAAAGAAAACCATTGTTATTAGAGGCGATCAAAATGCGCCTTATAAAAACGTAATGAAAGTTATCGATATTGCGAACAAGAATAAATTAAAAATGATTTTAGCTGTAAAAGGCAAGTAATTTAATGTTACTTCGAGTTGTTTTTCGAGGGGTATTAAAATCAGCATGGATAAATTAGTAAAATGAAAATATTTGAAACCGAACATAAACGTAAATCAGCAATTATTACGGCTGTTATTCTGATGCTTTTAATTGTTGGAGTATTTAATTTCGGAATGAAATATTTAGATCCACCAATAGAGTACGGATTGGCTATTAATTTTGGTAATTCAGAAGTTGGTAGTGGTGAACCTGTTGAAAAAACAAAATCACAATCGGCACCAGAGAAACCACAAGAAGAAGTAGCGGAAGAACCCGTAAAAGAAATACCACAAGAAACTGTAACAGAAGAAGTGCTTACAAGTGAAACAACAAAAGAGGTTCCGGTTATAGAAAAATCAAAAGAAGTTGTAAAAGAAGTTGTAAAAGAAGTCCCTAAAAAAATAACACCTAAAAAGAAACCAAAACCTACACCATCAAAAGAAACAACGGATGCGTTAAATAGTTTATTAAACGGAACATCGAAAGATGGTGCAACAAAAGGAGAGGGAGATGATGATAGATCGGGTGTAAAAGGAAATGAAAAAGGTGATCCGAATTCTAGTAAATATTATGGGAATTCAGGAAGTGGTTCTGGAGGGAATTATAATTTAAAAGGAAGAACTGCAGTTTCTAAACCGATACAAAAACCAGATTGCCAAGAAGAAGGTACTGTGGTCGTAAGTATTGAAGTTGATCAAAACGGAAAAGTAATCAAAGCTATTCCGGGAGTAAAAGGATCAACAAATACAGCAGCATGTTTATTAAAGCCAGCAAAAGAAGCTGCTTTAAGAACAAAATGGAATGCAGCAGTAAATGCGCCTTCAAAACAAAGAGGAACCATTATCTACAAGTTTTCTTTGTCTAAATAACTTATCTTTGTTATAAATATCATCTTAAACAAAAACGAGTGAATTTAGCAGTAATAGGCACGGGATATGTCGGGTTAGTATCAGGAACATGTTTTTCAGAAATGGGTAACAAAGTCACGTGTGTAGATATCGATCAAAAAAAAATAGATAAACTTCATCAAGGAAATATCCCTATTTTCGAGCCAGGTTTAGAAAAAATGGTGCTAAAAAACATAGCGAACAAAAACCTGTTTTTTACTACTCAAATAAATTTAGCGCTTCAAAATGCAGTAATAGTTTTTATCGCTGTTGGAACGCCGATGGGCGAAGATGGTTCTGCAGATTTACAATATGTATTGGGTGTGGCAGAAGAGATTGGACAGAAAATGACGCACAATTTAATTATCGTTAACAAATCAACTGTTCCGATAGGTACCGCAGATAAAGTAAAAAAAACAATTCAAGATCAACTAGATAAAAGAAACGTTTCTTATAGTTTCGATGTAGTATCGAACCCTGAATTTTTAAAAGAAGGAGATGCAATTAATGATTTTATGAAGCCAGATAGGGTTGTTATAGGAGCAGAAACAGCACATGCTTTTGATAAAATGAAACAACTTTACACACCCTTTACAATGTCTCATGATCGCTTTATAGCAATGGACGTTCGTTCGGCTGAAATGACAAAATATGCGGCAAACGCAATGTTGGCAACAAAGATTTCGTTTATGAACGAAATGGCCAATATCTGTGAACGAGTAGGAGCAGATATTAATAATGTTCGGGTAGGTATCGGATCTGATTCAAGAATAGGGTATAGTTTTATATATCCAGGTGCAGGTTATGGAGGATCGTGTTTTCCAAAAGATGTTAAAGCTTTAAGAAAAATTGCTGAAAAAAATGGTTATAAAGCACAATTAATAACATCGGTAGAAGATGTAAATAACCGTCAGAAATATGTTATATCTGAAAAAATTGTTAAAAGGTTTGGAGAAGATTTAATAGGAAAAACGTTTGGGATATGGGGCTTAGCATTTAAGCCAGGGACAGATGATATGAGAGAATCTCCAGCGATATATGTAATAAAAGAGTTAGTTGAAAGAGGAGCAAATATTGTAGCTTATGATCCTAAAGCAATGGATGAGGCAAAACATTTTTATTTAAAAGATGTGAGTAATATTGTGTATGCTGAATCAAAATATGAAGCATTACAACAGGTAGATGCTATGATATTATTAACAGAATGGAAAGAGTTTCGTTCTCCTGATTTTTTAGAAATTAAAAATTTATTAAAAACACCCATAATTTTTGATGGAAGAAATCAATACAATGTATTTAATTTAGAAGAACAAGGGTTTGAATATTATCAAATAGGAAAGAATTAATGAAGATATTAGTTACCGGAGCTGCAGGTTTTATAGGAAGTCATTTGATACGAAAACTATTAGAGAATGAACATGAAGTTGTAGGTATAGATAATATTAATGATTATTACGATACCGATTTAAAGTATAGTAGATTGTTCGATTTAGGCATAAGTCGAAAAGAAGCAAGTGTATTTTACAAGCAGTCAGAAAGCAATAACAAGTACTCTTTTAGTTTCACAAGAATGAACTTGGAGGATAAAAAAGAAATGGGATCGCTTTTTGAAAATGAAAATTTCGAGGTAGTTTGTAATTTAGCAGCACAAGCAGGCGTTCGTTATAGTATTGAAAACCCCGATGTATATATTCAAAGTAATATCGTTGGTTTTTTAAATATTCTAGAATGCTGTAGAGATTATAAAATTAAACATTTAGTTTATGCGAGTAGCTCTAGTGTTTACGGAATGAATAAAAAAATTCCTTTTAATACCAATGATACTGTAGATTCTCCGGTTAGTTTATATGCTGCAACCAAAAAAAGTAATGAATTAATGGCTTTTACCTATAGTCATTTATACAACATACCTACAACAGGATTGCGTTTTTTTACGGTCTACGGACCTTTTGGCAGACCAGATATGGCACCGATGTTATTTACAAAAGCCATACTTAAAAAAGAAAAAATAAAAGTATTTAATCATGGCGACATGGAACGTGATTTTACATACATAGATGATATTGTTGAAGGTATTACTAGAATTGTAGATAAACCCGTTGTAGCAAGAGAAAAGTATAAGCTATATAATATAGGAAATAGTAAATCGGTTAAATTACTAGATTTTATAACCGCTTTAGAAGATAATTTAGGTATTAAAGCAGTAAAAGAAATGATGCCAATGCAAGCTGGAGATGTCAAAAAAACCTGGGCAAATATTGATGATTTGATAAAGGATTATAACTACAAACCTAAAGTAGTTATAACAGAGGGTGTTCGCTTATTTGTTGCGTGGTATAAAAAATATTATAGTTGATTTTTAGAAGTTATATAAAATGACATATCAAGAAACCTTAGATTGGATGTTTTCGCAACTCCCAATGTACCAAAATCAAGGTAAAACAGCCTTTAAAAAAGATTTAACCAATAGTATTGCTTTAAGTAATGAGTTGGGTAATCCAGCAAAGAAATTCAAAACAATTCACGTAGGTGGCACTAACGGAAAAGGTTCTACAAGTCATATGATAGCTAGTGTTTTACAAGAAGCAGGCTATAAAGTGGGGTTATATACATCACCACATCTTAAAAATTTTACCGAACGTATTCGAATAAACGGAAAAGAAATAGATAAAGAAAGTGTCGTTGCATTTATTTCAAAAAATAAAATCTTTTTAGAAACAGAACATTTGTCGTTTTTTGAAATGACGGTAGGAATGGCATTTGGTTATTTTGAAAAACAACAAGTTGATATTGCTATTATAGAAGTTGGTTTGGGCGGACGATTAGACTCTACAAACATTATTACGCCCGAGGTTTCGGTGATAACCAATATCGGATTAGATCATACACAGTTTTTAGGAGAAACCTTGCCCGAAATAGCTTTTGAAAAAGGAGGGATTATAAAAAACGGAATTCCTGTTGTTGTCGGTGAGCGTCAAAAAGAAGTGGAAAGTGTTTTTATCGCTAAAGCGGATGCTTGTAATGCTGAAATTCTATTTGCTTCGGATGACGACTTTAGTTATAAAACCGATTTATTAGGTGATTATCAAGTCAATAATATAAAAACAGCAGTAAAAGCTATTCAGCAGCTGAAGGAATTTAAAACAACAGCAAAAAACATAAAAAACGGTCTATTAAACGTTGTTAAAAATACCAATTTAAAAGGTCGTTGGCAAATATTACAGGAGCAGCCAAAAATAATTTGCGATACCGCTCATAATAAAGAAGGTTTGAGTTATACTTTAAATCAACTAAAAAAAGAAAAATATAAAATAGCGCATATTGTTTTAGGAGTAGTTTCTGACAAAAGTTTAAAGGATGTTTTACCACTATTTCCAACAGAAGCTGTTTATTATTTCTGCAAACCAGCGATTCCTAGAGGCATGTCAGAAAAAACACTAAAAGAAGCAGCAAAGGAGTATAGCCTGATAGGAGATTCGTTTAATTCTGTAAATCAAGCCTTTGAAGCGGCGAGGTTAAGCGCAAGTAAAGAAGATGTTGTGTATGTAGGAGGAAGTACGTTTGTTGTTGCAGAAATTTTATAAAATTAAATTAGAATAGTATTGTTTTTTTCTAAAACAATACTATATTTGCACCCGCAATTGAGGGCAATTAGCTCAGTTGGTTCAGAGCACCTCGTTTACACCGAGGGGGTCGGGGGTTCGAATCCCTCATTGCCCACAACATTCCGCACCGAGAAGGAATTAAAATAAAATCGGGCAATTAGCTCAGTTGGTTCAGAGCACCTCGTTTACACCGAGGGGGTCGGGGGTTCGAATCCCTCATTGCCCACAACATTCCGCACCGAGAAGGAATTAAAATAAAATCGGGCAATTAGCTCAGTTGGTTCAGAGCACCTCGTTTACACCGAGGGGGTCGGGGGTTCGAATCCCTCATTGCCCACAAAAAGTCTTATCAAATTTTGATGAGACTTTTTTTGTTTATAATATTTTGTGTTATTTTTTTTGTAGGTTTGTTTCTTGAAAAAGAGTTAAAATAATGTCTTTATAATATGGATATAAATCTTACAGGAAAGAGGGTTTTAGTGACTGGAGGAGCTGGTTTTATTGGGTCGAATTTATGTGAGGCGCTGCTTGATAAAAAGAACGAAGTTACGTGTTTAGATAATTTTGCTACTGGTAAAAAAGAAAATTTGACGCATTTATTGTTAAATGAGAACTTTAAGCTCATAGAAGGAGATATACGCAATATAAAAGATTGTAAAGCAGCCGTTGTAGATGTTGATTATGTATTACATCAAGCAGCTTTGGGTTCTGTACCTAGATCAATTAAAGACCCAATAACATCTAATGATGTTAATGTAACTGGGTTTTTAAACATGTTAGTAGCATCTAGAGATGCAGGTGTTAGAAGATTTGTTTATGCAGCTAGTTCATCAACGTATGGTGATTCAGAATCAATGCCTAAAGAAGAAGAAATTATAGGTAAGCCTTTGTCGCCTTATGCGATAACAAAATATGTTAACGAGTTGTATGCTGATATTTTTTCAAAAACATATGGGTTAGAAACAATCGGACTACGTTATTTTAATGTTTTTGGAAGGAAGCAAGATCCGAACGGTGCATATGCAGCAGTAATACCTAAGTTTGTAAGTCAATTAATGAATGGTGAATCTCCAATAATAAACGGCGACGGAACATATTCTAGAGATTTTACATATATAGATAATGTGATACAAGCGAATATGTTAAGTTTGGTAGCTGATAAAACAGTAGCAGTAAATACGGTTTATAATGTTGCTTTTGGAGATAGAAATACATTAAATGAATTAGTAGGTTATTTAAAAGAATATCTTTCTGAATTTGATTCTTCTATCAAAAAAATAGAAATAGTATATGGCTCTAAGAGAAATGGAGATATTCCACATTCGCATGCAAGTGTAAAAAAAGCTAAAGAATTATTAAATTATAATCCTGAATTTTCGCTTCAAAAAGGTTTAAAAGAAGCTGTAAAATGGTATTGGCAAAACTTATAAATAAGACAAATGAATCACTCAAAAATTGCAGTAATAGGATTAGGATATGTTGGTTTACCATTGGCAAGGTTATTTGCAACTAAATACTCAGTGGTTGGATTTGATATAAATACAAATAGGGTTGCAGAATTAATGTCAGGAAACGACGTTACATTAGAGGTTTCAAATGATGTTTTACAGTCTGTTTTAGTTAAGGAGTCTTCTTTAAATAAAAAAGGATTGTTTTGTTCTACAAATATAGATGATATAAAAGATTGTAATTATTATATTATTACAGTTCCAACCCCAGTAGATAAAAATAACAGACCGGTTTTAACGCCTTTGGTAAAAGCTAGTGAAACTGTTGGCCATGTATTATCACAAGGGGATATCGTAGTTTATGAATCTACAGTATATCCAGGTGCAACAGAAGAAGAGTGTATCCCTGTATTAGAAAAGATATCTGGATTAATCTTTAATAAAGATTTTTATGGAGGATATTCACCAGAGCGAATTAACCCAGGAGATAAAGAACATACTGTCGACAAAATTTTAAAAGTTACATCAGGATCAACTCCAGAAATTGGAAAAAAAGTTGACAACTTATATAAATCTGTTATTACAGCTGGCACACATTTAGCGCCAACAATTAAGGTTGCGGAAGCTTCAAAAGTTATAGAGAATTCTCAAAGAGATATAAATATAGCATTCGTTAATGAATTAGCGAAAATATTTAGTCTAATGAATATTAATACACATGATGTTTTGGAGGCTGCAGGAACAAAATGGAATTTTTTACCATTTAAGCCAGGGTTAGTAGGAGGGCATTGTATTGGTGTTGATCCTTATTATTTAGCACAAAAAGCGCAAGAGTATGGTTATCACCCAGAAATAATTTTAGCAGGAAGACGCTTAAATGATAGTATGGGAGATTATGTAGCATCTGAGGTTGTAAAGTTGATGATTAAAAAAGATGTTCGTATTAAAGATGCCGAAATCTTAGTTTTAGGAATTACTTTTAAAGAGAATTGTCCAGATGTGCGTAATACCAAAGCAGTAGATGTAATATCAGCTTTAAAAGAATATGGCACAAATGTAACTATTTATGATCCTTGGGCAAGTGAAGAAGAAGTAATGAAGGAATATGGATTAGTATCAATAAACAAATTAACCGCTAAAAAGTTTAATGCAATTGTATTAGCAGTTGCACATAATGAATTTAAAGATTTAGATTTTTTATCTTTAAAGGAAGAAAAAGCGGTTGTGTATGATGTGAAAAATATACTTTCTGATACCATAAGAGATAAAACATTATAATGAAAAATTTTGCATTAATTGGTGCTGCAGGTTACATAGCTCCTCGTCATTTGAAAGCCATAAAAGACACTAATAATAATTTGGTAGCTGCTTTGGATAAATTTGACAGTGTAGGTATAATGGATAGTTATTTTCCTAATGCAGATTTTTTTGTGGAGTTTGAACGTTTTGATCGGCATATAGAAAAAATTAAACGTCAGCAAAACATACAATTAGATTACGTTAGTATTTGTACTCCGAATTATTTACATGATTCACATATTAGGATGGCTTTACGAAGAGGAGCAGATGCTATTTGTGAAAAACCGATAGTGTTAAATCCTTGGAATGTAGATGCACTTCAGGGTATTGAAAAAGAGTCGGGAAATAAAATAAACACAATTTTACAATTACGTTTGCACCCTAGTATTATAGCGTTAAAAGAAAAAGTAGCAAAAGAAGCAAAAGGTACTAAATACGATGTTGATTTAACATACATCACCTCTAGAGGTAATTGGTATGATATTTCATGGAAAGGAGATGAAAGCAAATCAGGAGGAATTGCTACTAACATTGGTGTCCATTTTTACGATATGCTTTCATGGATTTTTGGAGAAGTACAAGAGAATATCGTTCATGTAAAAGAAAAAGATAAATCGGCAGGTTATTTAGAATTTGAAAAAGCTAGAGTCCGTTGGTTTTTATCTATCGATGAAAATACTTTACCAAAAGAAGTTAAGTTAAAAGGGCAAAGAACCTATCGCTCTATAACTGTAGATGGAGAAGAGTTAGAATTTAGTAGAGGATTTACAGAATTGCATACAGATAGTTATAAAGAAATTTTAAAAGGAAATGGTTATGGATTGCAAGATGCAAGGCAATCTATTGAAATAGTACACAACATCAGGAATAAAGAAATAATTTTTTCTGGAATTAGGCACCCTTTTATAAAGTAATAAAATATATTATAGTTTTTAGAATGAGTCAATTAAAAAAAGGAGCAATACTATCTTATATTACAATTATTCTAACCAATGTAGTAGGGTTAATACTTACGCCTTTTATTATTACAAAATTGGGAGATGCAGAATATGGTTTGTATACTTTAATAGGTGCTTTTGTAGGGTATATAAGTGTCTTAGATTTAGGTTTAAACAATACTATAGTTAGGTTTGTGGCTAAATATAGAGCAGAAAAAGATAAAATAGGAGAAGAAAATTTCTTAGGAACCACAATGTTAATTTACATGGTTATTGCAACTATTATATCTATAATTGGTGTAGTAATGTATTTTAACATAGAATATGTTTTTTCATCGTCTCTAACTCTTCAAGAGATTGAGAAAGCAAAAATAATGTTTGTAATTTTAATATTTAATTTAGCAATTACTTTACCAGGAGGAGCTTTTACAGCAATCTGTTCTGGATATGAACATTTTGTTTACCCAAGAACTGTAAATATAATAAGATATATAGTTAGGTCTATAATGGTTGTTGCTTTATTAACTATAGGTGAAGACGCAATAGGTTTGGTTATATTAGATACTATAATGAATCTTTTGGTTATATTATTTAATGGTTTTTATGTGTTTAAAAAGTTAAAAGTTGTTTTTAAGGTAGATAAGTTTGAGTTTTTTTTGGTAAAAGAAATTTTCGCCTACTCTATATGGATTTTTATTTTTGCTTTAGTTAACCAATTTCAATGGAAAGTTGGTCAAGTTGTATTAGGTACATTAACAAATACAACTACAGTAGCTATTTACGCTATTGGTATTATGTTAGGTACTTATTATGGTGCTTTTTCAACAGCTGTTTCCAGCGTTTTTTTGCCGAGAGCAACAAAAATGATAGTAAATGAATCTTCTGCTGAAGAGTTAACATTAATGATGATTAAGATAGGTAGAATCTCACTCCTTGTATTGCTTTTAATACTAGGGGGGTTTATATTCTTTGGAGAAGATTTTGTGAATTTATGGATTGGAGATAAATATAAAGATTCATGGTTTATAGCTTTAGTAATAATGTTAGGGTATACTGTTGCTTTAGTACAATCATTTGCTCATTTAATTCTAGAAGCAAAAAGTAAATTTTCATTCAAGGCGATTGTTTATATATTTTTTTTAAGTTTAGGTACTCTTTTAGGAGCTTTTTTAGTGAAAGATTATGGAGTAAAAGGAATGGTTGTAGGAACCACAATCGGCTGGGTTATTAGCCAAATTATAATGAATTACTATTATTATAAGGTGATAAAATTAAAAATTGGGTTATTCTTTTTGAAATTAGCATCTAAAATTATTCCAACTTTTATTTTAATAATGGCTTTAAGCTATTTTATTACTTTTATAACAATTGATGGTTGGAAAGGATTAATTTTGAAAGTAGTATGTTTTCTTATAATATATTCAGCATTAATTTTTCACTTAGGAATGAATCAAAGTGAAAAAGAAATTGTAAAAAACATATTACCTTTTTTTAATAGAAAAAAAAATGTTTAAAATTGAAGGGATAAAATTTAGCGAATCAGGTAAGAAAATAATTTATGATTATTCTTACACTAAACAGTTGTCTAGATTTTTTAATGAAAAGGAAAAGTTCTATTGTAGTTTTGATGTTGATGTTTCTAGCACTCCCAAGAGTCTTGCAATTATACCTTTTTTGTCAAATATTATTCCAATATCTTGGTTTGTAGGATTTGAAATTTATTTAGATGAATTGGATGAAGATTTTATGGCAGCTATTAATGTTTTAAAAGGTGAATTCATTAAAGCACACCCCAAAATAAGTACAATTAAAAGTGGTGTTGTAGTTAAAAAAGTAATAAAAAACAATTACGAAACAACTAAAACTGCAATGTTGTTTAGTGGAGGAGTTGATGCTTATACTACTTATTTTAGAAATTTTGATAAAATCCCCGATCTAATAACAATCCATGGGGCTGATGTAGAAATTAAGGATACAGAACAATGGGAGAGAATTATATTTTTAAATAAGAGAGAAGAAGTTTTAAGTAATAACACAAAGCATTATATAGAATCAAACTTGAGAGCTTTTTATACACATCAAGTAGATTTATTATTACCTAATTTAGGTTGGTGGGGTAAAGTTCAACATGGATTAGCTTTAAATGGACTTATTGCTCCTCTTTCATTTGTAAAAGGTTACAAAGAAAGTTATATAGCTTCGTCATATACTGATAATATTGATATAGCATGGGGTTCAACACCGGATATAGATAATAATATTAAATGGGGAGGTACAAGTATCATACATGATGGTTATGAATTAAAGAGGCAAGATAAAATAGATTTTATAGTTGGTTTTGTTAAGAAAATTAATAAAACAGCAAACTTAAGGGTGTGTTATTCTCTTTTAAATAAAAAAGTAAATTGTTCTAGATGTGAAAAGTGCTGTAGAACAATCATTGCAATTCTTCTCAATAATGAATCACCGTCTAAATATGGGTTTGATATTGATGAAAAAATATATGATGAAATAATAAAGATATTTAAAAAAGGAATTTCTTCCAAGGGAACTAAGTATTTTTGGTGGGAAATTTCAGAGAAGATAAAATCGAATCATACTCTTTTTATCTTAAAAGATGAAGAATTAGAATTAGAAAAACTTAAGGAACTAAATAATGCTATTTTATTTTCTTTAAGTAATACTGATGTTAAGACATCAAAAATCGCTAGAGTGAAATTTAGATTACAAAAAAAATTCCCTAAAGCATTTAAATATTATTTAAAAACAAGACAAAGAAAATGATTAAATACGGTTTATTAAAATACGAAGAAAATGAAAAATTTTATAATGTAGGAGATAATATTCAAAGCTTAGCAGCAAAACAATTTTTACCTATAGTAGACGAGTATATTAATAGAGAAAAATTAGCAGATTATAAAGGAGAGAAAATAAAGCTAATTATGAATGGTTGGTTTACCCATAACATTCATAATTGGATTCCTTCTGATAATATAGAACCTTTATTTGTTTCTTTCCATTTAAATAATACCGCAGCACCACATATGCTTACTAGTAAAGGGGTTACTTATTTAAAAAAACACGAGCCTATAGGATGTAGAGATCAATATACTGCAGACACACTTAACGAAAAGGGAATTGAAGCGTATTTTACTGGTTGTTTAACCTTAACATTAGATAGCTATAAAGTAGATGATAGTCAAAGGACAAATGATATTTATATTGTAGATCCATTATATGGTTATACTACCTATAAAAAAGTTACTTATAATTTTAAAAGATTTGTAAAAAGTATATTAAACGGTTCTATATTTAGTATAGGAAAAAGGAAAAAACATTTAAAACAAATTATAGACAAATCTTTATTGGATAAGGCTATTTATGTAAATCAAGAACCACCTGCAAATACGCACACAACTGAAGAGAAATTTGCGATGGCAGAAGATTTATTAAAAAAATATGCAAAAGCGAAGCTAGTAATAACATCTAGAATTCATTGTGCGCTACCGTGTCTAGCAATGGGAACACCTGTTATATTTGTAAACGGTTTTGATAGTTTTGTAGATTCTTGTAGGTTTGAAGGTATCTTAGAATTATTTAATAGAATTGATGTTAATAGTAAAACAGGTGAGTTTAAAGCAAATTTTAAATTAAATGGTAAAATTACTGAGAAAACAATAATTAAGAATTTTGAAAAACACCATTCTTTAGCTAAGCCTTTAAAAGAAAAGTGTATGAAATTTATTTCAAAAAAGTAAATGAAACTTTTATATATAACAAATGGAGTTCATGGTTCTGGAGGACTAGAGCGTGTTTTGGCCGTTAAGACAAATGACCTTATTAAAGAGTTTAATTATGAGGTTGCTATTTTAACGTTAAATTCTGCAAATAAAAATACGTTTTACAAGTTTAATCCAAAAGTTAAGTTTTATGATGTGAAAATATCAGGAAACCCATTTTCTTATTTATTTAAATATAAAAAGGGAATTGAAAAAATAATAAAAATAATTAAACCTAATGTGATTTCTGTGTGTGATGACGGTTTAAAAGGGTTACTTTTTCCTGTTATTTTTGGAAAAAAAACGCCATTAGTATATGAAAGACATGCATCAATTAATTTTAATTTTATTGAAAATAATAAAGTTTCAATTTTAAAAAAAAGTATAGAATTTGTTAATCGAAAACTAATGTTATTTGAAGCCAAGAGGTTTGATGAATTTATAGTACTCACAAAAGGAAACATTATTGATTGGCCAAAAGTTAATTGTACTGTTATACCTAATCCATCACCTTTTAAAATTGAAAACAAAACGTTTGAAAAAGAGAAAATTGTTTTAGTTGTAGGAACTCAATCTTTTAATAAGGGTTATGATCGATTAATTGATATATGGGAGAAAGTAAACAAAAAACACTCTGATTGGAAGTTAAAGATATTTGGAAAACAAAATTTAAAGAAAGAGTTAGGAGAAAAAATCCGGAAATTAAACTTAAATAAAAGTATTGAATTGAATGACCCAATTAAAAATATAGAAAGTGAATATAAAAAAGCTTCAATATTTGCAATGTCTTCAAGAACGGAAGGATTTGGGATGGTATTGATAGAAGCAATGAGTTATGGGGTAGTGTGCGTATCTTACGATTGTCCGCATGGCACCTGGTGATATAATTAAGAATAATGAGGATGGTTATTTGATTGAGAATAATAATATTGAGGAATTTTCAGAGACACTTATTAAATTAATTGAAGATAAAGAGTTGAGGTTAAGGATGGGGCTTAAAGCAAAAGAAAATGTGAAAAGATATTCTTCTTATGAAATAGCTAGTCAATGGAATACGTTATTTAATAAAGTAATATGAAGATTGTTTACTGTACAGATCAGGTATATTTACATGGGGGAATAGAAAAAGTACTAGCCCAAAAGATTAATTACTTTATAAATAAAAAATATGAAGTACATTTAATAACGAGTGAACAAAAAGGAAAATCGTTTTGTTATGAGATGAACAAAAAGCTACATTTTCATGATTTAAGTATAAATTATACAAGAACTAAAAGTTATTTTAGTTTAGATAATCTAAAACAAGTTCCAAAACACTTTAAAAGCATAAAAGAAAAATTAGAAGAGATAAAACCGGATGTCATTGTGATATGTAATTACACTTTTGATTTTTATTTTATACCTCTTTTGTCAAAAAAAACAAAAACAATTAGAGAGTTTCATGCTTCTAGGTTTTATTCATCAAAAGATATAGTTAACGCTAGCTTTATGAAAAAAATGATGAATAAAGTTAATAATTTTTTTGAAAAAAAATATTCACATGTCGTTCTGTTAAATAATGATGAAAAGCAATATTATAAATCTAATAACCTAACAGTAATACCTAATGCTATTCTTTTTAATAAAAACACAAGTATAAGGTCAGGTAAGAGAGAGCAAATTGTTATAGCAGCAGGTAGAATTGCTCCTGTTAAACAATTTGATCACTTAATTGATGTTTGGGAACAACTTTATAATAAACATCAAGATTGGTCTGTTCATATATATGGAGAAGGCAACCTAGATTTAGTTAAGGAATTGGATGATACTATAAAGCAAAGAGGGATTAAAAATATAGAAATGAAGGGGGTAACAAACCAATTAGAAGATAAAATGAAAGAAGCTTCGATTTACGCAATGACTTCTTTAACAGAGTGCTTTCCTATGGTTTTATTAGAAGCGTTATCATCAGGGCTTCCAGTTATATCGTATAATTCGCCACATGGTCCAAAAAATATAATTTCAAATAAAGAAGATGGAGTTATTGTAAAACACAATGATATAGAATCATTTACAAAACAGTTAAGCGAATTAATTACAAATGAAAAAAAACGAGAAGAGTACAGTAAAAACGCATATAAAAATGTGATAAAGTTTCATGAAGATATAATTATGGATAAATGGGTAACTCTTTTTAAAAAATAAAAAACGTTATGGCATTAATACCGGTAGAATACTATACAGTATTATATTATAAGTTTTTACTCTTTTTAATCGTTGCAGCCAGTTTAAAAACTTTAATAAAAGGAGAAAAAAGTAAAAGTAATTATAATTCTTTTTTATTATTTTTCATTGTCTTTTTATATATGGGCTTAAGACCTATAAGTGGTGCTTATTTCGGAGATATGTCAACTTATAATAGAGTGTTTGAATACTATGCAGGTGGGGGAATGATACGTACTTCCAAAGATTTTTTTGGGAAGTATTTGTTAAGTTTTGTAGTGCAATAATGACTGCAAAACCCTTTTTCTTAATGTGTTCGTTACTATATATATTACCACTATATATTGCTTGTAAAAAATGGTTTAGTAATTCGATGTATATACCTTTTTTAATGTTTTTGGGCTCATTTTCATTTTGGGCTTATGGTACTAATGGAATAAGAAACGGAATTGCAACTTCTTTAATTATTTTAGCTTTTTCTTTAATTAATAAGAAAAAAAAATATGTTTATATTTTTTTAACTATAGCATTCTTTGTGCATTCTAGTGCAATTATACCTATAGCAGCATATTTAATTGCTTTATTATATAAAAATCCAAAGCATTTTTTATTGGGCTGGTTATTGTGTATTCCTTTGTCATTAATTTTAGGTGGTTTTTGGGAGAATTTATTTGCCTCAATTGGTTTTGATGATAGGGTGAGCTATTTAACTCAGGGTAATATAAATGGAGATGATTTTGCATATACAGGTTTTAGATGGGACTTTCTTTTATATAGCGCATCAGCAGTATATGCAGGATATTTTTTTATTATAAAAAAACAATTTAAAGATAAAACATATATAATGTTATTTAATATTTATTTAGCAGCTAATGCTTTTTGGATATTAGTAATTAGAGCAAATTTTTCTAATAGGTTTGCTTACTTATCATGGTTTATGATGGCGATTGTTATTTTTTACCCGTTTTTTAAACAACAATTTTTTAAAAATCAACCAAAAGTCTTAACTAAAGTTATGGTTTTATATTTTGGATTTACATATTTTATGTTTCTAATCAATTAAAATTAAAATGAAAACATTAACAGTATTTACACCAACATACAATAGAGCTTATTGTTTGCATCAAGTTTATGATAGTTTATGTAAACAAACATCAACAGATTTTATATGGCTCATTATAGATGATGGTTCTTCAGATAATACTAAAGAACTTGTTGATTTGTGGAGTCAAGAAAATAAAATTATTATAGAGTATGTTTATCAAAATAATTTAGGGATGCATGGTGGTTATAATACTGCGTATGCTAATATTAATACAGAACTTAATGTTTGTATTGATTCAGATGATTATATGACAGATGATGCTGTAGAAAAAATAATTGATTTTTGGTTAAAAAACGGAGATGATAAATATGCAGGTATTGTTGGTTTAGATGCTTTAAAGAATGGTGAGATATTAGGTGAAAAATTTCCTAAAAGTATTAAAAGTTCTAGCCTTGAAGATCTATATTATAAACATAAGGTTCCAGGAGATAAAAAACTAATATTTAGAACAGAGGTGGTAAAAAAGTACCCTAAATACCCTATATTTAAAGAAGAAAAATTTGTGCCATTAGGAAGTTTATTTCTTCAGATAGATAAAGATTACGAATTGTTATGTATGAATGAGGTTTTGTGTATCGTTGAGTATTTAGATGATGGATCTACCAGAAATATATTTAAACAATATGTAAGACACCCTAAGGGATTTAGGTTTGCAAGAACAATTGAAGTTAAATACTCTAAATATTTTAAAATTAGGTTTAAGGCTTTAATTCATTTTATATCTAGCTCTATAATGCTAAAAGATTATAGATTTTTTAAAAAAAGAGAATCCAATATTATTAACATTATTGGCAGTACCTTTGGGAGGTATGTTATATTTTTATATAAAAAGTAAAAAGTAAAAAATTATGTGTGGAATTACTGGGTTTATTTCAAGTAATATAATTAATTATACAGATGTTTTAAATATTATGATTTCTAAAATGAATCATAGAGGATCAGATAGTAATGGTATATATTATAATGAAAATTTTAAAGTAGGTTTAGGGCATGCAAGATTATCTATAGTAGATTTGTCTGAAACAGGTCACCAACCTATGATTTCACCATCAAATAGGTATAAAATTGTTTTTAATGGAGAGGTTTATAACCATTTATCAATTAGAAATAAACTAAATAAAGAGTTTAGAATTGATTGGAAAGGTACATCAGACACAGAAACGATATTAATAGCTATAGAAAAGTGGGGGCTAGATGTTGCTATTGATCAATTGGTAGGTATGTTTGCAATAGCTTTAATAGATGAAAAGAAAGGTAAATTGTCTCTAGTTAGAGATAGAATGGGTGAAAAACCTCTTTATTATGGATGGGTAAATAATAACTTTGTTTTTGCGTCAGATATAAAATCAATTAGTTCTGTACCACTTTTTTCTAATAGAATAAACAGAAATTCTTTAGCACTTTTTCTAAAACACAGTTCGATTCCAGAACCATACTCAATTTATGAAAATGTATTTAAGTTAGAGGCAGGACATATATTGACTATAAATATAAGTACTAAAAATATTTCAAAAAAAGAATACTGGTCTACTACAAGAATAGCAAATAAAAATTCAGAACCTAAGTATAAAGGCTCTCCAGAAGAAGCGGTTTTTAAATTAGATGAATTATTAACTAAATCTGTAGGAGAACAAATGCAAGCAGATGTGCCACTAGGAGCATTTTTATCTGGAGGTGTAGATTCAAGTGCCATAGTTGCATTAATGCAAAAACAATCAAAAAAAAAAATAAATACATTTTCTATAGGTTTTGAACAAAAGGAATATAATGAAGCAGAATATGCTAAACAGGTAGCAGATCATATTGGAACAAATCATCACGACATGTATATGTCTAATAAAGACGTGTTAGATATTGTACCTAAAATGCCTCAAATTTATACAGAACCTTTTTCTGAAGCCTCACTACTGCCAACCTTTTTAGTGTCTAAAATAGCAAAAGAAAAAGTAACTGTTAGTTTAACAGGAGATGCTGGTGATGAATTATTTTGTGGTTATGACAGATATAGGTTAGCAAATAAATCATGGAACAAATCTGCTAAAATTCCTTATTTTATAAGAAAAGGAATTTCAACAGGAATAACAAATACACCTAAAGGAGTATTAGGAGCATGTTTATTCCCTTTTAAAGGGAAAAAGAGCAGAACAGGAAAAGAAATTAATTTAGTTGATAAGGTTTTAAAAATGAGCCCTCTGTTAGGTTTTAAAAATAGAGAGGAGTTTTATCATTTAGGTTTTATGTCTCATAACTTACAATCAACAGATTGGGTTTTAAATAGCGAAAATGTGCCTACTACTTTTAATAAAGGATCTTTAAAAGTAGATTCTTATTTAGCAGAAATGATGGCTACAGATTTAATTACTTATTTGCCTAATAATAATTTAACAAAAGTAGATAGGGCTGCAATGGCTAACTCTTTAGAAACAAGGGTGCCTATGTTAGATCATAGAATTGTTGAGTTTGCCATGTCTTTACCTCTAAACTTTAAAATTAGAGAAGGGGTTGATAAGTGGGTGTTAAGAGAAGTTTTATATAAATATGTGCCAAAAAAGTTAATTGAAAGACCAAAAATGGGTTTTGCAGTTCCTTTAGCTGAATGGTTAAGAGGCGCTTTAAAAGATTGGTGTGAAAATTTAATAAACGAAAAAAGACTTAAAGAGGAAGGTTTCTTTAATGTAAAAATAGTTAGGAATAAATGGAAAGAACATTTATCTAAAAAGAGAAACTGGGAAAATCAATTATGGGATGTCATAGTTTTTCAGGCTTGGTTAGATGAACAAAAAAAATAATAGATACAGATGAAAATTTTAAGGGTAATTAATTCCTTGTACATAGGCGGTGCAGAAAGATCTGTAGCTGGAAATGTGCCTTATCATATTAAAAATGGATTTGCTGTAGATGTTTTGTTATTAAATGGAGCTAAAACATTTTTTTTAGAAGAATTAATAAATAATAATGTAAATATAAAAAAATTAGGAGAAGGAAATAATATATATAATCCATTCATTACCTTAAAAATTTGCAAGCTGCTTCGAAGGTATGATGTTGTTCATGTAAGTCTTTTTCCTGCATTATATTGGGTAGGTATAGCTAAAATAATAACAAGGTCAAAAACTAAGTTAATTTATACAGAGCATAGTACTTATAACAAAAGAAGAGACAATTTTTTATTAAAAATTACTGACAGAATAATTTATAAGCAGTATGACGAAATTGTAGCAATAACACCAGAAACTAAGAAAAATCTTTTAGATCATTTAAAAGGAAAACATAGTGTTTGTGTAATTTATAATGGAGTTGATATAAGCAAAGTAAAGAAAGAAGCGAAGGAAGAACTTTCACAGGATATTAAAACAAGAATTAAAGGGAAAAAGATAATAGTACAAGTTGCTGGTTTTAGAGTCTCTAAAGATCAAGATACGGTGATAAAAACTATTGCGGTTTTACCTGATAACTTTCATGTTCTTTTTGTTGGAGATGGAGAACGAATACAAACATGTAAGAACTTAACAAAAAAGTTAGGAGTTGAAGAAAAAGTTAGTTTTTTAGGAATGAAGAAAAACATAGGTGCTATTTTAAAAAAGTCAGATATAGTTGTTATATCTAGTCATTGGGAAGGCTTTGGTAGAGCAGCTATTGAAGGTATGGCTGTTAGAAAACCTGTTATAGGTACTAATGTTTCTGGTTTAGCTGAAGTTTTAAGTAAAGCAGGATTGTTATTTGAAGTAGGGGATGTAAAAGAGCTTACTAAGTTAATTTTAGAATTAACTGAAGATCAAGAGTTTTATACTAAAATAGCAGATAAGTGTTTTAAAAGAGCTGAAGATTTCGATATAAAAAAGATGGTTTCGTCATATGAAAAAGTATACTCAAAGCTACTGAAAAATGAATAAACCAAAGTTAGTAAGAATCACTACAGTTCCAATGTCTTTAGATAAATTGATTGAAGGGCAGATGGCTTTCATGAAAAAATATTTTAAAGTTACTGCAATTAGCTCTGGTAGAGAAGAATTAAAAAAAATAGGTAAAAAGGAAGATGTTGATACCTTTTATATTAAACTTACAAGAAAAATAACTCCATTTAAAGATTTAAAAGCAACCTATTTTCTTTACAAGTTTTTAAAAAAAGAAAAACCACAAATAGTACATACACATACACCAAAAGCAGGTATTGTTGGTATGCTAGCATCTTATTTAGCAAGAGTGCCAAATAGATTACACACTGTAGCAGGTTTACCTCTTTTAGAAGCAAGAGGGGGAAAAAGAAAGGTGCTAAATTTTGTAGAAAAATTAACATATAAATGTGCAACCAAAGTTTATCCTAATTCTTACGGATTACAAGAAATTATTTTAAAAAATAAATTTACCATCACCAATAAACTTAAAGTGATTGCTAATGGAAGTTCTAATGGAATAAACACAACACATTTTAACCCCAGTTTGTTTCTGAAAGAAGATAATGCCAAATTAAAGAAACAGTTAGGTATTAAAAAAGATGATTTTGTATTTATCTTTGTAGGACGTATTGTTGGAGATAAAGGAATTAATGAACTAGTAGAAGCTTTTAATAAACTGTCAAAAGAAAAAGAATCTGTAAAACTACTGTTAGTAGAGCCATTTGAAGATGAATTAGATCCATTAAAGAGTAGTACAAGAGGAGCAATAAATAATAACAAGCAAATTATTTCTGTTGGTTTTATGAATGATGTTCGTCCTTTTTTTGCAATAGCAAATGCTTTGGTATTTCCAAGTTATAGAGAAGGTTTTCCAAATGTAGTAATGCAGGCCGGTGCAATGGGCTTACCAAGTATAGTTTCAAACATAAATGGATGTAATGAAATTATTGAAGAAAATAAAAACGGATTTATTATACCAGTAAAAAATAAAGAGGCTGTATACGATGCTATGAAAAAAATAGTATTAAATACTAATATGAAAGAAAACGCAAGAACAATGATAAGCGAACGTTACGAACAAAAAGTTGTTTGGGAAGCTTTATTGACTGAATATAAACTATTATAATACAATGTATAAATATTTTATTAAAAGAATATCTGATGTGTTATTAAGTATAATTGGTCTTATATTATTGAGTCCAGTATTTATTGTTGTTCTAATTTTACTGATGATAAATAATAACGGGAAACCTTTTTTCTTCCAACAAAGACCAGGTAAAAAAGAAAAAATATTTAAGGTCATTAAGTTTAAAACTATGAACGATAAAAAAGACGTTGAAGGGAACTTATTGTCAGATGAACTTAGGTTAACAAAACTTGGTAATTTTGTTCGTAAAACATCATTAGACGAGATACCTCAATTATTAAATGTGTTAAAAGGGGATATGAGTTTAATAGGTCCCAGACCACTTTTAGTAGAATATTTACCTCGTTATAATGAAGAGCAGAAAAGAAGACATGGTGTAAAACCTGGAATTACAGGTTTAGCTCAAGTTAATGGAAGAAACGCTATTAGTTGGAAGAGAAAATTTGAATATGATATAGATTATGTAGACAATTTGAGTTTCTTTTTAGATGTAAAAATATTTTTTAAAACTTTTTTAAAAATATTTAAATCAGAAGGAATCTCTCAAGAAGGGCAAGCCACAATGGAAGCTTTTTATGGAAACAATTAATAAAAGAATTATGAAGAATATTGCAATTTTTGGAGGAGGAGGATTTGGTAGAGAAGTAAAAACAATTTTAGATAAAATTAATGAGAGTTCACCAAATACCTTTGAGTTTATTGGTTTTTATGATGATGGTTTAAAGAAAGGTAATCTTATTAATGGATATCCTGTATTGGGAGGAGTAAAGGAATTAAATGATTACGATCAGGGAGAGTTAGCTTTGGTAATTTCAATTGGCGACCCTGTAGTTAAAGCTTTAATTGTTAATCAAATAAAAAACACAAGCATTGTTTATCCTAGTATCATAGATCCAGGTGCTTCCATATCAAAAGATGATGTAGAAATAGGTAAAGGTTCTATAATTTGCGGAGGAACAATTATTACATGTAATATTAAGATTGGAGATTTTGTTATTTTAAATTTAATGTGCTCAGTAGGACACGATACAATAATTAAAGATTATTGTGCATTTATGCCTTCTGTTAATATTTCAGGAGAAGTAGAAATAGAAGAAGGGGTATATGTTGGTACAGGAACAAAAATTATCAATCAGTTAATAATTGGGAAAAATACAATTGTTGGTGCTGGAGCAGTTGTTGCTAAATCGTTACCAGAAAATTGCACAGCTGTAGGAATCCCTGCAAAACCAATTAAATTCCATTAATAGTTATGAAATCAAAAATATGGCTTTCTTCACCGCACATGGGAGGAAATGAAATGAAGTATGTGCAAGAAGCATATGATACGAATTGGATAGCTCCACTAGGACCAAATGTAGTTGGTTTTGAAAAAGATTTAGAATCGTATTTAGGTAAAAATTCAAAAGTTGCTTGTTTAGCATCAGGTACTTCAGCCTTACATTTAGCATTAATTTTATCTGCTGTAGAGTATGGGGATGACGTTATTTGCCAGAGTATGACTTTTTCAGCATCAGCAAATCCTATTAAATACCAAGGAGCAAATCCTGTTTTTATAGATAGTGAAAAAGATACCTGGAATATGTGTCCTGTGGCTTTAGAGGAAGCAATAAAAAAAGGAATTTCAGAAAATAAAAAACCAAAAGCTATTATTGTTGTTCATTTATACGGTATGTCTGCTAAAATGGATGAAATTGTAGCTGTTTCTAATAAATACGATATTGTATTAATTGAAGATGCAGCAGAAGCTTTGGGATCTACTTACAAAGATCAAAAATGCGGAACCTTTGGTGATTTTGGAATATTATCATTTAATGGAAATAAAATTATAACCACTTCTGGAGGTGGCGCTTTAGTTTGTAAAAACGAAGAGGACAAACAGAAAGCTATTTTCTTAGCAACACAAGCACGTGATAACGCACCGCATTATCAACACTCACAAGTTGGTTACAACTATCGTATGAGTAATATTGTTGCAGGAATTGGTCGTGGTCAAATGGAAGTGCTAGATAAACATATTGGTTTAAGAAGAGCCAATAATCAATTTTATCAAAATTTATTTCAAAGCATTAATGGAATAACAGTATTTACTGAATCTACTAAAAACTATTTCTCTAACCATTGGTTAAGTGCTATCGTTATTGATAAAACAAAAACTGGTTTTAGTACTGAAGATTTTCGTTTAGCTTTAGAAAAAGATAATATTGAATCTCGCCCACTATGGAAACCAATGCATTTACAGCCTGTTTTTAAAGGTTGTGAATATTATGGAGAAACAATATCCGAAGATTTGTTTAAAAACGGTTTATGTTTACCTAGTGGTTCAAATTTAACGAACGAAGACAGAGAACGAATTAAACAATCGGTTTATAACTTAATAAAAAAATAAAACAAAGCTCAGGTAATTTCTGAGCTTTATATTTCTGATTTTTTAAAAATCAGGAATACTTTATATATTTACCTTATGAAAGGAATTATACTAGCTGGCGGATCTGGAACACGATTGTACCCCATAACAAAAGGAGTCTCAAAACAACTACTTCCTGTTTATGATAAACCGATGATTTATTATCCGTTGTCGGTATTGATGTTGGCAGGTATTAAAGAAATTCTAATTATTTCTACCCCTGAAGATTTACCGAATTTTGAGAAGTTGTTAGGGGATGGGACAGACTTAGGTATACAATTAAATTATGCTGAACAACCTTCGCCAGATGGATTAGCGCAAGCGTTTATTATAGGTGAAGAATTTATAGGGAATGATGATGTTTGTTTAATTTTAGGCGATAATATTTTTTATGGTCACGGATTACCAGAAATGTTACAGTTGGCAAAAGAGGCTGTTACAAATGCTAAAAAAGCAACTGTTTTTGGGTATTACGTAAAAGATGCAGAACGTTACGGCGTGGTAGATTTTGATGATAAGGGTAATGCTTTGTCGATCATAGAAAAACCAGCACATCCGAAGTCGAACTATGCGGTGGTAGGTTTGTATTTTTATCCGAACAATGTTATTGATATCGCTAAAAAAGTACAGCTATCAGAAAGAGGAGAGTTGGAAATTACTTCGGTGAATCAACATTATTTAGAAAATGACGCGCTAAAAGTTCAGCTTATGGGACGTGGTTTTGCTTGGCTAGATACCGGTACACACGATTCCTTATTAGAAGCCAGTCAGTTTATTGAAACTATAGAAAAACGCCAAGGATTAAAGGTAGCTTGTTTAGAAGAAATTGCTTTATATATGGACTATATTACTAAGGCACAGGTAAGGAAGCTAGCTGAACCATTGCGTAAGAATGGTTACGGACAATATTTATTGAACCTAGTAAAAGAGTAATAACATATTCGTTTAAATTCATAACTCAATAGTGTAGTAGAGTCATTCTAAATTTATTTCAGCATCGCATCCAAGATCTAATTGTAGTAATGCGAACCTGAAACAAGCTCAGGTTGACGTGAAGTACGGTATTGTTAAAACAATGACAGGTTGCATTTATTTGAGCAATGCATCATCAAAAAACCTCATTCTTGCAAAGGCAGGAATCTGATCAATTTCAATACTAAGTTTACTTTAGCGTTGAGCTCTTTTTCATTTTTAAAAGAAACCTGTACTCCATTTATTATTAGTAAATTTGATTCGTTATTAAAATAATTCTAATGATTTTTACCAAAACTGAAATTCAAGACATTGTAACTATTGAGCCTCGAGTTTTTAAAGATGAAAGAGGTTATTTTCTAGAATCATTCAATCAGCAACAATTTAATGAGAATATTAAAATCACCACTTTTGTACAAGACAATGAATCCATGTCTACAAGAGGTGTTTTAAGAGGCCTGCATTTTCAAAAACCACCATTTGCTCAGGCAAAATTAGTGCGTTGTATTAAGGGTAGGATTATGGATGTTGCTGTTGATATAAGAATTGGCTCACCGAATTATGGAAAGCACGTAGCTATTGAGTTATCAGAAGAAAATAAGAAACAGTTATTTATACCTAGAGGTTTTGCGCACGGTTTCGTAGTGTTGTCAGCAACTGCAATTTTTGCTTATAAAGTAGATAATAAGTATGCTCCAGAACATGATTGTGGAATAAAATGGGACGATCAAGAATTAAATATTGATTGGAAAATTGAATCAGCAGAAATACATTTATCAGATAAAGATACCAAGTTGGAGTATTTAAAAGATTTTAAAAGTCCATTTAAATATTAATCATGAACATATTAGTTACAGGAGCAAATGGTCAATTAGGTTCAGAAATTAGAGAATTGTCCTCTAATTATCCTCAACTTTACTTTTTTTTCGAAGGCTCAAAAAGTTTAGATATAAGTAATTTTGATGATGTAAATGAATACATTCAATCAAATAAAATAACAGCGATTATTAATAGTGCTGCATACACAGCTGTAGATACTGCCGAAAAAGAAATAAAAAAAGCAACACAAATTAATGTTACTGGAGTTTTTAATTTAGGTAAAGCAATTGAACAAAACGGAGGAAAACTGATTCATATTTCTACTGATTACGTTTTTAGTGGAGAAAGTTTTATTCCTTACACCGAAAATAATGAGGTTAATCCAGAAGGGGTTTATGGAAAAACGAAATTGGCAGGAGAAGAAGCCTTATTAAATTTATCTATTGAAGCGATAATAATAAGAACATCTTGGTTGTATTCTAGTTATGGTAATAATTTTGTTAAAACAATGCTTCGTTTAGGAAAGGAAAAAGAGAATTTAAATGTTGTTTTTGATCAAATAGGAACACCTACATATGCAAAAAATTTGGCTAAGACCTGTATAGATGTACTTGTAAAAGAAGAAAAAATTGATAAAAAAAATAAGATTTATCATTATTCTAATGAAGGAGTAGCATCGTGGTATGATTTTGCAAAAGCAATTATGACAATGTCTAAAACAGATTGTAATGTTCACCCAATAACAACAAAGGAATATCCAACAACGGTAAAAAGACCCCAATATTCTGTGATGAATAAATCAAGAATTAAGAAGGACTTTAATGTTGAAATTCCATATTGGAGAGATTCTTTAAAAGAATGTATTAACGAATTACAAAAAGGATAAAATGAAAAGCATACTAATAACAGGAGGTGCTGGTTTTATAGGTTCTCATGTAGTGCGGTTATTTGTTAATAATTATCCGAATTATAATATTATTAATTTAGATAAATTAACATATGCTGGTAACTTAGAGAATTTAAAAGATCTTGATGGGAAACCTAATTATACGTTTGTAAGGGCTGATATTTGTGACCATAACTTAATGGAAGAAATATTTATAAAATACAACATAGATAGTGTTATTCATTTAGCAGCAGAATCTCATGTAGATAGATCTATAAAAGATCCTTTTTCTTTTGCGCAAACAAATGTAATGGGAACTTTAAGTTTGTTACAAGCAGCCAAAAATACCTGGAAGGGAAATTATAAGGATAAAATGTTTTATCACGTTTCTACAGATGAGGTATATGGAAGTTTAGGTGATGAAGGTTTTTTTACAGAAACCACAGCTTACGACCCTCATTCTCCATACGCAGCTTCAAAAGCGTCTTCAGATCATTTTGTAAGAACTTTTTATGATACTTATGGTTTGCCAATTGTAATTTCTAATTGTTCTAATAACTATGGATCGTTTCAATTTCCAGAAAAATTAATTCCGTTATTTATAAATAATATCTGTAATAATAAGCCTTTACCTGTATACGGAAAAGGGGAAAACGTGAGAGATTGGTTGTTTGTAAATGATCATGCGCGCGCTATAGATGTAATTTTTCACAAAGGAAAACTAGGAGATACATATAATATAGGAGGATTTAATGAATGGAAAAATATAGATTTAATAAAAGTATTAATTAAAACTGTTGACGCTTATTTAGGTAGAGATGCTGGAGCTTCTGAAAAGCTGTTAACTTTCGTAGCTGATAGAGCGGGTCATGATTTTAGGTACGCAATTGATTCTTCTAAATTAAAGAATGAATTAGGTTGGCAACCATCATTGCAGTTTGAAGAAGGGATAGAAAAAACAGTAAAATGGTATTTAGAAAACCAAGAATGGGTAGATAATGTTACAAGTGGAGATTATCAAAAGTATTATGAAGAAATGTATAAATAATTAAAAAAGGTACGTCACTAAAATTAGGTTAATGACATACCATTTTTGTTTTTATTTAAGTCTAGTTAAACTTAAATCTTTATTATATTTAATGATAAAGAGTCCTTTGTTACTTGTTGTACCAAAAGCTCTTTTACGATAATCAAATTTATTTTCTAATCGAAGTGATACTCCTTCTTTAAAAGTATTCATTAAATTTTTACCAGAAGCCAATCGCATTAAAACATCATAAGTAATATCAAAACCTTTAATAGCATAGCTAGAAGGAGTGGTATTGTTTTTTGCGTAATACTTTTGGTTAAATACTTTTGCTTCATTAGAAGTGTTGTCTTCAAAAGAACTAGAAACGTAAGTAAAATCTACGCTTGCTAACTTATTGTTGTCTATTTTATCGTAAGAGTCTCTCTTTTCAATAGCAAAAACCTGAACAGTTACTTCATCAGGAACACCAATCATACTATTTAAAACATCTGCAATTGTTACATTGTCGTTAGAAGTAATGATAACCCAATTATGCCTTTTAGCGGTCATTTTATCTGTAAATAACTTTCGTTTTATGTATCCTTTTTCAGGTTTTAAAACATGAATATTTTTAATAGAATCGTGTCTTTTTAATTGATTAACAATTTTAACGATTTTATTATTAGATGGTATTTTACCATCACCTACAACAAATATTTGTTCACCTTTATAATTGTCTTTTAAATGAGAAATTAAATAATCGGTATAATTATTTTTATCAGGAGCTGATTTAATAAGTTTTTTTGCTGAAAATTCATGTTGGTTATTCGAGAAATGAGGAAACACAACAGGTGCATTAATTTTTTTAGCAACTATTTCAGCTTTATCAGAATAAAATGGGCCAATAACAACATCTGTATTATTCAGTTTATCTTCTGCTAAAATTGTAGTAATGTTATTGCCTCTGTTTCCGGTATCAAAAATAGTTGGATTCACGTGTACGCCTTGTTTTCTTATTGAATCGATAGCTATTTCAGCACCAGTGTAAAAATCGAGAACCATGTTTGCTAATGGAGCAGAACTGTTTTTGTCTTTACTAAAAATATATTTAGAAGAAATTGTTTTATATTCTTCAGCTTTAAAGGGAAGTAGAATAGCTAAATTAATAGCGACATCTTCTTGAATACTGTCTTTGTAAAAAAGAAAGTTTTCATTCGGATTCACCTCTTCAATTGGTTTTATTTTTAATAACTGGTTAATTGATAATTCATTGTTTACAATTCCAGGGTATTCTGGATTTAAACGAATTAAATCATCTTTCGAAATGTTATAAAAACGAGTTAAACTATACACTGTTTCTTTACTTTTAACGGTGTGTGTTAAAAAGCTTTTTAAAACCTCTTTTCTATCAATTGTTATTGTTTTTTCAATTGACTTAACTTTTAATACTTGACCGATACTTAAAATATTGCGTTCGATTCCTGGGAATTCAGGATTCCATTTAATTAAATCATCTTTAGTAATCTCATATTGCTTAGTAATTCGATAAACAGTTTCTCCTGCTTTTACAGTATGATTTTCGTATTCATATATTGTTTGTTGAAAAACATCTGAAGCGTTTTCTTCTCCAGATGTTTCGTTGCTATCTTCTAAATTTTCATTTTCAGTATCATTAACAACAGTATCTATTACTTTTGTTGATTTTTCTTTGTTTAATTCAGGGTTTGGAATAACAATTACGGTATTAGCATCTGGCCGTCTATCAACATCAGGATTTAAACGTAATAAATCCTTTGTTTTCATATTAAGACGACTAGCAATATCGCGCATTGTTTCACCTTCTTGAGTTTTGTAGGACACATACCTTTTCTGTTGACCACAAGAAACGGCAAATGTTAAAATACAAACTAAGAGTAAAAACTGTAACTTTTTCATTTATTTTTTTCTTTAGAATTTTATTCCCACTCAATTGTAGCAGGTGGTTTAGAGCTAATGTCGTACACAACTCTGTTAACACCTTTTACATTGTTTATAATTTTATTCGATATTTTTTGTAAAAATTCGTATGGTAAATTTACCCAATCGGCAGTCATACCATCAGTACTTTCTACTGCACGTAAGGCAACTACTTTTTCGTACGTTCTTTCATCTCCCATTACTCCAACTGAGTTTACTGGTAATAAAATTGCGCCTGCTTGCCATACTTTATTATACAAACCATCTTCTTTTAATCCGTTGATAAAAACAGCATCCACTTCTTGTAAAATACGTACTTTTTCTTCGGTAATATCTCCTAAAATACGAATAGCTAATCCAGGATCAGGAAAAGGATGACGACCTAATAAGTCTTTATCAATTCCCATAGAAGCTCCTACACGACGAACTTCATCTTTAAAAATCATTCGTAAAGGCTCTACAATTTTAAGTTTCATAAAATCAGGTAAACCACCCACGTTATGATGACTTTTAATGGTTGCTGATGAGCCACCGTTTACAGAAACAGACTCAATCACATCAGGATAAATTGTTCCTTGTGCCAACCATTTTGCATCATCAATCTGATTTGCTTCATCATCAAAAACATCAATAAAAACTTTACCAATAGCTTTACGTTTTTCTTCTGGGTCACTTAAGCCAGCAAGCTCATTCAAGAAACGTGCCGAAGCATCTACTCCTTTTACGTTTAAGCCCATACCTTCGTATTGTTTTAAAACATCAGTATATTCATTTTTACGTAATAATCCGTTGTTAACAAATATACAGTGTAAATTACTTCCGATAGCTTTGTGTAATAATACGGCTGCTACGGTAGAATCTACACCTCCAGATAAACCTAAAACAACTTTGTCTGTTCCAACTTTTGCTTGTATATCAGCAACTGTTTCATCTACAAATGAATCTGGTGTCCAAGTTTGTGCTACTTCAGCTATATTAACTAAAAAATTTTGTAATAATTGTTTACCATCAGTAGAATGATATACTTCTGGGTGAAATTGAATTGCATATGTTGTTTCTCCTTCAATTTTATAAGCAGCATTTTCTACATCGTGAGTGCTTGCTAATAATATTCCGTTTGTTGGTAAGTTTTTGATAGTATCTGAATGACTCATCCAAACCTGACTTCCTTCAGAGATATTTGAAAAGAATTCTTCTCCTTCTTTTACAAACGATAAGTTTGCTCTACCATATTCTCTTGTGTTTGATGGTGCTACTAATCCGCCAGAAAAGTGGGCTAAATATTGCGCTCCATAACAAACAGCTAATACTGGTTTTTTTCCTCTAATTTCTGATAAATCAGGATGTAAAGCCGTTTCTGAACGAACAGAGTTTGGACTACCAGAAAGGATTACAGCTTTAAAGTCGTTTAAGTTTTGTGGAATTTTGTTATACGGGTGAATTTCACAATAAATGTTTAATTCTCTAACACGGCGAGCAATAAGTTGTGTGTATTGCGATCCGAAATCTAAAATAAGTACGTTGTGTTGTTGCATATGCAAAAATAGTACTTAGATTTTAGACTTTTAGTATTTGAATTTAGATTTTTTGAAGTTTTTTAATAACGATAAACGACAGCGTTTATATTCATTCCCGCACCCACAGACGCAAGTATTATTACATCGCCTTTTTGTACTTCTTGATTTTCGACATTCCCTTTTAGTACTAAATCTAATAAAGTAGGTACGGTTGCCACCGAGCTGTTACCTAGTTTATGAATACTCATCGGCATAATGCCTACAGGAATTGGCTTTTTATACAATCTATAAAAACGTTTGATAATTGCATCATCCATTTTTTCATTTGCTTGATGAATGAATATTTTTTTAACTGCGTCAATTTCAATTCCACTTTTATCTAGCGCAGTTTTCATTGCTTTAGGCACGTTATTTAATGCAAATTCGTAAATTTTACGTCCGTGCATTTTTATATAACGAACATCTTTATCTAAATTTTTATTAAAAGAGTTTCCGTAGAATAAAAAATACGCTTCTTCTTTGGTAAAAGTTTGTGAGGCATGACTTAAGATTCCGCTTTCACTACCTTCTTTTAATTCAACAACACAAGCGCCTGCGCCATCACTATAAATCATAGAATCACGATCGTACTTATCAACAACTCGCGATAAAGTTTCTCCACCAATAACTAAACACTTCTTAGCAATCCCTGCTTTTATAAAAGCTTGTGCTTGAATGACACCTTCAACCCAACCTGGACATCCGAATAAAATATCATATGCAACACAATTTGGATTTTTTATTTGGAGTAAATGTTTTACGCGACTAGCTAAACTAGGAAGTATATCACTTTGGATAGCGTCTTTTTTTACATCTCCAAAATTATGAGCGAATATTATGTAATCTAATTCTTCAGCATTTAAATCGGCATCTTCTATTGCTTTTTCCGCAGCAAAATATCCTAGGTCAGAAGCCGTATAATTATCCGTAGTATATCGACGTTCTTCAATACCAGTAATCGATTTAAATTTTTCAATAATTACACTGTTCGTGTTTTTAAAAGAAGTTCCATCAGCATTTAAAAATGAACTTTCTAAAAACTGATTATTTTCTTTTTTTATTGAGGGGATGTATGAACCTGTACCTGTAATTACTGCTGATGTCATTCTAAATTATTAGGGATTGTAGATACAAATAAAGCATTTTAAATTACACTAAAGCATTAATTTAAAGCCATTTTAAAAGAATTGTAGAATCCTTAAAAAATGGCTTTATAATTAAATATTTTAAAAAAAGAGTTATCTTTTTTGAGCTTGTGATTTCTAGAGTGTGTTTATAAATATGAGCTATCGAAAGAAAAAGGAAGTAATGAAAGTAACGATGTTGTTTTTACAACCTTGCCAATTTCTCCCATAAAAAGTATTTCTATTGGTTCTTTTTGATTGATTTCGTATTCAGATAAAGTTTGTCTACATGCACCACAAGGCTACAACAGGTTTGTCTACTGTTAAATTTTCTGAAGCAGCAGTAATGGCTAATTTTTTAATTTTCACTCCAGGAAATTCAGAGCCAACTTTCCATATTCCAACCCTCTCAGCGCACATTCCAGATGGATATGCCGCATTTTCTTGGTTGTTACCCAAAATAATTACACCGTTTTCTAATAAGAAAGCAGCACCTACGCTAAATTTAGAGTAAGGGGCGTAAGCTTTAGCTCTCGCTTCAATGGCTTTATCCATAAGTAATTTATCTTCTTGAGCTAATTCCGATACATTGTTAAAAAGAGTCGCAGAAGTCTTTAATTCTATTTTTTCCATAAAGAAATAGTGTTGGTCAAAAAAAGCAGCCTGTTAGACTGCTTTTGTATTATGATACGAATTTATTAAAAAAAATCTACAATTTAATAAACCTAGTAAATTTCTCCTAAATCAAATGATAAAGAAAATCGTAAAGTGTTTTCTAGCGGGTTATTAACTGATGATGTATTTATTAAATAAGATAAATCTAAATTAAATGCTTTGGCTGTAAAACCAGTACCGAAAGTTAAAAATTGTCTCAGGCCTTTTTGTTCACTTTCATGAAAGTATCCAGCTCTAAGAGCAAATGCATTATTATATGAATATTCGGCACCTAACGCCCAAGTTGTTTCTTTAAGCTCTTCACTAAAATCTCTATCACCTAAAGAAGTAAACATTCCTTCGAACCAACCTCTAGAGGAATCAGCTCCGCTAGAAGGAACTAATAATTTTGTGAATTCGAGACTAAGACCCAACGTGTTTTTGCTGTCTAAAATAAAATCGAAACCACCCCCTAATTTTGCATTAGTTGGAATAAAGCTTTCAGAACCTCCGTTAGTATACTGTACTTTTGGACCAATATTTGCGATATTAAATCCTAGGCGATAACGACCATTAAAATTTCCGTAGTTCTTCTCGTCTGATTGATAATATCCAGAAAGATCAAAAGCTATTGAGTTTACCGCATTAATACTACTACTGTTAATGTCTAGGTTAGAGTTGATGTATTTAAATCCAACACCCATTGAGAATTTTTCACTCAATTTCATAGAATAGATACCTGTAATAGCAAATTCATTCGGGTTTATTGTTCCTTGACTATTACCGTCTAAATCTGTTAATTGAACTTGACCAAGAGAGAAATATTTAATATCCACTCCCCAAGCAGCATTTTCTTTAAACCTATTTACATAAGATGCGTTTCCAACAAAAATATCATCAGTTAAATTACGTAACCAAGGTGTGTAATTTAAGCCAATACTTATTTTGTTTTCATTGAAAACTGTTTTAGCAGGATTATGAAAAATAGAAAATGCATCAGCAGATGTTGCGACACCAACGTCTCCCATACCACCAGCACGTGCGTCAGACGATATTAATAAAAAAGGTGTTGCTGTTGTAATTTGTTGTGCTTTGGTTTGAAGGGCAAAACAGACAAAAAATAATAAAAAAGATAATTTTTTCATGTAATAATTTGATTGTTAGTTGAGCAAATATAAAGTTTTCTTAAAAAAATGCTAAAGTTTTATGTTTTTTTTTAAGTATAAGTTCTAAACGATATAAAAATTTGAATATTGTGTTGTATAAAATAATGATTTTTAATGGTGCATATTTAATCTTTTTCTTAAATTCGTAATACTAAACTTAAATAATGGTCGTTAGTAATCTTGCAATAGCAACACTATATACTTCAATTTATAAATAAATTAGTTGTAAGGAGTTATAAATATTGTAAATTGCGCCACCCCTAAAATAGTTGAAAATACATGAAAAGCACATTAAAAATATTTAGTTTATTGATTGTCACTGTGTTATTGGTTTCTTCTTGTAAGAGCAATAGAAGTGGTAGTTCAAGTAGATCTTCATTGACTGGTTGGAATTTTAATGACCCTAATTATGGAGGTTATTTAAAAGGTGAAGATAAAAATGGTAAAGGAGTACCTCCAGGAATGGTGCATATTGAAGGAGGTAGTTTTACGATGGGATTAGTGCAAGATGACGTTATGTTTGATTGGAATACAACACCAAAGAAAATGCACGTTCGTTCTTTTTATATGGATGAAACTGAGGTTACAAATGCAGAATATGGTTTGTTTATGCAATATACAAAAGACATATTTCCTCCAGAAGAGCCACAGTTTAAGAATATTTATCACTCTGTCTTACCAGATACTTTGGTGTGGAGAAAAGGATTAGGAAATACAAATTTACTATCAGAAAGTTATTTGAGACATCCGTCTTATGCAGAGTACCCTGTTGTAGGTGTTAGTTGGTTACAGGCTAATAAATACTGTAAATGGCGTACAAATGCAGTGAATTTAAAAATATTAATGGATAAAGGTGTTATTAAAAATATCTTTAAAGAAGATTCATTAAGTTTTAGAGGTAAAAATAACTTTGATACGGATACTTATTTAACAAATCCATACGCGTTGTTTGAAGGAGACTCAACAATTTATAAAAAAGGAATTCCATTACCAAGAAAAAAAGGAGAACCAAAACCAGAGAAAGATAAGTTTTCAGGTAGACAAGTTACATCTTCGGATGGAATTTTAGCACAGAAATTTAGACTTCCAACAGAGGTAGAA
Organism: Tenacibaculum retecalamus; assembly: GCF_027941755.1. Lineage (NCBI taxonomy): Bacteria > Pseudomonadati > Bacteroidota > Flavobacteriia > Flavobacteriales > Flavobacteriaceae > Tenacibaculum > Tenacibaculum retecalamus. The sequence continues at coordinate 2,278,280 of NZ_CP115916.1, read as the reverse complement.
TGGGAATATGCAGCAAAAGCAGTTTTCGAAAATCGTGAGTATAATAATATTCGTGGAAGAAAAAAATATTCTTGGGACGGTAAATATACACGTGATAGAGATAAGAGAAGGCGAGGAGATCAGTTAGCTAACTTTAAACAAGGTAAAGGGGATTATAGTGGTATTGCAGGTTGGAGTAGTGATGGGTCAGATATCCCTAACGCAGCTAGGAGTTATCCACCAAATGCTTATGGTTTGTATGACATGTCAGGTAACGTTGCTGAATGGGTAGAGGATGTGTATCGTCCTATAATTGATTCTGAAGCAAATGACTTTAATTATTTCAGAGGAAATGTTTTTACAAAAAAGTTAATAGATCAAAACGGTAAGGTTGTTATTGTTGGAGATGAAATGGGGGAGATAGAATATGATACTCTAGAAAACGGAAGAATTGTACCTAAAGATTTACCAGGAAGTGTTAAGTATATTCCAATTACAAAGGAAGATACTTATATGAGAAGAAATTATAACTTAGCAAATAACTCAAGCTTAGGAGATGGAGATCAATCTTCTTCGAAAGATTATGGTTTAGATAAAGATCAGTTAGATAGTGCTTCAAGAATGTATAATTCACCTCAAAAACCAGAATCTGAAAGAGATTCTTTAGGGAATGCAATCGATAATTATAAGTACGACTCTAAAAGAAGAACTACGTTGGTTAGTGATAAATCTAGAGTTTATAAAGGAGGTTCATGGGCAGATAGAGAATATTGGTTAGATCCTGCTCAAAGAAGGTACTTTCCAGAATATATGGCAACTAACTTCATAGGATTTAGATGTGCTACCGACAAAATGGGGCCAATGATGTTAAATAAAAGAAAAAGAGCTGTTCCGGATAAAGCTAAATAAACAAAATAATACAATAAAAAACCTCATTGAAATTCAATGAGGTTTTTTTATTTTTACAACATGGAGATAGCAGATTTATATAAGTTATATATTCAACATGGTTTAGTTGATACGGATACTAGAAATATTAGAGAGAATACCATTTTTTTTGCATTAAAAGGAGAAAATTTTAATGGAAACAAATTTGCTGAAGAAGCCGTAGCGAAAGGCGCTGATTTTTCAGTTATTGATGAGGTAGCATATAAAACTTCAGAAAATATAATTTTAGTTGAAGATGTGTTAAAAACACTCCAAGAATTAGCAAAATATCACAGAGATATGTTAGGGATTCCAATTATTTCTTTAACAGGAAGTAATGGTAAAACGACAACGAAAGAGTTAATTAATGCTGTATTATCATCAAAATATAAGACAACAGCAACAATAGGTAATTTGAATAATCATATTGGTGTGCCGCTAACATTATTATCTATGACGGCAGCAACCGAAATTGGTATTGTTGAAATGGGGGCAAATCATCCTAATGAAATTGCTTGTTTATCAGAGATATCAAATCCGGATTTTGGATATATAACCAATTTTGGAAGTGCACATTTAGAAGGTTTTGGCTCTCTAGAAGGCGTTGTTAAGGCAAAATCGGAGTTGTATGATTTCTTAATTAGTAATGAAAAAAAAGTTTTTGTTAATCCAGAAGATTCTATTCAATTAGTTAAAACTACAAAAGCAACTGTTGTTTTATTTAATGAGTCTATTGTTTATATAAATGCAAATCCGTTTGTTAAATTATCATTTGATTCACTAGAAATACAAAGTAATTTAATTGGTGCTTATAATTTTTCAAATATTGCCGCAGCGATCACTATCGGTCATTATTTTAAGGTATCAAAAGAGAAAATAAAAGAAGCAATTGAAAACTTTATTCCATCAGATAATCGATCTCAGGTAATTGATACGGATAATAACAAGATTATTCTTGATGCGTATAATGCAAATCCAACGAGTATGAAAGCCGCTTTAGAAAGCTTTAACGATCTTGAAAGTAGACATAAAACTATTATCATTGGTGATATGTTTGAATTGGGTGATTACAGCGTTAAAGAGCATCAAAATATAGTCGATTTAGCTACAGAATTTAAATTTGATTCAGTCTTTTTTATTGGAGAGCACTTCCATAAAACAGAAACAAACTATCTTAAGTTTTTAGATTTTGAGGAGTTGAAAGAACATCTATTAAATAACCCGGTTAAAAAAAGCATTATTTTGATAAAAGGATCAAGGGGAATGGCTTTAGAGAGAATTGTTTCACTTTGTTAAAAAGTGTTCTTTTGGTGAAATTTGACTAAATCATCAATAGGGCGTTGTATTATATCGGTAATGATTAGATTATTTTTTAATGCTACCTCTTCTAAAAAATGGCTAAAATAATAAGCAATAGAGCCTATGAAGTAAAGAGGTGTTGAGGATTCTTTGTTATAAGGCAATATTTGATATTTGAAATATTTACGAAATCCTTTCTTTATTAGTTTTTTTATGTATTGGTCATTTTTGTATTCGAACATAAATTCTGCAAACGAAGCTAAATACATATTTGGATTTGGTGTTTTATATAAGTTGATTTTAACGAAATCAATCTCAAGATTAAATTGATTAGCAAATATTTTAGCTAAGTTTTTAGGCATTTTTTGATAGTAGAAATCTCTTAATAATCGTTTACCAAAATAATTACCACTAGCTTCATCCATAATTGTATATCCCAGTGATGGATGAATTTTGTTTATAGAGGTTCCGTTATAATAACAACTGTTGGATCCTGTTCCTAAAATACAAACAATGGCAGGCTTATTAGCAGTAGCTGCGTAAACAGCACCTAAAAGATCTTCTGAAATAGTGATTTTTGCATTTGGGAAAACTATTTGTAATACCGCTTCTAAAATCTGAATAGATTGTGGCGATCCACAACCTGCTCCGTAAAAATAAATCTTTTGTACTTTCGATTTTATAGCAATTAATTCAGGCGTTTTATCGATTCGATGTAATAATTGATTCTTTAAAAGAACTGCAGGATTTAAGCCTAATGATTTAGCTCTAAAAAGCTCTTTTTTATCATTTTTATTAAGAGCAATCCAATCTGTTTTTGTTGAACCTCCATCTGCAATTAAAATCATTTTGTAGTTTTTGCTTCAAATATAAACAACCAATTTAAAAAAGTAATACTTAATATAATTTGTTTATATAATTAGTAGTGGTATAAAGTTTGTTATACATTTATTGTATTAAATTTGTAATTAAATAAGAGAATTATAATTATGTTTTTTTTCAAGAAAAAAGAAATTTCTTTGGAACAGTTTTTTCCAGAAGGTTTTGTCGATATTCATTCTCATCTTTTACCGGGAATAGATGATGGCGCAAAAGATTTAGAAGATACTATATCGTTACTATTAAAAATGTATTCTTATGGAATAAAAAATTTTATTACAACTCCTCATGTTTTAGGGGATGTATATCCTAACTCTACTGAATTAATACAAGGTAAACTTAAAGAGGTAAGAGTAGAATTAGATAATAGAGGGTTGAAAGATATAAAGATAAACGCTGCAGCTGAGTATATGATGGATGAACAGTTTATTGAGCGTTTGAATAAAGACGATATTCTAGTGTTAAAAGATAACTTTATTCTCGTAGAGATGTCATATTTTAATGCTCCTTATAACTTGTATGATATACTGTATCAAATTCAATTAAAAGGATATAAGCCTGTGTTAGCACATCCTGAGCGCTATAGTTTTTACCATAATGATTTTAATGATTATTATAAATTAAAAAAGGCAGGTTGTGTTTTTCAATTAAACTTATTGTCTTTAACAGCACAATATGGAAAAGGGGTGCAAAAGACAGCGAAAAAACTATTAAAAGAAAATTTATATGATTTTGTGGGTACAGATACCCACCATCATAAGCACTTAAAGTTATTGAATACCATAGGAAATACAAAAACAAAAAAGCAAATTGAACATTTGTTAGAGAATAATAAAAAATTCAGATACTAAAAAAGGAAGTAATTTTGCTTCCTTTTTTAGTATCTGAATTTTTAAAATATTTTTTTATACCAAGGTTTTGTATCTTCTTCTGCTACTCCATACCCATACCCATACCCATACCCATACCCATATCCATAACCACGGTTCATATCCGTATCGTTTAAAACGATAGCTAATTTAGGTAGCTTTTTATCTTTATATAGACTTTGCGGAACAATTAACATTCTTTTATCTAGGTAATTTGCCCTGGCTACATATAAAACAATATCAGCATATTTAGAAATTAACAAAGTATCTGTAACCAAGTTTACAGGAGCAGTGTCTATAATTACATAATCATAGGTAGTTCCTAGTTCACTAAAAATTGAACTAATTTTATCCGTCATAAGTAGTTCAGCTGGGTTAGGGGGAATCGCACCAGAAGCTATAATATCTAAATTAGGAATTTCATCAATATTAAATTTTAAAGAATCTAATGTAATGCTTTCGTTCGTAATATAATTAGTAATCCCTTTTCTGTCTGCAATTTCAAGGTATTCAGTAATTTTAGGAGCTCTTAGATCCATACCAACTAAAATAACTTTCTTTCCAGATAAAGATAAAGAGGCAGCTAAATTAATAGAGGTAAAAGATTTTCCTTCACCACTTGTTGTAGAGGTTACAAAAATTATTTTTCCTTTATTAATTTTTTGAGGGAGCATAAAATCTAAATTGGTTCTAATCAATCTAAATGCTTCTGCAGTACTAGAGCGAGCTCCAGCATTGATAACTATTTTTTCTTTAGTTGTAGAGTGTGGAATATCGCCTAAAAAAGGGATTGTTGTATGTTCTTCAATATCTTTTTTAGTATGAACTTTAGTGTCTAGTAAATCTCTTAAATATATAATTATAAATGGGATTAAGACTCCAAAAAGTAGGGCAGATAAATATATTATTTTTCTTTTAGGGCTTATTGGCGTGTTAGATCCATAAGCTTTATCTATAATTTTTGCGTTCGGTACAGCAGTAGCTGTTAATGATATAGCTGTTTCTTCTTTTTTATTTAACAAATAAGAATATAAACCAGCTATAATTTGCTGCTTACGAGCAATATCTAAAAACTTTCTTTCTTTACTAGGTATTGAAGAAATTTTAGAATTAAATCTATTTGATTCTTTTTGTAAGCTATTAACTCTAAATTGTAAAGATCTAACAGAGTTTAGAAGACTACGTTTTAATGATTTTTTTAGGTTTGAAATTTCTTCTTGAACCTGAATAAGAGCAGTGTTTTTAGCTCCAGCGCTCTTTTCCAAACGTTTTAATTGAGCGATAAATTGATTATATTGATTGATTGATTGTCCTATATTTGAATCAGATAATCCTAAGTTTGATGGTAAATAGTCATTGTTATTTAATTCATTATCTAATGATTTTGCTAAATTTAATTCAGTGGTAGCTTCAATTAATTTTTGACGATTTTCAGTATTCGTTTGTAGAGTTAATTGAGCTTCAGACTGTATGTCAGTAATATTATTTTGATCTTTAAAAGTTTCAATATTATCATCTATTATAGCGAGTTCTTTTCCAATGTTACTTAATCGTTCAATAATAAAACTATTTGTTTTTTCAGAAACTTCTTTTTTGTCTTTTATTGCATCTTCATTGTATTGTGTTACAAGTTCATCAAGTATATCTTGAGCTTTCTCTATAATTGCAGATTGAAGAGAAAGTTTTAATACACTAGAACCTCTACTAACGGGGTCTACTGATATTCTTCCTTGATAAGAGTTTATTGTGTTTTCTATAGAAGAAATTATGATTTTAAGATTCGTATTTATTGAGTTTTTACTAAATAATGAAGTTTTAACAATTTTGAAACTACCAAAATTAGGATGAATTACAGGCTCGTTAAAAGAATTGTCAGAAAGAAAATTGCCATCTATATCAAATAATTTAAATTTTAGGTCAGATAAGATTTGAATATTAAAAACAGCATTTAAGTTATGAGAAGAAGAAGAGGTGTCAAATAAAAATTTTATTGAATTTTTATTATAAATTTCAGACTCCTTTAATCTACCCTCTGAGATATATTTAATATTCAAATTTAATTTTTCTATAACGTCAAAAATTAATTTTCTAGATTTTATTATTTGAATTTCATTATCTATATTTTTTCCAGAGTTTCCAACAATACCTAAATCTTGAAATGCTGCTAATTCACCAGAGAGCCCTCCTTTTTGATCATTCTTTATTAAGATAGTCGTAGATACACTATACTTTGGTGTACTATAGCGCAAATTCAAAAAAGCTAACGTTATGGAAGCAATAATCCCTAGAGCAAACCATTTCCAATGAACTAGGTATTTTTCTAATTCAGCTCTAATATTAATAGTATCGTTATTATCTATTTTGGAAGAATATTGATTGTTATTCATATTAATTTATCTTGTTAAAATAGCAATTAGAGAAATTATTACAGAACCTACAGAAATGAAAAGTCCAGTATTTTTGTTAAAAGAAGCTGATTGTGATGTGGCTTTGTTAGGGCTTACATAAACTATATCATTTTGTTGCAAGTAATAAGCAGGAGATGCAAAAATATTATTTGAACGTAAATCTAATAGATATGTTACTATTTTATTATTTTCCTCTCTTTTTATCTCAATATTTCTTATTCCTGAAATATTTAAATCTCCTGCTAAACCAATGGCTTCGATAACAGATATTCGTTCATTAGGAATGGTAAATCTACCAGGCCTTTTGACATCACCTAAAACAGTCACAGAAAAATTTGATATTTTTATATTTACAGAAGGACTTTTAACATAATCTGGAGATAGTTTTCTTTTTAAAAAAGCAATAGCTTCTACTCTAGTTAATGAGCCTAGTTTAATTCTTCCTAAAAGAGGAAATTCAATATAACCTTCACTGTCTATTAAATATGAGTTTCCTTGTGATGAGTTTTGTGTATTAGCAGCAACTCCAGGTAGGTTAAAGGGTTTAACCGCTTCCTGATCAAGAGCTGATATTGTGATTTCTATTAAGTCACTAGGCTTTAAAGTTGTTTTATGTGTATTATTTGTTTGTAGTTGAGTAGTATTATCATTTTGAAAATACACAATACTTTTTTTAGAAACACATGAAGTGATTGTTAACAAAACAATCGTTAACATTATTTTTGATACTTTTTGCATCTTTTTTTTTGCGAAAATACAAATTTAATTTTTTGTAACAATATCTAATTTTTCATAGATTGAATTATTAGATATATATTCAGGAACAATGCTTTTTATTAGTTGCACTGTTTTTTGATTATCATGTTTTTTATTAGAGTTACACAAATCTAAAATTTTAGCACTAATAAGGTTTACATCAATTTGTTGGTTTTTAGCAATCATAATTTTTTCATGATAGGTAGGAGCTGTGTTCTCTCCATTTGCTAAGAGTTCTTCATATAATTTTTCACCAGGACGTAAACCGGTTATTTTTATATCAATGTCATCAGGGAATATTAAACCTGATAAATGAATCATCCTTTTGGCAATTTCATATATTTTCACTGATTTACCCATGTCAAAAATATAAATCTCACCACCATTTCCCATTGTTCCTGCTTCAAGAACTAAGCTACATGCTTCTGGTATTGTCATAAAATAACGAGTGATATTTTTATGAGTAACAGTTAAAGATCCCCCGTTTTCAATTTGCTTTTTAAAAAGAGGAATAACGGATCCGTTTGAACCTAAAACATTTCCAAAGCGAGTTATTGTAAATTTAGTTTTATGATCGGTGGCATTGCTTAAGCAACTAATGTACATCTCAGCAACTCTTTTTGTTGCTCCCATAACATTTGTAGGATTTACAGCCTTATCTGTAGATACCATAACAAAACGCTCTACATTATGCTTTATCGCCAAGTCTGCTATGTTTTTGGTGCCTCCAATGTTTATTTTAACAGCTTCGTAAGGGCTCATTTCCATTAGAGGAACGTGTTTGTAGGCAGCGGCATGAAATACTTTTTCTGGTTTGTATTGCTCAAAGATTAGAGACATCCTTATATAATCTCTAACGTCAGCAACGATAGAAGTGAAGTTTTTTCTGTTTTTTTGAATAAGTTCTTGTTGAAGGTCGTATAGAGCGGATTCAGCCTGATCAATTAAAACTAGATGTTTATGCTTGTATAAACTAAGTTGCCTTGATATTTCAGAGCCAATTGATCCTGCAGCTCCAGTAACTAATATTACCTTGTCGTTAACATCTCTCTGAACTATAGGGTTATCAATAGAGATTGGTTTTCTATCAAGTAAATCTTCTATTTTAATACTTCTAATTTGATTTGCTTCTAAATCTCCATTAATCCATTTTGAGAGAGGAGGAACAATTTTTACTTTAACTCCCAACTGCAGTAAAGTATCAGTTAAATAAAGTAGCTTTTCAGGTTTTATATTTTGGATAGAAATAATTATTTCATCAATATGTTTAATTTCAATGAATTTTTTATTTATTTTTTTGCCATAGTAAATTTTAATTCGATCAATTTTTTTACCAGCTTTTTTTTCGTCATCATCAATAAAGCCTAATACTTCATATTTGTTTTTAGTATCTCTATTTAAAGCTCCATAAGTTATTAATCCTGAATTTCCAGCTCCATATATAAGTACATTTGTAATCGTATTTAATTTTGTTGATATTATTTCATAGAATGCTTTAAAAACATACCTACTGATAACTAATAATAAAACAGAAATTAAATAATGAATAATTACAATCGACTTTGGTATTGTAAAGTTTGGAATTATTTTAAAAATATTATTAATTAAAATAGTACTAATAGTTATGGTAGAGAGTAATGTAGTTCCAATAAAAACATTAAAAGCATCTCTAGTACCAGTATGTCTTATAATACCTTTATAGGAACCTACAGATAAAAAACTAATAAGAGCAATAGTTGATATAAATGGAATTTGATAATATAAATTATCAACATCAAAATTTAAGCTAGCATTAAAACGAACAGCATATGCTAAAATAAAAGAGAAACATATTAAAATGAGATCTACAATTAAAACAATCCATCGAGAAGTATATCTTTCAAAAGCTTTTAAGACTATTTTTTTAAGCATAGATTATTAATTAAATGTTAAAAATACAAAATTTTAAATGAAGCTTATATTTTTTTCATTTGTTGTTTCATCATTTGCATTTGTTCTTTTAACATGCCGTGCTTATCTAATTTTTTAGCCTCTGTCATTAAATTAGTAGCTTCACGCTTTCTGCGTTTCGTCATTGCTATTCCTGCTAATTGTAACTTTGCCATTGCTAAATCATGATCCATACCTAAACCTAACTTAACAGCTTTGCGTAAAAATTTTTCTGCTTGTGTTATGTTGGTTTGACTTAACATAATTCCATGTAAATAATTATAGTAACCTTCTTGTTTTTGAATTAACGCGGTAGATGGGTTTTTAATATAATCTAACCATTTTTTAGCGCCGTCAAAATTCTGTTTACGTAGTTGCATAAAGGCAAGTAATATAAATTCGTTTTTAAAATAAAAGAAAACGAAAATACCCGCTAGTAAAAGGATCGAAATTCCATTCATTATATGAACTTGAGCAAACTCGTAAATAGCCCATAAAGTTATCAATCCTGCAAATCCTAATTTTATATTTTTATTGAACATGTTTTTCTTTTTATAAACGTGTAAAAGTACATTTTTTATGTTAAAATAATAAGGTGTTTATTTTTTATAAAACTTTTTATATTTAAGCCAAGCGAATAAACCAAGGATAAAAACAAAAGTAATAGAGTAATAAACTGAGGTAGGTGTAATTACCTTGTCACCACTGGCGTATGAATGTAAACCTGATAAATAGAAATTCACACCAAAGTAAGTCATCATTATTGATGCAAAAGCGATAATCGTCCATAAATTAAAAGTATATCTACCTCTTAATCCAGGAATTAAACGCATGTGTAAAACAAACGCATATACCATGATTGAGATCAACGCCCAAGTTTCTTTTGGATCCCATCCCCAATAACGTCCCCAGCTTTCGTTCGCCCACATTCCACCTAAAAAAGTACCAATGGTTAACATCACCAATCCAACAGTTATAGACATTTCGTTGATGATTGTTAATTCTTTTATATGAAGATCTATTTTCTTCTTGTTTTTTGCATTGGTAAAAATCATTAAGAATAAACTAAATATTCCTAAAATCATACCTAAAGAAAAAGATCCGTAACTAGCTACAATAATTGATACATGTACTTTTAACCACCAAGAGTTTAATACAGGTTGAAGATTTGCAATCTCTGGATCTAACCAATTCTGACTTGCAAAAAACAAAGTAATAGCAGTTATAAAAGTAGCCGCAGCAATTGTTAAGGTTGATTTTCTTCCAAGTATCAATCCAAATAACATAGTTGCCCAAGCAACAAATACGATAGACTCGTATGCATTACTCCAAGGAGCATTTCCGCTAATGTACCATCTAGAAAGCAATCCTAAAGTATGTAAAATAAAGAAAGCAATAATAACAGCGATTAATACTCTAACTACAGAATTTATCCATTTTTTAGTTGAAAAAATTTGAGTAATCAAAAAGATAATTAAAAGCACACTAGATAATCCGAAGTACTTAATCAAACGATTAAAAACATCGAATTGATTATAGGCAATCTCTAATTCAATTTTATCTTCTGATGGATATACTTCTTTTCCGAATTTTTGCTGAAATTTTTTAATTCCACCTAAAACTTTATTTGTTTCGGTATAGTCTCCCGATTTTCTTGAAACTTGTAAAAGTTGCATGTAAACAGGTAGTGATTGACGAACAAAAACCGAGTCGGTTCCTTTAAAACCAGCATTTAAAGTTTCTGGTTGCGACACCCATTTATTATTGTCATCATTCGGTATTGGGTAAATACGTAACATACCGCCACCTAAAGTTTGTGATAATAACCAAACTCTTTGTTCTACTTTAACAAGGTCAGTTTCAAATTTATTTTTTACATTTTTCTTTTGCGCCTCAGTAACTAATTTTCCTATTTTAGAAGTTCCTTTAGTGTCGTAAAAGTCAATAAATCTAGCATATTTAGCATCTTTAGCTACACCCAAAAGTTCTCTTATTTGTGTATTTCCTTTTTCTAAATAAACAAAAGGAACATTCAGCCAAAGCATCGGCATTTCAGTAATAGAAAGCAACACTTGTGTCGGATTCATTCCTTTAAAGTTATTGGTATGTGCTACTTTTCTAACCAGTTCAGAAGCTAAAGTGTGGGCTGGTTTCATTCTACCACCAACATCTTGTATTACTAATGAGCTGAATTTGGTGGTATGCTCAAGGCTCGCTTTGTTACTCGTTAAAATAGAGTCTATTTGTACTTCTGAAAGTTGTTTTGGTTTGTGTGGCGCATTATGTTGACTAAAAGCACCAAGTGAAAACAATAATAGAATTACAGATAAGCCTGCTTTTTTAACTTTTACTTTTTCTAATGATTTTTTTAAATCGTCAAAGCGTGTGTTTTTAATAAATAGTATACAGATTAACCCGAAAAATAATAAGAAATATCCAATGTAGGTAATCCAAGTACCAACGAAATCGTGGTTTACAGATAGGTGAGTTTGTTCATGTTCACCGTCAATTTTATAACTAGATTGAAATAATTTATACCCTTTGTAATCTAAAATATTATTCATGAAAATTCTAAAATCAAAAGTTTCTTCTTCAGCTATAACCGTAATCTCACTTGCGTAGGCAGCAGCACTTTCTGAACCAGGATATTTTTCTAATTGAAAGTCATTTAACTTCACTTTAAAAGGCGTATATCGTTTTTTAGCACCATACCAAGCCCTAAAGTTTAAATCGCCAAGGCTAAACTCTTCAACATTGTCAACATTAAATTGACCTCCATAAAATTCTACTCTTTCGGTTTCATCGTTTGCAGTGATGTCAAAAATAACAGTATCGTATTTTTTATTGTCTTTTTCTCCAGCAAGCGTTTTCATAATCCCTTTTTCAGGAGATTTCGGAATTACAAACTGCAATCCTTTTATGGTATGTAGTGTTAAGAACTGAAAGTGTTGTGCGCTATCTTTAACAATCTGACCTTTTTTCTGATCAGCCATTCTAAGCCAATCACCATTATTTTTAGAGACCATTTTTAAATTATCTCCTTCGTAATAAAAATTAACAGAAGCATTGTTTTCAGGCACATCGAAACTAACAAGTATGTTATGAATATTTTGAGTGGTTCCTCTTTTTATATAATGTTCGTGTCTGCTTCCGCTAGAACTTTCTACTAAAAATAAATGTTCAACCCCGTTTTCATCTAAAACAAGTTTCTTTTCAGACCACGGAATATAATCAACCAAGTTAAATGTTATTTCGTGTTGCTTTCCATCTTTTTTAGGTTGAAAAGTTTCTGTAAATTTAGCAGAATTACTTCCCCAAGCAGAAAGAAGTAGTTTGTTGTTGGTTTCTTTTTGAAACTCGTTATTATCAACAACAACATTTAAGTAATTGATGTCAGAAAAAAAAGTGTTTGTCGTTTCTCCTTCATCAATAATCATAATTCCTTCATGGCTTATGTAACGAGTAACTCCCGCACCAATTAAAATCAATAAAAAAGAAGCGTGGAAAAGTAAAACCCCCCATTTTTCTTTTCTGTATAAACGGTATCTGAAAATGTTTCCAAAAAAATTGATTACAAAAAATCCCATAATCAATTCAAACCACCAAGTGTTATAAACTAGCGCTTTAGAGGTTTGTGTTCCAAAATCATTTTCTATAAAAGTGGCTACTCCCATAGCGATGGCAAATACGAAAAATAGTACTGCCGTTAAACGGGTAGAGTAAAGAATATCTAATATTTTTTTCATCTGTAAATCAGCTAAGTGTAAAACTTCGCAAATTTACGGATTAATGCGCTAATAATTCTGTGATTTAAGCGATTTTTAAAGAAAGTAAACGTTAAAATTGAATGATTTATAATCCTATTTTTTCACCCATTTTAACAAAGGTTTCAATACGATTTTTAGTGTTTTTTATAATGTCAGCATCAATTGTTAATTTATCTTTATCAACAAGTAGTACAATTGTAGATCCTCCAAAAGCAAAATAACCCATTTCATCTCCTTTTTTTACGGATTGATTAGCGTTGTAGGTTTCAATAATGGTGCCTACCATTGTTGCACCAACAGGGGCTACGATGATTTCTCCTTTTTCTTCGGATGATAAAATGCAGTACTCACGTTTGTTTTCGCAAAAAACTTTGGTAAAATTTGATGCTAAGGCGTACGGTGAAACTGAAAAATAATCTCCTTTTATTTTTGTCATTTCTGAAGGAGTTCCGCTATATGGAAAATGATAACGATGATAATCGTTTGGTGCTAACCGTAAAATAATTAGTGATGAGTTTTTGTGCTTTTCCGCTAATTTATCATTTCCTAAAAATTCTTTTAAGGTGAATTTTCGTCCTTTTATAAAAAAATCATGAATGTCTGCAATGTTTTCGAAGGCTAACATTTTTCCGTCACCAGGTGAAACAAATCCGTTTTCAATAGGGCGAGCGCTTGGTTTTAGTGTTCTATAAAAGAAATCGTTAAACGAAGTGAATTCTGAAACTGATTTTTCAGCTTCATCAATATTGATGCCTAGTTGTTTAACAAAACCTTTAATTTTTTTTACAGAAGAAGGTTTGTTCATCTTTTTACCGTACCAAGCAGATAAAAACTTGCGCTTGGCAACGGGTAAAACAGCCATTTTCCCGAACGGATTATTGTAAAGTAGTTTTAAGAAAACTTCACCAGGCGGAGTTTCGGTGATTAAATTGCCAGATTTTCTATCGATGAATTTTATTTTCATAGTTTTATTCTTCTATACTATCAATTAAAATAGTTAACATGTCAATAGCAGCTTGTGCAATTTTGGTTCCAGGACCAAAAACACCTACAGCGCCTGCATCAAATAAATATTGATAATCTTGTGCAGGGATTACTCCACCAACAATTACCATAATATCTTCACGTCCATATTTTTTTAACTCAGCAATTACTTGAGGAACTAATGTTTTATGACCTGCCGCTAATGATGAAATTCCTAAAATATGAACATCGTTTTCAATAGCTTGCTTCGTTGCTTCTTGCGGAGTTTGAAATAAAGGCCAATATCTACATCAAAACCTAAATCGGCATAACCGGTGGCAACTACTTTTGCGCCACGATCATGACCATCTTGGCCTAGCTTGGCAATCATTATTCTTGGTCTTCGTCCTTCTAGTTCCGAAAATTTATCAGCAAATTCAATTGCTTTTTTAAATAACTGATCGTCTTTTATTTCTTTACTATACACGCCCGAAATTGTTTTATGAACTGCTTTATGACGCCCAAAAACACTTTCTAAAGCGTCAGAAATCTCACCTAAAGTAGCTCTGTTTTTAGCAGCTTTTACCGCTAAGTCTAATAAGTTTCCTTTATTGGATTTGGCACATTCAGTTAAATCGTTTAAAGATTGCTGAACGGCAACGTTATTTCTTTTTGATTTGATGTCATTAAGTCTTTCAATTTGCGACAAACGTACCGCTTCATTATCAACTTCTAAAATATGTAAAGGATCTTCTTGTTCCAGTTGGTATTTATTTACACCTACAATTACATCCTGTCCGCTATCTATCTTTGCTTGTTTTTTAGCAGCAGCTTCTTCAATTCGCATTTTCGGAATTCCTTTTTCAATGGCTTTTGTCATTCCGCCTAATTCCTCAACTTCTTTAATTAATTCCCAAGCTTTGTTGGTAATATCTTCAGTTAGTTGTTCTACGTGATAGCTTCCTGCCCAAGGGTCAACAGTTTTTGTAATATGGGTTTCTTCTTGTAAATATATTTGTGTGTTACGTGCAATTCGTGCAGAAAAATCTGTAGGTAAAGCAATTGCTTCATCTAAGGCATTTGTGTGTAAACTTTGTGTGCCTCCAAAAGCCGCAGCCATGGCTTCAATAGTTGTTCGAGCTACATTGTTAAAAGGATCCTGCTCTGTTAAAGACCATCCGCTTGTTTGACAGTGTGTTCTTAAAGCTAAAGATTTTGGATTTTTAGGATTGAATTGTTTTACGATTTTTGCCCACAACATTCTGGCTGCTCGCATTTTGGCAATTTCTACAAAATGATTCATTCCTATTGCCCAGAAAAAAGATAATCTCGGGGCAAATGTATCAATGTCCATTCCTGATTCTAATCCTTTTTTAATGTAATCTAATCCATCAGCCAAAGTGTATGCTAGTTCAATTTCGGCAGTTGCACCTGCTTCTTGCATGTGGTAGCCAGAAATAGAAATTGAGTTATATTTCGGCATAAAATCCGAAGTATATTTAAAAATATCAGCAATGATTTTCATTGATGGAGTAGGTGGGTAAATGTACGTGTTACGCACCATAAATTCTTTTAAAATATCGTTTTGAATGGTTCCTGATAGCAACTCCGGCGCAACACCTTGTTCTTCGGCAGCAACAATATAAAAGGCAAGAATTGGTAAAACGGCTCCGTTCATAGTCATTGAAACCGACATTTTATCTAACGGTATTTGGTCGAATAAGATTTTCATATCCTCAACCGAATCAATTGCAACACCTGCTTTTCCTACATCACCCTGTACGCGTTCATGATCTGAATCGTAACCACGGTGTGTTGCTAAATCAAAAGCAACAGAAAGTCCTTTTTGTCCGGCTGCTAAGTTTCTTCTGTAAAAAGCATTACTTTCTTCAGCAGTTGAAAATCCGGCGTATTGACGAATAGTCCAAGGTCTTCGAACATACATTGTGGAGTAAGATCCGCGTAAATTCGGAGCAATACCAGCAACGAAATCTTCATGTTGTTTGCTTTCAACTTGTGATTTTTGACTTTGGTCTAATTGTATGTTTGATACGTTCTTTCTACTCATCTTGTAAACGTTCTTGTTCTAGCTTTTCAGCTAATCGTTTTTGAATAATCGGCTGGATGAGTGTTTTTTCGTTTCTGATTTTCATAAACGGAAAAAGCTCCAAATCATTCTTCATTTTATCGTTGTCGTTCTGAATTTTATTAGTTCCCAATAAAACTAATTTACCAGTATCGAACTTTGTTTGTTCTTTCTCAGCAGCATCTTTAATTTTTCGCTGTATGATTCCTTCTTTAAGTTGTTTTAAGAATCCACCACCTTTTTCGATAGTTTTAAATACTTCTAAAGAATTATGCGCCAATTGTTGTGTGATAGCTTCAATATAATAAGCACCGTCTGCAAAATTCTGAGCATCTGAAAGTTCGCTTTCTTGTTGTAAAATCAATAATTGATTTCTAGAAATGCGCTCACCAAATTCATTCGAATGATGAAAAATATCATCGTAAGAAATATTACAAACCGTGTCAGCTCCACCTAAAATAGCACTCATACATTCTGATGTAGTACGAAGCATGTTTACATTATAATCATACAATGTTTTGTTACGTAAGCTAGGTTGTGTAAATAAATGCGTTGTATTGTTTTTAATAGCGTACTCTTTTAAAAGTGATGCCCATAAAATTCTAAAAGCTCTTAGTTTTGCTATTTCAAAGAAATAGTTACTACCTACAGAAAAATTAAAATGTATGTTATTTGCTATTTTACTTCCAAAGTGATTTAAATATTCATTTGCGTGCGCAAGTGCGTAGGCAAGTTGTTGTGTATTATTCGCTCCAGAATTTTGATAGGTAGTAGCATTAATACAAATAGCATTCGGAACATTATTTATGATTTTTTCGAATTCTTTGTGATCATTATTTAAGTTCGTAAACCAGTTACCGGTACTTGTTAAATTGCCAATAATATCAATATTAAAATAACAATTATCTGAAGCTATATAATTTGATAATTCAATAATGAATTTAGCGTCTAAAAACTTTACTTTAAAATAAAGAACGGTGTTTTTAAGATCTAAATCTTGAAGTAATGTTTTGTAATCAAATTTAGTTTTTGCTTTAAACTCTATAGATTTTGCGCTTCTTTTTAAAGAATCGATTGCAAAATAATTTGCTTTTTTCTCGTCTTCAATATAAATAGACTGACAAATATTAAATCCCTTTTTAGGAGTTGCTATTGTTGTTTTTGTTTGATCTTCTTTTGTGTAAAAAGGTTTTACAGTAATGCCTTCGTCAGTTTTCCAAAGAAGCGTGTCGTTATAATCAGCACCTTTAAGGTCTACCTGTATTTTTTGTTTCCATTCGGCAGCACTGATTTCCTTGAAGTCATTAAATAAATAAGTACTCATTATTTTTGTATGGTATCAAATTCGATAATATAAATATCTTCATTTTCTTTCTTCATCAAGTATTTTTCACGTGCATAGCGTTCTAGTTGAAGAGAGTCTTGAAGTTTTTTTATAGTTTCTTTGTCTTTGTTAATTTTATTCTTGTGATAGTTTATCCAAATTTCTAGTTCTTCAATTTCTTTGTTGAACTCTCTATGGGTAAGATAAGAATTTTCATCAAAAAAAGCATCCAAACAACAAATATGGTTAAAATAATAACATATATGTTTGTTATTATTTTAAAAGAAGGCTTGTTTTGTATTGATTTTAAATTCATGTTACAGGCGGTCGCTAATTACGGTTCTAACAATATCTATGGCAACAGTATTGTGCCTGTCGTTAGGAATTATAATATCAGCATAGTTTTTTGTTGGTTCGATAAATTGTTGATGCATTGGTTTTAAGGTGCTTTGATATCTGCTTAAAACTTCATCGATATCTCTACCTCTTTCTTTTATATCTCTACGAACACGCCTTATTAAGCGTTCATCAGCATCAGCATGTACAAAAACTTTTATGTCACAAAGGTTTCTTAGTTCTTTACTATTAAAAATTAAAATTCCTTCAACAATAATAACTTTTCTGGGGTGTGTTTTTATGGTGTCTTTCGTTCTATTATGTGCAACAAAAGAGTAAATAGGTTGTTCGATAATCTTACCGTTCTTTAAGTCGCTTAAATGATGAACGAGTAATTCGAAGTCGATGGCTCTGGGATGATCAAAATTTATTTTTGTGCGTTCTTCATAGCTAAGGTTATCGGTTTGACTGTAATACGAGTCTTGCGATATAATACATACTTCATCTTGTGGTAGCTCATTGATTATTTGATTTACTACGGTTGTCTTTCCACTTCCTGTTCCGCCAGCAATACCGATTACAAATATATTTTTCATTGAGTTTTATTAAGGTGAATTGTTAAAGCAAATTTAGTGAAATATGTGCATAAAAAAAGCGCTAACTTAAGTTAGCGCTTTTTGTTTTTAATTGAGCCGATGAGAGGACTCGAACCTCCGACCTGCTGATTACAAATCAGCTGCTCTAGCCAGCTGAGCTACATCGGCCTGTTGCCTTTAAAAGCGATGCAAATATATCATGTTTTTTGAATCTGCCAAAAGTTTTTTTAATTTTTTTTAAGAGGATATTTGTTGGGGTTTTAAAGGTGTTTGTTAAAGGTTTGATTTATAAAAAAGTAAGTGATTTTTTATGTCGAAAAAATATTTTTTTTATTGTGGAAATAAATTAGAAATGACACGAAAAGAGGGGGAGGATCTTTTTTTTGGGAATAGAATGACCATTTTTAGAAGAAAGAAATGGTCGTTTTTGAAAAAAGTAAACAAATAATAAAAAAAGTTCTAGTATTATACTAGAACTTTTATCAAGAATAAATAATATCAAGAATAATAAATTATGAAAATATCATTCTATATTGTTATAGTAAACGAATGAAAACATCGTTTATTGTTGTAATAAATTTAAGCAGTTAAAGGTTTCCCTTTTAATCGTTTTTCAATTCGTTGTTTTACAACTGTTAATCGCTTCATAGCATCCATTAGAGCACTATCTTTTGTCTCTTTATATACTTCGTTTATTTCAAGTATTAAAGACTTTACCTCTCTTGAAGCTAATATTCTATCACTAGTAGTAATAAATTTGAATTTTCTGTGTTCAAATTCGTCTGCTTTACTAATTAATTCTGAATTCATAAAATACTTACTTATATTAATTAAATTATCTTTTAGATTTTAGTCTGGTAATTGATCTTGTTTTACACAAAATAGTAAAATCATAAAGTAAAATCGGCGACAAATATATATTAATCTTTTTGTTAACCTATAATAAAACAATCAAATTGTTTTATTAATTTATAAATTTTCTTTATATAGTTGATTAAGGCATAATTCCCTCTTTTTTATCAATTATAGATATAATCTATTGAGTTAAATGTAATATTTTTTTATTAATATGTCAAGTTTATTAGTAGAATTTTAACAAAAAATATTTATTTAGAGCATAATATTCTGTTTGATTATCAAAAAAAGCGAATAATAAAGTGTTTTTAAAGGAAGAAAGTTACTTTTGTTTTAAAGTGATTTTATGATCACTATTGGTTTAAATGTATAAATTAAATGAAAAAATTTTTAGTCGTAGTTTTTATTATTGCGCTTCAGTCTTGTGTTACTGAGGGAAAAAGAAAAAACTTTGGAAATTCAGATTTTCAAAAAGAAATGAATGCTAAATTCAAAGATGCTTCTAAATCGCCTTTAACAAAAAAAGGATTGAAAAAATTTAAAGGATTAGATTTTTTTGCTTTGGATACTAAATATAAAGTAACTGCAAAATTAGTTAAAACACCTGATGCCCCTAAGTTTAATTTCCCTACAACAACTGATAGGGTTGTGACGTATGAAAAATACGGAATAGTTTCTTTTTCTATTGCTGATGAAGATTTTGAATTAGCTATTTATAAAGATGAGTATCCGAAGGCAGAATATAAAGATCACTTGTTTTTACCTTTTTTTGATAAAACGAACGGAAAATCCTCTTACGAAGGAGGGCGATTTATAGATGTTTTAATTACTGATGAAAATAGCAACGGAACAATTGTTATTGATTTTAACGAAGCATATAATCCTTATTGTGCATATAGTGATCGATATTCTTGCCCTATTACTCCAAGAGATAATTATTTAGATACAGAGATAAAAGCCGGAGTTATGGCATATAAAAAGCAATAAAAAAGCCTGCTAATAGCAGGCTTTTTTATTATTTAGTAGGTGGATGTAATCCATCTACAAGATCTTGTTTAATAGCTTCTTCTAACGAAGCTAAATAGTTTTGTCTGACTTTTAATTTAGTAGCCGCATGTGCTTTTGGGTTTAATGAAGCAAACATTTCGGCAATTTTAATAGCCGTTGGTAGTAAATGGCTTTCAGGAACAATTTTATCTAAAAATCCAGCTGTAACGGCATCTTTAGGATTGTAAATTTCTGAATTGTTTACACTGCGTTCAAAATAAACAGGTGCTAAACGACCTTTTGCTATTTCAATACCGGCATTATGCATGGTCATTCCTATCATTACTTCGTTTAATCCTATTTTAAAAGCACCTTCGGTACCTAATCTATAGTCAGTAGAAAGTAGTAAAAAGGCTCCTTTCGCAATAGCATGACCTGTACAGGCTGCAATAATTGGAAAAGGAAAAGATAACATTCTGTGTGACAGTTTAGATCCTTTGGTAACTAACTCTAATGCAGCTTCATGTGAAGTTGTCATGCTTTTTAAATCATATCCGGCTGAAAACATGCCTGGTTGACCAGTTAAAATAACAATCTTTTTTTCTTGTTCAGCTTTATCTAGTAGTGTATTTAAAGAGTCGATTACTTCATGTGATATTGCATTTACTTTTCCGTTTGAAAGGGTAATAATTGCATATTTATCTGCTGATGTATATTGTACTAATTCGTTCATGGGTTAAATAAATTTAATGAGATATATTCCTGCGAAAACAGCTAAAAATCCTAGGACAAAACTAGCGATTGTGTATAAGGCAAAAGAAGTGAAATCTCCAGATTTTAAAAATAGATGGTTCTCGTAAGCAAAGGTAGAAAAGGTTGTGAATCCGCCACAAAAACCTGTAGCTAGTAATAATGTATTACTTTGAGACATGGCTTCGTTTTTAGCTGCGAATCCTAAAATAAATCCGATAAGCAAGCTACCGATAATATTTGCGGTAAAGGTTCCGTAAGGAATTCCTGTTTGCGAGTTGTTTAAGAGTTTGCCAATAAGATATCTTAAAACACTACCCGTTCCTCCGCCTATAAAAACTAATAAAAGTTGTTTCATAACACTGCTAAAATAATAAAACCTCGCAAATTTTACGAGGTTTTAAAATACTAAAGTTTTATTTTTATTTTAAGATTATGTCTTCGGCATCTGTCCAATTCCATTTTCCTACAATAATTCCTTTTTCAACCGTAACAATTCCTGGATTTGCTCTAATTACTGTTTTTAAGGCTGTTTCATCACAAAATCCGAAGGTGTATGGTAGGTTAAACTCTTTTTGAGAGGTAGCTAAATCTTCAATGTAAGAAGCTGTTAATACATAAATTTCATATCCTTTTGCTTTCGCTTTTGCTGCTACTTTAGAGATTGCAGTTATTCCTTCTTTTTCTGTTTTATCAAAATTATACATTATAACAAGCATCGCTTTGTCTTTTGCTAACATTGTTTCTAATAGGTCACCTTCTTCATCAGTTTCAATCATAAAATCATGAATTGGTGGTACTTCATCACTGTCTTCTTGATACTTCATTCCTTCAGCAATATCAGTTCCTATTGAATATGCTCTAAAATCGATAATTGGCAAATGATTTAATACATAATAGGTAATGAATAATGAGACAATTATTGTTCCGTATGTTTTTATAGCGCCTAATTTATCTGAAAGTAAAGGTTTGATATATTTTAATCCGAAGATTAAAATAACAATAAAAACCATGAATATTACATTCTTGTAAAAAGTTTCTTTAGGAGTAAGTTTTAAGGCATCACCAAAACATCCGCAGTCTGTAACCTTGTTATAGGTGTAAGAGTACCATGTTAAGAATAGAAAAATTAAGTTAAGACCAAATATGCTCCATACCGTAAGTTTAGGTTTGTAGCCAACGATTAGCATTACCCCTAAAACTAATTCAGAGATAATTAATAGAATAGCAAAAGGTAAAGTATAAGGAATTAAGAATTCCATATTTAAAACATCTTCGCTAAAATATTCTTGAAATTTATATTGAGAACCAATTGGGTCTACTAATTTTACAAATCCTGAATAGATAAATAAAAGACCTACTAATATTCTTGAAATATGGGTTGAAATTTTTAAAATCATTTTTTGGGGTTTAAGTTTAACTATCTAACTCTGAGTGATGAATCAATGCAAAAATAGCATAATTAATCATATCTTGGTAATTTGCATCAATTCCTTCAGAAACTAAGGTTTTTCCTTGGTTGTCTTCAATTTGTTTTACGCGTAGTAATTTTTGAAGAATTAAATCTGTTAAAGATGAAATTCTCATATCTCGCCAGGCTTCTCCATAATCATGGTTTTTGTTTTCCATTAATTCTTTGGTGATTTTAAGATGTTTATCATACAAAGAAGTCGCTTTATCAGTATTTAAATCTGGCTGTTCTACAACACCTAGTTCTAATTGAATTAAAGCCATTATTGAGTAATTAATAATACCAATAAACTCTGGTTTTTCACCTTCGTCAACTTTACGTTCAGTATTTTCTTGTAACTGACGAATGCGTTGTGCTTTGATAAAAATTTGATCTGTTAATGAGGGAAGCCTTAAAATTCTCCAAGCACTACCATAGTCACTCATTTTTTTTATAAACAAGTTTCTGCATTCTTCAACTACGGCATCGTATTGTTTGGATGTATTCTGCATCTTTTTTATTTAAAAGTATTCGTTCAAAAATAGTAAATATTACAAGCTTTTCGTTTATTTTTACTTGGAAATTTATGAAGATGACGATTAATTGTAATGAAAAATTAATAGACCTCACTGCACCTAAAGTTATGGGGATTTTAAATGTTACTCCAGATTCTTTTTTTGATGGAGGAAGATACAAGGATGAAAGTGATATTTTGAAGCAAACAGAAAAGATGCTAAAGGAAGGTGCTACTTTTATTGATGTTGGTGCATACTCATCAAGACCAGGGGCAAAACATATTTCAGAAACTGAAGAATTGCAAAGAATTGTACCTGTTGTTATGTTGTTGGTAAAGAATTTTCCGGATATTATTATTTCTGTAGATTCTTTTAGAAGTCGAGTAGTGGAAGATTCAATCAATGCTGGAGCAGCTTTGATTAATGATATTTCTGGAGGGAAAATGGATGAACAAATGTTTCATACAATTGCAAAATTACAAGTACCTTATATTATGATGCATATGCAAGGAACTCCGCAAAACATGCAATCAAGCCCAATTTATAAAGATATAATAACTGAAGTGATTTCGTTTTTTACAGCTCAATTGTTTAAGCTTCGTGAACTAAAAGTTAACGATGTTATTACTGATGTAGGTTTTGGGTTTGGAAAAACAACAGCACATAACTACGAATTATTAAATAAGTTGTCGTTATTTAAAAATCTAGAACTTCCTATTTTAACAGGAGTTTCAAGAAAGTCAATGCTTTATAAATTGCTAGATATTTCACCTCAAAATGCATTAAATGCAACGACGGTAGCGAATACAGTTGCTTTATTGAACGGAACAAATATTTTAAGAGTTCACGATGTAAAAGAAGCTGTTGAAGCTGTTAAGATTGTATCGCAATTACGATAAAATGATTACTTTTACTAAAACTTCAAAATAATTAATGAATTTAGATTTTATCGATTTTTCGTTTCTTGATGTGCTAGACATTATTTTGGTAGCAGTATTATTGTATTATATATATAAATTGTTAAAGGGTACCGTTGCTATTAATATTGTGATAGGTATCGCCTTAATCTTTTTAATTTGGAAGATAACGCAGGCACTCCATATGGAGATGGTGAGTGGTATTTTAGGATACTTATTATCTGGTGGAGTTATCGCTTTGATTATTGTTTTTCAACAAGAAATCAGAAAGTTTTTATTGATGATAGGAACTACTAACTTATCCACAAAAAAAGGTTTATTAAGTCAGTTGAAGTTTATGAAGACGGAAGTTAATTCAGAAATAGATATTGAAAAAATTTTAAAAGCATGCTCAAGTATGTCTAAAACCAGAACAGGAGCATTATTGGTTATAGAAAAGACCAATAACCTCGATTTTTTGATCAATACTGGTGATAAAATGAATGCGTTGTTAAATGAAGCTATTTTAGAAAGTATTTTTTATAAAAATAGTCCATTACATGATGGGGCTACTGTTATTCGAGATAATTATATTGTAGCAACTCGCGTTGTTTTACCAATTTCGGATAGTACTAAAATACCAGCTCGTTTTGGATTAAGGCACAGAGCAGCAATAGGAGTTACCGAAAGAACAGATGCTATTTGCTTATTGGTTTCAGAAGAAACAGGAGAAATATCTTATATAAATAATGGTGAATTCGTGTTTTATAAAACACCAGAAGATTTATTTGTGAAATTACAAAAAGATTTAACTGCATAAAAAAAGCTCGCAATTGCGAGCTTTTTAATATTTATAAAAATCTAAAATTATTTAGCAGGAGCCATTTTAGATTGGATAGCAGTCATTACTTTACTAAATTTCACAGCGCTTTCAGCGTCTAAAGAAGCAGTAATTTCACTAGCTTTAGTTGCTAACTCAGCAGCTTTAGTTGCTAATTCAGTATTTTTTAAAACATCTCCTTTTGCATCGATATAAGATTTAGCATACTCAGAATAAGATTTTAAGTATTCACCAACTTTAGGATCTTTAAATTCAGGAATTGTCACACCTTCTAGTGCAGATTTTACAGCTTCGGTAGCTTTTTCAACAGCAGCTTCAGTAGTTTCTACAGCTTTAGTTGTAGCTTCGGTAGCTTCTTCAGTTGCAGTTTCTACAGCCTCAACAGTTGCTTCTTTTGCTTCTTCTTTAGTGTTTTTACAAGAAGTTGCTAATAATGCACCAGCAACACACATAGTTAAAATTACTTTTTTCATTTTTTTATGATTTTAATTTTTGATTGATAAAGGCAAATGTATTATTTTGAGTGCTCTAAACAAACTATTTATGATATTATTTACGAAACTATTTTAGCGTTAAATTATTTTTAGTATTAATTGTTATAATAACCTTCCTCCTTTTAAAGAGAGATGCTAAGACTCTCTTGTTTGATAATTTTTATTTTGTAATTATATTGTGACAACTAGTATGGTTTTATAGCTGCTAGATAAAAAAATAGCCACCTTGTTTCGGGCGGCTATTGACTTTATGAAAATAAAGAAGTTTTTTTAATAAGAAAACTAAAATTATGTAGTTGGGAATGATGCCAATTTAGCATATATAACCTTCATTATAGCATGAAATTTTTTAGAATCAGGAGTACCTAACTTACCTAATATTTCATTTCTATCAGAGCTTAATTTGCGAAGTCCTTGCATGAATTCATTATTTCTTAAAACTTTACCTTTGTTTTTAATATAAAATTCGGCGTAAGCATTGTATTTTGTTAGGTATTCGGTAGCTAATGGGTTACTGAAATCTGAAATACCTTTTATAGCGCCTGAAGATTTTACATTAGTCTTAGCTGTGGTTATTGTTTTATTGGTGTTTTGAGAAGAAGCTGCTAATGAAGCTACTACAAAGCACAAGGTTAAAATTAATTTCTTCATGTTTTTTTAAGTTTATATTTATACTACAAGTATATAAGGATGCGTATAAAATTCACTAATTTAGTTTCCAGATGAAGTATTAATCTTTCCGAAATTGCTTATCGTAGAGGTTTTTATAGTGCCCATTTTCCTTTTGAAGCAACTGGTTATGATTTCCTTGTTCAACGATTATTCCTTTATCCATAACAATGATAGTATCCGCTTTTTTTATAGTCGCTAATCGATGCGCAATTATTATAGAGGTTCTTTTTTTTGTAATTTCATCCGTAGCGTGTTGAATCATTTGTTCTGAATGAGAATCAACAGAAGAGGTAGCTTCATCTAAAATTAAAATACTAGGTTTACTTACATATGCACGTAAAAAAGCGATTAATTGTCGTTGGCCAGAAGAAAGCATTGCTCCACGTTCTTTAACGTTATAAGCATAATTATTAGGCAGGGTCATTATAAAATCATGAATTCCAATTTGTTTAGCGGCTTGTTTAACTTCTTCTAATGAAATATTTTGATGTTTTAATGAAATGTTATTAAAAATAGTATCAGAAAATAAAAATACATCTTGTAATACGACAGCAACTTTTTCACGCAAAGAGTTGATTTCATAATCTTCAACAAGAACATCATCAAGATAAATAGCACCGCTATCTATTTCATAAAAACGATTTATTAAATTTATAATAGTCGATTTTCCTGCACCTGTAGCTCCAACAATAGCAATTGTTTCACCTTTTTTAACATTAAAACTAATGCCTTTTAAAACCTCTTCTCCTTTAATATAACTAAAACGAACCTCTTTAAAATTGATGTTTCCTTGCAAAGAATCTGTAGTTATTGTACCGCTTTTAGTAATAGAGCTTTCTGTGTCAATTACGTTAAATACACGTTCACCAGCTACAATTCCCATTTGTAATTGGTTAAATTTATCTGCTATTTGACGAAGTGGTCTAAATAACATTTGAGACATTTTTATAAAACCAATAATAGCACCAACAGTTACTGCATTGTCCTCAACAACTTGAAGACCTCCAAACCATACAATTAATCCGATGGCAATAGATGATAATATTTCAGCAATTGGAAAAAATATCGAATAATACCAAACTGTTTTTACATGTGCTTTTTTATGTTTTTCGTTGATACCAACAAAATTTTGATATTCAATTTTTTCACGATTAAAAAGTTGCACAATTTTCATTCCCGTAACTCTTTCTTGAACAAATCCGTTAAGGTTTGCTACTTGGTTACGAACATCTTGAAAAGTAGATTTTATAGCTATTTGAAAAATTTTTGTAGCATAAATTAAAACTGGTAAGGTTGCCAATGCGATAATGGCTAACTTCCAATTGGTGTAAAGCATTACAATTATAACGATGATCATTTTTAAAACATCACTTATAATCATAAAAACACCTTGCGTAAAAAAGTTAGCAATTGTTTCGATGTCTGAAACAACTCTGGTAACTAATTTACCTACAGATGAATTATTAAAATAACTCATTTTAAAAGCTAAAATCTTTCGAAATGTTTTAGTTCTAATGTCTCTAATAATATGCTGCCCAACCCAATTAGCGTTGTATATAAAACTAAATTGAAAGACTACTTGCACTAGTAAAACAGCTAACATTGCTATCGTATAATATAATAGTCTTGTTAAGTCTTTATGCGCTACAAAATCATCGATAGCTGTCATTAAAATAACAGGACTAATTACGGCAAAGACAGCCAATAGTATTGTTGATGTTGCTGCTATAATAAATCGTACACGGTACAGTTTTGCAAAACTCATAAGTCTTACAAAAATTTTAATATCGAATGCTTTTCCTGTTGTTTTGCTCACTATATATAGTCGTATGCTACTTTTGTTAAAAATAATCCTTTTGCAGGTACCGATGTTCCTGCGTTACTTCTGTTTTTACTTTCTATAATTTTTTTAAAATCATCAATAGTAGTTTTTCCAGTTCCAATATCAATTAGAGTACCAACAATTGCTCGCACCATGTTTCTTAAAAAACGATTTGCACTAATATGAAAAGTTAATTCATTATCATTTAAAATCCATAAAGCATTCGTTACTTTACAGTTAAAGGTGTGAACACCAGTTTTTACTTTCGAAAAACATTCAAAATCTTCATATTCATATAAAATAACGGCTGCTTGGTTCATTAAATCGATATTTAATTGTTGATTGTATAGTTGCCAAGAAGTGTCTAGCGAAAATGGATTTCTACCAAGCCAAATCTTATATTCATAACTTCTACTGCTTGCATCGAAACGAACATGTGCATCGTCATGAACCAATTTAGTATTATATATTACAATATCGTCGGGCAAGATAGCATTTAATCTAAACGCAAAGTTTTCAGCTAAAACAATATCCGTATCAAAATGTGCAAACATTTGTGATGCATGTACACCAGCATCTGTTCTGCCAGCACCTGTAATAACTATTTTTTGTCTTAAAACAGTACTAATAGCGTCGTTTATTTTTTCTTGTATAGAAATTGCATCAGGTTGTATTTGCCAACCATGATAATTTTTTCCTTTGTACGCTAGTTCAATAAAATACCTCAAAAATGATGAAATTTAAATGGCTAAATTATGAAATAATAGATTGAGTTGCAGTGGCTATTCAAAGAAATATGTTTTTGTTAGATAATAAAATACAGAAGTTACTTTTAAAATATAGAATATAAATATTAGCGCCTATTTTGTATAGACTATTTATTAGTTTTGTGTTGATGAAAAAAATACTGCTCCTTTCCGATACACACAGTTATATTGACGATCAAATATTAAAGTTTGTAAAACAAGCTGATGAGGTTTGGCATGCTGGTGATATTGGTGATTTAAAGGTTACGGATACTTTAAAAAAACACAAACCTTTGCGTGCAGTTTATGGTAATATTGATGATAATGATGCTAGGGCAGAATTTCCGTTAGATAATAAATTTATAGTTGAAGAGGTTTCTGTTTGGATTACGCATATAGGCGGATATCCGAATGCATATAAACAAAGAGTAAGGGAAGGGTTAAAAGCTTGTTCTCCAAAAATATTTATAAGTGGGCATTCACATATTTTAAAAGTACAATATGATGAGAAATTTAAGCTACTGCACTTAAATCCTGGCGCAGCAGGAAAACATGGTTTTCACAAAGTAAGAACAATGCTTCGTTTTGAATTAAATAAAGGCGAAATTACCAATATGGAAGTTATAGAATTAGCTCACCGATGATAGTTTAAAAGGTTTTTGTTGTTGAATAGGAATTGTTATCGAGATTTTCGTTCCTTTATTTGTTGCTGAATTGATAGATAGCTTCCCGTTCATCATTTCTAATCGAGCTTCTATTTGATTTAAGCCAATACCTGTATTTTTAATAGCGGTAGCTGAGGTATTAAAGCCGATACCGTTGTCATTAACAAGAATAGTTAATTTATTTTTTTCTTGTTTTATAATTATTTGGGCAAGGCTAGCTTTACTATGTTTTAAGATGTTATTAGCAAGCTCTTGAATAATATTAAATATTTTTATTTCAAATTCCTGATTGTACCTATTTATATTCTGAGCAGAAATTTCAAATTTCAATTGACTGTTTGAATATTTTTTTACGACATCTTTTAATGCGTATTCTAAACCAAATTTTAATAAAATAGATGAAATAAGGTTGTGAGATAAATCACGAACTTTTTGTGAAGCTTCTAATATTATAGCTTGTGTCTTTTCTATTTCTTGAGGAGCATTGTTGCTAAACTGTTTTTTGGTGGCGCTTAAATGCATATTTGCAGATGATAGTAGTGCGCTAACATTGTCATGCAAAATTTCTGCGATCTGTTTTCGTTCAGATTCTTTAGCATCTATAGTGGCATTCAGTATTTTTGTTTGCGTATCTGATTTTAGCTTTTCAAGACTTTGTTGTTGTTTTAAATTGTTTTCAGATAGTTTTAACTGTAGGTTTTTTTGACGTAATTTATAATTATAAACCACAACCCCAGAGATTATAATTACTAATAAACTTAAAGCACCAAAAAGTATAGATGTCTTTGCTTGTTGTGTTTTTTCTAATTCTACCTGATTCTTAATTAATTCTATTTGATGTTTTTCAAAAACTCCTTTAACGATTCTCTTGATTTCTCTATCTCTTAGGTCGTCTTTTATCGAATATGATTTTTCTTGAAACTCATAAGCTTTATAGTCTTTTAAAAGGTAGAATGTCCAAGCTAAATTATAATACAAATCCTCTTTGTATCTAATGGCTAGATCACTATTGTTTTTATTGATAAGATTTAGTCCTTTCAAATAGAGGTCTCTAGCTTTTTGATAGTTTAATTCTAATAAATAAATACTAGCTAAGTTACTTAAAGCAGAAGCTTCTGATATTTTATTATTAGTTTTTTGATGTATATTAATAGCTTCTAAGGCATAAATTTTGGCTTGCTTGTAGTTTGAATCTCTAGTATAAAGAGCTGAAATGTTATTGAAAGCAGAAGCTTTAAGTTTAGCTATTTCTGTGTTTTTACTATCAATATTTATAACCTTTAAGTAAAGTTGTTTAGCACTGTCAGATTTTTTTAGTACTGAGTACTCCGTTCCAAGAAGTAAATAGTTTTTAGCAAGAAGAATGGAATCATCTGTTTTTTTATCAGAATCAAGTAAGTTTTCAGAATTTTTAAGGAGAATTTGAAGAGCTGCTTTAAAATACTTTAAAGCAGCTTCATGTTTACTTCTTTTTTTAGTATCCTTCCAATTAAGATATTACAAGAATAAGAAAGCGTCTCATTTTTAGTGTTCTTAGCCTTGACTAAAGTTTTTAGTGCTTCCGCTAAAGATTTAGAGTATTGTTCTTTTTCAAATAGCTCAGTTGCTTTGAGTAAGTTTAATTCATTAGCTTGTTTTCTTTTTTTAAGAAAGAAGATGAATTGTTTTTACCTTTCAATATATAGTAATTATTACTAATAATATTGGCGGCTGTAATGTTGTTTTGAAAAACGAAAACAGTAAGGAATATAGGTAATATTTTCTTAAACTTAATCATTAAATAACCTCGAATATTAATCTTGGTTTTCTTGGCTTGACAATAGTTTCTATACTCTTTCCTGAATGTTTATGATTTACAAAGTCTATTTTTAACAAATTATTATCAGGAGAAGCATTTATAGTTCTCGAAAAGTCTTTCTGTTTAGCTGTACCATTAGATAAATGTACTTCATAAGTTTCTATGTCTTCATTATAAATAAAATCAGTAGCTACATTGTCGTTTACTTTAAAGTTAAGTAAGAACGTACCATCTTCATTTTTCGTAATGCTATATGAGTTTAAAAACTCGGTAATACCACCTTTAGCAAAGGTAATGTTTTCATCTTCAACAGATATTTGTGTACGTTTCCCTTTGTTGGCTTCTAAAAAACCAATTTTTAATTCTTCATTTTCAATGCTAAAATCATTACTGTGCTTCGTTGTTGTTTTGTGCTTAGCTTCAGATAAAATGATTTCGTTTGATTTGTCGATATTTTTAACGGCCGTTACAGCTGTGTTATCTGTTGTGTTAAAATCGATAGAGTAGGCTCCGCTAGCATCTCTTTTAAGAGTGTACGATTGTAATAAATTTTCTTGTGGGAAGTTGTCTAATTCCTCATTCTCATTAGAAGAGCATGATGCAAAAACTAAACTGATAGCTAATAAAAAAGAAGTAAATTTATTCATGGTTTATTATTTAAGTTATTTTAAGATTTAAAATAGCGATATACATAAAATAGAAATGTCGGGGGACATTTTAAAGTTAAGGGAAATGAAAATAAGGGGTTTCTATTTTGCACATCGCTATAATTTCATTGTTTTTTTATATGGTAGTTGTTAGCGATGTACTTTTTTATAATGTATAGACTTTGGGGGAGTATTTCCTTTATTGTGGGGGCATTAAAGAAAATAATTTGAAGGGTTTCTATACTATATTATTTTTCACAGCGTACACCGCTAAACCTACTACATTTTTTACATTTAATTTTTTATATAAACTTCTTCTATATGTTTCTATTGTTCTAACACTTATGGATAAATATTCTGATATTTCAGAAGTACTTTTTTGTAGAGCGATTTGTTCTAATACTAAAATTTCTCTTTCAGTTAAATCTTCTTGAGATTGAACAATCTCTTTAGTTTTAGATTCAGTCACATACAATTCTAATAACCTGCTTTTAACATCATCGCTAAAATACTGTATGCCTTTATAAACACTTCTTATAGCTTCAATAATATGGTCGTTAGCACAACTCTTGTCAACAAAACCATTAGCACCTAATAGTATCATTTCTTGTACTAATTTTGGGTCACTTAAACTAGAAAGGATTATCGTTTTAATTTTTTTATTACGTTGTTTAAACGTTTTTAAAACTTCAATTCCATCCACTTCCGGCATATTAATATCCAAAACTAAAACGTCGGCTTTGTTTTTAGCAGACCAATCTACTACTTGCTTACCTGTTAAAGAATAACCTTCTATTTCAAAGTCATCTTCAGTATTTAATAAGGCGATAACTCCATCTATTAAGATTTTGTGATCATCGGCTATGTGAACTTTAATCTTGTAATTCATAATTGTTACATGTACAAATTTAGAACATAAACTAGTTGTGTGCAATACGCAATATCCCTGAATGTTATCTACGTAATATCCCGTAGGCGCCTACGGGATATTACGTTTTTCTTTAACATTTTATTAACATTTGGTTGTGAAAAGTAGATAAACAGTACGAGACAAAAATAGAAAACCGAGATAAGAATCTCGGTTTTTTCGCACTAAATATACTAAGATGTTAGGTTTATCGTAATCTATCTACAGATTTTACAAGATCTTCATCCTTTTTAATTGCTTTATTCGCTAAAACTAACAGCAAAATAACAATAATAGGAAAAAGCATCCCAATACCTTTCTCAGAAACCGAAGCTTCTCCAGATAATGTTTGTGACAGATATATCAACACGCCTAATAAAAAAAGGTTTATCAATATGTTTAAGCGCCCTAAGACAAATTGTAACTGACGATTTTTAAATAAAAATAAGGTTACAATAGATAATAAAGCTGAAGTGAAAAATGATACTGGAATTATTTTTTCTAAAAGAGAAACCCCCGAAAATAAATCTACTATATATATAGGTAAGTTGTTTTGTGAATTTGTCCAAAGACTAAAAACAGTAGTTAACCCTGCAGAAATAATTCCTGCAACTAATAAATATATAGATTGTTTTCTTTGTATCATGTTTTTTATTGGATAGCAAATGTAATATTTCTTTTTTAAAGAAGAAATATTACAAGTTAAAATATTTGTATATATTTGTCGTATAAGTAACTGCACAAGTAATAATTATATAGCCCCTATATAATTGCAATCAAATAAAACTTAATACAATCAAATTCTTTTTTCATAAAGAATTATATATAACTTAATTATTTTACGAATGTTCGAGATTTCGGAATTAAAAACTAAAAAATTAATAGACTTACAGGTAATTGCCAAAACGATTGGTTTAAAAAAAATAAGTCAGTTAAAAAAATTAGATTTAGTTTATAAAATTTTAGATGCACAAGCAGAAACTAGTGCGAATGTAGCTAAGCCTGTGGAGGAAAAACCTAAAAGAAGAAGGATAGAAAAATCAGAAGAAACCCCGAAACAATCAAAAGAAAAGGTTGTTGAAAAAGTTGAGGTTAACGCTAAAGATAAAAAAAAGGAAGCTGTTAAAAAGCCTTTAGAAAAAAAGGCTAATATTAGTACAGAAGTTGTAGAGAAGACTGAGGTTAAAGACCAAGGTGCATCAGAAAAACAACAACCTGTTGAAGTGGTAAAGCCAGTTCCTAGACCGAGACCAAGGCCAAGGCCAAGAGCAGAGGTAGAGGCTAGTAAAAAGGCATCTAGATCAGGGCAGCAAACGGAAGTGAAAAAACAAGCGACACCGACACCAAGACCAAGAGCACAGGTAGAAGCAAGTAAGAAACCACAACATAAAAATCAGAATACTAAAAAATCACATAATAAAAGTGGTAATAAGTATAGGGATCCTGATTTTGAGTTTGATGGAATTATAGAAAGTGAGGGGGTGTTAGAAATGATGCCAGATGGTTATGGATTCTTACGTTCATCTGATTATAATTACTTATCATCACCTGATGATATTTATGTTTCGCAATCGCAAATAAAATTATTCGGATTAAAAACCGGAGATACTGTTTTAGGTAATGTACGTCCGCCAAAAGAAGGTGAAAAGTATTTTCCTTTAATTAGAGTATCAAAAATAAATGGATTAAATCCTAATATTGTTCGTGATCGTGTGTCTTTTGAGCACTTAACGCCGTTATTTTCTGAAGAGAAATTTAACTTAGCAGAAAGAGGAAGTTCATTATCTACAAGAATTATCGATATATTTTCTCCAATAGGTAAAGGGCAACGTGGTATGATTGTATCACAGCCAAAAACTGGTAAAACAATGTTATTAAAGGATGTTGCCAATGCAATTGCAGCAAATCATCCTGAAGTATATCAAATTGTTTTATTGATTGATGAAAGACCAGAAGAGGTTACCGATATGAAGCGTAATGTACGTGGAGAGGTAGTTGCTTCTACTTTTGATGAGCCTGCGGATAAGCATGTTCGTGTTGCAAATATCGTTTTAGAAAAAGCAAAACGTTTGGTAGAATGTGGGCACGATGTGGTAATTTTATTAGATTCAATTACACGTTTAGCAAGAGCTTATAACACTGTTGCGCCTGCTTCAGGTAAAATATTATCTGGTGGTATTGATGCCAATGCATTGCACAAACCAAAACGTTTCTTTGGAGCGGCTCGTAATATTGAAAACGGTGGTTCGTTAACAATTATAGCTACAGCACTTACGGAAACTGGTTCGAAAATGGATGAGGTTATCTTTGAGGAATTTAAAGGAACTGGTAATATGGAATTACAGTTAGATCGTAATATTTCTAATCGTAGAATTTATCCAGCAATTGATTTAATTAAATCAAGTACACGTCGTGATGATTTATTATTAGACGAGAAAACAGTACAACGCATGTGGGTATTACGTAAATATTTAGCAGATATGAATCCTGTTGAAGCAATGACGTTTATTAATGATAGAATTAGAGTTTCTAAAAATAATGAAGAGTTTTTAATTTCTATGAACGGATAGTTTACTGAAATATAATTTATAAAAAAATCCCACTGCAAAGTGGGATTTTTCTATTTAGGAACAATAATTTGATGTAAAGAAACGTCAAATGTATGTGTGTCTTCTATTTTTTGTATTGGAGGAAAAAAATTAAGACCAATCGTTTTGGTGTCTTTTCTGCAGTCGGCTAAAAACCGATCATAAAATCCTTTTCCGTAGCCAACTCGGTAGTTTTTTTTATCAGAAATTAGCATAGGCACAAATACTAAGTCGATTTTTGTTACCGCAACTTCTTCTGCATTTATTGGTTCGGGAACTCCAAATTTATTTAGAGCAATTTTAGTGTCTTCTTTTAAATAAAAATGAGAAAGTGAATCGTCTTTAAAATTACATTGACTAACAATAATTTTTTTATCCTTTTTTCTGAAGAAATCAATAATTGGTCGTGTATCTATTTCATTGAATTTTTGCATTGATAAAAACAAATGAACATTATTGATGTCGTTAAAATCTAAATCGAAAATTTGCTGATATATGCTTTCTTGAAACTTTGTTTTTTCAAGCTCAGTTAATTCTTTTCTCTTTTGTTTATATATTTTTCTAAGATCAGCTTTTAGCATTTTACATTGATTTTAATTCTTTGCGTAATTTTTTTGTTAATCCACTTACAATTAAATCATAAGAATGATCGATCAATTGAAAGGCAAGTTCATCAGAAACATCATTATTTAAAGTAATTGTATTCCAGTGTTTTTTATTCATATGCCACCCAGGATTGATGCTCTCATATTCAGCTCTTAATTCTAAAGCACGCTCAGGATTACATTTTAAGTTGATTTTTGCTTCGCCTTTTTCCCAAGTATCTAATCCGCTTAAAGCAAACATTTTATTCATTACTTTAAAAACTAAAGTAACATCATCAAAAGGAAAATGTTCTGTGACTCCTTTTTTAGTAATACAATAATCTCTAAGCTGTTCTATATGCATTTATTTTGATAGGTTTTGAGATGGTTGAGGTAACTCTAATGTAGAATAATCTAATTTCCACCCGATTGTTTCTACTAAGTTTTCCATTAAAGAAATAGCTTCTAATGCTTCTTTGTTGGCGGTTTGCATTAGGTTACTTTCGGGTATTTTTTGAAGAATATGTTCTTTAGCTTCTTTATTTACTTCAGTTAAATCATCTGAGTTAAACTTATTTAATAATCCGTTTTGAATATCATAAAAACGTAAGTTTGGTTCTACAGAAAAAATTTCGGGTTGCGGAAATTCAGATAAAACTAATGCTTTGTTTTTGGTATCGGTATGCATTTTTATCTTTCTAAAATCGAAGCCAATATGCACTTTAGCGTTAATTAAAATAATTGCCTTTTTTTTACTAGAAAATAACCCTAAAAACTTCTCTTTAGTATTTTCATGGTGATAAATCTCGGCGAATTCACCTTCAATAGTAATTAATTTAGATACTTTTTTAATTTTATCTAGCAAAATAACAGACTGTTTCTCTGTTAAGCTTCTTTTGCTTGCAAACGAGAATTTAAGAAAAATAAAGTAAGAGATAATCGCACCACCTACTAAGCCTAAAAAAAGTAATTCCATAAACACGAATTTACATAAAATATAGTAGAGAGAGAAGTGGTTTTTGTGGATAAAGTAAAAAGGCTTAAGAATTATCTTAAGCCTTTTTATAGGGGGAAGGAGTTTAATTATTAATTAATACACACCTAAATAAAACGAGTCTGCACCATTATCAAGCTCAGCACCTTTTGTAAAGCCATTGGCAGATGTATTACTTGGGTCGAAACTATAAATATTTCCTTTTTTACCAAGCGGTGCAATAGCCATATGAAATTTACCATCTTTTCCTAAAACACCAGATTGATAATACCACATCCATAAGTTGCTAGGGACGTTTAGCTTTACAGCGGTTTTGTTATATAAATCAATTCTTGTAACGCCCCAAGGAGTTGTTTTATCACTACCACTTCCTACCGAAGCATCATAATAGGGCGCATAAGCAATTCCATTACCAACATAATACCATCCGTTTGCACCAACTTGAGTCATTCCTAAAGCGGTAGATAAATCTATTTGATATGAATTATCATAAGCGCCATTTTTAATGCGCACTAACTTTGCAGGATTAGAAGTTAAATGATAAATATCGCCATTTTCATCTACGTGATACACAGGTGCTCTATATCCATAAGTAGAGCCTTTAGCTACTTCAGATTCTAATAAAACAGGATTTTTTAAAGAAGGGTAGTCTACAACTAATGTTGTAGCTTTGTAATCATCAGTTCTAACATTTTCATCTGTATTTGGGTCGTAACCTCTTTTAGCAACACCATAGTAAGCTTTACCTCCTTGAATTGTTGGGTTGTCTATTCTCCATATATGTAAATTGTCATCCGTTCTTGGTATTGCAACTTCTGCGTTTTCTGCTAAAGATAAATCAGTTAAGTCAATTCTTTGTAATACCGCTTTAGCTTCAGTATAGGTATATACATCATCTGCGTAAATTTTTTCTGTATTTATGGTATGTACTAAAGCATCATTTTCATTAAGAACTTTCCATCTAGGATATGCAGTTCCCATAGCAATTTGAACATTTGTTTCATCTAATAACGTATAGTTTGATGCTCCGTTTATTTTATATTTATAAAGCATACCACCACCATAACTTAAGTTGTAGAGGAATTTTCCAGAAGGAGAACCGTAAATTCGGGCAGTTCGTACAGAGGGAACTTCAAAGCCTTCTCCTTTAAAAGAAATAGCACCGTCTTTTAAATCAGGAAAAGCTTGTACGAAAGTAGCTGAATTTCCTGTAGATCCTACTCCAAAGGCAACGTTGTAAAATTCTTGATTTCCTGTAGGTAGTTTCTCTTCTACATTATCATTAGAGTCGCAACTTATAAATATTGTGCTTGCTATTGTTGCTGTTAATAACAGCGATTTACTTATTGATAATAAATTTGTTTTCATGATAGTATTTATAATTAGATTTAAAATTTTTAAAAAATAGGAGTGTATGTTAGTTTTAAATAAAATGCTTTTCCAGGTTTTTGCATCGCCCAGTTATCAAAAACTTGTTGATTTGTAATGTTTTTTGCGTTAAAGCTTACGGTAGCTTTATTGTTAGGAGTTGTATACGAAATCCCTATGTCGTGGAGGCTTTGTGTAGGTATATAAGCTTTTCCTTTGCTAGCTAAACTTTCCCAGTTTCTATAAAATTGATGTGTATAACCGAAATTGTAATTAATAGATAGTTTTGAGTTTTCTTTTATAAAATTGTTAAATTTATATTCGATATAAGTGTTAGCGGTTAAATAGGGTGCATTTCTTAACCTATCTTTATAATAAATGTATTCTGAGCCAAATTGATCGTATCTTAAATTGTAGCGAGCATTAAAATTAGAAAAGTTAGAGGTGATAAATAAACGCTTATTGTAATTGTATTTTAGTTCAACATCATAACCTGTACTTTTAATTCTTCCTAAATTTTCAAAGCCATAAGTATCAGATATACTACCACTAATACTTCTAGCAATCATATCTTTTATATCTCTTATAAAAAAGTTAGT
This sequence comes from Tenacibaculum retecalamus, assembly GCF_027941755.1. Lineage (NCBI taxonomy): Bacteria > Pseudomonadati > Bacteroidota > Flavobacteriia > Flavobacteriales > Flavobacteriaceae > Tenacibaculum > Tenacibaculum retecalamus. Next base: position 2,239,984 of record NZ_CP115916.1, on the reverse strand, counting down.
TTCAAGGTTAAAACTGTGTTTTTTTACGGTATAAGTTCCTAGTAAAAAACCAAGATTAAAATTAGTACTAGTTTCAGGTAAAAGAGTATAAGTTGGTTGAATATTTTCGCTTGTATTACCTAATAATTCAGAAATACCTGGCATTCGTAAAGCTTTTTCTGCAGATGATAATAATATTATTTTTGGTGTTATAGCGTAAGATATAGCGGCACCGTAACCACTATGATTCACTTTTTTTTCATAATCGAAAGCTATAATATTTCCGCCTACTTTTTTAGGGTCAGATAACTTTACATGCTGTTTGTATTGTTTATAAAATAGGTTTGTTTTTAGTTTTTTAGCAAAAAAATTACTTTCATAAGAGTAACTAATAATTTGTTTAGTAAGGTGTCTTGTATCTGTTAAATCTCTTTCTGCTTGCGGACGCATTGGGTCGTCAATATCTCTTGTAAATTGATTATAAAAATAATGTAAACCTACTTTGTGTTGCGGGTGTAATTGATAATAAAGACCAGTTCTATTAGCAATACTTATTTCTTTATTTTTAGCTAAAGTGGCATCTCCAGCTTCACCTCCGTTAGTTCTCCAATTAATAGGATCTCCATTATTATCTCTTATAATTTTACCTAGCCAATTATACATATAAGGCACTGTATCAATCACTGTACGATCTGTATGAGAAAAAGAACTAAAGGTGTTAAGTGATAATCCGTCTACTAGAATATTCTTTTTTCGATATTTAAAAGAAAGCATTTTACTATTTCGCTCACTTCTTCTGTTACCATATACAATATCCATAACAGGACCTGTTTGTACATCGTTTTTCATATCCGATAACATTACACCAAGTGTAATTTCATCTGCCCATTTTTTAGAAGTATACCCAATATTTGCTTTTATACCTTTAGATTTATATTTGTCATGAAAGCGTTCAGCTTTTACATATTTTACTTTTCCTGTGCTTGGGTTAACTACATAAACATTGTCTCCCCAAACTTTATAATTATTGTTGGTACTATTAAGAAAAGTTGAAACATCAACATTAAAATTTGTAATAGGGTTTCTATAACCACCATCTATATTAACTTGATGTGTGTTAAAAGAACCATAAGAATAAGAAGCGCTAAGGTGTGTACCGATACTTTTTTTAAGAATAATATTTATACCTCCACCTAAAGCATCTTCAGTTAATTCGGCAGGTAAAACACCTTTGTAGGTTTCAATACGTTCTATCATTGCAGGTGGAATGCTTGATAATGAAAAAGATTCTCCATAATTTCTAAGCGGAATGCCATCAATAAATATACGGATAGAGTTACCACTAAGTCCGTTGAGGTTAAAATGAGTATGTGAACCGAGTCCACCACTTTGTCTTATTTTTACACCAGCTGTTCTGCCTAAAATTTCTGTAGCTTGTAAACTCTGAACGGCCATTTTTTGAGTGTTTGTTATGCCAACAGTAAAACCTTTTTCTTTTATTAAATGACCTCTAGATTTACTAACTATAGTAACATCATCTAATGTAATTGCCTCGTTACTATTTAAAACAACAGTTAAGTGATCTGGTTTATGGCTTAAATCTACATTTATGTTAATTCCATCGGTTTCAAAAGCTTTTATAAAAACCGAATACTTTCCTGCGGGTATATCAGAAAACATAAAATTTCCATTTTTATCAGTATATGTACTTCTGTTTATTTTTTTGACATAGATTAAAGCAAGTTCTACGGGATTTCCATTTTTGTAACTTACTTTACCAGATAAGGACACTAAATTGTCATTATCGGATGTTTTTCCAAGACAGTTAAAGCTGATGAAAAAGGAGATTGAAATTATATATAAAGTCTTCAATTTTATTTAGATTAAATTTAAATAGAGCTGTAAATATAATTATTATTACTATTTAGATTGGTTAAAAATAAAAAAATTTTAATTTATTTTGAAACAGCTAGTTCGTAGGTCTCAAAAAAAAATAATTTGTTTTAAAACAAAAGGATAACAACGTAAAGCAGGTTGAGGTATTTGGTTTTTAACCATAAAAAGAAGGAGAGTTTAAAAAAAAAACAGCAAAAAAACAATATTGTTACTTTTTTTTGAGGCAGAAAACAATCTTAATTTAATCTAGGAACTTATTAATATAGGTTACGCTTATCAGAAATATTTAAAAGAATATTAAGTATCGTAAGTTATTTGTTAGCAAGAGTAAATTTAAAGCAAGTAAAACAGGAGGGGTTTAAAGGAAATGCAAGTATTCCGTCTTATTAATTATGATAATAAATATTCTCAGGTTGTTGGACATAGGGGGTGTCCTGATGTTTATCCTGAAAACACCTTATTAAGTTTAGAGGAAACTTTTAAAATAGGTGTAAAATATTGAGAGATCGATGTTAATGTAATGTCAGAGGATGTGTGTGTTTTGTTTCATGATCAACCAATAATGTATAGAGAAAGTAGAGAGCAAGGATATGTAATTGCTTCTACATATAAATAATTGCTAGATTTAGATGTCGGAAGTTGAAAAGGCACTCAATTTAAAACACTAAAATTGCAACTTTAGAAGAAGCTTTGTTATTTGCCGAAAAATACGATGCGTATTTAGGTACCAAAAAGATTAGACCAGGTTTAATGACAAAGGTTCTTAAAAAGGGCAAAAGAATATAACAAGGGTTATCCTAATTCTCCTTTTATCTTTTGTTTAGAATTCCTTACGGAGCATCCAGTTCTGTAAATTCAGGAGAAGAAGCAGATTTAAATAATCCTTCAGGTATGATTATTACGGTTGTGGCTCAAGATGGTATAGCTAAAACAGATTGGAAAATAATACCAAGCATTGATTGATAAATTGCACGAGCTATTTTTGTATACTGTTTTATGTTGTTTTTGTGTGTTTATTATCTACAGGTAAATCCCCTTTTATTTATAAGTGCATTGACTTTTTTTTGTAGAAATATAATTTTTGATTATTAAATAATCAAAGCGTAAATCTTAATTTTATTGATGTTTAGAGGTCTTAATCAAAGAGTATACAGATAAATAAGCTAATTACTTGAAAGTTAAAAATATAATAGTTTGATGTTGTGTAGAAAAAAAATATCTTGCAATAAGAATAAAATTTTTTACCCTCAAAAAGATATATTTCCCATAGGTTTCTGATGGTCCTCTGGAACATGTGCACGAAGAAATTTTTCGAAATCTACAACAAAACGAAATGTGAGTTTCGATAAATAGATGTCATCTTTTTTTCTTTTTTCTTGAAGAAAAAGTCTAATATACTTTTGAGTAGTGAAGCTTGGATTCAACGTTTCAGACATTTGAGTGTTATGGTAATCGACTAAAGTTAATAATGAATACTCTTGGTCATCTTCTCCTAAAAAATCTTGCCTTAATTGTTTGTGCTGAGATTAATTTCTTTTCTGCACGCAGTTGCTCATAGGACTCATATATCCTACTTTGAACCTGGTCTAAATACCGATTAAGTAATCTAGATTCTTGTTTTGTTCCTCGAGCCCTTCCTTTTGAAGAGTTCCACTCAGAAAGTGCAACTTTTCTTTTTAGACTTATGTTTACTTGTAATACGAGCATAAACAGAAACTTGTCCATTTTTAACTCTTGTGCTAGACACCCAAAAGAGTGTAGCAGATGTGTTTTGTGACTTCATAGTTGTTGTCTTTTAGTTAAACATTTACCTAGACGAAAGTCAAATCAACTATTTCAATTACAGTATTTTAAGTGTCTATTCGGTTCACACTTTTTAGAATTTAAAAGTGTGAACCGAATTGTGAACCGAATTAAACCATATGAATTCAATTCTTATGATAGTCTAAAAACCACAAAACCTTGTTAATCATAAGATTAACAAGGTTTTAGTCGTGATTGATATTACTTTTTGTCGGGGTGGCAGGATTCGAACCTGCGACCTCCTCGTCCCAAACGAGGCGCGATGACCGGGCTACGCTACACCCCGAATAATTATCGGTGTGCAAATGTATAAAAAATAAATACATCTGAAACAAAAAAGAATAAAAATTTTCAGAAAAGAATATAGCTTTAGTTTATCGCCTAATAATCAAAATATATATTAAAAAAAGATAATAGAACTAAAAAAAAATTACATTTGTAATTCCAAAAAAATTTAGACAATGGCAGAAAAAATTAAATGTTTGATTATTGGTTCAGGACCAGCAGGATATACAGCTGCAATATACGCTGCAAGAGCAGATATGAAACCTGTTATGTATACGGGAATGCAAATGGGGGGGCAATTAACAACGACTACTGAAGTTGATAATTATCCAGGATACCCAAACGGAACTGACGGAACTGCAATGATGAACGATTTACAAAAACAAGCAGAACGTTTTGGTACAGAAGTTCGTTTTGGAATGGTGACTAAAGTTGATTTAAGTACAGAAATTGGTGGTGTTCATAAAGTTATTGTTGATGAAACTATTGAAATAGAGGCAGAAACAATTATTATTTCAACAGGTGCAACTGCTAAATATTTAGGTTTAGAAAGTGAACAACGTTTAATTGGTGGTGGAGTTTCAGCATGTGCTACTTGTGATGGTTTCTTTTATAAAGGACAAGATGTAATTGTTGTTGGAGCAGGAGATACTGCAGCTGAAGAAGCAACATATTTAGCAAATATTTGTAATAAAGTTACAATGTTGGTACGTAAAGACCATATGAGAGCATCAAAAGCAATGCAACATCGTGTTGATAAAACAGCAAATATTGAAGTATTATATAATACTGAATTAGATGAGGTTTTAGGGAAAGATGTTGTAGAAGGTGTTCGTGTTGTAAACAATCAAACAAAAGATAAAAAAGAAATAGCTGTTACAGGAGCTTTTATAGCGATTGGACATAAACCAAATTCTGATTTATTTAAAGGTGTTTTAGATATGGATGAAGTAGGGTATTTAATAACCAAAGGAAAATCAACCAAAACAAATTTACCTGGAGTTTTTGCAGCGGGTGATATTCAAGATAAAGAATACCGTCAGGCAGTTACAGCGGCAGGTTCAGGTTGTATGGCAGCTTTAGATGCTGAACGTTATTTAGGTGCTTTAGAATAGGGAATTAAGTTATATTAAAGGATAAAAAAGAGCTTTCATATTTGAAAGCTCTTTTTTTATGAATATTATGATTATCAGTAACAAATAGGAATTGTCAACCTGAATTCATTTCAGGCTCTCATCCTAAATTAGGATTTAGCATTGTAATAAGATTCCGGAATAAATTCAGAATCATGTTGTTATTATAGCTTAAAACGAATGTTTATGTTTAATAATTTTGATCTTCTAATGATTTTGTAATAGCAGATTTTATAGTGCCAGTATGTTTTGTTGTTTTACTTTCAATCAACATAATCAAACATTCATTTTTTGCAGAAACACGATGATTTATTCCTTTTTTAACAACAAATAAATCTCCTTTGTTCATTGTAAAACTCGGTTCGTTTTCAATTTCCATCAATAAAGAACCTTCAGAGATATAAAACAATTCATCTTCGTTTTCATGATTATGCCAAGGAATATCTTCTCCTTTAATCTTCGCTAACTTTACATATTGATCATTAACTTCGGATATTATTTTAGGAGAAAAATAATTTTCTATAGTTTTAAATTCTTCATTTATATTCATAATTAAATACTTTTAACAAAATCTAAGAAAACTTTTTGATGTAATTCTAAATCCATGTTTGGCGAAAGCGCTACACGAGCAATATAATCTTTATCACCTTCTTTAGTGGTTCCTTGTGTTGAGGTAGCAGGAATCGTCCAATAACAACCTTTTAACTGTCCGTAACTTACACAATATTTACTTTCAGTAGGAATTTTACTAATCATTAAATTGATTAACTTTAAGTTTAATTCCCTTTTATAAATTTCTCTTTCTTCATCGTTATTTCCTTTTGTTGGAAGATCTAAAGAAAAAACAGAAGGTGTAAATCCTTCACTAGCTAATTCATCTGAAACAAAATTTATTTTAGCAGCCGGTAAAACATCCTGAATAAAATTCACAAATTCTCGTGTGTTTTTATAAGCATCAATAATTCGTTGATTCATTGATGGTAATTGCTTCGCTAATATTTCATATTGAAGCGCTGTAGCTTCGTTATCGCAAAGTGTAAGATGAATTGCTATTTTATCAATTAAAGTAGTAGTTTTTTCATTTCCTACACAGTAACCTGCCGTGCATTTTCCGCCACTTGGAAATTTAGATCCACTAGCAAAAGAAATTGTTCTTACTGTTGATAGAATTTCATTTTCACCTAAAAAATGAACATTCGGACAAAATGTTTGATCTAATATAAAAACAGGATCTATAGCGATAGCCCCAGTAGATATTGTACGTTGCTTACTTAAAACTTCTTTTAATTTGATAAGGTCAGGAACTTCAACTCTTGGGTTGGTAGGTATTTCGGCAATAATATATGGTATTGCATCTTGAGATGCAGCTTCAGCTAAAACAATTTCAATACTTTGCACCATATCGTTATCCCCATCAACAGGTAAATCAACAACTGTTACATTTTTTATACAGGCGGCAACACGTCTTGCTTGGTCATTGGTACCACCATAACAATTTGGAGGAACAATAATTTGAATCGTCTTTCCTTCGTGTTTTTCAAGAGCATCGTGAACCAATCCCATTAAAATAGCATATTGAATGGATAATCCGCTTGAAGCAACAAGTGCTTTTGTGGTTGTGCCAGTAATGGTGTTAATTGAGTTTAAAACAGCTGTTTTGTTGGTGTCAACTGTATTTTTACTATTATTAATAACAACTTGTTTAACGAACGATTGTAAAACAACCAAAGAATTAGCTGGAGTCATGGCAATAGTTTCCCTTCTTCTTACATGCTGAATATCCGAAATGTAAGCGTTATTTTGTTCACCATTAATAAGTAAAGTACTTCCAAGGTTTTCATAAATATTGATGAAAAAATCAACATTTGTATTAAGACCATTTGCTGTTATTTTTTCTTGTTGAGAAACAAAAACAGTACTTCCGTTAAATTCAGAAACCTCATTTGCGTTATTAACTTTTTTTAACTCAAATTTATAACCGTAAATATTTCTGATTATTTCAGTATCGAAACAAGTTGGTAATTTACCCGAATAACAAATTTGTGTATTTTTATTGGCAATTAAATTTTTTCTTAGAATAGCTAAAACAGGTATCGTTTTAGAGTCAAAACTGATTACATTTTCTGATTTTAGATTGTTTAAGCTTGCAATTCCCCATTCTAAAACACAAGATAATGGATGCCCTAATCGAATATAATCATACGCCGTAGGTAATTCATTTAATGCGATCGATTCAGAATTGTTGTTAGTAAATAAAATTTCAAACTGTTCTAAAAACTGTGTTTTAGCCAGTTTTTCATCATAAATATCTAGTCGATGTGTTGTTGTACTCAACCAACCAGTTGGCATGTTTTTTAACACCTCTTTAATATAATTTAGCATTTTATTGTCTCGCATAATATTCGCCTTTTAATAGATGGCAAGATAGGTTAATTAGATTTTTTTAAAAAAGTTACTAGATATTTTGTTACACTTTTTCTCCATTGCTTAAGTAGTCAAATAAAAGAAAGTTACTTACAATTCTTTAACATTTATAACAGTGTATTTTAATAGTGGTTTCTGATTTTTTAGTAGGACGAAGACTTATAAAAAATAAAAAGCTTACAAATTAATGTAAGCTTTAAGTGATGTGTATATAAAATTATTATTTTCAATACAGCTGTTACTTGGTGTTTCAACAAATTTTGAGTTTTATTTTCGTTTAACAGAAAAAAAACCTCAAAATAAGAGAAAGTTTAAGTATCGTTAAGATTTAATTATTAGAATTTTCAACTTCTAGTAGCATTTCATTTAGTTTTTTTCTATTGAGCCATTTTCCTTTAATAACGACACCTAAAATTGTTTTTGTATTTTTAATATCTTCTAAAGGGTTTTTATCCAAAAGAACTATATCTGCTAGTTTTCCTTCAGTAATTGTACCGCTTAGAGCAATAGTATTTAAGTAACGAGCTGGGTTTACAGTTGCTGTTTTTAAGGTTTCGTATGTTGACAGACCTGAGCTATGTATCAGCTCTAATTCATGATGAAGTGAAAAACCAGGAAGAAATAATCCATAAGTATCACTTCCAGCCATTAATGGCACTCCTTTATTGTGTAGTCTTAATGTGAAATCTTTTTGCCATTTTAATTCTTTTTCAAGTCTCGCTAATGATTCTTTTGTGGTAAACCATGAATTTGTTCTATAGTTTATTTTGTCAGATTTCCAATAACTTGAATAATGATTCGGAAGGTATTTTAAATTGTCATCTTCAATAAGTATAGAGAACTTTTTTTTATCTGAATAACGACTTATCATTTGGAAGATTCCTAAAGTAGGAGATACATAAATGCCACTTGTTTTAATCTCTTTTACAGCTTTTTCAAGGAAATCTATTGAGGTTTTTTGTTCACTATTAAAAATGTTCATAAATTCCTCTACGTGAGCTATAGATTTCATTCTTAAAGAAAATTCTAAAGGCAATCTTCGTTGACCATGACCTACAACTTCAATGTTTTCTTTTTGAGCAAGTTCTAATAATTTTAAATAAATATTTTTGGGTAAATTATCTGCAATTTTTAAATAATCATAACCTTTTTCTTTATGTTGATTAATTACTTTTTCAACGGCATCTATTGTGCTTAAATCTTTTCTTTTCAGATACGATCCTGTGGTATAATAATGAGGTGATAAGATTCTCTTTTTTTAGAATTTTCTCTTATTTTAATGTGATCTTGACCAGGGTACTCAGCCATATTTCTGGCGGATGTAATACCGTTTGCAATTAAGAGTTTAAATTCATTTTCAATATTATTTTGTAAATGATAGTGAGTTTCTACTAATCCTGGAATTAAGTATTTACCAGAGGCTTCTATTTTAATGTCTATCTTTTTTGTAGTTTTCTGAGAAGCAGGTTCTATTTTTAAGATTTTACCATTACTTATAATCACTCTATGGTTTAGAAGAATAGTTTCGGTATTCATTGGTATCACATTCACGTTCTCAAAAGAAATTACTTTTGTCTGAGCATTGCAAATGAATATTGAAATAAAAAATAAGAGAAATAAATTGTTCTTAAGTGTGTGCATAATTTTTAATATTTATGGACAAAATTAAGTGCTTATTTATTTTTTGAAGTTCGGTTTTAGTAACTTTTAAGAATATAGAACCTATTTATTTCTGAACTCATTGGGAGTTAACCCTGTTTCTTTTTTGAAGTTTGTATAAAAAGATGTTTTTGAATTGAATCCACATTCTAAACCAATAGAAAGTAAACTGTATTGATTAAAAGTTGAACTCTTAATCATTTCTTTTACACTCTTTACTCGGTAAGAGTTAACAAGCTCTGTAAAACTATATGATGTATTGCTTTTTATAATTTGAGAGAGGTATCCACTACTTATCTCAAGTTCTTCAGCTACTTTATCTCTACTTAAATTAGGGTTATGATGTATTTTATTTTCTTCAAGTAAAATTACTAATTTTTGAAAATGTGGATTTTCATTAACTTTAAAATCGGAAGATTTACTTGGTCTTTTTTTTAAGATAGTACGTATTTCGTATTGATCATTTGATAATTTAAACTGATATAGGCCTTTGTAAATTAACCAATAAATAAATACCGAGCAAAAGGACCATAAATAAGTTAATGGTAGTTTCTCTGAATATATAAATCGATATGTTTCTAATAATACTCCATAAAATATTATCAGTGAAAATATTATCCAAAGATATTTTAACCATTTTTCGTTTCGATTGCTTTTTTTTATGAAAGTGTATTTATATGAAAGTATAATCATATAAAGTGGAAAAATTATAGATATAAGACTGATACACTTGTAAAATAAATAAATATTATTTTCAATTAATATAGGGAGATTATATAAATGAAGTACTGTACTAAAAGATATAATAGTATTTGATAAACTAAGAATTAAAAAAGGAATAAATAGAATCGTTAATTTGACAGGTTTTATTATAAACAAACTTGATGTTTTATAAAAAAAAATGAAATATGTTAAAGGGTACAGAAACTGCCAAAGAAGAAAATCTGTAATATTTATAATTGCAGGATTGGTTCCTATATCCCAAAACCAATTATTCAATCCTACAATTGCTATTATTAACAAAGTAATTCCTAAAAATTTATTATTTGGACTTTTAAAAAATTTTGATAATAAAATAATTAAACTTAGCGTAAAACAATGAAGTATAGCAATAAGTGCAAAAATTTCTAAAAATGAGATTTTCATCGATTGTATAATAGTGGTATTTAGAGTTGAAATTAAATGATAATACGTTATATGCCTAGTTTTATTTCACTTAATTTACTTTTAGCTTGTTCAGCTTTAAGTTTAAATAGGAAGTTTTTTTTATGAATTTAAAAGTAATATAAGTTTTTGATATGTCAAAACAAAAAGACCGCCAAAAATTAATTTGACGGTCTTTTAAACAAACAACTAAATTCTAAAACCTATAAAGTTATAGAAGTTTTTTAACAGCTTACAATATGTAAACTGTAATTTATTATTAGAAACAGTATTTATTTTCTGCTTTTAATTTTTCTGCAATTGTATTACGTAACTCAACTACGTTAGGGTAGTTTGCATACTTTGTAAAACGCTTAAGTCCCATTAACATCATACGTTGCTCATCACCTTCAGCAAAAGAAACGATTCCTTCTTTAGCATTTTTGATGATAACATCTACTGCATTATATAAATATAATTGCGTCATAGCAATTTGCTCTTTTTGAGAAGCTTCACCAGAACGCTTTGCATTCTTTTCAGTTCTTAAAATTGCAGATTCTGCCATGTACACTTTAATTAAAATATTAGAAGCAGCATTTAATAATTGTTGGTGCTCTTCTAATTCAGGACCATATTTTTGAATGGCACCACCGGCAACCATTAAGAATACTTTTTTAAGCTTCGCGATGATTTCTTTTTCTTCAGCAAATAACTCAGAATAATCAGGGGTATCAAAAGAAGGAATACCTAATAATTCGTTACCAACAGCTGTTGCTGGTCCTAATAAATCAACATGACCTTTCATTGCTTTCTTTACTAACATACCAACAGAAAGTAATCTGTTAATTTCGTTAGTTCCTTCGTAAATACGAGCAATACGAGCATCTCTCCAAGCAGATTCCATTGGAGTTTCTTCAGAGAATCCCATTCCTCCGAAAATCTGAATTCCTTCGTCAGCACAAGATTGTACATCTTCAGAAACAGCAACTTTTAAGATAGAACATTCAATAGCGTATTCTTCAACACCTTTTAATTCAGCATCTTGATGAGAGTTTCCTTCAGATTCACGAATAGCAATTCTGTCTTCAATGTTTTTAGCAGCTCTGTATGATGCAGATTCACCTACATAAGCATTAGCAGCCATTTCTGCTAATTTTAATTTAATAGCTCCAAATTCTGCAATAGGTGTTTTAAATTGTTTACGTTCAGTGGCATATTGTGTAGCGTGAGTAATTATTCTTCTTTGAGAATCTAAACAAGCTCCTGCTAATTTAATACGTCCTACGTTTAATGCATTCATGGCAATTTTAAATCCACCACCACGAACAGATAACATGTTTTCAACAGGAACTAAAGTATCACTAAAAAATACTTGACGTGTAGAAGATGCACGAATACCTAATTTGTGTTCTTCTTCACCTAAAGTTACCCCGTTAGGATTTGCTTTATCATATTCTAAAATAAATCCAGTAATATTTTTATCGTCACCAATACGAGCAAATACAATGAACACTTCTGCAAAACCTGCATTAGAAATCCACATTTTTTGACCGTTAATTTTATAGTTTTTTCCGTCTTCAGTTAACTCAGCAGTAGTTTTACCAGAGTTAGCATCCGATCCAGCACCTGGCTCTGTTAAACAGTAAGCACCAAAACGCTCACCCATTGCTAAAGCAGGAACAAATTTTTGTTTTTGTTCTTCGGTACCGTATAAAGTAATTGGCATAGTACCAATACCTGTATGTGCACCAAAAGCAGTACTAAAAGAACCTGTTCCACTTGAAATATAATCACAAGTTAACATGGTAGAAACAAATCCCATTCCTAATCCGCCATAAGCTTCAGGAACTGAAACACCTAAGAAACCTAAAGCACCAGCTTTACGCATAGTCTCTTCGGTTAAAGCATAATCTTTCTTTTCAAAACGTTCTTTGTGAGGAATGATTTCGCGATCGTTAAATTCCATAACCGCTTCTTTCATCATTTTTTGCTCTTCAGAAAAATCTTCTGGAGTAAAAATATCTTCACACTTTGTTTCTTTAACTAGGAATTGACCTCCTCTTAATAAATCTGCCATTTTTGTTTTGTTTTTTTGTTAGTTTAAGAATTCGAAAATACCAGCAGCACCTTGCCCAGTACCTACACACATCGTTACCATTCCATATTTCCCTTGCATATTACGCTTGCGCATTTCATCAAATAATTGAACTGATAATTTAGCACCAGTACAACCTAGTGGATGTCCTAATGCAATTGCTCCACCATTTACGTTAATGATATCTGCATCTAATCCTAATTCACGAATTACAGCTAATGATTGAGAAGCAAATGCTTCATTCAATTCAATTAAGCTAATATCTTCTTGTTTTAATCCTGCTTGTTTTAATGCTTTTGGAATTGCAGCTACAGGTCCGATTCCCATAATTCTAGGAGGAACACCAGCGGCAGCATAACTTACCATACGAGCAATTGGCTTCAAGTTTAATTCCTTCACCATATCTTCACTCATAACCATTAAAAATGCAGCACCATCACTTGTTTGAGATGAGTTACCAGCAGTAACACTTCCGCCTGTAGCAAATACAGGACGTAAACGTTCTAAGCCAGCAATGTTTGATCCCTTACGAGGTCCTTCATCTTTAGTTACTGTATATTCTCTTGTTGCACGTTTTCCTTTTGCATCAACATAAGTTTCTTCAACTTTAATTGGTACTATCTGATCTTGAAAACGGTTTTCTTCTTGTGCTTTTAATGCTTTTAAATGAGATTGTAAAGCAAACTCATCTTGGTCTTTACGAGAAATATTGTACTTATTGGCAACTTCTTCTGCAGTATTTCCCATTCCCCAGTAATAATCTGCATGACCTGCAGCAACCGTGTCGTAGTTTAATTCTGGTTTAAAACCTGTCATTGGTACCGAACTCATACTTTCAGCTCCACCTGCAATAATACATTCAGCCATTCCTGATTGAATTTTTGCAACTGCCATACTAATAGTTTCTATTCCTGATGAACAAAAACGGTTTACGGTTACTCCAGGAACATCTTCAGTTTTTAATCCCATTAAAGAAATTAAACGAGCCATGTTTAAACCTTGAGAACCTTCTGGCATTGCATTACCAACGATTACATCATCAATACGACTTTTGTCAAAATCAGGTAACTGCTCCATCATATATTCGATAGTTTCAGCAGCTAACTCATCAGCTCTTTTAAATCTGAACGCACCTCTTTTAGACTTTGCTATGGCGGTTCTATATCCTTTTACTATATATGCTGTTTTCATCTTTTAGTTTCTTAATGGTTTACCAGTTTTTAACATGTGTTGAATACGCTCTAATGTTTTGCGCTCTGTACATAAACTTAAAAATGCTTCGCGTTCTAAGTTTAATAAATACTGTTCAGAAACTTTTGTTGGTTCTGATAAATCTCCACCAGCCATTACGTAGGCTAATTTATTTGCAATTTTTTGATCGTGTTCTGAGATAAACTTACTTGCTTGCATAGAATCGGTAGCTACCATAAATGCACCTAATGCTTGTTTACCAAGTACTAATACATCTTTACGAGTAGCAGGTTGCGTGTAACCAGCTTCTGCCATTAATATTGCATGCTTTTTAGCTTCAGCAATCTGACGTTCTCTGTTTACAACAACAACATCTTTTCCTTTTTGTAATAAACCTAAGTCGTAAGCTTCGTAAGCAGAAGTACTTACTTTAGCCATACCAATGGTTAAGAAATATTCTTGCAATACATTTAATTGAACATCTCCTGTACGGAAAGTGTCTGATGCACGTAATGCCATTTCTTTAGAACCACCACCACCAGGAATAACTCCAACTCCGAACTCTACTAATCCCATATAGGTTTCAGCAGCGGCAACAACTTTATCGGCATGTAAAGATAATTCACATCCACCACCTAAAGCCATTCCATGTGGAGCTGATATTGTAGGAATAGAAGAATAACGCATGCGCATCATTGTATCTTGAAAATACTTGATAGCCATATTTAATTCGTCATATTCTTGCTCTACAGCCATCATGAAAATCATCCCGATATTAGCACCAACTGAGAAGTTTGCTCCTTGGTTACCAACTACTAATCCTTGAAAGTCTTTTTCAGCTAAATCAACTGCTTTATTTAATCCAGCTAAAACATCGCCACCAATAGTGTTCATTTTAGATTGGAATTCACAGTTTAAGATACCGTTTCCTAAATCTTCAATAACAACACCTGAGTTTTTAAATACCTCAGTAGTTTTACGAATATTATCTAAGATGATAAATGAATCTTGACCCGGTTTTTTAGTTTGCGCTTTTGCAGGAACATCATAATAATAAGTAGCTCCTTCTTTTACTGTATAGAAAGAAGTTTGCCCTTTAGCTACCATTTCGGTAACCCAAGCAGCTGGTTCTTTTCCTTCAGCTTTCATTAATTCGATACCTTTTTCTACACCTACAGCATCCCAAATTTCGAAAGAGCCATTTTCCCAACCGAAACCAGCTTTCATAGCATCGTCAATCTTATATAATTCGTCAGAAATTTCTGGAATTCTATTTTGAACATACGCAAACATTGCTGCGAAGTTTTTACGGTAAAATTCTCCCGCTTTATCTTTTCCACCAACTAATACTTTAAAGCGATCAATTGGCTTGTCAATAGTTTTAGTTAATTCTAAAGTAGCAAACTTTGCACGTTTTTTAGAACGATATTCCATCGTATCTAAATCTAACGTTAAAATTTCTTTCTTTCCTTCAGCATTTACCGATTTCTTGTAAAAACCTTGTTTCGTTTTACTACCTAACCATTTGTTTTCCATCATGGTGTTGATGAAACCTGGTAATTTGAATAATTCGTGTGCTTCGTCGTTAGGGCAGTTTTCGTAAATACCGTTAGCAACATGCACTAAAGTATCTAAACCTACAACATCAACAGTTCTAAAAGTTGCTGATTTCGGGCGACCGATTACTGGACCTGTTAATTTATCAACTTCTTCAACAGTTAATCCTAATTCTTTTACTTGGTGAAATAAAGATTGAATTCCGAAAATTCCAATTCTGTTACCAATAAAAGCAGGTGTATCTTTAGCTAATACTGAAGTTTTTCCTAAAAATTTAGAACCATAATCCATTAAGAAGTCAGTAACTTCTCGCTTACAGTTTGATCCAGGAACAACCTCAAATAATTTTAAATAACGAGGAGGGTTAAAAAAGTGCGTTACTGCAAAGTGTTTTTGAAAATCTTCACTTCTTCCTTCGTTCATAAATTTGATAGGAATTCCTGAAGTGTTAGAAGTAATTAAAGTACCAGGAGTACGATGTTTTTCTAATTTTCCGAAAACGATTTTCTTAATATCTAATCGTTCAACAACAACTTCCATAATCCAATCTACATCCGCAACTTTAGCAATGTCATCTTCTAAATTTCCAGTAGTAATTCTACTTGCAAATTCTTTTTTATAAATAGGAGATGGTTTCGATTTTAAAGAAGCAGTTAACGCATCATTTACCAAACGATTACGAACAGCTTTGTCTTCTAACGTAAGTCCTTTTGCCTTTTCTTTGTCGTTAAGTTCTCTAGGAACGATGTCTAATAATAAGACTTCAACGCCAATGTTAGCAAAATGACAAGCAATACCGCTTCCCATAATTCCAGAACCGACGATTGCTACTTTTTTAATTCTTCTTGTCATTTGTTTATAGGTTTGTTTTTATACAGCTTTTTTATTAGTATCGTTATATACCGTTTTTTCTGTAATAAGTTTGTTTATGGTGGTTGTTACTTTAAAAAATAAATCCAATTCTTCTTCAGTAATGTGTTTTCGTACTTCGTTGTTAAATTGATATACATGTCCTTTAGAAATTTCACGCATTTCTTTACCATAAACTGTTAGTTTTATGATGACACTTCTTCCGTCAGTAGGGCTTTTTTCTCTACAAATAACCCCTTTATCTTCCATTGTTTTTAATAATCTAGAAAGACTTGTTGGTTCCATTCCCATTAAAGGACCTAAAGCAGTTGATGGAGTTCCGTTTTCAAAATCTATATTCAATAAAACAAAAGCAGTTGCCATCGTACTGTCATGCTTTGCAGCTTGTTCGTTGTACATTTTTGCAACAGCTTGCCAAGTGGCTCTAAGTTGATGATCTATCGATTTATCTTTATCCATGTGAAGCCAAAGATATAAAAATTTATTATGCATGCATAGTAAATTTGAAAAAAGTTATGCATGCATAGTAAATTTAACATTCAATTAATATGTAACGTTTGTGGTAAAGTAGTTACTAATCAGTATAAAAATATGTAAGTTTGTCATTACTGGTTCTAGAGAAACAGCAGTAAATAAATCATGAAATCGATGAGTAATTTATTAGAAATTAATAATGTAGTAAAGCGTTATGGCGATTATACAGCATTAAACAATGTGTCATTACAAATACCTAAAGGAAGTGTTTTTGGACTTTTAGAGCCTAACGGAGCAGGAAAAACATCTTTAATTAGGATTGTAAATCAAATTACAATGCCAGATAGTGGGGAGATTATTTTAGACGGAGAAAAATTAGCGCCCAATCATATAGAATATATTGGTTATTTACCAGAAGAGAGAGGTTTGTATAAATCGATGAAAGTTGGAGAGCAAGCTTTGTATTTAGCACAATTAAAAGGATTGAGTAAATCGGAAGCCAAAAAGCGATTGAAATATTGGTTTGATAAATTTGATATTGGTGCTTGGTGGAATAAAAAAATTGAAGAACTTTCTAAAGGAATGGCGCAGAAAATACAGTTTATAGTAACAGTATTACATCAGCCTAAATTATTAATTTTTGATGAACCTTTCTCTGGTTTCGATCCTATAAATGCACAATTAATTGCTAAAGAAATTTTACAATTACGTGATGAAGGAGCTACTATCATATTTTCTACCCATAGAATGGAGTCTGTTGAAGAAATGTGTGATTATATTGCTTTAATTGATAAATCTAATAAAATTTTAGATGGTAAATTAGATGATGTAAAAAAGGATTTTAGAACAAATACCTTTCAAGTTGGTGTAAACACCGCAAATCCAAAAGAGGTTGAAACGAAGTTAAAAGAAAGTTTTAATGTCTTACCAGCTGATTTTAAATTATTAAATGATGGTTTAAAATTAAATGTACAGTTAACAAAAGGAAACTCAGCAAATGATTTATTATCTTTTTTAACAACCCAAGGACAAGTGCAGCATTTTGTTGAATTAATACCAAGTGCCAATGATATTTTTATCCAGGCAGTAAATAAAAATAGTTAAAGGATGAGTAAATTACGATTAATTATAGCACGCGAATTTATAGCTAAGGTTAGAAATAAATCGTTTATAATGATGACTTTTTTAAGTCCATTATTAATGATTGGTATGGGGGCATTGGTTTTTTTCTTGATGAAAAAGAACGATGAAAAGGTAAAGAAAATAGTATACGTTGATGAATCTGGATTGTTCTCTAAAGACGTTTTTAAAGATTCAAAAACGATTAAATACGAAGATTTTACGGCGCTCGGAATCGAAGATTCTAAAAAGAAAGTAGAAGAAGGCGATTATTATGGAGCGCTATACATTCCTAAAAAAGATAGTTTAGAGGTGTTGGCAAATTCAATTGAGTTTTTCTCAAAAGATTCGCCAAGTATGTCTGTTATGGGAAATTTAGAAAGCAAAGTTGATAAAAAGTTACGTAATGAAAAATTAACAAAATTCGGAATTGATTTAGCGCAAATAAAAGCATCTAAAATAGCTTCGGATATTAAAATGTTTAATTTCTCTGGAGAAAAATCATCTAAATTAATTAATGGATTAAAAATTGCCATGGGTGGTTTGGCTGGTTATTTATTAATGATGTTTGTTATGATTTACGGTACTTCTGTAATGCGAAGTGTTATTGAAGAGAAAACAAGTAGAATTATTGAAGTTATAGTTTCGTCTGTAAAACCTTTTCAATTAATGTTAGGGAAAATTATAGGAAATGCATCCGCAGGTTTATTACAGTTTTTTATCTGGGGGATTTTGTTCTTCGTACTTAGTTTAATTATTTCTTCGGTTTTCGGAATTGATATGATGGAGATGCAAACAGCCAAAGTACCAGCAGAACAATTAGACGCAATGAAGCAAGCATCCGAAGGAAAAGGAGAAATGATTATTCAAGAAATATTTAGATTGCCTTTGGTAAAAATGTTCTTTTTGTTTATTTTCTATTTCTTAGGGGGGTATATGTTATATAGTTCATTATTTGCAGCAGTAGGTGCAGCGGTAGATAACGAAACGGATACGCAACAATTTATGATGCCAATAATGTTGCCTTTAATTTTAGGAGTATATGTTGGTTTTGCAACAGTAATGAACGATCCTCACGGACCAGTTTCAGTAATTTTTTCATACATTCCTTTTACGTCACCAATTGTAATGTTAATGCGTATTCCGTTTGGCGTAGCTTGGTGGGAAATTGCAATTTCAATGTTACTATTAATTCTTACTTTTATGGTAATTGTATGGGTTGCAGCAAAAATTTATCGTGTAGGGATATTAATGTATGGTAAAAAACCAACCTACAAAGACTTATGGAAGTGGATGCGTTATAATGGATAAATAATTTTTTATAATGAAAGATATATTAAAAGAGATTACAAGTTTTTTAAATATTAAAGTCCCTTTAGGAGGGAAGGAAATAGATATAACAATAAAAACAATTTTATTGTTAATTATAGCTTTTCTAATAGTAAAATTCATACTTAAGTATTTTAAAAAATTTGTAAAGAACAGGTTAGAAGAAGAAGACAAAAACAAATTCAATACCATTTTTTCTTTTGCGAGTTGGTTGCTTTATTTGATCGTTTTTTCAATAAGTTTATCTTCTGCAGGAGTTAACTTAAGTGCAATATTAGTAGCGTCTTCAGCATTATTAATTGGTATTGGTTTAGCATTACAAACTTTTTTTCAAGATATTATTTCTGGTGTTTTTATTATCCTAGATAAAAGTGTTCATGTTGGTGATATTATTGAATTAGATGGTAAAGTAGGTAGAGTAGAAGAAATAAAATTACGTACAACCCGGGCAGTAACAATCGATAACAAAGTGTTGGTAATTCCTAATCATAAATATTTAACTAACAGTTTGTATAACTGGACACAAAACGGAACTACAACCCGTGAGAACGTAAAAATAGGAGTGGCGTACGGTAGTGACATCCAGTTGGTTAAAGAGTTGTTGTTAAAAGCAGCAAAAGAACATCCAAAAGTTTTTCAACATCCAGCTCCTTTAGTTGTTTTTGAGAATTTTGGAGATAGTGCTTTAGAGTTTAAGTTAATTTTTACATTAAATGATAGTTTTCAGGCACAGATACCACAGAGTGAAATCCGTTTTAAAATAGACGAGTTGTTTAGAGAAAACAACATTTCAATTCCATTTCCTCAAAGAGATATTCATATTATTAAAGCGTAATTTCGGTTGGCGCGGTTATTGTAATCTATAAAAAAATAAATTAAAGAAGAATGTCAAAAATATTAATCATAGAAGACGAAGCGGCAATCCGTAGAGTGTTAAAAAAAATAATATCAGAAGAAAATGATGCTTACGAGGTTGAAGAAGCTGAAGATGGATTGGTAGGTATCGAAATGATTAAAAATAGAGATTACGATTTGGTTTTATGCGATATTAAAATGCCAAAAATGGACGGTGTTGAAGTATTGGAAAAAGCAAAAAAAATAAAGCCTGAAATTCCGATGGTAATGATTTCTGGTCACGGAGATTTAGATACTGCGGTAAATACCATGCGTTTAGGTGCGTTCGATTATATTTCTAAACCACCAGACTTAAATCGATTATTAAATACAGTGCGCAATGCATTGGATAAAAAAGAATTGGTTGTAGAAAATAAGCGATTAAAGAAAAAGGTAAGTAAAAGTTACCAAATGATTGGTGAAAGTGATGCAATTACGCACATTAAAGAAATCATTGAAAAAGTAGCTGCTACCGACGCTAGAGTTTTAATTACTGGGCCAAACGGAACAGGAAAAGAATTAGTAGCACATTGGTTGCATGAAAAATCAGACAGAGCAAAAGGTTCAATGATTGAAGTGAATTGTGCTGCGATTCCGTCTGAATTGATAGAAAGTGAGTTGTTTGGTCACGTAAAAGGATCTTTTACAGGTGCTAATAAAGACCGTGCAGGAAAGTTTGAAGCTGCTAATGGCGGAACTATTTTTTTAGATGAAATTGGCGATATGAGTTTGTCTGCGCAAGCGAAAGTATTGCGTGCTTTACAAGAAAATAAAATTCAACGTGTAGGTTCTGATAAAGACATAAAAGTAAATGTACGTATCGTAGCAGCGACAAATAAAGATTTAAAAAAAGAAATTGCAGAAGGAAGGTTTCGAGAAGATTTATACCATCGTTTAGCAGTAATTCTAATTAAAGTACCTGCTTTAAATGACCGAAGAAACGATATCCCTTTATTGGTAGATTTCTTTTCTGAGAAAATATCAACAGAGCAAGGAATGCCAAAGAAAGGGTTTTCGAGTAGTGCTATAAAATTACTACAAGCCTATGATTGGACAGGTAATATTCGTGAATTGCGAAATGTCGTTGAACGTTTAATTATTCTTGGAGAAAAAGAAGTTTCTGAAAACGATATCAAGTTATTTGCAAGTAAATAGTTTAAATCGATTTCACTCAAATAAAACTATAAGTAAAATTGATATTGAAATCAAAAATTAACATCATTTTTTTTCTTTTCTACTTGTTTAGCTTGGTATATTTGTGGTATCAAAAATGAGTAAAAATCAATAAAAAATAAAAAAATGGCAACAGCAGTAGGTAAAAAATTTCCAGATTTAAATGTAGACGCAATGAACGAGATGGGAGATACGTTCAAAGTAAATGTGTTGGAAGAAGCAGTAAATAACAAGAAAAAAGTATTGTTATTCTGGTATCCAAAAGATTTTACATTTGTATGTCCTACAGAATTACACGCTTTTCAGGCAGCTTTAGGTGAATTTGAAAAAAGAAATACAATTGTAATCGGAGCTTCTTGTGATACTCCTGAAGTGCATTTCGCATGGTTAAATCAACCAAAAGATAACGGAGGAATTGAAGGTGTTACTTACTCTTTATTAGCTGATAGCAACCGTAATTTATCATCAATCTTAGGTATTTTAGATATTACTGATGAGGTTTTTGACGAAGCTACACAAACAGTACAAGTTGTTGGAGATAATGTAACTTACAGGGCTACGTATTTAATTGACGAAGAAGGAACTGTTTTTCATGAAGGAATTAACCACATGCCAGTTGGTAGAAATGTAAATGAATTTTTACGTTTAATTGACGCTTATGCTCATGTACAAACAAACGGAGAGGTTTGTCCTGCAAACTGGGAAGAAGGTAAAGATGCCATGAAACCAAATGCAAAAGGAACTGCTGAATATTTAGCATCACACTAATATAATACTATGAAAGGAATCTAGTTCGTGTACTAATTGGGGGATGAAATACACGGACTCCTTTCTCATAAAATAAAATTATGGTACAAGAATTAAGTCAAGATAATTTACAAGAATTAATTGCAGAAAATAAAACTGTTGTAGTACAGTATTCTGCAACTTGGTGTGGTAATTGTCGTATAATGAAACCCAAGTTCAAGAAGTTAGCTTCTGAAAACGAATCAGTTATTTTCGTAATTGCAGATGCAGAAAAATTTCCTGAAAGCAGAAAATTAGCAGACGTTAGTAATTTGCCAACCTTTGCAACTTTTGTAAACGGTGTATTTGTAAATCAAACACAAACCAATAAGTTTGATGTGTTAAAAGATTTAGTAAACGAAGTAGTATAATTTCTATAGAACTTAGTAAAGTAGAGAAATTGTATTAATAAGGTCTCGACTTAACTAGACCTAAAAAATAGAAAGTAGTTATGAAATTACCTGTTATAAAACATTTGACTTCATTTATTGAGGAAAATGATCAAGACTATATACTTGAAACAATTGAAACATTAGAAGCTTTAACGGAAGTTTCGTCTTTAAAAGATGAAGAGTTAGATGTTATTGGTGAGTTGATTTCAAACATGTATGGTGCTCTTGAGGTTGATAAAATGGTTAAAGATGGTACTCCTAAAAAGGAAGCGTTAAATAATTTTATGAAACGTGTTTTAGGAGCTATTGATAAATAATTTTAAGATTGATATACAAAAATCCCGAGTATTTAATACTCGGGATTTTTTTGTTAAATTACTTTATTAATTTATTGACATTGAGTTTATACATTTTACCAATTGGTATTTGATGCGTTTGAATTTTAATTCTATTTCCTTCAATCAATTCAATCTTATCTATTGAAATAATAAAAGACTTATGCACTCTTAAGAATTTGTTTTCTGGTAAATTATGTGTAAAAGACGTTAAGGTTTGATGAGAAATAATCGTTTTATCAATCATATGTATTTTTACATAATTTCCATAAGCTTCCATAAAAAGAATATCTTTTAACTTAATCTGATAGTATTTTTTATCTTCCTTAATAAATATTTTACTGTCTTCTGTAGTTTCAGTATTTTTAATTGGGGTAGCTTTTATTGCCAATGCATTAGAAACTTTAGTAACCGATTTTAAGAAACGACTAAAATTAAATGGTTTTAATAAATAATCATCAATGTTTAATTCATAACCTTCTAGCGCAAATTCTTTATAAGCGGTGGTAATAATAATTTTTGGCGGATTAGAAAGTGTTTTTATAAATTCTAATCCAGAGAGTTTAGGCATATTGATATCTAAAAAAATAAGATCAATTGAATTTTTATTTAAGTATTCAAGGGCTTCAAAAGCATTATAACAGCTTTTTTGAAATGATAAATAAGATAAATTACTCGCATAATCCTTAATATTATCATGAGAAGCAGTTTCGTCGTCTACAATTATATATTTTATCATTTTTTATATATTTCTAAAGTTGTTGAATAGATGTTTTGATTAATATTATTAATTAATTGATGACTATTTGGGTATAATAAATTTAAACGTTCCTTTAGGTTTTTAAGTCCTATACCAATACGCTTTCCGGTTTCTTCAGCTTCATAATTATTTTTTACGGTAAACTGTATTTTGTTGTTATCTTCAATAAGTTTTAAATGTACAAATGCATTATCAGTAGCTTTTTCAACTCCGTGTTTAAAGGCATTTTCTAATAAAATTATAAATAATAAAGGCGCTATTTCTGTGTTTGCATTTTCAATTTCTTTTTCAAAATTAACATCAATATCTTTATGATATCTAGCAGTTTGTAAATCGATAAAATTTATTAAATATGATATTTCATCTTTTAGTAAAACACTTTCTTTTCCGCTGTCGTAAATAGTAAATCGCATTAAATCGGATAGCTTTAGTACATAATCTTGCGCAGCATCGGCATCTTTTTTAATTAATGCATATAAGTTATTTAACGTGTTAAAAAAAAGTGTGGATTTATCTGTTCTTTTAACAAAGATAATTCAGCTTTAACTTTTTCATTTTTTAAGGTTTTTATGGTTTTCCATCGCTCAAAAAACCATGAGAAAACAAGATAGAAAGTAAAAGTAGTTAGTATGAAAACTAGCAGATCAACTAACCATATATTATAATTTATCACCCAAAAACTATCTCCATTTTCATCAATTTTATTTGCCTGCGTAATACCGAAAATTAGAATTGAAATAATGAATAGATATAAGATATTTCTATAAATAGGCTTTGTCCAACTAGTTTTTATTTTACCTGTTTCTAATAAGTAAAAAAACAGTATATATAGAATTGTACCTCCCAATAGCATATTTATGATTGTTGGAGTTTCGTTCTGTAGATCTTTAAAAACAAAACTTAATACTGCAAAAATGGCTGCAATAAAAGATGTTATATAAAATCTTCGTTTTAATGTCATATTCAAAAATATTAAAGTTTATTTAATTAGTTGTGTCGAAATAATATTATCACTTAAATTTTTATCTAGCCTATTATTGTAAGGGTCAATTGCTATGTAGCTAGGTTTAATAGCTGTAATAATTTTAATTTGCATTTCTTTTTTATTGATTTGATGAGGTTTTAAATAGATGACATCATTATCTTTATTAATAAGATTTGGATGTTTTTTAAAGATACCTACATAGATTGGTTCATCAATATTAATTTCAATTTCTTCACCCGTTAAATTCGTTTCAAAACGTTTTGCACTAATTGTAATAGTAAGCTCATATTTTCCTTTTGAGATTATCTTATAAACTGAATTTTTAATTTTCAAGTCGTAAGTTACAACATGTTTCATCCAATCATCTAGTAATTTGTGATGCTCTTTAGGTGTTACTTTATATAATTCTTCTATTAAGTTTAATGTGGTTGCAATTGGCTTATTTTGATAATCATCAATTAGCTTTTTTAATACTCCGTTTAAAGTATTTTCACCAATTAATTCTTTAATTGCAGACATTATAATAGCACCTTTACTGTATCCTAAATAAGCTTGATGATTACTTAAGTATAGTGATGGTTCTATTTCTGATGCATAAGATCTTCCACTAAAATATTTATTGATTGTATTTGCAGATAATTTGTTTGCCATAGCTTTACCATACATTTTTTCAATAACAACACTTTCGGTATATTTTGCTAGTGATTCAGATAAAACCATATAACCTTCTACACGTTTTGGAGTTAATAAAAATCCCCACCATTGATGAGATATTTCATGTGCTAATACCCTTGCAACAACATTAAATGAGTCTGAATTTTCAACATTGCGTTTAAATATTTTTTCATTGATGGTGATAACTCCTGGCATTGCTTGACCGTTAGAGCTTTCGTGGTTTGAAGTTTCTACAATACGTAAATAATCATGCGGATACTTTCCGAAATTATCAGAACAATAATCAATTGTAGTTTTTGCAACTCTAATCATTTCATCTACATTTTGTGTATGATTAGGGTGATGAAATAGTTCTAATTTAATTCCTTTATAGACTTCTTTTTTTACAGTGTAACGAGCAGAAAAATAAGCAACCATACTATTAATGGTATCAGAAGCTTTATAATGATAATAATTTCTATCATCTTTTTGCCACTGTTCTATTAAACTTCCTGATGAAATTGCTGTCTGATTTTTAGAGGTAGATATAATTGTTTCGAATTTTACATTTTCGAAATTAAATTTACCATCCAATTGTAAATAACTGTCATTTACAATTACGCTGTCTTTTTTAGGCAATCCACGTTGTATACGCTCATAATTGTATTCAATTTCATAATTATTTACATAGCCTAAAATTGGATTAAAATGATGGTTCTTAATATAAGTTCCATTGGTATTAATAGTTTTATTTGTTTCAAACTCTTTAACTTTTTTTTCTACGGAATAAGACATGTTAAGAGATTCCTCAGGAAGAAGCGGCATGTTTAACTCAAATAAATAAGTACCTAAATCAGCATCATAAAATACTTGTTTACTACCTTCAATATTGATTGATTTTAAAGGTTGTGGTGCTGTTACAAAAATACTTTTCATAGGCTTTTTGGTTTTGTTTGCTATAATTGTATTTGACTTTACAATATATTTTTCTGAATTAGGAAAAATATCAATACTTGTTTTCAAAGAAACTAATTGAGGAACAGCAAGATCATCGTATTTTTTATATTTTCGTTCATATTGTTCATTAAAATCAAACCTTTCATTGCTAGTTATATATTCGTTCACAATATTTAAATTGTAATATGCATAACTACCAATTGTTACGAAAACAAGTACTAAACCTAGTAATTGTAGTTTTTCTTTTTTATTAAATACTGTTTTAAAAATTTTCTTAAATCGTACTGATGTACCTCGTTTCCAAAACTTATTACTTAATACAATTAGTATTCCTGAAAAAGCTACCCAATACAAGGCTAATGTATTAAATTTTGAAACGTATTGTCCATATCCCATAAAATCAGAATATGATCTAGCCATACTTGGTAATTTGTTAAAAAAGAATAGTGGATGTTCTAATCCAAAGATACTTCTAGAAGTTGTAAACAGTAATAAAACAATCGCAGAAATAATCATTCCTAAATACTTATTGGATACGAAAGTTTGAATAAATAACGCAAAAACAGCATATAATAAAATCTGTACACCAGCATAATAGGTTAATGAAAAGTATTGATGAAACTGAAAATCGTAGTAATTATTTGTTACTTGAAAAATTATTGATACTCCAATAGTCAACAATATTAAAACGATAGGGATTATAGTTATTGACACAATTTTTGAAATATAAAACATACTATTGCTGCTTGGTGTTGCTTCAATAATTCCAGAAAAACGATGTTGTCTAGATTTCCAAATCAATTCGCTACTATAAAAAACGATTAAAAATAATCCAAGAATTGGCAACACTTCAATAGCTTGACCAATAAATAAATCTGTTGTTGGGTATCGACTTCCGTATACTTCTTTGCTAGCTATACTATAGTTAAATACCAATGAAAGTATAACGCACCATAACACCATAATCAATTTAAAAGGGATTCCGCTAAGAATTATTTGCGCATCTAACCTAACAGCCGATCTAAGGTTAATTAACATGGATTTAAATGAGTTTATTGATATTTCAGTTGGCTTATAAGTTGAGTTATTATTTTTATTTTCTTCGGATGTAACTTGTTTTTTTACCTTTTTCTGAATCGTTCTAAAAGAAAACTTTTTGTAAGTGATTATTAATAAAATGATGCTAAAACTTAACCAAATAATTCTATTCCAAAGAAAATTATTTGATAATGATAAAACCATATCATTTTTTTCAAGAGGAGTTAAGAATTGTGTTTGCTCAAAAAAGGCAGCCAATCCAATAGGATCTATTAATGATGCAATATCTAATATTTCTTTTGATGCTAAAGATGAGCCTCCAAATAAAGGAGAATTAATATAAAACCCACAAATCCAATTAACAGCAATAAAAACTAAAGCAGTAATATAGGTAATTATAGATTTTTTGGATAGTAAGGTTGTAGAAAAAATGATAGCTGTAGTTACAAATACATTTGGTAGAATTAGTAATAACCATGGCCAAAAATAATGTGTAAAATTAAATTGATGTAAAGTTTCAGGATCTAAACTATTAATATAGGTACCAATAAAAACCCCCAACATAGCAATTGTGTTTAATAAAAGGATAATTATAAATACTCCTAAAAATCGACTTAAAAAGAAATTTATTTTTTTAATACCTGTACTAAAAATAAGGCCTTCAAAATTGAATAACTTATCACGAAGTGCTGCGTTTATACAAAGAAAAACTGTAGCAAATGTTGATACAATACTTATAATACCTGATAAAAAGTTTAGATTAAAAGCATCATTGTACATAGAGCTGAATTCTAAATATTTAAAACCTTGATTGATTGCTAAAAATCCGTAACCAGTAAATAGAATCGATAAAACGATAAAAGATATTTGCTTACTATGAAATTTTAATTCGAATTGTAATAGTTTCTTAATCATAATATTAAATATTTTTTTGATTAAGTGTTGCAAAATATACATCTTCTAAATCTGCTTTGGTAGCTGCAAACTCATTGTTTGGTTTTGTGTTTGCTAATACTCTAATTTCTAGTTTACCAGAAGACAAACGAGAAGACAAAACATTAAATTTAGACTTAAAAGAATCTAAATCTTCTTTTAAAATAGTTTTAGACCAAACTTTTCCATCAAGATTTGATATTAGTTCAGAAGGTTCACCTTGTGCTAGTAGTTCACCTTTTCCTAAGATTGCCATTTTGCTACATAAGTTTTTTACATCTTCTACAATATGAGTGGAGAGGATAACAATTACTTGTTCACCAATATCACTCAATAAATTATGAAACCGATTTCGTTCTTCCGGATCTAATCCAGCAGTAGGTTCATCAACAATTATTAATTTAGGATTACCAAGTAATGCTTGTGCAATACCAAAACGCTGACGCATACCTCCAGAAAAAGTACTAACTGCTTTTTTTCTAACCGCATATAAGTTAGTTTGATGAAGAAGTGCTTCAATTTGTTCTTTGCGTTCTTTGGTATTTAAAACACCTTTTAAAATTGCTAAATGATCTAGTAATTGAAGTGCAGATATTTTTGGATAAACACCAAACTCTTGAGGTAAATATCCAAGTTGTTTTCTTATGTTTTGTGGATTGTCATTGCTATTTATATTATTAAAACTAATATTACCTTGAGTAGCTTCTTGTAAAGTTGCTAAAGTTCGCATTAAAGACGATTTTCCAGCTCCATTAGGTCCCAACAAACCAAACATTCCATTTGTAATGGTTAGGTTAATGTTTTTAAGTGCATTAACTCCATTTGGATAGGTTTTACTTACGTTTTTAATTATGAGTGTATTCATACCATTATTTTTAGATGGTGCAAACATAATTTGAGTTTAGAAGCGCAGCTATTTATTTTTATAAACGTCACTTATCAAATTGTAAACGTATCAAGTTAAATGATAAAAGAATTTTAGATGTTATAAGAAGTAGTATGTCATTGATTTAGTTTCGTTTATCAAATTATTTATAAACGCTGAGAAATCAGTTCTAGGTTTGCATTAAATTTAAAAACAAATAAAAATGAAAACACGTATTACAATTATCTTAATGGTATTAACAACCTTTTTTGTAGATGCTCAAACGGCTTCAATTCAAAATTTACATAAGATTTTTGATGAAAGCACACCAAAAGCTTTACAAAAAAATAATGTGCCAGGAATTGCAATTGCAGTGATTAAAGACGGAAAAGTGATTGTTAAAAAAGGGTATGGATTTTCTAATGTTTCCGCAGAAAAAAAAGTTGACGAAAAAACAGGTTTCAATATTGGTTCAATTTCTAAAATGTTTACTGCGTGGGGAATTATGAAATTAGTAGAAGAGGGAAAACTTAACCTAGATGCACCAGCTTCTAACTATATCTCAAGTTGGAAATTACCTTCTAGTGAGTTTAATTCAAATAAAGTAACTATTAGAAATTTATTACAGCATACAGCAGGTTTATCTGTACACGGTTACAACGGATATGAAAATAAAAACGAATTAACATCCACTATAAAATCTTTATCAGGAGCTACAAGTCCAGATGAAGCAGTAAAGTTAATTATGGAACCAGAAAGTAAGTGGAAATATTCTGGTGGTGGTTATACCGTTTTACAATTGGTTATTGAAGAGGTAAGCGGACAAACTTTTGCAAAATATATGCAAGAAACTATTTTTAAACCTTTAAAAATGAAGCATACAAGTTTTACAATCAGCAACCGAATTTTAAGAAAATCTGCAAAAGCGTATGATGAAAATGCAAAAGAAATTCCGTTACGTCTTTTCAATGCACAAGCAGCTGCAGGTTTACACACAACCTTAAACGATCTTATTCTTTTTGCAAAAGCATCTTTTAGTGATAATAAAGTATTATCAGAAAAAAGTATTCATCAATTAACATCACCAACAAAATTATCTCGTGGAGATTACGGAATGGGCTATATGATTATGAATCGTTTTGGCGATTTTACATTAACTGGTCATGGTGGTTCTAATGAAGGTTGGCATGCTGGTTTTATGCTTGATTTTGCATCAAAATCTGGAGTTATTATACTAACCAATGGAGATAAAGGAAGAAATGTTTTATTTGGTAGTTTGCAAAATTGGACGAAATGGCATTCTAAAAACAAATAAAAAAAGATACAATTTTAGGTAGACAAGTAGATTGTTTACTAAAAAGAAATGTTAAATAGTATTTAGAATAAAAAAATCCCGTGTGTTAATAAACATTCGGGATTTTTTTTGTTAAGAATCACATCTTAGCAAAAACATGTATTAATTAATTGTTGATCTTTGGTGATAATGCCATTATCTTGAAAACGCTTAATATTTATGGATAATAATCCGAAGAAAGTCCCTTGTTATTTTCAAAGAAGAAAACCTTTTAGAAATCAACAGTGGTTTATTACAAAAAATGCGGAGAATTAGGTGTAATAGTTAGGTGGTAAATAAAAGTTCACCCTAAAAATAAAGAGTTTATAAAATATTATAAAAGTTTAAAATAATGAAAATGACACAGGTAAAACAACTTCTTTTTTTACTTTTTTTTATAACTATTCAAGTAACTTTTTCACAAAAAAAGTGTTTGTAGGAAACCCAGATACTGCTTTTGAAAAAGCCCGAAAATTAGCGTTTAATAGTAAGCGAAAACAAGCACAAGATTCCTTAAGATTTATACTAACATCATATCCAAATTAT
Organism: Tenacibaculum retecalamus; assembly: GCF_027941755.1. NCBI lineage: Bacteria > Pseudomonadati > Bacteroidota > Flavobacteriia > Flavobacteriales > Flavobacteriaceae > Tenacibaculum > Tenacibaculum retecalamus. Next base: position 2,209,376 of record NZ_CP115916.1, on the reverse strand, counting down.
TTAGATATTCGTGCCTTTTTAGCCATACCTATTCTTGGGATGGTAGTTATAAATTAGCAAGAACAGAGTTTGACTACGTCTTAAAAAAGAATCCGAAAAGGAAAACTGATTGGATTGCTGCTATAAAAAATGAATTTTATGCTGATTTACTTTTCAATGCAAAAGAACTTATTGAAAAAGCGTTGGAAAACTTTCCTAACGACCCCGATATTCTTTATCAAAAAGCCAGGTATGAAAAAAGGTTGCTAAAGCCAAGGTAAGCACTTACTACTGTAGAGGGTATTTTAAAGCTTGATGAGAATAATGAAAAAGCGATTTCGTATAAAGAAAGTTTGATTAATTCATTAAGATTAAACACTGTGGGTATTAGTTACTCAACGTTGATATATAATAAAAACGAACGAAGTACATCACATTTCAGTACCATAAGATATGGTAGACAAACCAAGTATGGTAGTATAACAGGAAAGTTAAATTACTCAAGAAGGTTTGAAACCAATAGTTATCAATATGAAGTTGATGTGTATCCAAGAATTATGCCTGGTATGTATGCGTATGTAAGTGCTGGTTTTTCGAATAGCGGACTTTTTCCAAAAGTAAGATACGGGGCGGAGTTGTATAAATCTTTACCTAAAAGTTTTGAAGCTTCTCTAGGGTTTAGAGGATTAAAATTCTCTGAAACTACTATTATTTATACAGGATCTGTAGGTTGGTATACAGGTAATAGTTACTGGTCTTTAAGAACCTATGTTACACCAGGTGATCCTGGAGCAAGTAAGTCGTTAACATTAGCATACAGAAAATACTTTAGCGATGCCGATAATTATTTTAGTTTATCTGGTGGTTTCGGATTTTCTCCTGAACAAGAACGTTTTCCTGTAGATGAAAATAATGCAGCAGTATTTGATTTAAAATCTCAGAAAATTGGAGGAGGATACTATTTTTCTTCAAAAAACAAGAAAAATTATTGGGGTACTTCTTTAAATGTTTCAAGAGAGGAAATAAGTTATGATTGTGGCGAATATTTTTTAATGTATTCGATAGGTGTTTCTTATAGTTTAAGGTTTAAGTAAATAACTTAAAAATGTAAAAAGAAATGGAATAAATAGATATCTATTTATTCCGTTTCTTTTTGTTCGTTCATCTTTTTTACAAGCGCTTTTAAACGCTCTTTATTCCGTTGTTTTTCGAGTTTCACCTTGTTTTCTTTCTGTTTCATTAAGCGCGTATGTTTCGCTTTATTTACAGTGTTTTTTGCTTTTCCTTTTTTAGGCATTTTTAGATTTTTTTATAGCTAATAATCCGAAGAAAGTAATAAATCCGTTTAACACTAAAACAAAGAATCCGAAGTCGAAATTTAACTGCGATTTACTAAAAACACTTATCAAATAAGTAAGAATTGGTGATGCAATACAAATAGCAGGAACAAACTTGTCTTTTATGTTTAGCTTGGTAAATAATCCGAAGGCATATAAACCTAATAATGGCTCATAAGTATAACCCGCAAACTGAAATATTTTAGCAATCACACTAGCATCAGCAATAAAATACTTAAAAACTAAAATAGTTGCAATTAATAGGAACGAAAATAAGATGTGTATTTTTTTTCGTGTTTTTATATTTTCTTGTTCATCTCCTTTTTTATCAATTTCTAAAATATCAATACTAAAAGAAGTTGTTAAAGAGGTTAATGCGCTATCTGCACTTGAGTATGCGGCAGCAATTAATCCTAATAAAAAGAATAATGAAGTTGCTAAGCCTAACTCGCCACTCATGGCAATGGTTGGAAATAATTGATCTTTGTGTGCTTTAATTTCGTTTGTAGTGGCAAAATCAGTTAATAAAACACCCAATGCTAAAAAGAAAAAGTTTACAATTACTAGCACAAGCGTAAACCAAAACATATTTTTCTGTGCATCTTTTAAGTTACGACACGTTAAGTTTTTTTGCATCATATCTTGATCTAAACCTGTCATTACAATAGCTATAAATGCACCTGAGAAGAAGCGATTCCAAAAGTAATTTCCAGATTTCCAATCATCAAAAAAGAACATTTTAGATAATTTATTATCGGATATGTAAGAGCTTAAGCTTTCTATTTGCATTTCATCTTTAATGGTAACAATGCAAACTCCTACGGCGATTAGCATAAATAAAGTTTGCAAGGTATCCGTCCAAACAATCGTTTTTATTCCGCCTTTAAAAGTGTACAGCCAAATTAATAAAATAGTAATGGTAACGGTTACCCAAAACGGAATTCCGTATGCATCAAACAAAATTAATTGTAATACATTGGCTACTAAAAACAATCTAAAAGCAGCACCTACAGTTCTTGATAGTAAGAAAAAAGAGGCTCCGGTTTTATAGGAATATCTACCAAAACGATCTTCTAAATAGGTATAAATAGAAGTAAGATTAAGTCGATAATATAACGGGAGTAATATCAAGCCAATAACTGCATACCCAACAACATAGCCCAATACCATTTGCATATAACTCATTTGTTGCCCTTCAATCCAACCAGGCACAGAAATAAAAGTAACACCTGATAAAGAAGCGCCAATCATACCAAAGGCAACTAAATACCAAGGAGAAGAGTTATTTGCTTTGAAAAAAGTGTTATTGTTTGCCGATTTACCTGTGATATAAGAGATAAGAATTAGTACCCCAAAATAGGCAAGAATAAGGAGTATTATGTGTAGTGGTTGCATACAGTTTAATTATGAATTACGAATGTACTAAATTGTAATTGTAAATTAAATGTAATGCGTTTAATAAATGTAAAGTGAGCGGAATTGAAAGATTTCGATTCCGCTCATTTATTTTAAGATTACATTTCTATAATTACGTTTTCTATATTTTTACGAACCTTTTTTAGGTCTTTCATATAATCGTCTTCAGCTCTAAAACCAACAGGTAGTACTAAAACAGATGTTAAATTATGTTTGTCTAATCCTAAAATTTCATCATATTTTTCAGGAACAAAACCTTCCATAGGGCAAGAGTCTATTTTTTCATTTGCCGCAACAGTCATCAAATTACCTAAAGCGATATATGCTTGATTTTTGTTCCAAATAGTTAATTCTTCTTGCTTTTTACTCGCTATTGAAGCACTCAGCATTTCTTTAAACGGATTTAAAATAGTATCAGGAGTATTTCTGATGTTTTTTACCAATGAAAAATAAGAGTCAATATCTTTAGTAGTATATTCTTTAGGAATACATAAAACCAATACATGTGATGCTTGTAGTACTTGTGGTTGGTTCCAAGAATGAACAACTAGTTGCTCTTGAATTTCTTTATTTTTAATTACAACCATTTTAATTGGTTGCAATCCGTATGAAGTAGCTGTTAAGTTAAAAGCTTCTTTTAAAATGTTTATTTGTACTTCTGAAAGCGATTTATTTTCGTCGAATTTTTTAACAGCATAACGCCATTTTAAATTTTCTATACTGTTCATTCTAATTTATTTAGATTACAAAATTACAATAGCTTTTTATATAAACTACGATTTGATTATTATAAAAATTGATGCACTAATAAGTTTAACCTTTTATGCTGTTTTACTCGAAGACTGTTAAATTATAATAAGTTGCTTTTTTATGATTAGTAATTTTGGTTAAGCGTATAAAATGCTGATAAAAAGATATTTAGTAATATTTTTATATCTTAAAGCTCAAAAAATAATTGCTAATTCAGTATTATGAAAGAAGATTTTCTACACTTTTTATGGCAAAACAAGTTGTTTCCTTCGGGCAATTTAAAATCCACAGCTAACGAAACGATTCAAATAATTAAATCTGGGACTCATAATTTAAACGCTGGGTCAGATTTTTTAAACGCCCATCTTAAAATAAATAATCAATTATGGATTGGTAATGTTGAAATTCACATCAACTCATCTGATTGGTATTTACACAAACACGAAGAAGATAAAAACTATGATGCTGTAATTTTACATGTTGTTTGGCAGTATGATTCAGCTATTTTTATGAAAAATAATAAGCCATTGCCAACTCTTGAGTTACATGGTTTAATTGATAAAAAATTACTTAATAATTATCAATCGTTATTTTCTAAACAACTTCGTTGGATTCCGTGTGAGCAACAAATTAATGAAGTAGATTCTTTCTTGATGAGTAATTGGTTAGAGCGATTGTATTTTGAGCGCTTAGAAAGTAAATCCGTTTTGGTAAAAAAGTTATTAGAGAAGTCAAATAATGATTTTGAGAGCGTTTTATTTCAGTTATTAGCTAAAAATTTTGGATTGAAAATTAATGGAGAAGCTTTTTTACAGTTAGCGCAATCGTTTGATTTTTCAATTTTAAAAAAAGTCCGTTTTAATGAATTTCAATTGTCAGCTGTATTATTTGGGCAAGCAGGGTTTTTAGAAGGTGAAGCAGAAGACCCTTATTTTATTCAATTAAAAAACGAGTATGAATATTTAAAACATAAATATAAGTTACAGCCGATTTCTAATGTTTTATTTCAATTTTTTAGAATGCGACCAACAAATTTTCCGACTATTCGAATAGCACAGTTAGTAGCGTTGTTTTTTAAACATCAAAATTTGTTTTCTAAACTGATGGAATTAAATAAACTAGAAGATTTTTATGATTTGTTTTCAGTAGCAATAGCTGATTTTTGGAAGACACATTATACGTTTGAAACCGAATCAAAAAACTCAGCAAAAAAACTCACAAAATCATTTATAGATTTACTATTGATTAACACCGTTTTACCGTTAAAGTTTGTGTATGAAAAAAGTAGAGGAGGAGTAAATAGTGAAGCTTTTTTTAAATTGATGCAACAAATTAAGCCAGAGAAAAACTCAATAATAACTAAATTTTCAGATTTAAAAATCACTGCCAAAAATGCGTTTGAAAGTCAGGCTTTATTAGAACTTAAAAACAATTATTGCGCAAAGAAACGTTGTTTACAATGCGCAATAGGTACTAGTTTGTTAAGAAAGTAATAATGTTATATCGAGCGGAATCGATAGTTAAAGATTACTAGAGATACTATTGTTTTTTAGGATTTAAAATTGCATTAATTTTAGCGATACAATCTTTGTAATGGTATTTTGTAATACTGTTTACAGCTCTTTTACTAGCATTGTTTGTTAAATATTTTAAAGAAACCAACTCACCGCGTGAAATTGAAGAAATGTCAGAGTTTTTAGCGCTCTTGCTATTTAGTAAAATACCTAGTCTGTCAATAAAATTCTTTTGTAAATTTCTTCTGTAAACAGTTACGTTTTTAGTTGAATTAGCTTCAGAGAAAACACCTTTTCTAAGATCTTTAACCATATCTGCTGCTGCATAAAAATCATCACTAGTAACTTCCGAATTTGTCATTCTTTGTAAGCGAGATTCACTCAATAAACTACTTAAATGACGATTTTGTAAACGCCCCATTCTTTCAACATAACCTGTGTGATTAATGTTTGCTAAAATATTTTTATCTAACAACCAACTTGGTGTTGTGAAGGTGTTTTTTAATAACCAATTTAACGATTCTTTTTGTTTGCTTTTTGATAATACAGAATACACATTACCTTGTTGATTAGGTTTTTTATTATCTTCAAAAACACCACCAATATTACCAACTACATGGTTTACGTAGCGATTCCAAACACTTAATAATTCACCGTATAATTCATTTAAATCGGCATAATCATTGGTTTGGTCAGAGGTCCATTCAGGTAAATTTTTAGCAACGATTTTTAGGTTTTTAATTCCGTAAGTACTTGCTTTTATTAAGTCGTTTCCAATACCTTCTGTTTGAGAAGCAGGATCAAATCCACCTCTACGTTGATACCCAAATTTATAAATAGGATCACCTGCTTTTTCACCAATCCATTTATCTAAGGTTTTTACTTCATCTTTAGGAGTAGTAGCATTGGGAATTACACGATATCCCCAATTGATAGAGTAATGGTCGTAAGAGCCTAATTGACGAATAAAACGAATGTTTTTATCTTCAGGTTGTGCTACGTAATTATAACGAGCATAATCCATAATGGTTGCTGCGATTCCGTTTTTTTGAGTAAAATCACCATCTCGTAAAGATTCTGTTGGGTATGCATAACTTGCAGCCATATTATGAGGTAAACCTAGTGCATGACCAATTTCGTGCGCAATAACCATTCGCATCATTTCTCCAATTTCTTCGTCAGGAGTATCTAAAGTTCTAGCAGAAGGATTTGCAGCACCAGTTTCTAATAAATACCTGTTTCTGTATGAACGTAAATGATTGTGATACCAAATAATATCACTTTCAATAATTTCACCAGAACGAGGATCAGAAACACTTGGCTCAACGGCATTTCTTGTAGTACTTGCCACATATCTTATTGAAGAATATCTAATATCTTCCATGCTAAACTCTGGATCTTCTTCCTTACTCGGAGGCATCTTCGCCATAATAGCATTTTTAAATCCAGCAGTTTCAAAAACTCCAGCCCAATCATCTACACCTTGTTTTATGTACTTGCGCAATTTTTTTGGCGTTGCCGGATCTAAATAGTAAACAATCGGTTTAATAGGTTCAACCAATTCACCTCTAGCGTAAGCTTCTTTATCTTTTGGTTCTAACCTCCAGCGGCTAATATACCGTTTGCTATCTGCTTTTAATTTTTCTGAATTATAATCTACAGTTCCAACAGTAAAATACCCAACACGTTTGTCAAATAAACGCGGTGTCATAGGTTTTTCTGGTAGTAAAATCATTGATTGATTCATTCTGATACTAATGGTACCTGCGTTTCTACTTGAAGGTGGTTTACTAGCATCGAAAGTAAAATCTTGTATCACTTCAATATTTTTAGGATAACTTTTTATGGTATTGATAAAGCTTCTTTTACTATCCAATTTTTTTACTTTGTATTGGGTTCTTGATCTACTTCCGATTCCGCTAATTGCTTTAACATCTGACGAGAAAAATTTAGTAACGTCAATTAAAACAGCAGAAGAATCTTTGCTTTCTGTTTTGATATCAAACGCATATAAAATAGGTTCTAAATTATTTGATTTCACCGATTTGTAAATTGGTAAAGAATCGTTTGCAATGGCATTATAAGATTTTATTTTTAGGAGTATTTTCTTTTTAAATTGCTCCCAAACGACAACTTGTTCGTTTGTTTTTGAACCAGCATTTATATAACCTCCTCCAAAATTTGAAGGCAATTCTTTAATTCGGCTTACTAAAAGCATTTCTTTTCCGAATAAACTTTTCGGAATTTCATAAAAATATTCTCCGTCATTTTCATGAACTTTAAATAAACCTTCGTCAGACTTCGTGTCTTTTTTTACAAAATCTGAGTATTTTTTTGTTTTATTTTTAGGTTTGGATTTCTCGGTTGAAGTTTCTTTTTTATTCTTTGATTTTCGTCTTTGTGCATTTGTTTGTGAAGGAAAAACAAATGCTAATAATAAAGATAATATTAGTAGTTTTTTCATTGTTTGTGTTGAGTTTTTAATATAAAATTTACTAAAATACCAAAAAGGTAGAACTTTTAAACTTATTGTTTTGTTAAAAAAAAATCCCAAACATTTACGTTTGGGATTTTGAATTATTATCGTAATATTATGCTTAGTACAGGCTTTTAAATTTTGCAGGATTAGCTTCGTTCATAATCTGGTATACTTTTTCAAAAATATCTTCAGCAGATGGTTTAGAGAAGTAATCTCCGTCTGTACCATAAGCAGGCCTGTGTGCTTTTGCTGTTAAGGTTTGTGGTTTACTATCTAAGTGTTTGTATCCGTTTTGATTTTCTACAATTTCTTGTAATAAATAAGCAGAAGCTCCACCTGGTACATCTTCATCAACTACTAGTAAACGATTTGTTTTAGCAACCGATTTTACCGTATCGTGATTTAAATCAAAAGGTAATAAACTTTGTGCATCTACAATTTCGATATCGATACCTACTTGTGCTAATTCTTTAGCAGCCTCTTCTACAATTCTAAGTGTAGAACCGTAAGACATTACCGTAATATCGGTTCCTTCTTTTACTGTTTCAACAACACCAATTGGCGTTTTAAACTCTCCTAAATTGGTAGGTAACTCCTCTTTTAAACGGTAACCGTTTAAACATTCTACCACTAAAGCAGGATCATCACCTTGTAATAAAGTGTTATAAAATCCGGCAGCTTTGGTCATGTTTCTTGGAACTAATACATGTATTCCACGAATATTATTAATAATTCCCCCCATTGGCGAACCAGAATGCCAAATACCTTCTAAACGGTGCCCACGAGTACGAATAATTAACGGTGCTTTTTGCTTACCAAAAGTACGGTAACGAAGTGTTGCCAAATCGTCACTCATTATTTGTAAAGCATATAAAAGGTAATCTAAATACTGAATTTCAGCAATTGGACGTAAACCACGCATTGCCATTCCAATACCTTGACCTAGAATTGTAGCTTCACGAATACCTGTATCAGAAACTCTTAGTTCACCATATTTTTCTTGTAAACCTTCTAAACCTTGATTTACATCACCAATATATCCAGTATCTTCTCCGAAAATTAAAGCTTCTGGGTATTTATTAAAAATAGCATCAAAATTATCACGCATAATAACACGTGCATCTACTAAGTTTTTCTCCGCAGCATATGTTGGTGCTTCAGCAGTAATTTTTTCGGTAGCTGATGCTGTTTCACTTAATAGGTGAGCAGAAAATTTTACAGCAGCATTATCTATAGATGATTTAATAAAGTTTTGAAGTGTTGTTTTTTCTGCAAAATCTTCATCCTTTAAATAACGTAATGTTTTACGGGCAGCAACCAAAATATCTTTTCTGATAGGTTCAGTAATCGCCGATAAATCATTTTTATATTTATTGATAAATGAAGCATTGTTACTTTTTTGAGCTACTTTTTCTAGCAAATCAACAGCAGCAGCAACTTCTTCTTTTATTTCATTTGTGTAAGCACTCCAAGCATCACGTTTTGCTTTGCTAACTTCTTTTTTAGTTTCTTTATCTATTTTTATTAAATCCTCTTCAGAATCAATAAATTTTAAAACAGTTCCGTCTTCATTTTGTAATTCGAATTCTAAAATCCATTTACGCATCTGAGCAAGACAATCAAATTCTTGTTCCCATTTTAAACGCTCTGCAGATTTATATCTCTCGTGAGATCCAGAAGTAGAGTGTCCTTGTGGTTGTGTTAATTCTTTTACATGAATTAAAACAGGTATATGTTGCTCTCTTGCAATTTTTGAAGCTTTGTTATAAGTATCAATTAATTGCACATAATCCCATCCGTTTACGACAAAAATTTCGTAACCGTTTGTATCTTTTTCTTTTTGAAATCCTTTTAAAATTTCAGAAATACTTTCTTTTGTTGTTTGATGTTTTGCGTGTACTGAGATTCCGTATTCATCATCCCAAACATTCATTACCATTGGTACTTGCAACACACCAGCTGCATTAATGGTTTCGAAGAATAAACCTTCAGAAGTACTTGCGTTACCAATGGTACCCCAAGCAACTTCGTTACCTTTATTAGAAAAATCAGTAAAACCGTCTAAACCCTCTACATTACGATAAATTTTAGAAGCTTGTGCTAAACCTAATAAACGTGGCATTTGACCTGCGGTTGGAGAAATATCTGCAGAAGAATTTTTCTGAGCAGTTAAGTTTTTCCAATCTCCGTTTTCATCTAAAGAATGTGTAGCAAAATGCCCTCCCATTTGACGACCGGCAGACATTGGCTCGGCAGTAATATTTGTATGACCATATAAGCCTGCAAAAAATTGTTGAGGAGTTAATTGGTTAATTGCCATCATAAAGGTTTGATCACGGTAATAACCAGATCTAAAATCTCCATTCTGAAAAGCTTTAGCCATTGCCAATTGCGGTACTTCTTTACCATCACCAAAAATTCCGAATTTAGCTTTACCAGTTAAAACTTCTCTACGCCCTAATAAACTACACTCTCTACTTAAGCGAGCAATTCGATAGTCGTTTAAAACTTCATTTTTAAAATCTTGAAAAGAAAGTTGTTGAGTGCTAGCTATTTCGGTATTTTGCGTCATTATTTTCTGATTTTGGTGTGTTTACAAAGATAGTTTTTTTAGTTGAAATTTAAAAATTTCAATTTTCACTGAATATTCTTCAAAAAAATAGCAAAAAAAAGGAATCTGTTGAAGTATCTATAATAATCCTCTTCTAAGGAAATTGTAAATACGATCGATGCTTGTGGTGATTACAAATCGAATTTTTGTTGGGTACCCTTTTTTTGTAACGTCAAAGCCTTCATTGGTGTATACAGGTAAATAAAATTCAAAAATATCAGGAATAAAGTTTAATCGTATTCCGTTTTCATAAAAATAATTTGGTGAATTATTTTTGTTTTTCAGCATGGCAAAGTCATTATAGATTTCTGCCCACTTATAAACACTAACACTCGTGTTTATTGACGTTATTAATTGATTAGAGAATTGAGGAGTACTGTATTTTGATTTAAAACCAGCTTGATCAATTATAAATTGTTGACTGAAAATACCTTCATTTTCAGAACGACCAAATAAATTTTGTTCGAATAAATAATCAGAGCCACGATTTAATCCAAAGCTAAAATAATCACCTTCTGATTTATTATGTAAAAATAACCCTCCAAAAAATCGGATGTCAATACTATTATCCGAAGAAAAGAAACCTCGATAACGAAAATCAGTAGTTATTTTACTAAAAGAAGAATTAAATTCAGTGTTAATAGCATATGTAGTGCTGTTAATAGCATTAAAATTTGATTGAATATATCTTAGGTTAAAAATGTTGTATTTATCACTAGCTTCTTTAGGTTTGGTAATTTCCACCTCTTTATTCACACTAATTAATCGAGCCATTAAAAGTTTTAAGCCATTTTTACGAAGTGTATTTCGTCTAAATTGAAAACTTACAAAAGGAACTAGCGTATTGTATTCAAGTTCTGGTGCATAGTGATAACTACTTCCACTAAAACCATAACGCATTTTGTAAAGTTTAGATTTTTTAAAAAAATGATTGTAAGAAAAGGCATAAGAACCCGTAAAATTATTGCTTTTTGTACTGTAATTAGGTGTTAAGCTAAACTCGAAGTTATGATTTACAACAGATTTATTATTGATGTTTACACCTAGTATTAATCCGTCATACAAATTGTATTTAAAATCGGGATAGTAAAATAATTGATTGTAGTATGGATTCTCTACATCCTTAAAAAAGCGAAATTGCAACGGTTTGTTAATTAATGTATTATTAATTTTCCTGAAATTATCTAAAGAATTATATTCAGGATAGGAGTTTTCATAGTTTAATGAGAGTCTATCAAAATCTCCTTTTTTTATTTTAATTGTTTTTATTGAATCAATTCCAGTTACCCAAGTTTTAAATTTTATTTCTTTTTTTTGTATTCCATATAAGGCTACAGGAGAAGAAAAGTTTCTTTTATTTTTAATAGTAACAGCTAAAGAATCTTTGTTTTTAATGGTTTTTATTTTAGATATTTTATAATCAATTTTTTTAGTGGTTTTTATATAATCATTAAAAAACCAATGTAAGTTTTTTGAAGTATTTTTTTGAAGTATATTTTTAAATTGATTACTATCACTTAATTTTAATTGGTTTTTTGAATAGAATTCTTTTAATGAATTTACCAATGTATCTCCTCCAATAAAATCCTGAAGGTATAGTAAACCTAATCCGGCCTTGTATTTACTAACAATTTTTCGGTTGAAATTTGATAGAGAATCAGCAGAGGTTGTTAACGCCTGATCATAAAATTTTCGCGCACTAAATTGATAGATAAAAGCATATTTGTCGTTCTGTTTTAATTTAGAAATATTATATGTTTTTAAAGGCCAGTACTTAGAGTATTTACCCAAAACAGTGGTTTCAGGATAATATTCTTTAATGTATTTCATCATTAAAAAGGTTTCCAATCCATCGGTAAACCAATAGTCAGATCGTTTGTTTAATATTAAAACATCTTCGAGGTATTTTTTTGTAAGTGCTTTAAAAAAACTGATTTCCCATCTGAAATTTTTAGGGAAAGGTTTCAACCATTTCGGAAGACCATATACTTCTTGCAAAGAGTTTTTATTGATGGTAGTTGCGTCTACAAAAATTTCTTTATGTGGGTGTTTGCCTAAAAAACGTTGGATAAAGTTTATTTGTTTGTTTATAATTTTGATAACTGTGTCAGTAGGAGTGCTTTTTAAATAGGCATCTGTTTTTATATCCTTAATTTTTGTTTTAAAAGATGTAAACTGATTAAGTGAATCAATATGTAGAATGATGTCTTTTTTTCTTCGACCAACTAAGTGATACTTTGTGTCTTCTTTTTGTTGTTTTTCAGTTTGTTGTAAATTACTTACAAGAGTGTACTTTTTAGGAATCTTAATGTTTATAGTGTAATTAGCTAAATTTTGATATAAATCATCAAGATTTAAATTACTCATTGATTGCCATTTTTCTTTATAAACAGCGGGTACTATATGCCAAAAACGTAGATGATATCCAGTTTTAGTTTTTCCGTATCCAGTGAATTTAGCATTCGGAATTTTTACAGTGTAAGTGGTTGTTAAAATAAGGCTATCTTTTGGTTTAAGACTCTTATTCAAAACTACTTCAACGATATCAGGCTGATTTTCTTTTTCTTTAAATGAAACTTGCTGATAGTTTACTGCTAAATTATAAATTTTTGTATGTCCTCGATCTTTTTCTTTAGAAAAATAAAAGTCTTTTTTGTAATCTTCAATAAAACGTTTTCCTAAAGGAGTTTCGTTATTATTAAAACTATTTGCCCAGTTATGAAGCAAGATAGTATTTAGTTCTGTAGAAGAATTATTGTAAAAAACGATTTTCTGCTGAATATAAAGTTGGTCGTTTTTAGTATCTAACTTTGCTTTTATATCAAAAGCATTTGTTTGCGCTGCTATAGTGTAACAGTACAAAAAAAGAAAGGAAAAAAAGAAGGATAATTTACAGTTCAAAGTATAAAATAAAAAAAAGCTCGTTGAATATTGAACGAGCCTTAAAGGTAATTGTTTTTTTAGAAATTTGGTTTTAATTCGTTTTTCTTATAAAATTTATTAAAATGTTCTACAGCTTCATCAGCAGTATCAACAACTCTAAATAAATCTAAGTCTTTTTCACTAATATTACCTTCTTCTAATAAGGTGTTTTTTATCCAATCTAATAAGCCAGCCCAAAATTTTGTACCTACTAAAACAATAGGAAAACGACCAATTTTATTAGTTTGAATTAATGTGATAGCTTCAAAAAGCTCATCCATAGTACCAAAACCACCAGGCATCACAACAAAACCTTGAGAGTATTTTACGAACATTACTTTACGAACGAAAAAATAATCGAAGTTTAAGTTTTTATCACGATCAACCCAAGGGTTATCGTGTTGCTCGAAAGGTAATTCGATATTTAATCCAACCGAAGTTCCTTTTCCTCTATTCGCTCCTTTATTACCAGCTTCCATTATTCCTAGTGCACCACCGGTGATAACACCAAAACCGTTTTCAGTTAATTTAAAACCAACTTCTTCAGCTAATTTATAATAAGGATCATCTGTTTTTGTTCTTGCAGAGCCAAAAATAGATACACAAGGCCAATTTTACTTAGTTTTTCATATCCTTCAACAAACTCAGCCATAATTTTAAAAATAGCCCAAGAATCGTTTGTTTTTATTTCATTCCAAGTTTTTGGTTGTAATTTTTCTTTTATTTTTCTGTCATCGTTCGGACTCATACTCATATTCTTTTTATATTAAATGTAACAATTTATGTTGCTAAATTTACATCTTTAGCAAGCTTGCTAATTTAGTTCTTTTTTTAAAAACTTAGCAGTATAACTTGTTTTATGTTTCGCTACTTTTTCAGGAGATCCTGTGGCTAGAACATTTCCTCCGTTTTTTCCTCCTTCCATACCGATGTCAATAATATAATCGGCAAGTTTAATTACATCCATATTATGTTCAATAATTAACACAGTATTTCCTTTGTTGGCTAATTCATTTAAAACATCCATTAAAACACGAATATCTTCAAAATGTAAACCTGTGGTAGGTTCGTCTAAAATATAAAAAGTATTTCCGGTATCTCTTTTCGATAATTCTGATGCTAATTTTATACGTTGTGCTTCTCCACCAGATAGTGTGGTAGATTGTTGTCCTAAAGTAATATACCCAAGGCCAACATCTTTAATGGTTTTAAGCTTGCGATATATTTTAGGAATATGCTCAAAGAAGTTGGTAGCTTCATTAATTGTCATCTCTAAAATATCAGAAATCGATTTTCCTTTGTAACGAATCTCTAAGGTTTCTCTGTTAAAACGTTTCCCTTGACAGGTTTCACATTCTACTTGAACATCTGGTAAAAAATTCATTTCAATAACCCGAACTCCGCCTCCTTGACAAGTTTCACAGCGACCACCTTTTACATTAAAACTAAAACGACCAGGTTTATAACCGCGAATAGCAGCTTCTGGAGTTTTAGCAAATAAACTGCGGATTTCTCCGAAAGTTCCGGTATAGGTTGCCGGATTTGAACGTGGAGTTCTACCAATAGGAGATTGATCGATATCAATAACTTTATCGATATGTTCTAAGCCCTCAATCTTTTTATAAGGCATTGGTTTTTTAACACCACGATATATATGAGCGTTTAAAATTGGGTATAAAGTTTCGTTTATTAAGGTAGATTTTCCGCTTCCGGAAACTCCGGTAACACAAATCATTTGTCCTAAAGGAAATTTTACGGATACATTTTTTAAGTTGTTTCCTGATGCCCCGGATAGTTTAATGAAATTTCCGTTTCCTACTCTTCTTTCCTTGGGAACAGCAATTTCTTTTCTTCCTGTTAAGTAATCGGCAGTTAAGGTGCTGTGTTTTTTTAAATCATCAAAAGTTCCTTCACTTATAATTTCGCCTCCATGTACGCCTGCACCCGGATCAATATCGAAAACAAAATCGGCTTGTTCAATCATGTCTTTGTCATGCTCTACAACTAAAACCGAATTACCAACATCTCGTAGTTTAATAAGTGATTTTATTAGTTTTTCGTTGTCTCGCTGATGTAAACCAATACTAGGCTCATCTAAAATATATAAAACACCAACCAGTTGCGAGCCAATTTGTGTTGCTAATCTAATTCGTTGTGCTTCTCCACCAGAAAGAGATTTAGAGGTTCTATCTAAAGTTAAATAATCTAAACCAACATCTAATAAAAACTGAATTCTAGTTCTAATTTCTTTTAATATTTCAGTAGCAATTATTAATTGTTTTTCAGAAAGGCTACTTTCAATATCTTTAAACCAAGCAGCTAGCTCGGTAACATCCATTTGTGCTAAATCACTAATGTTTTTATCAACAACTTTAAAATGAAGCGCTTCTTTTTTAAGTCTTTTACCTTCGCAAACAGAACAGCTAACTTCATCCATAAAATCTTTTGCCCAACGTTTTATAGAAGTGCTTTCTGCATTTTTATATTGATTATCGATAAAAGCTATAATTCCTTCAAAATCTATTTCGTAGTTTCTAGTTACACCAAGATCTTTAGAGTTTATTTCAAATTTATCATTACCACCGTGTAAAATAATATGCATCGCATCTTGCGGAATTTTATTTATCGGGTCGGTAAGTTTAAAGTTATGCCTGTCGGCAATGGTTTGTAATTGCTTAAAAATCCAACTATTTTTTTGTTCTCCTAAAGGAATAATTCCGCCTTTTTTAATAGAAATAGTATGATCTGGAATTACCTTTTTCTCGTTAATTTCATTGGTAATACCTAATCCGTTACAATGAATACAAGCACCTCTTGGCGAGTTGAATGAAAATGTATTTGGCTCTGGATTCGGATACGCAATTCCGGTTGTAGGACACATTAATTCGCGACTAAAATAACGAGGCTTTTCATCGTCAACATCAACCACCATTAAAATATTATTCCCAGTATATAAAGCTGTTTTTATAGTTTCTTCTAAACGTTTTTCTGATTTTTCGTTTACAATTAAACGATCGATAACCACTTCAATATCGTGAGTTTTATATCGATCAAGTTTCATGCCTTTTACGATTTCTTTTATTTCTCCGTCTACACGAACACGAACAAAACCTTGTTTAGAAATTTGCTCGAAAAGTTCGCGATAATGCCCTTTTCTAGATTTAATTAAAGGCGCAAGAACTGCAATACGTTTTTCGTTAAAATCTTTTAAAATTAATTGCCTGATTTGTTCATCAGAATAACTCACCATTTTCTCGTTTGTATTGTACGAATAAGCATCCGAGGCACGAGAAAAGAGTAAACGAAGAAAGTCGTAAATTTCGGTTATGGTACCTACGGTAGAACGCGGACTTTTGTTTGTAGTCTTTTGTTCGATAGAAATTACGGGTGATAATCCATCAATTTTATCAACATCAGGTCTTTCTAATCCGCCTAAAAACTGACGCGCATAAGCAGAGAAAGTTTCAATATATCTACGTTGTCCTTCGGCATAAATAGTATCAAAAGCTAAGGATGATTTTCCACTTCCGCTTAAACCAGTAATAACAACTAGTTTTTCGCGAGGAATTTTTACATCAATATTTTTTAAATTGTGAGCTCTGGCTCCGTATACTTCTATGTACTCTTGTTCTTTCAAAGTGTGTTTTTTACCAAAAAAGCAAAGTTACAGAAACCAAATTTATTTTAAAGCCGATGTTATAAACAAATGATTGTAAAATGGTATCTTGCAATTAAAACGAGTTAATTATGAGTTTTATTCATTCTGTGCGTCATTTTTTTGAACGTCATGGTTTTGCAGTGTCTTCAAGGTTTGCAGATCGTTTAGGGATGCGAGCCACCAATGTGCGATTATTTTTTATTTACATATCGTTTGTAACCGTTGGCTTGTCGTTTGGTGTTTATCTAACATTGGCTTTTTTGTTGCGATTAAAAGATATGATTTATACAAAAAGAACTTCTGTTTTTGATTTATGATAAAAACAGTATTTAAATCGAGGTTATATAAAGCAATTTTATATTCAGTATTAATTTTGTCAATAGGGGTAGGAGGGTATTTAATATTATTCAATTATTCTTTTATTGATGCATTATATATGACCATTATTACCATTACTACAATCGGTTTTGGAGAAGTACATCCGTTTGGTACAGGAGAAAAAATATTTACGATCGGTTTAATATTATCGAGTTTATTTATTTTCGGTTATGCAGTATCTTCATTTTCAGAATATTTAATAAGCGGTCAGTTCTTTCGTCAACTAAAAATAAAAAAAGTGCAAAAAAAAATAGAAAAATTAAAAGGGCACACTATTGTTTGTGGGTTTGGTAGAAACGGTAAACAGGCCATATCAAAACTAAATAGCTATAATAAAGATTTTGTTGTTGTAGAAAAGCATGAAGAGGTTATTAAACAATTAGATGAAAAAGGAATCTTAAATATTGAAGGAGATGCAACAACGGATGAAGCATTACTGAAAGCAGGTATTTTAAATGCAGCGAATTTAATAACAGTTTTACCTTCGGATGCTGACAATCTATTTGTGGTATTAACCGCAAGTCAACTAAATAAAAAGTGTAGAATAATAAGCAGAGCATCTAAAGAAACTTCTTACAGTAAACTTAAAATAGCAGGTGCAGATAATGTAATTATGCCAGATAAATTAGGCGGTGCACATATGGCATCTTTAGTGGTTACACCAGATGTAATTGAATTTGTTGATAGATTAACAATTGAAGGGGATACGACTGCTAATTTAGAAGAAATTGCTATAGATAATTTACCTAAAGAATATTTAAATAGTACAATTTTCGATTTAGATCTTCGTAAAAAAACAGGATGCACTGTTATCGGTTATCGAACTACGGATAAAGAATATATTATAAATCCGGATGCTACGGTAAAACTAACAGCAGGAGCAAACTTAATCGTTTTAGGTCGTCCAGAACAAATAATTAAATTAAGAGAATTATTTTAGGAAACATTATAGTTATTATAATGAATATTGATTTATTATAAATTAAAAATAATTGCAAGAAGATTTACATAAATTTAAAGAAAAACTAACTTAAAAGTACATTTAACGCTTAAAACTTGTTGAAAGTACATTTTTTTAAGATATTGCGCATTACAAATTTAAAAAAACTAACATACTTAATTATGAAGAAAAGACTTCTTACGTTGTTATTATTAATAGCACCGATGTTGACATTTGCACAAGAAAAAGGTTTAGATCAAAAAATAGATGAAGTCTTTGGCGATGCTACAGGGTGGTTTGTTAATTTTATTTTCTATCAAATTGATTTTGGAGGAGGAGTTAAAATTTTCTGGGTTCTTTTCCCTTTAATTTTAGGAGCTTTATATTTTACAGTATATTTTAAATTTATAAATTTTAAAGGTTTTTTTACCTCAATAAATATTGTTAGAGGTAAATACGATGAGCTAGATCATCATGAATCAATGGTTGCAGCGGGTGATTCTACTCCAGGAGGAGACAATATAGAAACGATTGCAATAGAAAATCATGAAGGAGAAGTTTCTCACTTTCAGGCACTAACAGCAGCTTTATCAGCAACTGTAGGTTTAGGAAATATAGCAGGTGTAGCAATTGCTGTTTCAATTGGTGGAGCGGGAGCAACATTTTGGATGATAGTAGCAGGTTTTTTAGGAATGGCTTCTAAATTTGTGGAATGTACATTAGGAGTAAAATATAGAGATATTGGTGAAGACGGAACAGTGTACGGAGGATCAATGTATTATTTAACAAAAGGATTAAAATCAAAAGGTCTTGAAGGTTTAGGAAAAGTTTTAGCCGTTGTTTTTGCTGTATTCGTAATCGGTGGTTCATTTGGAGGTGGTAACATGTTTCAAGTAAATCAAGCAGCTCAATTATTTGAGCATATGACTGGTGGAGAGGAATCATTTATACATGGTTATAGATGGGCTTTTGGTTTAGTTATGGCAATACTAGTAGGTATTGTAATAATTGGAGGAATTAAAAAAATAGCAAAGGTTACAGATAAAATTGTACCATTTATGGTTGTAATTTATGTGTTAGCATCATTATTTGTTATTGTTGTAAATTATGACATGATAGGTGGAGCTTTAGTGCAAATATTTAACGGTGCATTTAGTCCTGAAGGAGTTGCAGGTGGTGCAGTAGGAGTTTTAGTACAAGGATTTAGACGAGCAGCTTTTTCTAATGAAGCAGGAGTAGGTTCGGCATCAATAGCGCATTCGGCAGTGAAAACTAAATACGCAGCATCAGAAGGTTTAGTAGCTTTATTAGAGCCTTTTATTGATACTGTAGTAGTTTGTACTATGACAGCATTAGTATTAATAATTACAGGAAACGTTACTTCTGCTAACGCAGGATTAGATGATGCACAAGCAATCTTATTAACATCAGGAGCTTTTCAATCAGCTATCTCATGGTTTCCATATGTATTAACTGTAGCAGTAGTTTTATTTGCTTTTAGTACAATGATTTCTTGGTCTTATTACGGATATCAAGGTTGGGCGTATTTATTTGGAAGGTCTAAAAAAATGGAATATGCGTATAAAACAATATTTTGTCTTTTTGTAATTGTAGGAGCTTCTATTAGTTTAGGATCTGTAATAGGTTTCTCAGATGCAATGATTTTTGCGATGATGGTTCCTAACATGATCGGACTAGTACTTCTAGCACCGAAAGTTAAAAAAGAACTTTCAAAATATATGAAAGCAATAAAGTCTAGCGAGGCATAAGAAAACTTAATATGAAAATATTTAAATCCCATTTCTGGTATCACAAACGCCAAAGAAATGGGATTTTCTTTTTGGTGGTAATTATAGTTATTCTTCAGTTTGTTTATTTCTTTGTTGATTTTTCTTCGGATGCAATAATCGATACAAACTCTGAAGAATTACTTGTTTATCAGAATAAAATTGATAGTTTAAAGAAAGTTGAATTAGAAAAAAGAAAACCTAAAATATATCCTTTCAATCCTAATTATATTACCGATTTTAAAGGAGAACAGTTAGGTTTATCTCTTCAAGAAATAGATAGATTACATGCTTATCGCGCACAGCGTAAATTTGTAAACTCAGCACAAGAATTCCAGCAAATAACAAAAGTATCAGATAGCTTATTGAATAAGATTTCGCCTTATTTTAAATTTCCAGATTGGGTTGTAAAAAGAAATAAATTACAAGAAACGGTAAAGTCAAAAGTTAATTCTGATGATGAGGTGCTGTTATTGAAAAAAGCTGTAATCTCAACAAACGACATCAATAAAGCTACACAGGAGGATTTTGAAACTGTTAGTGGTGTTGGATCAGTAATTTCAGCGCGAATTATAAAATACCGAAAAAAACTACAAGGCTTTTCATTTACCATGCAGATATATGAAGTTTGGGCAATCGATAAACCAACTGCAATTAGGATCTTACAAAGGTTTAAAATCCATCAAAAACCATCAATCCAAAAAATAAACATAAATACGGCTACTTTTAAAGAGATACTTGCTAATCCATATATAGATTATAAGTTGTGTAAAAGTATTTTTGAATACAGAGATGAGGTGGCAGAAATTCAGCAAATATCAGAAATAAAAAACATAGGTAGTTTTCCGATTGATAAATACGACAGAATAGTTCTATATTTGAAGGCAGAATAAACAAACAACAACAAAATATATAATTATGAACAGTATGTACTTTACTGAAGAGCACGACTTTTTTCGTCAGAGCTTTAAAGATTTCTTGCAAAAAGAAGTTGTTCCTCATATAAATAAATGGGAAAAAGACGGAACCGTAGAGCGTTTCATCTGGAAAAAATTTGGTGAGATGGGCTATTTCGGATTAAATCAACCAGAAGAATATGGTGGTTTAGGCTTAGATCTTTTTTATACTGTGATTTTTTTAGAAGAATTACAAAAAATAAACTCAGGTGGTTTTGCTGCAAATATGTGGGCACATGCCTACTTAGCAATGACACATTTAAATAAAGAAGGAGACGACAGAATCAAAAAAGCATATTTAACTCCGAGTATTAACGGAGATATGATAGGATGTTTGTGTATTTCTGAGCCTTTCGGAGGAAGTGATGTTGCAGGTATGCGTACTACTGCAATTAAAAAAGGAGATACCTATGTAATTAACGGATCTAAAACTTTTATTACAAACGGTATCTATTCTGATTACTTAGTAGTTGCCGCAAAAACAAATCCAGACGATAAACATAAAGGAATGAGTATTCTTTTGGTAGATAGAAATACACCAGGAATTTCATCAACCAAATTAGATAAACTAGGATGGAGAGCTTCAGATACAGCAGAAATTGCATTTGATAATGTAGTTATTCCTGCAGAAAATTTAATGGGCGAAGAAGGAAAAGGCTTTCCGTATATAATGCAACATTTTGCTTTAGAGCGTTTAATAATGGCTATCAATGCACATGCAAGAGCAGAATATGCTGTAGATTATGTGATAACATATATGAGCGAAAGAGAAGCTTTTGGTAAAACATTAGACAAATTCCAAGCCTTACGTCATAAAGTAGCCGAAATGGCTTCTGAAGTTGATATGTGTAGAGAATATAATTATTCGATTACAAAAAGACTAAACGAAGGTGTTTATGTGGTAAAAGAGGCAAGTATGAGTAAAATGTTATCTACCAAAATGGCAGATGAAGTTATATACGATGCATTGCAATTACTAGGAGGATATGGTTATATGGAAGAATATCCGTTAGCGCGTTTGTTAAGAGATAGCCGTTTAGAGTACAATTGGTGGAGGTACTTCCGAAATTTTGAAAGAAATTATCGCAAAAATGATAATCGATAAAAAAGAATATAAGCCAGCAACCTAATTTTTTAAATACAATATAAAAGATATTTTGGGCATTCCCTTTCAGGTCGCGCTTTACACTATATCTTTTTTATAAAAAAATAAAAAAGGATGCCGTTTCAATCGCTAATGCGATAATGAAATTCAAAATAAGTGAAAAATTAATTGTTAATTAAAAAAGACTCAGTACATTTGCAGTCCTAAAAATAAAAATTTAGAGACTACAATGAAGGGAGGTGCTAACACATGTTAATTATTCCAATTAAAGAAGGAGAGAATATCGATAGAGCGTTAAAACGTTACAAGCGAAAGTTCAGAGACGTTAAAATCTTAAGACAATTACGCGACAAAAAACAGTTTAACAAACCATCTGTCGTTAAACGTGCTCAAATGAAAAAAGCCTCTTATGTTCAAGGATTAAGAACGAAAGAAGAAGTAAGCTAGAAATAGTTTATAAAGAGTAATATAAAACCTGTATTGATTTATCAATACAGGTTTTTTTGTATATTTATTTCAGTAAAAACAAAACCAATGCTTGTAGCAGCTTTCTTAAGATATCTCGAACACGAAAAAAACTATTCAAAAAACACCATTAATGCATATAATGCAGATATAACTGCGTTTCAAAATTTTTGTGTAACTGAATTTGAGCAAAATGAGTTAACGACAATTCATTATAATCAAATAAGAACTTGGATAGTTGCACTTGTAAATAAAGAGGTGTCAAATAGAAGTGTGAATAGAAAGATGAGTTCTTTAAAAACCTTTTACGGCTTCTTGCAAAAAATAGGTGAAATACAAATTAATCCATTAGCAAAACATAAAGCGTTAAAAGTTCAAAAGAAAATACAAACACCATTTGAGCTAGACGAGGTAGATAAAGTATTAGATATATTAAATGAAGATACTGGTTTTGAATCAGTAAGAAACAAGTTGATTGTTGAGTTGTTGTATTCAACAGGAATGAGGAGGATTGAGTTAATCAATATCAAAGAAAAAGATATAGATTTTGCTAAGCAAGTAGTAAAGGTTTTAGGAAAAAGAAATAAAGAGCGATACGTTATGTTGCTTCCGTCAGTTTTAAATACTTTAAATCAGTATTTAAGCTTAAAAAAAGAATATGAGTTAGTTAGTGTAGAAGCGCTTTTGATAACTAAAAAAGGGGTTAAAATTTATGAAACTCTTGTGTACCGAATAATAAATTTGTACTTTAGTAGAGTATCAACGAAAGCTAAAAAAAGTCCACATATATTAAGACATGCTTTTGCTACACATTTACTTAATAACGGTGCGTCGTTAAATTCGGTTAAAGAATTACTAGGGCATTCAAGTTTAGCCTCTACTCAAGTGTATACGCATAATAGCTTAGAGCAGATAAAAAAAGTGTATAACAAGGCTCATCCTAGAGAGTCAAAATAAAGATTGAAAAAATTATGAAAGTATTCACGCAGTCAGTAAACTTTACAGCAGATAAAAGTTTGATAGATTACATTGAAAAGAAGATAGAAGGTTTAGAGAAGTTTCATGATAAGATTGTTGATGTAGAGGTTTTTTTAAAAGTACAGAAAACAAGTGAAAAAGAAAATAAAATTACAGAGATTAAAATTAATATACCTGGAAGTGAATTAATGGTAAAAAAACAAGCTAAAACCTTTGAAGAGGGTGTAAACACTGCGGTAGATTCATTAAAAAGAAGTTTAAAAAAATCAAAAGAAAAACAACGAGATTCTTTAGTATCATAAAAAGATGAAAATTAATCTAAAAAAGTTTTAAAATATAGAAATTACTTTATACATTTGCAATCCGTTAGAAATAGCGGATTGTTTTTTTATGACAATAAAAGCCGATGTAGCTCAGCTGGCTAGAGCAGCTGATTTGTAATCAGCAGGTCGGAGGTTCGAGTCCTCTCATCGGCTCAAAGTAAAGAAAGTTCTTTAACATAGTTTTAAATTACCAAAGGGGAGATACCAAAGCGGCCAACTGGGACGGACTGTAACTCCGTTGTCTTACGACTTCGCAGGTTCGAATCCTGCTCTCCCCACTTTTTTAAAACCGATTAATTGATATATCAAGCTTCAACTTTTGATTATTAATGAAAGGTTTTAAAAATACGCGAAAGTAGCTCAGTTGGTAGAGCGTCAGCCTTCCAAGCTGAATGTCGCCAGTTCGAACCTGGTCTTTCGCTCTATAATAATTATCCAGGCCGGTGTAGCTCAGTTGGTAGAGCGCATCCTTGGTAGGGATGAGGTCACCGGTTCAAATCCGGTCATTGGCTCTTTTTTAGAGTTTTTTTAAAAAAGAATTTAAAGTAACACTAAATATATTTAACTAAGAATTAAAATTAATAATCATGGCAAAAGAAACTTACGATCGTTCGAAGCCCCACTTAAACGTTGGTACAATTGGTCACGTAGATCACGGTAAAACTACATTAACTGCTGCTATCACTAAAGTATTAGCTGATGCAGGATTCTCTGAAGCTAGAGATTTTGATCAAATCGATAATGCACCAGAAGAAAAAGAAAGAGGTATAACAATTAACTCTTCTCACGTTGAATATGCAACAGAAAACCGTCACTACGCGCACGTAGACTGTCCAGGTCACGCCGATTACGTAAAGAACATGGTAACTGGTGCTGCTCAAATGGATGGAGCTATATTAGTAGTAGCTGCAACAGATGGTCCAATGCCACAAACTCGTGAGCATATCTTATTAGGTCGTCAGGTAGGTATTCCACGTATGGTTGTTTTCTTAAACAAGGTGGATATGGTTGATGATGAAGAGTTACTTGAGTTAGTAGAAATGGAAGTAAGAGAATTATTATCTTTCTATGAGTATGATGGAGATAATGGTCCTGTTGTTGCTGGTTCTGCTTTAGGAGCTTTAAATGGTGAAGAAAAATGGGTTAACACTGTATTAGAATTAATGGCAGCTGTTGATGCATGGATCGAAGAGCCTTTAAGAGAAACTGAAAAGCCTTTCTTAATGCCTATTGAAGATGTATTCTCAATTACAGGTCGTGGTACTGTTGCTACTGGTCGTATTGAAACTGGTATCATCAACTCTGGTGAGTCTGTAGATATTATCGGTATGGGTACTGAGAAGTTAACTTCTACAGTAACTGGTATTGAAATGTTCCGTCAAATCTTAGATAGAGGTGAGGCAGGAGATAACGCTGGTATCTTATTAAGAGGTATTGCAAAAGAAGATATTAAAAGAGGTATGGTAATCTGTAAGCCAGGTTCTGTAACTCCACACGCTAAGTTTAAGGCTGAGGTGTATGTATTGAAAAAAGAAGAAGGTGGACGTCACACTCCATTCCATAACAACTATCGTCCACAGTTTTACGTACGTACAACTGATGTAACTGGAAACATTATGCTTCCTGATGGAGTTGAAATGGTTATGCCTGGAGATAACTTAACTATTACAGTTGATTTAATCCAACCAATTGCATTAAACTTAGGTTTACAGTTTGCTATCCGTGAAGGAGGTAGAACAGTAGGTGCAGGTCAGGTAACTGAGATTTTAGACTAATCAATTAGTCAATATTATAAAAAAGGAGTCTCTTTAATGAGAGACTCCTTTTAAAATAAAATACGGGCGTAGTTCAGCGGTAGAGCACTGGTCTCCAAAACCAGGTGTCGGGAGTTCGAATCTCTCCGTCCGTGCATAATTAAAGCGAGTTGCAATAATAATTGCAACTCGTTAAAAGGATAAGAAAATGAATAACTTTATACAATACATCAAGGGTTCTTTTGAAGAGCTTAATACAAATATGACATGGGCTTCTCGTGAAGAAGCGCAAAAGTCTACTGTAGTTGTTGCGGCATTTACAATTGTTTTTGCTTTAGTGGTAGCAGGGGTAGATAAAGTTTTTCAAACAGGGTTAGATAACTTCTTTAAAATGTTTTAATAATGGCTGATTCAGTAATGAAATGGTACGTAGTTAGAGCAGTAGGAGGACAGGAAAATAAGGTTAAAGCCTATATTGAAACTGAAATCGCTCGTTTCGGATTGACAGATTATGTAAACCAAGTAATTGTACCAACCGAAAAAGTTATTCAAGTAAGAAACGGAAAGAAAGTTAACAGAGAAAGAGTTTATTTTCCTGGTTATATAATGGTAGAAGCTAATTTAGCAGGTGAAGTTCCTCACGTAATAAAGTCGGTAACAAATGTTATTGGTTTTTTAGGTGAAACTAAAGGAGGAGAACCAGTACCAATGCGTAAATCGGAAGTAAACAGATTGTTAGGAAAAGTTGATGAACTTTCTGTAAGAGATGAAAATATTGCAATTCCTTTTAATGTAGGAGAAACAGTAAAAGTAATCGATGGTCCTTTTAATGGTTTTGACGGAGCAGTTGAAAACATTAATGAGGAGAAGCGTAAATTAGAAGTAATGGTTAAGATTTTTGGAAGAAAAACACCGTTAGAATTAAATTATACGCAAGTAGAAAAAATATAATCGTTACACCTATATTTAGATGTGTTTGAAGCTTCCATTTTAAACATGTCGTTAAATCTTAAACAATGGCAAAAGAAGTAAGTAAATTAGTTAAACTACAAGTAAGGGGAGGTGCTGCGAATCCGTCGCCACCAGTTGGACCCGCTTTAGGTGCTGCCGGTGTTAATATCATGGAGTTTTGTAAGCAGTTTAATGCTCGTACACAAGACAAACAAGGTAAAGTTTTACCTGTCGTGATTACTGTTTATAAAGACAAATCTTTCGAGTTTGTTGTAAAAACACCACCAGCTGCAGTACAATTATTAGAAGCGGCCAAAATTAAGAAGGGTTCAGGAGAACCAAATAGGAAAAAAGTAGCAAGTGTTTCTTGGGATCAAATTCGAGGAATTGCAGAAGACAAAATGGTTGATATGAATGCCTTTGAAGTTGAATCTGCAATGAGAATGATTGCCGGAACTGCTCGTTCTATGGGATTAACAGTAACAGGTGATGCACCTGCTTAAACTTTAAAAGAAATTTAGAAATGGCAATTACTAGAAAGCAAAAAGAAGCTCGTTCTAAGGTAGATAGCTCTAAAGTTTACAGCTTAAAAGATGCATCAGCTTTAGTTAAAGAAATTACAACTGTAAAGTTTGACGCTTCAGTTGATTTAGCTGTACGTTTAGGAGTAGATCCTCGTAAAGCAAATCAAATGGTACGTGGAGTTGTAACTTTACCTCACGGAACAGGAAAGGATGTTAAAGTATTAGCATTAGTTACTCCAGATAAAGAAGCAGAAGCTACAGCAGCAGGTGCAGATTATGTTGGATTAGATGAATACCTTCAAAAGATTAAAGGAGGTTGGACAGATGTTGATGTGATTATTACTATGCCTAGTGTTATGGGTAAATTAGGTCCTTTAGGTCGTGTTTTAGGACCAAGAGGTTTAATGCCTAACCCAAAGACAGGTACAGTAACTATGAATGTTGCAAAAGCAGTACAAGAAGTAAAAGCTGGTAAAATTGACTTTAAAGTTGATAAAACTGGTATTGTACACGCTGCAATCGGAAAAGTATCTTTTGATGCTCAGAAGATTCAAGAAAATGCAAATGAGTTATTACAAACGTTAATTAAACTAAAGCCAACAGCGGCTAAAGGAGATTATATAAAGAGTATTTTTATGTCTTCTACTATGAGTCCTAGTGTTGCTGTAGATGAAAAATCTTTGTCTTTATAAGACAGTTAAACTTTTAATTATGACAAGAGAAGACAAATTACAAGTAATAGAAGATTTAACAGCAAGATTAGCAGATACAAGTACCATCTATTTAGCAGATATTTCTGGTTTAGATGCAGTTACTACATCTAACCTACGTAGAGCTTGTTTTAAAGCTAATGTAGAATTGGCTGTTGTTAAAAACACGTTGCTTTCAAAAGCAATGGAAGCTTCTGATAAAGACTTTGGAGATTTACCAAATGCTTTAAAAGGAAATACTTCAATGATGATTTCTGAAGTTGCAAATGCACCTGCAAAAGTTATCAAAGAGTTCAGAAAAAAATCAGACAAGCCTTTATTGAAAGGAGCTTTTGTTGAAGAGTCAGTTTATGTTGGAGATGACCAATTAGACGCACTTGTTAACATTAAGTCTAAAGAAGAACTTATTGGAGATATTATCTCATTATTACAATCACCTGCAAAGAATGTTGTTTCAGCATTACAATCAGGAGGTAATAAACTATCTGGTATCTTAAAGACATTATCAGATAAATAATTTCGCGCACTAATAAACTAATAATAAAATTTCAAAAAACAATTAAAATGGCAGATTTAAAAGATTTCGCAGAGCAATTAGTTAACTTAACAGTAAAAGAAGTTAATGAATTAGCAAATATTTTAAAAGATGAATACGGTATTGAGCCAGCAGCAGCAGCAGTAGCAGTAGCAGGATCAGCAGCAGGAGGTGATGCAGCAGATGAGCAAACTGAATTTGACGTAATCTTAAAAGCAGCAGGTGGTTCTAAATTAGCTGTAGTAAAGTTAGTTAAAGAATTAACTGGATTAGGTTTAAAAGAAGCTAAAGCAATCGTTGATAGTGCACCAGCACCAGTAAAAGAAGGAGTATCTAAAGATGAAGCTGAAGGTCTTGTAAAGTCATTAGAAGAAGCAGGAGCTGAAGTAGAGCTTAAGTAAGCTATACTCCCGATTTAAAACGGGATAAAACAATTAAGGTTTAGGTACTAGGAACATGCGTTTCTAGTCCTAAACCATTTTGTGTATATATTCGTTATTTATTTTATTACAGTTTTAAAACGGTAATAATACGACTATAAAGCGCTGATTTTAAGTCGGCAAAGCAATTAAAATTGCATTATTGAAACGAGAAAGTTTCAAAAAATAATATTTTTAATTTAAAAATAGCATCTCTTTTGGCAACGATAAACACTACTGAAAGAATTAACTTCGCATCATCGCAATTAGGTACCGATTATCCAGATTTTCTGGATATCCAGGTAAAGTCATTCCAAGACTTTTTCCAATTGCAAACTAAAGCTGATGAGCGTGGTGAAGAAGGTTTGTATAAAACCTTCATGGATAACTTTCCGATTACAGATACACGTAATCAATTTGTATTAGAATTTTTAGACTACTTTGTAGATCCACCAAGATATAGCATTCAAGAATGTATAGAAAGAGGATTAACACATAGTGTACCTTTAAAAGCTAGATTAAAGCTTTACTGTACAGATCCTGAACACGAAGATTTTGAAACAATTGTTCAAGATGTGTATTTAGGTACAATTCCTTACATGACTAATTCTGGTACCTTTATTATTAATGGTGCAGAAAGAGTTGTGGTTTCTCAGTTACACCGTTCACCTGGTGTTTTCTTTGGACAATCTTTCCACGCAAACGGAACCAAGTTATACTCTGCAAGAGTTATTCCTTTTAAAGGATCTTGGATAGAATTTGCAACTGATATCAATCAAGTAATGTACGCTTATATTGATAGAAAGAAAAAATTACCAGTAACTACGTTATTCAGAGCCATCGGTTTTGAAAGAGATAAAGATATATTGGAAATCTTTGATTTAGCCGAAGAAGTAAAAGTTTCTAAAGCAGGATTAAAGAAAGTATTAGGGCGTAAACTAGCAGCCAGAGTTTTAAAAACTTGGCATGAAGATTTCGTAGATGAGGATACAGGAGAAGTTGTATCTATTGAACGTAACGAAATAGTTTTTGACCGTGATACCATCATAGAAAAAGAACATATTGATGAAATAATCGATGCAGGAGCAAAAACTATCTTATTACATAAGGTAGATAATGACATGGCAGATTATGCAATCATTCACAATACATTACAAAAAGATCCTACCAATTCTGAAAAAGAAGCAGTAGAGCATGTTTATAGACAATTACGTAATGCTGAGCCGCCAGATGAGGAGACAGCAAGAGGAATTATTGAAAAATTATTCTTCTCTGAGCAACGTTATAGTTTAGGTGAAGTTGGTCGTTTTAGAATGAACACCAAATTACAGTTAAACGAACCGATTGATCAGAAGGTATTAACAAAGAATGATATTATTACGATTATCAAATACTTAATTGAGTTAATTAACTCAAAAGCAGAAGTAGATGATATCGATCACTTATCTAACCGTCGTGTAAGAACTGTTGGTGAACAATTAGCAGGTCAGTTTGGTGTAGGTTTAGCTCGTATGGCTCGTACTATTCGTGAAAGAATGAATGTACGTGATAACGAAGTATTTACTCCGATTGATTTAATTAATGCGAAGACCTTATCTTCAGTAATTAATTCGTTTTTTGGTACTAACCAGTTATCTCAATTTATGGATCAAACCAATCCATTAGCAGAGATTACGCACAAACGTCGTTTATCTGCACTAGGACCTGGAGGTTTATCTAGAGAAAGAGCAGGTTTTGAGGTTCGTGATGTTCACTATACACATTACGGTCGTTTATGTCCGATTGAAACGCCAGAAGGCCGAATATTGGATTAATTTCATCTTTAGCTGTATTTGCAAAAGTTAATAATTTAGGTTTCATTGAAACTCCTTATAAAAAGGTAATTGAAGGAAACATCGAATTAGATCAAGAGCATATATATTTAAGTGCTGAAGAAGAAGAAGGAATGAAATTTGCACAATCTAATTTAGAGATTAATGCAGATGGAGATTTCGTTGGAGATAAATTAATTTCACGTGAAGGGGGAGATTTCCCTGTAGTAACACCAACTGAAATTGATTATATGGATGTTGCTCCTAACCAGATAGCATCTATTTCTGCATCGTTAATTCCTTTCTTAGAGCATGATGATGCCAACCGTGCATTAATGGGATCGAACATGATGCGTCAAGCAGTTCCATTATTACGTCCAGAATCACCAATTGTAGGTACAGGTTTAGAACGTAGAGTCGCAAAAGATTCTCGTATCTTAATCAATGCTGAAGGTGCTGGAGTTGTTGAGTATGTTGATGCAAACAAGATAAAAATTAAGTATGATAGAACAGATGAAGAGCGTTTAGTAAGCTTCGAATCTGATGATATTTCATATAACTTAATTAAGTTTAGAAAAACGAATCAAGGTACAAACATCAACCTTAAACCAATTGTAAAAGTTGGTGATAGAGTTGAAGAAGGTCAAGTACTTTGTGAAGGTTATGCAACACAAAAAGGAGAATTAGCTTTAGGTAGAAATATGAAAGTAGCCTTTATGCCTTGGAAAGGGTATAACTTTGAGGATGCGATTGTAATTTCTGAAAAAGTTGTTCGTGAAGATATCTTTACTTCTATACATATTGATGAATATTCTTTAGATGTTCGTGATACAAAATTAGGAGCCGAAGAATTAACAAACGATATTCCTAACGTTTCTGAAGAGGCTACAAAAGACTTAGATGAAAACGGAATGATTCGTATTGGAGCAGAGGTAAATCCTGGTGATATCTTAATAGGTAAAATTACACCAAAAGGAGAATCTGATCCAACTCCTGAAGAAAAATTATTAAGAGCTATCTTTGGTGATAAAGCAGGTGATGTAAAAGATGCATCATTAAAAGCTTCACCATCATTAAGAGGGGTAGTAATTAATAAGAAATTATTCAAACGTGCTGTAAAAGATAAAACAAAACGTGCTCGTGATAAAGAAGCAATTGCAACTTTAGAAGCATCTTATGTACATAAGTTTGAAGATTTAAAAGATGTATTAATTGAAAAATTATTCAATTTAATTACTGGAAAAACTTCTCAAGGTGTATTTAACGATTTAGGTGAAGAAGTATTACCAAAAGGTAAAAAATTCACTCAAAAAATGTTAAATTCTGTAGGTGATTTTACACACTTACATGGAACTTGGACTACGGATAAAGACTTAAATAGATTAGTTGTTGAATTAGTTCACAATTATAAAATTAAAGTTAACGATTTACAAGGTGCTTTACGTCGTGAGAAATTTACAATTTCTGTAGGAGATGAATTGCCAGCAGGAATCTTAAAACTTGCAAAAATTTATGTTGCTAAAAAACGTAAATTAAAAGTAGGAGATAAGATGGCGGGACGTCACGGAAACAAAGGTATTGTTGCTCGTATTGTAAGAGCAGAAGACATGCCTTTCTTAGAAGACGGAACACCAGTAGATATCGTATTAAACCCATTAGGAGTACCATCTCGTATGAATATTGGTCAGATTTATGAAACTGTTCTTGGATGGGCAGGTCAAAAATTAGATCAGAAGTATGCAACACCAATTTTTGATGGAGCAAACATCGACCAAATTAACGCCTTAACAGACGAAGCTAAAATTCCACGTTACGGACATACATATTTATATGATGGAGGTACAGGAAAACGTTTCGATCAACCAGCAACGGTAGGTATAATTTATATGATTAAGTTAGGTCACATGATTGAAGATAAGATGCATGCGCGTTCTATCGGACCTTATTCATTAATTACACAACAACCATTAGGAGGTAAAGCTCAGTTTGGTGGACAGCGTTTTGGAGAGATGGAAGTTTGGGCACTTGAAGCATATGGTGCATCAAGTATCTTACGAGAAATCTTAACAGTGAAATCTGATGATGTATTAGGTAGAGCCAAAACTTACGAGGCTATCGTAAAAGGTGAAACTATGCCAGAACCAGGTTTACCAGAATCTTTTAATGTATTAATGCACGAACTGAAAGGTTTAGGGTTAGACGTTAAATTAGAGGAATAACAAACAGTGAAATATTAGTAGGTAATTTTTGTAATTGCCTACTAATAAATCATTTTAAATATACGTCTCATTAAGAGACAAATTTTTAATTCGAATCCATTACTTATTATGGCAAGAAAGAACGAAAAATACACTGTTAAAAAGTTTAACAAAATTTCAATTGGTTTAGCATCACCAGAGTCTATTTTAGAGGCATCAAGAGGAGAGGTTTTAAAACCAGAAACTATTAACTACCGTACACATAAACCAGAAAGAGATGGTTTGTTTTGTGAGCGAATCTTTGGTCCTGTAAAGGATTATGAGTGTGCATGTGGTAAATACAAAAGAATCCGTTATAAAGGAATCATTTGTGACCGATGTGGAGTTGAAGTTACTGAGAAAAAAGTACGTAGAGATAGAGTAGGGCACATTAATTTAGTGGTACCTGTAGCACACATTTGGTATTTTAGATCATTACCTAACAAAATGGGATACCTTTTAGGGTTACCATCTAAAAAGTTAGACATGATTATTTACTACGAACGTTATGTAGTAATTCAGCCAGGTGACGCTAAAACTGTTGACGGAGAGCCATTGCAAAAAATGGACTTCTTAACAGAAGAAGAGTATTTAGATATTTTAGATACACTTCCACAAGAGAATATGTATTTAGATGATACTGATCCTACGAAGTTTATCGCTAAAATGGGAGCAGAGTGTTTAATCGATTTATTAGAAAGAATCGATTTAGAATCGTTATCATTTGAATTACGTCACAAAGCAAATACTGAAACGTCTAAGCAACGTAAAAACGAAGCTTTAAAGCGTTTAAATGTTGTTGAAGCTTTTAGAGATTCTCAAAAAAATAGAGAAAACAATCCAGAGTGGATGATCATGAAGGCAGTACCAGTTATACCGCCAGAATTACGTCCATTAGTGCCATTAGATGGTGGTCGTTTTGCTACTTCAGATTTAAATGATTTATACCGTCGTGTAATTATCCGTAACAATCGTTTAAAGCGATTAATGGAAATTAAAGCACCAGAAGTTATTTTACGTAATGAAAAACGTATGTTACAAGAATCAGTAGATTCATTGTTTGATAACACTCGTAAATCATCTGCAGTAAAAACTGAATCTAACAGACCATTAAAATCGTTATCTGATAGTTTAAAAGGTAAACAAGGTCGTTTCCGTCAAAACTTATTAGGTAAGCGTGTTGATTATTCTGCACGTTCGGTAATTGTTGTTGAACCAGAATTAAAATTATTCGAATGTGGATTGCCAAAAGATATGGCAGCAGAATTATACAAGCCTTTCGTTATTCGTAAGTTAATCGAAAGAGGTATTGTAAAAACTGTAAAATCTGCAAAGAAAATTATAGATAGAAAAGAACCAGTTGTTTGGGATATTTTAGAAAATGTAATTAAAGGGCATCCAGTTTTATTAAACCGTGCACCTACGTTACACAGACTTGGTATACAAGCATTCCAACCAAAATTAATTGAAGGTAAAGCAATTCGTTTACACCCATTAGTGTGTACAGCCTTTAATGCCGATTTTGATGGGGATCAGATGGCTGTTCACTTGCCATTAGGACCAGAAGCTATTTTAGAAGCACAACTTTTAATGTTAGCATCTCACAGTATTTTAAACCCTGCAAACGGAGCACCTATTACGGTACCGTCTCAGGATATGGTATTGGGTCTTTATTATATGACTAAAGAAAGAAAATCTACTCCTGAAGTGCCTATTAAAGGTGAAGGATTAACTTTTTATTCTCCAGAAGAGGTAATTATTGCTTTAAATGAAGAAAAAGTAGATTTAAATGCAGGTATTAAAGTTCGTACGCACGATGTAGAAGACGGGCAAGATGTTATTAAAGTTATAGCAACTACGGTTGGTAGAGTTTTATTTAACGAAAAAGTACCGAAAGCTGCAGGATATATTAATGAGGTTTTAACTAAAAAATCATTAAGAGGAATTATTGGTGATATTTTAAAAGTTACAAACATTCCAGCAGTAGGAGATTTCTTAGATGAAATTAAAAACATGGGATATAAATATGCCTTTGAAGGTGGTTTATCATTCTCATTAGGGGATATTATTATCCCACCAGAAAAGCATACAATGATTGCTGAAGCTAATAAAGAAGTAGATGCAATTGTAGGAAACTATAACATGGGTATGTTAACGCAAAAAGAGCGTTATAATCAGGTAATTGATATTTGGGGAAGAACCAATAATCAATTAACAGAATTATCTATGAAGCGTTTACGTGAAGACCAACAAGGATTTAACTCAGTATTTATGATGTTAGACTCTGGAGCACGTGGATCTAAAGAGCAAATTCGTCAGTTAACTGGTATGCGTGGATTAATGGCAAAGCCTAAAAAATCGACAGCTGGTGGTGGAGAAATTATTGAGAATCCAATTCTTTCTAACTTTAAGGAAGGATTATCAATTCTTGAATACTTTATATCAACACACGGTGCACGTAAAGGATTAGCCGATACTGCATTAAAAACTGCCGATGCAGGTTACTTAACTCGTCGTTTAGTAGATGTATCTCAAGATGTAATTGTAAATGAAGTTGATTGTGGTACTTTAAGAGGACTAGAAGTAGCTCCATTAAAGAAAAATGATGAAATTGTAGAATCTTTAAGTGATAGAATTACAGGTCGTACAGCATTACATAATGTATACGTTCCTAATTCAGATGATCTTTTAGTAGCATCAGGAGAATTAATTACATTTACATTAGCTGATAAAATTCAAGCTAGTGGAATTGATAAAGTAGAAGTTCGTTCAGCATTAACATGTGAATCTCAAAGAGGTATTTGTGAAAAATGTTATGGACAATCTTTATCAACAGGTAAAAAAGTTCAAAGAGGTGAAGCAGTTGGTGTAATTGCAGCACAATCTATTGGAGAACCTGGTACACAGTTAACATTACGTACATTCCACGTTGGTGGGGTTGCAGGTAATATTTCTGAAGAGAATAAGTTAATTGCAAAATTCGATGGTAAAGTTAAAATTGAAGATTTACGTACTGTAAATGGTAAAGATAACGACGGTAAAGAAATTGAAATCGTTATTTCACGTACAGCGGAAATCAAAATTATTGATAAAAAGACTGATATCGTATTAAGTACAAATATTATCCCTTATGGATCGATTATCTTTAATAAAGATATGAAAACCATCAAAAAAGGAGATGCTGTTTGTCAATGGGATCCATTTAACGGAGTTATCGTATCAGAATTTGGAGGTAAAGTTAAGTTTGACAATTTAGAACAAGGTATTAATTACTCTGTTGAAATTGATGAACAAACAGGTTTCCAAGAAAAGGTAATGATCGATTCTAAAAACAAGAAAATCATTGCTTCATTAATTATTGAAGATGCTGATGGTAATGCTTTACGTTCGTATAGTTTACCAGTAGGAGCTCACTTAATGGTTAGTGATGGTGATAAAGTAGCAACAGGTCATACTTTAGTTAAGATTCCACGTAAGTCTGGTAAAGCAGGGGATATTACAGGAGGTTTACCACGTGTAACAGAATTATTTGAAGCACGTAACCCATCTAACCCAGCAGTAATAGCTCAGATTGATGGAGTAGTATCTTTCGGTAAAATTAAGCGTGGTAATCGTGAAATTATTATTGAATCTAAAACAGGTGATATTACTAAGTACTTAGTAAAATTATCTAATCAGATTTTAGTTCAAGAAAACGATTTCATTAAAGCAGGTATGCCGTTATCTGACGGAGCAACAACTCCGATAGATATCTTAAACATTAAAGGACCTTCTGCAGTACAAGAATACTTAGTAAACGAAATTCAAGAAGTATATCGTTTACAGGGTGTAAAAATTAATGACAAGCATTTCGAAGTAGTAGTACGTCAAATGATGCGTAAAGTTAGAATTATTGACTCTGGAGATACTTTATTCTTAGAGAACCAATTAATTCATAAAAATGACTTTATCACAGATAACGATGCTATCTATGGAATGAAAGTTGTTGAAGATGCTGGGGATTCTGAGAATTTACAACCAGGTCAAATGGTTTCAGCTCGTCAATTAAGAGATGAAAATTCAATTTTACGTAGAGCAGATAAAAACTTAGTAGCAGCTCGTGATGCGAAACCAGCAACAGCTGAACAAGTATTACAAGGTATTACTAGAGCTTCGTTACAAACGAAATCATTTATATCAGCAGCGTCATTCCAGGAAACAACTAAAGTATTAAATGAAGCCGCTGTAAACGGTAAAATTGATACCTTAGAAGGATTAAAAGAAAATGTAATTGTTGGTAAACGTATACCAGCAGGAACAGGAATGAGATCTTACGATAACCAAATCGTAGGACCTAGAGATGAAATGGAAAAAAGTTTATAATTTCTAATGTAAAAGGCCTCTAAATTTTTAGAGGCTTTTTTTTTAATTTTTATTATGGAAGAAAATAAAGATCCACAATTAAATATTGAGTTAGATCAGGATGTTGCTGAAGGAACGTATAGTAACCTAGCAATTATTAATCATTCAGTATCTGAATTTATAGTAGATTTTATAAATATAATGCCAGGGGTGCCTAAGGCAAAAGTAAAATCTAGAATTATTTTAACACCACAACACGCTAAAAGATTAACAAAGGCTTTGGCTGAAAATGTTCGAAAATTTGAACAAGCACACGGTGAAATAAAAGATTATGAGCAAGTACCAATTCCGATGAATTTTGGAGGAACAACAGGTGAAGCTTAAAATTTAAAACGTCTATTATTAGACGTTTTTTTTTTGCTCTAAATCGAAATTTAAAAACCTGTAGAAATATCTTTTAAAGCTTGAGAGTCAAGAATAAAAACCTCTTTACCTTTTAAGTCAATTAATTTTTTCTTTTTAAATTCAGAAAGTAAGCGAATAGCCGATTCGGTAGCTGTACCTATAATATTAGCGATATCTTCACGAGATAAAAGTATATCTAAAGCGCCATTTTCATTTTTAGCAAACTTGTTTTCAAGGCTTAATAAAGTTGCTGCTAAACGTTGTTTAACAGTTTTCTGAGCCATATCAACAATAAAATTATCAGCAGTTTTAAGAGATGAAGCCATGTTTTTAAGAATATCCATGGTAAACTTCGGATTATCTTCTAAATCCCTCACAATTTCTTCTTTTGGAATAAAACAAATTTCCATATCATTTACAGCAATGGCTTTTAAGTTAGAACTTTCGTCGTTTATTAAGCTACGTTCTCCTAATAAATCTCCTTTTCTTACCAAATTTACAATCTGATCTCTACCATTGTCACTCATTTTCGAAACCTTACAAACACCATCTTTAATACAAAAAATACCATTTATATGTTCGCCTTCTTCAAATAAAACGGTTCCTTTTTTTATTGTTTTAGATGTTTTACAACCAGCAATCCTAACCAATTCATCTTTTGTAAGTGATTTTAAAGAATTAAATTGACGAATGATACATTGTTCACATTTGCTCATGGTGGTAGTCTGTTAAGGAGATTCAAAGATAGCGAAAAGCTGATAAATATCATATTTTTATAAGGGTTGATATATGATCTTTGTAACAGGCAAAAGAGTAAATATGGAAAACACAATATGTTTTCATTGTGGTAACGAATGCGATACTAAAACCATCTCTGTAAAGGAGAAGTTTTTTTGTTGCAATGGATGTAAAACGGTTTTTGAAATTTTTTCAGAAAACGATTTAACATGTTATTATGATTTTCAAAACAATCCAGGAGCTATTCCTGAAGAAATTAAGGGGAAATACGATTTTCTTGACAACATAGCTATTGTTGATAAACTGTTAGAGTTTAATGACGGTAACATACATGTTGTAAATTTATATATTCCACATATACATTGTAGTTCGTGTATTTGGGTATTAGAAAATTTACATAAACTACAAAGAAATGTTAGTGCTTCGCAAGTTGATTTTCCTAAAAAGACAGTACGGATTACGTACAATTCGGATGTTATTTCATTAAAAGAAATTGTAGTACTATTAAGTACAATCGGTTACGAACCTTATATTAGTCTAGAGGATTACGAAGTAGGAAAAAAGAAAGTAGACAGAAGCTTGATTTATAAATTAGGCATCGCTGGATTTTCTTTCGGAAATGTAATGTTTTTATCGTTTCCAGAATATTTTGAAGTATCCGGTTTTTGGTTAGAGCATTATAAAGGAATCTTCCGTTGGTTAATGTTTATATTCTCATTGCCTGTAGTTTTTTATGCTGCGCAGGATTATTTTATTTCAGCTTATAAAGGATTGCGTTCTAAAATTTTAAATATTGATGTTCCGATTGCCTTAGGTGTCGCTGTTTTATTTATCAGAAGTTCG
Source organism: Tenacibaculum retecalamus (assembly GCF_027941755.1). NCBI lineage: Bacteria > Pseudomonadati > Bacteroidota > Flavobacteriia > Flavobacteriales > Flavobacteriaceae > Tenacibaculum > Tenacibaculum retecalamus. The sequence goes on along the minus strand of NZ_CP115916.1, from coordinate 2,170,510 downwards.
GCAGAAATTATTTTTGATTTAGGAACAGGTTTCTTTGATTCTTTAACAGGATTGGTTTTCTTTTTACTGTTAGGTAAGTTTTTTCAGCAAAAAACTTACAATTTCCTGTCTTTCGAACGTGATTATAAATCGTATTTTCCGATTGCTGTAACAAGAATTTCATCCGAAGGAAAAGAAGAAAATGTACAAATATATGATGTTGAAAAAGGAAATCGACTGCTAATTAGAAATCAAGAATTAATTCCAGTAGACGGAATTTTAATAAAAGGTGCTGCTAAAATTGATTATAGTTTTGTTACAGGAGAAGCAATTCCAGTATCAAAAAAATCAGGTGATAAATTATTTGCGGGGGGAAAGCAATTATCCGGAATTATAGAAATAGAAGTTTTAACATCGGTTTCACAAAGTTATTTAACTCAATTATGGAGTAATGATGTGTTTAAAAAAGATAAAAATTCGTCTTTTAAAACATTAACAGATCGTATTAGTCAGCATTTTACAATTACAATATTATTAATCGCTTTTATTGCTACTGCATTTTGGTTGTATGTTGATGCAAGTAAAGCCTTAAATGTATTTACAGCGGTATTAATTATTGCGTGTCCGTGTGCTATTGCGTTAGCTGCGCCGTTTACTTTAGGAAACATGTTACGTATTTTAGGAAAGAAAAAATTTTATTTAAAAAATGCCACGGTTGTTGAACAATTAGCAGCAATTGATACGGTAATTTTTGATAAAACAGGAACGTTAACAACGAGTAAAGAAAATCAAATTAATTATAAAGGTTGTGAGTTGTCATCCGAAGAAAAAGCAATATTAAAAAGCACGTTGCGAGCGTCAAACCATCCGTTAAGCAGAATGTTATATGGCTCTTTAAATGAAGAAATGGTTTTAGTTGACGATTTTAAAGAACACACAGGAAAAGGTATTGAAGCTATACATGAGCAAACAAAAATAAAAGTAGGGTCATCATTTTTTGTTAAAAATGCAAGCGAACAAGTTAATTTAGATACTTCGGTACATGTAAGTATTAACGATAAATACAAAGGAAAGTATGTATTTAAAAATGCTTACCGAAACGGAGTAGAAAACTTGTTTTCTGAATTAAATTCCAACTATAATTTAGCGGTTGTTTCTGGTGATAATGAAGGAGAAAAGAAATATTTAGAAACGTTGTTACCAAAAAACACTTCGTTTTTATTCAATCAAAAGCCAGAAGATAAATTGCATTATGTAGAAAAATTACAAAATAAAGGAGCAAATGTAATTATGATTGGTGATGGTTTAAATGATGCAGGAGCATTGGCGCAGAGTAATGTTGGTATTTCATTATCAGAAAATATCAATGTGTTTTCACCAGCTTGCGATGCTATTTTAGACGCTTCTAAATTCAATCAAATAGCGAGTTATATTAAAGCTTCAAAAAAAGCAATCAAAATAATTAAATATAGTTTTATACTGTCTTTATGTTATAATTTAATTGGGCTATATTTTGCAACAACAGGTCAGTTAAAACCAGTAATAGCGGCAATTTTAATGCCTTTAAGTTCTATTAGTATTGTTGTGTTTACCACAGTTGCAACAAATTTATTAGGAAGGAAAATAAAATAAAAATTATGAAGTCCATATTGGGCATTTAAATAAAAGAACATATGAAGATAGCCTCATTTTTAGAAGATATTAAGTTTAATGAGAATAAACCAGCAGTATCATTATTGTTAGATACCGATTTTTCGAAAGAAATACGAGTGGTATTTAATAAAGGCCAGGTGATGGAAGACCATCAAGCTCCGTTTGCAATTATTGTTCAGGTACTAAAAGGATGTATCGATTTTGGAGTAGATAACGAAGTAAAACAATTAAATGTGGGTGATTTAATTTCATTAAAACCACAAATAGTTCACAATCTTACGGCTGTAGAAGAAAGTATTGTGCGATTAACATTATCGAAATCAGACACTTTAAAGAGAGTAAAAAACGTATAAGTATGAAACTTAATAAATATATAGACCATACGTTATTAAAAGCTACTGCAACTAAAAACGAAATTGTAAAGCTGTGTGCCGAAGCCAAAGAGCATAATTTTTATGCGGTTTGTGTAAACGGATGTTATGTTGAACTGGTAAAAAAAGAATTGCATAATTCGGAAGTAAAAATTGCGGCTGTAATCGGCTTTCCGCTAGGGGCAATGACGACTGAAACCAAAGTTTTTGAAGCTAAGCAATGTGTTAATAACGGAGCATCAGAAATAGATATGGTTATTAATATAGGTAAATTACTAGATGGCGAAATTGTGTATGTAGAAAATGAGATTAGATTGATAAAAGAAGCGATTGGTGAAAATGTTTTAAAAGTGATTTTTGAGAATTGTTATTTATCAAAAGAACAAATTAAAGAGGTTTCACAATTAGCGGTTAATGCTGGTGCCGATTTTATAAAAACAGCTACTGGGTTTGGTACAAGCGGAGCAACTTTCGAAGATGTTCAATTAATGAAAGCTGTTGTGAATGATAAAGTGCAAATAAAGGCTGCTGGCGGAATAAAAGATAAAGAAACCGCTGAGAAGTATATTAATATAGGCGTAACTCGTTTAGGAACATCATCGGGAGTGTCTTTAGTTACAAAAGGAATTTCAACCAATAATAGTTATTAATAATTCATCAACTTTAACTTGTTTTAGGTTTAAATCATACATTTTTTGAATAATGATATTCCAAAATAAATTCGGAATGGAGGATAAAAATATAATCAGATGAGTGTACATATAGGTGCAAAAAAAGGAGAAATTGCAGAGACAGTTTTATTACCAGGAGACCCGTTAAGAGCAAAATGGATTGCAGAAACATTTTTCGAAAAACCTGTTTGTTATAATGATGTTCGCGGTATGTTAGGTTTTACAGGTAACTATAAAGGAAAGCGAGTTTCGGTACAAGGAACAGGAATGGGAATTCCCTCTACCTTAATCTATACACACGAATTGATAAATGAGTATGGGGTTAAAAATTTAATACGTGTTGGCTCCGCAGGCTCGTATCAAAAAGAAGTGAAGATTCGCGACATTGTTATTGCAATGTCGGCATCTACAAATTCAGGATTAAATACCATCCGTTTTAACGGAGCAGATTATGCACCAACAGTAAGTTTTGAATTATTTCAAAAGGCATTAGAAATCGCAAAGCAGAAAAATATTCCGTTAAAAGCAGGAAACATTTTAAGTTCTGATGAATTTTATGCTGATGAATTTGAAAGCTATAAAAAGTGGGCAGCATACGGGGTATTATGTGTAGAAATGGAAACAAATGGGTTGTATACCGTTGCAGCGAAACATAAAGTAAATGCACTTTCTATTTTAACAATTTCTGATAGTTTGGTTACAGGAGAAAGAACTACTGCAGATGAAAGAGAACATACATTTAAAGAAATGATTGAAATCGCTTTAGAGTTGGCATAGTAACCAGTTTAAGTGATTTTATTGAAGAATGAAATAAAATTATATAGAGGATATGAATTCACTAATACAAAAATATAATATTCCAGGATCAAGATACACCAGTTATCCAACGGTTCCGTATTGGGATAACGATACTTTTTCTAAAGAGAAATGGATTGAAACATTCAAAAAATCTTTTATAGAAAGTAATTCATCAGAAGGAATTAGCGTATACATACATTTACCGTTTTGCGAAAGTTTATGCACATTTTGTGCCTGTCATAAACACATTACAAAACGTCATGAAGTGGAAGAAGATTATATAGACACTGTTTTAAAAGAATGGAATTTATATACTGATTTAGTAGATGAAACACCTATTATAAAAGAAATTCATTTAGGAGGTGGAACACCTACTTTTTTTTCAAAAGAACAGTTAAAAAAACTTATCGACGGGTTATTTGTAAACGCAAAAAAACACGAAAATCATGAGTTTAGTTTCGAAGGGCATCCAAATAATACTACAAAAGAACAATTGCAAACTTTGTTTGATGTTGGCTTTACTCGTGTAAGTTATGGTGTACAAGATTATAATGAAAAAGTACAAGTAGCAATTCATAGAGTGCAGCCTTTTGAAAATGTTGAAAGAGCAACACGTTGGGCAAGAGAAATAGGGTATACATCTATTAGTCACGATTTAATTTTCGGCTTACCATTTCAAACCAAAGAGAATGTAATTCATACCATTAATAAAACAAAAGAATTACAACCCGATAGAATTTCTTTTTATAGTTATGCGCATGTACCTTGGGTAAAAGGTGTTGGACAAAGAGGGTTTAACGAACAAGATTTACCAAAAAATGAAGAGAAGCGTGAATTGTACGAAATAGGAAAAGAGCTATTTGCTGAAATGGGTTACGTAGAAATTGGAATGGATCATTTTGCTTTAAAAACAGATTCTTTATATAAAGCAACTCAAGAAAAAACATTGCACCGTAATTTTATGGGTTACACAGCCAATAAAACACAATTAATGATTGGCTTAGGAATGTCGGCAATATCAGATTCTTGGTACGGATTTGCACAGAATGTAAAAACAGTAAAAGAATATCAAAAAATAGTTAATGAAGGAGAAATTCCTGTTTTTAGAGGACATATTTTATCCGAAGAAGATTTAGTTATCCGTAAACATATTTTAAATATTATGTGTCATTTTTCCACTTCGTGGGATGCTGAGCATTTACAGATGGATGCAATTGAAAATCATTTAGAAAAATTAAAAGAAATGGAAGAAGATGGATTAGTTTCTATTGAAGGAAATAGCTTGTCAGTTCCAGAAAAAGCAAGGCCTTATGTGCGGAATATTTGCATGGCATTTGATAAGCGGTTACATAGAAACAAACCAGAAACAAAACTGTTTTCTATGACGATTTAAGTATAAATAAAATGATTAACTTTAAGTTTTTCTTAACAAAACCATAAAACATGACATTTGTCATGTTTTAATAAGGTCATCAAAACTAAATTTGTAAAACAATTATCAGGCAAGATATGAGCGTTATTTACTTACTACTTACACTAAGCATCTTAGTGGCAATTATTTTTTTTATTGCATTTATTGTTTCTGTAAAAAATGGACAGTACGATGATTCGTACACGCCATCTGTTCGTATGCTTTTTGATGACGAATTAGTAAAAGAAGAAACAAAAATCAATAACTAACAATAGATATCAAATTCAATTAAATTATGGAAATGCAACAATTTTATTACGATAATAAGATCGTAAAAAAATTCATTTACGCCACACTACTATGGGGAATTGTAGGTTTCTCAGTAGGTTTATTATTGGCACTAATGTTTTTATTCCCAAATATTACAGACGGAATTTCGTGGTTAAGTTTTGGTCGTTTACGTCCGTTACACACCAATGCGGTAATTTTTGCATTTGTAGGAAATGCGATTTACGCAGGAGTTTATTATTCGTTACAACGATTGCTAAAAGCACGTATGGCGAGTGATTTTTTAAGTAATTTTAATTTCTGGGGATGGCAATTAATTATTGTTGCAGCTGCCATAACGCTTCCTTTAGGTTATACAAGTTCTAAAGAATATGCAGAGTTAGAGTGGCCTATAGATATTGCAATCGCATTAGTTTGGGTTGCTTTTGGAGCAAACATGATTTGGACAATCTTACAAAGAAGACAACGCCATTTATATGTAGCCATTTGGTTTTATTTAGGAACCTTTGTAACCGTTGCAGTATTACATATCTTTAATAGTTTAGCGTTACCTGTTAGTTTCTTAAAAAGTTATTCAGTGTACGCAGGTGTGCAAGATGCCTTGGTGCAATGGTGGTACGGGCATAACGCGGTGGCATTTTTCTTAACAACACCGTTTTTAGGGTTGATGTATTACTTCGTACCGAAAGCAGCAAACAGGCCGGTATATTCATATCGATTATCAATCGTACACTTTTGGTCTTTAATATTTATTTATATCTGGGCAGGACCTCACCATTTATTATATACCGCTTTACCAACTTGGGCACAAAATTTAGGGGTTGCATTTTCAATTATGCTACTAGCACCTTCTTGGGGTGGAATGATAAACGGATTGTTAACACTTCGTGGAGCTTGGGATAAAGTACGTACCGACCCTGTTTTAAAATTCTTCGTAGTGGCAATTACCGGTTATGGTATGGCAACTTTTGAAGGCCAATGCTATCTTTAAAAAATGTAAATGCAATTGCACACTTTAGTGATTGGATTATTGCACACGTGCATGTAGGTGCTTTAGCATGGAACGGTTTCTTTACCTTCGGAATGATTTACTGGATGGTACCGAAATTATTTAAAACAAAATTATACTCTACAGCCTTAGCAAACTTCCATTTTTGGATTGGTACTTTAGGAATCATTATGTATACATTACCAATGTATGTGGCAGGTTTTGTACAAGCTTCTATGTGGAAACAATTTAATCCAGATGGTACATTAGCCTATGGTAACTTTTTAGAAACAGTAGCTGAAATTATACCAATGTATTGGATGCGTGCTATTGGAGGTAGTTTATTTATTGTTGGAGCATTTGTAATGTTATACAATATGATAAGAACTGTAAAAGCAGGTAGCGATGTTACTGATGATTTAGCAGAAGCAGCACCTTTAACAAAAGTTTCTAAAAACAGAACAAAAGGTGAAGGATGGCATACTTGGTTAGAAAGAAAGCCAATTAAATTAACAATATACGCAACAGTTGCAATTTTAATAGGAGGTGTTGTTCAGATTGTACCAACATTATTAGTAAAATCAAACATACCAACAATATCTAGTGTAAAACCATATTCACCTTTAGAATTAGAAGGACGTGATATTTATATTCGTGAAGGATGTGTTGGGTGTCACTCTCAAATGGTACGCCCTTTTAGAAGTGAAGTAGAGCGATATGGAGAATACTCTAAAGCGGGTGAATTTGTATACGATCATCCATTTTTATGGGGAAGTAAACGTACAGGACCAGATTTACATAGAATCGGAAGTAAATATTCTGACAGTTGGCACTTAAACCATATGTATGATCCGCAAAGTACATCACCAGGTTCTATTATGCCAGCGTATCAATGGTTGGTAAGAAATAAATTGGATAAGAGTAACACAGAAGGAAAGATGAAAGCAATGGTTTCTCTTGGTGTTCCTTATTCAGATGAAGAAATAGCAAATGCGCAAGCCAATATGGATGCACAAGGAGCTAAAATTCAAGAAAACTTACACCAAGATCCTGATTTTGCTAAAAACTATGCTTCAGATAAAAAGTATGCAGCTGATAATGGGCAAGATTTCATAGAAATGAAAGACAGAGAGATTGTCGCTTTAATTTCTTACCTACAAAGATTAGGTACAGATATAAAAGTAAAAGACGTTCAAAAACAATTGAGTAGACAATAGTCTAATAAGTTAGTAATGTTCTTAACTATAATTAAGAACATTACTATAATATTAAAAACTCACTCAGTGAGTAAAAATTAGAAATTATGTTAAAATTCGTAAAAAATCATATGGAGAGCATTACAGGTATAGAAATATACCCGATGATCTCATTAACAATATTCTTTACCTTTTTTATGGTGTTGTTTTGGTGGGTATTTACAGCCAAAAAGGAGTATATAAGTAAGGTAAGTGAATTACCTTTAAATGATTAAAGTAAATTATTATGAAAAAATATATTCAATCAATAGTATCTTTTCTTTTTGTTTTTTCAATGCCATTTGTTTTAGCAGAGGCATTTAAGGCATATAAAGAACCTTTTAATTTTTTAGAAAATTCGGTAGTTTGGTATATCACAATCGGTTTTGGTTTGGTGGTACTTTTAAAAGAAGTTTTATCGAATACAGTTGTAAATAAAGCGAATGAGTTAATGCCTAAAAACTACACAAGAGTTCAATCTGCTATTTCATTCTTGTTTACGTTTTTAACCCCATTTGCATTAGCAAAAGCAATCAGTTTATATGCAAATCCTTATAATTTTTTAGAAAACCCAATAGTTTGGTTAGGTCTTATCGCTTTTGGCTTAGTTATTTTAGCGAAGGAAATACTTACAATTACAGGAGTAACAAAGATTGAGGAAGTTGCTATGGTTAAGGCAGGAATAAATCCTGACGAGATTGATCATTTGGCTTGAGCCAGAACGTTAATAAAAAAATGGACAGATAGCAAAGCAATAGAAGAAGAACAAGAAATTATCTTAGATCATAATTATGACGGAATTAAAGAGCTAGATAATAATTTACCGCCATGGTGGGTATATATGTTTTACGGAACAATAATCTTTGCAGTAGTATATTTAGTACGATTTGAGGTGTTAGATGGTTATACGCAAGAGATGGAATATGCCGAATCTGTAGCAGTTGCTAAAAGAGAATTAGCAGCCTATAAATCAACTTCAAAAGTAGCAATTATCGATGCTGAAACAGTAACAGTTTTAACATCAGAAAGTGATTTAAAAAGAGGTAAAGCAGTATATAATTTAAACTGTGCTGCTTGTCATATTGGAGATGGTGGTGGAGGAATCGGACCTAATTTAACCGATAAATATTGGCTTTTAGGTGGCGGTATAAAAAACGTGTTTACAACCATTACAAACGGTGGTAGAGATGGAAAAGGAATGGTTGCTTGGGGTAAAACGTTAAAACCTAATGATATTCAAAAAGTAGCAAGTTATATTATGGCAATGCAAGGTACAACACCAGCAAACCCAAAAGCGCCCCAAGGAGAGTTACATAAAGACGATTCGGAACCAGTAAAAGAAGTTGCCGAATAAAGGATAGATAGTGTAGCGTAAAGAATTTAAAAAAACGATTTGGTTTTAATAGTTAAAAATGGAAACACCCAAGAACGAACAATTTAGAGATAGTATTGGTACCATCAATAATGAAGGTAAGCGTGCTTGGGTATATCCTAAAAAACCAAGCGGAAGATTTTATAAATATAGATCGTACGTTAGTTATTTTTTATTGCTGATTTTATTAGCAGCGCCATTTATTAAAATTAATGGAAATCAGTTTTTATTATTTAATGTAATAAAACGAAAGTTTAATATTTTCGGATTTCCTTTTTGGCCACAAGATTTTCATTTATTAGTAGTTTCAATGATTGTAGGTGTGGTATTTATTATTCTATTTACCGTTGTTTTCGGTCGGATTTTCTGCGGATGGATTTGTCCGCAAACCATATTTTTAGAAATGGTTTTCAGAAAAATTGAATACTGGATTGATGGTGATAGAGGAAAACAAATCCGTTTAGAAAAACAACCATGGAATGCCGAAAAAATAAAGAAGAGATTATTAAAATGGTTTCTCTTTTTTATCATATCATTTTTAATAGCTAATGTGTTTTTAGCGTATTTAATTGGTGGCGATACGGTAATTGAGTACATAACTGGCAACCCGTTAGATAACACAAGTACTTTAATTTCTTTGTTGATTTTTACAGGAGTTTTCTATTTTGTTTTTGCTTGGTTTAGAGAACAAGTATGTATTATAGCTTGCCCTTATGGTAGGTTACAAGGTGTATTGTTAGATAATAAAACGATTAACGTTGCCTATGATCACGTACGTGGAGAAGGAGAAAAAGGAAGAGCTAAATTCAATAAAAAAGAAGATAGAGCAACAAGTGGTAAAGGAGATTGTATTGATTGTTTTCAATGCGTAAATGTATGTCCTACTGGAATTGATATTCGTAATGGAACACAATTAGAGTGTGTAAATTGTACTGCCTGTATTGATGAATGTGATCATATGATGGAAAACGTTGGTTTACCAAAAGGATTAATTCGTTTTGCAAGTGAAGAAAATATTGAAAAGAAAACACCTTTTCAATTTACGGCCAGAATGAAAGGGTATACTGCTGTTTTAGGAATTTTAATAGCTGTTTTAATAGGAATGTTGTTTTTAAGAAATGATGTTGAAGCAACAATATTACGATTACCAGGGCAATTATATCAACATAAAGAAAACGATGTTATCAGTAACATTTATACTTATAAAGTCATTAATAAAACAACAAAACAAATTAACGAAGTAAGTTATAAGTTATTATCTCATAGAGGAAAAATAGAAACAGTAACACATCAAAGTTTTGAAGTTCCGAAACAAGGATTAGCAGAAGGAACTTTGTTTATAGAAATGCATCAATCAGAAATGAAAGGAGAAAAAGTAACTCTAAGAATAGGTGTTTATAGTGGAGATGAATTAATAGAAACTACTAAAACCAATTTTTTAGGATCAAGAAGTTATAGATAATAATTTTGTTTGGTTGAGGGCAATTGAGCGCTTAATAAAAGAGCTTTAAACTGTGTTCGACTAGGCATAAAAAACAAAAAAGATGAAACTAAACTGGGGCACAAGTATAGTAATCGTAATTATAGCATTTATGAGTTTTATTATGTACTTCGTTATATCGATGAGTACTGGTGAAAATTATAATCACGATTTGGTAACTGAAAAGTATTATCAAAAGGAATTAGAGTTCCAAGAAAATATAGACGCAACAAAAAACGCAAAAAATTTAAAAGAAAATATTATAGTAAAAAGAGTACCAGAAGGATTAAAAATATATTTTCCAACAGAATTTAATCCTACTGATATTAAAGGAAAAGTGTTCCTATACAGACCATCTAATAAGCAATTAGATTTTGAAACCCTTATTTCAATTTCTAATACATATTTGCTCGTGCCTGAGAAACGTTTGTTAGGTGGTCGTTGGAACATTACAGTTTCTTGGAACTACAAAAATACAGCATATTTATATCAAGAAGAATTAAATTATTAATGTTTCTTTCGGCACTCATATTTGGTTTAATAGGTAGCTTTCACTGCATAGGCATGTGCGATCCAATTGCTTTTATGTTACCTGTTGATAGAACCAATAAGGTAAAACAGTTTTTCCAAATACTTAGTTATCATTTAGGGCGTTTATTTACCTATAGTTTAATAGGATTGCTGTTTGGGCTTTTAGGAAAAGGATTTTATTTCTTCGGATTTCAGCAACAGCTCTCAATTATAGTTGGTGTTTTGATGATTTTAGTTATCCTTTTACCAAAGACTTTTCAGAAATATAATTTTTCAAAGCAGCTGAATAAATTTGTAATGAAAGTTAAAGCTGCTTTAGGAAAAGAATTAAAAAAGAGAGGAAACGATACTTTTTTTACGATCGGATTTTTAAACGGATTTCTTCCTTGCGGATTGGTGTATATGGCCGTTTTTGGAGCCTTAACAACAACCAATGCTTTGTCGGGAAGTTTATATATGTTTATTTTCGGATTAGGAACAATTCCGTTAATGACGATCATAGTTTATGTAGGTAATTTTGCGAACGGATTGCTACGAAAAAGAATTCAACAAGCAATTCCGTATGTAGTCGTTTTTATAGGTGTTTTATTCATCTTACGAGGTTTAGGTTTAGGTATACCTTATGTTTCTCCGTTACCAGTTAAAGATATAGTTACTTCGGTAGAGGGTTGTCATTGAGTTATATACATGATATAAGTCATCCTTTTTATGATATAAATTTAGTAACTTTATAAAAGTAGTTAAACCCAAATAAATCATATTATGAAAAAAATAATTGTCCCTGTAGATTTTTCAATTCATTCAGAAAACGCATTAGAAACAGCCGCTTTCTTAGCTAAGAAAAACAATGCAGAAGTTGTAGTAGTTCATATGCTAGAACTTTCGAACGCATTAGTTAATCAATCAGATGCATTTTCTAATCAAGAAACGTTTTTTTACTTAAAGTTAGCAGAAAAAAAATTCAAAGAGTTTTTGCAAAAAGAATATTTATCAGACATAAAAGTAACACCAATAATTAAACACTTTAAAATTTTTAGTGAATTAGATCAATTAGCGAGAGAAGAAAATGTAGATTTAATTGTAATGGGATCTAAAGGAGCTGATGGATTAAAAGAAATGTTTATAGGTTCTAATACCGAAAAAGTAATTCGTCATGCACATGTACCAGTATTAGTAGTTAAAGAAAAAGCGATTGCAAAAAGAATAGAAAAGATTGTTTTTGCATGCGATTTTTCTGATGATGATGTTACTCCTTATTTAGAAGCAAAAACTTTTTTCAAAAAAACTGGTGGTACTATACAATTGGTATATGTTAGTACACCATCTACAAAATTTAAAAGTAGTAGAGAAATAGAAGAAAAAATGAAGCAGTTTTTTGAAAAGGCAAATGAAGATGCGAGTGCTATAGAAAAGGTTGAAATTGTTTTTGATTACACAGTTGAGAACGGCGTATTATATTTTGCTAATAAAAGTGATGCTGATGTTATCGCGGTAGCTACACATGGTAGAAAAGGGGTGTCTCATTTCTTTGAAGGAAGTATCTCAGAAGATATTGCAAATCATAGTAAGTTACCTATCATCTCATTTAAGATTTAATAGATGAAATTTTTAAAAACAAAAACTCGATACTATTAGTATCGAGTTTTTTTAGTTTATAAAAAGAAGTTTTTATTATTTAGCGCTTTCTTCAGTTTTTATGCGGTTAACAAATTTTTGCAAACGTTTTCCGTAATTTGAGTTTTTAACCTTATCAGATAAACTATTGTTAATGGTATCTAATAACATAATATTAGCATCGTATAATTCAGACAAAGCAATATAAGGAGCTGCTTCATTATCCGCATTTGCGATGGCAAAGTTGGTAGAAAATAAAAAACGACGACGCATCATTCTCTTATAATCAACTGCTACTTGTTTTATTAATTCTTCGTCTTTAGCTTGACGAGCTTCCATATCTCTTTTAATAAACTCTAAACGTTGATCTTGGAATTTTCGATTAATATCGCGAAATTTATCCATAACTTCTTGATTTTTAGATCCTGTTATCACTGGTCTAAAACCAAACTCTTCTAATTTATCATTAATAGTAATTTCTCCTTTTTCACCAAAAAACATTAAGCTTTTTTCGTTTGTATTTCCATCAAAAGTTAGGTAATACATTTCTGGAGATTCAACATCATCTGTTAAAATGAATTTATCATCACCTAATAATGTCATAGAATCAACAGATACAAGTACTGTATCATTCATCTTTTGAAGGTATAAAACACCTTTTTTTAATCCTTTAATCTGACCTTTAACAATCATATTTCCTTCTTTTTTAGAAGAACAAGCGAAAGCTAATATTGAAAACGCACAAATAGCGATAAGTTTTTTCATGTGATTATAAATTTTGAATTGCAAATATGCAGATTTCTCTTATAAAGTAGCGGATAATTCCATTAAAATTGTACATAATATTGCACCGACAGTTCCAATTGCATATCCGAAGACAGCTAATAAAACACCAACGGTTGCTAATGATGGATGAAATGCCTGAGCAACGATAGGAGCAGAGGCTGCGCCACCAACATTGGCTTGGCTACCAACTGCCAAAAAGAAATACGGAGCTTTAATTAATTTAGCAACTAAAATTAACAAACCGGCATGAATACTCATCCAAACTAAACCGATAACAATTAATCCTAAATTATCAAAAATCATGGCTAAATCCATTTTCATACCAATGGTTGCTACTAAAATGTAAATAAAGACACTACCAATTTTACTAGCGCCAGCACCTTCGTATTTTTTTGCTTTTGTAAACGATAAAGCTATTGCAATAATGGTTGAAATACTAATTAACCAGAAGAAACCAGCACCTAAAAAGGTAAAGATGTTTTTCCATGTTTCAGATTTAATACCAGCAACTAAATCATTAAAAAAGGTACTTAAATAAGAAGATGCAAAATGGCCAAAACCAACGGTTCCGAAAGCTATAGCCAACATAATCATTATATCAGTTAAAGAAGGATTTCTTTTTACGCTTTGTGTAAATTTAGATACTTTTTCTTTTAATTCCTCAATAGCTGAGGTGTCAGCTTTTAACCATTTATTAATTTTATCTTTTCTACCAATACCTATTAATAAAATAGCCATCCAAATATTAGCAACTACAATATCAACAAATACCATTCCTCCATATTTTTGAGGATTATACTGGTAAATTTCTAACATAGCTGTTTGGTTTGCGCCACCACCAATCCAACTACCGGCTAATGTTGAAAGTCCACGCCAAACTGCGTCAAAATCTGCACCACCAACTGTTTCTGGAGAAAATATTGAGATTAATAAAATAGCCAAAGGTCCACCGATTACAATTCCTACAGTTCCTGTAAAAAACATAATTAATGCCTTAGAACCTAAGTTAAAAACAGCTTTTAAATCGATACTCAACGTCATTAAAACTAAGGCAGCAGGCAATAAAAATCGACTAGCAACATAATATAATTGAGATTTTCCTTTTACAACTTCACCGGTTACGGTTACAGTTTCCCATTCGGGAGAAATCACGCCAAAAGTGGTGAAAATAGCAGGTATAAAATAAGCCATAAAAAGACCAGGTACTATTTTATAAAATTTATGCCAAAATCCATCGGTTTTAGATTCTGTATAAAATACAAATCCTAAAGAAATCATTAAGATTCCAAATACAATAGCATCGTTTGTAAAAGTTGGTGCGCTCATTTTTTAATTAGTTTTTTGCTAAAATAGCTTTTTATTTCTTTTTACGATGATCTGTATTAATCGCAACACCTAAAAGAATTCTATTAAAATTACCGCCACCATTTACGTTTATTCTCTGGTAGCCAGCTTTAAATGTTGTTTTTTTAGATAAATGATATTTAAAACCTGCACCCAACCAATTTTGATTGTAAGCTTCGTCATCAAAATCAAAAAATACTTCATTATATAAATAAGTACTCCACTTTTCGTTTAAAGGATGACTTAACCCGATTTGGTAGCGTATAAAATGTGAGGTTATTGAGTTATAAAAACGTTGTTCAGCTCTAAATCTATGCGCTAAACCAAGTTTGTTTATTTTATGCTTTAAATTAAAGTCTTCATAAATACGGTGTTCATTTACTTCACCTCCGTCAACGTTAAAAGAACCATCGGTGTTTAAATACGAATACCCTAAAGTAGCACTCATGTTTTTATTGATTTTGTAGTTTCCTCCTAAACGACCAATAAATTGTTGCATATCATCTCCAATTTCAAAAAAACGAAAATGAGCCATCGTTTTTAAACTAAACTTATCAGAAATTTGATGAGAACCGTTATACATATACCAAGCTCCTAATTCATTTTGAGGAGTGTTCTGAGCGGTGTTTTTTAATGAGAATAAAATAATAAAGATAAAAATTGCTTTTTTCATAATGTATGTAATATTAAAATCTCCTACGCTAAAGGGTAGGAGATTTTTAAATTTAATTAAGTTTCAAAAATAATTAATTTATAGAAAAAGTACTAGTTTTTTTGAAAGGAGAAATTTCAATTTTTTCAACAGTCGATTTATACTTTTTCCAATCTTCAGAAAAGAAAATATTTGTTTTTTCTATTCCTTTAGTGTAAGATGTTTTAAACTGATTTATTAATTGTTTTTCAGTTGCTGTTTGTTTCCCAAATCTACTGCCAACATACCAACGAGCTGTACTAAAACGATTGTTTATTGTAACTTCAGGATTGCGAGTAATTCCTTGTCTTTTATCAATTGTACCTAAATACATTGCGATTAAAGTATCAATTTTTTTGATAATTTCTTTTGATGCTTTTATTTCTACCTTGTACTTCTTTTTATCTTCTTTGGTAAATTTAGATTTTAAAGAAGTTGCTGTGTTTTTACTTTCAACCAATTGTTTTACAACAGTAGCAATTTTCTCTTGATAGGTTTCCAACTCTTTGCTAGCATTGTATTTCTGATTGATAGCTTCATCTGATATTTGTAATCTAGGATCAAATTCAACGTTAATATTTTGTTCAGAAACAGCATCCCCAAAAGTCATTTTTAATTTATAAGTCCCTGGTTTTACAGTAACACCACCTGGTTCTCTACGTTGTTTTCTGATACTTCTAGAAGCTCTAGCGACACCTTTTTCTCTTAAATACCAAGTAGTTTTGTGTAATCCGTTTTCTTTAGGAGTTTTAAATTTTAGGGTTCTTATTTTTCGAGTTCCGTCAAAAATTTCTAATTTAATAGAATCGTGTTTGATTTTATTCTCGACTGCGCTCGAACGAACATCTTTTTTATCCTGTTTCTTGCTTTTTGATTCTTGTTTCTTTTGAATTGGTTTATTGATGTAGTATGAAATTAAAGCACCACGCCTTCTGTTTTCACCTTGATACATTGCATCGGCACCAAACCTACTTCCTGTTGGTTGTTGGCTAGCTGCCTGATAAGCAGTTGGTGGTGCAAACAAGGTTAATTTTTGATTGGTAACATTATTTTTTGCCATAGCACGTAGTGGGCGAATATCATCTAAAACCCAAGCAGCTCTACCAAAAGTACCAATTACCAAGTCGTTTTCACGAGGATGAATTACTAAATCTTTAACAGGAACAGTTGGGAAACCATTTGTCCATTTTGTCCATTTTTCTCCTGCGGTTAAAGAAATATACAATCCATCATCAGTACCTAAAAATAATAAGTTTGCATTTTCTGGATCTTCAATAATTGATAAAGCATAGCTTTCAACATCATTTTTACCAACAATACGTTGCCAAGTTTTTCCGTAATCTTTAGTTCTGTATGCATACGGCTCGTAGTTAAAACGTCTGTAATCGTTGGCAACTAAAAGCGCTTCACCTTTATTTTTGTTTGAAGCTTTAATTTGTGTAACCCAAGAGTTTTTAGGTAAGTCTTTAATGTTGTTAGCAACATTTGTCCAAATTGCGCCACCATTTTTTGTGATGTGAACTTGTCCGTCATCAGTAGCAGCCCATAAAACATCTTTTTGTAAAAGAGAAGGCTCAATAACTAAAACGGTACAGTGATTTTCAGCACCAGTAGCATCCATAGTTAAACCACCACTTTCGGCTTGTTTTAATTTTTCTGGATTATTGGTTGATAAATCAGGCGAAATCACCTCCCAAGTTAATCCTTTATCTACCGATTTATGCACAAACTGACTTCCGAAGTAAAGCGTCGAATTATCAAAAGGATCAATATTAATAGCTGAATTCCAGTTGAAACGTAATTTTACATTCGGGTCTTTATGTGTTGGTTTTACGTTGTAATTATTACCTGTTTTATAATCGTAACGAGAAACTGATCCTTGCTGACTCATTGTCCATCCATAACGAGCATCATCTTTATCAGGAACTACATCAAATCCGTCTCCAAAACTAATTTCTTGCCAGTAACTATTTCTAATTCCTTGTGCTTTCCAAACATAAGCAGGTCCGCGCCAAGAACCGTTGTCTTGCATTCCTCCATAAACATTATACGGAAACTCATTATCAACATTAATATGATAAAATTGCGCTACAGGAAGATTTCCGATAAATCGCCAAGATTTACCACCATCTTTGGTAATATTTAATCCACCATCGTTTCCATCAATCATAAATTTTCCATTCTTCGGATGAATCCACCATGCGTGATGATCTGGATGCACTCCATTATCAACACCATAAGCAGGCATTAATTGTTTAAAAGATTTTCCGCCATCTTGCGAAACGTTGATGTAGGTAAAAACAGTATATAATCTATTTTCATTTTGAGGATCTACATAAATTTCAGAATAATAAAAAGGACGATTTCCAATACCTGGTTTGTCGTTTATTTTTTTCCATTTAAATCCGCCATCTTCACTTTTATAAAGTGCATTCTTTTTGGCTTCTACCAAAGCATAAATTACATCAGGATTGTTAGGGGCAATGGCAACACCAATTCTACCTAGTTCTCCTTTCGGAAAACCTTCTTTATCGGTAATTTTTTTCCAATTTTCTCCACCATCGTGTGTAATGTACATTCCGCTTCCTTTCCCACCTGATTTAAAAAACCAAGGATCGCGCTTGTGTTCCCACATGGCAGCGATTAATTTATTAGGATTTGACGGATCCATAATTAAATCAGCCGCACCTGTTTTTATATTGTTGAATAAAATTTGTTTCCAAGTTTTTCCACCATCAGTAGTTTTGTAAACACCACGTTCTTTATGCTCACCCCAAGGCGAACCAATAGCACCAACATACACAATATCAGGATTTGTTGGGTGAATTATTACACGGTGAATATGACGTGTTTTTTCTAATCCCATGGCTTTCCATGTTTTACCGGCATCTAACGATTTGTAAATCCCGAATCCGCCATTTAAACTGTTTCTAGGATTTCCTTCACCAGTTCCTGCCCAAATTACACTTGGGTTTGATTGTTGAATAGCAACAGCACCAATAGATGCGGTTAATTCTTTTTCGAAAATAGGTTTCCATTTTATACCTCCAGAAGTAGATTTCCAAATTCCACCTGATGCTGTACCAACATACATTATTTCGGGATTAGATTCTACAACATCTATAGAAGTTACGCGTCCGCTCATTCCACCTGGATCGATGTTTCTAGGTTTCATTTTTTTAACTAAATCCATCGAAAATTCTTGTGAAAATAGGAGTGGCGTTATCAGTAAAAATACGATTGAAAATATTCTTTTCATTATAGTTAGTTTGATTTGCAGAACAAGTTACAAAATAGAAAACCACTCAATAATTATTGAGTGGCTTTTAACGTTTTATTAAGAAATTATTTTTCCTTTTTGTTGAAGAAAAAGCTTTTTGATACGTTTTTATTGATGCTATAATAATTCACTTTGCGTCAACCTGAACTTGTTTCAGGTTCTCATCACAATTTACGATTTATTATTAAGGTGTGATTTTGAAATAAATTCAGAATGACGTTCCGTTATTTAGCTATAAACAAAATTGAATGTTAATTTTAGTCTTCCTTTTTTTTAGGCTCGCGTTTTGCATCTTTAAGTGTTTGCATCAACATCCATTCGATTTGTCCGTTTGTAGAACGAAACTCGTCAGCAGCCCATTTTTCAATAGCTTTAATCATGTCCTCATTTATGCGAAGTGCAAATGCTTTCTTTTTTGCCATGGCTATTTTTTTACAAAAGTAACAACGGTTTTAATTAATTTATCTGATAAAGGAAAATCGGCAGAAAAATATGATTTCATATTATTTTCATCTTTATCAATATGTTTTAAAACATGATTCATATTTTCTATAAGTACTAATTCAGATTTTAAACTAGATTTATGTAGTGTTTTTGCATCTTCTATTGATACTTGTAAATCTTTCGTTCCGTTAATAATTAATACAGGAATCTCTAATTTTTTAATTTCTTCGGATGGATTGTATTTCATCCAGCTTTTAAAAAAAGGAGTGTTTTGTGGATTGAATATGGTAACTAAAGTTGGATCAACATTTTTGATTCCACCAGTTTCTTTTAGTTCCTTAAAATGTTCTTGTAGCGTGTTAACAATAAGTGGATTTTTGGCTCTCATTTGTTCAACTATTTTTTGATCAATAGAATTAGAAGAACCTGCTAAAGAAATATATTTATTGCTGTTTTTACTCGCTAGCATTGCTATTAATGAGCCTTGACTGTGACCGATTAAACTAATTTCAGAAAACCTTTTGTTATTTTTAAAATGAGAAATAATTTTTTGAGTATCAGAAATAAAAGAATCAAATAGTACCCCTTTTTTTAAAATTGGCATGTTTTTTTGATTTGCAGTTCTTTTATCGTAACTAAAAAAAGCAATACCTTGTTGGTTAACGCTATCGCGGAATTGTTTTATGTAATTAGCTTTTACATAAGGGCGTTGGTTTCCGTCTCTGTCAACATTACCAGAACCATGAATCCAAATTAATAAAGGAGTTTTCTCTGAAGTAAAAGTTAAAGTCCCAGGTAATTCAATTTCATTGTTTTTTATTAATATTTCTTCTGATTTTATTTGAGCAAAAGAAACAACGCTACTAAAAGTATAAAAGATAATAATTGTGAGTATTCTAATCATGATAATTTGTTTTTATAGGTTTCTAAAACGCGTTTTACTTCATCTTGTTTTTGAGTACCAATTAAGAATTTTTTTCCATTTTTAAATTCGAATAGGATGCCTTTGTTTCCTTTTACTGTATAGGAATTGTTTTTAATTCCCCATCCGCCGTAATCAGCAATTGGTTTAAATTTTAGTACTCTAACAAATTTTATGCTATCCCATTTAATTTTTTTGAATTGAGATTGAATAGGAGAAAAGCGATAGTAAATTCCGGTTTCATCTATTCTTGTTTTTAATTTTAAATAGAAGAAGAAAACTGTAGCTATTAAAAAAATAAAACTAGTAATTAATAAAAAAATATTAGATGTAGGCTTGCTTCCAAAAGGAATGTCTAAAATTAATTGTTGGTAAATACCATAGAAGAAAAATAGGTTTAGACTTAAAAATAAAAGCCAAATCCACCATTGAGTAAAACGTTGTTCTTCTTTAAAAATTTTCATTATTACCTGTTCTTGTTACGTTCAAATATAATGCCTCCAGTACTTTGAAATATGTTATTTACAACCCAACCATCTCTTGCGTATTGATTTAGAAGATCTTCGTATTTCTGGGTTCTATTTCTTAGGCCTAACTTGGGTTGTACTACTTTATATTCTTTCATAATTAATGATTTAAAGTTCCTGTGTTTACTACCGGAGAAGCTTCTTTATCTCCACATAAAATCACTAATAAATTACTTACCATAGCAGCTTTGCGTTCTTCATCCAATTCAACAATTTGTTTCTTATTTAATTCTTCTAAAGCCATTTCAACCATTTCAACAGCTCCTTGTACAATTTTATGGCGCGCAGCAACAATAGCCGTTGCTTGCTGGCGTTTTAACATAGCACTTGCAATTTCTTGTGCGTAAGCTAAATAACCAATTCGAGCTTCTAAAACTTCAATTCCTGCAATAGCTAAACGTTCTTCCAATTCTTTTTCTAAAGCTTCACTTACTTCATTTACACTTGAACGAAGTGTAATATCTTCTTCATGACCTTCGTCAGCAAAATTATCATACGGATACATACTTGCCAATTTTCGCACCGCAGCATCTGTTTGTACACGAACAAAATTCTCGTAATTATCAACATCAAAGGC
Organism: Tenacibaculum retecalamus; assembly: GCF_027941755.1. Classification (NCBI taxonomy): domain Bacteria; kingdom Pseudomonadati; phylum Bacteroidota; class Flavobacteriia; order Flavobacteriales; family Flavobacteriaceae; genus Tenacibaculum; species Tenacibaculum retecalamus. Next base: position 2,149,548 of record NZ_CP115916.1, on the reverse strand, counting down.
AGCTTTATATGTTTCGGTAACTCGCCAAACTAAAATGGTAGAAATCATTACTGGATTTCCTAATTTGTCGTTTACTTTTAAACGTTCGCTATCAAAATTACTTGCTCTTAACGAAATTGTTTTCTTTTTGTATAAAGGATTAGCCCAATATAAACCGTTATCTTTTATGGTTCCAACATATTTACCAAAAAGTAAAATTACTTTAGATGTGTTTGGGTTTACTAAAATGAAACCAAACAGTCCAATAAATCCGATAAGCGTAACAGGAAGATAAATAGGGGTTTCATCTATTATACTCATTACAATTCCTCCAAAGAAAAACGTTAGTGTTACTAATAGCATTAAATAACCATTTGCTGGTTTTATTATTTTTTCTGTCTTCATTTTTATTTTAAATTAAAGTGATATCAAAATGATATCGTAAAGATATGTTTAATTTATTGTTAAATCCAAATTTGTGACTAAATATTTTATATTTTAGCAAAAAATTAATAGAAATTTATTTATGAAAACCAAGTTATTATTACTGTGCTGTATTTTTTTTATTAGTGTTTCATCTATTGCCAATAATGAAGATTTATGGGGACAAACAGGTCATAGAGCAACAGGTAAAATTGCTGAAAACAATTTAACTAAATCTGCTAAAAAGAAAATAGCCAAATTATTACAAGGCGAAAGTTTGGCATTTGTATCTACGTATGCAGATGAAATTAAATCTGATAGAAAAAAATATGGTAGATTTTATACGTGGCATTATGTAAATATGCCTTTTGATACTAAATACGAAGCATCAGAGAAAAATCCGAAAGGAGATTTAGTTACAGGTATAAAAGAATGTGTTAAGGTTTTAAAAGATAAAAAAAGTACTGTTGAAGACAAGCGTTTCTATTTAAAAATGTTAGTGCATTTAGTAGGCGATTTACACCAACCAATGCATGTTGGAAGAAAAGAAGATAAAGGAGGTAATGCAATTCAGGTACAATGGCATGGAAAAGGAACAAACTTGCATAGAGTTTGGGATGAAGATATGATTGGTGGCTGGAAAATGAGTTATCTTGAGTTGGCAAACAATGCTAAAAAATTATCAAAAGAACAGGTTAAAGTACTACAAAGAGGAACTGTAATAGATTGGGTACATGATACGCATGAATTAACAAAAAAAGTATACAGCTCAGTAAAATCAGGCGATAAATTACGTTACCGTTATTCGTATGATTATTTTCCTGTTGTTAGAGAGCAGTTACAAAAAGGAGGGGTACGTTTAGCGAAATTATTGAATGATATTTTCTGCTAGGAACTAAATTTATTAAAATAAAAAAAGCTCGAAAGTTAATCTTTCGAGCTTTTTTTATGCTGATTTTTATCGTGTAGAATTATCAGTAAAAATATTCAATAGCTATTATATTGTTTATACCTTTGATGAGTAAATATAAAATAAGATTGATGTTAGATTATGTAATTATTGGAGGTGCTCAAGCAGGACTATCAATGGCTTATCATTTAAAAAAAATGAATAAGAAATTTTTAGTAATTGACGGCGAAAAAGAAATTGGTGCTTCTTGGTTAAATAGATGGGATTCTTTAAAATTGTTTACGCCAACAGAATACAATCATTTGCCAGGGATGAAATTTGATGCTCCTAAAGGACATTATCCTACAAAATTTGAGGTTAGTAATTATTTTAAGTTATATGTAGAAAAATTTGATATTCCTTTACAATTAGATACATTAATTAAATCTGTAAGAAAAAATGAAAACGGATTTTATGTAACTTATAAAAATGGCGAGATAGTAACAAAAAATGTAATTGTTGCCACAGAGCCGTTTCATATTCCGTACACGCCGCCTTGTAATACTAAAATATCAGAAAGTATATTTCAAATGCACAGTAATTACTATAAAAAAGCAAATCAGTTACAAGGCGGAGATGCATTAGTGGTTGGAGCAGGAGATTCTGGTTATCAGATTTTAGATGAAATTTCTAAAGATAAAAACAGAACCGTATATTTTTCAGGAAACACAAACGTAAAATCATTACCGCAACAATTTTTAGGTAAAACACTTTGGTGGTGGTTTACCTTAATCGGGTTTTTAAGTTATAGTAAATATAGTTGGATAGGGAAAAAAATAAACACATCAATACAACCAGTTATTGGTACGGATGTTAAAGAAATTTTATCTAGAAAAAATGTAATCGCTGTTGGAAGAACAAAAGATGCTTTAAATACTGAAATAGAGTTCGAAAAAGATAAAATATCAACGATCAAAAATATTATTTGGGCAACAGGGTATCGTCCGAACTTTAAATGGATTGAAGGATTGGAGTTAGATGAAGATAATTATCCAAAAAATTATAGAGGTGTAAGTAATATAGATGGGTTATATTTTATTGGTTTACCTTGGATGTTTACTCGTGGATCAGCTACCTTGGGTGGAGTACCAAAAGATGCAAATTACCTAGCAGATATTATTCGTAATAAAAACTAATTTTATATTTTAACAGTATGCAACAAACTACCAATACTATTTTAATGGTTCGTCCGGCGAGTTTTAGAATGAACGAGCAAACGGCTGTAAATAATTTTTATCAACAAGAATTGGCAGGTATGTTACCTGCTTCAATTAACTTAAAAGCCCAGCAAGAATTTGATGCTTTTGTGCTTAAGTTAAGAACAGTAGGTATTAATGTTATTGTTGTTGAAGATACTAAAGAGCCTGATACTCCAGATGCATTGTTTCCAAATAACTGGGTTTCTTTTCACGAAAATGGTGATGTTGCAATTTATCCGATGTTTGCTGAGAACAGACGTTTAGAAAAACGAGAAGATGTATTACAAATTTTAGAAACAAAAGGTTTTGAGATTAAAAATGTAATCGATTATTCTGAAGCTGAAGAAGAAACTATTTTTTTAGAAGGAACCGGAAGCATGATTTTAGATCGCGCAAATCGCAAAGCATATTGTGCTTTATCGCCAAGGGCGGATGAAGAATTATTTATCGAATTTTGTGAGGATTTTGAATATACACCCGTAATTTTTACCGCAAATCAAACGGTTAACGAAAAACGAGAAGCCATATATCATACCAATGTAATGATGTGTGTGGCAGAAACTTTTACAGTGGTTTGTTTAGAGGCTATAGATGATAAAAAAGAAAAAAAGGAACTCGTAAAGCAGTTGAAATCTGATAAAAAAGAAGTGATAGCTATTACCGAAAAGCAAGTACAACAATTTGCAGGAAATTTGTTACAGGTAAGCGGTGGCAATGATGAACGTTTTTTAATTATGAGTACGTCAGCCTATAATTCGTTAACTACGAGTCAAATAAAAACAATAGAGAAATATTGTAAAATAGTACATAGTTCATTACAAACTATTGAAACTTGTGGCGGCGGTAGTGCTCGCTGTATGATGGCTGAAGTGTTTTTACCAAAAGCTTAATAAATCAAAATAAAATTTTAAAATAACTTCACGAAATATTGTATTCGTGAAGTTGTTGTTAAATTAATGCTTCTTTTAAAATAGTAATAGGGTGTTTAGCAGTACGTTTGGTTCCGTCATAAATTTGATGGCGACAACTCGTTCCTGCAGCAGCAATTTCTATTTCTGTTGCGCAGTTTCTAATTTTTGGAAATAAGGTGTCTTCACCAACTTGCATACTTACTTTATAATGCTCTTTTTCGTAACCAAAACTACCAGCCATTCCGCAACAACCAGTATTCATGATGGTAACTTTATAATTTTTCGGAATGTTTAACATCGTAAAACTGGCGTGTGTTGATGATAATGCCTTTTGATGACAATGTCCGTGAATTTTAAGCTCTTTGCTTTTAGATGTAAATAAAGAGGTGCTAATGTTATTTTTTTCAATTTCAGTAGCTAGAAATTCTTCAATAGTAAAAACATTTTTAGCAATTTTTTCTGCGGATAATTTATCGTCTGCCAAACGAATATATTCATCTCTAAAAGTTAAAATAGCAGAAGGTTCTATTCCTATTAACGGAGTTTCTTTAGTAATGTTGTCTTTAAAAATAGCGACATTTTTATTAGCCAATTCTTTCGCTTCTTTTAAAAATCCTTTAGAAATATGACTACGACCGCTTTCTTCGTGGTTATTATATTTTACTTCGTACCCTAATTTTTTTAAAACGATTACAGCGTCTTTACCAACTTCGGCATCGTAAAAATTGGTAAACTCATCGTTGAATAAATAAACAGTTTTTTTAGAAGGTTTCTTATCTGCACTAGAAGTGACAATTTGTTTTTTTAACCAGTTATCTAAAGGTTGTTTTCCTAATTTAGGAACCGAGCGCTGGGTTGCAACTCCCATTATTTTTTTAGCTAACAATGTGTTGGTTAAAAAGTTTGTTATTGTAGGGAGTTTACTTCCTAATTTATTATATTTTGCATTATTGGCAAATAATTTACTGCGAAAAGAATAACCGTTGGTTTCTTGGTATTGATATAAAAACTCAGCTTTCATAGAGGCAATATCAACATTACTTGGGCATTCGGTAGCACAAGCTTTACAGCTTAAACATAAGTCTAAGACTTGTTTTAATTCTTTAGAATCGAATTTGTTTTTGGCGGTGTTATTTGTTAAAACTTCACGTAACATATTGGCTCTTGCTCGTGTAGTTTCTTTTTCGTTTTTAGTAGCTCTGTAACTCGGACATAATGTTCCGCCAGCTTCAGGAGATTTACGGCAATCACCAGAACCGTTACATTTTTCAGCCAATTTTAAAATACCTTCGCTTTCAGAAAAATCTTGTAATGTTTTTATAAGAGGTTCTTTTCTGTCGATTTCATAACGTAAGTTTTTATCCATCGGAAAAGCATCTGTAATTTTTCCTTTGTTAAATACATTATTCGGGTCGAATGCTTTTTTTATTCGTTTTAATAATTCGTAATTTTTAGCACCAATCATTAACGGAATAAACTCAGCGCGTACAATTCCGTCACCATGTTCACCACTAAACGAACCTTTATATTTCTTTACAAGTTGAGCAGTTTCAGTTGTTATCTTCCTAAATAAAACAACATCTTCTTGTTTTTTTAAATTCAATATCGGTCGTAAGTGTAATTCTCCTGCACCAGCATGTGCGTAATAAACAGCATCTTGCTGATATTTATCCATTATTTGGGTAAACTCTTCGATGTATTCAGGTAAGTCGTTTAAAGCAACTGCAGTGTCTTCAATACAGGCAACCGCTTTCATGTCTCCTACGATATTACCCAGTAAACCTAATCCGGCTTTTCGTAAATGATGCACTTTGGCAATGTCATTTCCATATACTTTCGGATAATGATATCCGAAGTTATTGTTTTTTAAATCTTCAATTAAATTATCAGCTAAAACCTCAGCTTCTTCTATAGTGTTTGCAGAAACTTCTAACATTAAAACAGCTTCAGGATCATCTTGTAAAAAGAAGCGGTTTTTAGCTTGCTCTCTATTGTTTTTGGTGCAATCTAAAATTACTTTATCCATCAATTCACAGGCATATAATTGGTGATTCATAGCTGTTACCGTAGCTTTTAAACTTTCGTTTACGCTGGTAAAATGCGGACAAACCATAATGCTATAAGTAGGAGGTAAGTCGTTTAATTGGATGGTGATTTCAGTAGAGAAAACTAACGTTCCTTCACTACCAGATAAAAATTTTGCGGTATTAATAGTGGGTTCACTTCCACCGAATAAATCAGAGGTTAAAAACTCATCTACTGCATAACCTGTATTTCGTCTGTGAATTTCTGGTTTCGGAAATTCATTTATTATTTCTTGTTGAACTGCTTCTTGAGAAAGTTCTGTATAAATGGTTCTATAAATAGTACCTTCTAAAGAGTTTTCTATTTTTTTTGATTGAACTTTTGCGAAGTAATTTCAGAAAAAAGAACATTACTCCCATCAGATAATAATCCTTCAATAGCTATTACTTTATCACGTGTTACTCCGTAACGAATAGAGGTGCTTCCTGATGAATTATTTCCCACCATTCCGCCAATCATACAGCGGTTAGAAGTTGAGGTATTTGGATCAAAAAATAATCCGAAAGATTTTAAGAATCTGTTTAAATCATCTCGTATAATTCCGGGTTGAACTGTAATGGTTTTTTGCTGCTCATCAAAAGCTAAAATATTAGTAAAATGTTTAGAAATATCAACAACAATACCATCACCAACACATTGACCTGCCAAAGAAGTTCCTGCAGCCCTCGGAATTAAAGTGATGTTGTTTTTTGTAGCAAAATCAATTAAAAGTTTAAGATCTTCACTATCCTTCGGATAAGTTACTGCTAACGGGATTTTACGATAAACAGATGCATCGGTAGCATATAAATTTTTGTGTAAATCATCAAAAAATAATTCACCTTTTAAACTCTTTTCTAAATCTAGTAAATGTGTTTTCTTTGCCATTATCTAAGCACCTAAAAGGTTTATAGTATTGTTTTTAAATAGTAGTATTTATCGTTCTCAATAACTTCAACTTTGTTTACTACTATTTGATGTTTAAAAAAAGGAGCATTTAAAACCATAGTGTGATATTCTCCGTTCTCTCCACAAATATCAATATTTAATTTCTTTTTTAAATCATTAATAGCGGTTTTATCAAGAGTTCTACCAATCCAATCGCTAGTTAAATCTTCTTTTTTTACTAGTGAAAATACTACTGTAAAATCATTCGTAATTAATTCGTTTAGTAAATAGATTCTTTCTTTTTTCCATAAAGGATTAAAAACTTTCATGCCTGATTTTAGCGAACATTCTTCAATCCAATTAGTATGTCCATCGACTTCATCAATATCACCAGTAATTAAAGTATCAATCTTATAAAATTCTTTTAATTGTTGAATAGTGTTTTGGTAACTTTGTTTTATCGGAGCGCTTACTGTTAATATTAAATGCGGAATACCAATAGCCTTTACTTGTTTTTTTATCAAGTGAATTGGATGTGCTTTAAAATCTGGGTTTTTAGGAGCAAATGTTACTAAATGAGTAATGTTATAGCCTGCTTGTTGTGCTTTAAAAAAAGCCAAAGCGCAATCTTTTCCGCCTGTCCATAAAACGGCTGCTGTTTTATTTATCATTATTCTATTGGTATATTCCTTTTAAAACAAGTATCAAAACAAATAAAAGTATCGGTTCCTGCCACACCATTTATTAAATGCACACTATCATATAATATTTTTTGTAAATGTTGATTATCTCTTGCGTAAATTAGAATGAAAATAGCGTAGTTACCAGAAACAAAATTACATTCAGTAATTTCAGGTATTTTTTCTAATTCTTTCATAACATCTTTTGCAAAGCGTGCTTCACGTAAACGAATACCAGTGTATGATTTTGTTTTATAACCTAACTTGTTTTCTTCTAAAACAAACTCAGCATTTTTAATAACACCTTCGGCAGTAAGTTTTTTTATACGTTGATGTACTAAAGAATTGGAAACTTTCAATTCTTCAGCTATTTGTGAAAAGGCTTTGCGAGCATCTAAACGTAGTTTTGATAGTATTTGCTTGTCTATATAATCAAATTGATTTTTCAAAAGTATAGTTTTGTTAGAATGATCTTCATTTAATTTGTAAATATACAAGCTCTTTTTATTAAAAAAAATGTAGCCGCATGCTATATAGTAAGACTACATAATTTTAATATTAAGCATTTATTTGCGCTAAACATTTTTTTATGGTTTCATCTTGCATGTTTTCATACCATCTCATTAATTCGTAAACAGGTTCTCCTAAATCTTTTTCAAATAAAGATTGATTAGAGCTTCCTTCATATTCATGTTTTGCATCATCTGTACCTAGGTTTGAGGCGAAAATTCCCGCAGCACTTACTGGCAAAAAATCTTCGTAAACCATTGGTTCTATAGTTAAATAACCATCCTTTAATAATTGATTTACATCTAATTTTGTATGTGTTTTATTTTTAGATATATTTTTTGATTTATCTGTAGTAAAGTAATGAAAATAGGCAAGTTTTTTTGATTGCAGCTCTTTATAGTTATCAGGGAATATTTTAAAATTTTCTTTTAATAATTGGTTGTACTCTGAAGCATTTTCAGCATTTGGTGATCCTCCAATTGTTTTACGTGTTTTACCTAATAACTCATTATATAAGTCTAATCCTTTTTGTGTTAATGCCGCACCTCGTTGTTCAATCTCTCCAAAACGAGCTTTGTGTTCTCCTGTTTTTTCATTTCCAACTTTACCTTTAAAAATTACTTTTTCTGTTAATGCTTTAAAACTTGTTTGACGTAACAAAATAGGGCATTTTCTAGCAGGAGGTCCTTCTATATTGTCTTTTGGAGTAATATTACGAGCGGCCATACTTATTTGCACTTTGTCTATATCTAAAGATCTTGGTGTTAGGTGGTTTATATGTGGCCTTTAAAAGCAACTACATCAGCAATTAATCTGTGCTGTCCTAGTAGTGCTTCGTACATTTCGTGATCTACCGTAGCAGTATCATGCCATCGAAAAGTTTGCAATGCTTCTTGAATAAATATTTCGGTATCTTCTTTATTTAAGCCTCCTTCTTTTTCAGATTTTTCAATTAATTCAAGGACTTTCTTTGTGAAAATATGACGGTCTTCTAAAATAGTTTCTATATTGTTACGAAGCTTATCATCATCAATTAAGTCTAAACGTAATAGGGAGGTAAAAACTCTAAAAGGAGCCTGGTTAAGCGCTGTGTTTTCGATAGCTCTAAACGCTGTAGCATGAACAGGAACACCTGCGGTTGCTAAATCATAATACCCAAGAGGAAACATTCCCATAACTTTAAAGAGACGCCTCATTGTAAATAGTTCATGTGGCTTGCCTAAACGAATTGCTCCGTGACGTTCCATATTTAGTCGAGTAATTTCGCCAGTATGTACTAATTGCTCTTTTATTTCTTTAGATTCAGAAAGCACATTGTCGTTAATTTCATGAACCAAATCAAGTAGTTCACCGTAAAGAGGTACTTCATTTTTATACATGTCAGACATAATCGTAGAGAAGCGATTACGAATGTATTCTGGAGAGGCAAATGCCTTTGCTGTATTTAAAACTTGTACTGTGCTTTTTGATGACATAATTTGTTTGATTTAAATACAAAATAAATGAAATTAATCTTTAATGTGTGTTTTTAATGTAAATATAACCTAAAAATAGGTTGTTATGTGTTGTTTTAGTTTTTCTTGGAGGTATTTTTTTAAGAGAAAAAACAATTTTAATTAAAAAAGAGGTTTTAAAAAATCAATTTGACTTTGTTGTTAGGTGATATCTGTTTTAGAATATGCATAAACATTTTTTTGATTTTCATTCAGATAAATTATGCTTTTGATGATCAATTAAAAAGATCATCTTCTGTAACATTGTAAGTTACAAAATAGATTACTTCTTGTTTGAGTTTGCTTTTCGTTATCCGATGAAATATAGTAAATTTTTATCTGAATTTATAGCAAGTTCTTTATGAAGAATTTCGAAAGTACAGATATGTAGTTGTAGTAATTAATGCTTCTTGTAAAAAGAAAAACCATCCATTTTGTATAAAATGAATGGTTTTCTTTATGATGTAATTTTTAATTAATTATTGATAGCGTAACTAGCAGCTTTACCTAATTCAGATAATTGCATTGCTGTAGTTTTTAAAACACTTAATCCCCATTTGTGTAGTTGTTTAGCCATGATTTTGTTTTTATAATTAATATTCCCCTGGCACAAATTTACAAGATTAATCTGTTGCTTTATACTGTAAAAATAAATTTTGTGTAATTGGTAAGAAATAGTGTGTAAATGGTATTTATTCGTTCTGGTTGTTAAGTGTGTAACTGTTTATTGTTTCATTTTCAGTTATCTAAGTAAGAATAAATGTTTTTTGGGCATAAAAAAACCCATAACACACAAGTTAAGGGTTAATTTATAAGGGGATGTTATTATTTAAGGGGGTTTATAACGTTAGGGGGGTAAGTTATATATAACAACACTACAAATATATAACTCTTTTGTAGTTAGTTTGTTAACCTATGTTTATAAAGTGGTTTATTAAGTTCTCTAGAAGTTTTTATTTGTTGATAAGAGAATTATATCTTGATAACGTGGTGAATATGTAGCTGTTTTATAATAGATAGTTATAGAAGCGTTTTTTGGGCATAAAAAAACCCATAACACACAAGTTAAGGGTTAATTTATAAGGGGATGTTATTATTTAAGGGGGTTTATAACGTTAGGGGGTAAGTTATATATAACAACACTACAAATATATAACTGTTTTGTAGTTAGTTTGTTAACCTATGTTTATAAAGTGGTTTATTAAGTTCTCTAGAAGTTTTTATTTGTTGATAAGAGAATTATGTCTTGATAACGTGGTGAATATGTAGCTGTTTTATAATAGATAGCTATAGAAGCGTTTTTTGGGCATAAAAAAACCCATAACACACAAGTTAAGGGTTAATTTATAAGGGGATGTTATTATTTAAGGGGGTTTATAACGTTAGGGGGGTAAGTTATATATAACAACACTACAAATATATAACTGTTTTGTAGTTAGTTTGTTAACCTATGTTTATAAAGTGATTTATTAAGCTTTATAGAAGTTTTTATTTGTTGATAAGAGAATTATATTTTGATAACATGGTAAATATGTGGCTATTTTATAATAGATAGCTGTAGAAGCATTTTTTGAGCATAAAAAAACCCATAACACACAAGTTAAGGGTTAATTTATAAGGGGATGTTATTATTAAATGGTGGTTATAACATTAGGGGGGTATGCTATGTATAATAACACTACAAATATATAATGATTTTATAGTTAGTTTGTTAACCTATGTTTATAAATTTTTTTTAAAGATGTTGCCTTTTAATTACCTATTCATTATTGATCTTAAATGAGTTGACTTTAATGCTAAAAAACAACTAGTTGAACTTTTTTGTTACTTTTATATGAATAGCGATTGTTTAATCGTTAAAACAAGGTGTTAATATTTAAAATACCACTTTTTGATTTAATATATTTGTTAACTTATCAAACAACATAACAAATGAAAAAAGCTTTTTTACTACTATTAATTTTGGTGTCAATTTCAGTAGCTGCACAACAAAAATTAGATTTATCATATTATTTGCCTACTGATGTTTCGTATGCTAAAAATATACCCACACCAAAATCGGTTATTGGTCATGAAGTAGGCGAGTGGCATATTACACACGATAAGTTAGTAGAATATATGAAGGCTTTGGCAAAGGCTTCCGATAGAGTTTCGATAGAAAATAGAGGAACAACATATGAAGGAAGACCATTATTATTGTTAACAATTACTTCAGCTAAAAATCAGCAGAATTTAGAACGGATTAGAAAACAACATATAAAAGCAACTGATGATGTTTCGATAGATGTATCTAAGCAACCGATTGTTGTTTACCAAGGGTTTTCTATTCATGGAAATGAGCCAAGCGGAACAAACTCTGCATTAGCATCTGCTTATTATTTAGCTGCAGCAGAAGGAACTAAAATTGATGAGTTATTAGATAATACAGTAATTTTATTTGATCCATCTTTGAATCCTGATGGTTTACAACGTTTTGCATATTGGGCAAATACGAACAAGGCAGACAATATAAATCCTGATCCTAATGATAGAGAATATCACGAAGTTTGGCCAGGTGGAAGAACAAATCATTATTGGTTTGATATGAATCGTGATTGGTTGCCAGTTCAGTTACCTGAAAGTGCAGCCAGAATAGCATCTTTTCATAAATGGTTACCAAATATTTTAACTGATCATCATGAAATGGGAACCAATTCGAGTTTCTTTTTTCAACCGGGAATTCCGAGTAGAACTAACCCGTTAACTCCGCAGATGAATCAAGATTTAACCAAAGAAATTGCAACCTATCACGCAAAGGCTTTTGATAAAATAGGATCTACATATTATTCAGAAGAGAGTTTTGATGATTTTTACTATGGAAAAGGTTCAACATTTCCAGATATTAATGGGAGCATCGGTATTTTGTTCGAACAAGGAAGTTCTCGCGGACATGCGCAAGAAAGTGAAAACGGAATATTAACTTTTCCGTTTACAATCCGCAATCAATTTACAGCTACTTTATCAACTTTAGAAGCAGCTAAAAATATGCGCGTAAAAATCTTAAAATATCAACAAAGTTTTTATGAGAAATCTCGAAATTCTGGAGATAATAAAGCGATTGTTTTTGGTGATGAAAAAGATGCCGTAAAAACGTATCATTTAGCAGCAGTTTTAAAAAAGCATCAAATAAAAATACACGAATTAAAAACTGATTTTACATCAAAAGGAAAAAAATTTAAAAAAGGTTATAGTTATGTTGTGCCAATGAATCAGAAAAATAATCGATTGGTAAAAGCAATGTTTGATGTTAGAACAACTTTTAAGGATAGTTTATTTTACGATGTTTCTGCATGGACATTCAATCATGCCTTTGGAGTAGATTTTGCTGATAATATTTCTTTATCAAAAGCAGGAGAAGAAATTATTGAGTTAAAGAAAAAAGAAGGAACAATTAAAAACCAAAGTAGTGTTGGATATTTGTTTTCGTGGAATGAATATGAAACTCCGAAAGCGTTAAATGAAATTTTAGAAAACGGATTGCGTGCAAAAGTGGCAATGAAGCAGTTTAAAAATAACGGTGAATCGTTTGATTACGGAACCATTTTTATTCCAGCTCAAAATCAGAAATTAAAAAGCTCAGACTTATATGAGTTTTTAAATAAAGTTGCGGTTGAAAATCATATTAAAATTTCAGGAGTATCTACGGGATTAAATGACGGAATTGATTTAGGTAGTAGAAATTTCCGAGCAATAAAACCACAAAAAGTAGCGATGTTAGTTGGTAGTGGAATGACGAGTTACGATGCTGGTGAAATTTGGCATTTATTAGATCAGCGTTTTGAAATGAAATTAACAAAATTAGATGTTTCGTATGCTTCAAGAGTAAATTTAGAGAAGTATACAACGATTATTGTGCCTAATAGTTATTCGGTTGATAAAAGACTAGAAGTGAAATTGAAAGTTTGGGTAAGAAATGGTGGTGTTTTAATTGGTTATAGAAATGCTGTGAATTGGTTATCAAATAAAAAGTTTATCAACTTAAAATTTAATAAAACTAAGATTGATACAGTTGAAAATATATCGTTTGAAAACAAATCGTTACAATCGGGTGCGCAAGTAATAGGTGGTGCTATTTTTGAAGCTAAAATTGATCGTTCACATCCTGTAAACTTTGGGTGTAAGAATAATAAAATCGCTTTATTTAGAAATACACGTCAGTTTATTCAGGCAGACAAAAAGAGTTATAATAATCCGATACAATATACCGATAACCCTTTGTTGAGTGGTTATGTTTCTAAAGAAAACTTAAATGTATTAAAAAATACGGTTCCGTTTAAAGTTAATAGATTAGGGTCAGGTAAGGTTATTGTTTTTACTGATAACACGAACTTTAGAGCTTTTTGGTTCGGTACAAACAAGTTATTAATGAATGCTATTTTCTTCGGGAAGTTAATGTAGAAATTAGTAGTTTTTTAATTATTAAAAAATAAAAACCCGCTATTAGCGGGTTTTTATTGTAACAAATCAGAAAGATAAGCGTCTATATAGTAGATTAATAAATTATAAAATAAATGAGTTTACTAAGAGTTTTATTAGCAATTTTTTTTCCACCATTAGCGGTAATAGGTAAAGGTTGTGGATCAATCATAATTGTGTTTTTGTTAACGCTTTGTGGCTGGGTACCTGGTGTAATTGCTGCTCTTATTATATTAAATAATCCTAAATAAATAGCGTCCCCTTTTTTGTATATATTTTGAACAAAAAAAAGCACTCATTGTAGAGTGCTTTTTTTTAGTTTAAAACTTCTTCAATAATTTTACCTGTAGAACCGTTTGGAAACTCTATTTGTAATAAATTTGAGATTGTAGGAGCAATATCTATAATTTCATATTTCTTTTTAGAAGTTCCTTTTTTTATTCCATTACCATAAAAAATTACTGGTATATGTGTGTCATAAGAATACCCTGAACCGTGTGTTGTACCTTTTCGTGGATGACTAATTGTTGATGGATTTGGAACCAATAAAACATCTCCAGAAAATTTTTGATTATATCCATTTTGTAACGAATTTAAAATTCCAGAGGTAAAAGTTGTAGTTTGTAAAGTTCTTGCAGTTACAGACTTGTAAATACCTTTAAAATTAATTACTTCATCAGCAATTTTTTGAGCAACATCATTTGTATTTAATTTTAATTCTTCTATTTTTTCTTTGTTTAAGAAAATCTGAAAGTTAGATATCTTTTCAACTAAATCATCAGATTTAAAATATTTTAAAGTTGTTTTACTAACAAATTCATTAAAATTTTTATAGCTAAAATAATCAGCAGGAATTTTAACAGATTGTAAGTATGATGGAACTTGAACGGCTGCATGATCTGCGGTTAAAAATAAAGTGTAATTACCTTCGCCAACTTGTGTATCTAAAAACTGAAATAAGTTAGCCAAATCTTTATCTAAACGCAAATAAGTATCTTCAATTTCTTTTGAAGCTACTCCAAATTGGTGCCCAACATAATCTGTTGAAGAATAACTAAGAGCTAGAAAATCTGTATGATCAGATTTTCCTAAGTTTTCTCCAATAATAGCTGCTTTTGCAAAATCAGTAGTTAAAGAATTTCCAGCAGGTGTTGCTTTTATGATACTAAAATTGCTGTTATTGCTTTTTAAACTAGGTATGTCATGTGGAAAAACTGGTTTCTTTTCACCTTTAAAAGGCATTTCAAAATTATTATCATCAGTAATACTTTCAGTATAAGTATTTATATCATAAAGTGTATTCCATGGTTTTTTTAGATAGTCACTTGCAATATTAGAACTATTAAATTTGGTTACCCATTCAGGAAGTTTATCCATGTAGTAAGATGAGGTAATCCACTTACCTTCATTACCACCGTTAAACCAATAAGCGCCATTTGCTGCATGACCAGCAGGTAAAATTGCAGAACGATCTTTAATTGCTATACCAATAGTTTTTCCGTTCATATTCTGAGCTAATTTTAACTGATCAGTCATTGTAGTGGTTAACATTCTATGTGGAGATTTATTTCCATTTATTCCGTTAATACCAACGGTTTTATAATTACTGTCATCAACACAATAAATAGATTTTTTTAAATATTTATCGTACCAACTATTACTAATTATAGCATGATTTGCAGGTGTAGTTCCGGTGTATATTGACGCATGACCAACAGCTGTGTAAGTTGGGATGTAATTATAATGAGCATTTTCAAGAGAAAACCCACCATTTAATAAGCGATTAAAACCATCTTTACCATATTTACTAGCAAAACGAGTAAGGTAATCATAGCGCATTTGGTCGATAACAATACCAACAACCAGTTTTGGTTTTTTAGTTTTTTTCTTTTCAGTAGAGATAAAACTGCATAAGCAAAGTATAATGATAGCAGCTAAAGGAAGTGTTTTTTTCATTTTGTTTTTTAAAATTGATAAAACCAAAGGTAAGTAAATGAACACTAAAATAGATATTAAAGCAAAGAGTTAATGCTTTTTTAATACTTTAGCAAAAAAGAAAAATAGATTAGTTTAATGAATTACATTGAGCATATAGGAAAGTACTTTGCCATGCTAAAGCAAGTCTTTACAAAACCACAGCGTGCGCGTGTTTTTAGAGAGGCTTTGTTTAGAGAAATAGATGAATTAGGGCTAAAATCGTTAGGTATTATTGCTTTTATTTCATTTTTTATTGGTGGAGTAATAGCATTGCAAACAGCCTTAAATTTAGAAAGTCCGTTTATACCAAGATCTTTAATCGGTTTTGCAGCAAAACGATCTATAATATTAGAATTTGCACCTACATTTTGTTCTATTATTTTAGCAGGAAAAGTAGGTTCTTATATAACTTCGAGTATTGGTGCGATGCGAGTTACCGAGCAAATTGATGCTTTAGAAGTAATGGGAATTAATTCTTTAAACTATCTGGTATTACCAAAAATAATTGCGACAGTATTTTTTTACCCGTTTTTAATCGTTCTAGGGATGTTCTTAGGAATTTTTGGAGGATGGCTTGCAGGAGTACTTTCTGGCTTGTTTTCTGGAACAGATTATATAATAGGTGTGCAAATGGAATTTGACCCGTTTTTACTAACCTATGCAATTATAAAAACATTAATTTTTGCCTTTTTAATAGCTACAGTGCCATCGTATCATGGGTATTATGTAAAAGGAGGATCGTTAGAAGTTGGTAAAGCGAGTACGCAGTCTGTTGTTTGGACTACCGTTCTTATTGTTATCGCTAATTATTTATTAACTCAAATGTTATTAACATAATGATTGAAGTAAATAACTTACATAAAGGATTTAATGGTATTGAAATTTTAAAAGGAATTTCAACTTCATTCTTGCCAGGGGAAACAAGTTTAATTATAGGACAAAGTGGTTCAGGTAAAACAGTTTTTTTAAAATCATTGATTGGGTTACATATTCCAGAAAAAGGAAGTATCATTTATGATGGACGTGTAAACACTGAAATGACTATAGAAGATAAAAGGAGTTTTCGAAAAGAACTAGGAATGGTTTTTCAAGGAAGTGCTTTGTTTGATTCACAAACTGTTGAGGAAAATGTAATGTTTCCTTTAAAAATGTTTACCAAGCAACCAGAAGATGAAATGTTAGATAGGGTTAACTTTGTATTAAAACGTGTTAACTTAGAAAATTCAAATAAAAAGTTTCCAGCTGAATTATCTGGAGGAATGCAAAAAAGGGTAGCTATTGCTCGTGCAATTGTAATGAACCCTAAATATTTGTTTTGTGATGAGCCAAATTCAGGTTTAGATCCGCAAACATCAATTGTTATCGATAATTTAATTCAAGAAATTACTGATGAATATAAAATAACAACCGTTATTAATACACATGATATGAATTCGGTGATGGAAATAGGAGATAAGATTGTTTTTCTTAAAAACGGACTGAAAGCGTGGGAGGGATCTCATAAAGAAATATTTAAAACGGATAATCAGGCAGTGGTAGATTTTGTATATTCTTCAAATTTGTTCAAAAAAGTACGTCAAGCTTATTTATCAGAAAAATAATTTAAGTGTTAATTTATTGTAAAACAATAGACTAAGTTAGCGATTAATAATTCGGTTATTTTTTTTAATAAAAATACTTTGTAGAAGTGAAAAAGGAACGTATATTTGCACCCGCTAAGGAGAAAAATAAATGACCTGGTAGCTCAGTTGGTAGAGCATCTCCCTTTTAAGGAGAGGGTCCTGGGTTCGAGCCCCAGCCCGGTCACAAAAAGCTTTTCTTATTATTAAGAAAAGCTTTTATTTTTTTCTAAAGCTTTGGGGAGATACCAAAGCGGCCAACTGGGACGGACTGTAACTCCGTTGTCTTACGACTTCGCAGGTTCGAATCCTGCTCTCCCCACAAAAACTCAATCTTTATAGATTGAGTTTTTTTATGGAAAATATACTGTGTTGATTTATTTTTGATCTATAAATAGCAACTTGTTTTTTTGTTAAAGAAGAGTTAAGTTTAAAATAATACCATTTACACGTAAAATAATACCATTTATACATTAGCTGTTTTACAGAGTGTTTTTTTGTTGCATATTTGTAGTATAATACACAAGAAATTTATTATTGGTAAATTGGGATTAATCAATAATAGCATTAAAACAAAAAAGCATTACTTTATTTAAGTAATGCTTTTTTGTTTTAAAGAATATTGTTATTTCATAATAATATGAAAAAGGAAGTTGTAATAAAAATTGTTCTTCTTTAATACAGTCTCTAAGATAAAAATAACAAGGTTTAATGTCTTTTTGGTCTATAATAAAGTTTTTTTGATAAGATATGTTTTTTAGTAACATTCAGGTTATCAGTATTGTTTGTTTTTTAATGATAATTGAATACTTTTTTAATGTAAAAAAGTTGGTGTATTTAAAAATAGATGCTATATTTGCACCCGCTAAGGAGAAAAATAAATGACCTGGTAGCTCAGTTGGTAGAGCATCTCCCTTTTAAGGAGAGGGTCCTGGGTTCGAGCCCCAGCCCGGTCACAAAAAGCTTTTCTTATTTATTAAGAAAAGCTTTTATTTTTTTTCTAAAGCTTTGGGGAGATACCAAAGCGGCCAACTGGGACGGACTGTAACTCCGTTGTCTTACGACTTCGCAGGTTCGAATCCTGCTCTCCCCACAAAACCTTAATCATTTGATTAAGGTTTTTTTTGTTTAGTAAATAAATTGCATTTTAGCAAAATATTAATGATGATACCTATGAAAAAGATAATTTTATTAATCGTGTTATTACAGTCATTTATAGCTGTAAGTCAAGATCAGGGAGCTATATCAGGAAAAGTAATCGATGCTAAAACCAGAAAAGCTGTTCCATTTGTAAATGTTTTAGTTTATGGAACATCTATTGGAATTGCTTCGGATGAAAATGGTGCCTTTAAAATAACGAATATCCCGTTAGGATATAATAAACTACAAATTTCGTTTATAGGATATGAAACCGTAATTTCTGATGAATACTTGGTTACAAAAGATAAAATTCCTTTTATAACTATCGAATTAAAAGAGAATAGCACCAATCTAAAAGAAGTTGAAATAAAAGCTAGTTTATACAAGAAGTCATTAGAAAGTCCGCTATCATTACAATCTTTAGGAGTTGCTGAAATAGAAAAAAATCCCGGAGGAAATAGAGATGTTTTAAAAGTGATTCAATCATTTCCGGGGGTAGCTTCAAACCCTGGCTTTAGAAATGATATTATTATTAGAGGAGGTGCAACTGCTGAAAATAAATTCTATTTAGATGGTGTAGAAGTTCCGGTGATTAATCATTTTCAAACACAAGGAGCTACTGGAGGACCTGTAGGGATAATGAATGCTGATTTAATTCGTAAAGTTGATTTTTATTCGAGTGCTTTTCCTGCAAATAGAGGGAATACTTTAAGTTCGGTAATAGAGTTTACTCAAAAAAGAGGGAATCCAACAGCGCTTAAAACAAGAGCGACTATAGGTACATCTGATGCAGGTATAACTTTAGATGGCCTTTGGGAGATAAGACTACGTTTATGTTTTCTGTACGTCAATCATATCTTCAATTTTTATTCAAATTAATTAAATTACCTTTTTTACCAACTTATAACGATTTTCAATTAAATGTAAAATCGCAATTATCAGAAAACAGTGAACTATCTATTATTGCATTAGGAGCTATCGATAATTTTAAATTAAATAAAACGGTTAATGATGGTGAAACAGATATTAATAAATTAAAAAGTAACACAATTTTTTTAAATAGAGTCCCTATAAATACGCAGTGGAATTATACAGTAGGGGCGAGTTATAAATATTTTGCTGATGACGCTACCCATTTGTTTGTATTAAGCAGAAATGAACTTAAAAATGAAGCTATAAAGTACTTCATGAACGAAGAAGTTCCTGCTAATTTATTATTAGATTATAATTCTAAAGAAATAGAAACAAAGTTTAGGTATGAAAGTGACTTAACTGTAAAAAATGATTACAAAATAAATATTGGTACAAACCTCGAAAAAGCAACGTATATAAATAATACTTATCGAAAAGTAGCGAACTCTAATGCTGTTTTTGAAGACGCTTTTAATTCAGAAATCGATTTTATAAAGTATGGTGTGTTTGGTCAAGTTTCAAAAGAATATTTGAATAATAAATTAGGTGTTTCCTTCGGATTTAGAATCGATGGAGTTGATTATAATAGTGAAATGAAAAATCCTTTAAATCAATTTTCTCCAAGACTTTCTTTAAGTTATAGCTTAAACGATCAGTTTTCATTAAATTCATCAGTAGGGCGTTATTATCAATTACCATCATATACCGTTTTAGGATTTAAAAATAATGTTGGTGAGTTTGTAAATAAAAAAGGGTTAAAGTATATACAATCTGATCATTTTGTAAGCGGATTGGCATACAAACCAAATGCAAGTACCAAAATTACTTTAGAAGGTTTTTATAAGGCGTATAGTAAGTATCCGCTATCTGTAAGAAATCAAATAAGTTTAGCAAATTTGGGTGCTGACTTTGGAGTTGTAGGAAATGAAGAGGTTGTTTCTAATTCAAAAGGAAGAGCATACGGATTTGAGATTTTGGCACAAAAAAAATCAAATAAAGGTTTGTATGGTATCGCATCGTATACTTTTGTAAGAAGTGAATTTAAAAATCAAATGGGTAATTATATTCCTTCTACTTGGGATAATAAACACTTATTAACTATTACCGCAGGAAAAAAGCTAAAGAGAAACTGGGAAGTTGGAGCTAAATTTAGATTGGTAGGTGGTAGGCCTTATACTCCTTACGATAAAGATGCTTCGTCATTAAAATCTAATTATGATGTTGTAAATGGCGGAATTTTAGATTACACTAAATTAAATAGTAAACGATTTGCTACCTATACACAGTTAGATCTTAGAGTAGATAAAACATGGTTTTTAAAAAAGGCGGCGATTAATTTATATATTGATATTCAAAATGTATACGCAAGCAGCTCAAAGCAACAACCGTTCTTATTACCAATAGAAGATGGAAGTGGTAGGGTTTCTGACCCTAGCGATAATTCAAGATATCTATTAGAAGAAATAGAAAGTACTTCGGGGAGAGCTTTGCCAGGAATAGGAGTAATTGTAGATTTTTAAGGGATTAAAATTTTTAGGTTGTTTTAAAAAATGTAAATTGCTCTATAAATAAAAATCATCTTATGAGAAATTTGTTAATAGGTACCGCATTTAGTTTTTTAAGTATCGGTTTAATAACAGCGCAAGAATATCAATTTAAAACAATAAAAGATATAGAAAATACACAAGTAAAAAGCCAAGGAAGAACTGGTACTTGTTGGAGTTTCTCTACAACATCATTTTTAGAATCTGAAATTATAAGATTAACAGGTAAGAACATCGATTTATCAGAAATGTATACAGTTCGTAATACGTATTCAGATAAAGCAAGTAATTATTTATATCGCCAAGGAAAAGCACAATTTAGTGAAGGTGGTTTAGGACATGATGTTATAAATTCGGTAGCAAAATACGGATTGGTTCCTGAACAAATTTTTTCTGGATTAGATTTAGGTCAAGAATCACATAATCATGCTGAGGTTGTTACTGTTTTAAAATCGATGTTAGATGCTTATATCAAAAATCCGGCAAAACAATTAAGTCCGAAATGGAAAAAAGCAACAGAAAGTGTTTTAGATGTTTATTTAGGAGAAAATAAAACTAATTTCGAGTTTGAAGGTAAAGCATATACGCCAAAAAGCTTTGCAGAATATGTGAAAATAAATCCATCAAACTATGTTACAATCACTTCTTTTAAGCACGCCAAAATATACGAAGAGTTTGTTTTAAATATTCCTGATAATTTTTCAAACGGATCATTTTACAATGTTTCTTTAGATGAATTAGTTGCAGTAACAGAAGATGCTATCGAAAAAGGATATACAATAGAATTAGATTGTGATGTGTCTGAAAAAACATTTTCATCAAAAAACGGAGTCGCATTTATCCCTGCGAGTAGTTTAGAAAGTGAAAAAGGATTAAAGGAGATTGTAAAAGAAAAGAAGATAACACCAAGTTTACGACAATCAGAATTTGAAAACTTTAATACTACTGATGATCATTTAATGCATATTGTTGGTTTGGTTAAAGACCAAAAAGGAAATAAATACTTTAAAGTTAAAAACTCTTGGGGGAAAAAACAAGGAAATAACGGATATGTATACATGTCTATCCCTTATTTTAAATTGAAAACTATTTCAGTATTGTTGCATAAAGAAGCAGTTTCAAGCAATTTAAAAAAGAAATTAAACATTAATTAAACAATGTAATTATAAAAAATAGCAAGCTCGAAGAGAAATCTTCGAGCTTGCTATTTTTTATAAAATAAAGTGCAAATTTTGTATCTTTCCACAGTTGAAAAAAAGAATTTAGATGGAAGAAAAAATAAATCAAGATGAAAATGTAGAGCAGTCTAAACAAGCCATTCAAGAAGATGCAAAAGGTTTGTGGCAAAGTTCAAAGAAGTTTATTATTGAATTATTAGATTTTCGAGAAGATACAGATCAAGAAGCAACGATTGAAGCAATTAAAAGTGATATTCCGTTTAAAGGAGCAACTACTTGGATTTTAATTTGTTCAATATTTGTGGCCTCGATTGGTTTAAATGCAAACTCGACAGCTGTAGTAATTGGAGCCATGTTAATATCTCCATTAATGGGGCCGATTTTAGGAATAGGAATGTCAATAGCTATTAATGATATTGATACCTTAAAAAAATCGATGCTAAACTTAGCAACGATGATTGTATTGAGTTTATTAACCGCATTTTTATTCTTTTTCTTGTTTCCGTTAAAAGAAGAAACATCAGAATTATTAGGAAGAGTAAAACCAGATATTCGCGATGTATTAATCGCTTTTTTTGGTGGGTTAGCTTTAATCATTGCACGTACAAAAAAAGGTACAATAGCATCTGTAATATTTGGTGTGGCAATTGCTACGGCATTAATGCCGCCTTTATGTACTGCAGGTTGGGGATTGGCTATTGGAAGATATGACTTCTTTTTTGGAGCGATGTATCTTTTTACTATTAATACAATATTTATAGCACTAGCAACATTTTTAGTGTTAAAATTATTAGGGTTTACAATGATTCGTTATGTAAATTCAATAAAAAGAAAAAGAATAGCTCAGCTAACTTCATTTGTAGCTTTTTTAGTGATAATACCAGCAATATTTACCTTTATTAATGTATATCAAGAGAGTGTAGTAAGTTCAAGTTACGAGAAATTTTTAAAAGAGAAAATAGAGTCGAACAAAGATTTATGGCTACAACGAGAAAAAATTCATAAAGATGTTAAAAAAGTGAACTTGTTTTTTAATGGAGATGTAACGGATGCTACAGAAACTTTTTTAAGAAACGAATTAAAAACATATGCAAGGTTAGACGATTATGAGTTGATTATAAACGAAAACAAAGCACGAAGTGTAGATAGAGTAGTAGATGCTTATGATAGAGCAATTACTGATTTAGATGAAAAAGATAATGTAATAAAAGGATTACATCGAGAGATTGAAGATTTAAAGAGCACCATATCAACTTTAAATAATAGCATAGAGCAAACAGATAAAAACAGCGTGCCGTTTAGTAAAATTGCAAAAGAAGCAAAAATTAGATTTAATGATATTAAAGCAATCAGTTTTTCTAAAAAATTATCTTCTAAAGATTTTATAAAAATTGATACGATTCCTGAATTGTCTGTTGTGTGGAATAAGAAATTGGCTGATTCTATTGTTCTTAAAAATGAAAAAGAACTTAAAACATGGTTACAGAAAGAGCTTAAGTTAAAGATAACTTTAATTAAATAACAGTTATAAATTATTGCTAAAAAAACCGAACATCTGTTCGGTTTTTTTGTTTTTTAAAGGTAACTTATAATTTGTTAAGATACAGGCTTTTAATGATTCCGTCTGAAAGACCTATTTTTGGAACAAATATTTTACGAGCACCACTCCATTTCATGGCAGAAAGATAAATTTTGGTTGCTGGCACAATTACATCGGCTCTATCAGGGTTTAAGCTTAATTCAGAAATTCGATCTCTATAACTCATCTTTTTTAAGAATTGATATTGCGCATTTAAGTAAATGTATGAGATTGGTTTACCAATATCTCTTCCCGACATTTTAAATATTTTATTGATATTTCCACCAGATCCAATTAAAGAAATACGTTTGTAACTTTGAGTGTTTTCTTCAACCCATTCTTGTACTTTTTTAAAGATAGCTTTGTTTTCAGATTTTTTATTATTGATCAATCGAACGGTACCTATTTTAAAAGATTTCGATTTAACAATTCTTCCTTTCGAGAACAACGTAAACTCCGTACTACCACCACCAACATCAACATAAAGATAGGTTAAGTCAGATTCTATTAACTCATTTAAATCGGTAGCAAATATAATGGCAGCTTCTTTTTTACCATCAATGATATCAATTTCGATATCTGTTTTCTTTAAAATCGTTTTTATTACTTCTGTTCCGTTTTCGGCTTCTCTCATTGCTGAGGTAGCACAAGCTTTATATTTTTCAACACCATGAACTTTCATGAGTAATTTAAAAGCATCCATAGCATCAATCATTCGATTGGTGTTTTCTTCAGAAATTACCCCTGAAACAAAAGTGTCGGCACCTAAACGAATCGGAACTCGAACTAATGAGGATTTTTTAAATTGAGGTTCTTTATCTTTTTCTTCAATAACATTTGCTATTAAAAGTCTTACAGCATTCGAACCTATATCAATCGCACCGTATTTTTTAATTTTCAAAATATATAGTTTTATCTATGGTTTTTAGGAAATTCAACTAAAGCTGTACTTCCTTTTTTTATATTTTTCCAATGTTTCTCTTCAAACTGAATACCAATAACTCCGCAAGTAGATACGTGAGCGATGGGTTTATCACCAAATTTATTAACAAAACTATTAATACCATGATCGTGGCTAAATATAATAGCACTGTCAAAACTATCATCTAATGCTTTTACTGTTTTAACCAAGTACCCATCACTAAAACTGTATAATTGACGTTTTATTTTCAGATTAGAAAGTGGATATTTAAAGTTTTCGCAAAAAATAACAGCCGTATGTAAAGCTCTATTTGCACTACTAGACACAAATACATCTGGTCTTTTTATTTCTTCGGATAGATATTTAGATAAAAGATGTGCGTCTTTAATACCACGTTCTTTTAACGGTCTATCAATATCTTCTACGCTTTCATACTTCCAAGAAGATTTTGCGTGACGAACAATATAAAGTGTTTTCATTTAATTTTTAAAAGCTATGTAAATATAAAACTAAGGAGCTAAACGTTCAAGTTTCCAAGAGAAATCTTTTTGCAAAGTATACCGTATACGATCATGCATTCTGTTAGGACGGCCTTGCCAAAATTCAATTGAAACAGGCTTTACCATAAAACCACCCCAATGTGGTGGTCGTACAATTTCTTTTCCGCTAAATTTTTCTGTAGTTGTTTTTAATTGCTCATCAAGTTCTTTACGAGATGTAACAACGCTACTTTGGTTAGAAGCCCAAGCGCCAAGCTTACTTCCGTCGGGTCTAGATTCAAAATAACCATCAGATAAATTTTCTGATAATTTCTCAGCCTTTCCTTTTATAATTATTTGCTGTTCTAAACCAGCCCAAAAAAAGAAAGACACACATTATTGTTCTTTAAAATTGCTTTTCCTTTTTCTGAATTATAATTCGTGTAAAAGATAAAACCTTCCCAAGTATATTTTTTTAATAATACAATCCTACTCTTCGGAAAACCATCTAAACCTATTGATGAAATGGTCATCGCATTAGTTTCATCTACCATATCAGAATTATCAGCTATTATAAACCAGTTTCTAAATAATTCAATCGGGTTTTCAGGGCAGTTTTCCTTTAAAAGTTCCTGTTTTTCGTATGATTTTCTATAATCGCTTAAATCGTGTGACATTATGATTTTTTAGACTATGTAAAAATACAGTTTTATGAAATGTTTTAGGCTATTTTGACTTAAAATTTAGCAAGATTTGTAAAGAAGATGGCAAGATTAGGTAAGTATAAAAAAGGTGTAGTAATTAATTTTGTGGTAGAAAACAGTTCGTCATTAAATTTATACAGTTGAGTGTGTCTTTTTATGTTAAGTTTTAAAAATAAAGCAATTTTGTACTATCAAATAATAAAAAAAAATGAAACAATTATTATTTATTATATGCTTACTAATTCAAGGTTATGTGGTTGCGCAAACAATTATTTCAGGAAAAGTAACAGATAAAAAAGGAAATCCGATTGAAGGAGCAAATGTATATTTAGACGGAACTTATGATGGAGCTTCAACAGATATTAAAGGGGATTTTTCTTTTTCAACTTCAAGAAAAGGGATAAAAACGCTAATCATTTCTTTTATATCTTTCGAAACATTTTCAAAAACAGCAAATGTTTCTTTATTGAATAACATAAAAATTAAGTTACGAGATGATGTAAATACATTAGATGCGGTAACTATTAACGCAGGAACTTTTGAAGCTGGTGATAATGCAAAAGTAACCGCTTTAAAACCGTTAGATGTGGTAACAACAGCAAGCGCATTGGGCGATTTTGTAGGTGCTTTACAAACTTTACCAGGAACATCAAAAGTAGATGAAGATGGGCGACTTTTTGTACGTGGAGGAGAAGCTGAAGAAACGCAAATTTTTGTAGATGGAATTCGAGTGTTTACACCATATTCACCATCAGCAAATAATATACCTTCTCGCGGACGATTTTCTCCTTTTTTATTTAAAGGAATTACTTTTTCTACAGGAGGTTATTCTGCGGAATACGGACAAGCATTGTCGGGTGTGTTGTTGTTAAATACAACAGATGAGGCTGTTGAAGAAAAAACAGATTTGTCTTTTATGACGGTTGGTTTGGGTGTTGGTAATACTCAGATTTTTGGTAAAAACTCTTTAAGTGTAAACGCATCGTATGTAAATTTAGCACCATATCAAGCTGCTTTTCCAGATAGAAATACATGGCATAAACCAGTGCAAGCCATGAGTGGTGAAGCGGTGTATCGTTTTAAGTTTAAAAACGAATCAATGTTAAAAATTTATGGAGCCTTTAGTTATTCTGATTTAGATTTAACGCAAGATGATATAAATTATGCGGATGGTTTGCGCTTTGGATTAACAAACCGAAACTTATATTTTAATACTTCATATAAAAATAATTTTGGTGATGGATGGAAAATTGCAACAGGTGTAAGTTTTACGAACGACCATTCAGATATTAAAATTATAGAAGATAAGGTTACAGATGATGAGAATTCTGCACATTTTAAAGTTGCATTGAAAAAACGTTTTTCGAATCGATTTAAATTAAATTTTGGAGCAGAATATTTTGTTACTGATTTTAATGAAAATTATAAGAGTGTAGGTAATAAGAAGTTAGAGTATGGATTTGATAATAATATTTTAGGAAGCTATGTTGAGGCTGATATATTTTTCTCAAAAGAATTGGCATCTAAAATTGGTGTTCGTGGTGAATACTCTGAATTATTAAATGAGTTTACGATTTCACCAAGAGCTTCTATTGCTTATAAATCAGGAAAAAACGCACAGTTTTCATTTGCTTATGGACGCTTTTTTCAAAACCCTAAAAATGATTATTTAAAATTCAATACTGATTTTAAAGCCGAAAACACGTCGCATTTTATAGCTAATTATCAATATGTAAAAAGCAAACAAATTTTTAGAGTAGAAGCATATTATAAAAAGTATCAAGATTTAGTAAAGTATGATACAAATTTAGCTTTACCAATATCTAATTTTTCAAATTTAGGAGCAGGTTTTGCAAAAGGAATAGATGTTTTTTGGAGAGATAATAAAAGTATAAAAAACACGGATTATTGGATTTCATATTCGTTTTTAGACACCGAAAGAGATTATAAAAACTATCCAACAAAGGCTACTCCAAATTTTGCGTCAGCACATAATTTATCGGTAGTAGCAAAACATTTTATTAAGGATTGGAAAAGTCAGGTAGGGTTGAGTTATAATTTTGCTTCTGGTAGAAATTATACTAATCCTAATAAAGTTAGATTTTTAAATGATAAAACAAAAAATTACAATTCGGTAAGTGTAAACTGGGCGTATTTAATTAGTCAACAAAAAATATTGTATTTCTCTGTGAACAACGTTTTAGGAACCGAAAATGTATTTGGATATAACTATAAAAACACGCCTAATATGAATGGTGTTTTTAATAGACAAGCAATTACACCAAATGCAGATAGATTTTTCTTTGTAGGTTTCTTTTGGACAATTAGTGATAATAAAAAAGATAATCAATTAGATAATTTATAAGCATAACAATTCAGCCGTAAAAAGTTACAACTCGGTTTCCTTTTTTATGGAATACGTTAGAAAGTAGAGATATTTGAAGTATCAATAAAGAGTAAAATAAAAATCAATCAAAAATAAGAAACATGAAAAAAGTAATTACGTTAATCGCATTAGTACTTGCAGTAAATTTATCAGCACAAAGTGAATATGAAAAAGGAATGACCAAAGCTTTTGAACTTTGGAGTGCAAATAAGAGTGCCGAAGCAGGACAGTTATTTGAGCGAATCTCTAATGCTGAAAAAGAAAATTGGTTACCGCCATTTTATGCAGCAACGGTTCAAATATTAGAAAGTTTTCAAATAAAAGATGAGAATAAATTAAAATCAAAATTAACAAAAGCACAAGAGTTTATAGATTTGGCGACATTAAATTCTCCGAATAACCCTGAAATATTAATTACACAAGCACTTTTAAATACAGCTTATATAGTTTTTGATGGTCAAAAATACGGAATGTCAATGTCTATGAAAAATACAGCTTTGTATGCAAAAGCATTAAAAATAGCGCCTAATAATCCGAGGGTAATATTTAGTAAGGCAGAAAATGACATAGGTGCAGCTCGTTTTTTCGGTCAGTCTACAGCACCTTTTTGTAAAGATGTGAAAAAAGCAATTGCTTTAAGTAAAGAAGAAAAAATGACAGTAAAGTTTTATCCTACATTTTTGCAGAAAAGGGCAGAAGAAGTATTGAAGAAATGCGAGAAAAAATAATAGGTTTCTCTAAAGTCAATTACCTACTTTTGTACGCATAACACAAACTAAAAACAATGGCTTTAAAAGCAGTTTTATTTGATATGGATGGTGTAATTGTAGATACCGAACCGTTACACAAACAAGCATATTTTTTAATGTTTAAAAAAGTAGGTATTAAGGTTTCTCAAGAACAATATAATGCGTACACAGGGCAATCTACTATAGATATTTGTAACGATTTAGTAGTTAAATTTAAACTCTCATTAGCCGCAACTGAATTAGTTGCCTATAAAAGAGCTTTTTTTAAAGAACTCTTTTTTTCTGAGGATAACGATTTACAGTTGTTAGATGGGGTTTTAGATTTAATTAAAGATTATTATACAAACGGAGTTACGTTAGTTTTGGCATCGTCGGCATCTATGGCTACGATAAATAATGTTTTTAATAAATTTGATTTGAATCAATATTTTAAGGGCAAAATTAGTGGGGCGGATTTAAAAGCTTCAAAACCGCACCCTGAAATTTTTATAAAAGCAGCTGAAATTGCTGGGTTTGATAAAAAAGAATGTTTGGTGATTGAAGATTCTACAAACGGAATTAAAGCAGCCTACGATGGTGGAATTTATTGTGTAGCTTATAAGAGTGAACATTCTAAAGCACAAGATTATTCGTTAGCTCAAAAAGTGATTTCTGATTATGCTGAAATTAAATATAATAAAGTAAAAGATGTTGTTTAATCATAATCTTTTTTAAAATAAGATTAACAACCAAAAGGCCTTAATAAAACAAGTGTTTTTTGGTTGTTTTTACGTTAAATAAGTATCGTTCTTAAGAGGGCTAGAATACCACCTTGTCAAAATATCATGCTTATTCAGTTAATGAATTTTTAATATCTACTGTCTGTTGAGTATTACTGAGGTCAAAATAAATTTGAACGAAAGCAGCTAATGAAGTTATTGATAATTGTTTGATTATTAAAAATAGGAGTAACTATCTAATAACCTCTAATTATTTTTAAAGAAACTAACTGACTTTTCGCTATACCGAAATACTCCATTTAATTTCCCAACCCAAATGGCATTATTTTTATCTTCATTTATGCCAAAAAGCATTCCGTTATCACTAAATATTTGCGTAGATTTTGGTTCCTTGTTTAATAATGATTTTTTGTTGTAACGAGAAAGTCCAGCTTTTTGATTGTTAGAAGCGCCATGGGTAAACCAAATATTTTCTTTTGTATCTTCGTAAATAGCAGTAATATTTGTTGATGTTAGTTTAGTAAATGAATTACCACTGTAACGCCAAAGGCCATATTGTCCGCCTAACCAAATATCACCATTTTTATCTTCTAAAATTGCCCAAATATTCTTAAAGGTTTTGCCTTTGTAATCAGTTACTTCTGTAAAAGATACTTTGCCAGAATTAAGTTTACTTAAAGGATTATATATAACTAACGTTCCTCTAGTACCAACCCATATTTTACCTGTTTTATCTTCTAGAATTATATTAATACTGTTGCTTGTAAGTCCATTTTTTACAGTGAAATTACGAGTAATTATTTGTTTGTTAGGAGGTGTTTTTCCGTTAAAATAACTTATTCCTCCTTCAGTTCCAACCCAAATTCCACCAGCCATATCTTCGTAAATACACATAGTTCTGTTATGGGCAAGTCCATTTTTTGTGGTAAAATGGTTAAACGATTTTTTATTTGCTTTGAGTATTGTAGATTTAGGATATTGAAATACACCAAAATGAGTGCTAGCAACCCAAATAGTTTCATTTTTATCTTGCCAAACATCAAAAGCATCATAAGAAGCGATGCTTTCTTGTGTTTTGATATTTGTAAACGAGACTCCATCATATTTAATGATGTTTTTATAAGCAGCAAATAATAAATTTCCTTTTAGATCTTTCCTAATTTTGCGTGTAATTTTTGAAGGGGCATTAGTAGATTGTATCGTATCTGCTTTTTTAATAGGGTATATGTTGTTAAGAGTAACAACCTCTTTGTTCTTCTTTTTTAGTTGATCTGTTCGGTTTTGTGTTTTACAAGCGGCAAAAGAAGTGATAACTATAATTACACTATAAATTTGTAAAATTTTCTTCATTTTATACCGTTGCTTATGTTTTATAAATTACATATAAAAAACAATTATTCTACTTCTTTATTATCAACATAAAAATTTTCATCAATTTTAATTGTATTAGAATTAATTGATGTTGTTTGCCATTTTTCAGTTGGATTTAATCCTTGTTTTTTACTATCAACTAAAATAGTTAAAGGCATATTAAAATCAGCAACAACATTGTTCCAACGATAAGAAAGTTGGTTGTTTTTTATTTTATATTCAAAAACCGGGATTTTAACGGTACGTAAATATTGATCAAAAACTTTGGTTAAATCAATTCCGGATTGTTGTGAAATATAGTTTTCAACTTGTTTGGTGTTAACTGTTTTGTGATAAAAGACTTTGTTTAATCCGCGTAAAATTTGTCGCCATTTTTCATCATCATTAATTAAGGTTCTAATAGTATGTAGCATATTTGCTCCTTTGTAATACATGTCACCAGAACCTTCACTGTTTACGTTATATTGACCAATAATAGGAATGTCGTTCTGAATACTTCTACGAGTTCCGATAACATATTCTTTTGATGCTTTTTTACCGTAGTAATAAT
Source organism: Tenacibaculum retecalamus (assembly GCF_027941755.1). Lineage (NCBI taxonomy): Bacteria > Pseudomonadati > Bacteroidota > Flavobacteriia > Flavobacteriales > Flavobacteriaceae > Tenacibaculum > Tenacibaculum retecalamus. Next base: position 2,118,168 of record NZ_CP115916.1, on the reverse strand, counting down.
CTAAAAACAGGTTTTCAGAATAGGCAGTAAAACTTTCATGAATCCACATATCGGCAATGTCAATATTGGTAATATTATTAGCAAACCACTCGTGCCCCGATTCGTGAATAATAATAAAATCGAATTTTAAACCCCAACCAGTTCCAGATAAATCTCTACCTAAGTATCCGTTCATATATTTATTGCCGTAGGTAACAGAACTTTGGTGTTCCATTCCTAAATACGGAGCTTCTACAAGTTTAAATCCGTCTTCATAAAAAGGATATTTCCCAAACCAATGCTCAAAAGCTTTCATCATTTTTGGCGCATCTTTAAATTGCTTTTTTGCTTTTTCTAAATTATCACGCAACACATAATAATCCATATCTAATCCACCATCTTCACCATTATATTTTTCAGAAAAATGTACATAGTCACCAATATTTACATTTACTCCGTAATTATTAATCGGATTATTTACAAACCAATGATACGTTGTAGTGTTGTCTTTATGATGTTCGGTTTTACGTAATTTTCCGTTAGAAATATTCATTAAATTTTTAGGAACACGCACGCTAATTGCCATACTATCTACTTCGTCATACATGTGGTCTTTATTTGGCCACCATACACTTGCGCCTAAACCTTGGCAAGAAGTTGCTGCAAAATGATTTCCGTTATTGTCTTTTTTCCATGAAAATCCACCATCCCAAGGAGCGTTTTTTGCAACTTTTGGATGTCCTTCGTAATACACATCTAACGAATTTATACTTCCAGTTTTTTGAATTGCTTTTAACTGAATAAAATGAGCATTTCCGTCGGTAACTACTTTTAATTTTTTTCCGTTCTGAATTACTTTGGTAATTTTTAAAGGAGCCTGCAAATCAATTTGTAAAACATTATGAGGTTTTAAAACTTTGTATTGTACGGTATTTTTTCCGTTGATAAATTTTTTATCCGGATTTACGCTAATGTCTAAATGATAATAGGTTAAATTCCACCAAACTCTTTCAGGAGTAATAGATCCACGAAGTGAATCTTGTTTTGTAAATGTTTTAGAGTGGTCAAACAAAGATGTTTGTGCTAAAAGACTAAAACTAATTAGAAAAAATAAAATACTAAAAATTGATTTCTTACTCATAATGATTGTGTTCTTACAATATATGGCTAATATAAGTGATTAAACTCTTTTTTTATTGCGATGAACTTTAAGATATTTGCTTAAAATTATTTAAAATGTCTAAAGTTATTCTAATAACAGGTGCTTCTTCAGGAATTGGAAAAGCAATTGCTACGTATTTACATGCTAAAAATTACACCGTTTACGGTACAAGTAGGAATCCTGATAAAGTAAGTTTGCCTTTTAATATGGTTGCTTTAGATGTAACAAAACCACAAACCATAGAAAGTGCAGTTGCAGAAGTAATTGAAAAAGAAGGCAGAATAGATGTGTTAATTAATAATGCAGGTAAGGGTATAACAGGGTCGATAGAAGATACTCCGACTGATGAAATGCGTGCTAATTTTAATACGAATTTTTTCGGAGTTATAGATGTAGCTAAAGCTATATTACCACAAATGCGAAAGCAAAATTCGGGAACAATAATAAACGTTACTTCGATAGCGGGTTATATGGGATTACCTTTTAGAGGAATATATTCAGCAAGTAAAGGTGCTTTAGAACTGGTAACGGAAGCTTTAAGTATGGAAGTTAAAGGTTTCGGGATTAAAGTAATTAATGTAGCGCCAGGAGATTTTGCCACCAATATTGCATCAGGAAGATTTCATACACCGGTTTATGAAAATTCAGCATATAAAGAGACGTATACAGAGAATTTAGCTTTAATGGATGGCCATGTAAATTCAGGAATGGATCCGAAAGTAATGGCAAAAGCAATTCATCAGATCATAGAGAAAAAAATCCTAATATTCATTATAAAATTGGTGGATTTATGGAGAAGTTTTCAGTCGTGTTAAAACGAGTTTTACCAGATAAAGTTTACGAAAAACTGTTAATGAACCATTATAAATTGTAAATTTGTACAGTATTTTGCGTTAGGGATTGAAGCATTTGTTTGAGCTCTTTTTAATTATTGAACGTAGTGAGATTATTAAAAAAGCGAGTGTGTAAAGCCCGCTCGAACGCCCAAAAAAGAATAACACAACTTCAAAATAAATTATAACAAAATGAAATTTTTTATAGATACAGCTAACTTAGATCAGATTAAAGAAGCACAAGCTTTAGGTATTTTAGATGGTGTAACCACAAATCCGTCTTTAATGGCAAAAGAAGGAATTACTGGTGCGGCGAACATTATAAACCACTACAAAGCAATTTGCGAATTAGTTGAAGGTGATGTTTCTGCTGAGGTAATTTCAACAGATTTTGACGGAATGGTAAAAGAAGGTGAAGCTTTAGCTGCATTAAATCCGCAAATTGTGGTAAAATTACCAATGATAAAAGACGGAATTAAAGCGTGTAAATATTTTTCATCAAAAGGAATTAAAACAAACGTAACTTTAGTGTTTTCTGCGGGTCAAGCATTATTGGCTGCTAAAGCAGGAGCAACGTATGTTTCTCCGTTTATTGGACGTTTAGATGATATATCAACAGATGGTTTAAACTTAATTTCTGAAATTCGTCAGATTTATGATAACTACATGTTCGAAACACAAATATTAGCAGCATCGGTACGTCATACCATGCATATTATTGATTGTGCTAAATTAGGTTCTGATGTAATGACAGATCCTTTAAGCGCTATTGAAGGATTATTAAAACACCCTTTAACAGATATTGGTTTAGCGAAGTTTTTAGAAGATTATAAGAAAGGAAACTAATCAACTTAGTTGGTTTTTGTATAAATAAGTCAGAAAGTAGAAAATGTTTTACTTTCTGACTTTTTTTTGCGTTATAACTTTTTGACTTTGTAACTTTGCAGCCTTGTAATTAAATAGAATGTATCCAAAAAAAGAACTTGCTCAATTAGTTATTTCAGCCTGTAATCAATATAATATTGATACGGTTGTAATTTCTCCAGGTTCAAGAAACGCCCCGTTAACAATAGGGTTTTCAAATCATCCAGAGATAGAAACGTTAAGTGTTGTTGATGAGCGTTGTGCTGCTTTTTTTGCAATGGGAATAGCACAGCAAAAGCGCGAACCGGTGGCAATTATTTGTTCATCAGGTTCGGCGTTGTTAAATTATTATCCTGCGATAGCAGAAGCTTTTTATAGCAATATTCCGTTAGTTGTAATTTCTGCGGATAGACCTAAGCATTTAATTGATATTGGGGACGGACAAACCATTCGTCAAGAAAATGTGTTTGAAAATCATATTCTGTTTTCTGCAAATTTAGTAGAAAGCGAAAATCAATTAGAAAAGAATACTAACTTAATAGTAGAAGCATTACAAACAGCAATTACTAAAAAAGGATCGGTGCATATTAATGTTCCTTTTAATGAGCCGTTGTATGAAACGGTTGATGATTTAAAAGAATTTAATTTTTCCAACGTTATTGCGAACGAAGTGAAGCAATCTGTTAATTATCAAAAACTATCTGAAATTTGGAACTCTTCATCTAAAAAAATGATTTTAGTAGGGAATAATTTTCCTGATGATGAGTTGCAAAAAGTGCTACGTAATTTTACGAATGATGAATCGGTGTTGATTTTAACAGAAACAACGTCTAATTTATATCATCCGAAGTTTATAAACTCGATTGATAAATTAATAGCTCCGTTAACTGAATCGGAATTTTTAGCCTTACAACCAGATGTGTTGGTAACTCTAGGTGGAATGGTGATTTCTAAAAAGATAAAACAGTTTTTAAGAAAATACCAACCAAAGCATCATTGGCACGTTGATGCACTAAAACCGATGGATACTTACCATTGTTTATCGGAATTTATACAAGAAAAACCAATCAGTTTTTTACAGGAAATTGAAAGTAGAGGAGACACTATAAAGAGTAGTTACCAAAATAATTGGCTAACAAAAAAAGAAGAAAGAGCTAAAAAGCATCAGGATTATTTAACTGATTGCGTATATTCAGATTTAAAATCTTTTGAGACTATTTTAAATTTTATTCCTGATAATTCTCAGGTGCAAATAAGCAATAGTTCAATAATTAGATATTCTCAATTATTTGATTTGAATGCAACATTTCAGGTGTTTTGTAATAGAGGAACAAGCGGAATTGATGGTAGTACAAGTACAGCAATTGGCGCTGCATTTGCTGATGAAAAACCAACTACCTTTGTTACCGGTGATTTAAGTTTTTTTTACGATTCTAACGCATTGTGGAATACAAATATTCCAAATAGTTTTAGAATTATTATTTTAAATAATGCTGGCGGCGGAATTTTTAGATTCATTCCAGAGCCATCAACTACAAATGCGACTGATTATTTTGAAACACCACATAGTTTAACTGCTGAACATTTAGCAAAAATGTATGGTTTTAATTATACGGCTGTTGCTAATCAAGAAGAATTAAATGTTGAATTGAATGATTTTTATGAAACATCAAGTCAACCAAAAATAATGGAGATTTTTACTCCAAAAGAATTAAATGACGTAGTTTTAAAGAACTATTTTAAAAACTTATAAAATGGAATTAGAAGACGGATTACAAGAGGATTCACAAAATAGATTACAAGAAGGAGATCAGGTAAATTTAAAAATTATTGAGCAAACTCCACTAGGATATACTGTTTTAATTGATGATGAATTTGATGGTTTGTTGTTTAATAGTGAAGTATACCAAGACATAGAGGAAGGTATGGAAACTTACGGTTATGTTAAAAACATAAGAGAAGACGGGAAGATTGATATTTCTTTGCGACCTCAAGGTTTTAGAAATGTAATTGATACAGATGCAGATGTAATTCTTAGAAAATTAGATGAAAAAGGTTTTTTAATGCTTACCGATAAAAGTTCTCCAGATGCAATTAAATTTCGATTACAAATGAGTAAAAAAGCCTTTAAAAGAGCTATTGGTGGTTTGTATAAAGATAAAAAAATCTTATTAAAAGAAGATAGAATAGAGCTGATAAAGTAAATAAACGAACACAAAATAAAAAACCGCGACTTATTTAATTAAGTCGCGGTTTTTGTTTTAGATATAATACTTTATTTATCGTCCTCTTTTTCCTCTTCATTATCATCCTCTTCAGGAAGGTCTTCAATAATTTCTTCTTTTGGTTGACTTTCTTTTAAGCTAGTTGCACGTTTAATATTTTCGTAAAAAGCATTTGCGTTAGGATCAGAAGGTTCCATTTTACCATAAGCTGCTTTGTAATAAAACTCTGCTTTTTCGTAGTCCTTTCCTTTTTCGTAATACTTTCCTACATAAAAATCACCAATATGAGAATCTGGATATTTAATCATTACAAAATCACCTAAAACACGCAAATAATCGCCATCTAATTTATCAATAACGATTCCTTCAATAGCAAAAATATCATCTAAACGAACATTTAAATTCGATCCGTATAAATATTGAATGTCTAGGTATTTTTTTTCAACATATTTAATAGCTTCTAAAGGTCCTAAATCTTTAATATTTTTATCAAATTCGCTTTTCGTTATTTTAGCATACAAGTAAAACATTTTCTCAAAAGCTCTTGGTATTGTTTCTCCAATAACCGACAAGTGATTCGGTGCATTTGTAAATTTATCAAAAGTAATGTGTATGTTTTCTGCATTAAAAGAAGATAAAAATGTGCCTAATTGGCTAAATCGATCGTTTTGTTTAGCAGTAATATATTTCTTGTTGTTACTAGTGTATAAAAAATAAGAGTTATCTATCGAGCCTAATCTACTTAAAGAATAAGATTCTATTCTGCTTGCGCTAAATTCAGTAAATCTTGGAGTGATACATATAAAAGAGTTGAAAATAGGTTCAGCATCCTTTAAGAAATAAGTGATAAAATCAGCACCTTTTCCTTCACTTGCAATAGTCATAAAAGGAGAAGTTCTGTAATTTATTTCCATATGCGGAATTAACTCCTTTTTTATGAAATTCTGGAATTTCTTAGCGCTATTTGTTAAAGCATTGTTAGATGGAATAATCGCAACATCTTTAGTATAGGTTTCTCTCATATCAATACCAACTACTATCTGTCGAGGTGCTTTGTCTGTATCTGCATATAGTTTCGCATTACCTACATAAAGGTCAAAAAGATATTGATCACCTAAAACAATTGCTACTGGGTAGCTAACAGTTTCGTCTTTGTCATAATTTTTAGGGATGTAAATTTTTACAGTTCTACCTTTAGCAAATTCTGTTGAATTGATCTTTTCGGTAATTATTTTTTGTGAAAAAAGACTGGTACTTAGTAATAAAGTGACTAAAAAATATAGTTGTTTCATAAGATTCGTATTATATCGTTCAAATATAGAAAAGAAAAACAAAGTTATTATGTTATTTTTGCTCTACTTACTAACGTTAATATTTTAAAATTATGATACAACCTCAATGGAAAGTTGCCAAAGAGTATGAAGATATTACTTATAAAAAGTCGCACAATGTAGCGAGAATAGCTTTTAACCGTCCTAATGTGCGTAATGCATTTCGTCCGCATACAACATCAGAATTGTTAGATGCTTTTCAGGATGCACATGAAGATACGAATATCGGAGTGGTATTATTATCTGCGGAAGAGCCATCAACAAAAGATGGAATTTGGAGTTTCTGTTCAGGAGGAGATCAAAACGCACGTGGTGAAAAAGGATATGTGGGAAAAGATGGCTATCATCGTTTGAATATATTAGAAGTACAGCGTTTAATTCGTTTTATGCCAAAAGCAGTGATTTGTGTTGTTCCTGGTTGGGCAGTTGGTGGCGGACATAGTTTACATGTTACTTGTGATTTAACTTTGGCGAGTAAAGAGCACGCTATTTTTAAGCAAACAGATGCAGATGTTACTTCGTTTGATGCAGGGTACGGATCGGCATATTTAGCAAAAATGGTCGGTCAGAAAAGAGCCCGTGAAATTTTCTTTTTAGGAAGAAATTATTCAGCACAAGAAGCCTATGATATGGGAATGGTAAATGCGGTTGTACCTCATGACGAATTAGAACAGACTGCTTTTGATTGGGCGCAAGAGATTTTAGAAAAATCGCCAACATCAATAAAAATGTTAAAGTTTGCAATGAACCTAACGGATGACGGAATGGTAGGGCAGCAAGTATTTGCTGGTGAAGTTACGCGTTTAGCATATATGACAGAAGAGGCTAAAGAAGGTAGAGATGCTTTTCTTGAAAAAAGAAAGCCAAACTTTCCTAAAACATGGATTCCATAGATCTGTGTATATAGTTTGTCAGTTCGAGTGAATTTATGAAGAATGAATAAATTTATATCGAGAATAATTTAAATATTTAGTTTTTCAATAAAATGAAAATAATTTGTATTGGGCGTAATTACGCCAAGCATATCGAAGAATTAGCAAATGAAAAACCAGAAAATCCTGTTGTTTTTCTGAAACCAGATTCAGCAATCCTTCCGAAGAAAATGCCTTTTTTTATTCCGCCTTTTTCTAATGACATTCATTATGAAGTGGAGGTTTTGGTGAAAATAAATAAAGTAGGAAAACATATTTCTCCTAAATTCGCTCATAAATATTATGATGAAATAGGGTTAGGAATCGATTTTACGGCACGCGACGTGCAAGCAAAATGTAAAGAAAAAGGGTTGCCCTGGGAAAAAGCAAAAGCTTTTGATGGTAGTGCCGTTATTGGTGCCTTTTATCCGAAGGAAGATTTTAATTTAGAGAGTATTTCTTTTCAGTTGCATAAAAACGAGGAGGTAGTTCAGGATGGTAATTCGGAATCGATGTTGTGGAAAATAGATGAATTGATTAGTTATGTGTCGGAATATTTCACTTTAAAAAAAGGAGATGTTATTTTTACAGGTACTCCAGCGGGAGTTGGAGCGGTAAAAGAAAATGACATTTTAACAGGCGTTATTGAAGGTAAACAAGCTTTTGAAATTAAAATAAAATAATTATAAATCCCGCTTTTGCGGGATTTTTTTTAATAGGCATATGAACGCAGAAATAATTACAATAGGAGATGAGATTCTTATAGGTCAAATTGTAGATACAAATTCACAATGGATTGGGCAGGAATTAAATAAAATAGGCGTTTCAGTATATCAAATAACCTCTATTCAAGACGAAAAACAGCATATTTTAAATGCTTTAAAAGAAGCAGAAAGTAGGGCAGATATCGTAATTATAACAGGAGGTCTTGGTCCAACAAAAGACGATATTACTAAAAAAACAATCGCCGAATATTTTAAAGACGATGAGGTTGTTGAATATCCAGAAGTAATTGAGCACATAAAAGGTCTATTCAAAAAAATAAAGCATCCGTATAAGGAAATTCAAAGGTATCAAGCGCAATTACCATCTAAGGCAACGTTGTTAATGAATCATTTTGGGACAGCGCCAGGTATGTGGTTTTATGAGAATAATACTGTTTTTGTTTCGTTACCAGGTGTGCCTTATGAAATGAAAGGATTAATTACGAATGCGGTATTGCCTAAAATTCAAGAGAAATTTAAATTACCATTTATATCACACACAACAATAATGACGGTTGGTGTTGGTGAAAGTGTTATTGCCGAAAGAATAGAAACGTGGGAAAACAACTTGCCAAACTATATTAAATTAGCATACTTACCGTCGTTTGGTAAAGTAAGATTGCGAATTTCAGCAAAAGGAGCTGATAAAGAATTTATCGAAAAAGAAGTTGCAAAAAGTGTTTTTGAGTTAAATGCTTTAATTTCTGATGTTATTGTAGGCTATGATGAAGAAGCATCTATAGAAAGTAGTGTAGGTGTTTTGTTAAAGAAATTCAATAAAACGGTAAGCGTTGCTGAGAGTTTAACAGGTGGTAGAATAGGAGCCGATTTAGTTTCTGTAGCAGGATCTTCTGCTTATTTTAAAGGAGGTTTTATTACCTATACAGCAGCATTAAAAGAACAATTATTAGGGGTTTCAAAACAGGTAATTGAAGAATTTACAGTGGTAAGTAAAGAAGTTGCTAAAGAAATGGGGATTGGTTGTTTGGAAAGATTAAAAACAGATTATGCAATTGCAGTGACAGGAAATGCAGGATCAACTACTGATCATAATGATAAAAATGTAGGATTGGTTTATATTGCTATTGCTGATAAATACAATGTAGAGGTGCACAAATTTAATTTTGGACAGCCCCGAGAAAAAGTAATAAATAGGACGGTTACTAAAGCATTAGAACTGCTAAGCGAATATGTTTTGAAAAACAATTAAAGACTTGTTTGTTAGTTGTTTAAAGTTTGTTGATAGTTGTTTGCGAGTAAATAATTAAAAACTTATTAGTATAGCGTGTTTTTATTGATATAATTTCGTAAATTTGCCGACTGTTACGATTCCGGTAGGTTAGATGCTTAGCCTCAGTTAGAATATATCAAAAATAATAAGAATTTAAAAGAGAAATTTTTGCGCAATCAATATAAATGCGTAAATTTGCACCTCGTTTAGAAATAATACTAAAAACTGTCAAGAAGATGTCTAGAGTTTGTGAACTTACAGGAAAAAAAGCAATGGTTGGGAACAATGTTTCTCACGCATTAAATAGAACTAAAAGAAAATTTAACGCTAATTTAATGACTAAGCGTTTTTATATACCTGAAGAGGATAAGTGGATTACTTTAAAAGTATCTGCTTCTGCATTAAAAAATATTAATAAAAAAGGAATCTCTGCAGTGATTAAAAATGCTAGAGTAAACGGTTTCTTAACTAAGTAATTCCTTACTAGATAAAATTTTACAGAGATGGCAAAAAAAGGAAACAGAGTTCAGGTTATTTTAGAATGTACTGAACACAAAGCAACTGGTAAACCAGGAACTTCACGTTATATTACTACAAAAAACAAAAAGAACACTCCTGATAGAATGGAATTAAAGAAATTTAATTCTATCTTAAAGAAGATGACAGTTCATAAAGAAATTAAATAATTAAAAGTTTTTTTAAACTTTAAATAACCCATATAACATGGCAAAGAAATCAGTAGCATCGTTACAAACAGGCGCAAAAAGGTTAACTAAAGCAATTAAAATGGTAAAATCTCCAAAAACAGGAGCTTATACATTTGTTGAAGCTATTATGGATCCTTCAAAAGTAAACGATTTTATCGCGAAAAATTAATACTTTTCATACAAAATAAATAAAAGCTACTTTCATAAGAGAGTAGCTTTTTTTTTGTGCTAAAAAACTGTATTTTTGGGCGTTACCCTTCGGGTCAGGCTTTTGGCAGTCGCTCTCTGCGAGGAGCTTCAACAATGCCGCAATCCTTAACGCGAAAGTAATCGTATAATGACAATTTGACTATATAATAAGTTTGGTATAGTTTTTAACCTATATAAACGATTATAAAATATAACTATGAGTTTTTTTAAGAAAATCTTCTCTAAAGAGAAAAAAGAAACATTAGACAAAGGATTAGAAAAAACAAAATCTAGTTTTTTTACGAAGCTTTCTAAAGCTGTTGCAGGAAAAACAACAGTAGATGATGATGTTTTAGATAATTTAGAAGAAGTATTAGTCTCTTCTGATGTTGGTGTAGATACTACGTTAAAAATTATCGAAAGAATTGAAGCAAGGGTTGCTAAAGATAAATATGTAGGAACAGAAGAGTTAAATCAGATTTTAAGAGAAGAAATTGCAGGTTTACTTTCTGAAACAAATACAAAAGACGACACTGAATTTACAATTCCGGCAAACACAAAACCATACGTAATAATGGTGGTGGGAGTAAACGGAGCAGGTAAAACAACTACGATTGGTAAATTAGCAGCTCAGTTTAAAAAGCAAGGTTTAAAAGTTGTTCTTGGAGCAGCAGATACATTTAGAGCAGCTGCAATAGATCAATTACAAGTTTGGGCAGATAGAACAGATGTACCTATCGTTCGTCAAGAAATGGGTTCTGACCCTGCTTCTGTAGCCTTCGATACTGTTAAGTCAGGCGTAACGCAAGATGCAGATGTAATTATTATAGATACTGCAGGGCGTTTGCATAATAAAGTTAACTTAATGAACGAGTTAACGAAGATTAAACGTGTAATGCAAAAAGTTGTGCCAGATGCACCACATGACGTTTTACTAGTGTTAGACGGTTCTACAGGTCAGAATGCGTTTGAGCAAGCAAAACAGTTTACAAAAGCAACTGAAGTTACTTCTTTAGCAGTAACCAAATTAGACGGAACAGCAAAAGGTGGAGTAGTAATTGGTATTTCAGATCAATTTAAAATACCTGTAAAATATATTGGAGTAGGAGAAGGTATAGACGATTTACAAGTGTTTAATAAATACGAATTTGTAGATTCTTTTTTTAAATAGAATTACATACATATAGAATATAAAAAAACTCCTTTTAAGGAGTTTTTTTACACATTGTTGGCATACGTTTTTTATTTCCGATTTTTATTGTAAATTTGTAACCAATGTGTAAGGTTGTGTAATATGGTTACAAAAGAATATTATTCGTTAAATGAGGTTTCCCAAATTTTAGGTAAGAGTAAAGAAACTTTAAGACGTTGGGACAGGGAAGGTAAATTTATTGCTGTTAGAGAGCCTATTAGCCAATATAGAATTTACAAAAAAGAACAAATTAATACGCTATTGGGGCAGTTATCTATAGATTATGAAGATACTGTTGATAATTTTGTAGCACCCATTCAAGAGTTTAAAGTTTTAGAATTATTTGCAGGAGCAGGAGGTTTGGCTGTAGGTATGGAAAAAGCAGGAATTAAATGTGTAGCCTTAAACGAAATTGATAAATGGGCTTGTGAAACATTAAGAGAAAATAGACCAAATTGGAATGTTTTAGAAGGGGATATTAAATCTTTTGACTTTACAGAATATAATAATCAAGTAGATATTGTTACTGGCGGATTTCCTTGTCAAGCGTTTAGTTATGCAGGAAAAAAATTAGGGCTACAAGATGCAAGAGGAACACTTTTTTATGAATTTGCAAGAGCAGTAAAAGAGGTTAACCCACTTATTTGTATTGGAGAAAACGTTAAAGGATTGTTGTCTCACGAAAAAGGAAAAACAATTGAGGGAATGATTTCAATTTTAGACGAAATTGGTTATAATGTTGTTCCTGTACAAGTGTTAAAAGCGATTAATTACAGAGTTCCACAAAAAAGAGAACGTGTGATTTTAGTAGGAATTCGTAAGGATATTGATTTAAAATATGAATACCCAAAACCACATAATAAAATCTATAATTTAGTTGATGCCCTTAAAAAAGGAGAATTGTATGATTGTAATGTGCCAAAATCTGAAGGCTCAAAATATCCTGAACATAAAAAAGTAGTTTTAGATTTAGTCCCTCAAAAAGGATATTGGAGAAATTTACCTTTAGATATTCAAAAAGAGTATATGGGAAAAAGTTTCTATTTAGGAGGAGGAAAAACAGGAATTGCTCGTAGAATAGGTTGGGATGAACCGAGTTTAACACTTACCTGTAGTCCAGCTCAAAAACAAACTGAAAGATGCCATCCAGAAGAAACTCGTCCGTTTACCGTAAGAGAATATGCGAGGATACAAACTTTTCCAGATGATTGGAAGTTTATGGGGTCAGTTTCTCAACAATATAAACAGATAGGAAATGCCGTTCCTTGTAATTTAGGGCAAGAAATAGGTTACTCGATAATTAAATTTTTAAACGCTTATTACTTAAGCTTATCAAAACCTAAATAGTAGTTGTAGTTTTCAAAAGTAATTTCATTTAAAACACTTCTGTTTGCTTCTTTAGAACTTGTTGAAATTTCTTCAAGAGCTGAGTTGTTTTGTGTTTTCTTATTTTCATGTTTACTCAAGTAATCAGAAATTGCTTGTGGTAAAATTTGGTATAATTCAAACAGGGCATTTTCTTTTCCTGAGAGTAATTTATAAAATTGGTCTCCTGATATTTTGTAAACTCTACTATGGCTGTATTCTTTCCCGTTGATTTCTCCAAACCATTTTTCATTAAAACTATTTTTAGCTAAAACTTGTACCCAATAACATTTAGCTTGTTTGTAAGTATCTGCGTATTTGGCTAATTTTTGAAATAAACTTTCGGCAGAACTACTATTCATTGTATTGTGCTTGTTCTTAATGTCGGCAAATAAAGTGTTATCAGTTGCTTTTATATCAAATCCACTTAGGTTTCCTATTTCAAATCCTGTAATTCCTCCTAATATTTCCTCGTGAAAAGTTCCTATAGAGTTGTTGATAGATTTATCTATTTGGCGATTTATTTCTGTCTTAATCAATGTTTCTTCATCCAAATCGTTGAATTTAGCGTCAAAAGTTAATTTGATCGTATCAATCTTGTTTTTATAAAACTTCTTTTTACTCACATTAGCCTTGGCTTTTAAATATGATTTATGTAGATTTTCAATGCAAGATAATAGGTGTTCGTCAGATATAAAACTTAAATATTTATTCGTCATTTTTAATTACCTATTTTGGGTAAGACGAATTTAGAGAATATAATTGGGTTTTCGAAATCTTGATTTTTAATGTCTGACTAGCTTATCAAAAGGATAAAATCGTTTTAATGATTTAAATCCAACGTTATTGAAGCTATCAAAAAAAGGAGCAAGAATCAAACAAAAGTAGTAAGGGTGTAAAATATTTAAGATGTATCTTTGCACTCTAAATTTTTATAGTACAATGCGCACAAAATCACCAAAGCAAAACAAAATCAACGTAGTTACTTTAGGATGTTCTAAAAACATTTACGATAGTGAAGTGTTAATGGGGCAATTAAAAGCCAATGGTAAAGACGTGGTTCATGAAGATCCTGAAGATGATGGTAATATTGTTGTAATTAATACTTGTGGTTTTATAGGTAAGGCCAAAGAAGAAAGCATTGATACTATTTTGCATTATGCGCAGCGTAAAGAAGCAGGAGAGATAGACAAAGTATTTGTTTCTGGTTGTTTAAGTGAGCGTTATAAGCCCGATTTAGAAGCTGAAATTAAAAATGTAGATCAGTATTTTGGTACGCACGAATTACCAGAATTATTAAAAGTATTAGAAGCAGATTATAAACACGAATTAATTGGTGAACGTTTAACAACAACACCAAAACATTACGCGTATTTAAAAATTGCTGAAGGTTGCGATCGTCCTTGTTCTTTTTGTGCAATTCCTTTAATGAGAGGGAAACATAAATCTACACCAATTGAAGAAATTGTTATAGAAGCTACAAAATTAGCCGAGAAAGGAATTAAAGAATTGATGTTAATTGCACAAGATTTAACCTATTACGGATTAGATATTTATAAAAAACGTGCTTTAGCTGATTTATTAAAAGAATTGGTAAAGGTAGACGGAATAGAATGGATTCGTTTGCATTATGCATTTCCTACAGGTTTTCCGATGGATGTATTAGACGTAATGAAAAACGAACCAAAGGTTTGTAATTATTTAGATATTCCGTTACAGCATATAAATACCGAGATTTTAAAATCGATGAAGCGTGGTACAACCCACGAAAAAACAACTTCACTAATTCATAAGTTTAGAGAAGCTGTGCCAAATATGGCAATCCGTACTACTTTAATTGTTGGGTATCCGGGAGAAACGGAAGAACAATTTCAGGAATTAAAAGATTGGGTTGAAGAAATGCGTTTTGAGAGAATGGGTGCTTTTGAATATTCTCATGAAGAAAATACGGGCGCTTTTGTTTTAGAAGATGATGTTCCTGCGGATGTAAAGTTCCGTCGTGTAAACGAAATTATGGAAGTGCAATCTCAAATTTCTTGGGAATTAAATCAGCAAAAAATAGGAAAAACGTTCCGTTGTTTATTTGATAGAAAAGACGGAGAATATTTTTACGGTCGTACAGAATTTGATTCACCAGACGTTGATAATGATGTAATTGTAGATGCTACGAAACATTATATAAAATTAGGTGAGTTTATAGATATTAAAATAGATGAAGCTGGTGATTTTGACTTATACGGAACTCCGTTGGTTAAACAAGAAAAACCAACAAGCTTAAATCAAAAAAGAAAATAAATAATTAAGAGTCTGTTTTAAATTCTAAATAAAGTACTTTTTTAGATGTAAACGTCATGCTGAATTTATTTCAGCATCGCATAAAACTAAGAACTACAGTAAATTAAGATGCGAAACCGAAATGAATTCAGTTTGACGGATTTGATTTTTTAGCTTTAGTGATAAAAGGTTTTTAAATGAAATTTAAACAAACTCTAATAAACTTATATTAAAATATAAATCCTGCTTTTAGCAGGATTTTTTATGCTTTAAATTCTATAATTTAGCCTTATGAAAAAAGCGTATTTTAATTGGAGTTCAGGAAAAGATTCGGCATTTGCATTGTATAAAGTATTACAGCAAAAAGAATATCATATCGAAAAGTTAATAACGAATGTAAATGAAGATTATCAACGTGTTTCTATGCACGGACTTCATGAAAATTTATTAGAAGCACAAGCAGAAAGTATTGGTATTCCGTTAGAAAAAATATATTTTCCCGCGGATGTAACGATGGATTTATATAATGAGAAAATGTTAGAAAAAACTGCTGAGTTAAAATCATTAGGATTAAACCATGCTGTTTTTGGAGATATATTTTTAGAAGATTTAAGAAAATATAGAGATACAAAATTACAAGAAGTTGGTATTACAGGTGTGTATCCGTTATGGAAACAAGATACAAAAGAATTATTGAGAGCGTTTTTAACACTTGGTTTTAAAACTATTACGGTTTGTGTAAATGCTAAAAAGTTAGGAGAAGAATTTGTTGGTAGAATTATAGATGAAGATTTTATAAATGAATTACCAGAGGATGTTGATGTTTGTGGTGAAAATGGTGAGTTTCATACTTTTTGTTTTGACGGATCAATTTTTAATAAACCAATTGAATTTGAAATAGGTGAGAAGTTACTAAAATCATATACGTTAAATAA
The DNA here is from genome assembly GCF_027941755.1 of Tenacibaculum retecalamus. Classification (NCBI taxonomy): domain Bacteria; kingdom Pseudomonadati; phylum Bacteroidota; class Flavobacteriia; order Flavobacteriales; family Flavobacteriaceae; genus Tenacibaculum; species Tenacibaculum retecalamus. The sequence continues at coordinate 2,102,206 of NZ_CP115916.1, read as the reverse complement.
AGATGACTCTCAGAACTGTCATAAAGGCACATCAGAGAAAGTTAAAAATTACGATACTAGTTTTTGGTATTGTGATTTAAAACTAAAAGAATAAGCGACTGTTTAAACTTTAAATAAAGTGTTTTTATAGATATAAACTTGATGCTGAATTTATTTCAGCATCACATAAAACTAATAACCACGGCAAATGAATCCGTAAAACTGAAATGAATTCAGTTTTACGGATTCGGTTTTTTAGCAATAATAGTTTTTTAAAATGTAGCATAAGTTTTTAGCCCCGATTGAAGCATTTGTTTGAGCTCTTTTTTTGATTTTTTTTCAAAAAAAAGCGAGTGCGTAAAGCGGGAAATAGCTTCAAATAAATTATATAAATCTAGCGCTATTTTGTTTTAAAAGAGGGCTGTTATAAACTTTAAAATCGATATTGCTGGAGTGTTTTCGTAACACGTTTTACAGTTGGTGTACATAAACAAGCAATCTGTTAAATCGGTAAGCATGTGTAGTAAAAGACCGATACCAATTATGCGGTATGGTTTTTTAAAGAACAATAAAATTACGTAGCCAATCATGGCGAAGTATGAGTGAAAAAAATGAAAGCCAAAGCTGCATCTATTCGGTTGAAATATTGGCGTAGACAATAAATGATCTAAATCGACCAGCATAGTTGCTATTAAAATTAAGTAGACTTTTTTCCAATTATTGTTAAAAAATAAAAAGGCAATTATAAGCGGAAACCCGAAGTGTAAGAAGTAGTGAATAAATGTTTGCATTGCTAAAATTTTTCAAAAACGCCTAGCCCAAATAAAGCAAAATCGTATTTTACGGGATCATTTTTATCGAAACTTCGTAAGGTAATATCTAATTCGGTTAAAGCTTTCCAATCATTATGTTTTCTGGTTAATATTCCCAGTTTTCGAGCAACATTTCCTGAATGTACATCTAACGGACAGTGTAAATGTGCAGGTTTGTGTGTTTTCCAAATGCCTAAATCTACACCAGTATTATCATTACGAACCATCCAGCGTAAAAACATGTTTATACGTTTTGATGCTGAGCCTTTCAGCGGATCAGAAACATGTTTTAATGTTCTTTGCTGGTGTTGGATTTCAAAAAAAACTTGTTTAAAATTATGTATTGCGAGTTGATAATTATCTTTATTTTGGGTTGATAATATTGCTTCTAATCCGTTATGATTTTCATAAATGTTTTTAAGGGATTTTATAAAAAATCTAAAATCATCAGCATTAAAAGTACGATGTACAAATCCGTTAAAATTATCTAAATCATCATTAGTGTGATTCATTACAAAGTCATAGGGCGAATTGCCTAGTAACTCAACCATTCGTAATGAATTTTTGATTATCATTTTACGATTTCCCCAAGCTATAGTTGCCGCTAAAAAACCTGCAATTTCAATATCTTCTTTTAAAGAAAATTGATGCGGAATTTGAATTGGGTCACTCTCAATAAAATCTGGATTATTATACGTTGTTACTTTTTCGTCAAGAAATTCTTTAAGTTCAATCTTATTCATAATTATACAAAATCTGAAGCAAAGCTCATTAAAATAAAAAAGGCATTGTAGCTGGCGTGTAAAAGGATACTCCAAATTAAGCCAAAACGGACTCTGATAAATCCTAAATAACCACCTAATATTATTTGCGGTGCGACTAAAATAGGTGCTAGTATAAGTACGTTTGTTGTTATTTCGAAATTAGATAAATGTATGAACCCGAAAATGAAAGCAAAGGCGTAGAAAATCAGTTTAAAATATTTTTTGCGATGAAATAAAGTGATTGGAGCTCTAAAAAACAACTCTTCTAATAAAGGCGCAGCAACAACTACAAATAGAAAAAGCTTGAGTTTAGACATGCTTTTTATTAATTCTTCCATTGCATGCGTATTCATGTCTACGTAACCGAAATGCTCTATTAAAGCAAATAGTGGAGTTATTATAAATGCTGTAAGTATGCTTATAACAAGTAAGTGTAAGAATTTTTTAAATCGATAAGAATTATCTTGATTTGGATCCTTTTCTAAAACAGGATTTTTTAAATACTTAATCAATTCGTTAAACGTGTTTTTCATGTTTACTTTTATTTATAAGTAGTTAAAAAGAGTAGGGTGTTACATTAAGCAACAATAACTCCGTCTTTCATCGTTAAAGTACGATCTGCCATTTTAGCTAATTCTTTATTGTGGGTAACTAGTACAAAGGTTTGCCCGAATTTATCACGTAATTCAAAAAATAATTTATGTAAGTTTTCTGCGGATGTTGAATCTAGATTTCCAGAAGGTTCATCTGCAAAAATTACTGAAGGTTCGTTTATTAAAGCTCTTGCAACTGCTACGCGTTGTTGTTCTCCACCAGAAAGTTCGTTTGGTTTGTGGTTTTCTCTATGTGATAAGCCTAAGAAAGATAATAACTCTTTAGCCCTTTTTTCGGTAGCTATTTTAGATTTGCCACCAATAAAAGCAGGAATACAAACGTTTTCTAACGCTGTAAATTCAGGAAGCAATTGATGAAATTGAAAAATGAATCCGATATGTTTGTTTCTAAAAGAAGAAATTTCTTTATCACTTAGCCCTTTGGTAGAAACGTTATTAAGAGATAACTCATAGTTTTCATTTACTTTGGGTTTATCTAGGGTTCCTAAAATTTGAAGTAACGTGGTTTTTCCTGCCCCCGAAGGACCAACAATAGCTACAATTTCTCCTTTTTTAATATGAAGATTTACACCTTTTAAAATTTCAACTTCCCCATAGTGTTTATGGATGTTTTTAGCAACAATCATAGTTATATATTCAATGTAACGAATGTATAAAAAAGAAATCAGATAACCTTTAAAGGCTATCTGATTTCAAATCATATATAAACACTTTTGTTAAAAAATATTTTTTAAGTTATTATAGTCAATAAAATACACAAAACGAAGTGAAAAAGTATGTCTGTTAGATTCTTCTAAAAGAGAATTTAAGTTCTCTGAAAAATTTTGAGTAGCATTATCACTCGAGTTCGAAATAGAATTTCTGTAAAATGCGATTAATTGACTACCAGGAGCAAATTGCCATAAGTAATTTACATCTAAATTCCAGCTATTAAAATTAACATCATGATTATCTGTATAAGTACTGTTTTCTAAAGAACCATTGTTGGTATTTAGTTTGTAAAATTGATTTTGATAAGGTACTTTACTCCAATTATGACGGAACGTTAATGATAATGAAGATTTTGTGCTAAAACTATATTTACCAGATAAAGAATTATTATATGAAGATCTATCTCTTTGACCGAAAATTAAATCATTTAATAAAGGAGCTAAAGCAGGATTATCATCTATGATATCTTGATCAATTTCATTTGCAAAACCTTGATCGTTATTCGTTTTACTATATCTAAAGCCATAAACTAAAGAAAACTGATTATTAAAACGATATCTCGGAGAAATTCTAAATCCGTAACTTTCTTTTGGATTGTTTTTGAAAAATGTATAATTCCAGTTGTAATCAATGGCAAATTTATTTCGGTAATCACTAGATCCCCACTGATTGATATTTACTCTTTGTGGTCTTTTAAAGAATATACCACTTGTATTACCTTGCCTTGGTTCGTTAAAATCTTTGCTTTCACTGTTGTAGTTTAAATTAGCTCCGAAACCAAAACGCTTTTTAGTTTGCGCTCTAAAAGATAAATTACCACGAGTACCAGTATATGTACCTGGTTTATGTAAAAAATTAATATTATAAGAAGTACTTATTCTGTAGCTATTAAATATCCCTTTCGGTTTTAATAAGTGATAAGCAACAAAACCATAAATACTTTGTTCATTATTGCTAAATAAAATTCCCATATCATTTGGGTTAAAATCTTTGTTTTCGAAATTATAACCAATTTCACCTCGCCAGTTACCAGATTGTTTACCAATACTGGTATCAAAAGTATACCCAGTATTTGGATCTTCTTCATCATCAAAAATATTACTCATTTTAAAAGAACCATCAATATTATACATGCTCTTTTTATCTTCAATATGCCAAAGTAAACCAGAAACATTAGCATCTCTAAAACTACCATTACGAGTAACATTGGTATTAATTAATGTAACCGATGAGTTTTGATTAAACTGTTGGTCTAATACCAAAATGTTATAGTTAGAAAGCGGATTGATAACTTCTGTTCTTGTTTCTTTTGTTGAATTATTTCTGATTGTTGCTTCTGTCTTGTCGGTAATAGCATTAAAAAAACCAATTCCTAAACCATTTTTTGTTCTTCCAGATATTTTTATAGCATTTAGCATTTGTACTTTTTCTGGTGAATCTATTAAGGTTTCAATGTTTTCATCTACCGAAGCTGATCTTATAGGAGAACTACCAATTCTACGAGAATAGAATAAACGTCCTTTGGTGAAAAGTTCTGTTCCTTCAGTAAAAAACTGACGTTGTTCAGAGAACTGCTGTTCAAAAGGACCTAAGTTTAAACTTACATCGTCAAAACCTACTTGTCCAAAATCTGGAATTAAAGTAGCATCTAAAGTGAAATTTTCGGTAAGTCCGTATTTTAAATCCATACCAACACTCCAGTCAAAATCAGTTTTTCCTTCAAAAGTTGTTGTGGTTGCAGATGCGTATGGATAAAAATTTAAACGAGTAGGTGGTGTAATATTTTTAAAACCTTCAATTAAACCATCATATTGTGTCCAACTTCCTTGTGTGTTGTCAATAGGATTCCATGTAAAACGAGCATTTAAGTTTTTTACTTCTCTATGAAAATTTACACCCCAAGATTGTACAGGCGTATTTGCAAAACGTAATGCGCGATATGGTATTTTCATTTCTACGGATCAACTATCAGCATTTATTTTAATAGCACTTTTCCAAACAGCGTTCCAATTATAGTCTTCATTACCTGTAGAAACTTTTGAATCAGCCTGAACACCAGAAGCGGTTACAATAAACATAGTAGGGTTTTGACCATCATCATTTGGATTTATCATCAACATAAAAAAATCTGAATTACCAATAATATCTCTACTATTAAATTCTGCAGGTATTTTAGATGGCGTAGGTGTGTACATTACTGCACTTACATAAATAGCATCATCATCGTAACCTAATTTAACTTCAGTTTTATGGGTATTTGGTTCTTTTTGTCCGTTAGTAGGTCGCATCATTACAAAATCTTTAGCGACTGGAATTTTCGACCATGCAACTTCATCAGTAATTCCATCAATTTGAGGAGGAAATTCTAAACGAGTAGCATTCATTTTTTTTCTATTCTGATTAATTTCCTGAGCTTTAATTCCTTTAGAAAAAAGTAAAATAACGAATAGTGATGTGGCAATTTTATACATAGTTGATTGATATGGTAAAATAACTTGCAAAAATATTTATGATTTCAATTTTTAAATCATAAATTCATGTTAATTACTCTAAAGACATGTTAAAAAAATAATTGTTGCAGTTAGATAAGTTAAAGAAGTGTAAAAATAAAAATTACAATAAATAGTAATGTATTATAAATTGAATTCGTATTTTTGTTCGACTTTAAAAATTCATATCTAATGAACTTACACGAATATCAAGGTAAAGAAATATTAAACAGTTTTGGGGTTCGTATTCAACGTGGAATCGTTGCAAATACACCAGAAGGAGCTGTTGAAGCAGCAAAGAAATTAACAGAAGAAACAGGTACAGGTTGGCATGTAATTAAGGCACAAGTACACGCAGGTGGTCGTGGAAAAGGTGGTGGAGTTAAGTTGGCTAAAAACTTAGATGATGTAAAAAGTATTTCTAATGATATTTTAGGAATGATGTTAATTACACCTCAAACGTCAGCTGAAGGTAAATTAGTAAACCAAGTTTTAATCTGTGAAGATGTATATTACCCTGGTGCAAGTGAACCAGATGAATATTATATGTCAGTTTTATTAAACCGTGCAACTGGTAGAAACATGGTTATGTATTCTACAGAAGGAGGTATGGATATTGAAACTGTAGCGGAAGAAACGCCACATTTAATTTTTACAGAAGAAATTGATCCTGCTTTAGGATTAATGCCTTTTCAAGCACGTAAAATTGCTTTTAACTTAGGTTTAAGTGGTGCTGCATTAAAAGAAATGACAAAGTTTGTTACTGCTTTATATACTGCGTATGTAAAATCAGATTCGGCAATGTTCGAAATTAACCCAGTGTTAAAAACATCTGATGATAAAATAATGGCTGTTGATGCTAAAGTTACTTTAGATGAAAATGCTTTATATCGTCATAAAGATTATGCTGCAATGCGTGATATTCGTGAAGAAAACCCTATTGAGGTTGAAGCGAAGGCTGCAGGTTTAAATTATGTAGATTTAGATGGTAATGTTGGATGTATGGTAAACGGAGCTGGTTTAGCAATGGGAACTATGGATTTAATTAAGCAAGCAGGTGGTGACCCAGCTAACTTTTTAGATGTTGGTGGTACTGCTGATGCTGAACGTGTTGAAAAAGCTTTCGGAATTATCTTAAAAGATAGTAATGTAAAAGCAATTTTAGTAAACATTTTCGGAGGAATCGTTCGTTGTGATCGTGTTGCTCAGGGAGTTGTAGATGCTTATAAAAGTATGGGAGACAGAATTAATGTACCTATCATTTGTCGTTTACAAGGAACAAATGCTAAAGAAGCAAAAGAATTAATTGACAATAGCGGAATGGAAATTATTTCTGCTACTGAGTTTCAGGAAGCTGCAGATAAAGTTGCAGAAGTTTTAGGAGCTTAAGAATTAATTTTTAGTTAAATATATATTAAAACCCTCACTTTTTAAAGTGAGGGTTTTTTGTTTTATCTTGTTGGAATATAAATACTACATAATGAGAAAATTATTAATCCTTATTTTACTTCCTTTTCAATTACTAGCACAAGAAAAAACAAATTCAGAATTGTTTTGGAATACTTTACAAACTCATTGTGGAAAGGCATTTGAGGGTAAAATAATAGCAGGAGCAAAAGAAGGCGATGGATTTACAGGAGAGAAATTAGTAATGCATATTCGTTCTTGTGAAAACAATACAATTAGAATTCCGTTTTTTGTAGGTGATGATAAATCTCGTACCTGGGTTTTTACCATGAATACCGATAAGTTAATACAATTAAAACACGATCATCGACATAAGGATGGCTCGGAAGATAAAATTACGCAATATGGAGGTTCAAACCCCAATACAGGATTGCCAAATATTCAATTTTTTCCTGCGGATAAACATACAGCCAATTTAATTCCGTATGCTTCTAATAACGTTTGGTGGATTACGATTGATAAAACAAGTTTTACGTATAATTTACGTAGAATAGGAACCGATAGATTGTTTTCTGTAAAATTCGATTTAACAAAAGAAATAGAGACACCAAGTGCTCCTTGGGGAAGTGAAGATTAATTTTTGACTAAAAAATAATTACTAAAACGATACTATATAAATGTTTTAGCTACTGATGTTTTAAGAGATATAGAATAACCAACAAAAAGCCGTCACTTTTAAAGTTTTGGCTTTTTGTTGATTATTATTTTTAAGTTTCGTTATCGTTTTTTAAGTACTAAATACAGTAATAATTAATGATCTAGAAAATCCGTGAGAATTTTTGTAACTAGGCTAGAACCAGTAATAAATTATATACGATATTGTGTGCAGTATTTTAGATTTTCCATTCATAATTGTCAACCTCACTTAAAAATTTAAAAAATTGAAAACCAAATTCTGATATGTAGATCAAAAGTTTGTCTAAGAGCTTATAATTTAATTTTAATTCTATTATTTCATTCTCAAGTTTGTTTAATGAGAATAAATGCTCAAAAAGTGATTTATAATATTTGTCTTTAGGTATTTTCGAAGTTTCTAGTTTGCCTTTGCAATGAATCATAGAATGTCTGACTTCAGAGATTATTTTAAAGAATTCACTAAGCTTAAAATTATTGTTATTTTGTTTTGAATATTTTGTAAATTCTTTTCCGCAAGCTTTTTTGATTAACTTGAAAATTTCGTCTCCTCCACTCAGTTTCTTTCTCGAATAATCTTTGTCTGGTTTTAAATCTTCTCTGAAATTTGTGTCGGTTTGTATTTTTATGTAGACGGAGTCCTTTAATAGTTTTTCAAATGCCTCGAAAGATTGAGCAAATGCAAGTCCAAACTCTCTAGAAAGAATATTTTCAATTTCCAAAGAATAATTTTCTTTAAATGTTGATTTTTTAATTCCAGTATGAAAATTAATTTTATACCCATTATCAGTTGATGCTGTCCAATCTCCAATAATCAAAGCTGTTCCAGATAATAATCCAGTTTTTTCAGTTGTGTACCTTTCTACATCTTGTAATAAAACCTTATTAAGTCTTTTAGCTGTATGTTTTAAATCTATAATAGATTCAAAAAAAATGTCAAGATGTTTTTTATATGGATTTGTCATTTTCGATATTGCACACAATGTTTAGGTATCCGTTGTTTCAATGATTGATATCAATCAATAACGAATTTACTAGTTTTAACTTTAAGAATCAAACTAAATATTTCTATAAACTCTTCCTTAAAACTGCAATTTCATCACGTAATTGTGCGGCAACCATAAAATCTAAACTTTTGGCAGCTTCTTCCATTTGTTTACGTTTGGCACGAATACGTTTCTCTATTTCTTCTTTAGGTAAATATTGTAAATCTTGTTCAGCAGCTTTTTGTATCGCATTATCGTATTGATATGTTGCTGTGGTATCTTTAGAAAGTGTGTTATCTAGTTTTTTATTAATTTGCGTTGGTGTAATTCCGTTTTTAGTATTGTAATTAATCTGTTTTTCACGCCTACGATCGGTTTCATCCATGGTGCGTTGCATACTATTGGTAACTTTATCTGCATATAAAATAGCAAGTCCGTTTACATTTCTTGCTGCTCTACCAACAGTTTGCGTAATAGATCGGTGGCTACGTAAAAAACCTTCTTTATCAGCATCTAAAATAGCAACTAACGATACTTCAGGTAAATCTAACCCCTCACGAAGTAGATTTACACCAATTAAAACATCAAATATTCCTTTACGTAAATCTTGCATTATTTGTACACGCTCTAAGGTATCAACATCCGAATGTATATAACGACAACGAACCTGTATTCGAGTTAAATATTTAGCCAATTCTTCTGCCATTCGTTTGGTTAAAGTGGTAACCAAAGTACGCTCGTCTTTTTCTACACGAATCTGAATTTCTTCAATTAAATCATCAATCTGATTCAAACTTGGGCGCACTTCTATTACAGGATCTAATAATCCGGTAGGTCTAATTACTTGTTCTACAAATACACCTTCTGTTTTTTGTAATTCATAATCTGCAGGCGTTGCAGAAACGTAGATTACTTGGTTTTGTAACAATTCAAATTCATCAAATTTTAACGGACGGTTATCCATCGCAGCAGGTAAACGGAATCCGTATTCTACTAAGTTTTCTTTTCTGCTTCTATCACCACCATACATGGCGTGGGTTTGCGGAATGGTAACATGGCTTTCGTCAATCACCATTAAATAATCTTCAGGAAAATAATCTAATAAACAGAACGGACGTGTACCAGGATCTCGACCATCTAAATAACGAGAATAATTTTCGATACCAGAGCAGTAACCTAATTCACGAATCATTTCTAAATCGAATTCGGTACGTTCTAATAATCGTTTAGCTTCTAGATGTTTACCGATTTCTTTAAAATAATCTACTTGTTTTACCATGTCTTCCTGTATTTTATGAATCGCATTTTGCAATACATCAGGTGAGGTAACAAATAAGTTTGCAGGGTAAATGGTTAGTTCGGTTAATTTTTCAATTACTTGATTATCCTCTATATTAAAAGTTTCTATTTCTTCAATTTCATCACCAAAAAAATGCACACGATAACCGCTATCTCCGTACGACGGATAAATAGTAACAACATCACCTTTTACTTTAAAAGTTCCGCTTTTTATCTCTATTTCAGTTCTAGAATACAAACTGGTAACCAATTGATGTAAAAATTTTGTGCGCGAAATTTGCTGATCTACTTCAATCGGAATTACATTTTTCTTAAACTCATTCGGATTTCCGATACCGTACAAACAAGAAACAGATGCAATTACAATAATATCTCTACGACCCGAAAGTAGGGAAGAGGAAGTGCTAATTCGTAAGCGTTCTATCTCATCATTTATAGATAAATCTTTTTCGATAAAAGTACCTGTAACAGGAATATATGCTTCAGGTTGATAGTAATCATAATAAGAAACAAAATACTCTACAGCATTGTTTGGGAAGAACTGTTTAAACTCAGAATACAATTGTGCAGCCAATGTTTTGTTGTGTGCCAGGACCAAAGTAGGTCGGTTTACTTCGGCAACAACATTGGCAACAGTAAAGGTTTTACCAGAACCAGTAACCCCCAACAATGTTTGGTGTTTCTCGTTGGTATCTAATCCGTTTACTAATTGTTTTATTGCTGTTGGCTGATCGCCAGTAGGTTTAAAATCTGAGTGTAATTCAAAGTCCATGCAACAAAAATACGGATAGTTTATGTGAAAAACTATCCGTATTTATTAGATATAAAAGAAGTTTTTTTATTTTCTTAAAAGAGAAAAATGACCTTGATGTTGGTGAATTTTATCTTTTCGGTCAACTAAATAAATTTTAAACCAGTAATCATTAGATGGTAATAATTTACCTTTATAGGTTCCGTCCCATCCTTGATTATCAATAGGAATTATAGCTACAATTTTACCATATCGATCAACAATTGTAATGTTACTTGAAGGATAAAAACTAGAATCAGCTCCTTTAATTTTCCAAGTATCATTTTTACCATCTCCGTTTGGAGTTAAGAATTTGGGATATTCAATAACTGATATTTCTATAGTAGCATCAGGTTGACATCCATTTTTATCTCTAACTAAAACAGTATAAAAACCTCCCGAAATGTTATCAAATAAAGGTTCGTCTTGAAAACCTGTTATATTGTTATCTTCATCAGTAATAGCAAACTCGTAATCACCAATTCCTAAATTTTGATTTTCAGTAATTATTTTAATTGAATAATCATCTAATCCACTATTATTTGTGTCGTCAATTATAACAATATCATCACTTGTTAAAGTAGGATTTATAGATTCGTTTACTACAATTTCTCTACTTCTTTTACAACCAGTTCCATCTTGCTTTGTTGCAGTAATTACATAGGTTCCACCTACTGTAACGTCATAAAAAGCATTGGTACTTAAAACAGTAGAGTTGCCTTTTAATGTCCATTCATAACTATAAGTAGCATTAGGGTTTATAGGTTCTAATCTTGTTTGTGGGTTGTTTAAACATACAATAACAGGGCTATATACTATGAAATCTGGCAACGGATTTATGATGATGTTAAAAGTTAAATTGTTATTAACACATGAAGTTTTATCATTTTTAACCCTAACGTAAATAGTTTGATTGTTTGTAGTATTTTCATATTTGTTTTCATCAAGTGGGTTTGCTCCCGACTCAACATCCGATAAATTTTCATGAAAGGTAATGGTAAAATTACTGTGTTCGCTTGTTGGATAGTTTACAAGTATTTCAGTTGTTTTGTTTTTAAGTGTAATATCTCCGTTTATTCCATTCGCGTCATCTAAAAAAGAGTCCGATTTATTATCACAATCTGTATAATTTGTAATATTTAAAGGAACAAGGGGTTCAGGATATATTACCAATTGCAGAGTAGCAATACCGTACCTACAATTGGTATTTTTGTTAAGAATGCTAATGTAAATTAATTCAGTAGCAGGTGCGTCACTTGAAAAATCAGTAGGAAAGTTTGTGTGGATAGGATCGTTAGTATAATTTGTTTTATTGAGAGGTGATACTCCATCAATAGCATCTTGGTTAGTTCTGTGATATGTAATTTCAAATAAGACAGGGTCTCTACCATTAAGAACATCGATATCTCTTTCAGATAAATTAATATTTTGCACAATTCTATTTCTAGAATCGCCATCACCTGAAGTTATAATATCACAAACTTCTAGGTCTGGGATAGGGTTTGTTATAACTGGTAAAGGATTTATAATGATATCAAAAGTTAGATGATCATTAAAACATCCGGTGTCATTATTTTCAACGCGAGCATAAATGGTTTCGTTGTCTCTTGTTTGATTTGTGTAATTGGCATCATTTGAAATGGGAGCATTTCCTGAATTAGCATCAGCAGGGCTAGTATGAAAAGTAACGGTGTAATCTGATGGTGCTTGTGAAGTTCCTAAAATATCACTAACTCTATCTCTTAAATTTATATTTATATTTTTACCATCATTAAAGGTTCCACTAGCAAAGTCATCACAGTACTCAAAATTTGCAACATTATTAGCAACAGGTATTGGCAGTACTTCAATAGTAAAGCTTCCCAAGCCTTCACAATTATTGTTTGTTTTGTCTATTATTTTAACATATAAAGGTTGTGGGGTGGTTGCTGGGACATTTTTATTACGGTAATTAGAAATATTAGTAATGTTATTAATTACAGCGTCTCTATCAGCTATGGTTTCAAAAATCAAAACCGTTAAATTAGCTCTATTAGCAGCTGGAAAAGTAGCTTTGATGTCAGGTTCAACAGAGCTTAAGTCGAAATAGGTAATTCCGTCAGTATCACTATTACTAGCAGTGTTATTTCCATCAGCATCTAAATAATCATCACAATTAGTAAATTCTTTAGGATAAATAACATCAGCCTGATAGCCTACCGTGATTTCTATTTCAGATATTTGATAACAGCCTTTATCAGAAATTGTTCTCACCCAAATAATATCTCCATCACTAACCGAATGCGCTGTTTGGTTGGTGATTTCTGAAGTGTCATTTATAGCGTCATTTTCGGTAGGATAATATTTAAATGTTTCGTTTAAATAGTTAGCTGAAATGTTTTTTTCAGCTAATGTTAAGTTGATATCTGTGATTAAATCAGTATCAGTATCACATTGGTTTAGTGTAACAATTGTATTTGCAATTACCGGAAGTGGTAAAAAGTTAATAACAACATCATCAGAACCTTTATTACCTAAATTATCAGTAATTATACTTTTGTATGTTCCTGAAAGATTGTTGTTAATACTTAAAGTAGCATTGTTTTCTCCAGTAATTGTTGTAAATCCGCTACCAGTATCTACTTGCCATTCATAATTAGTAACGGTTCCAACGGTAGGAGTACCATCTAAAGTAACAGTAGTTCCATCACAAATATCTTGATCAGAGCCTAGCTCTCCAGAAACAATTGAGCAATCAGTTGTTCCAGCCCCAGTCTCAGCATAATTTGTTTGTTCCAGTTTAATTTTACCTGTACCATTATCAAAGTTTGTTATTAATAAAATGTAAAACTCACCTGCTTGTGCATTAGTAATGGTAAAGTTTTCTCTACTAGATCCAGAATAACTACAATCAATAATATTGGTGTTGTCTAAATTATTGGTATAAAAATTAGGAGATGTAATGTTATCGGGACAGAGGATTGAATTTCCACTACTATCTATACATTCTTTGGCTAAAGACGTACAGTTAGAATTAGAGGTGTTAAATGGCACTTCAGGCAGCAAAATCAACATCAAGATCAGATCCTATAGGGTTACCACTTGCATCAAAATCGGTAGATTGAATAATTTCAAACTCTAGGTTTCCGGTTGATTCCACTTTAATATAAAACCAAGAAGGGTTAGGGGTTGAATATAAACAAGCAGTACTTCCATTGTCAGGAGTGTTTGTTGTATTGTTAAATATTTTTACACCATTATTATCTGAACACATAGGCTCAGAAGTATCACAAGTTGTACCACCATCTTGAGAGAGAATGATTGAAGGGAATAAAATTAATAATAAAATAATGATTTTTTTCATAGCAAGAAAAATAAAAGTTTTGAGGAGGTAAATATAAGTTTAGTTTATTTTTTAAGAAGAGAAAAATGACCATTTTTTTCACGAACTTGACCATTGACGTTAATTAGTTTTGCGTTATACCAATAGTCATTAGAAGGTAAGGTACTACCATTATATACGCCGTCCCAACCTGTTGATTTTTTATCAGTTATCTCTTTTATTAGCTTTCCAAACCTATTAAATATCTGAACTTTAACAACTGTATAATAACTATTATTAATACCTAAAACATTCCAGGTGTCATTGTAGCCATCTCCGTTTGGAGTGAAATGTCGTCGAAAATAAATCGTAGAAATTTTGTTAGAAGATATAATTCCACATCCATTTCGATCTCTGATTGAAATAGCATTTAAACCAGGAGGGATATTTGTAAAGGTATGAGACAGGTTTTCTTCTCCTTTTATAAAATCACTAAGATTTGTACTGTTTAAGGCGTATTCATAATCACCAATACCATCTATTGTAATTTTAATTTTATTGTTTTCAGGAATATCGTTGTCATCAGCAGATGTTATTTTGATAACTAAAGCTTGATTAGATTCTTTTACTCTAAAAGTATTATATCCCATGTAAGGGGTGGTGATATTAGGATGATTTCGATAAGCCTCAACTTTATATAACCCACCAGCAGAAGCATTATGTATAGCAGATATCTCACCTAGTATTTGAACTCCGTTTAAAAACCATTTGTAAGTATCTGTACTAGTACCAGTATCAGCATTTAAAGAAGTCGTTTGAAGTTGTGGTGTTCTTCTAGGGTTATCAACACATAAAATAATTTCATTTAAATCACCTTGAGGAATTGGTAGCTTTTCGACAAAAATTTTAAAACTACCTACAGCTTCACAAGAATTGACTCCTTTGTTTGAAATTCTAACATATACATCAGAATTATCACTAAATAAATCATCTTCATATGGAGTTAAAATTTGATTCGTTTGTAAAGAAGCATCTTGAGAAGTACGATAATACTGAAAATCGTGTGTTGTTAAAGAAAGAGCTCCACTTGAATTAAATATTATTTGTTGTGTTTTTTTTGAGAAATCAAAAATACCATTATTAGAGCCAATACTAAATTTAGCAGTTAAATTTATTTCGTTTTCATCCAATTCTGGAATATGTTCATTGCTGTAAGACGTTAAACCAGTAGGGTTTACTTGTAAATTGATTGTAGCAGTTTGATAGCAATTAGTTATCGTATTAGTTGCTCTTACTAATACTGAATGACTCGTTGAAACACTATTTATATAATTTACCTTGTTTAAAGGTGAAGAAAAACTACTATCTGATGTTTCAAAGAAATCAAAAGACATATTTGTAGAATCGTTTACTAAATCATTTTCTAAGTTTTGAAGATTAAAGGCAGCAAATCCATCAACAGGATTGCTGTCAAAATCACATTGAATGTAAGTTGATATATTGTTTATGGTAGGTTTGGGTACAAAAGTAATTTGAACCCTTCCTGTAAAAGTTTTTTTACAATCAGATGTCGATTCTATTTTAACTTCATATAAACCACTGCCAAAATTGGTGTTGTCAATTGTTAATATTCTAGAAGTAGTAATTTCTATACCATCTTTAAACCAAGTGTAGGTATCAGTAGGGTCATTTTTCTCGGGTTCAATTTCATAGGTTTCGCCGATACAAAATACCTGATTTGAATTATTTAAAACTACATTTGTAGTTGTGTTTATTAAATTAACGGGGGCAAAAAAAGACTGTATAAAAGGCGGTAATCCTTGTGAAGATATTGCACCACCTAAATGGATAGCGTTAGGATTAAAGTTAATGTTTGTAGCTGCATCTTCTGGGTTTTCTATAGCACTTAAATGTGTTTTATCAGGTATGGACGCATAAATTCTTCCATCATAGCCTAATTGTAATGCTCCTCGGTAGCCTGTGCCAGACCAAACGTTAGTTTTGGTATTTGGTATGTTTGCTTTTAATAAATCATACTGAAGAATATTAAAAGCATCAGAACTTTGTGTGTATGTAGAGGTGTATAGCTTTGTTGAATTTTGTGAAAACTCAACTCCATAAGGACTCCCATCAAAAGCCCCATCAGTAAGAAGTAATCCATTTGATGTTATTTTTCCTGAAGCATTATCAAAATCATATAAAACAAATCTACCACTTCCGTCGTTGGTGAAATCAGCTAAAGCTACTTTTGTTCCGTCAGGTGAGGCTTTTAAATAACCTCTTTTATCTTTTAAGGTGTATGAAGATAAAGAGGTAACAGGACTTGTGTTTTTTACACCATCTTTATCAACCTTATAAGCATAAAAAGTGTTTTGTACTATTGAAAGAATCCAAATTTCCGTACAGTCTTTTCCTTGAACAGCTGTTACTTTTTCAGACCAAGTTAAATCTTTTCCGTCGGAAAGGTTTATTGGTAGCCGTTAGTAATTTCTCCATCGTTACCTTTTGATATATCAATTGTATAAAAATTAAAACCAGGGTTAACAGGGTATACACTTCCATTACCTACATAGTCTGTACCTACAGTAAAAATATAGTAGATGTTTTTATCTTCAGGATTCGGGATGATTAAGCCAGATTGCGTACTCGAAGGGTTTCCTTGTAAATTATTTGCAAGACTACCGTTCGAATATTTCATTAACTCATGGTTTTTAGTCCAGACGTTAATTCCGTCAGAATAAAACAGAAGAGCACCATTTTCATCAGCAATAGATGAGCAGCCTTCATCGGTGTTTAATAATCCATTATTTAATGAGGTTACGGTGTTATTATTGAAATCTATCCCTGCATTTCTTCCAAAAAACCAAAAATTAGCTTCTTTTTGACTATATATTGATAAAGAAGTAAAAAAGATAAAAAGTAACAGAGTTCTTCTCATTATTAAAGTAGTTTATTGTTATAGTAAAACAGCTAAACTACTTATTACCCTCTATAAATCTCGTTTTTTTAACAAAAAATATGAAGCATATATAAAAATGGTAGTCCATATTAAAACAATACCAATATTAAGAAGGCCAACAGAATAATCTTTAGTGAAATTTTCCCCTATTTGATTAGCAACAGATTTAACAGCGCCTAGCCTTGTGAATGGTTCTTTTATTAGGTTAGCCATTGCTTCTAATGGAAAAAATTGCATAATAGCATCTACGGCAGACTCGGTACCTGTTTTTAGGTCTTTAAATGTCCAATATAAATAGCCTTTAAAAATACTTTCTATAATTAACCATACAATCATTGCTGCAACAGCAAAGGCAGATCGTTTAATTAAGATTCCTAAAAATAATCCGAAAGAAAAGAAACCTACTAGTTTTATAAAGAAAGCAAATAGATAACTTAAATCAGAAAAAATAATAGATAATTCATTGAAGTCTGAATAAATACCTCCTAATATTAAAGAAATAGCAAAAACAAAAATAGTTGATACTACAGCAAATGCAATCACGGTATAAAATTTTGAAAGAATAAATTCTTTTTTACTTAACCCGTCAATTAAATTTTGTTTTAAAGTTTTGTAACTGTATTCATTGGCCATCATAGATACAATTACAAGTAGTAAAAAGAACTTGAAAATAGCAGCCATATAGGTGTTAAAATGCCAGATGTAAGGAAAGTTAAATATTCCTTGATCGGCTAAATGAAATTTTATTGGATCTACGTCAAATTTAATTGCTGCAATTAAAGCAACAGATGTTAGTAAGGCAAAATAAATTATTGAAAGAACTTTACTAGCTCTATTGTATCTTAATTTATGGAATTCTATATATAAAAGGCGTAACATATTTGTTGAATTAGTTGTTGTTAGTTAAATCTAAAAATTGTTGTTCTAAGCTAAGTTTACGTTTAACTAAATGCGATACAATTATTCCGTTTTCATATAAGTGTTTGTTTAATTGTGAAGCCGGAATTTCATTTTCTAAACGAGCAGTAACCAAATCACCTTCAACATCAACGGAGGCAACTTCATAATAGTTTTTTAAAACATTTACTAATTTATCAATGTTATCGTCTGTTTTTACTTCTATAACTCCGTTCGAAACAATCATATTATCAACATTACCGCTGTATAGTTTTACCCCGTTTCTTATAATTAGTACGTGTGTACATACCTTTTCAACTTCATCGAGTAGGTGAGAGGCAAGTAAAATTGTGGTTCCGTTTTTGGCAATATCCTTAATTATTTGACGGATTTCATGGATTCCTTGCGGATCTAATCCATTAGTAGGCTCGTCTAAAATTAATATTTCAGGATCATTTAACAATGCTGAAGCAATTGCTAAACGTTGTTTCATCCCTAAAGAGTAGGTTCTGAATTTGCTATTTCTTCTTTCGAAAAGATTAACTACTTTTAATTTTTCATCAATTTTATCAGCAGAAACTCCTTTAATCTTACAAATTAATTGTAAATTTTGAACAGCGGTCATGTATGGATAAAAATTAGGACGCTCAATTATAGCACCTACTTTTTTTAAGGCTTCATGAGTAGAAAGCTTTCCGTCGAACCAACTAAAACTTCCAGAGTTTTCATTTACTACATTTAAAATAATACCTAAAGTAGTTGATTTTCCGCTTCCGTTGGGTCCAAGAATTCCATAAACATTTCCTTTTTGAATATCAAAAGAAAGGTTATTTACTGCATGGACTTTGCCGTATTTTTTATCGAGGTTTTTTATTGATAAAATTGTTTCCAAATTTTTCGATTTTGTTGATTATAAGTATTCGACGAATTACTAAAATTATTGTTACAATTTATAAAAAAGAAAAGACTTCCTGGGAAAAGGAAGTCTTTAAATTCGTAATTTTTAGAATTACTGTTCTATATTTTCTCTAACAGTCTAAATCCTTCTCCATGAATGTTTAAAATCTCAACATTTTCATCACCTTTTAAATACTTACGAAGCTTAGCAATGTACACATCCATACTACGAGAAGTAAAATAATTATCGTCTCTCCATATTTTTGTTAAGGCTAATTCACGTGGCATTAAATCGTTTTTATGCACAGCTAACATTCTTAAAAGTTTGCTTTCTTTAGGTGAAAGTTTTTGCGCTTCAGCACCGTTAAGTGAAAGGTGACGAAGTTTAGAGTTAAAATCAAAACCTCCAATTTTAAACTCAAATTCATCAGTGTCACTCGATTTTTCGTTTTCTTTACGCTGTAAAATTGCTTTTATTTTATGTAATAAAACTTCAGAATCGAAAGGTTTATTTAAGTAGTCATCAGCACCTACTTGATATCCTCTTAAAACATCTTCTTTTAATGTTTTAGCTGTTAAGAATACAATCGGAATTTCTTTGTTTGTTACACGGATGTCTTGCGCTAACGAAAAACCATCTTTACGAGGCATCATTACATCTAAAATACATAAATCATAATCTCCGTTTTTAAACATGATTAATCCATCTATACCGTCTTTAGCATGTGTTACATTGTAATCATTTAATGCTAAATAATCTTTAAGAACTGTTCCGAAATTCGGATCGTCTTCTACTAATAATATTCTTTTACTTCCCATTTATTTTATTTTATATTAATGGTATTTTCACAGTAAATAAGCTTCCTTTGCCTTTCTCACTTTCAACATGAACACTACCCTGGTGGCTTTCTATAATTTCTTTAACGTAAGCTAATCCTAAACCATGACCTTTTACGTTATGTATATTCCCTTTATGTTCTCTATAAAATTTATCAAAAACATATTTCTGAGCATTTCTACTCATTCCAATCCCTTCATCTTTTATTTTAAAGATAAAGTATTTATTTGTGTTTTCTGTATAAACATCAATTTTAGGAGCCTCATCTGAATACTTTAAAGCATTTTCTAACATATTTACAATGATGTTCGTTAAATGAAATTGATTTCCAAGAACTTCAGTCGATATAGCTTCAAAATGTGATGTTACACTTCCTTTTTTATCATCTACTAATAATTGAATATGTTCAATAGCTTCCTCTATTGTGTCGTGCATATCGGTAGCATCCTTACTAATTTCAACTTGATTTTTTTCTAATCTAGAAATTCGTAATACATTTTCTACCTGTCCGTGCATACGTTTATTTTCTTCACGTATCATGCGTACATAGCGCTTTACTTTTTCTTCATCAGATATTATTTTAGGGTTTTTAATAGCATCTAGCGCTAAATTAATAGTAGCAATAGGTGTTTTAAACTCGTGTGTCATATTATTGATAAAATCTGTTTTTATTTCTGATATCTTTTTCTGACGAACCAACTGATATAGTGATGTAGAAAAAGCAGCAATAATTATTCCAATAAATAATAAAGATAAACCTAAAATTTTCATCATTCCAGATAATAAGTTTTTACGCTCATCAGGAAACTTTATATATAGCTTATATTTACTATCTCCATTGTCGTCTTCAAACAACGGGTAATTCGCATCTTTCGGGTGTATAGTAAAATAACCCGATTTTAATTGTGTAGCTAAACCATCTTCATAAACACCATACTTAAAGTTTTGGGTTATATTCATTTTGGCAAGCTCTTCTTGTATCGTAAAATTCAATTCTTTATTACCAATACGTTGATTAATTGGATATAGCCTATTTCTTTGGCGTAACATATTTTCAATTAACCGCCTATTAAATTTAGGGTAGGTTTTAAAAGTTGAATAACTATTTTCTTCTATAAAAGAATTAAAATCATTATTATCTGATTTAATTACCTGAGAGAAATAAAAATCTTGTTTTCCTGAATAACGTTTAACAACAATAGAATCATTATCAACAAAATCACCAGGCATTTTTATGCTTTCACCCAAAATAGTTGTACCGAATGTGAACTTTCTTTTATTTGTTGTGTCTATTTGTTGAAATAAATACGTGGTTATCTCTGCATCAGAAACAAACTTTTTATCCTTAAGAAATTCTTGATTATCTTGAAGGAATTCAGAGTATTCTCTGTCTTTTATCCTTTCGGATGTTCGTGCCAATGCAATTGTAATGTTGTTGTCGAATTGTTGTTGCTTATTCTTTATAGCATCCTTAATCCAATATACTTGAACTGAGATGATTCCTATTAAAGAAATACTCATTAAAACAACAATAAGAATAAAAATTCTCTTACCCATTATTCAAAAATAAATCAATAAAATGAAGGAGTGTCTACTTTTAACTTAGATTAACAGAGTTTCTGTAAAATTAAGATAATTTTAAGAAATACTATTGGTAAAACGCAAACTATTTGGTTGTTTTTGTTAAAATATTATGAATATTTAATATTTGGAGTTCAGTTTTTGTAAGTGTATTATTTTCAATAATATAATGAGATTGTAATGTTTTTTTTGTTTGATTCCATTGATTTTTAATTCTACTCTTAACAGTAGCAATCGTTGAATTATCTCTTTTTAAAACACGCTGAATTCTGATGTTTTCAGGGGCAGTTACCGTAATTATTTTGTCGCAAAAAGCATTGCTGCCATTTTCAAAGAGAATTGCATTTTCATATAAAATGTATTCTTTGTTAACGTTTTGGAGTATAAATTGTTGTAGATGATCATTTACAACAGGATGTACAATGGCATTTAGCGTTTTTAATTTTTCTGGATCATTAAAAACAATGCTCGCTAAATAAGGTCTGTTGAGTTGATTATTACGATATGTTTCTTTTCCGAACTTAGCAATTAGTTGCGTTTTAATTTCATCCGAAGAATTCATTAGTTTTTTAGCCTCATCATCAGCAATGTAAATAGCAATGTTATCGAATTTAGAAAACATTTTTATAACTGTAGATTTTCCGCTGCCAATACCTCCTGTTAAGCCTATTACCATTATTTATGTATTAAGAAATCTATTTTTTCTGGTACGGTTCTTACAAGCGTAATAGCACCTGGAGACTTTATGATTTGTGGCGTTAAGTATGAAGTTTCGTTGTTTTTAACTTGATTATAATCGCAGATTACCTCAAATAGATTTGCATTTATTTTATTAAAATTATTTAAACCTACTTTATAAATTATCTTCACTTTTTTAGGAAAAATATTTATTCCTTTTGGGGCATTTTTAACTAAAATCGGAGCCTCTATTTCCCCTTCGGTGAATTTATCAATAACAATATTTATTTCAGCAGAAGTGATATCTGTTCTTACGTTTTCAGGAACATTTATTACTGCTTTTATTTTTGTGCTTTCAGAAATATTTTCTAAACTAATATTCTCTAAACTTAAATATTTTATTTTCTTTAACAACGATTGTTCTCCCGAGATTAGTATTGTAGCGGGTTTTATACTTATAGGAGTAGCTAAATCATGACCAAGTTGAAATGTAATATCTAAGGCTGTTTTTAAAGGAACTTTTTTTGAATGTAATGTACCTACTTTTAACGGAATTGTATCTGTTTTAATACTAATTAACTCAATGCCTGATTTTAATTGATCTTGTATTTCAGACTGTAATTTATTAGTTAAAAAGTAGTAGTCAGTATCTTTTTTGTTGTTGATTTTTTCTAAATCTAACATTATCGGATTATTGGTAAGACTTGTAGTAATTAATTTAAATCCACTTCCTTTTACAAGTAAGGGAATTTCTTTTACAGGAATATCAATAATCGTTTTTTTGATAGGTAAATTGGTATATACCGTGCTAATTGTTATTTCAGTAGTGTATTCCTTAGAAAGGTTTATAAGGAGCCAAATGAATACAGAGGCTAATAAAAAACCAAAAAAAGTTTTGGGTATGTTAAGTTTATTTTTCACAGTTAGTAATATAATGCAATCTACATAAAAAACAAAAAAGAGCGCTAATTAGCGCTCTTTTTTATGATAAATACTTTAAATTATTTCTTAATCTCAGTATTGTATTTTTTACTTAACTCCATTGAAATAGCAGAGCGTTCAAATTTTATTTTCCCAGCACCTGTTTCAACAGTAATGGTATTATCGTTGTCATTAATTTCAACAATTTTACCGTGAATTCCGCTAGTAGTAATTATTTTAATTCCTTTTTGAACGGTAGTTTGAAATTTCTTTTCGTTTTTTTGACGTTTCATCTGCGGACGAATAATCAAAAAGTAAAACACTCCAATCATTGCAACAAAAGGAAGCATATTCATGATGCTTTCTTGTGTACTTGCTTGTAAAAAAATGGTTGCAAACATTATACTGCTTTATTTTTAGGAGTTACCATACCTGAAATCTTTAAAATTTCTCTACCTTTTGTTGTGTTGGTAGTTAATGTTATCGATTTAGATTGTTTGTTTGGTTTTCCGTTTGTGTTGAAACTTACTTGTATTTCTCCAGTTTTTCCAGGAGCAATTGCTTCTTTTGGCCAAACAGGTATCGTACAACCGCAAGTTGCTTGTGCATTTGTAATTACTAAATCTCCTTTACCTGTATTTGTTACGATAAAAGTAGTTTTAACAATTTCTCCTTCTTTAACAGTTCCGAAATTATATTCTTCTTTGTCAAAAGAAATAGAAGCTGAACCAGCACTAATAGTAACATCTCTTTTTTCAGCGTTTTCTACGTTTTCTTTTTTTACTTTAGATGCTGCGTTTCCATCTCCACAAGAAACTAATATTCCTGTTGAAAGAACAAATGCAATTGCTAAGGCTATTTTCTTCATTTTAATATGTTTTAATTTATTTTTTGTAAAAATAATGATTTTTTATAATAATCCTCTACCAATTTTAACCATCTTATTGTCTGCGAGGTAGTCTTTAGATAATTTATCTAAAACACCATTTATAAAATAACCACTTTTATTGGTAGAATAATCTTTTGCTAATTCGATGTATTCATTGATACTAACTCTGCTTGGTATAGATGGAAAATGTAAAAATTCGGTAATAGACATTTTTATGATAATCATGTCAATATCTGCAATTCTATCAGCTTCCCAGTTAGGTGTTTTTTCAATAATATCTTCTTGATATTTATGTTGATGTAAAACTGTTTTTGTAAATAGATCACCTACAAATTGCTTGTCTTCACTGTCTTTATATAAACTTCCTAAAATAAAAGGATTTTGAGCTTTTTGTTTATTTAAAGATTTCACAATCCAAGTATTTACAAAAGGAATATCATCTACCCATGAAATCATTTTATCTTCAAAATAATCTGCTAGTTTTTCATTAGGAGCAATTATTTCTTTAAAAAAATCGATAATAAAAGTTTTATCAACCTTGTATGAATCTTCAGCAGTATCCATGTATTTTTTATACAAATCACTTTTTTGTAATTCGTCTAAAATAATACGTACATATTCATTGTCAAATTCCCAATAATTAAGATTATTAAGTTCAACATAAGCTTCTAAGCTAGTGCTTTCACTTAGTAAACTGAAAATTTTGTTGTCGATAAATTTCGTATTCGGATTTAAATCGTCCTTAGTAACGAGTATTTTCTTTTTAGAAAGTTGCATTCTCTTATGAGCCAATTTCTGAACTTCAACCAGTAATTGAAGGTTTAGAACATATAAATCATACATCTTTTGAATGCTGTTTTTTAAGAACTTTTCTTCTTTTACAATATCATCACTCTGCGATTGCTGCATTGCATAAACCGACTGCATTACCTTAACTCGAATATGTCTTCTGTTAATCATTTTAAAGAACTTTAAAAAAAAGAGCGATAGAAACTATTTCTAACGCTCTGCAAAAGTAAAACTTTTTTGTTTTTTATCTAGCTATTTTGCTCTTTTTTACGAGCATCAATTCTTGCTTGTGCAATATTAAAAGCAGCTTGGTGTGTTGTGATACTTTCTTTATCAGCTAAGTTGAAAATATCTAAGGTAGTATTGTAGATGTTTTCAGTTCTTTTAATGCTTTCAGCCTTGTCATAACCAACAACTTCTGCATATACATTTATAATTCCACCAGCATTAATTAAGAAATCAGGAGCATAAGCAATTCCTTTTTCTCTTAATAATTTACCGTGTTTTAATTCGTCTGCTAATTGATTATTTGCAGCACCTGCAATAACTTTCGCTTTTAATTGCGCAATACTTTGGTCGTTTACTGTTGCACCTAAAGCACATGGAGCATAAATATCTACATCTAATCCGTAAATATCATTTCCTAAAACTACGTTTGCACCGTATTTTTTACTTAATTCTTCTAAACGAGCTTCGTTTATATCATTTAAGATAACCTTTGCTCCTTCATCAGTAATGTGTTTTACTAAAGTTTCACCAACATGACCAACACCTTGTACTAAAACTTTTTTACCTTCTAAATTGTCTGTTCCAAAACGATATTTTGCAGCAGCTTTCATTCCCATGTAAACACCATAAGCAGTTACAGGAGAAGGGTTTCCAGATCCACCTATAGCTTCAGAAACTCCAGTTACGTGTGGTGTAACCTCACGGATAACATCCATATCGCGAGTTTCCATACCAATATCTTCTGCTGTAATATATCTTCCGCTTAAAGAATTAACATACTCTCCAAACTTACGCATTAAAGCGTCGTTTTTTTGAGTTTTAGCATCACCAATAATTACGGCTTTACCACCACCAAGATTTAATCCTGTAATAGCAGATTTATAAGTCATTCCACGAGATAAACGTAATACGTCATTAAGCGCTTCCCATTCATTCGTATATTGCCACATTCTAGTACCTCCTAAAGCAGATCCTAAAGTTGTATTATGAATACCAATTATTGCCTTTAAACCTGTATCTTCGTCATTACAAAAAACGATTTGTTCGTGATTGTCGAAAGATAACTGACCAAATACTGGGTCGTTCTTAAGGTCTTTAGTATCAATGATTTCTGATGTCATTTGTTTTGATTTTTAATTTGAGAGTGTTTTAAGAATCTCAAAAATTCGAGTACAAAAGTAAGAAATCGTTAAAACATAAGCAAAAAAAGTGGTCTTAATTGTGTTATCTTTAACAACAAAGGGTTATTAGCCCTGAATTTTAACTAAAAAAACATTTTTCACATTGAATTCATTAAAATATCTTAATAAATACTTTATAAAATATAAATGGAGATTATTATTAGGAGTCTTAATTACAGTATTAGCAAAGATTTTAACACTTAAAATTCCCGATTTTGTTGGTGATTCTTTAAATGTTGTTGAAGATTATCAGTTAGGTAAAGTAACAGATTTGTCAGAAGTGAAAACAGTTTTACTAAATAATATATTACTTATTATCGGAGTAACTTTATTGGGAGGGTTTTTTACTTTTTTAATGCGACAAACAATTATTGTAATGTCGAGAATGATAGAATTTGACCTAAAAAATGAAATTTATCAGCAATATCAACGCTTATCTATTAACTTTTATAAGAAGAATAGAACGGGTGATTTAATGAATCGTATTAGTGAAGATGTTTCTAAGGTTCGTATGTATTTTGGATCAGCAATCATGTATTCTTTAAACATGTTGGTATCTCTAGCAATTGGGTTTTCTCAAATGTATGCCATTTCACCAAAGCTTACATTATATACGATGGTTCCGTTTCCTATTCTGTCGGTTTCTATTTTTGTGTTAAGTAAACAAATTAATAAACGAAGTACAGTTGTTCAACAATATTTATCAAAATTAACAACATTTAATCAAGAGTTTTTCTCGGGAATTAATGTGGTGAAATCCTATGCGATAGAACAAGAGGTGATTGCGTCGTTTGATGAAATAGCAGATCAGAGCAAGGAAAAGAACATAGAGTTATATAAAATTCAAGCTTTATTTTTTCCTTTGATGATTTTATTAATTGGGTTAAGTAATATTATTGTATTGTATATTGGTGGTAAACAATACATCGCAGGCGAAATTCAACTAGGAGCAATTGGGGCATTTGTAATGTATGTAAACATTCTTACTTGGCCTGTAGCAGTAGTTGGTTGGGTAACTTCTATGGTGCAGCAAGCGGAAGCTTCGCAACAACGAATTAATGAGTTTTTAGAAGAGATTCCAGAGATTGTAAATAATACAGATGTAACCACTGAGGTTGCAGGAGAAATTGAATTTAAAGATGTGTCTTTAACGTATGAAGATACTAATATTACGGCTTTAAATAAAGTGAGCTTAGTAATTAAAAAAGGAGAGACTCTAGCTATTTTAGGAAAAACAGGAAGTGGAAAAACAACAATAATTAATTTAATTTCTCGTTTGTATGATGTAAGTGAGGGAGCGGTTTTAATTGACGGGATAAATATTAAGGAGTGCAATTTATATGATGTAAGAAGGCAAATTGGTTTTGTGCCACAAGATCCGTTTTTGTTTTCTGATACGATTCAGAATAATATAAAGTTCGGAAAGGAAGACGCTTCTGAAGAAGAAATTATAGCAGCGGCAAAAAATGCGGTGATTAATGATAATATAGTCGATTTTAAAGAAGGTTATAAAACTATTTTAGGTGAGAGAGGTGTTACTTTGTCGGGAGGACAAAAGCAACGAATATCAATTGCAAGAGCTATTATAAAGAATCCTAAAATTTTAATATTTGATGATTGTTTGTCTGCAGTTGATACAGAAACCGAAGAACAAATTCTTTCAAATTTAGAAAAAGTATCAAGCGATAAAACTACAATTATTATTAGTCACAGAGTTTCATCAGCAAAAAACGCGGACAAAATTATTATTTTAGATGAAGGTAAGATTATTCAGCAAGGTGTTCATAATCAATTAATAGAAACAGCAGGTTATTATAAAGAGCTGTACGAACAGCAACTTTTAGAAAAAGAAATGTAAGGTTTCGTATTGCCAAGTCAATTATTTTGTTAGATTTGTTGAGCAATTTTAAGTAAACAATTATTATTTAAGAAACGAATTATGAGTGAGAGAGAGAGAGTAGAGCAAGAAGAAATTTTTTCACAAGTTTTAAGAGCAGGAAGAAGAACCTATTTTTTTGACGTAAGATCTACAAAAGCAGATGACTATTACTTAACAGTAACCGAGAGTAAAAAATTCACTCATGATGATGGTTCTTTTCATTATCAAAAGCATAAAATTTACTTATATAAAGAAGATTTTTCTGACTTTAAAGAGATGCTAAATAAAGCGACTGATTTTATTGTAAACGAAAAAGGATCTGAAGTAATAAGTGAACGTCACCAAAAAGATTACAAAAAAGAAGAAGAAACAGCAGGCGAAGAGCAAGAAGTAGCTTCAGCTGAAAGTTTTACAGACGTTTCTTTCGACGATATTTAAGCAGAAGATAACTGTAAGCAAAAACCTAAATACAAACTATAGTTTGCATTTAAGTTAAAGCTAAAAAAATCAATTCAAATTCAATTTACACATAAGAGCACTAACTGTTAAAGGTTGGTGCTTTTTATTTTTTACAATGCTAATTAACAAGCTCTCTTGTTTTGTTGCTTGTTTTAGATGTTGTTTCAATTAGTTGTTCTTGTGTTAAGATTCTACCAACTTTACTATTAAGTTTATAGTAAAGATTGTTTTTTTTAAGTAATTTTTCTCTCATATAACCAATTTTAATGAGCTTAAATATAGTTGATTATATGGTTATTGTCAATTGGTAAGTTTAAATACAAGGAAAATATTTTTTTTACAGGGTGTTTTTCCTCTATAATATTTTTTTCATTGTTTTTGTTTTCGCAATAGTTTCTTTCCATTCACTTTTAGGGTTGCTTTCTTTGGTAATTCCGCCACCAATAAAAATAAAAGCTGAGCTGTTTTTAATTTCCATACACCTAAGGTTCACAAAAAGTTCAGAAGTGTTTTTGGTATCAATTTTTAAATTCAATTCGCCTAAAAAACCAGTATAATAACTTCGGTTATAATTTTCGTTTTTTAAAATAAAGGCTTTAGAGGTTTCTAAAGGCAATCCGCAAACAGCCGGAGTGGGATGTAGTTTTTTTATTAAAGTCGAATTTTCTGAATTCATTTCTCCAGAAATTAAGGTTCTTAAATGTAATAAGTTTCCCGCTTTTATAGTTTTTACAGTTCCTTTTACTGTTTTCTTACAAATACTTATAAGTTTATCTGTTATATAATCGGTTACAAATTGTTGTTCTTCAATTTCTTTTGGAGACCAAGAAACATTAGTTGTGTTATTAAAAACTTGTGTTCCTGCTAAAGACATTGTTTTAAAATTGTTGTCTTTAATTTGTACTAAAGTTTCTGGCGTTGCACCTAGCCACGTTCCAACTTTCGGATGAAACCATATATAAGTGAATGCATTTGGGTAATTAGCTAGTAGCTTTTTAAATGTTTTAATAGCGTTAAAATCGGTGAGTTTTAGTTCTTCTTTTCTTGATAAAACAACTTTTTTAAATTGATTTTCATCAATCGCTTTAATACCTTTTTCAACTAAATTGATATGTGATTTTTCTGAAGAATAATCAGGCTCAAAATTATTTTCATCACTTAAATCAATCTTAAATAAGGCTTCTTCTTCCTGAAAAAGAGAATGTTCTTTAGGGAGTAAAATAGCAGCATTTTTATCATCAAAAGGCGCAAATATAAATCCGCTTTCGGTATACTCTTTCGAAGTATATAAATTATCGTTTTTTTGAAACCATCCTTTTAATAATGTAGTATTTGGTTTTCGATAAACGACAAAAGGAAGCTTGCTTTCGAGAGCTTTTTCTATGCTTAAAAATATAGTCAATCTAATTGATTTAGTAATTGTTGTTTAATTTCTTTAAAGTTGCTCCATATTAATCCATGTCCTGCATTATTAAGAGTAGTTAATTCGAACTGCTCTTTTGTAAATTGATTTTGTAAGAACAAAGAGTTTTCAAAAGGAACAATCCAATCATTGGTTCCGTGAATACTTAAAACTTTATTAGGAGAAGATTTCCAGTTGTTTTCAAAATGCTGTAAATCTTTTTTATGTGATATTTTCTCTTTAGAAGCCTCTTTCCAAACCGCAGGAATCAACCAACGCGTTACGTTCCATTTGTAAAAATTAATAGCCCAAGGCATCGGTTCTACTTTACTATAAACTGCAGGAGCTAGTAAAATAACTTTCTTTACCTCTTTTTTTACCGCTAAAGCAATTGGTCCGCCATAAGAATAGCCGACTAAAATTGTTTTTTTAGGATGTAAGTTTTTAATAATGTCGTGTAGCATATTACGCTCAAAAGCAATGCTTTCTTGTACCGAATTGGCATCTTTATAATTGTAACCAATTCTGTCATAAGAAACCATATTTGTTTTAGTTAACAGCAAACTATCAGTCATATACTCAATAAAATCGGTAGATGAACCAATGGTTCCATGAACAAAAACCAATGTAGGCAATGTAGTATCTTTTTGTATGGTTATCTTTCTGTATTTATAAGACGCAAAGGTTTCGTGTGTTATTGTAGGTTTTATACTATTATTAATAAACTTACTAATTACTTTTTTGTCAGATTTTGGCACGGAGAAACTAGAGAATAAGAAATATATAATTACAAGCGCTAAAAATAAAAATAGCGCTATAATTTTAAAAATTTTCTTAAATAATTTCATTTACTTCTTATCTAAAACTATGTTAGTTATTTTACATAGAGAAATTAATTTACCCTCTTCATCTACAATTTTAACTTCCCATAAATGCGTTGTTCTACCTTGGTGAATTGCTTTCGCAGTGGCAAAAACTTCTCCTTCTCTTTTACTTTTTAGGTGATTAATACTCAGTTCGATTCCTTTTACGATTTTATTTTTATCATTTAAGAAAAAAGCAGAAGCAGAGCTGCCAACAGTTTCGGCTAAAGCAGCGGTAGCGCCACCATGTAAAATACCATAAGGTTGGTGTACTTTAGCGTTTACAGGCATTTTTGCCGTTAAAAAATCAGCACCAACATTAACGAACTCAATTTTAAGAGTTTCCATTAAAGTATCTTTATTGTAGCCGTTAAGTATATCGAGAGATTGTTGCTTATTCATTTTGCTATAATTTTCAGTCAAAAATACGTATTTTTGTGGCGACTAAAAATGATAGAATGTATAAAGTACGTGTAATATTAGATACCAAAAAAGATGTAATTAGAACATTAGTGGTTAATGAAGTAAAATCATTAGAAGATTTACATTTCGATATCGCTAAATCGTTTGGTTTTAACGGACAAGAAATGGCTTCTTTTTATCGTACCGATGAAGATTGGAACCAAGGAGAAGAAATTCCGTTATTCGATATGGCAGAAGCAGGTGAAGAAGCTTCAATGGCTACTTGTGTTTTAAAAGAAACATTGCCACGTATGAATGATAAACTGATATATGTGTATGATTTTTTACAAATGTGGACGTTTTATGTGGAAGTTGTAGAGCAATCTGACGAACTAGTTACCGAATCTAAAATAATTTTAACAGTAGGTGAAATTCCTGATGAAGCACCAGAAAAAGAATTTAAGGCAGATATGCCTGATGATTTAGATGATGAGTTTAATGATGATTATCCTGGTTTTGAAAATATAGACGATTTCGATTTTTAATGAAGGATTAGTTTAATTTTTATAATCATTAAAAAAGCTCCTTGTTTTATTTAAAACAAGGAGCTTTTTATTATATGTTTTTGTTATTTAAAATACGTTTTCTTATTCGGCTTAAAGCTTCAGGAGTAATACCTAAGTAGGAGGCAATCATATACTGTGGTATTCTTTGTATAACCTTAGGCCTCTCTTTCACTAAATTCTCATATCTTTCTTTTGGAGTGTTTAAGATAAAAGAAGCTTTAATATCACAAACAATAATGTACAAGTTTTCGGCTAATTTTTTGCCAAAAACAGTAAAGTTAGGTATAACTTTATAAGCTTCATCAACTACTTTCTTGTTAAATATAATTACAGTACTATCTTCAATAGCTTGTAAATAGCTAAGTGAATTTTTTTGAGTAAGAAAACTACTATAATCTGTACAAAAGTTTTTCTCAAAGAAAAATTGTTTACTGTATTCTTGCCCATCAACACTATAAAAAGATCTAAAAGCGCCTTCGTTAATAAAAGCAACAAAATCACACACTTTTCCTTGTGTTAGTAAAAAATCATTTTTAGCTATTTTTTTAACGACCGTATTAGCTTTGATAAAGTTCGAAGACTCTTCGCTCATAGAGATAAATTGCTTAAAGAAATCAATAACTTGTTTATGCATGGTTGGTAAACTTTTGTTGTTAAAATTGAAAACGATATCCAAAGTCTGGAAAGAAACCAGCTTGATTTACTTGTTCTATCGTGTTAGTTGTTCTGTTGTACTTTTTTACAAAAATATTCTCTTTATCTGTAATATTTTGCAGATCAACATAGAATTTATGAGAACTTTTCCGTTTTTTATTATTAAAAGTTACTCCTATTTTTAAATCTAAGCGCATGTAGTTGTCATATTGCTTGCTAAACGCATTGGAGTTATCTAGTATTTGATAACCAGCAACTTTTGAAGCTTCAAGATTTACAGGTGTAAAATATTTACCACCTGCATTAACAAAACGAGTGTCTATTGATAGTATCGTGTTTTTACTAGCTCCTAATTTAAACTCTTTTCCTGTTAAAAAATTAAAAACATAACCGTTATTAAAAGGAGTATTTCTTTCTATATCGTCACTTCCTTTGTAAGTACTATCGAATATTGAGCTTGTAATTAAGGCATGATATCCTTTACTAAATGATTTTTCTAAAGTAAGTTCAAGTCCTTGGTTAATTCCTGTACCAGCGTTTGTTAAATTGGTTTTATCCGAAGAAAAAGTAAAATCGGCTCCTTCTGTTAATGAAGAATAGCTAGATGGAGTTTTATCAACCGCAGCATTTTTAATTGTTTGATGATATAATTCTAATTTACCTCTCCATTTTGGCGCTATTTTTACATCATATCCAAGTACAAAATGATTACTTTTAATAAAATCAAGATTTTTATTAGGTTGTGTATTTATACCATCTATTTTCTTATTTAAAAATACTAAAGGGCTCGGTGTGTTTTGATGATGTAATCCATATCCAAAATTAAGAGCGTGTTTAGGATGCAATTGCCAGTTTATAGATGCACGAGGCTCAATAACAAATTGCTCGTTTAAATCACTATACATTGCATGTAACCCTGTATTAAGAATCAACTTTTTCGAAAGCCTATATTTACTTTGTATATAAGGTTGAAAAATGGTGTAGTCACCTTTAATTTGTCTAATAGTAACTAAATCAGGATTACCATCGTTGTCGTTATCAGGCTGTTCCGATCTATCTTTTCTGTCATAATCTATATTAAAATTTTCAGCTAAAAACCCTGTTCTTAATGTTAGTCTTTGATTTATTTTGGTGTTATACATTGTTGAAAAAATAAGACGAGTCTCCTTATCTATATTTTCTGTATATTTTAAATTACTTTGTGAAGGTGTATTTAGATTTAATATACGTTCTTCTTTGTAATCATTTTTATTAAAAGTACCAGCTATAATTGTCTTTAAATAAGAATTATTTGTAAGTTGTAATTTATGTTTTAAGCCAACAAGTGCTACATTAGATATAACAAAAGAGTTTTCATCTGGAGCAGAGAATAAATCATCTTTATCGTAATCTTTACCTAAAAAATCAATACTAGAATCTCCAATAATTCCAAATAAAGAAAACTCACCTAACTTACTTTTACCGAAATCTATATTAAAAGAAACATCCATGTAATTAGGAGTATCACTAGTGCCACCACCATTTATTAAGCCTATTAAAGAATATCTGGCAGCAATTAAAAAAGAACCATTGTTTTTTTTGTTAAAAGGCCTTTCAGCACTTAATTCTATTCCTGAAAAAGCACCCATTTGAAAAGAAAATTCGTTGGTGTCTTTATTTCCTTTTCTAAAACCTAAATCAAAAACACCACCAATAGCATTTCCGTATTCAGCAGGAAAAGCAGAAGTAATAAAGTCAGAATTTTTAAGCATATTTGGGTTTAGAGCAGATATTGGGCTTCCTGTAGTACCTAAGGTTGAAAAATGATTAGGGCTTGGTATTGGAATACCTTCTAAACGCCATAATAATCCGGTAGGTGAGTTTCCTCTAACTACAATATCATTTCTACTGTCGTTAGGAGCAGCAACTCCCGCAAAATTACTAGCAAGTCTAGCAACATCACTTCTACCACCAGCATATCTACCAACTTCTTTAATACCAAACTGGCGGGCTGATATTGAGGTAAATTTATTTCTAGCTTTAAGTTTACTGGTGTTAGAACTTGTAATAACTATTTCATTAAGTTGATTAAAGTTTTCAGTTAATGCAATTGTAAGAGAAATATCTTTACCAGAATTTACTTCAATGTCTGGTATGGTACTATTTTCGTACCCCACGTAGCTAACTCTTATAATTTGTCTTCCTAAAGGAATGTTCTTAAGAGTAAAATAACCATCAATATCGGTAGTCGTGCCTAAAGGTGTTTTTGAATTTAGTAATTCTATTGTCGCTCCAATAAGAGGAAGTTCAGACTGTTTATCTATAACCAAGCCCTTGATAACTCCATTTTGTCCGTATAAAAAACAACTTAATAAAAGTAAAAGAATACTGCTTATTTTTTTCATAATAAAATAAATGTTAATTTCATACAAAGATGTTTTATAACAATTATCTTTTCATTGATGATAATCAATAACGTATTTTTTAACTAAAAATTAGGAGTATTTATTCACAAAAGATTACTTTTATAGTATGACGCAATTCATAAAACTGTATAACGACAACCCGAACCCAAAAGAAATAGCTAAAATTGTAAAAGTGTTGCAAAATGGCGGTTTGGTAATTTATCCAACAGATACTGTTTATGGATTAGGCTGCGATATCACCAATACAAAAGCTTTAGAAAAAATAGCAAAAATAAAAGGCGTAAAGTTAGAGAAGTCTAACTTCTCGTTTGTTTGTAATAATCTAAGTCATTTATCAGACTATGTAAAACAAATAGACACAGCTACTTATAAAATTTTAAAAAGAGCGTTGCCTGAAGCTATACACTTTTATTTTGCCAGGAAGTAACTCCTTGCCAAAAGTATTTAAAAAGCGTAAAACCGTAGGTATTCGTGTGCCAGATAATGCAATTGCACGCGCAATTGTTGAAGCTTTAGGGAACCCGATTGTTTCAACCTCTATTCACGATGAAGATGAGGTTATAGAATATACTACCGACCCTGAATTGATTTTCGAGAAGTGGCAAAACATTGTTGATGTTGTTGTAGATGGTGGTTTCGGAGATAATTTCGCCTCTACAGTTATCGATTTAACAAACCATTTACCAGAAGTAATCCGTGAAGGAAAAGGAAGTTTAGATATTTTGTAAATAACTTTTTTAACTACATATATTATATAGCATTTGAAGCTATTTCCCGCTTTCCGCACTCGCTCTCTGCGAGGAGCTCAAACAAATGCTACAATCGGGGCTACCTCTTTTTATGAATTTCCGAGTATCGTAAACGTCACTCCTAATTTACTTTTGATATTGAATGCCTGTATTATGTGAACCTGAAACAAGTTCAGTTTTACGGATTCAAGAGTATAAAAATTTCAAAGAAAGAAAAAGAACATAGAACATGTTTTTTTAGTCAGGATTTTATTTGTTAACGTCATTCCGAATTTATTTCGGAATCACATCCTGTGAATCATAACTGTTTATTAAATAAGTTTAAAAAATATTTAGGTTGATGTATTCAATACCTAGGAACCATTAAAAAAAACAGTAAAAAAGAGTTATCTCAGCTGGCTAAATTTAGTTCTTCCTAAAGCATAAGATTGCCAAACAACAGAAGTATGTTTGTTGTAATTCGCTTTTTTTTGTAGTTTTTTTCTTTTTCCTAAAAACTTAAAGAAGTTTGCATAAAAACTAAAATGCGCTTTTACGATAGCAATTGTGTGTTGAGGTTTTAACTCTGTTAAGAATTTTACACCAGCAATTCCGTCTAAGATCAAACGAGAAAAAACAACGAACAAAAACCATTTTCTAGGTACGTTTTTAACAACGTTTAGTAAGCTGTTTCTAAAGTTTAAGTATGTTTTTTTAGGGTTGATAGCTTCCAATGTAGCTCCGCCAACATGATATACTGTTGAATCCCCCACATACTTTATGTTAAAACCTTCGTTTTTAGCACGCCAACATAAATCGATTTCTTCTTGATGCGCAAAATAATCTTCATCAAAGCCATTTAGTTTATGATACACCTCAGAGCGAATAAATAAACAAGCCCCCGAAGCCCAAAAAATATCAGTCGTATCGTTAAATTGTCCGTTATCGGTTTCTAAATGATTAAAAATACGCCCGCGACAATACGGATAGCCATATAAATCTATAAATCCGCCACCAGCACCCGCATATTCAAATTTCGATTTGTCTTTAAAGTCTAAAATTTTAGGCTGAATAATAGCAGTGTTTAGCGCTGTTTTAAAAGTAGTTAAAATAGGTGTTAACCAATTTTTAGTAACTTCAATATCCGAATTTACTAAACAATAAATATCGGCATCAATATGTTGTAAAGCATCATTATACCCTTTTGCATAACCGCCGTTAATATTGTTTTTTACAATTTTTACAGTAGGATAATTTTGCTTGATAAATTCAATAGAATCATCTGTAGAAGCATTGTCGGCTACATAAATTTCGGCTTCTTGCGAGCTAAAATTTACGATCGATGGTAAAAACTGTTCTAACAATTTTTTACCATTCCAATTTAATATAACGATTGCTGTTTTCAAGAGAGCGAATTTACAGTTTATGTTCTTGTTTTTTGTAAGATCGAGTGAAATTATTTTTATAGAGAATTAACAAGTAAGACTTCTCGATACATTTTTTTCATTCTTCAAAATACTCGAAGTAACAGTTTGTTTGTTATTAATATTTGTCAGTTCGAGTAAAACTCTTTTTTTAGAGTTTTGTATCGAGAACTAATTAACTAGACTTCTCGATACATTTTTCATTCTTCAAAATACTCGAAGTGACAGTTTGTTTTTTTATAATGTTTTGTTAGTTCGAGTGAAACTCTTTTTTAGAGCTTTGTATTGATAACTAATTAACTAGACTTCTCGATACATTTTTCATTCTTCAAAATACTCGAAGTAACAGTTTGTTTTTTTATAATGTTTTGTTAGTTCGAGTGAAACTCTTTTTTAGAGCTTTGTATTGATAACTAATTAACTAGACTTCTCGATACATTTTTCATTCTTCAAAATACTCGAAGTGACAGTTTGTTTTTTTATAATGTTTTGTTAGTTCGAGTGAAACTCTTTTTTAGAGCTTTGTATTGATAACTAATTAACTAGACTTCTCGATACATTTTTCATTCTTCAAAATACTCGAAGTGACAGTTTGTTTTTTTATAATGTTTTGTCAGTTCGAGTAAAACTCTTTTTTAGAGCTTTGTATTGATAACTAATTAACTAGACTTCTCGATACATTTTTCATTCTTCAAAATACTCGAAGTGACAGTTTGTTTTTTTATAATGTTTTGTCAGTTCGAGTAAAACTCTTTTTTAGAGCTTTGTATTGATAACTAATTAACTAGACTTCTCGATACATTTTTCATTCTTCAAAATACTCGAAGTGACAGTTTGTTTTTTTATAATGTTTTGTTAGTTCGAGTGAAACTCTTTTTTAGAGCTTTGTATTGATAACTAATTAACTAGACTTCTCGATACATTTTTCATTCTTCAAAATACTCGAAGTGACAGTTTGTTTTTTTATAATGTTTTGTCAGTTCGAGTAAAACTCTTTTTTAGAGCTTTGTATTGATAACTAATTAACTAGACTTCTTGATACATTTTTCATTCTTCAAAATACTCGAAGTGACAGTTTGTTTTTTTATAATGTTTTGTCAGTTCGAGTAAAACTCTTTTTTAGAGCTTTGTATTGATAACTAATTAACTAGACTTCTCGATACATTTTTCATTCTTCAAAATACTCGAAGTGGCAGTTTGTTTATAATTAATGTGTTGTCAGTTCGAGTGAAACTCTTTTTTTAGAGTTTTGTATCGAGAACTAATCGGTGAGGCTACTCAAAGTAGCAACTTATTTATAATCAGGAATATCTTCTAAAAAAATATAGGTTTCATTTTCTTTATCGAGCTTGCAAAAATAATGCTGTAATCCGTTGGTAACAATTAAGTAATTGGCATCTAATTTTAAATTATAGCGTGCAATTTGATCGAAAGTGTCTTGTGCTATTTTAATTTTCGGAGCCTTACATTCTACAATAATATTTGGCGTTCCATCCGAAGAGAAAATAACAATATCAGTGCGTTTTTTTAAGTTGTTTATAGTTAGTTGTTTTTCAAGAGCAATTAACGAAACAGGATATTTTTTTTCATCAATTAAAAACTGTACAAAATGTTGACGTACCCATTCTTCTGGAGTTAATACCAAGTATTTTTTTCTCCATTTATCAAAAATAAGCGTCTTATTTTCGTTACTTTTGAGCTTGAATGTATAGTTAGGAAGATTCAGTTTTTGCATGTCTCAAAAGTAATTATTTAAGTTTAGTAAAGTGCGGTTTAGCTTTTTCATTTTATTCATTGTTGCAATTCAGGTACAAGCGCAAAGTTTTTACAAAACACCGTCTGGGAAAAAGTTTCATACGGCTACCTGTCGAATGGTTGAAAATGTATCAGCAAAAGTTAGTACGCAAGAAATTAAAACAATTGGTTTAGGAAGATGTAAAATATGTAAGCCTGCTTTTTTGGGTGTATCAAATAGTTTTCAAAATAAAGCGGTAGGAAAGTCTAATAGTGTACGATGTAGTGGATATACCAAAAAAGGAACGAGGTGTAAGCATAAAACAAGACTCGCAAATGGTTATTGTTATCAGCATACAAAACAAGTAAGGCGTTCATCAAATTTGTATCAAAAAAGTAGTAATAGTAGTTCTACTTGTGGAGCAAGAACAAAATCTGGTAGTTCTTGTAGAAGAAAAGTTAAAGGAGGAGGACGATGTTATCAACATCGCTAAAAGCGAATATTATATGAACGAAATTAAAAATATTATAGCTGATATAAAAGGAGGAAACATAAAGCCTGTTTATTTCTTAATGGGTGAGGAGCCTTATTATATCGATAAAATTTCTGATTATATAGAAAAAAATGTACTTGATGAGTCTGAGAAAGGATTTAATCAAGTAGTAATGTATGGTCGAGATGTTTCGATTGATGAAATTATTTCGTCAGCAAAACGATACCCGATGATGGCAGATCGCCAGGTGATTATTGTAAAAGAAGCACAAGATTTAAGTCGTACGATTGATAAGATTGAGGCTTATGCTACAAATCCGCAACCAACTACGGTTTTGGTTTTTAATTATAAATACAAAAAGTTAGATAAACGTAAAAAAGCCTATAAAACAATTGCTAAAAATGGATTGATTTACGAGAGTAAGAAATTATATGAAAATCAAGTTTCTGATTGGATTCGTAGAGTTTTAGGCGGCAAAAAGTACAATATAGAACCTAAAGCATCTCAGATGTTAGTAGAGTTTTTGGGAGTTGATTTAAGTAAAATAGCAAACGAGTTAGATAAATTAACATCTGTTTTACCAAAAGATAGCATTATAACCGATAAGCATATTGAAGAAAATATCGGTATTTCTAAAGATTTTAATAATTTCGAGTTGCGTAAATCAATAGGGCAAAGAGATGTGGTTAAGGCAAATAGAATAATCAATTATTTTGCGCAAAACCCGAAAAGTAACCCGTTAGTAATGACTATTTCATTGTTAAATAGTTTTTTTACACAACTATTAATGTATCATGGATTAAAAGATAAATCGAAAGGTTCGGTAGCTAAAAATTTAGGTGTGAATCCGTTTTTTGTAGACGATTATAGCTCGGCTGCAAAAAATTATCCAATGCGAAAAGTATCACAAGTAATCGCTTTATTACGTGAAGCAGATGTAAAAAGTAAAGGGGTAGGAGCTAATCAATCTCATAGAGATATTTTAAAGGAATTACTATTTAAAATAATGCATTAAAAACCGCATTTATCAACACGAATAGGTTTTTTCATTATGATTTTTTTTAATGATAAGATTCAGAAATAAATACGGAATGACTTTGAAAGATAAACTTCGAAAAAGATAATTACCTGTTATCAATTATAAAAATATCCGTCAATCTGAACTTGTTTTAGATTCGCATAATAACTAAATGTTATTCATTGCGTATTATCTCAATATAATTTCCCTTTCTTGTCAATTGGCAAGTTTTATTATAAATAGCTGTAGTATTTTTGACATAAATATTAAAATATGACACCAGATTTACCACTTTATATTTCAATTTCGTTTTTATTAATAACAGTCTATGCAATTTTCGCATTTGTAAAATCGAACAACTTAAAAAAGACAACTTTACCGATAATAATAGGTTGGTCTGTATTAATTTGCATACTTGCCTATAACGGAGTTTACCATTATACAGAAGGTGATACATATTCTACCTTCCCATTGGTAATGGCGCCACCAGCATTTTTTATCGTATATTTAATTAGAAATAAATTTTATAAAAACAGAGATATTCGTTGGAGTACCGCTGTGCATATTGTGCGTTTTCCGGTAGAATTATTGTTGTTTGAATTGGCAATAAGAGAATTATTACCAATGGAAATGACTTTTAAAGGTTGGAATTTTGATATTATTCCAGGGATTACATCTATTTTATTATTACTTTGGATGAAATACGGAAACGTAAACAAAAAACTTTTATTAGGATGGAATGTTTTAGGATTGATTTTTATTCTTTTCATTTTAACTAACGGGTTTTTATCACAAGAATTATTATATAAAAACTTTGGGTATACGGTTCCAAATACTGCGATTACTTATTTCCCTACCATATTATTAGGTGGTGTAATTGTGCCGATTGTAATTTATGCACATATTTCAGATATTATTTTATTAGCAAAAAAATCATAAAAAATGAAAAACATTTTTAACAAAGAAATTACGAACGAAGTAATTAATAGAATAGCGCAATTAACACCAACAAGTCAACCTAGTTGGGGTAAAATGGGCGTTGCTGAAATGTTAGCGCATTGTTGTGTTGCTTATGAAATGATTTATACAAGCAAGCATCCAAGGCCAAATGTTTTTGTTAGAATGATGCTTAAAACATTCGTAAAAAAAGCGGTAGTAAATGAAACACCTTTTGCTAAAAACGGAAGAACTGCTCCGCAATTTATAATTACTGATGAACGAGAATTTGAAACAGAAAAAAAGCGTTTAATCGCCTTTATAATAAAAACTCAAGAATTAGGCGAGCAATATTTCGATGGAAAAGAATCACACTCTTTTGGTAAATTATCTACTAAAGAATGGAATAATTCTTTTTACAAACATTTAGAACATCACTTAACGCAATTTGGCGTTTAAAAAAGGGTATCGAATTTAAATGTTAACATAAAATACAACATTCCTATTGTAAACAAAAAATGAAATCCGAAACCAATATAATTGATCACTTTCACAACGGTTTTATTATAAAAACCGCTGATAGAATAAAGGGCTGCTATTAAAACACAAACTTCTATACCTATTGCAAATAATTCTATAAAACCGAAATTATGTTGTTTTACGTTAAGGTTATCAATGATCCAAAAAATGAAGAAACTAACTACAATAATTGCATTTAAATAAGAAATTATTAAAGTAGTTTTTTGCTTTTTATAGCCAATGAGAATAGCTGCCGCGTGGCAACCTAAAATAAGAATCATTGTGATGCTTGCAACTATATCATTCATAATTATTTGGTAGTTGTATTTTTAAAATTACTGGTACATTCTTTTATGAGTTATATTTTTATAACAGTTTTAGCACTTACAACTATTTTGTTCAAAAATAACACTTCTTTCCGTTTTTTTCTTGTACATGTTTTTGGTAATCATCTCTTTATTTGCTGTAGCACTATAGTTTTTGTTATTTGGGTTTAGCGCATATTCGAGTTGATGGTCTATCATTTTTTCGAAAGGAAGCAGGAAGTTTTTTGTATCGCATTTTTCTAAATTACCCTTGTTAAGTAAGTTTATTACGGTGTAAACAGACTCAATTGTACTAAGGCAAAGAGATGCTGGTTGTTGCTTAATAATAAACTTCGATTTTATTTTATTATCAAAACTGACTCTTTTTAATTGTTGTAAATTGGTACTTAGTTTAAGCATTTTACGAGCGCAAGGCCAGGTGCCATCGAGAATGAATATGTGTGGATTATCACCCATAAAAGAGTTTATTTCAGCACTTTTTCTTGTAGAGAAGTTAAAATTATCTTTTCCTGGGTACAGTAAGAAAGCGTTACTTTCTTTATCAGCAAGTATTTCATTTACCCGGCTATTATTCGTAAAATCGACACCAACTATAATTTCTGAATTTTCAAGTTGAAGATTCGTAATATGCCCTGTTCCGCTTTTTTCTTTTCGGTATTCCTTCGGATGCATCAAAATAATAAAACGAGTATTGGTATGAAAAGAATTAAGATGTTTACAAATACAAGTGCTAGCAGGGCGCATACATTTGTAACATTTTGTTCGTGGATTTTTTATTTCTACTTGCAAGGTGAATATCTGTTTATTTTAATTGGCTAGAATTAGTAATAAATTGTATACGGTGTTGCCAATAATAGTACGTTTGCAATTATCAAAAGTTCATTGACATTACTGAAACTTTTATTTTTTTAAATGTGGCAAAGATTATTTACTTTTATTGAATAAATCATTCAAAACTATAACCATTAACCCTAAAACATTCAAAGTTGTAGTTCCTAAAAGTGCAATTAATACAGAATCAGAAAGTTTAAATTTATTTGTATTACTTGTCAGAATTAGGAGTACACAAACCAACCAAAAAGAAACTAAAGTTCCTGCCCAAGTTGACAAAACTTTCCTGTGTGCAGTGTCATCTTTATATCTTTTATTTTCTAAAGACTTATATTCGTTTTCTAATTGGTCAAGAGAAGTCCAGTTTTTCTCCTCTTTTTCAGCAAAAGAAGTGTTTTCGGCATTATCGTCTCTTTCAGGTTGTTTAGAATCTTGAATGCTTTTAAAAGTCTCATCAATAAGTTTATTTAAATCTTCTTCTGATAATTCCATAATTTAATGAAGATTTATGATACTTCCTGCTTTTTTTTATTTAACAATTCTATTTTTTCTTGATAATGTTCTTTAATTAAATTATCAGGAATTTGTTTATTGTTAAGACCTAAAGTAAATTTATTATGAGACATATTATTCCAAGTAATGAACCAAGGAGTTCCAACTTGATGTGTCATTGCACTTAATTCTACTGCAGAATAGTTTTTATATGTATTCCAAACTGAACGTAAAAATTTTAAATCAGTTGGATTTATTTCTAAATTATAATTATTGAAATTTGTAGTGTTTTTTATTGGACTACTTCTAAATGCTTTATAATAATGATAAACAGTAGGTATTACTGGACCATATTGCCAAGCTTCTGGATTTTCGTCAATAAGTGCTTTTCCTGTTAAACCTAAATACCAACCGTGAGATAAATAAACCAATTTAACAAGACGCATAGGAGTAATGTTATTATCATTACCATATTCTTGAATAAAGAAATTTGATATTGTTATCGGATTATACATTTTTTCTATTTTTAAAGGTTTGCAAAGATACGATTAAATAAATTGTGTTTTTATTGGTT
Organism: Tenacibaculum retecalamus; assembly: GCF_027941755.1. NCBI lineage: Bacteria > Pseudomonadati > Bacteroidota > Flavobacteriia > Flavobacteriales > Flavobacteriaceae > Tenacibaculum > Tenacibaculum retecalamus. Next base: position 2,058,797 of record NZ_CP115916.1, on the reverse strand, counting down.
TTAAATTCCCTCTAAATTTACAAAAAATTAAATGATAAAATTAGTTTTCATTATATTAATTAAGTGAATTAACATAAAATTATCTGTAATGATTTATCTTAAAATAACGTTTCCGAAGTATTATTGCCACAACTAGTTATACCTAAAACCTCATTCCATTCATTCCAATTACAAAAAAGGGTAGCATAAAGTATTAGCAATTTTTCTTGTAAATATAACAAAATCAATAACTAGCATTCCTTAAAGTTTTTAATAAGTTATGCACAGTTTTTGCTAATTTCGCCATTCAAAATATAGATACATGATTACTGTAGATCAATTAACGGTTGAGTTTAGTGGAAAAACCTTATTTAAAGACGTTTCGTTTGTAATAAACGAAAATGATAAAATAGCTTTAATGGGTAAAAACGGTGCCGGAAAATCAACTATGATGAAAATTATAGCAGGAGTTTCTAAAGCTAGTAAAGGCGGAGTTAGAAGCCCGAAAGATACAGTAGTTGCATACTTGCCACAGCATTTATTAATGGAGGATAATTGCACGGTAAGAGCAGAAGCATCTAAAGCTTTTGATGCTGTTTTTAAGATGAAATCTGAAATGGAATCATTAAATAAGCAGTTAGAAACACGTACCGATTACGAATCGGAAGAATACATGAAAATTATTGAGCGTGTTACTGATTTAGGCGAAAGTTATTATGCTTTAGAAGAAGTAAATTACGAAGCTGAGGTAGAAAAAGCGTTAAAAGGATTAGGATTTAAGCAAGAGGATTTTGACCGTTTAACAAGCGAATTTAGTGGTGGTTGGCGTATGCGTATTGAATTGGCTAAAATTTTATTGCAAAAACCCGATTTAATTTTACTCGATGAACCTACGAATCACGTAGATATCGAATCTGTGATTTGGTTAGAAAACTTTTTGTTAAACAAAGCTAAAGCAGTAGTGGTAATTTCGCACGATAAAGCATTTATCGATAATATAACCAACCGAACTATTGAGGTTACCATGGGAACGATTCACGATTATAAAGCGAATTATTCTCATTATTTAGAGCTTAGAAAAGAACGTCGTTCACATCAAATAAAAGCATATCAAGAACAACAAAAAACAATTGAAGATATTAAAGGTTTTATAGAGCGTTTTAAAGGAACCTATTCAAAAACAAATCAAGTAGCATCGCGTGTGCGAATGTTAGAGAAAATTGTGCCGATTGAAATTGACGAAGTAGATACTACAGCGTTAAAATTGCGTTTTCCACCATCTCCACGGTCTGGAGATTATCCTGTAAAAGTAGAAGGCTTAACAAAAAAATATGGCGATTTAACTGTTTTTGAAGATGCTAATTTTTCAATTGCTCGTGGCGAAAAAGTATCGTTTGTAGGGCGTAATGGAGAAGGGAAATCAACCATGATAAAAGCTATTATGGGCGAAATAGATTTTGATGGTGAATGTGGCTTAGGACACAATGCCAAGGTTGGGTATTTTGCACAAAATCAAGCCTCATTATTAGACCCAGAATTAACCGTTTTTCAAACGGTAGATGAGGTTGCAGAAGGTGATGTTCGTACGCAAATAAAGAACATTTTAGGTCGCTTTATGTTTGCTGGTGATGATATTGAAAAGAAAGTAAAAGTGCTTTCTGGAGGAGAGAAAACACGTTTGGCAATGGTTAAGTTATTGCTAGAACCTGTAAATGTGTTAATTTTAGATGAGCCTACCAATCACCTAGATTTACGATCTAAAGATGTGATAAAAGAAGCGTTATTGCATTTCGACGGAACCTTAATTTTAGTATCTCACGATCGTGATTTCTTACAAGGATTATCAGAAAAAGTATTTGAATTTAAAGAGCAGCGTGTTATTGAGCATTTCGAAACTATCGATGCTTTCTTAGAGCGAAATAATATAAAAGCATTAAAAGAAATCGATTTATAAAATTATTTTTTGAAGCAATTTCCCGCTTTCCGCACTCGCTTTTTTTTGAAGAAAAATCAAAAAAAGAGCTCAAACAAATGCTGCAATCGGGGCTAGAAATTTGTATTAAATTTTATATTTAGAGTTTAAATTTTTATAGAAAGGAAACAGTCAATTGAATCCGTCAAACTGAATTTATTTCAGTTTCTCATCCTAAATTTGCTACAATTTTGTCAATTCGAGTGATTTTAATGACTAAAAGGGATTAAAATTGTATCGAGAATTTGAATCGTTTTATTTTGATGTTAAAAAAGTTCTCGATACAATTTTTTGAAGAAAAAAATCACTCGAACTGACAGTTTTTTTTAAACAAGCTCTTAAACAAAAAACACCGTTAAATAATTTTAACGGTGTTTTGTATAAATAAATAGGGTTTAAAATAGTTATTCAGTAACTTTTAAACGAGCTTTTGATGTAACTGAAATATCAGAAAAATCATTGTTTAAATATTTTAAATAACCAGCAATGGCAATCATGGCAGCATTATCAGTCGTATATTCAAATTTAGGAATATAGGTTGTCCATCCCCAATGTTTTTCAGCAAGCTCTAAACGTTTTCTAATTTCAGAGTTAGCCGAAACTCCACCAGCAATAGCAATGTGTTTTATATCGGTTTGTTTCACGGTGTTTTTTAATTTATCCATCAATATTTCAACAATCGTATGTTGAATAGAAGCACAAATGTCATGTAAGTTTTCTGTAATAAAATTAGGATTCTCTTTTACATTTTTCTGAATAAAACGTAAAATACCTGTTTTTAATCCGCTAAAACTAAATTGTAAATCGCCCACTTTAGGCTTTGTAAATTGATATGCTTTCGGATTACCTAATTGCGCATATTTGTCAATTAAAGGACCACCAGGATAAGGTAAGCCTAATATTTTTGCTGATTTATCAAAAGCTTCACCCACAGCATCATCAATTGTTTCACCTAAAATTTCCATCTCAAAATGATTGGTAATTTTTACAATCTGCGTATGTCCGCCACTTATGGTTAAACATACAAAAGGAAAAGGTGGTATTTTACTATCTTCTTCTATAATAAAATGAGCCAAAATATGCGCTTGCATATGATTTATAGCTATTAACGGAATATTTAGTCCTAAAGCAAAAGATTTGGCAAAAGAGGTCCCTACTAATAATGATCCCATTAAGCCAGATTCGCGTGTAAAAGCAACGGCATTTAAATCGCGTTTGGTAATATTAGCTTGTTCAATAGCTTGTTGTACTACCGGAACAATATTTTGTTGGTGCGCTCTTGATGCAAGTTCAGGAACAACACCGCCGTATTTAGCGTGTATTTCCTGGTTAGCAACAACATTACTTATTACTTTTCCGTTATAAATTATCGAAGCACTTGTGTCGTCACAAGAGCTTTCAATACCTAAGATGTAGCTGTTTTTTGTACTCAATGTATTATGTATTAAAGTGCAAAAATATCGATATTGCGTTAGAATTTCGTTAAAATTAATATTTCTTTAAAATAAGGCAATATTTTTGCAGTTAGCTGATTACATTTGTTAGGCATTTTATGAAAAATATTCTCATTAAAAAAGTAGGTAAAATATTGTGGAGGTTCTTAAAGTACCTGCTGCTTTTCATAGTCTTGCTTATTATTTTGTTATCGCTACCATTTGTTCAAAGCAAATTAGCCAAAGAAGCAACGAACTGGCTCAACCAAGAATATAATACGAATATTGTTATAAAAAGAATTGATTTATCGTGGTTAGGAAGTGTTCAGTTAAAAGAAATTGAAATTCGTGATCATCATAAAGACACCCTTATTTTTGTTCAGAATTTAAGTACTTCACTTTTAAATGCCAAACGAGTAATAGAAAATCAAGTTGATTTAGGGGAAGCTTCTTTAAGTGGTACTTATTTTAATATGAGAACTTATAAGGGCGAAAAGAACGATAACATGTCTATCTTTATAGATAGTTTTGAAGATGGCAAACCACGAGATAGTTTATCAAACCCTTTTGTTTTAGGAAGTGATAAAGTTACTATTAAAGATTTAACTTTTAAATTATTCGATGAAAAGGATAAAAAACCATTGCAGTTTGCTGCCTATAATGCAAGTGGAAATCTATTAGATTTTTCAATTGTTGATCCTAATGTTTCTCTAGAAATGCGAGAAATGAGTTTTACCGAAAATAGAGGAATTAAAATCTCTAATTTTTCTACAGATTTTGTGTACACCAAAAAGTATATGAATTTTGATAAAACTATATTAGAAACTGATAATGAATCAAAAATAGAAGGAGATATAAAGCTCACTTACAATCGTAAAGATTTTGCGAATTTTAATGATAAGGTAAATTTTAAAGCAAAATTTTTGAAAAGTGCTCTTTCAATTAAAGATTTAAGCAAATTATACACTGAATTAAATGGAAATGATATTCTGTATTTTACAGGAAACATGAATGGTGTCTTAAATAATTTTAGTGCTAATAATATTAGGCTTCATTCTAAAAACGGAATGAAAGTTATTGGTGATATGGGGTTTGTAAACGCGGTGAAAAAAAGTAGAGGTTTTGTTTTTGATGCCGAACTAGCCAATGTTACTGCAAATTATATTCAATTAAAAAATGTATTACCTAATTTATTAGGAAAGTCGTTGCCGTCAGAATTTCAGAGGCTTGGTGATTTTTCACTTAATGGAATTGTAAGAGTTACACCAGAACAAATAAATGCAACGCTTTCTGTAAAATCAGAAATAGGAACTATAATGTCTGACCTTCAGTTAACAGAAATAGATAATATTGATGAAGCAGTATATGTTGGTGAAGTAGAATTTGAAAATTTCGATTTAGGAGTCTTTGCAAACGATCCTATACTTGGTAAAATATCATTAAGAGCGGATGTAAATGGTAGTGGATTTAATGTAGATAATATAAATACCATTATTATTGGAAAGGTTAGTAGCCTTGGTTTTAATAATTACGATTACAAAAACCTAAATGTTAATGGTCAGTTTCAAAACAAAAAATTTGATGGATTATTAAGCGCAGAAGACGACAATTTTAAACTAAAGTTTGAAGGATTAGCAGATTTTTCTTCAGTAATAAATAAATTCGATTTTATTGCAGATATCGATAAAATTGATCTTAAAAGAACAAACCTTTTTACTCGTGATAGTATCGCTGATATAAAAGGAAAAATTCAATTAAATATTTCTGGAAATACCTTTGATGATATTATAGGGAAAGCAACTTTTAAAGATGTTGTATATAGAAATCAGAAGCAAGAATATCCGTTTAAAATATTTGAAATAAATTCATCGGTAAAAGACAGTATTAAAACAATTGAAGTTAACTCAGAAGATATTGTTAAAGGACAATTAAACGGAAAATTTTCTTTTGAAGAATTATTACCAATTACTCAAAATGCTTTAGGAAGTGTTTATACAAATTATAAAGCAAACAAAGTAGCACCAAATCAGTTTATAGATTTCGATTTTACCATTTATAACCAAATTATAGATGTCTTTTTACCAAACATATCTATAGGAAAGAATACAAGGTTAAAAGGAAAAATTAATTCTGATAAAAATGCCTTAAAACTTACGTTTACATCACCAGAAATAGCTATTTATAAAAATGAAATTGAAAATATAGTGTTAAGGTTAGATAATAAAAACAAGCTATACAATACGCATTTAACGGTAAATAAAATTAATACGGAGTATTATAATGTAGAAAAACTGAATCTATTAAACAGAACACAAAATGATACGTTGTATTTTAAATCTGTTTTTAAAGGAGGGAAAGATTATTCAGAAAGTTTTAATCTCGATTTTTATTATACAATTAATGAACTACAAAAATCGGTTGTAGGTCTTCAAAAATCGAAACTTAATTATAAAGGGTTTGATTGGGTTATCAATAAAAAAGAAGATAAAAATCATAAAGTAGCCTTCGATTTAAAAGAAAATAATTTTACGATAAGTCCATTTTTATTTCAATCAGGTGAACAAAAAATCGAATTTAACGGAGTTGTTCGTGATAGTACTTATAAGGATTTAAAAGCTAATTTTAGTAAAGTGAAATTAGGTAGTTTTTTACCTTTAATAGATAATTTAAGTTTAACAGGTGATTTAAGTGGTACTGTTGATTTTAAACAAGAAGGAGAAAAATTAGTACCAAAAGGAAACTTACTAATAGAAGATTTTCATATCAATGACTTTGTTCAAGGAGATTTAGCGTTGAATGTAACGGGTGATAATTCGTATGAAAAATACCAAGTAAACCTTTCTTTAATTAGTGAAAAGGCTAAAAATATTTCAGCAGTTGGAGGAATAGATTTCTCAGAAAAAAAACCAACAATTGATTTAAATGTATTTTTAAAAGAATACGAAATTGCTGCCTTTAGTCCTTTAGGTGAAGAAGTTTTAAATAAATTAAGAGGAAAAGTAACTGGTGATTTTACAGCTAAAGGATTTTTAGAGAATCCTGATTTTCAGGGAGTATTAAATTTTGAAGAGGCGGGTTTAACTTTTCCGTATTTAAATATCGATTTTGACTTAAAAGGAAATACAAGTATTGTTTTAGATGGTCAACAGTTTATGTTAGATGCTGTTTTACTAGAGGATACAAAACACCAAACCCAAGGTAGTTTATCAGGTTATATTGCGCATCAAAATTTTAAAGATTGGTATTTGAAATTAGATATTGATACAGATAATTTACTAATATTAGATACCAAAGAGAAGGAAGAAACATCCTATTACGGAACTGGTTTTTTAGATGGAAATGCAGAGATTAGAGGACTTACCAATAATTTAGATATTCTTGTAGAAGGTAAAACAAATAAAGGTACCGTATTTGTAATTCCCTTAAATGATGTAAAAACGATAGATAACTATAAGTTAATTCGTTTTAAAACAGGGAAACCTGATGAAGAAAAAATTAACAAAGGAATTAAAGACATAAAAGGGCTCGATTTAAAAATTAATCTAGAAGTAACTAAAGATGCAATTGCCCAAGTGGTAATAGACAAGGTTGCTGGAAGTGAGTTGAAAGGGAGTGGAGAAGGTAATTTAAGGATTGATATTAATACCTTAGGAAAATTTAAAATGTACGGTGATTTTGAAATAGACAAAGGCTTGTATAATTTTAAATATGCAGGAATAACAAAACCTTTTATTGTTCAGAAAGGAGGAACTATTGCATGGAATGGGAATCCATATGAAGCAGAATTAGATTTAATAGCAATTTATAAAACCAAAGCAAATCCGGCACAATTGTTAGATAATATAAATTCGAGTCGTAAAATTCCGATTGATTTATATACTAAAATTACAGGAGGTTTATTTAATTCAAAACAAGAGTTTGATATAAAAATTCCGAATGCAAATTCAACAGTAGCATCAGAATTAGAATTTATTTTAAATGGAAATGATTTGAATACTAAAATGCAACACTTCTCATTTTTATTAGCCTTTGGTACTTTTTATAATGAAGATGCTATTGGTACAAGTGCTGCATCAGGATTAACAGGTACGGCATCAGAAATTGCTTCAGGTATTTTAACAGATATGCTAAATAGTGAGGGGAATAAGTTTCAATTAGGACTGGGATATACACAAGGTGATAGGGGAGATGTTAACGATTTAAAGTCCGACGATCAGGTAGATGTATCTATTTCTACTCAATTGAGTGATCGAATTTTAGTAAACGGTAAAGTAGGAGTTCCTGTGGGAGCAAATACACAAACCAGTGTAGTTGGTGAAGTAAAAGTTGAGGTATTGTTAAACGAAGAAGGTAATTTAAGAGGAACTGTTTTTAATAGACAAAACGAAGTACAATATTCAACAGAAGAAGAAGGATATACACAAGGAGTAGGTATCTCATATCAAGTAAATTTTAATAATTTATCAGACTTAAGTAAAAAAATAGGATTAAAGAAAAAAAGAATAAGAAAAGATACTTTAAAACCTAAAAAGAATAAATTAATTAGATTTAAAACTAAAGAGAAAAAAGAATAATCAAGTTTATATGAACAGAACAAATAAAGATTACTTGGTAATCATGTTAAAAGGAGTTGCTATGGGTGCAGCAGATGTTGTGCCAGGAGTTTCTGGAGGAACAATTGCTTTTATTTCAGGAATATATGAAGAACTGTTAAGTTCAATTAGTAATGTTAATTTAAGTTTGTTAAAAACATTAAAAAACGACGGATTAAAAGCTGCTTGGAAACAATTGAATGGTAACTTTTTAGCATCACTTTTTATAGGAATGTTTATAAGTGTAATTTCTTTAGCTAAAGTGATCTCTTGGCTATTAACCAATCATCCAATTTTATTGTGGTCTTTTTTCTTCGGATTGGTTTTAGCAAGTGTAATTTATATTGCAAAGCAAATTACAAAGTGGAATATTGTAGCTATATTTTTAGTCGTTTTAGGTGCCGTATTAGCATATTATATAACTACTTTAAATCCGATGATATCGGAAAGTTCATCAACACTTTTTATGTTTTTTGCGGGAGCAATTGCTATTTGCGCTATGATTTTACCAGGTATTTCAGGTTCATTTATATTAGTGCTTTTAGGGGCTTATAAACCTGTATTAGCAGCGGTAAATAATCGTGATTTTACTACGATAGCAGCTATTGGTGCAGGAGCAATTATAGGATTGTTATCATTTTCTAGAGTTTTAAAATATTTATTTTCGAACTATAAAAATTACACGTTAGCTATTTTAACAGGTTTTATAATAGGTTCGTTAAATAAAATTTGGCCATGGAAAGAAGTACTAACATTCAGAACAAATTCCCACGGAGAACAAGTTGCGTTTAATGAACAGTCCATTTTACCATTTTCATATGATGGAGATCCTCAATTAATGTATGCATCTCTACTAATCATTATTGGATTTGCATTCATTTTATTACTTGAAAAACTAGCAGTAAAAGAGCAATAGAAAAGAAGTATCTTAGGCAGGTAATAAACTAAAATGTATAAAGAACGTTCACTATCAGAAAAAGCGCTCCTTTTTTTTAAAGGATTGATCATGGGAGGTGCGAATAAAGTACCAGGTGTTTCAGGTGGTATGGTAGCTTTTGTAATGGGGTTTTATGAAGAGCTTATTTTTTCTTTTCAAAGAATAAACGGTAAAGCTTTTATGTTGCTTTTTAAAGGAAGATTTAAAAGTTTTGCAGAGTATACCAATTTGCAATTTTTAGTTTCGGTAATGTTAGGAAGTATGTTTAGTTACTTTAGCGTTTCTTTATTGCTTGATTATTTTTTAAAAAACTACGAATTATATGTTTGGGCTTGGTTTTTTGGAATGATTATAGGGTCTATTTATTTTGTATCAAAAGATTTTAAGGATTGGAAACTTAAAAATTTCTTAGCCTTAGTAATAGGAATGTCTATAGGTATATTTATTAGTTTTATGACGCCTGCAAAAGAAAATGACAATCTTTGGTTTGTTTTTATATGCGGAATTATAGGTGTTTCTGGAATGACATTACCAGGGCTCTCGGGTTCATTTATTCTAATTTTATTAGGTAATTATGTATTGTTGTTGGTTGATAGTGTTAATGTTTTAGGAGGTGTAGTTACAAGCATTTTGTCAGGAGATTTTGAGGTTTTAAAAGATTCTGTAAAAATTAGGTATTTAAAAATTATAAGCGTTTTTACAGCAGGTTCGGCATTTGGGTTAGTATCTATGTCGCATATATTAGGTTATGTTTTAAAAAGGTGGAATCAGATAGTAACAGCAGTTATTATCGGTTTTATTACGGGGTCTTTAGGTATTGTTTGGCCTTGGAAAAAAACAATATTTAAAGTTAATGATAAAACTTTTTTGTTAGATCAACAAGGAAATAAAATTGTAGAGAATTACGAGCGATTTATACCCGATCTTTCAAAACAAGAAACATGGATTTCGATAGGTTTTATTCTTTTTGGTGTAACCTTAATTTTAATGATAGATTTTTATGGAAAAAAAGAAAATAGCAATGTTTATGCTTTAGTAGGTAAAAACATTTCATATTCATTTTCAAGAGGATATTTTACAAGTAAATTTGAAGAATTAAAACTTCAAAATAACGAATATATTAATTTTGATATTCAATCGATAAAAGAGCTTCCTCAAAAAATAAAAGAGCATCAACATCATTTAAGAGGGTTGAATGTAACGATTCCATATAAATTAGATGTCTTTAATTATCTAGATAAAATAGATAAAACAGCACAAAAGGTAGGAGCCGTTAATACTATAAAAATTTCTAAAAAAGGAAAATTAAAAGGATTTAATACTGATGTTTACGGATTTAAAAAATCGCTAAAACCTTTGGTGAAAAAACATCATAAAAAGGCATTGATTTTAGGCACAGGTGGTGCTTCTAAAGCAGTTGCTTACGTACTTAAAAAATTAAACATTAAGTATAAGTTTGTGTCAAGGAACCCTAAAGGTAAAAAAGAAATGTCATACCAAGATTTAACAAAAAAGGTAATTGTATCGCATCATTTAATAATTAACTGTACCCCTTTAGGCACGCATCCTAATATAAATGACTGTCCAGATATTCCATATAAGTTTATAAATGATAAACATTTATTATTTGATTTAATATACAACCCAACAGAAACTACTTTTTTAAGAAAAGGAAAAGAACAGAATTCGGTAATTAAGAATGGGCTAGAGATGTTAGAACAACAAGCGGAAAAATCTTGGAGAATTTGGAATGATAAATAGCAATAACTACTTTAAAATAAAAGTTGATATTCTATAAGAATCCGTATATTTATAAAATTAATTTAAAGGAACTTAAACATTGTAGATATGTTAGAAAATAACGAAGAAAAATTACAAGAACCAATTACTCAAGAAGAAACTGTAGTAAAGGAGCAAACTGAAAATGCGGTAAACGCAGTTGAGAATGAAGTCGCAAATGAAGCTGAAAAAGTTAATGAAAGGCATGAGATACCAATGCAAGATTATACTTTAATGGAGTTGGATTCTTTGGTTGAAGAATTAGAAAAGTTATTAAATAATTATCAAATACAGCAATTAAAATCAAATATAGACGCTCTTAAAAATGCGTTTAATGCAAAGTTTGGTGCTTTGTTAGCAGAAAAGAAAGAGGCTTTTTTAGCTGAAGGAGGAAATTCAATAGATTTCCAGTTTACTAGTCCTGTAAAATCGGCTTATAATAAATTATTAGGAGAGTATAAAGCGAAACGAGATGCACATTATTCTCAGTTAGATAAGCAATTAAAAGAAAATCTTGATAAAAGAAATAATTTAATTGACGAGCTAAAAGAGTTGATTGTAAATGCTGATGCAAAAACAATGTATAACGATTTTCAAGTTATTCAAAAAAAGTGGAAGACCATTGGTAGCCAGTACCAAAAACAAAATATAATGATACTTGGAAAATTTACCATCATCATGTTGAACGTTTTTACGATTTATTACATTTAAATAAAGATTTTAGAGAACTTGATTTTAAACATAATTTAGAAGAAAAGCTTAAATTAATTACACGAGCAGAGGCACTAAATGAAGTAATAGATGTAAATGTAGCCTTTAAAGACTTACAAGATTTACATCGTTTATGGAAAGAAGAAATAGGACCTGTTGGTAAGGAGCATCGAGAAGATGTTTGGGGTAAATTTAGTGAAGCTACTAAAAAAATACATGATAAACGTCACCAGTACTTTAGAGAGTTAAAATCTAAGTATCAAGAAATGATTGACGCTAAGTTAGAAGTAGTATCAGAAATTAATGCACTTGATACTTCTAATAATAAATCACATAATGATTGGCAAAAAAGTATTGTAGAACTTGAAAAACTACGTAAAAAGTACTTTGATATAGGTAAGTTACCTTACAATAAAAGTGAAGATGTTTGGCAAGAGTTTAAAAATGCTACTAAGAAATTTAACAGTTCTAAAAATGTATTTTATAAAGGAGAAAAAAGCACTCAAAATGACAATTTAAAAAGTAAAATTGCTTTAATCGAATTAGCTGAGAGTATTAAAGATAGCGATGATTGGGAAGAAGCTACTAACACGATGAAGCGTATTCAGTCTGATTGGAAGAAAATTGGACATGTGCCAAGAAAATTCTCTGATGATATTTGGAAGCGCTTTAAAAACGCATGTAATTTTTATTTTGATAGATTACACGCTCAAAAGGATGAACAAAACAATGAACAATTAGCTGTTGTAGAAGCTAAAAAAGAGTTTATTGAAGAGATTAAGGTCTCAGAAGGTTTAACATTGGAGAATATTCAAGAAAATATTGTTAAATGGAGGGCATTAGGTGCGCTGCCAAGGAATGCACGTCATTTAGATGAGAAATTCAATAAAGCGATTGATGCTCATTTAGGAAACTTAAATATGAGTAAGGCTGAAATTGAAATGATGAAGTTCAAAAATGCAATTGAAACTTATTTAGCGCAAGAGGATTATAAGAAATTAGATAATGAACAGTATTTTATTCGTAAAAAAATTGATGAAACAGTTCGTGAAATGCAACAATTAGAAAATAATTTAGGTTTCTTTTCGAACGCTAAAGATGATAACCCTTTAGTTTTAAACGTAAGAAAAGGTATTCAGGAGTTTAAAGATCAATTAGATGTTTGGAAATCTAAGCTAAGTTTTATTAAGAAATTAAATTACTAGTGTAATTTGTATCGAAATTAAAAGCACGAATCATATGATTCGTGCTTTTTTTATGTGTTTAAACCATTAGTGTTTTAATTTATGAAAAATAACACTTTAAGAGAAAGGGTAAAAAATTGTAAATATTATTTATGGAATTTTACATCTCATGAGGTAATCGGCGTTGGATTTCTAATGAGGCTTGTAAATGGTATAGAAGACAAAATTAAAGAAAGGGAGTATAAAATCATTAGTTGTGGCCAATATTGATATAAAAAACAGTCTTAAATAGCCATTTTTGATGTTAAATAAAACTCAAAGTTCAAATAAGTATTTCATTAAATCATATAAAAAAAGCTTCAAATTAATTTGAAGCTTTTTTTATGAAGAACTATTTTATTTATTGATTCTGTAATGTAAAGTTAATAGGTATGTAGTACTCAACGTTTGCTGGCTTACCGTTTTGTTTACCAGGGGTAAAAGTAGATAATTTAGATACCATTCTTTTAGCTTCTTGTTCTAAAAGTTGACCATTTTTAGTGCCTCTCATTCTAATGTTACTAACTTCTCCTTGTTTACCTATAATAAAACGAACCCAAACTTTACCTTCAATACCTTGAGCGGCAGCAGCATCAGGATAGTTAAAGTTTCTTTGAATATGACTAATCATTCTTTCGTTAAAACAATTAACTTTTTTTGTGTCAGGAACTTTTAAACAAGCGTTAAATTGAGGGATGCTTTGAACATCATTAAATTTAACAAAATCTGTAATTAATTTCTCTTTTTTTACTTTAACAGGTTGCTTTCTTGCAATCGTTTTGCTTACTGATTTCTCAGTAGTTTTAGGATTTGGATGCTTAAAAGTAATAGGAATACCATACTTAACTTTTACTGCTTTACCATTATGTTTACCAGGTATAAATGCAGGAAGTTTATTTATAATTCTACTAGCTTCATTTTCTAGAGAAGTACCATTTTTTGGTCCTCTCATCTGAATAGTCCCAACATTACCTTGTTCGTCAATAGTAAATTGTACTAAAACTCTACCAGCAATACCTGCATCAAATGCATCTTGAGGGTATTTGAAGTTTTTTATGATATGCTTAGACATTTGCGTGTCAAAACATTTAGATTGTTTTATTAAAGGAACATTATTACATTTTGAGAATAATGGAATTTCTTCAACAAGATTAAATGGAATTCTTTCGATAGTTTCAGAGTTGTCTTCTAATTCAAGCTTACCAACTAATAAAGTATTCTTTTTGATGTTAGCAACTTTCTGAGATGCTGTAGTACCACCAATAGCAGAAACGGTTTCGTTCTTTTTACGAACAACACGTCTTCTTGTAGATACTTGAATTGTTAATTGTTTCTTTCCTCCGTCTCCAGTGTCTTCAACAGCACATTTAGTAATACTGTTAGGGTCAGCAATAGATTCATCAGGAGTGTCACAAACTTCTTGTTGCGCAACAGCTATTACAGTCATAAGCATAGCAGCTACTAGTAAGGGGAATTTCTTCATAATCAGACTCTTTTAAGGGGTTAACAAGAGTAGTTAACTTGTTTAAGTTGTAAAAATATAAAAAAATATATAAATAATCAAATATATTTACTTTTTGTTTTTGAATATAAAGTGTTGGTTTTTATTGTTTTAGTATGTGGTAGCAGATAAACAGTAGGTTTAATCAATAATAAGTCACTTATATAAAGAAATTTTAAAATGGTCTATTTTTTTCAATTCATGGGTAAATTGCTGTTTTAATAACGTAAAAATTAAGGCCTTTTTTTCTTGCAACGTTTTTTTTTTGAAAATTCTATAATGCAACATTTATTACTATTGATATCTAAATATTATCAATTTAATGTTAAGTTAAGAGGAAAAGAGTAGGTGACAATAACTGGTAATCCTTTTTCTTTTCCAGAGATGAATGGAGGTAACTTATGTAAAATTCTATTTAGTTCTTTGTGGAGTAATTTATTATTCTTCTTGCTTTTTATTTTTGAATTAATAATGTTACCATAAAGATCTACACTAAATTTAATGAAAATCTTATCTTCAATAGTTTCATTATTGAATTTTGTTGCATAGAAATTTTTTGAAAAGTGCTTTTTGATTTTCGTCTTAAAACATTTTATATTATTCTTTCTAGTACTTTTTTTGCAAGACAAAAACATCGGAATTTCTTCTACTAATGTAAATAATACTTCTCTAGAAAGGTTTTTTGATTTGTAACGCGTAGTGTTTTTTGATTTTCTAGGTCGAGAGCTAATTCTTTTCCTTGTGGAGTTCGTTTTTGTTATTTTTCTAGTTCCTTTTTTCTCAGTAATATCACATTTTTTAATTGAAATTTCATTTAAATCAATAATATTCTCTTCTGGAGTTTTACATACTTCTGTTTGGCTATAACAATTAGTTAAATTAAAAGTTAATAGCATAATAAGGGGGAGCATTTTCTTCACTTTGTTGTTGTTTTTAATACACTGTAAAGATGAACAAGTAAGTTCGGTTATACTTTAAGTAAGTGTAATATGTGTTTTATCATATGATGTAATAAATGTTAAGAAGGTTAATTTAGGGTAAATAAAAACTCTCTATTGAAAAATAGAGAGTTTTAAAATATTTTAATTAAAATGAAAATTATTTCACATTCATTAATTCAACATCAAAAATTAAAGTAGCATCTGGTGGAATTACACCTCCAGCGCCAGCTGAACCATAAGCTAAGTTAGATGGAATTACAAATCTTGCTTTATCTCCAACTTTTAATAACTGAATACCTTCATCCCAACCAGCAATTACTTGTCCCATACCGATTGCAAAATCGATTGGTTGCTTACGCTTATAAGAAGAATCAAATACAGTACCATCTAATAACTGGCCTTTATAGTGTACAGAAACATTTGCGCCTTTCGTAGCTTGTTTTCCTTCTCCGTTTTGTAAAATTTTATAACGTAATCCAGATGGAGTTTCGTCATAACTTTTTGCAACAGAATCTAACAATTCTTTTTGTTTTGCTTTTTCTTCTGCTTCACGTTTTTCACGAGATCCTTCAAAAGTTCTAAAAGCTTCAACAGCATTAAATTTTTCAGCAGTTTCACCTACACGGATAATTTCAACATCCATAGTATCGTTTTGCTGAATAGCATCTACAACATCTTGTCCTTCAATAACGTTTCCAAAAACAGTATGATTACCATCTAAATGAGGCGTTGGTGTGTGTGTAATGAAAAATTGAGAACCGTTTGTTCCAGATCCTGCATTTGCCATTGATAATTTACCAGGAGCATCGTGCTTTAAATCAGGATGAAATTCATCATCAAACTTATAACCAGGATTTCCAGTTCCAGTTCCTTGCGGACATCCACCTTGTATCATGAAATCTGCAATTACACGGTGAAATTTTAAACCATTATAATATGGAGTTCCTTGTGGTTTTGCATCATTTTCTAAATTCCCTTCAGCTAAAGCAACAAAGTTACCTACCGTTCCAGGAGTTTTCTCGTATTCTAAATTCACTAAAATAGCGCCTTTTGGCGTTGTGAACTTTGCGTAAATTCCGTTATTCATTTTACTATTATTTACTAATTAAACTTTTATTTTTTTGGGCGCTCGAGCGGGCTTTCCATTATATCTTTTATGCATTCTTCATAAAAGGATGTCACTTCAATCCCTAGCGCAAGCATACTATATATTTATTTACGAATAAGGTGGCTAGGTTAAAACTTAAACCAATATTCATATTCGTCGATTTTACATTTCCGAAAGGCGAATAATATTTTCCAGCTGAAGCCATAATTGCAACACCATTTGTAATATCATAACTTAAACCTAAGGTAGGACGTACAATAATTCCTTCGTCTGTATCTACACCTGCACCACCACCAGCACCAGCCATAAATTCAGCAAAACCACGTGCTTTATTATTAAAAAATCGATGAGAATAAATTCCCCCACCAACTAATCCGTGAGCATAACCACCCGAACGACCATCGTAAGCAAAACTCGCTTCACCAGCAATATACAACCATTTGTTAAGGTCGAAATTTACTTTTAAACCAATTAATTGTAAATCGATTGCTGTAGCATCAAATACATCATCGGTTTTTGCAACATCAAAATACGATTGATTCTGAATTTCAATTCGTAAACCTTGTGTGTAAAAGTTATTGTATTTTTTTTCTTTGGATGTTGTTCCGCCATTTAATCCGAAGTACTTTAAACCAAAACCAACAGTATAGGCTTCTAAATCTCCAGCTATTGCACTGTAATAACCACCATGACCGCTTAGTGCTAATTTATCGGATATTTTTAAATCGATTCCAGCAGATGGATAAATCATTAAGCCACCTTCAGGAGCCACACGACCACCAGCAGCACCAACACCTAGTTTGGTAAAAATATTAATGTATTTTGATTGATATGGGTGATATCCTGCACCAAAAAATAAATCCATAAAACCAGCACGTAAACCTTTGTAAATAGCATCAGTATGTGCAAATAAAAAGGTGTTTTCTGACAGGTATTTCTGATATTCAAATCCGATTACGTATAAAGACTCGTTTAAAGCATCTCCATTATCTTTTTTTGAATCCCCGAAAGGTTTAAAAAAATCAAAGCGGACTTGTTGTGCGTTTTTTACAATAGGCTTGCTCCAAAAAGCATCCGAAGAAAGATTCGTTGAAGCAAATTTTTGATGTGCTTTATCATAATCCGTAAAACGTAAAACACTTGGAATTTCAACAAAAACAGAAACCGAATTGCTTTTTATTTCTCCTGATAAAAAATTTAGGTGACTGTATTGTACTCCAAAAGAGTAGTTGTTTTTTTTGTATTGTAAACCAATATTCGGATTTATAAATCCGCCATCGTTTACCAAATTACGGTATCCGCCACCACCACCAAAATGGAAGTTCGCATCAATATAAATGTTTTTATATAGTTGTTTATTTATGCCTATTTCTGCTCCTAAAGTAAATAAACCACCTTGATCGCCAGTAACCGCAAAATGAAAACCCGCACCACCATACAACCAATCGTTAATCGGTATTTGATAATGTAAACCAGCTAGTCCCATTGTAGGTTTTAAATTCGGAAAATCATCCGTAGGCATTTGAACAGGAATAAAATTCAAACGGACTTTGGTATGTAATTCTTTACCTTTTAAATTGGCTAAATCTCCTTGACTATAAATAAGAGAAGAGAAAAGTGAAAAAAGAAGAAAAAGGAATAGGTTATTACGAACGCCATGAAGTAATCCCTTATTAAATAAGGAGATTGCTTCATTTCTCGCAATAACGTCTTGTTTCTTATTTTTGATTTCTTTCATCTGTCTATTCAAACTCACTCGTTAAGTGTAGTTTAACGGTAGGATATTTACTTTGTGTCATTTGTAGCGTAAAAGAAGAATCTGCCAAAAAGACCAATTTACCTTGTTTGTCTTTTGCTAAATAACGCTGCTTAACACGTTTAAACTCTTTAAACTCTTCGTTTTTTTCATCTTCAGGTTGTACCCAACAAGCTTTGTGTACAGAAATATTTTCATACGTACATTTTGCACCATATTCATGCTCTAAACGGTACTGAATAACTTCGTATTGTAAGGCACCAACGGTACCAACAATTTTACGTCCGTTCATATCCATAGTAAATAACTGCGCAACACCTTCATCCATCAATTGATCTAAACCTTTGTATAGTTGTTTAGATTTCATTGGATCGGCATTGTTTACGTAACGGAAATGCTCTGGAGAAAAACTCGGAATTCCTTTAAAGTTTAATGCTTCTCCTTCAGTTAAGGTATCACCAATTTTAAAGTTACCGGTGTCATGTACACCAACAATATCACCAGGAAAAGATTCGTCTACAATTTGTTTCTTTTCAGCGAAAAAAGCATTCGGACTCGAAAATTTCATTTTCTTACCGTTACGAACATGTAGGTAAGGAGAATTTCTTTTAAAAGTTCCTGAAACAATTTTTATAAAAGCAAGTCTGTCTCTGTGTTTAGGATCCATGTTGGCATGAATCTTAAAAACAAAGCCTGTTAGTTTTTCTTCTTTAGAATCTACTAAGCGTTCTTCTGCTTTTTTAGGTTGTGGTTGCGGTGCTATTTCAATAAAAGCATCTAATAATTCTTTTACTCCAAAATTATTTAAAGCCGAACCAAAGAATACTGGTTGTAAATCACCCGCTAAATATTCTTGCTGACTAAATTCAGGATATACTTCGTATACCAATTCAGATTCTTCTCGTAAAGTTTCTGCAGAAGTTTCTCCAATAATTTTATCTAACTCTGGGTTTGATAAGTCATCAAACTGAACACCTTCAGAAATTGTTGTTTTATTATCGCCTGAAAAAAGATTTAATTTCTTTTCCCAAATATTATAAATTCCCTTAAAATCGTATCCCATTCCGATAGGAAAACTCATCGGAGTTACACGTAAGCCAAGTTTTTGTTCCACTTCATCTAATAAATCAAAAGCATCTTTACCTTCACGATCTAATTTATTAATAAATACAAGCATCGGAATTTTACGCATTCGACAAACTTCTACCAGTTTTTCGGTTTGAGGTTCTACACCTTTCGCAACATCAATTACCACAATAACACTATCTACAGCAGTTAAAGTTCTAAAAGTATCTTCCGCAAAATCCTTGTGACCAGGCGTATCAAGAATGTTTATTTTTTTGTCTTTATAGATGAAAGCCAATACCGAAGTAGCAACTGAAATTCCACGCTGACGCTCAATCTCCATAAAATCGGAAGTAGCTCCTTTTTTTATTTTGTTGTTTTTTACGGCTCCGGCTTCTTGAATCGCACCTCCAAATAATAATAACTTTTCAGTTAATGTTGTTTTACCTGCATCGGGGTGAGATATAATTCCGAATGTTCGCCTTTTTTGTATTTCTTCTAAAAAACTCATCTATAAATTTTAAGGCTGCAAAGATACGGTTTAATGCTTAACTGTTCAAAGGTTTAATTGTTGAACTGATATCATTTTTGTAAGTTTGTTTTTCATAAATTTAATAGATGAAAGAACAAGTTATATTAGTAGATGAGCAAGACAATCCGATAGGATTGATGGAGAAAATGGAAGCTCATGAAAAAGCGTTGTTACATAGAGCATTTTCTGTTTTTGTTTTTAATGATAAAAAAGAATTAATGTTACAACAACGAGCTGCTGATAAATACCATTCTCCTTTATTATGGACAAATACTTGTTGTTCGCATCAACGAAGTGGAGAAACAAATTTAGCTGCTGGAAAACGTAGGCTTTATGAAGAAATGGGTTTTGTTTGTGAGTTAAAAGAAGTGTTTTCTTTTATTTATAAAGCACCTTTTGATAATGGATTAACAGAGCATGAATTAGATCATGTAATGGTTGGAAATTTTAACGAATCGCCAAAAATCAATAAAGAGGAAGTTGAATCTTATAAATGGATGGGTTTAGAAGCTGTTAAAAAAGATATTGAAGAATGTCCTGAAATATATACAGCTTGGTTTAAAATTATATTCAAAGAATCTTACGATACCTTAAAAAATGCCTAGAGTAACTGTACATAGAAAAGCGCATTTTAATGCAGCACATAGATTGTTTAATCCGAAATGGTCTGATGAGAAAAATTTGGAGATTTTTGGTAAATGTAGCAATCCAAATTATCACGGTCATAATTACGATTTAATTGTTTCTTTAACAGGTGAAATAGATGTAGAAACTGGATTTGTTTATGATTTAGGAAAGTTAAAAGATTTGATTAAAACAGAAATAGAAGATGCTTTTGATCATAAGAATTTAAATATTGAAGTAAACGCGTTTAAAAACAAAATTCCAACAGCTGAAAATATATCAGTTGTAATATATGATAAATTACGTGTAAGTATTCCTGAAAAATTAGACTTAGAAATTACGCTATATGAAACACCAAGAAACTACGTAACTTATAGCGGTACATAACCTATGATACATCAATTACTACGATTTGAGCCTATTTTAAAATCTAAAATTTGGGGAGGAGAAAAGCTAGAAACTTTACTTAATAAAAAATCTGATAGAAAAGATATCGGTGAAAGCTGGGAAATTTCAGGTATAGAGGATGATATTTCTGTTGTTAGTAATGGTAATTTAAAAGGGAAAATTTTAAATGAACTGATTAAAGAATTTAAAGAAGAAATTTTAGGAGAAAAGGTATACAGTATATTTCAAGATAAATTTCCGCTACTTATTAAATTTATAGATGCAAAAAAAAATTAAGTTTACAAGTGCATCCTAATGATGTATTAGCACAAAAAAGACATAATTCTTTAGGTAAAACAGAAATGTGGTATGTTGTTAATTCTGATAAAAAAGCGAAAATAATTGTTGGTTTTTCAGAAGAAACGGATAAGGAAACTTTCTCGAAAACTGTTGAGGAGGGTAATGAGTTAGAGTTGTTAAATGTAGATTTTGTAAAAAAAGGAGATACCTTTTTAGTACCAGCAGGAAGAATTCATGCAATTGGTAAAGGTGTTTTGTTAGCAGAAATTCAAGAAACTTCTGATGTTACTTATCGTATTTCTGATTGGAATAGAAAAAATGTAGCAGGAGTACAAAGAGATTTGCATTTAGATTTAGCGTTAGATGCGATTGATTATTCTGCAAAATCTAACTATAAAGCAGAGTATCTAAAGAAAAAAAACAGCCCATCAAATATTGTAGATTGTAAATATTTTACCACAAATTTTTTACACCTAACGAAAAATTACAACTTGAATCATGATGATAAAGATAGTTTTGTAATTTATATGTGTGTAGAAGGAACTGCTATTTTTGAATACGAGAATCAACAAGAAAAATTACAGACAGGAGAAACTATTTTGATTCCGGCTTGTATAAAGAAGGTGAGTGTGTTTACAGAAAAAGTTAAGCTTTTAGAAGTGTATATAAAATAAAACAGACCCAAAGTAAAACCTCGAGCCTGTTAACCAAATCAACTTAACGAATTAAGAAGCTTTTTGTAAATTGTAACCAAATATGGCTTTACATATAATGTCTTTTTTTTCTTTTTTAGATACTGTTATGTTTAAAACAACTTCAGTGTCGCTCAATTTTTTAATATTATTTTTAATGATAAGTTTGTCATTTAAATAAGCGTTTTCTAAAATATCAAATTCAATACTTTTAAAACTTATGTTCGAAGGGTTTTCGTAAAGCGTAAGGGAAGAGTTTACGGTAGATTCAATTTTGTTATATAAAATTGAGGGCTTTAGTATTTTGTTTTTGCTAACTTGTTTTTTGTTAACCGTAAAATGTGATGAGTTATTTTTTGAAGCGATGTGAGTATTCATGTGTTATGGATTTATTGGTGGAAATTTAGATTCTTTTAAAAATAGGTTTTGTACTAAGTACATCATTGTTGTTAAATACCTGCCAATTTGTTTTGTGTTCTTTGCTGTTTTCATAATGCTTAAAATTTAAAATATTAGTAAATAAAAAGAGGTGCTTTTTGTAAAAAGCACCTCTTGTAGTTTGTATTAAATATCGATTTTTTAAAACCGCTGTTTAAATTTGTTTTCTGGAGTGCTTTTCTTAATATATAGATACTGTTTATGCATGCGCGTATTGCACATAATCATGTAGACAGTGTTTAAAATAATAGTATATGTATGTAAAAGTACTTTCATAATAAACCAAATGTACTCATTTTTTTTAGGAAACAATAAAAAAGGTAAAAACATTAATGTTAAATTTTTAATAAGCTCACTTTGGTGAATTTAATAAACTGTTTAAATATGTATCTTTGATTGATGTAATTATCTTGTTTTTTAAATAATTATTGAAAAAGTACTAGAAAAAGCAAAAACCTTGTTAATAAATGAATAATATTAAAGTAATCGCTTTTGATGCAGATGATACACTGTGGATAAACGAAACTTATTTTAGAGATGCAGAAAATGAATTTGCTAAACTTTTATCAGGTTATGAAACCGAAAACAAAATTCATCAAGAGTTATATAAAAAGGAAATCGATAATCTTAAAATTTACGGGTATGGTGTAAAAGGTTTTGTATTATCGATGGTTGAATGTGCGTTGGAATTGTCGAATTATAAAATCAATCAAAAAATAATAGATAGAATTATTGAGATTGGTAAAGAAATGCTCGAGCAACCGATTGATTTATTAAATGGAGTAGAAGAGGTTTTACAAAAGTTACAAGGAAAGTATAAATTAATTGTAGCTACAAAAGGCGATTTATTAGATCAGGAACGAAAGTTAGAGAAATCGGGAATATTAAAATATTTTCATCATACAGAGGTGATGAGCGATAAGAAAGAAATAGATTATTTAAAGTTGATAAAACATTTAGATGTCAATCCTTCAGAATTATTGATGATAGGGAATTCATTAAAATCAGATGTTTTACCGTTGGTAGCTGTAGGTGCTTCAGCAATTCATGTTCCGTTTCATACTACCTGGGCACATGAAGAAGTTAGTTGTGAACAAGAATCAAACAGTTATAAAACGATTTCAGAAATAACCGAAGTATTAACTTTTTTATAGATGAAGTATTTAGATATTGAAAACTGGAATAGAAAGCAGCATTTTAATCATTTTAGAACTTTAGCAGATCCAACTTTCGGAATTGTAGCTAACGTGGATGTTACTATATGTTATGAATCAGCTAAAACAAAAAAACAATCTTTTTTTGTTCATTATTTGCACGCATGTATGAAGGCAATTAATGCGATTGAAAACTTTAAATTTAGAATAGAAGATGATAAAGTTGCAATTTATGATGTAATTAATGCGTCAGCAACCATAGCAAGAGCCGATTATACTTTCGGATTTTCATACATAGATTTTTCAGATGATTTTGAAGTGTTTAGCACAAGTTTTCAAAAAGAAAAAGAACGTATTGTAAATTCAACTGATTTGTTTCCTCCCAAATATTCTTTAGGTTGCATACATTGTTCAGCTTTACCTTGGGTCAATTTCACAGGACATAAAGAGCCGAACTCTGGCAATAAAAACGACAGCGTACCTCAATTGGCTTTTGGTAAAATAAATGTTATTGATACTAAAAAAATGATGCCAGTATCTGTGAATGTAAACCATGCTTTAGTTGATGGATATCACGTAGGGCAATTTTTTGATAAATTTCAAGCAGAATTAGATAAAATCGATTAATTTTGCAAAAAAATAATAATTATGGCAAGCATTAAAAACTTAAAAAAAGATATCGATTATACTTTAGGAGATATTATTGATATCTGTAGATTATCAGCTCAATTAAACCCTGAGATAGATGCAGAAAAGTCAGAAGCTATTGTAGATGAGGTTTTTGAAACGTTTGATGGTTTAATAGCAAAAATAAATGCTAAAAAAGTTGAAAATAAAAAAGCTCACTTTAAAGCAATAAGCGCTGAGTTAGAAGATAAAGCAAACGCTTTAATCGAAAAAGTAAATAGCTTATAATAAACTGTAAGTTAAATGTTTAAAAACCGATACTTTTTAAAAGTATCGGTTTTTTTTTGTGAAATTTTAACATTCATTAAGGAATAAAATGTTGTAAATTACGTTCAGTAATAATAAAACAACTAATCCCCTTTAAGTAACATGGCAAGAGCAATGTACGAATACACTAAAACTGTATTAAAAAAAGTAAGTTTCAATACTGATTTATTTTGTAGAGAGTTAGAAAAAGCATTAAATAGGTTATTACCTTATGAAATAGATGAGTTAACAATTTGGTTAAAAAAATTCACAGCTAACAAACCTGATTTA
This sequence comes from Tenacibaculum retecalamus, assembly GCF_027941755.1. Classification (NCBI taxonomy): domain Bacteria; kingdom Pseudomonadati; phylum Bacteroidota; class Flavobacteriia; order Flavobacteriales; family Flavobacteriaceae; genus Tenacibaculum; species Tenacibaculum retecalamus. The sequence continues at coordinate 2,034,449 of NZ_CP115916.1, read as the reverse complement.
TATGTTTGTTTAGCTTTAGTTAAAAAATAAGAATAAAAAAAAGAAGCTAAAAGCTTCTTTTTTTATTCTTATTTTTTTGTTTTTTCTTTGGTGTCTTTTTTTCCCCTATACTTTCGCATAAGTTTACGATTAAACTCGTGTTCAGAAATTTGTAACAGTAATATTTTTTTAAAAGATAATATCTTTGATATTTTATTATGAAAAGATGCTTTCATTTCATATTCCTGTTTGTTTATCGATTGAAATTTATCTAAAATTTGTTCAGAATCTTTTTCAGAAATATCTTCTATAGCTCCATTGTTACTATATATTCTTTTTTTTATAATTTGACGTTTTTCTCTATGAAGTGCCATTTTGTTTTTACTATACGTATTGTAAATAGGCCAAAAATTCTGAGCTTCACCTTCCGTTAAATTTAATTTTTCGGTTAAGAAAGCAATTTTATAAGTGCTAATTTTTTTAGAACTATTTTCTTTTGATTGCGCTTCGCTTGTTAGACTATTAAAAAATGCGATGAGCATTAAAAATAGTAAGAGTATGTTTTTTTTCATTGTTATTGAATTTCGTTTAAAAGTGTTGTGTCATCAATGGTGTTTAGGTAATCTTCTAAATTATCATCATTTATAGAGGTTAAAATATCTTCTTCAAAATCTGAAGAATCTAAAGTAATTGCTAATTCATCATTATTAGTAGTTCCGTATCCATTTTCATACCATGAAGTTACATCAGCTTGCGTAATATCATCAAAAGTAAAAGTGTTGTTTGTGTTAAAGTAATTTAAACCAATAAATAATAAAACAGATGCAGCGGCAGTAACCGGAATAAATTTTAGTGCTTTTTGGTATAAAGAAATAACTTTTCCTTTTTTAGGTGTTGCTATATTTAGTTTAGTTAAAATAGTATCTTCAACAGTATTAAAATAGTTTTCAGGTGTTTTGAGAATCTCTTTTTTAGGGAGATTTTTAATGGTTATAGTAGTAAAAAAATTGTCATCCATTTCTTCAAAGTAATTTTCAGGAATAGAAAATCCTGTTTTCTTACCTGTTTTTTGATTTATGAAATCTATTTTATTTTTTAACTCTTTATTCATCTCTATTCTAAGACTTTAATTTTTGTAAAAGGTTTAATTATAATTTTTAATAAAGTGCTCAATCTTTTTTGCAGCAATATGATAAGATGCTTTTAAACCGCCAACAGAAGTTTCTAATATTTCGGAAATTTGCGTGTATTTCATTTCATCAAAATATTTCATATTGAAAACTAATTGTTGTTTTTGGGGTAGAGTAGCAATTGCTTTTTGTAGAATAAGTTGAATCTCGTCTCCTGTAAACCAATTGTCACTATCTAAATTAGAAACTAATTCTTGCTGGTATTCGGTAATATCAACATTCTTTTCTTTTGCTCTTTTATTGATAAATGTAATAGACTCGTTAGTGGCAATTCGATACATCCAAGAATATAGTTTGCTATCTCTTTTAAAAGTATCAATATTTTTAAAAATTTTAATGAAAGTGTTTTGTAAAACATCATCGGCATCGTCATGAGAAACAACAATTTTTCGTATATGCCAATACAAGCGCTCTTTATAAAGCGATAGTAATTGTTTAAAAGCTACTTCCTTTGTATTAGGTTCTTGTAGTTGTGTTATAAGAATAAGTTCGTCGGTCAACTAATGTTGTTTAGCTGTTAGACTTTAAAGATAGTAAAAGGTTTAAAATGAAACTAAATTATTTAAACTCGTTTTCTAGAGCAACCAAATAAGCGTTTTTCTTTAATGGTTTCTGAAACACCTTCTGGAAGCATTTTTTCCCAACCTTCTTCGTTGTTTTTAATCATCTTTAAAACCTTACGAGAAAATATATGTAAACTTTTCTCATCAATATCTTTAATATCAATAAGTCTACCATTGTTTTTAAAGAACTTGTAGAGTTCTTTCATTCTAGGATGTACCTTTAAGTTTTCGCTAGTAATAAACTCATCAGTTTGTTCGTCTTTATAAGGGTACATGTATACTTTTAAATCGCGATAAAAAAGTTTACCAAAAGCTTCTAAAATACCACCACTTAAATCACGGTAATATTTTTCATCAAAAATTTGAATAAGATTATTAACTCCCATAGCTAATCCCATTCTTTCTTTAGTAAATTCACTAAAGTAATCTACCAATCTAAAATATTCTTGATAGTTGGTAATCATTACATTCTGTCCGAGTGCACAAAGTAATTCTGCTCTGTCTAAGAAATCACGTTCATTAATTTCACCTTCGGCACGAAGGTTACTTAAGGTGATTTCAAAAATAACTTGTGTTTTTTCTGGATTAACTTTCTTTTCTGCTAAAAATAGTTCTTTCGAGCGCTCGAACATATCCATATTTACTTTCGTAACAGGACGATAACTTCCGCGAAGCGCTAAAATATTCTTTTTATAAAGTACTTGAGCGGGTAATAAGTTATTTCCATCAGAGCCGAACATTACGGCATTTGTCATGCCATTTTTAACTAACTGTAAACTCATTAGTCGATTATCAACATACATAAATCGAGGATCAGAAAAATTAATCATGTCAATTTCTAAACGATCGCTGTCAATATTATCATAAAATGACTTTAATAACTCCTTCGGATTATCATTTAAATAATATGCACCATAAACCAAGTTAACACCTAAAACTCCTAAAGTTTCTTGTTGTTGGCGTGCATCGGTTTCTTTAAAACGAAGGTGTAAAATAATTTCATTGTAGTCCTCAAGTGGATCTAACTGAAAACGAATTCCAACCCAACCATGTCCTTTAAACTTTTTAGAAAAGTTAATGGTTGCAACGGTGTTTGCATAACTAAAAAATAACTTTTCAGGATGTTTTTGACGATCAAGACGTTCTTCAATTAAGTCCATTTCGTGTCTTAACATCTTTTTTAATCGTTTTTCTGTAACATAACGATTGTCGTTTTCAACTCCATAAATGGCATCAGAGAAGTCTTTATCATAAGCACTCATTGCTTTTGCAATTGTACCCGAAGCACCACCAGCTCTAAAAAAATTACGAACAGTTTCTTGACCGGCTCCAATTTCAGCAAATGTTCCATAAATATGGGCATTTAAGTTGATTTTTAAAGCTTTACTGTCAGTTGTAGGTACAGTACTTATTTTCTGATCTCCTTTAAGCGTAATTGCCATTTTGTTATTTTTTATTAGGGATAACAAATGTACTGAAAATAGGAACTATCAGGCAATTTTTGTCGTATTTTTGTGTTAACAATGAAAGAAAAAAAGCAATTAAAAGTCACTTTTTTAGGAACAGGAACTTCAACAGGAGTGCCAATGATTACGAGTAAACACCCTGTAGCACTATCTAAAGACTCACGAGATAAGCGATTGCGCTCTTCAATAGTGATTTCTTGGGATGCTATTAACTATGTAATTGATTGCGATCCTGATTTTCGTCAGCAAATGATACGTGAAAATGTGGAATCGATAAACGGAATTTTATTTACTCATGAACATGCCGATCATATTGCAGGTTTAGATGAAATAAGACCGTATTGTTTTCAGATGGGAGCAGTGCCTATTTATACGTCAGAAAGAGTTTTAGAGGTTCTTAAGAGAAGGTATGATTATATTTTTGCTACAGAAAACAGGTATCCTAGTGCGCCAAAAGTAGCCCCGAATGTAATATCTCATCAAAACAGTTTTTTTTTAGAGGATGTAAAAGTTACCCCAATTGAAGTACTGCACGGGCGATTACCAATTTTAGGATATCGCTTTAACGATGTTGCTTATCTTACAGATATTAAAACAATATCCGCAGAAGAAAAGAAGAAATTATCTAACCTAGATATACTAATTGTAACCGGATTAAGAAAAGAAGCACATGCAACTCATTTTAATTTAGAGGAAGCTTTAGCTTTTATTGCAGCATTAAATCCGAAGAAAGCATATTTAACTCATATAAGCGAATTGCTAGGTTTACATGAAGAAGTTGAAAAAGAATTGCCCGAAAATGTGTTTTTAGCTTATGATGGATTAATAATTTAAGAAGCTATTATTTTTTTTGATAACACGATTGATTTAAAATACTAACTATAAACGCATTTTTTAAAATAGCTTGCTATTTTTACATTAAATATTAGTTGAATGAAAATTATTATATCTCCAGCAAAGTCATTAGATTTTGAAACCAAAGCAAATACCAATTTATATACTCAGCCACGATTTTTAGAGCAATCAACAAAATTGAATAAAAAATTAAAAACACTTTCTAGAAAGAAGTTAAGTGATTTAATGAAAATTTCTGATGATTTGGCAAGTTTAAATTATGATAGAAATCAAGATTGGCAAACTCCGTTTGAGATCGGGAATTCAAAACAAGCCATCTTTTCTTTTACAGGTGAAGTTTTTAGAGGAATTGATGTAATGACACTTTCAGAAGATAAATTACCTGCTTTACAAGATAAACTCCGAATTTTATCAGGATTGTATGGATTGCTAAAACCATTGGATTTAATTCAGCCGTACCGTTTAGAAATGGGAACGAAATTAAAAGTAGGAAGAACAGAAAACCTATATAAATTTTGGAGCAATGATTTAGCAAATTCTTTAAATGATGAATTAGAAGACAACGAGTTGTTAATTAATTTAGCAAGTACAGAGTATTTTAAAGCACTGCCAAAGAAAATATTGAAAGTACCAATGATTACCCCTGTCTTTAAAGATTTAAAAAACGGAGAATATAAAACGATTATGACTTTTGCTAAAAAAGCACGCGGTTTAATGGTGCGGTATATTATTGAAAATGATGTTAAAAAAATAGCAGAATTAAAAGGGTTTAACGTTGATAATTACAGATTTTCTGAAGAAATGTCTACTGATACAGAATTGTTTTTTACACGCTAAGTTTATGGTAACAAAATGAAAGATAATATAATTTTAAAATTTAAACCAAAACAAGGTGTTTTCTTCAGGTTTTCTGACATAGTTACAATTCCTTTTACAACTATTATTTTTTTACTCTCTATTAATTGGGTAAAAAACATACCTGATGGTAATTTAATGTTTTTCTTTTTAGGAATTTTGGCTGTTACAACATCTTTTTTTTATTGTTTTCTCAGATTCTTTATCGATTTTTATTACAGAAAAAACTTAGAATATATTTTAACAGAGAAGCAAATAATTATTAAATCAAAACTTATCTTTAAAAGAAGGGTTGAAATAGATTTAGAGACTGTTAGCGGAATTGAACTTTATGAATATAGTAGAGGTTTTGGGAATATTTACTTTGGTGAAAAAAATCCATTAGATTTTTATAATTTTAATGGTTTCCATTGGACAAATCAGCTCTTTGATAGAAAAATAAGTTACTCTATTTTAGAATATATACCTGACTCAAAAAAGATTTATTCTTTAATCAAAGAAGCTAAGGAAAAAATATAGATTACTGTTTATAAATTTTTAACAAGCAGCTAAACCAACGGTAATTGCTAAACCACCTTCAGAGGTTTCTTTATAGTTTTTGTGCATGTCTTTTGCAGTTTCCCACATGGTATCAATCACTTTGTCTAAAGGAACTAAAGACTCTTTTGGATTTGTTTCTAAAGCTAACTCAGCAGCATTAATAGCTTTAATTGCTCCCATTGCATTACGTTCAATACATGGTATTTGAACTAAACCACCAATAGGGTCACAAGTTAAACCTAAGTGGTGTTCCATAGCTATTTCGGCAGCAACCAAACATTGCCCTGGTGTTCCTCCCAAAAGCTCCGTTAGCGCAGCAGCAGCCATTGCCGATGAAACACCAATTTCAGCCTGACAGCCACCCATTGCGGCAGATATTGTTGCGTTCTTTTTAAAGATACTTCCGATTTCGCCAGCTACTAATAAGAATTTTTTAATATGTTCAAAATCAGCTTCGTGGTTTTCTATAACTAAATAATACATTAAAACAGCAGGAATAACACCTGCACTTCCGTTTGTAGGTGCTGTTACAACTCTACCCAAGGCAGCATTTACTTCATTTACAGATAAAGCCAAACAACTTACCCATTTTAAAATTTCACGAAACTTTACTTCGGTACTTCTAATGGCGGTAATCCATTCTTGTTCGTTGGAGTATGCTGCATCTTTAATTAGTTTCGTATGAGTGCCATATGCTCTACGTTTTACGTTTAATCCACCAGGTAAAATACCTTCTGTATGACAACCAATATACATGCATTCTAGCATGGTCTCCCAAACGCGTTTTAGTTCAGCATCTATTTCATCCGAAGATTTTAAAACTAATTCATTTTGATAAACAATATCAGAAATATTTTTTTGTTCTTTATCGCAATATGCTTCTAATTCGGTTGCCCTATTTATTGGGTATGGAAAGTTTTTTTTATTTATTTCAGTATCTGAAGGTGTTGTTATTTCTTCTTGAATGACAAATCCTCCACCGATAGAATAATAAGTTTCACTAGAGATTTCTTTACCTTTAGAAAACGCTTTAAAAGTTAATCCGTTAGAATGAAATGGTAAAAAATCTTTATTAAAAACAACATTTTCAATAGAGAAAACGATTTGTTTTTCGGCATTTAAATGTAAAGTAGTTGTTTCTTTTATCTTATAGATAATGGCATCTATGTCATCTACAGGAATATATTCTGGATCTGTACCGCTTAAACCTAATAAAACAGCTAAGTCGGTTGCGTGTCCTTTTCCTGTTAAGGATAAAGAACCATATAAATCTATTTTAATCCCATCAACGGCATTAAAAACCTGCGTTTTTTTTAACTTTTCAATCCATTGCTGAGCGGCTCTCCAAGAGCCTAAAGTGTGTGAGCTAGAAGAGCCAACACCAATTTTAAGCATGTCAAAAACACTAATAAACTGCGACATAATTATAGTTTGTTTGTTGACGGCTAAAATAGAAAAAGTCCTGTATTAAAATCAATACAGGACTTTTTTTTATAAAAAATGTATTTTTTACATTCCGTAAACAGCCTCTTTGCCAAATTTTTGAGCTAACATATAGTAAACTACAGCACGATACTTGTTTCTTTCAGATCTTCCTATTTTTTCCATTACACCATCAATAGCCTTGTCTAATTCAGTACTATCAGCTAAACTTAACTTTTTCATTAAGAAATTTTTCTTAACTGTTTCTAATTCCTTAGCATCAGTACCAGACACTGTTTCAGCATCTTTTTTGTAAATAGAAGGCCTAATCCTTTAGTTACCGCTTTTAATAAATCAAGATTACAAGGAAGATTTCTATCATCCATAAATTTCTTATACAATGCTACTTTTTCGTCAAATTTACTCATGATTTTTTTATTTATAATTAGGTGTAAGTTTTGTTGTAAAACTTTAATCCTTCCAAATATAGAAAAATAATTTGTTCTTTCAAATAAGAAAACTGAATAACTAAAATGAGCTTGGTATTGTTAATTAAATTGTTGAAAACAAAAAGAGTTAAAGGTAAATAGGCACTGTTCTTGCAGTAAATTTATATACATTCAAATATGTAGCTTATGTCGATATTGAAATTTGAATCTATGTTGAAAACCAACGATGTATATTTTTTTGACGCCGTTGAGTTTGAAACTATTATTGAACATTATTTAAGTATTGCCAAACACTCATTGGCAAAAAAAGCGGTGAGATTAGGTTTAGAGCAGCATCCTTCTTCAATTCAGTTAAAATTAATGAAGGTTGAGCTTTTAATTTTTGAAGATGAATTGAAGGAAGCTAGTAGAATGCTAAAAGCGATTGAGGCTATTGATGCTTATAATGATGAAGTTTTTATTCAAAAGGCGTTGATTTTATCTAAAAAGAAACAACATATTGAAGCAATAAAAATTTTAAAAGAATCTTTGAGTTTTATAGAAGATCCGTCTGATATTTGGTCGATGTTAGGAATGGAGTATTTGTATTTGGATGATTTTGAAAACGCACGTTTAAATTTTGAAAAATGTGTAGAAGCTGATTATGAAGATTACTCATCTTTGTACAACATTGTATATTGTTTTGATATGCAAGAAAAACATGTAGAGGCAATACAGTTTTTAAAAAAGTATGTAGATCATAACCCGTATTGCGAGGTTGCTTGGCATCAATTAGGAAAAGAATATTCTGAATTAGGTATGCACAAGGAAGCGCTTAGAGCTTTCGATTTTTCAGTTTTAATAGACGAGAGTTTTATTGGTGGATATTTAGAAAAAGCCAAAACTTTAGAGGAACTGAATCGTTATGAAGAAGCCATAAATAACTATTTAATTACGTTAGAATTAGACGATCCTACGGCGTTTGCATACATAAGAGTAGGAGAGTGTTATGAAAAATTACAGAATATTCATACTGCTATGCATTTTTATAAAAAGGCGGTTCATGAAGATCCGTTGTTAGATAAAGCATGGATGTTACTCGCAAATGCTTGCTATAATGATGATAATTATCAAAAAGCATTGTATTATGTAAATAAGGCACTACAGATTGATGATACCAATACGCGTTATTGGAAAAAATATGGTGATATTAACTTGAAGCTTAACTTTTATGAAGAAGCTGTAAAAGCTTTTTACACTTGTGTAGCCTTTGGTGATCAGGAAATAGAAATATATACCGCATTGGCAGATATATTATTGTTTTTAGGTGATTTTGAAGATGCTTTAAAAATAGTAATTAAAGCGAAAAAAATATACAAAGAATTTGCCGAGATAGAATATCGTTTGTGTGGTTTATTTATGATTCTTGATAAAGAAGATTATAGTTTAACGCATTTAAGAAATGCAATAGCCATTGACTATGATTATCATTCGATTATTAAAGAATTATATCCTTCGGTTTATGAGAATAAACACATTCAACAAATATTATTGAGTTATAGGAAAGCTATTAATTAATAAAAACCCTTAAAATAATTTTATTTTAAGGGTTTTTACTTTTTAAGAAATACGTTTCCAAATTTTAAGTAAAATATAAACACATATTAAGGTTAATATCGATAAGCAAGTAGCTAGCAATGTTTTGCCGTAAATCCAATTACCAGTTGCAAATAAGAAACTATATACTCCAATAGTACCTGTAATAAACCCTACTATTTTTATACCTATATTTTTAAATTTATCTTCTCCGTCGAAAATTAAAGCTTCAAACTTATTAATAGTTTCAGCATTACTAGGTTGTGTTAAAAGAGTTACAGAAACCCATCCGATAGTTGTAATTACAACACCGATTATTAATTGCCAGTATCCTGCAATTTCGAAGAAAGGGTTTTCCATTTTTCCGTTGATAAAAAAGAAAAGTGCAATAACAAATGAAATGGCCATTGCAGCAATTTCACTATATGGGTTTATTCTGCTCCAAAACCAGCGTAAAATAAATAGTAATCCTGTTCCTGCTCCGATTTGTAATAATAAATCGAATACGTCTTTTGCTGATTGTAAATAGAAAGAAAATAGGGCAGCAAGCAGCATTAATAAAACAGTTGATATTCTACCAACTACTACTTTTTGTTTTTCAGAAGCACTTTTGTTTATAAATCGGCTATAAAAATCGTTTACTAAATATGAGCTTCCCCAGTTTAATTGAGTTGAAATGGTGCTCATAAAAGCAGCAATTAAGGATGTTAATACGATTCCTAATAATCCTGCAGGTAAATAGGTCATCATTGCAGCATATCCAACATCGTGTCCTTGCATTTCAGGAGATAAACTTGGGAATGCTTGGTTCATGCTTTCTAAACTTGGAAAAACAACCAAAGAAGCTAATCCAACAATAATCCATGGCCAAGGGCGTAACGCATAATGTGCAAAATTGAAAAACAAAGTTGCCCAAGTGGCATTTTTTTCATCTTTAGCAGCCAACATTCGTTGTGCTATATAACCACCACCACCAGGCTCTGCACCAGGATACCAAGTACTCCACCATTGTACTGCAAACGGAATTATAAATAAGGTAATTAAAGATTCTGTATTAGAAAAATCAGGTAACATTGCTAATTTATCACTCACATTAGGGTGACTTAATAAATTAGATAATCCATTTATTTCTGGGAGATTTATAATGTAAATAGTTGCCCAAACCGAACCAATCATTGCAATTATAAACTGAACAAAATCGGTAAGTAACACTCCTTTTAATCCACCTAAAGAAGAATAAATAACAACAATGATAGATGAGTATAACAACATTTCACCTTGTGAGATACCTAATAAGATATTGGCGATTTTTGCACCTGCTAAACAAACTCCAGCCATGGTAATTATATTAAAAATCACCCCTAAGTATATGGCTCTAAATCCTCTTAAAAAACTTGCCATTTTACCAGAGTACCTTAATTCGTAAAATTCTAAATCGGTACTAATTCCAGATTTTCGCCAAAGTTTTGCGTAAAAAAAAACGGTAAGCATACCGGTAAGTAACATTGCCCACCAAACCCAGTTTCCTGAAACTCCGTTTTTACGAACCAATTCGGTTACTAATCCAGGAGTATCGGCAGCAAATGTAGTTGCAACCATTGAAACACCTAATAACCACCACGGCATGTTTCTGCCAGATAAAAAGAATTCTGCACTACTTTTTCCTGCGGATTTTGAAGCCCAAAGACCTATAAGTAAAGAGAGAATAAAGAATCCGATAATGATTGAAGAATCGAGCAAGCTTAAGTTGATCATTGAATTTATTTTTGTTTTAAGATTTTAAATTTAGTTAAGTTGAAGGTTCGTTTGTAAATAAATTCTACTAACAACGTTATTTTTTTGTTAAACAACATTAAATATAACGTTATTGGTCTTATTCATTATTATTCTTTAAAATGATTTGTTTTGTAGTATTTAAATACTTTCTTCCAATAGGTATTCTTTTATTGCTAATATTTAAAGAATTTCCTTCCATATAATTTACTTTATCAGAAGCGATAGTATAAGATCTATGAATTCTTAGGAAATGTTCACTAGGAAGCTCTTCTGTGATACTTGTTAGTGATTTATGTACAACGTAATTACCTTCAGTTGTGGTGACTTTTATGTAATCTTTTAAACTTTCTATATATAAAATATCATTGTGTTTAATTTTTACTAATTTTTTATCAACTTTTAAAAAGATATGTGCATCTTTTACTATTTCTAAATCAGTATTATTACTTTGTATACGTTGTGTTAATTTGTTAATAGTTTTTAAAAATCGCGGAAAAGGAATTGGTTTTACGAGGTAATCTAAAACATCTAAATCATAGCCCTCAATAGCAAATTCGCGATAAGCGGTTGTAATTATAATGTAGGGTTTTATTTTTGTATTTCGTAAAAAATCTAAACCGTTCATTTTAGGCATGTTTATGTCTAAAAAAAGCACATCTATTTTGTTACTTTCAATAGTATGCATTGCTTCTATAGGATTATTGAAAGTATCAATAATTACAATGTTTTTAAAATCTTGTAAATGATTTTTAAGAACATTTATAGCTAAGGGTTCGTCGTCTATAATAACACAATTTATGTTCACTTTTTTGTTTTTAAGTTAAAGGAATTTTAAGATTTACGGTAAATGTTTTCTCTTTCTTTTGAATTTTTAAACTGTATTTATTCTTATAGATGAGATCTAACCTTCTTTTTGTGTTAGAGTTTCCTATACCGCTCTTTAAATTTTTATTTATAAATGTATTGGTAATATCGAAAGAATTTTCGATATTTAGAATAAGAAAGTCATTTGATTTTTTTTCTATTCTGATAAAGATGTAAAAATCACTACTATTTTTGTTACCATGTTTAAAGCAGTTTTCGATATAAGAAAGAAAAATTAAAGGAGGAATTTTTACATCATTAATATTTCCTTCTAGATTGATCGTTATTTTTGAGTTTTTATGACATCGTAAAAGTTCTAAATCAGCGTAATTTTGAATGTATTCAATTTCGTTTAATAATTTTACCTTACTTTTTTTAACATCATAAATAACATATTGCATAATGTCTGACAGTTTTAAAACAACATTGGGTGCAAGGTTAGATTTTTCTAAAGTTAAAGCATATAAATTGTTAAGAGTGTTAAAAAAAATGAGGTTGTATTTGAGATTTTAAAAAATTTAATTCACTCTTTAAATGTTCTTTCCTTAATGTTTCTATTCTGTTTTTTTGATTCACCCAGTCTACAGTTAATTTAATAGCCGTCGCTAAGGCGAGTACATATAACTCGCCAATGGTAACTGCAACAATATGATTAAAGGTAAAAGCTTGTTGATACAATTCGGTTTCTGGCCAAATATTTTTGGTAACTAAAATATAATTTAAACCAGTACGAACTGCATAAAGCATACCTAACGCTAACAGCAATAATGTAACATAGGTTTTGTATTTTTTAGTAATTAAGTATTTCGGTATAAAAAAATATACGTTTGTGTAAACTAATAGTATATGTAAAGGAAATTCAACTAAATTTGATTTAAAAGAATACCAATAATCATCAAAATAGCTACCCCACCGTATAACATTAAAAATAAAATAACTTAACCAAAATACAACATGATATTTCCGTGAAATAGTTCTATTATTCTTTTTACTATAAATTAGTTTATGGGTCATTTAGTTTTAAATATGTTAAAAAAAGTAGGAAATTAATTTTTTTTTATCAAAAAACAATAAGAAATTTTATAGAATTATAGTTTTTGTTAAAAAGACGTTGTTTGTTGCCTTTTTTAAGTCGTTCGTATATTTTTTTTTAAAGTGTTTTTTTATTTAACCTAAATTTAACAAAACAAATAATTAACTTTTATTTTATGAAAAAAATTAAAAACCTGTTATTCTTTTGTTTTTCATTGATGCTTACATACAATTCGTTAGCACAAGAAAAAACAATTACAGGAACAGTTATGTCAGCTTCTGACAAAGGACCTTTACCAGGTGTAAGTGTAATAATAAGTAATACTGCAATAGGAGCCGAAACAAATTTCGATGGAAAGTATAGTATAAAAGCTACTAAAGGAGATGTTTTAGTATTTTCATTTGTAGGGATGAAAACAAAATCAGTAACAGTAAATGATGTTAATGTTATTGATGTATCATTAGAAAACGGTAATGTTTTAGACGAGGTAGTTGTAACTGCTTTAGGTGTTAAAAAAGAAAAAAAGGCTTTAGGTTATGCAGTTACTAATGTGAAAAATGATGAATTAGAAAGAGGTAAAGACCCGAATGTTGTAAATTCTTTACAAGGTAAGGTTGCAGGTATAGATATTAACCAAGCATCAGCAGGTGTTGGTGCTGCAAATAGGGTTGTAATTAGAGGTAACTCTTCTATAACTGGTAGTAATCAAGCTCTTTATGTTGTAGATGGAGTTCCTATTTCTAATAATGAAAGTGAAGGTGAAGTAGATGAATGGGGAAATGGTGTTTCACTTGGTAATGGTATTGCCGATATAAACCCAGATGATATTGAGAGTATTTCAGTGTTAAAAGGAGCTAATGCTGCAGCTTTGTATGGTTCTAGAGCAGCAAATGGTGTAATTATGATTACTACTAAAAAAGGGAAAGCTGGGAAAGTATCTTTTGGTTTTAATTCTTCTGTTACTTTCGATGAGATAGCTTACTACGCTGAATTGCAAAATACTTATGGACAAGGTTCTTTTGGTGCAATTCCTTCAGATATAGCAGGTTTACGCTCTAGCAGTAGTTGTGTGCCAAAAATGGATGGCTCTAATCAATTACTTTGGACAGGAGAAACGGGAGCTTATTCAGCACAGCCAGATAATATAAAAAACTTTTATAAAGGAGGTTCTACTATTACTAATTCTTTTTATGTAGAGGGTGGTAGTGAAAAATTAACAGCAAGAGTTTCTTATACAAGAAGTGATATTAGTGGTATTGTACCGAATAACGAATTGCAAAGAAATTCGTTTTCTGTGTATACAAAACTAAATATGGGTAAACTAGATGTAGATTTAAAAGGAAACTATATTAATCAGAATGTAAATAACAGACCAGCTTTGTCTTATTGGACAGATAATACTGTTTTTAGTTTATACTCTATGCCTAGAAATGTTAGTTTATCTGCATTAAAAGCAAATATAGATAATGATTATCTATCCAGTGTATACAATAACCCTTATCATGCTACAGAAAGAGTAGGTACGAACGATAAGAAAAACAGAGTGTTTGGTTTTGTTTCTGCTAAATATAATTTTACAGATAATTTTAAGGCAATGTTTAGAGCCGGTACAGATTATAGTTCTCAAAACTTTCTCTCATATATACCTATTGGTCACATAAGTATAGGTAATGGGCAAGTAACCCAAAATACATATACCAATCAAGAAACAAATATCGATTTTTTATTAACTTACAATCGTAAGTTAAATGAAGACATAGGTATGTCAGTTTCTGCAGGAGGTAATAGGTTAGAAAAAAGGAATACTATAGAAGGAACTATCGGTAGTGGTATAATATTCCCTGGTATTTATAATGTGAGGAATACAGATAGTCGTCAGCCACATGCAGGTACTGGTGAATACACAAGTAAAGTAAATTCTGTTTACGGAACTTTAGACTTTGATTATAAAAACTTTTTGTTTGCTCAATTTACAGCAAGAAATGATTGGTCGTCCGTATTACCTTTAAGTAATAATTCGTTTTTTTATCCTTCAGTTTCTGTAAGTGGTATCTTATCAGATATGTTTGATATTAAAAACGATTCTTTTAATTATTGGAAAGTAAGAGCTTCTTGGGCACAAGTGGGTAGTGATGGAGATATATCTCCTTATGATGTTCACCCAAGATATGTATCAGGTAATCCTTATCTTGGAAATGGAACAGCAACAACTACTACTCTTAAACCAAATCTTAATTTAAAACCGCAAATAACAACTTCTTTAGAATTTGGTACAGACTTACGTTTGTTTAAAAATAAGTTAGACATAGAGTTATCTGTATACAACACAAAAACTGTAGATCAAGTTCTTGAATTAACAGCACCTGTAGATTCTGGATACGAAAGATTTTTAGTTAACGAAGGTGCTATAACTAACAAAGGTATTGAGGTTGATGTGAATTACAAAGTTATAAATAATGAAAATTTCACATGGAAAGTAGGCGCTAATTTTGCTAAAAACGATACAGAAGTGTCAGGTTTAAGTACTAATCAGTTGCCTTTAGCTATAATAACAGGAAATACATCTTTTAATATTTCAGCTATAAATAATGGAGGTTATGGAGAGATAGTAGGAAATGGCTATAGAAGAAATGATCAAGGCCAAATCTTAGTAGGCTCTTCTGGTTTACCATTGCAATCTTTAGAACAAAAAAGTTTTGGTAATTTCAATCCTGATTGGACAGGTGGTTTAACAAACACATTTACTTATAAAGATTTTTCATTGAGTTTTTTAATATCTTCTAAAATGGGAGGTAAAATATTGTCAAGAACAGATATGATTTTAGATTTAAATGGTAATAGTAAACGTACTTTAAAAGGCCGTGAAACAGGAATAATAGTGCCAAATAGTGTTGATGAAGTTACTGGAGTAGCCAATATCATTGCAGTTCCCGCGCAAACGTATTACAATACAGTTGCAGGGTCAAATATTATAGAAGATTATGTGTATGATGCAGATTATATTAAATTAAAAGAATTATCTATAGGTTATAAATTCCCTGAAGAGCTTACTAGTAAAATAAAAGTATCAAGTGCTTCTATTCGTTTTATAGCACGTAACCTTTTCTTTTTTGATAGAAGCACAGATAGTTTTGATCCAGAAGTATCAGGTTTTAATACTAGAAACGCACAAGGTATAGAATTACTTTCTTTACCTGGGACAAGAAGTTATGGTGTAAACTTATCAGTTAAATTTTAAATTACAAAAGAAATGAGAATTATTAAATACATTAAGCAAATTACTTTTGTACTAATTCTATCATTAGGATTACATTCTTGTACAAATGATTTTGAAGAAATTAATACAGATCCAAATAGTGTTTCTTCAGAAACTCTTGAAAATATAAATCCTTTATTAGTTCAAGTTCAAAGACATGCCTTTGTAGAAGCTAGGTATAATACTTGGAGAGGTAACATGATTTTGGCAGGTCGTTTTTCAGAACAGGTTTCATTCGGTTTTTCAGGAACCTGGTTTGGTGGTGGTGCAGGCTTAAGATATGATAATGCGGGTTGGAATGATGCAGCATGGGATACACCTATGGGAGAAGTTTCTGCACCTTTATATGAATTATTAGTGTTAACAGGGTCAGGAGGTAAACTTGAAGATGAGTGTACAGAAGCTGTTTTAAAAATCATAAAAGGATTTTTCTATCAACGAATGACAGATCAGTTTGGAGCTGTGCCGTATATAGAAGGAGGTAATGGAGGAATCCCTAAATTTGAAACACAAGAAGAAGTATATGGGTTAATTATGCAAGATTTATCTGATGCAATTAATACTTTAAAATCATGTAGCGGAATATTAGATTCTATTGCCGATGGAGATATGGTATATCAAGGAGATGCAGCCAAGTGGTTAGCAGCAGGAAACACCTTGTTATTAAGAATGGCTTTGCGTAGTAAAGAAGCTAATGGAGGAAATCAAAGTATTATTGACGAAGCCTTAACAAATCCATTTATAGCAAGTTCTGCTGATAATTTTAAGATTGAACAAGACCCTTCAAATGCTGATGCTGTTTTTAATGGTTATTATAGTATATGGCACACTTGGGGAGGAACAGGAGCTAAATGGGTAGCATCAGAAACTATAGTAAACTCATTTAAAACGAACAACGATCCTCGTTTATTTGGTTTCACAGAGCCTATTGCAGGAGGTGTAGCAGGTGTATGGGCAGACTATAAAGGAGGTAAAGTAGCAACTAAATCAACTTATTCTGCAGGAGTGCCTTTTGAAAGTCTTTCAAAAGTTAACGCTCGGGTATGGAGTGATGATACTTTTCCATACATAACGATGACGTATGCTGAAGCACAGTTATTACAAGCTGAAGCTAAATATGCAACTAATATTGTAGCAGCTCAAACTCATTTTGAAGAAGCTATTAGAGCAAATGGAGCAGATTGGGAGGCAGATGCTTCGGCTGTAAATACTTATATATCTAACGAACCTTCAGCTCAATTATCTGGGACAACTGCTGATGCCATGCAACAAATAGGTTTAAATAGATGGTATGCAGCATACACTAACGGATATGAAGCTTGGTCTGTAATGAGACGTTTCGATTTAAATATATTTCCAGATAAAACGTATACAGCTCTAAATGAATGGGTAGATACATCAGGGGGTATTAATAATAAAATGGGTAAACGTTTAAATTACTCACAAGCTACTAAACTACAAAACTCATCAGCAGTTCAGTTTGCAGTAAGTGAGCAAGGAGCTGATGCTTATTCTACACCACTTTGGTGGGATGTAAACTAGTATTATTAGTATTTAAACAGTAATAATTAAATTTTTTTGAATTAATTTTTAAGCGAGAGTAAAACTATTTTACTCTCGCTTGTTTTTTATGCCTTTTTTTTAGCGTTTAGTCGAAAAAATTAGCAAAAAAAGGAGATAGGTAATAAATTTACTAAAAACAAAAAGATGGTTGGATACGCACAAATAGACACCCCACAAAATATATTATATAAGCCTGCAGGACAATTTGAAGAAACACGTTATGAGAAAAATCATAACATAGTTTTTAATAATTCTTTAGAAGCGTCAAAGATTGTTGCAAATGAAATAGCAGAACTTATTAAGCAAAAAGAAGCAGAAAATAAAAAATGCATTTTAGGTTTAGCAACAGGATCATCACCTATAAAAGTATATGAAGAATTAGTTCGTTTACATGTTGAAGAAGGATTGAGCTTTGCAAACGTAATTACATTTAATTTGGATGAATATTGGTCTATGCAGCCAGATGATGTTCAGAGTTATCACTATTTTATGCATGAGCATTTATTTAATCATGTTGATATTTTACCTGAAAACATTAATGTTCCGGATGGTACTATAAAGGCAGACGAAATTTATCAATACTGTGTAGATTATGAATTGAAAATAAAAGAAGCAGGTGGTTTAGATTTTCAATTGTTAGGTATTGGTAGAACGGGTCATGTTGGTTTTAATGAACCTGGGTCACATTACAATTCAGGTACTAGAAGTATAACATTAGATCATATAACAAGACAAGATGCTGCTTCAAGTTTTTTAGGAATAGACAATGTTCCTAAAAAAGCAATAACTATGGGAATTAATACAATTAGAAATGCAAAAAGAATTGTGTTATTAGCATGGGGTATTAATAAAGCTGAAGTTATAAAGCAAACTATTGAAGGAGAAATAACATCGCAAATTCCGGCAAGTTATTTACAAAATCATAAGAATACCACTTTTATTATAGATGTAGAAGCATCAACAGAATTAACAAGAATTAAAACACCTTGGTTAGTAGCTTCTTGTGTGTGGACTACCGAACTAAAAAAGAAAGCAGTGTTTTGGTTAAGTCAAGAACTTCAAAAACCAATTTTAAAACTTACAGATAAAGATTATAATCAACATGGAATGTCTGGTTTGTTATCAGAAGAAGGAGGAAGTGCTTATGATTTAAATATAAAAATATTTAATAAACTACAGCACACTATTACTGGTTGGCCAGGAGGTAAGCCAAATGCAGATGATAGCAATCGTCCAGAAAGAGCAGCACCATCAAAAAAACGTGTACTTATTTTTAGCCCGCACCCAGATGATGACGTGATTTCTATGGGAGGAACATTTGATCGCTTGGTTGAGCAAGGACACGAAGTGCATATAGCCTATCAAACATCAGGTAATATTGCAGTAGCAGACAGTGATGCTTTAAAATTTGCAGAAGTAGCAAAAACATTAACATCAGATCATGAAGGTTTAGATGCTATTATAAAAAGTATCAATAATAAAACATTAAATCATATTGATTCCCCGGAAGTTAGAATGCTGAAAGGAGGAATTAGAAGAGCAGAATCATTAGCAGCAACAAGATATTTAAGTCTTGAAGACTCGAATGTTCATTTTCTAAATCTTCCTTTTTATGAAACAGGAAAGGTGAAAAAAAATAATCTATCAAAAGATGATTTAGATATTATGTGTGCTTTGATAGAAGATATTAAGCCGCATCAAATTTATGCCGCTGGTGATTTGGCTGATCCACATGGTACTCATAAAGTATGTTTAGATGCTTTATTTGAATCAATAGAAATACTGAAAGCCAAGGAGTACATGAAAGATTGTTGGGTTTGGTTGTATAGGGGAGCTTGGTTTGAGTGGGGTTCACATGAAATTGAAATGGCAGTACCAATGAGTCCTGATCAAGTGATAAAAAAACGTCACGCAATTTTTTATCATCAATCTCAAAAAGATGGTGTGATGTTTCAGGGTAACGATGCCAGAGAGTTTTGGGTAAGAGCAGAAGATAGAAATAGATTAACTGCAGAAAAGTATCACAAACTAGGGATGGCAAATTATGCGGCTATTGAAGCATTTAAAAGGTATCATTTTTAAAAAAAATGGTCTTTTAATAGAAAGAGATAAGAAAAGTAATCGTAAAATTTTCAGAAAAAAAATAATAGATGATAAAAATAATAATAAAAAAACTTTATATAGTTTTCTTGCTTTGTTTTTTAGCGGTAAGCAGTCAGCATAAATTATCAAATAATTATAATTTAATGCCTTGGCCACAAGAAATTAAAGAAAATAAAAGTAAGGTAGTTATTGATGAAAATTTTACGGTTAGTTTACATAAAAAGGAAAGTAGAATTTATGAATATGCTACTAATTTTATTAGAAGAGTAACTAATAGAACAGGTGTTTTTATTAACCAAGGTTTTCCTTTAGTAAAGAATGAAAACGCAACTGTAAAAATTACTTTTACAAATATTGGTAAATTAAATTCTGATACAGACGAGTCATATACTTTAAATGTAAAAAATAATCAAATTGAGATAAATGCAAATACGGATATTGGTGCTTTAAGAGGTTTAGAAACCCTATTACAATTAATAACTTTCGATGAAAATTATTTTTATGTAAAAGGTGTTGAGATAAAAGATTCGCCACGTTTTGTATGGAGAGGTTTAATGATTGATGTTGCCAGGCATTTTCAGCCAATAAACGTTATTAAACGAAATTTAAGAGCAATGGCATCTGTGAAATTAAATGTTTTTCATTGGCATTTAACAGATGACCAGGGTTTTAGAGTAGAATCTAAAGTGTACCCTAAATTACAAGAAATTGCTGCTGACGGATTGTTTTATACACAAGAACAAATTAAAGATGTTGTCAATTACGCAGCTAATTTAGGAATTAGAGTAGTACCAGAATTTGATGTTCCTGGGCATGCATCTGCAATATTAGCAGCATATCCAGAATTAGGTAGTAAAGATGGTTATGGTTATAATGTTGAACGTTTTTCGGGTGTTTTCGACCCAACTTTAAATCCGTCGAAAGAAGTTACCTATTTATTTTTAGAAACATTATTTAGAGAAATAGCTCCCTTATTTCCTGATGAATACTTTCATATAGGAGGAGATGAAAATGAAGGGAAACATTGGGATGAAAATGTAGAAATTCAAGCATTTAAAAATAAACATAATTTAAAAACAAATCATGATGTTCAAACTTTTTTTAATATCAAATTAGAAAAAATATTAAAAAAATTAGATAAAAAATTAATGGGATGGGATGAAATATTAACACCTTCATTACCAACTACAGCAGTGATTCATTCTTGGAGAGGAAAACACGAAGGTTTAAAGCAAAGTACATTAATAGAAGCAGCTAAAAAAGGATACCAAGCAGTACTTTCTAATGGGTATTATATTGACAGAATGTTGTCTGTAGAACATCATTATTCGGTAGATCCAATTGGAGATGCGATATTAACGAAAGAAGAACGGAAAAGAATTTTAGGGGTAGAAGCAACAATGTGGAGTGAGTTAGTAACTCCGTTGACAATAGATTCTCGAATTTGGCCAAGAACAGCTGCTATTGCAGAACGATTTTGGTCTAAAAAAGAAGTTAACGATCTTAAAAATATGCGAGTACGATTAGCGGTTGTAAACTCTAATTTAGAAGAGCTAGGAATAACGCATAAAAAAAATAAAGATGTTATTTTAAGAAATATAGCAAAAACGGATGATGTTGAATCAATTAAAATTTTGACAAATATTTTCGAACCAATAAAAGTATATTCAAGAAACAAAGAAGGTATAGAATATAAAACATTCTCACCGTTTACACTTTTTGCAGATGCTTGTTCAGCCGATGCAATAGATGCGTATAACTTTAATCAAAAAGTAGTTTTATTTACCGCTAAACCAACAGCCAAAAATAAAGAAGAAGTAAAAAAATATTTTAATAAATGGATTTTAGGGTATCGTAAGTTTTTAGAAAAACCTTTAAACGCGAATACAAAACCTTTAAAAGTACACTATAATAAAATAAATGATCTTTCTATTTTATGTTTAAAAATATTAAAAAATAATAAAATAAGTGCTAAAGAAAAAGGTAAAATAAAAGAGTGTATTGCTTTTTTAAAAAAACCAATGGTTGATACAGAACTTATGATTTGTTTCTCATTAGAAAAATTATTGAAAAACTTTAGTTTAAATGAGTAGAATAAAAGTAACAACAAAAAGATTATTTTATTATTTCACATGTATGATATTTCTATTCTTTTTATGTAAAAAAGAGAATTATTATGTGGCATTCGATTTTACAGAAGAACATTTATTTACCAAAGGTATTGAAGGATCTGCGGTTGATAGTAAAGGGAATCTTTATGCTGTGAATTTTGATAAAGAGGGTACAATAGGTAGAGTAGATGAAAAAGGTAATTCAATCTCATACATTACGCTTCCTAAAAATAGTATTGGTAATGGAATCCGATTTGATAAAGAAGATAATATGTACATAGCTGATTATGTTAGTCATAATGTGCTAATTGTTAAAAAAAACTCAATAGTACCAAATATTTATGCTCATAATAAAGAGATGAATCAGCCTAATGATTTAACAATATCTCCTTCAGGAATTATATATTTAAGTGATCCTAATTGGTCAGATAATACAGGGAATTTATGGATGGTGATTAATGAAAAAATGGTATTACTTGAACAAAATATGGGAACAACAAATGGTATAGAAGTAAACCCATCAGGAACAAAATTATATGTTAATGAATCTCATCAAAAGAAAATTTGGGTATATGATATTAATAAAGATGGTACTATTAAAAATAAAAAATTATTTAAAAATTTTATTGATTTTGGTTTAGATGGTATGCGTTGTGACAGTTTAGGTAACCTATATGTTTGTAGGTACGGTAAAGGAACCGTAGTTATATTGTCGCCAAAAGCTGTATTGTTAGAAGAGATATCTCTTAAAGGAAAAAAGCCTACTAATATAACTTTTGGAGGTTTAGAAAAGAAACAATGTTTTATTACAATGTCTGATAGAGGTTGTTTTGAATCTTTTTATACTCAAATAAGCGGAAAATATTTTTAAAAATGCAAAACACAATAACACTTAAAAATATAGCTTTAGAAACAGGATTTTCAATATCAACAGTTTCAAAAGCCTTAAATGATAGTCATGAAATTAGTAGTGTAACTAAAGAGAAGATTATTAAAATAGCAACTGCATTAAATTATACGCCTAATTTTTTTGCGCGGAATTTAAAGAAGAAAAAAACTTTATAATAGGTGTTATTATTCCTGATTTTCGAAACGATTTTTTTTACAATTTGGTAAACGGAATAACAGAAGAAACAAGTGAAAATAGTCATCGAGTTATGATATATCAAACTTGTAATAATCCTAATAAAGAAGTAAATTATATTAAGTTATTGTCAGAAGATATTATAGATGGATTAATTGTGTGTACTTCCTTTTTTTCTGAAAAATATTTAGATGGTAATAAAAGTTACTATAATATTTCAAAAAGTAATACTCCTTTTACGATTGTAAATAAGAAAAACGTTATCACTGAGGATACTATAGAGTTTACAACGAAATATGGGAAGAAAATAGTAAACGATTTAATCGTTAGAATAAGACAGAATAATGTACAATTAAAAGCTTCTTAACGTGATTTTAATAGCAGACAGTGGGTCTACAAAATGTGACTGGTTTTTGTATGAACTTGTAAATAATAGGGTTATCACAAGGTTAAGAACAGCAGGCGTAAACCCTTCTGTTTTAAAGAAGAAAAGTATTCATGATATTCTTACTAATAGTAAAGAATTAAATGAGTATAAAAATAATATAACCACTGTCTTTTTTTTGGTGCAGGTTGCAATAACATAAAAGCCGAAAGAAAAGTAAAAAAAGTGTTCGAGAACTTTTTCCCTAGTTTGTCAAAAATAGTTGTTAAAGAAGATTTAATGTTAGCAGTTTTGTCTGCATCTCAAAAACCATCGGTTGTTGCTATTTTAGGTACGGGCTCTAATTGTTGTTTTTTTAATGGAAAAGAAATAGTTCAAAAAGTAAAAGCAATGGGCTATGTTTTAATGGATGAAGGAAGCGGAAATCATTTAGGAAAAGAAGTTTTAAGAGCCTATTATTATCAAGAACTTCCTGAGGATTTAAAATTTTCGTTAGAGAAAGAATTTAATTTGAATAATGATAAAGTACTTTCTAAGTTATACGGATCTAAAATGCCTAATAAATATTTAGCGAAATATGCTCGATTTTTATTTGAGAATATAGAACACCCGTATGCTAAGAATATAATAACCAATTGTATATCAGAATTTATAGATAAACAACTACTTAAGTATAAAGAAGAATTAACAGAAATACCGCTGTATTTTATAGGATCTATAGGGTATCATGCAAGAGAAATAATTAACGAGGTATTAGAAAAACGAAAAATAAAAGTGCCAGAAAAATTTATAAGAAGACCGTTAATAGCATTTATTGAAGCGATAAAAAAAGAAAATTCTTTTTTAAAAAAGTTAGCATAATTAATGCTTTTTGATAACAATCCTTTGCATTTAAAATGATTTAAAATGAGTAAATTTGATATTCATCTTATGGGAAAAATAAAAAAAATAGCAGTCATGACTTCAGGAGGGGATTCTCCTGGCATGAACGCGGCAATTAGATCGGTGGTAAGAGCATGTGCTTACTATCGTACTGAATGCATGGGAATTTACAGAGGTTATCAAGGTTTAATAGAAGGCGATTTAGTTCCGTTTACAGCACGTAGTGTAAATAATATTATCAATAAAGGCGGTACCATATTAAAATCTGCAAGATCAAAAGATTTCAGAACTAAAGAAGGTCGACTAAAAGCATATGAAAATTTAAAAGAACATAAAGTGGACGCTTTAGTTGTAATTGGAGGAGACGGTTCTTTTACAGGAGGTGTTGTGTTTAACAAGGAATTTAATTTTCCTATCATAGGCATACCAGGTACAATAGATAATGATATTTCTGGTACCACGCATACAATAGGTTACGACACAGCATTAAATACGGCGGTTGAAGCAATTGATAAAATTAGAGATACCGCATCATCACACAATCGATTGTTCTTTGTTGAGGTAATGGGGCGTGATGCAGGTTTTATCGCCTTAAACGCAGGTGTAGGAGCTGGAGCGGAAGAAATACTGATACCGGAAGAAAACTTAGGATTAGAAAGAATGTTAGAATCTTTGAAGAAAAGCCGACGAACCGGAAAATCTTCAAGTATCGTTGTAGTGTCTGAAGGCGATAAGACTGGGAAAAACGTTTTTGAATTGGCTGATTATGTAGAAAAAAACTTACCTGAATATGAAGTAAGGGTTTCGGTTTTAGGACACATGCAAAGAGGAGGTTCACCTACTTGTTTTGATAGAGTTTTAGCAAGTAGATTAGGGGTAAAAGCTGTAGAGCTTTTATTAGATAATCAAACAAATTTAATGGTTGGTTTACAAAATAATAAGGTAGTTGCTACCGATTTAGAAAAAGCAATTAAAGGACAAGATAGTATTGATATCGAGTTATTAAGAGTCTCCGATATCATGACTACATAAATAGATGTTAAAAACAATAAATATGATAAAAATAGGAATTAACGGATTTGGTAGAATAGGTAGAATCGCTTTTAGAGCAGCAATCAACAGAAGTAATGTAGAAGTTGTAGCAATTAACGATTTACTAGATGTAGATTATTTAGCATATTTATTAAAGTATGACTCTGTTCATGGACGTTTTGATGGCGAAGTTGCTGTAAAAGATGGTCAATTAGTTGTAAACGGAAAAAAATTAGGGTTACAGCAGAAAGAAATCCTGAAAATTTAGAATGGAATCAAGTAGGTGCAGATTATGTAATAGAATCTACAGGTTTCTTTTTAACCAAGGAAAAAGCAAATTTACATATTAAAGGAGGTGCAAAAAAAGTGTTTATTTCAGCACCTTCAAAAGATGCTAAAATGTTTGTAATGGGTGTTAATCATACAGAAATGACAAAAGAAGATGTAATTGTTTCTAATGCATCTTGTACAACAAACTGTTTAGCACCTTTGTCTAAAATTTTAAACGAGAAATTCGGAATTGCAGAAGGG
Organism: Tenacibaculum retecalamus; assembly: GCF_027941755.1. NCBI lineage: Bacteria > Pseudomonadati > Bacteroidota > Flavobacteriia > Flavobacteriales > Flavobacteriaceae > Tenacibaculum > Tenacibaculum retecalamus. The sequence goes on along the minus strand of NZ_CP115916.1, from coordinate 2,008,935 downwards.
TTAATGACAACCATACACGCAGCAACTTCTGGGCAAGGAGTGGTAGATAGCCCAAATGGAGATAGGAGAAGAGGTAGGTCGGTTTTAAATAATTTAATTCCGGCGTCAACAGGAGCAGCAAAAGCAGTAACCAAAGTGATTCCTGAATTAGAAGGTAAGTTAACCGGAATGGCTGTTAGAGTTCCTGTAGCTGATGTTTCTTTAGTTGATTTAACTTTTAGAACTGAAAAAGCAACTTCATTAATAGCAATTAAATCAGCTTTAAAAGAAGCATCCGAAGGAGAATTAAAAGGTATCTTAGGGTATACTGAGGATAAGGTGGTTTCTCAAGACTTTGTGTCTGATACAAGGACTTCAATAGTAGATGCTGATGCTTGTTTAGAGTTAAATAGTAACTTTTATAAAGTGATATCTTGGTATGATAATGAATTTGCTTATGCAACTAAAATTGTTGATTTATTAACGTATTCAGCATCTTTATAAATACTTATTTATTTGAAGAACACAACCTGATAGTTTTAATGATTATCAGGTTTTTTTATTGCGATAATTTTTATATTTGTAGTCCTCCTTTTTTTAGAAAAAGTTTAAGTTTTTCTAAGAAAAACGACTAATAGTATTCAAAATATAAAGAAAATGATCAAGATAGGAATTAATGGGTTTGGAAGGATAGGTAGACTAGCTTTCCGTTCAGCAATCAATAGAACAAATATAGAAGTTGTAGGAATTAACGATTTGTTAGATGTAGATTATTTAGCATATTTATTAAAGTATGATTCTGTTCACGGTCGTTTTGATGGTGATGTAAAAGTAAAAGACGGAAACTTAGTTGTAAACGGAAAAGAAATTAGAGTTACTGCGGATAGAAATCCTGAGAATTTAAAATGGAATGAAGTAGAAGCTGAGTATATTATAGAATCAACAGGTTTTTTTACAGATCAAGATAAAGCTGCCTTACATATTAAAGGCGGTGCTAAAAAAGTAATTATTTCAGCACCTTCTAAAGATGCTAAAATGTATGTGATGGGTGTAAATCATAAAGAGTTAACAGCAAACGAAGCTGTTATTTCTAATGCTTCTTGTACCACAAATTGTTTGGCGCCATTGGTAAAAGTTATTAATGATACTTACGGAATGACGGAAGGTTTAATGACAACTGTGCATGCGGCAACATCAACACAAAATACCGTTGATGGATCTAATAAAAAATGGAGAAGAGGGCGTTCTGTAGTGAATAACATTATTCCTACTTCAACGGGAGCTGCAAAGGCGGTAACCAAAGTAATTCCTGAAATGTTAGGGAAATTAACAGGAATGGCTGTAAGAGTTCCTGTAGCTGATGTTTCTTTAGTAGATTTAACATTTAAGACAGCAAAAGCAACATCATTAAAAGAAATTATGGCAACTTTTAAAGCTGCTTCAGAAAACGAATTTAAAGGTGTTATTGGTTATACGGAAGATGAAGTTGTTTCTCAAGATTTTGTTTCTGAAACAAGAACATCTGTGGTTGATGCTGATGCAAGTTTAGAGTTAAATGAAAACTTTTTTAAAGTTATTTCTTGGTACGACAACGAATATGGGTATGCAACGAAAATCGTTGATTTACTGGAGTATTCAGCTTCTTTATAAAAAATAATAATTTTAATTTAATATTAATTCCCGCTATTAGCGGGAATTTTTAGTTAATTTTATAAATATGGAAATAGCAATAATAGCACACGATGGAATGAAAGCTGAAATGGTTCAGTTTTTAAATGAACATAAAAATATTTTACTTCAAAAAAAGATAGCATTAATTTCAACAGGAACTACGGGTTCTAAAGCTGAAAAAGCAGGTTTTAAAGTGACTAAATTCTTATCTGATCCTTATGGAGGTGATGCTCAAATAGCCGCAAGAGTTGCTGAAGGTAAATGTAATATGGTGTTATTTTTTAGAGATCCGAACGAGAAACATCCACACGAGCCAGATATTACGATGTTGTTACGTTTGTGTGATGTACATGATGTTCCGTTAGCAACAAATCCTGCAACAGCTGAATTATTAATGAAGGCGATATAAACTAAAAAAATCCAATTTTTAAAAATGGATTTTTTTAGTTTTTTTGAATATTAAAATCGAATTGTGCTAAGATATGTCCATACAATAAAAAGGATTTGTAAAGGGATTCTAAACCACAAATAAATAAGTCCATTTCCATCAAATGTTCCTCTTTGGTAATTTATCTTATTTAATGAAGCGTATATATTAGCTGGTAACATTAATAGGAGAAAAAAATTAGTAACCACGCAGATATTATTTGAAATCTAGGGATTAGTATACCTATTGCTAAAAGTATTTCAAACATTCCTGTTAAATAAATAATAAATTCTTTAAAAGGAATAAATTTAGGTATCATCATTGACATTCCTTTTGTAAAATAAAAATGTCCAATTGCCGTAAATAATAACATTATTGATATTGCTATTCTGGCTGATAGTGCAAAGTTATATTCTTTTTTTATAAATTTATTGGTAAAAATAGATATTATAAAAGTTAATATAAGGATACTTAAAGGTTTCATGTTTTCCGGGTTTTAGAAGTACAAATGTCAGGAAAGAATAAAAGAAATAAATGAACCCAAATTAAGTAATGCGTTTTCTAATTCGACTTAATGCTTGTGGAGTAACTCCGATATATGAGGCTATATATTTTAAAGGAATTTGCTGTAATAATATTGGTCTATCAGAGAATAAATCTAAATATCGCTCTTCAGCTGTTTTGTTTAGTAAGGAAATTTCTCTTTTAGACTTTATTAAAAACATTTTTTCAGCCATTCTTCGTCCAATAATATTTCCATTCTTTGTTTTGTCATAAACCTCTTGTAAATCTTTGTTCGAAATTTTCCACAAGGTAGTTTCTGTCAATGTTTCTATTTGATATTCAGACGGACTTTGAGTTAAGAATGAATCATAAGCAGTAACAAATTCATTGTCAAATAGGAAACCGAAAGTTAAGTCTGATTCAACTTTTGGGATGTATAGTCGGACTATTCCTTTAGAAATAAAAGATAAATAATTTTCAGTTTTACCAGCTTTCAATAAAATTGTGTTTTTATTTAATTTTACTTCTTGTAGTTTTGAAGAGAACAATTCCCAGTCAGAATCATTCATTGGAGAAATATTATCAATAAATTTTCTGATTTCGTTCATTTTGTATACATCAATGCTAGTAAAAAATATTAGATTTAATTCTAATAACTACTTAATTGCAATCATGCTAATCTCTACATTTACAAATTTTGGTAAGTTGGCAACTTCTACGGTTTCTCTAGCAGGAGCAGTTGCTTCATTAAAATACTCAGCATAAACGCTATTTATTTTTGAAAAGTTATGCATATCTGAAATAAAAATAGATGATTTAACTACGTTTTCAAAAGTCATTTCAGCAGCAGCTAAAACTTCTTTCATATTTTTCATTACCTGCTTTGTTTCAGCTTCAATAGAGTCCATAATTAATTCTCCAGTTTCAGGATTTAAAGCAATTTGACCAGAAGTATATAGTGTATTTCCACTTAAAACTGCTTGATTATAAGAGCCAATAGGAGCAGGAGCTTTACTTGTTGTTATAATTTTTTTCATATGATTGATAAATTAAAAATTGACTCATTATTCTTCATTATTCTTCATTATTAGAATAATACTCTATCTGGTGGTTTGTTTTTATCCCATTTTAAATCACTTAAAACAGATGATTTTACACCGATAAAGAAATTATAAGAAGAATTTATACCGAAAGGAGTCCAGTTAAAATTTAAACGCCAACTGTCTAAATCTCTCGAAAAAGAAAGTCTTGTGTATGTAAAAGCATTGTCTTTAACATCATATCCAGAAGAAAAGCCAACATTCCATTTAGGTGAAAACTCTACATCACCGCTAAACATTAAAGAATGACTTCCGATATTACTTTCAAGTCCGCTATCAGTATAATTCATAGCATAAGCTAAATTTAACGACCAAGGGATTTTAGCGCCATATAGTTTAGTTTCTTTTGTTTTACTTTTGTTTTGACTACTATTAGCAATGTTCGGGAATCCATTTGTAACAGACATATTCTGCCCAAATACATCAGGAGTATCTTGTGCGCCATTCCCCTTGTTTTTAGACGCATCTTTATCTCCTTCTTTTTTTGCTTCGAAGTCTTTACTTGATAAAGAATAGTTGGCAGTAACACCAAAACGAGTAAGCCTTAAAATATTAGCGTTAAATTGATTTATTCTTTGTCCTTTGTCATTTACTTGATACGGATCAAAGCTAGCGTTTACATTTAAAGCTAATTTATCTTTAAATAATCGAGTACCAGCATTTGCACTAACAGGGCTCCATCGTAAACTATCAGCAGCAATATTGTAGCTAGTACTGAAATTTAAGTTGTTCAGAATGGTAACTTTTTTATCTTCTTCATCACTATCAGGATCTTTAGGAGCTACTTTGGCTTCTAAAACATTATTAACAGAAATACCAATAGAGTTTGATATACCGCTACCAGGAGTACCATACATACCACCTGCAAAAGGAGAGTAGGTAAGTAAATCGGTAGGGTCTGAATTTTGTTGTACTTGTAAATCGTGGTTTTGAGCAAAGTTAGGTCTGTACCCGTAAGATATTGAAGGTCTAATAGTATGTCTAATTGCCTTTAATCTTCCTTTTTTGAAGTTAAACGTTCCGTAAATGTTTGTAGATAATGATGCACCAAAATTATATTCGTGAAAACGATTAAAACCACTAATAGTATCGTTAACAGCAGCACCTAAATTACCGTTAGAGTTTAGAGCAGCAGGGTCGTATCGTTTATTAATTTTATCAAAATACCAAACTTCTTTATAATTTACACTTGGCGATAAAGTAAAGTATTTAAAAGCTTTAATGTTTGTGTTTGTACTTAAGTTGTGTTGAACCCCTTTTTTTGCAGTCTGAAACATCTTATCAGTAAAAAACTCATCATCAGTAGTATTTATTTGATATTTACCTTGCATACTATAGTTTAATCCCATTTTTTGAATAGGAGTTCTCTTAACACCATTTTTGCCTGTAAACGGATAAATACGATCCATATTTAATTGTAAAGACGGCAGTGTCATGGTTATTTGCTCGGTGTTTGTATTTTGGGAATGCGTTGCCGTAACATTTATATTAAAAGGGGTACCTACAAATTTTTTGTAATACGAAATTGAAGAACTTAATGTGTTGGTTAAAAACTGAGCATTATTATATTCGTTTAAAGATTGTCTGTAGTAGGTGCTACTTCCTAGGTTAACAGAGGCAGAAAAACGAGAATTCGGACTCGATTTTGTATCCTGACTATGACTCCATCTAATATTAAAATTAGAAGATTTACTATAATCACTCAATCCTCTAATTCCTCGAGTTACATCTTCAAAACGTACACTAAAGTTTCCGCTAAATTTATAACGAACATAATAATTAGAATCCGTTCTTAACCCCCAACTTCCATTCGTATATATGTCTGCTAAAACAGTTAAATCAAAATAATCACTTAATGCAAAATAGTATCCACCGTTTTGTAAAAAGAAACCTTGACTATTACTATCTCCATAAGAAGGAATGATAAATCCCGAGGTTCTTTTATTAGTCATCGGAAAATAAGCAAAAGGTAAATACACAGGCGTAGGTACATCTGCTAAGACTAAATTACTACCACCCACAATTATTTTTTTACCAGGAACTAGTTTAGCTTTGTTGGTTTGAATGTAATAATCTGGTCTTTTCTTTTTAGAGGTTGTAAAACGCAAACGACGCATATATATGGTAGAGTCATTTACACGTTTTGTTTTTTCAGCATAAGTTATAATTTCACCCTGAACCGTTTTTACGCCATAAACTAACGCTTTTTTTGTTTTGAAATTAAATAAAATAGAGTCTTGTTCAGATTCTTGACCACCTTGTTTAAATACTGGTCGTTGATGATATCCTAAACTATCCTTAATTCCTTTAGCATAAACGGTATTGTTTTTATAATCGAGTACAATTATACCTGATTTTAAATCGATATCAGTATAAAGTACTTGAGCGTTGTTATATAAAGTTACCGTTTTGTTTTTTGCATTCTGAATGGTGTAATCTTCAGCATTATGAGTAATGATGCCTTCAATAACCTCCTTAGGTTTAATAGAGTCGTTAACTATCGAATCTTTTTTTGAGTTCAACAGTTCTTTTCCTTTTAAGTGTGGTAACATGTCTTTTGAAATGTTTAAAGTCGACTTTTTTTTAGCTTTTTGAGGGCTAATAGTTGTTTTACCAAAATCTTGAGCTACACTTAATTGAAAGCAAAAAAGGTAGAAAATTAAAAGTATGTAAGTTAGATTTGTTCGCAATGTTATAAATACTATTTTTGTGTTATATTTAAAAACTTTGGCGTACTATTTGAATGCCTAAATATAAAATCCAAAAATAGTTAAATTTTATTGATGCAATTCTTAAAATTACGTAAATATAATCACTTGAAAAGTTATTTTTTATTTTTAACCACAATATGTATGTTATTGGGGTTTACAACGACACTTTCCGCACAGAAGAAATATACAATTGTTTTAGATGCAGGTCACGGAGGAAAAGACCCTGGTAATATCGGAAACGGATATAAAGAAGCCAAAGTAGCATTAAGAATTGCTTTGGATGTAGGAAAAGAACTATTAACAGCAAGAGATGTTAATGTTGTGTATACGAGAAAGACTAATGTTTTTGTCGAATTACACAATCGAGCAAAAATAGCAAATGATAAAAAAGCAGATTTATTTGTTTCTATTCATTGTGATGCATTCCATAAGTCAGAACCAAACGGAGCAGGAACATTTGTTTTAGGTTTAAGTGGAAATAAAGAGAATTTAGAGATATCAAAGCGAGAAAATTCTGTAATTTTATTAGAAGATAATTATAAACAAAATTATGACTACGATCCTAATTCACCAGAATCAGTTATTGGTTTATCTGTGCTTCAAGAAGAGAATTTAGATAATAGTTTAGGTATTGCGAGTTTTATTCAGAGTAATTTTGTGTCCTTAAAAAGAGTTAATAGAAAAGTAAAACAAGCTAATTTTTTAGTATTAAGAGAAACGGTTATGCCGAGTGTTTTAATAGAATTAGGTTTTTTAACTAATAAAAAAGAGGGTAAGTTTTTAAATACAAGATCTGGACAAATAAAAATGGCTAAAGCAATTGCTGATGCCATAAAAAAATATGTAAACAGATTAAAACTAAATACAGTTAAAGCAGGTGTTGTTGCAAAAGTAGTAACAAAAAAAATACCTAAGAAAATAGTTAAGAAGCCTGCCAATAGGGTAATTAAAAAATCAACACCTACTAAAAAAGTAGTTACAGGTGTCGTTTTTAAAGTTCAAATTGCTGCATCAAAAAAGAAATTGGACGGAAGTAATTTTAATTTCAAAGGGTTAAAGAATACAACGACCATGTTTATTGGCGGTTATCATAAATACTACTACGGTAATTCTTCTAGTTTTTCAGAAATAAAAAAGACTTTAATAACGGTTAGAAATATCGGTTATAAAGATGCTTGGGTTGTTGCTTTTAAAAACGGACAAAAAATTTCTATAAAAGAAGCATTGAAAAACCGTTAATTTAGAGGGGTTCTATATTTATACTGTCAAAATTATTACTATTTTCGTGCTATAATTTTTTTATATGTCGAAAGAACTTAAAACGGGGATTGTTGCAATAGTAATTATTGTCTTATTTATTTGGGGATACAATTTCTTAAAAGGGCAAGATTTGTTTAATGGTAGTAGCAGAAAATTCTTTGTTGAATACAAAAATATTAATGGATTAAATACCGCCAGTTTAGTTACTATAAACGGTTTAAAAGTTGGTAAAATTTCTGATATATCATTCAATTCAACTCCTGAAAAAAAAGGAGTTTTATTAGTCGAAATATCGTTAGACAACGATTTTAAATTCTCTAAAAATAGTATAGCTAAAATTTATTCGGCTAGTTTAATGGGAGGGCAAAACTTAGCAATTGTTCCTAAATATGATGCCGAAACAGCTGTTTCTGGAGATTATTTAAAGGGAGAAGTTGAATCTGATCTTTTTTCATCTGTAGGAGAAAAACTAAATCCTATTCAATCTAAACTAGAAAAAGTATTAGTCGGAGCCGATTCTTTACTAATAGGTTTTAATGAAATTTTAGATAAAAAATCACGTAAAAGTTTAAATAGAAGTATTATTGGTTTAGAAGGTACTATTTATGATGTTCGCAAAACATTATCATCCGTAAATACTTTGTTAGTAAACAATAAAGTTACTATAGATTCAACACTTAATAATGCTAAAAAAATTACAGATAATTTTTCTAAAATATCTAATGATTTAGCAGAAGCTAATTTAGGCGAAACAGTTAAAAAGTTAGAATCAACATTAACAAACGTAAATGGTTTGCTAGCAAATATGAAAGCTGGTAAAGGAACTTTAGGTAAGTTAATGACCGACGATAAAATGTACACAAACTTAACCAATGCCTCTAAAGAAATGGAAGAGTTGTTACGTGAAATGAAATTAAATCCAAAACGATTTGTTCATTTTTCATTATTTGGTAAAAAAGCAAAACCATATAATGAAGAAAGTAATACTAAAAATGTAAGTACGAAGTAACTTATAATTATTAAAAAACTAACAGAACTTAATACTTAAAGAACGATGGAGAAATACCTACCAAATATCTTATTTGCATTTATCTTAATTGCAGGAATTGGATTTTTTGTAATGAATGTTCGAAAACTTGTCCGAAATATAAAATTAGGAAAAGATATAGACAGAACGGATAGAAAACCTGAACGTTGGAAAAACATGGCTAAAATAGCCTTAGGTCAATATAAAATGGTACGTCGCCCAGTTTCTGGAATTTTACACGTAGTTGTTTATGTTGGTTTTATTTTGATTAATATTGAAATGTTAGAAATCGTTATTGACGGTTTGTTTGGTACACATCGTGTTTTTCAACCAATTTTAGGTGACGCTATTTACGGATTTTTAATTGCTAATTTCGAAATTTTAGCAGCCTTAGTTTTTGTAGCAGTTATTATTTTTTGGTTGCGTAGAAATATCGAAAAAGTAAAACGTTTTTGGAGTAAAGAAATGACAGGCTGGCCAAAAAATGATGGAAACATTATTTTATATTTCGAAATGGTTTTAATGTCGTTATTCTTAGTAATGAATGCTACAGATACTGCTTTTCAAGAAGCGGGAGCAGGAAATGTCGTTTCTCAATTTATAGCTCCTTGGTTTTCTGATTTTTCACCAGAAGCTTTACACACTATAGAAAAATCGGCTTGGTGGGTACATATTATAGGAATTTTAATTTTCTTAAACTACTTATATTACTCTAAGCACTTACATATTTTATTAGCTTTCCCAAATACATTTTTCGCAAATTTAAAGCCAAAAGGACAGTTTAATAACCTAGAAGCTGTTACGAATGAGGTTAAAATGATGATGGATCCTGATGCCGATCCGTATGCAATGCCAGAAGAAGGAGCGGAAGAGGAAGTGCCAGCAAAATTTGGTGCTTCGGACGTTACCGATTTAAACTGGGTGCAGTTAATGAACGCCTATACTTGTACAGAATGCGGACGATGTACATCTTCTTGTCCTGCGAACTTAACAGGTAAAGAATTATCGCCTCGTAAAATCATGATGGATACCCGAGATCGTTTAGAAGAGGTAGGAAAAAACATTGATGCAAACAACGGTGTATTTAAAGATGACGGAAAGCAATTATTAAACGATTATATTTCTCCAGAAGAATTATGGGCATGTACAAGTTGTAATGCTTGTGTGCAAGAATGTCCGATAGGTATTGACCCTTTATCTATTATAATGGAAATGCGTCGTTATTTAGTGATGGAAGAATCAGCAGCTCCGCAAGAGTTAAATGCAATGATGACCAATATCGAAAATAACGGAGCACCTTGGCAGTATAGCCAACAAGACAGATTAAACTGGAAAGACGAAGATTAATCTAGTAATTGTCAATTCGAGTGATTTTTCTGAAGAATGAAGAAAAATTGTATCGAGAATATTTAGAAAAAAAGCATATCAATTAAAAAACATAAAATTATGAACGTACCAACAATGGCAGATATGATGGCTCAAGGAAAACAACCAGAAGTATTGTTTTGGGTAGGAGCAGCTGGAAGTTATGATGATAGAGCAAAGAAAATAACAAAATCGTTTGTAAAAATATTAAATACAGCAGGTGTAGATTTTGCTGTGTTAGGTACTGAAGAGAGTTCAACTGGTGATGCTGCTAAGCGTGCAGGAAACGAGTTTTTGTTTCAAATGCAAGCAATGACAAACATCGAAATTTTAAATGCATACGAAGTAAAAACAATAGTTACCTGTGATCCACATTCATTTAATACATTAAAAAATGAATATCCAGGATTGGGAGGTAAATATGAGGTATATCACCACACACAGTTTATTAGTAAATTAATAAGTGATGGTCGTTTAGCTATAGATGACGCTAATTTAAAAGGAAAACGAGTAACCTATCACGATCCTTGTTATTTAGGTCGCGCAAACGATGTATATGAAAGTCCAAGAGACTTAATTCGTAGTTTGGGTGTTAAAATGACAGAGATGAAGCGTAGTAAATCTACCGCTTTATGTTGTGGAGCTGGTGGAGCACAAATGTTTAAGGAACCAGAAAAAGGAGCCATGGATATTAATGTGTTGCGTACGCAAGATGCTTTAGAAACCAATCCGCAAATCATCGCAACCGGATGTCCTTATTGTAACACAATGATGACAGATGGTGTAAAGTTTAAGATGAAAGAAGATCAAGTAGTTGTAAAAGATATTGCCGAGCTAATTGCAGAAGCAAATAATTTATAAAATAAAATATAGCAAATAATTCTCGACTGCGCTCGAACAGACACCAAAATAGGTCTTCTCGAGCGCAGTCGAGAGGTTTTAATCAAAATTTAAAATGATAAAAAACTATATAAAAGCAGCACGTTTACGAACCTTACCATTATCTATTTCAGGAATTGTAGTAGGTGCTTTTTTAGCAAATTTTTCAGTTCCTCTTATACAAGAGATTGAATTTGACGGACTTTTAGATGTTGATTTTTTGAATGAAAAAAACTATTTAATTTTCATTCTAGCAATCCTAACAACCATCGGTTTTCAGGTATTATCAAACTTTGCGAATGATTACGGAGATGGTGTAAAAGGAACTGACGATAATAGAGAAGGGGAAGCTCGTATGGTTTCATCGGGCGCAATTACGCCAAAACAAATGAAAACTGCAATGATCGTTACCGGAGCAATAACTTTGGTAATTGCCCTTTTGCTTATTTATGTTTCTTTCGGAGGAGACAATTTTTTATATTCAGTAATTTTCCTCTTATTAGGAATCACATCAATCGTTGCAGCAATTAAATACACCGTAGGCAAATCGGCTTATGGTTATAGCGGTTTTGGCGATATTTTTGTGTTCGTTTTCTTCGGATTATTAGCTGTTGTAGGAACCTATTTTTTATATACAAAGAGTTTAAATTTAATTATTTTTTTACCAGCTATTACAATAGGTTTATTAAGTACAGCGGTTTTAAACTTAAACAATATGCGCGATAGAGTAAATGATGCAAAGGTTGGTAAAAATACCTTGGTTGTTAAAATAGGAGCAAAATCTTCAAAATTGTACCATTACTCTTTAATTATTACCTCATTTTTGTTTGCATTAATATTTGTTGTATTAACATATTATTCACCAATGCAATTCTTATTTTTAATAGCCTATATACCAATAGTAAAACACTTCATATTTGTGTATAAAAATAAAGAAGAAGTACTGTTAGATGGCGAATTAAAAAAAGTAGCATTAAGTACATTCTTATTTGCAATACTATTCGGATTGGGTAATATCTTGTAAACAGAAAAAACAATTTTAAAAGAACAATTATGAAAACAATAAAGATAATTTTAGGAATCGTTTCCGCTTTGGTAATCATGTTTTTACTAACAGGAGTGGTTATTACCGAAGTTACCTATACTGCCGAAATAGAAATAGATAAGCCAATAAATGAAGTTTTCGAAAACGTAGCCAATGTCGATTTAATGAAAAACTGGTTGCCAGATATTAAGTCGATAGAGCCAATCGAAGAAAAACCAGGAATGGTAGGAAGCACTTATACTGTAGTTGCTGTAAATAACGGACAAGAAATGAAAATGATTCAGAAAATAACGGCATATATTCCGAATCAAAAAATCACCTTTAAGTTCGATTCAGATCAAATGATAAAAACAGATGATTTTAACTTTATCGCCAACGGAAACAAAACCAAAATAGTCCAAAATTGCAGTATAAATAGCAAATCATATATGACCGCTTGCTTGTTTCCTTATTTTAAAGGAACCTTTAAAGAATTAAGTTTAGGCTATATGAATCAATTAAAAACAACGCTAGAAAAATAAGTTTTTGGGCGTTCGAGCGGGCTTTACATTACAATCTTTTGCTCGTGCCTCACAAAAGGATTTTCATTGCAATCCCTAACGCAAAACAATAATCGGTTAAAATGATAATAGCAACATATCATAAACACATTCTTAATTTTAAACAAGCTAGCGGAACATCTCGTGGTGTTTTAAAAACCAAAGAAACTTGGTTTATAAAGTTATCAAAAGATAACAAACAAGGTTTTGGAGAATGTGGATTGTTTAGAGGATTAAGTATTGATGATATACCAAATTACGAAGGAAAATTAAAATGGGTATGCCAAAATATTAATATAGGTTTAACAACTTTATTACCAGAAACGATTCGTTATCCAAGTATTCAATTCGGATTAGAACAAGCATTTTTATCGTTAGAAGCAAAAAATCCGTTTGAATTATTCCCATCAGATTTTACAAAAGGAAAACAAAATATATCCATCAACGGATTAATTTGGATGGGCGATAAATCTTTTATGCAGCAGCAAATAAAAGATAAACTACAACAAGGATTTTCAACAATTAAAATGAAAATTGGTGCAATCGATTTTGATGCAGAAATCAATTTGTTAAAATCTATACGAAATGAGTTTTCATCAAAAGAAATTACTTTGCGCGTAGATGCAAATGGCGGATTTACACCAAAAAATGCTTTAGAGAAATTACAACGATTGTCTGAATTAGATATACATTCAATAGAACAGCCTATAAAACAAGGTCAATGGCAAGAAATGGCAGCTTTGTGTGAAAATACACCATTGCCAATTGCATTAGACGAAGAGTTGATAGGTGTTTTTACATCCGAAGAAAAAGAAAAATGCATCCAAACCATACAGCCACAATACATTATTTTAAAGCCAAGTTTAGTAGGCGGATTTAAAGGAAGTGAAGAGTGGATTTCTATAGCCAAAAAATACAATGCCGATAATTGGATTACATCAGCATTAGAAAGTAATATTGGGTTAAACGCTATTGCACAATGGACGCATGTTTTAAACACTAAATTGCCACAAGGTTTAGGAACTGGTAGTTTATTTACCAATAACTTCGAAAGCCCATTAGAAGTTTTAAACGGGAGTTTAGCATACAATCCATTAAAGAAATGGGGATTTAATTTAGACTAATGTTATTCTGAACTTGTTTCAGAATCTTATCATACTTATAACATATGAATTTTATACAACAAGCATATAAAGGTCGAAACGATTGGGTTTATTATTTAGCAGGTATTTTGTTAGTACTATTCGGTTGGCAGTTTATAGGTATTATTCCTTTGTCAGTTGTAGCTGCATTGCATTCGACTGATTTAGGTGAGTTTTCTCGCGCTGCGAATGATAGCTTTATGAGTTTAGGTATCAATAAGAATTTGTTTTTATTTTTAATGATATCCATGTTTGCTATCGGTTTACTTTTTTTATTGTTAACGATAAAATATATTCATAAAAGAGCTGTAAAAACAGTAATAACAAGTAGAGAAACTATTGATTGGAATCGATTTTGGTTCGGATTTATAACTTGGGGAATTGTAGCGGTAAGTATTACATTATTGGGTATTTTTTTAGAACCTGAAAGTTATACATGGAATTTTAAACCCGTTCCGTTTTTTACTTTAGTCGCTATTTCTTTTTTGTTTTTGCCATTGCAAACAACTTTCGAAGAATTGTTATTTAGAGGTTATTTTATGCAAGGAATAGGAACTTGGTTTAAAAACAGATGGATGCCTTTAATCATAACGTCAGTTGCTTTTGGTTTGTTACATGGTGCAAATCCTGAAGTTGAAAAATTAGGGTATATTTCAATGGTATTTTATATTGGAACAGGATTCTTTTTCGGAATTACAACTTTAATGGATGAAGGAACTGAATTAGCTTTGGGTTTACATGCCGTAAATAATATTATAGCCGCTTTTTTAGTAACTACCGATTGGATGGTTTTTCAAACAGATGCTTTATTTATTGATACTTCTGAGCCTTCGGTAGGTTCTGAAATGTTTTTATCTGTTTTTGTATTGTATCCGTTGCTGTTGTTTTTGTTTTCTAAAAAATACGGTTGGACAAACTGGAAAGATAAGTTGGTGGGTAAAATTGAAAAACCATTAGAAATTGAATCGTTATAGTTTATTTGTTATCTTTTCTTGATGATAAATGCAATTCGTCAACCTGAACTTGTTTCAGGTTTTCATAATAAGGAGCTGTTTTTAATTGATGAGATTCCGAAATAAATTCGGAATGACGTATAAAGTATAATTATAACCGGAAAATAAATCCTAACGTCATTACGAGGTCGAAGAACGAAGTAATCATTAACTAGAGATATGGAAAATCAGTTTCACAAAAATTTTAAATTAAACGGAGCATCATTTTCATCCGAAGAAGAATTGATTGCTTTTTCTAAAAACATTTCAAGTTCGGTAACTACTTTTTTAACGGATTGGTTTAATGAAAAGGATTTTGTAATTGTACAAACATCGGGTTCTACAGGAAAGCCAAAACCAATACAGCTCCAAAAAGAGTTTATGAAAAATTCGGCTTTTGCTACAGGAGAATTTTTTAGTTTAAAAGAAAATACAACAGCGTTGTTATGTTTGTCTACCGATTATATTGCGGGTAAAATGATGTTGGTACGCGCTTTAACTTTAGGTTGGCAATTAGATGTTGTAAAACCAGATTCGAATCCGTTAAAAGACATAAAAAAGCAGTATAATTTCTCTGCAATGGTTCCGTTACAGTTAAGAAATTCGTTGAATGAATTACATAAAATAGATCAACTAATTGTTGGAGGAGGCGTAGTGTCGAATGATTTAATTGCAGCGATTCAAAATATTTCTACAAAAGTATTTGCTACATACGGAATGACAGAAACGATTACCCATGTTGCTGTTAAAAAATTAAATAATTTGTCACTTCGAGCGGAGTCGAGAAATCTTTATAAAACACTACCAAATGTTTTAATAAGTCAGGATGACCGAAATTGCTTAATAATTGAAGCTTCAAAAGTATCATCAGAAATAATTAGGACAAATGATGTTGTAAAACTTGTTTCTAAAACAGCGTTTGAGTGGTTAGGACGTTACGATAATGTTGTAAATTCTGGCGGAGTAAAATTACATCCGGAGAAAATAGAAGAGAAATTATCAGAAATTATCGACCAACGTTTTTTCGTTACAGCAATTAAAGATGAAGTTTTAGGAGAAAAATTAGTTCTTGTTATTGAGGATGTCACTTCGAGCGGAGTCGAGAGTTCTTTGTTATCAAAAATTAAAAAAGAGGCATCACTTTCTAAATATGAAATTCCGAAAGCGGTTTATTTTGTTAAAGAGTTTATAGAGACGGAAACAAAAAAAATCCAACGAAAAAAAACGCTGGATTTAGTTAAGTTTTAAACATTATCTATTTATATCATAAAATAAGCCTTTGTCAAAGAATCCTTGAATTTCGTTTTTACCCAAACTATAAGGTGGTGTTGTATAGTTTTTAGCTTTGTCAATATCAGAAATTCCTTTCTTTTTATCAGTTTCATAATCATTTTGAATTACAAAAATAGAATCGTTAGTAACCGATTTAATTTTTAAAGTAGAATAATACCCTGTTTCAGTAACTCTAAATTCAATTACATCACCAACAGCAGGTTCTTTAATGTAATTAACTAAATCTTCTTTATGCTTACCAGCTGAATATGCACCAATAGCTATTAAAATGGCAATAATACCCAAGCCAGACCAATACCAAATAGGTGTTTTAGTATTTCGTTTTACATCTAAACCAGCATTTTTAAGTTTCTCGTTCATTTCTTTGTAAGCCTTGGTTGTCTTACAATTTGAACACTCTGAGAATACTTTTTTAGTCATAGGAAAAACAGGAATCCAATATAAATACGCGTATTTACCGTACACAGAAATTGTGTGGTTTGTAATTTCATTACAATGATCACATTTTATACCTCCTCTTCTTTCACTTTTTAGGTGCGAGCCTTTTGTTCCGTAAAAAATCATATCAATTTTTATTTTTTGCTAAATATATTGAAAATTAACGCAGCTATACTAATTAAATAAACCTCTTTACTTTCTTAAAGTGAGCATTCACTCATTATATGTTTTCTATTGTTACAAATAGCAATAGGTTTATATCAAATTTAAAACCTATAACTATGCTAAAAAGAATAATTTTCATGTTTCTAATAACCGTTGTGTCATTGATGCAAGCGCAAGAGATACAAATAACAGGAGTTGTTTCTGATAATTCTGGTGTTTTGCCAGGAGCTACTGTTTTAATTAAAGGAACAAAAACAGGTGTTGAAACTGATTTTGATGGTAAGTATGCTATAAAAGCAAGTAAAGGAGATGTATTAGTTTTTTCATTTATAGGAATGGAAACAAAAGAAGTTTTGGTTGAAGATAAAACTATAATTAATGCCTTACTAATTGAAAATACTGATGTTTTAGATGAAGTAGTAACTACTGCTATGGGAATTAAAAGAAAAAGTAAAGCATTAGCATATTCACCTCTAAAAACGAAAGGCTCATCTTCATTGAAAATAGATGGATCACAATCAGGGCAATTAACAGCAGGAGAAATTAATGATATTGACAAATGGGAAGACTGGCAAGCGTTAATGAAAAATGATGCATTTTTAAAAGTGAAAAACAATTGGAAATTTTCTTTAGAAAATAGAGTTGATGTGTTTGTGAAAGACATAAATAATATACCAATTATAAATGCTACGATTTTGTTTTTAGATGATAAAAATAAGGTGATTATTAAAACAAAAACAGATGTTTTTGGTAAAGCGGTAGTTTTTAAAGATGATAGTAAGTATAATACATTACAAGTAATTTATAAAAATGAGATAAAAGGAGTAAGAATTAATAAGAAAACCACAAAAATTGGACTTACATATAATTCCAATGAAAAATTAAACGACATCGATATTATGTTTACAATCGATGCAACAGGCTCAATGGGTGATGAGATTAATTATTTAAAATCTGAAATAAAAAATATTATTACTCGTATAGATTCAAGTGTTCAGAAAAAAAGAATAGGCTTAACATTTTATAGAGATCATGGTGATGAATATGTTGTTAGAGATTTTGATTTTACTACGGATATTACTAAAATAAAAGAAAATTTATCTCATCAAACAGCTGGTGGAGGAGGAGATTATGAAGAAGCTGTAGAGGAGGCGTTAAGAATTTCTTTGTCTAAATCATGGAATGTAAATGCAAAATCTAAGTTGCTATTTTTATTGTTAGATGCGCCACCGCATTTAAATAAAGAAAACATTGCTATGATAAAAAACGAAATAAAGAAAGCACAAGAAATAGGAATTAAAATTATACCGATTGTTGCTAGTGGTGCAGATAAAACGGTAGAGTATTTAATGCGTTATTTTAGTGTTTCAACAAACGGAACCTATGTTTTTTTAACCGATGATAGCGGAATTGGAAATAAGCACTTAAAACCTACAACAACCGATTTTAAAGTAGAAAAGTTAAATGATTTAATTGTTCGGTTGATAAATAAATACACAGGAATATAAAAAACAAAATCTCTCTATTTTATTTCAATAGAGAGATTTGTTTTTGTTATATGTAAGTATGATGGTTACATAATCATACTGTGATATACATTTTGTACATCATCATCTTCTTCTAGTTTTTCTAAAAGCTTTTCAACATCAGCTTGCTGTTCTTCTGAAAGCTTGCTTGTTGTTGTCGGAATTCTTTCAAATCCTGAAGATATAATTTCAATATTATTTTCTTCAAAATAAGACTGAATAGCGCCAAATTGTTCAAACGGAGCATAAATAATAATTCCTTCATCGTCGTTAAAAACTTCTTCAACCTCAAAATCGATTAATTCTAGTTCTAATTCCTCTAAATCAACAGTAATGTCTTCTTTTTTAACTGTAAAGTTACAAACGCGGTCGAACATAAAAATTACTGAACCAGAAGTACCTAAGTTACCATCACATTTATTAAAAATGGCACGCACATTAGCTACAGTTCTGTTATTATTATCGGTTGCAGTTTCTACAACAATCGCAATACCGTGTGGCGCATAACCTTCAAATAAAGCTTCTTTATAATCACTAGTATCTTTATCTGCCGCTTTTTTAATAGCACGCTCTACATTGTCTTTAGGCATGTTTGCAGCCTTTGCATTTTGCATTACAGCTCTTAAACGCGAATTTGTATCGGGATTCGGACCTCCGTCTTTAATTGCCATTACAATATCTTTACCAATTCTGGTAAATGTTTTAGCCATTGCAGACCAACGCTTCATTTTACGTCCTTTTCTAAGTTCGAATGCTCTTCCCATTTTTTAAGTTTTGTTTATGCAACGGCAAATGTAACTATTGCATTATTTAATTACAATTAAAATCTTTTTTTGATAATCAGATTATTTTCTTTTTCGTCGTAAGCTCTCCAGGTACCCGATTTCTTCCCGTTTTTGTAGCTTCCTTTTATTTTTATATTTCCGTTACGGTAATACATTTTATATCTTCCATCTAGTAAACCATCATCTAGTTGTACCTCAAATTTTAGTTTTCCGTCACTATAATATTCCATGTATTCATTCGCACTTAAATCAGAAGGATTTATTTCTTTGATGTTAAAAATAGCATCAGCAGATTTTATAGAAACACTATCTTTTTTAGGAGCTAATTTTAAAGCTAGTTCTTTTTTTAATTTTTGATTAAGAGCAACTTGTTCTTTCACAAATTTCGGCTCGTTAAAAGTAGTTGTAATATTACTTCTAAAAATATTTCCTTCAGAAGTTAATTGAATACCAAGTTGATTGAAACATATAAAATAATCTTTGTTTTCCTTTATTTGAAGCTGTGTTTTTTTATCAACAAAACTCATTAAATCATTATAAATATACGGTGTGTTTATATAGGTGAAAATGGTAGATTTGTTATCGAATAGATAATTGAACTCTTTAAATTCTTTTGAAGATGCTAAAGTGTAATTGGTAATATTATTATTTATAATTTCTTTTAAAGTATTCGGATTTGCACTAAAAACAACATAATCATTAATAATGGTAAAATATGGTTTTTCCATTTTTTTAAACATATTACCAGCAACTATTTTAAAGAAACCTTTAAGGTCTAAAAAATTAATAGTGTGCTTTTTGTATGTAATTTGTTTAAACTGTAAAGGTGTTTTTTCTTTGATTTTTGATAAAATGAAATCCAAGTTTTCAGAAGCATCATCAATATCGGTAGTTTTAAAAATTGCCGCAACATCTTTTTTGTTTTTAGAAAGTGAAGAATTGAAGTGTATTAAAGCAACTTCATCACCAATCCAACTATACACATTTTCTTTTATATTGATGTCGAGTGTGTTTTCTATTTCTTTAATTTGCTGATTATAAGTTTCGAACTCTTGAGGTTTCTCCTTTTTTAATTCTTCGAAGTTTTCTTGAAAGGTATCAAAACTATCAAAAGCAAAACTTACGTATAGAGCAGTATTTTTTGGAGCAACATTGGCAATAGTTCTTTTACCTTTTCCTGATTTTTGAATGGCAGTTAAGTAGCTTTCTGAGTTTTCTTGCACATTGGTAAATCCTTCAGCCTGAATAATAGTTCCTTCAATTAAAGAAACATCAAAACCAGAATAATAAAGAGAGTTTTGAATATTTTCAACAACTTCTTTGTTGGCTTTATTTGTAAAACAAGAAAGATATTTATGTAAATATTTATATAGAAAAAACACTTTAAAAAAACCATCTTCAGGTGTTTCTTTAGTAATTTCAATAAAATTAACATCTCTACCAATTACTGGTTTTTGATATTGATTTATTGAATTTTCTACTAAAATATGTGTGTACGAAGCTATTAACTGATTTTTGATAAAAGCAATATGCAATGTTTCTCTTTTGCTCTTGTCGTACAGTTCTGTTATTTCGTGGTTTTGAAATATTCTTTTTGTAATTTGAAAACCATCGCCTGTTAGTTGTGATATACTGCTTTTAAAAAAATCGAGTTTCGAAAGTTTCTCTAGATCAATAATATATAAAAAGTCGTAATTTTTAGGTTTGTAAACATGTGCAGATATTAATACATCGCGTTCGCCAATAAAATTAAGAATGCTTTTTTGCTCTTTTACAATATTATCGAGTGTGTTTGCACTTTTACTAATGTCTTTAAAATATGCATTCTTTTTAAGGTGTTGCCATATTTCACTAGCATTAATTTCTTCCCAAGTATCAATAGGTCTTTCGGTATCTAAGATAAAAACAGCATCATTAGGTACAAGGTAAATAGGTTTTATATTATCTTCTTCAGCAAGTGTAAAAACATAAGTTTGATACGCTAAAAACCCTAAAAAGGCTAGTAGCACAGTCCATAAAATCTTTTTTCTCATACCTGTTTAATATTAATCATTTACATTGATTATTGTAAAAATCTACTATTTCAACTATGTGCCTTTTTTTATATTCCTTCTTTTTTATCTTCTCTATCAACTCAGGGCAATCACCGAAATACTCAGGGATTATTTTTTTGAAAATTCTTTTTGAAGGATCAAGTAAATGAAAAAGTTTAGTTGCAAAAGGAGAATCTTTTTTTGATATATAATATACTTCAGAAGAAGAACTAACTCCTATAGAAAAATTCATACCGCCAGTGGCTCCTCCCATTGGAGCTGCACCAGATTTTCTTACTTCATAAAATAAATCAATTTTACCTCTTGTTTTAACTTTTAATAATTTAGAACCAGCTTTACCATTTACTATTTTGTGTTGATATTCTGTATGTTCACCTCTATTATATATGATAAATTTATCAACCTCTTTATAGGTTAATATTTCAGGTGCTTTTTGAGTTTTACTTTTTTTAAACTTTAGATTGCTGCTTAAGAAAAGAAACTTAGCAAACCCTTTTTCAACAGTTCCGTTTCTATAAAATACCTTCGTTTCTTTATATTGAGAATAAGCGTTTAATAATGTAAAAAGCATTATTAAAAGGAGTATTTTCTTTCTCATTTATCTATACTTGAATGATTCCTAAATTAAATTTTTTTTCGATAGGAGCATGATCCGCAGCTTCAATCCCCATAGAAATCCAAGTTCTGGTATCTAACGGATTAATTACACCGTCCGTCCAAATTCTTGCAGCTGCATAATAAGGTGAAATCTGATTGTCGTAACGAGATTTTATTTTATCAAATAATTCAGCTTCTTTTTCAGGAGTAATTTCTTCTCCACGTTTTTTTAACGAAGCAGTTTCAATTTGTAATAAAACTTTTGCGGCAGAGTTTCCGCTCATTACTGCTAATTCGGCACTTGGCCAAGCAGCAATCAACCTTGGGTCGTAAGCTTTACCACACATAGCGTAGTTTCCTGCTCCGTAAGAATTACCAATAACGATGGTGAATTTAGGGACAACTGAATTACTTACAGCGTTTACCATTTTGGCACCGTCTTTTATAATTCCGCCATGTTCAGATTTAGAACCTACCATAAAACCAGTAACATCTTGTAAGAAAACTAAAGGGATTTTTTTCTGATTACAGTTCGCTATAAAACGTGTTGCCTTGTCGGCAGAATCGTTATAGATCACTCCACCAAATTGCATTTCGCCTTTTTTAGTTTTTACTAATTTTCGTTGATTGGCAACAATACCAACAGCCCAACCATCAATACGGCCGTAACCTGTAATAATTGTTTTTCCGTAACCTTCTTTATATTGTTCAAATTCAGAATTATCAACCAAACGATTGATAATTTCTAACATGTCGTATTGTGCATTTCTTTCTTTCGGAAGAATCCCGAAAATATCTTGTTCGTTTTCTTTTGGAGGAAAAGCTTCTTTACGGCTGTAGCCAGCTTTGTCATAATCTCCGATTTTATCAACAACAAATTTTATTTTATCTAAAGCATCTTTGTCGTCTTTTGCTTTATAATCGGTAACACCAGAAATTTCGCAATGTGTAGTTGCGCCACCTAATGTTTCGTTGTCAATACTTTCGCCAATTGCAGCTTTTACTAAATAACTTCCTGCTAAGAAAATACTTCCTGTTTTGTCTACAATCATAGCTTCATCGCTCATAATTGGCAAATAAGCACCACCAGCAACACAGCTACCCATTACGGCAGAAATTTGAGTGATTCCCATGCTGCTCATAATCGCATTGTTTCTGAAAATTCTTCCGAAGTGTTCTTTGTCCGGAAAAATTTCATCTTGTAATGGTAAATAAACACCAGCAGAATCAACTAAGTATATAATTGGTAATTTATTTTCTATTGATATTTCTTGTGCTCTTAAGTTCTTTTTTCCTGTAATAGGAAACCAAGCACCAGCTTTTACAGTGGCGTCATTGGCAACAACAATGCATTGTTTACCGCTAACATAACCTATTTTTACAACCACACCACCAGAAGGGCATCCACCGTGTTCTTTATACATTTCTTCACCAGCAAAAGCTCCGATTTCTATCGATTTAGTATTGTCATCTAAAAGATATTCAATACGCTCTCGTGCGGTTAATTTTCCTTTTTCGTGATGTTTATCAATACGCTTTTGTCCACCGCCTAATTTTACTTTGGCAAAGCGAGTGCGTAAATCTGATGCTAAAAGTTTATTGTGGTCTTCGTTTTTGTTGAAGTTAAGATCCATTTGTAAGTTATTTGTTTGCGATTGCTAAAGTAAGAAAAACCGTTTATACTACAAGTGGTTTAAGTATATGATTGAATGATGTTTTCTATGGTTTTTGCAATTTCGTTGTTTCTAGATTGTTTGTTTAAAATACGCGGTTCAGCTACGCGTTCTTCACAGTTTTTAATAGCACAGGTTTCACAAGTAACACCTACTGTTTTTTTTGTGAAAGTATCGTCTTTAAAAAACTGAATTTTTTTCTTTAAATGAGGTGAAAGTAACATGCCAATACTTACACTTCGATTATTTTTTCCTTTAAAAGGATCGGAAGTTGCGGCAGATAATACTAAATACTCATTGCTTGAATTTTCATAAGAGGAAATTTGTATTCCGTAAGATGAGTTTTTATCGACTGTTTTTTCTAAATCTTGAATTGTTTTTATAGAAACCCATCTTCTGCAATAATGCTCGTTATTTCTGTTGGCATGCGGTGCTTGTTGCTGTGTAATGTGTAATTCTTTTGATAGCTTAAAAACAGGTGAGTTTTCTTCATGTGTAAACCGTAAGAAGAACAGGTTTTTTATATTAAAATGCTTCGGTAAAATATTAGTTAATCGCTGATAAAATGTTTCGTCAGAGCAATTATAATTTTTAGTTATTTTATGTAATTGTAGCGGTTGCCATTCTTTTAATGAGAAAAAATGAGTTAAGTTTTCTATTAAATTGTCTTTTGGTATTATTAAAGCACCAGCAAAATAAGAAGCTATAAAATTATGTAAAACCTCATCGAAACTCTCGAATTTTATCCAAGGAAAAGTATATAAACGATTCTCTATTTTTAGATAATTGTAAGCTAATTCTTTTGCATAAATAAATGTTTTTTGAGCTTCGCTTATATCGTTATATATAAGTAATGTTTTGTTTTTAGGGATATAAATAGTTCTTATTTCTGATAGTTTTTGATGTTTAGAAAGTTCTTCGTTATTAATAGTGTAGCCGTATTCTTCAGTTAAAATATCTTCTAAATCTTTAGAATGAATAGGTTTGTTTAGGTTGATATGATACGCTTTAGCAAAAGCAATAACGTTGTTTTCAATATCTTCAAAATAATTATTATGTGCTTCTTGGTAAGAACGTAAAGAAGCTAAGAAGAAATTTTCTCGAGTTAAATTATAGTTCTGAGATATTTTTATAATAGTGCTAATAAATGCATTTACTTTAGCAGGAGCGTTTGCTACAATGTCTATTAAGTTACTTTCTTTAATACCGAATAAATCCAGCGGAATTTCTTTTAAAATTTTTGATTGTAAAATCTCACCAATTGGAGCCAGATTTTTATCAAGTTTTAAAGAAACTAAATGATCGTAAGCAACTTCTAGCTTTTCTGAAAGAATAACAATTTTATCTGTTTTAGGATATTTCTTCCCTTTTTCAATCTCGTTTAAATAAGATTTTGATAAGCCTGTAAGTTTAGCTAACCCGAAAAGAGATATTTTTTTGTCTGTACGTATTTGTTTTAGCTTTAATCCAAAAACAAGTCTAATATATTCTTCTTCCAAAATTTTTAATTAAAAGATTCGCAATTCAAAGATATTAAAATTAGCGAATTAATAAAAATTAGAATATTTTAATTATTTAGCGAACGTTCGCTAAATTTATTTAATTATTTTTTATACTATTGAGGTATCAATAATTAAAAGTAAATTATTATGAATCAAGATGTTTTGATTAAAAGAATAGAATGTATAGGTTTTAATGAAGTTAATTACAAAAATATTTTAACTATTGAAGCGAAAACATTTTTATTGCAACTACATGAAAAATTTGATAAAAAACGGTTGCAATTATTAGAGGAAAGAGAAATTGATCAGGCTTATTTTAATATGGGAAATTACCCTTCTTTTCCTTCAGAAACAAAAGCTATTAGAGAAGGTGATTGGGTGTGTGCAGAATTGCCTCACGATTTATTAGATAGAAGAGTTGAGATTACTGGATCGGTAGATCGTAAAATGGTTATTAATGCTTTGAATTCTGGAGCTAAAACTTTTATGGCAGATTTTGAAGATAGTAACTCTCCTAATATCTCAAATAATTTAGAAGGTCAGATTAACTTAAGAGACGCAAACAACAAAACAATCTCGTTTTATAATGAGAAAAATGATAAAAAATATTCACTGAACAATCAAATTGCAACTTTGTTGGTAAGACCAAGAGGATTGCATTTAAATGAAAAACATTTTATTATAGAAGGAGAAAAAATGTCTGGCTCTTTGGTTGATTTCGGATTGTATTTTTTTCATAATATTAAAACCTTACAAGAACAAAACTCAGCAACTTATTTTTACCTGCCAAAATTAGAACATTACAATGAAGCTAGATGGTGGAATGATGTTTTTGTGTTTGCGCAAGACTATTTAAATATTCCGCAGAAAACAATAAAAGCAACGGTGTTGATTGAAACAATTACTGCTAGTTTTCAGTTAGATGAAATTATATATGAGTTAAAAGATCATATGGCTGGTTTAAACTGTGGTCGTTGGGATTATATTTTCTCATATATCAAAAAGTTTAGAAATCACAGGAATTTTATGGTTCCAAATAGAGATCAGGTAACAATGAAAACTCCGTTTATGGAAGCGTATTCATTACGTGTAATTCAAACATGTCATAAACGAAAAGTACATGCAATGGGAGGTATGGCTGCTCAAATTCCGATTAAAAATGATGAAAAAGCTAACGATGCTGCTTTTGCAAAAGTATTTGCAGATAAGGAGCAAGAAGTAAAGAACGGGCACGATGGTACTTGGGTTGCACATCCGGGTTTGGTAAAAGTAGCAATGGATGTTTTTAATGAAAATATGACTACTAAAAACCAAATACATGTTTCTAGAGGTGATATAAAAATTTCTGAAGCTGACTTAGTTGAAATGCCAAAAGGAACTATTACTGAAGAGGGAATTAGAAAAAACATAAATGTTGGTATCTTATATCTCGAAAGTTGGTTGCGCGGAAACGGAGCGGCAGCTTTGTATAACTTAATGGAAGATGCTGCTACTGCAGAAATTTCAAGAACTCAGGTTTGGTTATGGTTACATCGCAATGTAAAGATTGAAGATGGTAGAAATTTTAATCTTTCGATGTATCAATCATTAAAGAAAGAAGAGTTAGAAAAAATTAAAAATTTAGTAGGAGAAAGTAATTTTACAAATGGAAAATTTACACTAGCAATTGAGCTATTTGATGAATTAGTTGTATCAAAAGAATACAAAGAGTTTTTAACGCTTTCGGCATACAAACACATATAAAAAAAGTGTCTCGCAACTACGGCAATAGTTTGCGAGACGGAATTATCAAAATCTAGAAAACTTCAATAATTAAAAAACAAACTTATGAAAAATTTAGCGCAAGGAAGTTATAATTCGGCATTAGAAACCGTAAAATCTCTTAAGAAAAAATACGGTAGTACTTGGGATGCTATTACTTCTGAAAATGCAGCTAGAATGATTACACAAAATCGTTTTAAAACAGGTTTAGAAATTGCTAAATACACAGCAGGTATTATGAGAAAAGATATGGCTGAGTATGATGCAGATTCATCAAAATATACGCAGTCTTTAGGTTGTTGGCACGGATTTGTGGCGCAGCAAAAAATGATAGCAGTAAAAAAACATCATCAAACAACTAGTAAAAGGTATTTGTATTTATCGGGTTGGATGGTAGCAGCGTTACGATCTGAATTTGGACCACTTCCAGATCAATCAATGCACGAAAAAACAGCTGTTTCTTCATTAATTAGTGAGATTTATGATTTTCTACGTCAAGCAGATGCAATTGAGTTAAATGATTTATTTAGAAGATTAGAAAATGGTGAAGATGTACAAAATGAAATTGATAATTTCGAAACTCATATTGTACCGATCATTGCTGATATTGATGCTGGTTTTGGTAACGAAGAAGCAACGTATCTTTTAGCTAAAAAAATGATTGAAGCAGGAGCTTGTGCTATACAGATTGAAAATCAAGTTTCTGATGCAAAGCAATGTGGTCATCAAGACGGAAAAGTAACGGTGCCACATGAAGATTTTATTGCAAAATTAAATGCTATTAGATATGCATTTTTAGAACTAGGTGTTGAAGACGGAATTATAGTAGCACGTACCGATTCTGAAGGAGCAGGTTTAACCCAAAAATTACCAGTAAGTCAAGAACCAGGAGATTTAGCATCGCAATATTTAGCTTTTGTAGAAGCTGAAGAAATTGCAATTGACGAAGCTAAAGAGGATGATGTTTTATTGAAGAGAGGCGGAAAATTAGTGCGTCCGGTAAGATTGGCAAACGGATTGTATAAATTTAAGGAAGGTTCTAATATTGATAGAGTAGTGTTAGATTGTGTTACGAGTTTACAAAATGGTGCCGATTTATTATGGATCGAAACGCCAACTCCGCATGTAGGACAAATTGCAAATATGGTTAATAAGGTAAGAGAAGTGGTACCTAATGCAAAATTAGTATATAATAATTCGCCTTCTTTTAATTGGACATTAAATTTCCGTAATCAAGTATATGATACAATGTTTATTGAGGGAAAAGACATGTCTTTTTATGATAAAAACAATTTAATGGATGTTATATATGATGGCTCGGAATTATGTAGGATAGCTGATGAAAAAATTAAAACTTTTCAAGCAGATAGTGCACGTGAAGCAGGTATTTTTCATCATTTAATAACGTTACCAACATATCATACAACAGCGCTTCACATGAATGATTTAACGGAAGGTTATTTTGGAGAGGACGGAATGTTAGCATATGTAAAAGGTGTGCAAAGACAAGAAATCAGAAAAGGAGTTTCGTGTGTGAAGCATCAAAGAATGGCAGGATCTAACCTAGGAGACGATCATAAAACCTTTTTTGCAGGTGATAATGCTTTAAAAGCAGGAGGTGAGAAAAACACATCTAATCAGTTTGAATTAAATCAGCAAGAAATCAGAAAAATTGAAGTTGCAGTATAGATAATTTTAATAAACTAAAAGTGTATAATTAGTTAATTGTATATTTTATTTTGAAGTGAAAACTCCAGCGAAAGCTGGAGTTTTTTAATTATTTAGATGTAATTCCATTTTAATATTACAACGTTCGTATGGGCAATTTTCTTCAACAGGAATCTCTATAAATCCATATTTTTTATAGATGTAAATAGCGTTTTCTAAGGCGGTATTAGAATATAAAATTAAGTTGTTCAACTGTAAATCAGTTTTAGCAAAATTTATACAATGCTGCATTAATTTTTGTCCGATTTTAAAACCTCTGTGTTTTGGTGAAACGGCCATTTTCGTTAACTCGAAAGTAGTTCCTTTTGGCATTAAAGCAACTGTACCAACAATTTCATTATTTAATTTTGCGAAAAATATATGTCCGCCTTTATTAATAATATATGTAGTAGGATTGCTTAAAACTTCTTCATCAAAAGGTTCAACATAAAAAAAGGTTTTCAGCCATTCTATATTCAAGTCATAAAAATGAGTAGAATATTGAGTTTTAAAATTTTCTATTTCTATTGTATTCATTTTACAAAAGTATAAAATACTATTGTTTTATTACAATAATTTACCTAGAAATTAAATTCCATGGAAATTAAATTTATTTTTTGTACATTTGCATTGAAATTAAAACGAATCAAGATGAAAAGAGATAAAATTATTTTTTATGTGACTACAGGTTTATTAACCGTAATGATGCTGATGTCTGCAGGAATGTACTTTTTTAATAATGTAGAAGTATCAACAATGTTTGAAGGGTTTGGTTATCCATCTTATATTATTTATCCATACGGAGTTGTAAAAATTTTAGGGCTAATAGCCTTGTGGTTTTTTAGAGGTAAGTTTTTAAACGAATGGGCATATGCAGGTTTTTTCTTTGCTTTTATTCTTGCTTTTTTTGCACATGTTATGATTGGAGATGGGGAGCAATTTGGCGCAGGAATAGCAATGGTTTTATTAATAACTTCGTATGTGTATAGTAAAAAAATATAAATGGCAAGTAAAGTATCTTCAGAAACCATATTAACAACTAATAATTATTTTGCAGAGGCGACTATGCGAAATTATAAGGCAGTAATTGATGTACCAACAAATAAAGGAGGTAATAATAAAGGATCAACGCCTGTAGAGTATTTATTAACAGCAATTGGTAGTTGTGTTTCAATTACATTACGAATGTATGCAGAGCGTAAAAACTGGGATGTTGGTAAAATAACGGTCAACGTAACTCAGAAAGAAGAGTTAACATCCGAAGGAATTAAAAAAACATTAACAGAAGAAATATCTTTTGAAAAGGAAGTTACGGAGTCGCAAAGAATTAAGTTGTTAGAAATGGCAGCGAAATGTCCTGTTGCTAAAATGGTAAAAGGAGAAACACCAATAACATCAAAAATAATATAAGAATGAAAAAAATAGTAGCTTTTGCAGGTAGTAATAGTAAAAAATCAATCAATAAAGAATTAGCGGTTTATGCTTCTGATTTAATTGATGGAGTAGAAACAATAGTCTTAGATTTAAATGATTTTAGTTTACCAGTTTATGGAATTGATGAAGAAGCTGTAAACGAAATTCCGAAGAATGCTCAGAAGTTTTTTGATTTAATTCAAGATACAGACGGAATTATTTTATCCTTAGCAGAACATAATGGAAACTTTACGGTTGCCTTTAAAAATATGTATGATTGGATGTCTCGTATTAATCAGAAATTATGGAATAACATTCCGATGTTATTAATGGCAACATCTCCAGGAGGGAGAGGCGGAGCATCTGCTTTATCAATAGCTAAAAATGGATTCGCTCACATGGGTGGAAACGTAGTTGCTGATTTTTCATTACCTAGTTTTTATGATAATTATAAAGAAGGAAGTATTGTAAATGAAGAATTAAATGAGCAGTTAAAAAAATCGGCTGCCATATTTAAAAACTCATTATAAGTTGTTAAATGAGTTGACTTTATATTCCTTGGGATTAAAAAGTGTTTTTTTGTAAATTTGTATTCAGAAAAGAAGTGAAAAAATGAAGATTATTATATACGGTAGAAAAGGACATGCGCACACAGTAGCTTTTAAAAATTATTTACGAATGGCAGACATTCCGTTTGAATATAAAGATGTAGCTACTGATGAAAAAGCTAAAGAACATACAAAAGAATTGTATGATGGCGTTTTAAAATATCCAACATTATTTATTAATGATGAGGTGTATTTAACACCAACTTCTGATGAGTTTAATAAAATATTACAGGAAGCTAGCCTAAAGGGATAAGTAGATTTTATACTAATTACGATTAATTAAAAATGGGAGATATATCAAAAGACATAAAATCTAAATTTCCAAGTAATAAAGTAAAAGCATTAATCAATATTAAATATACTGCAAATTGGTTAAGTAGTAACGAAAATGAGTTTTTTAAACCTTACGGAATTTCACCACAGCAATTTAATATTCTACGTATTTTACGAGGCGCCGGAGAAGCTATAAAGGTACAGGTTATTAAAGATCGAATGATAGAACGAGCTCCTAACGCAACTCGTTTAATGGATAAGTTATGTGATAAAAAATTCATAGAAAGAATTCGTTGCGATCATGATAGAAGAGTCGTTTATATTAATATATCTAAACAAGGATTAGAATTATTAAAAGAGATTGATACATCATTGAATTTAGATTATTTAGGTAATTTAACAGAAAAAGAAGCTGCTCAGCTGAGTGATTTATTAGATAAAATTAGATAAAATATTTATTAGTTATAGGGTTAAGATAGACTAATTATGTGAAGATATTTTCCATGGAGATTATTTAGCGTTAAATCAATAAAAATGAAGAAACTAAAAACAATACAACATAAAGTAGCGAGTCCTTTAGTTAACATGGGGTCAATAAAACTACGCCAACCATTACCAACAGAAGGCATCGAAAATGTAGATCCTTTTTTGTTATTACACCATTATGGCTCGTATGCTATTAGTGAATTTAACAATCCGTTTGATTTAGGATCGCATCCACATCGTGGTTTTGAACCAATTACATTATTATTTAAGGGAGAACAATTGCATAGAGATTCCTTAGGAAATGAAATGTTAGTAAAAGCGGGAGATGTACAATGGACAACGGCTGGAAGAGGAATTATTCATGCAGAAGGACCATCAAAAGAATTTATAGCAAAAGGAGGAGATTTAGAAGGAATTCAATTGTGGTTAAACTTACCAGCATCAAAAAAAATGATGCCAGCGAATTATCAACATTTAAAAAGTGAATATATCCCTGTAATTGAAAACGATGATGAAACTATTCAGTTAAAAGTTATTGCCGGAGAGCAGGCTGGTAAAAAAGGTTTGATAAAAACGCAAACAGCAGTGAATGTTTTTACTGTAAAGACAAAAGAAAATGGTAAAATGGATATAAAGCTTCCAGGAAATCATCAATCTTTAGTTTATTTGTTAGATGGTGAAGTTTTGATTAATAATGTAGCAACCTTAAAAAAGGGAGCAACACAAATGCTAACTTTTAATCAAGATGGTGATTGTATTGAATTTGAAGCTAAAAAAGAAAGTACTTTGCTTGTGTTGTCAGGAGAGGAAATTAAAGAAAAAGTAACGCAATATGGTCCTTATGTTATGAATACACAAACCGAAATTATGGAAGCCATGCGTGATTATCAAAAAGGAAAAATGGGTTATTTATATTAATGTTTTTAAAAAACAGTTTTGGCTCTAACAATTACCATTATATATACTTTATGAATGCGATAAATATTTAAAACGATGAAAAAAATAATTCACAAAGCAGCCTCTAGAGGTTATGCAGATCATGGTTGGTTAAAGTCTAATCACACGTTTAGTTTTGGAAGTTATCAGGATTTTGAAAGAATGAATTTTGGAATGCTTCGTGTTTTAAATGATGATATTGTACAACCAAAAATGGGCTTTGGTACGCATCCTCATAAGAACATGGAAATTATTTCTATTCCGATTTCAGGTGCATTGTCTCATAAAGATAGTATGGATAACAAACGATCGATAGAAGTTGGAGAATTACAGGTGATGAGTGCCGGAACAGGAGTAACACATTCTGAATTTAATGATAGTAAAACAGAAGAAGTTAATTTTTTACAACTTTGGATTATTCCAGAAATAGAAAATGTAACGCCATATTACAATCAAAAAATGTTTGATAAAGTGGAAAGGAAAAACAAATTTCAAACATTAGTATCCCCAAGAAATAAGCAAATAGCAAACTCTTTACCTATAAATCAACAAGGTTATATAGCAATGATTGATTTAGATAAAGGTATAGAAGTTACCTATGAATTAAAAAATGCAGCTTATTTTTTCTTGATAGACGGATCGATTGATGTAGAAAATGACACATTAGAAACAAGAGATGCAATAGGTATTTATGATGTAGATGTCGTAACTATTACTGGTAACAAAAACAGTAAATTATTGGTTGTTGATGTACCCATGAATATGTAATAATAATTGAATTTATTTATTCAAAAACCTTAGCTTATAAAATTCGTAGTTCTCTTTTATAGTATTTTTATCAGATGAAAAAAAATATCAATACTTCAGTTATAATTAAGCTAAAACTTATTTGATACTTAATTTATCTTACTTAACAGATATTAATATCATAAGAATTACTTATTAATATTTTATGATTTTGTAATTAGTTGTTTTACTTTTTAAGTTCAAAAAATAAACATATATTGCAAAGTATTATGCGTGCATAATACTTTTAAATATTCAATTCATGAAATACAAACATATATTTGAGCCATTAGATTTAGGTTTTACAACCTTAAGAAATCGTATTCTGATGGGATCTATGCATACTGGTTTAGAAGAAGAAAAAAACGGAACAGAAAGACTTGCAGCATATTATGCAGAGCGCGCTAAAGGAGGAGTAGGATTAATTATTACAGGTGGAATATCACCAAATATTCAAGGATGGACGGCTCCGTTTTCTGCTCGAATGAGCACTAAAAAACATGCAAGAGAACATAAAGTAGTTACAGATGCAGTGCATAAAGAAGGAGGTAAAATTTGTATGCAAATTTTACACTCTGGTCGTTATGGATATCACCCAGTAACAGTAGCACCGTCAAAAATACAAGCACCAATTAATCCGTTTAAACCGTTTGCTTTAAAACAATCAGGAATTCGTAGAACCGTAAAAGACTTTGTGAACTGTGCAAAGCTAGCACAAGAAGCTGGTTATGACGGGGTAGAAATTATGGGTTCAGAAGGGTATTTGATCAATGAGTTTATTGTCAAAAAAACAAACAAAAGAACCGATAATTATGGAGGAAGTTATGAAAATAGAATCCGTTTAGCAATTGAGTTAGTCCATAAAATTCGTAAAAGTGTAGGTGAAAATTTTATTATTATTTACCGATTATCAATGTTAGATTTAGTTGAACAAGGAAGCTCATGGGAAGAAGTTGTTCAATTAGGAAAAGAGATTGAAAAAGCAGGAGCTACTATAATTAATACAGGTATTGGTTGGCACGAATCACGAATTCCTACTATTGCAACATCGGTACCAAGAGCCGCGTTTACTTGGGTGACACAAAAAATGAAAGAAGAATTATCAATTCCGTTAATAACTTCTAATCGTATAAATATGCCAGAAACGGCAGAGAAAGTATTAGCAGAAGGACATGCAGATATGGTTTCTATGGCACGTCCTTTTTTAGCAGATCCTGAATGGGTAAATAAAGCTAGAGAAGAAAAGGATGATGAAATTAACACTTGTATTGCATGTAATCAAGCATGTTTAGATCATGCTTTTCAGAAAAAAGTAGCCAGCTGTTTGGTAAATCCGAGAGCTTGTCATGAAACAGAATTCAATTACAATCCAGCAGAAAAAAAGAAAAAAATTGCAGTTGTAGGTGCAGGACCGCAGGTTTGGCAGCTTCAACCATTGCTGCTCAAAGAGGACATGAAGTTACACTTTTTGATGCCGATAAAGAAACAGGAGGTCAGTTTAATATCGCAAAACAAATCCCCGGTAAAGAAGAATTTTATGAAACAATTCGTTATTTTAATAAGCAATTAGAATTACATGATGTAACAGTAAAGTTAAATACTAGAGTATCTGCTGATGATTTAGCGAAAGGTAATTTTGATGAGGTTGTAATAGCAACAGGAATTAAACCTAGAGAGTTAAAAATTAACGGAATTGATCACGAAAAAGTATTAAGTTATATTGATGTCGTTAAGTTCAAAAAATCAGTAGGTAAAAGAGTCGCCGTTATTGGTGCAGGAGGAATTGGTTTTGATGTTTCAGAATATTTAGCACACGAAGGAGAAAGCACCGCTTTAAATATTGATGCTTGGTTAAAAGAATGGGGAATTGATAAAACACTTAAGTCAAGAAGCGGAATAGAAGGAGTTAAAGCAGCAATACATCCATCACCAAGAGAAATTTTTATGTTCAAACGAAGTAAAGGAAAGTTTGGAGCGAATCTTGGAAAAACAACAGGTTGGATTCATCGTGCAACTTTAAAGAAGAAAAAAGTACAATTCATTAATGAAGTGCAATACACTAAGATTGATGATGAAGGATTGCATTACACTCAAAATGAAGAACAAAAAATATTAGCAGTTGATAATGTAATTATTTGTGCAGGTCAAGTTCCGTTAAAAGAATTACTAGCGCCTCTAGAAGCCAAAGGAATAAAAACCCATGTAATTGGAGGTGCAGATTTTGCTTCAGAATTGGATGCGAAAAGAGCTATTAATCAAGGAAGTAGATTGGCAGCTGGAATTTAAAAATATAAGACCCTCGAATATTAAAAGTCCTGCTTTTTTGCAGGATTTTTTTTGTTAGATAATTAAATAGTATTTTTAGCAAACTAACTACAAAAAACCAAGATGAAATTATTTACAATAAAAGAAATTAATTCATTATTAAACGGAGAATTAATAGGGAATTGTTCTGAAGAAATTACCGCTCCAGAGCAAATAGAAAAAGCAAAAAAAGGTCAAATTACTTTTATTGGAAATAAGAAATTCGCGCGTTTATGGGATAGTTCTAATGCAAGTGCAGCAATTATAGATGCTAAAATAGAAATTGAACCAGGAGTTGATAAAGCATTTATAAAAGTAACAAATGCCGATCTAGCAATGGCAAAATTATTGGAAGCATTTCAAGAAAATGGGCCTCATTTCGAAACTGATATTCATTCAACGGCAGTAATTGATAAAACAGCAAAAATAGGTGTCGGTTCTAAGGTTGGTGCTAACACGTATGTTGGTAAAAATGTGGTTATTGGAGATGGTGTTATTTTGTACCCGAACGTTTCAATTTTTGATGATACGACTATTGGAAACAATACTGTAGTTTGGTCGGGTACCGTAATTAGAGAAAGAAGTATTGTAGGAAATGATTGTATTTTTCACGCTAATGTGAGTATTGGCGCAGACGGCTTTGGTTATAGACCAAGTGAACATGGTTTAACTAAAATTCCGCATATAGGAAATGTTGTAATTGGTAATCAAGTTGAGGTAGGCGCAAATTCATGTATCGATAGAGGTAAGTTTAGCTCTACTGTTTTAGGCGATGGATGTAAGATTGATAATTTGGTTCAAATCGGTCATAATTCGGTATTAGGTAGATTTTGTATCATGGCAGGAAATAGTGGATTAGCAGGGTCAGTTACCTTAGGTGATGGTGTTGTTATTGGCGGAAGTGCTTCTATAAAAGATCATACAACAATTCATTCAGGCGCAAAAGTAGGCGCAGGATCTGGAGTAATAGCAGATGTTGCGGCAGGAAAGACAGTAGTTGGTTACCCAGCTGCAGAAGCTCGTGAAATGATGAAACAATGGGTAGCTTTACGTAAGTTAGCTAGAGGATAAAAATAAAAAGAGCATAAAAAAATCTTACTATTTAGTGAGATTTTTTTATGCGAATTATTTAAAGAGAGAATAAATCCCGATATTTGCAATTCACATTTTTTATAAAAAGTAAATTATGGCAA
This sequence comes from Tenacibaculum retecalamus, assembly GCF_027941755.1. Classification (NCBI taxonomy): domain Bacteria; kingdom Pseudomonadati; phylum Bacteroidota; class Flavobacteriia; order Flavobacteriales; family Flavobacteriaceae; genus Tenacibaculum; species Tenacibaculum retecalamus. Next base: position 1,972,794 of record NZ_CP115916.1, on the reverse strand, counting down.
TGAATAAAAATACTGTCCTAGCTTGGGCAACGTTTATAATGATTTTAATAGGTCTTTTACTGGTATGTTTAGGAGCTTTTAGATACGATGAAGTAGCTGGCTATGGATTTGCAGCAGTAGGTTTAGGTTTCTTTGCAAATGCATGGGTTTTTAATGCATTAAAAGGAAGAGTTTAATTAATAAAAAAACAATAAAATGTCAGACGATAAGAAGGTCATTTTTTCAATGAATAAGGTTTCAAAGACCTTTCAAAGTACTAATAAACAAGTTTTAAAAGATATTTATTTAAGTTTCTTCTACGGAGCCAAAATTGGTATTTTAGGTTTGAACGGATCGGGTAAATCTACCTTATTAAAAATCATCGCAGGAGTTGAGAAAAATTTTCAAGGAGATGTAACTTTTTCACCAGGATATAAAGTTGGTTATTTAGAGCAAGAGCCTAAATTAGATGATAGTAAAACAGTTATCGAAATCGTAAAAGAAGGAGTTGCTGAAACGGTTGCTATTTTAGAAGAATACAATAAAATCAACGATATGTTTGGTTTAGAAGAAGTGTATTCTGATGCAGATAAGATGGATAAGTTAATGGCACAACAAGCAGAGCTTCAAGATAAAATTGATGCTTCTAATGCTTGGGAACTAGATACGAAGTTAGAAATTGCTATGGATGCTTTACGTACTCCAGATGGTGATACGCCAATTAAAAACTTATCGGGAGGGGAAAGAAGAAGAGTTGCTTTATGTAGACTTTTATTACAAGAACCTGAAATTTTATTATTAGATGAGCCAACTAACCATTTAGATGCAGAATCTGTTCACTGGTTAGAGCACCATTTAGCGCAATATAAAGGAACTGTAATTGCAGTAACACATGATAGATATTTCTTAGACAATGTTGCAGGTTGGATTTTAGAATTAGACAGAGGTGAAGGAATTCCTTGGAAAGGGAATTACTCTTCTTGGTTAGATCAAAAATCTCAAAGAATGGCACAAGAAAGCAAAACAGCTTCTAAGCGTCAAAAAACATTAGAACGAGAATTAGAATGGGTTCGTCAAGGAGCAAAAGGTCGTCAAACAAAGCAAAAAGCACGTTTGAAGAACTATGATAAATTGATGAGTCAAGATCAAAAACAAACTGATGAGAAATTAGAAATTTATATTCCTAATGGACCTCGTTTAGGAACCAATGTTATTGAAGCGAGTGGCGTTTCGAAAGCATTTGGTGATAAATTATTATATGATAATTTAGAGTTTAATCTTCCGCAAGCGGGAATTGTTGGAATTATCGAGCCAAATGGTGCTGGTAAAACCACCATTTTTAAAATGATTATGGGAGAAGAAACTCCTGATGACGGAAATTTTAAAGTAGGTGAAACTGCTAAAATTGCCTATGTAGATCAAGCACACTCTAATATCGATCAAGATAAATCTATTTGGGAAAACTTTTCTGAAGGACAAGATTTAGTAATGATGGGAGGAAAGCAAGTAAATTCTCGTGCATATTTAAGTCGTTTTAATTTCGGAGGAAGTGAGCAAAACAAAAAAGTTTCTACATTATCTGGTGGTGAGCGTAACCGTTTGCATTTAGCGATGACTTTAAAGGAAGAAGGAAACGTTTTATTATTAGATGAGCCAACAAACGATTTAGATGTAAATACATTAAGAGCCTTAGAAGAAGGTTTAGAAAACTTTGCAGGTTGTGCGGTTGTTATTAGTCACGATAGATGGTTTTTAGATAGAATTTGTACACATATTTTAGCTTTTGAAGGAAATAGTGAAGTGTATTTCTTTGAAGGTGGTTTCTCTGAATATGAAGAAAATAAGAAGAAACGTTTAGGTGGAGATTTAATGCCGAAACGTATTAAATATAGAAAATTGATTAGATAATTAGTTACTATATATTACAATAAAAAACAAAAACTCGAAGCTAGCATACTTCGAGTTTTTTCTTTCCTTTTCATTTAACAATTCTCCCACCAATAATTAAAACTGTTTAGTAGATAGTTTTTCATAGTTTGTGATTTGTGTTAAAGCATTGTTAAATGCAATAAGTGTGCCGAAACCATAATTAAATATTGCTTTTATTAAGTATTTGATAATTAATTTGTTTTTAAATATCAATTAGCTAGTAATTTGTTAGTTTTGTGTGTTTTATGATAAAATAAAAATAAATTTAAAATACTCAATTTAATAGAGTTTCATAATAAGCTAAGTTGATTAATTATAGAAATAAAAAAACCGAAGCAAGCTGCTTCGGTTTTTTTATTTCTATAAATTGTGTAAGTCTTTAACTATGAAAAGCAGCATTATGTGCTAAATCTCCAGCACAACTTTTACATTTACCAGCAGCATCTCCGCCTCCTGCACAACCATTAGTACAAGTATAGTGGTATTGGCCTGCAGCATTTGGTCCGGCAGCAGGTGGTGCTACAGGAGTTGATATTGGTGTTGTAGTAGGTGTTTGCGGTGTATTATGAAAACCTTGGTTATGTGCAAGTGCTGTTTTACAAACGGGACAAGCGCCTTTAACACCAGAAGTTCCTCCTTTACATTTTTTTGGACATATATAATGGGCTCCTCCTACAACACTCGTTGCAAGATTATTATTGTTTGGAAGTGTAGGAATTGGGCGTTCGTTAAAAGGAACGTTTAATGGGTGTGTAGCAGCTTTTTTTTCTTCTGTTTTACAAGAATAAAAACATACAATTAATAAAGCGAATATTGGGATTAATTTTTTCATGCTCAAAGATATAAAAAAAACCTCGCCCAATAAATAGGCGAGGTTTCAATTATATAAATTTTTAAGAGTCTTATAAGTGAATCACTTCATCATAAGCATCAGCAACAGCTTCCATAACCGCTTCACTCATTGTTGGGTGAGGGTGAATTGTTTTTAATACTTCATGACCTGTAGTTTCTAACTTACGCCCTAAAACAGCTTCAGCAATCATATCGGTAACTCCGGCACCAATCATGTGGCAACCTAACCATTCACCATATTTAGCATCAAAAATCACTTTTACAAATCCGTCTGGCGTTCCAGCTGCAGTAGCTTTACCAGAGGCAGAGAAAGGAAATTTACCAACTTTTAATTCGTATCCTTTTTCTTTAGCTTGTTCTTCGGTTAAACCAACAGAAGCAATTTCTGGAGTAGCATAGGTACAACCAGGAATGTTTCCATAATCGATCGCTTCAGTATGTACACCAGCTAATTTTTCAACCAAAGTAATTCCTTCGGCAGAAGCAACGTGTGCTAATGCAGATCCAGGAGTAACATCACCAATAGCAAAATATCCAGGAATGTTAGTTTGGTACCAGTCGTTTACTAAAATTTTATCTCTATCAGTTATAATTCCAACATCTTCTAAACCGATGTTTTCAATATTCGTTTTAATTCCAACAGCCGATAATAAAATATCTGCTTCTAAAGTTACTTCTCCTTTTTTGGTTTTTACAATAGCTTTTACACCATCACCAGAAGTATCAACAGACTCTACAGAAGAACTTGTCATTACTTTAATTCCCGCTTTTTTGAAAGAACGCTCCATTTGCTTAGAAACATCTTTATCTTCAACAGGAACAATATTTGGCATAAATTCAACCACAGTAACATCAGTTCCCATTGAGTTGTAAAAATGCGCAAATTCAACACCAATAGCACCAGAACCTACAACTATCATAGATTTTGGTTGGCTTGGTAAGCTCATTGCTTCACGATAACCGATTACTTTTTTACCATCTTGTGGTAAATTTGGTAATACCCTAGAGCGAGCACCAGTAGCAATGATAATATTATCAGCACTATATTCAGTTACAGATCCATCTTCAGCAGTAACATTCACTTTTTTACCAGTTTTAATTTTACCAAAACCGTTAATGATGTCAATTTTGTTTTTCTTCATTAAAAAAGAAACACCTTTGCTCATTCCTTCAGCAACACGACGACTACGTTTAATAACCGCTTCGAAATCTTTATCGATTGCTTCTGCCTTTAAACCATATTGATCAACATGTTTTAAGTAATCGTAAACTTGAGCAGATTTTAACAATGCTTTGGTAGGAATACATCCCCAGTTTAAGCAAATTCCACCTAAGTTTTCTTTTTCAATTACTCCAACTTTAAATCCTAATTGAGATGCTCTAATTGCAGTTACATATCCTCCAGGATCACTTCCGATTATTAATACGTCGTATTTCATGTGTATGTTTTTATTGTTGTTTGTTTATTCTTATTATTTATGTCACTTCGACTGATTACATTTTCAGAATCATATCGATAATTTGGGCGTTCGAGCGGGCTTTCACTACTCGCTTTTTTAGTTTTGTTCTCGATACAAATTTATTCATTCTTCATAAGTTTACTCGAACTGACAACTAAAAAGAGCTCAAACAAGCCGTTCAATCCCTAACGCGTGTACTTGTTAGGTATCTACATTCTCTCAGGAACCTGAATTCCTAACAATCCAAATGCTGATTTTATAGTATCGGCTACCTTTTTAGATAACTGAACTCTAAATACTTTTTTATCTTGATTCTCTTCTCCTAAAATATGTACGTTTTGATAAAATGAATTAAATTCTTTTACCAACTCATACGTGTAATTAGCAATTACTGCAGGTGAATAATTCTTCGCTGCTTGCTGAATTATCTCAGGATATAACTCTAATTGTTTTATTAATTCTTTTTCTTTAGCATGTAATTCAATTGTAACTTCTTTAGAAGAGTCAAAATCTGCTTTTCTTAAAATAGATTGAATCCTAGCATAGGTATATTGAATAAAAGGACCTGTATTTCCTTGAAAATCTACCGATGCTTTTGGATCGAATAAAATACGCTTTTTAGGATCTACTTTTAAAATAAAATATTTTAAAGCGCCTAATCCGATAATTCTATATAGTTCTTCTTTATCTTCATCAGAATAACCTTCTAACTTTCCTAATTCTTGAGAAATCGTACGCGCAGTATTTGTCATTTCATCCATTAAGTCATCAGCGTCAACAACTGTTCCTTCACGAGACTTCATTTTTCCAGAAGGTAAATCTACCATTCCGTAACTTAAATGATGTAATTGCTCTGCCCAAGAATAACCTAATTTCTTTAAAATTAAGAATAATACTTTAAAGTGATAATCTTGCTCGTTACCAACGGTGTAAACCATTCCACCAACATCTGGCATGTCTTTAGAACGTTGAATTGCAGTACCAATATCTTGTGTCATGTAAACTGCTGTTCCGTCTGAACGTAACACCAATTTTTCATCTAAACCATCATCCGTTAAATCGCACCAAACAGAACCATCTTCTTTCTTATAGAAAACACCATTTTTTAGTCCGTCATCAATAACATCTTTTCCTAATAAATAGGTGTTGCTTTCGTAGTACAATTTGTCAAAATCTACTCCAATACTCTTATAAGTAACATCAAAACCTTTATAAACCCAAGAGTTCATTGTTTCCCAGAGGGTAACAACTTGTTCGTCTCCAGCTTCCCATTTACGTAACATTTGTTGTGCTTCAATAAATAAAGGAGCTTGCTTTTTAGCATCATCTTCAGAAATTCCTGAAGCTATTAAAGTCGCAATTTCTTTTTTATATTCTTGATCGAATTTTACGTAATAATTACCAACTAATTTATCACCTTTTAAACCTGTTGATTCTGGAGTTTCTCCTTCTCCAAACTTTTGCCAAGCCAACATCGATTTACAAATATGAATACCACGATCGTTAATAATTTGCGTTTTGTATACTTTTTTACCTGAAGCTTTTAAAATTTCAGCAACCGAATATCCTAATAACACATTACGAACATGTCCTAAGTGTAAAGGTTTATTTGTGTTTGGCGATGAATACTCTACCATACGAGAAGAATCATCCGCCGAAGGCGAAATAAACCCGTAAGTAGTATCTGTAGCTATTTTATTAAAGAAATCAGTATAGAAACTATTTTCAATTACTAAGTTTAAGAAACCTTTTACCACATTAAAATTAGTGATTTCAGTAACGTTTTCAACTAAATAAGCGCCTAAATCGTTACCTATTTGAACTGGATTTCCTTTTTTATACCTTAAAAGAGGAAAAACCACTACGGTGATATCTCCTTCAAAATCTTTACGAGTTGCTTGAAATTCTACACTAGGAATTTCAATATTATATAAGGCTAAAAATCCTTCTTTTACTTTGGTTTCTATTAAGGTTTGTATGCTCATTAGTTGTTGAAAATTGAAGTGCAAAATTACATAATTTATTTGGATGATATTTAAACTGATTCTAACAATTTATATGGTTAGTTTTGCAGTAAGTTTTGTCTTTAATATTTCTGAATATTACTTCAGGTAATTATGCATTAATTATTAGCATCGAAACTTCTTCTTAAAATAAAAATTATGGATAAAGATTTAGAGAATTTAGAAAAGTTAGCAGCAGACGTAGAAAAGCAAAATAAAAAATACTTTGCCACTATAAAAAAGCGAGTTCCTAAAAATTTTGATGTTGTAGTACAAGATATACATGAGAAGGAATTTGCAAAAACTGATTGTTTAGATTGTGGTAACTGTTGTAAAACTACGAGTCCGATTTTTACAGATAAAGACATCGAGCGTATTTCTAAGCATTTAAAAATGAAGGTTCGTGATTTTGAAGCACAACATTTAGAGCGTGATTCTGATAATTTTATGGTGTTAAAAACAGCACCATGTTCATTTTTAGATGAAAGTGATAATTCTTGTTTTATTTATGATGTGCGCCCGAAAGCATGTTCAGAATATCCGCATACAAATCGTAAGAAATTTATTCAAATAGCAGATTTAACAATAGCAAATACAGCTATTTGCCCTGCAACATACAGAATTGTAGAAGAGCTTAAAAAACGTTTGCCAGTTAGATCTAACGAGAAAATAAAAAGATTAGGTTAATATTATATTTGTTTTAGCTGTAAAAAGCATTGAATTTTTACAGTTAAAACAAATGATATAATTTTTAATGCTTGCTATTAACTGTTAAAAATAACAAGATTCATGTTGTAGCCATCGACCTTTTCTTTTTAAGTCAAAATCAATATGAAGTACAATTTCGTGAGAATTAAAATTATTACTTAATCCTGTTAATTTAGTGTCGTAAGCATATCCTATTCGGTATTTTTCATCAATAATTAATGCAAACATTACGCTTACAGAATCGTCATAACGATACGAAATACCTGCTTCTAAAAAATTGTCGTAAAGGAAGTTAGTATTAAAATCGATAGAGATAGGAAGGTTTTTAACATGTTTTACCATGGTAGATGGTTTAAATAAAATATTATCTGTTAATTTTAATCGCACTCCACCTGTCATAAAATAACTCATGTTACTAGAAAGCACTCCAGTTGATGAATTTTGTTGTATTTGAAATTGAGGAGTTTTTAATAAGTATGGTATTGAAAAACCGACAAAGTATTTTTTAGTATAATAATAGGCACCAAATCCAATGTTAGGATAATTTCCGTTTGTTGAATTATAAGTTTCATTGTCTGGTGTGATTCCTTCAGATAAGTTATCATTAAAAAAAGTAATACCTCCTTTTAATCCAAAAGAAAGCCTTGTATATCTCGACATTATTAAGGTGTATGAGGCATCTACATTTATATTGGTGCTTTCTGATAAACCTACTTTATCATTTATAACAGTTGTTCCTATGCCCAAACCATTATTTGTTCGTCCGTTAATAGAAAAAGTATTAGTCGTTGGTGCACCTTTTACACCAGCCCATTGTTGGCGGGTTAATAAAGACATATTTAAATCTGACCTTGCACCAACGGTAGCAGGGTTTATAATTTGCATATTGTATAAATATTGCGTGTAGTGTGGTGTTTGTTGAGCCGCACAGATAATACTATAACAAACAGTAAATACGGTTAAGAATGCTTTTTTTGTAAATATCATCTTATAAGTTGTATAAAGTTTGTTTTAACTTTTGCTTTACCATCATTAAAATCTAACGTGTAATAATAAACCCCAGCTGGTACAGGTTTTCCATTGTAGTTTCCATTCCACCAAAGAGGTGTTGTTCTTCCATTATTATTGTAGTTATATATTTCACTTCCCCAACGATCATAAATTATGAGTTTAAAGTTTGGGAAACCTTCAATTCCAGAAATTTTAAAGGTGTCACTTTTTCCATCGCCGTTAGGTGAAAACAGATTAGGGACATCATTATCTTTAATAGTACCTCTGCTTATTAATGTTATTGATGGGGTTGCGATAGTTATTTGCAATAGCATAGTTTCTGTATCCTCGTTTAAGGTGTCGTCAATTGTTGTAATAATTTGTGTTATACTTTCTGTATTTGCAGGAATAACATTGGTGGTTGGTATTGTTTGATAATCTAATGATCTTGTAGTTGTTTCATCTAAAGTAGCTATATTAAGAAAAATAGGTGCATAGTTTTGCATCGGATTTAAACTAGCATTTAAAAGTTTAATTTCAAACATAAATGGTTCACCTTCTGTTACAGTTAGATCTTCTACTTGTATTATTGGATAAGGGTCAATATCAACAATACTTCCTGTTTTTTGTAAATCCTGTATGCCTACATTATTACTAATAACGGTTCCGATTACTATTAGATTCTCTATATCAGGTTCATTTATATTGTCGACTATTGTAGGAATATTAAAGGAAATATTTGTATTTGCATTAGCAGGATCAAGAGTTCCATCAATAGTTAAGTTTGTTGTAACGCTAGTATAATCAAAAGGTTCTACAGCAATGTCGTTACTTGTTTGAATATTAATACTTATTGGGGTAGAAGAAGGGTGGCTAATTGTAATTGTATGCATTAAATCGACACCTTCGTCTTCTATAGAATTGTTCATGGTAATGGTAGGTGGTGCTTCATTATCAATAATAGTTGCAATTCCTGAAATATCTGTATTTACAGTGTTTGTAGATGTTATGGTTCCGGTTATGGTAAAAAGCTCATCGAGTTCATGAATAGCATCGTCTAATGAAGGCATTGAAAATATTGCGGTTTCTTGAAATGCAGGAATACTAAAAGTGGAAGCGTTAATTTGATTATAATCATATGGATCAGTAGCTATAGTATATTGGCTAGTTGTAGCTGTTCCGTCACTACTTGAAAAATTAATATTTATTATTGAGGCACTTTGAGTTAGAACAGCATGGTCGTTTTTTGTTACTAATGAAATAGTAAAAAGAAGAGGATCGCCTTCATTAGCAGTTACATTGTTGATGAGTACAAAAATAGCATTAGTTTCTCGCCAATCTCTTTCAGGATTATCAGTATTATCAATATCAGGAAAATCAGTTGGAATTTGATTGTTTGTAGGGTTAACAAGATTATCATCATTGTCGTAAGCATTATCTAACCCATCGTTATCTGTATCAGAATTTGAAGTTATTGTTTCGGGTGTTCCATCGTTATTAAAGTCCCACCCTTCAATATAATCATCACGAATATCATTGTCTGAGTTTAAATCGATATAATCGGGGATAAGATCTCCATCTGTATCTATAGGTGTTATTCCGTTTGGGTAAGCAGTATCAACACCTGTTATTAAATATGTATTATTTGGTGGTGTATAACTAGTTGTGGTTTGTGCTTCTATGTTATCAACAATGCCATCATTATCAGCATCAATGTCTATATAATCAGGGTTTCCAACAGCATCAGTATTTAGAATTGTATAGTTAATGCCGGTGGTTGGTGTGTCGTTATTTTCAATAGTATTATGCAGTCCGTTACTACCTACATTCATGTCTGTTTTACCTTCGAAACTGTTGTTTAAATGCCCGTTTCCAACTTCATCAATATCATAAATTCCATCATTGTCACTGTCAAGATCAAAATGATTAGGTATACCATCATTGTCAAAATCAAAAATATCTACAACACCATCATTATTTGCATCCATATTAAAGTCAGTATCTTTATAATTAGGAATAGAATCAGCATCGTGATCGTCTAGTGGATCTAGACCATTATATTCATCAATATCTCTAATTGTATCGTTGTCGTCATCAATATCTATCTCATTAATAATTGTATCATTATCTGTATCTGTAGAAACATTTACAGCTATTATTCCTGTTGAGTTTGCATTGTTGTTTAATGGATCAATAGCTGTAAACTCGGCAGTATTATTACCAATGCATTCTTCCTCAAAAAGAACAGAAAATTGGATAGTAATGGTTTCATTGGCTTCTAAAAGGCCAGAATTACCATCAAAAAAATTAATATCAGAAGTACCATTGTAAGATGGATTTAATACGGGATTTGTAGTTGCTGTAGAATTTTGAAAAAATGGAGTGCTAACTGAAAGAATATTTCCTCCACAAATAGCATTTAAGTCATCTTGTAATTGTAAATGTTTAATTTGAACAGCGCTACTGGTATTGGTTATAGTAATTTGAAAAGTAAGTTCTTGGTGTTCTAAAATTCCATTAGGTTGTTCATCAATCAAAGAAATAATTTTTTCGGTTGATGACGAAGCACTAAATGAAAATCGCATACTAGTAGTAGTGCATGTACATTGAGAAGCAGATGAAGCGACTCCTGTTGGAGAGGAAGTAGTATAGTAACGATCTAAATGATTTCCTAAACTATCTGACCAAGTGGTGTATGAATATCTTCTAGAGTTTGTTAAAATGGTTTCATCAAAGTCGTCTAAATTACCTTGTGTTTGTGATATTTCTAACTGATCAAAAGAATTGGCATTTGAAGATGAAATAGGGGCTATATGATAAAATATTTCTAAAATTATAGTTTCTCCTGCTGCTAATGAATTGTTAGTGGTTAATAAGAAGGAATCTGTATCTCCGTTATAATTAGGGTTGATGGTTACGGCTGGATCAGAAATTTGAGAAACAACGATATTGTTAAAATTGATTCCGTTATCAATAAAATTACCTAAGCCCATGTTATAATTTACATTTGTAGCAGTTCCAGCTCCTTCATTGGTAATAATTACTCGGTTGTTATAATCAAATGTACCATCAGAGTTTACGATAGGATTGGTTTCAGGTACATGTAATGCAGCAGCAATAATAGCTTCTGTTGTATGAAAATCTGATATAGAAAGATTTTCAGTAGCATTTCCAATAGACGAACTAACATTAAAAATTGTATTAAAATCAATACCAGATCCTGAAGGTGTAGGATTAGGGCGTCCGTTACAAAACGGATTAATTGTAACACAAAATCTAATATTTATAGATTGTCTTGGGTATAAAACAGCGTTATTAATCGTAGCGCTATCAAAAATTGCACTTGATGTTAGGTTTAAAAAATTGGGATTTACATTTGTTGTGCCGTATTCTAAAGGATATGGATTGTTTACGTAATCTACGGTTCCTGATGTGGTTATCTCCATTTCACTAATTTCGGTAACACAACCATTACCAAAAATAGCTTGTAAATCATTTGTTAAATTAATATTACGAATAAGATTTGAAGCATGATAATCTCTAGCGGTACTTGTATTTGTTATCGACATTTCATAGAGTATTCTATATTCATCATTAACAGTATAGCCTTGATTACAACTCTCTATATTACTTATCTCAATTAAATCGGTTATGTTTTCAACAGTTAAATATAAATTAGCAGTAGTTGTATAAGTACCATCAGAAATAGTGTAGGTAATAGTATCAACATTACCTGTGTAATTAGTGTTAGGCGTAAAATTATAACTACCATCTGTATTTAGAGTAATACTACCTTGACTAAAATTGGCTGTTTGACCAGCAACAAAATTAATACCATTAATAGTAAAAGAAGTAACTGTTAAAACATTGTTATCAGCATCTGTATCATTATCCAGTACACCAGGAGCATTTACAGATAAAAGCGTATTTACTTCAGCGGTGTCATAATCATTAAAAGCTTCGGGTTCATTTTCATTTTCAACTGTTATTTGCAGGTCTGCAGTAGCAGAAAACGTACCATCAAAAAGGGTATATGTAATAACGCTTACCATACCAATATAATTGGTGTTAGGAACAAAATTATAACTACCATTAGCATTTATCGTAATGGTTCCTTCACTAAAAATAGCCGTTTGTCCTGCGGTAAAATTAATACCGTTAATGGTAAATAAAGTAATAGTTAAAGGGTCGTTTTCTAAATCAGTATCATTGTCTAGTAATCCAGGAGCAGTTACATTTAAAACGGCGTTAATATCAATTGTATTAAAGTCATTTATACCATTAGGAGGTGTTTGTGCTCTGCTAAATTGAGAAAATAGTAAGCAAAAGATTAAAATAGTATAACAGCCTTTTAGCATAATTTTGAAATGAGTGGGTAAATAATAATCGCAATTTATGATAATTAAAATAATTATTCATCATAATTTATAGACAACTGTTTGTTTAGTGAAAATTTATTTTTGTAACTTGTTTCCTAATTATTTGATAAATATTTTACATTGGAAACCCTTATTCATTATTTTGAGACGATACCGTCTAGTCATCGAAGTTTAATTTTAGTTGGCGGAATTACTTTTTTTTTGTTATTAGAAAGCGCAGTACCATTATTTAGTTTTAAATATAATAAATGGAAACATGCTTTTCCGAATTTGTTTTTTACAGCAACTACCATTGTCATCAATTTTACATTAGCTTTTTTATTATTAAAAACAGCAGATTGGGTGCAAGTAAATAATTTCGGATTGATTAATTGGCTTCCGGAAATGCCATTGTGGTTATATGTAGTTTTAGGTGTGTTGTTTTTAGATTTCTTCGGAGCATATTTAGCACATTTTACCGAACATAAAATTCCAAAACTTTGGATGGTACATTTGGTGCATCATACCGATCATGAGGTAGATACAACTACAGCAAATCGTCATCATCCTTTAGAAAGTATTATTCGTTTTACGTTCACATTAATAGGTGTTTTGTTAGTGGGTACGCCAATTGCAATTATAATGCTGTATCAATCAATGTCGTTAATTTTTACACAGTTAACACACGCAAATATAAAAATGCCTAAAAAGTTAGATAAGGTGTTGAGTTATATAATTGTATCGCCAGATATGCACAAAATACATCACCATAATATGTTACCATACACGGATTCTAACTACGGAAATATTTTTTCTATTTGGGATAGAATTTTCGGAACTTATATGGAGTTTGATAGAGAAAAAATTGTGTATGGTGTAGATACTTTTCCAGATGCGGAAAAAAATGCCAGTTTAAAAGAGTTATTAAAACAACCTTTTGTTGGTTATAGGAAACCAACTAATTTAGATGAGTTGGATTAAGATTGTAAAACGAGTTTTAAAAGCTCGTTTTTTGTTTTTCAATCATTTCTAAAATATATTTTCCGCGAGCTTTACAGCCTTTACTTTCGTGAATGATTTTTGTTTCAATAAGGTGTTTTAATTCAGGATTCACCCAGTCTTTTTGTAATCCGAATAAATATAAGAAAGTCATAGTATAAGCTCTAACGGCTATTTTTTGATCCGTAATTAACCAATCAAATCCAGTTTCAATAATCGCATCAATATGACTTTGTGTTAAAGTAGTTTTAGTTTTATTGCCTTTTTTTGAAGTAAAAGCATTAGCTAAGTGTTCGCAAATTTTAGCGCAAGGACGCACAGCACTATCAAAACGGACGATTGAAATATTTGTAGTAAAACGATCTAAATAAGGTAAAATATGTTCAATTCCGTGATGCGTACAAATCCATTCTAATACCCAAGCAGCCTTAATTGAGAGCTTAACATTTACATTAAAAGTTAAATCAACTAAGTGTTTTATTAAATTTGGTTGTGCTAATACAATATTAGCAGCATTATCTCTGTTTACCCTAGCAGGGTTTTTCATGTCATTTAAAACAGAAATTAAAAAATCGATACTCATATTGGTACGGTTTGTGTATTTTTGATTTTAGTAAATTATCAAATTAAATAAAAAAACTATCAATGCTAAATATAAAGAGGATATTTTCAACAGTACTTTTATTATCAGTTTTTTTTATGGTTTCTATAGAAGCTCAGAAATTAAACAAATTAGATGCCAATGGAAAAAGAACTGGAGTTTGGAAAAAGAATTATGATAATGGAAAAATTCGTTATTCAGGTGCTTTTAAAGATGGTAAAGAAGTTGGCGTTTTTAAATTTTATAATATTACATCGTCTACCATACCAACAATTGTAAAAACATTTGTTAAAGATACTGCATCGGTTAAGTTTTACAATGAATTAGGTACGCTTAAAAGTGAAGGTAAAATGATAGGGAAAAACCGCATCGGTAAATGGATTTATTATTTTTCGAACGGAAAAACTTTTTCTGAAGAAGAGTATAAGGATGGGAAACTAGATGGAACTCTTAAAAATTATTACCCGAACGGAAATATAACTCAAGAAACATCTTATAAAGACGGTAAAAAGAATGGAGTCTCTAAAACATTTACAGATTCTGCAATTTTAATTGAAGACGTATTTTATGTAAACGGAAAGTTAGAAGGAGAAGGTAAATACTACGATTTAAAAGGAGGTATAAAGGAAAAAGGTATCTACAAGAACGGAAAAAGAGTTGGAAAGTGGGAGTTTTATATGGATGGTGAAATTGTTGATAAAAGAAAAAAAGAAAAACTATCTGACTTAAAGAATGGTAATTAATAGCAATCAATTAAATTGATGATTCTATTAGTTTTATCCATTATAAAAACAGAAACTTATTCGTAAATTTGCAGCTTACAAAAGTATAGAATGAAAAGAGTAGTAGTAGGACTTTCGGGAGGTGTAGATAGTAGTGTAACCGCTTATTTATTAAAAGAACAAGGATACGAAGTAATCGGTTTGTTTATGAAAAACTGGCACGATGACTCGGTAACGATATCTGATGAATGCCCTTGGTTAGAAGATAGCAACGATGCAATGATTGTTGCTGATAAATTAGGAATTCCTTTTCAAACGGTAGATTTAAGCGATCAATATAAAGAACGTATTGTAGATTATATGTTTAATGAATACGAAAAAGGACGTACACCAAATCCAGATGTTTTATGTAATCGAGAAATTAAGTTTGATGTTTTTATGGACATCGCTTTAAGTCTTGGTGCCGATTATGTAGCAACGGGTCATTATTGTAGAAAAGATGAAGAAGTTATTGATGGTAAACCTGTTTATAAACTTTTAGCAGGAAAAGATAACAATAAAGATCAATCGTATTTTTTATGTCAATTATCGCAAGAACAATTATCTAAAGCAATGTTTCCTATAGGTGAATTAACTAAGCCAGATGTTAGAGAAATTGCAAAAAAAGCAGATTTAATTACTGCGGATAAAAAAGATTCTCAAGGATTATGTTTTATAGGTAAAGTTCGATTGCCAGATTTTTTACAACAAAAATTACAAACTAAAGAAGGAGTAATTGTACAAATTCCTTCAGATTTTGAACAATATACGCGTCCAATTCCGAAGTTTGAAAGCAAAGAAGCTGAACTAAGTTATTTTTCGACAAAATTCTCATACAAAAAAGAGGATGGAAAAATAGTAGGTAAGCATCAAGGAGCGCATTATTTTACAAAAGGGCAACGAAAAGGATTAAATGTAGGAGGAACCAAAGAAGCTTTGTATGTTATTGAAACGGATGTAAACGAAAATGTAATTTATACAGGTGAAGGTAAAAATCACCAAGGTTTATATCGAAATGTATTATTTGTATCTAACGAAGAGTTGCATTGGATTCGTGAAGATTTAGGATTAAAATATGGCGAAACAATGAAAGTTGAAGCTCGAATTCGTTACCGTCAACAATTAGAGAAAGCAACCCTTCATAAAGTTGAAAACGGATTGTATGTTGAATTTGAAAATCCGCAATCTGCTATTCAAGAAGGACAGTTTGTAGCTTGGTATATAAACGAAGAACTTTTAGGTTCGGGAGTAATATCATAGATTGCAAATAAGAAAAGAAAAATATGAAAAAGGTATTGCTATTATTAATCTTATTAGTGAGTTTTAAAGGTTACTCACAAAAAGATTCTATTGTGAATTTTTTAGATAAAAAAGGAAAGATTACAAAAGATAAATCAAAAGCAAGGTCTTTTGAAATAATTACAAAGAAGTCAGACTCTTTGTGGTTTGTTAGAAAGTTTCTAAGAAGTGGGAAATTGTATAATTATACCCATTATAAATCAAAAGATAAAAGAAATAAAATTGGCGAGTCGGTTAATTTTAACAAGTATGGAAAAATGACTTCTTTATTATATTACAATGATAAAGGAGAAAAACATGGAAAAGAAACACGTTGGTTTGACAATGGAAATAAGAATATAGAGGCCTTATATTTAAAAGGAAATAAAGAAGGGGTTTGGAAATTATATCATTATAATGGATCAATTGCCAGTAGAGGTGTTTTTAAGAAGGATTCCCTATTAAAATCTACTTTCTATAATTTGCAAGGAAATAAAATTGATTTTAAATATGATGATTTTAAGATTAAAAAACCAAAATTTAAAGGTGGGAATAAAAAATATATTGATAAACTAAAAAAGTTAATAAGAAATATAGACTTTAAGGTTAAAGGAAAAGTGAACGTTTATTATGTAATAGATACTAAAGGAAGGATTAAAGATGTTACTATAGACGAGGAGCTTCCCACTAAATTAAAGAAACAAATAATCACTTTTTTTGAAAATATAGAAGGTTGGATTCCTGCCACACATTTAAATAGAACAATTCCATTTAATTTTTCTCAACCATTAAACTTTAGAGGGTAATGCAAAACAAAATCACACAACTTTTTAATATTAAATATCCAATTATTCAAGGAGGAATGATTTGGGTTTCTGGATGGAAATTGGCATCTGCAGTTTCTAATGCAGGCGGATTAGGTTTAATCGGCGCAGGGTCTATGTATCCTGATGTATTGCGTGAACATATTCAGAAATGCAAAAAAGCAACCGACAAGCCTTTCGGCGTAAATGTACCAATGTTATATCCTGATATTGAAAAAATCATGGATATCATTATTGAAGAGGACGTTAAAATTGTTTTTACATCCGCAGGAAACCCTAAAACTTGGACCTCTCATTTAAAAGAAAAAGGTATTACAGTTGTACATGTTGTAAGTTCAGTAAAGTTTGCTTTAAAAGCCGAAGCTGCAGGTGTAGATGCTGTGGTTTGTGAAGGTTTTGAAGCAGGAGGACACAACGGACGTGAAGAAACTACTACGCTTACCTTAATACCAATGGTAAAGCAAGAGGTTAAAATACCTGTGATCTCTGCTGGAGGAATAGGATCGGGTAGAGGAATGCTAGCGGCGATGATTTTAGGAGCAGACGGAGTGCAAATTGGTAGTCGTTTTGCAGCTACTATAGAGTCTTCTGCTCACGATAACTTTAAGAAAACAATTGTAGCTGTTAAAGATGGTGGAACACAATTAACATTAAAGGAATTAGCGCCAGTTCGCTTGGTTAAAAATAAGTTTTATAATGAAGTTCAAGAGTTGTATCAAAAGAATCCATCTATAGAAGATATTAAAGAATTGTTAGGGCGAGCAAGAGCCAAAAAAGGAATGTTTGAAGGCGATTTAGAAGATGGAGAGCTTGAAATTGGACAAATAGCAGGAATTATAAATGACATAAAATCAGCTAAAGAAGTTATCGAAGAGATAGTAACAGAATACGAAGAGGTTAAATTATCAATAACCAATTTATAATTAGTGAAATTTACAAAATAAAAAAGGAAGCTCTAGAGCTTCCTTTTTTATTTTGTAAAATGTATGTCTTAGTAATTTACGTAGTCTACAATTTCTAATCCGTAACCAATCATACCAACACGTTTGGTTTGTTTTGTGTTAGAAACTAAACGTAATTTATGTAAGTGTAAATCGTGTAATATTTGCGCTCCAATACCAAAATCTTTATTGTCCATCACAACATTAGGAGCCTTCATTTCTCCGTTTGCTTGGTTTTCTTTTAAACCTTTTAAACGGTTTAATAAGTTTAAAGCTTGATTTTCTTGATTGATAAAAACAATAGCTCCTTTACCTTCTTCATTGATGACATTAAACATTTGGTCTAGTTTTTTGTCTGCATTGTTAGTTAAAGTACCAAGAATATCATTGTTAATTAAAGTTGAATTAATTCGAGTTAAAACAGCATCATCTTTTGTCCAATTACCTTTAGTTAAAGCGATATGGATTTGTTTATTTGTAGTTTGTTGGTAAGCTCTTAAACGAAAGTCACCAAAACGAGTTTTTATATTAAAGTCTTCTTTCTTTTCAATTAAAGAATCATGCTCCATTCTATAGGCAACTAAATCTTCAATAGAAACAATTTTAAGATCGAATTTTTTTGCAACTTTTAATAACTGTGGTAAACGAGCCATGGTACCATCTTCATTCATGATTTCTACAATAACACCTGCCGGTTTTAAACCTGCTAAACGAGCAAAATCAATAGCAGCTTCAGTATGACCAGTTCTTCTTAAAACACCTCCGTTTTTTGCCTTTAAAGGAAAAATATGACCAGGACGAGCAAGGTCGAAAGGCTTTGTTTCTGAATCAACCAATGCTTGAATTGTTTTAGATCGATCAGCAGCGGAAATTCCTGTAGTAACACCTTTCCCTCTTAAATCAACAGAAACAGTAAAAGCGGTTTCCATAGGGTCAGTATTATTATGAACCATCATATTTAGTTCTAATTCTTTACATCGATCTTCGGTAAGCGGAGTACATATTAAACCTCTACCATGCGTTGCCATAAAGTTAACCATTTCAGGAGTTGTTTTTTCTGCAGCTGCTAAAAAATCTCCTTCATTCTCGCGATCTTCATCATCTACAACAATTATAACTTTTCCGTCTTTAATGTCTTGTATAGCTTCTTCAATAGTATTTAATTGAACTTTAGTTGCTGTTTGTGTTGCCATTGTTATGTTGTTTTCTCTTTTTTAGAGAATATGTTTTTAAATGTATTGATAATTGAGGTGAAAAAACTTTTAAAATCGAATAAACCTTTGTCTTTACTAGCTCTAATAGTTAATGTTATAGCCAAAGGTAGCATTAATAATACACTTAGCCAAGAACCAAAAATAGCTGTAACCGAGCTTTCTTCTGCTAAATTCCTACCAAAAGTGTTGGTGAAAAAATAGAGTACATAGACCGCTATTGCAAGAATCATAGGTAACCCCATTCCACCTTTTCTAATTATAGATCCTAATGGAGCTCCTATAAAGAAAAGTAATAAGCAAGAAAGTGAAAAAGCAACTCTGTTATAAAATTCAATATCGTATAAATTTAGGTACTTTCGTTTTCTCTTGATAGTTTCTTTATTTGACTTGATATTATTTAAAGTACGGTCAATTTTAGAAATCGAACTTCTTAAAATAATGTTCACTTCTCTTGGTTTAAAATTTTCAAGAGTATTTAATGAAAGCTCTTTATTTATTATAGAATCAGGATATGAATGTAAATCGTCTACATCAATACTTAAAAATAAGTTTTTAGCTCTACTAGAGATATGGCTGTCATAATTTTTCTTCATCACAGGTATCGTATCTTTAAGTTGATTTAAACTCAACATATTGTATTGTGTTTTATACCTTTCTTTTTCTAAATCATCACCACTTAAAGAAGAAATATCGATGTTAATAGTATACTCGTCAAAATAAGCATGTGAGGCAGGCATTTTTTGTTTCTCTTTAATGGGTGCTCCATTTTTTATATGATGTTCAAAATAATAACCATCTTCTAAAATTAATGTCATGTATCGACTGCCTTCATCAGAAATTATTTTTCCTTTTTTTGCGGTTATAATTTTATTGTTTCCTTTTCTATCAGAAAGATCGTAAATAATAACTTTTTTAAGAAGATTGTTTTCTTCACCGTATTTTTCATCAAACTTAATTTGAAAGTTAGGTAATTCCGTATTAAAACTTCCAGCAACCAAGGCAATTGAAGGTTGTTTCTTTTTAATATTAACTTTCATGTTTAGCTGTTTTAACATTGCATACGGGTATACATTGTTTAAAAAAACAAAGTTTACAGCACTTAAAATAATTGTTAAAATAATTAAAGGACGAACCATTCTTGGTAGTGAAATACCAGCAGATTTTGTTGCCGCAAATTCATAATTTTCAGATAAACCACCTAAAGTCATGATTGAGGAGAGTAAAACACCGATAGGCAATGCTTGGGGCGCCATAAGAAGCATGGTGTACCAAAGAAATTTTAAGATAATAACAAGGCTTATTCCTTTACCAGCAAAGCTATCAAAAGCAAGCCAAAGTACTTGCATTACTAAAACGAATAGTATGATTAAGAATGTTGCGAAAAAAGGCTGTAAGAAGCTTTTTAAAATATATTTGTCTAATGTTTTCACAGTAGCAAAGGTAGTGGGTTAAATGGATAAAAGAATAAAAGTTTTGTTAATGATTTTTAGTACTATTAACAAAACTTATATTTTAAAACTTAATCGATAAAATATCCTTTTTTTAGATACTTTTCCTTATCAAAAGAAAATAGATTTTTAGAAATAGGTTGATTACTTTTAAATTTGGTAATCGTAAACGTTGTTTCAGCTCCATTAGCTCCTATTTGTACTAATTTATAGATGTGTTTTGTTTTCGCATCAATACCTAATTGAACTTTTACAATATCAGAATTACTGTCGATAGGTGTTAAGTTAATAAATTGTATTTTTCGACCATTACTATTATTAAGCTTCCCCATAGAGTAATTATAACCTTCTTTGTAAAAAGTTAATAATTTAGATGGGTAAATAAAACCATCTTCCTCATCTAAGTTTCCGTTTGAAATATTTACTTCCTTTTCTTCTTGATTAATTACAACTAGTTTTTTACCATCAAAAACAAAATTGTTACCTAAATAATCTAAGTTATATTTTTCGCCAGAAAGAGTTATTTCTCCTCGTATTGGTGGATCGTTAGTAATACCAGCTTCTCTGTTGATTAGAGAAGAATTAAAGCCAATAAGCATGTTATTGTAAGCCCCCATTTTACTAGAAACTTCATCTAATAACTGTTCAGCTTGTGCAGAAGTGTTTTGACCGATAGCGGTTACACTAATAAATAATCCAATAAATAATAATGCTAGTTTTTTCATTTTATACTTTTTTCCGTTACGGGAATATTTTTATAACTATTAATTTTTTTCGTTTTCTAGTAATTGTTCTAAAGCAACAAAATCAGGAACTAGAACTTGTCTAGCTTTACTTCCTTCAAAAGAGCCTACAATACCAGCAGCTTCTAGTTGATCTATTATTCTACCAGCTCTATTGTATCCTAATTTTAATTTACGTTGCAATAAAGATGCCGAACCTTGTTGTGCTGTAACAATAACTTCAGCCGCACTTTTAAACAATTTATCCCTGTCTGCAATGTCTATATCAACATTTGTGCCACCTTCTTCTCCTACATATTCTGGTAATAAATAAGCTTCAGGATATGCGCGTTGAGAGCCAATAAAATCTGTTATTTTTTCAACTTCAGGTGTATCTACAAAAGCACACTGAATTCGGTTTAAATCATTTCCAGCAGTATATAATAAATCTCCACGACCTATTAATTGATCTGCTCCACCCGCATCTAAAATTGTTCTAGAATCTATTTTAGAAGTTACTCTAAAAGCGATTCTTGCAGGGAAATTAGCTTTAATAATACCTGTAATTACATTTACAGAAGGTCTTTGGGTAGCTACAATTAAATGAATTCCGATGGCACGAGCTAATTGCGCTAAACGAGCAATTGGTGTTTCTACCTCCTTACCAGCAGTCATAATTAAATCGGCAAATTCATCAATTACTAAAACAATATATGGTAAAAACTGATGCCCGTCATTCGGATTTAATTTACGTGCTTTAAATTTAGTATTGTATTCTTTAATATTACGAACCATGGCATTTTTAAGCAAGTCGTAACGATTGTCCATCTCTATACATAAAGAATTCAATGTGTTTACAACTTTAGCAGTGTCCGTAATAATTGCATCTTCACTATCAGGTAATTTTGCCAAGTAATGACGCTCAATTTTATTAAACAATGTCAATTCTACTTTCTTCGGATCTACCAAAACAAACTTAACCTCTGCAGGGTGTTTTTTATATAATAGAGAAGTTAAAACAGCATTTAAACCTACTGATTTTCCTTGACCCGTAGCACCTGCCATTAATAAGTGTGGCATTTTAGCTAAATCAACCACAAAGGTTTCATTAGAAATTGTTTTACCCAAAGCAATAGGAAGCTCCATTTGAGATTCTTGAAATTTCTTTGAAGCAATAACAGAATGCATAGAAACAATCGTTGATTTTTTATTGGGAACCTCAATACCAATAGTTCCTTTACCAGGAATAGGTGCGATGATACGAATACCTAAGGCAGAAAGAGATAAGGCAATATCATCTTCTAAATTCTTTATTTTTGAAATTCGAATACCAGCTTCAGGAACAATTTCATATAATGTAATTGTTGATCCTACAGTTGCTTTAATTTGAGCAATACCAATTTTATAGTTTTTAAGTGTTTCTACAATTCGGTTTTTATTAGCCTCAAGTTCTTCCGGATCTATAGAAATAGTTTCGTTATACTCTTTTAATAAATTGAAAGTTGGGAATTTGAAGTTTCCTAAATCTAAGGTAGGATCAAATTCACCAAAATCTTTAACTAACTTATCAGATAAGTTTTCAGTAACACTTTTTTCCTCAGAATTTTGTTCAATAGCAATTTCAATCTCTTTTTTTGTTTCTTCGGATACTTTTACTAAAGGTTCGCTTTTTAAATCGACATTTAGAGTAATTTCTTCCTCTTTTGATTCCGTAGCGGTTTTTACTTCAGAATGTTTTGAAATAGTAGGTTGTAAATTTTCTACAGATAATTCAAATCCAGATTTTGATTCTGAATCTTTTTCCTTAACAGGTGCTACAACAGTTCCTTCATTAGCGATTGCTATGTCTACTACTTTGTTTTCTTTAGCTGTTTTTACTTTTTCGCTAATTTTTTCTGGAGTAATACTAAAACGAATAATTAAATAAGCAATTAAAAAGAAAAATAATAAAATAATTAATCCTGTTTTTCCTAAAAATGTTTGTAAGTATTCGTTTAATTCAAAACCAATAATACCAGACAAAAGGGCATTCTTTTTTTTAACAAACCCTAGTGAAATAGATAACCAAAGCATTATTAATAAACCCCAGTTCCATGAAATTACGATTCTTTTTAAATTGGTTTGAAGTAAAATTCTTGCTCCCGTTAAAAATAACGTAATTGGTATAATAAAAGCACCTAATCCAAAACCTTTGTAAATAAGAAAGTTACTTAATATAGCGCCAATTTTTCCTAATAAATTTTTACTAGGAATTGCTTTGTTAGAGAATTGCGATAAAGCACTTTGATCTTCTTGCCAAGAGAAGAAAAAAGAGATAAATGCAACAGTTAAAAATATTGAAAAAAGCACTAAAAAAGCACCTAAAATAGTTTGATTGTGTTTGTTAGAAAAAAAGAATAAACTTTTTTTAACGAATTATTTTTAGGTTGTTTCTTTTGAGTGGTTGTCTTTTTTTTTGCCATGTATTTAGGTTAGAAATAAATTGAATGTTACAATATAGCTATTATTTTAGGAAGATAAATTATACCTGCAATAATCAATGAGGTAAAGGCTGCAAAAGCGGGTGCGCCAGCGGCAATATCTTTTATAAAACCTATTTTTTCATGATAGTCAGGATGTACAAAATCAGCTACTTTTTCAACAGCAGTATTTAATGCTTCAGCCACTAAAACCATTCCGATAACTAAAGTTTGAAGCATCCATTCATTCATAGAAATATTAAAATAGAAACCTAAAACAGTAGCAATAAAGCCAAAAAAAAGTTGTGCTTTAATGCTGTCTTCAGTGGTAATTAATAACCACATTCCTTTTAAAGCAAAGGTCATACTACGCAACCTTCCTTTAATAAAACCATCATTAGGATTTTTCATGAAATATTATAAAGCTTTTAAAGCTGTTTCATAATTTGGTTCATCAACAACCTCACTTACTTGTTCTGTATATATAACGTTTCCTTCTTCGTTAATTATAACAATACAACGAGAGTGTAAGTTTGCTAAAGGACCATTTGTAATTTCTAAACCATAGTCTTTACCAAATTTTCCAGTAGCAAAATCAGATAACATAATTACGTTTTCAATTCCTTCAGCACCACAAAAACGACCTTGTGCAAAAGGTAAATCTTTAGAAATACATAAAACTTTTGTATTGTCTAAACCTGCAACTTTTTTATTGAATTCTCTAACAGATGCTGCACATGTTCCAGTATCTACACTAGGAAAAATATTTAAAATTAATCTACTACCAGAAAAATCATTTAAATTTTTAATTGATAAATCTGTTGCAATTAATGAAAAGTCAGTTGCTTTACTACCGTTTTCTGGTAAATTTCCTGTTGTATTTATTGAATTTCCTTTTAATGTTATTGTAGCCATTTTCTGTTTGTTTTTATAAAAATCAAAGGTAATTAAATTAATTAAAAAATGAAGAAGATAAAGATAGCGGACTATTAAAAAAGTTATCTTCGCGTTTTGAAATACAATACCTTTTGAACTTACAACAATACACATCAGAATTTAAATACAATCTAAAGCTTGCAGCCCCAGTAATGTTAGGAATGTTAGGGCATACCTTTGTAAGTTTTGTAGATAATATTATGGTAGGGCAATTAGGAACGGCAGAGTTAGCAGCTGTTTCTTTAGGAAACAGTTTTATGTTTATTGCCATGTCTTTAGGAATCGGATTTTCTACAGCAATTACACCTTTAATTGCCGAAGCAGATTCTTCTAACAATTTTAAAGAAGCAAAATCTACCTTCAAACACGGTTTGTTTTTATGTACCACTATAGGTATTTTAATGTTTCTATTGGTTTTCTTATCAAAACCTTTAATGTATTTAATGAAGCAACCTGTTGAAGTTGTTGAATTAGCAATTCCGTATTTAGATTTGGTTGCTTTTTCTTTAATTCCGATGATTGTTTTTCAGGCATTCAAACAATTTAGTGATGGTTTGTCTATGACACGTTACCCAATGTATGCTACAATTTTAGCGAATGTTTTAAATGTAATTTTAAATTATTTGTTGATTTTCGGAAAATTCGGCTTTCCAGAAATGGGAATTGTAGGTGCTGCATACGGAACCTTATTTTCTCGATTTGTAATGGTCTTTCACCTTTGGTGGATTTTAAAAAGAAAAGAACGCTCAAAGTTACTGGTAACTAATATCAAATTATTTGTACTCGATAAATTAATGCTTCGTAAAATAATAAATTTAGGTGCACCAAGTGCTATGCAAATGTTTTTTGAAGTCGCTATTTTTACGGCAGCCATTTGGTTAAGCGGATTGTTAGGTAAAAATGCACAAGCAGCAAATCAAATAGCCTTAAACTTGTCCTCAATGACATTTATGGTCGCTATGGGATTAGGAGTTGCCTCTATGATTAGAGTAGGAAATCAAAAAGGATTAAAAAACTTTATAGATCTTAGAAGAATCGCTTTTTCTATCTTTTTATTAGGGATAATATTAGCAATAGGATTTGCAACGATATTTTACCTATTTCACAAATCGCTACCTAATTTATATGTAGATTTAAGTGATGCTGAAAACTATGCGGATAATATGGAAGTAATGAAGATTGCAGCAAATTTATTAATAGCTGCAGCCATTTTTCAAATATCAGATAGTATTCAAGTTGTAATATTAGGAGCATTAAGAGGGTTACAAGATGTTAAAATACCAACAATAATTACTTTTATATCGTATTGGATTGTAGGTTTTCCTATCAGTTATTTTTTAGGAACTGAAGAAACTTATGGTAGTTTTGGTATTTGGTTAGGTTTATTAGCAGGTTTAACAACAGCATCTATTTTACTTTTTATTAGATTTAACAGATTAACTTTAAAATTGATTGAAAGAAACCCCGTTGTTGGGGATAAATAAAATATAAATAATACGTTTTTTATGAATTTACCTAAATTTTTATTAGCAGATAATAGCAATCATCCAGAAGATATTTTTGTATTACATACAGAATTTCCACGTTTTTTAATCAACTTAAAAGACGATGAAGTAGAATGGTTTGAAGATTTAACAGGAGAAACAGAAGAAGATATTACTACCGAATTAGCCGGTTTAATGGATAAGGCAGGAGAGTTTTATGATAAAGAAATGGAAGGTTTAGAATAAGTTTCTTTTTAAAAATTTATTTTCCAATATAAATTGCTAGCTAAAACTTATTTAAATAAGTTTTAGCTAGCAATTTTTGTTTAGTAATAAGTTAAGAGAAAATAGTTAAAGTTTAATAAAATTATAATCAATTTTTTCTTCTGTAAAAATAAGTTTTAAATAATTCGGAGTTTTATTATCATCTTTCAAGTCATCCACGACAATGTGAGTTGTATTACCCAAAGTAGCAGTGTTTTTCTTGTGGTCATGACCAGTAGCTACCACGTCTACACGATGTCGTATAAATAAATCTAATAAAACTTGCACCTCTTCGCCTATAAGCGGTAAATTAGATTTTGAATCTAAGCGAAATAGACTGTTATGAGTAAATACATTACAGTATCTGTAATCTTTTCTTTTCGCTTCTAAAAGTTTTTTAAACCATTTTAGTTGTTTGTCACCTAAAGTTCCTCCACCAGTATCTAAACAAATAAAAAGATCGCTTGCAGTAGGAGTATTTACAACAAAGTAATAAGACGATGAGCCAAATAAAGAATAAAAACTTTTCCAACCATCATAATATAAGTCATGATTTCCTGCAATAGGATAGTACATTAGCAAATCTTTTGATGGAATGTGTTCTGCAAAAAAATCATAATCATCTTTACGGCCAGATGTTAAATCACCTAATAATACTGCAGCTGTGGCTTCTTTGTCTATGGCTTCTTTAAAGAAAGCATCTATACCTTTTATCCCGCCAACATGAGAATCTCCCATTAAATGTAACGCATATGTATTTTTATTTAAGTTTAGTTCAGAATACCCATATTGTTCATTCCAGTTAAGAGATTGCTCAAAACGTTTGTTTGCATCTTCATAAGAGGTGAAAAAACCGCGAAATTCATTATCGTCACAAGATAATAAAGTGAGTAATAAGCAAGGTAATAATATTTTTATTTTCATATTTTCCATTTTATACCTCCTCTAAAAAAATAACCAAAATGATTAGCACTGATATTAAAAATACCCGAACGTCTATACCATGAATCAAGATATAAAGTTAGATTAGGTTTTATTTTATACTTCATTTGTAAATTAATACGAGGATGAACCAATTGATCAATTGCATAATAATCAAAATTAGTAACAGAAAAACCAACATTCCAATCACTATCATGATTTTTTAGGAAGACAGTTAATAAGTACATTACAATATAATCTTCATGCAGTTTACTATTTGATTTATCAATATTGTATTTTTTTCTGGCTTTTGAATTTATTGTATACGTTTTAAAATTTGTACCAATTTCAAAAAGAATATGTTTAAGCTTTTTTGTTTCTAACCTTATTCCGTAATTGGTTTCATAAAGTAAGTCTGAAAATCTATTTAGCATAAAAAAACCTTTAACATCAAAAGAAAAGTTTTTAATAAAAAACTTTCTAGAACCTATAATATCAAACCCAGTAAGTGTGTTTGGATTACGACTCTTTAGATCAAATTGTATTCCAGTTTCAATATTATATTTTTTATACTGATAATTACCTCTATAAGCATTTTTTATATATACACCTTCTGATACATTGTTTTCACCAATATCTATAAAAGATTCGAGTTCTAACTGTGCATTCATACTACTAATGATAATTATGATCATCAATGTTGTTAGTGAATGTTTTAATTTATTTTCTTTGTTGTATTGTAGTTTTTCTTTATTCCAATTATTTCTACACATCGTAATCAAAATTAGTGAAATCTCCCTAATAATGTAATGAATGTATTTTAAGAACTTGTTAAGGATAACAAGTGTTTTATAGTTTTTTTTAAGTAATAGAATCATGTTTTTGATTTCCTCGAATTAATATATTAGTAAGTTTAGGTTAATAGTTTATTTTACTTTTTTAAGGATTTTATTTTTGCTTACTGATAACTTTAGTGAGAGGTTTTTAAGTCATTAAATAAATGAGTTAGCAAAGTTCGTTTTTTTTAATAATAAATCAAGATAAAATTAACTACTTTTTTGCTCGTTCTACCAATTCTAACTGTTCTAGTTTCGCTTTGGTAGTAAATACACCATAATTGATGAAAACATTTTTCTTTTCAATTTTATCAATAGTACCAACAGAGTTACCATCAATTAAGCGAACGCGATCATTTATTTTGTAAATATAAGCCGCTCTTTCATTGGCTATTTTTTTAGCTTCTTCTTTCTTTTCAGCTCTTACTATTACTACTTTTTGAAGTACTTCTTTTTCTACCTTTTTTATAGCTTCTTGTTGCTTCTGAGTAGTAATTTTATCTTGCTTTTTTTCTAGCTTCGTAAGTTTTTTAAGTGGCGCTTTTTTTATGCGTTTTGTTTTTTCGGCAGCAACCCATTTAAAAAAATCGGCAGATAACTCCTTTTTATTATTGGTTTGAAAATACTTATTCAACAATTCATTTGTTTTTCTACCTAAAGTAAGCATTCGTTGGTTATTGTCATACAATTCTTGAAAACCAGAAAGTTTACTTTGTAGTTTATCTTCTTTTTCTTGCAAGCTATCAATATGTTCTTGCCCTTTAGATTTCTGCTTAACCAAGCTTTCAGAAGTTTTTTGTAAACGATTACGCTCTTTCTGAAGTTTAGAAATTGTTTTATCTAATCTAATTTTTTCTGTTTCTACTCTTTTCTTGGCTCTGTTAATTAAGCTATACGGAATTCCGTTTTTCTGAGCAACTTCAAAAGTAAAAGAACTTCCTGCTTGCCCTATAAATAATTTATATAAAGGCTCTAAGGTACGTTCATCAAACTGCATATTTGCATTAGTAACATTATCTAGTTCGTTAGCTAATACCTTTAAATTAGCATAATGCGTTGTAATAATTCCGAATGCTTTTCTTTCATAAAATTCCTCTAAGAAAATTTCAGCCAAGGCACCACCTAATTCAGGATCAGAACCAGTACCAAATTCATCAATTAAAAACAAGGTATTGTCGTCGCATTTTTTCAAGAACGAACGCATGTTTTTTAATCGATAACTATAAGTACTTAGCTGATTTTCTATGGATTGATTATCTCCAATATCCGTTAATATAGTGTTGAATAATGTGGTTTCACTTCGCTCGTGAACAGGAATCAATAATCCGCTTTGTAACATCAACTGTAATAAACCAATTGTTTTTAAAGTAATACTTTTTCCACCAGCATTGGGACTCAGAAATAACAATAATTTGCTGTCTCTCGTCTAATCGAATTGTTTGAGGAAATGTTTTTTTATTCTGATCTTTATTTTTTTTCCATAATACAGGGTGATAAGCATCTTTAAAAAGAATCTTTTTCTCTTTGGTAATTTTAGGTAATAGCCCGTTAATGCTTTTCGCGTACTTAGCTTTAGCAGCAACCGCATCTAAATGTGTTAAAAAAACAATGTATTCGTTTAATAAAGGTGTAAAAGGGTGAATTTTACTAGCCAAGGCTCTTAATATTTTAACAACCTCTTGCTTTTCTTCATATATTAAGTTTTGCAATTCTCTACTATAAGCTAAAGTAGCTTGTGGGGCTATATAAACGATGTTACCAGATTTAGAAGCACCTAATAAACTTCCTTTAATTTTACGACGATGCATTGCTGTAACAGCCAAAACACGCTGATTATCTATAATAGTTTCTTTAATATCATCTAAATAACCACTAGCAATATTTCTACTTAAAGCATGTGTAAAGCTTTCCGATATTTTTCCGCGTACGTTATTAATATCTTTTCTTATTTGTTTTAAAACAGGCGAAGCGTTATCTGCAACTTTGCCGTAAGAAGTAATAATTTCTTTTATACTGTCAGATACAAAAGTAGTAAGTTCTATCTGATCACTTAAAGTAAATAAAGTAGGGTAGTAGGTTTGAAATTTTTTTAAAAACTTTTTCATTTCGTTTACAGTTTCTGTAACTGTAGCAACTCTTAAAAAAGCTTCGGTTTCTAAAAAACTATTTTCTATGGCTAATCGTTTAGTTTCTTCTGTAATATCTTCAAAAAAGTGATTCGGAAGTCTGTTTTCGTTTTCAAAAGAAGACAAGTATTCGTTTACTAAATTTAACTCGAAAAATAATTTTCTTTTATTTGATATAGGCTGAACTACAAGTGTTTTTTCTTTACCTAAATTTGTAATACAATGTTCTGCAACTTGTTCTAAAACTGTTGTGAATTCTAAATCTTGAAGTGTCTTTTCTGAAATGTTTTTAGTCAAAATAGTATATTTGAAACCGAAGCAAAAATAACAAACAATGCAACTAAATATTAGTGATAGCTGGAAAAATATTTTACAAATTGAGTTTGAAAAGCCATATTTTAAAAAATTAATCAGTTTTGTTGATAGTCAATATGATAATCACACCTGTTTTCCGAATAAAGAAGCTGTTTTTGCAGCTTTTAATCACTGTTCTTTTGATGATTTAAAAGTGGTAATTATTGGGCAAGATCCATATCACGGAAAAGGACAAGCAAACGGATTGTGTTTTTCTGTTCAAGACGGAATCAAGCATCCGCCTTCGTTAAAAAATACTTTTAAAGAGGTTGAAACAGATGTTGGAATCCCGTATGCTATTTCTGGAGATTTGTCCCGTTGGGCAAAACAAGGAGTTTTATTGCTAAACGCAACCTTAACCGTTAGAGAGGGTGAGGCGGGAAGTCATCAGCAGCAAGGTTGGGAGGAATTTACCGATGTTGTTATTAGAAAAATATCCGAAGAAAAAGAAAATGTGGTGTTTTTACTTTGGGGAAAGTTTGCCGAAAAAAAGGGAGTATTATTGATATAGAAAAACATACCGTTTTTAAAGCACCGCATCCGTCACCTTTAGGAGCTTGGCGAGGTTGGTTTGGTAGTGAGCATTTTTCTAAAACAAATGCGTTTTTAAAAAGTATAAATTCTGATATTATTAATTGGTAGAATAAAAAGAGATAAAAAAAGCTTGGTAATTTAATTACCAAGCTTTTTTACTATAAAATTAAGAATGTTTATTTGTTGTACAACACCCAAGTTCCTTTTTCTAATAAAGGGATGGCTTGTTTGTATTTAACTTCTTTCTCTTCGCCAGACATTACATTTTTGATGGTAACTTTTTCGTTACGACCAATTTTTGGTTGCTCACGAACAATTGTTTCAACAACTTGCTCTTCTTGAGTTTGCTGATTACGAGCCCTGTTTATAGCTTGTTGAGAAGAATTTTGAACATCGTCTTTACGAGTGTCTAATTGTTCTCTTTTTTGTTCGGTAGCTTCTGATACTTGTGAGGCATCTTGACTTGGTAAATGTCCTTTAAATAAGAAAGATAAAACTTCTTTATTTACTTTGTCTACTGTTTTTTGAAACAATTCGAAAGCTTCAAACTTATAAACTAATAATGGATCTTTTTGTTCGTACGAAGCATTCTGAACAGTTTGTTTTAACTCGTCCATTTTACGTAAGTGATCTTTCCAGTTTTCATCAATAATAGATAAAGTAATATTTTTTTCAAAATCGTTTACTAATGATTTCCCTTCAGATTCGTATGCTTCTTTTAAATTGGTAACTACTTGTAATGTTTTTACACCATCGGTAAAAGGGACTACGATACGTTCGTAACGATCACCTTCGTTTTCAAAAACATTTTTAATTACGGGAAAAGCACTATCAGCATGTCTTTCTGTATCATTTTTATAATGAGCAGAAACAATTACATATAACTTGTCAGTTAATTCTTCTTCTGTTAATTTGTTAAATTCTTCTTCAGAGAAAGGAGAAGTCATTGACGAAAAACGAATTAATTCGAACTCGAAGTTCTTATAATCGTTATTTGCTTTGTTTTGCTTAACAATTGAGCTACAAGTATCGTAAATCATGTTTGCAATGTCAATTTGTAAACGCTGCCCATCTAATGCATGACGACGACGTTTGTAAACAAACTCACGTTGTGCATTCATAATATCGTCATATTCTAATAAACGCTTACGAATACCAAAGTTGTTTTCTTCAACCTTTTTTTGTGCTCTTTCAATAGATTTAGAGATCATAGAATGCTGAATTACTTCGCCTTCTTTTAATCCCATTCTGTCCATCATTTTTGCAATTCTTTCAGAACCGAATAAACGCATTAAATTATCGTCTAAAGCAACATAAAATTGTGTTGAACCAACATCTCCTTGACGACCTGCACGACCACGTAACTGACGGTCTACACGACGAGAATCATGACGCTCTGTACCTACAATTGCTAAACCACCAGATTTTTTCACTTCTTCTGATAATTTAATATCGGTACCACGACCTGCCATGTTTGTTGCAATTGTTACTACACCAGCGTTACCTGCTTCTGCAACAACATCTGCTTCACGTTTGTGTAATTTTGCGTTTAATATATTATGAGGAATTTTACGCATTTGTAACATTCTTCCTAATAATTCTGATATTTCTACAGATGTTGTTCCGATAAGAACCGGACGACCTTGGTTAGATAGCTCTACAACATCATCAATAACAGCGTTGTATTTTTCGCGAGTAGTTTTGTAAACTAAATCTTCTTTATCATCCCTTTGAATAGGTCTGTTTGTAGGAATTTCTACAACATCTAATTTGTAGATTTCCCAAAATTCACCTGCTTCAGTGATTGCAGTACCTGTCATACCAGATAACTTACGATACATTCTAAAGTAGTTTTGTAAAGTAACTGTTGCAAATGTTTGTGTTGCATCTTCAATATTTACAGCTTCTTTAGCTTCTAATGCTTGGTGTAATCCGTCAGAGTAACGACGACCGTCCATAATACGACCAGTTTGCTCATCAACAATCATTACTTTATTATCCATGACCACATACTCAACATCTTTTTCAAAAACAGTATAGGCTTTTAAAAGTTGATTCATGGTATGAATACGTTCGCTTTTTACGCTAAAATCGCGATATAATTCTTCTTTTTTACTTGCTTTCTCTTCTGGAGTTTCTTCACTGTTATCAATCTGACCAACGATAACACTAATATCTGGTAAAACGAAAAAAGTATCATTTTGTGTTTTATCTGATAAATGTGCAATACCTCTATCAGTTAAATCAATTTGATTATTTTTTTCTTCAACAGTAAACCATAATTCAGCATCAACCTCTGGCATCAACTTGTTATTATCTTGCATATAAAAGTTTTCTGTCTTTTGAAGAATTTGCTTGATTCCTTCTTGAGATAAAAACTTAATTAAGGCTTTGTTTTTTGGTAAACCTCTGTAAACTCTTAATAATAAGAAACCACCATCTTTAGTGTTTCCTTCTTTTAATAATGCTTTTGTTTCTGCTAAAACACCTACTAAGTATTTGTTTTGAAGTGAAACTAAATCGGCAACTAAAGGTTTTAATTCATTAAACTCATGACGATCTCCTTGTGGTACTGGATCAGAAATAATTAAAGGCGTACGAGCATCATCAACTAAAACAGAATCTACTTCATCAATAATTGCATAATTAGGTGCTCTTTGAACTAAGTCGTTTTTAGAGCTTGCCATGTTATCACGTAAATAATCGAAACCAAATTCGTTATTTGTTCCGTAAGTAATATCGGCATTATAGGCTTTTCTACGTTCTTCTGAATTAGGTTGGTGAAAGTCGATACAATCGGTACTTAAACCATGAAATTCGAAAATTGGCGCCATCCAAGCGCGGTCACGCTTTGCTAAGTAATCATTTACGGTTACTACATGCACACCATTACCAGTTAAGGCATTTAAGAAAACAGGTAGGGTAGATACTAGTGTTTTACCTTCACCAGTCATCATTTCAGCAATTTTACCATTGTGTAAAACCGAACCACCAATTAACTGTACATCATAATGAATCATATCCCAGGTTACTTCTTTACCAGCAGCATCCCATGAACTTGCCCAATAAGCTTTGTCATTTTCTAAGGTAATATGTTCTCTTGTAGCAGATAATTCTCTATCAAAAGAAGTAGCAGTTACTTCTATATTATCGTTATTCGTAAAACGTTTTGCAGTTTCTTTAACTAAGGCAAAAGCTTCTGCCATGATATCTAATAAAACAGCTTCTGATGTTTTGTACGATTCGTCTTTTAAACGATCAACTTCAGTGTATATTTCTTCCTGACGATCAATATCTGCAGTTAAAGCCTCTTCTTCTAACTTTACAATTGTTTCAGTAAAAGTTTTTGTAGCTTCTTTTATCTTCGATTTAAATTCGATTGTCTTTGCTCGTAGACCGTCATTAGATAAACTATTTAATGAATCTTCGAAAGATCGTACTTTTTCAACAATCGGTTGTAGAGATTTTAGGTCTTTTTGTTGTTTATCACCAACAAAAATTTTTAGAATCGAATTTAAAACGCTCATTTGTAAAATATTGTTTTATAGCTAGTTAACGTTTTGTTAGTAGCGTTTGTTATATAATTATGTTTATTTGCTTAAAAGTAAGCAAAAAAAAAGCCTCTTAAATTAGAGACTTTTTATGATTGTATTTTTAGTATTCGTCTTCGTTCCAAAGATAATCTTCTTCGGTCGGATAGTCTGGCCATATTTCGATTATCGAATCATATGAATCTCCTTCATCTTCAATATCTTGTAAATTTTCAACCACTTCCAAAGGCGCTCCTGTACGAATAGCGTAATCAATTAGTTCGTCTTTGGTAGCAGGCCAAGGTGCATCTGCTAAATATGATGCTAGTTCAAGTGTCCAATACATTTATTTATCTGTTTAATAAGATTCTCGCAAAAATAATTTTTTTTTGGAGAAAGTCAAGTTTTTTTTAAAAAAATGTGAAATCAATAAAAAAAGAACTTAGTTACAGTTTTTCAGGAATCCATTTAACTTCCTCTGCGTTTAAATCTTGGGTCAACTTTCGTGCCAGCACAAAAAGATAGTCAGAAAGTCGGTTTAAATACATTAAAACGGCATTGTTAATCTCTTCTTCTTCATTTAAAGCGACAGCTAAGCGCTCTGCTCTACGACATACGCAACGCGCTATGTGACAAAATGACACGGTTTCGTGTCCGCCAGGTAAAATGAAATGAGTCATTTGCGGTAAGCTTGTGTTCATGAAATCCATCTGATCTTCTAAAAACTTAATAGAAGCGTCTGTTATTTTGTTTATATTTAAACGCTCTTTGCCATTTTTTAAGGTTTCTTTTTCTGGTGGAGTTGCAAGCATTGCGCCAAGTGTAAATAATTCACTTTGAATTTTAGTAAGCGATTTTCTTAATAATTCATCGGTGTTTTTATCTCTTATCAAGCCTATATATGAATTTAATTCATCAACAGTACCATAGCTTTCAATTCGTAAATGGTGTTTCGGAACTCTAGTTCCGCCAAAAAGAGCAGTCGTACCTTTGTCACCAGTTTTGGTATATATTTTCATTAATGATTATTTTTTTTATTGTTTATGTAAAGTTAGTTTTTCTAAAACATATTGGGGGCAACGTATCGGTTTTTTTGTTTTCATGTTAACAAAAGCTAGAATAGTGTTGCCTGTGCAAATTAGTTTATTGTTTTGATTGATGATTTCGTAGTCAAATTCAATCTTAACATTAGGTGTTTTTTTTAAGGTAGTTATAATTGTTATTTCATCATCATATAAAGCCGGTTTTTTAAAATTAGCGGATAATGAAATTACAGGTAGCATTACGCCATTATTTTCCATATATTTGTATGTAATGCCTGTAGAACGTAACAACTCTGTACGACCTATCTCAAAGTATTGCGCGTAATTACCGTGATATACAACACCCATTTGATCAGTTTCAGCATATCGAATACGAATTGTAATTGTATTTTTTTGCAAAATGAATTTTAAATTTAAGTTGCACTAACGATACGTAAAAAATAATTAAGAATCAATAGGAGATTGATTTTTTTATACTGAATTTTATTCACACTTTTGTTCGCTCATACAGGTAGCACTGTACCCCCCTTAAAAACGAATAAAAATTAACAACTAAAATAGTTTTTAACTAAAATGACTAAAACTGCCGATTCAGTTTGGAATGAATGTTTATCTTTTATAAATGATAATATTAAACCCCAAGCGTATAAAACTTGGTTTGAGCCAATTAAGCCAATTAAATTGGCAGGGGGAGCTCTTACTGTTCAGGTACCAAGTAAATTTTTTTACGAATGGTTAGAGGAACATTACATTAAATTATTAAGGGTCGCTTTAGTTAGAGAATTAGGAAGTGATGCAAAGCTAATTTATGATGTGCGTATGGAAAATACGTATAGTAGTAATAGTCCGCAAACAGTAAAAATTCCGAGTTCAAATCGTAATCCATTAAAACCTCAAAAAGTAACAGTTCCTTTAGAATCTAAAAGAGAGTTAAAAAATCCTTTTATTATTCCTGGGTTACAAAAGGTTAAAATAGAATCTCAATTAAACCCGAATTATAATTTTAATAATTTTGTTGAAGGTGATGCTAACCGATTAGCAAGATCTGCTGGTATGGCAGTAGCAAATAAACCAGGAGGAACTTCATTTAATCCATTATTAATTTATGGAGGAGTTGGTTTAGGGAAAACTCATTTAGCACACGCCATAGGGGTAGAGATAAAAGATAAATATGCTGATAAAACAGTTTTATATATTTCTTCAGAAAAATTTACACAACAATTTATCGATTCTGTAAAATCAAATACTAGAAATGATTTTATTCATTTTTATCAAATGGTTGATGTTTTAATTATTGATGATGTTCAGTTCTTATCAGGAAAAACAGGTACACAAGATGTGTTCTTTCATATTTTTAATCATTTACATCAAAATGGAAAGCAAGTAATTTTAACTTCTGATAAAGCGCCTGTAGATATGCAAGACATAGAACAGCGTTTATTATCTCGTTTTAAATGGGGATTATCAGCAGAATTACAAGCGCCAGATTTTGAAACACGTGTTTCTATTCTTCAAAATAAGTTATACAGAGATGGTGTTGAAATGCCAGAAGATATAGTTGAGTACATAGCAAAAAATATAAAATCGAATGTTCGTGAATTAGAAGGTGTTATTATTTCGATGATCGCACAAGCTTCTTTTAATAGAAAAGAATTTACGGTTGAGTTAGCGAAAGAGATTGTTGATAAATTCGTTAAGAATACTAAGAAAGAAGTTTCTATCGATTATATTCAAAAAGTCGTTTCTAAATATTTCGATATGGACGTTGCTACTTTACAATCTAAAACACGTAAAAGACACATTGTTCAAGCACGTCAGTTAGCGATGTTTTTTGCCAAGCGTATGACCAAATCTTCATTAGCAAGTATTGGAAGTCAGATAGGTAAAAGAGATCATGCTACGGTATTACATGCTTGTAAAACTGTTGATAATTTAACAGAAACTGATAAGCAGTTTAAAAAATACGTTGAAGATTTAACTAAAAAGTTAACCTTGTAATTATGAAAAAAATACTGATGGTTTGTTTGGGAAACATTTGTCGTTCACCATTAGCCGAAGGTATTTTGCAATCAAAATTAACAAGCGAATTTTTTAAAGTTGATTCAGCAGGCACTGCTGGTTATCATGTTGGTGAATTACCAGATGAAAGATCTATTAAAGTAGCTAAAAAATACGGAATAGATATAACAAACCAACGCTCAAGGAAATTTGTGAAATCAGATTTTAAAGAATTTGATTTAATTTTTGCAATGGATAAAAGTAATTATCACAATATTCTTTCTATAATTGATGATAACGAAGATGCTCGAAAAGTAAAAATGATTTTAAACGAGCAATATCCAACAGAAAACAGAAATGTTCCAGATCCATATTACGGAGGTAATCAAGGTTTTGAAAATGTATATAAAATGTTAGATGAAGCTTGTGAAATTATAGCTTCAAAATTAATAAACTAAATGAAAGGTAAATTATACTTAATACCAACAACTTTAGGCGAAACCGAACCATTAGAGGTAATGCCTATATCAGTTAAAAAAGTAATAGAGCATCTTGATCATTTTATTGTAGAAAATGAAAAATCAGCAAGAAGATTCATAAAAAGAATTACTCCAAATAAAGCACAGCCATCGTTAGAGTTATTGTTATTGGACAAATATTCGAATGATATTGAAATTCGAAATTATTTAGATGTATGCGATAAAGGAATATCAATTGGTTTATTATCAGATGCAGGTGTTCCTGCAGTTGCAGATCCTGGCGCAAGCATTGTGAAATTGGCACATGAAAGAGGTGTTCAAGTAGTGCCTTTAGTGGAGCCATCATCAATATTAATGGCAATGATGGGTTCTGGTATGAATGGACAGAATTTTGCTTTTAACGGTTATTTACCTATCGATAAATCGGATAGAAAAAGAGCAATAAAAGAACTAGAAAAAATTTCTAGAGATAAAAATCAATCTCAAATTTTTATTGAAACTCCGTATCGAAATGAAAAGATGTTAGATGATTTACGTACAATTTTATCTCCTGAAACACGTGTGTGTGTAGCGTGTGACATAACATTACCATCAGAATATATAAAAACACATACGGTTAAGGAATGGAAAAATATAAAAACAGATTTACATAAACGACCTACCATTTTTATACTTCATAAAACATAAAAAAATCGCATCTTACTAAGATGCGATTTTTTTATGTTTTATAATTTTAGCGTTTTAAACGCGCGCTTTTTTATTAGGTTTGATGTTAGAAACATCATAACCGGCGAATTTTTTCATGTATGATTTTATAGATGTTCCAAAAGCATCGTTAAATCTAATCGATCCGTTTGAACGCAAGTATTTTTTAACGTTACCAGCGCCACTTAAATGTGCTGCAGCCAAAATACCAGATTCGGTAATTTTAGTACCATTAATAGTTTTACCTACACTTCTTCTAATATCTTTTCTTAAAATCCATTTATTTACTTTACAATAAGCTACGAATGCTTTTTCTTGTAATTCAGGAGTTTTAAGGAAATTTTGAGTGTTGTAAATTCTAAATCTTTTAAGGTTTCTCTTCCAAACTGATATTTACCTAAATACCCTAGTTTGTTTACAACTCGGTATTTACCTTGAGATTCTTTAAAAGCTAAGGCTTCTTTAAAGCCAACAAAGTCTTTTAATAAAAATGGAATGTTAACGTTTTCAGCATAGTATGCTGTTATAATTGGTGTAGATGTTATTTTATCTTTCTTAACCTCTGGAGTTGTAAAACTTACTAGCGCTACAAAACCTATTAATAAAAATACTAAATACTTGATAATTAGTTACTTTCTGTTTAGCGGTGCAAAGGTACATTAATTAACTTAAAGTAATGGTAGTCAGTGCGTTAAGTTTGTTTGTAAATATGAATATCATTAATAATTATTAGTTTTGTTATTTAAAAGATAATAAAAACTGAATTAAATTATCTGTTTTGTAATATTATAGAGGTTTTATTAAAAATAAAATTTTGTTAAAATTACCGATTTATTCCACGTTGTGTAATCCATCTTTGATATTTAGCAGCGTTTCTGTTGTGTTGTGCTAAAGAGTTGGCAAAATCATGAAAACCTATTTTATCAACACTAGCACACATATAAAAGTAGTTGTGTTTTTTGAAGTTTAAAACTGCATCTATAGATGATACATCTGGCATTGCAATAAGTGATGGAGGTAACCCTGTATTTTGGTACGTATTATACGGAGATTTTATTTTAAGATCTTTATTTAAAACACGTTTTACAACAAAATCTTGTCCTTTAAGTTGTTTAATTGCATATATAACTGTTGGATCTGCTTGTAAAGGCCAACCGTCTCTTAATCTATTTAAATACAAGCCAGCTACAATTGGTCGTTCGCTTTTTTGCGCAGTTTCTTTTTGAACGATAGAAGCTAGTGTAGTAACTTCTTTTTTCGTTAAATTTAATTTTTTAGCTTTTTCTAAACGTAATGAACTCCAAAAACGATTGTATTCAATAAGCATTTTACTACGGAATTTTTCAGCAGAGGTATTCCAATAAAATTCATAACTATTAGGAATGTACATACCTAAAGCATTTTTTTGATTGAAACTGTTTTTAACTAAAAAGTCATTCTCTCTCATTACTTTTACTAAAGAAATAGAATCAGTTTCAATTTGCTGAGCAATCCTTCCTGCCAGCTTTTCTAATGAATCTTGGTTGTTGAAAGAAAGTTTTATTGGTGTTTGGTTTCCACTTCGAAGTAAGTTTACCACATCGTTTAAACTCATTCCTTTTTTAAGAATGTATTTTCCGCCTTTCGGTTTTGTAAATTTTTTCTTTTCGGCA
This sequence comes from Tenacibaculum retecalamus, assembly GCF_027941755.1. Lineage (NCBI taxonomy): Bacteria > Pseudomonadati > Bacteroidota > Flavobacteriia > Flavobacteriales > Flavobacteriaceae > Tenacibaculum > Tenacibaculum retecalamus. The sequence continues at coordinate 1,932,406 of NZ_CP115916.1, read as the reverse complement.
ACCCAAATAAAGTTTTCAGGTTTATCAATGTAATTAGATAACTGTTTTTTTAATCCATCAAAAGTATCATCGGATTTTATATAAATAGCGCCGCTTTTAGTAACCGCTTGGCTAAATATTTTTTGATAAAAATTAAAACCAATAATTCCGCCAATTAAAAATATAATGGCAATAGCTGTGTATATTATTTTCTTATTCATTTATCAATTGAAATAAAATTTCGTCTTTATATATATTGTTGTTTAGAATCCAATCTTTTTTAATACCGATTTCTTTAAAATCGTGTTTTGTAAAAAGGTGAATACTGTTTTTATTATCGCTTGTAATATTAGCGTATAATTGGTGTATTTGTAAGTATGTAAAACAATAGTTAATTAATAGTTGTAAAGCTTCAGATGCAAATCCGTTTTGTTGATAATCAGGATGAATTAATATTCCGATACCGGCTCTTTTATGTTGCGGATTAAAATCAAAAAGATCAATCATGCCAATAGTATTTAACGATGTGTTATCTTCGATAACTAAGCGTAATTGTTTAGCTTCATAAATATCTAAATGAGCATTTTCTAAATATTGCTTTAAAATAAATTTAGAAAACGGAGCTTGTGTATGGCTAACTTCCCAAAAAGATTCATTGTTTTCTATTTGAAATAGAAACTCCAAATCATCGGGTTCAAGCGCTCTTAAATTTATATGTGTACCTTTTAATGTATTCATTACAATTCAATTTCGCCTTTAAACACACAAACGGCTGATCCTTTTAAAAAGATATTGCTGAATTTTCCGTTTTTTTCATCAAAACTAACTTCAAGTAAACCACCTTCAACAGGTAATTTAATTAGTTGTTCGGTAGTTTTTTTTGTAGCATACATTGCAATTGCAACCGCAGTTACTCCGGTACCGCATGCTAAGGTTTCATTTTCAACACCTTTTTCATAGGTTCTTACCCTAAAAGTATTGGTGTTTATTTGTTGCGTAAAATTAACGTTAGCCCCAGGAGAATCGTAACTATATCTTATTTTTTTTCCGTTTTCAAAAACAGGGTAATTATCTAAGGATTCAACCAATTCTACATGATGTTGTGTGCCAGTAAAAGCATAAACAGCATCTTTGTTTATGTTGATTTCGTTTACGTCTACCATATGTAAAGAAATAATGTCGTTGTCAATTTCGGCATAATGTGTACCATCAAAAGCAGTAAAAGTTGTTTTACAATCAATAAGGTTTAATTTTTTAGCAAAGGCAACAGCACATCTTCCTCCATTTCCACACATAGTTTCGGTTCCATCTGCATTAAAATAAATCATTTTAAAGTCGGTTTTGGCATCATTTTCTAAAAGAATTAATCCATCAGCACCAATACCAAAATGCCTGTCACATAGTTTAGTGATTAATTCAATATCATTTTTAGGGAATGTTATTGTACGATTATCTATAATAATAAAGTCGTTTCCTGTTCCTTGGTATTTATAAAAATTCAAAATCATAGAAAGCAAAGATACATATTTTATTAGCTAGCTAGAAGTGTTAAATAGCGGTTAAAATCAGTTAAAACAACGTTAAACAACTTTTTTAAAAATGTTAAAATATTATATTTGAATAGATAAATTTTGTAAGAATATGAAGAAAATACTTAAAACCTTAGTAATTGCAATAATTGGAGGTGTTATAACACTTGCAGGATACAAAGTAGCACTAGAAAAACCAGAAGTAATTGTTGGTGAAAATATAGACGCTACTTTACAAACTATAAAAGCAAATTATACACCCACAGTTTTAAATTCGTCTGCTACACCGACAGATTTTACGGAAGCGGCAGATAAAACAGTGCATGCAGTAGTGCATGTTAAAAACACAGCGGTAAGAACGCAACAAAATCCGTATGCACAACTTTTTGGAAGAAAAGAGGGGCGAAAATATGAACAAATAGGTACGGGGAGTGGTGTAATAATTTCTGCGGATGGTTATATCGTTACAAATAATCATGTAATAGCAGGAGCAAGTGAAATTGAAATTACATTAAATAATCGTAAAAAGTTAAAAGCGGTTTTAATAGGAACCGATAAAAATAATGATATCGCTTTGTTAAAAGTAACTACTGATGAGGATTTACCGTATTTACCTTTCGGAAATTCTGATAATGCAAAAATAGGAGAATGGGTTTTGGCAGTAGGAAATCCTTATAACTTAACATCAACAGTAACAGCAGGTATTGTAAGCGCAAAAGGAAGAGATTTAGATGGAAATAGAAATATTGAAGCTTTTATTCAAACAGATGCAGCAGTAAACCCAGGTAATAGTGGTGGAGCTCTGGTAAACACTCGTGGAGAGTTAATTGGTATTAATACAGCTATTTCATCTAAAACTGGTTCTTTTATTGGGTATTCATTTGCAGTGCCATCTAACATTGCTAAAAAAGTAGTTGATGATTTATTAGAATTTGGTTCGGTACAACAAGCTTTAATAGGTTTTGTTCCTTATGATGATAAAGAAGGAGTGATTGAAGGTGTAAAGATTGATGAAATAGAATCGGATAGTGAGGCTTTAAAAGCAGGCTTGCATGAAGGAGATATTATTAAAAAAGTAAATGATGTTAAAATCACTAAATTTTCTGATTTAAAAGGACAGTTAACAGCAAAAAGACCAGGAGAATATGTAGCTGTGACAGTGAATAGAGATGGTGAAGATTTAATAAAAACGGTTAAATTAAGTAAAAAAAGTACGTTTACTTCGTTTTCTTTCGGAGTACAATTAAAAGATTTAACAGCAGCAGATAGAGAAAGATACAACTTAACAGGAGGTGCAAAAATTACAGCAGCAAATAACAAAGGATTTCAGTATTATAAAGTAGGTGCAGGGTATGTTTTAACTAAAATAAATGGTAAAAAGGTTCTTAATGCATCAGAAGCTGTTGCGGCTTTAGATGCCTATACAGGAAATCAACAAATGATATTAGAGTTGATAAGTCCTAGTGGTAAAAAAGAATATTTTAGATTTTAAAATTGATGATAAAGGGTATAAATGTCGTTGAAAATTATTTTTTCAGCGACATTTTTATATGATAAAACCGATACGAAATCGTTTGAAATTCCTATTTTTGTAGCAAATTTTTTAAAATTTAGTTAACACACAACTATGTCAACAATAACAAATTACGAAAATGAAGTAGTAAGTCAAGCGCAAGTAAGACGAGCTACGGTTGAGTTTATTAATATCGTTAATGATTTATGGTACGATAAATCGATAGAATTAGTTTTATTTAGAAATCCATTAGTAGATAAAAGAGCTAGTGAGGTTTTAAATTTAATAGACTATGCTAAAGAATTCGTAGCAAAACCAATTTCAATTAACGACGCTTTAGAAATAGCAAAAGCAATACAATCGATCGATTTACCAGCATCAAAATTAGATATCGGTAAATTAGCCTATGAATATCATTTGCAAGATGATAACAATGCAGATAAATTAGCTTTTGTTCAAAATCAATTAAAAGACGCAACTGAGGCAGAAGCTATTCAGCCTAAAGATGTTGTCTTATATGGTTTTGGTCGTATCGGTCGTTTATTAGCACGTGAGTTAATGAGTAAAATGGGTAAAGGTTCTCAATTAAGATTAAGAGCAGTTGTTACTCGTGGCGAAATTAACGAAGCTGTATTAGAAAAAAGAGCGTCATTATTAAGTATCGATTCAGTACATGGAGATTTCTTAGGAACTGTTCAGGTTGATGTAGATAACAATGCGTTAATTATTAACGGAACTACAGTGTATATGATTTCTGCAGGTAAACCAGAAGATATCGATTATACTAAATACGGAATCAACGATGCATTAATTATAGATAACACAGGTGCTTTTAAAGATAAAGAAGCATTAAGTCGCCATTTAGTGCCAAACGGAGCAAGTAAAGTTTTATTAACTGCGCCAGGAAAAGGAATTCCGAATATTGTACACGGAGTAAATCATTCAGAAAACAATCCTGATAATGTAGATATTTTCTCTGCAGCTTCATGTACAACCAATGCTATTACACCAGTATTAAAAGTGTTAGAAGATAACTTCGGAATTAAAAAAGGACATTTAGAAACGATTCATGCCTATACTAACGATCAAAACTTAGTAGATAACATGCATAGTAAGTACCGTAGAGGTAGAGCAGCAGCTTTAAATATGGTAATTACTGAAACAGGTGCAGGTAAAGCAGTTGCAAAAGCATTGCCAGCTTTAGAAGGTAAATTAACATCAAGTGCCATTCGTGTACCGGTACCAAATGGATCTTTAGCTATTTTAAACTTACAGTTAAATTCTAATACTACAGTAGAGGCTGTAAATGCAATAATGAAACAATATGCTTTAGAAGGTGATTTGGTAGAGCAAATACAGTATTCATTAAACAATGAATTAGTATCTTCAGATATCGTAGGTACAACAGCTCCTTCAATTTTCGATAGTAAAGCAACTATTGCAGATGGTGATACGATTGTAATTTATGTGTGGTATGATAATGAGTATGGATATTCACATCAAGTAATGCGTTTAGCAAAGCATATAGCAAAAGTACGTCGTTATACATATTATTAACATAGTATAATATTTTGTAAAAAAAAAGCCAAAACATTTTTTTGTTTTGGCTTTTTTAATTAAATTTGAATTTATTAAACCCCTAACCCCTTAATTATGAGAAAAGTATTCCCTGTACTTTTATTGTTACTGAGTGTAACAGTATCGTCTTTTTCACAAGAAATTAATGAAGTAGAATTTTTAACATCAGGTAAATGGCAAGTAGAGTCAGTACAAATTGGTGAAGAAATTCAAGAGTTTTCAGAAAACAACAGCTGGATGGTTTTTCATGCTGATGGAAAGTATGAGGTTGTAATGAGTAATAATGAAAAAAATGGTAACTGGAAGTTTGAAGAAGCAACTAAAGTAATTAAGTTAGAAGAAGATGAGAATTTAGCAAATGGTTTAAAAATTGAACTATTAACTAAAAAAGAATTATTATTCTCTGCAACAGAAGGAGATGTAGTATATACGATGAAATTAAGAAGATAGTATATAAAAAATAAAATAGTATGTGAAAACCGAAGCTTTGGCTTCGGTTTTTATGTTTTAAAAAATAGGTGTTATTTGGTTAGTCTTTTAATTTATGTTTTTTTAGGACGATTTCTTTCTTTTTAGGGGTGAAAAATATTTTTAGGAGATTAATTAAAGTCATTTATACATTAGTAGTTTTGTATAACGAATTTATATCGCATATTTGTACTATAATACACAAGGGAAATCATATTGGTGAATTAATCAATAATGAAACTTTTTTTGTTTTAAATAGTATATGAAGTGTTAGGGGTATCAAAAGAGACGTGATTTTAAAATTACACTGCAACTTTTGATATTGGCCGCTTAATACCTGAAAGTTTTTCTTAAATTAGCTTTAAACTTTTTAAAAATGAAAACACTTTTTTCTTTTCTTATAATTACATTGATGACAACAATAGTTAATTCACAATCAAAATTACCTTATTATGAAATTCCAGAAGCAGCAACAGAATTTACAGCTGGTGCTGTTGCAAGTAGAATGGTAGACGGATTAGGTTTTAGGTATTATTGGGCTACAGAAGGATTAATAGAGAAAGATTTAGGCTTTAAACCGAATAAAGAATCAAGAACAACATTAGAAACAATCGATCATATTTTAGGATTGTCTCAGGTAACTCTAAATGCAGTTTTAAATAAACCGAATGGAGAAAAGCAGCCAGAAATGACATTTACTGAAAAACGTAAAAAAACATTAGAAAATTTACAACAAGCAAGCGAAATTTTAAGAGTAAGTAAAGATGTATCTCAGTATAAAATTATATTTGGCGAGAAAAAATTCCCGTTTTGGAATGCTATTAACGATCCAATTGCTGATGCAACTTGGCATGTTGGTCAAATTGTTTCTTTTCGTCGTTCTTCGGGGAACCCAATATCAAAAGGAATTCAGTTTTTAACAGGAACAGTAAAAAAGTAATAAATTGTTAGCGCTATTATTTTAATGACAATTCAACAAAAAATACAATTGCTTCGCGAGGAGCTAAATCAACACAATTATAATTATTATGTGTTAGATAATGCAACTATTTCAGATTATAACTTTGATATAAAACTGAAAGAGTTAGAAAAATTAGAAATAGAAAATCCTCAGTTTTTCAACTCAAATTCACCAACACAAAGAGTGGGAGGAGAAATTACTAAAAATTTCGAAACAGTTACTCACAAAAACCGTATGTATTCTTTAGATAATTCATATTCTAAAGACGATTTATTAGATTGGGAGAAACGTATTCAAAAAATGTTAGGTTCTGACGATATTGAATATACTTGTGAACTTAAATATGATGGAGCTTCGATAAATTTAACATTTGAAAATGGTCAGTTTGTAAAAGCTGTAACACGAGGAGATGGTTTTCAGGGAGATGATGTAACTACTAATATTCGTACCATAAAATCAATTCCATTAATAACTAATGGAGATTTCGTTTCAGATTTTGAGATGCGAGGAGAAATCATTCTACCTCTTGATGGGTTCCGTAAAATGAATGAAGAAAGAATCGAGAACGAGGAAGAGGAGTATAAAAATCCAAGAAATACCGCTAGCGGAAGTTTAAAGTTACAAGACAGTGCTGAGGTTGCTAAACGCCCGTTAGATTGTTTGTTGTATCAGGTAGTTACAGAAGAGCGAAAATATAAAACCCATTATGAGAATTTAGAGAATGCACGAAAAGTAGGTTTTAAAGTACCAAAAACAATCGCTTTAGCAAAAACTATTGATGCTGTTTTTGATTTCGTAGAAGATTGGGATCTTAAACGTCATGATTTGCCTTATGAAACAGATGGAGTTGTAATTAAAGTAAACAATTTACAGCAGCAAGATGAGCTTGGTTATACGGCAAAAGCACCACGTTGGGCAATTGCATATAAATTTAAAGCGGAGCAGGTTTCAACAGTTTTAGAAGAAATAACATATCAAGTTGGGCGAACAGGAGCCATAACTCCGGTTGCAAATTTAAAACCTGTTCAATTGGCAGGCACTACAGTAAAAAGAGCTTCGCTACATAATGCAGATCAGATTGAAAAGTTAGATATTCGAATTAATGATACTGTTTTTGTTGAAAAAGGAGGTGAGATTATTCCGAAAATTATTGCGGTAGATATATCAAAAAGATCCTGTAATTCTGAACCTACAGAATACGCAACCAATTGTCCTGTATGCAATACCGAGCTTGTAAGAAGTGAAGGAGATGCCAAACATTATTGCCCGAATGAGTTTGGTTGTGCGCCACAAATAACAGGAAGAATCCAGCATTTTATCAGTAGAAAAGCCATGGATATTGATGGTTTAGGAGGCGAAACGGTAGATTTGTTACGTAAAGAAGGATTAATTCAAAATTATGCAGATTTATATGATTTAACAGTCGAGCAAGTAATTCCGTTAGAAAGAATGGCTGAAAAATCTGCTCAGAATATGGTAGCAGGAATAGAGAAGTCAAAAAAGATTCCGTTCGAAAAAGTGTTGTTTGCTTTAGGAATTCGATTTGTTGGTGAAACCGTGGCAAAAAAACTAGCAAAGCATTTTAAATCAATAGATAATTTATTAGCGGCCGATTTAGAAACGCTAGTTTCTGTAGATGAAATAGGTAGTAGAATTGCCCAGAGTATTATTGATTTCTCGGATGATTTAGGAAATATTCAGTTGATTGATCGATTAAAAGTACATGGAATTCAATTAGAAGTTTCTGTAGAAAGTTTAAAAGGACAAACAAACAAACTAGCAGAGAAAGTGTTTGTAGTTTCTGGCGTTTTTTATCAAATGAGTAGAAATGAACTTAAAAAAGCAATTGAAGATAACGGCGGAAAAGTAAGTTCGTCAATATCTAAAAAAACAAGTTTTATTGTGGCTGGTGATAATATGGGCCAAGTAAGTTGGTGAAAGCAGAAAGTTTAGAAATACCAATTATTTCGGAACAAGATTTTATTGATATGATTAACTAGATTTTTTTAAAAAAAACATAAATTTATACAAACTAATAACGAAATATGAATAAAAAACTAAAAATAATCATAGCATCACTCGTATTTTTATTAGTTGCAATTATAGATGTGTATGCGGTAGTAGTTCAAAATAAAAATTTAGAAATAATTTTTAAACCGTTATTAATGACAACATTGGTAATTGTTTATTTGTTATCGGTTAAAAAAGCTAATTTCTGGTTTGTTTCAGCCTTGTTTTTTTCGTTTTGGGGTGATGTATTTTTATTAGATAAAATAAACTATTTTGTATTTGGATTAGCATCATTTTTAATAGCGCATATTATGTATATAAAAATGACTTCTCAGTTTTTAAAAAAACAATTTTTTACGAAAGTAATAAGAGCCGCAATTATTTTTATTACCTTATTTACAGGTGTGCTGTTTTTAATAAAAGATAATTTAGGAGAAATGTTAGTGCCTGTAATTGTTTACGGAATTGCAATTTCTGCATTTGGTACTTGTGCTTTATTAAATTATCAACAAGACAAAACAATAGCAAATTTATGGTTATTATTAGGTGCTATTCTATTTATAGCATCTGATAGTTTAATAGCGTTGAATAATTTTTATCAACCAACACATTTGTTTAATGTTTTAATAATTGTTTTATATGTTGTGTCTCAGTATTTAATAGTAAATTCAATGCTTAAACATAACAAGTAGTATGCGTGATTTTTTTAATGTCGTACTAGTTGACAGTTGAATTATTTTGTTAAAAAAAAGATAAAAATAGTAGTAGTAATTTATATAAAAAACTATATTGCTACAATCTGAAAGAAAAATTAAAAAGCTAAAAAAAAGAAACTATTAAAATTATTTTAAATAAAATCATATAAGATAAGTATGACAAAAAAAACTAAAATAGTAATAGCAACTATATTATTTTTTATTGTTTCGATAGCTGATATTTTTGCTGTAGTTTTTCAGAATAAAACAATGGAAATTGTTTTTAAACCATTACTAATGATTACGTTATTAGTAGTGTATTTTATTTCGACGAAAAAAGTTAATTGGTGGTTGGTCTTAGGACTATTTTTTGCTTTTTTAGGAGATGTTCTTTTGTTAGCTGACCAAAGTTATTTTGTTTTTGGAGTAGCTTCTTTTTTAGTAACTCACGTATTATATATAAAAATAATAGTAGGTTTTCTTGAAAAGAAATCATTTACAAGAATAGTCCTTTCTACAATTCCATACATGTCATATTTTTTAACAATCATGTATGTCGTTTTTGATAACTTAAAAGACATGTTAATTCCTGTTGCTGAATATGGACTTGTGGTGTCGATATATGGAGCGGTTACATTTTTAAATTATCAGCAAGAAAAATCAAAAGGAAATTTGTTATTGTTTTTTAGTGCAATGTTTTTTGTTATTGCTGATGGCTTTATTATTTTAAATATATACTATGAGTATAATAAAATACTTGACTTTTTTGTGATTTTATTATATATCATAGCACAATATTTAACCATAAAAGGATTAATTGTAAGAGAAAAAGCTAATAAATTTTAAAAATGAAAATAATAAGATTACTAATTATTGCTTTGTGTTTTGTGTCTTGTAAAAAAGAAAAATTACAACTGCATTTTTTAAACGAATATATAGTTAAAGATTCTTTATTGATAGATAACACTATCATAGGCGGTATTTCTGGAATCGATTTTAGTAACAACCAATATTATATGGTTGTTGATGATGCTAAAAATCCTAGAATTTTACTAGGTAATATTCAAATTGAAAAAGACTCAATAAAAGCGATAAATTTTAAAAGAGTAATAGAAATAGATACTACAAGTAAGTTTTATAAAGATAATGCGTTAGATTTAGAATCGATTTTTATTACTTCCGATAATAAAATTAACTTAGTAAGTGAAGGAGCTATCCATTACGGTAAAAACCCAACAATTTTTACAGTAGATAGTGTGGGTTTTTTTAAAGAAAAAATAAATACTCCAGCTTATTTTAATGCAAATTCGAAGGCAAAACCAAAACACAATGCTGCTTTCGAAAGTTCTTCAAAAAGTATAGATAAAAAAGGTTTTTGGGCGGCAATGGAGGCGCCATTAAAAGCTGATGGAGAAGAACCTACATTTCATAAAACACAGTCGCCAATAAGAATTACATATTTTGATAATCAGACAAAAAAAGCGACGAAGCAGTTTGCATATCAATTAGAAAAAATTGACAAGCCAGCAAAAGGGAAAGTGAACTTAAATGGTGTAACCGCTATCTTAGAATATCAAAAGAATCATTTTTTTATTGTTGAAAGAATTTATCAAAGTGGATATGGAACTTTAGGAAATACCATCAGGATTTTTAAAGCAACAATTAAAGAGGAATCAACAAATACATTAGAGGTTCAATCCCTAAAGGAAGAGGCGTATATTCCATTAAAGAAAGAATTATTATTTGATTTTGAATCAATTCAAGAGCAATTAACAGACTCGATTATAGATAATATTGAAGGAATTACTTTCGATCCCAGGTTATCTAACGGTAATCGTTCTTTAATATTAGTATCTGATGATAATTTTCAGGTATATGGTAAGCAATTAAATCAATTTTTATTGTTAGAAATTGAAGAGAAGTAAAACGTATTAAGGTTAGTAATTAGTAAGAATGATAAATAGACTAAAGCAAAAATCAATTCAAAAAATTTACAATAAAACTATTGTAAAAAACGAAGCTAAAAATCATAAAGAAAGAAAAGTTAAAAAAGTCGCTATTTTATTAGATAATGAATCGCTGGAGAACATTGTATTAGCCAATTTAACAAATAAACTACCTTTCGAAAAAGAAAATATTACTGTTTTAATTTATAGAGAATTTTCTAAAAAAGAAGAAGTTTTGCCTAAGTTTTTTACAGATAAAGATATTGGTATGAAAGCGAGTTTAAAATCAGACAATTTAAAAAACTTCGTTAAAAACGATTACGATTTGTTTATAAACTATGTGAAAACGCCAAACTTATATACGAATATGGTAACTTTGTTGTCGCAAGCAAGTTTAAAAACTGGTTTTGCTGGAGTTGATGATAGATTGTATGATCTTGTTATTTCTGATGAAGGATTTAATGAGGCAGTTTTAAATCAAGAATTAAAAAAATACTTAACGATATTAAATAAAATATAATGCAAAAATTTGTTGGTACCGGAGTCGCATTAGTAACTCCTTTTAACGAAGATTTAAGTGTAGATTTTAATGCACTTAAAAAACTAGTGAATTATAATATTGATAACGGAACAAATTACTTAGTTATTAACGGAACCACAGCCGAAAGTGGAACGATAACAGCAAAAGAAAAAGAAGAAATAATAAAGGTAATAGCACAAGAAAATAATGGGCGATTACCGTTAGTTTTAGGTGTTGGTGGTAATAATACACAAACAGTAATTGAGGAGTTAAATTCGTTAGATTTATCAAGTATTGATGGTGTTTTATCAGTAGCTCCTTATTATAGCAAGCCAACGCAAGAAGGTTTTTATCAGCATTTTAAAGCAATTTCATTAGCTAGTCCAAAGCCAATTATTTTATATAATGTACCAGGGAGAACGGCTAAAAATATGGAGCCAGCAACAATTTTACGTTTAGCAAATGATTTTAAGAATATTGTAGGTGTTAAAGAAGCTGGTAATATTCAACAACAATATTTAGAGTTGTTGAAAAATAAACCAAAAGATTTTTTAATTATTTCAGGAGATGATGATTTAGCTTTAGGTGTTGTTTTGGCAGGAGCATCGGGAGTAATATCTGTAATAGGGCAAGGTTTACCTAAAGAATTTTCGAAAATGATTCAATTAGGCTTGGAAGGAAAAAATAAGGAAGCGTACGAGATTCATTACAAATTAATGGATATTGTAGCCTATATTTTTAAAGAAAACAATCCAGCGGGAATTAAATCTGTTTTGCTAAAAAAAGGAATTTGTTTGGATGAAGTTCGTTTGCCTTTGGTAAAAGCAACAGAAGAGTTACAAACAAAAATATCAGATTTTATAGACAATCTATAATTTGTCTAAACAAAAATACACGTTATAAAAGGCTACAGTTTTTTAATTGTAGTCTTTTTTTAGCATCTTTGTTTAATAATTTATCCTTCCAGTTAAAAGAAGAATAAATATAATTTTCAAAAAATAAAAATATGTTATCAAAAGTAATAGAAGAAGCTTTAAATCAGCAAATAAAAATAGAAGCAGAATCATCACAAGTATACTTGTCAATGGCATGTTGGGCAGAAACTCAAGGTTTTGAAGGAGTTGCACAATTTATGTACGCACATTCTGATGAAGAACGTATGCACATGTTAAAACTAGTAAAGTTTGTAAATGAAAGAGGAGGACATGCAAGAGTTTCTGATTTAGCAGCACCACCGGCAGAATTTGGTTCTTTTAAAGACATGTTTCAAACCTTATTTGATCATGAAGTAATGGTATCAAAATCAATAAACGATTTAGTACATATTACTTTAGAAGAAAGAGATTACGCAACACATAACTTTTTACAATGGTATGTTTCTGAACAAATAGAAGAAGAAGCATTAGCTAGAAACATTTTAGATAAAATTAATTTAATTGGCGATGACAAAGGAGGTTTGTATTTATTTGATAATGATGTAAAGCAAATAGTAGCTCAAGACGCTGCTAACACTGCTGTGTAAGATTAACAAACATTTAGGAACTGTATATAGTTTTTATAACAAATTTAATGGTTTATTGCAATACTCTATTCAGAGTACAAAAATCGTTTTAATAATCCATATTTAATCACTAATTTTGCCAAATGCAAAAAATGAAAAATTTAGCGTATTTAGTTGTAATGCTTTTGATATTATCTTCATGCGGAGAATATAACAAAGTATTAAATAAAGGAACTATACAAGAACAATACAAAATGGCTACAAAAATGTACGAAACACAAAAGTACAGTAAAGCCTTACGATTGTTTGAGAAAATAACCCCTTCATACCGAGGGAAACCACAAATGGAACGTATTCAATATATGGTTTCTCAATCTAACTTTAATGAAAAAAATTATAGTTTAGCAGGGTATTACTTTAATAGGTTTACAAAAAACTACCCTAAAAGTTCTAAAAGAGAAGAGGCGGCATTTTTATCAGCATTAAGTTATTACAAGGCAGCGCCAAAATTTAGCTTAGATCCAACAGATACAAATAAAGCATTAGCATCTTTTCAATCTTTTATTGATAAATATCCAAATTCAGATAAACAAGAAGAAGCTAATAAATATTATACTGAATTACGTAATAAGCTAGAGAAAAAGGCTTTTGAAATAGCTAAAACATATTACAATACAGCAGGGTATGACTCTAGAAATTATAGCGCAGCAATAGTTGCTTTCGATAATTTATTAGAAGATTATTTAGGTACTAAATATAAAGAAGAAGCGTTATATTTTCGTTTAAAAGCAGCACACGATTTTGTATTGAAAAGTACACAACGTAGAAAAGCTGAAAGAATTGAAACGGCAGTAAAAGCGTATGATAAGCTAAAGAGAAGCTTTCCTGAATCTAAATTCATGAAAGAATCTAATGAAATGTTAGCAACATTAAACAAAGAACAAGAACAATTAGTTAAAAGTTAAAAAATGGATTATAAAGAAACGAAAGCGCCGTTAAGTACTATTACTTATAACAAAGAAGCTATCGAAGCTCCAACAGAAAATATTTACGAAGCTATTTCAGTTATCGCTAAAAGAGCAAATCAAATTAATTCTGATTTAAAGAAAGAATTAGTTGATAAGTTAGATGAATTTGCTACTTACAATGACAGTTTAGAAGAAGTTTTTGAAAATAAAGAACAAATTGAAGTTTCTAAATTTTACGAACGTTTACCAAAACCACACGCTATTGCTGTAGATGAGTGGTTAAACGGAAAAGTATATCATAGAACTCCAGACGCAGAATAATATGTCTGTATTAAGCGGTAAAAAAGTATTACTTGGTGTTACAGCTGGTATTGCCGCATACAAAACAGCGAACTTAGTTCGTCTATTTATAAAATCGGGCGCAGAAGTCAAAGTAGTTATGACTCCTGCGTCTAAAGATTTCATAACTCCACTTACTCTTTCCACCTTATCAAAAAATCCTGTTCATTCTACTTTTTATGAAAAAGAAGATGAAAACGAACTATGGAACAATCATGTTGATTTAGGACTTTGGGCAGATATTATAATTATAGCTCCTGCCACCGCAAATACCTTGTCTAAAATGACAAACGGTACTTGCGATAACTTATTATTAGCAACATATTTATCAGCAAAATGCCCTGTGTACTTTGCTCCAGCAATGGATTTAGATATGTATCAACATCCATCAACAAAAAAGAGTTTAGATACATTACAAAGTTTTGGTAATATATTAATTCCCGCTACTTCTGGTGAATTAGCAAGTGGATTAGTAGGGGAAGGTCGTATGGCCGAACCAGAAGACATTGTTTCTTTTATTGAAAAAGATGTTGTGTCTAAATTACCACTTCGTGGGAAGAAAATTTTAATTACAGCAGATCCCACGTATGAAGCAATAGATCCTGTACGTTTTATAGGAAATCATTCTTCAGGTAAAATGGGATTTGAAATTGCAAAAACAGCCGCTAATTTAGGTGCGGAAGTTTTTTTAGTATCAGAGCCATCACATCAAAAAGTTGAGCATTCGTTTATTCACAGAGTTGATGTAAAATCTGCTGAAGAAATGTACGATGCTTGTCATAAGTATTATAGTGAAGTAGATATTGCTATTTTATCGGCAGCAGTAGCAGATTATCGACCAAAAAATGTGGCTACTCAGAAAATAAAAAAGAAAGATTCAGCGTTAGTAATTGAATTGGCGCCAACAAAAGACATTTTAAGATCTTTAGGAACAGTTAAAAAGAATCAATTATTAGTAGGGTTTGCGTTAGAAACAAATAATGAAGTTGAAAATGCAAAGAGTAAAATAACTAAAAAGAATTTAGATTTAATTATCTTAAATTCGCTTCAAGATAAAGGGGCAGGTTTTGCTACTGATACAAATAAGATTACTATTATTGATGCTGATTTTAATGAGAAATCATTTGAATTAAAATCCAAAAAAGCAGTATCAGTAGATATAATTGAAGAAATTATCAATAAAATTAAATAATAATTATATTGTCTTCTCGAGTATTATTGAAAAGTAAAATATTTTTACTTTGAAGATACAAACGCAGTTTTTTCGAGAAGTTTTAATAGGTTTCGACTGCGCTCAACCTGACAAAAATAAAGTGTAATAGATGCGTAAAATTTTCTTTTTAATTTTTGTTTTATCATTCGTTTTTACAATCCAGTCGCAAGAGTTAAACGCTTTGGTAACTATAAATGCAGATAAAGTTCAGAGTAGTAATAAGCAAGTTTTTGAAACGCTTCAAAAATCATTAACTGAGTTTATTAATGATAAACAATGGACAAACAAAAACTTTAAACAACAAGAACGAATTAATTGTGCTTTTACCATTGTTGTAAATGAACAAAGTGGGAATAATTTTAGAGCAAGTATACAAGTACAAGCTACTCGACCTGTTTATAATTCAAGTTATGCAACACCTGTTTTAAATATTAATGACACGAATTTTAACTTTCGTTATAATGAGTTTGATCCGTTAATTTTTAATCCGAATACATACGATTCTAATTTGGTTTCATTAATCGCATTTTATGCATATGCTATTATAGGATTAGATGCAGATACCTTTGCTTTAAAAGGCGGTACTGATTATTTAAAGTCAGCAGAAAATGTAATGCTTCAAGCACAATCTAACGGAGAGTTAGGATGGCAAAATCAAGTAGGTAAACAAAATCGTTTTGTTTTCATAGATAATTTATTGTCTTCAAAATTTAGTCCCCTCCGAACTATTTATTACGAGTATCATAGAAAAGGATTTGATAATTTTTCAGAGAATAAGGAATTAGCTAAGCAAACAATAGCGAAAAACATAATTGCGTTAGATAAATTATACAATGTAGCTATTGGTAATTATATGATTCGTGTTTTTTTAGATGCTAAAGGAGATGAGATTTCAAATGTTTTTTCTGATGGCAAACCAACAAAAAACACTCAAAAAATGTTGAGTGTTTTAAATAAAATTGCTCCTACTTATAAAGATAAATGGAAGAAGATTAACTAAAATGAAAAAGGCTAGAATAGTTTTTATAGTTTTTCTTTCAATTATTATGTTGTATGTAATTTCAATGGGAATTATAAATGATAGCTTAAGTAAACTAGAAAGTTTTTTACTCGCTTTTGTGCTCTTATCAATGGTGATTGACAACTTATTGTCAAGTAGAAAAAAACAATAAACTTCCCTACTTTTTAAAGTGCTATAATTCAATCAAAATTTGTATTTTTATTCTTTTAAAGAATAGAATTTGCTTATACAATTATCCATACATAATTATGCGTTAATCAATCAATTATCGATTGATTTTACAAGAGGTTTATCAATCATAACAGGTGAAACCGGAGCAGGAAAATCCATCTTATTAGGAGCCTTAGGCTTGGTAATGGGAAACCGTGCCGATTTATCATCTTTAAAAAACACGGAAAAAAAGTGTGTTATTGAAGCTAAATTTGCTGTTGAAGGTTATGATTTACAACGTTTATTTGAAAAATTAGATGTAGACTATGAAACCGAAACGATTATTCGAAGAGAAATTCTTCCTTCAGGTAAGTCGAGAGCTTTTGTAAATGATACACCTGTAAATTTATCAGTTTTAACGGCTTTAAAAACAAAACTGATTGATATTCATTCGCAACATCAAACATCACAACTTTCTGATGTTAGCTTTCAATTTTCAGTACTAGATGCTTTGGCTAAAAACCAACCAAAAATAGCATCTTATAAAAGAGGATTAAAAAAGTATTCAACATTAAATAAAGAGCTTAAAATTCTTCAACAAGAAACTGAAAAATCAAATGAACAGCATGAGTATAATTTGCATTTATTTAACGAGTTAGAAGAAGCAAATTTAAAAAGTGATGAGCAAGAGGCTTTAGAGGAAAAACTTGGGCGATTAAATAACATAGAAGAAATAAAACTGAGTTTATCAGAATCTTTAGAGATATCAGTAAATGAAGAAATAGGCCTACAAAACTTATTGTACTCGCTAGAAAATAGTTTGCAAAAAATAAGCGGATATTCTAAAAAATACGAGGAAATTTCTAACAGAATTACGAGCATTAAATTAGAGTTAGATGATGTTGTTTCTGAACTAGAAAATGAGAATGAAGCGGTAGATTTTAATCCGAATGAAATAGAAGAATTAAATGATAGGTTGCAATTAATATACAACCTCCAGAAAAAACACTCGGTAGATTCTATTAAAGAATTACAGGTTATCCACGAAACATTATCAGAAAAAGTATCGCAAGTAGCCAATGCAGGAACGTTAATTGAAGCAAAAAATGTAGAGATAAATGAAGTTGCTAAAAAGTTAGATGAAGTTGCAGTAATGATAACAAAATCGAGAAACAAGGCAATTCCTAAATTACAAAAATCCTTAGAGTTTTTGTTAACAGAATTAGGGATGCCAAATGCACGTTTTTCTATAAAATTATCAGCATCGAAAGAGTATTTTACAAACGGAAAAGATGTATTAACTTTTTTATTTTCTGCAAATAAAGGAGGTAATTTCGGAGAACTTAAAAAAGTAGCTTCTGGAGGTGAATTATCAAGAATTATGCTTTCAATAAAAAAAATATTATCAGAAAATATACAATTACCAACCATTATTTTTGATGAGATTGATACCGGAGTTTCAGGTGAAGTTTCTAATAAAATAGCAAAAATAATGCAAGATATGGGTACAAGTATGCAAGTAATTACTATTACGCATTTACCACAAATTGCAGCAAAAGGCTTACAACATTACAAAGTGTACAAAGGTGAAGAAAACGGAGTTACAACTTCTAATTTAAAATTGTTATCTAAAGAAGAACGTATTGTTGAAATTGCTGAAATGTTAAGCGGAAAAGATATTTCTGAAAGCGCATTAACACACGCAAAAGAATTACTAAATTAAAACTATATTTGTTTAACAAACCAACAACTATAGATTAAAACACGTAAATATGTACAATTTATTAAAAGGAAAAAAAGGAATTATTTTTGGAGCTTTAGATGAAAATTCTATTGCTTGGAAAGTTGCTGAACGTGCACATGAAGAAGGAGCAACGTTTGTATTAACCAACGCACCAATTGCAATGCGTATGGGTAATATTAAAGAATTAGCTGCCAAAACAGGATCAGAAATTATACCTGCTGATGCAACTTCAATGGAAGATTTAACCAATTTGGTTGAAAAATCGATGGAAATTTTAGGAGGAAAAATCGATTTTGTGTTACACTCAATCGGTATGTCTGTAAACGTGCGTAAAGGCCGTCATTATACCGATTCTAAATACGATTTTACTACCAAGGGTTGGGATGTTTCTGCGGTATCTTTTCATAAAGTAATGAACGTTTTATACAATAAAGAGGCCATGAACGAGTGGGGAAGTATCGTTGCATTAACCTATATGGCAGCACAACGCGTTTTTCCTGATTACAACGATATGGCAGACAATAAAGCGTATTTAGAAAGCATTGCGCGTAGTTTTGGATACTTCTTTGGTCGTGATCAAAAAGTTCGTGTTAATACCATTTCTCAATCACCAACGCCAACCACCGCAGGTCAAGGTGTTAAAGGGTTTGACGGATTTATTTCATATGCCGAAAAAATGTCTCCACTAGGAAATGCAACAGCTTTAGAGTGTGCAGATTATACTATTTCAATGTTTTCTGATTTAACAAAAAAAGTAACATTACAGAATTTATTTCACGATGGTGGATTCTCTAATATGGGAGTGAGTGAAGCCGTAATGGAAAAGTTCGAATAATTTTATACGAAGCTATTTCCTGCTTTCGCTACTCGCTTTTTTTGCTGCTGTTCTCGATACAAATTTGTTCATGCTTCACAAATTCACTCGAACTGACAGCAAAAAAGAGCTCAAACAAACCGCTCAATCAGGGCTAAACCTGTTTGCCGTTTTAAAGAGTATCCTAAAAAGAATATTACCATATTAAAAGTTGAAAGTTTTTTAAAATAAGAACTTTCAACTTTTTTATTTTCTTATTTTTGAAAACACTGAAATCATACTATTCTGAAACTAAACTTCTCTATAATAATTCCCGTTTACAATCGTCCGCAAGAAATAGACGAACTGTTAGAAAGTCTTACAAAACAAGATTTTCAGGAAACTTTTGAAGTTGTAATTATTGAAGATGGTTCAGAAAAATCATCCGAAGAAATTGTAGAAAAGTATGAGAATCAACTTGATTTAAAATATTTTTATATAGAAAATAGCGGAGCAGGAGCAAGTAGAAATTACGGAATGCAACAAGCTACAGGTAATTATTTTATCATTTTAGATAGTGATGTTATTGTTCCTCCTCAATATGTATCCGAAGTAAAAAAAGCCTTAAAAAATAATTTTACAGATGCCTTTGGTGGCCAGATGCTGCGCATAAAAGTTTTACCGATTTACAGAAAGCGATTAATTATTCGATGACGTCCGTTTTAACCACAGGCGGAATTAGAGGTAAGAAAAAAGGTGTTGGTAAGTTTCAACCACGTAGTTTTAATTTAGGATTGTCGGAAGTAGCTTTTAGTAAAACAAACGGATTTTCTAAAATGAAAACGGGAGAAGATATCGACTTAACATTTCGTTTATGGGAAAACGGTTTTGAAACACAATTAATTGAAAAAGCTTTTGTGTATCATAAGCGAAGAAGTACGATTCGTCAATTTTTTAAACAAACATATTCATTCGGAACAGCAAGGCCAATTTTAAATAAAAAGTATCCAGAAACAGCTAAAATTACCTATTGGTTTCCGAGTTTATTCATTATTGGATTTGATATCAGTGTTCTTTTTGCAATTTTTGGTTATTGGCAGTTAGTTGCTTTCTACGGATTTTACTTTACGTTATTATTTATAGATACATTAATTCAGAATAAAAATATAAAAGTTGCTTTTTTAAGCATTATTACCTCATTTACGCAGTTTATAGGTTATGGTTTGGGTTTTTTTAAATCGAAGTTTTTTGCTGAAAAATAAATTTACGTCATTCCGAAGTTATTTCGGAAACCTGTATTCTTCTGAAATAGGTTGACTAAAAAATAAATCATTCTTTTTAGTTTTTACCGTAAGTTTGTGTAACAAATTTCATAAATCGATAATGACAACTTTATTTATAAATATCAAGGAATTAATTCAGATTAGAGAGGCTAGTATTAAGAAAGTTTCTGGAAAAGAAATGAGTATTTTACCCACTATAAAAAATGCTTTTCTATTAATTAAAGATGATAAAATCCTGGATTTTGGTACGATGAATAATCTATCTACTAAAGTAGATAAAACTATCGATTGTACCGGTAAAATGATTCTCCCTACTTGGTGCGACTCTCATACTCATATTGTGTATGCTGGTAATAGAGAACAAGAATTTGTTGATAGAATTAACGGATTAACTTATGAAGAAATAGCAAATAATGGTGGTGGAATTTTAAATTCAGCAAAAAAACTGCAAGAAACTTCTGAGCAAGATTTGTATAAACAATCAGCAGTTCGTTTAGAAGAAGTTATGAAACTTGGTACTGGTGCTGTTGAAATAAAATCAGGATACGGTTTAACTCTTAATGCTGAATTAAAAATGTTACGTGTTATTAAAAAACTAGGCGAAAATTATAATCTGCCTATTAAAGCTACTTTTTTAGGAGCGCACGCTTTTCCGAAAGAATACAAAGATGATAAAAATGTCTATATCGATTTGATTATTAATGAAATGCTACCAAAAATAGCTGAAGAAAAATTGGCAGAGTTTATAGATGCTTTTTGTGAAACTGGTTATTTTTCAGTTGAAGATACCGATCGAATTTTAGAAGCTGGTAAAAAATATGGATTAATACCAAAAGTACATGTAAATCAATTTACAACTATTGGAGGTGTTCAAGTAAGTGTAAAACATAATGCTTTATCTGTAGATCATTTAGAAATTATGAATTCTGATGATATTAATACCTTAAAAGGAACCGATACCATGCCTGTTGCTTTACCATCGTGTTCCTATTTTTTAAGTATTCCCTATACACCTGCTAGAAATATTATAAATGCAGGATTACCTTTGGCTTTGGCTACTGATTTTAATCCTGGCTCAACACCTTCTGGTAACATGAACTTTGTAGTTGCTACTGCCTGTATTAAAATGAAAATGACTCCTGAAGAAGCTATAAATGCAGCAACTATAAACGGTGCCTATGCCATGAATTTATCTGATAAAGTTGGAAGTATTACAAAAGGTAAGAAAGCTAATTTTATCGTTACAAAAGAAATTTTAAGTTACGGTGCGATTCCTTATAACTTTGGTTCTGTTTTAATTGATACAGTTTTTATTAACGGAAAATCAATTTAATATGTTACAATTATTTAGTCAAAAAAACATTACTAATTTTGTTAATCTCCGAGAGGGAGAAGCAAAACTAGGGCAATATATACAAACTATTTTGGCAATTGAAGAACTTAAAAATTCAACTGCTAAATTTGTAATTATTGGAGTGCCAGAAGATATTGGTGTAAAAATGAATTATGGAAATGGTGGTGCACATACTGCCTTTATTCCTGCTTTAAAATCGTTTTTAAACACGCAGGAGAATCAATTTATAAAAGGAGAAGATATTCTTGTTTTAGGCTATTTAGATTATCTTGATGAAGTTTCAACCTTTGATGGTTCTGATAGGGAAAAAGGTGATTTTCTTGTTAAGGCTATTGATAAAGAATTATCATCTATTATTAAAAGAATTATTGAAGCTAATAAAACTCCGATTATAATCGGTGGAGGGCACAACAATTCTTATGGTAATTTAAAAGGTTTATCCGAAGGAAAAAATCAATCAATAAATGTAATTAATTTAGATGCCCACACCGATTTGCGTCGTTTAGAAGAACGCCATAGTGGTAACGGATTTTCTTATGCTATTGAGCATCAGTATTTAGATAAATATTTTATGTTCGGTTTACATGAAAATTATACTCCACAGTATGTTTTTGATATTATTCATAGCAACATAAATATCGATTACAATACATATGAAGAGTTAGAAGTTTACAAATCTATTCCGTTTGAAAACGAATTATTACGCGCTAAGAACTTCATTCAAGATAAACCTTTTGGTATTGAGATAGATTTAGATTGTATTCAAAATTTTCCGAGTAGTGCAATGACTCCGAGTGGGTTTACAACACAACAAACTAGAGAATTTGTTCATTATTTCGCTAAAAATGAAAACGCTAGTTATATTCATATTTGTGAAGGTGCTCCTGCTATAATGCAAGATGCTTCTGCTATAAATCAAGTAGGGAAATTTATAAGTTATTTAATTTCTGATTTTATAAAAGCGAAAGAATAGTTATCGTTTAATCAATCCAGTTTTTAAAGTCTTTTACACGCTCTCTGCTTACTATTATTTCGGAATCGCAAAAAGAATGTAATACTAGTTTTAATCGTGAGTTTGTGTAAGAAACAATATCTTTTATGGCATTTATATGCACAATAAAAGTTCTGTTTACTCTAAAAAAATGTTCAGGATTTAATTGCTCTTGCCAATGCTCTAAAGAATCATCAATTAAATAATTACGGTTAGAGTTTGTGTGAATATAAGTGGCTTTATTTTCTGAATAAAAGCATTCAATTTCATCAACATGTATAATTTTTATATGTTGACCTACTTTTATTGTAAATCGCTTTTTAAACTTTCTATCAACCGGATTTATCAGTAATTTACGAATATCATCAATATTAACTTTTACTTCAGATTTTTGGGTTTGATTTTCTTTAAACTTGTTTACTGCAACAGCTAATTCATCTTCATCAAGTGGTTTTAATAAATAATCTATTGAGTTTAATTTGAATGCTTTTAACGCATATTCATCATAAGCAGTTGTAAAAATAATGGCCGATTTCACCTCTATTTCTTCAAATATTTCAAACGATAATCCGTCTGACAACTGAATATCAAGAAAAATTAAATCTGGATGTTTATTGTTTTGAAACCAATTAATAGATTCTTCTACAGAATGCAACATCGTTTTAACCTCAATATCTAATACAGATAACATTCTGTTTAATCGCCTTGCTGCAGGTTTTTCATCCTCAATAATAATAACATTCATAGTTCTTATTTTTCATTCATATATTCTTTTATCTTTCGCTCTTCCCAATTTTTACTAAACAGGTTTTGTTTACTATACACTTTTACACCGTGTATTACCAAAATAATTCCCCACCAAAAGAAAAAACGATAATTATCTATATCAAAAAAAACTTCTTCAAGTGAATCACCCAATTTAATGTCTTTATAGATTCGGCGTGCTATAAAAAATAAATTTACGAGTATATATACAGATAAGTGCTTATAAAATTGTTTAAGTTCCTCAACTTTTTTTTGAGCTACTATGTATTTTTCTGAGTAGTTATTCGTTTCCATCTTCTTATTTTTTTTCATTCATAAACTCGTTTACTTTTTTGTTTTCCCAGGCATCAAAAAAAGTAATTTTATTCTTAAAAGCATATAAAGCATGAATTAAAACTCCGCCTCCCCACAATAAAGAATTTACCCAAACATTTGCTCTCGCCCATTTTAAGGTTCCTGGGTTTTGAATATGGTTTTCAAAAAAAGTAAATATTGTATTTGAAAAAACAACCAACACAAGCATCATAATTACAAAAATTTGCAAATGATTATAAAAATTCTTGATTTTTTTTACTCTTTTCTCTGCTTGATCATAAAGTTTATCTGTTTCCATAATTAAAATTTATTATCGTTCATATATTGTTCTATCTTTTTTTTCTCCCAATCTTTTCCGAAGAATAAATTAGAACCAAAAACCCCTAACCAATGAAAAAATAATCCTATCCCCCAAAATAACCAAGTTGAATAAGTTCCGAAATGAGTAAGTGCTTCTACAAAACTATATTGATCTTCACTCGTTAATCCAAATATAATAATTCCTGATATAAAAATATTTACCAATACATAAACAACTAAATGAATATAAAATCCTTTAATTTTTTCTACTCTCTTTTTCGCAAGTATATATTTTTGTTCTTCTGAATAATCTCTTTCCATTTTATTTATAGTTTTTATCTGCTTTAATTATTTCTTTAATCTTACGCTCTTCCCAGTTTTTAGTTAAACTTTTATTATTGAATACGAAAATATTTAAAAAATGAAAAAAAAGTCCTGTTCCCCAACCTATTAACGAAAACCAAAACCAATGAAAATGAGGTTCGAATTTTAGGTTTACAAAAATTATTACTGGTATAACAATACAATAAATTGTTAAGTGTGTATAAAAACCTTTAATTCTTTTAACTCTTTTCTTTGCTAGAATGTATTGCTGTTGTTCTCTTTCCATCTTATTTATAATTTTTATCATCCTTCATCATTTCTTTAATCTTACGCTCTTCCCAGTTTTTCCCTAAGAAAATATTGTAGTTATTTACTTCTAAGAAGTGAAACGTTAAGCCTACTCCCCACCCAAAAATCGGAAACCAAAACCAATGAAATCGTGGTGAAAATTTTAAATTGATGAATATTAAAAAAGGAATCACGATACAATAAGATGCTAAATTTTGATAAAATTCTTTTAATTTCTCTACCTTTTCTACAGCTCTTACATACTTGCTATTTTCTATATTTTTCGAATTGTATGACATATTATTTGTTTTTGTTAACAGCGGTAAACTCACTGTAAATGTTTTATTATTATTTTTAATTTCTACCCGCTCATCAGTTATTAAACCATAACGATCTGCAATATTTCTTAATCCTACCTTTGTACTTTTGCCTATTGCTTCTTTAGGATTAACCGTATTTTGAATTTGTAAAAAACCATCTTCTTCAAAAATGTGAATTTGTAAAGGTTTAGCTGATGAAACGACATTGTGCTTTACTGCATTTTCGAGTAATAATTGTAAAGACAATGGTACTATTTTTAAATCTGAGTTACTTACCGTGGTTGGAATATTAAATTGCACAGCATCTTCAAATCGCATTTGTAATAGCTCCATATATGTTTTTGCGAACCTTAATTCTTCTTCTAACGGAATTAACTCTTTATTTCGCTGCTCTAAAACATACCTATATACTTTTGATAATTTTGTGGTAAACCTTTCCGCTTGCTTCGGATTTTCGCCTATTAAAGAGGTTAGAACGTTTAAACTATTGAATAAAAAATGTGGATCTAACTGACTTTTTAAAGTTTCAAACTTTGCGCTTTCTGTTTTTGCTACAATTTCGTGCTGTGTTGTTTCTTGCTTTAACGAGGCTTTCCAATTAATCATAAAACTACGAGCATGAAAAAAACTTGCAATTCCTAAAGAAATTATAATAGCAAATAAATGAGACCACAATAATTTCCCATCAAAAAAAACAGAAAAATCATGGTTAAAAATTAGTACATATTGTATATAATGAATTAATAGTACGGCTATAATTGTATAACAAATAGTTGCTACTACTCCTGCCCAAACTCTTTCGTTCGTTTGCGTAGCCCAATCCCATCGCGCGTTTAAATAATCATTAATTACTCCGTTACCTAAACCTAATATAAACGAATACATTGCTGAAAACAAAAACACAACCGCTGCTCCTCTAAAGGTAAATTGCTGGTTTATAATTGTGAAAATTACACCAAAGATTACCGTAAGTTTTAAACATACCAAAAAATCTTTTTTCAAACTTATAAATGTATTAGATGTATATTTTTCCATTGCTATCTTATTACTAAAATTTAATTTTTAAAGATACATTTTTATCAGCAACCGTAAATTTTGACTGTTCATATTGCGGTGGTTCGTAAGGATTAATTACATTGTTTGAAGAACCGTAATCCTCTAATGGCATTCCGTTTGGTTTAAAATCCATTTTACCATTATTATTTTTATCGTGAAAACAAATAACAGCATATTCTCCTAATGGCACATCTTTAAAAACAACTGTACTTTTACCTTCTTTTATTATAGTTGATGCTACTTTTATTGGTTTTTTTCTGAAATTGTCTTTCGTATATAAAGCATAACTTATTTTACCTAAGTCTGATGTAGCATTTACAACTGTTACTTGTATTTCTTTGTTCTGAGCTGTTAACTCTGCTACTATAAAGAGTTGAATTAATATTAAAATTGCTGTTAAAAATTTCATGATACTTCTTTTTTACTGATTAATTACACTACAAATATGCTGCTGTTCTATCGTTTTTAAAACTAAAAACAACTGAACTGTATTTTTTTTAGGATGAACTGTAACAATTCGTATTTTTGAGCTACTTATAACCAATCAACGATACTAAACTTAGTGAACAAAGAGTTAGAAAATAAATTTTTATCTGATTTTGAAGCCAATCAAAACATTGTGCATAAAATTTGTAGGCTTTATACTACAAACCAAGATGCTCATAACGATTTGTTTCAGGAGGTAACAATTCAACTCTGGAAAAACTACAGTAAGTTTAGAGGAGAAGCTAAATTTAGTACATGGATGTATCGAGTGGCTTTAAACACCGCTATTTCTTTATACAGAAAATCTACTAGAACTGTAAAGACACAAGATATTACTGACTATGCTTTTAAAATTAAAGCTGTTGATTATGACGAGACAGAGGAATTACAATTAAAAGCACTTTACAATGCCATTAGAAAACTAAATGACATTGACAAAGCACTAATATTTTTATATCTAGAAGATAAGCCTTACAAAGAGATATCTGTAACCTTAGGTATTAGTGAAGTAAACGCTCGTGTAAAAATGAACAGAGCAAAGGATAAATTAAAAAAAGTATTAAACCCATAATAAATGGATTTAGATAAATATAAAAAAGCATGGGATAATCAACCAGAAGAAACAGATACAGTTTCTAAAGTTGATATCTATAAAATGGCGCATTCAAGGTCATCATCAATTGTAAAATGGATTTTTATTATTGGAATATTAGAGTTTATACTCTTAAACTCCATGTATTTTTTCGTTGATATGGATCAAGCTAATAAAGAATATGAAAAAATAGGTTTAGGTGATTTTGTATTTTATTCTCAGATAATAGCTTATGTGATATTATTTTATTTTTTAATTAAATTTTATTTAAACTATAAGCGTATTTCAGTTACTGATTCTACAAAAGAATTGATGACTAAAATTGTAAACACTAGAAAAACGGTTAAGTATTACGTTTTATTTAACTTATCTTATTTATTTATAATTACAGTTGCTGTTGTGGTTGCGACAGTAAAATCTCATCCTGAATTCACCAATGCAAAAACATTTGTTTTTATTATAGTTACAGCTGTTATTTCTTCAATAATGTTAGTATTGTTATGGTTGTTTTACCAGTTAATTTATGGTATTCTGTTACGTAAACTAAATAAAAACTATAAAGAATTATCTAA
Source organism: Tenacibaculum retecalamus (assembly GCF_027941755.1). Taxonomy (NCBI): domain Bacteria; kingdom Pseudomonadati; phylum Bacteroidota; class Flavobacteriia; order Flavobacteriales; family Flavobacteriaceae; genus Tenacibaculum; species Tenacibaculum retecalamus. The sequence continues at coordinate 1,904,832 of NZ_CP115916.1, read as the reverse complement.
ATTTGATAATTTGAATTAAGTCCTTAAAAAAGAGATTGTAGTAAAACAATCTCTTTTTTTCTAAAAACTTTTAAGTTCTTTTCGTAAAATAGTCAACATTTCATTCGTGAAATTTAAATGGGTAACAATTCGTATTTTCCCTTCCCCCATTGAGATTAACAAAATACCTTTTGATGCCATTTTATTGATAAAATCCATCGGATCAATATTATCATCTACATAAAAGATAATAATATTAGTTTCAATAGGTTCAACTTTTTTTACATAAGAACAGCTGTTTAAAACCGCTCCTATTTCTTTTGCTTTTTGATGATCTTCAGCTAAACGCTCAACATTATTATCTAACGCATAAATTGCCGCTGCTGCTAAAAAACCAGCCTGTCGCATTCCGCCACCAAATAATTTACGAACACGTAATGCTTTTTCCATATGTTTTTTAGTTCCTACTAAAATAGAACCTACAGGTGCTCCTAATCCTTTAGACAAACAAATAGAAATCGTATCAAACAACTCTCCATATTGTTGCGGAGTTTCATTTTTTGCCACCAAAGCATTAAACAAACGAGCTCCATCTAAATGAAAAGCTAAATTATTTTCTTTTGATATTTTCTGAATCTTAACCAACTCTTCAAAATCCCAACAAGCTCCACCGCCTTTATTTGTGGTATTTTCTATACAAACTAAACGACTATAAGGAGCATGAATATCTGCTCTACCAGAAACTGCTTCCTTTAATTGATTGGCTGTAAACATACCTCTATCTCCATCAATCAAATGAGAAGTAACTCCCGAATTAAAAGCTGCTCCACCACCTTCAAAATTATATACATGTGCCCATTTATCACAAAACATTCTATCTCCTGGCTGCGTATGAATTTTTATAGCAGTTTGATTTGCCATCGTACCTGAAGGAAAAAACAATGCTGCTTCCATATTAAACATTTTAGCAACTTTCTCTTGCAATGCGTTTACCGTCGGATCAGCACCAAAAACATCATCACCAACCTTTGCATTCATCATCGCTTCTAACATTCCTTTTGTTGGCTTCGTAACAGTATCACTTATTAAGTTTATTTCCATTTTTATCTACGGTTTTAAAATGTATTTTTGTTGTATGATTACACACGAACAGTTAAAAGATATTACTGAACGAATTGGCAAGTTAAAAGGTTATTTAGAAATTGACAAGAAGTTGATTGAAATAAATAATGAGGAAGAAAAAACTGCTGACCCTAACTTTTGGAGTAATCCAAAAGAAGCTGAAATTTTAATGAAATCCCTTCGGTTTAAAAAGAAATGGGTGAGTGATTACAATACGGTAATTACAATGAACGAAGATCTTAGTGTTTTATATGATTTTTATAAAGAAGATGCTGTTGATGAAACTGAAGTTATAGAACAGTTCGAAAAAACTGCTATTTATCTAGAAAATATTGAGTTTAAAAACATGCTTTCTGAAGAAGGAGACAATTTAAGCGCCACCATTCAAATTACTGCAGGTGCTGGCGGTACCGAAAGTTGTGATTGGGTAGAAATGTTAATGCGAATGTATACCATGTGGGCAGAAAAGCAAGGTTTTAAATTAAAAACTCTCAATTACCAAGCTGGTGATGTTGCTGGGGTAAAAACAGTTACTATTGAGATTGATGGCGATTATGCCTTCGGATGGTTAAAAGGTGAAAACGGTGTACATCGTTTGGTGCGTATTTCGCCTTTTGATAGTAACGGGAAACGACACACCACATTCGGCTCTGTATATGTGTTCCCGGTTGCTGATGATACTATTGAAATAGAAATTAACCCTGCTGATATCGAAATTGTTACCGCACGTTCTAGTGGTGCTGGCGGACAAAATGTAAACAAAGTGGAGACCAAGGTTCAGTTGACTCATAAACCAAGCGGAATTCAAATTCAATGTTCTAACTCACGTTCTCAACACGATAACAGAGCAACTGCTTTAAAAATGTTAAAATCGCAATTGTATGAAATTGAATTACAAAAACGTTTAGCTACAAGAGAAAATATTGAAGCAGGAAAGCTAAAAACCGAATGGGGAAGTCAAATTCGTAATTATGTAATGCACCCTTATAAATTAGTGAAAGATGTACGTACAGCCTATGAAACGGGAAATGTAGATGCTGTTATGGACGGAAACATCAATCCCTTTTTAAAATCGTACTTAATGTTAAACGGGCAAAAAGAAAAGTAAATTGTACTGTCACATCGAGTGAATTTGTGAAGAATGAGCAAATTTGTATCGAGATAATATATTAAAAACGTTGAAACTTAAATAATAATGATAAAAATATTTCACAATAACAGATGCAGTAAATCGCGTTGCGGATTAGAAATTTTAGAAAACTCTGGTAAAGAATTTGAGGTTGTAAAATACTTAGATAATGTTCCTACAGAAACTGAATTAAAAGCCATAATTAACTTATTAAATATTACTCCTATTCAATTAGTCCGTAAGAATGAAAAAGTTTGGAAAGAAGAGTTTAAAGGAAAAGAATTATCTGATACTGAAATTATACAAGCAATGGTAAACAACCCCAAGCTAATTGAAAGGCCAATTGTTATTAATGGTAATAAAGCAGTTATTGGGCGTCCGACAGAAAGTATTTTAGATATTATTTAATGTATTGTCCTGATATAGATAGACCCTTTTTTAGGTATAATTTATACCGTTCAAACTATTTTTTAGCCGTTTAGAAGGCAGAAATATTTTGAACTATGTTTGTTTTTAAATTGTTAGTTCAGTCAAATCTACATTATTTTTCGATACGGTTTGTATATGAAAAGTAGTAGATTAATGTGTGCCAATTTTCGGTTTAAAAACAAAGATAGCAGAAAAGAACCAAACTTTTAATCTGGCTCTTAACTTCTATTTTTTTATATACATCTTAAGTTAGCAACTTAATAAAAAGGTTAAATTTAAGAGTTATAAATCAGAAAGAATAAAAGTGTATTGTCCTGGTATAAGTTGACCTTTTTTTAGGTTAATTTATACCGTTCAAACTATTTTTTTAGCCGTTTAGAAGGCAAAAAACATTTTGAACTATGTTTGTTTTTAAATTGTTAGTTCAGTCAAATTTACATTATTTTTTCGATAGGATTTGTATTTGATGTTTGGATTTGAATGTACTTCTGCTGGTTTTCTTAAATCAAGGCTAAAATGAGTTCTTAAATTGTTGTAAATATCTACGGCCTGTTTAGCTAACTTTTGAGCAATAGGAGTGTTTTTAAGACAGTTTCTAAGTCCATGTTCATATTTCAACGTTCTATTGATTCTCTCCGCAATAGCGTTTTCATACGGATCATATTGCTCTGTCATACTCATTGTTATTCCATTATTTTCAGCAAACAGAGTATATTCAGGGCAACAGTATTGCATACCTCTATCAGAATGATGAATCAATTTTTTCGATGGATATTTTCTATTTTTTAAAGCCATCTTTAAAGCGTCCTTACAGAGTGATACTTTCATATGGTTATCTAGTTTATACCCCATAATTTTCTTTGAATATGCATCAGTTACAATAGCTAAATAGTTGTGTCCATTTTCTGTTTTAATGTATGTAATATCGCTTACCCAAAGTTGTTCGGGTCTAGTAGGTATTTTGTTTTGAATGAGGTTTTTATATTTTTTAAATAAATGATTAGAGTTTGTGGTAGTTATGTAGTTTTTGAGTTTAGGTACAAGTAAATTATGTAGTCTTAATACATCAAAAAACTTATCTCTACCGATTATAATATCTTGTTCAATTAACTGATTTTTGAGTTCTTTATATAGTTTTTTGCCTCCAGTTCTGGAGCTTACTTTTTTACGATATTCTTTGACCATCGTAATTATTTTAATGTCGTTTATAGCTTTGCTTTACTTTTTCTCTTTTGTAAAAGGCTTGTTTACTAATCCCAAAACACTGATAGAACCATTTTCTTTTAAACGGTTTTTCTTTTTTAGTGCTATCTCTTTCGCTAATGTTTTGGGTAATGACTTTTTTGACATATCAACTCCTGTGATGATTTCCATATCAGCAATAATATCTTGCTGAAAGTCCTTTACAAACTCCAGTTCTTCAATACGTTCCTTTAGTTTTTTAATTTCATCTAATTTACTCATACCAGTATTTTGTTGTACTAAAGTACTATATTTTTTGACTCAATAGGCAATTGTAGTTCTTGGAACGTCATATTTTTTGGAAGCTTGGTTGTTGGATAGATGACCATTTAAGATTTGGTCAACAACTAAAAGTTTGGTCTCTAAATTTACTTTTTGATAGCTTTTTTTTCGCCAGTGATCATTTTGTGTTTTCATAAGTGACTATAATTAAATGTTTAATTTTTAGTCAACCTATTTCAGGACGATCTTGGATTCAACGTTGTAACGCAACAGATCGTTATTAATTTTTGATGTTACTAAGCTACGTTTTTTAGCTCAATATTGATCATTTCTTGGGGTGTTTTATAACCAATAATTTTTCGAGGTCTATTGTTTAGTTTTTGCTGAATAATTTGCAGCTGATTTTCGCTTATTTCATTAAAGTTTGTTCCTTTAGGAAGGTATCTTCTAATGAGTCCATTCGTATTTTCGTTAGTGCCTCTTTCCCAAGAAGAATATGGGTGAGCAAAGTAAATTTTCATACCTGTTTTTTCAGTAATTTTTTGGTGTCTAGCCATTTCAATTCCGTTGTCGTAAGTCATAGATTTTTTAAATTTAGCGTTTAATTGATTTAACATTTTAGAAAATACATCAGCAACTTCATCTGCTTTTTTGGAGTTTAATTTTAATATTAAAGTGAACCTTGTTTTCCGTTCTACGATGGTTCCTATAGCACTTTTATTGTCTTTTCCAATTACTAAATCGCCTTCCCAATGTCCAACTTCATGTCTAAGTTCAATATGCTTTGGTCTATTGTCAATACTGACTTGATTAACTATTACACTTCCTTTTCCACGTCTTTTTTTAGAAGGTATTCGTCTTGTTTTTTTGCGAACAAGCAGCTTGATTAGTTTTTTGTTTAAACTGGCCTGTGGTCTAGTGTAAATGTATCTATATATTGCTTCGTGAGAAATGGACATAATAGGATCATTGGGATGCAATTCTTTAAGTCTACCAGAAATTTGTTCAGGAGTCCAATTAGATAAAAGTCCTTTATAGACAAAAAATCTTAATAGAGAATATGTGCTTATTTTATCACGATTTCTTTTGTTAGCGTAATCATCTTTAGCGTTCCAATGTGCTAATTCTGCATCGTAATTATCTTCTTTATTTTGTACCCATTTGTTGATTTCTCTAGAAATTGTAGAAGGTGTTCTACTAAGAGTTTTAGCAATATAAGCTTTGGTCTTTTTTTCGTTTAAAAGTGTCTGAATAATCACTCTTTCTTTAAGGCTAAGTCTTCTGTGTTTTTTTACTGTCATTTTACAAATCTATAATTTTAGATTTGTTGCGTTAAGTTATTGAATGCAGCATTCCTTTGTATTGTCCTGAAATAGGTTGACCTTTTTTTTGATTTTTATAAGGTTAATAATTCCAGTTTGTTTTTATTTTTTCGATACGATTTGTATTCTATATTTTGATTTAGATGCACCTGTTTAGGAGTATGTAAATCGAGACTCAAATGTGGTCTGATATTGTTATAGATATTAATAGCTCTTTTTGTAATCTTCTGTGCTAATTTAGTGTTTTTAATTGTAAGTTTTAAACCGTATTCATATTTTAAAGTTCTATTAATTCTCTCAGCAATTGCATTTTCATAAGGGTCATATTTCTCGGTCATACTTATTGTTAAACCGTTTGATTCGGCAAATAGGGTATAGGTTGGATTGCAATATTGTATGCCTCTATCTGAATGATGAATCAGTTTTTGATTCGGGTATTTACGGTTTTTTAGCGCCACGTCTAAGGCATCTATACAAAGTGATGTTCTCATATGTGAATCCAATTTGTAGCCCATTATTTGTTTAGAATATGCATCTGTAACTAAAGCTAAATAACTATGTCCTTTTTGAGTTTTTATATAAGTAATATCTGTTACCCAAAGTTGTTCAGCTCTTGTTGGAACTTTATTGGTTACCAGGTTTTTGTATTTATAAAAATGATGATTAGAATTGGTTGTTATATGGAACCTTTTTGTTCTGGGGATAAGTAATCTATTGACTTTAAGGAATGCATAGAATTTATCTCTTCCCATTTTAATGCCTTGTTTTTTGATATCTTTTTTAAGTTGATGATATAGTTTTTTAGCGCCTAACCGCTGTCCAATCTGGTTACGACATTGCTTTACCATTTGAATTAAAATAAGCTCGTTATTTTGTTTTATTTGATGAGATTTCAAGCGTTTATAGAAAGCTTGTTTACTAATCCCAAAACATTGTATTAACCATTTTCTTTTAAACGGTCTGTCTTCTTTTTCTGAATCTCGTCTGCTAATGTTTTGGGCAATACATTTTTTGACATATCGACTCCTGTAATAAGTTCCATGTCTGCAATCACATCTTGTTGGAAGTCTTTAACAAATTCTAGTTCCTCAATTTTTTCTTTAAGTCTTTTGATTTCATCTTGTTTACTCATGCCTAATTTCTTTTGTTCTAAAGTACTATATTTTTTAATCCAGTACTGAATAGTTGGTCTAGAAATATCGTATTTCTTAGCAGCATAATTGACGGATATTCTACCATTATGAATTTGATCAATGATGAAAAGTTTGAGTTCGAAACCTACTTTATTGTAGTTCTTTTTTCGGCAGGGTTGTTTTTGTTGTGTGTCCATAGTTTAACTAAAAGTGTTTAATTTTTAGTCAACCTATTTCAGGATTTTACCTTGGATTCAACGTTGTAACGCAACAGATCGTTATTAATTTTTGATGTTACTAAGCTACGTTTTTTAGCTCAATATTGATCATTTCTTGGGGTGTTTTATAACCAATAATTTTTCGAGGTCTATTGTTTAGTTTTTGCTGAATAATTTGCAGCTGATTTTCGCTTATTTCATTAAAGTTTGTTCCTTTAGGAAGGTATCTTCTAATGAGTCCATTCGTATTTTCGTTAGTGCCTCTTTCCCAAGAAGAATATGGGTGAGCAAAGTAAATTTTCATACCTGTTTTTTCAGTAATTTTTTGGTGTCTAGCCATTTCAATTCCGTTGTCGTAAGTCATAGATTTTTTAAATTTAGCGTTTAATTGATTTAACATTTTAGAAAATACATCAGCAACTTCATCTGCTTTTTTGGAGTTTAATTTTAATATTAAAGTGAACCTTGTTTTCCGTTCTACGATGGTTCCTATAGCACTTTTATTGTCTTTTCCAATTACTAAATCGCCTTCCCAATGTCCAACTTCATGTCTAAGTTCAATATGCTTTGGTCTATTGTCAATACTGACTTGATTAACTATTACACTTCCTTTTCCACGTCTTTTTTTAGAAGGTATTCGTCTTGTTTTTTTGCGAACAAGCAGCTTGATTAGTTTTTTGTTTAAACTGGCCTGTGGTCTAGTGTAAATGTATCTATATATTGCTTCGTGAGAAATGGACATAATAGGATCATTGGGATGCAATTCTTTAAGTCTACCAGAAATTTGTTCAGGAGTCCAATTAGATAAAAGTCCTTTATAGACAAAAAATCTTAATAGAGAATATGTGCTTATTTTATCACGATTTCTTTTGTTAGCGTAATCATCTTTAGCGTTCCAATGTGCTAATTCTGCATCGTAATTATCTTCTTTATTTTGTACCCATTTGTTGATTTCTCTAGAAATTGTAGAAGGTGTTCTACTAAGAGTTTTAGCAATATAAGCTTTGGTCTTTTTTTCGTTTAAAAGTGTCTGAATAATCACTCTTTCTTTAAGGCTAAGTCTTCTGTGTTTTTTTACTGTCATTTTACAAATCTATAATTTTAGATTTGTTGCGTTAAGTTATTGAATGCAGCTACACTTTGTCATATTGTGGTTAACGTGTTTGTATATGAAAATTAGCGTCTTGCTATTCTATACTTTTCTCTTAGTATAAAGATATTAAAAAAGCGCAAACCATTATGATTTGCGCTTTTTTAGCTATTTTTTATATACGTTGTTAGCAAACGTTTTATTCTATTTAGTTTGTAGTGAAAGTAGCGGTACTTGTTCCTCCATTGGTTACTATACCATCAGCGTATTTTACATAAGGTCTAAAATAGTATTGAGTAGAAGATAATAAAGGCTCTGCAACTACTTGAGTATTTATAATTAGAAACTCACCGTTTGAGTTATAAAGTCCTTCATAATTTGGTGAATTCTTAGTGCTGCTATTAGTAAAATCGCTATTTACACTGTATTCAAGACCTAATTCTGTAGGTATTTCTTTTGTAAGATCACTAACGGTTATGTCAACTGTAACGAAATCTGCTCCTATACTAAAAGGGTTTGATTCAATCTCTAAAGTAATTTCTCTAACTCCACTTGCATCTATATCTGTAGAGATTTGTATTTCATCTCCATAATAATAATCTCCATTATCATACTGAAAATAACCTCTTGCATAATACGTTGTTCCACTAGTTAAATCTCTTATTAAAGATTCAAACTCATTAGCAGATGCTGGGACTGTATAATTTGTACCTACTTCGGTTTGAGACGAAGTGCCTAATACAATTCCTTGATTTATAAGTTGACCAATATTTAAATTTTCAACCTCATGCGAAAAATTCCCTGTGACAATTATATTTACAGTGCCATCCATGTTAATAACATAATCTGTGTTAGGATTTAATGTAAAGCTTCTATTGTCTATTACAGGATCTGATGAATCATCACTTGAACAGCTAAAAGTTAAAGTGACAATAAGAAAGCAAAATATTAATTTTGATAGATTTTTCATTTTTTTGTTATTTTATAATTTATGGTAGTAATTTTTCACAAAAGTAGTATGCTTATAAGGGTAATGAGCAAGAAGTTGTATAGGTTAAAGTTCTGAAATCCGATTTCCGTACTCTTTTATGAATAATTTAGCATTTAAAAAGGAAAAGAATCTTGGTTTTAGGTGACTAACTTTGATTTTTAAAATTAATAGGCGTAAGGCCAGTTTCTTTTTTAAAAGCATTATAAAACACACTTTTACTCTTAAAACCAACTTCTAAACCAATGCCTTCAATGCTATAGTTTGAAGTTGAATTGTCTTTAAGCAGTCGCTTTGCTTCTTCAATTCTATAACTATTTATATAAGATTTAAAATTCTTTTTAGTAACTATATTTATTGCAAGCGAAACACGTTTAGGATGTTCATTAATGCATTTTGAAACATCTGCAATAGTTAAATCGGGTTTTAAATATTCTTTTTGATTTAAAAAATACTGTTCTATTTTTTCCACTACCTCTAAATCTTCATTCGTTTTTTGTTTTCTTGAAACATTGTCATCTTCAGTTTGTGTTTTTTCAATTTCTTTTTCTATAACTTGAATTAATGGCTTCACATTCTGCTGACTAATTCCACGTATAGAAACCCAATAAAGAAAACCAACGTTAATTATAGCTTCAAGTAATTCTAAATAAAAGCTATAAAAAATTAAACGTATATGCATTATGAGTATGAAAACAATTCCACAAATAGCAAAAAGTTTAGCCCATTTTAACTCTTTATTAATGGTTGTAGAATATTGATTTTTAGTTTCTCTTGTATGTTTATTTATAAATACAATTATTTTGGCAGCCATAAATATGTCAAATAATGTGCTTCCTTTATAATAAAGCCAATTAAACCAAGAAGAATTCCAAATTTTTTCAATTCCAGTAATTGCTTTAAAATACGTAAGTAAACCAAAAAGAAATATTACAACCCAAGGAATAAGATAATAATACATAGCTTTTGATTTTGGCAATATGGAAACTTGCCTTATATATAAATAGAAAAGTGGAAACATAAGCCACCGAAAATCAAATATGAATTTTAATTGAGGGTAATGTATCGAGATATTTAAAAGTTCTGAAATGGGCGAAATATAGTCTATTGAAAAAGCAAGGATAAAAATTCCTAAAAATAAAGTCGAACGATTTTTTTTTAGGTTCAAATAAATTAACAAAATTCCAGAAATTGACCCTTGAATTAGCCCAAGAATAAAGAGTATAGGAATGATGTTATTTATGATATCCAAAGTTTGTTGTATTGTCCTGGTATAAGTTGACCTTTTTTTAGGTTAATTTATACCGTTCAAACTATTTTTTTAGCCGTTTAGAAGGCAAAAAACATTTTGAACTATGTTTGTTTTTAAATTGTTAGTTCAGTCAAATTTACATTATTTTTTCGATAGGATTTGTATTTGATGTTTGGATTTGAATGTACTTCTGCTGGTTTTCTTAAATCAAGGCTAAAATGAGTTCTTAAATTGTTGTAAATATCTACGGCCTGTTTAGCTAACTTTTGAGCAATAGGAGTGTTTTTAAGACAGTTTCTAAGTCCATGTTCATATTTCAACGTTCTATTGATTCTCTCCGCAATAGCGTTTTCATACGGATCATATTGCTCTGTCATACTCATTGTTATTCCATTATTTTCAGCAAACAGAGTATATTCAGGGCAACAGTATTGCATACCTCTATCAGAATGATGAATCAATTTTTTCGATGGATATTTTCTGTTTTTTAAAGCCATCTTTAAAGCGTCCTTACAGAGTGATATTTTCATATGGTTATCTAGTTTATATCCCATAATTTTCTTTGAATATGCATCAGTTACAATAGCTAAATAGTTGTGTCCATTTTCTGTTTTAATGTATGTAATATCGCTTACCCAAAGTTGTTCGGGTCTAGTAGGTATTTTGTTTTGAATGAGGTTTTTATATTTTTTAAATAAATGATTAGAGTTTGTGGTAGTTATGTAGTTTTTGAGTTTAGGTACAAGTAAATTATGTAGTCTTAATACATCAAAAAACTTATCTCTACCGATTATAATATCTTGTTCAATTAACTGATTTTTGAGTTCTTTATATAGTTTTTTGCCTCCAGTTCTGGAGCTTACTTTTTTACGATATTCTTTGACCATCGTAATTATTTTAATGTCGTTTATAGCTTTGTTTTACTTTTTCTCTTTTGTAAAAGGCTTGTTTACTAATCCCAAAACACTGATAGAACCATTTTCTTTTAAACGGTTTTTCTTTTTTAGTGCTATCTCTTTCGCTAATGTTTTGGGCAACGACTTTTTTGACATATCAACTCCTGTGATGATTTCCATATCAGCAATAATATCTTGCTGAAAGTCCTTTACAAACTCCAGTTCTTCAATACGTTCCTTTAGTTTTTTAATTTCATCTAATTTACTCATACCAGTATTTTGTTGTACTAAAGTACTATATTTTTTGACCCAATAAGCAATTGTTGTTCTTGGAACGTCATATTTTTTGGAAGCTTGGTTGTTGGATAGCTGACCATTTAAGATTTGGTCAACAACTAAAAGTTTTAGCAATATAAGCTTTGGTCTTTTTTTCGTTTAAAAGTGTCTGAATAATCACTCTTTCTTTAAGGCTAAGTCTTCTGTGTTTTTTTACTGTCATTTTACAAATCTATAATTTTAGATTTGTTGCGTTAAGTTATTGAATGCAGCTGAGTTTTTTCATATTACTTGCAACGTGTTTGTATAAGGTTAGTTGCGGTTTTGTGTGCGAGGATTTTCCAAAGGAAAATCAGACGTAACAAAAATGCAACTATTATTGGCAAAGCACTAATTTAGCAATTAATTTTATACAGTGTTGGCTATAGTTTTTTGTTTTCTTATTAAGTCGTAAATTTCTTTAGTGTTTGGCACATATTCCAAAATTGTATAACTCAATTTTCTTCCAAATAATTCATTTGTCCAATGAAATCCGTTAAAATTATAAAAGTCAAAAGGATTTTTCTTTCCAAAATAAATGTTTCCATAACCTTTAGAGTATTCATATAATTCAATTCCGTTAATAGATTTTAAATCTACTTCAGTTGTTCTCTTAAATAATAACTTCGATTTTATAATTATTCCATTTTGAGTTAAGATATATTCAGTATTTTTCCTGTGGTAGCTGTCTATAAAAAATCTCAAAAAGGCATATGTAAAAGATATAATAATGAAAAAAATCCAAATAATGTAAAAGCTAAATTAAGTTGAAAACTTTCCTTTGTCCAAATAGAAGAGAAGGTTAAAATTAAAAGCGTAAAAGGAATAGTTATTAAATCAGAGAGTCTAAATAATAAACCTTGTTTAGGTTTAAACTTCAAAACTATATTTTCTTCGTTTTTTTCCATTTTTTAATTATAGCCAACGTGTTTTTGTATGGAAAGTTGCGTTTTATATGAACGGCTATTTTCCGCAGGAAAATAGAAGTTTATAAAAAAGCAAGAACTTTCGTTTAAGCCAAATTAAGCAATTTTTTATACAAGGTGTTAGCCAAAGTTATTTTTTTTCAGTTTACAATTCCTATTTTTTATGTTTTCAGTTTACCAATATTCAGCGTTTGAGTGAAAATTCCACAAAGATTTTAATTCCGCATTTTACTCAATTCCGCAATTTTGGTTTTCTACAGTTTGAGAAAATTCCGCAAACTTGCTAAATTCCCACAAAGAATTTTCCACGAGCGAGTGAGTGTTCAGCATTTTTCATTTCCCTTTTTTTTCCACATTTGAGTGAGAATTTTTTCACTTTTTATTGCTCAAAAATCATTGTTTTAAACGACTTTTTTTAAAGTGTCAGGATTTTTTCGCGCTATTTTGGCTAACGTTTCTTGTATGGTGCGTTTGCATCCCGAAGGGTGCATATGCATTATACAAATTGTTAGGTAATGTTTTTATTTATTTTTAATGAGTCATAGAGTTCATAAAATCCCTTAACAGTTACTTCTGGGAATAACTTGTTCAGTTTTTCAATTGTTGGACTTGTTTTTCTATCCGTTAGTAGTTCTATGATGCTTTTTTGCCAATATGCTGCTCCTTTTGTGTATTTAAGCATTTCTAAGTACCCTTTGAAATCAAGATTTAATTTTTGAGGATTAGCATCAAATTCAAAATAATAAAGTCCGTTTTCTGGTTTGTCTAAATAAAAACCAACAGCAGCTTCATTGTAAAAAAAATCTAACAATGTAAAATTCTTCATTACAGGAAATTTCTCAGGATGAAAATCTACATCACCAATAAGAACTTCTTTGACGGGTAAAATATTAAAAATTCCTTCTAATTCTATATCAGAATTATCGTTAGTCTTCCAAAATAGTTTCCATCGTTTAATTACGGAATAAAACCTAAGTAATTCTTTGTCAAAATTAAGTGATTCATCAATTGTAAAGTCTATATTCTCAATTAATGTATTTTCGATAAATTCAACTTTATCTTCTTTCGAATAAATAGAATCATTTAATACGTCATCATAGTTATCTAAATATTCATCAAATATTTTTTTGCTCATAAATTATTTATTCTTGATGTTTTATTTATTTATTCGTATTGAATCATAAAGTTCATAAAAACCTTTAATAGTTACTTCTGGGAATAACTTGTTCAGTTTTTCAATTGTTGTACTTGTTTTTCTATCCGTTATTGGTTCTATGATACTTTTTTGCCAATATGCTGCTCCTTTGGTGTATTTAAGCATTTCTAAATATCCTTTAAAATCAAGATTTAATTTTTGAGGATTAGCATCAAATTCAAAATAATAAAGTCCGTTTTCTGGTTTGTCTAAATAAAAGCCAACTGCAGCTTCATTATAGAAAAAATCTAGTAAAGTAAAATTCTTCATTACAGGAAATTTATCAGGAAGAAAATCTGTATCTCCAATTAATACCTCTTCTATAGGCAAGATATTTATAGTTCCTTCAATATCTAACTCCAACTTTGGGTTAAGTATCCATTTTACTTTCCAGCTTTTTACATTAGAAAAAAAATCTTTTAATGTAGAATCAAAATTATTTGGTATTTTCGGAATAATATCATCATTGTAAGAACTCATAATCATTTGTCTATTCTCAAATGTGTCATTTGGTAATGATTTACGCCATTTTATCAAAGTCTTTTGATATGCATCAAAATACCCTATAAACTTTTGATCAGCCATATTTTTTTTTCGTTTGTTTTGAATATTACCTAACGTGTTTGTATAAGATTAGTTGCGTGGTTTAAGCACTAAAGTTAGTAAATAAATCACAGGTAGAAAGTCCGCGAGGACTTTCGTAAATAGGCAATAACCAAGCAATTAATTTTATACGTTGTTGGCAACTGGCTTTATTCTTTCGTATCTGGATATTCAAATTCACTAAACTTAATTTCATTAATATTAGTAAACCATTTTAAAGCTTTAATATTTTTCCTTGTTAACTCTTCATCTTCTTTACTAAAAGGCTCAATTTCGTCATATCCAAATTTGAATTGTTTACAATCGTTTGTTGCACCAATTAAAATCACTTTTTTATGTTTATAGTTAGTGTAAACAGCATAAGTATCAATCACAATTGGCAAAAGAAAATTTACTTGCTCTTGAGTCATATCAGTTGTATAGAATACGAAGATGATTGCAGTTCCATCGATTTCTCCATATCTTCTTGCTAAATATGAACCTTTAGTATGATTGTAATCTTCTATAAAACTAAATAAGTTTTTTGATATAACTCTTCTGTCAAATCTATTAAATGACAAAATTTCTTTAGCGAATTTTATACTTTGTTCATTCGGATTAGGAAGAACTTCCCTTTTTACAAATTCGTCTATGAAATAACTTACTTTGTCATCTTGTAGCTTTTTTTGAACTTTTTGCTTTGATATAAATTCATCCCAATTTCCGTCTATTTGAAACAGCATACCATCGTACTTGTCCGAAGTTATTTGTTCAGAAAATCCTCTACCATTTTCTATATAATGAGCAAGAATATCGCTTTCAGTTCCGGAAATGAGAATGTTTTTTTTAACCCATTCCTTTTGAGTTTGCATTTCCATAAATTGTTTATGAGTATTAAAATCAAACTCATCTTCTTCACTTGGTAAAATTAGAACTTCTTTGTTTCCAAAAGCTTGCTCACGTTTATCTAAATATTCCTCAAAATCCTTAATTGTATCTAAAAAATCAGTAAGATTAGTGAAAGAGTTTTTGTCAAATATGTGAACAAATTTTTCAGTCTTGGTATTTTTGTTGAAAGGGTAGAAGTGAACTTTTTCTCCTAAATGAACAATTACTCTATGCGTTTTATTAATGTCTTCTTTTCTAATTATATATTTTCTTCCATCTTTAGTTTTTATTTCGATATCATAATTGGAAGTTAGTATTTTCTTTTCAGCACCATATAATTGACGAACATCCTTTTCAATTGATTTCCTAAAGTATCTTGAATAAATTCCTTTAAACTCGTAGTTTTTTACACAAACTAAAATTAATATTCCATTGAAATGAATTAGTAAATCGCAAATCTCTTTTTTATTTCCTAATTCGTCTTTTGGATTTGCAAAACACCAATAACTTAAAAAGGAATTAGTAGCTAAATCATAAACTAATGATTCTCCTTCAGCTCCTTTTTTTGGTTGTTCATTTTTCTGCGGTTAGTTTGGTTCAGCTTGTTGCCAACGTCTTTGTGTATGAGTAGTAGCGAATTTATGGCACTACTTTTCAGAAAGTAATTTACAAAATAAAAAGTAATAGCGACTGAATTTATAATTCAATCGCTATTACTTATACACGTTGTTGTGAGGAGTTTTTACTTCAACTTTTCTAATAAAAGTTCAGCAACTAACTCGGAAGATGCAGGATTTTGTCCAGTTATTAATAAACCATCTTCAACTGCATAAGGATTCCAATCTGCTTTTTTAGAGTAAATTCCACCATTACTTTTTAGCATATCTTCTACTAAAAATGGAACAACAGAAGTTAGTTGAACAGCTTCTTCTTCACCGTTTGTAAATCCAGTTACTTTTTTGCCATTAACCAAAGATGTTCCGTCTGTATTTTTTGTATGCTTAAAAATTGCTGGAGCGTGACAAACAGCAGCAACGGGTTTATTGTTTTTATAAAAACTTTCTATTAATGCAATTGAGTTTTTGTCTTCAGCTAAATCCCATAAAGATTCATGTCCACCAGGATAAAATACTGCGTCATAATCTGCTTGATTTACAGTTTCTAATTTTATTGTTTTAGACAAGACTTCTTGGGTTTCTTTATCTTCATTAAATCTTACTGTTGCTGGAGTTTGAAAATCTGGAGAAGCACTTTTGGGGTCAATTGGAGGTTGTCCTCCTTTTGGAGATGCTAAAGTAATTTTAATTCCCTTGTCTTTTAATAAGTAATAAGGTGCTGCAAATTCTTCAATCCAAAAACCTGTTTTTTCGCCAGTATTACCTAAATCTTCGTGACTTGTTAATACAAATAATACTTTTTTCATTGTTTTGCTTTTTTCTATGTTAGTACTTAATTTTTGTTCTATAGAATTACTTTCTTTTACGCTCTTACCGCAAGATGAAAATAAAACTAAAGTGATTACAATTGTTGTTAATCTTTTCATTTGAAAATGGTTTAGTTTGAAAGGGACAAAATTATAATCAAATTAAGTACTGAAAATTGATGTATGTCAATAAAATCAATTAAGTGATATTTCTTTTCTAACTCTACTTAAGGTTTCGGTAGTAATTCCTAAATAAGAAGCTATATGGTAGTTTTTTACACTTTGTTCAATATTTGGGTAAGTGCTTATAAACGAAACGTATCTTTCTTTAGCTGATTGGGCTAAACTTGCTAATATTCTCTTTTGAAAACTAGCAAAAGCTTTTTCCATTTTTTTCTAAAAAAGTTTCTAATTGTGGAATTTCTATGAATAAATCTTCCATACTTTTTTTTGAAATTTGATATATCGTTGCTTCCTCAATAGTTTCAATATACATTACTGCTTTGGTTGTTGTGAAGAAAGCTGTATAATCACTTATCCACCAATCATTAATGGCAAATTGCAAAGTATGTTCTTTACCAGATTTATCAATATAGTAAGTTCTTAAACATCCATTGTAAACATAATACTGACTGATAACTTTATCGTCTGCTTTTAATATTGTAACTCCTTTTTTTAAATTGAGTTTTTTAAGTTTATTTTCAATAAGATTTTCTTCTTTTTTTGAAAAAGAGATGTCTTTAAAAATTTCTGATATTATTGAGTTTTCGATGTTCATTTAAATTACTCACAACGGTTTGTGTATGGAATGTAGCGTGATTAAAAGTACTACATTTTCAGTTTAGCACAAGCCAAATATTTATATTTTGTTTTTAACTTTTTATTCTAAAAGCCAAATTTAAAAATTTGGCGGTCTTCACAAATAAACACAAACCTCTCGGAAAGCACTTATTAGCTATGTTTTATACACGTTGTTGTGTTTTCGTACTTTATTTTTCCGTTCTGCTGTTAGCGTTGGCAAGACATACTCTTTTGCAATTTTGGCTTTTGCTGTTGGCTGTAGCGAATTGCAAATGTGTATGGCTTAAGCGTAGGCTATACTATAATAACTAAACCATAAATATTATTCGTTCTGTTTTCTCTGTGATATTCAGTACTTTATTTCTTTTTAATTCTCATTCCCTTTTTTATTAAGAAATATCCACCAGACAACACAATAATTAGTGAGCTAATACCAAATATTGTTAATGGTTCTAAATGCGTAAAGTCTAAATCTATAACGTGTCTTGAAACACCTATTAGAGCTACTAATAAAACAATCTCAACGTGTACAATATCTTCTTTTAAATACATTTTTATAGTATGTAAAAGCTCAATACCAATAAGCACCGATAAAAAACCACCAAATACTTTATGCAAATGTGTTAATATATTATTATCTATAGTAAATGAATTTTGAATTCCTAAAGCTATTCCACTAAACAACATCCCTAAAAACACCACTGTTGTGTACAATACAACTAATAACAAAGAAAACAGCAATGTTATTATGATTACTCGTTCTATTTTTTCTACTAAATTTAATATTTTATTATTCATAACTTATTTGTTTTACTGGATGATTGATTAATATACTTTCCAACAACAATAGCTGTAATTACCACTAAATAAATTTGACCAACCAAACCAATAAGGATAGCTGATTTTTGTGCTAACGGTGTTACAGGAAGAATATCTCCATATCCTATGGTTAATAATGTGATATAACTGTAATACATTAAATTTTCCGTTAAAGATATTTCGTTTAATAATCCACTAAATGAATTAGGATGTGCCATTTCGATACTTATACAAATAAAAAAGCCTATTAACCCCAATGTTATATAGCCACTGATGAGGCCAAAAATTACATTTCGATTAATAACTTTAGCCTTCCATACTTGCTTTATAATTTCGAACGCAACAATAACATAAAATAAAAAATAGGAAGCCATTTTAACGAAATTCAAAAGTTTTTCATTTCTGTTTTCAAACAAGTTAGAACCAAAAATAAATGTAGAAATCAGTAATAATATCACTAAAAACCACATTAGTTTTTTCTTTTCAGAAATTAGAATAATACCAGCTATTAAATTGACCAAAAATAAGATTGGCGACAACACACTTTCAAACAAAATTGAAGGCACTATTAGTGAACCAAATAAAATGGCTAGTTGACTAAAAAGGAAAATCTCAAAACGATTTGAATATAATTTTTGTAACATACTATTTTAAAAGGTCATTGTTGAATTGATAATCCTTATAGTTGATTTTATATAAAACACTATAAAAGGATGGAATAAATAATAAAGTAATAACAGTTCCAAATAGTAAACCTATCATAATTGTTACAGCCATTGGTTCCCACATTGCTCCGCCTCCAAGATATAAAGGAATTAACCCTAAAACTGTTGTAAATGTCGCCAATATAATAGGTCTAAATCGTTGTAAACAAGCAGAAATAATAGCATCTTGTGGTGTTCGCTTTAACTCATTTTCTTCTACTTCAATTCTATCTACCAATACAATGGCATTGTTAATGACAATTCCTGCTAGAGAAATAACGCCTAAAAAGGCCATAAAACCAAATGGCACTCCAAAAATCAGTAAGCCAAATACCATACCAATTACGCCTAATGGAATGGTTAAAACAATCATTGTCATTTTTCTAAAGGAATTAAACTGAATGATTAGTAACATAACAATTATAAAGCCTGAAAGCGGTAAATACTTTGCAACTGCTCCCATATTTTCTGCACTACTTTCAGCATCACCACCTAATGAATAGGTATAACCATCTCCCCAATTTTCTTTTTGTTCTTCTAACCAAGGCGTTAAAATCAAGCTTATATCATTAGCGTTTCCGTTTTCTGTTAACTGACTTTGAATATTGATAGTTCTGGTTAAATTTAAACGCTTTATTTTAGCATATTGCCACTGTGGAATAATTTTAGCAACTTGTAATAAAGGCACACTTTTACCAGAATTTTGTCCATAAATATTTAGTGACTCTAACGATGCTAATGATTGTTCTTTGCTTGCATTACTCAACATTACAATAGGAATTGATTTATCGCCTTCACGAAACTCACCTGCCTGAAAACCATCTAAAACTGTTTGTAATGATGTTGCTATGTCTTGATTAGTAATTCCTGCTGCTTGTGCATTATTTTTATTAATATCAATAACAAACTTTTTTCCTTTTGATCCCCAATCATCTTTAATGTTTTTTGTTCCAGAAATACCGAATAACTTTGCTTTTATAGATTCTGAAATAATGGCTAATTTATCAGGATTATCTCCAGACACTTTTACCTCAATAGGTGTTCCGCCACCTCCAGCACCTAACAATCCGACTTTAATATCTGCATTTGGAAACGTGTTAAAACAAAACGCATCTAACTTATTAATCATTTCATTATTCACTAAAAAGTTGGTAGTGTTTACCAAAATATGTGCATAATTTGAATTTGCTTCATCTGCATTGTAACCTAAATCGTAAGTTGAAGGTCCTTTACCAATATATGCTGACCAATCTACAATTCCATCGGTTCTAGTTTCATTTATTTTTAAGCTGTCGTGTATAAATTTCTCAATAGCCAAAACGGTTGCAGTAGTACTTTCAATTTTAGTTCCTTGTGGTAAGTTGACATCAATGGTAACCATATTTCTATCACTATCAGGAAAGAATAAAACATCTAAATATTTGAATCCGAAAATGGATAAAAAGAATAAGGCTACAATGCCAAACAATACTGTTTTTTTCCACGACAATGCCCAAAGAATAAGGTCTTTGTATTTTTCTTTCATTGCAAATATCGCTCTATCTAAAAACCCTAATTTCTTATCTTCCTTTTTCTCAACTTTTAAGAAAAATACACAGAATAAAGTGATGACACTCAAAGAAATTAACCACGATGATAATAAAGCAATTGTAATCACAACGAAAATTGAATCCATAATATCTCCCATTACAGATTCTGCCATAAAGAAAGCCAAAAACGCAGCCGAAGTTGTTAAGGTTGAAATCAATAAGGGCATAAATAATTCTGAACTTGCTTCAATGGCTGCTTTTTTTACTGGAATACCGTTTTCCATTTTTACCATTATGGTTTCAGCAACCACAATAGCATTATCAACCATCATTCCCAATGCCATAATTAACGCTGCTAATGAAATTTGATTTAAACCAATGTCGATAAGTCCCATTACCATAAGTGTCGTAATGGTTACAATTGGAATTAAACTTGCAATTACAAGACCAGTTCTAAATCCTAAAAAGATAAGCATTACAGCCAATACAATAGCTATTGCTTGTAAAAGGTTACTCATAAAACCACTTATCTTGGTACTGATGTATTGGTCAATTGAGGCTAATCTTGATACAGAAAGTCCAACAGGAAGTTTTTCATTAAATGCAGTTAAAACTGCATCCATTTCTTCTCCTAATTTAATTACATTTCTCCCTTTTTTTAAAGAAACGTGTAAAGAAATAGCTTCTTTTCCGCTAATTCTTACAATTTGTTTTGGCGGATAAATATAGCCTTTCTCAATAATAGTCATATCTTCTAAAGCGACGACTTCTCCATTTTGACCAACAGGAATAAGCATTCCTTTTATGTCATCGAGAGAATTAAAATTCCCTGTAGGTTCTAAAATAATACGTTCTTCTTCTATATTTATTTCTCCTCCTGAATTTAAAATATTAGTGCTTTGAATTAAGTTTTTTAAAGTGTTGGAAGTAAATCCGTAGGTTTTCAATTTTGAATTGTCAAATTTTACAAATACACGTTCTTCTTGTGCACCATTTATTTCAACCTTAGCTGCATCATCTAACCTAATAAGCTCGTCACGTAAATCATCTGCATATTCTTTTACTTCTTTATACGAAAATCCATCACTTGTTATTCCAGCAACAATTCCAAAAACTTCACCAATACCATCATCTTTTAATTGTGGATGTACATTGCTTGGCAGTCCTTGAAGTGAACTTAATTTACGTCGTAATCTATCCCAAACTGGTTGTAGCTCTTCGGGCTTAACATCCATTTTTAATTCAACGTTCACAACCGAAAGCCCTGTACGAGACGTACTGGTTACTTTTTTTAATTCTGGTAGTTCTTGTGCGAGTTTTTCAATCTTATCTGTTACCAATTCCTCTATACGTTCTGGTCCTGCACCAGGAAAAGAGGAAACAACCGTAGCAACACGAATGGTGTAAGGTGGCATACTATCTCGTGAAAGTGATGCATAAAACAGCATTCCCATTATAAGAACAACACCAAGAATACTTAAAACAACTCTATTTTTTTCTATTGAAAATTTAGCAAAATTCATAATAGTTATAATTTATACTGTTATTGTAATTTTACTTTTTGACCATCTAATAAACTTTGCAAACCAGCTGTTGCTATTTTATCACCAGATTTTAGTCCACCTAAAATTTTAAACCCTAATGAAGTCAATGCTCCTATTTCAATAACTTGTTTTTTTACTTGACCAATCTTGCCATCATCAGAAATTATAAGAAACACAAATTTTCCATTGCCATCTTCACCAACTGCTTTTACAGGAACTACCAATGTGTTGTCTGTAGTTTTTGTTGCATCATCAAAATTAAAAGTGATGTTGGCTGCCATTCCTGGTTTTATCGCATCTGTAGGTTTTATAATGTCTATTTTAACAGGATAGGTTGCAGAATTAACATCTAGTATTGGTGCAACCTCAATAATAGTTCCTTTAAAAGTTTTTCCTTCAATTGCTGAAAAATTAAGTGTCGTTTCCATATTCAACTTTACTTTATTAATTACATTCTCTGGTAAACCAACCATTACGTTGATACCTTTTCCTGCGTTTAAAATTGCAATAGTTTTTCCTGCACTGGCATTTTCATTTAAACTGGCACTTTTTGAAGCAATGACACCGTTTTTTGGGGCTTTAATAATTCCATAACCAATTTGTGAACTTTGAATACTTCTATTTCTTTTTGCAGATTCAAATTGGTCTAAAGCAGATTGATATGAGTTTTTAGCATTTTCATAATCGCTTAATGAATTGCTTCCTTTTTCATATAAAGATTTTACTCTATCTAAATTTGATTTTGAAGTATTCATAGCAGATTGAGCAGCTCTTACAGCAGATTTTGCTTGCTCGTATGCAAGGTTTGCTTGTACATTATCTAACTTGGCAATTAAATCACCTTTTTTAACCTGTTGTCCTACTTTAGCGTTCAGTTCTGTAATAATTCCGTTGGCTCTAAAACTCAATTCAATTTCGTCACCTGCTTTTACTGTACCACTAAAAGTTCTCACGCTTTGTCCATTTGAAGTACCTACGACTTCGTATTTCACTGGACGTAAAACAACTTCTTTTTCTTCTACTTTATCTTTACAAGCACTTAAAATAATAAGTACAATTAGCATACATATATTGTTTATTGTAAGTTTCATTGTGATTAGTTTTTGTTTAGTATAAATTGATTGGCTCTTTGTATAAAATCTTGATTTTCTATTTCAGAATGCATTAAGAAAAAGTACCCAATAGCACGTTCTAATTGCATAGATGCAATTAAATAATTATAATTTGCAGTTGTACTTGCTAATTGGGATTGTAAATAATTTGTTTGTGCATCAATAAGTTGTATCACTGGAACTGCACCATTTTTATAAGCATTTTGAGTTAACTCTAAACTCTCTTTTGCGGTTTCTTCTGCAACTTTAGAAATTTCAATGTTTGCAATTTGGTTTACAATATCAAGAATTATATCATTTATATTCTTTTCAATATTTAATTCTGTATTCTCTTTTTGAATTGATAATTGGTCTTCTTGAATTTTTGCTGTTTGCCTATTTATATTTCTTTGATTTTGCTGAAAAATTGGCAATGAAATATTTAATCCCACATTATAAGTTCCGTCAGGAATAGTAGGCGAACCAACTGGTAATGTAGAACCTTTTCCAGATTCTGAAATTGCTAAATTATATTGACCTTGTAGAGCTACAGTAGGGATGAAACGCCCTGTATCATTCAATTTATAATTACGCTTAATTGCATTAAGATTAAAGGCTAAATTTTTTAATTCTGGTGCATTACTTTTCGCTTCCTCAACTAAAAAATCTATTAATATTGGCTGTAATTTTGGATTATCAAAAAGGCTTAATAAATCTTCGTACTTGTAATTTTTAAATACGCCTTCTGAAAGTTCGGCATCTTCAATATCAATTTTCTTTGAAATGCTCGTATTCATTAATTGATTAATAACATTAAAGGACTGTCTTAATTGATTACCTGCTTCAATCAAGCTTTGCGTATTCTGTGCCAATTGGCTACGAAAACGAAGCACATCAGATTTACCTGACGCTCCTGCTTCAAAATTTTGTTCTGCCAACTCTAAATTCCTTTTAGTGACTTGTAGATTTTGATTTTGTATGCTCGCGTTTGTCTTTAAAATGAGTGCATTAAAGTATGATACAGAAGCATTTAACAGCGCATCTAATTCTGCTGAATTATAAGTCTCCTTCTGTGCTTTATTTAGTTCGTTTTGAATATCTATGTTTGCAGATGCACTTTCTGAATAAATAAGCTGATTTAGTACCACGTTTCCTGAAGTTGAAAATTCTGGGTTTTGTCCTCCAGAAATTTCGGCAACTTTTGGGTCAATATATATACCGTCAACACTTGCTTTTGCATCTGGTAAGTAACTACTTTTTGCAATTTTTACGTCTTGAGAGCTTAAATCAATATTCTTCTTTTCAGCTTTAAGAGATAAGTTTTTCCCAACCACATCATTCATAATATCGATAATAGATAATGAATACTCTGATTTCACTTCATTAGTTCCACCAATGAAATCGGCAACAGCCAACAAACTATATCGTAAGGGATAATCTATTTGAACAGCTGTATTATGATTAATGGTTAATTTGTTTTTATAATCTATAAATAAAGGTAATTGAGAAGCGTTTGTGCCAGAAACAATAGCTTCAACATTTAAGGCAATACGTCTAAAAAATTGATCAATGTTTGTGTCTGGCTGATTGGTTGCTAGTATTCCGTTTTCAACATCACGTTTTCCAAAGGCGGAAAATGAGGATAGTTTTTTCTGATTTATTGTAGTTATCAAGGTTTTTAATTCAGATTCACCCAAATGCAATCCTGTAGTAAGATACACAGCATCAACATCATTTAGTGAATTGCTGATGTCTGCTCCTTTTGAAATTGGAATAAGTTTGTAGTCTGATTCATTTTTTGAAAAATAAGTGTCAAATATGCTTTTTAGTGGTAGTGCTTTTGGTAAAAAATCATCGACGATAATTCCAACCTTTTTGTAGTTATAAAGCGATTTAAAAACATCTAAATCTGACGTATATGAAAAAGGGGCAATGAGATAGGTAATATTATTAATATTGGATGTTTTTTGGTTCTTTGGTAAATTGATAAAATCACTATTTACAGAACCAAAAACAATAGTAGGTTTTGGATATTCCTTTTCTTGGTACAACATTATATTATTGATAACACCAAAAGATAAAATGATGTCAGTATTATTATTAATGTGTGCTTGATAATTTGATTTCGCAGTTTCTTTATTGAAATTATTTTCGAGTACCTCTTTAAATATAATAGTAGTTTCTTGACCTACAACCGCTGTAATTTCGCTTTTTAATTGCTCTAAAAGCGGCTTTGTTTGCTCAGAAGATTTATCTGTGAGAATACCAATAGACACTTTTTTTTGTGCTTGTGAAAAAGCAAAAGTAAGTGTCAAAATAAATAATAAAAAATACTTTTTCATTTGTTTAATGGTTAAAATGTTGTCTATTTTTCAATTGTCTTGACGAAATTAGTGCAAGTTAATATTATATGAGCTTTTGGCAAAAAAACAGCTCTTTTGGTTTTTTAGCGTTGGCTTTCGTGTCGGCAAAAACCAAATGTGCTGTTTGTGCGGCTGGTTCGGTATGAAACACAACGGCTTTGTGCTTATAGTTTGTTGCGTAAATTTAGCGAAAAAATAATAAATAAAACACAGACTTTTACGCTTGCGAGGTTTTTCCGCAGGAAAAACTATTTAGCAATAAATTATGCACATTGTTGGCAAATGCGTTTTTACGATTAATAATTCCATTTTAGTTTTTCAATATTTTCAAAATTCAGAGTTTGAGTAAACAATTCCGCAAAGATTTTCAATTCCGCAAAGTTGCTAAATTCCGCAAGAGTGATTTTTTGCATTCAGTTCTGTTTTTGTCAGTTTTTAAAATTCTGTTTGAGTAAGAATTCCGCAAAGTTGCTCTAAAGTTGGGATTGTTATTTTTCCAGTGTTGACAGAAAAACGTAACTTAAATTCGAATTACTCTACAATTAATTACTTGTTTTTAACTCAGAATTGTTTCCGTCTGAGTGATTTCTAAAGTTTTTGCCAACGGTCTTGTATATGAAAAGTAGCGGATTTTTAAGTACTAACTTTTCCGTTTATTACTGACTTTAAAAATATGAAATTCACTTTGATTAAGCACTAAAGCCGCTATTTTTTATATACGTTGTTACCCACTGGCTTTATTCCGTTCAGATTGGTTTTCAGCGTTGGCTTGAAAGCTCTTTTGATTTTTGAGGTACGAAAAAAGCAAATGTGCTTGAAAATCGGCAGGTATTTTTTTTCATACATTTGTTTAATTCAAAAATTGTGATTAGATTTGCATACTATAATTAGCAAAATATAAAATGGGTAGATTTGAGAAAGTATTAGTTAATGATAATGGAATCGATAAAAGAGATTCTGGTTATTATTCTACCCCAGATTTTGTGTCTGATTATATTAGTAACGAATTGCTCGAATTAAATCCAAATGGGAAAAAAGTTTTAGACCCAGCAGTTGGAGATGAAGAGTTGCTTAAGTCTTTTTTTATTCACGGAAAAGAAATTGATAGTTTTGATGTCATTGAGCACGGAAATATTCAGTATTCTAATTTTTTAAAACAAGATTTTATAGCTTTTTATAAAGAGCAAAAGGAGTCCTTATTTTTTTCTAACGGCATTAATTTAGATTATGACTATTACATTGCAAATCCACCTTATAATTGTCACGAGTTAGATTATATCAAAGATAATAAAAGCGAGTTAAAGAAATTATTCGGTAATGTTGGTGTTCATAATATGTACTCAATGTTTTTATCCGCAATTGTTGACTGTGCTAAAGAAGGAGCGTTAATTGGTGTGATTGTATCAGATTCTTTTTTGACTGCTACTATGCACTCTGGATTAAGACAGCAACTACTTGATAGTTGTTCAATTCATCAATTGATATTATGTCCAAATGATTTGTTTTGGTCTCAAAAAGCTGATGTTAGAACTTGTATAATGGTTTTACAAAAAGGGAAACAATTTCAAGATAAAGTTAAAGTTTCAAATAGACCAAAAAACGCAAAAGATTTAGAGAGAATTCTTGAAACTAAAGATTTTTTAGAAGTAGAAGTAGAGGAGATAGTTTTAAGTAAAAAGAAAACAGCAAATCAATTTATTATTGATATTGATAAAGATATCTTGTCATTATTTCAAAATCCAAGAATAGGAGAAGTCTTCAATTGTATAACAGGAATCTCAACAGGGAATGACAAAAAATATTTATCAAAAGAAAAAAAGCAAGGCTTTGAAATTCCATTTTATAAAAATCCTGGTTCTAAAAAATTCGTAACAACAGAAGATGCTTATTTAATAGACCATTTTATGGATGAATCCTTAATTGTTAAGGATTTTATGGTTAGAAATAAGAAATTTGTTTTTAATGAAGGCATCACTTGTTCATCAATGGGATTACCATTTAGTGCTTGTTATTTACCTGAAAACTCAACATTTGGAGTTAATCCAAATATCTTCACACCCAAAGAAGACCTCTTTTGGGTGTTAGCGTACCTGAATAGTCATTTAATTACTTATTTGGTAAGAGGTGTTCTTATAAGGTCTAATATGGTTACTTCTGGTTATATTTCACAATTACCAATTATTCCTTTCAATGATAAGGAGAAAGACAAATTAACTAAAATTTCCAAAAAAGTTTTAAATTCTGAAATGAAGATTAATATTGCAATAAATAAAATAAATGCAATAGTTTATAATAATCTAAAATTGAATGAAAGTATTATTGAAAAGATAGACGATTTTGCTCTTAATTTATCTAAAAGAGTGTAGGGTCTAATTCGTCTCCATTTTCTTGAACTTCTTTCCACCTTCCTTTACTTTTTTTTAAGTATTTACCTGCTGGTTCTCGAATTATATCTCCTGCTTTTGCATCTTTTTTCATTTGTGCAAAATCTAATGCATCAATAAATAATTTGTGAAATTCTGTATTTGACCTTTTTACAGCATCATTTATATCTTTATAATATGCAGATTGAAGATTCCCATTATTACTTGGGTTTACATAAATATCTTTAATCCAAGCAATGGGAAATACAGTTGCGTGGTCAATTTCTATTGACATATCATCATTAAATTTTATGAAAAAAGTACCAACAAAAAATGTTTTATTGATGTCTTCAGCATAGAATTCTTTTAAACCTATACCTTTTGAAATATCATCTTTATTTTTTCTTCCTCCTAATACAGCTGATTTAATATTTATATATATAGGAGTATTATTACCAGTTATTTTACATTCAAAATCAAAGACAGAGACTTCAGAGTCAGAAGGAGTTACACTTTGTAACTTAAAATCATTATGGTCTTGTTCTAAATTTTGGGTTATTATCTCTTCTAAAATCCTCCAAACGGTTCTTCCTTTAGCTGCATTTCTCCAGCCAAAAGGGAATTGTTCTTTTGTACCAATTTGGATTTTATTAATCTTAGCTACTAATAAATCAAAGCTTTCTTGTAAACCTACACGTAGTACTTCTATTTGTTCTGCTGTCATATCAACTCTTTAATATTTACTTCAAGTGCATTAGCAATTTTTTCAATATTTAAAAGAGTTATATTTTTTTCCGCTCTTTCAATCATACCTATGTAAGTTCTATGTAAATCAGCCTTATGAGCCAATTCCTCTTGAGAAAGTCCTTTTTCCTTTCGGATTTCTCGAACTTTTTCTCCAAAATTTATAAGTATGTCTTTTTTTGTTTTCATTGCTAATCAAAGTATGCAAAGCTAACTTTAGTATTCAGCTTAAACAACAGACTATAATTAGCATTATTAGTCAGAGGTAGGAGAAAAGTAATGTGTGCGATAGCACTCTTTACTTTTGTGCGGCTGGTTTTCAGCTTGTGGGTAACGGCTTTGTGCTTATAGTTTGTTGCGTAAATTTAGCGAAAAAATAATAGATAAAACACAGACTTTTACGCTTGCGAGGTTTTTCCGCAGGAAAAACTGTAACCGCAATAAATTATGCACATTGTTGCAAGTTGTGGTTTTTCGGTTAATAATTCCATTTTTTGCTTTCTAATATTTTCGAAATTCAGCGTTTGAGTAAATAATTCCGCAAAGATTTTCAACTCCGCAAAGTTGCTAAATTCCGCAAGAGTGATTTCCTGCGTTCAGTTCTGTTTTTGTCAATTTTTTAAAATTCCGTTTGAGTAAGAATTCCGTAAAATTACTCTAAATTTGGGATTGTTATTTTTCCAGTGTTGACAGAAAAATGTAACTTAAATTAGTATTATTCTACAATAAATTTCTTATTTTTTAATTCATAATTGTTTCCGTCCGAGTGATTTCCGCCATTACTTGCAACGTTTAATATATGGCAAGTAGGGTAGTTAAAAGCGAAAAACTCTCAAGCTTGCACTAAGCCAAATTTAAACATTTTGTTTTTAAATTTTTTATTTACTAAAGCCAAATTTTATATTTGGCGTACTCACATATAACTCAGGATTTTGATGAACCACTGAAACCCTATTTGCTATATATGTTGTTGCCAGTAGTTTTTTTAATGTTTATTTCATTTTCTCCATTTGTATTCAGTAAATGTTTTACTTCTACTCGATAGCTTTCATTTCGAATTGTTACATGATAATTTTGCTTTAACTCTTCAAAATTGAATTCTACTTTTTTACCAGAATCTATTTCTATAAATCCTTGTTCATTATAAGCCCGATACCAAATTATGTCATCACTAACTATGTTAAAATCTACAATATCTCTATTATCAAAATTCTGAGACCATTTGGCCTTTCCAGTTTCCAAATCAAAACAGTATATAACAGAAAACATATCATGCGCGATAATTTCATTTTTAGTGGATAGTACTTTTTCAAGTTGCATATCAGTCGATACTTCCCACTCTATTTTGCCTGTTTTATAATCTAAACATTTTAATATATTAGGATTACTATTGTACTCGTGTGTTGAATAAATCATTCTATCTCCTGAAAAAACAGGTATTGTGTTTCCTTTTCCTTTTTCATAATGTTTGACTAATTCTCCTGATGACGCGTCAAATTCATATATACCATTTGAGATTGAGCTAACTATTAAGTTATTATTAATTTGATTAATTACATGTCCGGCATATGAAGAATTTAGTTTATTCGTCCACACTAGTTGACCATCTTTTGTGAAAGCATAAATATCACCTACATAAGTACTAAAATAGATTCTATTTTTATTAATAGAAATAGGTTGAGAAGCATAGGTATCGACCTTATGTTTCCATACAACCTTTCCATTTTTAAGGCTTAAGCAATAAAGGAAATTATCACCCTTAGAAATATTAATTGTATTGACATATAATTTATCATCAGATGTAAAAGCATTTTGTAAACCTCTCTGATCAAACTTATTAATCCAATATTCGTCTATTTTAAATTCGTGATAAGGCTCAGAAGGTTTGTATTTGAATTCGCTATAAGATTCATTATCGTTTTGTTTAGAATCTTGATTACAAGAACAAACAATAGATAAAGTTAGTGTAAATATTATTATTTGTTTCTTGGATTCAACGTTGTAACGCAACAGATCGTTATTAATTTTTGATGTTACTAAGCTACGTTTTTTAGCTCAATATTGATCATTTCTTGGGGTGTTTTATAACCAATAATTTTTCGAGGTCTATTGTTTAGTTTTTGCTGAATAATTTGCAGCTGATTTTCGCTTATTTCATTAAAGTTTGTTCCTTTAGGAAGGTATCTTCTAATGAGTCCATTCGTATTTTCGTTAGTGCCTCTTTCCCAAGAAGAATATGGGTGAGCAAAGTAAATTTTCATACCTGTTTTTTCAGTAATTTTTTGGTGTCTAGCCATTTCAATTCCGTTGTCGTAAGTCATAGATTTTTTAAATTTAGCGTTTAATTGATTTAACATTTTAGAAAATACATCAGCAACTTCATCTGCTTTTTGGAGTTTAATTTTAATATTAAAGTGAACCTTGTTTTCCGTTCTACGATGGTTCCTATAGCACTTTTATTGTCTTTTCCAATTACTAAATCGCCTTCCCAATGTCCAACTTCATGTCTAAGTTCAATATGCTTTGGTCTATTGTCAATACTGACTTGATTAACTATTACACTTCCTTTTCCACGTCTTTTTTTAGAAGGTATTCGTCTTGTTTTTTTGCGAACAAGCAGCTTGATTAGTTTTTTGTTTAAACTGGCCTGTGGTCTAGTGTAAATGTATCTATATATTGCTTCGTGAGAAATGGACATAATAGGATCATTGGGATGCAATTCTTTAAGTCTACCAGAAATTTGTTCAGGAGTCCAATTAGATAAAAGTCCTTTATAGACAAAAAATCTTAATAGAGAATATGTGCTTATTTTATCACGATTTCTTTTGTTAGCGTAATCATCTTTAGCGTTCCAATGTGCTAATTCTGCATCGTAATTATCTTCTTTATTTTGTACCCATTTGTTGATTTCTCTAGAAATTGTAGAAGGTGTTCTACTAAGAGTTTTAGCAATATAAGCTTTGGTCTTTTTTTCGTTTAAAAGTGTCTGAATAATCACTCTTTCTTTAAGGCTAAGTCTTCTGTGTTTTTTTACTGTCATTTTACAAATCTATAATTTTAGATTTGTTGCGTTAAGTTATTGAATGCAGCCCTGTTTTTTCGTGCTTGTGGCTAACGTTTATGTATAAGAATAGTTGCGGGTTTGCGTGCGAGGATTTTCCGCAGGAAAATCAGATGTAGCAAACACGCAACTACCTTTGTTTAAGCACAAACACCGCAATTATTTTTATACGGTGTTGTAGTGCGTTTTTATTTTTTCAGTTTGAATTGCTTAATTCCGATTTCAAAAACCAACTCATTATTTAATTCAATTTGTTTTCCATTACGGTCATAAAATTCCGCGAAAACTTTGTTCTTATCTATTACTTCTAAAATCACTCCTTTTTGTCCAACTTTCAGTTCCGAATTCAGATTTTCAGTCAGCTCAATATTTTTATAGAGTAATTTTTTCTCAAGTGCTTTTTTCGGTTTAATTGGTTTTGCTTTAAGTCCGAAAATTTTAACACGAATAAATTCAATACCTTTTTTGAATAATCTATAAATTCCGAGTATGATTCCGTGAAATATAAATTCAACGAATATTCGACCAATAATTTCCCCTAAAATCTCAATTACAATCACAATTATTAAATCAGTTTTTCGGTTTTCTCAAATGCACTACAACGTGTTTGTGTATGATTTCGTTGCGTGTTTCAGCAACTAAATTAGTAAACAAAAACGAACCAGAGGAAATTCCGAAGGAATTTCCAAGTAGGCTAGAACTAGCAATGAATTATACACGGTGTTGGCAGTAGTTTTTATTTATTTTTTACTTTTTCCATTTTAACTGGGGAATAATCTTTTTTCACCTCTCCGTCAACTAAAATGTTCTCAAAGTAGGATTTAGTTCCAGTAGCCTTATTAATATCTTCAACATTTTGAATGTGAAAATGTATGTGTGGTTCTGTAGAATTTCCAGAATTTCCACATAGACCTAATAAATCTCCTTGTTTTACCATTTGGCCTTGCTTTACAACAATGGAATGTTGTTTAAAATGTGCGAAGAAAAAATATTCATTGTTTTTGGTTTTTATAATAACTGTATTTCCCGGAACATATAATGGATTTGGTATTCCTGGTTTGTTATCTTTAATGCCATCAACAACTAACAAAATTTCTCCGTCTGTTGGTGCAATAAGTTGTTTTCCGAAGGCATAAAAATTTTCATTGGTTTTTCCATCATTTTCATAGCTCTTGCCTTGTGAATTCGTAATCACAAAATCAAAAGCATTTTTTTGTGCTTTGTCAATTACATGATAGTTCAGTTCTTTTGTGTCACCTCCCCAAAGTACGATCCACTCTTCATTAAAAGGGAGTTTTAATGAAGAAAAATTACGGGTAAGTTCTGGTAATTTTTCTTCCTTAAATGGTTTTACCATTAATCCGTTAATGTTAGAATTTTCATCCACAGAAATATAAAGAGCGACTACAACACGTTCAAAGTTTGTTTTGTATAAAGCAACTTTTGGTTGTTCATATTTTACAAAGGATTTTGTTTTGATATAACCAGCTTCCGATTTTAAACCGCTTAAAAAAGCAAGCGTTTTATCGTGTGGCATAAAGTTTTTCATTTCGTTGGCAAACATTGTATAAATACCTTCATAATCATTGGTATTGTACTTTTGTTGAAACTTGCTTGCAACAGTTTTTGAAACTTCACTTTCCTCTTGAGCAAAAGTGTTATTGGTTACTAAAAAAGACATTAGTATAAATAGGATATGTTTCATTGTTTTTATTTTATTTGTTCTTGCATTTTTTCAATGCTCTTTATCATAGGGTTTACATCCCTGTTTAAGGCTCTTTTATTTACCCAAAAAGTAAATGCATAAAACAATGCTAAACCTATTATTGTTATTGTTTTTAAATTAGAAGTAAGTGGTAATAAGCTTTCTGCTATACTATTATTCCAATTATAATCAGTTGGGTTTTCTAACCCTAGAATGAATATAAAATTCATAATAAAAGGTGGGATAGCATACCAATATAAAGCAGAATCTAATAGTTTTGCTTGCTGTACCATCATATATTTCTGATGATTAAGTTGTTCCGATAATGATAATGAAAAATCAGTTTTATTATTCTGTATTTTTGATTTTCTAAATTTTAAAATAACAAATCCAAACCAAGCTATTGCCAACCCACAAGCTACTTTTGTAATAGGAAATGGGATTTCGAATAATAAATAGGCAAAAAGAAGTATTCCAAATATTGACGCAGAAATCTCTCTAACATCTCTATTTCTGATCTTTTTCTGGATACTATTTATTTTAGTATTCAATTCTTCAGTCAGTTGTTTTGTTTCAATTGATATTTGTTCAGGTTGAGAAGAATTATTCCAAATATCTTTTAATTCTTGTTCTAGCATTTTAATTGATTTTTGGAGTGATACATTCAAATAATTTTTTTCTGATTCGCTTCATTTTAACAGCGATATGATTTTCTGATAATCCTGTGATTTTTGCAATTTCTTTATAGGATAAATCATCTAAATAAAGGACAATAAGAGAAGTGTCCGTTTCATTTAATGCTGAAATACATTCTTTTAAATATTGAAATTTTTCTTGTTTAGAAGTGTCAATTTCTTTTTCTATGGGTATAAAATGAATAGATTCAAATCGGTCTGTTTTCCTATTGCTTTTATCAAATTTCATTTTTTTACGCAAGCAAACATTAACAGTAATCTTATATATCCACGTATCAATAGATGATTTACCTTTGAAGTTTTTAAGAGATTTCCAAATTTCAAAAATAACTTCTTGAAATAGGTCTTGTGGTTCTATTGGAGAAACAGCATAAATATTACAAATCCTGTATATTTTATACTTATTCCTTTCAAGAATTTCTTCAAAAAATTCATCATCTTTATTTTTTCCCATTATATTTAGATGTTTCAGAATATCAATACTTTCATTTAATTATATTTCTAGTTTTTTTCTTTTTTCAAATTGTTTTTAGATGAATTTATAAGTAAAAATTCAATAAAGAAACCGCAGATTAAGATAAGGCTAATCTCCTTATTTGATTCACCTAATACTTGGTAGCAAACTATGAGCAAAATAGCCCAAACTATGCTGCTTATTATTTGAATTTTTGTTAGAACTTGAATTAATTCTTTTGTGTTTTTCATTTTCTTAAAATTTAAATTATAGATTTTTAATGTCTCTATTATAGTTAGTGACAGGCTTTAAGAAAATATGACAGAAAATAGTAATTTTTTGTTTCGGAGAGTTTTTTTTTAATTACTGCCAACGGCTTTGTGCTTATAGTTTGTTGCGTAAATTTAGCGAAAAAATAATAAATAAAACACAGACTTTTACGCTTGCGAGGTTTTTCCGCAGGAAAAACTGTTTAGCAATAAATTATGCACATTGTTGCCCACAGTAGTTTTTTTCGGTTAATAATTCCATTTTTTGCTTTCTAATATTTTCAAAATTCAGCGTTTGAGTAAACAATTCCGCAAAGATTTTCAATTCCGCAAAATTGCTAAATTCCGCAAGAGTGATTTTCTACGTTCAGTTCTGTTTTTGTCAATTTTTAAAATTCCGTTTGAGTAATAATTCCATAAAATTGCTCTAAAGTTGGGATTGTTATTTTTCCAGTGTTGACAGAAAAACGTAACTTAAATTAGAGTTATTCTACAATTAATTTCTTGCTTTTTAACTCAGAATTGTTTCCGTCTGAGTGATTTCCGCTATTGTGGGCAACGGCTTTGTGCTTATAGTTTGTTGCGTAAATTTAGCGAAAAAATAATAAATAAAACACAGACTTTTACGCTTGCGAGGTTTTTCCGCAGGAAAAACTGTTTAGCAATAAATTATGCACATTGTTGCCCACAGTAGTTTTTTTCGGTTAATAATTCCATTTTTTGCTTTCTAATATTTTCAAAATTCAGCGTTTGAGTAAACAATTCCGCAAAGATTTTCAATTCCGCAAAATTGCTAAATTCCGCAAGAGTGATTTTCTACGTTCAGTTCTGTTTTTGTCAATTTTTAAAATTCCGTTTGAGTAATAATTCCATAAAATTGCTCTAAAGTTGGGATTGTTATTTTTCCAGTGTTGACAGAAAAACGTAACTTAAATTAGAGTTATTCTACAATTAATTTCTTGCTTTTTAACTCAGAATTGTTTCCGTCTGAGTGATTTCCGCTATTGTGGGCAACGTGTTTGTGTATGATTAGTTGCGTGATTAAGCACGGAATTTAGTAAATAAAAACCGAATAGAAAATCCGTGAGGATTTTCGTAAGTAGGCGAGAACCAAGCAATTAATTATACACGGTGTTGTCTAACTATTATATCTAATTTCTTTTAATTTCACTTAAACCCTTATAAATAAAGGGTTTTGTTGTTTTAGGTGATGCAAAATAATGTAATAAAATACAATAAAAAGCATTGTTTGTTGTACCTATTGTTGTACCTTAGTATTAGATTGCACTCTGTTGCACCTATTCTAAACCAATAAGTTATGGCTTCAATAAAACTAATTTTAAAAAAATCAAAAGTAGATAAGTCTGGAAAAGCACCTTTATATTTAAGAGTGATAAAAGACCGAAAAACTAAATTCATTTCTTTAAGCTTAAAATTAGAGCCTAACGAATGGGATGAGGATAAACAAAAGGTTAGAAAAAATCATAGTAACTCTACACGACTAAATAGTTACATTTCTCAAAAGGTTGCAGATGCACAAGGACAAATAGCAGATTTAGAAACTAAAAATCAATCCACATCAGCAAGAAAACTAAAAGAAGCTATAAAGGGAAAACCGTTAGTTAATTTCTTTGAGTATGCATACAATCGATGCGAAAAACAAAAAGACACTTTAGCGCTATCAACATATAACAACTATAAAAATTACCTTAAAAAGTTTGAAAAGTTTATAGGCCATAAAGAGTTAGTGTTTGATGATATTACGGTAACGACATTAAAAGACTATGCTGGTTACTGTAGCACCACTTTAGGTAACAATAATACAACGATAAATTTTTCTTTAAAGATTCTAGGCTTAATGTTTAAAGAAGCGCAGAGAGAGGATTTAATACCGTTAAATCATTTTCCTTTTAGTAAATTTAAAGTCAAGAAAGCAAAAAGTACAAAACGTTTTTTAACTGCCGAACAGTTAGAAGCTTTTATTAAATTAGAGGTTTCAGATAAAGCAAAGGCGCAAATCATAAAAGATATGTTTTTGTTTTCTGTCTTTTCAGGTGGTTTAAGGTTTGGAGATATAATAGAGTTAAAGTGGAATAATTACAATCCTAAAACGCATAAAATAACTAAGACAATACGCAAAACAAACAGACAGCATAGTCTTAGAATTGGGCAAGTTGCAATAGATATTTTAGAAAAATATAAAACTGAAAATGTAAATCAAGACGATATAATATTTCCTTTCGCAAATATTGATAACGATTATTTTACAGACAGAGAACAAAGAGCAAAAGTAGTAAGACAAGCAATAGCGTTAAGCAATATGTATCTAACTAAAATGGGTGAAACTTTGGAATTACCATTTTCTTTAACCTTTCATATTAGCAGACATACATTTGCTACAAGAGCATTAAACAATGGTATGAGAATAGAACACGTATCTAAATTAATGGATCATTCTGATATTGGAATAACACAGGTTTATGCAAAAATTATAAGTAGTGAATTAGATAATGCAGTAGATAAATACATAAATTAAAAAATGGGAGAATATTCAAAAATAGAATTAGCATTATTAGAAAAGTTTACAGAAGCTATTGATACTTTCATAGAATTAAAAACTTATAGTGAAACGGATAAAGACAAAATGATGTTTGTATCTTGTGTAAATGAGGATGAAAAACACGACTTCACAAAAAGTGAAATCAAAAAAATGCAAAAGAAACTTGCAAAATGTAGCCCAGATATTGCAGGATATTTGACTTGTTATATTAATCCTTCAACACTTGATTTAGATGGAGACTCAATATACGATTATAGAAAACGCTTAGTAAGGAATTTTCTATCTAGTGAAATTAATGATGTGTTAGAGGTTTTAAAGTCAAAGTTTAAAACATTAAAATCTATAGAAGAAGTTTACGAGTCATTTTGGGAAGAAGTAATTGAAGATGGCGAATACGGTATTGATAATAAATTTATGACTCATTTCATAAAATATATGGCAATTGCAGAAAGATTAATCACTTTTAAGAGCTTATTAGAGTATCGTTTAGAAGAGTCAGAAACCGAATCAGAAGATACTAACGAGATTTACGATTTACTTGATACTATTAGAAGTAAAGACCATACAGACTTACAATTATATAATATAGTAAAAGAACGCACGCAATTAAATAAAGATGCTTTACAGTACTTGTATAAAGATATAGAAGTGTATTTGTTTGGTGCAAAAGATGATTTTGAATGTAATTATTCCGAAGATGAAACCGAACAAGCAATTGAAGATTTAAAAGCCAAAGGTAATACAGAGGACGATTTAATAATGTTAGGTTACATTAAAAAAGGTAAGGCTTTAGATATTAAGACAAACGATTTAACTTTAGATTATACTTATATCAATAAAGAGAAATTATTCTTTCCTTTAGAGTTTTTTCCTATTTACCAATTACAAGGTTTAATTAATGCCGAATTATCTAAAATTCAAGAAAAGGAAGACCTAATAAATCCACAAGTTAAAAGCACACCAAAACTTAAAACAGACCTTTCCGTTCCTCAATTAGCATTATTATTTAAAATGATAAATGACTTAAAGCCTAAAATATTTAATACAAAATCAGATGCCGAATTATTCCGTTTCATATCTGCTAATTTCCAAACTAAAAAATCTACAGAAAAAGGAATAAGTACACAGAAATTAAGAAACGAATGTAATAGTCCAGATTTAAAAGCTATCGAATTTTGGGAAAAACATCTACATACAATGCTATCAGAATTAAGAAAATTAAAATAATTTATTTCCATTCAGGTCAATATTTATAAGGGTTTTGCGTAGGGTTATATAACCATATGTAACTGTTTTTGCTTCCTTTGTTAACTCATATTTGCTTTATAATTAAATAATTAACATTTAAAAAAGAAGTAAATGGAAGCAGTAATTTTAACATCAGAGCAGTACAACGAATTAGTATCAAGATTAGACAAATTAAACACTACTTTAGAATCTAATCAAAAACCATCAAAAGAAACTTTTCTCGACAATCAAGAGTTTATCCAGCTAATGCATATTAGTAAGCGTACAGCGCAAACGTGGAGAGACGAAGGAAAAATATCATTTTCTCAAATAGGTAGTAAAATTTACTACAAGATGAAAGATGTAGAAGTCTTACTGGATAAAAACTATAATAAAGCCTTTAAAAATAAAAGGTAGTCGTTTTGTACGACACACTTAAAATAAAGCATCAAGTAATACAATTACCTAAAGAAGTTATAGAACAACAAGAAAGCCCATTTTTTTGGAAAGGCTTAAAATGGATACCTATTTTCAATAAGAAAACAAATCAAGTTAAAGCTTATGAAACCACAGTAAATAACTTAAAACTTGAATTAAAAGGAAATATAATCTCTTGTAATAACTCATTGCAAAAATGGTATATGGGTAATAATTACGAGTTGTTTTCATATTCACAGGTCGTTAAGGCATTTCAGAAAT
Organism: Tenacibaculum retecalamus; assembly: GCF_027941755.1. NCBI lineage: Bacteria > Pseudomonadati > Bacteroidota > Flavobacteriia > Flavobacteriales > Flavobacteriaceae > Tenacibaculum > Tenacibaculum retecalamus. The sequence continues at coordinate 1,865,853 of NZ_CP115916.1, read as the reverse complement.
TAGATAGTGTTTTACCTTTCAATGTGTATGATGCTAATATTCATTATGTAGCGGTAGGCACAGTTATAGAAGAAGAAGCACAACCAATTCTAAATCCTTGGTTAAGTCTAAATGGTAAAACACCGATACCAATGTTAGGTGCTAATAAACAATACGGTAAAAAATTCTATCTAACAGATTATAATGTTAAAGGCTATGATAAAACTTTTGAAGTAAAAACACACGACCGTAATACAATAGGCAAATCATTATTTCGGTTCGAGTTAGAAATTTACACACGTAATCTAAACAATCGTAAAAATGCTATTGGTATTTATACCGTTAAAGATTTAATAGATAAAAAGAAATATAAAATGTTAGCAGATGAGTTATTAAGTAAATACGATAAAATAGAAAAACAACAAAGTATTCCATTATCAAAGCTTACTAATAAAGAAAAAGAGGTTTTAGCATTATTTCAAAATCAAGAGATATTAAAACAGTACAAAATAGATCATTCTGAAACTTATGATAACAGACGTAAAGTGTATAATAAACTAAAAAATCTATCCAATAATAAGCAATTAGCTCACATAAATGAGCAAATAAAAAATAGTTTAAAAGAGGTGTTATTTTAGCACTTGTAATATAACATAAAACAGGGGTAAAAAGTAAATGTGGGAATCCTCATAATAAAACCAATATATATTTATATTTTTATAGTTCCCTTAGAGCTTAATCAATCAAAAAACTAAATGAAATTCAACGAAGATTCAAGAGTAAAAATACCATCAATATTACATCTTACTCGATTAGGGTATAAATATTTATCATTAAAGGGAGCGGTTTGGAATGAAGAAACAAACATATTTACAGATATATTCATTGATAGCATCCAGAAAATCAATCACGATTTAGATAAAGACGAAGCTAAAAGACTATTAAGTGATGTTTCATTGCTTTTAGATAATGAAGATTTAGGAAAAGCATTCTATGAGAGATTAAGTCAAAAAACTGGACATAAGATTATTGATTTTGAAAACTTTGAAAACAATACATTTAATGTTGTTACAGAACTAACTTATAAAAATGGTGATGAAGAGTTTAGACCAGATATAATTCTTTTAGTTAATGGGTTGCCTTTAGTTTTTATAGAAGTTAAAAAGCCTAATAACAGAGAAGGTATTATTGCAGAACGAAATAGAATAAACAAGAGATTCCAAAATAAAAAGTTTAGACGTTTTGTAAACATTACACAGTTAATGGTATTCTCTAATAATATGGAATACGATAGTGATGATGTAGATACAGTTCAAGGTGTATTTTATGCTTCACCATCATATCACAAACCAATATTTAATTATTTCAGAGAAGAAGAAACGTTTGATTTAGAAAGTCTTTTGTTACCTGAAAATGATGCTACAGAAAACGAAGTTTTAAAAGATAACAACTTAGTTATTATTAAACATTCGCCAGAGTTTTTAACCAATAAAGATTCCAATACACCAACAAATAGAGTCTCTACTTCTTTATTCTCTAAAGATAGATTGTCTTTTGTGCTACAGTATGCAATAGCTTATGTAAATGAAAGTTCAGGCTTACAAAAACATATAATGCGTTATCCGCAATTATTTGCAACAAAAGCAATAGAGAATAAATTAAATGAGGGTATAAGAAAAGGAATCATTTGGCATACACAAGGAAGTGGTAAAACAGCATTGACGTATTACAATGTTAAGTTTCTAACAGACTATTATCAAAAACAAAATGTAATACCAAAATTCTATTTTATAGTAGATAGATTAGACCTGTTAATTCAAGCCAAAAGAGAGTTTACAAGCAGAGGTTTAACGGTTCATATTGTTAATTCTCGTACTGAGTTTGTAGCAGACATTAAATCTAAAGCAGCATTACATAACGAAAGAGGAAACGCAGAAATTACAGTAGTTAATATTCAAAAATTTTCAGATGATGCTAAAATAGTAACAGAACAAGATTATGATATAAATATTCAACGTGTGTATTTCTTAGATGAAGTACATCGTAGTTATAATCCAGAAGGTAGTTTCTTAGCAAATTTAGAGCAGTCAGATAAAAACGCTATTAAAATTGGATTAACCGGTACACCTTTATTGGGTACAGAATATAATTCTAAAACCTTGTTTGGCGATTATATTCATAAGTACTACTACAATGCATCTATTGCAGATGGTTATACACTAAAACTAATTAGAGAGGAAATAGCATCTAATTATAAAATGGTTTTAGAACAAGCCTTAAAAGAAATTAAAGTATTACAAGGTGATGTTCCTAAAAAGAAAATTTATGCAGATGTACGTTTTGCAGAACCAATGTTAGATTACATTGTTGAAGATTTTGAAAGTTTTAGGTTAATGAATAATGATGCTTCCGTTGGTGCAATGGTAGTATGTGATAGTTCAGATCAAGCTAAAATGTTATTTGAAATATTTAATAATAAATATAGAGATAGTGATGCTGTTGTTTTAGATAAAGTAGCAGAGGAAAGAGAATCTTACGGAGATAAAAAAAGAGAAAGTTATAAAGTAAAAAAAGCAGCTTTAATTCTTCACGACATAGGTACTAAAGAAGAACGTAAACAAGAAGTAGAAGATTTTAAAGATGGTAAAATAGATTTTCTTTTTGTTTACAATATGTTATTAACTGGTTTCGATGCTAAAAGGCTAAAGAAATTATATATAGGTCGTTTAATTAAAAAACATAATTTATTACAAACTTTAACCAGAGTAAACAGAACTTATAAAGATTATAAATATGGTTTTGTAGTTGATTTTGCAGATATTAAAGCAGAGTTTGATAAAACCAATAAAGACTATTTTGAAGAGCTTCAAGAGGTTTTAGGTGATGAAATGGAGCATTACTCTAACATCTTTAAATCTAAAGAAGAAATTCAAGAAGAAATAGCAGATATAAAAGAGATATTATTTCATTATGATACTTTAAACGCTGAAAACTTCTCACAGCAAATTTCTCAAATATCAGACCGTAAAAAAATGTTAGGTTTAGTAAAGGCTTTAGGTAATGCTAAAAGTCTGTACAATCTAATTCGTTTATTTGGGCATTATGAGTTGTTAGAAAAAGTAGATTTTAAAAAGCTTTCAGTATTGTATAGAGAAGCTAATAATCACTTACAGTTACTAAATCAAAAGGAAGCGTTAGAAAATAATATAGATACTACCAATCTATTAAATGTAGCCTTAGAAGATGTAGTGTTTATGTTTAATAAGGTTGGAGAAGAAGAACTAATCTTAGCAGACCAACTAAAAGATACGCTTCGTAAAACAAGAGAAGAATTAGCAAGTAATTTTGACAAAAAAGACCCTGAATTTGTAAGTTTGTACGATGAATTAGAGCGTCTCTTTAAAAAGAAAAAACTAAACGAAGTAACGCAAGACGATATGAAAGCTAATATTGGAGCGTTAAAAGAAATTCACGCAAAAATATTAGAGTTAAATAGACAAAATAAATTACTACAAGCTAAATATGATAACGATCCTAAATACTGTCGTATTCATAAACGATTAGTAGAAAAAGGTGGTTTAACAAAAAGAGAAAGCCAATTATTTGAAGCTTTGCAATCGGTTAAAAGTGAAGCAGACCTGCAAGTAATACAGAATAGTAGGTTATTACAAAATGAAGGCTATTTAGATAAGATGATGATAAAATTGGTTATTAATCAATTTGTAAAACAAAATAATATTAAACTAAATCCAGAGACTTCTAAATTCATTAATAATTTAGTAGTGCAAGAATATACTAACGAATTTCACGGGCGAACAGCTTAGATATAATAAATGACAACAACAGTACAATTTCAAACACAAGTAAAAGACCTAATAGACAGCCTTAAAGGAATTTGTTCTAATTATGGTTTAGGTAATGATGGTGACGAATATAAAATCATAACACAAGTATTTTTATATAAGTTTTTAAACGACAAATTTGCTTACGAGGTAAAACAATTAAATCCTGAATTAGCGAAAGCTGAAAAATGGCAAAAGGCTATTGAAGCATTACCTGATGAAGAGTATGAAATGCTAACCTTACAGTTAAATGCAGATACAGCAGTATTACAAACACAGCATTTTATTTCGCATTTATTCGATATACAAAACACACCAGATTTTGCTAAAACCTTTGACGATACCTTGATGGATATTGCCATTCAAAATAATGACATCTTCTCTGTAAAAACAACAGGAGGTTCTAAAGAACCTTTATTTGAGCGTATTAGTGAAATTGTAGAAACAGCAGAACGTAATGCGTTTTGTAAGGCAATTGTAAACCAATTAGTAGATTTTAGTTTCGAGCATATCTTTAATGAAAAATATGATTTCTATGCTACTATTTTTGAGTACTTAATAAAAGACTATAACAACGATAGTGGTGGTACGTATGCAGAGTATTATACACCTCACGCAGTTGCTAAAATTATGGCTTCTATTATGGTAACCGAAGATAATATTCAAGATGTTACCTGTTATGACCCAAGTGCAGGTTCTGGAACGCTTTTAATGAATTTAGCACACGCTATTGGTGAAGATAAATGTACTATCTACTCTCAAGATGTTTCTAAAAAGTCATCCAAATTATTACGTTTAAATCTAATCTTAAATAATTTAGTACATTCATTACAAAATGTAGTACGTGGTAATACCATTTTAGCACCTTATCATAAAGATGATAATAACGAGTTACAGAAGTTTGATTATATAGTATCAAACCCACCGTTTAAATTAGATTTTAGCGAGTATAGAGACGATTTAGATAGTAAAGAAAATAACGAACGCTTTTTTGCAGGAATACCTAAAATCCCCGCAAAAAACAAAAAATCAATGGCAGTTTACAGTTTGTTTTTGCAGCATATTATGCACAGTTTAACTAAAACAGGTAAGGCAGCTATTGTTGTACCAACAGGTTTTATTACTACTCAATCAGGTATTGATAAAAAAATTAGAAAAAAAATGGTAGAAAGTAAAATGTTGGCAGGTGTTGTAAGTATGCCCTCTAATATTTTTGCTACTACAGGGACTAATGTGTCAATTGTTTTTTTAGACAAGAATAATACTGAAGATGTAATATTAATTGACGCATCTAATTTAGGTACTAAAATAAAAGATGGTAAAAATCAAAAAACAGTTTTATCTGAAACTGAAGAACAGCAAATAGTTGACATTTTTAATAATAGGAAAATTGTTGAAGATTTATCTGTTAAACTGTCGTATGATGATATAAAAGCTAAAAACTACAGCTTAAGTGCAGGGCAATATTTTGAAGTAAAAATTGAATATATAGATATATCTGCACAAGAATTTGATAATAAATTGGAAGACTTCAAAATCAGTTTAAATGACTTGTTTAATAGAAGTGCTACTTTGGAAAAAGAAATTAAAAATAATTTAAAAGCATTGAAATATGAATAATTATGTTGCTTTAGGCGACTTAATTAAGTCGATTTCGATTACACATAAGTTTGACAAAGATGAACTTATATTTCTTAATACATCTGATGTTTTAAAAGGTGAAATATTAATAAGTAATTATACATCTGTTTCTGAATTAAAAGGTCAGGCAAAAAAAACTATTAAAAATGGTGATATTCTTTATAGTGAGATTAGACCAAAAAACAAAAGGTATGCTTATGTCAAAAATGTAAGAAATACTGAAGATTATGTAGTGTCAACTAAACTAATGGTTTTACGTAATTTTTCGGAAAATTTAGACACAGATTACTTATATCATTTTTTAACATTTGAAGGAACAATAAATTACTTGCAAAAAAGAGCTGAAAACAGAATTGGCTCATTTCCGCAAATTACATTTGATATAGTTAAATCAATTAAAATTTGGCTTCCAGAATTAAAAGTCCAAAAACAAATCGCTAAAGTTTTATCAAATTCAGATACTAAAATAGAAATCAATAACAAAATAAATGAAGAGTTAGAAGCACTCGCTAAAACTATTTATGACTATTGGTTTGTACAATTTGATTTTCCAGATGCTAACAATAAGCCATATAAAACATCAGGTGGTAAAATGGTGTATAATGAAGCTTTAAAACGAGAGATACCAGAGTGCTGGGAAACCAATACTGTAGGTAACGTGTTAGATGTTGTTTTAGGAGGGACACCATCCACAAAACAAAGTGAATATTGGAGTGGAACTATACCTTGGCTAAATTCTGGTGAGATTGCCAATTTTCCCATTTTAGATTCGGAAGAAAAAGTAACTCAAGAAGGAATAGATAATTCGGCAACAGTCCTAATGCCAAAAGGCTCTTGCGTACTTTCTATTACACGACATTTAAGAGCTTCAATTTTAGCTATTGATAGTTGTGCAAACCAGTCTGTTGTTGGTTTGTTGGAGTCTAACAAATTGAAATCATCATATATTTATCCTTACTTGATAAATGAATTGCCTAGATTAATGAGTTTAAGGACAGGGGCACAACAACCTCACATTAATAAAGGAACAGTTGAGGAATCAATTATTTTAATTCCAGATAAAGATATTTTAGACATTTATTATTCTAAAACGGCAAGCTTACATAATCAGATAATTATTAATTCAAAAGAAAACCAAAGATTAGCAGATTTAAGAGATTGGTTATTACCAATGCTAATGAATGGTCAAGTAACGGTTAAAGAAGCACAAGAACATATTAATCAAGCAGCAGAACCACAAGAGAATTATAGTTAAATATATACTCGTAAAAAATATTCAATCGTTAGTAAAGGTTTTTAAATAATAAACATATGACTATAACAGGTATCAGATGTACACCTCAAAAAGTGTTTTATAGTATTATTCAATTTAATGATGATAGTTCTTTTTCTATAGTCAATCAAGTATTAATAGTGCCTAAGTCATTTAATATTCCTGATAAATTAAAATATATACGTAAAACTATACTTGATATTTTTAAAGAATACAATGTTAAAATAGCAGGTATTCGTATTATAGAAAACAATGCGCAATCACCAGATCGTTTTAGGCTGATGCTAGAAGCGGTTATTCAGGAACTTATCGCTAGTAGTTATGTAGAGTCTTATTTCACAGGCTTAAAAGGGTCGATAAGAGCTAAATTAGGTATTGCAAATGATGGAGAAATAACAAAACTAATTGAAGGAGGTTCTATTTTTAACGACATTACAGATTGGAAAGATTTTTCTATTGAACATAGAGAATGTGTCTTAGTTGGCTTTGCTTCATCAAATATTTAATTCCTTTTTATGCAAGATTATACACAAACAAGTTTACATTTTAAAGTACTAAAAGAAATAGGTCAAGAAGGGAAAAATTCTACGGTGCATATTGCACACGATTATCAATTAGATACTGAGATTGTCGTAAAATCAATTAGAAAATCAGATTTCAAACGTGATTCAGACTTTTTTGATGAAGCTAAAAAACTATATAATTCAAATCATCCGAACATAGCACCAATCCAATATTCTTGTCAGGATGATGAATATATTTATATAACAATGCCTCTTTTTCAAAAAGGGTCATTGAATAGTTTGATAGATAAAAGACCATTAAGGGTTAGTGAAATAATTAAATACAGTATTGATTTTTTAAGTGGATTACATCATATTCACACAAAAAAGTTATTACATTGTGATATTAAGCCAACTAATATTTTATTAACCGATAGTGATGATGCTATTCTTACTGATTTTGGTTTAGCTCGCTATTTAAACGACGATGGTTTGACTACAATTGATATGTTTTATGGTTTTCATAGAGCACCTGAAACATTGCAATCTAATACTATATCTCATCATAGTGATATTTTTCAAGCAGGTTTGACAATTTATAGATTATGTAATGGTAATGCTTTTTTTAAAAATCAACTTAACAAATTTGTAAAAAAAGATAAGTCATTTGATAATGATAAATTCTTGAAGTCTATTTTTAATGGTAGTTTTCCTAATAGAAGTTCTTATTTACACCATATTCCTCAAACATTGAGAAATTATATAAGAAAAGCATTGAATCCTGATCCTTCAAAACGCTATCAATCTGTTTTAGAATTTTTAAACGATTTATCTAAAATTGAAATAACTCACGATTGGCAAATGGATTCTATTATAAATGGAAGCTCTTGGAGTTGTATAAAAGATGATAAAGAATATTTGGTTTCTGTACAGCAAAAGGCTGAAAATATAGCAGAAATTAAATCAACTAAGAGAGTGTTAACAGGTGCTAACGAACGTCAAATAAAAGATTATTGCAAAAAAAACACTACATTTGATGACGCTTATTCACTTTTGAAAAAGGCTTTAAATAATAATTCGCTTTAGTTTACGTTATAATTATAATGAAAGGGCAATTAAAATATAAACCAAATTCGTTAAAATCAAGAGAAGAAAATTCATCCTTGATTAGTGGTTCTTCTTATGCTGCAAAAGTTGGTCTAACTAAAAAATACAATTCTAAAACAATTTTAAAATCTGTAGATCTTGGTAACGGTTACCATAGTTTTGTTGATTCTATAAAGTAGTAGTTTTAAAATTCCCCACAAAATAAAATCCAGTTTATTGCTTAGGCAATAATCCTCTGTCTTTTATTTTATTCCGCGCGCCACCGCATAGTTGGTTTTATGTCACAATAGTTGTAGCCAACGCTATAATAGCACATTGCTTCTTTTATTTAAAAGTATCTATTTTAATAAATTGGTACAATAAAAAAGCAAAGAACTATTGCCAACGCTCAAAACAACTATTCCGCCACAAAACCAACCCAAAGCTAAGTTACATAATAGAAGTTATAATAGCAAAATGCTTTTCAAGGGTTTGCTTACGCAGCTTTAATTTATTTTGTAGTTATAACAGGTATTATGTAAAATATCCGCTCATCCAACGCGCACACCCTAACAATCAATAATAGTTGAGGTATTAAACCATATTTTCAACCTGTTGCATTATTTTTATAAGTGTTTATTCGTTTCATTTCAACAATTTTTTTAGTTTATAATAATTTAGTTATTGTAAAAAAGCATTAGGTAAAACACCTATAAAATTAAAAAGAAAGCCAATAAGAGTATGCTTATTTATAGCTGCATATAAGCCTATTAGAATAAGTTTTTACACAAAATTAAAGGAGTGTATTAAAAAATAGTTACAGCAGATAAATAAGCACACACTTATCTTCGCTACTGCCAGCGCACTACGTACTTTAATTAGTATTTTATTTCTTATCTCATTCAAGCTTCACAAAACCATCGTTAAGTCCAAGTATTCCTTACCTCAAGTATTTGCTTGTTTCATTTCACTAAAAAATAAAAACCGTTTAACAAGGATATTTAGAACTATAAAAAAATAAAAAAGGTAGCAAATATAAGTGCCTTGCTACAGCCAACGCTAAAAGCCTGTAAAGGTCAAGCCCTACGGGTTTTGAATAAAACTTTTTTTATAGTATTTCTTCTTTTTCATTAAATATTTTAACTCCAAAAACTTTTATCCAAAAACCTTGACAGTCTTATCCAAGGCACTTTTCGGTAGCACATCTTTTTTCTTTCTTTTCCAAAAAATAATGGCGCGAAGCGTAGCAAAACAAATTTTTAATTGGATAGCTATGTCAACTTTTGAACTGAAAACACACCGAAGCGGAAGAACTTACTCAAACCCTCATTTTTTTATACTAAACAAAGGTCTAAATAGCGGAAAACCGCTATCAAATCCTTGTCCTAATTGTTTTGTAGTAACATCTTCAACGGAAAAAGAAAAAAACACGCTTTTTCATTTGTCTATGATGCTACAAATAGGCGGTTTTTATGCTTACTATTTAAAAGGGAGTGTTATTCCATTTATCTCAATAGATGATTGCAGAAAAACGCTTAAAAGCAGTATAGAATCAAATTGTAATGCAGGCGATATAATGCAAAAACATATTAAAACGGTTGAAGTTATCAGTAAAAAAGAAAAAGAACTACAAAATGTCATTGATAAAATGGCAGTTTTAAAGGTTGCATATATACGTAATTGCTTCAATCTAATGCAAACGAAAGAAGCCTAATGCAAAGGCATCATAATGGCTTATAATAGTAGTAAAATGAAGTAAATTTAATTATATTAATCTTAATAATAAGGTTTAAAAGCAATATAAAGTCCGTACCAAACCCGAACGAGTATTAATTAAAAATAGTTATAAAAATGGGAAAAATATCTCAAGGAATTTTAGGAGGCTTATCTGGTAAGGTAGGTAACGTAATTGGTGGTAGTTGGAAAGGTATTGACTACATCAGAATTAAACCATCAAGCGTGGCAAATCCTCGAACAGAGGGACAAGTTAATCAACGTAATAAGTTTAGTGCTACATTAGAATATTTGCAACCGAATATAGAATTTATAAGATTAGGTTATAAGTCGTTTGCGGTAAAGAAAACAGAGTTTAATGCTGCGATGTCTTACGTACTAAATAATGCAGTAGGTGGAGTTGCTCCAAATTTTACAGTAGATTATTCAAATGCTTTATTGAGTAGAGGTTCATTATCTACAGCGTTAAATGCAGTAGTAGATTTAACAACACCAGGGCAAGTATCATTTGCTTGGGATGATAATTCAGCAGAAGGAAATGCGAATGCAACAGATAAATCAATGGTTTTAGTATACAATCCAAGTAAAAAAGAATCAATGTATATTTTGGATGGAAGAGTAAGGATTGTAGGTTCGGAAGTAGTAAACATACCAGCTACTTATGCAGGTGATACAGTAGAAATGTTTATTGCTTTTATCTCAGAAGATGGAAAGCAAGTATCAAATAGTTTGTATTTAGGCTCTGGTACGGCGGCTTAATAACTTTAAGCGTAAATACATACAAAAAGAAACCGTTACAGTATATTTGTAACGGTTTTTCTATGCTTTTAGATCACTATTTTTACTTCTTAATTTTATAGTTTAAAAAGTTGTACCTATGTTGTACCTTTTTTAAATAATTATTATTTAATCTAGTAAACACAATGCTTTCAGGATATTAACTGCACAACACGGTGTTGTGCGTTCGTATTTTCTATTTCCAAGGTCCATTTGTCGTTACATTTTTTGTTTCCCCATCTTTGTTAATTTTGTATAATCCACCTGCACACCCTAACCAAACATTCCCTTTTTTGTCTTTTAAAAAACTCATTGTCGAAGTTGGAACATTATAATTTACGAATTCATTGTTTGTATAATAGTAAACTCCATTACTTGTCGTGCTAATCCATAAATCGTTAGAATTGTCTTTATAAATTGTGTAAACATCACGTTCATTAAGCCCTTCAATTTTTGGAAATTGAACGAATTTGTCTCCGTCATACTTATTTAAACCACCTTTTCCAAATCGTTTGTTTATGTCGGCATTGTCTTTTTCTGTTACTCTTGTTCCAATCCAAATATTTCCTTCTTTGTCTTCAGCAATTGACTGAACATTATTTGAGTTCAAACCTTCTTTTGTGGTGAAATGAACAAACGAATTACCGTCAAACTTACTTGCTCCGTAGCCGTCTCTTCCGAACCAAATATTCCCTTTTGAATCTTCTGCGATTGAAGTTATCCAATTTTTTGTGTCTGGGTTGATTTTAGTTTCTACTTTAGGATAAGGAATTTGGAATTTTTCAAATCGAGTTCCGTCAAACTTGCAAACTCCGCTCCAAGTTCCAATCCAAAAGACACCTTTACTATCGATAAATAAATTGCTCACCATATCGCTACAAAGTCCATCTTTTTCTGAATAATTTGTAAATGTTTTTCCGTCAAATTTCGATAATCCTGCACCTGTTCCAAACCATAAATTTTCCAAATTATCTTCAATAACTTTTGTTATTCGATTACTCGGTAATCCGTCCTTTGTTGTCAAATATTTCAGATTGTTTCCATCAAATTTTGCAACTCCTTTTTCTAAAGTTCCAAACCAAATATTTCCTTTAGAGTCTTGAAACGTTTCTACAACATATTCTCCAATTTGCGAATCAGATTTTTCTAAAACTGGATTTTCCAATTCGGAAGTATTCACTTTCTTGCCTTGGGAATTACAAGAAACTGATAAAATTGTCAATAATGTTAGTAAGACGTATTTCATTTTCGGGTCTGTTTTTATATGACGCACAACGTGTTTGTATATGGTTTGTTGCGTGTTTTAAGCAACTAATTTAGTAAATAATTACCGACCAAGAAAGTCCGCGAGGACTTTCGTAAGTAGGAAAGAAGCCAGCAATAAATTATATACGGTGTTGTGCGTTCGTACTTTTTATTTCCAAACTTCATTTAATGTTTCTCTAAATAGATTGTCTAATTTTTCAGTTTCTGGTTTGAGGTTTTTATTATAATCTTCTACTTTCTTTTCAAAATATTCAATTTCTTTTTCGACAAATTTATTAATTATTTCAATTCGTGGTTCTTTGTCAAGTTCCTCGCCTGATTTTTTTCGTTCCAACAACTTCTCGATTTCTTTTTTCAATTCAGGATTCTCAACTTGTGTATTAACAAGCTTTTCAAATTCCATTGGTGCCATTGTTCCCATAGATTCAATCCATTTACAAGCTAATATTGGTCTCAAAACATAAAAGTATTTTTTCACTCTTACTAAATCAGTTTGTAAGTAATCTCGATAATTCCCTTTTGCCATATGCAAATAGTGATAAGTACAAGATTTTGGGTTAAAATAATATTTAGTCAGTTCACGCATTTTTTCCGCTGTGGAATATTGTTCTAAATAAATTAACGGACTTCTCAACCATTCTAATAATGGTGGATTTAATTTTCTAAATAATTTTAGAGTTTTTCGTAATTCCCAACCTGCAAAATCTAAATCATTCGGAAGCATAACTTCCATATTGTCTTTTTTGTCATCAATTGATAAATACCAATTCGTATTTTGAATATATAAAAATCTCACATCCCAATCACTATCAGTTGATGCAAATCCCCAAGCTCTACTTCCTGACTCAACAGCATAGAGAATTTGAATGTCATTTTCTTTTTCAATTCGTTTTAATTCTGTTCTTATTTTTTCAGTCAATTTTCTCGGTTTTTTGGGTATGACGCACAACGGCTTTGTGCTTATAGTTTGTTGCGTAAATTTAGCGAAAAAATAATAAATAAAACACAGACTTTTACGCTTGCGAGGTTTTTCCGCAGGAAAAACTGTTTAGCAATAAATTATGTACATTGTTGTAAATTGTGGTTTTTTTCGATTTATAATTCCGTTTTAAGTTTTCCGGTATTTTCAAAATTCCGCGTTTGAGTAAACAATTTCGCAAAGATTTCAAGTCCGCAAAGTTGCTAAATTCCGCAAGAGTGATTTTCTGCGTTCAGTTCCGTATTTGTCAATTTTTAAAATTCCGATTGAGTAAAAATTCCGTAAAATTGCTCTAAACTTGGGATTGTTATTTTTCCAGTGTTGACAGAAAAGCGTAACTTAAATTCGAATTATTCTACAATAAATTTCTTGTTTTTTTACTCAGAATTGTTTCTGTCTGAGTAATTTTCCGCCATTATTTACAACGTTGTTGTATAAGCTTTGTTGCGTTGGTTTAGCAGTAAATTTACTAAATAATTACGGACAAAGAAAGTCCGCAAGGACTTTCGTAAGTAAACCTAGAAAAAGCAATAAAATTTATACGGTGTTGGGTGTAGTTTTTTTTCAAACTATCTTTTTTCAGCATATTTATATTTTTCAAATTTCTTTGGAAATTCGTTTGTCACAGTCAATCTGTTTGAAGTCAGATTTGGTTTAATTTTAATCACTTTTGTATTTGAGTCAATTTTCACATCGTGTGTACTTCTCATCTTAACTACGTCAATATGTAAAGCTTTAAACTCATAATTTCCATCTTTGAGATTAATTATAACATATTCTCTAGGTCTAATTTGCCCTAAAGCTTTATTCCCAATCCAAATATTTAATCTGGCAGTATTGTCAATTTTATGCAAAATATCAGCTCCATTATAAATTAAAATCGTTCCATTTCCTAATTTGTCCATTTCAACTTTTTCTAAATCAGTTTTTATAAATGTATATTCAGAAGTTATGGGTTTTAATGCGCAAGAAGTAAAGAAGGAAATTATCGAAAATAGAATTATATACTGGTGTTTTTTCATAATGTTTATTTTTTAGTTTTTTGTGTTAATTCTGACTAACGTCAAATTTAGTTATTGATTATAATTTTTAAAAATTCTTTCATTTTTACTTTTTTTATTCCATTTCCTTCTGGTTGTTAGCAGAAGAATTTAGTAAAATTTCTGTTTCGTGGGGAATTACACCCAACGGTTTGTATAAGAATAGTGCGGTTTTGTACGCGAGGATTTTCCGCAGGAAAATCAGACGTAACAAAAGAGCACTAACCTTTGATTAAGCACTTAATACCGCATTATTTTTATACGGTGTTGTAGGTAGTTATATTTCCAATTGTTTTAATGAATCACTTAATGAATCTAGAGTAATATTATATTTATTAATCTTTTCATCATTCCAAGATTTAGGATTAGTCCAATATTCAGCTTTTGAAAAACATCTAGTAGCAAGTTCTGAATCAATTGCTCTTAATTCTAAATGTGCCTCATTCCAGTAATCTCTTATTTTATCTTCTTTTTCTTGATTTCTTATTTCTAAACCATTTTTCAAATATGATTTTGTTTCCAATATAGCTTTGCTTAAAACTTTCAAGGCGTTTTTAAATTCTTCTTTTTTTCTGTTCTCCCTTTCTTAAAAGATTCATAAAAATTAGGAAATAAATCTAATATTTTGACTATCGCTGATAATTCCATTATTTGGTTTTTTAACTTACTTTAATATTTTATTAGTTATTTCAGTTTTGATTAGAATTACGTTTTTATTTTTAAGGTTGAATTCAATAAAATCTGGATTCCCGGGATTTATTAAGGGTGCAGTAATGTGTTCTCTTAAGTCGTTTAAAGTTGAGAAAGTTGAACCTCCAGGGCATAAAGGTCCTTTACATTTTGGTTTTGGAATTGGTGGTGGTGGTGGAGGTGGAACTCCAGGTCCAATAGTACCACCACCTGAATTAATGTTAATTTCTGTTTCAGGAATAGTTGCAATACCTTTTAATCCAGTAATTAAATCATTCCAAGAATCTTGAGGAATATTTACTTCTCCCCAGTTAAAATCTCCTTGAAAAATATTTGCCTTTCCTTCTTCTGTTATTTCAATTCTAAATGTTTCATTATTCTTCATAATTATTATTTTTGGTTTAAGTTGCTCTAATTACCTACAACGTTGTTGTGTATGGTTAGTTGCGTGGTTAAGCAACTAATTTAGTAAACAAAAACGAACCAAAGAAAATTCCGAAGGAATTTTCCAAATAAGCACTTGCCAAAGCAATTAATTATACACGGTGTTGTAAAACGTTTTTTATTTATTCAATTTCATTTCTGACTTCATTTCCCCAATAATAAGCAAAATTGTCAGCATAATTTTCCGCTCGTTGCTTTTTGTAATTCGGACTCCAATATCTCCGATAGATACTATCTATTTGATGTCCAATTTCGTGAAGAAGTAAACCTTCTAAATAATATCTCTTAATTTTTTCTTCAGTCCATTTTAAAGTCCAATTTCCGTTTGAGTGAATCAATTCAGGCTCGTAAGCAGAATACCATTTCAATGTTTTGTTAGATGGCTTTTTATTTCCAAATTCCATTTTTAAGTCAGTCGGAAATGGATAAAGGACAATTAAATTCACTCCGCTACCACAAATGAAACAACCTTGAAAACTTCCTTCTTTTTCATATTCTTTATTGGTCATTTTTCTCAACCATATATGAGTCAGATTTTCGGTATGTTCAGATGGTAATTTCTTTAAAAACTCTTTTATTTCGTCAACTGTTACTGGAAAATATAAATCTCTTGAGGAATTATCCACTATAAAAATTGGCGTTTCTTCATTTTCAGTTGGTGCCAAAAAATTATGTTGTCGACTGAAAATATTATCAGCAAGTTTCGGTCTTTTTCTTCCGCCTTTTACGTCTCCGAATTTTCGACTTTTTTTCCAAGCTGTTTCTTTTCTATTCTGTCGCATTTCGGTTTTTGTCAAATGTTTTACAACGGCTTCGTATAACCGTCAGTTATGGGGTAAATTAGCGATTATTTTCGGTTTAGCACAAACTTTAGCAATTCCGAGTGGATTCGGACTTAGTCGAATCCGCCGTAATTGCGGTTATACATTGTTGGCAGGTGTTTTTTATTTCTTTTCATATTTCAGTCCGCCACTATCAAATAGATTCATTAAAGCTAATGCTTTTTGAGTCCTGTAAGTTTTGGTCAAGTTGTTGTAAGTCAGATTTATTTCTTGATGATTTCCACCCAAAATAAGTTGTTTTTTATAGTCAGATAATATTTTTATTTGATTTTTCAGTTCCGTTTCAAATTCAGCCTTCGCATAATTGAAAACGACATGAGAATCTTCATCAAGCATATTATTTATGTGACTTTTGAGTGTAACATTTTCTTTTTTGAGCGTAACAATTGAGTTTATTTTATATTCTCTTCTATGTCTATTGGTGAACTCAATTTTAATAGATAAACTATCTGTTGAATTTAATTTTTTGTTGATTAGTTCAATTAGTTCATTTACCGAATCGGAATAATTATCTGATTGAGCCATTAATTGACCTGAAGTCAGTAAAATGAAGATGATTGTTATTTTAAGCGCGACTTTCATAATGACTGCCAACGTCTCGGCTATGGTTAGTACGGGAATTAAAAAGCAATTAATTTCCGATTAAGCACTTAGCCAAAACTTTTTATTTTGTTTTATCTTTTTTATTTTAAAGCCAAATCAAAAGATTTGGCGGACTTGGTTTAAAGCTCTTAATTTGGGGTTAAGCACCAAAACCCGTATTAACTATAGCCATTGTTACCTGCTGGCTTTTTAACAGGGTGACCAATATTCAAATCGTATTAATTTTCCATTTTTTATACTTAATCGTATTCCATCATCAGCTCTTTCGTGGAAAATGACAATAGCTCCGTTTAATTCATTTCCAAAATGTTTAGCTAATCCATCGCCAAATATTTCAATCAATTTTGCTAAGTCAGTTTCACAAGTCAGGTTTTCATTTCCATATTTTATTTTAATTGTACTGTCATTTTCTAAATCAACTTGTTCCAAAACATATAGCTCCTGTTTGTTTCCAGTGAATTTGATTTTTCCATAATCAAGAGTCAAATATTCATCATCTTGGGAATCAGTTGATAAAAAACCACATTCATAATTTGGGTCGTATTTCTTGTGGGGTTTTCCAAATTTCCCGATTATATCAGATTTAGTCGAATGGAAATTCAGCCCGTTATATTTTATTAATTCAAAGTCTACGGATTGAGCTTTAATCAATTGCGTTGTTGCGATTAATAATATTATAAGTTTTAAAATTTTCATTTTTTTCTGTATCAAAATTCATTTATACTTTCCATTTTATTGTTTTGTAAACTAACAGACTAATTAAAATCATAAATACAATTCCGCTTGTATAGGTTAGTCCAAGGAATAAATCTTGTTGTTTACATAAATTTACACCAGAAATTTGAGATACACATTCTCCCGTTTCCGTTTCGTATTTCAGACTGACTCTTGTATTTATAGACATAAAATAAAAAAGAGGTATTCCAAAAAACGAAAAACATAGTCCGATTATGTATAATATTTTTTTCAAAGTTTTATTTTTAGCTTGCAGGTAACGGATTTGTATATGATTTGTTGCGTGTTTCAAGCAACTAATTTAGTAAATAATTACCGACCAAGAAAGTCCGCGAGGACTTTCGTAAGTAGGCAAGAAGCCAGCAATAAATTATATACGGTGTTGTAGGTAGTACTTTCTTTTATGTTTCGTTTAATGTCAAGCAAATTAATTCATAAGAATTTTTAATTTTTTTAAAATTATTCTCACTTAATGTTAAGCTAGACGCTTTCTTTATATGATTACCTGGATGAACTAGGTTCCTAATATTTCGTATAAAATGGCATATGTTTTCAGTTGAAAAAACAAACTTTTCCGTCTCAATATTTGGTAGCCAATTGCATTTTTTAGATACTTCTATTAAAGCGTTTAAATTCCAATCAGTCGGTTTATTAGACTTTATATTTATTTTTCCTTTATTAGATTTAATTTCTCGGACAACAGCTTTAACTTTATCAGGGTTTTCTAGACACTTTATTATCATTTTTGTCTCAATTATAGAACCAAGCAATATACTAGCTGATAAAAATGCTTTTGCACTTTCACTTAAATCAGCTTCTTTTTTATATATTATATTTAATTCAGTAAGTCTATCAGTTTCATCTTTTACAAAAACTGATTTTCGACCGATTTCAACAATTTTTTCGAATATTTCTTTTTCATTTAAAAAAGATGCTAATGGTTTTGCCGAAGCAAATTCTCTGAATAAATCTTCAATTTTATTATCTAATACTTTTTCGTATTGTTCATTTAGGGTTTGATATTCAGGTGGTACTTCGTCTATTAACCAATATTCATCAGGTTTAAGATTGTGTTTTTCTTTTACTTTTTCTATTTCATCTTCTATTGGTTGTAATTCAGATTTGTAATGTCCTTCAGAAACCTTTGATTCAAACATTAGACCTTCAATAGCGTGGTTTTGGTAATAGAAAAACTCATTTATTGATATTTTAGAAGATAGGTATAATGATTCGGATATCTTTAAAAATAATTTTGCTCGTTTTTCAACATTATAAAAATTCTTAAAATCTATTTTGCCTATTTTTTTAAATTCTTTAGCAAGCTTTTCTGTTTCAATAGATTTCTCGGCTTCTATTATGAAATTATCTAATATGTCAAGAAATATTTCATTACTAGATAAATCTTCCATTTTAAAAATGTGTTTTTAGTTCGTTTGGTGTATTACCTACAACGCTTTGTATATGAAAAGTGCTGTTTTGTGTACGAGGATTTTCCGCAGGAAAATCAGATGTAGCAAAACGGCACTGACTTTTGTATTATGACTAAATTAAGCATTTTTTATATACTTTGTTGTAAGTAGTTTGTTTTTTTTCAGTTTGTGATTTATAATTCTGATTTTCTGTAAATTATGCAATTTCTATTCTGTGTTTTTTTCAATTCTAAAAGCGTTATAAATTCAGATTTCACATAATAATTCAGTCAATTTTATTTTCAGATTTTGCGTAAATTTTGCGATTTCAATTCTGTATTTTTCTCAATTCTACAAACGTTATAAATTCAAATTTCACGTAATAATTCGGTCAATTTTATTTTCAGATTTAGAGTAAATTTAAGTATTTATAGATTCTAAATTTTATTCGTAATATTTTTCTAGCGATATTTTTAAATTCTGTATTTACTTAAAAATCAGGTTCTAATTGCGATATTTTTGCGAATTACTTACAACGGTTTTGTATAATGAAAGTTGCGGTTAAAAAAGCCAAAACTTTCAGGTTATAAATATATTAAATTAATAAAAATGAAACTAAGAATTAGTAACAGAAACAAGCAATTTTTTTTATACGGTGTTAGGCTGCGTTAATTTTATCGACTATTTGTTTGTTTGTTTGTGAAAATAAACTATTTTTAACACAAGTTATTAACAATAATTATATATTTTTGCACACGTTTTAAATATGAAAATAACTACACAAAATACAGATAAAGACTTAGATATGTCTTTACCTTGGGAGATTTCTGTCGATAAGAACTCTATTTACACTAATGATGATGTTATTGATGCTTATCTTAAAGGAAAAGAAGTAGGCTTAAAGGAGAGTAATCAAATATTTGTTGATAAGTTGAATGAAAACATAAGTAAGTCAGCTAATTATACTCAGAAGATGATTTCTTTTTTAAACAAGAGAAAGTTAAATCCTATCTCGGCACATTTGAAAATAAATTCATTCAATGACTTTATTATACTCATAACATTATCTGAAGATGAATTTATTTCGGAAGATTTTTTAGTAAGTTATGATTTCGCATCTACTATTGAAGAAGAAGTTACTGAAGACAAGTATTATAATGTAATGTTTATGTTTTCTGACAGAGAAGAAGTTGATTTTAATAAAAACTTATTAGTTTCTGACGGTTTTTTTATGAATTACAAAATGACTGCTGATAATGTCTAACACCCATTCGGAGCATAATTATAATGCTTGTGAATTTTTATTAAATGACGGAAATTATTTAGATTGGGTTGTTACAACTGCTTTTTATTCTGCTTTGCATTTAGTTCAAGAGGAAATTTTTCCTTTTAGAGATAATGAAGGATTTGAGTACTCTAGTTTTGAGCAATATTATTCGAAATCTAGAGACGAAGGTATTAGAATATCTAAACATCAATCAACGATAAAACTTGTTGAGCAAAGAATTCAAGGTGCAGGTAATCTTTATCGTAACTTACATGATTTATGTCGCACTTGTAGATATAGAAATTATCACGTCAGTCCTAAGAAAGCTAATGTAGCTAAATCTTATTTGGATAAATTAAGGTCTATCGTTGGGAATAATGAAGCCTAACGTTTATGTATAAGAATAGTTGCGGGTTTGTATGCGAGGATTTTCCGAAGGAAAATCAGACGTTACAAACACGCAACGACCTTTGATTAAGCACTAAACCGCAATTATTTTTATACGGTGTTGTGGGTACGTGCTTTCTTTTTTATTCATTCAGTTCAGTTATAAATAAAAATGGGCTGTATTCAACTCTATTATTTTCTGAAAAGTATTTTACTTTATCTTCTTTTATTATTTTTCCATTTTTAGTCCATCTTAAATTCCAATCGCAGTTACAAGGTTGAATTATTGGCAATAATAACTTATCTAAATTTGTATTAATATCCCAAGTCCATTTTGGTTCGTGATTTTTCACTTGATAAGGTTCAACGTTCCATAATTCGATTATGTTATCTGAATTGCTTTTTGTCGTTTGTTGAATTTCAATTAATGGTTTATAGTAAGTTAAATCAGATTCAGAATATCCTCTGTCAGGAAATTTGATAAAATCCATCTTTTTCCAAAACTTTTCTGATTCAGTTGGCGAGCAAAATAATTTAATCGCTAAAAAACCTTTTTCTTTAAAATAATCAGCAATTTGGTTAAAGAAATGTTTTCCAATTCCGTTATTTCGATTTTCAGGTTTAATTTCCATTATATCAATTTCGGCATAAATTTCTCCTTTGCTCCAAACTAAAAATCCGATTGCGAAACTATTATGATTTAAGGTTATAAACTCCTTATTTCTAAATGCTTTTTCTATAATTGTCCAATTGCAATAAAAACCTTCTCCAGATGTTTTATCTTCCTCAATTAACCACTTTTCAATTTCTTTCAAGTCAGATTGAGTAGGTGAAAAGTTTAATTGAAAGTCTAATTTCATTGGTTTTCGTGATTTTTTCGCATTACCCACAACGGTTTGTATAAAGGAAGTGTGGGAGTAGATAAATCGGGATTTATCGACGACAGCACTGAGTTTATACTTATTTATAGTTTTGTTTCTTATTGACTAAAAATAGTAAATAAGTATGAACGTACATAGTAAAAAGGAACAGAACTTTGGAGTTAGCCACAAAACCCACATTTTCTTTATGCGTTGTTGCCATTCTGCCTTTTCATTCCTACTTTCGATTCAGGCTTTTAAAATCAATTGAATAATCGGCTTGAGATATAGTTTTTCAGATTAGTAAATTTTCAATTCGGCATAACAATATTAAAACTTCCGCTTTTCTACTTTCGATTCAAGCTTTTAAAGACAATTGAATAATCGGCTTGAGATATAGTTTATTAGAATTAGTAAATTCTCAATTCGGCGCAACAATATTAAAATCTCCGCTTTGCTACTTTTGATTTAGCCTTTTCAAAACAAGTAAATTATCGGCTTGAGACAGAGTTTTTCGGATTAGTAAATTTTCAATTCGGCGTAACAATATTAAAACCTCCGCTTTGCTACTTTTGATTCAAGTTGTTTAAAACAAGTAAATTATCGGCTTGAGATATAGTTTTTTCGGATTAGTAAATTTTCAATTCGGCGTAACAATATTAAAACCTCCGCTTTGCTATTTTCGATTCAAGTTGTTCAAAACAAGTAAATTATCGGCTTGAGACAGAGTTTTTCGGATTAGTAAATTTTCAATTCGGCGCAACAATATTAAAATCTATGCTTAGCTACTTTTGATTCAGCTTTTCAAAACAAGTGAATAATCGGCTAGGAGAGAGGTTCTTTTAATTTGGGAATGTTCAATAATTCTTTCTTAAACAACTAAATAAAAAATTAGCGATAGCTGACAGTTGAATTGTCTTAAATACTTTTTCCGCGTGGTGATATCGGGTTGATGGCAACGTGTTTGTACAAGGTTAGTTGCGTGGTTTAGCTATAAAGTTAGTAAATAATTACTGACAAAGAAAATCCGCGAGGATTTTCGTAAGTAAGCAAAAAGCAAGCAATTAATTTTGTACGGTGTTGGCTACAGTATTTTTTTCCATTGATTTATAAAATTCATTTATTTCCAATGTATATTCATCTAATAATGATTTCTCTCTTTCAAATAAATCAGTTAATTTGTATAAAGGGTCTTTAAGTTTACACAAATAAAAAGTTTCCAGTTTTTTTAAAAACAATTCTTTCATTTCAGAATTCAACGGTGATATATGAATTCGTTTTTTTATTAATTCAAAAGACCTAATTACTAAAATTATACTGTCAGCCATATAATATTGACTGAATTTCTTATTTCCAGAATAAAATTTAAAAACTGAATTACTATAATCTACTAGGGCTTCGTGTCCAAATTTTCTAACTCTCTCACCTTTATTTGTCGAGTATAAGTAAATCTGATTATATTCATTATCAAGTTGATTAAAAAGCATAAAAATTATATCGCTTTCATTTTTTATTTTTTGGTCATTAACATTATCTATTTGTCTGTTTAGTGTTAAATACAAAAATATTACACTTATAATTCCTAAGAGAGGCGAAGTAATTCCTCCAATAGTGTCTCCTATACTTGAAGTATTAGTTAAATCAAATACTTTCCAAATAGCAGGTAGTGTCAGAATGTAGATTAACAACAAAGAAATTATTATTAATCCAACAGTCAAAAGGATTGTTTTAATTATTATTTTTTTCATTCAATTTTATTGTAGCCAACGTTTTTGTATATGATTTGTTGCGTATTTTGAGCAATTAATTTAGTAAATAAAAACGGAATAGAAAATCCGCTAAGGATTTTCGTAAGTAGGCTAGCACTAGTAATAAATTATATACAGTGTTAGCAACTGCCTTTTTCTTATTCCGCTAACATTATTTCGTTAAAATTTATGTCAAATTCTTCTTCTAAAAATTTAATAGTTCTCGGCTGTGCTTGTAAAGAAGCTTTAATTAATTGAGAAGAAAAAATCCCATCTTTAGATTTCCATTTTGCATTTTCTCTATTAACACTTTTTAGCCATTCAATTCTTATTGGAAATTCAGAGCTGTCATTGTCACAATTATTATAAATCCCAATTTCTTTTAAATCATGTGTATTTAATAACTTACCTTTAATTTTAAAATCATTAACTCTTACTGCTTGTTCTTTTACTCGACCAATCCCAACATAACCATTTCCTTTGAGATAAGCTACAACTATATCTCCTTTTACTAATGACCTAATAGGGTCACTATATTTTTTATGTTGTCCAGCTGATAAAAAACCATATTTCTTACAATCGTCCCAATTTCTAAATTCACACTCTCCAACATTAACATAATAAAGTCCATTTTTAAAGTCGAAATGAGCTAAGTCAAGATGCATTGTATCATGAGGTCTAAATTTTTCTGCAAAATGCCCCGAAGATTGATTTGTCAAATTTTTCCCTAATTTCCAGATTAAAGTTTTTTCTATTAAAAATGCTTGTCTTTCGGTCAGTTCTTTTGCAATTACTTTAATTATTGGACTTAAACCTGCTTTTTGAATAGCTTTAATTCTTTTAGATTTTTCAGAATCTGAGTTGTCTTTTAGATGTGCATCTTTTCTATTCGCTTTTCCTTTTCCGTAATAAAATTCCTCAAAATTTCTTGGGTCAATGTAAACATAAACGTAATATTCTGCTGTATTTTCTTTCAAACGGATTTTTTTTTTAGGTTGTGGCTAACGTGTTTGTGTATGATTAGTGGCGTGTTTAAGCAACTAATTTAGCAAATAAAAACCGAATAGAAAATCCGCAAGGATTTTCGTAAGTAGGCGAGAACCAGCCATTAATTATACACGGTGTTACCACACGTTTTGTTCTTTCGAAACAGGTTCAAATGGCTTGCAAGCACTTTCCATTGCCATATATTCCAATTCTTCATTCGTAATTGGTTTTGAGAAAATCGAATCTTTAATTCTCGAAATCCAATTTTTATAAATTCCTGCTTTTTTCGAAATCGCCATCATTTCATTTTCGGTCAATACCTTTTCAATTCCGTTTTCATAATCAACTTTTATCAGCGGAAATTCAGCATTATTTTCATCTGTTAAAGTTGATTGTTTTTTTAGTGATTTACTTATTGATTGCATAAAATCCAAAATCGAATTCAGTTCCGATTCCGATTTTATTTCAGCTGGTTTTATATCAAATTCAATTTGTTCTGGACAAAAGAAATAACTTTTGACTATGACTCCGTTCAAATCGATTGTCAGAGATTTCGTTTCTAATTTTCCAGTTTCGTCATTCCACATTTTTTGGACGTAATCAAAATCAATTCGGTTTGTTCCGTTCTTTTCGTCAATTCCAAATATTAAATTGTATTCCGTATTCAGAAATTCAATCAGTTTTTTCCAATCCGAAGAGTCAACATCTTGTACATAAATATCTTTTAAACTACCATCAGGTTTAAAAATCCATTTCGCTTTATTCCAATTTCTCTCGGTTTTCATCTAATGTGTGGTAACGGTTTTGTATAAGGTTAGTGTGGGAGTTGATAATCGAATGATTATCAGCCTAGCATTAAGCTTATACTTATTTTGTGTTTTTATCTTAGTCGACCTAAAAATACTTAAATAAGTATAAGTGACACAGTAAATAAGCCTAAAACTTTGGGAAAGAAATAAAAACCCACATTAACTTTATACGGTGTTGGCAACTGACATTAATCTAGTTCTGTTTTTTATTATTAATCTCTCATTTTTAAATTGAAGATAGTTTCTAGTATTTGAGACTTAAAATCAATGATACTTTCTTTCATTTTTTTAGAATGATAATCTGACTCTAGTCGACTTGTAATTATCATGTTAATTATTTTAATAAATTTTGATTTAGTTGAGATTTTATATTTTAAGCTAATTTTTTCTATTTGACCTTTTATCTCAGGTCTAAGATTTGATAATTGAACTAATGATTTAATTCTTTTTAGTTCACTTTGTATTCTCAATAATTCATCCTCGGATATTGAACCGTTAGAAAGATATTTATCACATTCCTCATTTAGGAATTCGAAATATTTTGAACACATTTCGAGATCCAATGTTTTCTTTTTATACATTTTTTTAAATTTTGGAACTAAGTTTAATATTCATATTAGACTGTAAAAATTACCTCAGCTCGTTCGTCATTTTTTTAGATTTAAGAGATAATAAGAATTTATTATTCAGCTTTACAACATAAATTTCTGATTTTAGTCCAGTTTTTACTCCGTCTAAAACTGAGAATGATATTCGCTGAATATTCAGTCGTTTAGAAATATTAACAGTCAAATTACTCGCATTAAATTTCGTTGTGTTAATTATCAATTTTTGAGCAAAGTAAAATCCTTTATAGATAATTCCTTTTTCTATATTCAATCCAGTTTTAAAGCGACTAAAAATTACCGTTAGCAATAAAAATATTAAATTCAGTCCGTCCAAAATTAAGTCTATTTGGAAGTTTCTTTTTTCGAGAAAACTAAGGATAATAAAACTAGGAATAAATATTATCATGAATTTTTGAATAAAAGTAAAAGTGCTTTCAAGGATTATTCTATTCATTTTGTATTGTCCTGAAATAGGTTGACCTTTTTTTTGATTTTTATAAGGTTAATAATTCCAGTTTGTTTTTATTTTTTCGATACGATTTGTATTCTATATTTTGATTTAGATGCACCTGTTTAGGAGTATGTAAATCGAGACTCAAATGTGGTCTGATATTGTTATAGATATTAATAGCTCTTTTTGTAATCTTCTGTGCTAATTTAGTGTTTTTAATTGTAAGTTTTAAACCGTATTCATATTTTAAAGTTCTATTAATTCTCTCAGCAATTGCATTTTCATAAGGGTCATATTTCTCGGTCATACTTATTGTTAAACCGTTTGATTCGGCAAATAGGGTATAGGTTGGATTGCAATATTGTATGCCTCTATCTGAATGATGAATCAGTTTTTGATTCGGGTATTTACGGTTTTTTAGCGCCACGTCTAAGGCATCTATACAAAGTGATGTTCTCATATGTGAATCCAATTTGTAGCCCATTATTTGTTTAGAATATGCATCTGTAACTAAAGCTAAATAACTATGTCCTTTTTGAGTTTTTATATAAGTAATATCTGTTACCCAAAGTTGTTCAGCTCTTGTTGGAACTTTATTGGTTACCAGGTTTTTGTATTTATAAAAATGATGATTAGAATTGGTTGTTATATGGAACCTTTTTGTTCTGGGAATCAGTAATCTATTGACTTTAAGGAATGCATAGAATTTATCTCTTCCCATTTTAATGCCTTGTTTTTTGATATCTTTTTTAAGTTGATGATATAGTTTTTTAGCGCCTAACCGCTGTCCAATCTGGTTACGACATTGCTTTACCATTTGAATTAAAATAAGCTCGTTATTTTGTTTTATTTGATGAGATTTCAAGCGTTTATAGAAAGCTTGTTTACTAATCCCAAAACATTGTATTAACCATTTTCTTTTAAACGGTCTGTCTTCTTTTTCTGAATCTCGTCTGCTAATGTTTTGGGCAATACATTTTTTGACATATCGACTCCTGTAATAAGTTCCATGTCTGCAATCACATCTTGTTGGAAGTCTTTAACAAATTCTAGTTCCTCAATTTTTTCTTTAAGTCTTTTGATTTCATCTTGTTTACTCATGCCTAATTTCTTTTGTTCTAAAGTACTATATTTTTTAATCCAGTACTGAATAGTTGGTCTAGAAATATCGTATTTCTTAGCAGCATAATTGACGGATATTCTACCATTATGAATTTGATCAATGATGAAAAGTTTGAGTTCGAAACCTACTTTATTGTAGTTCTTTTTTCGGCAGGGTTGTTTTTGTTGTGTGTCCATAGTTTAACTAAAAGTGTTTAATTTTTAGTCAACCTATTTCAGGATTTTACATTTTTTCTGTTTGTTGCCAACGGTTTTGTATAAGGTTAGTGTGGGAGTTGATAATCGAAGAATTATCAGCCTAGCACTAAGCTTATACTTATTTTATGTTTTTATCTTGTCGACCTAAAAATACTTAAATAAGTATAAGTGACACAGTAAATAAGCCTAAAACTTTGGGAAAGAAATAAAAACCCACATTAACTTTATACGGTGTTGTAGCTAGTAATTTTTATTTCCACAAAGGTTCTTCATTCCAAGTATCTGTATATCCCATGGCTTTTTTGTCTATTGTAGGATACTTTTCAAATAGTGCACTTAATTTTTCTTTAAATGTATTATTTGGGTTTATGGTATTCAATAAATATTGAATCATAGAAATAGTATAATAAACTTTATCTTTTACATCTACTTTATCTCCTGTTCTAGTGTCAATAGTGTTAAAATTCTGAATCCAGGGTTCTCTAGGTCTTCTAGGAGATATAGGTTGAATCTTTAAACTTTTATTCCATAATCTACTATGATGCGCGCAAATATTTCTAACATACACTAAAGAATGAAGCCATGTTTGAAAAACACTATCAGGGAGTTTAAACTCTTGTGCAATTTTCCTTTTTATATGTCCATTCTTAAGTAAACTATATATTGTTGATAGATTACCAAAAGAACAAACTTCTAGAGTAATCCAACTCGGTGGTAAAGTCTCTATATATTTTTCTTTGTAATCTGTAACGAAATTTTCTTTACTTCGATTAATTTCTCCTCTTATTCTATCAATAGTTTCATTATATCTTTTATTTCCTGTTCGTCTATTTACACTGGAATTAAAATTATTTGAATCACTAAGCCAAAATGTGCCAAATTCTATAGAGGATTGATAAGTTAAAATAGCTCTAATAGAAACTTCAATTTTTTCAATTTGATTAGTTAAGAGTAACCTTAATTCTCTATCAAAACAATATAATTTAAAAGCTTGTTCAAATGTAGTTGATTCTTTGAATTTGTGTTCAGATTTAGGCTCTTTTAGTAGTGTGTGCCAGTAACCAGAAAGTCTATAGTAGCTAAGATGAGATAAAAGATGTAGCGTTTTTTCAGGATTATTAATCTCCATTCCTCTTTGACGCAATAAATCAATTTGTTGTTGATATGAAAGAGAAGGTTTGTCGTAAGGAGTTCGTCTCATTAAATATAAGGTAAAAAAAAACTTACCCTAAGCGCGCTGATCTAACGAGAAGCGGGGTAAGTATGTTACTGCAAAAGTAATAAATATATTACATTTAAGAAAATTTATTCGAGTTTATTATTAGCTACAACGTGTTTGTGCATGATTTGTTTGCGTGAATTTAGCGAATAAATAGTTAATAATTACAAGCCTTTGAAGTCTGCGAGGTTTTTCCGAAGGAAAAACTTATTAAGCAATTAATTATGCACGGTGTTAGCCACTGGCTTTTTCGTTTATTTGTTCAAAAATGTCAGATAAGAAATAATCTTTGTCTTTTGGTATTATTCCAAATTCCGATTCAATTTTCTTTAAAGTTTCTTCATCTGCTAAATCGAAATCGTGTAATGAACTCAAGTCGGAAATAAAACAATCGTAGAAATTAATTTTAATTATTTTGTCAAAAAATTCGATTGCAATATGTTCATTTTTTTCAATTCGGTCACTTTCGGTATATTCTAAAGGAACATTTGCTCCTGGTCTTGGTATTTTAGAATTATTCTTTTTAAAATCCGTAAGATGAGTTTTTAAGTTTTCAATAGCTTGATTTTCCGTCTCTCCGTGAGCAACTAAACTCCACCAATTTGTGAATTTTGCTCCATATTCCAAATCCTTTTGTTCCGCACTCGGATTTTTCCACTTTTCCAATGGATAATCTTTAAAATACCATTCCGACTTTAGAAATGATTTCAGGTATTTTATTTTGGCTTTCATTTCTTGGATTCAACGTTGTAACGCAACAGATCGTTATTAATTTTTGATGTTACTAAGCTACGTTTTTTAGCTCAATATTGATCATTTCTTGGGGTGTTTTATAACCAATAATTTTTCGAGGTCTATTGTTTAGTTTTTGCTGAATAATTTGCAGCTGATTTTCGCTTATTTCATTAAAGTTTGTTCCTTTAGGAAGGTATCTTCTAATGAGTCCATTCGTATTTTCGTTAGTGCCTCTTTCCCAAGAAGAATATGGGTGAGCAAAGTAAATTTTCATAC
Source organism: Tenacibaculum retecalamus (assembly GCF_027941755.1). Taxonomy (NCBI): domain Bacteria; kingdom Pseudomonadati; phylum Bacteroidota; class Flavobacteriia; order Flavobacteriales; family Flavobacteriaceae; genus Tenacibaculum; species Tenacibaculum retecalamus. The sequence continues at coordinate 1,836,343 of NZ_CP115916.1, read as the reverse complement.
CTGTTTTTTCAGTAATTTTTTGGTGTCTAGCCATTTCAATTCCGTTGTCGTAAGTCATAGATTTTTTAAATTTAGCGTTTAATTGATTTAACATTTTAGAAAATACATCAGCAACTTCATCTGCTTTTTTGGAGTTTAATTTTAATATTAAAGTGAACCTTGTTTTCCGTTCTACGATGGTTCCTATAGCACTTTTATTGTCTTTTCCAATTACTAAATCGCCTTCCCAATGTCCAACTTCATGTCTAAGTTCAATATGCTTTGGTCTATTGTCAATACTGACTTGATTAACTATTACACTTCCTTTTCCACGTCTTTTTTTAGAAGGTATTCGTCTTGTTTTTTTGCGAACAAGCAGCTTGATTAGTTTTTTGTTTAAACTGGCCTGTGGTCTAGTGTAAATGTATCTATATATTGCTTCGTGAGAAATGGACATAATAGGATCATTGGGATGCAATTCTTTAAGTCTACCAGAAATTTGTTCAGGAGTCCAATTAGATAAAAGTCCTTTATAGACAAAAAATCTTAATAGAGAATATGTGCTTATTTTATCACGATTTCTTTTGTTAGCGTAATCATCTTTAGCGTTCCAATGTGCTAATTCTGCATCGTAATTATCTTCTTTATTTTGTACCCATTTGTTGATTTCTCTAGAAATTGTAGAAGGTGTTCTACTAAGAGTTTTAGCAATATAAGCTTTGGTCTTTTTTTCGTTTAAAAGTGTCTGAATAATCACTCTTTCTTTAAGGCTAAGTCTTCTGTGTTTTTTTACTGTCATTTTACAAATCTATAATTTTAGATTTGTTGCGTTAAGTTATTGAATGCAGCGATTTTTTTTCAGCTTGCACCTAACGTGTTTGTGTATGATTAGTGGCGTGTTTAAGTAACTAATTTAGCAAATAAAAACCGAATAGAAAATCCGCGAGGATTTTCGTAAACAGGCGAGAACTAGCCATTAATTATACACGGTGTTGTAAACTGGCTTTAATCAGTTGCTATCCATTCTTTATTCAGATTTTCATAATGTAAATCATATCCATAATAAGATTTAAATCCGATGCTATAATTTCCGTTTATAAATAATTCGTATGAGTATTTTGTTCCTAAAGCCGTCCATTTCGGAATTTCAGATTTCATTTTCTGCTCAATTTCAGATAGTGATTTTGGATAATTTCCGTAATTCATTTTATATTCTTCTACAAGCTCAACTATATTCATTCCATTTTCTTTGGAATATTCAATTTGCCAATTTCTAATAGGAATTGATAGTAACCAAATAATTAGAAGTTGAGTGAATGAGATGATAAAATAATATTTAAGTTTTGATTTCTTTTTTTTGTCAATTTTTGCAGAAATAAAAATTCCAATAAAGAGAATTGCTAATAATAAGATAATGTAGAAAACTACACTAAACACAAATTCCCAAGTAAAAGAAAAGTTCCAAACATAAAGAGTCAAAATCACAAATGATAAAAGGCTAAAAATTATAAGTGTATTCTTATTCGGGTGTAAAATTCTTTCCAATTTAGTTCGGTTTTTAGCTTGTTTACAACGGTCTTGTATAAGATTAGTTGCGTTGTTTAAGCAACTAATTTAGCAAGTACAAACCAAATAGAAAATCCGCGAGGATTTTCGTAAGCAGGCTCGTACCAAGCAATTAATTTTATACGTTGTTGTAGCACGTTATTTTATTCTATTTTTTATTTCGTTTAATAATTTATTCTGTTCAAGATTTTTTTCAAATTCCGCTTCTCGGTCAAATACGTTGTCCTTTCCAAAGAAGAGCTGACTTTCGTGATAGTAAAATAATCCCCAATTAAGACTTCCGTCAAATATTATTAAATCCGTATCGAAAAACATTCCTTCCCAATATTTAATAACCATTTTCCAAGTTAGCATAATTGATTGTCCAGAACTGTCAGAATCCACAAAGACATATTTGTCAAATGGAATTCCGAGATTATATAACCATTTTTTTATTTCCGAATCACAATCTTGGTAAACTCTAAATTTACTTTCGGTTTTGAAATATCCTTTCGTAAATGGACTCCAATCAGTTCCAGTTCCGTAACCCAACATTTTGGAAGAGTTCAAATAGTTTTTTACGATTTCAGTACCTTCTTTATTCAGAAAGTGAATTTGGTCTTTATGTTCTTCAGAAATTTTTTCGGCTTCTTCAGGCGACCAAAGAAAAGACCAACTTTTTGGAAAGTCAGTTTTAAATTCCGCTATATTTTCTTCTAAAACGTTCATTTTCTCTAATGTGCTACAACGGTTTTGTATAAGGTTAGTGTGGGAGTTGATAATCGAAGGATTATCAGCCTAGCACTAAGCTTATATTTATTTTATGTTTTTATCTTAGTCGACCTAAAAATAGATAAATAAGTATAAGTGACACAGTAAAAAAGCCTAAAACTTTGGGAAGGAAATAAAAACCCACATTAACTTTATACGGTGTTGTAAAATGCGGACACACAGCTGATTTTTCAATTATTTTAAGAATCACATAATTCTCGACTTTGATAATTTTAAATTTCTATAAAGCAATTTTCTCACAGCGTTTTTCTCAAATAGAACTCTGATATGAAAATAATCTCTCTCCGTATTAAAATCGCCGTAAGTAGCTTAAAATCGCAAATCTATATTCTTAATTGTTGATTTTTTTCTGAGTAATTAAATTTTCTGAGAACAGACTTTTGCTTAAACCACAAAAATTTTCTTAAATGACTTTTTCATAAAGCTGAGAAAAAATATTCCGCAAGGAGCTAAAAAATCTGAGTATGATTTTTCTTGAAAATAATAATTTTATTGATAAACTCAATTTTGATCAATTCTCAAATTAAAACTCTCCCGATTTGAAATTCCCGTAAGAGACTTTAAATCACACAATTTTTAGCGTATAAATATTCTTTTAAATTCTCGGTAAAGTAGAGTCGTGATTTTGAAAAAAAATCTCTCCAGAATAATTTTCACATACTGCTTGGTAGGCCTAGTTTTTCCTGAAATATAATTCTGTGTGGAGATTTTCGTTTGAAAATCCCCCGTTTTTTACAACGGTTTTGTATAAGGTTAGTGTGGGAGTTGATAATCGAAGGATTATCAGCCTAGCACTAAGCTTATACTTATTTTGTGTTTTTATCTTAGTCGACCTAAAAATACTCAAATAAGTAGAAGTGACATAGTAAAAAGACACAGAACTTTGGGCAAACTATAAAAACCCACATTAACTTTATACGGTGTTGTAGCACGTTTTTATCCGAGTACAATCAAGTCAATTATTATTCCTAGAATTAAAAGTTCAAATATTTGAAAATATCCAGTTTTAATCTTCTTCTTACTAATGAAAACTGAAACTCCAATAAATATACCTAAAACTCCCATTAAAATAAATAAAATTAATGTCCAAGTAGGGTACATGAAAGCAAACAAAAGATCTGTGAAATTATAATAATATAGTAAAATGGCATAGTGCCATATCCAATATAGAGATAGCAGTATTTGAATTATTCCGTTTATTACCGAGTTATTTTTCAATCGATTAACTTTAGTTTAATTTTTATCATTCGCTAGTATTTTTTTCCCTGTCATAATACCCCTTGAATATAAGGAATAGTCCGAAAATACTCAATATAATTCCACTACCAATTTCTGAATTCTGTTTTTTTTCACTCTCCCAAGTAAAGATAAATTCACTCTCATCCATATTAGATTTCATTTGAATTATTTCTCCTATTCTTATTTTTTCACACCATTTTTCACTTACATTTCTTGTATAGGTTTTACTTTTAAACTTGAAGAAAACGACCAAAATATCACGGGTGCTTTTCTTTTCGCAATAATCAGGAATTTTCTCGATTAATACATTAACCGTTTTTCCATTTTCGAGTATTTCTTTGTTCTCAAATTCAGGAATTGTAATCATTATTGAAATAAAAGTCATTATGATTCCTGCTATTGAAAATGCTGGAAGAGGGAATAGTTTATTCAATTCGGTTATTTTTTATGTGCTACAACGTTTTTGTATAAGGTTAGTGTGGGAGTTGATAATCGAAGGATTATCAGCCTAGCACTAAGCTTATACTTATTTTGTGTTTTTATCTTAGTCGACCTAAAAATAGATAAATAAGTATAAGTGACACAGTAAAAAAGCCAAAAACTTGGAGCAAGAAATAAAAACCCACATTAACTTTATACGGTGTTGTAACACGTTTTTATTTCCGTCTGTTTTTTCTTTTCCACTCTTTAAATCCGATTACATCATCACGTATTTCTCTTTTCCATTTTTTCCCATATTCTTCCGTTAAATAATCAAAAACACGTGTATTATATTCAATGACACATTTTTCACTTGGCTGAACGCAACCAAAATCAAAAAAATATATTCCGTATGTGTTTTCAAATTCTTTGTCAGTTGTATATTCTACAGATTCAATTCCATTCTGTAAAAATAAATACACATTTTGGTTGTTAAAATCAGCTTTTATCCATTTGTCAACTTGTTCGCAAGTTTCAGGATTTACAAAAGTTATTTTTCCTGCAGTGCTGTTATTATATTCTTCATCCGTTAATTCTCGGTTTTGACCAAAATTTATTGATGAGACTAAAAAAAACATTATTAATATCCCTAATTTTAATTTCAAGTGCTGTGTTTTTTATTCGTTCAATTTTTTGATTATCATTTCAGTTAGACTGTCATTTCTTTCGTTCAGAAATATGATTGTCGATCCATATATATTGTTTATTGCAAGCAGTCCATATTTTGAATTAAATAAAATCGGTCCAGTTGAATCATCCGCATAATCTATTGTGTCATAAAATTCAAACTCCAAATCTTGAAATTCGTAATTTGTTAAAGGTATTTTGTCCGTTTTCAGAAATTTGTCTATACCGAAAAAAAGAGTGTCGGCATCTATTAATTTTCTTATTGTTATCGTTTTTGACGAATCAATTTGATTAACATATTTATAACTCAACGAATTGCCCGTTTTATTGAAAGTCAGTTTAAATTTTTCATTTTTAGGCTCTGCACCAAAAAATATTGTCGCATTCATTTCTTTGTTCCATCCTGGATTTGATTCAGAACATCCAAAACAAATCGTAAATATCAATATGAATGCAAAATTTTTTTTCATAATGTGTTACAACTAGTTATATAGAGAAATAACTTCCTCTTTTTTATTAAATAATTCCAGATAAAAGGAACTTTTGTTCTTGTTTATCGGTTCTTGAAAAAATATTTCATAGCAATAAAATGTTTTTTAAGAGCCACTAATATATAAAAATAATTGATATTATTTTTCTTAATTTTTTCTAGAGTTTAAAAATTGTTCTGATTCTGAAGTGTTTTTTTGTAGGCTTAATAATATGGTATCTAGCGGACTTTTTATTTCTAATAAATCTTTTTTAGCTACATGTGTATAAATCATCGTTGTTTCTGGTTTTGCATGACCTAATAATTCCTGAATATGACGTAAACCAATACCGTTTTCTAATAAATGCGTAGCATAACTGTGTCTTAGTGTATGCGGAGTAACATGTTTTTTTATTTTGGCAAGTCGAGTAGAGGTGTGTAAGAATTTACGAATGCTACTTTCAGAATATTTTGTTCCGGTTGGGCTTTCTACAAAAAAACGCTTCGGTACATAAGTGCTAATATAATTCTGCAATAAAGGTAAAAAACTGTCTGCTAAAATTACATATCTGTCTTTTCTTCCTTTTCCGTTTTGCACAAATAATTGTCTTCTGGCAACATCAATATGTCTTAACTCGAGTTTCGTTAATTCTCCAATTCGCAATCCGGAAGAATATAACATCGCTAAAATAGCGCGATGTTTTAAGTTTCTGGTAACTTGTAATAATGTTACAACTTCTTGTTGTGATAAAACGGAAGGTAGTTTTCTCGAGGTTTTAGGTCTTTGTAAAGTAAGAGATTCAATATTACAAGTAGGATAATAAACAACAAACAATTTTAAAGCACTTATAAATTGTCGTTGCGAACTTATACTGTAGTCTCTAGCAATAAAAACAGCTTCAATAAATAACTCAACATTCTTATTGGTGAGTGATTCGATAGGTGCAGGCTGACTAAAATCAATAAAATCAGCAATAAAAGTAAAATAGGTAAGCACCGTACTTTCACTGTAACGCTTACCTCGCAAATACTTTACATAATTCCGAATTATTTCTTTGTTCTCGCTTGTAAGTTTACGTTCTGTTTTTACACCTCTGTGATATAACTTTTTAGTAACCGATTCATCTACTTTAAAATTAGTAGTATCACTTAGTAGACGTTGTACGTCAGAAAATGTTTTATCAGCAAAAGGGCTAACCCATCCTTTTAAAGTTTTACTCCAAGTAAATTTTTTTAAGCTCCTAATATGGTTAATTATTACATCATCATATTTAAAAAGTAAGTAATAAAACTACTTTTTTTCTATGCAATGTTTTTTTAACAGAGATAACTTTTTTTTGTGCTGATTCAATTTTCATATACTACCAAATATACAAAATGATTAATAATATATGCGTTTAATATGTGTTAAGTTGTTTTAAATCAATTGTTTGGTTTATGTGGGTTGCTGATTTTAATTTTAAAATTGCACCCCAACTTTAAAGTTTAAAACTCTACCTGTCATGTAATTCGGAATTCCGTATTGTTGTTTGCTGTAGGCATCACGAACCCATGTATTGGTTATCGAATTTCTGATGTCAAATAGATTAAAAAGTTCTAAACCAACTGTCAGTTCTTTAAAATTACGTAAAAAACCAGTGGAACGTTTTTTATTGACATCCGTAAACACATAGGATATTCCTACATCGGCACGCTTATAATCATTTAATCTGTTTTGATACTGATAAACATCTGAATAAGCAGGAGATCCTCCTGGAAGACCTGTATTATAAACAATATTTAAATAGGCTTTTAAATCGGGTATGTTAGGCACGTAATCCTGAAATAAAACTCCGAATTTTAAGCGCTGATCGGTTGGCCTGGCAATATACCCTTGATTATTGATGTTTTCTTCGGTTTTTAAATACCCAAAACTCACCCAACTATCATTACCGGGCACAAATTCTCCGTTTAAACGAATATCTAATCCGTAGGCATAAGCATCAGTTACATTATCTGCTCTATAACGAATACGAACATTATCTACCGAATACGAATTTACATCAGATAAATCTTTATAATACAACTCGGTTGTTAGTTTAAAAGGGCGTTGCCACATGGTAAAACTGTACTCATTACCTGCAACTAAATGAATTGATTTTTGGGCTTTTACCTTCGGATTAATAGTACCGTCATAACCTCTTAACTCTTTATAAAACGGAGGCTGAGAATACCAGCCACCTGAAATTCTAAACAACATATCTTTGTCCCAATCTGGTTTGATAGCAAACTGAGCTCTAGGGCTAAATATAAATTGATTTTCAGCGCTTTCATTAGCCGTTTTTATACTCCAGTTGTGAGCGCGTACACCAATATTCATCCATATTTGATGATTTTCCCAATTACTTTTTCTACTGAATTGTAAAAAACCTGAAATACGATTAATATCTACATCATTATCCGCTCTAACGTTATTAAACGCCTCAATTGGTCCTGCAAAAGGTTCATAAGGTTGATTGTTACCAGTATGGTTTGGCGGACGTACAGAAAAGCCTAAAGAATCTATCACTTCCCATTCGCGTATGCGGTCTTTTATGTTTTCTGTTTGATATTTTACGCCTGTTTTCCATTCGTTTTTACCATCTTTTAAAGTGGCTTTAAGTTGAATGTTGCTTATTAAGGCATCTAAATCGTTACGAGCATGGTTAATTTGCGATCCGATTCCTTGTGAAAAAGCAACTTCGCCAAAATTTTCAGAACCAATATTACTATCCACTTCTCCTAAGTTATAAGAAGCGGCAATATCAAAATACTCTTCTTCTTGAGTATTGAAAGAAGAAATGGTTCCTGTAATTTTTAAATTATCATTTACTTGATAATCGGTAGAAAAAGCACCAAAAAGTGTTTTAAATTGATCTTTTTCTTGTCCTTGATAAAAAACAATTAGTTCTAACGGATTTACCAACGTACCAAAACGTGTTTTTCTTGTTTTGGGTTGATAATTATAATTGTTTAGAGAGAAGTTGCTTAAAAAATTGAAAGTAACTTTATCGGTTGCTTTGTAGGTTAAAAAAGATTGTACGTCGGTAAAAGTTGGTTTAAAATTTACAGCTACCTGCTTACTGTTTACAAATAAACTGTTATCACGATAACGAACACCAACAATGGCACTTAACTTGTTATTTAAAAAAGTGTCTTCTATCGTAAAACTTCCGCCTAATAAACTAACGTCTAGTTGCACACCAAATTCAGTTGGTTTACGATACGTAATATCTAAAACAGAAGAAAGTTTGTCGCCATATTTGGCTTGAAATCCGCCTGCGGAAAAATTAATATTTTGCACCATTTGCGGATTGATAAAACTTAGGCCTTCTTGTTGCCCCGAACGTATTAAAAACGGACGATATACTTCTATGCCGTTTACATACACCAAGTTTTCGTCAAAATTACCACCACGAACATTATATTGTGTACTTAATTCGTTATTGTTACTAACACCTGGCAGCGTCATTAAAATATTTTCTACACCTGCGTTGGCGCCTAATATTTTCTGAACTTTTTTTGTGTTGATTTTTGTAATTCCTCGTGCTTCTTTTTTTGATTTTTGATTTCAATTTCTGCTAATTCTTGTGTTTTAAAATTTAAAGTAGGGGAGAAGTTATATACTTTTTTTCCTCGTGAAGTAAATTTTTTGGTGACGGTTTTGTAAGAAACATGGCTAAAAGTTACGGTAACTGTTTTACGCATCGGTATGGTAAAACTATAATTTCCATTAGCATCTGTTGTGCTTCCTTTGGATAAATAAGAAATAGCAACTCCTTCAATAGGAGCATTAAATTTATTGGTAATAACCCCTTTTACGATGGCTTTTTTTTGAGCGAAAATTAATGAAGGGAATAATAATAGCAGGAATATTTTTTTCAAAATTTAAGTGGTTTGCTTTTTAAAAAACGTAGTAGTTATTGTTTTGGTATTGCCAACATTATCAGAAACAACAAGTTTAAAAATATGTTTACTGCCGATCAATTTTTTATCAGTAAAATTATAAGTAAGTATTCCTTTTTTGTGGTTGTATTCCATTAAAATCCAAGTTCCATCAATAGAAGCGTTGTAATTTTTGATGCCAGATTCGTTATCTTTAATCTTTACTTTTAAAGTGTTGTTTTTCGAAAGCCATTGTCCGTTTTTAAAATTATATAATTTAATGTTAGGCTTAACAGTGTCGTATCGTAAGGTGTATTTTCCTAAGGATTTAGTAGTTGTATAAACTTTATCTATTTTCTTTTTTGTACTTGTATATCTAGGATATTTAGGATTGGTAACATTTGCAATATATACTTGCTGTTTTTGTTTGTCATTTAAAAAAGAAGTACCAAAAGTTATTGTATACCTTTTATCGAGCGGTACAGTAGGTTTGTGTATTTTAACAATGCCTTCATTAATTGAAAAATCAATGAAGCAATCCTTATAAAACGTGTTTTTAGGAAATGCAACAGTTACATTGTTAAGCGTGTATTTTTGAAAATTTTTGGCAATAATTTTATAATTTGTAGTGTCTTTTTCTTTGAAAACTAAATTACTTTCTACACCTTTAATAGGTATTTTAATAGCCGTCGTATTGTTTTTTAAATCTTTCGCAATAATTTCAACATTATAACTAGCACCATTTTCAATACTAATTTTACCGTTATTTACTAAATCTTCGTATAAATTTAATCGATTTGCAGCTACTTTATGTGTTTTTTGTATTCTGCTTTTATACGTTTTATAATGTTTATAGTCAATTAATAAATTAATGTACTTACTTTCTGCAAAAGAAAAAGTTTCAACATCGTGGTAATATACTCTGCTACCATTTACTTTCATTTCAAGACTGTAAATTCCGTTTTTATTTAAAGCTTCATCTAGTCGATCGAAAACACTAACTCCAAAACCAATAACACCACTAGCGGTAATGCGTTCACTTACAAACTTATTTACACCTGTTTTTTTAAATGAAATAATTGATTTTAAACTCGAATTATTTATTCTTGACTGTTCATTTAAAGGATACGCAATTAGTTTTTGAAGTGTAGGCGAGGTTGCATCTTTAGGGTTTATGCCAAAAAGTAGCGGATTTATAATATGTTCGGTTTTGGTATTTCTAATTTCATAATGTAAATGTGCACCGCCAGATCCACCAGTATCACCAGTGTAACCAATAATTTGTCCTTTTTTTACAGGAAACTCTTCTTGCTTAGGAAATACGTTACCTGTATGATAGTTCTTTTTTTTGTATTGAATTTTTTTACATATTTCTGAATACTTGCTTCAAACTCTTTAAGGTGTGCATATACAGTTGTATATCCGTTAGGATGTTTAATGTACATGGCTTTTCCGAATCCATATTGCGATACTTTTATACGAGAAACATATCCGTTTGCAGGTGCGTAAATAGGGATACCTTGTTTTCCTTGAGTTTTTATATCAATTCCAGAATGAAAATGATTGCTTCGTAATTCACCAAAAGTACCCGATAATATAATCGGTATTTTTAAAGGTGATGAAAAGTAGTTTTTAGGATATTGCTTTTGAGCATTTCCGGTGTAAAAAAAGAATAGAAAAATAAGAGAAAAAAATATTTCAAATCATAGCGGTTTTAAACAAAAATACTAAAAATAAGCCAAATAGTTAGAAGGCTTAAAATCAGTAGTTTTAGTAAAAAACGAAAAAAGAGTTGCTATTTAAAATCTATATTAATAACTTTGTAGATATAGTTTTATTCTCAAGAAATAAATGAGTACCCCTTTAGAAGCAATTCATTTACTGGAAGATAAGTTAAAAAACATACTTTCGAGGTATGAATTTTTAAAAGAAGAAAACCAGATATTGCTTCAAAATAATGGGAAATTACAACATTTATTGCAAGAGAAATCGCAAGAATTAATCACTAGGCAAGAAGAATATAAATTGCTTAAAATTGCTAAAACTATAGCAGGCAGTAACGAAAATACAAGAGAAACAAAGCTCAAAATAAATACTTTAGTTCGAGAGATTGATAAATGCATTAGTCTTTTGAATTCATAAAAAGTTCTTTACATGGCAAATATTAAAGTTAATGTTGTAATTGCAGGAAGAACGTACCCGTTGAGTGTTAAAGACACAAATGAAGAGCAAGGGATGCGTAGTGCAGCAAAAAATATTAATGATTTAATTGCTAAGTTTGAACAAAGTTATGCAGTTTCTGATAAACAAGATGTATTAGCAATGTGTGCATTGCAATTTGCATCGAAATCAGAAATAGTATCTTTAGAAAGTGCTAAAGAAAATACTGAAGTAATAAATAAAATAAATGAATTAGCTAACTTGTTAGATAAACATTTATAACGTTCTTTAAAATAAATTATTAATATACTGCCTACATTAGTACATTGTTTGTTAAACTCAACACTATTTATTTAGAAAGGATGAGTCTTGGTTCGTAAAGCAAGCCGATTTTAGATCGGATCCTTGATAAGCCAGTTAGTCCTAAACCTGTTTTTTCGGAGTTTATAAAACCCATATTAATGTAGGCTTTTTTTATACAATCAAATTAAAATTATGGATGGAATATTATTTCCTGTATTAGCAGGAATTATAGGATTAGTAATAGGATTTATTATTGCTAAAATATTAGAGAAATCTAATGCAAATAAGTTAATACAAGAAACAAAAAAGCAAGCCAGAAATATTGTAAAAGAAGCGAAAGTAGAAGCGGATGCAATAAAAAAAGATAAAATATTACAAGCGAAAGAAAAGTTTATCGAACTAAAATCTGAGCATGAAAAAGTTATTTTTTCGAGAGAAAAAAAGATGTCTGATGTTGAAAAGAGAATAAGAGATAAAGAGAGCCAGGTTTCTTCTGAGTTAGATAAAAATAAAAAATTAAACAAATCTGTAGAGAAGAAAGAAGCAGATTTTGATTATAAATTAGATTTTTTAGATAAAAAAGAATCAGATTTAGAAAAACAACACAAACGTCAAGTAGATATGTTAGAGCAAATTTCTGGCTTATCAGCAGAAGATGCGAAAACAGAATTAGTTTCGTCGTTAAAAGATGAAGCAAAAGCAGATGCAATGTCGTTTGTACAAAACGCTGTTGAAGAAGCTAAAATGACAGCGCAACAAGATGCTCGTAAAATTGTATTAAATACGATACAAAGAGTAGGGGTTGAGCAAGCTGTTGAAAACTGTGTTTCTGTTTTTAATTTAGAGTCTGACGATGTTAAAGGTAGAATTATTGGTCGTGAAGGACGTAATATTCGTGCTTTAGAAGCCGCTACCGGAGTAGAAATTATTGTTGATGATACACCTGAAGCAATTATTTTATCTTGTTTTGATCCTGTTCGTAGAGAAATTGCTCGTTTATCAATGCATAAATTAGTAACGGACGGAAGAATTCACCCAGCGAGAATTGAAGAAGTTGTTAAGAAAACAGAAAAACAAATTAGTCAAGAAATTATAGAAGTTGGAAAACGTACTGTTATCGATTTAGGAATTCATGGTTTACATCCTGAATTGATTAAAATAGTAGGGCGTATGAAATATCGTTCTTCTTATGGTCAGAATTTATTACAACACTCGCGTGAAGTAGCAAATCTTTGTGGTATTATGGCATCAGAAATGGGCTTAAATGCTAAAGCGGCTAAACGTGCTGGTTTACTACATGATATTGGTAAAGTGCCAGAAACAGAAAGTGAATTACCACATGCTTTATTAGGAATGCAATGGGCAGAGAAGTTTGGTGAAAAGCCAGATGTTTGTAACGCCATTGGAGCTCACCACGACGAGATTGAAATGAAGAGTTTATTATCTCCTATTGTTCAGGTTTGTGATGCTATTTCAGGGGCAAGACCAGGCGCACGTCGTCAGGTATTAGATTCTTACATACAGCGTTTAAAAGATTTAGAAGATATCGCCTTCGGATTTAGTGGTGTACAAAAAGCATATGCTATTCAGGCAGGTAGAGAATTAAGAGTAATGGTAGAAAGTGCTAAGGTAAATGACACGAAAGCAGCGGAATTATCATTTAATATTTCACAAAAAATACAGAATGATATGACGTATCCAGGGCAAGTAAAAGTTACTGTGATTCGTGAAACAAGAGCTGTTAATGTTGCTAAGTAATAGTAATTAATATTATAAAAAAATCCTCATCAATTTTGATGAGGATTTTTTATGCTATCTATTTCTTTTAGATCTTCCTTTTTGCTCAGAAGTTGTTCTTTTTTTATGGTATTTTTTTGAGTAATTTTTATTTTTACGTCTTTTTAAAAGCTTACCTCTTTTTCCTGTTTTTGCATTAGGAACAGCTCTGTAATAAAAGAATTTTTTATCTTCTCTGTACTTTCTGTAATTCTTTCTAAAGTCTCTTTTGTAAAAATAAGCATCATCATAATTAAATATGCTTCCAATGTTAATATCAATATCTATACCTCCATTGTTATAGTATACATCATCTTCATAATGATCGTTATATCTTACATGTCCATAAAAACGAGGGTTGTTCCAACGATCATAAGTAATATTTAAATTTCCTACTTTTGATAGTTTTCCATATCTATAATCTATATATATACTACCAATTCGTTTTACATTTCCTCTAGTATCGTAGTTGATAAAAGTGTTTCCAACTCGTCTTACTCGACCTCTGCGATCTCTTTCTATACGAACTCCTTTGTTGGTTTTAAAACGTCTTCCATTATAATCAACATATCTGGTGTTTTTATAGTGTGTATTAAAATCGAAATCCCCATTTAAAAATACATGGAATTGTACATCTCTTTCAATAAAGGTAACAGCATCGTTGTAACGATTGGTAACCCCAATTTTACTAGTTGACTTATTTGTGTTTTCAGCATTTACAAATGTTAATGACATTATTGCTGCTAATAAAAGTATCCCTTTTTTCATAATTGATAAATTTAGGGTTATGCTTACTCTATATGCTTTTCGGCTTCCGCGTTTGATTAGTAATTTTCAAATAGCGTGCCAAAAAAATAATTTAGAGTTTGTAATTATACTTGTAGTTAGTTAATGTATTGATTTTAATAGTTCTACGTTTTGTGTTTATTGTGTAGATAAGTAAATTTTAGATTGTTGATTAAAGGGTTTATTTTATGATATCTACAGGGTTAGAGGTGTAAATCTGTTTTAGTCTAGTTCTTTTGGAGTGTTAATTTCGTATAAAAAAGTAGCACCTGATTGCCTGGTCGAGCGCAGTCGATATTTTAATTAGTTATTATGCCCTGATCTCTTGAAAAATACGTTTCTATTTTTAACAAAAAATATTTCTGTTGAAAATAATGCTCGAGGTGACAATACGTTTATTTTGTAAATTTTTAACGACTGCTTAAAAAAAATACTATTATCTATGAATATAAACCCATCCTTTTTTAAGTTCGGTAAGGGCGTTAGGATCATTACCAAGTTCTAGGTAATAAAAATAAGTAGCAGCAGGAAGTTTGGTTTCTTTTTTATAAGTCGCTCTTCCTTCAGAAGTACCATTCCAATCGTTCTTATAATTTTCTGTTTGATAGACGATATTCCCCCACCTGTTATAAATAACTAATTTATTGTTAGTGTATTCATTAACTTCATCAAAAACTAAAAACTCGTTATTGCTATCTCCATTTGGCGATATTAAGATGTTATTACTGTCGTCTGGAGTAATTTCATCATCATAAATTGTACCTATGGTAATTACTTCGTAGTTATTTGGTATAAATACTGCGGATGTAATTTCTCCGCTATTTAAATCACCTGTAACATTTAAAACATTTAAGTTATTCCATCTGTTTTCAGCTATGTTCCAACCAACAACGGTTAATAATGCAATGTTATCAGTAATTGCCATAATATCACTTCTATCATCCCATGTTAAAGTGGTTCTTGTTTCTTTGGTACCGTTTAAATCCCAGTATTCAACAGTGCTAATATTTTCGAGTAATACTTGTTTCTGACTGGTTAAGAAGTTTGTAGGAAAAGTACTTGGGGCATTTGGGTCTTCATAAAAATAAGCACCTTTATAAAGATTGTAATTGCTTTGATTATCAATTTTCATTGGTCGAAATAGATCACCATCTCCAATAGGAAAAGTAAAGTTGTCACTTCCGTTTCCTTGTACAGCAGCATAGCCATTAACATGTCTTAAATCATCTTCACCAGCATAGATATTATAATCTATAAAGTCGAGTGAAATATTTACATCATTTCTAGGAGTAATTACAGATCCGTTTATAAAATCTAAATCGTTTCTTATTCCTAAAGAGTTTTGTAGTTCTAAATTATTTACAGCATCAATTTCAACATCAAAAAAAGTAATGCGGTTTGCACCAGAAATAATACGAGTTTCAGTATCGGCATAAAAGCCAGCAAAACCGGTATAGTTATCTAACAACCCATCGTTTATTACATCAGTATGAAAACCTATTTTGGCATCAGTATGTAGTTGGATATTGCCTTCGTTATAAAACGCTGTTTGGGAATAAAGATTAATAATGACACCAAGAAAAAAATAAAAAATTGTATTTTTTCATGATATGGGTTTTAAAAGTCTAAAATGGTAAACATGAATGGTTTATTACGTCTACCTCCATTATAATTTTTTATTTCTACTTTAAAATTAGCTGTTGTTTGATCATAATAACTAATAACTATATAGTCATCGTTACCATTACCATTAGCAAAAGCGGTTAGTTGTATAATGTAATTAGCATTCGTTTGCATTGCAGCAGGTATGTTAATTTGATATCTTCCATTTCCTAGACCAGCTTTTGTTACAGTATAATCAGTAGTAATTTTTATTTCATTTCCATTAGCTGCAATTTTACCCATTGCTTTAATGGTGGGTGGGTCAATCCAATTTGTACCAGCTCCAGCTCCAATAGAAGAGAGTATTTGACCATCAGTACCAGTATCACCAGAACTATCAGCGTAAGTTCCGGTTACAGATATGTTTCCAGTTACGTTAGTGTTACTTACTAAATCAATTCCAGTTGCCCCAAAGATTTCAACAATTCCACTAGTCGATCGTAACTGTGTTGCTGCAGCACTCGTAAATACATTTGATGCAGCACTAGTTATTGTTGTTGAACTGCCAGCACTAAATACATTTGAACCTGCAGCATTATAAATATTAGAATTAATAGAGTTTAATGTAAAGCCATTAATATTACTAAAGGTTAAAGCAACACCTAAACCTGCTCCCGTAACAGTTCTATCAGTTGTAAGTGTGCCATTAGTGGTATATATATTACCAGATGCACTAGTAGATGTAATTAATTTCCATCCGTCTATAGTATCGTAAATTTTAATTTCACTATTTAAAGTGTCAAACCAAACATCGTTTTCTATAGGGAATAAAGGGGCTGCATTGTTTGTTGTTACACTGTTTTTTGTGTTGTC
This sequence comes from Tenacibaculum retecalamus, assembly GCF_027941755.1. Classification (NCBI taxonomy): domain Bacteria; kingdom Pseudomonadati; phylum Bacteroidota; class Flavobacteriia; order Flavobacteriales; family Flavobacteriaceae; genus Tenacibaculum; species Tenacibaculum retecalamus. The sequence continues at coordinate 1,819,809 of NZ_CP115916.1, read as the reverse complement.
AATCCAATTTGTACCAGTATTTGTAGATGACAATATTTGACCAGAAGTACCTTCTGAATTAGTAATGTCTAGTAATTTGCCGTTTAACTCAAGTGTTTCATTTATGGCAACAGTTGTATTATTAGATGTTTCATCAATATGAATTGCTTCAATACCACCAACAGTAAGGCCTATTTCATCTTGTAAAGGGCTATAAATACCTGTATCAGTATCATCACTAAAGCGATACGACGGTTCACCTACAGTACCATCAGAATTTAATATACCTTCAGACTTAATAGCACCTGTAACATGAAGTTTATTATCTGGTGATGGAGTACCAATACCTAATCTATTATTTCCATCATCCCAAAAAAGTTGACTATTATTTTCAGTTGGGTTACCAAAAATATCTGCAAAAAAGACAGAACCAGAAGTACCTGTATGTGTTGTATTATTTTTTATTACTTTCCATAATGCGCCATCCCAAATTTCAACAGAGTTAGGGTTAGGGTATTGGTCAAAATAAATGTCACCAATAATAGCATCAGCATTTGAAGGTTTGTTAATTGCACCAGTAAAAACACGTGTGTTATTAACTGTTTGTATAGTACCTTTGTTATCAATAACTCTAACTTCTTGTGCATTGATTTTCACAGAGATAAAAATCAAGGTTAAAAACAGTGTTAATATATGCTTATTATATGGTGCCATTTTTACGATATAAGTATTGCAGTTATTGATTAGGACAACTTTTAATTATAATGATTCATACTAAATTTGTAAATAAAGAAGTAGTTCTTCTGTCTTTAATTTAGTAGGTGATTTTTTATTTATAACTTTAAAATAATGCTAGTAGATTAAGCTATAAGTGTAATTGATACTATAAAATAAGTATTTAATTTAATGTTATTAATGATTGTAATCAGTTTTAAATGATTTATTTAACTTCTTGTGCATTGGTAACTATAAAAAATAGCACCAATGCAGAAGTTAATAGTAATTATTGGATTGTATGCTTAATGTTTTTTAGACATTAAGAATATTTATTGAGTTATTATTTTTCCCAGTGAACCTCAATAATATCATTATCATATAAAGTCCAATCATTAGGGTCATTAGCAATAGCACTTCTATCAACTAATGTTAATTGAGATAGGGTTCCACCTCCATTATCAGCTATTGTATAATCAAGATTAGCTTGTAATTTAGCACCGTTACGATATATGCTTACGTTTCTAAAATTTAAACCTGCTGGAGAACTATTTATATCTATTGCTGTTGCAATAAGTATTGGGTTAGTACCAATATTACCATTAAATACTTCATGTCCACTTTCTATCAAATCACTTAAAAGTAATTTTTTAGTTTCACCTGTTGCTTCTTCTCTTACTAAAAGAGCAAAACCAGTTTCAGCAGCACCTGCAACTCCATCGCCCTCTGATGTAATAGAAGTAGCAGCTGCATTTGTAGCTGTTGCAATTCCATTTAAAGCAAATATATTTCCATTAGCATCAATAAATGTGTCTTCAGTTAGAGCTCCACCTAATTGAAAGGTTGTAGTAGTTACATTTGCTGTGGTGTTAGTAAAAGAAGTGATTCCGTTATTAGATTGTAAGTATTTAATAGTACCTTTATTATCTATAACTCTAACAGATGTGTTATTTGTTCCAGGAGTTGCGTTAGCTGATTTAGCGATGTTAACAGCTGGATCAGGTGTTGTCTGTGCACTAACAGTTCCAACGGCTAACATACCAACGGCAACTAGTGCGAATTTAAATTTGTTTGTAATTGTTTTCATAATTAGTTATTTTAAAATTTATAATAGGGGTTTTTGTTATTAATATAGTTGTATTATTTTTATTTGATCACCTGCATAGCAAATAGCATCGGGTTCTATTTCTATGATTGTAGGGCTTACTACTGTAAAGTCGATGCGTACACCGTTTCTGAATACGTTTATTTTATCAGTAGTTTGTAATGTAAAGCCACTATTAAAAATTAATTGATTATCTGTTGCGATTAAATTAATTACTTCTTCTGTTAAAAGGTTAGAGGCACTTACTTTTCGTAATTGGCCAGTAGTATTATTTACAGTTACAATAGCATCTTGAGTAGTGTCTCCGTTTTGCAAACCTGTAATTGCAAGCGTATTTATAATGTCGGTTTGTATGATTGTGGGTTTAATTAACAACCCACCAAGTTGAATAGTGTTACTTGCGTCTACCAAAAGTCCGTTATTAGCCAATGGAGTAGTGTTAGAACTTACCCAGCCAGTACCATCATAAGCATAAATTATTCCGGTAGTACTGTCAACATATACATCACCAGGTGTTGCGTTAGGTGCAGTTGTTGTATTAGGAACTCCGTTACCTCTTCTTGGGTTGTTGTCTATAGAAATCCAATTGGTACCATCCCAAATACTTGTGGTGTTATTTTGAGTATCGTTAATCCAGAAATCGCCTAAATTATTATTTACTGGTGCAGTCGAATCTGTTGTAACAGCAATTCCTGCGCCTGTGTTGCATAAACTTCTCCAAGTAGTGCCATTATACATAAAAACACAATTTGCATCAGTATTAAATACCAACGCACCAGGTAAAGGTACAATAGCATTCATTTGAGCTGCTGACATGCGACTAATAACTAAAGCCTTGTCTGTACTTTCTAGTTCTAAAATTGAGTTTGGATGAATCGCGGAAGGGTTATCTCCTATCTTTACTTGCGAGTAAAGAGAGATGTTTATAAAAACAAGAAGTAAAAACAATAATTTTATCTTCATACTAACTAGGGGATTAGTGTTGCAATATTAAGTCTTTTTTTTATAAAGTAAAAATTTTAATAAAAAATAATTATAATTTTAGAACTTGTTTTTTATTGTTAATTACTTCTTAACTTAGTTTTTTAATGTTTGAAACATAGGTTTTTAAAGCTAATATTTCAGCAGTAAAAAGCTTAGAATTCTTATATGGGGTATTAAATTTTTTATTATTGATGGTTGCTATTTCGTAAATGCTCTTCCAATGATTTCTGATGCACTTAAGGGCTTTAAAGTAAGTGTAATTTTCGGCATCATATATATGGGTAGGCTCTGCCAAAATACCATTTATTTCAAGAATTTTAAAGTCGATACCATTTTCTAAAGCTTCAAATGAGTTGTATTTTACATCAACTCTACCATAATACCAACCAGGAATGGTTTTGCTTAGTTTATCAAAAGTGTTAATTAATGTTTTATTTATTAAATGATTTCCGTTTATAAACTGTGTTCCTTTAGAGTGATTTCCGATAGCGGTCAATTTTACAACTTCATCTTTTTTTGGAATTGTATTTAATTTATCTTGATGAATCTCTGTAAATAAATCGAGGTATAATTTAGCTCTTTCGTCGTTTAAAATTAGTGTTTTTAAAGTTGATTTTCCGTTTCCGGTAACTGCTAAAAAACGTTTTAAAGTTAAGGAAGTAATATTACCAGTATTATTTTCAGGATTTCGATGATAAAGTACCCCGCATTCATTTTCAAAGTCAAGAAATTCTTGAACAATAATGTTTATTTGATACTTTTCTAGATATACTTTTAGTTCGTTTTCTGAATTTATTTTTTTTACCAATAATCCTCTAAAACCAATATCTGGTTTTGCGATTAAAGGGAATTGAATTTGTTGTTGCTTAACCTTAATTAATACATCACTGAAACTTGTAGTAGGTTTTACTAGTATTGATTTTGCCCTGTATTTTTCGGGAACCAAAAGCATTGTTTCAAATTTAGATTCAGTACCAATGCCAGAATTTTGAATTGAAGGGTTTGTAGCAGTATAAAACGCTAAATGCCTTGCCTTATAAGATAAGTAAAAAGCATAAGGTAAATTAGGAATGTAAAACATGGCTGCTGGCCAATGTTCCCAATTTGTAATTTTTTTTATGGTGTTATTTTTTCTCAAATTATTTTTGAAATAAATAGTCTAAAAATGCTTTTACTGTTTTAAACCCGAAGTATACAGTAAATAAAATTAAGAAAGTACCTAAAGTTAATAAAACATACGCAATATAATTTTCAGGATTTTCTTTATAAATCCTTAACGCTTTAAAACCTATACTTAATACAATTGGAGATATGATTAAAAGTCCTAATAAGAATACAAACTTTTTTACAACGGTATCAAATGTTTTTGTTTTATGCATTGGTATAGTTTTTAATTACTTCGCGAACGTTTCCGTATTTTTTTAATAATTGGCTGGCGGTTTCTTGGTCGATATTTAATTCTGAAACTAACATTTTTTCTCCTCTATCCACTAATTTTTTGTTTGATAGTTGCATGTCAACCATTTTATTTCCCTTTATTTTTCCTAACTGAATCATTGAAGCAGTAGAAATCATATTTAATACCAGTTTTTGAGCAGTACCAGCTTTCATACGTGAGCTTCCGGTTACAAATTCTGGACCAACGACTACTTCAATCGGAAATAGAGCTGTTAAAGCTAACGGACTACCTTCATTACAGGTAATACATCCTGTAATAATATTGTTTTTATTACAGTTTTTTAAAGCAGCAATCACATACGGAGTGGTACCTGAGGCTGCAATACCAATAACTACATCTTTGTTTGTTATTTTATGTTCTTGTAAATCTATCCAGCCCTGACTTATTGAGTCTTCAGCATTTTCAACAGCTTTTCTTATGGCAATATCTCCACCAGCAATAAGTCCGACAACTAACTCATGCGGAACTCCAAAAGTAGGAGGGCACTCGCTAGCATCTAAAATACCTAAACGACCACTTGTACCAGCGCCAATATAAAATAATCGACCACCTTCTTTTAATTTGATAACGATTTGTTTCGTTAACTCTTCTATCTGAGGCAATGCCTTTTCAACAGCTAAAGGAACTGCTTTGTCTTCGGTATTTATGTTTGATAATAATTCAGAAATACTCATTTTGTCTAAATGATTGTATTTTGAAGATTGTTCTGTAGTTTTAGTAAAGCTCATAAATCAAATTTAATGAATTTTATATTTTGTATCACAAAAAAAAGCAGGTGATTTATCACCTGCTTTTATAATATATTACTTTAAAAATTAAATACTTTGTAAAATAGTATTCAAAGTAGTACTTGGTTTCATAATTGCATCAGCTAAATTATCAGTTGGTTCATAATAACCACCAATTAAAGCTTCTTTTCCTTGTACTGAATTTAATTCAGAAACAATAGCAGTTTCGTTTGCTGCCATTTTATTTGCAATAGGAGTAAACTGCGCTTTTAAATCAGCATCTTTAGTTTGAGAAGCTAACGCCTGTGCCCAATACATTGCTAAATAAAAATGAGAACCTCTATTATCTAACTCACCAGTTCTTCTAGAAGAGCCTTTTTTATTGTCTAATAATTTATCAGTAGCATCATCTAAAGTTTCAGCTAATATTTTTGCTTTGCTATTACTATTTGTTTCACCTAAATGCTCTAAAGAAACAGCTAAAGCTAAAAATTCACCTAAAGAATCCCAACGTAAATGATTTTCGTTAACTAATTGCTCAACGTGTTTTGGAGCAGAACCACCAGCACCAGTTTCAAATAAACCACCACCATTCATTAAAGGAACGATTGATAACATTTTTGCTGAAGTACCTAATTCTAAAATAGGAAATAAATCAGTTAAATAATCACGTAATACATTTCCTGTTACAGAAATGGTTTCTTCACCTTGTTTAACTCTTTCTAAAGTAAAAGTAGTTGCTTCAGGAATAGACATCACAAAAATATCTAAACCGTTCGTATCGTGATCTGCTAAGTATTTTTCTACTTTTTTAATGATTTCAGCATCGTGAGCTCTATTTTCGTCTAACCAGAAAACAGCAGGAGCTTTAGTAGCTCTAGCTCTGGTAACAGCTAATTTAACCCAATCTTGAATTGGAGCGTCTTTTGTTTGACACATTCTCCAGATATCACCTTGTGCTACTTCGTGAGAAATTAAGGTTGTTCCGTTTGCGTCAATTACATCCACTGTTCCGTTTGATGTGATTTCGAAAGTTTTATCATGTGATCCGTATTCTTCAGCTTTTTGAGCCATTAAACCAACATTAGGAACCGTTCCCATTGTGGTAGGATCGAAAGCACCATTTTCTTTACAGAAATCTATCGTAGCTTGGTATAATGAAGCGTAAGAACTATCAGGAATTACAGCTTTTGTATCTTGTTGTTTTCCTGCTTTATTCCACATTTGTCCTGAGGTACGAATCATTGCGGGCATAGAAGCATCAATAATTACATCCGAAGGAACGTGTAAGTTGGTAATTCCTTTATCAGAATTTACCATGGCAACATCAGGGCTGTTTGCGTAAATCGCTTCAATATCTGCTAAAATAGCGTCTTTTTTGTCAGCTGATAATTCATCTAAGTTACTTAATAAGTTTCCGAATCCGTTATTAACATCAACTCCTATTTCTTCGAAAGTAGCGTTGTGTTTAGCGAATAAATCTTTAAAGAAAACACGAACTGCATGTCCGAAAATGATAGGGTCAGAAACCTTCATCATTGTTGCCTTCATATGTAATGAAAATAACAATCCTTTGTCTTTCGCATCAGCAATTTGTTCTGCTAAAAAGGCTAATAAAGCTTTTTTATTCATTACAGATCCGTCGATTACTTCACCATTTAGTAAAGAAACTTTTTCTTTTAAAGTAGTTTTTGTCCCGTTAGCGTCTGTATGTACAATTTTAACATCTGTGGCATTGTTTACAGTAACTGATTTTTCGGTATGTGCAAAATCTCCGCCAGTCATTGTTGATACATGTGTTTCTGAATTAGAAGCCCAAGCACCCATTGAATGTGGATTCTTTTTTGCGTAATTTTTTACTGCTTTTGGTGCTCTACGATCAGAGTTTCCTTCACGTAAAACAGGATTTACAGCAGATCCTTTAATTTTATTATAACGTGCTAAAATTGCTTTTTCTTCATCAGAATTAGCTTCTTCAGGAAAATTTGGTAATGCATATCCTAAAGCTTGTAATTCTTTTATAGCAGCTTTTAATTGAGGTACCGAAGCAGAAATATTTGGTAATTTAATAATATTAGCTTCTGGTTTCTTTGCTAAGTCACCTAAGAAAGCCAAGGCATCTTCTACTTGTTGCTCTTTGGTTAAGAAATCTGAGAAGTTTGCAAGAATACGTCCTGCAAGAGAAATATCTTTTGTTTCTATTGCTATATTAGATGATTTTGTAAAAGCTTTTACAATAGGTAAAAACGAACGTGTAGCTAACGCTGGAGCTTCATCCGTTTTTGTGTACATGATTTTAGCAGTTTTGCTCATATATTAGTTTTTTTATGGTAGTATTACTTAAAACACACACCGTAATCATTAATAATTTTAATTTTGAAGTACTGCAAATTTAAGAATTACCGATGAGTTTTTTGCTGCTAAAACATTATTAATTAGGGTGTTTTATTGTGAATTTGACAAAAAAAAGAAGATTTATTGGGTTTTTATTATTAAAATAAAAGCCATATTATACAATTGCTTGTAATAACATGGCTTTCTTTAAAATAGTAGTTGCATTGATTTGTATTGCTGCATTTTCAAATAAAACAGTGTTTTACGTTTTTCTTTATGAAAAACTACTTTCCTATTTTAAAATTGAAACATTTTTTAAGACATGTTGTTCTTAAAAAGAATGTTTCGTTGTTTTTAAACGAATAACTGTTGTTGTATCAATAATCAATCTATAGTAAGTAATTTTAAATTATAAAATAATTTCAATCACTTTTTAATTTTGATTAAAGCATCAATTTAAAATGTTTAAAAACAATATATAAAGAACATTTCTTTAAGTGAATTTACTTTTTACTAATTATCACAATATATTGAGATTGTACTAGTATTATAAACTCTTCGTAAAGATATATTTTTATATATTAGTTTTATAATATTTAACGATTTAGATATCAACACTATATGAACTGTAGTTGTTGACAAATGTGAATAAAAAAAGCATTGTGAAAATCACAATGCTTTTTTATAAATCGAATTAAGAAGTAAATCTTAACCTCTTCTTTCTTTAATTCTTGCTTTTTTACCAGTAAGACCTCTAAAGTAAAAGATACGTGCTCTACGTACAATACCTTTTTTGTTTACTTCAATTTTCTGAATAGCAGGTAAGTTTACAGGGAAGATACGTTCAACTCCTACTGTACCAGACATTTTTCTGATTGTAAAAGTTTCAGAAGCACCAACACCTCTTTTTTGTATAACAACACCTCTAAAGAACTGCGTACGTACTTTTTCACCTTCTCTAATTTCGTAAAACACTGTAATTGTGTCTCCAGCTGAAAATTCTGGTAATTCGTTTCTTGTTACAAATTCGTCTTGAACAAACTTTACTAAATCCATTGTAATGATATTTATATGATTTTATAAAACAACATTCACGATATTTTCGTCAGAGGTTAATTTATGGCTGCGAAATTAATGAAAATATTATAAAATACGAACTTTTGTTCCATAATATTTATCACTTTATAAAACCATTTTATGATTAATTATTTTTTGGACTGAAAAGATAGATGTTTTTCTTTTTATTACTGTCTATTAGGCTGTAATTTAGGTTGCTATCTATGGTTGTTTTTTTAGAATTCTTTTTTGATATTATTAAATAAAACGGAATTTCGCTTTTTAAAATATGCTCAAGTTCTTCTGATTTTATAGATTTTACTTTTCCTTTAGAATAAAACTGACTAGAGTAACTTTTTGTTTTGTAATGATAAATCTGAATGTCTTTTTTACAAGAATCCTGAATGAAATATTTATCAGAATTAGCATAGGTTTCCATATTGTTATTCATCAAGCTAAAACTATAAACCAAAATAGTAGCAATTGGTACGATTAAACTAATGGTTATTATTGTAGTTTTTTGTTTGATGTTTTTCCAAAAATGAACAGCTAAAAGAGCAATCGGAATTAATACAGGTAATATATATGGGTGAATTAAACTTTTAGAGACAGTAAAGAATAAAGGTGTCCATATTAACCAAGCACTTAAAAATAATATCCATTTGTTAGAAAAGAACGTTGTTCTGTTTTTCCATAATTTCCCAATGATTACTTGAATCCAAGGTAGGGCAAATAATAAAAGAAAAATCCAAATCATTCCTAAAGGTTGTTGTTTTGGAAATCCGTATTTATCACCAGACCAACTACTATCAAAAAATCGACTAAAGTGTTCACCAACGATAAAATAGTCGATAAATCCAGGCGTTTTTTGTTCTGCTAAATAATACCAAGGAATTGCAATTAGTGCCATTACTAGTATTCCCAAGAGATAAGGAAATGTTTTAAATACCTTTTTAAATGATTTTGAAATTAGCGTCCACATAAAAATAGGAGGCAAGGTTAAAATAAAAATAATAGGTCCTTTTGCTAATAATCCTAATCCGAAACCAACAAAAATTAAATATTTCCAAATAGGTTTTTCAGGATGGTGCATGGCTTCCCAAAAAGAAAGCATTACTAAGGCTACGCAAAAAGCTAAAGAAGTATCGGTAGAAACTACGCCGGCATGAATTAAAAATTCAGGAATAGTAAGCGCAATAAATCCTGGTAAAAAAAACGGAAGTTTTTCTCTTTTAGCATATTTACCTATCAAGAATATCATTAAAATACTTAATAATAAGTATGGCAATCTTGCTGTAAACTCAGAAACTCCGAAAACATCAAAACTTAAAGCCGATAACCAAGTAGAAAGTGGTGGTTTTGCCCAAAACGGAACTCCGTAATCTATTTGCGGTGTTATGTAGTCGTTTGTTTCTGCCATTATTCTGGCAATCTCTGCATAACGAGCTTCTGTTTTGTCCATCAAAGGAACAACTGCATTTAAAAACGCTCTCCATAATATTAAGAGAAGAACAGCTATTGAAAAAAAGTTTTTCTTATTGATTAGTTTACGCATTTGTATTTAAGATTTGTATCGTTTTTTTATAGACAGTAAATCAAACCAAAGTTTAAAGAAATAAGTCATTTTTACACGACTATCATCCGCATCAATCCAAGATTTTAAAGGGATTTCTCGAGCGATATCTTTCATGTTTTCTTTTTTGAAAATGAAAATTAAACGATGAAAAATTTCTACATCAAATAGCCATTTAGAGATGAAATCTTCTTTAAAAACTTTTGAAGCGATTTCTTTGTTGAAAATTTTACATCCGCATTGCGTATCATAAACCTTTAAATCTAATTGTTTAGAGATTAAAGTGGCTATAAATCTACCAATAAAAAAACGATGTTGTTTGCGTTGAATATTAGTATCTATTTTTGCAATTCTAGATCCGAAAGCAAATTGAACTGTTGTGTTTATTTCTTTACTTATACTATGGCATTCCTCTAAAGTGGTTGCTAAATCAGCATCTAAATAAGCAATTTTTAAAAAAGAATTATTGACTTCACAAAAATTAAAACCAGCTTTAACAGCTCCTGCTTTTCCTACGTTTTTATCTAAAGAAAGTAATTTTACATTTTTAGGATAAATAGTCGCTAATTTCTCTATAACGTCATCCGTTTTATCCGAAGAGCCATCGTTTACAAAAAACAACAGCACATCAGTAGTTGTATCTAAAAACTGTTTAAACTGATTTACAGGCAATCGGTTTTCCTCATTATAGCAAGGAATAACAATAATTAAATCGTGATGTGATTTTTGATTAGTCATCTAATAAATCGGGTCTTATATTCTTTGTATGTTGATATGCTTTTTCATTTCTCCATGCATCAATTTTTGGAAAATTACCAGATAATAATACTTCCGGAACTTTCATTCCGTCATATTCTGCAGGTCTTGTATAAACTGGCGGAGATAATAAGCCGTCTTGAAAAGAATCTGTTAAAGCAGATTGCTCATCACCTAAAACACCCGGAATTAAACGAACAACAGCATCACATAAAATTGCTGCCGCTAATTCGCCACCTGTTAAAACATAATCGCCAATAGAAATTTCTTTTGTAATAAATCGGTCTCTAACACGCTGATCGACTCCTTTATAATGACCCGTTAAAATAATAATATTTTCTTTTAACGAAAGTGTGTTTGCGATAGATTGATTTAGCGTTTTTGCATCAGGAGTCATATAAATAATCTCATCATACGTTCTTTCTGATTGTAATTTAGAAATACAATTATCAATAGGTTCAATCATTAAAACCATTCCAGCGCCACCACCAAATTGTGTGTCGTCTAGTTTTTTGTAAGAGCCGATTCCGTAATCACGTAAATTGTGAAAATGGATTTCAGCTAAACCTTTATCAATGGCACGTTTCATCATAGAATGTTCAAACGGGCTTTTTAGTAAATCTGGTGCTAGGGTAATAATATCTATTCGCATAATGGCAAAGATATATTTTTTAAAGGATACTTATGAGGGAAATATTTTTTTGAATTTCTTCGGAAGCTCTTTTGTTACGTTAATAATTTCTTTGGTAAACGGATGCTCAAATTTTAAAGTAGATGCGTGTAAATACAATCCTTTTCCGTTTAAAATTAAACCATCTATAAAATGTTCTTTATCACCTAATATCGGATTTTTAATAGCCAATAAATGTTTTCTTAATTGATGTTTTCTTCCTGTTTTTGGTGTTAATTCAACTAAGTTTAAAATATTAAAACGCTCAGAAATAACGGTTTTTAAAACTTTAAAAGAAGTAAACGCTTTTTTGGTATCAACAGGGAAGTTAATTTCTCCTTTTTCGTCCATTTTACCAATGCTTATGGCATGATACGTTTTTTGAATTTCCTTATTTTCAAATAACTGATTCAAAGCAATAATACTTGAACTTGTTTTTCCGATTAGTAATAATCCACTTGTTGGATAATCTAATCGATGCACGGGTCTTGGTCGTACAGCATCAAAAAGGGTGCTTTTTGTTATGTTTTGCAGCAAAGCGTTGTCTATCGTAGCAAACGAATTTCCGCTTACTAAAATCCCCGAAGGTTTGTAAATAATAGCTAAATAATCGTCTTCAAAAAGAACTTCTAAGTCAAACTCAAATTGTTTAAACGTAGTATCGTTTTCTCTTTTATATAATTCTATAAGCTCATTACCATTTATAAATAGGGCAGTAGTGGCAATTTTACCATCTACTAAAATCAATTCTTTTTTAATTGCTTTTTTTAAACCAGATTTAGTCGGAATTGTTTTAAAAATACCAACTCCGTATTCTTGTAATCGAATCGATTTTTCTAGTGAGGGAACTTTATGAGTTTCTGATATGGTCATTATCTTTTGAAAATCCTTTTTTTTAGCATCATTCTAAATTTACTTTAATATATCAGAATGCTATTTTAATCGATATGAATCATTTATTATGTGAACCTGAAACAAGTTCAGGTTGACGAAATTGGTTGGTAATTGTCATTAAACATCTTGTTGATTATTTGGCAAATAGTTGCGACATGTCTTTAAAAGCTTTAAATTCTAAAGCATTGTTTTCAGGATCATTAAAAAACATTGTTGCTTGTTCGCCAACCAATCCTTTAAAGCGAATGGTTGGAGCTATAATGAATGTTGTATTATTTGCTTTTAATCGTTCTGAAAGAGCTATCCAATCATTCCATTTTAAAACAACTCCAAAATGCGGAACAGGAACATCGTGGCCATCAACAGGATTTGTAATTGAATTTGTTGGTTGATAATCTTCCTTTTGATGGATAACTAATTGATGTCCGAAGAAATTAAAATCTACCCAATAATCCGAACTTCTACCTTCTTCGCATTGTAAAATATCTCTATAAAAAGTTCTACTTTTTTCTAAGTTCTGAACAGGAATTGCTAAGTGAAATGGTTGTAAACTCATGTTGTAAGTGTTATTTTGAAAGAATGTTTTTAATTAAAGGCTATTAAAATCCATCAGCTTTATCATCACCTCTAGGATCAGCACCACCTTCTAAATTTCCATTAGGTAACACTAAAATACCGGCTACTTTACCAATAACAGGACTGTCTTCTTCATTTAATAGGTATCCTAATTTTTGTAAATCTTGTTTAACAGTGGTATCAAACTTATTAGGTTCCATCATAATAACATCGGGCAACCATTGATGGTGGAATCGTGGTTGATTAACAGCTTCTTGCATGCCCATTTTAAATTCATGTACATTTAAAATAGTTTGTAATACAGAAGTTATAATTGTAGATCCGCCGGGCGTACCAACAACCATCCATAGTTTTCCGTTTTTTTCAAGAATAGTTGGTGTCATTGAGCTTAGCATACGTTTTTCTGGAGCAATTTCATTTGCTTTTGCGCCAATCAATCCAAACATATTTGGTTCACCAGGTTTGCTGCTAAAATCGTCCATTTCATTGTTTAAAAAGAAACCTAAATCAGCACAATATAATTTAGAGCCATAAGCACCATTAATTGTAGTGGTAACGGAAACTGCATTTCCGAATTTATCAACAATAGAGTAATGCGTTGTTTCATCACTTTCAATCATTTCAACATTACCATGAGAAACGTCTTCAGACAAAGTTGCTTTATCAAAAGAAAAATCCCTCATTCGGTATTTGGTATATCTTTTACTGATTAATGTATCTAATAATATATTTACGAAATCAGGATCTCCTAAAAAGAAACTTCTATCTGCATAAGCACGTCTTTCAGCTTCGGTAATAACCTGAATCGTTTTTGTAGTGTTATGGCCAAGTTTATCTAATTCATAAGGCTCAATCGCATTCATTATTTGGGCTAAACAAACGCCGCCGCTAGATGGTGGCGACATAGATATTACACGTAAATCATCGTATTTAAAGGTAATAGGAGTTCGCCATTTTGCTTCGTATTTCGCTAAATCTTCTTCGGTCATAATTCCGCCGTTAGCTTGCATAAATTTTACCAAACGCTTTGCTGTTTCTCCTTTGTAAAACTCATCTCTACCGTTTTCTAAAATACGTTGTAAAGTTACTGCTAGCGCAGGATATTTAATGGTGTCGTTCTTTTTCCAAGGTTTATTAAAAAGAATCGTGTCTTTATTTGCTTTTAAAAATGAAGGTTGGTGTTTTTTTATGCGATTTTCTTGTTTTTGAGTAACGATAACGCCTTTTTTAGCCAAAGCAATAACTGGCGTTAGAATATCAGCAATAGGCAAAGTTCCGAATTTTTTATGAGCAGCGAAAACTCCGGCAACTGTACCAGGGATTCCAACAGCCATTGCGCCAAGTGTACTTTTATTTTTAACAACGTTACCAAGACTATCTAAAAACATGTTTTTAGAAGAAGCGAGCGGTGCTTTTTCACGATAATCTAAGGCGCCAATTTCTCCTGTATTTTTACGATATACCATAAATCCGCCACCACCAATATTACCAGCATACGGATATGCTACTGCTAAAGCTAATTCTGTAGCTGCCATTGCATCGAAAGCATTTCCGCCTTTTTTAAGAATATCTACTCCGATTTTAGAAGCTTCTTCTCTGGCAGAAACTACCATTGCTTTAGTTGTGATTAATCCCGTAATTTTTTCTTTTTGAGTTGCTGTCTTACAACTTGATATAATAACTGAAAAGAAAATAAATAAGAATATATTTTTCATTTTTTTAAATTGTAGTGTTAATTTCTGAATTGCAATACTCGCGTAATTCTTTAAAGAATAAGGTAAAGTCTTCTTCAAATAATTGATAGTGAATTAATAAATCTTCAGAAGCTAAATTCATTTGAGAAATTCCTTTAGTACGTTTGTTCATGCCATTTAAAACCTCTTGAATTCCTTTTGCAAATTGATAATTGTATAGCCAATTATATTTAGTTAAATATGGAAGGATTTCTTGCGTTTTTTCTGGAAGAATGTCAAAATTATCTTCTAAAAGTTTATAAACAGATTTTACATAAACATCTAAAGGTATTTCAGAATAAGTATTCCAGTTTTTAGCTAAAAAATGATCGTAAAAAATATCGATAATTACGCCGTCATAATGTCGATAACGTTCATGTAATCTTCTTTTGCTTTTTCTAACAATGGGATGCGCATCTGTAAAAGTATCTATTTGACGATGTAAAAGAATTCCTTTTTGAATTTCTTCTTTAAAATGAGAAAACTTATTTCCTTTAATATGATCCGCAATAAAATTACCAATCATTAAGTCTGTATTATTTCCCGATAAATATAAATGTGCTAAAAAATTCATTTGATAAAAGTAAACAAAAAACCACAACCGTTAAGTCGTGGTTTTTAAGTTATTAAGATAACTATTAATTTTTACTAGGAATATTCTTTAAAATTTCTAATAAAAATTTCCAATATTTTTGAGTAGATGAAATTTGTGCACGCTCATCAGGTGAGTGTGCTCCTTTAATATTAGGATCGAAAGAAACCATGTCCATCTCTGGATAATTCTGACCTAAAATCCCGCATTCTAAACCAGCATGACAAGCGGCAACGTTTGCTTTTTCACCATGTAGATCTTCGTATAATTTATCTACGATTTTTAAGATTTCAGAGTTTACATTAGGCAACCAACCAGGATACGTACCAGAGAACTCCACGTCAAAACCAGCTAATTCGAAAGCTGCACGTAATGAGTTTGCTAAATCCCATTTATTAGTTTCAGAAGAAGAGCGTGTTAAACACCCGATTTTAATAGCGCCATCTTTTACAATAACACGGGCGATATTGTTTGAGGTTTCTACCAATCCTTCAATATCCGGACTCATTTTGTATACTCCGTTTAATGCAGTGTATAAAGATTTTATCAATCCTTCTTGAACACCTAAATTCATTACTTTTTTAGGAGTTTCAATTGCTGTTAATTCAATTGATAAATTAGGCTCTAATGTTAAAAATTCAGTTTTAATATTGTTTATTAATTCGTGAATTTCAAATAAGAAAGGTTCTTTAGATACGGTATCTATTACTACTGTAGAAAAGCTTTCGCGAGGTATTGCATTTCGCAAGCTACCTCCGTTTATTTCAGCAACACGTAATCCAAAATTTGTAAAACCATCAAATAATAAACGATTCATTATTTTATTAGCATTACCTAGGCCTTTAATAATATCCATTCCAGAATGACCACCATTTAAACCTGTAATAGAAATAGAAAAAGCTGTTGTGTTGTCTGGAGTAATTTCTTGTTCGTATGTTCTTCTAGCAGTAACATCTACGCCACCTGCACAACCCATACCAATTTCATCATCTTCTTCGGTATCTAGGTTTAATAAAATTTCACCTTCTAAAATTCCGCCTTCTAATCCCATTGCACCCGTCATACCAGTTTCTTCATCAATAGTAAACAAAGCTTCAATAGCAGGGTGTACAATATCGGTAGCTTCTAAAACTCCCATAATAGACGCTACACCTAAACCATTATCTGCGCCTAAGGTAGTTCCGTCTGCTTTTACCCAATCTCCATCAATAAACATTTTAATACCTTCAGTATCGAAATCAAAAACTGTATCAGAATTTTTTTGGTGTACCATATCTAAGTGACTTTGCATCACGATAGTTTTACGGTTTTCCATTCCTACAGAAGCTGGTTTGCGAATAATTACGTTGCCAACTTTATCAACCATTGTTTCAAGATTTAGGTTTTTGCCAAAATCTACCATAAACTGAATAACTCTTTCTTCTTTTTTAGATGGACGAGGTACCGCGTTTAAAAGTGCAAAATTTTTCCAAACTGCTTTAGGTTCTATGTTTTTTATATCTGAATTCATTGATAAATGTTTGTTTAAATTTAAAGTACGAAGATACTTTTTTAAAGTGATATATGTTAGTTGGCTGTGTTTGAAAATTGTAAATTTGCAAAATGGATTTTTCATCAAAATTATTAGAAAGAGCAGTAGATGAAGTGAGTAGGTTACCGGGTATTGGTAAACGAACTGCGCTTCGTTTGGTGTTGCATTTATTAAAACAACCTACAGAGAATACTAAATATTTAACAGATGCTTTAACTCATTTACGTACTGATGTAAAATCATGTAGTAAATGCCATAATATTTCTGATACTGTTTTGTGTGAAATTTGCAATAATCCGAATAGAAATGCTGAAATAGTATGTGTTGTTGAAGATATTCGTGATGTAATGGCAATTGAAAATACAGCTCAGTTTAGAGGTATATATCATGTGTTGGGAGGAAAAATTTCTCCTATCGAAGGAATTGAACCGCAAAATTTACAAATAGATTCTTTAGTGAATAAAGTAAAAGAAGGGGAGATTAAGGAATTGATTTTTGCTTTAAGCTCTACAATGGAAGGTGATACCACTAATTTTTATATTTATAAACAGATAGAAAAATGTAATATTACTACTTCAACAATTGCTCGCGGAATTTCAGTGGGTGATGAGTTAGAATATGCAGATGAAGTTACGCTTGGTAGGAGTATTGTTAATAGAATACCTTTTGAGCAATCTATAAAAGGATAAAAAAAAGGTTGCTGTAAAAGCAACCTTTTTTTTACAACTCTAATTCTTCATCCTTTTCAATCAATTCCTTTTCAAACTTATCCCAAGATTTTTTTGCTCTTATTTTTTTGTAAAAACGGATACCTATCATCAATAAAACTCCAAAAAGAACAATACCTACAACTCCCCAAATCCAATTAATAGCGCTTTTTAACACGACTAAAAACACTACTGCAAACAAAATTACAGTTGGAGCTTCGTTAAATATTCTAAGTTTTGTAGGAGAATAATTAATTTCATCGCGTTGTAACTCTTTGTATATTTTTTGGCAAAATCCGTGGTAAAAATACAAGGCTAAAACAAATGCTAGCTTTACATGCATCCAAGGCATTTCTAGATAAGCGGGGTTTTTATAAAGCATCCAAAAAGCAGAAAAACTAGCTAAAACTAAAGAGGCCATGTAATAATATACCACAAGCGTTTTGTCATTAATTTATACTGCGTTTGTAAAATAGTTTTAGCGGGTTCGTCTTTTTTTTCGGCTTCTACATGGTAGATAAATAAGCGACCAATATAAAATAAACCAGCAAACCAAGTGACTACAAAAATAATATGTAATGCTTTTACGTATAAAAAATCCATTTTTTCTATTTAAATTTATTAACTGTTATAGTTTAGAGACGGATAAAAAAACTAATTAAACAAAGTTCTCGATACATTTTTTTTCGTTCCTCAAAAATTTACTCGAACTGACGTTTTTTTTTATTTAGAAAAATACTCTAAATTATAATTATATGTCATTTCGAGCACAGTCGACCAGACAATTTATGTTTTTATGAACTAAGAGTTAAAATTTATTAATCCAACCGGCTAAAACATCTGTCCATTCATCATTATCATTAATACAAGGTACGGTGTAAAATTCTTCTCCACCGGCTTCTAAAAACTCATGTTTTCCTTCCATGGCAATTTCTTCTAATGTTTCTAAGCAATCAGAAACAAAAGCAGGGGTAACGATAGCTAATTTTTTAACTCCGTCTTTTTCGGCTTTTTTTACAATCGTTCTATCAGTATAAGGTTGTAGCCAAGGGTCAACACCTAAGCGAGATTGAAAAGAAGTAGAAACCATGTTTTCGTCTAAACCTAATGCTGAAATCACATTTTTGGTTGTCTGATAACATTGATGGCGGTAACAAAACTCATGTGCTTTTGATGGTGTGTTGCAACAGCTACCATCTATTTTACAATGACTTTTTGTAATGTCTGATTTACCAATATGGCGTTCTGGAACTCCGTGGTAAGAGAATAATAAGTGGTCGTAATCTTTATCAGCTAAATAATTTTTAATACTGTTTGATAAAGCTTTAATATATTCAGGTTTATTATAAAACGCAGGAATATCTGTTATTTTCATTTCGGGAAAGAACTCTTTGCGAATTTCTTCAGCCAAAACCACAATAGTTTCGGTAGTTGCCATGGCAAACTGCGGATATAGTGGAACCAGCATAACTTCGGTGACACCTTTATCGTGTAATTCTTGTAATCCTTTTTTTATGGTCATCGTACCATAACGCATTGCTAAGGCAACAGGAAGTTCCGTTTTTTGTTGCACTTTTTTTTGTAGGCGTTCAGAAAGTACAATTAAAGGCGAACCTTCTTTCCACCAAATTTTTTTATAAGCTGCTGCAGATTTTTTAGGCCTCGTATTTAAAATAATTCCTTTCACTAAAAACGAACGAAACCAATAAGGAACATCAATAACACGTTCGTCCATTAAAAATTCGCCTAAATATTTTTTTACATCCTTCGGATCTGTGCTTTCTGGTGATCCTAGGTTTACTAATAAAGCTCCTTTCATTTTATTTATCTATTAAGCTGTTTTTATTTATCTGGTTTGTTGTTTCATATAAAGCAATACTTAAACTGTGTATTACGTTCATAGATGAATTGCGTCCGTACATTGGTATCGCAACTGTTGCGTCTAACAAGTCTGTGTTTTCAATTCCGTTTCTTTCGCTACCCAAAAGTAAAACTATTTTTTCTGTTGAAGTGAAATCAAAATCCTGAATATTTATACTATCATCAGTAATTTCAATACCGATAATAGTATTTCCTTCTTTTTTTAATTGATTTATTAGCAAGTTGAAATCACTATAGGTATCGTGTTCAATTTGATTTATGGTGTTTCTAGCAGTACGAGATACATTTCTGTTCTTTATAGAGGGCGAACTATCATGTAAAAATATTTTTTGCACTCCAAAGCTTTCAGAAATACGAAAACACATACCAATATTCTCGGGAGTTCTTATAGCGTCGCAAACAATAGTAATAGGAAACAGTTGCTGTTTGTTTTCGATGTCGTAATGTGTAAGTTGTTTCATTTAGTTGTTTTGTAAGCTCATTACATATTGTTTTGGTGTGGTACCAAACTTCTTTTTAAAGGCTGCGATAAAATGGCTAGAAGTACTGTAGCCAACTTGTAAGCCAACTTCATTTACATTGTATTGATTACTTTCTAAAAGTTTACGAGCATGTTCTATTTTATAATCAAACAAAAAACTGTAAACAGTGTCACCATATATTTGTTTAAAACCTTCTTTTAACTTCTTTAAGTTTAAGCCAACTTCGTTTGCTAATTCTTGTAAGGTTGGTGGCTCGCTCATTCTTGCGATAATAATATCTTTAGCTTGCCTTATTTTTAATATTTCACGATCATCAACTAAAAACGGGCAGTATTCATTTTCTGTATTTTCACCAGTATCAAAATGAAGACTCAGTAGCTCGTATGTTTTTCCTTTAATATAAAGGTCTTTCATTGAGCTATGATTTTGTGCTGTTAAAATTTGCTGCAAAGCCATTAAGGTGTTTGAGCTTATTTCGGTATTGTCGTAATATTTTTTATTCTTATTATCATCACTTAAAAAAGGAATGTAGCTAGCTTCTTTAGAGAATAGCGCATGAAATTTTTCGATAGTGATTAAAACAGATACCAAAGATGTTTTTGGTAAAATCTCTAAATTTATTGGTAGGTTTTGCTGTGGATTGTATAAAAATATAGCGTGTTTATCTAATACGTTAAAAGTATAACTGTTTTCATTAAAATGAAATTTACAATTTCCTTTTACACAATAATGTAGCTGTATATAAGAGTTATCGATGTCTCTTTTGTAAACTTCTGTTTTGTTAGAGTTATTTTGAAATTTTAAGACAAAAAAACCTTTTTCTAACAATACTTCTCTAAACGTACTTTCTGCGATGTTTTTTGACATAGATCAAAATAGATTTAAAAATAATTTATTTAGAATGACTCTAAATTGAAATACTGCCAATAGCTGATTTCATTGCAAAAATACACTTTATCTGTGTTTTAGAGATGTTTTTAGTTTAAAAAACTGATAACGACATTAAAAGTTCTTTCAGCGACATTTTTTTATATTTAATCTTTATATTTTTGACGCACCTTATTGAAGAAGACTGAATGACAGCGGATACACATAATAAGAATTTATATAACATAGGTGTTAGTTACAAAAAAGCGGATGCTACTATTAGAGGAAAGTTTAGTATTTCTAAGGAAAATCAAATACAACTTTTAGAAGAAGCAAAGCAGAGTGGAGTTGATGGTATTTTTGTGTTATCAACCTGTAATAGAACCGAAATTACTGGTTTTGCAGAACACCCTTTTCAATTAATTAGCATGCTTTGTAAATATTCGAACGGAGCGGTTGAAGAGTTTGCAGAAGTTTCTAACGTATATAAAAACAACGAAGCAATTACGCACCTTTTTAGGATGGGTACTGGTTTGGATAGCCAAATTTTAGGAGATTACGAAATTGTTGGTCAATTGCGTCAAGCTTTTAAATTAGCAAAAGAGGTAGGAACTACCAATGCATATTTCGAGCGTTTGTTAAATCATGTAATGCAAGCAAGTAAGCGTGTAAAGAATGAAACTAAGTTAAGCTCAGGAACCACATCGGTTTCTTATGCCGCGGTTCAATACATCATTAAAAATTCGCAAAATTACAATTCGAAAAATATTTTAGTTTTTGGATTGGGAAAAATGGGAAAACATACTTGCAAGAACTTAGCTGAATATACTCAAAATAAAACAGTAAGTTTAATTAATAGAACCGAAGAAAAAGCGGAGGAGTTTGTAAAAGAGCATCCATCTATAAAAAAAGTTAAGTATAATAATTTAACGAAAGAAGTAGCAAATACAGATATTTTAATCGTTTCTACAGGAGCTTCTGAAGCGACTATCAAAAGAGAACATATCTTAACAACTAAAGAATTGCTGATTTTAGATTTATCAATGCCAGCAAATGTTTCGAAAGAAGTAGCAGCATTAGAAAACGTTACGTTGATAAATGTTGATGAGTTATCTAAAATTACAGATGAAACATTAGCAATTCGTCAGCAAGAAATACCAACAGCCGAAGCCATCATAGAAACTCATAAAGAAGAGTTTGGTGAATGGCTACATCACAGAAAATTTACACCAGCTATTACGGCGTTAAAAGAATCGTTAAAAACAATTCAACAAGACGAAATAGCTTTTCATAAGAAAAAAATAAAAGACTTTGATGAATCTCAGGCAGAAGTAATTACTTCGAGATTTATTCAAAAAATAACTACACAATTTGTAAAGCACTTAAAAGCTGAAGAAACCTCTGTAAGCAATAGTATAGAGGTAATGGCAAAAGTGTTTGGTGCAAATTTAGAAACTATCCATGCAGAAGACAATTAGAATAGGTACACGTGATAGCCAATTGGCTATGTGGCAAGCAAACAAAGTTCGTAAAGAGCTGGAAGAATTAGAGTATAAATGTGAAATAGTGCCGATTAAATCTACTGGAGATCTTGTTTTAGACAAGCCTTTGTATGAATTAGGAATCACAGGAATTTTTACTAAAAATTTAGATATCGCAATGTTAAATGGCGATATTGATGTTGCAGTACATTCTTTAAAAGATGTGCCTACAGTTTTGCCTGAAGGAATTATTCAAGCAGCAGTTTTAAAACGAGCTAACTACAACGATATTTTAGTATTAAAAGACAACGAAGAGTTTTTTGGGCAACCTAACGGTATAATTGCAACAGGTAGTTTACGAAGAAAAGCACAATGGTTAAATCGTTACCCTACACACGAAGTTGTTGGTTTACGAGGAAATGTAAATACACGTTTAGAAAAGTTAGAAAATAACGAATGGGACGGTGCTATTTTTGCAGCAGCCGGATTAGAGAGGTTAGGAAAAAGACCAGAAGGAGCAATTAATCTTTCTTGGATGATTCCTGCGCCAGCACAAGGTGCAATTATGATTACTGCTTTAGCGAATGATGATTTTTCTATAGATGCGTGTGAGCAATTAAACCATTACGAAACACAAGTTTGTGTGGGGATTGAGCGTGAATTCTTAAACTTATTAGAAGGCGGATGTACAGCGCCAATAGGAGCCTTGGCATATGTTGACGCTAAAACAGAAGAAATAAACTTTAAAGGTTTATTATTAAGTAAAGACGGTAAAAAGAAAATATCAGTAACAAAAAACGCCAAAGTAGGACGTCATCGTTATTTAGCGAAAGATTGTGCTGATTATGTAATTAATAGAGGAGGAAAAGAATTAATGACTGATGATGTTGAGGTAGAAAAAGAGTTTTCTATCTACTCAACGAAGAAATTATCAGAAATTCAAAAAGAATTATTACCAGCATCTGTAAGTATTACAGATAGTGATTTTATTAAAATTCGTTTTAATAGAATTGCACCTAAGGTAATTAAGAATGAGATTGAAAATGTAATTATTACCAGTCAAAACGGTGTAGAAGCAATCGCAAACTCTTTTACTTCGGATGAATTAAAATTCAAAAATATTTACTGTGTTGGTCGAAGAACAAAAAAGTTAATCGAACAAAAAATAGGAAAAGTAGTAAAATCTGAAAGAAATGCTGTTAAGTTAGCAGCTTATTTAGCTAACGAAATAAAAGGACAAGAAGTAACTTATTTCTGTAGTGATTTACGTTTAGATACTTTACCAAATGCTTTAAAAGTAAACGAAATATCGGTAAACGAAGTAGAAGCATACAAAACAATGTACAGTCCGTCTAAAGTTGATGAGAAAGTAAACGGAGTTTTGTTTTATAGTCCATCAGGGGTTGAAAGCTATATGCAAGAAAATGTTGCTGGTAAAGTAGCTTTTTGTATTGGCGAAAGCACCGCAAAAGAAGCAAGAAAACATTTTGATGATGTACAAGTTGCTAATTTACCAACAGTAGAAAGTGTAGTCGAATTAGTAAAATTACATTTTGTAAAATAATATTTATAATCTAAAAAAAATTGAAAAAAGTTGTCAATAGAGAACATTTTTTCAATTTTTCACTTTTAACTAAAATTGATGTTTAGAACACGTAGGTTAAGAAAAACAGAAGGAATCAGAAGATTGGTAAGAGAAACCAAATTATCTGTAGACGATTTTGTTTATCCTTTATTTATAGAAGAAGGAACGGGAATTGAAAAAGAAATAGTTTCAATGCCTGGTATTAAACGTTTTTCTTTAGATACAATTTCTAAAGAATTAGATGAGGTTGTTGCATTAAATATTCCCGCTGTTTTATTATTCGGAATTCCATCTGAAAAAGATGAAGAAGGAACTGAAACTTGGAATGATAACGGAATTATGCAACAAGCAATCCGTTTTATTAAAAAGAACTATCCAGATTTATACGTAATTACTGATGTTTGTTTTTGCGAGTATACTTCACACGGGCATTGCGGAATTATTCATGACAACGATGTTGATAACGATGCAACGTTGGTAAATTTAGCAAAACAAGTTATTTCTCACGCAAAAGCAGGAGTAGATATGGTTGCACCATCAGGAATGATGGATGGAACGATAGATATGGTTCGCCAATCTTTAGATAATACAGGTTTTGTAAACTTGCCAATTATGGCGTATTCAGTAAAATATGCTTCAGCTTTTTACGGACCATTTAGAGATGCGGCAGATTCTGCACCAACTTTTGGAGATAGAAGAACCTATCAAATGGATCCTTCTAATAGAGATGAAGGAATGCGTGAAGCTACTTTTGATGATCAAGAAGGAGCAGATATTTTAATGGTAAAACCAGCGTTATCGTATTTAGATATCATTAGAGATTTAAAAAATAATTTCGACCGACCAATTGCATGTTATAACGTAAGTGGAGAATATGCAATGGTTAAAGCCGCAGCTGAAAAAGGTTGGATTGATGGCGAAAAAGTAATGATGGAAAGTTTACTGTCAATGAAAAGAGCAGGAGCTGATATTATTATTACCTATTTTGCAAAAGAAGCAGCAAGAGTATTACAAAACAAATAAAGATTATTAATTGTGTCATTCCTGCCAAGGCAGGAATGACAGAATATTTTAAAAGATGGAATTTAAAAAATCACAAAAGTTATATAAAAAAGGATTAAAGCACCTTGTTGGAGCAGTAAATTCTCCGGTAAGAGCATTTTCTTCAGTAGGAGGGAATCCGTTGTTTATCAAAAAGGCAAAAGGAAGCAAAATTACAGATGTTGATGGTAATACGTTTGTAGATTTAGTATTGTCTTATGAGCCAATGATTTTAGGTCACCGTCATAAAAAAGTTCAGAAAGCAATAGATAAAGCTTTAAAGAACGGTTATACTTTTGGTGCATCAACAGAAAACGAAATTAAATTAGCAAAAATAGTTTGTGATGCTTTTCCAGGAATGGATAAAGTCCGTTTTGTTAATTCAGGAACAGAAGCCGTTTTAAGCGGAATCCGTTTGGCAAGAGCATTTACAGGGAAAGATAAAATTATAAAATTTGCAGGTTGTTATCATGGGCATCAAGATGCTTTATTAGTAGCAGCAGGTTCTGGTTTAGCAACCTTAAGTTTGCCTGGTTCTAAAGGAGTTCCTGAAGGAGCGGTTAGAAATACGTTAATAGCAAAGTATAACGATTTAGAAAGTGTAAAAGCACATTTTGAAGAACACGACGATATTGCTGGGGTTATTTTAGAGCCAATTGCAGGTAATATGGGAGTTGTAATTCCACAAAATGATTTCTTAAAAGAGTTAAAAACATATTTAGAGTCTAAAGGAGCTTTGTTAATTGTTGATGAGGTAATGACAGGTTTTCGTTCTAAATTTGGTGGAGCACAAGAATTATTAGGTGTAGAAGCAGATATTACATGTTTAGGTAAAGTTGTTGGAGGTGGTTTTCCGGTAGGAGCTTACGGAGCACGTAATGAAATTATGCAAGAAGTGGCACCTTTAGGAGGAATGTATCAAGCAGGAACTTTAAGTGGTAATCCGATTGCTATGGCAGGAGGAATAGCTACCTTAACAGAGTTAAAGAAACAAAATCCGTATGAGAAATTTAATGAGATTGCTCAAATTATTGAAGTATTCTTATTAGAAAAAGCAAAGAAACACGGTGTAGAAATTACGGTAAATAGATTTGGATCTATGATCAATCCATTTTTCACGAATGTTACCGTAACTAATTTTGAAGAAGCACAAACTTCGGATACTAAAAAGTTTGCTACTTTCTTTTGGGAAATGATGCATAACGGTGTTTTCTTACCTCCATCTCAGTTCGAAGCATGGTTTTTATCATCAGCTTTAACAGAAAAAGATATTCAAAAGATTGCTAAGGCAATTGATAAAGGAATGGAAGCGGTGGCTAAAATGTAGAAATGGATTGGATTAAAACGATAAATATTGTGTCACTTTGTTTGCAATTTCTTTCCTTTTGGTTAGCTGCTCCAGAGATTTTGGGTACTGCATGGTTACAAAAAGCGGAAGCAATTATAAAAAGGACCATTATGAAAATCCCAAATATTATTCTCATGTTTATTAGTTTAATTATAGGGCATTTTTTTGCAAATGGAATTCATAAATATGAAATTAGAACTGTCATTTTTTTTGGAATTATCTTTGTCTTTGTTTTAGTTTTTTCAAAAAAAATGAGAACCTTACTAAATGAAAAAATTTCAACACCATTACTAGAGAAATTAATTATAAATGATAGCTTTCGTTTTACCTTGTTAAAAACGGCAGCATTAATGTTTACAGTAGGATTTATCTTACAAATAATAGCAATAGCATACTCATGATAAAAAACGACTTATTTTTAAGAGCATTAAAAGGAGAAACTGTTGATCGTCCACCAGTATGGATGATGCGTCAAGCAGGAAGATATTTACCAGAATTTCAAGTAATAAAAAAGAAATATGATTTCTTTACACGCTGTCAAACTCCAGAATTAGCTTCGGAAATTACTGTGCAGCCAATTCGTAGATACGGAATGGACGCGGCTATTTTGTTTTCAGACATCTTGGTAATTCCACAAGCAATGAACATTGAGGTACAAATGAAACCTGATTTCGGACCTTATTTACCAAATCCGATTAGAGATCAAAAAGGATTAGATACTGTAATCATTCCTGATGTTCATCAAGAATTAGGTTATGTGATGGAAGCGATAAAAGCTACTAAAGAAAAGTTGAATGATGAAGTTCCTTTAATAGGTTTTGCAGGGTCTCCATGGACAATTTTATGTTATGTAGTACAGGGTCAGGGATCTAAAAATTTCGACAAAGCAAAAGAATTTTGTTTTACAAAACCAGTTTTGGCACACCAATTGCTTCAGAAGATAACAGATACCACAATTGCTTATTTAAAAGCAAAAGTAGAAGCAGGTGTAAATGCTGTTCAGGTTTTTGATTCTTGGGGAGGAATGTTGTCTCCAACAGATTATCAAGAATTTTCATGGCAATACATTCAACAAATTATTGATGCTTTAAAAGACGAAGCACCAGTAATTGCTTTCGGAAAAGGTTGTTGGTTTGCTTTAGATAAAATGGCAAAATCAGGAGCTGCTGCTTTAGGTGTAGATTGGACGTGTTCAGCAAGAAATGCGCGTTATTTATCAGGAGGAAATATAACCTTGCAAGGTAATTTTGATCCCTCTAGATTATTATCTCCACCAGCCGAAATAAAAAGAATGGTACACCAAATGATAAATGATTTTGGTAAAGATAAATATATTGTTAACTTAGGGCACGGAATTTTACCTAACATTCCGCTTGAAAATGCGAAGGCATTTGTTGATGCGGTGAAAGAGTATAGTGTATAAAATTTAACCCCCATAAATAATTGAAAATGAAAAAATTACTACTTTTATTAACCCTGTTAGTAGGCACACAAAGTTTCTCACAAAAGAAGATATATTATAAAGATATTGTTGATGATTGTATTACTGTTTCAGGAAATGATGCAGCAATGTTAGACGATATTGTGTATAATTGTATAAAAGATAAGCATATCTCTAATTATGATTTCACATCAGTAGATGGAGAAACAATTAGTACAGACGCTATTGATATACCTATTGTTTTGTTGGCTGCAGCTACGTGGTGTGCACCTTGTTGGGGAGAAATACCAGCATTAAATAAGATGGTTGAAAAGTATGATGGTAAAGTAAAGTTTATAATGTTGTTTTGGGACACTGAAAAAGGTGTAAAAAGAATGGCTAAAAAACTAGATAAAAGAATTTTCTTGGTAGCATCTAAAGAATTAACAAAGAATAGAGCTACTATAAGAACTTCAGGTTTTATTCATAAGTTAGATTATCCATCAGCATATTTAATAACTGATAGTAAAAGAATTTTAGATTTTAAAAGAGGCGCGGTATCACCAACTAAAAGTATGGGTTGGGATGAAGTAAATAAAATTAACGAAAAAGAATTAGATAGTTTTATTAAACCTGTCTTTAAATAAAAAACAAAAATATAGTATGAAAACCTCTTTCTTATCAGAAAGAGGTTTTTTATTTTAGTAAAAAAATAAAAATGATTCAGAATATACTAAAGGGAATACAAGCTTATTTCGGTGCGTTTCAATTAATATCAAAACTTAAACTGTGGCAATATTTTATTGTTCCAATAATTATTAGTGTTTTAACTGCCTTTTTAATTGGAGTTTCAGCGTATGCTTTATCAGATAACATAGGTCATTACATTGCTGGAATTTGGAAATGGGAATTTGGGAAGCAAACATTTGAAATGATTAGTACTTTTTTTAGCGGACTGTTAATAGTTGTAATTGGTTTGCTTTTATACAAGCATATTGTAATGGCATTATCGGCACCTTTTATGAGTCCGGTTTCAGAAAAAATAGAACATTATTTAACAGGAGAAACACATCAACATAGAAAAACTTCTTTTCAAGAACAATTGATAAGAGGTGTTCGAATAAATGTAAGGAATCTTTTAAGAGAACTGTTTTTTACGATACCTATTTTACTTGTTAGTTTTATACCTATTATAGGCTTTTTCTCTGCAATTTTGTTATTTATTATGCAAGCATATTATGCCGGTTTTGGGAATATGGATTATACCTTAGAACGTCATTTTAAGTACAAAGAGAGTATCAGTTTTGTAAAGAAAAATAAAGGTACAGCAATAGGAAACGGACTTATATTTATGCTGTTTTTATTAGTGCCTGTTATTGGAGTTATACTTGTATTGCCATTATCGGTAACAGCGGCTACGACCGAAACTATTAAGAATATTCAACTAAAAAAAGCAATAGAATAAGTATTTTTGCTTCTCAAGAATTAAAGAAATGAAAGATCAGTTTTACGCATATATTCAACAATTACAAGATACAATTACTGCTAAATTAGAAGCTGTAGATGGAGGAGTAAAATTTAAAGAAGATAATTGGAAACGTACAGAGGGTGGCGGTGGAAGAACTCGTGTAATAGAAAATGGAAACATTTTTGAAAAAGGAGGCGTAAATATTTCTAAGGTTTTTGGAGAATTACCAGAAGCATTACGTAAGCAATTTGGTGTTGAAAGTGGTGATTTTTTTGCTTGTGGATTAAGTTTAGTATTGCATCCTAAAAATCCGTTTGTACCAACAGTACACGCAAATTGGCGTTATTTTGAAATGTATGATGGCGATGGAAATATAGTTACACAGTGGTTTGGTGGAGGACAGGATTTAACACCTTATTATTTGTTTGATGAAGATGCGATACATTTTCATTCGGTTTGTAAAGATGCTTGCGATAAACATAGCAAAGAGTTTCATCCGAAGTTTAAAGAAACTTGTGATAATTATTTTTGGAATGCTCATAGAAATGAAGCTCGTGGAATTGGAGGTTTGTTTTTTGATTATTTAAAGCAAACGGAAGAGTTTTCAATGCAAGATCGTTACAACTTTGTAACAGAGGTAGGTAATAGTTTCTTAAACTCATATGTGCCTATTGTTGAAAAAAGGAAAGATATAACATATACTAAAGAACAAAAAGATTGGCAAGAAGTTAGAAGAGGGCGCTATGTTGAGTTTAATTTAGTACATGATAGAGGTACTTTGTTTGGATTAAAAACAAACGGTCGTATCGAAAGTATCTTAATGAGTTTACCGCCTGTAGTTCAGTGGGTTTATAATCAGGAGCCAGAAAAAGGAAGTGAGGAAGCTAAATTATTAGAAGTTTTAGAAAAACCTAAAAATTGGGTTTAAATAACTTAAAGGTTAAGGTTATTTCCAAATTATATTTTTCCTTGTAATTTCATTATGTATGTTATGAACATGAAATAATCGTGCTCTTAAAAGATGTTTTCGTCCACGAATACTTCTAGTGTAAATAAGTTTAGATTTGCCAAGTTGATGATTCCAATGTTTTTGAAATAGTAACGCTTGTTCTTTTCTTTTGCTTAAAATATCAGGAACAGGATAAAAATTTTGAGTGTTTAATTTTTTACGAAACCAATTGGTTTTAATTATTAAATATTTGGGATTGTCAATAGGTTGTAACAGTTCCTCTAAGGTCTTAATAAATAAATTGCTTTCATATCTATTAGCACCATTAATAGTACAAGTAACATCGCCCATAGACAGTAAATCTACAACGATGTTAATTTCTTTTTTAGGAGTGGTTATTTCTTCTAATTCATATAAAGAGTTTAAAATTGCATAAGCCATTTTACGTATTTTTTTATGAACAAGACCATAGTGAAAATACATTTTAAAGGTTTTATAAAGTTTATAACCAAAAGACAAACCTAGGGTAGTTAGTAAAGAATATAAAAAATAGTAAAAACCTTTATACACTATTAAATTAAAGTTTTTGAAGATAAATTGAGGAAAAAATAAGGCGAGACTAATTAAAAGTTCAAGAATTGAATACTTAACAAAATCGTTTAAATAGGTTTTTTTTTGTTTTAAAAAAGCTTGATCTTTTTTATGATACAGCTTTATTTCGTGAGAAACTTCTTTTTTAAAACGGACTGTGTTTTTCCATTTTTCTGATATTAAAGACCTGTTTTTAGAGATAGCCTTAGCGTTATCATTTAGTATATTTATGTTTTCATCAAGAATAACATTGGGCAACCCTAAGCGTTCAATTCCGTTAGAAATAATATTTTCATCATTGTTTGAAATCCCTATAAAAGCATCAAAACGTTTTTTAAGTACCTCTAAATCTTTTCCGCCATAAATATCAGAAGTATCAATACATGCCAAATGCCAAATAATTCCGGTTTTATCAGGCACGTTATTATCAATTCTGATAGCTCTACCACGCATTTGATTTGAAGTAACAAAAGAACCTACTACAGATGCTAAAATTAAACTATTAATAGCGGGCGCATCCCATCCTTCGCCTAATAAAGATTTAGTTCCCACTAAAATTTTAATATGACCTAATTCAAATAATTTTGTAATAGTTGCTACTAGCGTGTTTTTAGAAGATGATTTTGATTGTATAAGTACAAACTCGGTATCAGAATTTAAAGGAGTTTGTGTGTAGTTTGTTATCGAATCAATTAAATCTAATTTAGCAATACAACTACAATGAATAATTACCAAACTACCAGACAGTACAGCTAAGTTTTGTTTATTTTTTGTACTTATTCTTATATGATGAAAAATAGGCACGACACCTAATTTATCAATATTTTTTACCTCGGTAGCAGTAACATCAAGATATTCTTTTCTTATATAATCAGATAATACAACGCAGCGTAGTTGCTCCTTTAAATTGATTTGTTCTTGTTTTACAATAGCAACGATACTCTTTAATTTACTCGGACTATTGCTAAGTGATTTATATAAAAAAGTATTTCCAATTAAGTTAACTTTTTTATTACTGTATAGAGATAGTTTTCTTAGCTTTTTTTCTAAAGAATTAACGTAAGTTTCATGTACAATTAATTCGTTTCTATCAATAACAAGAATATGCTGAAATAGAATTTCAATCCATTGATGTGTTATTTTAGGGAACTCAACAAACTCATCTTTTTCAAAACCTAATATTGATAATTTTTCTCTTGAAATAACGATGCCAGCTTCATTTAAAAAAATAAGTATTGCAGAAAAAAAGTAGAAAACTTATAAATTTCGTTTATATTTTGTTCTGTTTTGGTATAAAATCGATGCTGTTTTATAAAATTGATAAATTCTTTATCTTTTAATAGATCAGTTATAAAATTGGCAATTTTTAACCTAAAATCAACAATAGTATTAATTTCTTTATTTTCAGGTTTAGAAAAGTAAACGATATCTTGGTGCGGACATAAATTATTTTCTTTAACTAAATCT
Source organism: Tenacibaculum retecalamus (assembly GCF_027941755.1). NCBI lineage: Bacteria > Pseudomonadati > Bacteroidota > Flavobacteriia > Flavobacteriales > Flavobacteriaceae > Tenacibaculum > Tenacibaculum retecalamus. The sequence continues at coordinate 1,787,838 of NZ_CP115916.1, read as the reverse complement.
GGTACCAGAATTTCATCATCAATTTCACCACATAAATTAAAATATTTTTGAATTTCAGAAATCTCACTATCGTATGGTGGCGTTGCGGTAAGTGCAATTATTGTTTGTAAATGTTGTTGTTTTAACTCAAATAAACATTTCCACCATTCATTTTTTAAATGATGTGCTTCATCTAGCAGTAATACCTCAATATTATTTTTGGTGAAGAATAAAAAATAATCTTCTTTATTATCAAATGTTTTGTAAAAAGAATATAAACCTTGGTAAGTAGAGAAGGTAATATCAGCAGGTTTTTTTATATCAAAAGAGAATTCTTTAAAATCACAATCTTCCGTAAAAAACTCTTGCAATCTATTTTTCCATTGATTACGAATTGTTAAAGTTGGCGCTAATACGATAGTCTTTTTACCTATTCTTTTTAAAATTTCAATACCTAAAATAGTTTTTCCAGAGCCAGGCGGAGCAACAATATGAAAATGATTATCTTCTATGTGCTTAGAAAAGTTAGATAATATTTTGTCTTGGTAAGGACGCCAAGTGTGTAAAAATTTAAGTTGTTTAATTGAGGTTGACAAGTAACGCAGTGGTTGTTTATAAAAGTAAAATTATTTATGAAAGTAAAAATAATAAAATAAGTTTTAATACTATTTCTATTCTTTAATTCATTAAAGGATACAGCTATTGATAAAAATAAATAAATTCATTATTGTTTTGATAAATCCATAATTTTACAAGAGGCTATTGGGGTTAAATAATAAAATACTTTGATAAAACGCTTTATTATTGTGAATAATTTAAAATTGGTGTGTTTTTTTGTGAATATTTTAATGCTTAAAATATTGAAAAATGCATGTTTTTTAGTAATTTCGCGAAAGATTAAAAAAGATACAATGGCTAGATTTGAACTAAAGTTGCCTAAAATGGGCGAAAGTGTTGCAGAAGCAACGATTACTTCTTGGGTTAAAGAAATAGGAGAGACTATTGAAATTGATGAAACAGTTGTTGAAGTAGCTACAGATAAAGTAGATAGTGAGGTGCCTAGTGAAGTTGAAGGAACCTTAGTAGAAATATTATTTGATAAGGATGATGTTATTCAAGTAGGTCAGACTATTGCCATTATTGAAACTGAAGGAGGTGATACCCCTTCAAACGATACCCCTAAAAAAGCTGAAATAAAAGAAGCTGTGGTAGCAGTAGAGAAAACAGTAGAAGCTGCAAAGGAAGAAGTTTCAGGGACTATTGATACTTCATCTAGCGATCGTTTTTATTCTCCTTTAGTAAAAAATATAGCAAAAACAGAAGGGATTTCTTTCTCTGAATTAGAAACTATAAAAGGAACAGGAAAAGAAGGTAGAGTTACTAAAACAGATATTTTATCTTATTTAGAAAATAGAGGAAATCAACCTAAAGATGTTGTTTCTCCTGCTAAAGCCGAAAAGCCGAAAACAAAAGCGCAAGCAGCACCAGTTACTTTAAGCGGTCAAGACGAGGTTATTGAAATGACACGTATGGGTAAATTAGTTGCCAAACATATGGTAGATTCTGTTCAAACATCTGCACATGTGCAGTCGTTTATAGAAATAGATGTTACCAATATTGTTAATTGGAGAAATAAAGTAAAGAACGCATATCAACAAAGAGAAGGAGAGAAGTTAACCTTTACGCCAATCTTTATGCAAGCCGTTGCACAAACAATAAAAAAACACCCGATGATTAATATTGCTGTTGATGGCGATAAGATTATTAAAAGAGGAAATATTAATTTAGGTATGGCAGCAGCTTTACCTGATGGTAATTTAATTGTACCAGTAATTAAAAACGCAGATCAGTTAAGTTTGGTAGGAATGACTAAACAAGTAAATGATTTAGCAGGTCGTTCTCGTGGAAATAAATTAAAACCAGACGATATTCAAGGAGGTACTTACACCGTTACAAATGTAGGTAGTTTTGGAAGTATTACAGGAACACCAATTATAAACCAACCTCAAGTAGCCATTTTAGCCTTAGGAGCAATTGTTAAGAAACCTGCAGTTATTGAAACTCCAGACGGTGATTTTATAGGAATTCGTCAAAGAATGATTGTTGCTCACTCTTACGATCATAGAGTTGTAAATGGAGCTTTAGGTGGAATGTTTATTAAAACATTAAAAGAAATATTAGAATCTTGGGATGTAAATCAAGATTTTTAAATAACAACATAGTATAATAAACAAAGGCTTAGGAAATTTTTCTAAGCCTTTTCTGTTTTTGTGTATATTCGCTACAAGAATAATTAAAAATAAAAATTTAAAAATGAAAAATTTATTAGTTGCATTGTTATTAGGAGTAACAATGGTAAGTGTAGCTCAAGAGAAAGTATTACTTCGTTTAAATTATGAAAAAGGCGATGTTTATGAGATGAAAATGGAAATGTCTCAAAAAATGGGTGCAGGTTTAATGTCTATGAATACAAAAATGACAATGCATCAAGAAATTAAAGTCGTTTCTGATGATACATACGAAAGTGATATGAAAATTACTAATATGGTAATAAATGTTTCACAAGGAGGTCAATTAATGTCATATGACTCTAGTAAAAAAGAGGAAGAGTTAAGTCCTACAGATGAAGTTATGAAGGCTCAAATGGCACCAATGATGAAAGTATTAATAACAACGAAAGGAGACAATTTAGGTAAGATTATCGAAACAAAAGTTGAGCCTAATATTCCTAATGCAAATAATTTAACACAACAATCTAGTAATGTAGTTTATCCTGAAAAAGCAGTTTCAGTTGGTGATACTTGGTCTATGAATAAAGATGCAAACGGAATGAAATTGAATTTCGTTTATAAAGTAAATTCAATTACAGCTAAAAATGTGTTGTTAGATATTTCTGGTAATGTAGAAGGAGTTGGAACAGGTAATATTAAAGGAACCATGAATATTGATAAAAAAACAGGTGTCGCTTTAACCTCTAAAATAGAGATGTTAATGAAAGTTCAAGGACAGGATTTAACAACAAGTATGAATATGAGTATTACTAAAAAGTAAACACTATTTTCTGCCACTATCCTAAGAAAAGCTCAGACAGTACTGTCTGAGTTTTTTATTTTTTATGAAAAAGCCACCAATTCATTTCTCTTGTTAATTTATAGCCTAACTTTTCATACAGGCTAATGGCAGTGTTTCCCTTTGTGGTATGTAAAATAGGATGTTTGTTTGCTTTTAATATTTCTTTAGTAACATGAGTAGTTAGTTGTTTTGCAAAACCTCTACCAGTGTAATCAGGATGTGTAACGACAGCGCTTACTTCAATAAAATCGTTGGTTTGCATTCTTTGTCCGGCTATTGAAACGAGTTTATTATCTTTAAAAACACCGAAGTATTTACCCATTTCAAAAGTTCTTTTTTTAAAATATCCAGGCATAACTAACCAAACTAAATCATATATTTCATTGATGTGTTTAGAAGTAAGTGGTATAATTTCTTCTTTGATTTCTACCTCAATTAGATCTTGTAACACCATTTGACAACCTTCTATTTTTCTATCTAAAGTAACGAAATTGGTATCGTGAATTGGAATTTTATTTTCTGTAACTAAGAAGAAACTATCCGTAAATTTTGCATATTCGTTTAAAGCCTCTGCTGTTTTTGATGTATCAATAAAAGCTCCAAAAGGACAAATTTCAGAATCGTAAAATTGTACGCCATCATATTTAATGGCTATGTTTTTATGAGTTTCATTTAAAGAATACCAAACCGGATTTTTTAGTTTATCATTCATTATGATAAATGTTTTTTAAAGCTGATTTTAAATCAGGAAATATAAAAGAATAAATAGCAGATGTTTTTACAGAAGATACTCTGCTACCTTTTAGTAATATAGAAGACATTTCACCTAAAACCATTTTTAAAATAAATGACGGAGCATTAAGTGGAAATATAGGTTTAGCTATAGTTTTTGATAATTTTTCAGTAAAACTTTTATTCGTTTCATGTTCGGGAGCAATAGCATTATAAACTCCCGTAAAATGAATGTTTTCAACAGCCTTTAAATAAATATTGCATAAATCATCAATATGAATCCATGGCATGTATTGTTTTCCATTACCTAAAGTAGCTAAAAATAAAGGTGTATTTATCTTTGGTAAAGCACCACCTGATTTAGCGAGTACAATACCTGTTCGTAAAATAGTTACAGGAATATTTAGTTGGCTAAATTTATGAGTAGCTTTTTCCCATTCAATGCAAACTTTAGCAATAAAATCATTACCTGAAATATGATCCTCAGAAAATATTTCCTCAGAAGTGAGCGCGCCATAATAGCCAATTCCTGAAGCAGATATGAAACCTTTTAACTCAGTTTTCAGTTCTTTAATTTTGGTAAAAAGCAAATTAGCAGATTTCACACGGCTATTAATAAGTTCTTGTTTTCTTTTGTTAGTCCATTTTTTATTTGCAATACCAGCTCCAGCTAAATGGATAATATGTGTAATATCTTTAAAGGCGTTATCATCAATAAATCCATCAGAAATATTCCAAAGGAACTCATTTTTTTTCTTCGGATTTCTTGAAAGTATAACAACTTCATGGTTTTTAGAAATTAATTTTTTTTGAAGCTCTTTTCCAATTAATCCTGTTCCCCCAGTTATAAGAATTTTACTCATTTTTTAAAATTGGTTTTAGTTTTAAAACAGTATCAGCAAAATGATATATTTCTTTTTCTACCGTTTTATATTCTTCAGTAAAGAAGCTAGAAGCAATAGAATGATTTTTAGCTTCTGGAATTGCTACTTGATATTTGTTTTTATCAGTAGTAGAAATTTGGTTAAACATTTCTTTCATACGTTTAACAGAAACAGTTTTGTCTTGTTTTTCTTCATTTTTGTAGTAGTATGCCATAAATAAAGGTTGTTTTATTTTTTCAAAAACTTCTTGTTTCATTGTAGCTTGTATCAATGATTTTAATTGAATTATTGCTTCAATCCTATACTTGGAATACCAATACTTTTCTGCACCATTAGGAGGTGTCCAACTTTGATAATCGCCTCCCATAATAATTTTTAACAATTGTTTGCCCCAAGGTTTTGTTACTAAGTTAGAGTTGGTATCATAAACATCAATATTTGGTGATGATAAAATTAAAGCTTCAATTTCAGGATTTTCAGAAGCTAAAAATAACCCAGCAGTTGCACCTGTACTTACACAAAATAAAATTACTTTTTCTCCTAGTTGTTTACCTATTGCAATTGCTTTTTTAGCAGATTCTAAATATCCTTCCGCAGTAAATTCTAGCAATGGTTCCTTATCTTTTAAACCGTGTTTAAATAATCTTGGTGCATATAAATTTACTCCATATCGTTTAGCAAAATTGGTATAAATAACTTCTGTTTCGGCAGGACTTGCAGAAAACCCATGTAAATAAACAACAGAGTATTTTGTTTTTTTAGGAATACTATCAGCCCAAATTAATCGAGAATGATTTCCTTCTCGTATATTTGTATTCTTATTTTCTTGTAAAAAGGTATCATCTATTTCTAATAAACTATTTGTGTTTTTAGAAATTTTAGTTGTTAGGTTTGGTTGTTTAGCTTTAGGACCAATAGCATATATAACAAGTAGTAAAATTAAAAGTACTCCTAAATATTTAAGTATTTTTTTTAGCATTTAATTGATTGTTTAATGTTATCTTGATTTTATATTTTTACTACAATATTCAATAATTTCTTTAATACGTTTTAAGCGTGTAGTTTCTCTTTTAGCTTGCAGTAACCAATACAAATAGTTTTTTTTATAACTAGGAGCAAATTTTTTGTAGTTAAGAAAAGCAATTTCATTTTTATCAAATTCTGCTTGTAAATCTACCGGAATTATTAATTTATCAATAACATCTAAAGTATTCCATGAACCGTTTTGTTTTCCAATTTTAATAACTTCTAACCCGCTTTTGTGCATTAAATTATTAGCAATTAAATTTTCAATGTGTTTTTTGTTTACGGCACTCCAAATACTTTTAGGTTTTCGTTTACAAAAATATTGTTTCCGTTTTCCGTTGCCTAAACTTTTTACAGTCGCATCTATCCAGCCAAAACAAAGAGCAACTTTAACTGCTTCTTCCCAGCGCATAGATTCCTCTATATTTTCAACCTTATAAAAGATTAAATATATTCCTTCGGATGAATTATGATTCTCGAATAACCAATCCCGCCATTCTATATCATTTTTAAAATATAATTCAGGTTTCTCTAACACTATCTCATAATTTTTTTAAAGGAAAGTACAAGGCTTTCAGTTCTGTGATTTTTTTCTGATTGAATTATATCAAAAAAACAAATGCCTAATTTACAAAACAAAAAGAGAATGAAACAAAGTTTCATTCTCTTTTAAAATTGAATTGGTATATGGATTACTCGTTGTCTAACTTTTTAGTTAAGCTAAATCCTGTAAATAAACCTAAACCAGCCATTAAGAAAATCATTGCAGGGTAAATTGCTTCTTCTTGCATAGATGTGTAAGTATCGATTACTAACCCTAAGAAAATACCTAAGCCAATACCCATTAATAATAAAGCTAAGTTTAAAACGATGATTCTACCTGTTAATGTTGATTTTTTTCGTTCTCCTTGCATAAATATTTTTGCATCTACACCTTTTTCTATTAACGCTAAACGTTCTTTGTTACGTGTTGAATAGAATAAATAAAAGATTCCGAAAATTACTGCGAATAAGAACATAAATACAATTGCTACTTCCATATTTTAAAATTTAAATGATTATTTTTATTGTGTTTGCAAGTATGACTTTAGTTTTTAAATAAAGGTTACAAAAAAAATGAAAATAAATTTATTTTATAAATAGTGTAACCTTTTTTAATAGCATACAGTCTTAAGATAAAACAACTATTATCAACGATCAACTATACATAAACAAAGTTTTAAAAGGAGACACCAATGCTTTTGCTTTTTTAGTAGATAACTACAAGGCAATGGTTTTTACGTTGGCTTTAAAAATGCTAAAGAGTAGAGAAGAGGCCGAAGAAGTTTGCCAAGATACTTTTATAAAGGCTTATAAAAATTTAAGTAAGTTTAAAGGAGAATCGAAATTTTCTACTTGGCTATATAAAATTGGTTATAGAGCTTGTTTAGATAGTTTAAAAAAGAATAAAGAAAAATACAATACTGATACTATTAACGAAGTAACTATTAATAAAATATCGAGTACCGAGAGTATTTTAGATGGAATAGAACGTAAAGAACGCGCTCTAGTAATTAATAAATGTATGTTAAGTTTGCCTGAAGATGAACGCACCGTTTTATGGATGTTTTATTTTCAGGAATTAAGTTTAAAAGAGATAATTGAAATTACCGATTTTTCTGAAGCAAATGTAAAAGTTAAATTGCACAGGGCTAGAAAAAGGTTGTTAGGTATAGTAAAACAAAATGTAGAACCCGAATTAATTGAACATTATGGGAGAAAATAAACATATTGAAGAATTAGATGCTTTTACTAAAAAGTATATTAAAGAAATAGATATAGAGTCACCATCAGCTGATTTTACAGCTAATTTAATGGAAATTCTTAAGAAAGAAAATGCTAAAATTTATAAACCTACTCCGTTAATTTCTAATAAAATGTGGAGTGTTTTAGTGATGTTTTTAGTTGGTGGTATTTTGTATGTTTCAAAAGGAACTTCAGTTACTTGGATGAAAATGCCAAAGATAGATTTATCTTATATGTCATCAATTGAAATGCCAAATTTGTTTGGAAACATTACAGTATCCAATACAATGTTATATGCTTGTTTCTTTTTTACATTGATGATCTTTTTTCAAGTACATTTTTTAAAAAATCATTTTACGAAAAACTTAAATTAACGAAGAAATCTTACTTCACTTATCTTATTGTTTTTAATGGTGTAAATGGCAACAGCTTTAAAAGTACTACCATTAGCTGTAACTAATTCTTCATCTATAATTGTATTCCCTTTTACAATTCTACTAACAATTTCACAATGTAAGTCAGCTGTGTTTTTAAACATTGGAGTGTATCTTTTTCGCATTTCATCAATACCTTCATAATTTAATTCGTTAGGAAATGTATATATTTTCACATTCTTAGCATAGGGTTTTAAAAATGCATTAATGTCTCTTTTATTATAAGCTTCTAATTGTTGTTGAGCTAAAATTTTTGGAGAGTTTTCTGCTACTAAAGCCAGTTTTGTTCCTTTTTTATTTACAATAATTCTTGAAATATTATTTATGTTTTCATCTTTAAATTGATAAAAATACGTCCAGCTGTTATTTGAAGGTGAAAATTGTATAATATTTTTTTTATTAGAAAGTAACAAGTTTCCATTAGGTAACCAGCACATGTCTTGCATTTTATTTATTTCTGTAATTTTTTTAATTTCTTTGCTAATCGGGTTTAATGACCAAATTTGCCACCCTTTTTGACCTTTTTTTATAAAACTTATTAAATCAGAATTTGGAATTTTATGAATGGATCTTCCTGTTTCTTTTGTAATTGAAGTATTGGTTTTCTTTTTTAAATCACTTATAAAAAGCTCTAAAGTATCATTTACAATCACAGACGATATTAAAGTGTTTTTATCATACCAAAATGGATAAGCAATAACTAAATTTTTAATCAGTGTTTTGCTTTTTTGGGTAACTTCATCGTATTCATAAAAACGCTGTAAGCCATCATCATCTAATCTTACCGCAGAAATAGTATTAGATTCAGGAATTCTTTGAGGTGAATATTCACTTCCGTTTATACTGTTGTTTAAAAAATATTTTTTCTTAGTATTTGTATTATACTTAACAATATCTGTTTGTTTTTTTCTTGTTGATACAAATATTAATGTAGTATCATTATAAAAATGAGGTTGATTGTCATAGCCTAAATTTTTAGAAATATTTTCTCCATTCGTAACTTCCCATTTGTCATTTTTTTGTTCAATATCAAACAAGTAAACTTCAGTATGAATTTGACTTATCATAGTTGATGATATCAATAATAAAAGAATGGTTATTTTTTTCATGGTATTGTTTTTGATTACAAACAAATATACCAAAAAAGAAAACAGTTTAAATTTTATGAATTTAAACTGTTTTTATTATTTAGTTAAAGGTTAAAACTAAGTTTTATTATTCGTCAAAAAAGAAATTATGAATATCAATTATATCTCCTCTACCCATTTGTACAAGATTTTTTGTTTCTTTTAAAAATATACCTAAAGATCTTTCATTATATACTAGCTTTAAATCATTTGAATAGTCAGTCACAACATACATATCTCCTTTTAATTTGTAAAAAGGAATAACTAGTTTACTTTTTACTTTTACACCTTTATTTACAACTTTACCTTCTTTTAATGTTTTTTTAAGTGTTTCTTCATCGTTTTCGCTAGAAGACACTTTTACATACGACACCATCATATTCATCCATTCTTTAGTGTCAATTAAAAACCATTTCACTTTATCAAAATCAATTCCATATTGATTAATCCATCCCTGACTTGTAAAACCAAATAAAACTTGTTTTTTTCCATTGAGTTCAGGTTTATTAGCAGGAGTAAACTCTTGAATTTTATAAGTAATAACAGAGGTAGACGACATGTCTTTTAATTTTTTACCATTAAAAGAAAGCGTTTTTAAAGAAAAACTAGTTAATTCAGGGTTATTTGATAATATCCATTGAGTAGCTGTTAACTCAGCTCTTTCCTCCATTTGTTTAACAGCGGCAATTCCGGCACCAATAGCAACTAATGCACCTGCTGCAGCTATTGCTCCATTATTTTGAGAATTTATATTTTGTGGTAATAAATAAATTAAAGCAGTAAGTAAGATAAAAATTTTTTTCATGTTTTTTTATTTAAAGTTAGTTATGAATATAAAAGGTATTTAATTGTTAGGTCATTTCTAGGTAAGAAAGATAAAGAAATAAACTTATCCAATTCTTGTTCCGTTTTTTACAGGTTTATCTGTGGATAATAAAGTAACTTCTTTATCGTTTCCTAAACCTCCTAATACTAAACATTCACTCATAATATTAGCTATTTGTTTTTTAGGAAAATTAACTACTGCAATAATTTGTTTACCAATTAACTCATCAGTAGTATATAATTTGGTTATTTGTGCCGAGGTTTTTTTTATCCCAAAGTCGCCAAAATCGATTTGCAATTTATACGCAGGATTTTTAACTTCTTTAAAAATATCCGCAGAAAGGATGGTACCAATTCGCATTTCTACTTTTTCAAAATCGCTCCAAGTTAATTTATTCTGTTCCATAATTGATGTTTAGTAAGCGTTGCGCCGCAGTAAACGGAGTTGTTTTTCCTTTTTTTAAATTAAGTACTTCGTTTTTAAGTAATTCTTTAATTTTTGGGTTGTTATAAAAATTACTTTTTAATTGCTGATTGATAGTTTCAAGCAACCAATAATTGTTTTGTTCGTTACGTTTCTGCTGAAAATAACCGTTGTTTTTTACAGTGTTAATATAATTTTGAATCATTAAAAAAATGTCATCCACACCTTTTTGATGCAAAGCACTAGCTAATAAAACTTTCGGTTGCCAACCACTATCTTTTGGCGGATATAAATGCAATGCTCGGTTAAATTCAACTTTAGCAATTTTAGCATTTTTTTCGTTTCCGCTATCTGCTTTGTTAATAACTATAGCATCTGCCATTTCAATAATTCCGCGTTTAATACCTTGTAATTCATCGCCTGCGCCTGCTAATTTCAGTAATAAAAAAAAGTCGGTCATAGAGTGTACAGCAGTTTCAGATTGCCCAACCCCAACGGTTTCAATAATAATGGTATCAAAACCAGCAGCTTCACATAAAATAATCGATTCTCTAGTTTTTTGAGCAACTCCACCCAAAGAAGTTCCTGAAGGAGACGGACGAATAAAGGCATTCTTGTCGGTAACTAATTCTTCCATCCGTGTTTTGTCACCTAAAATACTTCCTTTATTTACAGAACTACTTGGATCTACAGCTAAAACGGCTACTTTTTTACCTAAGGATGTTAAATGTTTTCCTAAAGCCTCAATAAAAGTACTTTTACCAACGCCAGGAACACCAGTAATACCTATTCTAATAGATTTGTTGGCGTGTGGCAAACAAGCTTCAATAATTTCGGTAGCTTGTTTTTGATGCTTGGTATTGGTGCTTTCAACCAAAGTAATAGCTTTGCTTAAAAACGGAATGTTACCCGCCAATATTTGTGTAATATATTCTTGGGTAGTTGTTTTTTTTCTTCGGCTGAATTTTATTTTTTCTGCGGATGATTTACTGGTAGTTTCTGGTTGAGAAACCCCGTCTTTTTCGGTAAGAGCAGATTTTTTTTTATCAATCATTATAAAGTAAAAACTAAATATTAAGTAAATTTAAAAATAAAAAGTAAGCAAACTGCAACGAAGTATAAAAAGTATCGTCTTTAGTATAAGAAATCAATAATGAAATTAACCAAACAGTTACATCAACCTATAATAGATGGTTGTAAAAATAATGATGCAAAGGCACAAATGCAATTGTATGATTTGTATTACAAAGCGATGCTTTTAGTTGCTGTTCGTTTTGTAAATGATACATTTATTGCTGAAGACATAATGCAAGAAGCTTTTATAAAGGCCTTTAAAAATATAAATTCATATACCGAAGAAGTTGCATTTGGTGCTTGGTTAAAACGAATTGTTATAAACCAAAGTATCGATTTTTTAAAGAAGAAAAAGTTGGATTTAGTTTTGATAAATGAAGAAACAAATATACTTATAGATGATGACGATGACTGGAGTGTGTCGAATACAATTACGTACCAAGAAATTGTAAACTGTATTCAAAAATTAAAAGATAAATACAGCGTAGTATTAACCTTGTTTTTGCTAGAAGGATATGATCATAAAGAAATTTCAGAAATATTAGGGATTTCAGAAGTAACCTCAAGAACTCATTTATTAAGAGGTAAAAAGAAAGTGCAAGAACAATTAAAAAATGTACACTATGTCTAAAGATATTAGAGAAGTATTAAAAAATAAGGGCAAAAAAAATGTTGAAATATCAACAAACCACAGGCAGCGTTTTCAAGATAGGTTAATGAAAGAATTACATGAAAAACCATCTGTTAAAAAATCATATCAATGGCTGTATGTTGCAGCTTCAATAGTTTTATTGGTAAGTTTAGGAGTTCGATTTTACCCAACGAATACAATTGAAACACCTATAAAAGAAATACCAGAAGAATATAAAAATAATATAAGTTTAGGTACTATTTCGCCCGAGTTAAAAACGGTTGAGTCATATTATGTAAATACCATAAACTACGAATTAAGTCAGTTAGAATTAACAGACGATACTAAAGAATTTTTTGATGGTTATTTTGCCGAAATAGGCGAGTTAACCAAAGAATATAAAACCTTAACCCGAGAGCTCAATACAAAAGGGATTAATGATAATACTATCAATGCATTGATTGGAAACCTGCAAATGCGTTTACAGCTGTTAAAACGTATGCAAAAACAATTAAAAGAACTTAAAAATCCAACTCAAAATGATATTCAAAATATTTAAAATAGCCGTTTTTTCATTATTAACAACAGGTGTTGTTTTTGCTCAGAAATACGATAAAAAATTTAGTGAAAATTTTACAACCAATAAAGATGTTGTTGTAAAAATAAATGCCTCAAATGCTGATATTGATGTAACTACATGGAACAAAAATCAAGTGTCTATAGAAGCCGTTATTGAAGTAGAAGGGCTTGATAAAAAAGCCGCAGAAAAGTATTTTAAAAACTGGCAATTTGAAGCTTTAGGGAATAAGAATAAAGTACAAATTAATGCAAGCACAAATAATTTTCATTCGTTTGATAATAATAATTTTGTATTTTTTAATTCCTCTAAAAATAACTTACCAAAAGTTTATCAATACGGTACAAACGATAATGTTATTGTAATACCAGAGATTCCTGAAATGCCAGAAATACCAGAAATTGAAATACCAGAAATTAATTTTGAAGAAATTGTTACAGGCTTAGAAAACATTGAATTTGATTTTGATAAATACACGAAAGATGGTAAAAACTACTTTTTTCAATGGAAAGATGGTGTAAATGACATCACCATAAAATCTAAAAAAGAATGGGAAAAATTTAAGAAAACAAAAAAATATAAAAAGTTTAAAGAAACGCAGGAACAAAGACAGAAAAAACTAAAAAAAGAGCTTAAAAAACTTGAAGCGAATCGTGTTAAACATGATAAAGAGCTAAAAAGAGAATTGGCAAGAGCAAGAGCAGAAATAAAAAAAATAAATAGAGAAGAAATAAAACGAGAATTAGCTAACGCAAAAGAAGAAATACACAGTGCTAAAAAAGAAATAAAAAAAGTACATGCTAATTATATGTTTTTTTCTAAAAATGGTGAATTTACAATTGATGGAAAGAAAGTGAAAATAACCAAGAAAATTATTATTAAAGTACCCAAAAATGCAACATTCGATTTAAATACACGTCACTGTAAAGTTAAATTACCAAAAACAAAAGCTTCAGGAAAAGTAAGTTATGGTACTTTTAAAGCTGATAATTTAAGCGAGAGTCACTTAAACCTATCGTTTTCGCCTGTAACCATCAATTCATTAAATAAGAGTACTTTGTTTTTAAATAACGTAACCGATGCTAATTTAGCATCGGTTACCAATACCAAAATAAGTTCAACTTCGTCAGAAGTTGTTCTTGTTAACGTTTATAATGATGTAGAGGTAAATAGTAAATTTGGAGGTTTAAAAATCAATAAAATTCATCCAAATTATCATACTTTTAAAGTTGATTTAAATTCATCAGAAGCTTTGATTAATATAGCTAATATTAATAAAAAATTAGCCTATGTTATAGAAGGTAAAGCTAGAAATTATCCTAATAAACCAGTAATAAAATTTTCGGTTAACGATTCTAAAAAAGAAGTAAATGGTAATTTTAGTATCTCAACAGAAGACAATATGGTGAAAATCATTGGTAAATACAGTCAGTTAGTACTTCAAAAATAATAGATTGTAATAAAAAAATACCTTTTAAAATTTTATTACTTTCCTAATAAATTCCATTTCATTATTCCTTATAAAGTGCCTATCTTTAACATCTGTAAATAGCCACTTTTTCGATGAAATTATATAAAGAAAATCAATTAAAAGTATACAACTCTTTATCAAAAACCAAAGAGCCTTTTAAAACTGTAAACGACGGATATGTAGGAATGTACGTTTGTGCAGCCTACGGTATATAGCAATGCCCATTTAGGAAACGTACGTACATTTATGTTTTTTGATGTGGTGTATCGTTATTTTCTACATTTAGGTTATAAAGTGCGTTATGTGCGTAATATTACTGACGCTGGTCATTTAGAAAATGATGCAGATGAAGGAGAAGATAGAATTTCTAAAAAAGCACGTTTAGAAGAAATCGAACCAATGGAAGTAGTACAAAAGTATACTGTAGACTTTCATGATGTTTTAAAAAACTACAATTTTTTACCACCGAGTATAGAACCTACCGCAACAGGTCATATTGTTGAACAAATTGAAATGATTAAAGAAATCATGGAAAAAGGTTTCGCATATGAAGTTAACGGTTCTGTATATTTTGATGTTTTAAAGTACAACGAAACTGGTAACTACGGAATCCTATCTGGTAGAAAAATAGAAGATGCAATTCACAATACACGAACTTTAGACGGACAATCAGATAAGAAAAACCCACAAGATTTTGCCCTTTGGAAAAAAGCAGATGAGCGCCATATTATGCGTTGGCCTTCTCCTTGGAGTGATGGTTTTCCGGGGTGGCATTTAGAATGTTCAGTAATGAGTACAAAATATTTAGGAGAGCAATTTGATATTCATGGTGGTGGAATGGATTTAAAATTTCCACATCACGAATGTGAAATAGCACAATCTCAAACTTGTAGTGGTGTTACTCCAGTAAATTACTGGATGCATACCAATATGTTGTTGCTAAATAGCCAGAAAATGGCAAAATCAACAGGTAACTTTATTTTACCAAACGAAATTTTATCTGGTGAAAACGAAATTTTACCAAAAGCATTTTCAGCAAGTGTGGTACGTTTTTTTAATATGCAAGCTAATTACAGAAGTATTCTAGATTTTTCTGGCGAAGCTTTAGAAGCATCAGAAAAAGGACATGGCAAGTTAATGGATGCTGTAAATTTCTTAGATAAAATTGAAGCAGGAAATACTTCAACTTTTGATGTTCAGAAATGGAAGCAAGAATGTTATGCAGCCATGAATGATGATTTTAATACACCTGTATTAATTTCTCATTTATTTGAAGCCGTTAAAACTGTAAATCAGATAAAAGAACAAAAAGCAAGTTTAACTTCAAGTGATTTAGAGGAATTAATTGTAACAATAAAAGCTTTTGTTTTTGATGTTTTAGGATTGATGAATGAAATAGCTGATGGAAATAATTCTGATAAATTAAGTGGAGTAGTAGAAATGCTAATTCAAATGAGAAAAGAAGCACGTGAAAACAAAGACTGGGCTTTATCAGATGAAATTCGCGATAGATTATTGGCATTAGGAATTCAGTTAAAAGACGGAAAAGAAGGAACGAGTTTTTCTGTTAATTAATTGAAAAGAATACTCACATACCCGTTTATACTATTGGTGCGGTTTTATCAAACAGCCATTTCACCATTTACACCAGCAACATGCAGGTATTCGCCAACATGCTCTAGTTACACAATTGAAGCATTGCAAAAACATGGTTTGTTTTATGGAGGTTGGTTGGCAACAAAAAGAATATTTAGTTGTCACCCATGGGGTGGAAGCGGTTATGATCCTGTGCCAGAAAAAAAGAAATAGTAATCGTCATTACGAAGAAGAATGACGAAGTACTCTTTTTTTTAAGATTACTTTGTTATGTTCGGAAGGACAAATTAAATAAGAATAAATGAATTTTTTATCTATAGTATGGGATTTAGATCCTGAAATATTAAAAATTGGTAGTTTAGGTATTCGTTGGTACAGTTTAATGTTTGTAGCAGCCTTTGTATTGGGACTTCGTTTAATGAAGAAAATTTATATAAATGACAAGATCCCTGTTGAAAAACTAGATCCTCTATTCATGTATGTGTTTGTAGCAATGCTAGTAGGAATGCGATTAGGAGATGTTTTCTTTTATAGCTGGGATTATTATCAGAATCATTTGTTAGAAATATTTTTACCAATGAAAGAAATGGCAGATGGATCTTGGAAATTCACAGGATTTACTGGTTTTGCAAGTCATGGTGCAGCAATTGGTATTCCTGTAGCTTTATACTTTTATTCAAAAAAACATTTACAAAAACCATGGTTATTTATTTTAGATAGATTAGGAATTATGGTTGCCTTAGCAGGATTTTTTATCCGTTTAGGAAACTTTTTTAACTCAGAGATCTATGGAAAACCAACAGGAAGCAGTTTCGGAGTAATTTTTAAAAGAGCAGGAGAAACGGTTCCTTCACACCCAACACAATTATACGAAGCATTTAGTTATTTAGCATTGTTTTTTGCTTTATGGTATTTTTACTGGAAAACAGATAAAAAGAATCAATCAGGATTTTTATTCGGATTATTTATGGTGGTTTTATGGTCGTTACGTTTCTTTATTGAGTTCTTAAAACAAGCACAAGTTCAAGGAAGAGAAGACTGGGTATTTAACTCATTAAACACCGGACAAGTATTAAGTATTCCGTTAGTACTAATTGGTTTTTGGTTGATGTTCAGAAAAACTAAATAATTAGATTTTAGATACAAAAAAGCTCCAAGTTTTAAACTTGGAGCTTTTTATTTTAATATATATACAATCACTTAAATATAAATTATTTAATAGCTAAAAGATTTCTCAGACCATTTCCAACTATCAAAACGCCAAGATTTAATTTTGGCATAATTATCATTATTTAAGCCACCTCCATTAGAAGCTTTATTACTTGCTACAAAGCCAATATTAACATCTTTTCTTCGTGTTTTACCATTACTCCAGGTGCTAACTACATTAAAGACTTTAACGTATACATATTTTTTTCTTTTATTAACGGCACGAAAAGTAACACCATATTGATGTTGTTTATAATAAAGAGAAACTCCTTTACTTGATTCATGAAATGTGTAACCATCAACGTTCTGAGAGAAAGATATACTAATGGCTCCAAAAATAGTAATTACTAATAATAAAATTCTAGTTTTCATCTTGTATGATTTTATAATTAAATAGAATTTAAATTTATAAATAATTAATAACGAGAGCAATACCTAGAATTAGGTATTTTATAAAGAATTACTTAATATTAAATATTAGAACTTATATGTTTTAATTTAAAGATAAATTTTATCTTATTTATAAAAAATCCCAAAGGTTAATTTGGGATTTTTTATTGCTAGTATTCAATTTTATCATTCTTTTCTGACCATTTTTCAAACGGTTCTAAAGCAATTTCACGTCCGACTTGTTCAAACGGAATACTTCTTTTTTCGTATGGTAACGGAATTTCTTTGTAAATAAATTCATCATCAAAACCTATGTTAGCAGCATCTTGTTGGTTACTTCCGTAATATACTTTATCTGGTCTTGCCCAATAAATTGCACCTAAACACATAGGGCAAGGTTCGCAAGAAGTATAAACGATACAACCATCTAACTGAAAAGAACCTAAGTTTTTACAAGCATCTCTAATTGCAGTAACTTCAGCATGCGCTGTAGGATCGTTTGTTGAGGTAACTTTATTATTACCACGACCAACAATTTCACCGTCTTTTACAACAATACAACCAAATGATTCGCCTTCGTTATTACTCATTCCTTTTAAAGCTGCTTTTACAGCTTCGCTCATATATTCTTCGTGTTTGTTCATCTTCATTTCTTTAATATGATTAGTTATTTTAGCTAAAAAAAAGCTGCAAATAATGCAGCTTTTTAGTGATTACAAAAGTAAGTTTTTATTTTAACCCGCCAGTCATGTTTTCAGGTTTTACCCATTCGTCATATTCAGCTTCAGTAACGTAGCCTAAACGAACAGCTTCTACTTTTAAAGTAGTTCCGTTTGCGTGTGCAGTGTTTGCTATTTCAGCAGCTTTATAATATCCTATTTTAGTATTTAAAGCAGTAACTAACATTAAAGAGTTGTTTACTAACTCAGTAATTCTACTGTGATTTGGTTCAATACCAGCAGCACAGTTAACATCAAAAGATACACAAGCATCTCCAATTAACTGAGCAGATTGTAATACGTTTGCCGCCATCATTGGTTTAAATACGTTTAATTCGTAATGTCCTTGTGTACCACCAATAGTTACCGCAACATCGTTACCCATAACTTGTGCACAAACCATAGTAATAGCTTCTGCTTGTGTAGGATTCACTTTTCCAGGCATAATAGAAGAACCAGGTTCGTTAGCAGGAATAATTAATTCTCCAATTCCACTACGTGACTCTGAAGCCATCATACGAATATCGTTGGCTATTTTATTAATAGAAACCGCTAATTGCTTTAAAGATCCGTGTGTTTCAACAAAGGCATCGTGTGCAGCCAAGGCTTCAAATTTATTTTCAGCAGTAATAAAAGGTAAACCTGTAAATTCAGCAATATATTTTGCCACTAATACGTCGTAACCAGCAGGCGTGTTTAATCCTGTTCCTACAGCAGTTCCACCCAACGCTAATTGCGATAAATGCGCTAAAGAGTTTCTTAAAGCTTTTAAACCAAAGTTTAATTGTGCAACATAACCAGAAAATTCTTGACCTAAGGTTAGGGGAGTAGCATCCATTAAATGCGTACGTCCTATTTTTACAACATCTTTAAAAGCTTCTGATTTTGCTTGTAAAGTATCACGTAATTGCTCAACTCCAGGAATGGTTACTTCTACAATTTTTTGGTAAGCAGCAATGTGCATACCTGTAGGAAAAGTGTCGTTTGATGATTGCGATTTGTTTACATCATCATTTGGTTGAATGGTTTTTTCACCTTCACCAATTACATTTCCAGTAATTTCATGAGCTCTGTTAGCAATAACTTCGTTACAATTCATGTTACTTTGTGTACCCGAACCTGTTTGCCAAATAACTAACGGAAATTGATCATCGTGTTTACCAGCTAAAATTTCATCACAAACTTGAGCTATTAAATCTCTTTTTTCATTTGATAAAACACCTAATTTGGCATTGGTATAGGCAGCAGCTTTTTTAAGATAAGCAAAGCCATATACTACTTCTAAAGGCATAGAGCCAGATGGCTACCAATTTTAAAGTTGTTGCGAGAACGTTCTGTTTGTGCTCCCCAATATTTATCAGCAGGAACTTCAACGTTCCCCATGGTGTCTTTTTCGATTCTGAACTTTGTCATTATAAAATGATTTAAAAGTATATATTTTAACTAAGTTTCAAAATTACAAATTCTTATAGTTTTTAGTGTCGATTTTTATGAGATTTTATTGGTTGAAAAGAAAAATAGTTATAATTTTGCATCACAACAATTATTAATAGGAAACAAATGTTAGATTTTTCAGAATTTTCAGGATTGGTATTATTCATGTTTATTTTTACAACCGGATTTTGGTTGTTAATTTTCTTATTAACATTTGTGGTTCCTTATTGGATCGGTGGTACAATCTTAGAGAACATAAAATTAAAGAGAGAAGCAAAAAGAGCTGCTGAAGGTAAGTAGTTTTTAAAGTAAATATAAAAAAAAGCTCGTTCATTTATTTGAACGAGCTTTTTATTGTGTTTATAATTTTTTTGAAGCTGTTTCCTGCTTTCCGCACTCGCTTTTTTTGAAAAAAATCAAAAAAGAGCTCAAACAATTGCTACAATCAGGGCTAGGCTATTAATTAAGAGTTTACTTTTTTCGATGAACTACTATTATTTAAAAACAATTTTAAAGAACTATTTTTTTTATAAAATGCTAAGTAGTTGCTATATCAGTTGTAGCGCAGTTTAACCTATAATAACAGACCTCACAGGTTTTTAAAACCTGTGAGGTCTGTTACTATATAGAGTAAATTTGATTGTATTTATAATTTACACTATTTTTTAAAAAAATAACGGTAATTGCGTTAGGGATTGAATGGTTTGTTTGAGCTCTTATACTTTGTGTGTATTTTTATATACACAAAGTATAAAGCGAGTAATGAAAGCCCGCTCGAACGCCCAAAATAATATTATCCTTCAAAACCTTCTCCACCATCTTGACCTCCGCCTTGTGGTCTTTCTCTTTTTTTCTTTTGATTAAAACGATACGTAAAACTTAATGATATTTGACGTTCTCTCCATTGAAATTCACCATTAGAAATTGTTGATGGGTTATCTCTACCACCATAATACGTGGTGCTTTCTCGTTTACGTGAGTTTAATAAATCGCTTACATTTAATACTAACGAGGCCTTGTCTTTTAAAATATCTTTACTAAAGGCTAAGTTTGCCATAAACATTCCGCTTCTATCACTTTGCGCGCTGTTTTGCGATTCGCGATACATTAAACGTGTTTGCCATTCAATTTTTGCAGGTAAGGTAATGCGAGCGTTAAAACGTGCAAACCAACTGTCTTCGTTAACTTCCTTTAAATTAGTTATTTCTTGTGTTCCGTCTTGTGCAGTAAATGTGTATGTAAAAGCATCAGTATTAAACTTAAAGTAGTTAAAACTTGCTGATAAACGTACTTTCTTTGTTGGATTGTAATTACTTGTAAATTCAAAACCGTAACGTTGTTCGTCATTTAAATTTAAAGGTTGACTAACAAATACATTGGTTCCGCTTCGTTCTTCAATTATAGAAACTCGTTGAATTTTATCTGTTGAAAGTTGGTAATACAAAGATGCACCTAAGTTAAATTTTCTGATTTTTGTATTGTAACCTAAATCGAATGAACTTGTGTAGGTTGGGTTTAAATCAGGATTTCCTCTAAATACATTGGTAGCAGAACTACGACTTTCAAACGGATTTAAAAACCAGTGACGTGGTCTTCTTAAACGTCTGCTATAGCCTAAAGTAACATTTTCGTTGTCGTTTAACTCATAACCAAGGTTTACTGTAGGAAACCATTCAGTATAATTTTTGTCTGATTTTTGATTGGTTGTTAATACACTTAAATCGATGTCAGTAATTTCTGTACGAAGTCCTAATAAATAAGAGAACTTATTAATTTTACTTCCGTATTGTGTATAAAAAGCATACACATTTTGCTTAAAAGTAATAGCATTTGAAGGATCGAAAGTTGCAAGAGGATCTAATAGGTTTACTCTAAAATCTGAATCTAAATCTTGTAAAGTTGATTTGTGCCCGATTTCAAACTGGCTATTTTCACCAATTGGTAATACATAATCTATTTGTAATAACTTTTCTTTAGAGTTGGTAATTTGTGAATTGTCTTCAGAAGGCGCACCATTTACGGTTACGGGAGAGTTTTCTGTTTGTTTGCTATCTCCGTATTGTAAATCGATGGTTAGTTTTTGTCCATCATCATTTAATCTGTTGGTGTAATTTATAGAATATTGTTTGTCTACACCATCTTCATCTTCATTTTCAATCCTATCTTCAGTGGTAGTTAAAACTTTATTTTCATCAAAAAAAGTTGAAATGTTAGTCGCAATGTCATTTCCATTAGATTTTCTGTAAACAAAATTACCGGTAACAGAGCTATTGTCGTTTAGGTAATATTCCATTCCGATAGAAGCGTTGAAATTTTTGTTTTTTCGATCAAAAGTTCTGTCTTCATCTCTATAGTCTTTAATAGTATTGTCACTATTAAAATTTGTGAAACTAGTTTGAGAGTTTCCTGGTCCTTTTCTGTAAGAATAACCAATGTTAGAAAATAAGTTTATTTTTTTAGTACGGTAATTTAAATTTGGTGCTACTCTTAGCATATCTGGGTTACCAGCAGTAAGATTTATAGAACCATTAAAACCTGTAATTTTTCCTTTTCTAAGGATAATATTTAAAATTCCGGCAGTTCCTTCAGCATCATAACGCGCCGATGGAGACGTAATAACTTCTACTTTTTCAATAGCATCCGCAGGAAGGTTTCTTAAAGCATCGGTACCAGTTAAACCAACTAAAGCAGATGGTTTACCATCAATTAAAATGCGTACATTTTCATTACCTCTTAAACTAACTGCACCTATAGCATCTACATTTACTGATGGTACATTGTCTAATACATCAGAAGCAGTACCACCTTTTACGGTCATGTCTTTACCTACGTTGTAAATCTTTTTATCTAAACGAATTTCAACAGTCGATTTTTCGGCAATGATTTCTACCTCATTTAAGGTTTCAGCATCTTCTGTTAAAGAAATAGTACCTATGTTTTTGTTTACTGTTAAGTTTTGAGTTCCTAAATTTTTAGTTTTAAAACCAATAAATTCAGCTTTTACAGCGTAATCTCCTTTAGGAACAGAAATATTAAAGTTCCCTTTTGTATCTGTAATTCCTCCACTAATATTTTTTGTTTTAAGGTTTGTTAAAACTATGGTAGCGTATTCTAAAGGTTGTTTGGTGTTGGTTTCTATTACTTTACCTGAGATAGAAACACTTGCACCCTGCGGTTTTTGCGCAAACATTGATAAGCTAAAAATGCAAGCAATTATAAGAGTTAATTTTTTCATTGAATTAAATAATATTTTTTATACTAAGACAACAAAGGTCTCTTAAGGTTTAGTAGGGTTGCGTTAAAATTGTGTTAAAGAAAAATTAAAGTTTAAAAAAGGAATAGTTTGAGTTTTGTACATTAGTTGCGGAAAATTGTAATTTTCATTTAAAAGATAAAAATGAATGTTTATCTATGGTGAGATTGTAATTTTTTGACGGCATAAAATTAAAATAGGTAGAAATGAAACGTAGAAAATTTATAAGGAAATTATCTGTTACTGGCTTAGGTTTAGTTACAGTATCATCAACAGTTTTAGCCTGTAAAGAAACAGTGAAAGAAGAAAAAGAAATTAGTTTCATTTCAAAATCTGTACGTCCTGTTGTTATTGCAACATGGAATACGCCACTGGCGGTTGAAACCGCAGCAGTAATTTTGAAAAAAGGAGGATCGGCATTAGATGCTGTTGAACAAGGTTGTAGAGTTGAAGAAGCGAATGAAAAAGGGAAATCAGTAGGAAAAGGCGGTTTGCCTGATAGAGATGGAAATGTAACTTTGGATGCCTGTATTATGGATGAAAAGGGAAATTACGGAGCTGTTTTAGGTGTTAAAAATATAAAACATGTAATTTCTGTAGCAAGAAAAGTAATGGAAGATACACCACATGTAATGTTGGTTGGGGAAGGAGCTGAACAATTTGCAGTTTCAAAAGGTTTTGAACGGGAAGATTTATTGACGGATGCCTCTAAAAAAGCATGGGAACAATGGAAAGTAAAATCAGAATATAAACCGATTATCAATATCGAAAATCACGATACTATTGGGATGTTAGCAATTGATAAAAGCGGAAATATTTCTGGAGCTTGTACCACAAGTGGATTGGCATATAAAATGGCTGGTAGAGTAGGAGATTCTCCAATTATTGGTGGTGGTATATTTATTGATAATGAAATTGGAGGGGCATCTGCTACTGGTTTAGGAGAAGAGGTTTTAAAAACTGTCGGTAGTTTTTTAATAGTTGAATTAATGCGTCAAGGAAAATCACCACAAGAAGCCTGTGAAATTGCCATTGGAAGAATTGTGAATAAACCTGGGAAAGAGTTTAAGAATTTTCAAGTAGGTTATATTGCTGTAAATAAGCAAGGAGAAACAGGTGCGTATTCAATTCACGAATGGTTTAGCTATAATTTGTATAAAGAAGGCAATAATAAAAACATTAAGTCAGATTATTTTAATAAAGTGAGAAGCTAGTTTTTTTAGAGAAGAGAGAAGACAAAAAAAGACGCAATTTTTAAAATTGCGTCTTTTTTAATTTTTGCCTAGAGCCTACTTATTTTTTCTTTTTTGCTTTTTGTTGTGCAGCTTGTTGTTCTTGTGCTTGTTTCATAGCACTATCTAAACGCTCACGAAACTTACTTTTAGCTTTTTCAGGCTTCTTTTTATTTTCTTCAATTTTAGCGTGAATCTTAGCTTCATCAATTACGTAATTTTTAATAATCAACATAATTACGATGGTTAATAAGTTAGATATAAAATAATATAAACTTAATCCACTTGCGTAGTTGTTAAAGAAAAACAACATCATAATAGGAGAGAAGTAAATCATATATTTCATCATTTTACCCATGTCAGGCATTCCTTCTTGTGTAGGAGCTTGCATGTTTGCTTGTTGACTTTGATTCATTTTCATGTAAAAGAAAATAGCAACTGAGGCTAATATTGGGAATAAACTTACATGATCTCCATAAAAAGGAATACTAAAAGGTAATTGATATACCATATCGTAAGATGATAAATCATTTGCCCATAAAAAGCTTTTTTGTCTGAACTCTATATTGGTAGGAAAAAACTTAAATAAAGCAAAGAATACAGGCATTTGCATTAATGCAGGGATACAACCCGACATCATGTTTACTCCAGCTTTTCGTTGCACCGCCATTGTTTCTTGCTGACGCTTCATTGCATTTTCTTTACCAGGATATTTTTTGTTGATTTCTTCCATTTCTGGACGAATAACTTTCATCTTAGCACTCGATAAATACGATTTATAAAGTACTGGCGACATGATAATACGAACAACGATCGTCATAAATATGATAATCAATCCGTAGTTACCAATAAAACCTTTTAACAGGTTAAATACAGGGTAGAATACAGTACGGTTTAAGAATCCGAAAATTCCCCAACCTAAATCAGAAATCTCATCTAAACTAGTTCCTTCATACGATTTTAATAAATTGTAATCTGTTGATCCGTAAAACCATTCCATATTATAATTTAACTCACCATTTGTTAAAGTTAAAGGTGTTTTTAAACTATAGGTTTTTGTAAAAACAGTATCTTTTTCTTCACCTGCAAAATCAACCGATTTTAAACTTGCTCCGTTAAAAGGTGTGTCTGAAGATAAAATTGTTGAAAAGAAATGTTGCTTATAAGCAACCCAATTTACATCACTTACAGCTTCGTCATCATTCATTTGTAAATAATCAACATCGCCATCAGCTTTATAATAATATGTTGAATATTGATTTTCGGTTTTTAAACTTTTTTCATGTCTAAACCCTTTTAAGTTCCAATCTAAATTAATTGCTTGAGAGCTGTTTATTACCGAATTTAATCCTTGAGAACGAACAGCAAAAGCTACACGGTAATCGTCTTTTTTAATTTCGTAACGATATTCTAAAAATTGATTTTCAGACACTTTCAGTTTCATAGAAAGTACTTGAATGTCTCCGTTTTTAGTTAAAGTAGGTGTAAATAATAAATCTTTAGTATTTAAAATACGATTATCGGTAGTTCCGAAATTAATATTAAAAGACGCGTTTTTATCTTTTACTAAATATAAAGGAAGTGAATCGTAGGTTTTGAAGTTTTTAAGTAAAGCTTCAGTAATTTGCCCACCTTTATTATCAATAGTTAATTTAACAAGGTCATTCTCTATAGAAGTAACACCTTCTTTACTAGTTGCTGCTCCGTAAGCAAAAGCACCTAGCTTGTTTTTTAAAGCAATTTGCTGTAACGAATCGTTTAATATTGGTGTTTCAGTTACGTCGTTTTGTGTAGCTGTTGTTTTAGAAACTTGTTCGGTTTGTGTAGTGTTTTCAGGAGTTACTTCTGGTTTACGAGTATTCATCCACCAAAGTAAAATACCTCCTAATAATAGCATTCCTATAAAGGAATTTAAATCAAATTTTTTTGTTCCATTGATATGTGTTATAATGTCAACTTGTCATTTTTTGTTTTTCAGTCAATTGAAAAACCCGACAAATGTAGTAAAATCCTATGTTATTTATGATGTTTTACTGTGATTAGTTTTGATAAGTATGATAGCTCAAACAGTGTTCCAACTTTATAAAAAATCCTGTAATTAAAAATTACAGGATTTTAAATTTATTTTTTAGATTGTTTTAATGAAGCTTTTATAAAACTTACAAATAAAGGATGTGGATTTAGCACAGTACTTTTATATTCTGGGTGATATTGTACACCAACAAACCAAGGATGCGTATCAATCTCAACGATTTCAACCAATCCTGTTTTTGGGTTAATACCCGTAGCTTTTAATCCAGCATTTTCTAATTGCTCCTTATATTCATTATTATATTCGTATCTATGACGGTGACGTTCGCTAATTAACTCTTTTTTATAAGCTTCAAAAACTCGAGACTCTTTTGTTAATTGGCAATCCCAAGCACCCAATCGCATGGTTCCACCTTTTTCGGTAACGTCTTTTTGCTCTTCCATTAAATTAATAACAGGGTGCGCTGTTTTTTCATTCATTTCAGTTGAAATAGCTTCTTTTAAACCTAAAACATTACGTGAATATTCAATAACTGCCATTTGCATTCCTAAACAAATTCCTAAAAAAGGAATGTTATTTTCACGTACATATTGTACAGCTGCTATTTTACCTTCAATACCACGGTCTCCAAACCCAGGAGCAACTAAAACACCGTTTAAGCCTTCTAGTTTTGAAGCAGCATTTTCGGGTGTTAATTCCTCTGAGTGAATCCAACGAACATTTACTTTTGCTTTATTTGTAGCACCAGCATGAATAAATGCTTCGGTAATTGATTTATAAGAATCGTGTAATTCTACATATTTACCAACCAAACCAATTTCAATAGTAGCGGTAGGGTTTTTATGACGCTCTAAAAATTGATTCCATGCTTTTAATTTAGGTTGTTTACGGGTAGATAAATTTAGTTTATCTAAAACCACATAGTCTAAACCTTCTTTAAACATTAAATTAGGTACATCGTAAATTGTTTCTGCGTCTAAAGACTGAATTACGTCTTGTTTTTTAACGTTGCAAAACAAAGCCAGTTTACGTTTAATAGTATCGTTAATTTCATGCTCAGAACGACATACAAGAATGTCAGGGCTTACACCACTTTGCATTAACATTTTAACAGAATGTTGTGTAGGTTTTGTTTTTAATTCACCAGCAGCAGCTAAATAAGGTACTAAAGTTAAATGAATAACAATAACGTTATCATCTCCTAGTTCCCATTTTAATTGACGTACAGCCTCTACGTAAGGTAGTGATTCTATATCTCCAACAGTACCACCAATTTCAGTTAGTACGATATCATAATCTCCAGTTTTCCCTAGAATTTGAATTCGTTCTTTAATTTCATCAGTAATATGTGGTATTACTTGTACCGTTTTCCCCAAGAATTCTCCTTTACGCTCTTTGTTTATTACAGATTGATAAATTTTACCAGTAGTAACATTATTAGCCTGTGAAGTAGGTATGTTTAAAAAACGCTCGTAATGCCCCAAATCTAAATCGGTTTCAGCACCATCATCAGTAACATAACATTCACCGTGTTCATACGGGTTTAATGTTCCTGGATCTATATTTATATATGGGTCTAATTTTTGAATGGTCACAGAAAAACCTCTTTGCTGTAATAGTTTAGCTAAAGATGCAGCAATAATTCCTTTTCCTAGTGATGAAGTTACGCCTCCTGTTACAAAAACGTATTTAGTGTTGTTCATGGTATTGTTAGGTTTGGGCAAAAATAAGAAGTCTAGCTATTCGAACAAATAAAAAAGTGAAAAAAGATATATAAAAATTTACTATTTTTGCCACGTAAAAAAATATTAGAAAAAAGTAAAACTAGTATTTGTTAAACAAAAAAACTGTTGTATATTTGCCCACGCTTTTAGCAGACGGAATTTCATAAAAGCAACGTATAATTAAAGACCATTTTTAAAAATATAAATAATGCCGAAAAGAACTTACCAACCATCGAAAAGAAAAAGAAGAAACAAACACGGTTTCAGAGAAAGAATGGCATCTGCTAATGGACGTAAAGTACTAGCAAGAAGAAGAGCTAAAGGAAGAAAGAACTTAAGTGTATCTTCAGCTCCAAGACCAAAAAAATAATGATTAACAATTGTTAATATATTAGGTGTTACTATTTTTTAGTAACACCTTTTTTTATATATACTTTTTTTATTTTTGACAACAACACAACACAACAATTAAGATGCCTAAAAATCAAAACCTTAAATCTATTTTAATAATCGGATCAGGACCAATTGTTATTGGACAAGCCTGTGAGTTTGATTATTCTGGAACGCAAGCTTTGCGTTCTTTACGCGAAGACGGAATTGAAACTGTTTTAATCAATTCGAACCCAGCAACAATCATGACCGACCCTACAATGGCCGATCATGTTTATCTTTTGCCTTTAAATACAAAATCGTTAATTCAAATTTTAAAAGAGCATCCAGAAATTGATGCCGTTTTACCAACAATGGGTGGTCAAACAGCATTAAATTTATGTATTGAAGCTGACGAAAAAGGAATTTGGAAAGATTTTGGAGTAGAAATTATTGGTGTTAATATTGATGCTATTAATATTACAGAAGATCGTGAGAAGTTTAGAAACTTGATGATAGATATTGGTATTCCAATGGCACCTCAAGCGACAGCTACTTCTTTCTTAAAAGGAAAAGAAATTGCACAAGAATTTGGATTTCCTTTAATTATTAGAGCATCCTTTACTTTAGGTGGTGAAGGAGCTTCTTTTGTTTATAAAGAAGAAGACTTTGATGCTTTGTTAACTCGCGGATTAGAAGTTTCTCCTATTCATGAGGTAATGATTGATAAAGCACTTATCGGTTGGAAAGAATACGAGTTAGAATTATTAAGAGACGCGAATGATAATGTAGTTATTATTTGTTCTATTGAAAATATGGATCCGATCGGAATTCACACAGGAGATTCTATTACGGTAGCTCCAGCAATGACACTTTCTGATAAAACATTCCAAAAAATGCGTGATATGGCAATTCATATGATGCGTAATATTGGTGATTTTGCTGGTGGATGTAACGTTCAATTTGCGATTTCTCCTGATGAAAAAGAAGACATAATAGCAATTGAAATTAATCCACGTGTATCGCGTTCTTCTGCTTTAGCAAGTAAAGCAACTGGATATCCGATTGCGAAAATTGCCGCTAAATTAGCTTTGGGTTATCATTTAGATGAATTAGATAATCAAATTACAAAATCTACATCAGCATTATTTGAGCCAACGTTAGATTACGTTATTGTAAAGATTCCACGTTGGAACTTCGATAAATTCGAAGGTTCAGACAGAACTTTAGGTTTACAAATGAAATCTGTTGGTGAAGTAATGGGAATTGGACGTTCGTTTCAAGAAGCATTACATAAAGCAACACAATCTCTTGAAATTAAACGTAATGGTTTAGGTGCTGATGGAAAAGAAAATAAGAATTACGAAGAAATTATAGAGAAATTAACTTACGCATCTTGGGATCGTGTTTTTATTATTTATGATGCTATTAAAATGGGAATTCCGTTGAGTAAAATCCACGAAATTACGCAGATTGATATGTGGTTCTTAAAACAATATGAAGAATTACACGAAATAGAAAAAGAAATATCTAAATTCAGTGTTGATACACTTGATAGAGATTTGTTATTAGAAGCAAAACAGAAAGGATATGGAGATCGTCAGATTGCACATATGTTACAATGTTTAGAAAGTGAAGTATATAAGAAAAGAGAAGAGTTAAATATTAATAGAGTTTATAAGTTAGTAGATACTTGTGCGGCAGAATTTAAAGCAAAAACTCCGTATTATTATTCAACTTTCGAAAGTGATATTGTAACTAAAGAAGGTGAAACAGTTATAGCTAACGAAAGTGAAGTTACACCAAAAAAGAAAATTATAGTTTTAGGTTCAGGACCAAACCGAATCGGACAAGGAATTGAATTTGATTATTGTTGTGTTCATGGTATTTTAGCAGCTGCAGAATGTGGTTACGAAACGATTATGATTAACTGTAATCCAGAAACGGTCTCTACCGATTTTGATACCGCAGATAAATTATACTTCGAACCTGTTTTTTGGGAGCATATTTATGATATCATCAAACATGAAAAACCAGAAGGAGTTATTGTTCAATTAGGAGGGCAAACTGCTTTAAAGTTAGCAGAAAAGTTAACGAAATACGGAATTAAAATTTTAGGAACCTCTTTTGAAGCCTTAGATTTAGCAGAAGATAGAGGAAGTTTTTCAGACTTGTTAAAAAACAATAATATTCCGTATCCAGAATTCGGAATTGCAGAAACTGCGGATGAAGCTTTGGCTTTGGCAGATGAATTAGATTTTCCGATTTTAGTAAGACCTTCTTATGTTTTAGGAGGACAAGGAATGAAAATTGTTATCAACAAAGAAGAATTAATAGAGCATGTTGTTGATTTATTAAGAAGAATGCCTGGTAATAAATTATTATTAGACCATTATTTAGATGGAGCCATTGAGGCAGAAGCAGATGCAATTTGTGATGGTGAAAACGTGCAAATTATCGGGATTATGGAGCATATTGAGCCTTGTGGAGTGCACTCTGGAGATTCAAATGCAACATTACCAGCCTTTAATTTAGGTGATTTAGTATTGCAGCAAATAAAAGATCATACAAAAACAATCGCTTTAGAATTGAAAACAGTTGGTTTGATTAACGTTCAGTTTGCAATTAAAAACGATATTGTTTATATTATTGAAGCAAATCCAAGAGCATCACGTACAGTTCCTTTTATAGCAAAAGCTTATAAACAGCCTTATGTAAATTATGCGACTAAGGTAATGTTAGGAGAAAAGAAAGTAACAGATTTTGATTTTAATCCTCAGTTAGATGGTTATGCAATAAAACAACCTGTATTTTCATTCAATAAATTTCCGAATGTAAACAAACAATTAGGACCTGAAATGAAATCGACAGGAGAAAGTATTCTGTTTATTGATGATTTAAAAGATGATCAGTTTTACGATTTGTATTCAAGACGTAAAATGTATTTAACAAAGTAAGTTTTGTCAAAATAAATTTAAAAGCCTATCAATAATTATTGATAGGCTTTTTTTTAACAAGAAATTAACCAGTTGTATATGCAACTAAATAATGTTTTTACGTTAATTTTGTATTCAATAGTAAAGATAAATATGGGGATTGAAAATACAATAGCACCTTGGTTGGGAAAAACTATGAAAATGATTGAAAATCATGTTCACGACCTGTTTTATGAACATAATATTTGTTTGACAAAAATACAATGGGTTTTTTTAAAAAAAGTACAAGAAAAAGACGGTGTAGCACAACAGGAATTAGCATTTTTAACAGGCAGGGATAAGACATCGTTGACTAGGTTGGTAAATACGATGGAAAAAAAAGCTTTAGTAGCTAGAATTCCGTCTAAATTAGATAGGCGAATTAATAATATTCATATTACTAAAAAAGGGGAGAGTTTATTTAAAGAAACACTGCCGTTAATGGAGCAATTTGTAACATCATTACAAGAAAATATATCCGAAGAAGAAATTACACAAACAATAAGTGTTATCAAAAAAATACAAGAAAATTTAAAAACTAAAACTAGTTAAAAGTTGTAATTGCAACTAAATATATAAGTCATGAGAAAATTAATCATTGTAGGAGCTGGAGTTGTTGTACTTGGATTATCATTTGTAATCTCTAATCTTTTAAAAGATAGTAAAGAGATTCCTGTACAGAAGGTTACAAAAGTAGAAAAAACGGTCTTTGTTAAAGAAGTTAAAAATGGTGATGTTGCTATTACTATTACTGCGAACGGAAATTTGCAAGCTAAAAATAAAGTAGATATCTACTCAGAGGTTCAGGGGGTTTTACGTCCTACATCAAAGGCTTTTAAAGCAGGTGTATCTTATAAAAAAGGGCAAACATTGTTACGTGTTAATAGTCAAGAGTTTTATGCATCAATTCAATCTCAAAGAAGCTCATTACAAAATTTGATAGCATCGATTATGCCAGATTTACGATTGGATTATCCAGCTTCTTTTGAAAAATGGAATACATACTTAAAAAACTACGATATAAATAAAACGGTACAACCACTTCCTAAAACAAGCTCAGACAAAGAAAAGTATTTTATAACGGGTAAAAATATATTTACCTCGTTTTATAATTTAAAAAATTTAGAAGCGAGATTAGGAAAATACAATCTTAGAGCTCCTTTTAGTGGTGTAATTACTGAAGCTTTGGTAACTAACGGAACTTTAGTAAGAGTTGGACAGAAAATGGGAGAATTTATAGATACTTCAGTTTTCGAATTGGCTTTATCTGTTAATGGTGGTTTTGCTGATATTTTACAAGTTGGAAAAATAGTTACGCTTCAAAATTTAGAGAAAAATAAAAATTGGTCAGGAAAAGTAGCTAGAATTAACGGGAAAATAGACCAAACTACCCAAACCGTTCAAGTTTTTATAGAAGTAAAAGGAAAGGATTTAAGAGAAGGAATGTATTTGGAAGCAAATGTGCCTGTAAAAAAAATGTCTGAGGCTATTGAAATAAATAGAAAATTATTGATTGAAAACAAAGCCGTATATGTTATAAAAGATAATGTATTAGATTTAATAGCAATTAACACTGTGCATTTTAACGAAAATACGGTCATAATAAAAGGTTTAGATAATGGTATGAAATTGGTTTACAAACCGGTTGCAGGTGCGTATGTAGGGATGCCTGTTAAAATATTTTCTGAAACAACTAACACTGCAAAAAAATAGGATATGAAAAAAGTAATCGCATATTTTATAAAATACCCAGTGGCGGTAAATATCATTATTATTGCCTTTGTAGTATTAGGAACTTTTGGATTCTCTTCTTTAAAATCGTCTTTTTTTCCGTTAACGGATGCTAAATTCATCAATATAAACGTAGCATATCCGGGAGCTTCTCCTCAAGAAATGGAAGAAGGAGTGGTGTTAAAAATTGAAGATAATTTAAAAGGATTGGTTGGGGTAGATCGAGTTACTTCTACATCATCAGAAAATTCAGCTAGCATTTCAGTAGAAATATTAAAGGGTTATGATATTAATGTGGTTTTAGCAGATGTTAAAAACGCAGTAGATAAAGTGCCTAATTTTCCGTCGGGAATGGAGCCCGCGGTAGTTGCTAAAATTGAAAAAATTGCAGAAACGATTAGTTTTGTGGTTACAGGAGATAAGGTTCCTTTAAAATCATTAAAAAATATTGCAAGAGATATAGAAAATGATATCCGTAGGATAGACGGAATTTCTCAAATTTCGGTTTCAGGATATCCAGCAGAAGAAATTGAAATAGCTGTTAAAGAAAATGATTTAAGAGCATACAATTTAACATTTAATGATGTTGCAAGAGCAGTTTCTACAGCAAATATTTTAACATCAGGTGGTTCTGTAAAAACTGTTGCAGAAGAGTATTTAATCCGTGCAAATAATCGTTCGTATTATGGTGATGAGTTAGATAATTTGGTAGTAAAAGCTGATGCTTCAGGAACAATAATTAGGTTAAAAGATGTTGCTACAGTAAGAGATATTTGGAATGAAACACCGAACAGGAATTTTTATAACGGAAATTTAGCGGTACGAATACAAGTAAGTAACACCAATAACGAGGATTTATTAACTTCAGCTAAAAAAATAAATACTTATATAGAGAAGTTTAATAAAGAACATGAAAATATAAAGATTGAAATCACAAGAGATTCATCAATAACCTTAAATCAGCGTACCGAGTTATTGTTTAAAAATGCATGGCAAGGAATGTTGTTGGTAATGTTATTTTTATCGTTGTTTTTACGTCCGAGATTAGCATTTTGGGTAGCAGCAGGTTTGCCTGTAGCATTTTTCGGAATGTTTATGTTGGCGGGATATTTTAACATCACTATAAACGTATTGTCATTGTTTGGTATGATTATCGTTATCGGTATTTTAGTAGATGACGGAATTGTAATTGCTGAAAATATTTATCATCATTATGAAAAAGGAAAAAACCCGATTAGAGCTGCGATTGACGGTACGATGGAAGTGGTGCCACCAATTATATCGGCAATAACCACTACGGTTTTAGCCTTTTCGGTATTCTTTTTCTTAGAAGGAAATATAGGAGAGTTTTTTGGAGAAGTAGCTACTGTGGTTGCACTTACCTTAATCCTTTCGTTGGTAGAAGCATTAATTATTTTACCAGCACACGTTGCACATTCAAAAGCATTAGATAGAAATCAGAAATTGTATGCATTTAATAAATATGCAGAAGATTTTATGGATTTTATGCGTGATAAATTATATGCACCAGCATTACGATTTGTTTTAGATAATAAGTTCTTTGGATTGGTAATTCCGGTTGCTTTATTTATGATTACCATAGGTGCATTTCAGGGAGGAATTATAAAAGGAACTTTTTTTCCGTCGATAGCGAGTGATCGAGTATCGGTAAATTTAACCATGCCACAAGGAACTAATGAAAAAATTACAGATAGTATTATTTCTGTAATTGAAGAAAAAACATGGGAAGTTGAAAAAGAATTTACAGAAAAATATGCAATTACAGAGGAACCCGTAATTGAAAATGTTTTGAAACAAATTGGACCAGGTTCGGCAAAAGCATCACTAAGAATAAACTTATTACCAGGTGAAACAAGAACCTTTACTTCTAGAGAAATTACTAACGAAATTCGTAAAAGAGTAGGAACTATATATGGTGTAGAGTCGTTAACTTTTGGTTCGGGAGGTAATTTTGGTGGAAGTCCGGTTTCAGTATCATTATTAAGTAACAATATCGCTGAGTTAAAAGCGGCTAAAACCGAATTAAAATCAGAGTTAAATAAAAATCAAAATTTAAAAGATGTAACTGATAATGATCCGCAAGGAATCAAAGAAATTAATATACAATTAAAAGACAATGCTTATTTATTAGGCTTGAATTTAAATGAGGTAATGTCGCAAATTAGAAGTGGTTTTTTTGGTAGACAAGCGCAGCGTTTCCAAAGAGGACAAGACGAAATTAAAGTTTGGGTTCGTTATGATAAAAATGAACGATCATCAATAAAAAATTTAGATGATATGCGAATCTCTACACCTACTGGTAATAGAATTCCATTATCGGAAATAGCAACTTATAAAATTGAACGTGGAGAAATATCGATCAACCACATAGCAGGGCAACGAGAAATTAAAGTAGATGCTGATATGAAAGATGCGCAAGGAAGCGCTACAGATGTTTTAGATGATATTAAAGCTCGAATAATGCCTGAAATCAATGCAAAATACCCATCGGTAACAGCATTGTATGAAGGGCAGAATAGAGAAGCATCAAAAGTTTCAAGTTCGGCAGCATTGGTAGGACCTGTAATTTTATTGCTGATTTATATTGTAATTGTATTTACATTTAGATCGTACGGACAGCCATTTATGTTACTAATTATGGTGCCTTTTAGTTTAATAGGAGTTGCATGGGGGCATTGGTTTCATGGTTTTGCGGTAAATATATTATCTCTTTTAGGAATTATAGCTTTGGTAGGAATTATGGTAAATGATGGCTTGGTACTAATAAGTAAATTTAATAGTTATCTAAAAGAAGGAATGGAGTTTGAAGAAGCTTTATTTGCAGCAGGAAAATCTAGATTTAGAGCTATTTTCTTAACAACAATTACTACAGTTGCTGGTTTGGCGCCTTTAATTTTAGAAACAAGTCGTCAAGCACAATTTTTAATTCCGATGGCAATTTCTATCGCATACGGAATTATGATTGCTACTTTTTTAACCTTATTAACTTTACCCGTATTGTTATCAATTGCTAATTATTCGAAAGTATATACAAAATGGTTATGGGAAGGTAAGAAGCCAAAAAGAGAATCGGTAGAAAGAGCTATAAAAGAACTAGAATCAGAAAATGCTGAAGAAGCGTAGTAAAAGAAAATAAAGATGAAAACAACCTATTTAATTATTGGATTCCTGTTTGTAAATGTTTCTTTTTATGGACAAGAGATATTATCAAAAGAAAAAGCGGTAGAAATTACCTTAGAAAATAATTACGACATACGAGTTACTAAAAACAACTTAGAAACAGCTAAAAATAATAAGAGTATCTATAATAGTGGTTATTTGCCAACGGTAGTAGGAAACGCCGGTGCCACCTATAGTAACAACGATTCTGATAATGAATTTAAAAACGGAACGATAAACTCGGTTACCGGAGCAGAATCTAAAGGATACAATGCATCTGTAGGATTAAATTATACTATTTTTAATGGATTTAACAGGCAAAACACGTTTAAACGCTTAAAGGAATCGTATAATTTAACAGAATTACAAGCACGACAAGTAATTGAAAACACCTTAACCACATTATTTTTGGCGTATTATGAAGTAGGTAGATTGACAGAAAATGAAACAGCGCAAAAAGAAACGTTAGCAATTTCTAAAAGACGTTTACAAAGAGCTATTTATAGTTTTGATTACGGTCAAAACACAAAATTAGATGTTTTAAATGCTGAAGTTGATGTTAATAATGATAGCATTACTTACATAAATGTAAAAAGACAATTAGCAAACTCAAAAAGAGATTTAAATGTGGTTTTAGGTAGAAGTGTAAATACGCCAGTAATTGTAAATACAAATGTTACTTATACGGTTGATTTAAATTTAACAGATGTATTAGCAAAATCAAAAACAAATAATGCGAATTTATTGCAAGCAAAAAAGAACATTGAGTTACGACAATTAGATATTAAGATTAATAAAGCGGGCTGGATGCCAAATGTAGGTTTAACAAGTTCGTATGCTTGGAGTAAAAGTAACAACGATGCAGTAAATGATTTTAGTCCGATTTCTAATACAAGAAAAGGATTAAATGCAGGTGTAAATTTGTCTTGGAATATTTTTGATAGTGGACGTACCAAAACCAATGTTACCAATGCTAAAATAGCGTTAGAAACACAAGAAATTCAGAAATTACAACAAGAAGAGCGTTTAGAAAGAGATGTAAACAATGCATGGGAAACCTATCAAAATGCCTTATTTTCGTTACAAGTTCAAGAAAAAAATGTAATAACTAATAAGCTTAATTTTGATAGAACTAATGAACGTTATAAATTAGGACAAGTTACTTCGATTGATTTTCGTCAGGCACAAGTAAATTTAATAAATGCTGAATTAAGTGTAAGTAATGCAAAATATACTGCAAAAAATGCCGAATTACAATTGTTGCAATTAGCAGGAAGTTTATTAGACAATAAGAACTTTTAGAAATAGAATTTTAACATAAATAGATGAAAATCCGAAGTTAGCTAACTTCGGATTTTTATTACTCAAAAACAGCAATGGCTCTTACAGGAGAACCTGTTCCACCTCTTATTTTTAGTGGTAAACCAATAAATCTAAATCGTCCTCTTCCGATTAATTTATCAAGGTTTATCATATTTTCATAATGTGTAAACCCCATGTTTCCACAAATATGATGCACTTCTTTATTTGATATCTTGGGTATACCTGGCGACATTGTTTCTACACCAAATGCGGCAATTTTTTGTTCACCTAACCAAGTAGCACATTCTACTGTAATTCCTGGACCTTTACCCCAGTTTTCAGTATTAAAATGTTTTTGATAATGGTTGGTACACAAAAGAACGGTATCACCTTTTTTAATAGTTAAATTACTTTCTTTTAGTTTGTCTATTACTTCAGTTGAAGTTATTAACTCTTGTAAGTTTTTATGAGAGAAATCTAAACAAATCCCTTCCGTATAAAACATAGAAAGTGGCATTGTGTCAATAGATTTACCAATATGTTTGGCTTCCATATGGTTTAAAGCATCTACGTGAGTTCCGGTATGTTCGCCCATTTCTAGTTTATAAACCGCAGGAGTTTTTGTTGTTGGGTTTTTAATTCCGTCCCATTCTTCGTGCGTGTTATGAACTGTCATTTTTACTTGAGGAAGACTTTTATAAACTGGCATTCCTTCAAATATTTCTTGACTTAAATCAATAATTTCAGGCATAAACTATAATTCAATTTTTACATTATAATTTTCTAATTCTTTAACATAGTTATGTGGGGTAAAATCTTTACTATCAAATTCATCTTGACGTTTATTTTTCATTTCAATACGTTTTATCGCTTTTAAAAAACGACTCACCTCAATATCATTTTTTACAATTAAACCAGGAACTTCAATACTTTTTCCTTCATCATCTTTGGCAACCATGGTAAAGTAAGAAGAATTACAATGTTTTTTTTCTCCTGTTCTAATATTTTCGGCATCAACACGAACACCAACAACCATAGAAGTTCGTCCGGTATAATTTACAGAAGCTTTCATTGTAACTAATTCGCCAACTTCAATCGGACTCAAAAAATCTACTGTATCAACCGAAGCAGTAACACAATACTCGCCAGAATGTTTAGAAGCACAAGCAAAAGCGATTTGATCTAATAATGATAAGATATAACCTCCGTGAATTTTACCACTAAAATTGGCATGCGAAGGAAGCATTAATTCAGAAATTGTAATATATGTTTCTGCTACGTGTTTGTGTTTTTTAGTGCTCATCTGCTGATTTTAATCCTCTAAAATGTGGTGAAACCTCTTCTTCTACCTTTGTTATAAAATATTTGGTATCTCCTAACCAAAGTAAAGTGTCGTAACGTTCTTTGTAGGTAACTTTTACGTAACGACCTTGAAATTTTTGTAAATCGGTAATTACTTGTTGTTTTTGATCTTCAACTGAAAAAGAAAAAATTTGCGAGCCAGAAATACCTTGACTAATTTCACCTTCCCATGTTTTTATAAGTACGCCTTTATAACTAATTTTTATCAATTCACCAGAACGAACACCTTCGCTATAAGGAACATAATATATAAATGCGTAATATAAGCTAGCGATTAATAAGATAACGCCAATAATAAATGCTAATATTTTTTTCATAAAACAAAAGTAATATTAATATTTAAACTTGCAGAAAAATAGTATATAGTTAAGCGTTAAAAGTATAAGCAAGTTATATATTTAAATGTTGTTTGTGAGGGTTTTTAAGTCGTTTATACTATTTGTATTGTTTTTTAGCTGTTTTAATATGAAATAATAGCCGTTTGTTCTGTGTATAATTAAATAGCAATATTTTATATTTGTAAAAATTAAAAGCATAAGATGAATTACATTTTATTTGATGGAGATGTACGTAATGCATTATTACCATTTACATATACTAAGCCTGTTGCCGATATTAGAGTAGGTATTTTAACAATTAGAGAAAAATGGGAAAAACACTTAGGTTTAACAACCACTACTGTAACTGAAGAATATTTAGAAGAAAAATATCCGATGGTTGAAATGGAAAAAAACGTGTTGTTAAATGCCTCTTTTTTACCTACTGAACCATTAATTGAAATGGTAAGAAGTTTAACTAAAAATCAAGCAATTTTTAAAGGCGAAGATGTGATTGCTTTTTATACGGTTGATTCACAAGAAAAGGTAGATTTTGCATCTTATGAGCAATTAGAGTTTGAGGGAGAAGTAATTCAAATAACAAACACATGGGATATTTTTTCATTAAATGATAAAGCAATTAGAGCTGATTTTGATTTAATTACTGAAGGAAGAACATCAGAGCCTATTCCAGAAACAGTTAACTGTATAAATAAAAAGGATATATTTATTGAAGAAGGAGTAAAGTTGTCGTTTGCAACCTTAAACGCTACTAATGGACCAATATATATAGGTAAAGATGCTGAAATTATGGAAGGTGTTCTTGTTAGAGGAGCATTAGCTATGTGTGAAAAATCAGTGCTAAAAATGGGAGCAAAAGTTTACGGAGCAACTACTTTAGGACCATATTGTAAAATAGGAGGTGAGGTTAATAACTCTGTTTTAATGGGATACTCTAGTAAAGGGCATGAAGGGTATTTAGGGAATTCAGTGATTGGTGAATGGTGTAATATAGGTGCTGATACTAACAATTCTAATTTGAAAAATAATTATGCTGAAGTAAAATTATGGAGTTATGAAACGGAACGTTTTGCTAAAACAGGATTGCAATTTTGTGGATTAATGATGGGAGACCATTCTAAATGCGGAATCAATACCATGTTTAATACAGGAACAGTTATAGGAGTGTCAGCGAACATCTTTGGTACTGGTTTTCCAAGGAACTTTGTACCTTCTTATAGTTGGGGAGGAGCAGCTGGTTTTACAGAATATAAAACAAATAAAGTTTTTGAAGTAGCCGAGGTAGTAATGAAAAGGAGAAATATAGAGTTCGATGAAAAAGAAAAGAAAATTCTTGAACATGTTTTTGAAGAAACAAAAAAATATAGAAACTACTAGTAAAAAGGATCACAATATTGTGGTCTTTTTTTTATTTAAAAAGAAACTCTAAAAACTAGGTTTGGATTGATTCCCAAAGAAAGTTTATCAATCTTCCCTAATTCAAAAGTTATTGTATTGTCATTATTAAGAATAGGTATTGCAGTGTAGGATCTACTAATAATATTTTTTTGATTATAGATGTTTAGGATGGAGAAGCCAAGTTTTCCTTTCCATTTCTCAGAGAAACTAAACGAGTAAGTAATCGATCCATCTAAACGGTGATATTTTGGTAAACGGTTTGAGTTTATATGGTCAGTATCTAAAACAATCAGAAGACTTCCTGTATTAGTATCCGTTTTCAACTCTAAGGCTTTCGTATACGGGTTTCCTGATCTGTGGCTCCATCCTAATGAAAACTCATAATTTTTATACTTAAAAGCATGTGACCATGAAAAATAATTGGTAATATCATGGTTTGCAGGAAAAAAGGTGTTTTCTAAATCTAGAAATTTAAATTGATTTTTGGTATATGAATAATTTATCCAAGTTCTGTAATTTTTAAACTTTTTATTGATAAGTAAATCGATACCAAAAATTTTACCTTCTCCGTTAGAGAAATCTGTAGTCTGATCATTATAACCTCTCGTTTGTGAAGTCATACCGCTTACGCTTTTAACATAAGTATCAAGATCTATCTTCCATTTGTTTTTACTAAAAAGTATTCCAGAAGAAATTTGAAAACTTTTTTGAAGCGGGATATCATCGTTGTTTACTTGAGCCCATATCTGATTTTCTAAATCAAAACCTAAACTAGAAGTTTGAAATTCTATAATTTGCCCTAATGTTTGATGCTTTTGTTCTAATGATGCTTTAAAATTTAAGTCAGTAGTAATTTTTTTTTCGAGGTATAAACGAGGCTCTACAACTAGTTTGTTTATCTTATCAAAATAATTGAATCGTACACCAGTGTTTATTTTCCACTCATTCGTATCATAGATGTATTCTGTAAAAAGAGAATGAGTATTGTTAGTCCCTTTATCTTTTTGAACAGCATTTGTAATGTTGTTACCTTCTAAATTAGTATTGTGTTCTAATAAATATTCAGTTTCATTTGATAAAAAATCATAACCAAACAAAAAATTGGTTCGTTCATTTCTTTGGTAATTTAAGCTGTAAGAAAAACCAAAATCATTTACTGAATTGTTTTTTATTGATTGTTGAATCAGGTAGTTATCTATATAATTATAATTACCATAATAACTCAAGTTAAAGCTAGAAAAATAAGTTTTGAAATTTTGAGTTAATTTAGGATTCAACTCTTTTTCCCATAAAAAACTTAGTCCATTATTTTTAATACTTAAATCATCTTTATAAAGATCCTTGTAAAGAGGAATTTTGAAACTATATGATAATTTATTTGTAGTATGTAAAAAGCTTAAAGATAAAGTTTCTTTAACGGAAGGCTTGTATATTAGTTTAGTTGAGTAATCAGAAAAATAAAAATGGTTATCTCTATCGAAAGAAATATTTTTAGTTAATATATTTCTTTCTTGATTCGCATCAATTGTCTGAAAAACTCTATTTGATAGTTTATTAAAAGTAAAGGTATCAAAAACATCAGTAAAAGAACGCCTAAATGAAGTTGTTAACGCTAATTTATTAGAAAAAGGAACGCTAATGTAAGCATCAGCATGTGTCATGTTAAAACCGAATCCTCCTGTTGTTTTCTTTGGGATGTTATTTTCTGTTTTAATATCTATTACACCTGCTATTTTATTTCCGTAACGAGCCTGTGTACCACTTTTTGAGAGCGTTATTTTTTTTGCTGTATATGGATTAAAGGCAGAAAGCATTCCGAAAAAATGCCCAGAATAGTACATTTTTATACCGTCCCAGAAAATTAAATTCTGATCAGGAGTACCACCTCTTATATAAATACCAGCAGCAGTTTCATCTGGGCTTTGTACGCCTGGTATTATTTTTAAACTTTCTAAAACATCTGGTTCTGTTAAGCCTGGTAATACTCCAAGTTGTTGAGGTAAAATTGTGATGGAACCGTTTTTGTTTTTATTAATACCAGAGGTAACATAGTTGTCAATTAAAACTTCTTTTAAAAGGTTGAAGTTTTCTTTTTTTCTAAGAGGGTGATAAAGTAGTACTTGTCTGTTATTTTGTTGAATTTAAGAAGTGTTTTATCTTCTATTTCTTCAATAAAATTTTTAAGTGTACACGTTTTTTTATTGAATGAAAATAGTATGTTTCCTGTAATATAAGCATCAAAAGAAAACTTAACATTAAAGTTGGTTTCTGCTTTTTTTAATGCAGTTAATATTGGGGTATTATAAAAAGCAATGTCTATTTTTTTTGAGAAAAAACAGACATTGCTAAGCATATAAAAAAAATACTTAATTTTTTATTCATTAGATATTAATACGACTGAACTATTATCTGCTAATTTAAATGAAATTTTCATAGGAGCAAAAACAGTTTTCAATGCGATATTAACATTATTGTGTGTAAAGGTACCTGTAAAACGTTTATTAGTATCTACTTTATTGGTATTAATTTTTAAGTTATATTGTTTTTCTAAAGCTAAAATTACTTTATTAAGAGGCGTGTTATTAAAGCTACTTTCATTATTTAACCATGAAGGTTTTTCTTTGTGAAAATTCCAATTTTCTTTTTTGTTTTTATAGCTTCTAAAAGCTTTTCCTTTAGTTAAAAAAATGGTGTCATTGTTTTTAGAAGTTACTTTTACTTTTCCTTCAAAACACTGTATTTCAAAGAAGTTTTTTGAAGTGTTTACTGTAAATTTAGTACCCAGTACAACAACATTTCCTTCGTTTGTGTTTACTGTGAAATGTTTTCCTTTTTCAACTTCAAAATAAGCAGTTCCAACTAATGACAATGACCTATCCTTGTTCCAATTATTTTTATGAAATTTTAAATTAGAAGAAGGAAAAAGGTGTACGATAGAATTATCAGGTAACTGAACAACTGTTTGCTCTCCATAAGTTGTTGAAAAACTAGAAGGACTATCATTATTTAAATAAAAGATAGTTAAAAGTAAAACAACTGAAGCGGCTGCACTATAAAACCATGCTGGAGTAAGTTTTATAATTTTTGTTGATTTCTTTTGTTGTTTTATTTTTACTGAAATAGCATTAAAGACATCCTTTTTATTATAATCTGGAGCAATTAGTAGTTCAGTAGCATCATTAATTTTTTTAAATTGATGATATTCTTCAGAATTTTTAAACTGTTTTAACTCTTCAACAGATAAATCGTTTTCGATCCATCGAGCTAAAAAAGTCTCATCTGTATAATATTCTTTTTTCATGTTATATTTTTCACGCTAGTACTATAAGAACAACTAAAAAGTTAATTACCCTACTTACTGTTACTATTTATTAAATTTTGCCTATTTGTTCTTTTAGAATTAGTAAAGCTTTACTCATTCTTTTTTCTACAGCTTTTACCGATATGCCTGTTATTTCAGCGATTTCAGTATATTTTTTTTTATCAATACGACTTAAAAGAAAAACTTCGCGTTGTTTTTCTGGCAAATCTGCTATTGTTTTTTTTAGTTTTTGATAAAATTCTTCTTCTTCTAAAATAAATTGTGGAGTTTCTATTGTTCTGTCAGGAGTAAGGCTTCTTCTTTGATGTTCTAAAACTACTTTTTTATGAGCAACTTCGTTTAAAAACCGATTGTTTGCAACGGTGTATAAAAATGATTTAGCTTTTTCGAATATTACTTTATTACAGTTGTTCCAAAGTTTTATATAAGCTTCTTGAGCAATATCTTCCGCCTGTTGCCTACTACCACATTTGTAATAAATGTAATTTCTTAGGGATTGAGAATGTTTGTTAAAAATTTCTTCAAATTTTTTTTGCTCACAAACAGATTTTAGGGGAATTTTATTCACAAAGTTTTTTTACTGATAAAGGCAAAAGTATAAAATTGAAATTAAGAATTGCCAAAAAAAACAGATAACTACATTAGTATTTTTTATAGATTGGTAGTTTTAGATGAGATTTTTCATAATGTGGTGTTTTTTTATAGATATAATATAATTGAGCGTAAGTGTTTTTAGCAAAATTTATATCATTTTTAATTTTATCGTCAAACTCGTTTTTAATCTTCGGATTGTCTTTTAAAAATTGTTCAGCAACATCCTCAAAAACATAAGATGAAAAACCTTCTTTTTGCTGTAAAATGGTGTCAAAAAAGTTCCAGTTAAAAAACGAATCTGTAGCAGCTGCTTCTAAAGTTTCAATAATGTATCGAATTCCTTTTTGCTGTGTAGAAATATAAATATCTCCTTTTTTAAATTTAACAACAGCTAAGGTTTCTTTAACAGTGGTATTATAATGCAAGTAATGTCCTTCGTAAGCTGATTTTCTAGTATCAAAATTAGCAATGTGTTGAGTTGCAACATTTATAAGTGTGTCGCTCTTAAATCGAGTAAATTTAATGCTGTTATTTTTTAACCTCTCTATAATTTTATGCCAACCTTGTTGTAAAATATAAGCTTTTGGAATGTTTATTGTTTTGGTAGCTTTAAAATTATTGTAATAAGTTG
This sequence comes from Tenacibaculum retecalamus, assembly GCF_027941755.1. Lineage (NCBI taxonomy): Bacteria > Pseudomonadati > Bacteroidota > Flavobacteriia > Flavobacteriales > Flavobacteriaceae > Tenacibaculum > Tenacibaculum retecalamus. The sequence continues at coordinate 1,743,006 of NZ_CP115916.1, read as the reverse complement.
TTTTTTTAGTGTATGGCTTATTTTTATCATAAAACAATCGTTTTCCGTTGGTTACTTTGCTATCAATATAGGTGCCTTCGTAACCTTTAAAATTTAATGTTGTAGGACTTTCTTTATCCGCAGTAAAAACAATTGGATATGTTTTTTTTATTAATAAGTCTTCCAAATTTTTTTTCGTAATTCTTTAATTTTTAAAGAGTTATTTTCTGTGAAATCTAAGGTAGATAATAGTAACTCATAGGTTTGTGTTACTCTAATTTTATAAGGCTTTAACATGTGTGTTTCTACCATTAATCCTAAAGTGTTAAACAAGGTTGTGTAGCCAGTTGAATATCTTGGAGAATCGTAAAATTGAGACCATCCTTTTTCAGGAGTGTTTCCCCATACGTTTACATAAGGTGTAATTGGTATTTGTTTTTTAGTTAAAGAATGTTCAATATATGGGCGCATTTCAGTTTCTAGAAAATGACCAAGTTTACCACCTAATTTATTGTGTTGGGTAAATAAATGCGTAATAGCATATTGGTAATCGGCACCGTTACTTACATGGTTATCTATAAAAACATCCGGATTTACAGTGTGAAAAATCTCCGAAAAAGCAGCGGAATTTTTAGTGTCTTGCTTTATAAAATCACGATTTAAATCGAAATTACGTGCATTTCCTCTAAATCCATATTCTTTTGAACCATTTTGATTGGCTCTTGTATGTGAGTTTCTATTTAAAGCACCGCCAATATTATAAACAGGAATTACACATATTAATGAATTCTTATAAACTTGTTTTAAAGAATCATTCTGAACAATATCTCGTAAAAGTAACATAGAAGCGTCAATTCCATCAGATTCACCTGGGTGAATACCATTGTTGATTAAAACCCTATTTTTTGAGGAGTTTTTCAAATCTTTTAAATTGATTTTTCCATCATTATTATAAACGATTAAATGAAGCGGTTTCCCAGAGTCTGTAGTGCCTATTTCAAATAAAGATATTTCAGTATAGGTTTGTGCTAAGTTCTCGTAAAAAGAAATTACATCTTCGTATTCAGGAGTTTCAGTTCCGTTTGAGGTTTCAAATAATGTTGTGAAATTGTAGGTTTCTTTTACTGTTTTTTGTTTGCATCCGAAGGAAATCAACAATAAAAGTAGGAGTGTTTTTTTCAAAATAATCTAGAATTAAATTTTTACGGAATCAGGAACCAAACCAGTGTAATCACCATTATTTCTAATAACATCGCGTACAATTGACGATGAGATGTAGCTTTTACCAGAAGAAGTTAGTAAAAAAACGGTTTCTATTTCTGATAGTTTTCTGTTAGTATGTGCAATGGCTTTTTCAAACTCAAAATCAGCAGGATTTCGTAAACCTCTTAAAATAAATTCGGCATTTTGTTCTTTACAAAAAATCACTGTTAATCCGCTGTAAGTTACTACTTTAATTTTTGGTTGATGCTTAAAAGTTTCTTCAATAAAACGTTTGCGTTCATCTAAAGAAAACATGTATTTTTTATCGGCATTTATACCAATTGCAATTACTAATTCGTCAAATAAAGTAACGCTACGTTCAATAATATCTACATGTCCCAAAGTAATTGGGTCAAAAGAACCAGGAAATACTGCTTTTTTCATAAAAATAGGTGTTTAAAAGGTGTTTTTTGGTTATGATTAGCCAAAAAAACAACCATTTATATCTTTTTTAATTATTTGAATAATTTCATCTAAATGTGTCGATTTAGGAAAAGGTTTATACAATTCCCATTTTTCATTAGCTCGCATCCAATATAAATTCCATTCTAATTTAGATTTATAAAATCGGATTTTAGCAAACTCGATATGATTTTTTTCTTTAGGATCTAACCAATTGGGGCTAATTTCGTAAAGAATAGCGATGTTTTTTTCAAAAGAATATCCAAAATCTAATTGTTCTCTAATTTCAAGATCTTCAGGTCGAATAGATTCTACAAAATTTTTAATTGTAGCCTCATTAATATTTATAGTCGTGTTTTTCATTTTATTTTAAAGCTGTTTCAATAGCATTGCCAAATAATTCCGATAAAGAAATACCTGCGCAATTTGCTTGTTGTGGTAAAATACTTGCTTCTGTTAATCCTGGAACGGTATTTATTTCTAGGAAATGTGGTTCGTCATTTATAAAAATATATTCCGCGCGTGAGAATCCACTCATATTTAAAACTTCATATACGCGTTTTGCTACTTTAATAACGTTTTTTTCTTGTAATTTAGAGATGCGTGCAGGAGTTATTTCTTTTGATTTTCCTTCGTATTTGGCTTCGTAATCAAAGAAGTCATTTTCTGAAACAATTTCTGTAATTGGTAAAACAGTTGTTGTTCCTTTGTATTGTATTACACCAACAGAAACCTCTGTACCATCTAAAAAACTTTCAATTAATATTTCTGAATCTTCTTTATAGGCAACCTCTAAAGCAGGTATTAGTTCTTGTTCGGTATGTACTTTCGAAATTCCGAAGCTAGAACCCGCATTGTTAGGTTTTACGAAACAGGGTAAACCAACTTTAGCAATAATTTCAGCAGTATTTATTTGATCACCTTGATTTAAATAGACTGAAGTAGCAGCGGGAATTCCGTATTGTTTTACCACACTTAATGTATCACGCTTATTAAAGGTTAATGCCATTTGATAAAATGGGGCAGAAGTATGTTTTAATCCGATTAAGTCGAAATAAGCCAAAATAGTTCCGTTTTCACCTGGAGCACCATGAATTGCATTAAAAACACCATCGAAAATAATTTTTTCTCCATTTACCTCCGCAGAGAAATCATGCTTGTTAATAGGATATTCCGCATTGTTTTCACTTACTAAAACCCATTTATCTTTTAAAATATGAATTTTATAAGCAGTATATTTTTGGGGGTCAAGATGCTTGTAAACAATAGCACCACTTTTTAAGGAAATTTCTACTTCAGATGAGTAGCCTCCCATAATAATAGCTATATTTTTTTTCACTTTAATACTTTAAGATTTGTAATATTTTGTAAAATAGTTTGCCAATAATTATACAAACTTACCAAAAAAACTCGTTTATGAGTTCAGGAGTTAAAAATAGTAATATTTTTGCTGTAAATTTGCGCCACCTTACAAAAAAATAATATGAGTAATTTTTCTAAAAACCTGAAAGGGTTATTTCAATTTATAAAGAGTAAAACGTTTCTAGTACAAATTGGAATTGCGATTGTATCGTTATTTTTATTTGTGTTTATAATGCAATGGTGGTTAGGAACCACAACGAATCACGGTCAGAAAATACAAGTACCTAATTTGCATAAAATGTCATTGGCAGAAGTTGAAAAGAAGTTAAACGAACTTAATTTAGATTTTATTATAATAGATAGTGCTACTTATAATCCTAATTACCCGAAGAAATCGGTGATAGAACAAAATCCGGAAGTAGGTGATTTTGTAAAAGAAAAACGTAAGTTATATTTAACTTTAAATCCGTCTAAATATAGAGATATTGAAATTTCAGATTTAAACGGACGTACAAAAAGACAAGCGACTACACACTTAAGATCTCAAGGATTTATTGTAGGAAAAGAGATTACTTGGGTAAAAGATATTGGTGAAAATGTTGTTAGAGGTTTAAAATATAAAGGAAAACTAATTGAACCCGGAACAAAATTGCCAAAGAAAACGACTATTAACCTTGTTTTAGGAGACGGTAACTAATTTATATAATTGATTCATGCAGGAAGATACAAATTTAGCAATAGAAAACGACGATTTATACGAGCATCATAGGTTTGTTGCAACAGAAGGACAAGAGCCTTTAAGGGTAGATAAGTTTTTAATGAACTTTATTGAGGGTTCAACAAGAAATAAAATTCAGCAAGCAGCTAAGGCAGGAAATGTTTTAGTAAATGAAGTGGCTGTAAAACCAAATCATAAAGTAAAACCAAAAGATGTAGTTCGTGTAGTTTTAGCGTATCCACCAGCTGAAAATTTATTAGTAGCTGAAGATTTACCTATCGATATCGTTTATGAAGACGATGATGTAATCGTGGTAAATAAAGCTCCAGGAATGGTAGTGCATCCTGGACATGGAAATTATTCAGGAACTTTGGTGAATGGATTAATTCATCACATCGAAAACTTACCTAAAAACTCAAACGAGCGTCCTGGTTTAGTACACCGTATAGATAAAGATACAAGTGGATTGTTGGTGGTTGCTAAAACAGAATTTGCAATGGCACATTTGTCGAAGCAATTTTTTGATAGAACTACCGAGCGTTTATATTACGCATTAGTTTGGGGAGATGTAAAAGAAGATACCGGAACCATTGAAGGTAATATAGGACGTAGTTTTAATAACCGTTTACAGATGGCTGTTTTTCCTGATGGAGATCATGGTAAGCATGCGGTAACTCACTACAAAGTTTTAGAACGTCTTACGTATGTTACTTTAGTACAATGTAAGTTAGAAACTGGAAGAACGCATCAAATTAGAGCACACTTTAAATATATTGGACACACACTTTTTAACGACGAACGTTATGGAGGTGATGGTGTTTTAAAAGGAACAACGTTTACAAAGTATAAGCAATTTGTACAAAACTGTTTTAAAACCTTGCCAAGACAAGCATTACACGCAAAAACATTAGGTTTTACGCATCCAACAACAGGAGAGTTTATGCAGTTTAATACTGAAATTCCTGCTGATATTGAGGCGTGTTTAACAAAATGGCGCACCTATTCAGAAAATTCTAAATTCGAAGAAGAATAGAGCTCTTATTAGAAAATGAAACAAAAAAAACAGCTTTATAAAGCTGTTTTTTTTGTTTTCTGTTTAAGAAAATTATTTTTTTAGATAAGGAGTAATTTTATCAATTAAATCTTCAGGTGATTTTACATAGGCAAAAAAGTTAGCAATTTCTTTTTCATTGCGTATTAAAATAAAACGAGGAACCATCTTTGTGTTAAATCGTTTTTTGGCTTTATTAAAATAGGCAAGCGCTTCTTTTTTACTTTTATCTAAATCGTTGTAAACTTTTACCATTACAAATTTTTTAGAAAAATCTTGAAATTTTTTAGTGTCATAGGCATATTTCTGAACAGTTCTGCAAGGCACACATTTCTTCTCTCCTAAGTATATAAAAACATCTTTATTGTTTTCTTTACCGTAAGCAATGGCGCTGTCAATATCTGTGCGCCAATTAATACCTTGAGAAAAAGTTTGAAGACAGGTAAAAAAAGTAATAATAAATATAATTTTTTTCATTTTCATAAAATTTATTTTTCTATAAAAATAGGTAAATTATTGTAATCGCATGTTTACTAAACTCATAATACGTTCAAATTGTTCTTTTAATCCCATGTCAGAATTATCAAACTCTACTGCATCTTCACAAAGAATTAGCGGTGAATCTTCTCGTGTAGAATCTATTCTGTCACGTTCTTGAACGTTGTGTAATATTTCTTCATAATTTACATTGTCTCCACGATCTAGTAGTTCTTTGTAACGACGAGTAGCACGTTTATCAGCAGAAGCGGTCATAAATAATTTTAATTCAGCATCAGGAAAAACAACAGTACCTATATCACGTCCATCCATTACAATACCTTTATTTTTACCCATTTCTTGTTGTTCGCTCACCAATTTTTTGCGGATTTCAGAAATCGTAGCAACTTTACTTACCAATCTAGAAACTTCAATAGTTCTAATTTCTTTTTCAACATTGGTATTATTTAAATAAACTTCCCCAAAACCTACGTTTTCATTAAAAACAAAAGAAAGAGAAATTTTATGTAAGTCAGCAATTAAATCATCAGCATTAAAATGCGTATCGGAAATATAATTTTGTTGCATTGCATATAGGGTAACAGCTCTGTACATGGCGCCAGTATCAACATAAATATATTCGAGTTGCTTTGCTAATTGTTTAGCGATAGTACTTTTTCCTGTTGATGAAAATCCGTCAATAGCAATAATAATTTTCTGTTTCATACTTTAAAAAATTAGAAGAACAAATATACGTCAGAATCTCCTGTTTTTTATTAGAAGGACTATGTAATAATTTTGTTTTTTTAGCGAATTAGAATTGTTTGTTAAGATCTTAATGTGTTTGTAGTTAGGTTTTTATAAGGTTTTGTTAATGTTGTCTTGTGTTAGTGAGATAGATTTTATATATTAGATTTTATTTGTTACATAAAAAGTATACATTTGATGTTTATTAAAAGACCCTTTAATCAATGAAGAAAAATACTAAAAGCATACTAAGACTTTTAGGGATATTTCTCTTTTGTGTTAGTACTAATGTGATGTCTCAGACGTTATTGAAACCTGAAATTCAGTTTTCATCAGCGTGTGATGATGGTAGTACTACAGACTTTATTGTTCGATTTAAGTTTTCTACAACAACATTTCCTTCTGATAATCAATTCACTATTGAGTTGTCTGCTGGAGACGGAACATGGGGAAACCCTACAAATGTTGGTACTATTACGACAGAAAACACCTCTTTTACTTTTGATAGATCTTTTCAATTACCAGATGATACTTTTGGTACGAATTATAAAATACGATTAGTAGCTTCTTCACCAGCTATGACGAGTCCCGATTCTGATGCTTTTCAAGCATATAAGATTGTTAACGGAACTTTTATCTTAAATAATTTTGAGAATGTAGTATTATGTGAAGGGGAGTCTGAAGAATTAACATTAAATACCACTCAAGAAGGGCAATACAGATGGTATAAGGATGGAACTATAATTGCAACGACTACGGAGCCAATGCTTGAAGTTTCAGAAGAAGGGGAATATCAAGTGAAAATTGATTATGGTACTTGTGGGTTTAAAGAATCAACGTTAATAAATGTTGTTGTTTTCAATGAAGCAGATGGACAAATAAAAGGATCATTAACAGTTCAAATATGTGGAGATGAAGCGCATACTTTTGAAGCGAATGTAAATGATACCTCTTTTACTTATGATTGGTACTTTAATAATAACTTGGTACAATCTTCAAACTTAGCAACCTATACAACACCAACAGCAGGTCAGTTAGGAACGTACCATTTAGAGGTAGATACAGGTAGCTGTGTAACAACTTCAGATAATGTAGAGTTGAAACAAATAACAACTGCAGATTTTAATGTAAATACAGTAGGTAGTTTAAAAACAATTTTGTTACCAGGAGAAACAAGAGAACTGTGTATAACACATGATGCTTCTTCAGCTACAATGCAATGGTATAAAGATACAGCACCTTTAGCTGCAAGAACACAATTATGTACAAATGCAACGGAGGCAGGAGAGTACTTTATAAGAGTAACTAAAAGCACTTCAGGATCGTGTAATATAGTAGTTGATTCAGATAAATATGAATTAATAGGTGTAGGAGCTTTTGATGTAGAAATAAGGACAGAAACTGATTATAGAGATTGTAGTAATGCTGTAACAAAATTAAGTATTGTTGGTGTGGAAGTAACAGGAGAAGATGGTGAGAAATATAATTTATCAACCGACCAAATAGCGATGTTAAATTATCAATGGAATAAAGGAGGTGTTCCTATTGCGGGAGCCACTCAAGATGAATTATCTGTAAACTCATATTTAGAAAGCGATCTATATACATTATCAATTAATGTTGGTAGTAAAAACGGATTATCAAATGAATTAGATGTTAAATTAGTAGAAGTACCAGAAGTTTCGTCAACAACCATATCAAATTCACTATGTGCAGGAGGCTCAATTACTTATACGATCGATAATGTAACTGCAGGATATACATATAAATGGATTAAAGATGGGGCAGATGACGTAACAGCTGCAGACCCTAGTGTGCTTGAAGTTACCGAAATTGGGGAGTATGTATTAGAATATTCAGGTTTTGGTTGTACGAATGAGTTGGCAGCAATTGATGTTGTTTTGTTTGACGATTCAGCAGTAACAATAACTCCTTCAGAAAAAGTAGTAATGGAAGATGGAGGCGTAGCAACTGTAATCGCTGCAGGTGGTGATTCGTATGAATGGTATGAAGGTGAAGATGTTTTGGGAGCATTATTATCTACAACAGAAGAGTTAACTGTAAATACTTTAGGTTTTTATACGGTACTTGTAAAAGTGGGAGCTTGTGAATTGGTAAGAACAATTGAAGTTGTGGAGCCAGACGATCAGGTAATCGTACCTAATATTGTGTCTCCTAATCAAGATGGAATTAATGATACCTGGAAGTTGTCAAATGCATATGCATTTCAACCATCAGTAACCATTGAGTTGTACAATTCAAACGGAAAAGAAATTTTAAAAGTAACCGATTATAAAAATGATTGGCCAGCAGATAATTTAGGCAATCAGAAAGTATTTTATTACAAAATCATAAAAGACGATGCTTTAATTAAAGCAGGAACAATATCTATATTAGATTAAATATGATAAAAAAAGTTACATTATATATAGCGATATTAATAAGTGTGTTTTCATTACAAGCACAAACATTTGATAGCGCACAGCAGTACAACAGTTTTACTTCACGAAATTTCATGAAGTTTAATCGTTTTTTAACAGTACCAACATTTTCGGCATTAAAAGAAAATAAAACTTCAATCACTGCTACTGTACGTAATAGTAATGTTGATTTTGAGGACAATCCGAGATTGTATTTAGGAACTTATTCAGGTAAAATGCGTGAAAATGTTGGTGCAGGTTTTGCTATTTATCAACAAGAAGTAGGTGTTTTTAAAGATTTTGGTGCTTTACTAAATTATGCACAACGATTACAGTTAAATGAAACAATGGATTTAACCTTCGGATTCAATTTTTTATATAGCCGAAGAAGTGCGAATGCATTAAAGGTAAACTCTACGGTTCCAGATCCGCAGGTAGCAAACTTTCAAGACATACCAATGGTAATGTTACAACCAGCGGTAACTTTATCGTTTGGCAAGTTTGATGTAGGTGTCTTTTTTGAAAACTTATTAGATTTTAATTTAAAGAGTAGCGAAATGGCTACTTCTTTTGGCGAAAAAACATTTTCGGTACACGGAATGTATTCTCATGAATTTACCTATGCTTCGGGACTTTTAGAAGGAGCCGATTTAAGAACCCTAGTGATGGCTCGAAAGCCAGGTGAAAACGATTTTAGTGTAGGCGCTAATGTTATTTTGGATTTACCAAAAGCAGGTTGGATAAAAGCTGGTTACGATAAAACGTACGGAATTTCAGCAGGTTTAGGAGTAAATATTTCTGAAAACCTTGCCGTTGGATTTAGTTATGAGAAAAGTACTTTCGCTGCAACCAATGAAATAGGATTAATCTATAATTTTGGTAAAAAATCATACATAAGAGATAGACCAACACGCAGAACAGGAAATGTACAAGTAACATTGCCTGAAAGAGCGCCTAAAAATGATTATAAAAATGAAGAACATAATGATTTATCAGATGAGATTCAAATGGCGCAAGACTCAATAGATATTTTAAATAAAAAGGTTGATGAAGTATTGCGTTTGTTAAAAAATCAACCAGCACCAAAAGTAGTACCTGTAAATACGACTGTAGAGAAAACAGCAGCAGAAAAAGATACAACATTAAAAAGAAGTTCTAACACACCTTGGCGTGAGAGTTCAATTACCTATGCAGGTGGTGGTGGTACCATGTATTATATTGTAGCAGACCGATTTAGAGATAAAGAAAATACAGAGCCTTTAATCGCAAAGTTTAAACGATTAGATATGGAAGCAAAATACATTTATGAACCTAAAAAGAAATGGTATTATGTATATATTGATAGATTTGCAAAAGAAGTAGATGCTGAAGATAAAGTAGAAGAACTAACAGATAAAACACGTTTATTTGAAAACGACGATAAAAACGATGCTTCGTCTATAAAAATAAAAAAAGGAGGTAAAGATCCTGTATATGTTGTTAAATTAACAATTGGTACAAGTGGCGATAGTTATAAAGAACCTAAAACACAGCCACCAGCAAGAGTAAGAACAATGTCTGCTAATATGCAAGGTGTAGCACCTGGTTATTATTTACAAGTATATGTAAACTCTAAAAAAGCATTAGCTGATAGAAATGTTGATGAATTAAGAAATGATGATATTGAAGCAGGATATTTTATAAATCCAACGACGGGCTATATGCATGTGTATATAGCAAAAACTGATAGTAGAGAAGAAGCTATTAAGTTGTATAATACTAATTTAAACGGCGCGTTTTACGATCGTAAAACGATAGTACGTATAAAATAATTAAATTGTAAGCCCCCAAACAATTAATTCCCCAAAAATGATGATTAAAAAATTACTAATAATCTCAATTTTTTTACTGCAAATAACCAATTTGTTTGCACAGAAAAAACATGTTGAAGGATATTTAACTGCAGCAGAAAGAAGAGCCGATGTTCCTTTTCAAGAACGTTATAATACAAGAGTAAGAGGAAATATGACTTTTGTAGCTAATAATATTTTAAATAAGGAAACTTGTTATCGTTGGGATTGGTGGGGAAACTGTACTCGAACTTCTCCAAATATAGGATACAATGGTTATGGAGGTAACCATTCTTTTTATTTACAATATATTGATACAGATAATTTTATAGATGAAAATGGTGATGGAATTGACGATACATTTTCATCTTCAAAATCATCATTAGACTTGCCAGATTGTTCTAGAGTTGTATATGCAGGTTTATATTGGGCAGGAATTTACCCATATGACAATTGGAGTGAAGAATCGGCAGGAGTAAATACACGTGATGCTGATTTTAATACCATGAAGTTTAAAGTGCCAGGAGGTAATTATGTCGATTTAACAGCCGATAAATTTGATGTAACAAAAAGAGAATTAATATTTGATGATGGAATAGCAACAGAAAAACCATACGTATGTTACAAAGATGTTACAGCAATGGTACAAAGCTTAACAAATGTAGCTGGTGATCCTGATGCAGATGGAGATTATTATGGAGCAAATATTAAAGCAACCCTTGGTCAGGATAATACAGGTTCGCAATTAGGATCGTCAGCAGGTTGGGTAATGGTAATTATTTATGAAAATGAAACTCAAAAAAATAAAAAGTTTTATTTGTTTGATGGGTTTTCAACGATTAAAGCTTCAACAAACCCTTATACAGATGTACCGGTAAGTGGTTTTCAAACAGTACCTTCTGGTCCCGTAAGAGCAAATTTATTGGTTGCCGCTTTAGAAGGAGATAGGTCAATTACAGGAGATGCTTTCCAAATTGAAAGAAGAAACTCAGGAAATTTTGAAACCTTAACTACTGGGGGTTTAAATGGAATAAATAATTTTTTTAACGGTTCTATAACTGATAACAATACATATTTGCCAGGAAGAGACCCTAACAGTCAAAATACATTAGGTTTTGATGTTGATATGTTTACGTTAAATAACGGAACAAAATCAATTTTAAATAACGGTCAAACAAATACTACGTTACGATTTACAACCTCAGGAGATTCTTATTGGCCTTTTTATTAGGTATGTCGGTTGAAGTAATTGAACCTAAGGTACAGTTAATTAAAACAATACAAAATGCTGCAGGAGATGATATTTCTGGGCAAACAGTAGGTTTAGGAAGCGAGTTGTTTTATAATGTACGTTTTCAAAATGTAGGTACAGATAATGCAAAGAACACAAGAATTATAGATATTCTTCCAAAAAATGTTGATTTTTTACCAAACGATTTAATATTACCACTAGAATTAGAACATACCAGAGCTCAGATATTAAGTGATTATGAGCCTCCAACAGCAGCTAATCTTTTTAGAGGTAAACTAATATTCAACATCCCAGATGCTCTTGTAGAAGAAAATGATGGATATTTTGATATCAAGATAAAAGTGCAAGTAGTTAGTGATTGTAGTCAGTTAAGAGATGTATGTTCTAATCTTATTTCAAATCAGGCTTTTGCGAATTATGAGAGTGATAGAGGAGGCGCATTGCCAATTAATAACGAAGAAAGTTTTGCAGGTTTAAACGATTGTAATTTCGGTATTGTTGGTACTTCTAACTTTTTAGTAGACACAAGTGGTTGTGTTTATGAAAGAACAGAAGTAATTTGTGGTAACACGACTGATTTAATAGCAGGAGCAGGCTTTTCTGCTTATGAATGGAGAGACAGTTCTAATACTATAATTGGTACTTCAAGAACTGTAACAGTAACCAGTACAGGAACCTATACTGTAAGAACAACAGCACCAGTAGGTTGTATAGATACTGTAGAAACGGTACATGTTGTAGGGTATAATTCAGAACCAAACCCATTGGTTCCTTTTGCTGATCAAATGTTAGTATGTGCTAATAATAGTTTAGATTTAGCTGAAATGTATTTATGTGGTGTTGGAAGTACAAGAGCTATTAATTTACCTTTCGATCCAGCTTCAGCAACTACGGTTGAATGGTATAAATTAGATGAAGCATCGTGTAATGATGAAACTGGAGCAGGATGTCCGAATGTAGATACAGGATGTGATTGGGGGGCTCCATTATCAACAAATTTCTCTTTAAATGTAGCCGATGCAGGTGAATATCGTTTAGATGTAGAGTATGATGGGCAATGTCCTAAAAGTTACTACTTTAATGTATTTAAAGCAACCTTAAATCCTGATATTGTAGAACTTGATATTTTTTGTGGATCAAATGGTTCAATAACAGTAAATAATATACCATCAAACTATCAATATAGTTTATCTGGGCCTGGTGGATACAACGCTCCTTTTCAAAATAATAATGTTTTTAATAATTTAACAACAGCAGGGGATTACGATTTAACAATTAGGTTAAATAATTCTACCGCTGCTTCATGTGTGTATTCATTTCCATCAATTAATATTCAAGAAAGTGATATCGATTTTGTAGTAACTACTAGCGATATGGAATGCTCAGATAGTACAGCAAGTATTAATGCACAAGTGAATAATGTAATAGGAGATTATACCTACACGTTAACACATAGTACAGTAGGTGTAGTTGCAACAGAAGGGCCAACAGCCAATAGTAGTCATTTATTTGATGGTTTAATAGATGGTGGTTCGTATACCGTAACGGTAACTACGGCTCAGTGTACGGCTTCAGAAACAGTTGTTATTAATAAACCAGATCCAATAAATTTAGCAGCATTAAAATTAAAAGACATTAGCTGTGAAAACGGTAGTTCTGACGGAATTATTCGATTAACAGCAACAGGAGGTACTGTTGATACAGTTTCAGGAAATAACTATAATATGGCTGTATGGACAAGTCAAGGAACCGATTTATATACACAACCTTCAGATGTTCCTTTTTCAGCACTTTTAACACCATCTACAAATCCATATACTTACAATATTCCTGTTGGTAATGAAGGGGAATATCGTTTCATCGTTTTTGACGATAATGGTTGTTATTCAATTTCAGCACCAATTACTGTGATAAGAGAAGCTCCATTAACATTTACACACACAGATGTTAACGTTAGTTGTAATGGTCAAAATGATGGAACAACAAATGTTCAAGTAGTTGATGATTTAGGTTATGCTATACAGTACAGTATTGATAATACCAATTGGTTTGCTACAGGATATTTCGACAGTTTAACTCCAGGTACTCATACAGTGTACATCCGTGCAACTAAAACATCTTATCAATGTAATTATGAGGTTATAGATATTGAAATTACGGAACTGGGTGTATTAGGAGGGAATTTAGATGTATCACAAGTATATACTTGTGCGCAACAAGGCGAGATTACGGTAGAAAATGTAGTTGGCGGAACGGCACCATATACTTATACATTAAGTGATGGAACAATAACAAGTGCTCCTCATACTACAAACACGGTAAGTTTCGATCATACTTTTACAGGATTAGAAGACGGAACTTATACAGTAACCATAAGCGATGCAAAAAGTTGTACAATAACAACAGCAGCAGTTACTATAGCACCGTTACCAACAACACCAACCCTAACAAGTGCAGTAACGTATAGTTGTGATGGAAGAGGTGTAATAACAGTAGGCCCATTAGATGCTACTTATGTTTATACATTAAATAGTACACCTACAGCAATAGTACAAACAGGTAACAATATTTTTACCGATGTACCAGTAGGAACATATACAGTAACAGTAAATTACGGAAGTGATTGTAGTTTAGATACAACGAACATTAGTGTTTTAGATAATCAAGAATTTACAGCACAAGTTACAGATATTACCAACCCAACATGTATTGGAAATACTAATGGAGCAATAGAAATAACAGCCTTTTTTCCATCGGTAGTACCAACAAGTTTTGAGTATTCTACAGATGGAGGAACAAGTTGGAGTCCAGCGGCAACGAATCCGTTTTCAGTACCAAATTTAGCAGACGGAACACATGCTATTTTAGTGCGACCAGATAATACCTCACCAGCAGCGTGTAATGTATCATTAAGTCAAGACTTATCAGATCCATCACCAATAGCAGTGGTGGCAACAGTAACCAAAGGCATAGATTGTAATGCCGATGCTAATTTAGATGGAGCAACAATTACGATAACGCCAACTACATCAGGCGGAAACGGTGGACCATATACGTATGAATTATTTGCTGATAACGCAGGCGTACCAGGAGCTTCGGTTCAAACAGGTGCACCATTTACCGATATTGATACCGTAGGAAATTATTGGGTAATAGCAAGCGATGCAAGCAGTTGTACATCAGCCCCTGTTTTAGTAAATGTGCCAGATAAAGTAGTTGTAGCCTTTGATTTAGATGAAACTACTTGTTATAGTGGAGCAGCAGATGCAACAATTACCGTAACTAATCTTACAGGGAATGGAGTTCCATATACGTATAGTTTAAATGACGGAACTACAACGACTACACAAAACACAAACATGTTTACCAATTTAACTGATGGTAGTTATACAGTAACTGTAACAGATGGTTTTGGATGTTCAGAGACAGATACCGTTACTATAAATCCACAATTAACAGCGGGAGTTGTAACGACCAATGAAACTTGTAATGACGGAACAATAACAATTACCCCAAGTGGAGGAACAGGAGTTTATCAGTATGCTGTTTTAGCAGGAGGATCAGCCGCACCAGTTTTAACAGCTTTTAGTACAACAGCACCAACAGCTATTACAGCAGGAACGTGGGATGTGTATGTAAGAGATCAAAATGCTGGAGCAAATAGTTGTGTATTTACCACTACGGTAACAGTAACTCGTATTACAGATCCAACAATAGATGTAACGCCAACCCAACCAGATTGTAGTGGAGGTCAAGGTTCAGCATTGGTTGTAATAAGTGATGGAACTGCAGATTATACTACAACGATAACATTACAAGGAGCACCAGGAACAGTACAAACTTCAGGATCAGGAGCAGGAACCAATATTACGTTTAATAATTTAGTAGAAGGAACGTATGATATTGTTACTACCGATGCTAATAATTGTAGTATAATATTTCCTTCAACGATAACCATCACTGCGCCAAATACTCTTGCTGGAGAAACAAGATTATCACAAGTATATACTTGTGCGCAACAAGGCGAGATTACGGTAGAAAATGTAGTTGGCGGAACGGCACCATATACTTATACATTAAGTGATGGAACAATAACAAGTGCTCCTCATACTACAAACACGGTAAGTTTCGATCATACTTTTACAGGATTAGAAGACGGAACTTATACAGTAACCATAAGCGATGCAAAAAGTTGTACAATAACAACAGCAGCAGTTACTATAGCACCGTTACCAACAACACCAACCCTAACAAGTGCAGTAACGTATAGTTGTGATGGAAGAGGTGTAATAACAGTAGGCCCATTAGATGCTACTTATGTTTATACATTAAATAGTACACCTACAGCAATAGTACAAACAGGTAACAATATTTTTACCGATGTACCAGTAGGAACATATACAGTAACAGTAAATTACGGAAGTGATTGTAGTTTAGATACAACGAACATTAGTGTTTTAGATAATCAAGAATTTACAGCACAAGTTACAGATATTACCAACCCAACATGTATTGGAAATACTAATGGAGCAATAGAAATAACAGCCTTTTTTCCATCGGTAGTACCAACAAGTTTTGAGTACTCAACAGATGGAGGAACAAGTTGGAGTCCAGCGGCAACGAATCCGTTTTCAGTACCAAATTTAGCAGACGGAACACATACTATTTTAGTGCGACCAGATAATACCTCACCAGCAGCGTGTAATGTATCGTTAAGTCAAGACTTATCAGATCCATCACCAATAGCAGTGGTGGCAACAGTAACCAAAGACATAGATTGTAATGCCGATGCTAATTTAGATGGAGCAACAATTACGATAACGCCAACTACATCAGGCGGAAACGGTGGACCATATACGTATGAATTATTTGCTGATAACGCAGGCGTACCAGGAGCTTCGGTTCAAACAGGTGCACCATTTACCGATATTGATACCGTAGGAAATTATTGGGTAATAGCAAGCGATGCAAGCAGTTGTACATCAGCCCCTGTTTTAGTAAATGTACCAGATAAAGTAGTTGTAGCCTTTGATTTAGATGAAACTACTTGTTATAGTGGAGCAGCAGATGCAACAATTACCGTAACTAATCTTACAGGGAATGGAGTTCCATATACGTATAGTTTAAATGACGGAACTACAACGACTACACAAAACACAAACATGTTTACCAATTTAACTGATGGTAGTTATACAGTAACTGTAACAGATGGTTTTGGATGTTCAGAGACAGATACCGTTACTATAAATCCACAATTAACAGCGGGAGTTGTAACGACCAATGAAACTTGTAATGACGGAACAATAACAATTACCCCAAGTGGAGGAACAGGAGTTTATCAGTATGCTGTTTTAGCAGGAGGATCAGCCGCACCAGTTTTAACAGCTTTTAGTACAACAGCACCAACAGCTATTACAGCAGGAACGTGGGATGTGTATGTAAGAGATCAAAATGCTGGAGCAAATAGTTGTGTATTTACCACTACGGTAACAGTAACTCGTATTACAGATCCAACAATAGATGTAACGCCAACCCAACCAGATTGTAGTGGAGGTCAAGGTTCAGCATTGGTTGTAATAAGTGATGGAACTGCAGATTATACTACAACGATAACATTACAAGGAGCACCAGGAACAGTACAAACTTCAGGTCCAGGAGCAGGAACAAATATTACATTTACTAATTTAGCAGCAGGAACGTATGATGTTGTTACTAGTGATGGTAATACTTGTGCTACGGCAGCAAGTACTATAACAATAACAGCACCAGGTGTATTAGGAGGGAATTTAGATGTATCACAAGTATATACTTGTGCGCAACAAGGCGAGATTACGGTAGAAAATGTAGTTGGCGGAACGGCACCATATACTTATACATTAAGTGATGGAACAATAACAAGTGCTCCTCATACTACAAACACGGTAAGTTTCGATCATACTTTTACAGGATTAGAAGACGGAACTTATACAGTAACCATAAGCGATGCAAAAAGTTGTACAATAACAACAGCAGCAGTTACTATAGCACCGTTACCAACAACACCAACCCTAACAAGTGCAGTAACGTATAGTTGTGATGGAAGAGGTGTAATAACAGTAGGCCCATTAGATGCTACTTATGTTTATACATTAAATAGTACACCTACAGCAATAGTACAAACAGGTAACAATATTTTTACCGATGTACCAGTAGGAACATATACAGTAACAGTAAATTACGGAAGTGATTGTAGTTTAGATACAACGAACATTAGTGTTTTAGATAATCAAGAATTTACAGCACAAGTTACAGATATTACCAACCCAACATGTATTGGAAATACTAATGGAGCAATAGAAATAACAGCCTTTTTTCCATCGGTAGTACCAACAAGTTTTGAGTATTCTACAGATGGAGGAACAAGTTGGAGTCCAGCGGCAACGAATCCGTTTTCAGTACCAAATTTAGCAGACGGAACACATACTATTTTAGTGCGACCAGATAATACCTCACCAGCAGCGTGTAATGTATCGTTAAGTCAAGACTTATCAGATCCATCACCAATAGCAGTGGTGGCAACAGTAACCAAAGACATAGATTGTAATGCCGATGCTAATTTAGATGGAGCAACAATTACGATAACGCCAACTACATCAGGCGGAAACGGTGAATCATATACGTATGAATTATTTGCTGATAACGCAGGCGTACCAGGAGCTTCGGTTCAAACAGGTGCACCATTTACCGATATTGATACCGTAGGAAATTATTGGGTAATAGCAAGCGATGCAAGCAGTTGTACATCAGCCCCTGTTTTAGTAAATGTACCAGATAAAGTAGTTGTAGCCTTTGATTTAGATGAAACTACTTGTTATAGTGGAGCAGCAGATGCAACAATTACCGTAACTAATCTTACAGGGAATGGAGTTCCATATACGTATAGTTTAAATGACGGAACTACAACGACTACACAAAACACAAACATGTTTACCAATTTAACTGATGGTAGTTATACAGTAACTGTAACAGATGGTTTTGGATGTTCAGAGACAGATACCGTTACTATAAATCCACAATTAACAGCGGGAGTTGTAACGACCAATGAAACTTGTAATGACGGAACAATAACAATTACCCCAAGTGGAGGAACAGGAGTTTATCAGTATGCTGTTTTAGCAGGAGGATCAGCCGCACCAGTTTTAACAGCTTTTAGTACAACAGCACCAACAGCTATTACAGCAGGAACGTGGGATGTGTATGTAAGAGATCAAAATGCTGGAGCAAATAGTTGTGTATTTACCACTACGGTAACAGTAACTCGTATTACAGATCCAACAATAGATGTAACGCCAACCCAACCAGATTGTAGTGGAGGTCAAGGTTCAGCATTGGTTGTAATAAGTGATGGAACTGCAGATTATACTACAACGATAACATTACAAGGAGCACCAGGAACAGTACAAACTTCAGGTCCAGGAGCAGGAACAAATATTACATTTACTAATTTAGCAGCAGGAACGTATGATGTTGTTACTAGTGATGGTAATACTTGTGCTACGGCAGCAAGTACTATAACAATAACAGCACCAGGTGTATTAGGAGGGAATTTAGATGTATCACAAGTATATACTTGTGCGCAACAAGGCGAGATTACGGTAGAAAATGTAGTTGGCGGAACGGCACCATATACTTATACATTAAGTGATGGAACAATAACAAGTGCTCCTCATACTACAAACACGGTAAGTTTCGATCATACTTTTACAGGATTAGAAGACGGAACTTATACAGTAACCATAAGCGATGCAAAAAGTTGTACAATAACAACAGCAGCAGTTACTATAGCACCGTTACCAACAACACCAACCCTAACAAGTGCAGTAACGTATAGTTGTGATGGAAGAGGTGTAATAACAGTAGGCCCATTAGATGCTACTTATGTTTATACATTAAATAGTACACCTACAGCAATAGTACAAACAGGTAACAATATTTTTACCGATGTACCAGTAGGAACATATACAGTAACAGTAAATTACGGAAGTGATTGTAGTTTAGATACAACGAACATTAGTGTTTTAGATAATCAAGAATTTACAGCACAAGTTACAGATATTACCAACCCAACATGTATTGGAAATACTAATGGAGCAATAGAAATAACAGCCTTTTTTCCATCGGTAGTACCAACAAGTTTTGAGTATTCTACAGATGGAGGAACAAGTTGGAGTCCAGCGGCAACGAATCCGTTTTCAGTACCAAATTTAGCAGACGGAACACATACTATTTTAGTGCGACCAGATAATACCTCACCAGCAGCGTGTAATGTATCGTTAAGTCAAGACTTATCAGATCCATCACCAATAGCAGTGGTGGCAACAGTAACCAAAGATATAGATTGTAATGCCGATGCTAATTTAGATGGAGCAACAATTACGATAACGCCAACTACATCAGGCGGAAACGGTGAATCATATACGTATGAATTATTTGCTGATAACGCAGGCGTACCAGGAGCTTCGGTTCAAACAGGTGCACCATTTACCGATATTGATACCGTAGGAAATTATTGGGTAATAGCAAGCGATGCAAGCAGTTGTACATCAGCCCCTGTTTTAGTAAATGTACCAGATAAAGAAACATTTACATTTACAGTAACACCACAATGTTATACTTCAGGAAACGGAGTGGTAGATGTTAGCATAACATCATCAGGAGCTGGTAGTGTTACTTATGAGTATAGTTTAGACGGTACAAATTGGGTAGCAAACACACCAGCTACAGCAACTTCTTTTAGTATTTCATCAGCAGCTTTATCAACAAGTATAGCACATACAGTGTATATTAGAAATTCTTATCATTGTGTTGTTAGTAATGCTGTAACTATAAATCCCGTAATAACAGCAAATGCAACACCAACAAATGCAAGTTGTACACCAGCAGGAGCGCCAACTGGCGAAATATTAGTGACACCAACTGGTGGTTCTGGTACAGGTTATGTTTTTTCTGTTGTAACAAGCGGGGCGGCAGCACCAGCACCAGGAACATTTGCTGCAACAAACCCAATTACAGGCCTAACAGCAAATACCTACGATGTATATGTAAGAGATGATGCAGGTTGTGAATACATTGTTCAAGATGTAGTAATTGCTCAAATAATACCAATAGCTATTACAGCTACCGCAAATGAACCAACATGTAATGGTGATACCGGTAGTGTTGATGGTGTAGTTACAGCAAATACAGGACAAGCACCTTATACAATTACCCTTGCAAATAGTGGAGGTATTATAGGTGCTGAAACATTAACAAATTACACTGCAAACACTTTTAGTTTTAATAATTTACCAGCTGAAACATATACGGTTGAAATTACAGATGCTTTAGGATGTATAAGTACAGTAACACCATTAACTTTAGCTAATCCACCAGCTATTGTAATGGATATTTCAGGTGTTTTACCTCCAGGTTGTGCTATAAACCCTTCACTAACAGGTTTTGATTTTATTAACATTGATCCTACAAATTATTTACCAAACATTTTAGAGTACAGTATTGATAATGGTACAACTTGGACTGTTTTTACAACAGGTCAAGTAAGAAACTTAAATTCAGGAGATATTGTACAACCTACTTTAAGAACTGTTGATGGCAGTGGTACGCCACTTTGTTTAGTTGCTTATGGTGATTATGAAGTTTTATACAATGTAACAGGTTTAATTGTAGATCCAGTTGCAAATCCAGGAAACTGTTCCGTAGGTTTCTCAGTAACAGTTGAAGCTCTTAACAGTGCAGGACCTTTTCAATTTGCTATAGGCTCACCTTCAGGTTGGGTAGAGATCAGATGCTCTTAATAACGGAACTTCTGGAGACCCAAATAGAACATTTACATTTACAGGATTAACTCCAGGGTTAACTTACGAGTTTTATGTAAGAGATACTATAACTGGGTGTATTGAACAAAATAATGAAGATCTTTATATTGATTATACACCTTCAGTGCCTATTACAAGTGTGGTTGATAATCAATCTTGTTTTGGCGTAGCAGCAGGTCAAATAACATTCTCAATAGATAATACAAGTTTAGATTTATCTAATGATTTTACGTGGACTTTATATGAAAGAGATCCTGTAACTAATTTAGGGAGTGCAGTGGCAGCATATACAAATATGCCTCAAACAGGATTAGCAGATATAGTTGTAACAGGATTAGCATCAGGTACTTATTATATTATACTTACAAATAATAGTGGATCTGTATGTGATTTTGGTAGCCAAGATGTACTAATTAATGAAGGAACCCAAATTACAGGTACCGTAACCAAAGAAAGAGACATTACTTGTAGTGTTGATGGTTTGGTAAGAATAGAAAATGTTGTAGGTGGTTTTGGTAACTATACCTATACGTTTACCGTAACAAATGGAACAGGTGTTTTAAACGGAAATGTTATTACCGTAGCTTCAGCTACAGTAACAGGTACACCAATTACTGTTGAAGTATCTGCTGAAGATATTAATGGTTGTGGCTTCGGTAGTTTTAGGATCTGTAGATTTAGTATTAAGTCCATCACCAACAATAACAAGTTCTACACCAAGTAGTTGTGGAATAAACAAAACAATTACAATAATAGCAGCAAGTGGTACACCACCTTATCGATATTCAACAGATAATGGAGTAAGTTTTACCGCACCAACTACAAATACTAGTTATACATCTGGCGTATTAACACCAGGTAATTACGATGTTGTAGTAAGTGATGCAAACGGATGTTCAGTAACACAAGCCGGTGTTGTAATTCAACCAAATTTAGAATACACAGTTGATTTAACTAAAAATTTAACATGTGACAGCCCGTCTCCAGCAGATGAAGCAACGTATGAAATAGATAACGTTACTGGAAGTGGAACATATACCTATGAAATTACAAGAAACGATAGTGGAGCAAATACAGTAGTAGTTGCAGCAGGAACACCTTTACCAGCAACACCTTTTACTTTTAGTACAGCTATCGCAGATGATTATACGATAACAATTACTGATACAGCTGAAACACCAAACTGTACA
Source organism: Tenacibaculum retecalamus (assembly GCF_027941755.1). Lineage (NCBI taxonomy): Bacteria > Pseudomonadati > Bacteroidota > Flavobacteriia > Flavobacteriales > Flavobacteriaceae > Tenacibaculum > Tenacibaculum retecalamus. The sequence continues at coordinate 1,720,462 of NZ_CP115916.1, read as the reverse complement.
AACACAAAAACGTTTACAGTTGCACCAGCAGTAGTACCAGCATTCACTACATCAGTAACAGATGCTACTTGTGATGGAGCATCTAACGGAAGTATCTCAGTTTCAGTAACCGCAGGCTTAACACCGTTAACATATAGTATAGCTCCCGTAGCAGGAACATGGGATGCATCAAGCAATTCATTTACAGGAGTACCAGCAGGAACGTATACGGTAACAGTTGCGGGAGCTAATGGATGTTCAACTGATGTGCCAAATATTGTAGTAGGAGATAACGACCCATTAACAGTAAACGCTCCAACGGCAGTTCAATTTGGATGTACAACAGGAAATGATGTAAACAATGCCACGTTAAGTATTAGAGCAGAAGATACATTTGGAGTATCAGGAGGAACTACTGTTTACTCAAGTGTTAAATTATATAATGATAATGGAACGCCAGTAAATTTAGCTGATGATATTGAAATTACGACAGTAACAGTAATAGGTACTACGTATGAATTTTCAATAACAGATGTTACGGGCGGATCATATTATTTAGAAGTAGTAGATAGTGCGAGTTGTATGACATTATCAGGATCAACCGTAATAGAGGCATTCGATCCTATTGGAGATATACTTATTACATCACCATTAAAACAAATAGATTGTTTAACAGGCGAAGATATCGTTGTAAAAACAAGTACAGATATTGATAATGTTTCATATGAAATAATAAGTGGTCCAGTAACGCGTGCAGCTCAAATAGTAGCATTAGGAACAGGTTCTGCAAACTTTACAGACTTACCAACAGGTACGTATGAGGTAACGGCAACGCATCCAGATACAGGTTGTGTATTTACAAAAGAATACATTGTAGGTACAGCACCAAGTTATACGGTAATTGCAAATAATCCGCAAGCAACATGTTTTGGAGCAGCAGGTGGAAGTATTGATGTTAGTTTTGATTCGAGTACATTATATGCAGGAGATTACACTTATGTTGTAATGGACGATAATGGTACACCTGGTAATGTAGCAGATGATAATGACATAACAGTAACAACAACAGCAGATGGAATAGGAGTAGGAAATGTAACAGAAACTATTGGAGGCTTATTAGCTACCCCAACAGGATTTAATTATTATGTATCAGTAACAATGACAGATACACCGTTCTGTACGATAAGTACGAATGAGTTTACAATAAATGAGCCAACAGCTATTTTATCAGTAACAGGAGCAGTAACCAAAGAAGTAAGTTGTGAAAATGATTCAGATGCAACAATTACAGCAACCGGAATAGCAGGATTTAGCGGATACACGTATCAGTTAGAATTACCATTAGGTACTGTAGTAGCAGGTTATGATTTCGCAACCAACGGAACCAATGATGTATTTACAGGTTTATCAGCAGGAAATTATACTATTAGGGTGCGAGATGCAAATAATTGTGAAGGTACTTCAGTAGTTGTACCAGTAGCAAATCCATCAGCAGTAACAGCAATCACCACTCATATAGATAATTCATGTGATACTACAATTAATGGAAGTATTGAAGTAACAGCAGGTGGCGGAACGGGAACTTATACGTATGTATTAACCAATAGTGGCGGAACCGAAGTAGCAAATACAGGTTTAACCACTACTACACCTTATACGTTTAGTAATTTACCAGCAGATACATACACGGTAAGTGTAACCGATTCAAACGGATGTATTGCACCAGCACCAGCAGCAGTTGTTATAAATGAAGATTTAGTATTTACGTTAAACGAACCAAAGAAGTTAACCTGTAATGCACCAACAACATCAGATGTTGTTATAGATATTGTTTCAGGATCAGGAAGTTATACGTATGTGATTACAAGAGATGATAGTGGAACAAATACAGTTGTAGAAGGTGGAGTAGGAATTGCTTTACCAAGTGATCCATACACATTTAACCCTACAATAGCAGATAGGTATACGGTAACAGTAACAGATACAGGAGCAACACCAACGTGTCCAGTAATAAGAACAATAGATATTGCACCAGCAGTAGTACCAGTATTCACTACATCAGTAACAGATGCTACTTGTGATGGATCATCGAACGGAAGTATCTCAGTTTCAGTAACAGCAGGCTTAACACCGTTAACATATAGTATAGCTCCTGTAGTAGGAATATGGGATGCATCAAGCAATTCATTTATTAACTTGCCAGCAGGAACCTATACAGTAAGAATAACAGGAGCTAATGGGTGTTTTTCTGAACAAACAGAAACAGTAAATGACAATCCAGTATTAACAGCAAATGCTCCAACGGCAGTTCAATTTGGATGTACAACAGGAAATGATGTAAACAATGCCACGTTAAGTATTAGAGCAGAAGATACATTTGGAGTATCAGGAGGAACTACTGTTTACTCAAGTGTTAAATTATATAATGATAATGGAACGCCAGTAAATTTAGCTGATGATATTGAAATTACGACAGTAACAGTAACAGGTACTACGTATGAATTTTCAATAACAGATGTTACGGGCGGATCATATTATTTAGAAGTAGTAGATAGTGCGAGTTGTATGACATTATCAGGATCAACCGTAATAGAGGCATTCGATCCTATTGGAGATATACTTATTACATCACCATTAAAACAAATAGATTGTTTAACAGGCGAAGATATCGTTGTAAAAACAAGTACAGATATTGATGGTGTTTCATATGAAATAATAAGTGGTCCAGTAACCCGTGCAGCTCAAATAGTAGCATTAGGAACAGGTTCTGCAAACTTTACAGACTTACCAACAGGTACGTATGAGGTAACGGCAACGCATCCAGATACAGGTTGTGTATTTACAAAAGAATACATTGTAGGTACAGCACCAAGTTATACGGTAATTGCAAATAACCCGCAAGCAACATGTTTTGGAGCAGCAGGTGGAAGTATTGATGTTAGTTTTGATTCGAGTACATTATATGCAGGAAATTACACTTATGTTGTAATGGACGATAATGGTACACCTGGTAATGTAGCAGATGATAATGACATAACAGTAACAACAACAGCAGATGGAATAGGAGTAGGAAATGTAACAGAAACTATTGGAGGCTTATTAGCTACCCCAACAGGATTTAGTTATTATGTATCAGTAACAATGACAGATACACCGTTCTGTACTATAAGTACGAATGAGTTTACAATAAATGAGCCAACAGCTATTTTATCAGTAACAGGAGCAGTAACCAAAGAAGTAAGTTGTGAAAATGATTCAGATGCAACAATTACAGCAACCGGAATAGCAGGATTTAGCGGATACACGTATCAGTTAGAATTACCATTAGGTACTGTAGTAGCAGGTTATGATTTCGCAACCAACGGAACCAATGATGTATTTACAGGTTTATCAGCAGGAAATTATACTATTAGGGTGCGAGATGCAAATAATTGTGAAGGTACTTCAGTAGTTGTACCAGTAGCAAATCCATCAGCAGTAACAGCAATCACCACTCATATAGATAATTCATGTGATACTACAATTAATGGAAGTATTGAAGTAACAGCAGGTGGCGGAACGGGAACTTATACGTATGTATTAACCAATAGTGGCGGAACCGAAGTAGCAAATACAGGTTTAACCACTACTACACCTTATACGTTTAGTAATTTACCAGCAGATACATACACGGTAAGTGTAACTGATTCAAACGGATGTATTGCACCAGCACCAGCAGCAGTTGTTATAAATGAAGATTTAGTATTTACGTTAAACGAACCAAAGAAGTTAACCTGTAATGCACCAACAACATCAGATGTTGTTATAGATATTGTTTCAGGATCAGGAAGTTATACGTATGTGATTACAAGAGATGATAGTGGAACAAATACAGTTGTAGAAGGTGGAGTAGGAATTGCTTTACCAAGTGATCCATACACATTTAACCCTACAATAGCAGATAGGTATACGGTAACAGTAACAGATACAGGAGCAACACCAACGTGTCCAGTAATAAGAACAATAGATATTGCACCAGCAGTAGTACCAGTATTCACTACATCAGTAACAGATGCTACTTGTGATGGATCATCGAACGGAAGTATCTCAGTTTCAGTAACAGCAGGCTTAACACCGTTAACATATAGTATAGCTCCTGTAGTAGGAATATGGGATGCATCAAGCAATTCATTTATTAACTTGCCAGCAGGAACCTATACAGTAAGAATAACAGGAGCTAATGGGTGTTTTTCTGAACAAACAGAAACAGTAAATGACAATCCAGTATTAACAGCAAATGCTCCAACGGCAGTTCAATTTGGATGTACAACAGGAAATGATGTAAACAATGCCACGTTAAGTATTAGAGCAGAAGATACATTTGGAGTATCAGGAGGAACTACTGTTTACTCAAGTGTTAAATTATATAATGATAATGGAACGCCAGTAAATTTAGCTGATGATATTGAAATTACGACAGTAACAGTGACAGGTACTACGTATGAATTTTCAATAACAGATGTTACGGGCGGATCATATTATTTAGAAGTAGTAGATAGTGCGAGTTGTATGACATTATCAGGATCAACCGTAATTGAGGCATTCGATCCTATTGGAGATATACTTATTACATCACCATTAAAACAAATAGATTGTTTAACAGGCGAAGATATCGTTGTAAAAACAAGTACAGATATTGATGGTGTTTCATATGAAATAATAAGTGGTCCAGTAACCCGTGCAGCTCAAATAGTAGCATTAGGAACAGGTTCTGCAAACTTTACAGACTTACCAACAGGAACGTATGAGGTAACGGCAACGCATCCAGATACAGATTGTGTATTTACAAAAGAATACATTGTAGGTACAGCACCAAGTTATACGGTAATTGCAAATAACCCGCAAGCAACATGTTTTGGAGCAGCAGGTGGAAGTATTGATGTTAGTTTTGATTCGAGTACATTATATGCAGGAAATTACACTTATGTTGTAATGGACGATAATGGTACACCTGGTAATGTAGCAGATGATAATGACATAACAGTAACAACAACAGCAGATGGAATAGGAGTAGGAAATGTAACAGAAACTATTGGAGGCTTATTAGCTACCCCAACAGGATTTAGTTATTATGTATCAGTAACAATGACAGATACACCGTTCTGTACTATAAGTACGAATGAGTTTACAATAAATGAGCCAACAGCTATTTTATCAGTAACAGGAGCAGTAACCAAAGAAGTAAGTTGTGAAAATGATTCAGATGCAACAATTACAGCAACCGGAATAGCAGGATTTAGCGGATACACGTATCAGTTAGAATTACCATTAGGTACTGTAGTAGCAGGTTATGATTTCGCAACCAACGGAACCAATGATGTATTTACAGGTTTATCAGCAGGAAATTATACTATTAGGGTGCGAGATGCAAATAATTGTGAAGGTACTTCAGTAGTTGTACCAGTAGCAAATCCATCAGCAGTAACAGCAATCACCACTCATATAGATAATTCATGTGATACTACAATTAATGGAAGTATTGAAGTAACAGCAGGTGGCGGAACGGGAACTTATACGTATGTATTAACCAATAGTGGCGGAACCGAAGTAGCAAATACAGGTTTAACCACTACTACACCTTATACGTTTAGTAATTTACCAGCAGATACATACACGGTAAGTGTAACTGATTCAAACGGATGTATTGCACCAGCACCAGCAGCAGTTGTTATAAATGAAGATTTAGTATTTACGTTAAACGAACCAAAGAAGTTAACCTGTAATGCACCAACAACATCAGATGTTGTTATAGATATTGTTTCAGGATCAGGAAGTTATACGTATGTGATTACAAGAGATGATAGTGGAACAAATACAGTTGTAGAAGGTGGAGTAGGAATTGCTTTACCAAGTGATCCATACACATTTAACCCTACAATAGCAGATAGGTATACGGTAACAGTAACAGATACAGGAGCAACACCAACGTGTCCAGTAATAAGAACAATAGATATTGCACCAGCAGTAGTACCAGTATTCACTACATCAGTAACAGATGCTACTTGTGATGGATCATCGAACGGAAGTATCTCAGTTTCAGTAACAGCAGGCTTAACACCGTTAACATATAGTATAGCTCCTGTAGTAGGAATATGGGATGCATCAAGCAATTCATTTATTAACTTGCCAGCAGGAACCTATACAGTAAGAATAACAGGAGCTAATGGGTGTTTTTCTGAACAAACAGAAACAGTAAATGACAATCCAGTATTAACAGCAAATGCTCCAACGGCAGTTCAATTTGGATGTACAACAGGAAATGATGTAAACAATGCCACGTTAAGTATTAGAGCAGAAGATACATTTGGAGTATCAGGAGGAACTACTGTTTACTCAAGTGTTAAATTATATAATGATAATGGAACGCCAGTAAATTTAGCTGATGATATTGAAATTACGACAGTAACAGTGACAGGTACTACGTATGAATTTTCAATAACAGATGTTACGGGCGGATCATATTATTTAGAAGTAGTAGATAGTGCGAGTTGTATGACATTATCAGGATCAACCGTAATTGAGGCATTCGATCCTATTGGAGATATACTTATTACATCACCATTAAAACAAATAGATTGTTTAACAGGCGAAGATATCGTTGTAAAAACAAGTACAGATATTGATGGTGTTTCATATGAAATAATAAGTGGTCCAGTAACCCGTGCAGCTCAAATAGTAGCATTAGGAACAGGTTCTGCAAACTTTACAGACTTACCAACAGGAACGTATGAGGTAACGGCAACGCATCCAGATACAGATTGTGTATTTACAAAAGAATACATTGTAGGTACAGCACCAAGTTATACGGTAATTGCAAATAACCCGCAAGCAACATGTTTTGGAGCAGCAGGCGGAAGTATTGATGTTAGTTTTGATTCGAGTACATTATATGCAGGAAATTACATTTATGTTATAATGGACGATAATGGTACTCCTGGTAATGTAGCAGATGATAATGACATAACTGCAACAACAATAGCAGATGGAACAGGAGTAGGAAATGTAACAGAAACTATTGGAGGCTTATTAGCTACCCCAACAGGATTTAGTTATTATGTATCAGTAACAATGACAGATACACCGTTCTGTACGATAAGCACAAATCAGTTTACTATTGGAACACCTACTGCGGCATTAGCATTAAATGGAGCTGTTACATATATTAGTTGTAATACAAGTACAGGAGAAGTAATCTTAACAGGTAGCAATGGTTTTTCTGGTTATGAGTATCAATTGATAAACAATGCAACACCAGGTACACCAATTCAAAACTTTAGTACTAATCCTAGAATTACAGGTTTAGTTGCGGGTAGTTATACTGCTACAGTTAGAGATGCAGGAGGTTGTTTAGCTACATTTAATTTCGATTTAAATGCTACAACTCCAATGGTAGCTGATGTAAACTTAGTAGAAAATCAATGTGAAGGAGAATACACCGCAAGTATTGAGATAACCAATGTATCAGGAGGTCAAACTCAAGATACTTCTGTAAGAAGTTATACGTATATTTTAATTTACCCTGATGGATCACAAGTAGATCAGTCATCAAACATTTTTGAAAACTTGCCAGCAGGATTAAATTATCAAGTAAGAGTTGTAGATAGCAAGTATAGTTGTGTAACACCAAATTACATAGTTGATATTATAGATCCTATAAAAGTAGCAGCTTCTGTAAACATTACTGCAGATATTACTTGTGCAGTTTCAACAGGAACCGTTGAATTAGCAGGTGCAGGTGGAACAGGTACTTATATGTTTAGTGATGACGGCGTTACTTATATAGCAAGTAATACGTTTACAAGTGTAAGCGCAGGAAATCACGTTTTCTATGTACGTGATGCTAATAATTGTGTAGATGATGTTGCGGTTAGTATTGATGCTTATGAAACATTAACACCTACATTAAATGTAATATCAGGGTTTGTAACTTGTAATGGAGATAATAACGGAGTTTTATCTGCAGATGTAACCGGAGGTTTTGGTAATTATGAATATCAATTAGAGGAAAGCCCTAGTAGTACTGTAGTATCACCTTGGCAAAGTTCAAATACATTTACAGGTTTAGGAATCGGTGATTATCATATTAGAGTAAGAAGCACTAATAGGTTTAATGTTGTATGTACAGCGGTAACAAGCCCAGCTACAATAGCAGAGCCAGCACTATTAACTGTAGCTGAAACACATACCAATGTAACTTGTTATGGCGGTAATGATGGTACGATTACGGTATTAGCGTCAGGAGGAAACTTAACAGGCTATGAATATAATATTAGTTCAGACCCAGCAATTAAATTTGTAACCAATAATGTATTTAGTAATTTAGCAGCAGGTTCTTATATAATTACAGTTAAAGATAAGTTGGGATGTACAGAAATAATACCTGTAATAATTACAGAACCAGCAGAGTTTACTGCAACTTTAACATCTGTAGCTGAACAAGCATGTATTAATGACGTAACGCCAGTTATTACTTTGGATGTACAAGGGGGATTACAACCTTATTTTATAAGTATTAATAATGTAGAGTTGGCAACACCTTATAATACAAATACAGTTGTTTTAGGAGCTGCTGAAGGTATTATTGGTGGTGAAGCATATTATATTACGGTAAGAGATAGTGGTGCAAATTGTAATGCACCAGCACCAATTAGGTTAACTACAGGAACTCCAGTAGACTTGGCATTAACCGTTGATTTTGAATATACTTGTCCGACAGGAAATATAATTAAAGCAATTGTTGCCGATCAATATAAGAATAACATGTCTTATACGTTATATGATGGATTAGGTAATCCAGTTGCAACAAATAACACAGGTGAGTTTATAGATGTTGCAGCAGGGAATGGTTACTATGTTTCTGCAAGACTTGTAGGATCTACATGTTCAGAAAATTCGATGAGTGATCCAATAGATATTAATAATATCCAAGCATTAACAATGACTATTGATGATTCTCAGAAGAATAAATTAATAGCAGACGTTAATTTTGGGTTGCCACCTTATAACTTTACTGTAGATGGTGTTGATTATGGAGAAGAGAATGAGTTCCTAATCTTACAAACAAAAGTGTATACCATAACAGTAAGAGACGCAAGAGGTTGTGAAGTTACCTTAACGGTTAACGGTGTTTATGTATCAATTACGATACTAAATTTATTTACTCCTGATGGTGATGGAATAAACGATTACTGGTATCCTTTAGACGTAGAACCTTATCACAATATTAGAGTGTTAATTTTTGATAGGTATGCTCGTAAGATTACAAGTTATCAAGGTTTTGTACAAGGATGGGATGGTACTTACGATGGTAAACCATTACCAGCAGGAGATTACTGGTATACTATTTATTATAATGAATTATCAGGAGAAGAGAAAAAACTAATGGGTCACTTTACATTATACAGATAAAAATGAGAAAGATATTAATAGCAATAAGCATCATAATTTTTAGCGTAAAATTATCAGCTCAAGAAATTAATTTGCCTCAGTATATAAGTCACCTGGCAGATAATCCGTTTTTAATATCTCCAAGTTATGCAGGTATTGGTAGTGGTTTAAAAATTAGATTAAATGGGGTAAGCCAATGGATAGGTGTTGAAGATGCACCTGATACACAATCGTTAGTGGTAGAAGCACGTTTAGCAGATCGATTTGGAGGAGGTATTACTTTTTTTAATGATAAAAATGGATACACCACTCAAAAAGGAGTCAAGTTATCGCTGGCAAGTCACTTAACGTTAAGTAATTTTCATGATAGTTTTTTATCATTCGGTATTAGTTATAATTTTACTCAATTTGGTATTGATACTTCTGATAATAACTCAGGGCAAGGAGTTCCTAACAGATCGGTTACAAATTCTAATTTTGATGTAGGTTTGTTATATCGTTACGAACGATTTAGTATAAGTGCAAATGCAAATAATTTACTAAATAAAAAAGTAGATAATTTAACAACCAATGAGCCAGAATCTTTAAGAAGGTTTACTCTTTTTAGTTCATATGTTATTGCAAAGTTTAGTAATAGAATAGAAATTGAACCGTCTATGTTTATTGAATATTATGAGGCAGATCAAAGATCGAGAACCGATATGAATGTTAAAGTAAGAAAAGGAATTAATGATGGTTATGTTTGGGCAGGTTTAAGTTATACGTTCTTAAACGATCAGTTTTTTGTACCCAATGCAATTGCACCATTGGTAGGGTTAAAAAAAGATAACTTATACATGTCATACGGTTTTAGTGTAAACATGAATAAAACACAAGATTTTAATTACGGTACACACATGATTACACTTGGTTTTGATTATGAAAGAAGACCTAGTTTAGCACGTTGTACCCAAAAAATGATGATTTTTTAAAAAAACAAAATAATATAATAAGATCCTCAAGCTAAAACTTGAGGATTTTCTTTTTCTTTGCAGTAATGGAAAACAAGAATCAACTTTCAACCAATTTGAATAAATTTATTAGTAGTACAGGTATCTGTTCTCGTAGAGATGCCGAAAAATTTATTCAAGCAGGTAGAGTAACAATTAACAAAAATGTTGCACAATTGGGTAATAGAGTTTTTAAAGGAGATAAGGTGCGAGTAGATGGTCGTTTATTAGAACCTAAACCTAAAACCTTATATATAGCTTTAAATAAACCTGTAGGTATTGTTTGTACAACAGATAGTAAAGAGAAAAAAAATATTGTAAAATTTGTAGGCCATCCAGAAAGGTTATTTCCTATTGGTCGTTTAGATAAACCATCTGAAGGACTAATATTTTTAACCAATGACGGTGATATTGTTAATAAAATTTTACGCGCCGGAAACAATCACGAAAAAGAATACATTGTTTCGGTGAATAAAAAAATAACAGACGATTTTATTACAAGAATGGGAAATGGAATTCCTATTTTAGGAACCGTAACGCAAAAATGTAAGGTTAAAAAAATAAACGATTTTACGTTTCAAATTATTTTAACCCAAGGATTAAATCGTCAAATACGTAGAATGTGCGAATATTTAGAATACGAAGTAACGAAGTTAAAACGTGAGCGTATTATGAATGTAGCTTTGGGTAAATTAAGTACGGGAGATTGGCGTGAACTAACCGAAGATGAAATGAAGCAAATCAATGAGATGATTGCTAATTCATCTAAAACAGAGGAAGCATCAACAGTTGTTGAGAAAAAAAAGCCAAAACAACCAAAGAAAAAGGAAGTAAAAAAACAAGATGACTTTAATAAAAAAAGTGCAACTTTTAGAAAAAACTCTCCTAAAACAAAAAGAAATTCTAACCAAAAATTTGGACGTAAACGTAAATAAAAAGCCTGTATAAAGAAAGTTGCTGTAAGTATAAATGTAAAATTTACACAACAACTATTTACTTACTAATTATTATGATTTTATTTACTTTTCCAATTCTTAAATAAGCGTATCTTTGCCACTTATGCAATTCGACTTAAAAACAACCGACCCAAAAAGTAAAGCACGAGCTGGTGTTATTACAACCGATCACGGAACAATAGAAACTCCAATATTCATGCCAGTAGGTACAGTAGGTACTGTAAAAGGTGTGCATCAATCAGAGTTAAAAAACGAGATCAATCCAGATATAATTTTAGGAAACACCTATCACTTATACTTACGCCCTAAATTAGAAACTTTAGAAGCCGCAGGAGGTTTGCATAAGTTTATGAACTGGGATCGAAATATTTTAACAGATAGTGGTGGATATCAAGTATATTCACTTTCAGGAAGAAGAAAAATTAACGAGGAAGGCGTTAAGTTTAAAAGTCATATTGATGGATCTACACATTTCTTTACACCAGAAAATGTGATGGAAACACAGCGTACTATTGGTGCTGATATTATTATGGCATTTGATGAGTGTACACCGTATCCTTGTGATTATAATTACGCAAAACGCTCTATGCATATGACGCATAGATGGTTGAAAAGATGTGTAAATCATTTAGAAAAATTACCATTTAAGTACGGGCACGAACAAACGTTTTTTCCTATTGTTCAAGGAAGTACGTATAAAGATTTAAGAAAGCAATCTGCAGAATATATAGCCTCTGTAGGAGCACAAGGAAATGCCATTGGTGGACTTTCAGTAGGCGAACCAGCAGAAGAGTTGTACGCAATGACAGAAATAGTTACGGCTATTTTACCTGAAGATAAACCTCGTTATTTAATGGGCGTAGGAACACCTATAAATATTTTAGAAAACATCGCTTTAGGTATCGATATGTTCGATTGTGTAATGCCAACACGTAATGCACGTAACGGTATGTTGTTTACAGCACACGGATCTATAAATATTAAGAACAAAAAGTGGGAACAAGATTTTTCTCCTATCGATGAAATGGGGATTACTTGGGTAGATACTATGTATTCTAAAGCTTACTTACGTCACCTTTTTGCAGCAAAAGAAATGCTTGGTAAACAAATTGCATCTATTCATAATTTAGGTTTCTATTTATGGCTAACAAGAGAAGCAAGAAAACACATTTTAGCAGGAGACTTTACAGAGTGGAAAGATAAAATGGTGAAACAAATGGACAATCGTTTATAAAATAATTCGTTTTTGAAAATACTTGATTGGTACATATTAAAGCGTTATTTAGTAACATTTTTGTTTACTTTATTAATACTAATACCCATTGCGGTAGCTATTGATATTGCTGAAAAAATAGATAAATTTTTACACCATGAGAGTTTAACTTTCATTGAGGTTGCTAATGATTATTACATAAATTTCATTATATATTACGCAAATACTTTTATGCCTTTGGCATTATTTATTGCTGTAATTTTATTTACTTCAAAATTAGCAAACAACACAGAAATTGTAGCAATAAATGGCTCTCAGGTATCATTTACTCGGTTTTTGTTTCCTTACTTTATAGGAGCAACGATTGTATGCATGATTGCTTTATCTATGAATCACTTCTTTGTGCCTTCTAGTAGTAAAGTAAAAAAAGTGTTTGAAAAAAAGTATTTGAGCAAAAAAAATATTCAGATAATTCTGTTCGAGAATTTAGTTTGCAATTAAATGATAGTACATATGTTTATCTGCAACGTTTTGATTTAAAAAGAAATAGTGGAAATTATTTTACGACAGAAATCTATGATGGAATTCAGTTAAAACAACAACTAACTGCAGATAATATCAATTGGAAAGAAAAAGACAGTACCTTCAAATTATATAATTGGAAAATAAGAAAAGTTTTTAAAGACAGAGACAGTATTTTTTCAGGAAATAGTATAGATACTACTTTTGCCTTTACACCAAAAGATTTCAATTTTAAAAATGTTTCGGCGCAAGAAATGAGGTCACCTGAATTAATCAAATTCATTGAAATCTCTAAAAAAAGAGGTGTTAAAAATTTAAACGTTTATTTGGTAGAATTATATAAACGTACTAGTTTACCAATAGCCTGTTATGTTTTAACTTTAATAGCAGTAGCATTAGCATATAAGAAAAGAAGAGGAGGAACTGGTTTAAATTTGGCATTAGGTATCTCAATAATGTTTGTCTATGTCTTTTTTTTAAAAGTAGCAGAAGTATTAGGTGGCGTTGCAGGTGCTAATGCTTTATTAAATATTTGGGTACCCAATATTGTTTTTGGGTTATATGCGATTTACTTATACATCAATGGAAGGAAATAAATTAAAAAACTACCTCCACTTACATTTTATTGTTTTTATTTGGGGATTCACAGCAATACTTGGCGCACTAATTTCTATTGATGCTATTCCGTTAGTTTGGTTTCGAATGTCGCTAGCAGTAGTGTTTATTGCCATCTATTTTTTTATCCGCAGAAAGTCTTTTAAAGTTGATAAAAAAGGATTGTTAAAATTTGCGTTTTCAGGTGTAATTATTGCTATACATTGGATTACTTTTTTTAAAGCAATAAAAGTATCAAATGTTTCTGTGGCTTTAGTAACAATGAGTACAGGAGCTTTTTTTGCTTCACTTATAGAACCCGTATTTTTTAAAAGAAAGATTAAAGCAATTGAAATTTTATTAGGGATCTTAGTAATCGCAGGACTCTATATTATTTTTAATTTTCAAAGCCAATATACAATGGGTATTGTATATGCATTGATATCTGCTTTTTTATCAGCATTGTTTGCTGTTTTAAACGGATTATTTATAAAAAAATACGATGCAAATATTATCTCTTTTTATCAGTTAATGTTTGGGGCTTTAGGTGTTACTTTATACCTGTTATTTACACAACAAATTTCAATTGAATTCTTTCAAATATCAGCAAATGATTGGTTGTATTTAATCATATTAAGTAGTTTTTGTACAGCTTATGCTTTTATTGCATCGGTACAAGTAATGAAATACTTAACGCCATATACCGTAATGCTAACTATTAATTTAGAACCTGTTTATGCGATTATTTTAGCGTTGATCATATTTGGAGAAAAAGAACAAATGAGTACTGAGTTTTATTATGGAGCGTTTATCGTTTTATTTGTAGTTTTATTAAACGGTATTTTAAAAAATACGACGTTGATAAAAAAGAAATTCAGTAAAAAATAGTATTTTTAAAAAAGGTTAAAAGCTAAACTTTACAATTTTTTAGTATGTTTGCCTTTACAAACAACGAATTATAAAATCAAACGATATATAATGGAATATTTAGATTTTGAATTGCCAATAAAAGAATTAGAAGATCAATTGGCAAAGTGTTTTGATATAGGGAAAGAAAGTGATGTTGATGTTACCGCAACCTGTAGTAAGATTGAAAAAAATAGAAAAAGCTAAAAAAGATATATACAAAAACTTAACTCCTTGGCAACGTGTACAATTGTCACGTCACCCAAATCGCCCATATACATTAGATTATATAAAAGCTATTTGTGGAGATACTTTTATGGAACTACATGGTGATCGTAATGTAAAAGACGATAAAGCTATGATTGGTGGTTTAGGTAAAATTGGTGATCAATCGTTTATGTTTATCGGTCAGCAAAAAGGATATAATACAAAAACACGTCAGTACCGTAATTTCGGGATGGCAAATCCAGAAGGATATCGTAAAGCTTTGCGTTTAATGAAAATGGCAGAAAAGTTTGGTATTCCGGTAGTAACATTAGTAGATACTCCAGGAGCGTATCCTGGTTTAGAAGCTGAAGAACGTGGGCAAGGTGAAGCAATTGCACGTAATATTCTTGAAATGACTCGTCTTAAAACACCTATTATAACGATTGTTATTGGTGAAGGCGCATCAGGAGGAGCAATTGGTATTGGAGTAGGAGACAAGGTATACATGATGGAAAATACCTGGTATACGGTAATTTCTCCTGAATCATGTTCGTCTATTTTATGGCGTAGTTGGGAGTATAAAGAGCAAGCAGCCGAAGCTTTAAAACTTACTGGTGATGATATGAAGCGATTAAAATTAATTGACGGAATTATTGAAGAGCCAATAGGAGGAGCACATTCTGATAGAGAAGGCGCTTTTAAAGCAGTACAAGAACAAATTTTAACTGCTTTTAACGAAATTAAAGATTTAAATAATACCGATTTAATTGTCCAGCGTATGGATAAATATGCAAATATGGGTGTTTATAAAGAATAATCATACAAAGAATATATTGTATTAAAACTCGCCTTTTGGGCGAGTTTTTTGTTTGAATTAATCACTCATATGTATTTGTAATGATAGTAAAAGAAGATTTATATTCGATGAGATTTTTAAGTAAATTCGAATAGAGATTAAAAACAGGTTGTTAAAATAATTATTCCAACAAAAAAGCAACCAAATTTGGTTGCTTTTTTATTAAGGTATATTTAAAAATTTATGAGTTTGTAAAGAAACACGCCATTTCGGATTTTTCATCACATAATCTACAATTAATGGTGTCATTTCTTCTTTTTTACTCCATTCAGGTTGTAAAAAGAGCTGACATTTTTTGCCTACTTTTTCAGCTTGTTCTTCTGCAAACTGAAAATCATTCTTATTATGAATAATCATTTTCAATTCATCAGCTTCTTTATAACATTCTTTTGTAGGTAATTTTGTTTTTTTAGGAGATAAGCAAAACCAATCCCAAACACCAGAAAAAGCATAGGCACCAGAAGTTTCTATATGCGTTTTCATCCCTTTATCCTGAAGTTCTTTGGTAATATAATCTAAACTCCACATTAATGGCTCACCACCAGTAATTACTACTGTTTTGGCTCATTTTTTTGCATTGGCAATAATTACGTCTGTTTTTGTTGGTGGATGTAAATTCGCATCCCAACTTTCTTTTACGTCACACCAATGGCAACCAACATCGCAACCTCCAATTCTAATAAAATAAGCAGCAGTACCTGTGTGCGCTCCTTCACCTTGAATCGTATAAAATTCTTCCATTAATGGAAGCATTTCTCCTTTATTTATAAACTCTTGTACTTCTTTTTTCAACATAAGAGTGCAAAGATAGTCAACATTAAAATTTTATGGATGATTTTTGTTACTTTTACGTGTTTTATCAATAAAAAAGAATCGGAACAATATGAGCAAAACCGAAGCGTTTTTCAAATACATTACTGAAGGCTATAAAAGTAAAGGAGATTTTATCACATTAGGTGCTGGTATGTTGGGGGAAGAAACAGTAACAAATGCGCTGGTAAATATTCCATTAAAAACCTTAAACCGCCACGGATTAATTGCCGGAGCAACAGGTACAGGTAAAACTAAAACTTTGCAAGTATTGGCAGAAAACATGTCTGATAAAGGAATTCCGGTGTTGTTAATGGATGTAAAGGGTGATTTAAGCGGATTAGCACAACCAAGCCCAGGACATGCTAAAATAGATGAGCGTCACGAAAAAATAGGTATCCCTTTTAATGCTACTAAATATCCGATAGAAATTTTATCAATATCAGAGCAAGAAGGTATACGTTTACGTGCAACAGTATCTGAATTTGAATCTGTTTTATTAGCGCGTATTTTAGATTTAACAGAAACCCAATCGGGAATTGTAGCAATTATTTTTAAATATTGTGATGATAATAAATTACCTTTATTAGATTTAAAAGATTTTAAGAAAATCCTTCAATTTGTAACCAATGAAGGAAAAGAAGAAATTCAAGAAGAATACGGAAGAATTTCTACAGCAAGTACAGGAGCAATTCTTAGAAAAATTGTAGAAATTGATCAACAAGGCGGTGATTTATTTTTTGGCGAAAAATCATTTGAAGTAGATGATTTAACGCGTGTTGATGAAAACGGACGTGGTTTAATATCTGTTTTAAGATTAACAGATATTCAAGATAAACCAAAGTTGTTTTCAACTTTTATGATGCAATTATTAGCAGAAGTGTATGAAACATTTCCAGAGCAAGGAGATAGCGATCAACCTGAGTTAGTTATTTTTATTGATGAAGCACATTTAGTTTTTGAAGAAGCATCGAAAGCATTGTTAAATCAAATTGAAAGTATTGTAAAATTAATTCGTTCGAAAGGAATAGGGTTGTATTTTGTAACGCAAAATCCGAAGGATGTGCCAGAAGATGTTTTAGCACAATTAGGAATGAAAATTCAGCATGCCTTACGAGCATTTACGGCAAAAGACAGAAAAGCAATTAAATTAGCTGCCGAAAATTATCCAGATTCTGAGTATTACGATACTAAAGAAGTATTAACGCAGTTAGGAATAGGAGAAGCCTTGGTATCGGTTTTAAATGAAAAAGGAATTCCAACTCCGTTAGCAAGAACGATGTTACGTGCACCTATGAGTAGAATGGATGTGCTTACAGCGAAAGAAATTAAACAGGTATTAGACAATTCGAGATTGATACCTAAATATAACGATATTGTTGATAGAGAAAGCGCATACGAGCTTTTAAATGATAAAATTGAACAAATCAATAAAGAAAAAACGGCAGCAGCTCGCAAAGAAGAAGCAGCGAAAACAAGCAGAAGGTCTTCGTCAACACGAAGTAGAAGTACACGACAAAATCCGATTATAAAAGTATTAACCAGTGCAACTTTTATTCGTAGTGTTTTCGGAATATTAAAAAAAGTATTAAAATAAAACAAATAGTATATAAACACGTTTTTAATAATAACAAACCAAATAAATAAATGAAAAACATAATTAAACCCTTAATAATCGCTTTAATTTCAATAGTATTTATACAATGCGGAAACAGTAAATTTGATGTTTCTAAAGGTAAAATCGGAAAATTAACAATAAAAACGACCATGCAAGAGGTTGATGGAATTTTTGAAAATGATTCTATAGTAAAAATACTAAGCGAAGGTGCTAAAGGAAATAACTTTTTTCAGGAGGATGATAAATATTTAGTTTACGAAAAAGGAGGTAAGCATTTGTTAACGATTGTACCTAAAGAACAGTTAGATTCAACATCAACAATAAAAAGTGTTGAGATTTTTGATGATCGCTTTAAAACAAAAACAGGTTTAAATATCAGTTCTTCTTTTCAGGAAGTTAATGCGAATAATACGATTAGTAAAGTTGAGTCGTCATTTTTATCAGCTACCTTGTTTATAGACGATTTAAATGCAACGATTTCTTTAGATAAAGAAGATTTGGGATTAAAAGAATTTAGTACTCAAAAAATAACGAAAGAACAGATTCCTGATTTAGCGAAAATAAAATCACTAACTATTTGGTTTAACTAAAACATATGAAAAGTCGAAACAATTGTTTCGACTTTTTTATTTCTATATTATGAGTAAAAAATATACAATTCAAAGAAAACCATTTGTAGTACCAACTACAGATGGAAAATTAATAGAAGAGCATTTTGGTAATGCTACGGATAAAAACCCAAAAGTAAGTATTCCACACATGGTTGCGCCAGTTAATTGGAGTGAACCTTTTCAAACACCAGCATTTGAAGAATATACGTATATTATAAAAGGTAAAAAATAATTTAATATTGATGGAGATATTGTTGTTTTAGAAGCAGGAGAATCAATTAAAATAACAAAAGGAGTGCGAGTTCAATATTCAAACCCGTTTAATGAACCTTGTGAGTATTTAGCTGTTTGCATGCCTGCTTTTTCTATTGATTTAGTGAATAGAGAAGAGGAATAGCATAATTTTAAGGAGATTTGTTACGTTGAATTTATTTCATAATAAGAGTACTTTATAAATCGAAAAAACATCAAATTGAATTTGTTTCAATTTGATGTTTTTTTATATACGCTATTTAAAAAAATATTAAAGCGTAAGTATTGTTAATACAATTCCCAAAAGGATTGCGGTAAATTTTTTAAAATTGAATTTGTGATTTTCTGAACTTTCAAAAAGTATGATGGTAGATATGTGTAGAAAAACCCCAATAATTAAAGCCGTTATTTCGGTATGATATTCATTGAAAAAAGGCACTTTATCAGAAACTAAAACTCCCAATGGACTCATTAAAGCAAATAAACTTAAAAATAAAACGATTGTTTTTTTACTATAGTTTGTCTGTAGAAAGAAAGTTGTTAAAACAATAGCAATAGGAATTTTATGTACAATAATTGCCCAAAGTAAATTATCGTCAGCATGATGTATTGGCAATCCTTCAGAAAAAGCGTGAATACATAAACTCACAAATAGTAACCAAGGAAACTTTGACGAATCAGAATGTACATGAATATGACCGTGTTCTGCACCCTTAGAAAAAGATTCTAAAACCGATTGTATAATAATTCCGATTAAAATTAAGATTCCTATTTTCTTGGCATTACCTGTATGTATATAAACTTCGGGAAGTAAGTGCAATATCGTAACCGATAGTAAATAAGCGCCACTAAAGGCCAATAAAAGGCGAACTAATTGATTGTTAGGTTTTAAAAATAAAACAAGTAAAGAGCCTAGTAAAACAGCAATTATTAATAATATGTAACTCATTCTCCAATTAGTATTAATCTATCAGAAGTATTTTTATCAAAAGTATTTAAACTATAATCACCAAAAACATGTTTTAAGTTTAAACCAGCTTTTTTAAAATAGCTTTCCATTTTATCTAAGGTTAAAAATTTTACCTGCTCGGTATATGAATGTTGTTGGTCATCAGCAATAAAAGAAATGTGTTTTAAGATAAAACCGTTTTTAATTTCTCTTTTAATGTGAAATTCAATACCATCAATTGTTTTAACTTCTTTTAAAACTAAAGAGTTTTTAACTTTCTCGACATTTAAAAAATCTAAAACAAAGACACCATTTTCTTTTAAGCCGTTTTTAATGCTTTTTAAAATAGCGATATCTTCATTGTCATCCTCAAAGTAACCAAAACTTGTAAATAAGTTAAAAATAGCATCGTATTTATGCTCTATAGGGTCACGCATGTCCCAAACTTCAAAATTCAGCGATTCATTTTCAAATTTTTTAGCATATTCAATACTGTTTCTGCTTAAATCGCCACCAGTTATTTTGTAACCTAAAGAATTTAAGTATACCGAATGTCGTCCTTTACCACAAGGTAAATCGGCAATATGACTCGATTTAGGTAATTTTAAAAACGATGTTACGTTACGCATAAAAAATTGAGCATCTGCATCATTTCTATGCTTATATAATGTATGATAATAGGAAGTATCGAACCAAGAAGTAAACCAGTCTGTTGTTTTCATAAGTATAAGGTCTGCAAAAATACATAAATCTTACGTTTTTTAGATTGAAACAAGAAAAGATTCATATCAACCCAAAATAAGCTGTACTTTTGCAATGAAATTTTACAATTACATGGAGAAAGATTTTAAAATGACTGCCGTTACGATGGCAGGTTTAGAAGGAGTTTTAGCAGATGAACTAAGAAAGCTTGGTGGTCAGGATGTTAAGGAAGGAATACGTAATGTTACTTTTAAAGGAGATACAGGTTTTATGTATAAAGCAAATATTGCTTTGCGTACGGCTATTCGTATTTTAAAACCGATTAAAAAGAGTAAAATTTTTGATGAAGAAGATTTATACGAAGCAATTCAGCGTGTAAAATGGGATAAATATATTGATGTTGACGGGACTTTTGCTATTGGAGCAGTAGTAAATTCGAAGAATTTTACGACAAATTCACACTATATTAGTTTAAAATCGAAGGATGCAATTGCTGATTATTTTATGAGCAAGTACAAAAAGCGTCCGAATGTAGATTTAAAACATCCAGATGTTAAAATTCATATTCATATTCATAATGAATGGTTAACAATTTCTTTAGATTCATCAGGAGATTCACTACACAAAAGAGGGTATAGAAGCGCTACCAATATTGCACCAATTAACGAAGTGTTAGCGGCAGGATTGGTATTGTTATCTGGTTATAAAGGAGAAGAAAATTTTATCGACCCAATGTGTGGTTCAGGTACGATTTTAATTGAAGCAGCCATGGTTGCTAATAATATACCAGCAAACATTAATCGTAAGCATTTTGCTTTTGAAAACTGGAAAGATTACGATGAGGATTTGTTTTTTGTAATTCAGGATGCGTTGTTAAAGAAAATTACAAGCTCTCATTTTAAAATAATGGGATTTGATAAAGCTCCGTCTGCAGTTACAAAAGCAAAACAAAACATTGTAAACGCCAATTTAGACGAGTTTATAGGTATACACCACGTAAACTTTTTTAACTCTAAGAAAGAAGTATTTGGTAAAACAACCATTTTATTTAACCCGCCGTATGGTGAACGTTTAAATATTGATGTAGAAGAGTTTTATACCAAAATAGGAGATACTTTAAAGCATAATTATCACGATTCTACAGCTTGGTTAATTACTTCGGATATGTTAGCGTTAAAACATGTTGGGTTAAGAACGTCAAAGAGAATACCGCTTAAAAATGCCGATTTAGATTGTCGTTTTGTAAAGTATGAACTCTACGAAGGAAGTAAAAAAATGAAAAACGATTTCGAATCTGATATCGAAGCATAATAAAAAAATCCGCTGAAAACTTTCAGCGGATTTTTTGTAAAAAAAAGTATTACTTTATTATTTCTATTAAAGGATTTTTATCTGCTGTTTCGAAAGGGTCAGGTTCCCAATTTCCTTGTATGGTACTTTTTGGTATTTCTTCTCCTGTTATTTTATCAATATGATGTATTACAAAATAAGTATCGTTACTAATAGATAAAATATACATATTATTTTTTTCAAACACTTCGTTTTCAAATCCAGGTTTAAATACGTTAAAAGATTTTTTTACAAATGCTATTTTTTTAGTGTCTTCTTTTGTTGGTGTATAAAACTGTGTTGTTCCGAAAACATCGAAAGGGAGCGTGCTTTTTGTTATTACATTTACAGAGAAATTATAATTAAAATGACCTTTTTTGTAGCCTAGAGGAGTAAATTTAATAAACCTTTTAAAGTGAACTAAAACTTTTTTTTTATTAGACCAAGCTGTTACTTCAAACTCATTTAAGTTTATTTTTAAGGAAGGATATTTTTCCTTAAGAATGCTTTTTGCTTTTTTAATGAGTACTTCTCTTCCTAAGTTTTTTGTATTTTCAATTTTGTGCTCCATATTGCTATTTTGACAAAAAACACCGTTGATATTAATTGATGTAATTAATATGAATAAAAAAATATTTTGAAGTTTCATTTTTCTAAAATACATTTATCATGCTGATTTTGTTAGATTTTTAAATGTAAATTTAATGAAAAAAGCTCAAATTACTAAGTAATGGTGTTTTGAGCTTCGCATAATGCTAATTAAATTGAGCGAAAGGAAAAAAACATTATTCTTCTAGTTTATATTTTGAAATATAACCAGATACATCTCCACCAAAATAAAGATAGCCATCGTGTTCTTCAACAGAAGTGGCTTCTGTTACAAACTCTCCTGTTGTATCGTAATATGTTTTTATGATTTCTCCTTTACTACTTAAGTGCATTATCATTCCGTATGGTACAGCTTTAGGTTGTAAAAAAGAAGGAAGTCCATATATAATTTTTTTAAGGAGAGGTTTTGGGTGTATTTCATCTAATGATTTATCTCTTTTTGTAGAAAAACCAAGCCAAAAACTACCATCTAACCTTCTAGAAACTCCATTTGGGAAACCGGGTAAATTATCTATAAAAATATCTTTAGTTCCTTTTTTATCACCTTTAAGCCAATATCTAATTATTCTATATTTTGCTAAATCAACCATTAAAACGAAATCATCATTCTGTGAAACAGCAACCCCGTTTCCAAAGTAAGTACCGTCTATAAGAGTTTTTACTTGTTTGGTTTTGGGATTATAACTGTAAAGACCTCCGTCTGGTTTAGCTTCCATTAATAACTTCCAAACATTTTTATTACTAAAGGTCATTTTTGAGGATGTATTTGTAAAATAAATCATGCCATCTTTAGCAATATCTACATCATTAGGTATTAAGAATTTGTTCCCGTTTTCATCTTCACTTGCCAATGTTTTTATTTTACCATTTAGATCAATACTTATTAAGCCTCTTTCTAAATCGCAAGCAATAAGATGTTGATTGCTATCAAAATGTAATCCTGTAACCCAAGATTCAGAATTGGAGAAAACAGAAACTTTCCCCGAAGGAGCAATTTTTAAAACACGTCCATCGGTGAAATCTGTTTTAGAAATGTGTACGCCACAGTATAGATTTCCTTGATTATCTATAGCAACATCTTCAGGGTAAAACCAACCGTTTAAGTTTATGCGTTGGGTTTTACTTAGTAATTCGTTTTCAGCCATAACTCCTTCTAGTTTTGGTATTAAAGGAGGTGTCCAAGCTATTGGAGAAATTGATCGAGCGTTATATAAAATACTAATAATGAATGCTACAAGCATTACAGATACTAAGATAATAGATAATTTTATTTTATTTGAAATTTTCATTGTGCTTATTTATAGGTTTATGAAACACAAAGAAAGAACTGTTTTAATATTTACATCTTGACATTTGTTATGAAATGGAAATTTCTTTCCGAACTCTACTTAACGATTCTGGTGCTATACCAAGAAAACTAGCAATTTGGTGTTGAGGAACTCTACTTATAATTTTTTTATTGTAATTTTTTAAGAAATCTAAATACTTTTTTTTAGCTGATTTAGTTTGCATTGTTAAGCTTCTTTCTATAGCACAAAGGTGATTTTTTTCAGCTAAAATTCTACCAAATTTTTCAAATTTCGGTGATTCTTTATATAGTTGATCCAAGTTACGAGAAGATATTTCATAAACAATACTATTTTCAATTACTTCTAAGTTTTCTGAAGAAGGTATTTGATGTATAAAACTATTAAAAACAGTTATAAATTGATGGTCACAAGAAAAGTAAGTAGTAATTTCTTTTTCCTCTAAGTTCTTATATGTTCTAAGTAATCCATATTCAATAAAGTACAATTTTTTTGCAGTTTTACCTTCTTTAATTAATAAGGTTTTCGCTTTATATTCCTGCCTTTTTAATTGATTAGAAAACTGCTCCCATTCATTTTCTGTTAACCCAATGATTTCTTTTAATATGCTCCTTAATTCGTTCATTTTTAGTTGTCTTTAAAGTGGGTAGCTCTTTTTTATATTTCTTTAATACTTGATAATTGAATAATAAAGTATAAATAAAATTTTTCTATAAGGATTAATAGCTTTATAAAAATAGCCTAAGAAATTGTGTTATCATTTAGGTTTTCTATAGTAAACAACTAAGTCGTAACATATTTTAACTATTGAGTGCTTTTAGAATTTAAATGCCTGATTTCGGTTTCATCATTCCTTTTAAAAGAGATAGATTAGTAGGGGGTAAGAAGATAATAAAGTTAGATGTAAGAAAGCCTAACCCTAAAAAGATTTTTTAGGATTAGGCAATTATAAACTTATTTAAACTTTACCGATACTTTTTCTGCAATACCAACAATTACTTCGGTAGCTTTTAAAATACTTTCAACAGGTACATATTCGTAACGTCCGTGAAAATTATGCCCTCCAGCAAAAATATTAGGACACGGTAAGCCTTTGTAAGATAATTGAGAACCATCTGTACCACCACGAATTGGTTTAATTAATGGTTTAATTCCCATTTCATTCATAACTTCTTCAGCGATATCAACAATATGCATAACCGGAGTTACTTTTTCTTTCATATTGTAGTATTGATCTTTAATTTCAATTTCAATTAAGTCTTTACCTAGTTTCGTATTCATTACCGAAACTAAATCTAACATGGCTTGTTTACGATTTTTAAACAACTCCATATCATGATCTCTAATAATATATTGTAATGTGGTTTGCTCAACCTTTCCTTCCATATGATGTAAGTGGAAAAAACCTTCATAACCAGTAGTTTTTTCAGGAACTTCATCGGCTGGCATTGCGTTGATTAATTCGCTAGCAATAGTCATCGAATTAATCATTTTTCCTTTAGCATATCCTGGGTGAACTATTTTACCATTTACAGTAATTTTAGCACCAGCTGCATTAAAATTTTCATATTCTAGCTCACCAATCTGACTTCCGTCCATGGTGTACGCCCATTTAGCTCCAAATTTTTCAACATCAAACATATGCGCACCTTTACCAACTTCTTCATCCGGCGGAAAACATACTCTAATTTTACCGTGTTTAATTTCTGGATGCTGAATTAAATATTCCATCGCAGAAACAATTTCGGTAACACCAGCTTTATCGTCGGCACCTAACAGCGTTGTTCCGTCAGTAGTAATGATAGTTTGACCTTTGTATTGTAATAAGTCATCAAAATAATCAGGAGACAATACAATGTTTTGCTCTTTGTTTAAAATAATGTCTTTTCCGTCGTAATTTTCGTGGATTTGTGGTTTTACATTCGCTCCAGTAAAATCAGGACTTGTATCTATATGCGCAACAAAACCAATTGTTGGTACTTCGTAATCTAAATTACTAGGCAGCGTAGCCATTAGGTAACAGTTTTCATCTAAATCTACCTCTTCCATTCCTATTTCTTTCAATTCTTTTTCAAGAACCTTTGCTAAATCCCATTGTTTTTCGGTACTCGGAAAAGCAGGATTGTTAGGATCGCTTTCAGTATCAATAGTTACATATTTTATAAATCGATTGATGATATGTTGTTTGTTCATTGTTGTAGTTTTTAGCATTTCAAAAGTAACTAATTCAGTTGTGTTTTGTTAATTAAATTTAGGGCTTTACAAATTCGTTCATCTACTAAAGAATCTCCATAAACTTCGGTTTTAACATGTAAGAAGTTGTCATCGTTTATTTTAGTAAAGGTATTTAATATATGATACGAATAATTGCCTTTTTTACCTTTAGCATAACTGTAATAAGAAGGCTTATTAAGAATGTTTACATCGTTGGTTTTAATTTCTGATAAGTCCATTTTTTTATTGTCATCCGTAATTTTTTGCTTAAAAGTATTGTCTAAAAAAACAGTTTTATGCACCAAAGTAACATCCATAAGTGTTGTTTTTGTAACACTGGTGGTTGTGTCGGCAGCGTAGATAGATGTTTTCGTGTCATCATAATATAAGTTTACCTTCCAATGTTTTGGCAGTTGTACACTAAACATATTTCTAACATCTTCACTTTTTTTAAGATTATCATAAAAACTAGTTTCTTTACAGGGAAACTCTTCTTTTAAATCGGGAAATGAATTACAAGAAATCATTAAAATTAACACTAAAACAGTTACTATATTTTTCATTTTTTTCTATTTCTGATGTTTAAAATAAGCGATTAACAAATCTACTACATAACTGTAAGATTTTATTCCTTTTGATTGATTGTTTGCTTTTAAATATGAATTGTAGCCTTTTTTTAAATACGGCTCAATAGGATTTTCAAATTGTTTCCAATGTAAATAACTATCTCTATAATCTTTATAAATTCCGATATTTACCGTTTTTTTAATTTCAGAAGCCAACTCTTTATCTCGTCTGTAAATTTGACGAATACAGTAATTATACGCCATTCTGTATCCTGAATATTTAAAGTATAAATCGTCGTTTTTAATAGCCGCTAAGAAACCAACAAAATTTGCGTCATTTTCTGCAGCCCAACCAATTTGATGTGCCATTTCGTGACAAGTCGTTGACGGATATCCCGTTTTAGGAATCCTATCATTTATTTGCGCCTCGCCTGTAATCGGATTTATATAACCTGCGGTTCCGTTATAAGATTGAAACAAACTCACTAAAGAACTTTTTATAGACGGATTTTTATACGCTAACTGCGGATAAATAAAAGCTAAGTTTTTATAACCATTGGTAGCTAACTGGTAAATTTCTTTTTGAGAATATGGAACGGTAACTTTTATAGTATCATTTTTGGTAATTTGTAAATGAATTTTATTTAATTCTAAAACAATTTGTTGCGTAGTTTCAACCAACTGTTCGGTTGTGTATGTTGATTGTTGCAAGCCTAAATTTTTAGCCAAAGGCTCGCGAAAATAATTGAATCCCCAAAAAGCATAAAAACAAAAATAAATAATAGATAAAGTCGTTATAAACTTCAGAAGCAACGGTATACTGTTTTTAAATCGGTTTTTAATTAATTGATAAATAGCTTTAACGAACAAGAATATCAATATAAAACCTAAAAAATCACCAAACGAAAAAGGAATCCATCCTAAAATAAAGCGAAAGAAATTAGAAATATAAGGATATATTCCTGTGCTGTAATATTGCTCTACCCATTGTGGTTTTTGGCTAAAAAAATGCACAAATAATATTTGAAAAGGTAAAGTTAAAGCTATTATAAGCTGTTTTTTATTGTACTGCATAACATCAAAAATAAGAAAGTTAGTACGTTATCAACAAGTTAATAACAGTTTTGTTTACAAAATTTGTGCATAAAGAAAGTTAAAGATAGCTCCTAGAAGTATCAGCTTAAAAAATTACATTTGCAGTTATGGAAAGAACTCAATCTCTTAGAGGAACTAAAACTGACAAGGCTAAAATTATTAGTCTTGAAAAAGGAAAATTACCACCACAAGCTTTAGAATTGGAAGAAGCTGTTTTAGGTGCCATGATGATTGATAAAAAAGGAATCGATGAAATAATTGATATTCTTAATCCTGATTCTTTTTATGATAAAAGGCATCAAGAAATTTACGCGGCTATTTATACACTTTTTCAAAATTCTGAACCGATTGATTTACTTTCAGTATCAAATCAATTAAAGAAAAACGGAACTTTAGATTTAGCCGGAGGTGATTTTTTCTTAATAGGTTTAACTCAAAAAGTAGCCTCTTCGGCACATATTGAGTTTCACGCAAGAATTATATTAGAAAAATATATTCAGCGAAAATTAATTACAATTTCGTCTGAAATAATAGAAAGTGCTTACAACGAAACTATTGATGTTTTTGATTTATTAGATGATGCCGAGGGTAAATTATTTGAAGTAACACAAGGAAATCTTAAAAAAGGAGCCGAAAGAGCCGATTCATTAGTACAACAATCTATTACCAAAATACAAGAAATTTCTGGTAAAGAAGGAATGAGTGGTTTGGCTACCGGATTTACAAAATTAGATGCTTTAACTTCAGGTTGGCAACCATCAGATTTAATTATTATTGCAGCACGTCCTGGTATGGGAAAAACGGCCTTCGTAATTTCGATGGCTAAAAATATGGCGATTGATTTTAACCACGCCGTTGCAGTATTCTCTTTAGAGATGTCATCGGTACAGTTAATTACACGTATGATTTCTTCTGAAACAGGTTTAACATCAGAAAAATTACGTAAAGGAAACCTAGAACCACATGAATGGGAACAGTTAAATGTAAAGGTTAAAAGACTTTCAGATGCTCCTATTTTTATTGATGATACTCCGGCGCTTTCAATTTTCGATTTACGTGCAAAAGCACGACGTTTAGTATCGCAACACGATGTGAAAATAATTGTAATTGATTATTTACAGTTAATGACAGCTGGTGGAGCAGGAGGAAACCGTGAACAAGAAATATCAACTATTTCGCGAAACTTAAAAGCATTAGCAAAAGAATTAAGTATACCAGTAATTGCTTTATCTCAATTATCGCGTGCAGTAGAAACACGTGGAGGCTCTAAGCGTCCGTTACTATCAGATTTACGTGAATCTGGAGCAATTGAACAAGATGCCGATATTGTATCGTTTATTTTTAGACCAGAATATTACGGTATGACAGAATGGGATGATGATGATCATTCACCATGTGAAGGGCAAGGAGAGTTTATTGTAGCAAAACACCGTAACGGTGGAATGGATAATATCCGTTTAAAGTTTACTGGGCATTTAGCTTTATTCTCAGATTTAGAAGAAGGTATTAGTAGTGAGTTTCAATCGAGTATGAACTCAGGTGCAGAATCTGGATTTAATACTGATGTAGCTTCTAGTAATTTTGCATCGCCAGAAGATGCTTTCGGACCAAGTGATGATGATGTACCGTTTTAAAACTTAAACAATTCATAAAATATAATAAATACACAATTGCTACTTAGTAATTGTGTATTTTAGTTTTTAAAAGTTTGCAATTAAAAAATATGCTAAAAAATAAAGAAATACCTAAGTTTCACGAAACATTTATGCCAATATTAAAAACTCTTTTAAATGAAGAGACTATTCATCATCGTGAAATGAGTAAAGAGATTATCGAAAAGTTTTATTCTCATTTAACAGATGAACAGTTAGAAAAGAAGACGAAAAGCGGAGATACTTTAATTTTAAACAGAATAGCATGGGGTAAATCATATTTAAAAAAAGGAGGTTTCATTGAGTTCCCTAAACGAGGTATGGTGAAAATTACGGATAAAGGTAAAAATTCGGTTAATAAATCTTTATCTCTTAAAGATGTTGAAAATTCATCAAATTTTCTTGATTTTTATACAGAAGAACACCCTACGAAAGATACAACACCTCAAAAAATAGAAAATGCTTCTCCGCAAGATCTAATTGATGAAGGGTTTTTACAAATTGAAACAGAAGTTAAGGAAGAACTTTTAGATAAGTTGAAATCGATGGATCCTTTTTATTTTGAAAAGGTAATTTTAATTCTCCTAAAAAAAATGGGTTATGGTGATTTCATAGAAACAGCTAAGACAGGTGATGGAAGCATAGATGGTATAATTAATGAAGATAAGCTAGGCTTGGATAAGATTTATATTCAAGCCAAAAGATATGGAGAAAATAAAGTTAGAGAAAAAGATATAAGAAATTTTATTGGAGCAATGAGTGGAGATACTAAGAAAGGAGTATTTGTAACAACTTCAACCTTTGATAAAGGAGCAGAAAAGAAGGCAAATGATGCTCATCATACAATAATTCTTATAAATGGAGATAAATTAGTTAACCTTATGCACGAGTTTAGTGTTGGTTTACAATTGAAATCAATTTATGAGGTAAAGGAAATAGATTTAGATTTTTTTGAAAGCGAGTAGTATATCGTTGATTATTACTTTAAACTTAATTTTAGAATTTTTAATATGATTAAAAAACACCTATACATATTAATATTATTTTTATTAGTGTCAAACTCAATTTGGGCATCTTTTATTTATGTTCCGATGAGTAATGAGAATCAGAAAAATCATTTAAAAGCATACGGAATTGTGTATTACGCGTTGCAAAACGGGTTAAAAGCAAAATGGTTGTTAAATTATGACGGCGGTGCTTTTTTAATAGAAAACAACGAATCAATTGAAAAAGAATGCAAAATACGCGGAGTTTCTTATCGAATAATCTCAGATGCTAAATCAGTATTAATTTTAGAAGAAATTTCATCACCTTCAAAAAATCAAGAAGCAGTAACTTTAGAAAAAGCGCCAAAAATAGCGGTGTATTCACCAAAAGGTAAAATGCCTTGGGATGATGCTGTAACGATGGTACTCGCTTATGCTGAAATTCCGTTTGATGTAATTTATGATGAGGAAGTATTAAACGATAAATTACTATTATATGAATGGCTGCACTTACATCACGAAGATTTTACGGGACAATATGGTCGTTTTTACGGTGCCTTTAGAACGGCACCTTGGTATATTCAACAGAAAAAAGATGCCGAAGCATTGGCTAAAAAATTAGGCTATACTAAAGTATCAGAAGAAAAAAGAGCGGTAGCAAAAAAGATTAGAGATTACGTAGTTGGTGGCGGATTTATGTTTGCCATGTGTTCAGCAACCGATAGTTTTGACATTGCTTTGGCTGCTGATGGAGTAGATATTGCAGAGGGAATGTTTGACGGTGATGCTTCAGAACCTAATTATCAATCTAAAATAGATTTTAATAAAACCTTTGCTTTTAAAGATTTCGAGTTGATTCGTAATCCAACAACTTACGAGTTTTCATCTATTGATATGACTCGTAAACGTAGAATTAAAAAAGAGGTTGATTATTTTACATTGGGAGAGTTTTCAGCAAAATGGGATCAAGTACCAACCATGTTAACTCAAAATCACACACAATTGGTAAAAGCATTTATGGGGCAAACAACTTCTTTTGATCGTAGTACTGTAAAATCTACCGTAATGATTTTAGGAGAAAACAAAACCAATGGAGAGGGTAAATATATTCACGGAACTAAAGGAAAAGGTATGTTTACTTTTTATGGAGGTCATGATCCTGAAGATTATCAGCATAGAGTAGGAGATCCGAAAACTGAGTTGGATTTACACCCAACATCGCCAGGGTATCGCTTAATTTTAAATAATGTGCTCTTTCCAGCAGCAAAAAAGAAAAAGCAAAAAACTTAAATAAAGTAATTGGCAATTGTTTTCTAAACAGTTACTTTTGTCGGAACAAAACAAAACAACAATGCCAACAACACAACAGCTTCAAGATTTTACACAACAAGTTCGTAGAGATATCGTAAGAATGGTTCACGCAGTAAATTCAGGGCATCCAGGAGGATCTTTAGGATGTGCAGAGTTTATAACCTGTTTATACCAAGAAATCATGGATTATTCTACTGATTTTAAAATGGACGGAAATAACGAAGATTTATTCTTTTTATCAAACGGACATATATCGCCAGTTTACTATAGCGTTTTAGCACATAGTGGTTTTTTTCCAGTATCAGAATTAGCAACGTTTAGAAAATTAGATTCTCGTTTACAAGGGCATCCAACAACACACGAAAACCTACCAGGTATTCGTATTGCTTCAGGATCTTTAGGACAAGGTATGAGTGTTGCTATTGGTGCTGCTGAAGCAAAAAAGTTAAACGGAGACGATAAAATTGTATATACATTACACGGTGATGGTGAATTACAAGAAGGTCAGAACTGGGAAGCAGCAATGTATGCATCAGGAAAAAAAGTTGATAATATAATTTCAACTATTGATGTAAACGAAAAACAAATTGACGGAACTACAGATCAAGTACTAGCAATGGGAAGCTTAAAAGCAAAGTTTGAAGCTTTTGGTTGGGATGTATTAGAAATAAGAGAAGGAAATAATGTGGAAGCTATTTTAAGCGGAATGGCAGATGCAAAATCTCGTACCGGTAAAGGAAAACCAGTTTGTGTGTTATTATACACTGAAATGGGTAACGGTATCGATTTTATGATGCATACACATGCTTGGCATGGTAAGGCACCAAATGATGAGCAATTAGCTTCTTCATTAGCGCAAAACCCAGAAACATTAGGAGACTATTAAAATAGTTTTACATATAAAATTTAAATCCCGCTGTAAAGCGGGATTTTTTTATGTTTTTATTCACAAAAAAGCGTAAGTAATACCGTAAATTTACGTCAGTAATCTTACTGTAATAATCAAGCGTAAATATGAGAATAGGAATTGTATGTTATCCTACATTTGGAGGGAGTGGAGTAGTAGCAACTGAGTTAGGAATGGCTTTGGCAGATAAAGGTCACGAAGTACATTTTATAACCTATAATCAACCTGTTCGATTAGATTTTTTTTCACATCGATTACATTTTCATGAAGTTGTAATGGAAGAATATCCATTATTTCAATATCAGCCTTATGAGTTAGCATTGTCTAGCAAAATGGTAGAAGTAGTTGAAAAACATCAACTAGAAGTTTTACATGTACACTATGCTATTCCGCATGCTTATGCAGCGTATATGGCTAAAAAAATGCTAGAAGATAAAGATATCAACGTAAAAGTGGTAACTACTTTACATGGTACAGATATTACTTTGGTAGGTAGTCATCCAACCTATAAAACAGCAGTAGAGTTTAGTATTAATAAGTCAGATGAAGTAACAGCGGTTTCTAACAGTTTAAAAGAAGATACGTTGCGATTATTTAATATTGAAAAAGATATAAAAGTAGTTTATAACTTTATTGATGGAGAAAAATACGATAGAGCACATCAAGATGAATGTAAGCGTATTGCTTTAGCTACACCCGAAGAAAAAATTTTAACACATGTTAGTAATTTCCGACCTGTAAAACGTACCGATGATGTAATTAGAATTTTTAATAAAATTCAAAAAGAAGTCCCTTCAAAATTATTAATGGTTGGTGACGGATCGGAACGTTTAAAAGCAGAGAATCTTGCAAGAGAATTAAATATAGAAAGTAAAGTGCTTTTTATAGGTAATAGTAACGAAGTTGCTAAAATATTATGTTATTCTGATCTTTTTTTACTACCATCAGAAACAGAAAGTTTTGGTTTAGCAGCTTTAGAGGCAATGGCAGCCAGTACAGCTGTTATATCTACAAATTGTGGAGGATTACCAGAAGTAAATATTCATGGTAAAACGGGATATTTAAGTAATCTTGGTGATGTTGATGATATGGCGAAAAATGCAATTAAAATTTTAAAAGACGATGTTGTTTTAAATCAATTTAAAGCCAATGCAAAAGAGCATATCAAGCTATTTTCTTTAGAAAAAATATTGCCTGTTTATGAAGCCATTTATAAAAAATGCTCAAAATAATTCATAAAAAGAGCAACATTAACTTGCTCTTTTTTAAGAATTATAATATTTTAAACTTTCGATAATTAATTGATTCGAAACTTTACAATCGATTTTAAAATCGCCGAAATTGTTTAATAAAATAAAATTGATTTCTCCGCCTATATTTTTCTTGTCATGTTTCATTAATTCCATAATTGAAGAAAAATCTTCTTCTAAAATAGCTGTTTTACCATAAATAGTAAGAATAGTATTTTTTACTTCTTGAAGTTTATCCGAAGGAAAATTCAATAATTTAGAAGAAATATAAGCTTCACAAACCATACCGATGGCAATAGCTTCACCGTGTGTTAAATTTTCTTTTTGTTCATTTTCTAAAAAGTAAGATTCAACTCCATGACCAATAGTATGCCCCCAATTTAAAACCTTACGGATGTTTTGCTCTGTAGGATCTTTTAAAACAACTTCATTTTTAATTTCTATAGAACGATGTATTAAATCCACAATATTTAATTCGTTATTATCTTTAATTTCATTAAATAAACGGATGTCATGTGTCATTCCGTATTTAATAATTTCAGCAGTACCAGAGCGAATTTCTCTTGCCGGAAGCGTATGTAAATATTCAGCATCAAGTACCACCATTTCAGGGTTAGCAAATAAACCAATCTGGTTTTTTAAAACCCCTAAATCTATTCCGGTTTTACCACCAACAGAAGCATCAACCATACTTAACAATGTTGTAGGGATATTCACGAAATCGATTCCGCGTTTAAAAGAAGCAGCTACAAATCCGCCTAAATCAGTAATAACACCACCACCTAAAGTAATTAGTAAACTTTTTCTATCAGCACCTAGTTCGGTCATCACGTTCCAAACTCCCACACAAGTTTCAATATTTTTATGAATTTCACCAGCATCAATCTGAATTACTTCAATTTTTTTATCTGTTTCTAATAAAGGTATAAATCGAGGATAACAGTGTGTAAGTGTGTTGTCATCAACCAAAATAAAAATAGACGAGTAGTTGTTATTGCGAATTAAGCTGGCTAATTCGGTATACGCTTTTTCATTAAAATGAATAGAGTATGTTGCTGCTTTAATAGAGGTCATTATTAATATGAATTTTAAAGCGAAAATAAATAGAAAAAATTAAAATATATCATAAGGGTCATTTATATTTGTGATTGAAATGAAATATAACAAGACTTCTATAATGACACTTTTTAACAACACAGCAACGGCTTTTAAATTAAAATCAGATTCAGAGTTAGAGCGCGCATACTTTTTATTTAAAATGATACAAAACCAACCAATGGTACGTATTGGTACAGCGGTAACTAATTTTGCCTTAAAAGCACATTTACCAGTAGAGGGTTTAATCCGTTCTACTGTTTTTGATCATTTTTGTGGTGGCGTAACTGAAGATGATTGTTTGCCGAATATCGAAAAAATGCATGAGAAAGGAAATGTGCATAGTATTTTAGATTATTCGGTAGAAGGAAAAGAAGATGAAGCACAGTTTGATGATGCTTTAGAAATGACGTTGAAAACAATTGATTTTGCTGAAGAAAAAAAATCAATTCCCTATGCGGTATTTAAACCAACAGGTTTTGGACGTTTTGCTTTGTATCAAAAGTTAACAGAAAAAGAAGGACATACTGCAAAAGAAAAAGTAGAATGGGAAAGAGTGGTAGCGCGTTTTCATACTGTGTGTAAAGCGGCTGTAAAAAAGGATGTTCCGTTATTAATTGATGCAGAAGAAAGTTGGATGCAAGAAGCTGCAGACGATTTGATTGAAGAATTAATGGAAACGTACAATAAAGACAAGGCAATTGTTTTTAATACTTTACAAATGTACCGCCATGATCGTATGGGTTATTTACGTGGTTTATATCAAAAAGCACATCAAAAAGGCTATTATATAGGGATGAAAGTGGTGCGTGGTGCTTATATGGAGAAAGAGCGTGAGAGAGCAGAAAACAAAGGATATGCATCTCCTATTTGTGTTGATAAAAATGCTACCGATACGAATTATAACGAAGCTGTTCGCTTTATGATGGAACATAAAAATATGGCAATTTTTGCAGGAACACATAATGAAGACAGCTCTTATTTGTTAATGGATTTAGCCAAAGAATATAATATTAAAGCGGATGATAAGCGTATGTGGTTTGGTCAGTTATATGGGATGAGTGATCATATTAGTTTCAATTTAGCGGCAGAAGGTTATAATGTAGCAAAATATGTTCCGTTTGGCTCTGTACGAGATGTGATGCCTTATTTAATACGTAGAGCAGAAGAAAACACTTCAATAGAAGGACAAACCTCAAGAGAGCTTAATTTATTGAAAACAGAAAGAAAACGTCGTAAGCTATAATGAATACTGTTGACGAAATAAAGGCAGCAATTCAAATAAACAAAAAACGCCTAGCAAAAGAGCTTCAAGAAAGCAAAGAGCTAGTTTTTTTGATAAAGAAATCGATTACCACAAAGTTATCTGATGAAGAAATATCTAAGGTTAAAAAACAAACCTTAGATATTTGTAAAGCAATTCCTGCATTTGCAGTATTTATGCTGCCAGGAGGCGCATTATTATTGCCGTTGTTAATAAAATTAATACCAGATATACTACCAAGTGCCTTTAGAGAAGACGATAAAACTTTAGACGAAGAAAAATAATTCATCGAGATTTATATAGTATTCATTTTTAATACACTACTTTTGCAGCTTTAAAAAACGAGCAAGAATGCAACCAATTAGAAACATCGCTATTATAGCACACGTTGATCACGGTAAGACTACCTTGGTAGATAAAATTATAGATCAAGCAAAAGTTTTAGACGATCGTAAAGAACGTACTGATTTATTGTTAGATAATAACGACTTAGAACGTGAAAGAGGAATTACAATTCTTTCTAAAAACGTATCAGTAAACTATAAAAACACAAAAATCAATGTAATTGATACACCAGGTCACGCCGATTTTGGAGGTGAAGTAGAACGTGTATTAAAAATGGCTGATGGTGTTTTATTATTAGTTGATGCATTTGAAGGCCAATGCCACAAACTCGTTTTGTATTAGGTAAAGCTTTAGAATTAGGATTAACACCTATCGTAGTTGTTAACAAAGTAGATAAAGAAAACTGTACTCCTGACATCGTTCATGAAAAAGTTTTTGATTTAATGTTTGCTTTAGAAGCTACTGAAGAGCAGTTAGATTTTACTACCATTTACGGTTCTGCAAAGAACAATTGGATGAGTACTGACTGGAAAAACGAAACTGATAATATTGTACCTTTATTAGATGCTGTATTAGAATCTATTCCAGAAACTAAATACAACGAAGGAACTCCACAAATGCAAATTACTTCTTTAGATTTTTCTTCTTTTACAGGAAGAATTGCTATTGGACGTGTTTTTAGAGGTGATTTAGAAGCTGGTAAAGATTACATGTTATGTAAAGCTGACGGTACAACTAAAAAAGTAAGAATTAAAGAACTACACGTATTCGAAGGAATGGGTAAAGTTCAAGTAGATAAAGTTCCTTGTGGAGATATTTGTGCTATTACAGGTATTGACGGATTTGAAATTGGTGACACTATTGCTGATTTAGAAAACCCAGAAGCATTACCAAGAACAGAAATTGACCAACCTACCATGAGTATGTTGTTTACAATTAACAATTCTCCTTTCTTTGGTAAAGAAGGTAAATTTGTAACATCTCGTCACATTCGTGATCGTCTGTTTAAAGAATTAGAAAAGAATTTAGCTTTAAAAGTTGAAACTACAGATTCTGAAGACAAGTTTAACGTATTTGGTCGTGGAGTATTACACTTATCTGTATTGATTGAAACAATGCGTCGTGAAGGATATGAATTACAAGTGGGAAGACCACAAGTAATTATAAAAATGATTGATGGTAAGAAACATGAGCCAATGGAAACATTGTCTATCGATGTACCAGAAGATGTTGCTTCTAAAGCTGTAAACTTAGTTTCTTTACGTAAAGGAGATTTAATGATTATGGAGCCTAAAGGAGATTTACAACACTTAGAATTTACAATTCCATCTCGTGGATTAATTGGTTTACGTAATAAAATTTTAACAGCAACAGCTGGTCAAGCAATTATTAACCATAGATTTAGTGAGTATGGACCTTATAAAGGTGACTTTACTGAAGAAGTAAAAGGAGCTATCGTTTCTGCTGCAACTGGTAAAGCAACAGCATATGCTTTAAACCGTTTACAAGATAGAGGTAAGTTTTTTATTGATGTTAATCAAGAAATTTATATCGGTCAAGTAATTGGAGAAAACTCTAAGTCAGACGATATGGCTGTGAACTTAATTAAAGGAAAGCAATTAACAAACATGCGTAAATCGGGTACAGATGACGCTATGAAAATTGCTCCGAAAATTGATTTTTCTTTAGAAGAAAATATGGAATATATTAAAGCTGATGAGTATTTAGAAGTTACTCCAGAAAGCTTACGTATGCGTAAAATTGTTTTTAAGGCATAACTCTTAAAATCTATATAAAATAAAAAGCTCAAGTTGTAAACTTGAGCTTTTTTTATGTTTTTAATTTAATGTTGCTATTGTATGGATTGTGCATTAATTTCTTCAGTTATTTTTAAATTAAAACAAACAAGTTTATAATATTTACGATTTTATAATCATTCAAACTCTTAAAAAATATTTTAAAAAAAAGATGTTTTTATTCTAATAGTCTAATAAATATATGAAAACGGCTATATTTGTGTAACTTGTATATATTTAATTATTATATTAAGTTTTTTAGTTGGATTTAGGGAGTGACCTTGAATTTGTACATTAAATGAACAAAAAAGCAGCATGTTATTTTAAATTCTAACGAAAATACCACAAAAACAATTCAATCATTAGATGAATTAGTTACCGCACTTTCAGAAGGAGAGAGGACGACCTTCAATCACATAATACATTCAGTAAAATTACCGATAAAAACTTTTGAAGACTATATTTCATGGTCTGAAGAGTGTTACACTCGAAATTGTATTGTTAATAACGAAAAGTTTGAATTGATCTTACTTTGTTGGGAACAAGGACAAATAACTCCAATTCATGATCATGGTGGTGAGGAATGTTGGGTGAAAGTTATTGAAGGAGAGTTTCGAGAAACTATTTATAAAGAAGATGAAGTAGGCGGACTTACTTTTGTTAAATCATCTGTTTCAAAAGAAAATACTGTAACTTATATGAAAGATTTTATGGGTTTTCATAGTTTGGAGAATTTATCAAAAAAAGAAGTATGTCACTTCATTTATACGCAAAACCTATTCGAAAGTGCAGAGCATTTGACGAGAAAACAAAAACGTTTGTAGATAGAATATTAACTTATTGTACGACTGTATAATTATAATCAATTTTTAAAAAGTAGCATAAAATGTCTGATATAAGTAAAGATTTAGCTTTATTTAATGAACTCGTGGAGGGGTTAATTAATGAAGAAGAAAAAAATCCTGTAGCAGAAAGAATAGATTCGAATAAATTATATGAGTCTATTGATCTCTCGCTAAATGAGTCAGCAATGATTGATGATAAGTTTAAAATATTGCTCCGAGATGTACTTATTTCGACTCCCAAAACAGCAACAAACTTATTTTTTAACCAACTTTTTGGCGGAAGACAAAGCAAAGCTGTTTTAGGTGATTTATTAGCTGTGATGTTAAATAACAGCATGTACACATACAAAGTTGCAGGACCTCAAGTAGGAATAGAACAAGAAATTATTAGACAATCTTGCGACTTAGTTGGGTATGGGTCTCAAAGTAACGGAACATTTCCAACAGGTGGATCCATGAGTAATTACATGGCTTTGGTTATGGCTAGAGACGCCAAAGATCCTATGTGCAGGTTAGATGGAATGTCGAAACCAATGATTATTTATACTTCTAAAGAATCTCATTATTCGAATGCTAAAAATGCAAGTTTTACAGGAATAGGAAGAAAAAATATCCGTTATATTAAAACGGATGCTAAGGGAAGAATGATTCCGGAACTATTAGAAGCACAAGTTATTGAAGATCTTAATAATGGATTTATTCCAACATATGTAAATGCAACTGCCGGAACCACCGTTTTAGGAGCTTTTGATCCGATAGATAAAATTGCAGACATCACAGATAAGTATAATATATGGCTTCATGTAGATGGTGCATATTGTGGAAGTGTAATTTTTAGTGCTACCTATAAACACCTTGTAAAAGGAGTTGAGAGATCAAACTCATTTAGTTATAATGCCCATAAAATGATTGGAACGCCAATGACGTGTTCAATTATTTTAGTAAATGATAAAAAACAACTGCACGATTCGTTTAGTAATGAAGCTGATTATTTGTATCAAACAGATGGTGACGATTTTAACTTAGGAAAAACTTCTTTTCAATGCGGAAGAAGAAATGATGCCTTAAAATTTTGGACATTATGGAAATCTGTAGGAACATTTGGATTGCGCAAAATTGTAGAGCAACAATTTGATTTAGCAAAAATTGCTTTAAATTATATTAAAAATAATTCCGATTATACAGTTTATAGTTTTGATAATTCTATTTCTATATGTTTCAATTATAAAAATATTGATCCAATAGCGCTTTGTACAGCTTTGTACGAAGATCAAATTACTGTTGTAGGATTCGGATCTTTTGAAGAAGATACTTTTATTAGATTGGTAACAATTAATGCAAATAATGAGGAAACTGATATCTTTAATTTCTTTAAAGTATTAGAAGAATTTGTAGAAAGAACACCGAGTTTAACAAAAGGAGTAGAATAGATTCTTTAAAAATTGGTAAAAGAAAGTCTACTGTTTTTCTTTTATAAGAAGATAAGTCATTTTAAAAAAGAATTCAATTTATACTGATATTTAAAACAGTAAACCACCTCTAGAGGTGGTTTACTGTTTTAAAAAATTGTTGTTGTGTGTTTATGGAAAGAAATAAAAAACTACCATAGCAAATGTAGGGGGAATACTGCTTTTGGTAGTTTTAAAATTATGCATTATTAATTAAAAGGGATTAATCAATAAAAAGGAGTTTAATTAATTAGGGGATTAATTAAGGAAGTTATTCGTTAGGGGAATTAATAACTTCGTTACAAATATATGAGGATAAAAGGAGGGTAAATTGATTGTAGTAATTTTGATGTATATTTTATAGCCATTGATTAAAAAAAATAAAAAAACTGTTTATTGTAGTATAAAAGTCTATAAATGAATGTTGTTTTCTGTTTTAGAAAATTGAAGTGGTTATTTTTATTGTTGAATTTAAATTTATTACTATAAAAGTAATATATCAAAGAAGAAATTATCATCCTCTTTAAAGCTGATTTTAGTTATTTTAAAAGTTTGTTTATTTTTTTAGGGAAAGAAAAAAACTATCAAAACATATATAGGGGAATAGTGTTTTGATAGTTTTTGAGATGTACATTATTAATTAAAAAGGGGTATTAATAATGATGGCTTTAATTAATTGAGGGATTAATTAAGAAAGTCATTAGTTAAGGGGATAATTAATAACTTCTCTACAAATATATCCGAATAAAGAGTGTGTAAATTTTTTGTAGTGATTTTGATGTATATTTTTATTTACATATATTAATAAACAGCATTGGGTTTTTGTTTGAATAAAAAGATGTTTGTTTAGGATTGATATAGAATAGTAAATATGTTTTAAAAGTGTTAATTTATTGTTTTTTAATTGTTTGTGTTTTGCCAGTGGTTTTGTTTTTTTTAGTTAAGTAGTATGATGTTCTTTTTTAGTTTTAAGGCATTAATTATTTT
The DNA here is from genome assembly GCF_027941755.1 of Tenacibaculum retecalamus. Lineage (NCBI taxonomy): Bacteria > Pseudomonadati > Bacteroidota > Flavobacteriia > Flavobacteriales > Flavobacteriaceae > Tenacibaculum > Tenacibaculum retecalamus. The sequence goes on along the minus strand of NZ_CP115916.1, from coordinate 1,678,866 downwards.
ATAAATTTATTTTAGCTTTCTTTTTTTCAATCTTTTAAAAAAGATGTTTTTTTGTTTTGTGTAGTATATTTGACGTATATTTAAGATGTTATTTAATGAAAAGTGACATTTAATTTCAGTGCGGGGGCATTGTGTAGTATTGATGAAGTATATAATGAGAGTTCTTTTTAAGAGTAAAATGAGTTTTAGAATCATAATTTTTTTGTTGTTTACTATAAATATGAGCGGACAAGAAAAAGAAAGTGTTTCAAAAAAAGAATATAAAGAAATAATTGTTAAAGGTTTTTATACATTTCAAAATGATGAAAAGCCACAACTTTTAGATAGTTTATTATCAATTATTAAACTTAATAAATTTACAATTAAGGAAGATTCTATTAATAGTAAGATTTTATACTTAAAAGGTGTTAATAATCTGGAATTAAATAGGTTTAAAAAAGCGGAAGATTTATTTGTTAAGTCATTTGAATTAGCAGAAAAAACAAACGATACGTTTTTAAAAGGATCCATATATAATTCTAGAGGAATAATCATTTCAAAGGCTTACGGAAATTATGTTAAATCAGGAGAATATTTTAAAAAAGCAATAGCTAATTATAATGAAATTGACAATTTATCGCAATTAATAGATGCGTATTATAACTTAACTATAAACGCAAGAAAACAATTGAAGTGGCAAGAATCTATAACTTATGCAAAAAGTTTTTTAAAGTTCATAGTAAAAGACGGAAAAAGAATCGATGGTGTAGGTAAGATGTATTATTTTATTGCTGACAATTATTTTGAGCTTAAAAAAAATGAAGAGGCTTTAATAAATTTAAAAAAAGCAGAAAGTTTAACAATTAAAACAGATAGTGAACTTTACAGTTTAATTAACGCTTCGTATGCAAAGTATTACGAAAGTAAAGGTGATTTTACCTTAGCTATACAAAAATATAAGGAGGTTAATAAAAATTTAGAAGAAACAATTATTAACGACGAAAAAAGAATTAAGGCTTCTTTTGTAAAGGAGTTAGAGTTAGAAAGTGAATTAAAGGACAAACAAAACCTTATAATTAATAACCAAGAAACGAAACTTATTGTAAGTGGAATAACCGCTGTTTTTTTTATAGCATTAACTATATTTTTTATTTTTCTAGGCAGAAAAAACAAAAATAAAAATAAACAAATTAAAAATTTAAATACCGATTTAAAACAGTTAATTTCTGAGTTAAAAATAAATAATGAAGATTTAAGGGATAAAAAAAATGAAATACTAACTCTTTTAAACTTAAATGAACAAACATTGTTTTCACGTGTATTAAAAATAACAACCTATAACGATACTATTAAGAAAATAAGCGATGATATAGAAAGCTATACAGAACAGAATTCAGAGGCGTCTAGTTATTTAATAACCGTAAATAAAAAGTTATTGAGTTTAATTTCTGAAGAAGAATTATGGGATGATTTTAAAGTCCAGTTTGAAAAAATAAGACCTGAGTTTTTTAGTAAATTAAAAAAAATAGCACCGAGTTTATCTGTTAATGATTTAAAGCATTGTACTTATATTGTTTCTAATTTAAAGAGTAAGGATGTATCTCAGCTAATAAATGTATCTCCTAGAAGCGTTGAAACAACAAGGTATAGGATAAAGAAAAAAATGGGATTAGAAAAAGAGGATAATTTACACGACTTACTAAGTAATTTGTAAATTTTATTTTTTTTGAAATAAATTTTATTATTTAAATTATAAGTAGCATATTTGCATCATCAATAAGAATAATAATGAATTTTAATCAATTACATCATCACCATCATCATATTTTGCACTCAAGCGAACTGAAGATGTATTGAATAAAATCAAAAATATATTTTAAACCCGTTTGAGTAAATCAAACGGGTTTTTTATTTCCAAAAAGGAAATTATCTCCAAGCTAAGATTTACTCAAATAAATTAACAAACAAAATGAGTAAATTAAGAATAGCAATTCAAAAATCAGGAAGACTAAATCAAGATTCATTACAACTTTTAAAAGACTGTGGTATTTCTATAGATAATGGTAAAGACCAACTAAAAGCATCAGCAAGTAACTTTCCTTTAGAAGTTTTTTATTTACGTAACGGAGATATTCCTCAGTATTTAAGAGACGGTGTGGTTGATATTGCTATTATTGGCGAAAATGTACTGATAGAAAAAGGAAATGATTTAGAATTTGTAGAGCGTTTAGGATTTTCTAAATGCAAGGTTTCTATAGCAGTTCCTAAAGAATCTGGTGCAAACTCTTTAAAGGATTTAAACGGACAAAGAATTGCAACTTCATATCCAGAAACGGTAAAGAAATATTTAGCTAAAAATAAAATAGACGCACAATTGCACATCATTAATGGTTCTGTAGAAATTGCACCAAATATAGGATTGGCAGACGGAATTTGTGATATCGTTTCAAGCGGATCTACTTTATTTAAAAATGGTTTAAAAGAAATTGAAGTATTATTAACTTCAGAAGCAGTTTTGGCTAATTCACCATTAATTTCTGAAGAAAGAAAAGCTATTTTAAATAAATTACAATTCAGAATTCAATCAGTTTTAAAAGGAAAGCGTTCTAAATATGTCTTGTTAAATGCGCCTAATGATAAATTAGAAAAAATTATCAATATCTTACCAGGAATGAGAAGTCCAACAGTTTTACCATTAGCAGAAGAAGGTTGGAGCTCTGTACACTCAGTGTTAGATAAAGATGAGTTTTGGGATATCATAGATGAGCTAAAACTTAATGGAGCAGAAGGTATTTTAGTGTGTCCTATAGAGAAAATGGTTGTTTAAAAATTAAGGTAGATGAGAGCAGTAGAATTAAATAAAGATAATTGGGAATCGTTATTAAAAAGACCCACAAAATCTGTTGAAGATATAGCACAAACTGTAGATGATATTTTCAAAGAAGTTAAAGAGTCAGGTGATATTGCAGTAAAAAAGTATACAGCCCTTTTTGACGGTATAAATTTAGATACATTAGAAGTTAGTTTAGAAGAGATTAAAAATGCCGAAAACTTAGTTTCTAAAGAATTAAAAAATGCTATTCAACAAGCAAAAGTAAATATTGAAGTTTTTCATGCTGCTCAAAAAACCGAAAGAATAGCAATAGAAACAACAAAAGGAGTACAATGCTGGCAAGAAAAAAAACCTATTGAAAAAGTAGGATTGTACATTCCTGGCGGAACTGCTCCGTTATTTTCTACCGTTTTAATGTTAGCTACACCAGCTAATATTGCAGGTTGTAAAGAAATTATTTTATGTTCTCCTCCGGATAAAAAAGGAGAAATTAATCCTGCAATTTTATATACAGCAGCACTTTGTGGTGTAACTAAAATATATAAAGTTGGTGGTATACAAGCTATTGCTAGTTTTACATTTGGTACAGAAACGATACCAAAAGTATCTAAAGTTTTCGATCCTGGAAACCAATATGTAACGGTAGCAAAACAATTGGCAACGCAATACGGAATTGCAATTGATATGCCAGCTGGTCCTAGTGAATTATTAGTAATGGCAGATGACTCGGCTAATGCAGCATTTGTAGCATCCGATTTATTAAGCCAGGCAGAACACGGAGCTGATAGTCAGGTTGTTTTAGTATCAGATTCATTAGATTTAATTGCCGAAGTATCAAAAGAAATAGACGCGCAACTTCTTAACTTATCTAGAAAAGAGATTACTGAAAAAGCATTAAAAAACACAAAGGTTGTTTTAATTAAAGATGAGTATGAAGCAATTAATTTTGTAAATGATTATGCTCCTGAACATTTAATTATAGTAACTAAAAATGATGACTTTTTTATAGATAAAATAGCCAATGCAGGTTCGGTATTTATAGGAAAATACACTCCAGAAAGTGCTGGCGATTATGCTTCAGGAACGAATCATACCTTGCCAACAAACGGATTTTCAAAAGCTTATTCAGGTGTTAATTTAGATAGTTTTATGAAAAGTATTACGTTTCAAAAAATATCTAAAGAAGGAATACAAAATATTGGTCAAACGATTGAAATAATGGCAGCAGCTGAAGGGTTACAGGCGCATAAAAATGCTGTTACATTAAGATTAAAAGAGATTGAAAATGTTTAGTTTAGAAAAAATAGTTCGCAAGAACATTCAAAAGTTAAAAGCATATTCATCAGCAAGAGATGAGTTTAAAGGAACTGCGGAAGTTTATTTAGATGCTAATGAAAATCCGTTTGGAACTTTAAATAGGTATCCAGATCCGAAGCAAACAAAAATTAAAGAACGATTATCAACTATAAAAAACGTTGAGAATAATCAGATTTTTATAGGAAACGGAAGTGATGAAGTAATCGATTTAGCATTCAGAATTTTCTGTGAACCAGGTAAAGATAAAGCGTTAACTTTTTCACCTACTTACGGTATGTACGATGTATCGGCAAGTATTAATGATGTTGAGCTAATTAAGCAACCTTTGGTAAATGATTTTCAAATAAGTTTAAATCAGTTACAGCCATATTTAGATATGGAGGATGTAAAAATTATATTTATTTGTTCGCCAAACAATCCAACAGGAAATTGCTTTGAGGATGAAACTATTCAGTATATTCTTGATAATTTTAACGGAATGGTAATTATTGATGAAGCTTATATCGATTTTAGTACAAGAGATTCGTACGCAACACAATTGGCTAATTATCCGAACTTAATTGTAAGTCAAACCTTTAGTAAAGCATGGGGAATGGCAGGAGCAAGAGTAGGAGTTGCCTATGCAAATTCTAACGTTATAGATTTGTATAATAAAGTAAAGCCACCTTATAATGTAAGTACGTTAAATCAAGAAGCAATTATTGCTTCATTAGATAATATTTCTTTGTTCGAAGCGAATAAAAACACAATCATTAACGAAAAAGATCGGTTAATGAATGAGTTTAAAGACATCAAGCTTATCAAAAATATATATCCAACTGAAGCTAATTTTATTTTAATAGAAGTTACTGATGCAAATGTAGTTTATAATACATTGGTAGCTAAAAAAATAATTACACGTAACAGAAACAGTTTAGTAAATAATTGTTTACGAATTACAGTTGGTAGTAAAGAAGAAAACACACAACTAATTACAGCATTAAAATCAATCGTATAAAATAGCTATAATATTCAGAACGTCATTCCGAATTCATTTCGGAATCTCATCAAGTAAATGACTATGGAAATGAGAACCTGAAATGAATTCAGGTTGACGAACGAAATTAAAAATAAGAACATGAAAAAAGTATTATTTATAGATAGAGACGGAACTTTAATTAAAGAACCTGCAGATGAACAAACAGATTCATTCGAAAAATTAGAATTTTATCCGAAGGTATTTCAAGGATTAAGTAAAATTGCAAATGAATTAGATTTCGAGTTGGTTTTAGTAACCAATCAAGATGGTTTAGGGATCGAAGTATATCCTGAAAATACTTTTTGGCCTGTGCACAATTTTGTAATGAAAACCTTAAAAGACGAAGGAATTGTTTTTACTGAAGAAATTATTGATATCACTTTTGCAAAAGATAATCAACCAACAAGAAAGCCAAATACAGGTTTATTAACCAAGTTTTTTTCTGAAGAATATGATTTAGCAAACTCATTTGTAATCGGAGATCGCTTAACGGATATTGAATTGGCAAAAAACTTAGGGTCAAAAGGAATTTACATCAATGATGAAACTTTTTTAGGAACCGATGAAATTACGGTAAAAAGAAGTGATTTAGACGAATTTATTGCTATAGAAAGTAGTGATTGGAATGCTATTTATGAGTTTTTAAAATTAGAAGAAAGAACCGATGGTATTGTTAGAAATACAAACGAAACCAAAATTGATATTCAATTAAACCTAGACGGAACAGGAAAAAGTAATATTAGTACAGGAATTGATTTTTTCGATCATATGTTAGATCAAATTGCACGTCACGGGCAAATGGATTTAGATATTCAGATTAAAGGAGATTTAGAAGTTGATGAGCACCACACTATTGAAGATACTGCTATTGCGTTAGGAGAAGTTTTTAATAAAGCATTAGGGAATAAATTAGGAATAGAGCGTTACGGGTTTTGTTTGCCAATGGATGATTGTTTAGCGCAAGTAGCTATTGATTTTGGAGGTAGAAATTGGTTAGTTTGGGAAGCAGATTTTAAAAGAGAAATGGTAGGTAAAATGCCAACAGAAATGTTTTTCCACTTTTTTAAATCATTTACAGATGGAGCAAAATGTAACTTAAATATTAAAGCAGAAGGAACAAACGAGCATCACAAAATAGAGGCAATTTTTAAAGCATTTGCAAAAGCGATAAAAGTAGCTGTAAAGAGAGATACTAGTAAAATGATTTTACCATCAACCAAAGGAACGCTATAGATAATTATAAGTTTTATGTAGTTCTATTGTGATTTTTTTGTCATTTCGAGTAAAATTGGTTGTAGCGAAGCGGAAATTAATTTTGTATCGAGAAATTGTTATCATTACAATAACTACAAATCATAATTGAAGCCTCATAATTAAAAATTAATATATGATTGCAATTATAAAATACAATGCCGGTAATATACGATCGGTTCAAAATACACTTAACCGTTTAGGTTATGAAAGTATAATAACTGATAATCCAGCAGAAATACTACAAGCTGATAAAGTAATATTTCCTGGTGTTGGAGAGGCAAGTTCTGCAATGGCTTATTTAAAAGAACGTAAATTAGACGAACTTTTAGTATCTCTTACTCAGCCAGTATTGGGTATTTGCTTAGGTTTACAATTAATGTGCACATCATCAGAAGAAGGTAACACAACATGTTTAGGTATTTTTGATACCGTAACAAAACAGTTCCCTCCTTTAATGAAAGTGCCACACATGGGATGGAATAACTTTTCAGAAATAAAATCATCAAAAATAGTAGAGAATCTAGCTATTAATGAAGATGTATATTATGTGCACGGTTATTATGCCGAAGTTTGTGAAAATACTATTGCAACTTGTGATTATATAAAACCATTTAGTTCGATTATGCAAAAAGATAATTTTTATGCCATGCAATTTCATCCAGAAAAATCAGCAAGCATCGGTGAAAAATTATTAAAAAACTTTTTAGAATTATAAAATTAAGAAAATGAGAATTATACCTGCCATAGATATTATTGACGGAAAATGTGTACGCTTAACAAAAGGCGATTATGCAACCAAAAAAATATATAACGAAAATCCTGTTGAAGTAGCGAGAGAATTTGAAGATAGCGGAATCGAATATTTACATTTAGTAGATTTAGATGGTGCTAAATCGCAACACATTGTAAATTATAAAGTGTTACAAGAAATAGCTGCTAAAACAAGTTTAAAAATCGATTTCGGTGGTGGATTAAAATCAGATGAAGATTTACGTATTGCTTTCGATAATGGCGCAAGTCAGATAACAGGAGGAAGTATCGCTGTTAAAAATCCTGATATTTTTACAGGATGGTTAACAGAATATGGTAGCGATAAAATTATTTTAGGTGCCGATTGTATCAATCGTAAAATTGCTACACACGGATGGTTAGAAACATCAGAAGTAGAGGTGATTGATTTTATCATAAAATATGAGAAATTAGGAATTAAAAATACTATTTGTACAGATGTTGCTAAAGACGGAATGCTACAAGGAGCATCTGTTGAGTTGTATCAAGAAATATTAAGTAAAAGTGGCGTTAACTTAATAGCAAGTGGAGGTGTTGCTAATATTGATGATTTAATACGACTTAAAGAAATAGGTTGTGAAGGTACAATTTTAGGTAAAGCGATTTACGAAAATAGAATTTCGTTAAAGCAGTTAGAAAATTTTATAATAAAATAATACATCATTACAAGAAAGAATAACGAAGTGATCTTTTAAAGGTTTCTTTTGATTTTTAAAATGATGATAACTATTAAATATGTTAAAAAAAAGAATAATACCTTGTTTAGATATCAAAAATGGGCGCACCGTAAAAGGTGTTAATTTTATTGATATTAAAGATGCAGGTGATCCGATTGAATTGGCAAAGCAATATGTAAAAGATGGTGCTGATGAGTTGGTGTTTTTAGATATTACTGCAACGCTCGAAAACAGAAAAACGTTGGTTGAGTTAGTAGAAAAAATTGCACAAGAAATAAATATACCTTTTACAGTTGGCGGAGGAATAAGTACTGTTGATGATGCTTTGGCTTTGATAAAAGCAGGTGCAGATAAAGTAAGTATCAATTCATCGGCAGTTAAAAATCCGCAGTTAATAACCGATTTAAAAAATCGTTTTGGAAGTCAGTTTGTAGTAGTTGCTATTGATACCAAAAATGTAGCTAATAATTGGAAAGTATTTACAAAAGGAGGAACTCATGAAACTGAGTTAGAAACCGTTGCTTGGGCTAAGGAAGTTGAAAAATTAGGGGCAGGTGAAATTTTATTAACATCAATGAATAATGACGGAACAAAAGCAGGTTTTGCGCTAGATATAACAAATGATGTTAGTAAAGCCATAAATATACCTGTAATAGCATCAGGCGGAGCCGGTAAGGAAGTCCATTTTAAAGATGTATTTACAAAAACAGAAGCGAGTGCAGGTTTGGCAGCCAGTATTTTTCATTTCGCTGAAATACCAGTGCCAAAGCTTAAAGAATATTTAAAAGAACAAAATATACCAGTACGATGAATATAGATTTTACAAAAGGAGACGGGTTAGTTCCTGTAATAATTCAGAATAATACCACATTACAAGTATTAATGTTAGGGTATATGAACGAAGAAGCTTTCTTAAAAACAAAGAAAGATAATAAAGTAACTTTTTTTAGTAGAAGTAAAAATAGGTTATGGACAAAAGGTGAGGAGTCTGGTAACTTTTTAGATGTAAAAGACATTAAGATAGATTGTGATAACGATACTATTTTAATAAAAGTAATGCCAGCAGGTCCAACTTGTCATAAAGGAACTACTTCTTGTTTTGCGGAAGAAACTCCAAAAGGTTTTTTGTATGAATTAGAACGAATTGTTAACGATCGTATAGATACTAACGATGAAAAATCATATACAAACAAATTATATAAAAGAGGTATTAATAAAGTAGCTCAAAAAGTAGGAGAGGAAGCAGTGGAATTGGTTATTGAAGCAAAAGATAATGATGCTGATTTATTTAAAAATGAAGCGGCCGATTTATTTTATCATATAGTAATACTTTTAAAAGCAAAAGGATTTACGTTAAGTGAAATTGAGGCTGTTTTAAAAGAAAGAAATTAAAATTTAGTTACTAATGGTTTTCTCTATGAAAAATCGCGAATTTTGAAGCATTAATTTTTTGGATTATAACTGATTTTTATTTTGTTATATATCTTTAGTTTAAGCACAAAACTCGCTGTTTTTCATATATGTTGTTGTTGTTACCAGTTTATTTTATTTACAGTAATAATTTTTATGACTAATTTAAGTCTTTAACTATCTTTTTAAGATGTAGGCCAAATAATATGATTTTATTAAAAGAGTTTCCTTATCAAAGAGTAAATTTTATTAATTTTTCAAAATTTTATTAGAATATATTTTATCCTTAATTTGAATTTGTAATATATATGTTCCACTACTAAAGTTAGAAATATCAATAGTTTTCTTGTTTTTTACTTCTTTTAAAAGAGCTCCATTCATGGAAAAGAGTTTAACATTAATATTTTCATCTAATAAATTGATGTAAAAGACATCATTAACTGGGTTTGGATAAAACAAAACCAGTGTAGCTATGGAAACCCCATAATCGCTACGATCTCCATTCGTTGCAGTTACTGCGACATTAAACTCATAAGTATTCTTATTTGTTAAACCTGTTATTACTGTAGTTGTTGTATTGATATCAGAAATTACTTTATCTCCAATGAAATTTGAAGATCCGCTTACTTTCCATTGTAATGTGTATGAATTAAACGTACGACCACCTAAATCTATAGGATTCCATGAAACTCTAACTTGTTTATCACCCGAAGTAGTTACGACTATTGGAGTTGGTATTACCAAACTTAAGGGTGTGGCACTTGCAGTACCAGCAGGACTCGTATCTTCTGAGGCTCTTGTTGTTATTTTAAAATCATAGATGGTGCCGTTTGTAAGACCGCTTACTATATAAGTGGTCTCATTACGATCAGTAGTGGTATGCGCCCCTACAAAATCTCCTGAAACCTGTTCATACCAAAGAATTGTGTATTGTTGAAAAGTACGTCCACCTAAATCTGATACATTCCAAGAAAGGGCTACCTCCTTACTACCCGGTGTAGCGGTTAGTGTTGGAGCAACCATAGAACCATAAGGTTTAGCTGCTATTTCATTACTTAATGAATCCTCTGCTTCTACATTGCCGTTATCATATATGGCTCTCACATAAAACTTATGTTCCGTTCCATTTGCTAGACTGCTTATTGTTTTACTAAGAACAGGTGGGTCAATAATTATTGAGATAGGGGCAAATCCTCCATCATAATACTCTATCTCATATCTAAGAATCGGTAAACCATTGTGGTGAAGTGGTTCGATCCAGCCCAAATTTACAATTCCATCTCCAATTCCTACAAGGCTTAAAAATGGAGCCAGTGAGACCTGTATGGCTTCAATATTACGGTCACCGTTAGCATCAACTCTGTCATTACCTAACACATCCTTAGTTATAGTGGCATTTGTAATAGGATGCAACAAGACTTTGTTCGACAGGATTTGATCTATCAACTCACCTGGAAAGGCCGGTGTCACCATTTCTACATCGAAATAATAAGTAGAAGCAATAACTTCGCCAGTGAAAGCAGTTCCAGTTGTATATAGACTAGGTTGAGATGTAATGGCTATTAGTGCAGCCGTATTTTGATTAGTAGTAGATTGTATATAAGTATTGTCGTCGGCAGTAAATCCATCACCAGTACCTGTATTGCCTAGTGTATTCACAAGCGTAGCTGAACCACTTGGAAAATTGATGCCGATTGCTGACTGGATGAAATTTATTTTACCAGCTCCTTTACGCACAATGAGCGGTGATGAATTCTGCTCAGTCTGGCAAGAAAAATCACAGTTGTTGTTATTCCACATCAATGAGGATGCCGTAATATTCATGTCTCCACTAGCGTCATTGATAATTCGGTCACCAAACTTTGGATTTTGATTATCTTGATTTACCCATATTGAGTTCACAATATTACTAACACTTACGTTTCCTGATACTTGTATACCACCGGATGACATAAATCTAGAACTTACAATATTTACTTTTGAGTTTGCTTGACCATCCCAACTGATGGCATAAGAGTCTCCGCCATTATTATTAAAAAACAGTGTATTTTCTACAGTTAAATCACCTGCATTTAAACTATTAATTTCAGAAGCAGAACCTAGAGTTCCCCAGTTTTTGGTATTCGTAAATTGTGAGTTTTTTATAGAAATAGAGGAACCAGTACCTGCATTTAACAGACTTCTGGGGTTACAACTAAGAGTTGACCATATTTTATCGGCATTAAAGTTTTCAAATTCTAAAACGGCATTATCTCTTACCTCAGCGATAGAATTAAATTGTTCTATAGATAAATTTTTAACGGTTACAGTAATACCTGTGTTATCTAAATTAATAATCCCAACCTGCATAAAATTGGGCATCGACGCAAGAGTACTTCCACTCGGGACCTTACCTGGGCAATCGTTTATAGAATTCCAATCACCACTAGCATTTATCCATCTTTGCGAACCAATTAAGGCGCCCCCTTTTCCGTCTATTGTAACGGATTCCGTAATGTTTAACATATAATCGCCTAGACCCCCCGGTATATATCCAAGATGAGTTGCGTTTATTTGTAATCCAGGTGTAAATTCAATGATGTCTGCCCCAGGATTGATGTTAGCGAGATCGATAGCTTCATTAATTGAACCAGGTCCATCTTTCGAAGTAGAAGTCACAGTGTAAGTTGTCTGTGAATATCCCATTTGGATACAAAATATAGTTGCTAATACGAGAATTAGTAATTGTTTCTTCATAAATACAAGCTTTTAGAATTTAAAACACGAAGTAATAGGTATAAAAATAAGAAAAAATCATTTTAGAAAAAGAAAAATTATCTTTTTTTTAATTATTCAACCGATTTATTTAAGGTTAACTTTTTTAAGAATATAACTTTTTTAATTATTTAGATTCAACGTTAGCGAAGCTCGTGTTTTTTAAGTTGAGAATCAAGAGGAGAAAAACTAATTTTTAATTATGGTGTTTTTAAAAACAATCTTATTTATTTTTGCAGTATGAATGAATTCCAACAATTAAGAGATACACTAAGTAAAAGTGTTTTAGATACCGATTTTGTAAAAATGACTTTAAGTAAGCCTATCAAAAAGAGTGATGGTTTACCAAATATATATATTCGTTTAGTAGCAATAAAAGGAACAGAAATGTTTCAGTTTACGTATCATTATACAACAAACGATAAGGTTAAAAATTATACGATTACTGAAGCACTATCTGAATTAGAAATCTTATTGATGGATAATTTTAGAGCAGCAACTTTATTTACGTTAGCCAAGGATTTGTTGGTTTTTATTTCAAAAAAGAAAAAGGTTTCTTATCGTGAAAATGCTGCAAGTTTTAAAAATAAATTACCTGTAACACACGATAAACCTAAAGAACGGTTAGCGGAAGCTGGAAGTTATTTACACCATTTAGGAATTACAGATAAAGAAGGTAAGGTTATTCATAAAATGGCCGATAAATACCGTCAAATTAATAAATATTTAGAGATTATTGAAGGTTTATTAAAATCTACTAAATTACCAAAACATATTAATATTGTTGATATGGGATCGGGTAAAGGTTATTTAACATTTGCCTTATATGATTATTTAGTAAATCAAAAAAAATACAGTGCCACAGTTACTGGTATTGAATTGCGTAAAGAATTGGTGGATTATTGTAACGATGTTGCCGAAAAATCTGAGTTTAAAAAATTATCGTTTGTAGCTCAGCCAATTCAGGAATATGATAATAATAAAATTGATATTTTAATTGCTTTACATGCATGTGATACCGCAACAGACGATGCCATTTACAAAGGTTTATCAGCTAAAGCTGAATTAATTATTTGTGCACCATGTTGTCATAAACAAATCCGCCAGCAAGTAAAAGGAAAAGAGCAGGAGAGTCCGCTTTTAAAATACGGAATCTTTAAAGAGCGCCAATTCGAAATGGTTACCGATACGATTCGTGCGCTTATTTTAGAAAAAAGTAATTACAATACGAAAGTATTTGAATTTATAAGCAACGAACATACACGTAAAAATGTAATGTTAGTGGCAAGTAAATCATCTAAAAAGAATGATATTTCTAAAATTGATAATAAAATAGCTGGTTTAAAAGAAGCCTACGCTATAGAAAATCACTATTTAGAAACACTTATATAAGCGTATTTTGACTGATTAATGTTTACGTCAACCTGAATTTATTTCAGTTTTTCGAGGCAATTTAGTGTTGCTTTTTAGGATGTGATACTGAAACAAGTTCAGTATGACGACTATGTTTTTTTTATGTAGATTTTACGTCAACCTAAATTTATTTCAGGTTTTCGAGGCAATTTAGTATTGCTTTTTAGGATGTGATACTGAAACAAGTTCAGTATGACGACTATGTTTTTTTATGTAGATTTTATGCAAACCTTAATTTATTTCAGGTTCTCATCATAATTTAGTTTGCCTTAAGAGAATTTGATTCTGAAATAAATTCAGAATAACAATTTGATATTTATAGAATATGCTTTGATATATTTCATGAAAAAAATCACCATTATTGGTGATTTTTTTGTTTTTAAAAACTTTGCAGGTTTTAATAAAATAACTAGAAATATAGAAATTAGCTATAACTTAATAAATAGGTTAGCCCCGATTGTAGCATTTGTTTGAGCTCCTCGCAGAGAGCGAGTGCGAAAAGCGGGAAATAGCTTCTAAAAAACATATTTTAATCCACTTTTATAAATTATGATTATAGTATTTTTACTTTTCAAACTTTGATGATATGAAAAACTCCAAATTATTAATTATTGCAGCATTTTTTTCGATATATATTATATGGGGATCTACTTATTTATTTAATAAAATTGCGGTAACCGAATTATCTCCTTTATTTTTGGCTTCTATTCGATTTTTAGTGGCTGGTGTGTTGATTATGATCATTGCTACATTGTTAAGAATATCAATAAAAATTACCAAAACTCAACTTTTAAATTCAGCAATAGCAGGTTTTTTGTTTTTAGTATATGGAAACGGAGTTTTTGTATGGGCGTTAAAATATGTTGATACAGGTTTTGCGGCATTATTAGCATCAACACAACCGTTGTTTGTACTTTTTTTATTGCGTTTAATAGATGGTAAGAAAATGCAAAGGAAATCGATAATTGGTGTGTTATTTGGTTTAGCGGGAATGTATTTATTGGTAAGTCAGAAAGAAATAACAACTTCTGAAGGTGGTGTTTTAGGTATTTTTATGATCTTAACCTGTGTGTTAAGTTGGAGTTACGGAAGTGTTTTTGTATCGAAAGCTGATTTACCTAAAAATTACTTGGTTGCTACGGGATATCAAATGTTAATAGCAGGATTTATATTAGCAACATCAAGTTTAATTTTTAAAGAGACTTGGGTTTCGCCGTTAAATTGGGCTTCTAAAACACAAGGAGCAATGTTGTTCTTGATTATTTTTGGAGGTATTGTTGCGTTTACAGCATTTAATTATCTTTTAAAATCGGTGTCGCCAGAAAAAGTAGCAACATCAGCTTATGTAAACCCGATAATAGCCTTGTTTTTAGGCTGGAGTTTGTTAGATGAACAACTTACAGAACAATCGGTAATAGCATCTGTAATTTTACTAACCGGTGTTTATTTTATAACTTCAAGAAAAAGATCGGTAAAAACGGTTGCAAGAAAGGGATCGTAAATTAAATTCCTGTTCCTGATAAATGCATTACAATAGAGCCAAACTCATGAAAAATTGTTAAGCCAGCTTCTTTTTTTCCTAAACTTTTAGGGGAGAAAAGAATATTGAATTTTAGTTTATCATCTGTTAGATAGGTGCCTTCTGCAATTCCCTGAATTGTAAATTCACTAGGGTTTTTCCCTCGGATTTTTATATCGGTAACTTTTATTTTATAAGGACAGGTATTATAAATTTCGAATTCGATAATTTTAGTTGTAAAAACAGCTGTTTCTAAGATATTGTAACCTTGTGAGATTTTATCGAATTCTAAACACGATGCGCTTTTAATTTCATCTTCAGTACATGAAGAAAATGCGAAAATAAAAAGTAGTGAAAGGGCAAATGATACGCTTCTTATTATTCTCATAATTTTATTTTTCTAGTTGATATCAAAAATCCCACCAAACAATAAAAAACTTCATGATTTTACCATTCGGATGTTTTATCCAGCATAAAGGTGCTCTTTTTTCTTCTAGAAAAAAGTTAGCTTTTTCAGTATAGAGATTAAAATTTAGCCAGTTAATATTGGTATGTGGTGTTACTAGCCAATCGTGTTTATTCGGAATGTGAAATTTACATTTTTTATATTGTTCGAGTTCTTTTAACGTCGCATAAAACCCAATAATACAGGCATTATTAATTAGAGGAAACTTGTTGCCATATTCTTTTAACGGAACAAATAGTTGAGCTTTAAAATAGAGTTGTTGATCAATTTTTTCAGTAATTAAATTTAGTTCATTTAGATAAGTAGCACATTGTTTAGAGTAGAGAAGCGGTAACTGTTTTTCTTTAAGCTTGGTTAGTTTTTGTACTAAAGAATCTTTTCTGTTTGGTCCTATCCAATGTTCAATTTCGGTATTTCCTACAGTATTGTCGTATAAATAAAATTTGTAAACAATTTCTACATGTATTGGTTTTTCATTTTTATATAAAATACAATCTAACTCGCCTAAAGTTAATTTTTCTTGTTGAATTTGAATATTTTCTACAATAATTTTAATTGATGGATCTTGTTGTAATTCATAAGAAACAAAGCGTTCTACTAATTTCCCTAAACGTAAGTTTTGAATAATTACTGCGTTAAAAATAGTAGTTTTACTAGTGTTTTTCTCAAATTGCTGAAAACCAAAAACACCTTTTCCATGCCATAGAAAAGGTGTTTGTAAAAATCCTTCGTATTGTAATTGTAAGTCTTTCGAGTTTTTATCCATTAAAAGAAATAGGATTGTTTTTAATTTTGCTAGCAAAAAGAAAGCCTATTCCAATACCAATTAAAAGTCCTGAAATAAAATCAATGATTTCGTTTTTTAGTATCAATTGCATTATCATTCCAATAAATATTAATACTAGCCCTGTGATTTCTTTTTTATTCATATTATTTAAAGCTAGCTAATTATTCTTTGATACCTAATTTATCCATAACTAATTGAGTGATATCAAAATTTTCATCAACATAACCAAATTCATTTCCATCAGTAGTTAAAATTTGAGTATAGCCGTTTGCTTTAGCAACTTCGCTAATAACTTCTCTTAGTTTTTTATATAATGGACGCATAAATTCATCACGACGTAACTGCATCATTGTAGTTCCGTTTTTACGAAATTTACCCATTTCTTGTTCCATTTTTTGAAGTTCAGTAATTCTAGATTTTTTATCATCAGCAGTCATTATTTTTTCTTCAGCCTTAAAAGAATCAACCTTGCTTTTGTAATCTGTAACCTGTATACTAAAAGAAGAATCTAATTTTTTACTATAATTATCAATTCTTTCTAATACAGCTTTCATTTGAGGCATTTTACCTATAATTAATTCGCTATTTACGGTGCCTAATTTAGTTTGAGAAAAAGATACCGTTGATAAAAGAATTACTGCTAAAAATATAATTTTTGACTTCATGTTTTTTTGATTTTTTTTGACAAATATAAAAAAGTGAACGAGCTAAGTGGTTTAAAATCTGTTAAAATTGATTTTTAATAGCTGTTACAATTGTTTCTAGTCCAGATTGATAATCAAACCAAACGATTTCTTTATCTTTTCTAAACCAAGTTCCTTGTCGTTTTGCAAAGCGACGTGTGTTCTTTTTAATTTCTTCAATAGCAAACCCTTTGGTAAAATTGCCATCTAAATATTCGAAAAGTTCACGATACCCAACAGTTTTTAATGCATTAAGATTTTTATTAGGATATAGGTTTTTAGCTTCGTCTAATAAACCATTATCCATCATAATACTAACACGACGATTAATTCGATCATACATAATTTCTCTATCGGCAGTCAATCCAATTTTTATGGATTTAAAATTACGAGGAGCTTTTGGTTTGTTTTTAAAAGAAGTATATGTTTTGCCTGTACCGATACAAATTTCTAAAGCACGCATAACACGATGCGGATTATCAATAGCTATCGAATTATAAGTTTCAATATCTAGTGCTTTCAATTTATTTTGAAGAGGTTCAATTCCGTTTTCTTCTAATTCTTTGGTAAGATTTATTCTTATTGATGGATCAACTTCTGGAAAATAATCCAATCCTTTTAAAACAGCATCAACATATAAACCGCTTCCACCAACCATTATTTGAATTGGATTTTTAGCAAATAAATCATCTAATTTATTTAAAGTATCTTTCTCAAACTGACCAACAGAATACTCTTCGAAAATACTTTTATTTTGAATAAAATGATGTGTAGCTGCTGCCAATTCATCAAAATCAGGCACCGCAGTTCCAATGGTCATTTCTTTAAAAAATTGACGAGAATCACAAGATATAATATCAGAATTAAAATATTTTGCGAGCTTAATGCTTAGCGCTGTTTTACCTATTGCGGTAGCGCCTACAATGGTAATTAATGTGTTTTTGGTTGTTGAATTACTCAATTTTATGGATTTAATTGATGTCCGCATTCATAACAAAATTCTGCTTCATCTCTGTGAAATTCGGCAGTACAACTCGGACAAGCTTGTGTGTTGGTATGTAAGGTATTGCTATTTGTTTTTGTCATCTCCGACGAAACAATTCCTGTTGGAATGGCGATAATACCATAACCCAAAATCATAATAAAAGAAGCTATTAATTGTCCAAAAGCAGTAACAGGTGCAATATCACCATAACCAACTGTTGTAAGCGTTACGATAGCCCAATATACGCTTCTTGGTATACTTGTAAAACCACTATTAGCGTTTCCTTCTATAAGATACATGATGGTTCCTAATATTACGCAAAGTATAACAACGAAAGATATAAAAACAGCAATTTTAATTCTACTAGCTTTTAAGGCTCTTGTAAAATTATTAGATTCACCAATAAAACGAGCTAATTTTAAGATTCTAAAAATACGCATTAAACGCAAGGCTCTAAAAGCGATTAAAGAATGAAAGCTTCCGAAAAATAATAATAGATATTTAGGAATTGTTGATAAGAAATCTATAATACCATAAAAACTAAAAATGTATTTAAAAGGTTTTTTTATGGATATGATTCTCGCAAAATATTCGATAGTAAATAGAATTGTAATAACCCATTCAGCAATATTTAAAGAAGTATGATAATTAGCGTCAATACTTTCAACACTTTCTAGCATTACTAATAGTATACTTGCTAAAATAGAAATCAATAATACAATGTCAAATACTTTTCCGGTTGGTGTATCTGCCTCGTAAATTACTTCATGTAATTTTTCTTTCCAGTTTTTTTGTTCGTTCTTCAAAAAGAAAGATTTTTGGTGATTAAAAAATGTTATAAATTATTTTCAACTTGTAATCGAACTATTTTTCCTACTTTATTTTTTAACAAGTAATTCTTAATAATTATTTTAGCTAGGTCAGTGTTTTCAATAGGAGTTAACATCGATTTTAAAATAGTTAATTGATTTTCTTGAAAAGCAAAATTTGTATATGTATAGCCTAAAACGATATTGTTTTCAATTAAAATAACAGCATGCTCTTCAGGTGTTCTTCCTTTATCGATAATTAATAAATTATCATGATTAAAATCTTTATTAGCAACTTTTCGTTTGCGAATAACATTAAATTTAGGCTTTAACTTTGTGAGCTCTAAATGATATTTTAGACGTGTAAAAAGAGGATTTCCGGTTTCTTCATAGGTAATGTCATGAATCCTTTTTATTATTTTTTTAGCTTTAGGTGTATCTTTTAATAAAAGCTTATTAACTTCTTGTTTTAAATTTTTACCTCTACCAATAAATATGATGTTACCTTGTTCACTATGTACATAAAACAGTCCTTGTTTTTCTGGTGTTTTATCTAATATTTTTAAAAAACGCTGTTTTTCTTGCCTATTATCAATATATTTTATTGATTGTTGAATAATGTTTTTATCCACATCTTTTTCTAGCAATAATTTAAATAATTGTATCGTTGCCAAAGCATCTCCATTTGCTCTATGCCTGTCAGACATAGGGATTCCTATAAAGCGGCATAATTTCCCTAAACTGTGAGAAGGAGATTCGGGAATTAATTTTTTACTAAGTGCTACCGTACAAAGTGTATTTCTTTTGTAATCGTATCCTAAGCGATTGTATTCGGTTCGTAAAATTCGGTAATCGAAACTAGCGTTATGCGCAATGATAATACAATCCTTTGTAATTTCAATAATACGTTTTGCAACTTCATGAAATTTAGGTGCATTTCGAAGCATTTTATTGTTAATACCTGTTAGTTTAACAACAAATTCTTGAATTTCCTTTTCAGGATTTACTAAGCTAATAAATTGATCAACTACTTGATGACCATCAAATTTATGAATTGCAATTTCTGTAATTCCTTCTTCATTAAATTTTCCTCCTGTTGTTTCAATATCTAAAATTGCGTACAATTCTTTTTCTTTTTAGCTGATTAATGTAAATTTAAACAATATAATTTCGAACTCCAAAAATAGCGCTACCAATTCGCACCATATTACTGCCGTTTGCTATTGCTAACGGATAATCACCACTCATTCCCATTGATAATGTAGTGAGTTTAGGGTCTTTTTCCTGATTTTTTTTAAAGAAAGCAGCTAACGAAGTAAACTCTTCTTGTAACTGTTTTTGATTGTTAGTAAAGGTAGCCATTCCCATAAAACCAACAATTTTTATGTTTTGTAATTCTGAAAATTCTTCTGATGAAATAATTTCATCAATATCTAAAAAAGATAAGCCAAACTTGGTATCTTCTTTTGCAATACGAGCTTGAAGTAGGCAGTTAATTACACGATCGTGTTTTTTAGCTTGTTTGTTAATTTCTTTCAAGGTTTTAAAACTATCTACACCGTGAATTAAATCAACAAAATGCGCCATGTATTTTACTTTGTTTCGTTGTAAATGCCCTATCATATGCCATTTAATGTCTTTTGGTAAAGCATCAAACTTTGTAACCATTTCCTGAATTTTGTTTTCACCAAAAATTCGCTGACCAGCATTGTATGCTTCCTTAAGGTCTGCAATAGGTTTGGTTTTAGAAACAGCAACTAAGGTTACATTTTCGGGAATAGTCGCTTTTACTTTCTGAAGATTTTCTTTAATTCCTGTCATCATATCAAAATTCATAAATAGTTAAAGCACTTCTTAGTTTAGGTTCTATATAAGTTGTTTTCGGAGGCATTAACATATCCGCATCTACAATTTGTTTTAACTCGTTTATTGTAGTTGGTAACATTCCAAAAGAAACTTTAAAATCGCCATTGTCAACTTTTGTTTTCAACTCTAAACTATCTGATTTATCTTGGGAATACATTATCTTTGATGCATTTCTGATATCTTTAATTCCTAATATCGGATTTAAAATGGTTTGATATAAAATTTGAGCATCTAATTTACTTAAAGCATCCGTAAATTTATAGACTGATTTTCGTAAGTGCAATGCGTAAAACTCTCCATTTAAGTACATACTAAATTGATGCTTTTCTTTGGGCTTGTATAATTCCTGACCTCTGTTTTCTATTCTAAAAAAGGTATCCAATTCAATTAAAAACTCATCAACAGCTAGGCCGTTTAAATCTTTTATAAATCGATTAAATTCATAAATACTTAGTTGGCTTTCTGGCAACAAGTAGCTCATGAAGAAATTATATTTTTCGTTACCAGTATGTTCCGGATTTTCTTTTGCCAAGTTTTTTGCAAGTAAGCAAGCAGAAGTAGAACGATGATGACCATCGGCAATATATAAAGTATTTACTTGTGAAAAAGCATTAGAAATTTGTGCTACATCTTTTTCATTATCTATAATCCATAATAAATGTGAATCTTTATCTGTTGTAGAAAATTCGTATTCAGCTCTGTTTTTACGATATTTTTCAATAATACTATTAATCGTATCATTATCGGGATACGTTAAAAGCACAGGTTCTGCATTAAATCCAGTGTTTTTTAAGTAGTTTTCGAATAATAATTCTCTTTCTCTTAAAGTGCCTTCGTGTTTTTTAATGATATTGTTGTGGTAATCTTCTACAGAAGTTGCAGCTATAATACCGCAAAAAGAATTGGTTGATGTTATTTTTTGATAAATATAAAAACCAGAATTCTTATCTTTTGTAAAAATACCATCTTCTTTAAATTCTAAATAACGATTGTGCACCAATTTAAAGCGTTGATCACCAGTAATATCTTGTTTATGATATTTATATCCAGGGTTTATTACATGTAAAAATGTAAATGGATTAAAAGCTAACTTAGCATTTAACATTTCTGGAGGATAAACTTCATATGATTTAGAAGATACCATGGCAACCTTATCTCGAGTTGCTCGTACTGCTTTAAATGGTTTTACAATTGCCATTAATAATTTTAGTTTTTAGTGTAAAGAATTAATAATTTTATCAGCCAACTCTGTACCTATTTTATGCTGTGCTTCTATAGTGTAAGAGGCAATATTAGGAGTTAAAGAAAGTTCTGGATTCATTAATAATTGAATCTCTGGATTTGGTTGATTTTCGAAAGTATCTAAACCAGCATATTTTACTTTACCACTTTCTATAGCGTTAATTAAGGCAACCTCATCTACCAATCCACCTTGAGCAACATTAATAAAACCAACACCGTCTTTCATTTTTTCAAATTCTTTAACTCCAATTAGGTGGTTTTCTTGTGCTGATAAATGTAAACTGATAAAATGTGCTTCTTTTAATAACTCATCAGAACTTAACATATCAACTTTAATATCAATAATTTCACCGTTAAAAAACTCCACCGGAATTGTTATCGTATTATTAAAGTTAACATCAAAACCAACTACTTTCATTCCAAGTCCTAAAGCTAATTTAGCTACTTGTTGTCCGGCTGCACTCATACCAATAATACCAAGGGTTTTACCACGTAATTCGGTTCCGTTAGAAAATTGAGATTTTAAAGCATTAAAACTTACATCGCCCTCTAAAGGCATTTCTCTGTTGGCTTGGTGTAAATAACGAGTCATTCCTAATAAATGCGCAAAAACTAATTCGGCAACAGCATTGGCACTAGCATCAGAAATATTTACAACTTGTAAACCAGCTTCTTCGGCATAAATAACATCTATGTTATCGTTATTTGTGCTTGCATTTGCAATTAACTTTAAGGTCGGACAATTATCTATAAGTTCAGTATGTATTTCTGTAGTGTTTTTAATAATGATGACATTAATTTCTTCATCATTTATAAAATTATCTAATTGCTCTTGGGCAACTTTGGTAACTATTACTTCAAATCCTGCATTTTCTAAAGTAGCTTTTCCACTTTCTGAGATTCCGTCGTTTGCTAATATTTTCATTCTTACTTTTATAATGTCATTGAGAGGAATAAAATGATGTGGCAATCTTTATAAATAGATTCCTTCACTTTGTTCGGAATGACGTTTGTATTATGCTTTTCGTTCTAATTCTTGCATTACATCTACCAATGCTTGTACACTATATAATGGCAATGCGTTGTACATGCTTGCTCTGTAACCTCCAACGCTTCTGTGGCCGTCTAAACCATTAATATTGGCTTCTTTCCACATGGCGTTAAATGTTTCTTTTAAATTATTATTTGTTAAAGAAAAGGTAGCGTTCATATGGCTTCTATCTTCTTTAACAACAGCTCCTTTAAATAAAGGGTTTCTATCTATTTCATTATATAAAAGTGCTGATTTTTGGTTGTTTACTTTTTCTATAAACTCAATTCCGCCTAAATCTTTCAACCATTCTAAAGTTAACATTGATGTATACACCGCAAAAACAGGAGGCGTATTAAACATGCTATCTTTATCAATAAATGTTTGATAGTTTAACATTGATGGAATTTGACGTGTTACTTTCCCTAAAATATCTTCTTTTACAATTACTAAGGTTGTTCCGGCAGGACCCATATTTTTTTGAGCGCCAGCATAGATTAAATCAAACTTAGAAAAATCTAATTGACGAGAAAAAATATCAGAACTCATATCACAAATTAATGGAACATCAGTTTCTGGAAAACTTTTCATTTGCGACCCGTAAATTGTATTGTTACTCGTGCAATGAAAATAATCTACATCCGCAGGGATTTCATATCCTTTAGGAATATAATAGAAGTTTTTATCTTCGGATGAAGCTACCTCAACCAATTCGCCAAATAATTTTGCTTCTTTAATCGCTTTGCTACTCCAAGTTCCGGTATTTAAATACGCGGCTTTTTTGTTTAGTAAATTATAAGCAGTCATTAAAAACTGATTGCTTGCTCCGCCTTGCAAAAAGAGCGCTTTGTAACCTTTATTTTCTAAGCCTAATAATTCTAAAGCTAAACTTCGTGCGTTTTCAATAACAGCAACAAAAGGTTTACTACGATGCGAAATTTCTAACAACGATAAATTATCATCATTAAAATTGATAACTGCTTCGGATGCTTTTTGAAGCACTTCTTCAGGTAAAATACAAGGTCCTGCGCTAAAATTATGCTTTTTCATTTATTGTTAATTATAGTAGATTTTTGCATTACAAAGATGCAATTTTTAACTATAATTTTAATGCGTTATCCTATATATTATCAAGTTGTGATTAACTATTGCAACGACCTATATTGTATTGATAATATTAAAACATAAAAAGATAAATGCAAAACAAAAAATATTTTAAAAATAGAAGTCTTTTAAAGTATCAATAAGAATTTGGTTATCACAAGAAAGAATTTTTACTACTCTGATTTTTTATTTTTATAGAGTTTTAAAATTTGTTTTTTTGATGTATTCTATAGAAATTTAGTTGTTAATTAATTTTAAAAATTCATTTCGTTTTGCATCCTTTTCAAAACAACCTCCATATTCTATAGTAGTTGTAAAGCTTTCTTTATCTTTTATTCCTCTTGAAGATACACACAGATGTTTGGCAACTAACATTATAATTACATCTTGAGTATCTAAAGTATTTTGTAATTCTTTTAATATTTGTAAGGACAATCTTTCTTGAACTTGCGGACGATGTGCAAAATAATCAACCAATCTGTTTATTTTTGAAAGACCAATAACTTTACTTTTAGGAATATATGCAATATGTGCATGCCCAGTAATTGGCAAGAAATGATGTTCGCAAGTTGAATCTATAGTTATATTTTGCTCAATCAACATTTTTTTATAACCATATTTATTATCAAAAACTGTTAATTTTGGTTTGTTTTTAGGATTTAAACCATAAAACAATTCTTTAACATACATTTTAGCAAAACGATATGGAGTACCCGACAGACTATCATCAGATAAATCTAAACCAAGTTCTTCCATTATTTTTTTGAAATGATGCTGAATATTCGTGATTTTTTCTTCATCGGTTTTATCAAAAGCTGAAGGTATCATAGGTGTTTTTATACTACTTGCTATATGATTGTTTCCTATAGTTTCAATTTGTTTTTTATCCATTTTTAACACAGCATTTATTTGTTTTACATTGACAAAAATTTAGATTATAAATATGTAATACTGCCAATGTAAAAGCAATCACATAAGTAATAGTTTCGGGTAAAGAAATCCATTGTGTTTTTTCGTTTATTATTACAGCTAATAAAACCGTCCAATTTACCCAAAGAGCAATTTTCATAAAGTTTTTAGAAGTCGTTTTAGTTGAATGGTATATTGCCATAAACGAAATTGTTAAAAAAAATAATCTAAGTTTTTCCACCAAATTGATGCACTTTCACAACCACTTAAAGCACAGCTATGAACCACAAACAAAAAAGGTGTTGCTACACAATGTATAATACATAGTATACTTGCAATTGCGCCAAATGTATCTGGTCTTTGTAATATTAATTTCATTAGTAATAGTTGTTAATGTAACTTAGTTGCAAAAATAAATAAAATTACCGTTATTACAACAAAGTTGTATTAATTTGTATTTTTATTTTCTATAGAAAAATTATCAATTCATATACAGTTTTTAAAAGACTATTTTTAATTTTGATATTTATCTTTTTTTCTTAAGATGATAAAGAAAGTGTAAAATCGGAATATGAAAATGTGGTTTGTGCTCTTTAATATAGAATAAGTAGTGTTACTATTATTAACCAAAATAAAATTCCTGTTGCTTTAGGCTTTTAAAAGTTATGGGTGTTTTATGTAGTTAGTTATTAGAATTAATGTTGCCACATTCATTTAATTTCTGGAGATTTGCAATTAGAACTTAACTAAAATTTATGGGAATTATTAGAAAAACAAAGTCGATAGATTTATTATTAAATGAATTTAAAGAAAAATCAGACGCAATTTCTACAGTAGATTTAATAAAGCGTTTGAGTGAAAAAATTAATAAAACAACCATATATCGTGTTTTAGATAAGTTAGAAGAAGATGGCGTTTTACATTCTTTTTTGGGAGTAACAGGTATTAAATGGTATGCTAAATGTAATGGTTGTTCAAAAACAAAACATGCAGATGTTCATCCACATTTTCAATGTGTTGATTGCGGAAAAGTTGATTGTTTAGAGATAAATATAATGATTCCGAATATTAGCAATAAACAAATTATTAGCTCACAAGTTTTATTGCAAGGTAAATGCGAAAACTGTCTTGCTTAATAAAGGTAATGTCAATTCAAGAAATTTTTCATTTTTAAAAATCACTTGAATTGACATTATATCATTTTAAAATAAGTTTTTAAATGATGTATCTTTTATTCTTATTCCTAAAAACAGAAAGAACAATAATAAACTTATTAGTATTACTTGAACAATACTTACCAAAATATTATTTTCAATTCTATTTTGGTAAGTGAATTTTGGCATTTCATTATAGTTTATAATTTTAAATTCCTGATTTTTAAATAACATCGGAATTATATAGTTTCTCCACTCATCAGAAAATTCAAATACTTGTTTTTTGTAATCATTATAATGCTTTTCTGATGTTCCAGCTATATTATTTAATGATTGTTGCATAATAATTGCAGGAGACAATAATTTAAATATTGTAATTAGTTCTTGCTGTTTTTTTAACTGCAAATCGTATTGTTCTAATAAAGGTTTTGTTTTTTCTTCCATTATTTTTTCTGAAGCAAAATACTTATGCCAAAAGCCGAAGTTTTGTTTACCGTTTTCTTGGGCTAATTCTGGATGGTCACGTAAATAAGCATCCATTATTTCATTTTGTTTTTCTTCGTTTTCCTTTTTGATTAATCGTATTTCATTTACCATTTTTAAACGAGAAGGAGTAGGGTATAATGAGTTACCTATTTGATTAATTGTTGCGGGTAAAATTAAAACAATTAATAACCAAGCAGCAATTAAAGTAAAGGCATTTTTAGAAGAATCATTAATTTTAATATTAACAACAGTAGCAATTACAAACCAAAATAAAGAATAGCCAGAAATCAATAAAAATATACTTACCAAGTTTTTTGCGTTGTTAAATGCATCCGAAGAAAAAATAGCAATTATAACTAATAAACTAAGATGTGTAATTAATGTGAAAATTATAAAACGAATTGTCATTTTTTGCAGTAACCATTTAGCTATTGACATAGGTTGTGCTCCTAACAATTTAATGGTACCAAATTCTTTTTCTTTTGATAAAACATTAAAGGTAAAAGCAATAATTAATAAAGGTAATATGTATATAATAACAAATGATAAATCGAAACTTCCGAATAAGAGCTGAACAGGATTTACCATCTCTGAATAATCTAACGCGAAGTTATTTCCATAAACTGTCGGACTTTTAAAATGAGTGTACATATCACTTTGTCCAGTTGCTAAAAACGATAATTTTTCGGGTTGCATAATTGCTAAACGCGGATTCCTATACCCTATATTGATTGGTTTAGAAGGTAATCGCCAATTTGGAATATCGGTCTTTTCACCTTTTTCAATCTTTTGAAGCGTTGCTATTACTGCACTGTCTTTTTTATGTAAACTTTCTTGCATTTTAGCAATATCGTTCAATCTTTTATTAACGTTGTTTTTTCCATTGATAGTAGCAAAGACAAATAGAGAAACTGTACATATTACTAGAAGTAGTAACCAGTTACTGCGAACTAATAATTTGATTTCGTATGATAAATTGTTTTGAAACATAACTTATATTCTTTTTGATGAAATGATTAAACCTAAAAACGGAAGTAAAAACCAAAGCATTAGAAATATAATGTTTTGTGTGTTTTCTTTCAATATTTGAAAAAGAGTAGGCGGAGTAAAATTAAATTTAGGAAGTTGTTTAAATCTTTCTGCATTCATTTTATAACCACGTTCGCCATATTTGGTATTATCCTTAATATCATAATTTAAAAATTCTTGTTTTTTTATGCGGTAATTTTCGGCTTGTTTGGTAAATTTCCAATGTAAATTACTGCCAGTATTTGCTACATCCATAGATAAAAATCGAACAGAAATAAAAGGCGATAAAAATGATAATTTTTTATAAGTATTATCTTGATTTTGAGCAATTTTATTTAAAAGATTGTAATGTTTTTCATAAACTTTTGCTTCATGTTCTTCCCCTTTTTGCATTCTATAACCAGCGTAATTAAATGGTAGTTTATGAATACTATCAACGCCATATTTTTTAAGGGTTTCTTGTTCTAAATTTTTTGCAGCTTTGTTCCAAGGATTATGGCCGTCTAAACCATTTTTTTTGTCTTCATTTACGTTGGCTGTAAATTCTGATTTTGAAGGATATGGATAATTTGAATTGGCAATATTAGTGGCTATTTTAGGTGTAATAAAACTAAATAAAATCCAAATTACTAAACTGTTTACCAAAGAAATTCCTGAAGATTTACTCCACATAGAAATTAAGATAGCTATGGTTGTAATTATTAGATAATAAAAAGAATAAGAAGCAAAAAGTACAAGTAAGCTACTCCAACTAAAAAAGGCTAAATTGTTTAAATTGGATAAAACAACTCCGACACTTAAAAACACAATTGCTGTAAGTATAAAAACAAGAATATATGTGGAAAACCATTTACCTAAAGCTAATTTTATAGGATGTACACCTTGGCTTTTTAATAGCGTAAGCGTATTACTTTCTACTTCTTTAGTGTACGAGTTATAGCCAATTAAAATAATAATCAACGGAAATAAATATATCAAAACAAAATTAATTGATAAGGTTCCGAAACGTGCTAAACTAGTTTGGTCTGCAGCTTCACTAAAAGAAGCTTCATTTCTATTATGAGCTTCTAAAAAGATAGAATTTCCCGTGTATTTGGTAACGCCATAATCAAATAATGATAAAGCGAATTTAGGCTTAAAAGCGTACGTACCATAATGCGCTGCTGAATGCGGATTTTTTGCATCTTGTGTTTCCCAAATTCCACGTTCTTTTTCAACAGATTGCACATATTGTTTATTGTTTTTTTGATATTGATTAATTCCGGTTATGGTAGCGATTATCAACAATAAAATCGAAATGAGTAAGGCTATTTTAAACCGCCCATCACGCCTTAATTCTTTGAGTTCTTTAAAAATTATGTTTTTCATTTTAACTTATATTTTTAAAATTCATAATATCTAAATAGATGTTTTCTAGCTCTTTTAAAGATAAATCTGATGTATTACAATAATTTTCTAACACGCCAGCACGCATAATTCCTATATGGGTACTTACTTCTTTAGCTCTAAACAAATCGTGTGTTGCCATTAAAATTGCAACTCCGTCGTTTTTCATTTTAGTAAGTAATTGCATAAACTCATTGCTTGACTTTGGATCTAAACCCGATGTTGGTTCATCTAATAATAATATTTTAGATTCTTTAGCAATGGCAAGTGCAATTCCTACTTTTTGACGCATTCCTTTAGAGAATGTTTCTACACGGTTATGATGAGCTTCTTCTTGTAAACCAGCTTCGATTAAGTATAGTTTTAGTTCTAAAGTATCAAACTTTTTTCCTGATAATTTTGTGAAGTAATTTAAGTTTTCAATAGCCGTTAATGTTGGGTATAACATTAAGTTTTCTGGTATATATGTTAAAAATTCTTTTGTTTTAATAGGGTTTTTTAATACATCTAACCCATTAATTTCACAGACTCCATTACTTGGTTCTGTAAAATTTAAGAGCATATTAATGGTTGTTGATTTTCCTGCGCCGTTTGCCCCTAATAAACATAATATTTCACCTGGTTTTACCTCTAAAGAAAGGTTGTTTACAGCGATAAAATCTCCGTATTTTTTGGTGATGTTTTTAGTAGTTATCATAGTAATATAAATTGTAATTTTTATTGAAAATGTATAATTATAAAAATGAAAACTTCACTTAAGTCTCTTAAATAAATTCTTTAATGAGAATAAGCTATAATTTATATAGACCAATTAATATGATAATTGCATATAAAAATATAGATATAGTTTATCCGATTTTGAAAAATTCAAAATGAACATTAATTATAAAGTGAAGTATGTTAAATTAAAAAGTAGGAGGAGGTCTACAAAAAAGAGCATTATTTACTTGTTTGTCAGTAAATAAGTAGTGATAATAAGACTGTGGTTGGCTATTATAATTTTTAAGTATAATAGGCTCAAAATCAATTTTGTTGTTTGTTTCTAAAGGAATATCATTAGAAGTAACAAATTCACATAAATCACAATCATTAAAATTAAAATCGCTTTCTGAATGTGATAATGCGTGAAGACCTGATGCTTTTATAGAAATAAAAAACACCAGGAAAAATATACTTATATATTGTTTTCTCCTAAACATATTATACTACAAGATTAAGAATTAAATTTTAATTTTGTTATAATATTGCTATCAGAAAGTTTTAATTAAGAAAAAATTAACAGTTTTTTTCTATTAGATTTTTGATAAAAATTCTAAGGTATTTACGCCATCAGCATAATCCCATAACTGCGGATTTTGGGTTTCACCAAAAGCAATTTCTCCTTTCATAAAATTATTGGCAACCACGCACTGTATTTTTTCTTTATCCTCTTTTATTTTTGTTTTTAAATCATCTGTATTGTCGTAATATTCATAAAAAATAGATGCGATAGGTGAGGCGTAGCTTTCATCTTCCTTAATCATTAAAAATCCGTTTTCTAAAATATCAAACTCGCTCATTAAATACACTGCTTTGTTGTAATCGTAATTATTGGCATATTTTGCATTGTTGATAATTTCTTGTTTGTTAAACATTCCTGTAAAAAAAGGATCGAAATTATAATCTTTAGGAACATATAGTTTAGATACCGAACGACAACCTAATCCGAAGTAACAAAATACATCGTTACTTAAATTTTCAAAATCTTGTGCGGTTTCGTTTCCTGTTAAAACAGCAACCGAATTTCTGCTTTTTCTAATAATACTAGGTTTATTTTTAAAATAATATTCGAAATAACGCGCCGTATTATTACTTCCTGTAGCTATTACAGCATCAAAACCAGTTAGTTTTTGCTCAGTAAATGTAATTTTTCCTTTTAATTTTGGTTGAACATATTCTAAATACTTAGCTAAAAAAGGCAATAAGTTTTTATCGTTAGAAGATTGTTTAACTAAAACTGAATGCCCAGAAATTAAAACAGATAAGAAATCATGAAATCCGACTAACGGAATATTCCCGGCCATAATAACGGCAACTTGCTTGGTATCGTTTTTACCTAAACTTTCGTTAGTAATCCACTGTTGAATATTTTCGTTTGTTAAGGCTTTAGACCAACTTTCGGTAGCAAACAATAAGTTTTCTTTGGTAAACCAAGTGTTTTTTTCTCCAGCTATTTTTAATTGATGTTTAAATCCGTCAAAAAACAAATCATTAAATTGGATATCGTTTTTTTGAGCAGTTTCTTTTTGGGTAAACTGGCTTAAAAATTTCCCTAATTCTACAAAAGCTGAAATTCTATTTTGGATTGTATCCATTTATTTTGTTTCTAAGTTAATTTGGAACTATTTTTGCGATTGCAAAGTTACAAAACTGAAACAGATTAATTATGGCAATTATTATAACAGATGAATGTATAAATTGTGGTGCATGTGAACCAGAATGTCCGAATACAGCAATTTATGAAGGAGCTGATGATTGGAAATATGCAGACGGAACAGATTTAACTGGAAATGTAGTTTTACCTAATGGTAAAAAAGCAAATGCAGATGAAACTCAAGAGCCTATTTCTGATGAAATATACTATATTGTTGCAGACAAGTGTACCGAATGTAAAGGTTTTCATGAAGAGCCTCAATGTGCGGCAGTTTGCCCGGTAGATTGTTGTGTTCCTGATGATGATAATGTAGAAACGGAAGAAGCGTTGTTAGGTAAGCAGAAGTTTATGCATAACGAATAGTTCGCATCATTTTAAAATAAAGAAAAACCCCGAGATATTTCTCGGGGTTTTTTATTGCTTAATTTATTAATTATTTATAATTGAAAACCTAATCGAGTAAAGAAATATGCTCCATCAGAACCCATTTGTACAGAATCGGCTAATCCACCTTGATCTGTCCATCCATCAAATTGTGAAGTAGGGTAGGTGTTAAAAATATTATTTCCTCCAATAGTAAGTGTAAGTTTCTTTGTAAAAGCATAACTTAAACTTAAATCGGCAGTAATTTTACTTTTATAAGTATCTACTGAGCCTAAAGCAGGATCTAACAAGGCATCAACAGCAGCTTGTGATTTTGGAGGCGAATCTACCCATTGAAAATCATAAATTTGTACTTCACTAAATTTAGTAAATGATAAATTTGCGTTAAACTTTTTATAACCATAACCTAAATTTAATCCAAATTTATGATCTGGTGCAGCTGCTTTTAAATAAGCTTCTGAAAATGGACTGAAAAAAGTTAGTTCAGCTTCTTCTGCGCTTAAACCTAGTTTAGTTTGTAAGGTAGATGGCGTGTTAATATTTTCTATTTCAGTGCTATTAAAGTTTCCTACTAGCCCTATATTTATTTTATGATTATTAAAACTTTTTTTGTAATTTAAAACTATATCAACACCTTGAGTTTTAGTATCTACTCCATTTGCAAAAAACTGAGCTGCATCTACACCTAAATTTAAGGTAGAAGCATCAAAATTATCTGTTAAAATAACTCTATCATCTACAGAAATAGAATAAGCATCAACAGTTGCAGTAAATCCGCCAGCTTTGTATGTAAAACCGATACTTGTATTAAAAGCAGTTTCTTCTTTTAATTGATCAATACCAAAAGCTCTAGTTACCGTACTATTATTTGCAGATAATAACGATGGTAATGACACTCCGTTTACAATGTTAGTAAACTTTAAGTTGTAATATAATTGCGCTAAAGAAGGTGCTCTAAATCCTGAAGAAATAGATCCTCTAAAGCTTAAGTTATCATTTGCTTTAAATCTTGAAGCTAATTTGAAGTTAAATGTACTACCAAAATCACTGTAGTCTTCAAATCTAAGTGCTGCACCTACTAAAAATTTATCAGTAAAATTAAACTCAGAATCAAGGTATACACCAACATTACTTCTTGATTTATCTACTTCATTATCTGGGCTGTAACCAGGGAATCCTTGCGCGCCTCCAGGTAAATCATCACCATTAGAATCCATGGCAATAACTTGTGTACCAGGGTTGGTTATTAAAAGTCCATCTTCATCATACAATCCATAAGAAGATTCTTCACCTGCAAAAATAATAAAGTTCTCTGTTCGGTATTCTAACCCAAAAGCGATATTTATTCCGCTCATTGAATCTTCAAAATATTTAGAAAAATCAACACCGGTAGTATTTTGAGATAAGCTATGCCCACCTGCATCAAACTCTGTAGGAGAAGCAGCTTTTAAAGACGCATTATTAGTGTCTTTTATTAAATAATGGAATTTGTTTTCACCGTAAGTATTGTTAAAATCAAGTTCCCAACCATTTTCTAATTTATGTTTTACACCTGTTGAAACAGAAATATCTGCAATATTAGAAGTTATTCTTGGTGTAAATCCGTTAGGATATAAACTAGGCACACTTCTGTTATCACCATCATCAAAACTATCTCTAGAAAAAGCGTAAGCATCGGTATCTCTATAATTTCTTCCGCCAAAAGCGTATACTTCGGTGTTATCGTTAATTGGTAAACTAGCATTTATCATAAAGTTAAAGCCATCAACACCAGCACTACCATATCCTTTACGCCAAGAAAAACCAGGACGTAATGTATTTTCTTTTGATAATAATTCTGTTGTAAAATTAATAAATCCGCCTTTATCGTTTAATTTGGCTCCATAATTTAAATCTAATTTAAAGGTACCACCATCAAAACTTTTGTCTTCTCCATCTAGTCTGTTTTTTCCATTAACATTATATAATGTTTCTCCAGTTTTTTCAGCCCAGCCACTCCCTACAGAAGTATTGTAAGCACCGTAACCTATACTACCAGAAACACCATCGGTAGCATCTTTTAAAACAATATTAATAACTCCTGCAATTGCATCAGAACCATATTGAGCAGAAGCACCATCACGTAAAACTTCTATTCTTTTTATTGCAGCAGAAGGTATTGCATTTAAGTCTGTACCAGAATTACCGCGACCACGAGTTCCAAAAATATTTACTAATGATGATTGATGACGTCTTTTGCCATTGATTAAAACCAATGTTTGATCAGGTCCTAAACCTCTTAAAGAAGCAGGTACTACATGGTCTGCTCCGTCAGAACCAGATTGTTTGGTTGCATTGAAAGAAGGAGCAGCGTATTGTAAAATGTCATTTATTTCAACTTTACCATTTTTAGCAGCTAAATCACCAACGTCAATAACATCAACAGGTACAGGTGTATCCACAGCTGTTCTTCTTGCGTTTCTAGAACCCACAATAACAACTTCATCTAATTGTAAGCCTTCGTTTAAAGTAATGTTAAAAGTAATTTGTCCGTTCACAGGAATTTCTTGAGTTTCAAAGCCTGAAAAACTAATGAATAAAGTGCTATTAGGATTTACAGATAAAGAAAAAGTTCCATCGAATTCTGTTGAGGCTCCATTATTTGTTCCTTTTTCAAGGATATTAGCACCAGGTAAAGGTTCATTATTACTATCTTTTATGGTTCCTTTAATTTGTACTTGGGCACTGATTAGTTGTATTCCTAAGAATAAAAAACAAATTAAAAAAAAATGCTGTTTTTTCATGTGTAAAAGTATTTTGATTAATATTCTTTAAAAATAGTAAAAAGAAATACAAAGTGTTTTAAAAATGTTAAAAAAGTAAATATTGTGTCGTTATTTGGTCGAATTACTAATAAAAGTATAAAATGTTTTTTGAAACCAAAATAGTATATTTGCAAACGAAAATTTTCAATAAAAGAATAGAATGAAAGCCGGAATTGTAGGATTACCAAACGTAGGAAAATCAACTTTATTTAACTGTTTATCTAATGCAAAAGCGCAAAGTGCCAACTTTCCTTTTTGTACTATCGAGCCTAATGTAGGTGTTGTAAATGTACCAGATCCTAGAATTCAGGTTTTAGAAGGTATGGTAAACCCAGAAAGAGTAATGCCTGCAACTGTAGAGATTGTAGATATTGCTGGTTTGGTAAAAGGAGCAAGTAAAGGAGAAGGATTAGGAAACCAATTCTTAGCAAATATTCGTGAAACAGATGCAATTATTCATGTTTTACGTTGTTTCGATAACGAAAATATTATTCATGTTGACGCTTCTGTAGATCCTATTAGAGATAAAGAAACGATTGACATTGAATTGCAATTAAAAGATTTAGAAACTGTTCAAAAACGTTTAGAGCGTGTAAAAAGAACCGCTAAAACTGGTAATAAAGAAGCTCAAATAGAATTAGAAATTCTATTAAAAGTTGAAGAAACTTTATTAAAAGGAGTTTCAGTAAGAGCCATTGAGTTTTCAGAAAAAGACCAAGAAATTGTTCAGTCACTACAATTTATTACAGCAAAGCCAGTATTATATGTATGTAATGTTGATGAAGGAGCTGCTGTAAATGGTAATGATTATGTAACTAAAGTAAGAGAAGCTGTAAAAGATGAAAATGCTGAAGTAATTGTTTTAGCAGTTGGTACAGAAGCAGATATTACTGAGTTAGACGATTACGAAGAGCGCGAAATGTTTTTAGCAGATATGGGCTTAAAAGAAGCAGGAGCTTCTGTTTTAATTAGAGCAGCTTATAAGTTATTAAACTTACAAACTTATTTTACCGTTGGTGTAAAAGAAGTAAGAGCTTGGACCATTAATATTGGTGATACAGCACCACAAGCGGCTGGAGTTATCCATACCGATTTCGAAAAAGGATTTATCCGTGCCGAAGTAACAAAATATGATGATTATACTACTTTAGGTGGTGAGCAAAAAGTTAAAGAAGCAGGTAAGTTAGGTATTGAAGGAAAAGAATACATTGTACAAGACGGTGATATTATGAATTTCAGATTCAACGTTTAAAATAATTATTAGGGCGTTCGAGCGGGCTTTCACTACTCGCTTTTTTTATTGTATTCTCGATAATAATTTGCAAAAAAGCAAATTCACTCGAATTAACAATAAAAAAGAGCTCAAACAAACCGTTCAATCCCTAACGCAAAATACTTAAACGCTGTCGATTTTTTCTACAGCGTTTTTTTGTACCTTTCAAGTAACAAAAACAATCGTAATGCAATTAGAAAAATCAACACTTCAATTTTTAAAAGAATTAAAAGAAAACAATAATCGCGATTGGTTTACTGAGCAAAAAGATGCTTTTAAAGAAGTTCAAAATCATGCAAAAGACTTTTATTCTGCAATAAGAACAGGTTTAGAAAAACACGACGAAATAGACAAGTTTAAACTATTCAGAATTTACCGTGATGTTCGTTTTTCGAAAGATAAAACACCATATCAACCACATTTTGCAGGTTCTTTTTCTAGAGCAGGAAAACATTTAAGAGGCGGATATTATTTACGTATTCGTCCGGGAGAAAGTTTTTTAGCTGGCGGATTTTGGGAGCCAAATAAAGAAGATTTATTACGTATTCGAAAGGAAATAGAAATGGATGCTGCTGATTTTAGAGATATTTTAAAAGATCCTGAATTTGTAAAGCTTTTTGGAAGTAAATTTGAAGGAGAAGAATTAAAATCAGCACCAAGAGGTTTTGATAAAAACCATCCAGATATCGATTTATTGCGAAAAAAAGGATTTATTGCGGTTCGTAATTTTACCGACCAAGAAGTGTTATCAGAAGATTTTTTATCCGAAGTAAATACATCCTTTAAAGCTTTACGCCCGTTTTTTAACTTAATGAGCGATGTGTTAACTACAAATTTAAACGGAGAAAGTTTAATTTAAACTGCGTTTAATTTCTCTGTTTAAATATAAGTAAGTAACCAATGTAGCTAATACATCAGCAATTGGAAAAGACATCCACACACCATTTATACCAAAAAATTTAGGTAGAATATATACTAACGGAATTAAGAAAAAACCTTGTTTTAATAGTGTTAACAATAAAGCAGGTAAAGCTTTTCCTGCTGCTTGAAAATAAGCCGAACCTATGAGTTGAATTGTAATTACAGGGGTAGCTAAAAATGTTATAATTAAAGCGCTAGAAGTAAGGTTAATTAAATTATTATTATCAGTAAAAAGGCTTACGAGTTCGGTAGGAAAAATCATTATTACTATGAAAATAAGTGTTGCTATTGCCGAACCAAAAGTTATCGCAATTTTTATAGACTCTTTAACTCTTTCGGTATTGTTCGCACCATAATTAAAACCAGCAATAGGTAAAAAACCTTGTGTTACTCCTAATACAGGAAAGAGAGAAAATAGCATTACTCGGTTGATAATTCCATATACTGCAATTGATATTTCTCCACCATATTTAAATAAGGTATAGTTTAAAATAATAATTAAAAGACTAATTGTTCCTTGTCTAATAATGGTAATTCCACCTAGAGCAATAATTTCTTTTAAAATTGAAAAATCAATACTAAAATACTTCGGAATAATTTTTAACTCTGTGTTTTTAGATAAGAAGAACCATAATATAAATAAACCACTAACGGCGTATGAAATAGAAGTTGCTAATCCAGCACCATACATTCCCATATCCATAAATTTTATAAAAATAACGTCTAAAATAATATTAGCAAACGCAGGAACTATTAGCGTAAACATTGCATAATTAGGTTTTCCAACAGCTCTTGCTACCGGATTTCCCATCATTGCAAAAGCTAAAAAAGGTACTCCCCAAAGAATTACATGAAAGTAGTCGGTAGCAGGAGTTAAAATAGCACCTTTAGCTCCAAATAATTGTAAAATAGGAAAACAAAAAAAGTTCCTATAGCAACAAATAATACAGATAAGAAAACGGTTAAACTAATTTGATTTCCGAATACTTTAAAAGCTTTATTGGTATTACCTTTCCCTAAAGCTCTTGAAATAATAGAACTACCACCAATACCAATACCCATTCCTATAGATGAAATTAAAAATGCAATTGGTAAAACAACCGTAATGGCAGCAATTGCCATAACACTAATCCAACGACCAACGAAAATAGTGTCGACAATCATGTTTAACGACATTACTAAAATTCCTATAGAAGCAGGTATTGCTTGCTTTAAAAGAAGTTTACTAACCTTCTCGGTACCAAAATTACTTGTTGTTTTATTCATGTTTAATTTTCAATCCTCGAAGATCAACAATAAAATGGTACAGAAACAAAATGGAGGATATATTTAAGTAATAATTAACATCATTGGTGTAGTTTTGTAGAATGAATTTTTACGAAAAAAAATACATTGCTACTGCAAATGAAATAGATGAGTATAACCATGTTAATAATGTGGTGTATGTAAAGTGGATGCAAGAAGTATCTGCAGACCATTGGTCGTTGTTAATAAAAGATGTACCAAAACCAGATTATGTTTGGTTTGTAATTCGCCATGAAATAGATTACAAACAACAAGGTATTTTAGGCGATGAAATTATTGTTAAAACATGGGTGGGTGAAACAGCAGGAATAAAATCTGTTCGTCATTTCGAAATACGTAGAGGAGTAACTCTTTTAGTAAAATCGCAAACCACATTTTGCCTGTTAGACGCAAAAACACAAAAGCCAAAAAGAGTCACTAAAGAAATAACAAACTTACTTTTAGGAAAAAAATAAAGCAATATCTTTGCATTTATAAATAAAGAGAATGACAACATTTACAGCATTAGGAATACGAAAAGAATATGTTCAGGGATTAAAGGAGTTAGGAATAACAACGCCTACTGAAGTACAAGAACAAGCAATACCTTATTTATTACAAAATAATGCTGATTTTATAGGGTTGGCACAAACAGGTACGGGTAAAACAGCTGCGTATGGTTTGCCTGCTTTACATAAGATAGATACATCAAAAGACACAATTCAGGCGTTAATATTATCGCCTACAAGAGAGTTGGTGCAACAAATAAAAAAACAATTATTTAAGTTTACAAAATATGTAGATGGTAAGATTTTTATAGAAGCTGTTTATGGTGGAGAAAAAATTGACCGTCAGATTAATAATCTAAAAAGAACTACACATGTAGTAGTAGCAACTCCAGGTCGTTTGATTGATTTGATAGAAAGAGGTGAAGTTGATTTAAAAGATATTAACACCTTAGTGCTAGATGAAGCTGATGAAATGTTGAGTATGGGTTTTAAATTAGATATCAACCGTATTTTAAAATATACTTCAGGTACAAGAAAAACATGGTTGTTCTCGGCAACAATGCCAGATGAAATAAGAAATATTATTAAAAAATATATGGATGCTTCAGCAAAACAGGTTGAAGTGAATAAAAATTCATTGGTAAACGCAAACATAACTCATCAGTTTGTACAAACTACAATTCCAGAAAAAGTAGATGTAATTGTTAAGTTTTTAGAAAAAAGAAATACTGAAAGAGGAATTATTTTTGCTAGAACAAAAGCAGGAGCTCAAAAATTAACGAAAGAGTTAAAAGAAGAAGGTTTTTCTGTAGAGGCATTAGAGGGAGATATGCAACAAAGAGATCGTGAAAAAGTAATGCGTGCTTTTAAAAATGAGAATCTTCAAATTTTAGTGTCAACAGATGTTGCTGCAAGAGGAATTGATGTACATAATTTAGGATTTGTTGTACACCATCAATTACCAGAACAAATTGAATATTACACACACAGAAGTGGTAGAACTGCAAGAGCAGGTAAAAAAGGAGTTTCTTTAGTGTTGATTCTTAACAATGAAAGAAATAATATAAAAGAAGTAGAAAGAACTTTACAAATACGAATTTCTGAAATAAATATATAAGTGGATATTATTTACGCTCTTGACATTGTAGGTACATTCGTTAATGATGTATGAGGTAACTACTTTTGAAACTAATAAAGTTAAAACAACTTTATTAGTTAGATTTGTTATTGTTTTAATAGTATTTCAAAAAGCTTTTAATATCACAATATGTTTGAAACCCTTTTAGACCTTGATAGTTTAACTACCACAGCAGATTATGTAGGTACATTTGCTTTTGCAATTAGTGGTGCATTGGTTGCAATGAAAAAAAACTTTGATCTATTTGGAGTTATCATTATTGCTTTTGTAACAGCAGTAGGTGGTGGTATGATGCGAGATGTTTTAATTAATGCACACCCAATAAATTGGATTAACGATATTAATTATATCTGGATAATTTTAATAGCAGTTGGAATAACTTTTTTATTTAGAAGCAAAATTGCTCCACTACGAAAAACCATGTTTTTATTTGATACCATTGGTATAAGTGTATTTACCTTATTAGGTTTGCAAAAAGGTTTGGCGTACGATTTACACCCATTTATAGCATTGGTAATGGGAATGGTTTCAGCTGTTTTTGGAGGTGTAATTAGAGATGTGCTTACCAGAAAAGTACCCTTAATTTTTAAAAAAGAAGTATATGCTTCTGCTTGTTTAGCAGGTGGAGTGGTATATCTTATTTTAGCAAAATTTACTATAAATGAAGATTTACATTTTGTAATAGCAGCAACGGTTATTTTTATAATAAGAACAATTGCTGTAAAATATAAATTAGAGTTGCCGAAGGTAAAAGATGATTTATATGGTAAATAATTAATGCCTAAAAATGAATAAAGTAATTTTTGAAAACTTAGCAGCGTTACATGTTTTAGAGGGTAAAGCTTTGCCAAAAGGAAAATGGTTTACGGTAACACAACAAATGATTAATGATTTTGCTAATGCCACTTTAGATAAACAATGGATTCATGTTGATGAAGAAAAAGCGGCTAAATACTCACCGACCAAAACTACAATGGCTCACGGATTTATGTCTGTTGCCATGTTGTCTGAGTTAATATCAGATTTAATAGTAATTAAAAGCGTTAAAATGGGCTTGAATTACGGATTAAATAAAGTCCGTTTTCCGAATTCAGTCCCAGTAAATAGTCAATTACGATTGATAAGCTCTTTAAAACAAATTGAAGATTTTCCTAACGGAAAAAAATTAACGTTCAATTGCTTGATAGAAATAAAAGGGCAAGAAAAACCAGCTTGTGTTGCTGAATTTATTTTTGTCTTAATAGAATAAAAAAGCTGTCTAAAAAGACAGCTTTAATTTTTTTTAATATTAAGAAAGCCAACCTTTGGCTTCACATTTTTTAGTATGCCATAGTATAAAAAAGGCAAATCCGATAACCATAAAAGGCATTATTAAAACTCCAGCACCATATACTTCTAAAGCGCCACTCATAAATACGTTGTATGTCATTTGTATAACAATAGCTATTAGAGAAATTAAGAATACCGGTTTTGCAATTTTTTTACGTAGTAATAAAAAGATACTTCCAAGAAAACCTCCAAAAACAGCAATAGCAAAAGCAGCCATAACCCAAGACGGAGTGTTTTGTGCCATTTCTAATACTTTTTCATCAGGATACATTGCTTTAAAAGTAGCGGTATTGTAAGCTTGTTGTAGGTATTGATTAACTCCCATTGCATTCCATAACAATGAAATAACACCAATAACCCAAAATAAGGTATTCGG
This sequence comes from Tenacibaculum retecalamus, assembly GCF_027941755.1. Lineage (NCBI taxonomy): Bacteria > Pseudomonadati > Bacteroidota > Flavobacteriia > Flavobacteriales > Flavobacteriaceae > Tenacibaculum > Tenacibaculum retecalamus. The sequence goes on along the minus strand of NZ_CP115916.1, from coordinate 1,637,536 downwards.
TTTTTTTGAATTTGTCATAAGTTTAAAATTTTAGTTAGTTGCCTCTAAAATAAGTATAAACGATTGTATATAAAAATTTATAAAAGTAGTGAGTGTTGCTATAAGCTAAAACAAGTAATCTTAAAAAAGTGTTAAAGTAAAGTTTCTGTGTAACGATGTAAGAACTGTACCGTCATATAAGTGTAATTACATAACTATTGGTTTTGTATTACGTTAGTTTTTAATAGTTGATTGAAAAAGGCTCGTGATTTAAAAATCACGAGCCTTTTGAATTTTATAAAAAATATCATTCTAAATAAAATAGAAATGATGTTGAAATATTATTTTCTAACTAATTGAGCCATGTAAAATCCGTCGAAACCAAATTTATGAGCCAACACTTTATTGTCTTTTACAAGGGTAAAATCTTTACCATCTTCAGAAGCTAAAAATATTTTTACTTGATCTTGGTTTTCAGATGGTAATACAGAACAAGTGGCATATACTAATTTACCGCCAGGTTTTACCATTCTAGAATATCGTTGCAAAACATCTTGCTGAATTTCTTTGATATTATCTATAAATTCAGGTTGTAATTTCCATTTACTATCAGGGTTTCTGCGTAGTACACCTAAACCAGAACAAGGAGCATCAATTAAAACTCTATCAGCTTTACCATATAGTTTTTTAATGACTTTGGTAGAATCGATTACTTTTAAATCGATATTACTAATACTATTTCTACGCGCTCTAACTTTTAATTTTTTCAATTTACTTTCGTAAATATCCATGGCAACAATTTGCCCTTTATTTTTCATTAAAGCAGCTAAATGTAAAGTTTTACCACCGGCACCAGCACAAGTATCAATTACTTTCATACCTGGTTCAACATCTAAATAAGCAGCTACTAATTGAGATGAAGCATCTTGTACTTCAAAGAAACCTTTATGAAAAGCTTCTGTTTTAAAAACATTGGCACGTTCTACTAAACGTAAAGCATCATCACAGCCATTAATAAATTCGGTTTCAATACCCTCTTGTTTTAAATCCTTTTGTAAGTGCTCTTTTGTAACATTTAAAGTATTTGTACGTAAAATAACATCTGCTCGTTTATTTAAAGCAGCCATTTCTTTTGTCCAAATATCTTCACCTAATTCTTTAACACCTAATTCGTCTATCCAATCAGGAATAGATTCTCGGTATTTTCTAGTTTGTGAAAGCTCATCAAAACGACCTTTAATTCTTCTGGTTGGAGTTTCTTCAATCTGATTCCAATCTGGTAATTTAATACCTCTTAACACACACCAAACCACTAGTAAACGCCATAAATCGGGTCTAGAATATGGAGTTTTTACATCGGCAATTTCACCGTATAAACGTTTCCAACGTACGATATCATAAATAGTTTCAGCAACAAATTTTCTATCTCGTGCGCCCCATCTTTTATCTCTTTTTAATGCCTTTTCAACAGCTTTGTCAGCATATACGTCGTCGTTAAAAACGTCACGTAAACTATCTATTACTGCGTAAACTAAATTTCTATGTAATCTCATTTGGTGAATTTAAGAGTGCAAAGATAGTTGATTTTAATGTCTTTTTGTATTTTCGTATTTAATGAATTTAAATCATCCAGTAACATACATAAAAGGCGTTAGTGTAGCTCGAGCAGAATTGTTGTTTACCGAGTTAGGTGTAAGAACTTGCAATGACTTATTGTACCTTTTTCCGTTTCGTTATATTGATAAAACTCAGTTTTATACCATAAAAGAATTGTCGCAAAATACTGCTGAGGTTCAGGTGGTTGGTAAGATAACGAGCGTTAAAGAAGTGCAGCAAAAAAGAGGCAGTAGGTTAGTGGCAACATTTTCTGACGCTACGGGTTCGTTAGATTTAGTTTGGTTTAAAGGCGCAAAATGGATAAAGGATAGTTTAAAAACGGATGTTCCGTATGTGATTTACGGAAAATTAAATTGGTATAATAATGTTGCAAACATGCCGCATCCAGAAATGGAAACGGTAAAAGAGTATAAAAGTAAGTTGCAAACGTCTATGCAGCCTGTATATCCATCCACAGAAAAATTAAGTAATAAGGGAATTAGTAATAAAATTTTAAGAGGTTTTATTCAGAATTTATTTCAGCAAGCATTCGGACAAATAGAAGAGTCGTTACCAACGTATTTAATTGATGAAAATCAGTTGTTAGGAAAAAAAGACTCTTTGTTAAATATCCACTTTCCTAAAAGTCAAGAATTATTGGCAAAGGCTCAATATCGCTTAAAGTTTGAAGAATTATTTTTTATTCAATTACAATTACTTCAAAAAAAACTCATCCGAAAATCAAAAATTAAAGGCTATGTTTTTGAGAAAGTAGGAGAGGAATTTACTAATTTTTATAAAAATAATTTACCTTTTGAATTAACCAATGCTCAGAAAAGAGTTTTAAAAGAAATAAGAAAAGACGTTGGTTCTGGTGCGCACATGAATCGTTTATTGCAAGGTGATGTTGGCTCTGGTAAAACAATTGTAGCTTTATTAACTATGTTAATTGCAATTGATAACGGCTATCAAGCAACAATAATGGCACCGACCGAAATTTTGGCAACCCAACACTATCACGGAATCGTAGAGCTTTTAGAAGGAACAACGATAAAAGTTGAATTACTTACAGGGTCTAGTAAAATAAAAAAACGTCGTGAAATTCACACTGGTCTAGAAAACGGATCTGTGCATATTTTAATAGGAACACACGCTATTTTAGAAGATAAAGTGCAGTTTAAGAATTTAGGAATTTCAATTATTGATGAACAGCATCGTTTTGGAGTAGCACAACGATCAAAATTATGGGAGAAAAACCCGGTAACTGCAATTTCTGAAGAAAAAGGGAAGGCTGTTCGTGAAAAATATCTAGAAACACATCCATCGGAATATAAATTACTAAAAGAAATAGCGTTAAAACGTAAAAATAAAACAACCAAAGAAGAAAGAGCTTTGTGGGAAGTTTTAAGCACTAAAAAAACCACTTTTAAATTCAGAAGATATTATATTATTGATGAGTTTATGGTCGATTTTATCTGTTTAGAGAAGAAATTAATTGTAGAGGTTGATGGAAAATACCATGTTACACCCGAACAGATAGCAGCAGCTAACTTAAGAACCAAAATTTTAAATGATTTTGGATATCAAATTATTCGATTAAGTGAAAAAGAAATTACAGAAAATTTAGAAAGCGTTATATCAAAACTAGAAACTGGTTTAAAAAATCTTCCTTCGGTAAGAGTTGATAAATCTGTGCCACCGCATGTATTGGTAATGACCGCAACACCAATTCCGAGAACATTGGCAATGTCGGTTTATGGAGATTTAGATATTTCGGTAATTGATGAATTGCCTCCTGGTCGTAAAGAAATTAAAACAGTACACCGTTATGATAGCAACCGTTTAAGTGTTTTTAAGTTTTTAAAGGATGAAATAAATAAAGGGCGTCAGGCGTATGTTGTATATCCTTTAATTCAAGAATCTGAAGCAATGGATTACAAAGATTTAATGGATGGTTATGAGAGTATTGTTCGTGATTTTCCGTCTCCAAAATATCAAATTAGTATTGTGCATGGGCAAATGAAGCCTGCGGATAAAGAATATGAAATGAATCGTTTTGTAAAAGGAGAAACTCAAATAATGGTTGCAACTACGGTAATTGAAGTTGGAGTAAATGTACCAAATGCGTCTGTAATGGTTATTGAAAGCGCCGAACGTTTTGGGTTAAGTCAATTACATCAGTTACGAGGTAGAGTAGGACGTGGTGCAGAGCAGAGTTATTGTATTTTATTATCGAGTTTTAAATTATCTTCTGATAGTAAAACGCGTTTGCAAACGATGGTTGAAACTACCGACGGGTTTAAAATTGCAGAGGTAGATTTAAAACTCCGTGATTCCGGTAATATTATGGGTACACAACAAAGCGGTGTATTAAACCTTAAAATTGCAGATGTTGTAAAAGACGGAGCTATTTTGCACAAAGCACGACAAACAGCTATTCGTGTTTTAGAAGAAGATGCAACGATTACTAAACCCCAAAATGCTAGTTTATTAAAAGTATATAGTCAAATACAAAAAACAAGCGGACTTTGGAGTAATATTAGTTAGGTTTTAAAATGAAATTAGAAAAAGTACAAAAAACACCTTGGCCTACAAAAGATGCTATGGAACAAGTATATGCTATGAAACTTTGGGGCGATAATAATGCTGATTTTTATTCAGGCTTGGGATCTCATCAACCGGAAATTGTAAATCCCTACATAGCCGCTGTAACTTCATTTTTAACATCATTTAAAAGCTCGTTATCAGTCTGTGATTTAGGTTGTGGTGATTTTAATATTGGTTCACAATTGGTAATGCATGCCCAAAAATATATAGGTGTAGATATTGTAGCAGCTCTTATAGAGCATAATAAAGAAAAGTTTACGGCAACTAATTTAGCATTTCATTGTTTAGATATTGCTGAAGACGATTTGCCCGAGGCAGATTGTGTTTTAATAAGACAGGTACTACAACATTTATCAAATGCAGAAGTAGCAAGTATAATGAGTAAATTAGTCCATTTTAAATATGTTATTTTAACAGAACATTTACCAGTTGGAGATTTTATACCTAATAAAGATATAATTTCAGGACAAGGAATTCGATTAAAAAAACAAAGCGGATTAAACCTCTTAGCATCACCTTTCAATTTTAAAGTAAAAAGCGAAAAACAATTAGTAGTTACTAGTTTAAACGATGGTAAAGGAATTATTGTAACAACACTTTATCAAGTTTTTTAAAGACTAATACTTATTTGTAAATTAAATATTTTGCTCTAATTACTTTAAAATTATCTAAATCATTTTTCCAAGTCGCTTTAATTTCTTCTTCGGTAAATCCTTGTTTAATTTGCTGTTGTAATTTTTCTGTTCCCGCTAATTTTGTGAAAAAAGCATTAAAAAAAGACTCTTTATACGGATATCCTTGTGCATTTTTAAAACTACTATAGTCTTTATAAAAAGTAAGCAGCCAATTTAAGTTTAGTGCATTTAAATGTTCGTTTTCTGTTAGATTATAACCAAAACAAGCCTTGTTTTTATGCTTCGGATATTTGCTTCCAAAATTTGGATTTGGAGTAAATGAAAAATCATTTTTTAAAGAGAATAAAGGCGAACCAACAATTTGAAACTGCTTTTCAGTACCACGACCTACAGAAACATTTGTTCCTTCAAAAAAACATAAACTCGGGTATAAGTTTATACTTTTATCGTTCGGTAAATTTGGTGATGGTTTTATAGGTAAGTTATATTGCGTACTATGAGTGTAATTTTCTAAAGGAATAACAGTCAAATCACATTGAATTCCGTTTTTTAACCATTTCTCACCATTAATCATTTGCCCGTATTCGCCAATAGTCATTCCATATACAACAGGAACAGGATGCATTCCTACAAAACTTTTATGAGCAGTTTCTAATACAGAGCCGTCTATATAGTGTCCATTCGGGTTTGGTCTGTCGAGTAAAATAACTTCAATGCCTTGTTCAGCACAAGCTTCCATAACGTAATGTAGCGAAGATATATACGTGTAAAAACGAGCACCAACATCTTGAATATCAAAAACTACTACATCAATATTTTTTAATTGCTCTGACGAAGGTTTTTTGTTCTTTCCGTAGAGCGAAATAATTGGTAATTGTGTTTTTTTATCAATACCATCTACCACAGTTTCTCCTGCATCAGCTTTACCACGAAATCCATGTTCTGGAGCAAATACTTTTTTTATGTTGATGTTATTATAGGTATGTAAATAATCTACCAAATGATGTTGTACTAATTTACTTCCCATCACATTCGGTGCCACTTCTGCTCTTTGTAAAATACTTAATACTGAAGTTTGATTAGCTACAATAGCAGCATTTTTGCCTTTTAATTTAGAGAGGTATAAACCAGTTCTATCAGCACTAATTTTTAAATTTTTAACTACTTCATTAACTGTAGCTGTTTTTTTAATAGTATGTTTTTGTTGTTTAGCACATGCTACAAATAAAAAATTAACAGCGCATAAAAATAAAATAAGGTAACTAAAATTGTTTTTCATCTAAAAGAATATTAAAATATAAAATTAACATTAAAAATCTTATTATAAGAAAAAGAGGAGATAATTTAAAATCAGGTGTTTCATAATATCAGTTAAGTTATAATTAATTACTTTTGAATTTGTAAAAATGATAACTTTTGAATTTCGAATTATTTATAGCCAAACGAATTATTACAGGTAAAGAGTATCAAAGTAATATTTCATCGCCAATTATTAAAATTGCTACGATTGCTATTACTTTAGGTATTGCTATTATGCTAATAGCAGTATCGATAGCAGCTGGTTTTCAAAAAAAATTAGCGATAAAATGACAGGTTTTAAAGGTCATATTCAAATCGTGAATTACGACACTAATAATTCAGATATTTCTACGGTTCCTATAAGTAAAAATCAAGATTTTTATCCAGAATTTAAAAATATTACAGGTATTAAAAACGTACAGGTTTTTGCAAACGTTGGTGGAATTATCAGAACACCAACCGATTTTGAAGCCATTGTTTTTAAAGGCGTTTCTTCAGATTATAATTTTTCATTTTTTAAAGAATATTTAACCCAAGGGCGATTACCAGACTTTAACCGAAATAGAAATAAAGAAATATTAATATCAGAATCTATTGCAAACCGATTACATTTTAAATTAAATGATACGATTCAAACTTTATTTAGCGCAGAAAAAAGTAGATTGAAATATAAAATGCGAAAACCGATTATTGTAGGTATTTATAATACCGGTTTTGAGCAGTTTGATAAAACAATGTTAATTGGTGATATTAGAGAAGTACGTCAAATTAATAGATGGAATGAAGATCAAATTGGCGGATTTGAAGTTTTAATTGATGATTTTGAGCAATTAACTGAAAAAGGAAACGAAATTTATAGCACCATTGGAGCAACGTTAAATAGTAATACAATTATTGAAAATTATCCGCTAATTTTCGAATGGATAAAACTTTTTGACAATAATGTATGGTTTATTATCGGTATCATGATTTTAATAGCAGGTATTAATATGATCACAGCCTTGTTGGTTTTAATACTTGAGAGAGTGCAAATGGTAGGTGTTTTAAAAGCATTGGGAAGTGTTAATTGGAGTATTCAAAAAATATTCTTATACAATGCCTCTTATTTAATTTTAAAAGGATTGTTTTGGGGAAATTTAATAGGGATTTCAATCCTGTTAATTCAGCAGTATTTTGAAGTTATAAGCTTAAATCCAGCAACATATTCAGTAGCAACAGTACCAGTTCACATTAATTCTTTAGCGGTAGTTTTATTAAATATAGGTACGCTGTTATTGTGTTTTTTAATGCTGATAATTCCATCTTATATTATCACAAAAATACAGCCTTCAAAATCGATAAAGTTTGCCTAAGTACAATTTTTAAAACGTCGTATTTATTTCTAACATTTTTTTTAGAAGCTATTTCCCGCTTTCCGCACTCGCTCTCTGCGAGGAGCTCAAACAAATGCTACAATCAGGGCTAAACTTATGTATTAAGTTATAGATTATTTAACTGTCAGTTCGAGTGTTTTTTGTGCAGCACAGTGAAATTAAAAATATATCGAGAACTATTTCTAGATACAATTTCTCTTATATCAAAATCACTCGAAGTGACAGAATAGATAAAATGTAATTACAAAAAAGAGATTATTTTATCTCGTATTGATACTAAATAGCGATTATAGACAAACGATATCAGTTCGAGTGTTTTTTGTGCAGCATAGCGAAATAAAAAATGTATCGAGAACTATTTTAACGACAATTACTTCTCGATACAATTTCTCTTACATCGAAATCACTCGAAGTGACAACAGATAAAATATAATGTAATTATAAAAATGAGATTTTTTATTTTGATTAGTAGTAGCTTTTAATAAATCATGTCAGTTCGAGTGTTTTTTATGCAGCAAAGTGAAATAAAAAAATATCGAGAACTATTTTAACGGTAATTACTTCTCGATACAATTTCTCTTACATCGAAATCACTCGAAGTGACAACAGATAAAAATATAATGTAATTATAAAAATGATTTTTTTTATTTTGATTAGTGGTAGTTTTTAATAAATCGAGTCAGTTCGAGTGTTTTTTGTGCAGCATAGCGAAATAAAAAAATATCGAGTACTATTTGTTATTTATAAACTAGCCTTAATAAATTAGCTGCGTTAGTGATTGAATGGTGTGTTTGAGCTCTTTTTTATTTTTAGTTCGAGTTAATTTGTGAAGAATGAACAAATTTGTATCGAGAACAAAACTAAAAAAAGCGAGTAATGAAAGCACGACACTTGTGGAACGTCCAAAAAGAAATTACCTTTGCAGCTGTAAAATTAAGAAATGAAATACGCAAAAAACATATTAGAAACCATTGGTAATACACCATTAGTTCAGTTAAACTCAGTAACCAAAGAAATTGATGCCTTGGTTTTGGCGAAGGTAGAAACCTTTAATCCAGGAAACTCAATAAAAGATAGAATGGCGTTAAAAATGATTGAAGATGCAGAAGCAGATGGTCGTTTACAGCCAGGAGGAACCATTATTGAAGGAACTTCTGGAAATACTGGTATGGGATTGGCTTTGGCAGCAATTATAAAAGGCTACAAATGTATTTTTGTGATTTCAGACAAGCAATCTAAAGAAAAGATGGATATTTTACGTGCTGTAGGAGCAGAGGTTATTGTATGTCCTACAAATGTAGAACCAGATGATCCTCGTTCATATTACTCGGTTTCTAAGCGTTTAGGAGCAGAAACACCAAACTCGTGGTATGTGAATCAATATGATAATCCTAGTAATGCATTAACACATTATGAGCAAACGGGACCAGAAATTTGGGAACAAACAGCTGGTAAAATTACGCATTTTGTAGTAGGAGTAGGTACTGGAGGAACAATTTCGGGAACAGCAAAATTTTTAAAAGAGAAGAACCCGAATATTAAAATTTGGGGAATTGATACTTATGGTTCTGTATTTAAAAAATATCACGAAACTGGTATTTTTGATGAGAATGAAATTTATCCATATATCACAGAAGGAATTGGTGAAGATATTTTACCTAAAAATGTTGATTTTTCTTTAATTGATGGATTTACGAAAGTAACCGATAAAGATGCAGCGGTTTATACGCGTAAAATAGCAAAAGAAGAAGGTATTTTTGTTGGTAATTCAGCAGGATCTGCAGTAAAAGGAATATTACAGTTAAAAGAACATTTTACAAAGGATGATGTTGTGGTTGTATTATTTCATGATCATGGAAGTAGGTATGTAGGAAAAATGTTTAATGATGATTGGATGCGTGAGCGTGGTTTCTTAGAAGAAGCAGTAACAACGGCTGAAGATTTAATAAAAGCTCATGTTGATAAATCATTAGTAACCGTGCAAACAGAAGAGTTGGTGTCGCATGCAATTGAAAGAATGCGTGAGTTTAAAATTTCACAAATTCCGGTAAGAGATGTTAATGGTTTTGTAGGTTCTGTAGATGAATCTGCTTTATTAAGAAGTTATATAGCAGATAAAAATATAGCAGATAAACCAATTAAAGAAGTAATGGGCGCTATGTATCCGGTGGTAAAATTAACAGCTTCTATTGATGAGGTTTCTAAATTGATAACAAAAGATAATCAAGCTGTATTGGTTGATTTAGGTAATGAAAAACATCATATAATTACCAAATACGATATTATTAGTGCTATTTAAAGTGGCATAATGAAACGAAAAAATGTTTTTTTATAAAACACAAAAAGCCCACTCGTATGAGTGGGCTTTTGTTTATTAACTAATTCAAATAGTTTACACAATGAAAACAGTTTACAAAGTTGTTTTCATTATTCTCATTTGCAAGTATTATGCCAAAAAGTGTTTTTCATAATTTTTGTGAGTTAAAATAGTGTTTTTTATTATTTATTAACAGTATTGTGTGTTTTGTTTGTGAAATATATAATAAATAGGGATTTTATTGTTTAGCTGTTAATAAAATAAAGTAGTCATTAAGTATTTAATAAGTCGTGTTAAAGATGTGAGGGTAAATAGTTGTAAAAAACAGTCAATTTTACTAAAAAGTAATGTGAAAATGATATTTTAAAAATTATTGATCATTTATAAAATTCAAAAAACCCACTCAAAGAGCGGGTTTTTGTATATCAATTAATTCAAATAATTTACACAATGAAAACAGTTTACAAGGCTCTTTTCATATACTTGTTAAATAAGTACTCTGCAAAAGTAAAAATAAAAACGTGTATAATAATTAAATTTTAAGCATTTGACATTTTTTTAACACTAAACAGTTAAAACGTTAAGGAATCATTAAAATTAACTCGCATGTTTGTGTGCTTTGTATGAAGAACGTACTAAAGGACCACTTTCTACATACATAAAGCCCATTTCTAAGCCTAATGTTTCATATTTTTTGAATTGTTCGGGAGTAATAAATTCTTTCAGTGGTAAATGTTTTTTACTAGGCTGTAAGTACTGCCCAATAGTAATAACATCTAAACCAACACCACGTAAATCTTTCATGGTTTGAATAACTTCTTCTTCAGTTTCACCTAAACCTAACATAATTCCAGATTTAGTACGCATTCCGTTTTCTTTTAGGTATTTTAAAACCCCTAAACTACGATCATATTTTGCTTGAATACGAACTTCACGCGTTAACCTACGAACAGTTTCTACATTATGAGAAACTACTTCTGGAGCAACTTCAATAATTCGATCAATCAATTTTTCATCTCCTTGAAAATCAGGAATTAATGTTTCTAAGGTAGTGTTTGGATTTGCTCTACGAACGGCATTTACAGTTTCTGCCCAAATAATAGAACCACCATCTTTTAAATCGTCTCTATCTACAGAGGTTAAAACCGCATGTTTAATACTCATTAACTTAATAGAGCGCGCAACTTTTTCAGGTTCATCCCATTCTACCGTTTCTGGTCTACCGGTTTTTACACCACAAAATCCGCAAGAACGGGTACATACATTACCTAAAATCATAAATGTTGCAGTACCTTCTCCCCAACATTCTCCCATATTAGGACAGCTACCACTGGTACAAATAGTATTCAATTTGTATTTATCTACTAAACCTCTTAAGTCGGTATATTTTTTACCTACAGGTAATTTTACACGTAACCATTTTGGTTTTTTTACTCTTTCTGGTAATACTACAGATTCGTTTGCCATTTTAATGAAAAATTGAATAGCAAATTTACGAAGAAAAGTATTATAAATTGATTAAAAACCAAAGACTAAATACGATTAAAAAAACGATACCACTAATACTTAAAATACGCAGAGGTAATTTTGGTTGATTTTTTTTGGGAGTGTGCTTACTAGTAATGAGTATATAGTTTAAAATAGCGTAAAAAGGAGCTGTTAAAAAAGAAACTACAGTAGCAATTTTAACTAAGAATCCCATATCAGCTAAAAAGTATTTTAAAACAACAGAAGTACCAATGGTTAATAAGAACATCCAAAACCAATAATTTAATTTTGTTTTTTTATTGAATAATAAATTCGAGGTTATTGACATGGCTCTCGGTGAAGCATCTAAAGTAGTTAAAGTAGTACTAAACATGGTTGTAAAAGCAGCAATACCTATAAATAAATAGGAGAAGTCACCTAGGTTTTTTGTGTATAAATGGATTAACTGTGAAGCAAAAATAGTTCCTTTAGATGAAAAAGATTCTCCAGATTGAAACATAACCAATGCTCCAAGTATTACAAAACAAACTCCTAAAAAAAGTGTACCAATATAACCTACATTAAAATCGAATATAGCGTACTTGGGTTTAATTTTTTCAAACGTAGTTTTACTTTTTTCAACAGACCAAATAGAGTGCCAAATAGAAATGTCTAAAGGAGCAGGCATCCATCCTAAAAAAGCAATTAAAAAAGTAATCTGAGCCGTTCCGCTTGGTATAATTTGCTGAAAACTAAATCCCTTTTGAGTGCTAAATAATGCAATACTTACGGCAATAACGGTACTTATGGTTAGTATTGCAATAATATACTTCATTAGGTTGTCTAATAATTTGTATTTACCAATTCCTAAAATTCCAACACTAAGTAGTAGGATAATTAAAGACCAAGTTACGAGATCGTTAGTGAAACCAAAAATAGTTGAAGCCAAACTAGCAGTTACAATTGTTAATGTAGCTTGAAATATGAACATCATCATAAAATTTAAGATGTAATAGCTCATCAAAACACCTTTGCCTAATTTTTTATAACCATCTAATAGAGTTTCTCCTGTTGCAGCAGCATAACGAGGATCGAACTGAAAAAATGGATATTTAAAAATATTAACAATTAATAACGCCCAAAGTAACCCAAAGCCAAAGTCGGCACCAGCTCTAGTTGATTGTACTAAATGAGAAACTCCTATGGCAGCACCAGCAAATAATAGCCCAGGATCAAGTATATTAAAAAGAGGTTTTTTCATAAAGGGGATCGTATTAAAATAAAGCTATTTTATTTTAGCGTTTCATAATGTTTTGAAAATCTAAGAATTAAAATATGTGTAAGTTAAGACTTCTTTATTATTTCAGCTAATAATTTTTTAGCCCTCAGTAATTTAACCTTAACATTATTAATAGGTTCTTCTAATTTTTCAGAAATCTCTTTATAACTCAATTCTTGAAAAAAACGCAAATTGATAACTTCTTGATATTTTGGCTTTAACTTTTTAATATCTTTTAAAAGCTTTGCTAAGTTTTGTTCAGTAATAATTTTGTCTTCAGGAGACGGAGAATTGTCGATAACTCTAAAAGCAGCTTCCTCTTGTTCTTTGGTAGTTTCTGTTAATATTGATGATTTTTTCTTTCGCAGAAAATCAATATATACATTTTTAGAAATGGTAATTAACCATGTTTTAAATTGATATTCATCATTAAAAGTATCAATTTTATCAAAAGCTTTAGAAAAGGTACGAATTGTTATGTCTTCAGCTTCATTATCATTTTTAATTTTTGATAATTGATAATGATATACACTAGCCCAAAAAGTATCAAGCAAGAAATTAAAAGAAACCTGATTTCCTTTTTTAGCTAACTGAATATGGTTTTGTACTTTTTCTTTGTTTATTTCCAATGTATAGGTTTAGAAATTGTATTTGATAAATATAATGATTTGCAATGATACTAAACAAATATGAAATAGTTGGTAAGAGATAAGTAGGTGAATTTATAGAAGTAAAGTTTTTAATAACCATAATTTATACAAGTTTGTATAAATTATGGTTATTAAAAAGATGGTTAATTATCGTGTTCAGGTTCTGCACATGAATCAAATTGATCAGGTGTTTTACCACAAAAACCACAGGCTTCTCCACTTTCATTTAAAACAGGATTCTGACTAGCACAAGTACCCGCAAATTCTCCGTCTTTTTTTGCCCAGATTTTTATAGCAATTCCTGCAAAAGCTAATGCTAATAAACCGATGGTAAGAAAAACTAATTTCATTTTTTTAAATTTTAGTAGTACAAAGATACAAACTTCCTGTTTTAAGGGATTGATTATTTATGAATTTATAGATGTGACTTTTCTTTTTTTTAGGGGTCATAAATAAAAATAAATTATTTAAAAATTCAATATATGAAAAAATATTTAGCAGAATCATTCGGAACATTTTGGTTAGTTTTTGGAGGTTGTGGTAGCGCAATTTTTGCAGCAGGGTTCCCTGATTTAGGAATAGGTTTTGTAGGGGTAGCATTAGCCTTTGGTTTAACAGTTTTAACAATGGCATATGCTGTTGGGCATATTTCTGGAGGGCATTTTAATCCTGCTGTTTCGTTAGGTTTGTGGGCGGGAGGAAAGTTTTCTGCTAAAGAATTAATACCATATATTATTTCTCAATTAGTAGGAGCAATTTTAGCTGCCGCTGCTTTGTTTTTAATCGTTTCTGGAAAATCAGATTTTGAAACTATTGGTGGTTTTGCTGCAAATGGCTACGGAGAATTATCGCCAGGAGGTTATAACATGACATCAGCTTTTGTTACAGAATTTTTATTAACGATGTTCTTTTTATTAATTATTTTAGGAAGTACCAATGAAAGAGCGCCTAAAGGTTTTGCTCCAATAGCTATTGGTTTAGGGTTAACATTAATACACTTAATAAGTATTCCAATTACAAATACTTCGGTAAATCCTGCACGTTCTATGAGTCAGGCATTATTTGCAGGCGGTGATTATTTAACACAGTCTTGGTTGTTTTGGGTTGCACCAATAGCTGGAGCAATTGTAGCCGGATTTATTCATAAAGCGTTGTTTTATAAGGAATAAAATATTTATATACTAGAAAAAAACAGGCTCAATATTTATTGAGCCTGTTTTTTTATTGCTTTTATTTTAAACCTTTTTATGAAACTTAGGTCTTAAAATAAACGTGAAATTCATGAAGCTACCTACTGCTAATCTTATTTTTATCATTATAATTTTATTTATTTCATGCGATAAAGATGTCGTTAACGAAATAGATGATCCTGATGGTTCAACAAATAACAAACCAAATATTTTATTAATTATAGCCGATGATATGGGGTTAGATGCAACTCCTGGGTATAATGTAGGTGCTGAAAAACCTACAATGCCAAACCTTCAAAGTATGATTAATAACGGGGTTAAATTTAATAGTTTATGGTCATACCCAACGTGTACACCAACAAGATCAAGTATTTTAACTGGTAAATATGGTTTTAGAACAAATGTAATGAAGGTTAATGATGCGTTATCAACATCAGAAATATCACTTCAAAAACATTTAGATAACAATAATTCGGGTTATAATCATGCTGTAATAGGTAAATGGCATTTATCAAAAGATGCTTCACATCCAACACAAATGGGTGTAGGATATTACTCAGGTTTGTTAAGCGGAGGTGTACAATCGTACACTAATTGGAATTTTACAGAAAATCAGCAAACAACAAATTCAACAGAATATACAACCACTAAATTTACTGATTTAGCAATCGATTGGGTAGCTTTACAAAAAGAACCTTGGTTTTTATGGTTGGCTTATAATGCTCCGCACACACCTTTTCATTTACCTCCTGCAAATTTACATACACAATCATTATCTTCAGATCAAGCAAGTATTGATGCAAATCCACAACCGTATTATATGGCTATGTTAGAAGCTTTAGATACCGAAGTAGGAAGACTTTTAGCTTCAATGTCACAAGAAGAAAAAGATAATACTGTTATCATTTTTATAGGAGATAATGGTACGCCGAATCAAGTTGTTCAAGAGTATGCTAGTCAGCGAGCAAAAGGAAGCGTATATCAAGGAGGTGTTAATGTACCAATGATTATATCAGGTAAAAATATAAATCGATTTAGTGAGTCAGAAGATGCTTTATTAAATACAACTGATTTATTTGCAACAATTTCAGATATAGCTGGTACAGGTACTACAGAAATAAATGATAGTAAAAGTTTTAAAGAATTATTTACAACTTCAAATACTAGTTTTAGAGATTATACATATACCGAAATCGGCGAAGACAACGGAACAGTAAATTATACTATTCGAAATTCAACTCATAAATATATACAGTTTTCAGATGGAAGTGAAGCTTTATATAATTTAATTGAAAACCCTTTAGAAACCCCCAATTTATTAAGCACAAATCAATTGCCTTTAAGTGCTAGTGATACTGTTATTAAAGATGAATTAATAGCGAAAGTAAATAGTCTTAGAGAGTAATTTTAACTAATAATTAAAAATGATACACATGAAAAAAAATCAATTAATTAAAAAAGTAGCAGTATTAATAATGATAGCAGGTTTATTTTATGCTTGCTCATCTGATGATACTACAGAAGAAGGAGGAAATACACCTGAAGTAACAAACTATGATATTACAAGTATTTTATCAAAATTTGATGATGTAGCATCAGTTTCTTATGCCATATCAGGTAATACAGTAACTTTTACAACTACCGATTTACCAAATCATAAAAGCCCGTATTGGGGAACAGATAACGCAATGTACGAAGCTTATAACGGTACAAATACTAGTTGGAATCAGAATCCAGGTTCTATCGGAGAGCAGGAGATTACTTTTACCATGTCTTTAAATCCAAGCGAAGCTGTAAATAAAACAGCAACACCAATGGGACCAATAGGAATATCAAGAAATGGAGTAGTATTTTTTAATCAATACGCCGCAGGAGGTGCACCTTTAACAGGTGAAATTAATTCTTTTGATCAATATTTAGGACATCCTGCAATGACAACATATCATTATCATATTAAGCCAAAGTTTTTAACAGATACTTTTGGTGAAGATGCTTTTTTAGGATTATTATCTGATGGATTTCCGGTATATGGTTCTTTAGAAGATGGAAAAACAATTACAAATGATGATTTAGACGATTATCATGGTCATACTTCTGTAACTGCTGATTTTCCTGATGGAATTTATCATTACCACATTACAAATGAAGACCCTTATTTAAATGGAAATGGTTTTTTCGGTACTGCTGGAGTTGTAACAAGATAATTAAATAGCATGAAAATTTATATCGTGATTATACTGATTTTTATTTCATGTAATTTTAAAGAGAAAGAAATAAAAGATTTATCAATCAATAAAATTATTATTCCGAATATAAAAAAGAATAAAAACGATAAGAGTTTTAATCTTAAAAATGGTGTTTTGTTATTAAATGAAACACCATATTCAGGAATTGTAGAAGATTATTATTCAAAAGAAAAGTTAAAATCAACTTCTGTATATTTTCAAGGAAAAAAACACGGAATTTATAATGGTTGGTATATTAGCGGGAATAAATGGTTTCAACGTTTTTATACAAACGGATTAAAAACAGGAATTCATATTGGTTGGTTTGATAATGGCAAACCAATGTTTAAATATCATTTTAATACTAACGGTGTATATAATGGTAGTATTACAGATTGGTACATGAACGGAGCATTGTTAAATAAGTTTAATTTTAAAGAAGGAAGAGAAGAAGGTAGTCAAAAAACATGGCAACCTAACGGAAAAATAAAAGCAAATTTTGTAACTAAAAATGGAGAACGTTTTGGATTGATAGGATTAAAAAAATGTTACTCGGTAGCTATTGAAAATGAAAAAATTAAATAATATTTTAAAAAAACATAAATTGAAAAAGAACATATTCGTATTATTTTTTTTGATGATAAGTTTTACGGCATGTAAAACCAAAATTGAAAATGAAGTAAAAATAGATAAAGAAACAGTATTGCCTTTTTTTAATTCGGCAGAATTTACACCAGAATGGATAGCAGAAAGTTTGTCAGAATATAATAATATACATACAATTCCTGATTTTAATTTAATAAATCAAGAAGGAAAAATTATAACAAATAAGACCTATGAAGGAAAAATTTATGTTGCAGATTTTTTCT
Source organism: Tenacibaculum retecalamus (assembly GCF_027941755.1). Classification (NCBI taxonomy): domain Bacteria; kingdom Pseudomonadati; phylum Bacteroidota; class Flavobacteriia; order Flavobacteriales; family Flavobacteriaceae; genus Tenacibaculum; species Tenacibaculum retecalamus. The sequence goes on along the minus strand of NZ_CP115916.1, from coordinate 1,620,050 downwards.
TTGTTACTTGCCCTGGAATTTGCCCTGTTCTTGAAAAAAACATGAGTAAAATTCAAGAAAAATATAAGAATGATTCTTCTGTTTTATTATTGTCGCATACTGTTATGCCTGTTAAAGACTCCGTTTCAGTTTTAAAAAAATATGCTTTAGATAATGAGATTGTATCTGGTAAATGGAATTTAGTAACAGGAGATAAAAAACATATTTATAACTTAGCAAGAAAAGGGTATTTTGCAGATGAAGATTTCGAGAAAACACAAAATACAGCTGCTTTTATACATTCAGAAAATTTTGTTTTAGTCGATAAAAAAGGAAGAATACGAGGTGTTTATAATGGCACTTTAGGGTTAGAAACTAAGAGGTTAATACGACATGTTGAAATTTTGAAAAAAGAAGATTAAATAATATTAACTTCAATTTCTAAATCAATAGAAAAAGTATCTTTAATTGTTTTTTGAATGTTTTGCGCTAGTTCGTAAATTTCGATACCTGTAGCATTTCCATAATTAACAAGTACTAAAGCTTGTTTTTCATGTACGCCATAATCACCATAATTTTTACCTTTAAAACCACATTGTTCAATTAACCAACCTGCGGGTACTTTTATTTCAGATTCTGAAATAACGTAACTAGGTATTGTTGAAAATTCTTTTTGAAGTTTATCAAAATCGGCTTTAGAAATTACTGGATTTTTAAAAAAACTTCCGCTATTTCCAATTTTTTTAGGATCGGGTAATTTACTTTGACGTATAGCAATTACTGCCTCAGAAATATTTTTTATTGTAGGATTTATAATGTTTTTAGAAACTAATTCTGTTTCAATAGTACCATAAGAAGAATTAAGCTTGTGTTCATTTTTGGTAAGTTTAAAACTAACAGCTGTAATAATATATTTTCCTTTAGCAACATTTTTAAAAATAGAATTTCGATAACCAAATTCACATTCAGCATTAGAAAAGGTTACTAATTTGCCTGTTTTAATATCAACAGCTTCTACACGAGTAATGGTGTCTTTAACTTCAATACCATAAGCACCAATGTTTTGAATAGGGCAAGTACCTACATTTCCAGGAATGAGTGATAAGTTTTCAATACCTCCATAATTTTCAGAAACACACCAAAGTACAAATTCATGCCAATTTTCACCTGCATTTACCGTTAAATGTACATTGTTATTATTTTCTCTATCAATAGAAATTCCTTTCATATTAATATGTACCACCAATTTTTCAATATCTTTAGTAAGCAACATATTACTTCCTCCAGAAATTAAAAAGATGTCTTTTTCTTTTTTTAAAAGCTGTTGTAAATCGTAAAGTGAATCTATAGTAACAAAACGCTTGGCATTTACATGAATGCCAAACGTGTTGTATTTTTTTAATGATATGTTTTCTTTAATATTCAAAGAATTACTTATTGTATTGTGTTAAAGCGATTTTTAAAATTTCTACAGCGCGTTTTAAATCAGTTTTATTTAAAACATAAGCGATACGAACTTGATTTTTACCTTCTCCTTCGGTAGAGTAAAATCCACTTGCAGGTGCAACCATAATTGTTTCGTTATTATCGTTGAATTCTTCTAAAATCCATTGTGCAAAATGATCAGCATCAGCAACAGGAAGTTGAACAACACAATAAAAGGCTCCTTTCGGGTTTGCCACTTTTACACCATCAATTTTTTGTAGTTCAGTAACTAACGTATTTCTGCGACCTTCATATTCTTCAATAACGTCATCAAAATAACTTTGAGGCGTATCTAAAGCAGCTTCACTGGCTAATAAAGCATAAGTTGGCGGACTTAAACGTGCTTGTGCAAATTTAATAGCAGTATTAACAAATTCTTCATTTTTAGAAACAATACAACCAATTCTTGCACCACACATACTATAACGTTTAGAAACAGAATCTATCATAATAGCATGTTGCTCTAAACCGTTTAAAGTCATTATTGAATTGTGCTTTTCACCATCATACGTAAACTCACGATATACTTCATCAGCAATTAAAAATAAATCGTGTTTTAAAACAATTTGCTTTAATTTTTCAATTTCGTCAGCACTGTATAAATATCCGGTTGGGTTTCCAGGATTACAGATTAAAATTGCTTTGGTTTTCGAGGTAATTAGCTTTTCGAAGTCTTCAATAGCAGGTAACGCAAAGTTATTTTCAATTTTTGAAATAACAGGAACCACTTTTACTCCAGAAGCAGTTGAAAATCCGTTGTAATTCGCATAAAAAGGTTCAGGAATAATAATTTCATCACCCGGATCGGTAATACTACCAATGGTAAATAATAATGCTTCAGAGCCACCAGTGGTAGCTACAATATTATTTGCATTAACATGAATGTCGTTTTTAGCATAATAGTTCGCTAATTTGGTTCGATATTCTTCAGAACCTTCAGAACGTGCATATGATAATACTTCAATGGTATTATTTTTAACAGCATCAAGCGCTACTTGTGGTGTTTTTATATCTGGTTGACCAATGTTTAAATGAAAAACTTTAGTTCCGTTTTTTTTAGCAGCCTCAGCAAAAGGCACCAATTTACGTATTGGTGATTGAGGCATAGAATTTCCTTTTATAGAAATGTTTGGCATTGTAAATAGTATTAGTAGTTTGAAAAGCAAATTTGCGATTTTTTTTTGATAAAATAAACCTGTTGTTTATTAAAATAGAGGTTAAAAAAATCATAAAATTATTGAAAATTCAAATGAAGATTGTATCTTTAACATTAACATTAACATTAACCATTAACACTTTACTATTTGAAAAAAGAGATACTTTATATTATAGCCTTCCTTACTTGTTTGTCAGTTTATTCTCAAAAGAAATTTAAATTTTATGGAAAAAATAAAGAAAAGCAAGAAGTATCATTTAAATTAATAAATAATTTAATAGTGATTCCTTTAGAAATTAACGGACATAAATTGTCTTTTATAATGGATACTGGAGTTAATAAAACGATTTTATTTAATTTAACAGAAAACGATAGCCTAGGTTTAAATAATGTTAAAAAAGTATTTATAAGGGGGTTAGGTGATGGAGAACCAATTGAAGCTTTATTATCAAAAGGGAATAACTTTAGGGTTAAAAACATATTAAGTGCTAATCAAGATTTATATGTTATTTTAAATGATGCTTTTAGTTTATCTGCAAAAATGGGAACCACTATTCATGGTATTATAGGCTATGATTTATTGAAGGATGTTGTTGTTAAAGTAAATTACAGTACTAAAAAAATTGTTTTTTATAACCCTAAAACATATAAAGAATCAAAATGTAGAAAATGTGAAATTTTTCCATTGCAGTTCTATCGTAATAAGCCATATATAAATGTTGAAGCTAGGATTGACACTATAAACAATGTGAAAACTCCAATGAAATTGTTAATAGATACAGGAGGAAGTGATGCAATGTGGTTGTTTGAAGATAGCAAAGAAATTATAAAAACGCCTATAAAACATTTTAAAGATATTTTAGGAGAAGGACTTAGCGGAACTATTTATGGAAACAGAAGTAGAATCCCCTACGTGGCATTAGGTAAGTTTTTAATTAAAGAACCAACGGTTTCTTTTTTAGATGCAGCAACAACATTTAATGCAAGAAAGTTTAAAGGGAGAAATGGTAGTATTGGTGGTAATATTTTAAAACGATTTAAAATATGGATTGATTATCCGAATAAAAAAATCACTTTAAAAAAGAATGCCTCTCTAAAAGACGGTTTTTACTATAATATGAGTGGTTTACATATTATTTATGATGGACAAGAATTGGTTAAAGAAAGGGCTGTAAATACTGCTAATATTGGTTACGGGAGAAAATCCACTAATAAAAACAATGTTATTTCATTTGTTAGTACTTACCACTATAAGTTTAAACCGAAATATAAAATAGATAGAGTTGTTGAGGGTTCTCCTGCTTATAAAGCAGGATTTTTAAAAGATGATATTATAAAATCAATTAACGGAAAACAAGCTTATGAATATACTTTAGAAAAAATAATGACTTTGTTTCAAACAAAGCCAAACAAGAAGATTAAAATGAACGTTAGAAGAGGAGTAACTGATTTAAAGTTTGAATTTCGATTAGAAAAATCAATATAAAAAACGCGTCAATTTTAAAATTGACGCTTTTTTTTATTGATTTGTTGTAGTAATTACTCACTATCACTTACTGCATCCTTTGCTTTTGCAGGAGCTGCATCTTTAGTAATAAAACCTTTAATTTTAAGCATTGTTCTTTTCTTTTTAGCATTAGAAATTACAGTAATAGCTTTAGAGAAACCTCCTAGTTTTTTAGTGTCATAAGAAACTGAAATTTCACCTTTTTGTCCTGGCATAATTGGTGCTTCAGGTTTTTTAGGTACGGTACATCCACAAGTAGACTTTATATCTTCAATAATTAAAGGAGCATCACCTACGTTTGTAAATTCAAATACACGTGTTCCTTCTGAACCTACAGCTATTTTTCCATAGTTAATAGTTTCAGTTTCAAATTTAAATTCTTGAGCGCTTACTGTTAACGTAATAAAACAAACAGCAATAATAGATAAAATTGTTTTCATAATAGATAAATTTAATTTAGGGGCTTAAACCACCACAAATTTAGGGTTATTTTTTTAGTTTTAAAAAAATCGACATCTTATTTTCTGTACCTCAGAGATAGTTGTATTTTTGCTTAATTGAATTTCAAAAATAATGCCAAAAAGCACAGAGCTTAATCATTTGGTTATAAAGATATAAAAAACAGATGAATATTCCATCAAAATATAATTCTAAAGAAGTAGAAGGGAAGTGGTACGATTACTGGATGAAGCATAATTACTTTCATTCTGAAGTAGATGATAGAGAACCATATACGATTGTAATTCCGCCGCCAAACGTTACAGGAGTGTTGCATATGGGACATATGTTGAACAATACAATTCAAGATGTATTAATTCGTCGTGCACGTTTACAAGGTAAAAATGCTTGTTGGGTTCCTGGTACCGATCACGCCTCTATTGCTACCGAAGCAAAAGTTGTTGCCAAGTTAAAAGAACAAGGAATTGATAAAAACGATTTAACGCGTGAAGAATTTTTAGCGCATGCTTGGGAATGGAAACATGAGTATGGAGGTAAAATTTTAGAGCAATTAAAAAAGCTTGGTGCTTCTTGTGATTGGGAACGTACAGCTTTTACTATGGATCCAGCGTTGTCTGAATCTGTTATTAAAGTTTTCGTTGATTTATATAATAAAGGATTGATTTACCGCGGATATAGAATGGTAAATTGGGATCCTGAAGCGAAAACAACACTTTCTGACGAAGAAGTTATTCATATTGAAAAACAAGGGAATCTTTATTATTTAGAATATAAAATTGAAGGATCTGAAGATAAATTAACGATTGCAACAACGCGTCCAGAAACTATTTTTGGGGATACCGCTATTTGTATCAATCCGAATGATGAACGTTTTACGCATTTAAAAGGTAAAAAAGCAATTGTGCCTCTTTGTGGAAGAGTAATTCCGATTATTGAAGATGAATATGTAGATGTTGAATTCGGAACAGGATGTTTAAAAGTAACTCCTGCTCACGATGAAAATGACAAGGTTTTAGGAGATAAGCACAAATTAGAAGTAATTGATATTTTTAATGATAATGCTTCATTAAATTCTTTTGGTTTACATTATCAAGGAAAAGATAGATTTGTAGCTAGAAAAGAAATAGCAAAAGAGTTAGAAGAAAAAGGAATTTTAGTTAAAACTGAAGTTCACACAAATAAAGTAGGAACCTCAGAAAGAACCAAAGCTGTTATTGAACCAAGATTATCAGATCAATGGTTTTTAAAGATGGAAGATTTAGCAAAACCAGCTATTAAAGCTGTTTTAGGTGAAGATGCTGAAATTAATCTGTATCCAAAGAAATTCGAAAACACGTATCGTCATTGGATGGAAAATGTTTGTGATTGGAATATTTCTCGTCAACTTTGGTGGGGACAACAGATTCCTGCGTATTTCTACGGAGACGGAAAAGAAGATTTCGTTGTTGCAACAACTATTGAAGAGGCAGTTAAATTAGCTCAAGAAAAAACAAATAACGATTCGCTGTCGGCATCTGACTTAAGACAAGATGAAGATGCATTAGATACGTGGTTTTCTTCTTGGTTATGGCCAATGAGTGTTTTTGACGGAATAAACAATCCAGAGAACGAAGAAATTAAATATTATTATCCAACAAACGATTTAGTTACCGGACCAGATATTTTATTTTTCTGGGTAGCAAGAATGATTGTTGCTGGTTATGAATATAAAGGTGAAAAACCTTTTCAGAATGTTTATTTAACAGGTTTAGTACGTGATAAACAACGTCGTAAAATGTCTAAATCATTAGGGAATTCACCTGATGCTTTAAAATTAATTGAAGATTACGGAGCAGACGGAGTAAGAGTAGGATTGTTACTAAGTTCTGCGGCAGGAAATGATTTAATGTTTGATGAAGATTTATGTCAGCAAGGAAAAGGATTTTCTAATAAAATATGGAATGCCTTTCGTTTGGTTAAAGGTTGGGAAGTAGACGCAACATTAGCGCAACCAGAAGCTGCCAAAATAGGTTTAGAATGGTATAATGCGAAGTTTCAAACAGTATTAGCAGAAATTGAAGATCATTTTTCTAAATATCGTTTATCGGATGCTTTAATGGCAATTTATAAACTAATTATGGATGATTTTTCTTCATGGTTATTAGAAACGGTTAAGCCAGCATATCAACAACCAATAGATAAAAAAACATTTGATGCAGTAATCGCTATTTTTGAAGATAATTTAAAAGTATTGCATCCGTTTATGCCGTTTTTATCGGAAGATATTTGGCAATATATTGCTGAGAGAACTCCAGAAGAAGCATTGATTATAGCAAAATATCCTGAGGTTAAGAAAGTAGACACAACTATTATTAGTGAATTTGAGTTTGCTACTAATGTTGTTTCAGGAATTAGAACGATAAGAAAAGATAAAAACATTTCATTTAAAGATGCTGTGGAATTATCAGTAGTAAATAAAGAAGATTTTACAAAGAGTTTTGATGTTATTATTCAAAAACTAACAAATGCATCGGTAATTAATTACGTTTCTGATAAAGTTGAAGGGGCTTCATTTAGAGTAAAATCTAACGAATATTTTATTCCGATTGCGGTCGAAAATATAGATGTAGCAGCAGAAACTAAAAAGTTAGAAGTAGAATTAAAAAGAGCTGAAGGTTTCTTATTTGGTATTCAAAAGAAGTTATCTAACGAACGTTTTGTAAGCAATGCGCCAGAGCAGGTAATTGTTGTAGAGCGCAAGAAAGAATCAGATACTTTAGCCAAAATAGCAACGATTAAATCTAGTTTAACTAGTTTAAAGTAAAATAATTCTCATAAATTAAAACCCGCTAAATATGTTATTTAGCGGGCTTTTTATAGCTTATATAACTATTAATTTTTATCAATTATATCACCAGAGCCTACTGAATTAGTATCGATGTTATTTGGTTTCCCTTTATAATAAACACTTCCAGAACCTACAATACTTGCTTTTATTTTAGATGTTACTGTTGTTCGTACATTTCCAGATCCAGCAATACTTGCTTTTAAAGTATTGGTGTTTAAATCGTAGGCTTTTACGCTACCAGAACCTGCAATTGAACATTTAAGATTTTCAGATTTACCTTTTAATTTGATGTTTCCAGAACCACCTATAGAAGTTTTTATAGTATTCGCAGTAACATTTGCGGTAATACTTCCTGAACCTCCAATATTAAATGATACATTATCTGCTTTTATGTGTTTCTTTACGGTTACTTTACCAGAACCACCTAATGAAACTGCTTCAATGTTCTTAAAAGGAATTGTAACTGTTAACTGTTTTGTTGTTTTAATATTGGTGTTTTCTTTAAATTGAACTTTTAATTTTCCGTTTTTAACTGTTGTTTCAATATAAGGTAAGATGTTTTCTTCCCCTTCAAGAGTTATAGTTCCTTCAGTTCCGGCAATTAAATTAACATCAAAAGAGCCGCCAATACTTACTTTATCAAAAGTATTAATAGTTCTCGTTTTGGTAATAGTATTCCCGTTACCTTTAATTTTTTTCGAATTCCACCAACTTTGTGCGTTAGTAGTTACAGATAATAATACGATGACAATTGTAAAAAGTTGTTTGTTCATTTTATTTATTTATTTATTTGAATGGGTTATATTTACTATTATGGATTTAAAATTTAAAATATATAGTACAGTTTATTTCATAGCCTGTTTTATTTCATTGTTTTTTATTGATGTAGGAGCTTCTTTGGAAGAAATGGTTGTTAAATTAACTTCACTTGTTTTTTTAGCTTTTTTATATATTAGTGTATCAAAAAAAATAAACTATTGGTACATCTTAATTTTAATGTGCTCGATAGGTTCTGATTCTTTTTTTATTTTTGATCCTGATTTTCTTAGAGAAGGACTAGTTTTAGTTATTGTTGAAAGAGTTTTATACTTTGTAATTTTAAGAAAAACACTTTCTAAAATAGAAATGGGTTCTGTAAAAAAAATATGTTATTCCAGGAGTATTTGTTTTTATTATGAGTTCCTATTTATTGTCGCCGTATGTAGAAAATATGCTAATTGCTTTTTTTATAATATGTTTTTTAAATTTAGGTTTGATAGGTGTAGCTTTTTTTCATCTTATACAAAAAAAGGATAGACAAAACATACAATTCTTTTTAGGAGTTTTTCTTATAGGTATAGCAGACTTTTTTCTAGCTTTTAACAGGTATTTAGAGTATAGTATAATTATGGTAATTATATATACAGTAATGTATTATATAGCTCGTTATTTAATTTGTATTTCTATAATTGAGGAAAAGCGCTATTAATCTTTAACTTTTAAAGAAACCCCTCCGTATCTTGATTTTATATTAATTGTTGATTTAGAGTTACCATTCCCAAAAGTACCTTCGTAATATTTTTTGGTATTTTTTTTAATGCTTTTAAAGAGGTTTACATTATTTTCAGGATAGTTAAAACCAGCATATCTTAAATCTATCATGAAATTGAAGTTATTGTTACTACTTGTACCTAATTTAATACTTGCGTAGCTTCCGTCTATTGTAATATTGTCAAAACCTTTTATAATATTACTAACCTTAATGCTTCCGTAATCAGTATTTATTTTAAGATTTTTTCTTAAGTTTCCTATTTTTATACTAGCATAATCTGAACTTCCAGTAATATTAGCTACATCAGCTACGGCAATGCTACCATAATCACTATTAAATTTTACGTTATTAGAACGTCCTATTTTTACAGTTGAATAATCAGCATTAATATTCAAAGATTCTGATTTTTCTATCTGTAATTTAGAATAATCAATATTGATATTACCAGATTTCATAAAGTTGATTTCTGATCCACCACAATAATCTAAATTTATAGTATTTGAATCATTCAATAACTCATCAACGTTTATGTTTCCATAATCGCAATTTAAATTTGCTTTTCCTTCAAGCTTATCTATTTCAATAGCACCATATTTGTTGTTTAAATCGGCATTGTTGGTTATTGGCATTTTTACAAAATAGTTAATTTTGTAGTTAATGTCGTTCGAACCCCACAACGACCAGTTAGATTTTATACTTTCTATTTTAGTACGAGCTTCAACCAAGTTATTAGAAGCTTCAAAGAGTATGTTAATAGCATTTAATTTTTTATCAACATTTTTTAAATCATTCCCTTTTACGGTTATTTTAACATCAATTTCAATACGGTTTTCATTCCAAGTAGTTACGTTTACATTACCATATTTATTATTAATATATAAGGTTGCGTTTTTATTAACAGTAAAATTTTTACTAATTGTTTTACTTTTTTCGTGCTTTTTTTTATCGTTTGCAACCAAAACGGTTGGTAAGAGTATAAAAAGGAATATCAATTTATATAATTTCATCATTTAAGTGTGCTAGTTTTGTTGTTTTTTGCTGTTCTAATTGTACTAAAAGTCTTTCTAAAACTATTAGTCGTTGTTGATAATTATCAATTATTTTTTGAATAACTAAGCGCTTATTTTCGTTTTTAGCCAATTCATTAATTAATGATTTATGGTGATCTTCTAACTCTTCAATTTCATCTAAAGAACCTTCAATAATAGTTTCTGTTTCGATAGTTCTATATTGTTCAACTTCTTTTAATTCTTGATTTATTGTTGTTACAAAAAAACTTTGCGTTTCTGCCATTTTCGGAGAAACATCCGCCAGTTCATAACTTTTATTTTGTTGATAACTACCAATATAAAAACCTAAAACCAATATAATTGATGCTGCAATACTCATCCAAAATAAGGTTGGCTTTTGTTGTTTTTTATGTGACTGAAGTTTTCTTTGAAAACGATCTGAATGTCCAGAATGTGGCTCGAATATGTCAAAATCATTTTCATCAAAAAACTGATGTAATTTATCATCCATATATAGGTGTTTTATTAGTGTTGCAAAGCAATAATTGCTTTAGTTTTTTTTTGGCTCTAGATATTGTTGTACGTACATTTTCGTTCGTATAGTTTAATATTTGAGAAATTTCTTCATAATCGTAGCCTTCTATTAAATTTAAAGTTAACGCAATTCGGTAATTGTCTTTTAAATTCTCTATACTCTTTATTACTTGTTTTACATCTAAAGAATTATAATCAATAACAGTTTCTTCTATTTCATGATTAGGAATAACATCCATTTTTACTTCTTCGTAACGATTGTTTTTCTTTAATTGTGTAAGACTTTTATTTACCACAATTTTTTTTAACCAAGCTCCAAAAGCAACTTCTCCTTTAAAGGTATTCAGTTTAGTAAAAGCAGTTAAAAATGCTTCTTGAATTATGTCTTCAGCTTCAAACTCATCTTTTAAAATACGATATGCAGTATTATACATAGCTTTACAATAGCTATTGTATACTTGCATTTGCGCAGCACTATCATTTTTTTTACAGCGCGCTATTAGTTGGTTGATATGTGTTTTTTTAGACTCCAAATAAATCATTCTATACTAGAGACAATTCAGTTTTCGAATTGTGACAAAATTATTTTATAAAAGTAAAATTTTATTCTAAAATGCAGCTAAAAATAGTGTAATATTCTATAATTGAGTGAACTATGTTTTTGATGTTTTTTTTAATAGAAAGAAAAAGTGAGGTTCATAAAACGAATCAAAATACGTATATTTGGCATAATGATTGACAGTATAAAAATTATTGAATGCCCAAGGGATGCCATGCAAGGAATTAAAAATCATTTTATTCCTACAGAAGCAAAGGCAAAGTATATCAATTCACTGTTAAAAGTAGGATTTGATACGATAGATTTTGGAAGTTTTGTATCACCAAAAGCAATTCCTCAAATGAGAGATACTGCCGAGGTTTTATCAAAGTTAGATTTATCAACAACGAAAAGTAAATTATTAGCAATTGTAGCAAATGTTAGAGGCGCAAATGATGCTTCTCAGTTTGAAGAAATTGATTATTTAGGATATCCTTTTTCGATATCCGAGAATTTTCAAATGCGAAATACACATAAAACAATAGAGCAATCAATAGATACTTTAAAAGAGGTGTTGGCTATTGCAAGCAGAACTAATAAAGAAGTTGTTGCATACTTATCAATGGGATTTGGGAATCCGTATGGTGATCCATGGAATGTTGATATTGTTGGAGATTGGACAGAGAAATTATCAAAATTAGGTGTAAAAATCTTATCTTTATCAGATACCGTTGGTACATCAACTCCAGAAGATATTGATTATTTGTATTCGAATTTAATACCGAGTTATCCGCAAATAGAGTTTGGAGCACATTTACACACCACTCCAACAAAATGGCACGAAAAGGTAGACAGTGCATTTAAGGCAGGTTGTCGTCGTTTTGATGTTGCTATTAAAGGTTATGGAGGTTGTCCAATGGCAAAAGATGAGTTAACGGGTAATATGCCAACAGAAAAATTGTTATCGTATTTTACAGCCAATAAAGTAACAACAAATATAAAACCAATGAGTTTCGAAAGCGCTTACAATAAAGCACTCGAAGTATTTTAAATAGATATGCAGCTTAAATTTATTATACTCTTTTTATTTACAACTATTTTTTGTCAATCTCAGGCTCAGATTGATGAAAGGATAGGAGTATGGCAAATTCAAAAGGGGAATTTAATAAAAAACAGGTCTAATATAAATGATTTGGCTAATGATTACTGGAAAGAGTTTTATAGGATTTTTCCTAAAGAATTAACTAGTAAATATGTGAAGCGAATTATTTTAATGACTGATGGTCCTGACGAAAAAGTAGGTGCGTTAGTGTCGTTAAATTCTAGAAATGATAAATGGCAACTAGAAATTGATGTTAAAGATGTTAATTTAAAATCTAGAGATAAAAGAAGATTATACGAATCTGTTTATACGATGACTCATGAGTTTGGCCATTTATTAACGTTGAATAAAACGCAAATTAGGCCAACAAGAAAAGAGAAACAACAGGAAGGCGAATTGTATTTGACCATAGAAGGAGAAGCTTATAAAAACAGTTATATTAATAAATTTGTTAACCTTTTTTGGAAAGGTGCTTTATTAGATAATTGGGATGTTATTCAAAAAAATTACTGTTATACAGAAGCGAATTGTGTTGAGAAATTATATGATTTATATCAAAATAATTCCTCTGAATTTTTAACAGATTATGCTGCTATTAGCCCAGAAGAAGATATTGTTGAAAGTTGGACAGCCTTTGTTTTACGCTCTAAAATTAGAAAACCAAGAACGATTGCGCATAAAAAAATAAATTTCTTCTATCAATTTCCAGAGTTGGTAGCATATCGAAAAATGATCAGGCAAAATACTCGTAAATATCTTCATTAGAATATGTAAATTTGTTGCATTAAAAAAAAATCAATGAAACAAATTAAAATTTTATTTATAATTATACTAACAATTACTATTGTTGGTTGTGATTCTAAAAAAAACAATAAAAAAACTGCTATTACTTCACATCAATTTAAAAAAGAAGCAGGAAAAACATATTTTAACATACTTCAATTAAACGATGTTTATGAAATAGCACCCATTCAAAACGATGAGTTTGGGGGGATGGCTAGAGTAGAAACTGTGCACCAAAACGTATTAAAAGAAAATAAAAATGGCATGCTTGTTTTAGCAGGCGATTTTTTAAATCCATCATTAATAGGTACCATGAAAGTTAATGGATCTCGTGTAAGAGGTAAGCAAATGGTAGAAGTAATGAATGCCATGAATTTTGATTTGGTTGCTTTTGGTAATCACGAATTCGATTTAAGTTATACAAATTTACAAGAAAGATTAAATGAAAGTAAATTCGATTGGATTTCTGCAAATGTATTACACAATAAAGACGGAAAACAGGAATACTTTCATAAAACAATCAATGGAGAAAAAGAATATTTAAAAGATTCTTATATCAGAGAATTTGAAAACGAAGATGGCACTAAATTAAAAGTAGGTTTTATAAGTGCATGTATTCCTTCAAATCCGAAAGGGTATGTGTATTACGGAGAAATCTATAAAGAAATACAAAGAGCTTATAATAATATAAAAGATAAAGTAGATGTTGTTATCGGGTTAACGCATTTAACACTTGAACAGGATAAAAAAGTAGCAGAAATGTTTCCTAATATTCCATTAATTATGGGAGGTCACGAGCATACTAATACCTATGAAAATGTTGGGAAAGTAATCATAGCAAAAGCAGATGCAAACGCAAAAACAGTTTATATTCATCGCTTTGAATATGATTTAGCAACAAAGAAAATTCAGTTAAAATCAGAATTAAAAGAAATTAATGCTCAAATACCTACAGATGAAAAAGTAGGTGCTATTGTTACGAAATGGCAAAAAGTACTAAAAACAAAAATTCAAGATATTGTAGCGAACCCATATGAAGTGATCTTTAATGCAAAGGAGCCATTAGATGCTAGAGAAACACCAATTAGAAGTATTCAAACTAATATGGGAGAAATTATTACAAAAGCGATGAGTTTTGCTTATGATGACAAAGTAGATTGTGCATTGGTAAATGGAGGTTCTGTTCGTATTGACGATGCGTTAGATGGTGCTATAAATGTAGTTGATATCTTTAGAGTTTTGCCTTATGGAGGTGCTATTTTAAAAGTAGATATTAAAGGAAGTCTATTAAAGGAAGTTTTAGAATATGGTTTTAAGGCAGCAGGTACTGGTGCTTATTTACAACGTTATAACGCAAATAAAGTAGCGGGTAAATGGTTGATAGGAAAAGAAGCCATTATTGTTGATAAAACCTATACAGTAGCATTTTCTGATTATTTATTACGTGGATTAGATATACCTGGTCTATCAGATAAAAACCCTGATGTTATTTCGGTTTACAAACCAAAACCAACCGAATTAAGTGCTGATATTAGAAAAGCTGTGATAAGCTATCTTAAAACTGTAAAACAATAACTTTTTGATTTTTAAGTTATTAAGATTTATTTTAGATAAAGTGTTAAAGTTTATTTAAAATAAATCTTAATAAACTTTGTTAAATTAATTAACTCTTTTACATTTGCACCCGTAAAACAATTAATTATTTAAAATTAATCTAAATAAAGATGAAAAAAGTGTTTTTTGCAGTACTATTAACTGCATCATTATTTGTAACAGCGCAATCGGCTCCGCAAGATAGTATTCCTACGAATCCACAAAGTCAGCAAAATGCAGCACAACGTATCTTATCTTCTAATTTAACCCAAAAAGGTTTAACTGTTGGTGGTTATGCAGAGGTTCATTACAATAGAGCGACAGGACAAAATGCCATGTTAGATGTGCATAGAATGGTTATGTTATTAGGATATAAATTTAACGAACGCACACAATTTATTACTGAAATTGAATTTGAACACGTAAAAGAAGTATACATAGAACAAGCTTTTTTACAGTATACATTAACAGATAATTTAAACTTAAGAGCAGGTTTAATGTTAGTACCAATGGGTATTGTAAATGAATATCATGAACCAACTACTTTTAACGGTGTTGAAAGACCTAGTATGGATAAATCTATTGTGCCTTCTACTTGGAGAGAAATTGGTTTAGGTATTTCTGGTAGATGGGATGAAGCATCTTTACGTTACCAAGCATATATGTTTAATGGTTTTGTATCTGATAATAATGGTAAGTTTTTAGGCGGTAAAAATGGTTTTAGAAACGGTCGTCAAAAAGGAGCGGAATCTATGATGAATAATGTAAACTTCTCTGGAAAGGTAGATTATTACGGAGTACCAGGTTTACGTTTAGGATTATCAGGATATTTTGGAAGAACTCAATCGGAACAGTCTATAGAGAATATTGATGGTTCTGATGTAGGTATTGCAATGGTAGGTTTTGATGCTCGTTATGCATACCAACGTTTTACAGCTCGTGGTCAGTTTATTCACGCAAGTATTTCTGATAGTAAGGAATATAACGAATATTATAGTACTGTTTCAGGAAGTACTGTAGATTTAGGAAGCGCTTTACAAGGATGGTATGTAGAAACTGCATATAATTTATTACCACAAGATAAAAAACAACAATTATTTGCTTTTGCACGTTACGAAGATTACAATACACATGCTTCAACTGATGGTGGATTGGCTAAAAATTTAGCATACGATCGTAATGAATTAACGTTTGGTTTAACTTATAAAGTTGCACCAGGTGCTGCATTTAAAGCAGATTATCAATTTAAAAACAATGCAATAGACGGTAGTCAAACAATCAAGCAATTAAACTTAGGGTTTGGTGTTTGGTTCTAATTTGTATTAGAAGTTTGTTATTTTTTGCAATAATCGAATCAAGTTTTTATAATTTGGTTCGGTTTTTGTTTTTTATTTAGACTAATTCTAATATTTTTGCAATATGAAAACTCGTATTTTATTACTTTTCTTATTTATTGTTACTTCCTTAGGATTGCTATCTTTTAGTATTCCTAAAAAGCTGAAGAAAAAAGTTGATAAGGAAATTAAAAAAACATTTAATGTTGAAGACTTTTCGTTAAGTAAAGTAATTGTTCCAAAAGCGATAAACAATAAATTAAAGAGTAAAATTTCTGAAGAAAATTTATTTAAAATAACAATTGAAGATAACGTTTTAGGGTATGTTTTTATCGATAAAGCACCAAGTAAAACAGATGAATTTGATTACTTAGTTTTATTAGATAAACAATTAATTGTGATAAAAACCAAGGTATTAATATACCGCGAAGATTATGGCGGCGAAATTGGTAGTAAGCGTTGGTTAAAGCAATTTATAGGCAAAACATCAAAAGATACTTTAAAATACGAAAAAGATATTATGGCAATATCAGGAGCAACAATTTCAGCTTCTTCAATGACAATTGCAGTGAATACTTTTCTACAAAATTTAGAAATCCTACATAAAAATAAAGTATTGTAAATGCAAGTTCACGGTGTAATTCATCAATTTCCGAAAGAAATAAAATTATTAATACTCGCTTTTGTTTGTACCTTAAGTATTGGTTTTTTTGGCGGAATATCATTTGTTAGAGATACAACAAATTCGAGCCCAACAGGAATAGAAGAGCGTTATTTAGGAAACGAAGATGTAGAAGAGGCCACTACAATGAAGTTTAAAAAATCGGCAGGAGAAATCAAAACAATGGTGCATAATCATATTTTATCACTCTCTGTAATTTTCTTTTTGTTGGCAATTATTTTAGCTACAACAAGCATTAATAAAAAGCTAAAGTTGTTTTTAATGATTGAACCTTTTGTGTCAATAATTAGCACCTTTGGTGGAATTTATTTAATGTGGACAGGAATTACCTGGATGAAATATATTATTATGATTTCGGGGTTATTTATGACTCTTTCATTCGGAATGACTGTTTTAATGATTTTTAATCAATTGATTTTTAAAAAGAAGTTAACTTTAGAATAAAGTGTACACAAACAATTTTCATTTTTAAAACTAAATATTTAATAAATGGATTTATCTGCAAATTTTTGGGGAAAGAAATATACATCTAATAAAATTGGATGGGATTTAGGAATAGTTTCTCCACCTTTAAAAGCTTATTTTGATCAATTAGAAAATAAAGAGCTAAAAATTTTAATTCCTGGAGGAGGAAATTCTTACGAAGCAGAATATCTTTTTAAGACAGGATTTAAAAATGTTTATGTAGTAGATATCTCTAATAAACCTTTAAGTAACTTAAAAAAAGAGTTCCAAATTTTCCTTCAGTACAATTAATTAATGCTAATTTTTTTGATATAGATTCTACTTTTGATTTAATAATCGAACAAACTTTTTTTTGCGCAATTGATCCGATTTTACGTGTAAAATATGCTTCAAAAATGAATGATTTGCTTAGTGAAAACGGAAAATTAGTAGGTTTGTTATTTGATGCAAAACTAAATGAAGATCATCCGCCTTTTGGAGGCAGTAAAGAAGAGTATAGTACTTATTTTAAACCTTATTTAAATATTACTAAAATGGAATCTTGCTATAATTCTTATCACAATAGAAAAGGTATGGAGTTGTTTGTGATACTCCAGAAAAAATAATTTTTATAATAAAAATTAAATTATAGAGTAAGAGAGTTTCAAACTACTATCCTTAATTTCCTTTTATACGTGTCCATAATTGGGAAAGTAATTTTTTTCCATCGCGTTTATCTTTAGGTTCTTCAGTAAATTGAATATTACCTAAATCATCTTCAGTGATTTTATATTTAAAAACAAAGTTTTGAGAGTTTGGTGCCAAACTTAAAAGTCCAAACCGTAAATCATTATAATAAAGGATATCATTCTTTTTTGTAATAGTATACCAACCTTCTGAAATAGCAATCATTTCTTTTATTTTTTTATTATCAGCTAGGTTTCCTAATAAATGATGATTTTTTTTATAAGAATTAAAAGTAATAGGTTGTGTGTCAAAAAATGAATAATTGGCTAATAGATATGTGTTTTCTGTTTCTATATTAGCGCTCCATAGAACGGTATTCATTGGAGAAGGTCTGGTATTTAATTGTAAATATGATATGTTTTGTGTTTTTAAAGCAGCTTCAAATTGATTGAAAGCCATCCATTTAAAAAAAAATGTAAGTATTAAGTAAGTAGAGCTAGCTATTAAGCCAATTTTATTATAAAGCTGTCGTTTCCTAGAGGTTCGTTTTTGCCTCATAGCCAATAATAGAAAAACTAAAAAAGGGATTGTGTAAAGCGGATCGATAACAAAAATTGTTTTAAATGTTAACCGAATATCAAAAGGCCAAAAAAACTGCGTTCCCCAAGTGGTATGAGCATCTAAAATAGGATGTGTTATAAAAGTCCAGAAAAATAACCAAGACCAATTTTTAAAATTCTTGTATTTCTCATAACGAGAAACCAACCAACCAAAAACAGGAGCGAAGAGTATAGAAAAGAGTATGGAATGTGTAAATCCACGATGAATATTAAGAGCTGTAACTGTATCCGTAAAATGAGAAGCAAGCACATCTAAATCAGGAATTGTTCCTGCAATTGCGCCATAAAACATGGCTTTGTTTCCTATTTTTTTACCTAAAACAGCTTCGCCAACAGCGGCTCCTAATATTATTTGAGTAAGTGAATCCATATAATAAACAAAAGTAAGGCATGTATGCTAAACAAAACATACTACTTTAGTTTTTATAAGTACATACTTTAAATTAAAGTATAAAATGGGTACTAAAGGAAAATTATTTTGTTAACCTTAATTTAAAATTGAGTTGCCGTTATTTGTAGTATATTTGCACGTAATTAATTAACAACACACTAAATTAATTGCACATGCAAGCTCATCAATCAAAAATAGTAGGCGAAGGTTTAACGTATGACGACGTTTTATTAGTACCAGCTTATTCAGAAGTACTTCCAAGAGAGGTATCTATTCAAACAAAATTCACTAAAAATATAACAATCAATGTTCCTATAGTTTCAGCAGCTATGGATACAGTTACCGAATCGGCAATGGCAATCGCTATGGCAAGAGAAGGAGGTATAGGTGTTTTACATAAAAATATGACTATCGAGCAACAGGCTCAAGAAGTTCGTAAAGTAAAACGTGCAGAAAGCGGAATGATTATCGATCCAGTTACGTTACCATTAACGGCAGTTGTTTTAGATGCTAAAATGTTAATGAAAGAACATAGTATTGGTGGAATTCCTGTAGTTGATGATAACGGAATTTTAAAAGGAATTGTTACCAATCGTGATTTACGTTTTGAGCATAAAAATGATAGAGCTATTGTTGAAGTGATGACCAAAGAAAATTTGGTTACTGCATCGGTAGGAACATCATTAAAATCCGCAGAAAGTATTTTACAAGAAAATAAAATCGAAAAATTATTAATTGTAGATGATAATTATAAACTTTCGGGGTTAATTACCTTTAGAGACATTACAAAGGTTACCCAAAAACCAATAGCAAATAAAGATACTTATGGGCGTTTACGAGTTGCAGCTGCATTAGGCGTTACAGCAGATGCTGTTGATAGAGCAGAGGCTTTAGTAAAAGCAGGCGTAGATGCGGTTATTATTGATACAGCTCACGGACATACAAAAGGTGTGGTGGCTGTTTTAAAAAACGTAAAAGAAAAATTTCCAGAATTAGATGTTATTGTAGGTAATATTGCAACACCTGAAGCAGCTAAATATTTAGTTGAAGCTGGCGCTGATGCAGTAAAAGTAGGTATTGGATCAGGATCAATTTGTACAACTCGTGTAGTTGCAGGGGTAGGTTTTCCTCAGTTTTCTGCAGTATTAGAAGTTGCAGCAGCTATAAAAGGAAGTGGAGTGCCAGTAATTGCAGATGGAGGTATTCGTTATACAGGGGATATTCCTAAAGCAATTGCAGCAGGTGCAGATTGTGTAATGTTAGGATCGTTATTAGCAGGAACAAAAGAATCACCAGGAGAAACGATTATTTATGAAGGACGTAAGTTTAAATCATATAGAGGAATGGGATCTGTTGAAGCAATGAAACAAGGTTCTAAAGATCGTTATTTTCAGGATGTAGAAGATGACATTAAAAAACTAGTACCAGAAGGTATTGTTGGTCGTGTACCATATAAAGGTGAATTAGAAGAAAGTATTCATCAATTTGTAGGTGGTTTACGTGCAGGTATGGGATATTGTGGATCTAAAGATATAGAAACACTAAAAAAGACGGGTAAATTTGTACGTATTACAGCAAGTGGAATTAATGAAAGTCACCCGCATGATGTAGCAATTACAAAAGAAGCACCAAATTATAGTAGAAGGTAATTTTAGTAAAAGTTCATAAATATCAAACTCTGTTGAAAACTAATTCAACAGAGTTTTTTGTTTTTAAAGAGTAAATACTACTTTAGCAGAGACTTCAATTTCCTCAATTTTTATGACTCAAGAAACAAAATATACCGAAGATAATATACGCTCGCTCGATTGGAAAGAACACATCCGTATGCGACCGGGAATGTACATTGGTAAACTAGGTGACGGTTCGTCTGCCGATGACGGAATTTATATTTTGGTAAAAGAGGTTTTAGATAATTCTATTGATGAATACGTGATGGGAGCGGGTAAAACCATCGAAATTTCTATTCAAGGGAATAAAGTTATTGTAAGAGATTACGGTCGTGGTATTCCTTTAGGAAAAGTAGTAGATGTAGTTTCTAAAATGAATACGGGAGGAAAGTACGATTCTAAAGCATTTAAAAAATCGGTAGGATTAAATGGTGTAGGTACGAAAGCCGTAAATGCACTGTCTTCGTTTTTTAGAGTAGAATCGTCAAGAGATGGTAAATCTGCAGCAGCAGAATTTTCACAAGGAAATTTAACCGATCAAGAGTTTTTAGAAGAAACTTCACGCAGAAAAGGAACAAAAGTATCTTTTATACCTGATGAAGCTATTTTTAAAAATTATAAATTCAGAAACGAGTACGTTGCTAAAATGCTTAAAAACTATGTGTATTTAAACACAGGTTTAACGATTGTTTTTAACGGCGAAAAATATGTGTCTGAAAACGGATTAAAAGATTTATTGGAAGATAACAACAGTCAAGATGATATGTTGTATCCAATTATCCATTTAAAAGGAGATGATATTGAAGTTGCTATCACACACAGTAAAACACAATACTCAGAAGAATATCATTCGTTTGTAAACGGACAACATACTACACAGGGTGGTACACATCAAGCAGCATTTAGAGAAGCTATTGTTAAAACCATTCGTGAGTTTTATGGTAAGAATTTTGAAGCTTCGGATATTCGTAAATCAATTATATCAGCCATTGCAATTAAAGTGATGGAACCTGTTTTTGAAAGTCAAACAAAAACAAAATTAGGTTCTACAGATATGGGAGGAGAGTTACCAACGGTAAGAACGTATATCAACGATTTTTTAAAAACGAAGCTTGATAATTATTTACATAAAAATGTAGATACGGCTGATAAGCTGCAACGTAAAATTATACAAGCAGAAAAGGAACGTAAAGAATTATCAGGAATACGAAAATTAGCAAAAGACAGAGCAAAGAAAGCAAGTTTACACAATAAGAAACTACGAGATTGTAGAGTGCATTTAGGCGATACAAAAAAAGAAACTTATTTAGATTCTACGTTGTTTATTACCGAGGGAGATTCAGCATCTGGATCTATTACAAAATCGAGAAATGTAAACACGCAAGCCGTTTTTAGTTTAAAAGGGAAACCTTTAAATTCATACGGATTAAGTAAGAAGATTGTATACGAGAATGAGGAGTTTAATTTATTGCAAGCAGCTTTAAATATAGAAGACGGTTTACAAGATTTACGTTATAACAATATTGTAATTGCAACCGATGCTGATGTTGATGGTATGCACATTCGATTATTATTAATTACGTTCTTTTTACAATTCTTCCCAGAAGTAATTAAAGAAGGGCATTTATATATTTTAGAAACTCCGTTGTTTAGAGTTCGTAACAAGAAAGATACTTATTACTGCTATTCAGAAGAGGAGAAGCGAGAAGCGATTGAGAAGTTAAGAGGAAAACCAGAAATAACTCGATTTAAAGGATTAGGGGAAATTTCACCAAACGAATTTGTACATTTTATTGGTGATGATATTCGTTTAGACCCTGTTATGTTAGATAAAGAAATGTCGATAGAGCAAATGTTAGAATTTTATATG
The DNA here is from genome assembly GCF_027941755.1 of Tenacibaculum retecalamus. Taxonomy (NCBI): domain Bacteria; kingdom Pseudomonadati; phylum Bacteroidota; class Flavobacteriia; order Flavobacteriales; family Flavobacteriaceae; genus Tenacibaculum; species Tenacibaculum retecalamus. The sequence goes on along the minus strand of NZ_CP115916.1, from coordinate 1,597,848 downwards.
GGGAAGAACACTCCAGACAGACAAAAATTTATCATCGAGAATTTAAAAGTTGAATTAGATGTTGTTGAAGAAGAAGTTTAAAAAAAAGATTTAAGTAAAAATGAATAAAGAAAGAAGAGCAAGAATATACTTAATAATAGCTTTTACCATCTTTTTTATAAATCTATTAAATGTTGATTTTGATAATTTAAGTTGGGTAATTAATAGCAAGCATTATGTAAATATGCTAATAGCTGTATTAGTTTTTGCTATCATTTTTATCCTAAATAAAAAAAACAATAACTCTTAAAAGAATACCCATTATTCAATGAGTGAAGAAAATAATAATTACGAGCACGACGAAGAGCTGAATCAACCAATAGAAAATGCAGAAACGATAACGAAAGTTACCGGAATGTATAAGGAATGGTTTTTAGATTATGCTTCGTATGTAATTTTAGAAAGAGCTGTTCCGTCGTTAGAAGACGGATTAAAACCTGTACAGCGTAGAATAATGCATTCTATGAAAGATTTAGATGATGGTCGTTACAATAAAGTAGCCAACATTGTTGGGCATACCATGCAGTATCACCCACACGGTGATGCGTCAATTGCAGATGCTATGGTGCAAATTGGTCAGAAAGAATTACTGATTGATATGCAAGGTAACTGGGGTAATATCTTAACAGGAGATAGAGCCGCAGCATCAAGATATATTGAAGCCCGTTTATCTAAATTCGCTTTAGATGTTGTTTTTAATCCTAAGACGACAGAATGGAAAATGTCGTATGATGGGAGAAGAAAAGAACCGATAGATTTACCGGTAAAGTTTCCTTTATTATTAGCACAAGGAGCAGAAGGGATTGCAGTAGGTTTGTCTACCAAAATATTACCACACAATTTTAATGAATTGATAGATGCTTCTATTAAATATTTAAAAGGAAGAAGTTTTACAATTGTGCCTGATTTTTTAACAGGCGGAATTGCAGATTTCACCAATTATAATGATGGTATAAGAGGAGGAAAGGTTCGTGTGCGAGCAAAAATTTCTCAACTAGATAAAAAGACTTTAGTAATTACTGAAATTCCGTTTGCAACGACTACTACAACTTTAATCGATAGTATTTTAAAAGCAAATGATAAGGGTAAAATAAAGATTAAAAAAATAGAAGATAATACTGCTGCCAATGTAGAAATTTTAGTGCATTTACCTGCGGGAATATCACCAGATAAAACCATAGATGCTTTATACGCATTTACCAATTGCGAAAATTCAATTTCACCACTATCTTGTACTATTGAAGATAATAAACCGGTATTTGTTGGAGTTTCAGAAATGTTAAAGCATTCTACAGATTTAACGGTTAATTTGCTTAAACGCGAATTAGAAATTCAATTAAATGAATTGCAAGAACAATGGCATTTCGCATCGTTAGAGCGAATTTTTATTGAAAATAGAATCTACCGAGATATTGAAGAAGTAGAAACTTGGCAAGGTGTAATAGAAGCAATTGATAAAGGTTTACAACCGCATATAAAACATTTAAAAAGAGCAATAACCGAAGAAGATATTGTTCGTTTAACAGAAATTAGAATTAAGAAAATTTCTAAATTCGATATTGACAAAGCCAAACAATATATAGATAGTTTAGAAGAAAAAATAGCAGAGGTAAAACATCACTTAGATAATTTAATTGATTTTGCTATTGATTACTTTAAAAACTTAAAAACAAAGTATGGTAAAGGACGCGAGCGTAAAACGGAAATCAGAATTTTTGATGACATCGTAGCTACGAAAGTAGTAATGCGAAACACCAAATTGTATGTAAATAGAGAAGAAGGTTTTGTAGGTACTTCTCTTAAAAAAGATGAATACGTTACAGAATGTGCTGATATTGATGATATCATCATTTTTAAAGGTGATGGTAAAATGATTGTTACCAAAGTAGCGTCTAAAACCTTTGTAGGTAAAGATATTATTCACATTGCAATCTTTAAAAAGAAAGATAAGCGTACCGTGTATAATATGATGTATAAAGACGGTGCAAAAGGATCGAGTTATATGAAACGTTTTAACGTAACAAGTGTAACCCGCGATAAAGAGTACGATTTAACCACAGGAAATAAAGGTTCAAAAATGTTATACTTTACAGCAAATCCGAATGGAGAAGCTGAGGTTGTAACGATTAATCTTCGTGCTGTTGGTAGTATTAAAAAGTTAAAGTGGGATATCGATTTCTCTGACTTAGCGATAAAAGGAAGAGCAGTTCGTGGGAATCAAATAACAAAATTTGCTATTAGAAAGATTGATTTTAAATCAGCAGGTGTATCAACTTTAAAACCTCGTAAAATATGGTTTGATGATGCTGTACAGCGTTTAAATGTTGATGAAAGAGGGGAGTTATTAGGAGAATTTAGAGCAGAAGATAAAATTTTAATAGCAACACAATCAGGGAAGATTAAAGCAGTATCACCAGATTTATCAATGCATTTTGAAAATGACATGATTGTGTTAGAAAAATGGAAACCTAACAAGCCTATTTCTGCCGTTTATTTCGATGGAGAAAAAGAACGTTACTATGTAAAACGTTTTTTAATTGATACAATTGATAAAGAAGAAGTATTTATTTCTGAAAGTGAAAAATCGAAATTAGAAGTTATAGCGACTGATTTTCGACCAATGGCTGAGGTTATTTTTTCAAAAAGAAGCTTAGATAAAATAGAAGTGAATTTCGAGACATTTATTTCTGTAAAAGGTATTAAAGCACAAGGTAATCAATTAACAACAGATAAAATACGTACTGTTAACTTATTAGAAGCATTACCTTATGAAGAGCCAGAAGAAGAGAAAGTAGAGAATATAGAGGTAAATGAAGAGGAAGAAATAATAGAAAATAGCTTACCTTTAGATGTGGAAGAAGTGTCGCCAAAAGAGTTTACAAACACTAAAGACGACAAAGCAAAAAAGGCATTAGAACGTGCGCTTCAAAAGAAAAAGGCTAAAGAAGATGATAGTCAAGAAAGTTTATTTTAGATGAAAGAATTATTGAAATATCAATTTAATTTAGATTCAATTTTAGGTGTTTTAATATACGTACTAGTAGTTGTATTTACAGCATGGGTACTTTCTAGAATTATAAGGTACATTATTGTTCAAATTATTAAACGAAGAAAAACGGATCGTTATGGTAAAACAAGTATTTTATTTTTACGAAACTCAGTAAAATTTTTTCTAGGATTATTTGGTATTGTATATATTATTATGACAGTACCGGCTTTTAGAAGTCAAGCAGCGTTAATCTTTTCTGGAGCTGGTATTTTGGCAGCTATTATTGGTTTTGCAGCGCAAGCAGCGTTGTCTAATTTAATAGCCGGAGCCTTTATTGTTATTTTTCGACCGTTTCGTATAGGAGATTATATTAGGTTAGACGATATTCGAGTTGGTATTGTTGAAGATATTACGTTACGACATACCGTAATAAATAATTTTGAAAACAAACGATTAATTATACCTAACTCTGTAATAAGTACTGATTCTGTTTTAAATCATACTATAGAAGATTCGCATGTATTAAGTTTTAATAATTTTAAACTAGGCCTAAAGGCGGATATTGATTTAGCGCGAAAAATTATACAAGAAGAAGCAATTAAACTTCCTTCGGTAATCGATTTTAGAACACCAGAACAAGTTATGGCTGATACCCAACAAGTAGATGTTCGTGTAATCGATGTAGATACAGATCATATACATATGCGAGTCTACGTTTGGTTAAATGAGCCATTTAAAGAATTTAAAACAAAATGTGCTTTAAAAGAAGCTGTTCATAAGCGTTTTTTGGCTGAAGGTGTAGCATTACCAATTCCTATTTATAAGGTAGTAAAAGTTTAGTTACTCATCTAATATATAATTATAATTGATGGTTTCTTTTTAAATTATAAAAATGACTCACTACTTTTTTAAATTCAAAAGGATTATGTAGCCAAGGTAAATGACCACTATCTTTAATATTCTTTACACTTGCAGAAGGATATCGATCAATAACAAATTTTTTGCTTACTTTATAAATGTCAAACTCTCCATAGACAATTGAAATTTTATAGTTAGGTTTTGAATTTTTTAATAATAAAGGATATTTAATAATTTCGAGCCTAGTTTTATTAATTGGTTTTGCTTTTACATTACTAAGTGAGAAAGAAAAAACGGAGGTATTTATTGGTTGAAATTTTTTATTATAATTTATTATAACTTGTTGAAATAGTTTTTGATACGATTTGTTATTTCCCATGTAACCAGATAAACTATACCATCCCATTTTTAACCATTGTAAAAAACTAGTAGAAGATTTATTAAAATCCATAACCTCTTTTTCGGTCTGTTTCCAGTGAATGTTTGTTCCAGAAGCAGTAGAACATAAAAATAAACTTAATAAATTACCTGGATATTTTTGCGCATATATCTGCGCATATAATCCACCCCATGAATGTCCCCATAAATGAAAACTAGTTAATTTAAAGTGCTTTTTTATTGATTGAATATCATTTACATAAGCATTCATCGAATAATCATGATTAATGCAAGGGGATAATTTTGTACCTCTCTGATGAAAAGTTATAACTTGAAATGTATCTTTTAAAAGATCAACAACAGGTAATAAATCGTCTGGAACGCCAGGACCTCCATGTAATAAAATTATAGTTTCTTTACCTTTATTTAAATAAACTTTTGAATGTAATTTGTTTCCGTTATTATCTATTACTACTGTTGTCATCTTTAAAAGTTTATAAGTTATTTATTTTTAAAAAGTTTTATTTTCCCTCCAATATTTAATTGAATAAACGGAGTAAACTTATTTATGGCATTGTTGGTTTTAGTATCATCAATACCTTTGTTCCAATAGTTATTATTTAAAGTGTAATTACAACCAATTTTAAAACCTATACTAACACCTAAACTATTAAACTTAGTGTAGGTTAAAGCTGGTGTAATTCCTAATTGATTAATCTTATAAACTAAGGATTTTTGATTTTGATAGTCATACAATATAGATTGTTTATTAGAAAATGAAATACCCAAAGTAGGTTCAAGAGCAGCACTTGTACATTTTAAAAAATCATATCCAAAATAAATGATAGAGGTAAACTCTTGAGAATCGATTTTGTTATTGTTGTTTTCTGTAGCTCCTTTCGAATTGTAAAATTCTGTTCCTACTACAAATTGTTTTAATTTATAACTACTACCAGCTCCTATTTGAAAAGAGTAATTAGTAGCTAAGTCGGTATTAAAATTAGAGTTTAATTGATTAATCTGAACCCCCATATTAGCATACAATCTAAGGTATTTATTGTTTTGACTATACAGAGTTAAACTGGCTAGGATTAAAAAGGTTGTAATAATTTTTTTCGTCATTTGTTAAATATTTATGAATACAAAATTCTCTGTATTACAAAGAATTTCAATTAACAAATGATAAAAAGTGAAATTATTTGGCTAAATCACCTCTTAATCTACTTAAAGATATATTAGTTATACCTAAATAAGTGGCAATTATTGTGTGTGGTATTAAGTTTTCTAAGTTACGGTAATCCTTCCTGAAGCTTTGAAGTCGTTCTTTAGCCGATAAGGATGCTAAGCCTATTTCTTTAGAAGTTTTTTGTTTAAGCTCGTTTCTAAGTACTTTATTACCAAAGTTTCTAATCTCTTTATTATCGAGCATTAATTGTTCAAATAAAGCAGCATCAATAGTTGCAATTTTTAACTCAGTTAATGCTTGAAAATTTAAAATAGAAACTTCATTTTCGGTTCGAGTAGAAAATGGAGAAATAATAGCGTTTTTAGTGAAAAAAGAAATTGTAATGTCTTCTCCTTCCGGATTTATTAAGTAGCTTCTAGAAACTCCATCAATAATAAAGTATTCCTTATTATTTCTTTTATTACGCTTAATAAATGTCTCACCTTTTTTAATAATACTGAAATCAATTTTTATTTCAATTGATTTCATTGAGTTTTCAGAAATTGGATAGATATTATTTATTATTTCTTTTACCACAATGATTTAGTTATAAATATGATGTTTATTTATCCTTATAAACTTAATAAAAATAATAGGTAAATTTAAAAATTAGTCTTTAAATAAAAAACCCAAACCTAATCTACTTAAAAATTTCTTTTCAAAAGCCCAAAAGAATTTAAATTGACCAAATAGCCAACCAACTAAAGGCAAGGTAGTTTGATAAATAGGAAAAATAAGAAAAATACGTAAAGGCCAATACACCCAAGGAGAAGTAGTTTCAAGAGAGAGTCCGAAAAAAGCAGTAATAGGTTTTGCAACCCAAGAAGCAAACGAACCGTTAATAGAAAATACGATTAGTACTGCTATTACATCCCAATTGGTTTTTAAACCCCAACGTTGTTTTAATTTTTCCATGGCGGCAAAAGTAATTAAAAGAAAAAGGGCAAACAAATGTTTACCCTTTTTGATATTATATAAATGTGAGATTTATTTTTTTCCAAAAATTCCGCCAAGTAATCCACCAAGTAATCCTCCGCCAGATTTTTGTTGGCTACCGCTTCCTAAAACCATACCAGCAACATCATCAACAATACTTCCATCACCGTCAGCATCTAAAATTTGCTCTAAAAAACTTTGCTCTTTATCAGCAGAGTTACCACCAAGTAGCCCACCTAACAAACCACCTAAATCACTTGAGTTTCCAACTTTCTCTTGACGAGATTGTTTTCCTAAGACTCCCATTAAGATAGGCGCTGCAGTTTTTAAAATACTAGCAACTGCACCAGCATCCATTCCAGATTTTTGACCAATTACTTGCTCAACTCCTTGTTGTTTGTTTCCTAAAACATGCTTTAAAATGTTACCACCATCTTGTAAAACATCAGCATTTACACCGCCATTAAATAAATCACCTAAATTATCTAAAATACCACCATCATGTTTGTTTAACGCTCCCATTAAACCTTCTGCACCTTGTGGTGAAGTAGCATTACGTTGCATTGCTTTCATTAAAACAGGCAAAGCCATTGTTAAAACACTACTTGTTTTGTTAGTATCTTGTCCTGTAGATCCTGCTACTCCTGATATAATCGATTTACCTAAGTCGCTGTTTAATAAGTCTAAAATTCCTGCCATTTTAATGTTGTTATAAGATTTGTAATTAGTTATCAGTAATTATGACACAAGTTACGGATTAATGGTCACATTTTTTAAATATTTATTTTATCTTACAACCTTTAAAAATTTAAATCATATAGATGAAAAAACTGGCGTTACATTGGAAAATTTTAATAGGAATGGTTCTAGGAATCTTGTTCGGATTTTTAGCATTACAATTTGGCTGGAATAGTTTTATAGAGGATTGGATAAAACCACTAGGAACTATTTTTGTAAAATTATTAAAATTAATAGCTGTACCGTTAATTGTAGCTTCATTAATTAAAGGAATTTCAGATTTAAAAGATATTTCTAAATTTAAAAGCATTGGTGTAAGAACCATGTTAATATATATAGGTACTACTGTAATTGCAATTAGTATTGGTTTGGTATTGGTGAATTTAATTCAGCCAGGTGACGGAATATCACAAGAAACAGTAGATAAACTAACAAACACATATGCAAAAAGTTCTGGTGTAATAGCTAAAATTTCAGAAGCAACAAGGCAACAGAGTAGTGGATCGTTACAGTTTGTTGTTGATATGGTACCAGATAACGCAGTAAGTGCGATGAGTAATAATAAAGCAATGTTACAAGTAATATTCTTTACTATTTTCTTAGGAATATCAATGTTGTTAATTGGCGAGAAGAAAGCAAAACCTTTAAAGAAGTTTTTCGATTCATTAAATGAAGCGATTTTAAAAATGGTAGATCTTATAATGTTAATTTCTCCATTTGCAGTTTTTGCTTTATTGGCAAATGTTGTGGTTACTTCTGGTGATCCAGATATTTTATTAGCCTTATTAAAATATGCAGGTGTTGTTGTTTTAGGCTTGTTGTTAATGATTGTTTTCTATTCAGTTTTAGTTAGCGTTTACACAAAGAAAAATCCTTTTTGGGTTTTAAAACAATTAAGTCCAGCACAATTATTAGCTTTTTCTACAAGTTCGAGTGCGGCAACGTTACCCGTTACGATGGAGCGTGTAGAGGAACATATTGGAGTAGATAAAGAAGTATCTAGTTTTGTGTTGCCAGTAGGTGCAACTATAAATATGGACGGAACAAGTTTATATCAAGCAGTAGCAGCAGTATTTGTAATGCAAGTTTTATGGCCAGAAGGTTTAGGTTTTGCAAATCAAATGGCAATTGTTTTAACGGCTTTATTAGCATCTATTGGTAGTGCTGCTGTTCCTGGAGCAGGAATGGTAATGTTAGTTATTGTGTTAGAATCTATTGGTTTTCCTAAAGATTTATATCCGGTAGCTTTAGCATTAATTTTTGCTGTAGATAGACCTTTAGATATGTTACGTACTACTATTAATGTTACTGGAGATGCAACTGTGTCTATGATTGTAGCAAAATCAGTAGGTAAATTACACGATCCTAAGCCTAAAAATTGGGATGATAATTATGATGATGTAAAATAAAAAATGAATGTGGTTTTTGAGTTAAAAAAGACTTTATAATGTCAGTTCGAGTGATTTTTGATAAAAAATAGTATCGAGAACTAATTTTGAAGTAATAACTTTAATTCTCGATATAAATTTTACTCATTTCAATCGTAAAATTCACTCGAATTGACAAAAAAATCATCAAAAGTGAACAATAGAATAAAAACATCAATGTGTAATTTAACATTGATGTTTTTTAAGTTTAATGAGACGTATATAGATAAAAGGTTTTAAAAAAGAGATAAATGAAAATTACAATTCCGAGCTCGCTTGTTTCTGTTGATTGGTTATTTGAAAATATAAAAGCAGATAATTTAATTATTTTAGATGCAAGTATCGCAAAAGTAGGCACTCAAGAAAATAAAGTAGAAAGTAAGAATTGTATTATAAATACTGTTTTCTTCGATTTAAAAAATGTTTTTTCAGATAAAGAAGGTGAGTTTCCGAATACAATTCCGACAGCAAAATATTTTGAAAAAGAAGTTCAAAAACTGGGAGTTAATAAAGATAGTTGCGTAATTATTTATGATGATTTAGGTGTGTATTCTTCACCTAGAGTTTGGTGGTTATTTAAACTGTTTGGTTTTGAAAACGTAGCTGTTTTAAACGGAGGATCGCCAGCCTGGCAAGAAGCAAAATATCCAACAGAAAAGTTGAATACTAAACAACTAATAAAAGGTAATTTTAAGGCAGATTTTAAAATTAATTACTTAAGTATTATTAAAGATGTGTTGATAGCGTCAAATGATAAGAAACATATTTTTGATGCACGTTCTAAAGGACGCTTCGAAGCAACATCGCCAGAACCTAGAAAAGGTTTAAGAGGAGGTCATATTCCGAATTCTAAAAGTTTACCACATTCCGAATTACAGATTGATGGAAAGATGAAATCTAAAGAAAAATTACAAGAAATTTTCTCAGTATTAAATCCGAAGAAAGAAACCGTTATTTTTTCATGCGGATCTGGTATTACAGCCTGTATTTTAGCTTTAGGAAATGAGTTAGCGGGGAATACAAATTATTCCGTATATGATGGCTCATGGACAGAATGGGCGAGTACTTTAGCCTTGCCAGTTGAGAAATAGGGTTTAAATTAATTTCTTAACTTCTTGTTTTAAATATGCAATTGATGTTTGTGTTGGGTTCTCATTCTGAGAATAATCAATTAATATACTTTCGCGTAAATCTTTTGCCGTTTTTGCTGTTTCTGATGTTTTACGAAGCTTAGCAATTATTGTTAGTTTTGCAGCTATTATTGCTTTCCAACTATCTTCAGATACATATAATTGTTGCACCATATTGTGTTCGTATTCTTGTTCGATATTAGCAATTAATAATTGAACATAACTATTAGTATCCTCACTAATAGGAATTACTCTTACCAATAATTTTGTAGGGTTTATACGCTCACAAAACAAAAGTAAGCGCTCATAAGCTTGTAGTTTAATAGGTAAGCTTTCACGTTTTTTATCAACTAAAGCATTAAATTTCTTTTCGTTGTTATCTTGCTTTATAAAAGCGCCTAATATAAAGTATGCTACAAATCCTGTTACTAATGCTGGTAAAGCGTATGCGAATCCTTCAAAAATTTTATCTTCCATAATGCGAATATACAAGTCCTGTTAAAATAGCCAATCCAAAACTTAATAAAGTTCCGATTAAAATGTATTCTGTTAATTTTCTATCTTTTGCTGAAGTTAAGTCTCCAAAACGGAAAATAGATTTTGCAGCTAATAAAAACCCAACACCAGCCCATTGTCCGATAACAATGAATGTAAATATTAATAAACGTTCTAAAATTCCGATATATTTTCCTGCCTTAGCTAAAGAATCATCTTCTTTTTTTAACTCTTTTTCAGGACTCCATTGCGATATTATCGTTTGTATAATTATGGATGCAACAAAACTTACAAAAATCAGACAAGATATAAGTAGAAGTGTTTTTAGTGAAAAAATAAAATCAATATTAAATTGGTAAGGAATATACCAATAAGTTACCAAAGCTAACATCAAAATATGCAAAAACTGATCTATAAAAAATAACCATGTTTTATTTTTTTTATGCTGCAAGTATAATTTACTTAAATCGATACAATAGTGAGTTGTAATTATAAAAAGTATGCCTAAAATATATTTAAAACTAAAGCTAGTTAGTACTAATAACAATAATAAATGAACAGCAATATGTAAGTATATTTTTTTAGATTTAAACTTTTTTTTCTCCTTGTTTTTTACCCATTTTTCTGATTGAAAAATAAAATCACCTAAAAAATGAGCAATTAGAAACTTTAAGAATAAGATCATAATGAAGCTGTTTTTTGTTGTATTAATTCTCTGTATCTTTTTTCTAATTTGATAATAGCATCGTAACCAGCGCGTTTTTGTCGTTCGCTAATATTACTTTGTGTTATACCTATTTTTTTTCCAATCTCACTTTGAGTTAATAAAGGATTTTCTATTGATAATTGAAATACTTCAGCTGAATTTTTTGTCCAATTATTCATTGTTAATAAAGCTAAATCTAAAGCTAAATTCAGTTCTTCATCTAACGCTAACCAGGGAGTTTTTATTGCAATTAATTGTTTTTTTACCAAGCTATCAAAAACTTCACCTGAATAAACATAAGCTTGTCCGTTTGCTTCTGTAATATGTGAATTTTTAGAATCTTTGGTGCCGATACCAATACCAATTCTAACATCAACATTATCTACTTGTTTTAGTTGAGCTTTTAATAAAAAAGCTACATAAAAAGCTTTCTCTGCAGGAACTTCAAGTTGAAAACTATCACCTCTAAAAATTTCCCAATCAATAGGTTGTTTTCCGAATTTATTAAGAATAGTTTTTAGCTTTTCTAGCCAAACACTATTATCAGATCTCCTAGATTTTACAATGTCTCCTGTTAAAATACTTGTCATTAAATGGTGGTTATAAGTTTTAAAAATACTTAAATATTTAGAATTGACCAAAATTATCTGTAAATAAGCAGATAATTTTATTTATCTGCTAGAGAGTAGATATGTTATTTTATCTGTTTTTAAACAAATAAAAATTGTGAATAAAAAAAAGGTTACATTCTTTATATAACCTAAAAGAATGGTTAAATTTCCGTTTTAAAAATTATTTCAAATTTTTTCTATTGAATACTTACTTAGAGCAACTTAACGAACCACAAAGAGCAGCCGTTTTACAAAAAGATGGCTACAATGATAATTATTGCAGGAGCCGGATCGGGTAAAACGAGAGTTTTAACCTATCGGATAGCGCATTTAATGAAAGAAGGCGTAGATTCTTTTAATATTTTATCGCTAACCTTTACAAATAAGGCAGCCCGCGAAATGAAAGAACGTATTGGTGGCGTTGTTGGTTATAGCGAAGCAAAGAATTTATGGATGGGAACTTTTCACTCTGTTTTTTCTCGTATTTTACGATCAGAAGCAGATCGTTTAGGCTACCCTTCTAACTTTACAATTTACGACACACAAGATTCTGTTAGGCTGATTTCTACAATCATTAGAGAAATGAAATTAGATAAAGACCGCTACAAACCAAAGCAGATTTTAAGCAGAATATCATCGTTTAAAAATAGCCTAATTACGGTTAGAGCTTATTTTAATAATTCAGATTTACAAGAGGCAGATTTAGAAGCAAGCAGGCCAAAAGTAGGTGATATTTATAAAGCTTATGTAGAAAGATGTTTTAAGGCAGGAGCAATGGATTTTGATGATTTATTGTTAAGAACCAATGAATTACTAACTCGTTTTCCTGAAGTTTTAGCAAAATATCAAAGTCGATTTAAATATATAATGGTTGATGAGTATCAGGATACAAATCACTCACAATATTTAATTGTTAGAGCATTAGCAGATCGTTTTCAGAATATTTGTGTGGTAGGTGATGATTCGCAAAGTATTTATAGTTTCCGTGGAGCAAATATCAATAACATCTTAAATTTTCAAAAAGATTATCCAGATGTTAAGACATTTAAATTAGAACAAAATTACCGATCAACAAGTAATATTGTTGAAGCTGCCAATAGTGTAATTGATAAAAATAAAACAAAGTTAGATAAGGAAGTTTGGACGGCTAATGACCCCGGAGAAAGTATAAAAGTAATGCGAACAATTTCTGACGGAGAAGAAGGGCGTTTCGTAGCACAATCTATTTGGGACAACAAAATGAATCATCAATTAACAAATGATTCTTTTGCTATTCTATACCGTACCAATGCGCAATCGAGAGCAATGGAAGATGCTTTGCGAAAAAAAGATATTAAGTATAAAATTTACGGAGGTATTTCATTTTATCAGCGTAAAGAAATAAAAGATTTATTATCGTATTTACGTATGTTAATAAATCCGAATGATGAAGAAGCTTTAAAGAGAGTTATTAATTATCCGCCACGAGGAATTGGCGCTACAACGATTGATAAATTAGCTATAGCAGCAAATCACTATAAAAAATCAATTTTTGACATTTTATTAAATTTAGATAAAGTTGATTTAAAAATAAATTCAGGTACCAAAACCAAGTTAGCTAATTTTACTAGAATGATTCAGCGTTTTCAAATAGACGCTCAAAAGATGAATGCTTTCGAAATTGCCGATTTGGTAGTAAAGCAAACACAATTAGTAAAAGATTTACAAAAAGATGGTACGCCAGAAGGGGTAAATAAAGTTGAAAACGTTCAGGAATTATTAAACGGAATAAAAGACTTTATAACCGATAGAATTGAAACAGGTGAAGATGCTTCATTACCTATTTTCTTAGAAGATGTAGCCTTGGCAACAGATTTTGATAGTGAAAGTGACGATACACCAATGGTTTCGTTAATGACCATTCACTTATCAAAAGGATTAGAATATCAATATGTGTATATTGTTGGTTTAGAAGAAGGTTTATTTCCTTCTGGAATGAGCATGAATACACGTAGCGAGCTAGAAGAAGAGCGTCGTTTGTTTTATGTGGCCTTAACACGAGCAGAAAAAGTAGCCTACTTAACGTATGCGCAAACACGTTACCGTTGGGGTAAATTAACAGACGGAGAACCAAGTCGTTTCTTAGAAGAAATTGATGATAAATTTGTAGAGCATTTAGCACCTAAAGTACCAGCAGCATTAGCTAATAGGTTTATTGATGCAAGTATGTTTGATGATGATACTCCTAAGAATATCCGTTTTCAAAAACCAATTCAAAAACAACGAAAAGAGTTTTTAGCAAAAAAAGAAAAACCAAATATTATACCGCCAAAAAGTAAAATGAAAAAGGTATCAGACGTCAGTTCTGCAATCAATTTATTTGATGGTGAAATAGTGATTGGTAATTTTGTAGAACACAATCGTTTCGGAACAGGTGAAGTAGTTGCTTTAGAAGGTAAAGGACCTAATAAAAAGGCGGAAATTAAGTTTGGTACCGTAGGTAAAAAGAAATTATTATTACAATTCGCAAAATTAAAGGTAATCGGATAACTACGTAATTCGTAATAATTACCTATTTTGCAGCTATAAATATAGAGAAATGACGTTTGATTTAGAGTACAATTCAGAAAGAGATCACTTAATAATTCCGGAATACGGAAGACATATACAAAAATTAGTAAATCACTGCATCGCTTTAGAGACAAAAGAAGAAAGAAATACAATGGCAAAAGCGATTGTAGATGTAATGGGGAATTTACAACCTCATTTACGCGATGTGCCAGATTTTAAACACAAACTTTGGGATCAGTTACATATAATTGCCGATTTTAAATTAGATGCTGATTCACCATATGAAACACCATCTAAAGAAGAGCTAACAGAGAAGCCAGAAAAGATGGATTACCCAAAATCTGCTTCAAGATATCGTTATTACGGTAACAACATTCAAACCATGATAAATATTGCATTAACTTGGGAAGAAGGTGATAAAAGAGAAGCATTGGTTTTTACGATTGCTAATCACATGAAAAAATGCTATTTAAATTGGAATAAAGATACAGTTGATGATGCTGTTATTTTTAAGCATTTATATGATTTATCTGATAAAAAAATAGACTTAAGAGAAACTACAGAAAAGTTAGCAGAAAGTAAAAACTTATTAAGAAAACGTACTACTCAACAGGGTAAGACAAATCATAAAAATTCTCCTAAAGGAAAAACGAATTACAGTAATAATAAACACAGAAAAAAATAAATGGCATCATTTAAAATTGAAGGAGGTCACAAACTTAGTGGCGTAATAACACCTCAAGGAGCAAAAAACGAAGCACTACAAATTATATGTGCGGTATTATTAACTGCCGAAAAAGTAGTAATTAATAATATTCCAGATATTATTGATGTAAACAAACTAATATTTATTTTAGGAGAACTAGGTGTTAAAGTAGAAAAATTAAGTGCAAATTCATATAGTTTTCAGGCAGATGAAATCAATCTACAATATTTAGAATCACCTGAATTTAAAAGAGACGGAAGTTCATTAAGAGGTTCAATAATGATTGTTGGTCCTTTATTAGCACGTTTTGGTAAAGGATATATTCCACGTCCGGGAGGCGATAAAATTGGACGTCGTCGTTTAGATACCCATTTTGAAGGCTTTATTAATCTTGGAGCTAAATTTCGTTACAATAAAGAAGAATATTTTTACGGTGTTGAAGCTGAAGATGGATTGGTTGGTGCCGATATGCTTTTAGATGAAGCTTCGGTAACAGGAACTGCCAATATTATTATGGCAGCAGTTTTAGCCAAAGGAACTACAACAATATACAATGCAGCTTGCGAACCTTATATTCAACAATTATCTAAAATGTTAAATTCTATGGGCGCTAAAATAACAGGAGTTGGCTCTAATTTATTAACTATTGAAGGAGTAACTTCTTTAGCAGGATGCGAGCATAGAGTATTACCTGATATGATTGAAATTGGTAGTTGGATTGGTGTGGCGGCAATGACGCGATCTGAATTAACGATTAAAGATGTTAGTTGGAAAAACTTAGGGCAAATACCAAGTGTATTTCGTAAACTAGGAATTCAGTTAGAGAAAAAAGGAGATGATATTTATATTCCGGCACAAGATAGTTATGAGATTCAAAATTATATTGACGGATCTGTTTTAACAGTTGCAGATGCACCTTGGCCTGGATTTACACCAGATTTGTTAAGTATTGTGTTAGTTATTGCAACACAAGCAAAAGGAACGGTATTAATCCACCAAAAGATGTTTGAAAGTCGTTTGTTTTTTGTTGATAAATTGATTGATATGGGCGCAAAAGTAATTTTATGTGATCCTCATAGAGCAACGGTAATTGGTCATGATTTTAAATCGATGTTAAAAGCAACAAAAATGACTTCGCCAGATATTCGCGCAGGAATCTCTTTATTAATAGCAGCTTTATCAGCAAAAGGAACCAGTATTATTAATAATATTGAACAAATTGATAGAGGGTACGAAAACATTGAAGCTCGTTTAAAATCGATCGGAGCTAAAATTGAAAGAATAGAAGAGTAAGAAAAGTAAAAATATAAAATAAAAATCGTGTCAACATGACACGATTTTTTTATTGGCAATATTATTGATAAAATTATGCTGAAGAATTTAAAGAAACGATTTACAATGAGTAAAGATCAATATACAAAAGAAGACGAATTAAAAGACGCTATTGATAATGCGCCAATTGATGAAACACCAGAAGTAGAAGAGGTTGTAGAAGAAGTAGAACCAACTACTGAGGAGTTACTTCAGGCAGAGAAAGACAAGCATTTACGTTTGTTTGCAGAGTTCGAAAACTATAAAAAACGTACTTCTAAAGAACGTATGGAGCTTTATAAAACAGCAGGAAAGGAAGTAATGACAGTTTTACTGCCAATTTTAGATGATTTTGAACGTGCTCTGACACATGCAGATGATGATAAAGAAGCAGAAGAATTACGTAAAGGAGTATTGTTAATTTACCAAAAAATGGTAAAAACACTAGAACAAAAAGGCTTAACAGCTATTGAAGTAAAGCAAGGAGATGTTTTTGATGCAGAAGTACACCAAGCAATTACACAAATTCCAGCACCTTCAGATGATTTAAAGGGGAAGATTATTGACTGTATAGAAACAGGATATAAGTTAGGAGATAAAATTATTCGTCATCCAAAAGTAGTAGTAGCACAAGCATAAAAAATAATAGTTCCAATTATCAATTATTTATTGATGATTGTCAATTAACAATACAATGGCAAAACAAGATTATTACGAAGTATTAGGTATTTCAAAATCGGCGTCACAACCAGAGATAAAAAAAGGATATCGTAAAATGGCGATAAAATATCATCCAGATAAAAACCCGGATGATAAAAATGCTGAAGAGAAATTCAAGTTATGTGCCGAGGCATATGAAATACTAAGTGATGAGAATAAAAAAGCACGTTACGATCAATATGGTCATGCAGCTTTTGATGGTGCACAAGGTGGCGGTGGCGGCTTTGGCGGTGGCGGAATGAATATGGATGACATATTCAGCCAATTCGGAGATATTTTTGGTGGTGGCGGAGGTGGCTTTGGCGGTTTCGGTGGCGGCGGAGGTCAACGACAAGCCAGAGTTAAAGGATCTAACATGCGAATTAGAGTAAAACTTACTTTAGAGGAAATCGCAAACGGAGTAGAGAAGAAGGTTAAAGTTCGTAGAAAAGTTCAGGCAGACGGAGTTACTTATAAAACGTGTACAACATGTAATGGTAGTGGTCAGCAAATGCGAGTTACCAATACTATTTTAGGTAGAATGCAAACAGCAACTACTTGTGGTACATGTCAAGGAGCAGGAGAAATACTTAATAGTAAACCAGGTGGATCAGATGCGCAAGGTTTAATTGTTAAAGAAGAAACTGTTTCAATAAATATTCCAGAAGGAGTTACAGAAGGTGTTCAATTAAAAGTAGGAGGTAAAGGAAATGAAGCTCCAGGTAAAAACTCTATTCCAGGAGATTTATTAGTTTTAATTGAAGAAGTTCAGCACGAAACTTTAAAAAGAGAAGGAAGTAATGTGCATTATGATTTGTATATTAATTTTTCTGAAGCAGTTTTAGGTATTTCTAAAGAAGTAGAAACAGTAACAGGAAAAGTAAAAATAAAGATTGAGGCAGGAACACAATCGGGTAAAATTTTAAGATTAAAAGGAAAAGGTTTACCAAGTATAGAACGTTATGGAAAAGGCGATTTCTTAATACATATTAATGTTTGGACACCGCAAGAACTAACTAAAGAACAACGAAATTTTTTCGAAGAAATGAAAGAAGACGATAACTTTAGCCCAAATCCTCAAAAATCAGATAAATCATTTTTTGATAAAGTAAAAGATATGTTTTCTTAATACATTTAAATACTTAATTAGTAGTTATTTAAATGTATTTGAAACCCTTTCATTTTTTTGAAAGGGTTTTGTTTTTTATTATTTTTAAAAAAATGATAGATAAATTAAAAAACATTCTTATATTTGTACCGTCTAGAAGACGTTCTAGACACTTTTTCTTTTTCATAGCAATTTTCCCACTCAATTTATTGAGTGGGTTTTTTTATGAAAAGAGCAAATTTTATAAAAATATTGAAGCAGACCATCTTATCGACTTATATTTAGTATAAGTAGGAAAGTCTGGACACCATAGAGTAGCATAGCGGATAACACCCGTCCGGTGTAAACCGAGGACAAGTGCAGCAGAAAGTATGTACAGGTAAGGCTGTAGTGAAACCAGGTAAACTCTATGCGGTGCAATGTCATGTACATTAGAGCTCGAGCGCTACTCGCGCGATTCTAAGGGGTAGGCAGATTGATTTTACAAGTAATTGTAAAACTAGAGAAATGATAAGAGCCTTATTTATAAGGAACAGAATCCAGCTTATAGGTCTGCTTTTTTATTTTTATATATTTTAACTATTGATTTACTAATTATTTTAATGGTTTTGAATTGTTTTTTTGATAAAAAATTAACAGTTAACCTTTTATTTATTATTGATTTCTTGTTTTTTTGAATATAAATTACTCTTTACTTAGTAATTCACCTAGTTCTGTGTTTATCTTTTAAAATTGGACTAAAAATAGTACTTTTGCTCAACAAAAATTACACAATTTGATTTTTTCTATTCATGTGATCAATAGTATTTATACTAAAGTTGATGAAAGAATAGATGTAGTCAGCTAATTGTAGTTAGGTGTTTAATGTTTTAAAAAACCTCTAGAATGAGTATTTATAAAGAGTATATAAAAGAGATAGAAGACAGGAAAGTTCAAGAACTTCATCCAAAGCCAATTGATGGAGCTGAATTATTAAGTCAAATTATTGAGCAAATAAAAGATTTAGATAATGAGTTTAGAGAAGATTCTCTTAATTTCTTTATCTATAATGTTTTGCCAGGTACTACAAGTGCAGCTGGTGTAAAAGCTCAATTTTTAAAGGAAATCATTTTAAGAGAATCAATAGTAAAAGAAATTACACCAACTTTTGCTTTCGAACAGTTATCTCACATGAAAGGAGGTCCTTCAGTAAATGTTTTATTGGATCTTGCTTTAGGTAATGATGAAGATTTAGCTAAACAAGCTGCAGAAGTTCTTAAAACTCAAGTTTTTCTTTATGAAGCAGATACTGCTCGCTTAGAAGAAGCTTTTAAATTAGGAAACACTATTGCAAAAGAGCTTATTGAAAGCTATGCAAAAGCGGAGTTTTTTACGAAATTACCAGAAATAGATGAAAAAATAGAGGTGGTAACATTTATCGCAGGAATTGGTGATATCTCAACAGATTTATTATCTCCAGGTGGTGATGCACACTCTCGTTCAGATAGAGAATTACACGGTCAGTGTTTATTTGAGCACAATAAAGAACAACAAGCCGAACTAAAAGCAGTACAAGCGCAGCATCCTGATAAAAGAGTGATGTTAATTGCTGAAAAAGGAACAATGGGAGTTGGTTCTTCTAGAATGTCTGGTGTAAACAACGTCGCATTATGGACAGGAATTAAATCGAGTCCGTATGTACCTTTTATTAATATCGCTCCGGCAATTGCTGGAACAAACGGAATTTCTCCAATTTTCTTAACAACTGTTGGTGTAACTGGTGGTATTGGTTTAGACCTTAAAAACTGGGTTCAACAAAAAGATGCAGAAGGAAACACAATTCGTGATGAAAATGGAGATCCAGTATTAAAAGAAGAGTATTCTGTTGCTACAGGAACAGTACTGACGATTAATACAAAAGAGAAAAAATTATACAACGGCAATAAAGAGTTAAAAGATATTTCTGCTGCATTTACACCACAAAAAATGGAGTTTATGAAAGCAGGTGGTTCTTATGCTGTTGTTTTCGGTAAAAAATTACAAACTTTTGCATCTAAAGTATTAAATATTGATGTGATACCAGTTTATGCACCATCAAAAGAAATTACTATTGAAGGGCAAGGCTTAACAGCTGTTGAAAAAATATTCAATAAAAATGCCGTTGGTACTACACCAGGAGCTGTTTTACATGCAGGATCTGATGTTCGTGTAGAAGTAAATATTGTAGGTTCTCAAGATACTACAGGGTTAATGACTTCTCAAGAATTAGAGATGATGGCTGCTACAGTTATTTCTCCAATTGTAGATGGTGCTTACCAATCGGGTTGTCATACAGCTTCAGTTTGGGATGATAAATCGAAAGCAAACATACCAAGATTAATGAGCTTTATGAACGATTTTGGTTTAATTACTGGTCGTGATCCTAAAGGGAAATATTTTCCAATGACAGATGTTATTCATAAAGTACTGAACGATATTACTGTTGGTGATTGGGACATTATTATTGGAGGAGATTCTCACACACGTATGTCTAAAGGAGTTGCTTTTGGAGCAGATTCAGGAACAGTTGCCTTAGCATTAGCTACAGGTGAGGCTTCAATGCCAATTCCACAATCTGTAAAAGTTACTTTTAAAGGACAAATGAAATCTTATATGGATTTCCGTGATGTAGTGCACGCTACACAATCTCAAATGTTAAAGCAATTTGGTGGTGAAAACGTTTTTCAAGGAAGAATCATTGAGGTTCATATTGGAACGCTTACTGCAGATGAAGCTTTTACATTCACAGATTGGACTGCAGAGATGAAAGCAAAAGCATCTATTTGTATTTCTGAAGATGATACTTTAATAGAATCTTTAGAGATTGCTAAAGGCCGTATCCAAATCATGATTGATAAAGGAATGGACAATGCAAAGCAAGTGCTTAAAGGTTTAGTTGATAAAGCTAATACTAGAATAACGGAACTTAAAACGGGTATCAAACCATCTTTAAGACCAGATGCAAACGCGAAGTATCATGCAGAAGTTATTATTGATTTAGATGAAATCGCAGAACCAATGATTGCGGATCCAGATGTAAATAACGATGATGTTTCTAAGCGTTATACACACGATAATATTCGTCCATTATCTTTTTATGGTGGAACTAAAAAAGTAGATTTAGGTTTCGTAGGATCTTGTATGGTTCACAAAGGAGATATGAAAATATTAGCTCAAATGTTAAAAAACATTGAAACACAACATGGTAAAGTTGAATTTAAAGCACCTTTAGTAGTTGCACCACCAACATACAATATTGTTGATGAGTTAAAAGCAGAAGGAGATTGGGAAGTATTACAAAAATACTCAGGATTCGAATTTGACGATAACGCACCAAAAGGTTTAGCACGTACCAAGTACGAAAACATGTTATATTTAGAGCGACCAGGTTGTAATTTATGTATGGGTAACCAAGAAAAAGCAGCACCAGGAGATACGGTTATGGCAACATCAACACGTTTATTTCAAGGTAGAGTTGTAAAAGATTCTGGTGAGAAAAAAGGAGAATCTCTATTATCATCAACTCCAGTAGTAGTTTTATCTACAATTTTAGGTAGAACACCAACTATGGCAGAATACGAAGCAGCTGTAGATGGTATTGTTTTAACGAAGTTTAAACCTTCTACAAAGCAGTTAGTGAGATAATAAAAAAAGATTATATAAAATAGTTAAAATCCCGAGTCTTAGGCTCGGGATTTTTTATTTAAAAGTCATTTAGAGTACTTCTAAAATATCAGAAATTATACCAATAAGTTGGGCGTTACCACAAGGGTCGGGCTTTCTTTTCCAATCTTTCTGTTCGTGCCTCACAAAAAGGATTTCCATTTCAATCCCTAACGCACTTTAGAAATCAAACTGAAAGAATTATAATACTTATTAAAGTCATACTTTATTTTGTATATTAGGTTACTTTTAAACTAATATTATTTATTATGGCATTTGATATAGAAATGATAAAGAAGGTTTATGCTACAATGGCTGAGCGTGTAGAAAAAGCTAAAGAAATTGTAGGAAAACCGTTAACACTTTCAGAAAAGATTTTATACGCTCACCTTTGGGATGAAACTTCTAACAAAGCATTTCAAAGAGGTAAAGATTATGTCAATTTTGCACCAGACAGAATTGCGTGTCAAGATGCTACAGCACAAATGGCTTTATTACAATTTATGCAAGCCGGAAAACCAAAAGTAGCTGTACCAACAACAGTACACTGTGACCACTTGATTCAAGCAAAACAAGGAGCTGCAGTAGATTTAAAACGAGCAAACAAAACAAGTAGTGAAGTTTTTGATTTTTTAGCTTCAGTTTCTAATAAATATGGTATAGGTTTTTGGAAACCAGGAGCAGGAATTATTCATCAAGTTGTTTTAGAAAATTATGCCTTTCCAGGAGGTATGATGATTGGCACCGATTCTCACACCGTAAATGCTGGTGGTTTAGGAATGGTAGCAATTGGTGTAGGTGGAGCAGATGCAGTTGATGTAATGGCAGGAATGGCTTGGGAACTTAAATTCCCGAAACTTATAGGGGTAAAATTAACAGGTAGCTTAAATGGATGGACGTCTGCTAAAGATGTTATTCTTAAAGTAGCAGGTATTCTTACTGTAAAAGGTGGTACTGGAGCTATAGTTGAATATTTCGGAGAAGGAGCAAGGAACTTATCTTGTACAGGAAAAGGAACCATTTGTAATATGGGAGCTGAGATTGGCGCTACTACTTCTACCTTTGGATATGATGAATCAATGGAGCGTTATTTGCGTGCTACCGATAGAAGTGATGTTGCAGATGAAGCGAACAAAGTAAAAGAATATTTAACAGGTGATGCAGAAGTATATGCTAATCCAGAAGAATATTTTGATCAAGTTATTGAAATTGATTTAAGTACATTACGTCCACATTTAAACGGACCTTTTACACCCGATTTAGCAACGCCAGTTGGTGAGTTAGGTGCAAAAGCAAAAGAAAATGGTTGGCCAATTAAAGTAGATTGGGGACTTATAGGTTCTTGTACAAATTCTTCTTACGAAGATTTAACGAGAGCAGCATCAATAGCAAAGCAAGTAGTAGATAAAAAAATTAAACCTAAATCTGATTTTGGAATCAACCCTGGTTCAGAGCAAATTCGTTTTACAGCTGAACGTGATGGTGTTTTAAAAATATTTGAAGATTTAGATGCTACTATTTTTACGAATGCCTGTGCACCATGTATTGGGCAATGGGACAGAAGTGATAGAAAAGGCGAAGAAAAAAATACAATTGTACATTCATTTAATAGAAACTTTTCTAAGCGTGCAGACGGAAACCCAAATACACATGCATTTGTAGGATCACCAGAAATGGTTGCAGCTATTGCAATTTCAGGTTGTTTAGATTTCGATCCAATGAATGATACGTTGATTAATGAAGATGGTGAAGAAATAAAATTAGATGAACCAAAAGGTATTGAGTTACCACCTTTAGGATTTGATGTTATAGATTCTGGTTATGAAGAACCTTTAAAAGATGGAAGCGGTGTAAATATATCAGTAAATCCAACCTCAGAACGCTTGAAGTTATTAACACCTTTTACGCCTTTAGGAAATGATATAAAAGGGGCTAAATTATTAATAAAAGCATTTGGTAAATGTACTACAGATCATATTTCTATGGCAGGACCATGGTTACGTTACCGTGGGCATTTAGATAATATTTCTAACAACTGCTTAATTGGTGCCGTAAACGCTTTTGGAAAGAAAACAAATTTTGTAAAAAATCAATTAACAGGAGAGTTTGGTGGTGTGCCAGATGTAGCTAGAGCTTATAAAGCAGCAGGAGTACCTACTATTGTTGTTGGAGATCATAATTATGGTGAAGGCTCATCAAGAGAGCATGCAGCTATGGAGCCACGTCATTTAGGTGTTGCAGCGGTTATTGTAAAATCTTTTGCACGTATTCATGAAACAAACCTTAAAAAACAAGGTATGTTAGGTTTAACGTTTGCTAAGGAATCAGATTATGATTTAATTCAAGAAAATGATACCTTTAATTTTACAGATTTAAAAGATTTTGCACCTAACAAACAATTAACAATTGAAGTTGTGCATGCCGATGGTTCTAAAGATATTGTTATGGTAAATCATACGTATAATCAAGGACAAATAGAATGGTATAATGAAGGTTCTGCTTTGAACTTAATTAAAAAGCAAAACGCATAATTAAAATTTATCGTTAACACGAAAGAACTCCAGGTTTTTACCTGGAGTTCTTTATTTTTGTAATATGAAAGATTTACTAAATAAGATATCAGAAGAACCATTAAAAGTAATAGATTCATCTATTACTTTTGAAGAATATATTCATATTTCAATTTCATCAGAAAATAAGCAATTAAATTTTGATGTATCATCATCATCAGAATGGGAAATATATATAGCGCAGTATCTTAAAGAAAAAAATGCGAAAGTTGCTTTTGGAGGATACTTGGAAAAAAGAGATATTTATAACAGAAGTGAATATTTTACGAAACAATTAAAAGAAAATCAACGAAATATTCATTTAGGTATCGATTTATGGTGTGATGCTAATACCGCTGTTTTAGCTGTTTTAAATGGCGAGATACATAGCTTTAAAAATAATACAAATCACGGTGATTACGGCTCAACAATCATTTTAAAACACACTTTTGGTGATCGTGTTTTTTATTCGCTTTATGGCCATTTATCAGAAGATTCACTAAACAACTTAAGTGTTGGAGATAAAGTATCACAAGGTGAAAAAATAGCAGTGTTAGGTGATAACTCAGTAAACGGAGATTATGCTCCTCATTTACATTTTCAACTGATAATTGATATGGAAGGTAACCAAGGCGATTACCCAGGAGTATCATCAGAAAAGACGCTTAATTTTTACAAGGAAAATTGCCCAAACCCTAATTTATTATTAAAATTGCCAAATGAAGTATAGACAACTTACCAAAGAACAATTTGAAGGATTACATGAAGAATTTGCTCGTTTTTTAGCCTCACAAAGTATCGATGCTAAAGAATGGAAAGAATTAAAAGAAGAAAAACCGCAAGTAGCTGAAGATGAAATGAATGTTTTTAGTGATGTAGTTTGGGATGATGTGCTTACTAAAACAGCATATTTAGAACATTTTTCTCCAAAAGTGGTAAACTTATTTAAATGTGATGAAGAAGAAATTCATCGTATTGTTATAAAAGTTGATAAAGAAATAAATTTATTAGAGCAAGAAGGTTTTGAATGGTTGATGAAAAATCCGAATGACAAAAAAATAGAGTTTTTTACAGGAACAAAAAAATACGAACAAGAAAGAAATACCGAAGTTTTCGATTTGATAGAAAAAGGAAGTACTATTTCTAAAGGGGAGCTATTTGAATATTTTAATAAGCTAACATCGTAAGTAACTTTTCAGTTCCTAAACTAGCAACGTCTTTAATAATTGTTAAATTACTAAAGGCGTTTTTATTTACCACAGGTTTTGGATCTATAAAATAAATAGGTGTTTTATTTGAGATATAATCAATTAAACTAGCCGCAGGATATACTTGCATAGAAGTACCAATAATTACTAAAACATCTGCTTTAGCCGTTATTTCTATAGCTTTATCTAACATTGGTACATCTTCGCCAAACCAAACAATATGAGGACGTAATTGCGATTTTTCTCCACATAAATCACCTGAAATAATATCTTTTTTACAGCTGTAAACCAAATTGATATTAGCCGTACTTCTTGCTTTTAATAACTCACCGTGTAAATGTAAAACGTTGGTGCTTTTAGCACGTTCATGTAAATCATCAACATTCTGAGTAATAATATCAACATGATAATTTTCTTCTAACTTAACAAGATTGTAATGAGCCTTGTTAGGAGAAACAGCAAGTAATTGTCTTCTTCGTTGATTGTAAAAGTCGAGGACTAATTCTGGGTTTTTATAAAAACCTTCAGGTGTGGCAACTTCGTAAATATCATGACCTTCCCACAAACCATCAGCGTCTCTAAAGGTTTTTATCCCGCTTTCGGCACTAATTCCCGCACCTGTTAATATTACGATTCGTTTTTTCATCAGTAAAAGTTTTACTCCTTAAAAATATGAAATTTTAGTATGTTTGTACTATGATTGATGAAGGATTATTTGCGTATTTAGAAGGTTTTATTACTGATAAAAGAAAAGAAACATTTACAAGAGTGTTAAATGAGCGAACACGCCATTTTACAGTTGTGTTAGAAGATATTTATCAACCTCATAATGCAAGTGCAGTAGTAAGAAGTTGCGATATTTTCGGAGTGCAAGATGTGTATGCCATTGAAAACAGATTTACCAATAAAGTTTCTCGTCACGTTGCAAAAGGAAGTCAGAAATGGTTAAATATTAACCGCTTTAAAGAAGATGGCGATAATACCAAAACTTGTTTAGAAGATTTACGAGCAAAAGGATATCAGATAATTGGTACTACGCCGCATACCGATTCGTGTGTTTTGGCTGATTTTGATGTTACTAAAAAATCTGCTTTTGTTTTTGGAGCTGAAAAAGACGGAATTTCAGATTATATTAAACAAGAAGCTGACGGATTT
This sequence comes from Tenacibaculum retecalamus, assembly GCF_027941755.1. Classification (NCBI taxonomy): domain Bacteria; kingdom Pseudomonadati; phylum Bacteroidota; class Flavobacteriia; order Flavobacteriales; family Flavobacteriaceae; genus Tenacibaculum; species Tenacibaculum retecalamus. Next base: position 1,571,349 of record NZ_CP115916.1, on the reverse strand, counting down.
TTAAAAATTCCGATGGTTGGTTTTACAGAAAGTTTAAATATATCGGTTGCCGCTGCAATTACTTTAAATGATGTAACTTCTCGATTGAAGAAAACAAATGTCGAATGGCAATTAAGTGATTCAGAAAAGAAAGAGTTGTATTTTGAATGGATTAAAAACACGATTAAAAATCCTGAAAAGTTAACAGCACACTATTATAAAGAGCTTAGTAAATAAAAGTATTTGAAAACTTAAGTTCGTTTCAGGTTTTACATAAATTAATTCGTTTTTATAGGATGTGATTCTGAAACAAGTTCAGAATGACGGATTTTAGTATTTTTTTGATTTTTTAAAAGAGGGTATTTTACGTCAACCTGAGTTTGTTTTAGGTTTACATACAAACGGATTTGTTCTTGTTTTACAAGATGCGATTCTGAAGCAAGTTCAGAATGACGTTAAGTATTAATTAGAACTAATAATTTTTAAAACCAACTCTTTAGTTAACGCTTGTCCGTTGGCTATTTTTTTAATGTTATCAAACGTAAACACAAAATCACAACCATTTTTGTAATGAGAACATCCGTAAGCAGATTTTCCTTTTAAAACAGCCCCTTTTTTACATTTCGGGCAGGTGATTGTCTCTGTGTTTTTCGACTCCGATTTAACTGATGTTTGTTTTTGTTCTAGTTTTAAATTGAAATTATCATCAAAACGAACCAAACCTTCAATTTTATCATTGCCGTGTTTAAATTCTTTTAAATTAGTGGTACATCCTTTGTCTATTAAACGAATTAATTGATTTTCAGATATTTTTTTATCCATAAATTCGAACGGCAATTTAAAATCACACCCGCTTTTATAACCAGAACATCCGTAGGCGGTACTCCCTTTTAATAACTGACCTTTTTTACACTTCGGACATTCTTTAGCAACGACTGTTTTTTTCTTAGGTGCTGCCTTTTTTGGTTTCACCTTCGGAGCTTCATTTTCAGAAGACAGCCGTTTTGTTTTAGTGCTAGAACGGACTTCATACACCAATTCATCCACCATTTTTTTCATGTTGTTGATGAAAGTTCCGGCATTAAATTCCCCTCTTTCAATTTCTTTTAAACGCTTTTCCCAACGACCGGTTAATTCGGCAGATTTTAATAATTCATTGTCAATTAAATCAATTAAATCGATTCCTGTTTGTGTAGGAATCACTAATTTTTTTTGACGTTCGATATATTTTCTTCTAAATAAAGTTTCTATTATACTAGCACGCGTAGACGGACGACCAATTCCGTTTTCTTTCATTAACTCTCGCATTTCATCATCATCAACCTGCTTTCCTGCCGTTTCCATAGCACGTAATAAACTAGCTTCTGTATAATTACGTGGCGGTTTGGTTTCTTTTTCTAAAAAGCTAGGTTCGTGTGGTCCTTTTTCACCTTTTACAAAAGTAGGTAAGGTGTTTGCTTCTGTTTTTTTAGTATCGTTTCCGTGCTCAAAAACAACACGCCATCCTTTAGATACTATTTCTTTTCCGCTTGTTTTAAAAGAAATTTTATCAACTTCACCAATTACTGAAGTGTTAGCAACATCACTTTCTGGATAAAAAACAGCTATAAAACGACGTGTAATAATATCATACACTTGTTGTTGGTTGTACTGTAAATTATTCTGAATCCCGGTAGGAATAATAGCGTGGTGATCGGTAACTTTTTTATCGTCAAAAACCTTTTTAGATTTCTTTATTTTTTGATCTAATAACGGTTTTGTTAACTGATTATAGTCTGTTAACTTGGTTAATATTCCTGCTATTTTCGGATACACATCATTCGGTAAAAAAGTAGTATCAACCCTCGGATAGGTAACTACTTTCATTTCGTAGAGTTTCTGTACTATTTTTAAGGTTTCATCCGCAGAAAATCCAAATTTATTATTACAATAAACTTGCAAACCTGTTAAATCAAATAATTTAGGAGCGTATTCTTTTCCTTTCTTTTTGGTAACTGAAGTAATTTCAAAATCACTCTCTTTTACTTTATCAGCAAAAACCTGACCTTCTTCTTTTTTAAGAAAACGACCTTCTTCGTAACTAAAAAGTGTTTCGCGATATAGAGTTTGAAGTTCCCAATAGGGTTGTGGCTTAAAATGTTGAATTTCTTTAAAACGATTTACCAACATGGCTAGGGTAGGAGTTTGCACTCTACCAACCGATAATACTTGTTTGTAACCGCCGAATTTAACGGTGTATAATCGCGTTGCATTTAAGCCCAATAGCCAATCGCCAATGGCACGAGAAAAACCTGCGTAATATAAATTATCGTATTGTGCGGCGGGTTTTAAATTATTAAAACCTTCTCTAATAGCTTCTTCGGTTAGTGAAGAAATCCATAAGCGTTGTACTTCTCCTTTATAATTTGCTTGGTTTATTACCCAACGTTGTATGAGTTCTCCTTCTGTACCAGCATCCCCACAGTTTATAACAACATCTGCTCTTTCAAATAATGATTTAACGATATTAAACTGTTTTTTTATACCTCCATCGTTGGTTACTTTGGTATTAAAACGCTCGGGAAGCATGGGTAAGTTGTTTAAATCCCAACTTTTCCAATGCGGTTTGTAGTCTTTAGGTTCTAAAAGTGTACATAAATGTCCGAAAGTATAGGTAACTGCATAACCATTACCTTCGAAATAACCATCTCGTTTGGTATTGGCTCCTAATATATTAGCAATTTCGCGTGCTACACTCGGCTTTTCGGCAATACAGACTTTCATTAAAACTATTTAGAAACTCGAAATTACTAAAAAACTTGAGTTACGACAATAAAATTATTATGTTAAAAGTATATTTAAAACCCACGTTGTCTTTTGGCTTCGAAAGTTAAAATGGCAGCGGCTACAGAAACATTCATCGAATCTATTTGTCCTTGCATAGGTATATTAATGTTTTGCGTTGCTTTATCTCGCCAAACTTGTGTTAGCCCCGTTGCTTCGGTTCCTACAACTAATGCAGTAGGTCTGGTATAATCGTTTTTGTGATATTCGTTAGAATTTTGAAGCGTAGCACTATAGATATTAATTTTATGCTGTTGTAAAAAATCAATAATTTCTTCGGATGTTCCTATACCAATCTGATTGGTAAATAAACAACCAACACTAGAGCGCACAATATTAGGATTAAACAAATCGGTTTTAGGGTTTGCTATAAAAACAGCATCTACATTTGCAGCATCTGCTGTACGCAACATGGCACCAATATTACCGGGTTTTTCAATACCTTCTAAAACTAAAATAAGTGGAGTAGTGGTATTAAAATTAATATTTTCTAGATTAAAATATTTTGACTTAACAACAGCAATTACACCTTCGGTAGTATCGCGATAGGCAATTTTTTTGTAGATTTCTTTGGTGATTTCTATACAGTTTGCCGTATGTTTTAACAGCTTATCTAAATTTTCGTTAGACAACATATTCGGAACAAATAAAATAGTTTCTATTTCATAACCACCGCCAACAACTAAAGATATTTCACGTTGTCCTTCTACTAAAAACAATCCTTTCTTTTTTCGCTCGCGAGATTTGTCTTGTAACTTTAATAAATCCTTGATAAAAGGGTTTTGTATGCTGCTAATTTGTTTCATAAATACAAAAATACCCAATTAAGGGTATTTTTTACTATTGATTTTATTTTAATCTTTGTAAAGCAATTGTAAATTCAGTTTTATTATTAAAAAATGTAATAAGGGGACATTTTTTTAATATTTATTTGAATTAAAATGAAAAGCTCGGTATTTATACCGAGCTTTTTTGTTGTTATTGATTTTTGTATTTATTAGAGTAACGTTTCCAAAGTTTTGTTTGGTGCGTTTCTAAGCTAATTTTTCTACCTTGAATAAAAGCTTCTGTTAAAATATTAGTTCGCATATCTAACGCATCACCTTCTGAGATAAATAAAGTGGCATTTTTACCAACTTCTAAAGTACCTACTTTATCATCAATGCCTAAAATCTTGGCATTATTTTGTGTAATTAATTGCAATGCTTTTTCTTTACCTAAACCATAAGCAGCATAAGTACCAGCATAAAAAGGTAAGTTACGCGTACTCATGCGTTCCATTTCGCCTTCCATACCTAAACCAATTAAAATACCAGCATCTGATAATATTTTAGCAGCACGATAAGGTAAATCATAATCTTCATCTTCAGCACCAGGTAAACGGTGTGCACGCTCTAAAATTACTGGGATATTATTTTCTTTTAATAAATCGGCTACTTTTTCAGCTTCGGTTCCGTGAACAATAACAATACTTTTAATCCCAACCTTTTTTAAAGTCTTTACTGCATCAGTAATTGCTTTTTGCCCGCTTACATGCACAAACATTTTTTGAGAACCATTTAAAACCCCTTGTAAAGCTTCATAAGGTAAAATTTTAGCAGATTTGTTACTTGCTAAATATGTTTTTGCATTGTTAATATAATCAGTAATCTGATTGATGTTTTTAGCGTAGTTTTTATTTGGTTTTAAGGCAGGATCTTCTCCTAACCACCAACGACCACGACTAAAATCACTTGGCCAGTTCATGTGAATTCCATCATCCGTTTTTAAAGCAGCATCTTCCCAGTTCCAAGCATCAAACTGTACTACAGATGAAGTTCCTGAAATAACACCACCACGAGGTGTAATTTGTCCCATTAATACTCCGTTCGGACGCATAGATTCCACTATTTTACTTTCTGTATTATAAGCAATAATACTACGAATGTGAGGTAGCATAGCACCAACTTCATCAGCATCTACAGTAGCTCTTACGGCATCAATTTCTGCCAATCCTAAAGAAGTGTTTGCAGCAATAAACCCAGGATACACATGCTTTCCTTTAGCATTTATGACTTTCCCTTTTCTGGCAATTTTCATCATTGCACTACCAACAAAAGAAATTTTCCCTTCAGAAAACATGATTAATGAATTTTCAATCACTTTTCCGTTTCCTAAGTGAGCGGTTGCTCCCTCGATACTATAATTTTGTGTTTGTTTTGCGGCGGGTGTTTGTTGCGCCATTATATTTCCTATTAATAAGAAACATAATAAACTATATATAACTTTAATTTTCATGTTTAATGTTTTTGGTTTCTTATTCTGTATCACAGTGAAATAATTTTTTAGACTTCTTAACAGGTGCTTGAGTTTTAGCTCCTTTTAATTTTTCTTGCAACATCATGTTAATCAATTTAGCACGCTCTGCCTTAATTGTAGCACGTTTCTTTTTATCTTCTTTAATATCAAAATAAACAGCACCATCAATAATTGTTTTTTCAGCTTTACTATAAATAGATAAAGGATTTCCGCTCCATAAAACAACATCTGCATCTTTACCAACTTTTATACTACCAGTACGATCGTTTAAGTGTAATAATTTAGCAGGATTTATGGTAACAGTTTCCCAAGCTTCTTGTTCACTTAATCCACCATATTTTATCAATTTAGCAGCTTCTTGATTTAAGCGACGCGACATTTCAGCATCATCAGAATTAATAGCAACTGTAATTCCTTGGTTATGCATAATTGCAGCATTATAAGGAATTGCATCGTTAACTTCGTATTTGTACGCCCACCAATCTGCAAATGTAGAACCACCAACGCCGTGTTCTATCATTTTATCAGCTACTTTGTATCCTTCTAAAATATGTGTGAATGTGTTGATGTTAAAATCAAATTTTTCAGCAACTTTCATTAACATATTAATTTCTGATTGTACGTAAGAGTGACACGAAATAAAACGTTCTTTATTAATGATTTCAGCTAACGTTTCTAACTCGATATCTTTACGATAAGGTTGTCCGCTTTTCTTTTTAGCGTCGTATTCTTTTGCACGTTGAAAATAATCGATATAAACCTGTTCAACTCCCATACGTGTTTGTGGAAAACGAACTGTTTGTAAATCTCCCCAGTTGGCTTGTTTTACATTTTCACCTAAGGCAAATTTGATAAACTTCGGACTGTTTTTATAGATTAATCCATCAGCATTTTCTCCCCATTTAAGTTTGATAATTGCAGAACGACCACCAATTGGATTAGCAGAACCATGTAAAATTTGGATTGAAGTAACTCCTCCTGCAATATTTCTATAAATATTTACATCATCAGGATCAACAACATCTTCAATAGTAACTTCGGCAGTAGAGTTATGACCAGATTCGTTTACTGCAGAAGTTGCAATATGAGAATGCTCGTCAATAATACCAGCGGTTAAATATTTTCCTTCACCATTAAGAACTTTGGCTCCTCTTGCTGAAATATTTTTTCCTATTTGAGAAATTTTTCCGTCTTTAATTAAAACATCAGTATTTGTTAAGATTTCTTTGTTTTCAGAAGTCCAAACAGTGGTGTTTTTTATTAAAATAGTTTCTTTTTGTGTTTTAGTATAATTACCATATCCGATATTTGGATAAGAAACAGCAACAACATTAATATTGTCTTCTTTTTTCTTCTTTTTCTTTTTGTCTTCTTTTTTAGAATTGAAAGTAGCTGTCCAATTGGTTTCATCACCAGTATTGGTTATGGCCTTTCCTTTAATATTTTTAGCATCTACCATTCCTGATAAACGTGTAAAAGCATCACCTTCTCTTAAAGTAATAGACATCCAATTATCTTTAAAAGAAAATTTAGAGTTTACCTTTTTTCCATCTTTTTTAATTGTTGCTTTTTGCTTAGTACCTTTTCCGCTGATAGACATGTTATAGGTATTACCATTAACTGCCAATGAATATTCACCCGAAAGATCTTTAATAGTAATATCGTTTACAACATTTTTGTTTCCTTGTACCCAGTTTTCGTAAAGAGTAGTGTTTTTATCAAAAATATCTCCAGAAGTAATTAAAAAGTTAGCATAACTACCTTTATTTAAGTTTCCGATTCTATCATTTTGTAAAATTTTAGCAGGAACACTTGTTAAGGCTTTTAAAGCTGTAGTTTTATCTAATCCGAATTTAATAGCTTTGTTTAAATTAGCATTAAATTCTTTTACTTTTTTTAATTTAAAAGTAGTTAAAGCAAATGGCACATTGTTTTTAGCAAGAACAGCAGGGTTTGCAGGTTCTTGATTCCATTTACGCATATCACTCAACGCAATTTTATCAGCTAAAAAAGCATTACTTACATCATAAGCTTTTCTGAAATTAATAGGAATTATAAAAGTAGCATTGGTGTTTTTAATATCGTTTACTCGCTCGTATTCATTTCCGCCTCCAAGGATTGTGTATTGAATTCCGAATTCATCACCAATTTTGTCAGCACGTAAATCATCTAAATAATTTCCAGCGCTAAATATTTGAGGAAGCTCTTTTTTATCATTTAAAGCTTGTAAAGCTAAATCTGTATTGTTAATATTACCAGCAGCATACCAATTTGCATCAGAATATGTTTGACGTAATAAAGACATTGCACCCATACGAGAAGTAGGATACGACTGACGTGATTTGTTACTTTTACTAAATGATAAATAATTAGCAGATTTTTTATTTAAAATACGATAAGCATCAGAGGTTGCAGTGTTTAAGGCTACTAGTACACCATTACCTTGCATAATTCCGTCATTTTGATGTGTATTTACAACACCAAAACCTAAATTGACTAATTCTTTAGCTTTTTTAGTATCAAAAGCAAAAGCATCAAAAGCATCAGTGTCAGGACGAATATGATCGTTCCAATAATACCCTTTTCTGCTAGCATCGTATTGTGAATCTCTACCGCTTTTTCTTTTAGGTGCTTTTATTCCAAAGGTGCTATAAGCATCTACAAAAGAAGGATAAATAGTTTTTCCTTTTAAATTAATAATTTCTGTTCCTTGCGGAATTTTTACAGATTTACCTATTTCTAAAACTTTACCGTCTTTAATAAGTAATGTTCCTTTTTTAATAATGTTGGTTGGACTTACATAAATTTTTGCATTTGTAAATGCGAATAATTTATTTTTTGAGGTTTTAACTCCTGTATTACTTGGAAAGTATTCTTGCGCATGAATGACTGATGCACAAAGAAATACTAGTAACATAAGTATTTTTTTCATTAATGATTAAGTTTAGTTATGTGATAAAGATATTTATTTAATAGTGAGTAAATAATGTTTTAACAAATAATTAAGATTATTTTAAGACTAACTTTCCAATTTTTTGATGCCCTGATAGCCAAGCAATGTTTTTGTCTACAAACTGAATAGCGTAGTAAGAATCGGTGCTTACTTCCGTCCAAGTATGTCCGCCATCATTAGAAAATGAAACACCGGTTTTACCTACAGCAAAAACCTCTTTTCCGTTGGTATTTGGTACATATTGCACGCAACTTTTGTAATTAGGGTTTTGATTATCGGCAACTAACGTCCAAGTTTTTCCACCATCAGAAGTTATGGCTTTGTTGGCACAATTATCATTAGGTTTTGCATAATTACCACCAATGACAATACCGTTTAATTCATCATAAAAATCGATAGAATAAATTCCCTGAGGTCCATCTCCTTGAATTATAGGAGTATTATAAATTTGCCATGTTTTTCCAAAATCAGTAGATTTTAAAATTCGAGCTTTCGTTCCTCCAGAAGCTATCCAAACTGTATTGTTTACAATTTTTATATTGGTATTACTAGCTGCAAAAAAAGCTTCGCCTTCTTCAAAAACAGGTAAGTTCTCACAAGGTAATTTATTCCAAGTATTTCCACCATCCGAAGTTAAAATAATAGAAGCACAATTTTCGGTAGGATCGCCAACTGCGATTCCGTGTTTATTATCTGGAAAGAATTTCATACTGTCATAAAAAACTTTTTCATGTGTTTCGGTATATACTAAGTTTGTTGTTTTTGATGTGTTATTTAATTTATAAAGTAGTGCAGGGTTGCCAATACTTAAAGCAAAAACAGCTGTTCCGTTATAAGCAATACTTCTAAAATTAGGAATAAGAGTGTCATTATCTTTAATTTTGATAAAAGAATTTTCACCCCATTTTTCTCCATTACTTTTTGTGAAACCAATTTTTCCATTAGAACCAGCGTAATACAAACTAGTTTTATTTATTGGATAAATAGCTCTGATACTTGTACTATCTTGTTTAAATTCAGTAATTATTACATTTTTTAATAATCTTGGTTGATATTCTTTTTTGCAAGAAAAAGAAATAAAAGCGACTATAATTAAAAGTGAAAAGTGTTTCATTTTTTTGATATTTTTACAGAACTAAAAATAGACAAATCAAATTAAAACAATGAAAAAAGCATTGGTAATTTCTGGAGGAGGTAGTAAGGGAGCATTTGGCGGTGGTGTAGCCCAGTATTTGATGAAAAAAAGAAGAAAGAGTACGATATGTTTTTAGGAACATCAACAGGAAGTTTAATGGTGTCGCATTTGGCTTTAGGTATGGTTGATGAGTTAAAAGAGTTGTATACTTCGGTGGATCAGAAAGCTATTTTTAGTAACAGTCCGTTTAAAGTGAAATCTGTTCATGGAGAGAAAGTAATTTCTATTCGTCATATAAATACTTTTTGGAATTTTTTAAACGGTAGAAAAACTTTTGGTGAAAGTAAAAACTTACGAAAACTAATAAAGAAAAAAGTTACCAAAGAAATTTACAATGAAATTAGAGAAAAAAACAAAGAGGTAGTTGTTACGGTATCAAATTTAACAGCGAATCAGATAGAATATAAATCGATTTTAGATTGTGATTATGATGATTTTTGCGATTGGATTTGGGGTTCATGTAATTATGTGCCTTTTATGAGCTTGTTAGAAAAAAATCATTGCCAATATGCCGATGGAGGTTTTGGTAGTTTGGTTCCGATAAGAGAAGCAATTCTTAGAGGTGCCACCGAAGTAGATGCAATTATTTTAGCAACTGAGGTAACGCAAATAAATAGATTACCAGCAAAAAATCCGTTTTCATTAATGATGGATACTTTTGATTTTATGCTCGAAAATGTAGAAAAACACAATATTACAATTGGAAAACTTTTTGCAAAACAACACGGTGTAAAACTAAACCTATATTATACACCAACTGTTTTAACAACCAATTCATTGGTTTTTGATAAAGAGAAAATGAAAAAATGGTGGAAATCTGGCTATAATTATGCTAAAAAAATTGATGATGATAAAATGAGCGAGTTTAGACCAGAAATGATTGATAATAAAGAGGTAGAAGAAGGGTTAGAAAACGCATAGTTTATGAAGTTTGGAAAAGTTGCCAATCCTGAATTAATAGATTTTACCTTACCTAAAACACATCACAAAACCGTAAGTTTATTAAGCTCTTTTGATAAGGTAGAGAAACCGACAATATATGTTGGTTGTGCAAAATGGAATAAGGCAGATTTAAAAGGATTTTATCCGAAGGGAACAAAAGATGAATTAGGGTATTATTCAGAACAGTTTAATTCAATTGAATTAAATGCCACGTTTTACCGTGTTTTTTCAGCAGAACAATTTGAAAAATGGAATTTAAAAACACCAAAAGGATTTAAGTTTTTTCCGAAATTGACACAGGATATTAGTCATTTTAAGCGCTTACAGCAAACTCAAGATTCCGTGAATTTATTTTTAGATAATGCTGCTCATCTACAAGAAAAATTAGGAACTATTTTTTTACAAATGCATGCTGATTTTGGTCCTAGTAATTTTGAGGTACTAAGAAATTTTGTTGTCAGTTGGCCAAAAGGAGTTCCACTTGCGATAGAAGTTCGGCATAAAGAATGGTTTTCTGATGTGATTGTTTTTGATGAGTTGACGCAGTTATTAGAAGAGAATACTATTGCAAATATATTAGTAGATACTGCTGGTCGGCGAGATATGTTACATATGAATATGACAAATAATGAAGCATTTATCAGATTTGTAGGAGCAAATCATCCGTTGGACTATGAACGTTTGGATGCTTGGGTGTACCGTTTAAAAGAATGGAGCGATTTAGGATTAAAAAACATACACTTTTTTATTCATCAGAATATAGAAGTAGAATCACCTTTGTTAGCAGCTTATTTTATAAAGAAATTAAACAATGTATTGGGAACTGATTTAAAAGTTCCGAATGAAAATATAAATCAGCAAATGAGTTTGTTGTAACATAAATAATCCAGCTTTAAAGCTGGATTATTTACTTATTTAAAATTATAATCTATGTTATGATGAGAGCCTGAAACAAGTTCAGCTTTACGAAGTAGATTTACTTTAAATCAATATACATATTATTATAGTCAGGGTAATTCATTGATGAGTTCCATGACGAATAAATAGCAGTTCTTTTTTTAGCTAAAGGAAATCCTTTTGCTCCTGTGGTAATATATTGTATTGTTCTTTCTAATAAAGGCTCTGTAGGATCACCAAAAACGCCTAAATTACCAGGGTCTTCTTCCATTATTACTTCAGGAATAAAACCTTCGGGTTTATTTTCTCCGTTGCTATTCTGTATTTCTAAAACAATTGGTTGCATTGCCCAAGCATGATTAGTTTTAAAATTAGGTCCGTTTTTAGAAAAATTTTCAGAGTCATATAATGTTATAGAACCTACATGTTTTCCGTAGGTTTGAGTTCCTACTAATTTTACGTTAATATAAGGTGATAATGCATTTATAACCAATTCGGATGCAGAAGCTGTGTTTTCAGAAACAATAAAATAAACCGTAGTTAAGTTTAAATTATTAATGGTTTCATCTAAAACAATGCTACCGTTACTATCTTTATTTAAAATTTTATCTGTGAAATTATCAATGAAATCGCTTGGCTCTCTACCAGCCATTACTTTGTTATTCCAAATTTGTTTTGAGAACAACTCATCATTACCTTGTCCTGCAATCATACTTCCTAAATACACGGCTGTTTGTACAGAGCCACCACCGTTGTAACGTAAGTCAACTACTAGGTCGGTAATTCCTGCTGTCATAAAATTAGCAAATTCGGTATTTAAATCTCCATCAAAATCACTCGAAAATTGATTGTACATTAAATAACCGATAGTATTTCCGCCATCAACAATAACGGTTGTTTTTTTAATTGGGCTTTCTGTTATAATTGCTTTTGTTAATGTTATTGTAGTTGCGTTACTTATAGGGTTTCCGGCATTGTAATCGGCTAAATGTACAGTAAATGAATCTGCACTAAATAAAGAGTTTACATTCGCTCTAGTTAAAGGTGTTCCGTTTACTTCAGTAATAAGCATTCCTCTAACAATTCCTTTAGTTTCAGCATCAGAATTTTTTACCACATCATATACATACACATAATATTTACCAGAACCATCAGCATAATCGGCTCCTTTAACTTTCATACCTGTAGTTTGTCGGGTACCTTCAAAAGATTGTTCTAAGGCGATATAATCATCAACAATCCAAGAATAGGTTTTATTTGGATCCTTCGGATATTCATTAGGAGTGTATAATAAGTTGTAGAATAAATTTGCAGGGTTATTATAATTATCTAAATAACCAAAAAGTTCTTTATTGTTATTAAAACGTCTGTCTGATAAATCAGGAATTTCATTTTGCCATAAGTAGTAAGCATTCATTCCTTTCCAAACAAAATTTTGAATTTGAATATCATTAGGAGTATCATCTTTACTAGTACAAGATACTATGGTTAGTGATACAAGAACAATAAGAACGACTTTAAGTAATTTCATAAGGGATATATTAGCTATAACATCAACGCAATTTACTCAATAATATTATTTTTTTTAACTTTTGATGTAACAAACTTGAAACCCCGTCGTCGTAGTTATGTAAACCAGATAGATAAGACGAGGTTTTATTATTAAGTTTACAAAACTAATTAACTAAACAATGAATCAATCAGACTTTTTAAAAGTTGTGTTACCGTTTAAAGACAAAGTCTTTCGTTTAGCAAAAAGACTTTTAGTTTCTACAGAAGAAGCTGAAGACGCTACGCAAGAATTAATTTTTAAGCTATGGCGAAACAAAGAAAAATTGGCTGACTATAAAAATGTAGAAGCATTTGCAATGACCATGACAAAGAATTATTGTTATGATCGTTTAAAATCGAAACAAGCAAGTAATTTAACATTGGTTCATAGTAATTATAAGGAAAAAGATACTTCGTTAGATAAAAAAGTAGAGTATAACGATAGTGTAAGTTTAGTACACAAATTAATTGAGAAATTGCCTGAACAACAAAAAACAATTATTCAATTAAGAGATATAGAACAATATGATTTTGATGAGATATGTAAAATGGTGGATATGAAACCAACTGCTGTTAGAGTAGCCTTATCAAGAGCAAGAAAAACAATAAGAGAAGAATTAATAAAAAAACACAACTATGGAGTTAGCTAACATAGAGAAATTAGTAGAAAAATATCTAAACGCAGAAACTACTTTGCAAGAAGAACAAATACTACAAGAGTATTTTACTTCAGGTAATGTGGCAGCACATTTGCAAGAGTATAGTATGTTGTTTGGTTATTTTAAACAAAGTAAAAACGAAACTTTTACCAAAACCATTCAGTTAAAACCTGAGAAACCTAAGAAGAACTGGAAATGGTTATCGGTAGCAGCATCAGTAGTTTTACTATTTACTGCATTTATGGGAAATCAAAAGTATCAAGAGCATCAACAAAGAAAACAGTTTGCACAAGTAACAGCTGCATTGCAAATGGTTTCATTTAATCTAAACAAAGGAAACGATGCATTATATGCAGTTTCAAAAAACTTAAACAAAGGAAATGATGCCTTAGCTCACTTAAATACCTATGAAGAAACAGTAAATAAAGTAATAAACAAAGTAAATTAATAATCAAAAAAAAGTAAAACCAAGTACTTAATAAACAATAAACATCATGAAAAAAATAATTATAATATTCGCATTCGTATTCACAGCAAACTTAACTTTTGGACAATCAATGTTTGATAAATTAGAAAATATTGACGAAGTATCATCTGTTGTAGTAAACAAAGATGCCTTTGAAATGCTATCTAAATTTAATGTAGGTTCTGGAGACAATGAAGCCATGGAAGTTTTTAATATGATAAAAGACTTAAAAGAGTTAAAAGTATTTTCGACAGATGATACTGCTGTTTCTGCACAAATGGAAAACATGGTAAAATCTTCAGTAAGTAAGAATAACCTAATAGAGTTAATGCGAGTGAAAGATAAAGGATCACGTGTTAAAATTTATGTGAAATCAACAAAAAATAAAGATTTTGTTAGCGAAGTTTTAATGTTTGTAAAAGATAAAAGTTCTAAAAAAGGAGGGGCAGAATCGGTTATTGTATCTTTAACAGGAACTATTGATATTAATAAAATGTCGAAACTAGCTGAAACGTTTTCAAAAGATAAAAACGTAAAGGTTGAAGTAAATAACAAGTAATATTACTTTTAAAATAGGGGTAAGAGCCAAAATTTTATCCCTGTTTTTAATCAATTAATAAAACAGATACTACAATGAAAAAAATATTTATATATTCATTATTACTAGTTGCTTTTGTTACTGTTTCATGTAAAAATGAAGCCTCATTACAAAGTTATTTAGTAGAGAGTCAAGACAAAAAAGGATTTATAACTTTAGATGTTCCTGCAAGTGTACTTCAATTAAGTATGGATAAAGCTTCTGAAGAAGATAAAAAAGCGTTTGAAAGTATTCGTAAAGTAAACATAACAGGATTACCTTATAAAGATACTAACGAAACAACGTACGAAGCAGAAAAAGGAAAATTAAAAGAAATTCTTAATAATTCAGATTATAAAAAGTTAATCAATTTTAAGAAAGATGGTATGCATGCTGCAATTTATTATTCAGGAAAAACAGATGCTATCAACGAAATTATAGCTTTTGGTTATGGTAAAGAAATGGGGGTTGGTATTGCACGTATTTTAGGTGATAACATGAACCCTGCTAAGATTATGCAAATGATGCAGAAATCTAAAGTTGATGGAAGTGATATGGATTTAGGAAAGTTTAAATCTCTTTTAGGAGGAATCAATATAAACAATAAAACAGAAAAAAAAGCTATTGAAGTACATACCGAAGAGGTTGTAGAGTAGGTTTTTAAGAATAACAGAAAAGAAAGCGCCATCAAATATTTGATGGCGCTTTCTTTTTAACGCCTCATTAACAAGCCTCCCAATAGATTTCCTTATTTTTGGTGCTCAAACGAAAATATTTTATGAAGTTTCAAAAAACCTTTCTACTAATACTAACTCTTTTTACGCTTACAATGTTTTCTCAATCAGAGAATACTTATAGAGCAGAAAAAGATAAAGTCCACGATTTAATTCATACTAAATTAAAAGTTGATTTTAACTTTAAAGAAAAGCAGTTAAACGGTGAAGAATGGTTAACAATAAAACCTCATTTTTACGAAACGGCTAAAGTAACGTTAGATGCTAAAGCGATGCTTATTCATAAAATTACAATAGATAATAAATCATTAGACTATAATTATGATGATTTTAAGTTAATAATCGATTTACCTCGTGTTTATAAGCGAAACGAAGAATTTACGATATATATAAAGTATACAGCGCGTCCTGAAAGAGTAAAACAAAAAGGAAGCGCAGCGATAACAGCTGCCAAAGGATTGTATTTTATAAATCCAACTGGGTTGGATAAAAATAAACCAACTCAAATTTGGACGCAAGGAGAAACAGAAGCAAGTAGTTGTTGGTTTCCAACAATAGATGCACCAAATCAGAAAACATCACAAGAAATTTATATTACCGTTCCTACAAAATACGTAACACTATCAAACGGAAAGTTAGAAAATCAAACAACTAATACAAACGGAACAAGAACTGATTATTGGAATTTTACACAAAAACATGCACCATATTTATTTTTTATGGGAGTAGGAGAATATGAGATTGTTAAAGACACTTATAAGAATATTCCGGTAGATTATTATGTAGAAAAAAAATATGCGCCATATGCCAAAGATATTTTTGGAAAAACACCAGAAATGTTAGCATTCTTTTCAAAAATTACTGGAATAGAATATCCGTGGAATAAATATGCACAAATTGTTGGGCGTGATTACGTAAGTGGTGCGATGGAAAATACAACAGCCGTTATTCATGGTGAAAATGCTTATCAGATGCCAGGGCAGTTAATTGATGAGAACATACAAGAAAATACCATTGCTCACGAAGCTTTTCATCATTGGTTTGGAGATTTAGTAACTGCTGAAAGTTGGAGTAATTTAACTGTAAATGAAAGTTTTGCTAATTATAGTGAATATTTATGGCGCGAATACAAATATGGAAAAAACGATGCAGATGCACATTTGTTAGAGGATGTTGAAGGATATAAAAATGGTCAGAATTTTGATAAACATTTAGTCCGTTTTAATTATCACGATAAAGAAGATATGTTTGACGGGGTTAGCTACAATAAAGGTGGCGCAATCTTACATATGTTGCGTAATTATTTAGGAGATGAAGCATTTTATGCAGGATTAAACAACTATTTAACTACTCATAAATATAGTACCGGAGAAGCGCATCAATTGCGTTTGGCTTTTGAAGAAATAAGCGGAAAAGATTTAAATTGGTTTTTTAATCAATGGTATTTTAATAGTGGGCATCCGAAGTTAGAAATTTCTTGCGATTTTAATAAATTAAGAAAAACGGTAACAGTAAATATTATCCAGAATCAAGAAAATGAATTTAAATTTCCTTTTGCTATTGATATTTTTGAAGGAAGTAAGCGCACACGTTATACTGTTTTTGTAGATGGTAAAGACGCATCATTTTCATTTCCATATATAAAACAACCTAATTTAATTCAGGTAAATGCAGATGGAGTTTTGTTATGTGACATAAGAGAGAATAAAATATTGAGTGATTATATTCATCAATTAAAATATGCTGATAATTTTATGCATAAAAAAGAAGCTTTAGTTGAGGTAGCTAGATATCAGGATGATAAAAAAGCGTTTGATGCAATTGCTAATGCAATGAATGATGATTTTTATAAAATTAGATTATTAGCTTTAAAAAACATCAACTTAGTAAATAAGAACTCTAAAAAAAGAGTGATTGAGAAGATAAAATTGTTGGCAATGAACGATCCTAAAACATTAGTACAAGCAGCAGCAATTGAAACTTTAGGTAAATTAACAGATCCTGAACTGAAAATGGTTTTCGAAAAAGGATTGCAAAGTAAATCATATGCTGTTTTAGGAAAATCATTAGTAGGAATGTATTATGTAGACAAAACATTAGCTATTAAAAAATCGAAAACATTACCAATTGAAGTTAAAAAAATTATAGCAACGCCTTTAACTCGTATTTATTTAGAAGAAAATGATGATGATGAGTTAAACTTTATAGCAAGCAATGTTATGTCGGGAATGTATTTAAGTCAGAATAAAAAAATACAATCTTTATATAAAAAAGCTTACGATAAAATAGCGATAAGTAATAATACCGAAGCTATTAAGAATTTAGCAAATGATATTGTGGCTAAAGGAATTCAGTATAAGCAATATAATTTTGATAAAGTTGGCGTAAATTTGTTAAGGCAAGTAGCACAAAAACAAAAAAAAGCAAACCTATCTAACAAGATAATTAATATTGAAATAGTTAAAATTGCTATGGCAAAATTATTAGAATAAACAATCAGAAAATAAATAAAACCTTATGTTGTTGGCATAATAATTGTCTATTCTAACAAAACTAAATTTTATGAAAAAAACTACTTTACTATTATTTTCAATACTTATATTTTTTTCTTGCAACAGTATAAAAACGACTGAAAAGGCAATTAATACTGGTGATTATGACAAGGCAATTTCTTTGTCGGTTAAAAACTTAGCGAAAAATAAGTATAAAGAAAAAAATCAACCATACGTTGTAATGCTTCACAATGCTTTTAAAAAAGCAAGTGATAGAGATCTTTCTAGAATTTCATTTTTAGAAAAAGAAGATAATGCAGAAAATCTTGAAACCATTTATAACTTATATCATCGTTTAAATAATAGACAAGAAAAGATAAAACCTTTATTACCGTTAAAAAATGTAAATTTTAAATTAACGAATTATGATAATGAAATTCTACAATCTAAAGAAAATTATGCGAACTATTTATATGAAAATGGTGTAGCTCTGTTAAAATCTGGAGTTAGAAATAAGATAAATTATAGAAGAGCTTATGATGAATTAAAATATTTAGATAAAATTAGTTCGAATTATAAAAATACTAGAGATTTACTTGAAGAAGCCCATATTAAAGGTACTGATTATGTTTTTTTATCAGTAAGTAATGAAACAGATCAAATAATACCAAGAAGGTTAGAAGACGATTTGTTAGCGATGGATACGTATGGATTAAATAATTTATGGACCGTATATCATTCACAAAAAAACAAGCAAATTAGATATGATTTTGATTTAGAATTAAACCTTAGAGAAATTAAAATTTCTCCTGAACAAATTCATGAAAAAGAAATTATAAAAGAAAAACAACTTAAAGATGGTTTTAAATATTTAGTAAACAACAAAGGAGTTTACGTAAAAGATAGTTTAGGAAATAAAATTAAAGTTGATAAATTTAGAAAAATCAGATGTCAATTATATCGATTTACGCAATATAAGAGTAGTAAAGTTATTGGAGTTGTAAAATATTATCAGAATTCAAACAATCAATTAATAGAAAGTTTTCCTATTCAAAGTGAGTTTGTTTTTGAACATGTATATGCAAATTATAAAGGTGATAGAAGAGCGTTAGATAACAATTATTTGAATTTAACAAAGTTAAAATCTGTACGTTTTCCATCTAACGAACAGATGGTATATGATACTGGTAGCGATTTAAAAGAGAAATTAAAGCATATTATTACAAGAAATAAATTTAGAAATTAGTTTTTAAATAAATACTATGAAAACTCCTGTTTTAAGCGGGAGTTTTTTATTTTTATAATCGATGGATTTATTCTCACAATTTAATGATTTTCCTCAAAACTTACTTCCCAAAGATGGAACTGTAAATTACTACGGAATAGTTTTATCAAGATTAAAAGCTGATACTTATTATAATACTCTTTTAAATAGCATAGAATGGAAAAATGATGAAGCTATTATATTTGGAAAACAAATATTTACTAAAAGAAAGGTAGCTTGGTATGCAGAAAGTTCTTTTGATTATTCTTATTCAAACAGTACTAAAAGGGCATTACTTTTTACGAATGAATTGTTAGAATTAAAAGAATTGGTAGAAAAACAAACAAACGAAACCTACAATTCTTGCTTGTTAAATTTATACCACGACGGATCTGAAGGAATGGCTTGGCATAGTGATGGTGAACGAGATTTAAAAGAACAAGGAGCCATTGCATCTTTAAGTTTAGGTGCCGAACGTAAGTTTGGTTTTAAACATAAAGAAACCAAAGAAACGGTTTATAAAGTATTAGAACATGGTTCATTATTGGTGATGAAAGACGAAACACAAAAGCATTGGTTACATCGTTTACCACCCACAAAAAAAATACACCGACCACGAATTAATTTAACTTTTCGAACTATTGAAAAATAGGTTAGTTAACTATTAAATTAAGGTTAGTACAGAAAGGGAAGTCATTGAATTTTTAGCAACGGGAACAGTTTTTTATTTTTAAATACTTATGTTATTAGTGCATAGTTTTTATTTTGAAATTTTGTTAAATTTTTGATTCATACCGTTTATAAACTTATGTGTTTTTTTATCAAAACTAATAATTTTACCTAAGCTATCTCGCTCAAAGTGAAACCATAATTCTGCATCTGTATCAAAAAATAAATCTTTTTTGTAAGCATAAATAGGAATTGGATCTCTAACAATATTTCTACGTACAATTTGGAATTTTAAAGTATCATTTTCAATTATGATGTTGTTCCAGAAAACTTTACTTTTCTCAAACAAATAAGTACCTAGATATTCATTTTGTTGGTTAGAAGTAAGTTTTTTTGGTTTTAAGAATTTATTTAGTTGAATTCTTCGCTTTTTAAGATTGTATTTATCACCATTTTTTAAGACATAAAATTTATTCTTTCCTTTTTCAAGTGTATCAATTTTATTGAAAAAAGGCGACCAAAATGTATTGTCATAAATTGATACAAATTTATTACCTATAACTTGAAATTCATTTCCTTGTACTAAAATTCCTGTATTTTCATCTATACCAATACCTAATAATTTTGGTTTAATTTTTAATAAATCAAACATATCATATTGTCTATTTCTATCAAGATGATGTTGATCAAAAGCCGTATTGGTAACAAATCCAAATCCTACATCTGAATTGCTAATTATTTTATAATTACCATTTAAATCTCGTCCACCTCTTACTAAATAAGAACCCTGAATAGATGCACCAGCTGAATGTCCGCCAATAATTCCACCACGTTTTAGAAGGTTATTTAACTCAAAGTGAGTTTTTGTATTTAAATATGCATCTGCAGTTCGCCATTGTCTTCCGCCAGTTAACCAAACTGCTGTGGCATTTTTTAAAGGTTGTATAAATTCATCACTATTTGCGACTAAAGTATCTCTTGTGTGCATAAATTGAATGTCCTCAAATCCACGACTAGTAAATTGCCTTTTTAAAATTTTAAATTCTGGATCGTAGTTTATCGAGTTTTCATCAAAAGCGGTTGGAATTATGACAAGTTTTGCCGATTTTCCGCCAGCAAAATCATAAAATACTTGCCACATTTCATCAGTCATTCCACCACCACCAATTAATAATGCACCATTTTTTGGACCAATAGATTCGGTTTTAGTCGATTTATTAACTGTGTCTTGACAAGAAAAAAGTAAAATCAGAAATGAAAATATTGATAAAAATACGTGAAATTTTAATTGGTTTTTACTAATTTTCATGCGATACAGAATATTTTTTATAATAACTTTAGTTTTATAGATTAAATAAAGTATTAAACTAAACTTATTTCATTTTTTCGAAAAAGGTTAATTTATAGTTAGGTAACAATTCAGGATGTGTAATTTTTATAACATCTTTTAAAACTAAGTCAGGTCGAGTAGGCGCTAATTCAAAATATAAAACACCACCAGTTTTTCCTTTTTTCAAAGCAGGTGAATATATGTTATCATTTTTAAAAGCTTTAAATTCAGCATAATGTTTATTACTATTTAACATTTGTTCTTTAGAAGTAAAATAACCAGGAGCAATCCAAAAATCAGCTTCTTTTCCTTTGTCTAAAATACTTTCAAAACTTAGCGATAAACTCCCTTTTTCTTTGGTGTGTTTCCATAAATAATTAAGATTAGCATCTTTTAAATATTGTGCTACAAAACTTTCGCCTGCTGGTAAGTTCCAAATATCTTTACTCATAATTGCACCAGAGAGTATTGTAGGTTGTTTTGTTGCCTTTTTTGCAATTTCTATAGCCTCTAAATAATTGTTTTTTATGGCATTAAAAAGGCTGTCTGCTTTTTTACTTTTGTTATATAAAGCACCAAAAACCTTTACCCATTCAGCTCTACCAAGCGGTGTTTCTTCTAACCAATCTCCATTAATAATTACTGGGATTCCAGCGTTTTTAACTGTGTTTAGTGTTTTGTTTGTTTTACCCATCGAAAAACCGACAACTAAATCAGGTTTAATATCTAATAAAATTTCGGTATTTAAAGATTGTTCTTTACCAAGTTCACGTACAAAACCGCTATCAATTAAAGCTCTTGTTTTTTCTGAAGAAACATATTTAGTGTGCGGAAAACCAATTAAAGTTTTTTCTTTACCTAATAATTCTAAAACAGGAATATGAGTGGTTGAAGTAACTACTATTTTATTAATGGGAGTTTTTATATCTGTATTTTCAGCACCTAAACTATAAGTAAATGTTTCTTTAGCGTTTGGATAAGGTGTTTTTATAATAAGTGTCGTTGAGTTTTCTTTCTCAATTAAGTTAAAACCTAAAGCATGAGTTATACTACTTTTAGTTTTGTTTTTACTAGGGTTTTCTACTTTGTTTTTTGGTTTGCAGGAAGTTATCAATATGCAAAGTATAAAGAATACATATTTTTTTAAAAAAGTAACACTCATCATTTTTATATTTTTGCAACAAGGATACAAAACTATTTTGTAATACCAATTTTTAAACTACATTTGCCGCGAATTTGGTTTTCTTAAAGAAATCTTCTTAAAGAAATTAAAAGGGAATTTGGTTAAAATCCAAAACTGTTCCCGCAACTGTAAGCTATAAAGCTTGTAACTATCACTTTTACCACTGTTTTTTATTAAAATGGGAAGGTAAGTTACAAGACGTAAGTCAGGAGACCTGCCAAAATCAAAAAAAGTAAAACTTTCGGGATAAAGGTTACTGTACTTATTACTATTTTGTATCGTACACGAAATTTACCTGATTAATTGTAAAAATTAAATCATTAAAAATGAACAAACAATTATTAATTGTTGGTGCTATTGCAACATTATTTGCAAGCACAAAAATTATTGCTCAAGAGCAGGAGAAAATCGAAGAATTAGATGAAGTTATTGTAACTGCAA
This sequence comes from Tenacibaculum retecalamus, assembly GCF_027941755.1. NCBI lineage: Bacteria > Pseudomonadati > Bacteroidota > Flavobacteriia > Flavobacteriales > Flavobacteriaceae > Tenacibaculum > Tenacibaculum retecalamus. Next base: position 1,548,896 of record NZ_CP115916.1, on the reverse strand, counting down.
CTAAAACAAAGATGAGTAAAAAAAATGTTGGTAAAATAGTTTACAAACTAACAACAAAAGAGATTGAAGAAAGACAAGGAAAATCGTTAACACAATTGTTAAATGAAATTCCTGGTATTGAAATTAATGGATCTCAAAGTAATAGAGGACAAAATTTAGGTGTTTATATTAGAGGCGGTAGAAATAAACAAACTGCGGTTTTAATAGACGGTATTAATGTTAATGATCCATCATCTATTGCTGGAGACTTTGATTTAAGACAATTAGATTTAAACCAAATAGAATCTATTGAAGTATTAAAAGGAGCATCTTCAGTTTTATATGGTTCTGGTGCAGCAGCAGGAGTAATTAATATTATTTTAAAGAAAGAGTCTAAAAAAGAGTTCGAAGGGACATTTACAACATCATTAGGTAGTAATAGATCAGCAGAACACACAACATTTGCAGGAGATGAATTACAAGCTAACTTTAATTTTAAAGGTAAAGTAGATAAGGTAACTTATTTATTAGGTTTAAATTCAAATAGCTCATCTGGTTTATCTGCAATTGAAAGCTTAAACAGTAAAGCAAATAAGGAAGATAAATTTTACCGTCAAAATGCTTTATTAAAAATTGGCTATAAAATTAATAATAAAGTTAAAGTAGGTATTCAAGGAAGTTTTAATGAATTTAATAACGAATTTGATTCTTCTTATCCACCTGAAGATGCTGATTATGTTTCTGGAGGTAAACAGAATAGAGCTGTTTTTAGTACCGATTTTAAATATGCAAAAGGAGAGTTAAAAGCAAGAGCTTTTTATACTGAAATAGATAGAGAGTCTAACTCGTCTTCGAAAAGTGTTTATCAAGGAGAAGTAAAAGGATTTGATGTGTTTAATAGTTATAGACTTTCTAATCAGTTTTCTTTTTTAACAGGAATTACGGCACAGTATCAAGATATGTTACAAGAAACATCTTATAGTAATATAGCTAAAGGTACAGCAAAGCAACATTTTTATGACCCTTACGTATCATTAAACTATAATTCTGATTTTGGATTTAATGTAAATGGTGGTGTTCGTATGAATATTCATAATGAATATGGAAATCATTTTGTTTATAATATTAACCCATCTTATAATTTTGAAATTTTAGAGGATAAAAATTTAAAATTATTTGCTTCTTACGGTACCGCATTTATAACACCAACTTTAACTGAGATTTTTAATAGAGCGGATAATATAGACGAATTAACACCAGAAAAAGATTTTACTATTGAAGGTGGTTTTGAATTTGATGTTTTAGATAATTTAACTTTAAACGCTACTTATTTTTATAGAGAGGAAACAGACAAAGTTGCATATAGTGCAGGAAGGTATTTAAATAATATTGGAACATTTAATTTAAAAGGTATTGAAGCAGGAGTTATTTATAAACCTTTAAAAAAACTATCAATTTTAGCTGATTATACTTACGTTAATTTTAAAGGAGGAGTAAGTATAATTAATTTACCAAAACAAAAATTTGGAGCAAGTGTTAATTATCAATTGGCTTCAAAGACTTTTGTAAATGCAGCATACAGGTATACAGGTGAGAGAGAAACTTTTGGAGGAATTTTAGATTCTTATAGTATTATTGACTTTTTCATAAACCACAAAGTAATAAAAGATAAAGTAACATTCTTTGGAAGTGTGACTAATTTACTGAATGAAAACTTTCAAGATGTAAATGCTTATACAGCTAGAGGTAGAAATTATAATTTAGGATTAAAAGTTAGGTTTTAAACAGCGGGAGAATTGCATATTTATAAAAAAGAAAAAGAAAGAATCCTACCTTAATTGGTAGGATTTTTTTTATGATAAAAATTTAGCTCGAATTTCTTTTGTAGGAATCATACACTGCGCTTTTTTACCAAACCATTTATAACGATTTTTAGCAATAAAATCATATACAACATTTCGGATAACTTCTGGGAAAATCCATAATAAATAAGAAATTATCCATAAGCCATTAAATTGATTCATAATTTTTATAGCCGCAGTTGATTTTATATAATAAGCAATACCTGGTTTATATAAAATAATAGAATCAATTTTTAAAGTATCAATAGCTAGATTTGCTATAATTTCTTTTCCTATATCAGATTGTAAAGACGCAAAAATAAACTTGTTTTCAGTATCGTGTTTAATAATCATTAATATCGATTTATTACAAAAGTTACAAATTCCGTCAAATAAAATAAGTTGCTTATCCTTAGGTAAATCAATCATTTAAGTAGTTTAATTAAAATTAAAACAAAAATATAGATAATTAGTGTAACATTATCAAACAAGAAGCGTCTAGTAAGAAAGTAAATAAAGATTTAAAGAAAAAATCAATATTTATTTTGATATAAAAATTAACTAATACTATGATTAAAATAGAAAACCTACACAAATCTTATCCAATAGGAAAAGACTCACTTCATGTTTTAAAAGGATTAGATTTACATATAAAGGAAGGTGAATTTGTATCGATTATGGGATCATCAGGTTCTGGAAAATCTACCTTATTAAATATTGTAGGTTTATTAGATACTCATGATGAGGGAAAGTATTATTTAAATGGAGAATTAATTGAAAATTTAAATGAGAAAAAAGCCGCCATCTTACGTAATAAATTTTTAGGATTCATTTTTCAATCATTTAACTTAATATCATACAAAACGGCGTTAGAAAATGTTGCTTTGCCATTATACTATAAAGGTGTTGCAAGAAAAGAACGTTTAGAAATTGCTTTAAATTACCTTGAAAAAGTAGGGTTAAAAGATTGGGCACATCATTTACCAAATGAACTTTCGGGAGGTCAAAAACAACGTGTAGCGATTGCAAGAGCATTAGCAACCAAGCCAAAAGTGGTATTAGCCGATGAGCCAACAGGAGCATTAGATTCTTCTACAACAGATTCTGTTATGGATTTGTTACAAGAAATTAATGATGAAGGAATGACCGTTTTTGTAATTACGCACGAAGAAGAAGTAGCAGAGCAAACCAATAGAATTGTTCGTTTAAAAGATGGTGTTATTATTAGTGACGAGTATACCAATGCTAAAGCAATATAATTATGTTTGATTTAGATACTTGGAGAGAAATTTTTCAAAGCATTAGCAAAAATAAACTACGATCTATATTGTCAGGTTTTACGGTTTCCTTTGCTATTTTATTATTTACCTTACTTTTTGGTATTGGTAACGGACTTCAAAATACGTTTAAAGAACAGTTTGCATCAGATGCAACAAATTCAATTTATATTAGTTCAAACAGAACTACTAAAGCTTATAAAGGGCATCAGGTAGGAAGAAGAGTTCAATTTAAAAATGATGATTTTGAATTTTTAAAAGAAAAGTACTCTGATAAAATTCAAATGATTAGTCCGCGTATCCAAAGAGGATCAAAAGTTGTATATAAAACAGAAGAAGACAATTATACAATTAGAGGCGTATATCCTGAATATGATATTTTAGAATCTGCAGAAATAACAGAAGGACGTTTTTTAAATTTTAGAGATTTAAAAGAAAGATCTAAAGTTATTGTTATTGGGCGTATGGTTGAAAAAGATTTATTCGGTCAATTAAGTGCTTTTGGTAAGCAGTTAAACATTGACGGAATTATGTATAAAGTTATCGGTGTTTTTTCTGATCCAGGAGGTGATAGCGATGAACGATACATTTACACACCATTTACCACAATGCAACAAATTTATGGAAATAACGACCATATAGGTGATTTTGGATTAACATACGATCCTAAATTAAGTATTGATGAAGCTATTGCATTTGGAAGTCAAATGCTTCGTGAATTAAAAAAGAAACATGAAATAGATCCAAACGATCAAAGAGGAATTAGAGTAAACAATTATGCATCAGATAATAAACAAGTATCAAGTATGATGGTTGGTTTAGGTATTTTGATATTGATAATTGGTTTAGGAACTTTAATTGCAGGAGTGGTAGGTATTAGTAATATTATGGTATACGTTGTAAAAGAACGTACTAAGGAATTAGGAATTAGAAAAGCCATAGGAGCTAAACCAAGTTCTATTATAACAATGATTATGTTAGAATCAATTTTAATAACCGCTTTAGCAGGATATTTAGGATTGGTAATTGGAGTAGGTATTTTAGAACTCGTTGGATCAAGTTTAGAAAAGTATTTTATTTTAAACCCAGGAGTATCAAAACCAGTTGTAGTAGGAGCTACTATAACATTGATATTAGCAGGAGTTATTGCAGGGTATTTACCAGCAAAAAGAGCAGCACAAATTAAACCAATAGTAGCTTTAAGAGCAGATTAATTATGAAATTTCTATTTGATAAAGATGTATGGCAAGAAATTTACGAAAGTATTCGTAAAAATAAAACCAGAACTGCAATTACAATTTTTGGAGCTTTTTGGGGAATTCTACTTCTTGTAGGATTATTAGGAGCCGCCAAAGGAATTGAAAACGGTTTTAACAGCATGTTTGGTGATTTTGCAACCAATAGTGTTTTTATGGCGGGTGGTAGAACATCAAAAGCTTTTAAAGGTTTTCAGGAAGGAAGACAAATTCAGTTGACAATAGATGATGTTGAAAAAATTAAATCAGAAATTGAAGGAATAGAATTTGTAGTACCAAGAAATGCTACGGGTGGTTTAGTTGTTAAAGGGATAAGAACGGCAAATCTTACTATTTTTGGAGATTATCCTTTGTTAGATAAAGTTCAAAAGAAAAACTTAATTGAAGGTCGTTTTATCAATCAAAATGATATCAACGAAAACAAAAAAGTTTGTGTTATTAGTGATGATGTTTATGAACAATTATACGATAAAGAAGAAGAGGTTTTAGGTACTTATTTAAAAGTAAACAATATCGGTTATAAAGTCGTAGGTGTTTATAAACCAGGTAGAATTGGTGGTGGTGGTAACAACATACATATTCCGTTTAGTACCTTCCGTTTAGTCTATAATTCGGGTAACAAATTTCAATGGATGATGGTTACTGGTAAAGCAGGTTTTGATATTGAGCAAGTTGAAACAGATGTTAAAGGATTATTAAAAAACATTCATAAAATTCACCCAGATGATAGCCGCGCTTTTAACGGGTTTAACTTAGGTAAAGAAATCGCAAAAGTAACAGGGTTTTTAACTGGAATGCAGTTTTTAACATGGTTTGTTGGTATTGCAACATTAATTGCAGGAGTTTTTGCTATTGGTAATATTTTATTAATTACGGTAAAAGAACGTACCAAAGAAATTGGTATTCGTAGAGCATTAGGAGCAACACCTATAAAAATACGTCAACAAATTATATTAGAATCAATTTTCTTAACATTATTAGCAGGTTCATTAGGTATTATTGCCGGAGGGTTAATTTTAATGTTGATTGATTCAGCAGATATTTTAACAAATCCAACAGTAAATATTCCAATTGTATTAATAGCCTATGCAGTGTTAATAATATTAGGAACTTTTATTGGATTTATACCAGCATACATGGCTACAATTATACAACCAATTGAAGCATTAAGAGAAGAATAAAAAAGTCAATTAACAAGAATATAAATAAAAACAAATGAAAAAAGTAATCATCTTTGGCGGAATAGCGTTAGCATTAATCGTAGTGTTAATATGGTTTGGAAAGAAGAATAGCGCTTCACCAATAGAGTATAAAACAGAAAAAGCATTTAAAGCAACTATCGTTAAGAAAAGTGTAGCTACTGGTAAAGTAGTTCCTTTAGAAGAAGTTGAAATTAAGCCTCAAATAGCTGGAATTGTAGATAAGATTTTAGTTGAAGAAGGAGCAATTGTAAAAGCAGGAGATTTAATAGCAACTGTAAGAGTAGTACCAAATGTAGCTTCATTAAATAGAGCTAACGGAAGTGTTAAAAACGCAAGACTATCTTTTAATAATGCAAAAGTTCAATTTGATAGAAATAAAAAACTTTTTGAAAAAGGAGTAATTTCTCGTCAAGCATTTGAAAACTCTGAATTGAGTTATAACAATGCAAACTTATCTTTATCGAACGCAAGATCTGATATGGATATCATCAAAAAAGGAACAACTTCTGGTTTAGGGAATGCAGCAAATACAAGTATTAGAGCTACAACTTCTGGTATGATTGTTGAAATTCCAGTAAAGAAAGGATATCAAGTTACTCAAACAAATGATTTTAATGCAGGTACAACTATTGCTCGTATTGCTGATATGACTAAAATGATTTTTGAAGGTCAGGTTGATGAATCAGAAGTAGGTAAGTTGGTTAAAGGAACAAATATTGAAGTAGCTTTAGGAGCTATTGAAGATAAAAAATTCCCAGCTGTATTAAACTTTATCGCTCCAAAAGGAACAGATGAAGGAGGAGCAGTTCAATTTAAAATTAAAGCGGATGTTACTTTAGATGATTCTCATTTCATTAGAGCGGGTTATAGTGCAAATGCTGAAATAGTTTTAGCAAGAAGAGATAGTGTTTTATCTATAAAAGAAGCGTTATTACAATTTGATAGAAAAACTGAAAAGCCATATATTGAAATTAAAACGGGAGAACAGAAATTTGAAAGAAAAGATATCAAATTAGGATTATCTGATGGAGTAAATGTAGAAATACTTGAAGGTGTAACTGCAGAAGATGAAATAAAAGTTTGGAACAAAGTTTCTAAAGAAGAAGATAAAAAAGAGAATAACTAAAATTAGTTAGTATTCAAACATAAAAAAAGCAACTCATTTGAGTTGCTTTTTTTATATATAAAATGTTTAATTATCCTTTATAAAAAGGTAATTTAACCACCTTTGCTGGAATTTGTTTTTTACGAACCTGAATAAAAATTTCAGAATCTACTTTCGAAAGTTCTTTGGTAACATATCCCAAACCAATCCCTTTTCCTAATGAAGGGCTCATTGTACCAGAGGTAACACGACCTATTTTAGTTCCATCAGCATTAACAATATCATAATCATGACGAGGAATACCACGTTCTGTTAATTCAAAAGCAACTAGTTTTTTAGTAACACCAGCTTCTTTTTGAGCTTTTAAAGCTTCAGCATTTACAAAGTCTTTCGTGAACTTTGTAATCCAACCTAAACCAGCTTCTAAAGGCGAAGTAGTATCATCAATATCATTACCATATAAACAATATCCCATTTCTAAACGCAAGGTATCACGAGCTGCTAAACCAATCGGTTTAATTCCCCAATCAGCACCAGCTTCAAAAACTTTTTTCCAAAGTTGTTCAACATCTTTGTTTTTAACATAAATCTCAAATCCTCCAGAACCTGTATAACCTGTTGCAGATACAACTACGTTTGGTATTCCAGCAAAATCAGTAATTTCAAATGTATAAAACTTAATAGTAGATAAGTTTACAGACGTTAAAGATTGCATTGCTTCAACAGCTTTTGGACCTTGAATAGCTAATAAAGACCAATCGTCAGAACGATCTTCCATTTCAACTTTTAAATCGTTATGTTTAGATATCCAGTTCCAATCTTTTTCAATATTAGAAGCATTTACCACTAACATATACTCATTTTCGGCAATCATATAAATGATTAAATCATCTACAATTCCACCATCAGCATTTGGCATACAACTATATTGTGCCTTTCCTGGTACTAATTTAGAAGCATCGTTAGTAGCAATTTTCTGAATTAAAGCCAACGCATTTTCTCCTTTTAAGAAAAACTCACCCATGTGACTTACATCAAAAACACCAACTCCTTTTCTAACAGTTTCGTGTTCTATATTGATACCTTCATATTGTACAGGCATGTTGTAACCAGCAAACGGAACTATTTTAGCGCCTAAAGCTTCATGAATATGTGTTAATGCAGTATTTTTCATTTTAATGTTGTTTGTTTTATAAAAAGTACTGCTAAAATATTGAAAATATGACAAACAAATAGTGTCATTCAATTTAATATTTTAAGAAGTAAATAATCGAGAAGAGTAGTACATTTGAGGAGTCTTAAATAACTAGTAATGAAGTTTACCAAAAAAACGATTTCTAATATTGTATTTGTAATTATAATAGGTTTGCTATTGTATCCGCCAACGAAAGTATATTTTATAAGGTTGATTTCTTTTTCACCTTCGGTTATTACTAATGATAAACAAGAAAAATTAACGGATTACAACTGGAACTTAAAAGGATTAAATACGGCGAATATTGATTTTAATGAAACCAAAAATAAGGTTGTTTTCATAAATTTTTGGGCAACTTGGTGTCCTCCTTGTATTGCAGAAATGCCAAGCATTCAAAAATTATATGATGATTATAAAGACAAAGTAACCTTTGTTTTTATAAGTAATGAAGATTGGAATACGATTGATGGTTTTTACATCAAAAACAATTATAATTTACCAACCTATAATACGTTGAGTAAAACTCCAGGGCAATTAAAAAGTAATTCGATTCCTGCTACTTTTATTATTGATAAAAAAGGAAACATTGTTACCGATAAAAAAGGTGCAGCAAATTGGAATAGTGCTAAAGTTAGAGAATTATTAGACGAATTAATCAAGTAGAAACTTTACTTTTGTTGTTTTAAACATACTATGAGTCAAGAACAACCCAATAATCCGCTTCACGGAATAAAATTAGCTACCATGTTAGAAGAACTGTATTTAGAATATGGTTGGGAAGAATTAGGTGAAATTTTAAAGATTAATGCTTTTAAAAATAATCCTACTTACAAATCTGGTTTAAAGTTCTTAAGAACTACTCCTTGGGCTAGAACTAAAGTTGAAAACTTATATTTAAAATTTATAAGTTAATTTTATTCATACTATTATTTTTAAGCGTCATTCCGAATTTATTTCGGAATCACATCTGACAGAAAGCTTGTCATTTGTTATGAGAACCTGAAACAAGTTCAGGTTGACGTATTTGGTCTATCGTTAATAACGAATAATTAAGAATAATCTTCATTTAGAAGTGAGAAGTTAATTTTATTCATACTATTATTTTTAAGCGTCATTCCGAATTTATTTCGGAATCACATCAGATAGGAAGCTTGTTAATTGTTATGAGAACCTGAAACAAGTTCAGTTTGACGCATTGAGTCTATCATTAATAAATTTCATTTAGAAGCTAAATAACTTCATCTTTTAAAACCAATTCACTCCATTCTTTCGGATTTTCAAGCATCGGGAAATGTCCTGTGTTATCTAACCAAAACAACTCGTTATTAGGGATTTCGTTCTGTAATTGTGTAGCAATAGCTTTTACAGCAATAGGATCGTGAGTAGCCCAAACAATTTTTGTTGTAATATTAGTTTGTGTTAAAGCACCAATCCAACGATGCCAAAAATAATAACGCTCGTTAATGTAATTACTTAATAAATGTATCACTTTTCGCCCGTTATTATGGTTAATTTGAAACCACATTTCGTTTAATTCCTCTTGAGAAACCTTAGATTTATCAAAATAGATATTCCTGATATTTCGATTAAAAAGAGCTTGATTCGCCAATTTAGCAACCCATTTACCTGTAATTTTACTTTTTAATAATTTCTGAATTGTTCTAAGTTTAGCCAATTCAATATGCATGCTTCCGTTACATAAAATCAATTTATCTATCGTAATATTTGCTTGATTTATATTGGAACGCGCAATAATTTCGGTAGCAATACTTGTTCCGTAATCGTGTGCTAATAAAGTAACATTTTGTAAACATAGTTTTTCCCAAAGTAATAAAGCAATATCCGTTTGCTCAATTAAAGAATAGGAATAATTTAAAGGCTTATCAGAGAAACCAAATCCTAAATGATCGTGAATAATCACTCGATATTTTTTAGTTAAATAAGGCAACGCCTTATAATAATCAAAAGACGAAGTAGGGTATCCGTGTAAAATGATTAATGTTTTATTATGATTTCCTTCATCAATAACAAAAATATCTCGATCATTAATTCTAATAATATTCCCTTTTGCTTTCCATTCTAATGAAGTCATAAATACCTTTATTTTTCTGTTTACAATGTAGTGATTTTTGTGTAGTTTTGAATTTGTCAGTTCGAGTAAAATTTATTTGAACGGATAAGAGAAAATTAAAATTTTATCAAGAATAGAATATAAAACTTCTCGATATAATTTTACTCATTTCAATCATAAAATCACTCGAAGTGACACCATATTTCATCGACGTTATATTACCAATTCCGTTAAAAAAAACATTTACTTATTCGGTAAATGAGACAGAGTTTTCATTCCTTAAAAAAGGAATGCGCGTGGCTGTTTCTTTTGGTAAAAGTAAAATTTATACAGCGTTGGTGTTTAATATTCATCAAAATGCGCCAGAATTATACGAAGCAAAAGATATTCATCAAATTTTAGATGAAAAACCTATTGTAACAGAGCCTCAATTAAAACATTGGGAATGGATTTCTAGTTATTATATGTGTTCTTTAGGAGACGTGTATAGAGCAGCATTGCCATCGGCATTTTTATTAGAAAGTGAAACGATTATTTATAAAAACGAAACTTTTACTGATGAAACAAGTTTAACTGATGAAGAATTTTTAATTTTTGAAGCGTTACATAATCATTCACAATTAACTATTCATCAAGTATCGGATATTTTAGGTAAGAAAACGGTGTTACCTATTATTGATGGATTGATAAACAAAGAAGCTGCTTTTATTAAAGAAGAAATTTACGAAACCTATAAACCTAAATTGGTAAAATATGTTCGTTTAAATTCGAAATACACCTCAAACGAAGCTTTGCAGAGTTTGTTAGAAGCGCTTTCTAGAGCAAAAAAACAACGAGAAGCAGTATTGACTTATTTTCAGTTATCAGTTTCTAAAAAACCAATAAAGAGTAAGGAATTAGAAGACAAATCAGGCACTTCATCCACAGTAATAAAAGCGTTGGTTGACAAAGATATTTTTGAGTTTTATGAAATTCAAACAGATCGAATTAATTTTAAAGGTGAAACCAACCAAATAAAAGAATTAAACGAATTTCAGCAGCAATCTTTTAATGAAATAAAAACCTCTTTTGATACTCAAAATGTAACGCTTTTGCACGGAGTTACCGGTTCTGGTAAAACAGAAATTTATGTAAAACTGATAAAAGAAGTTATTGCAGAAGGAAAGCAAGTATTGTTTTTATTACCCGAAATAGCTTTAACAACACAAATAATTACACGTTTACAACGTTATTTCGGGAGTTTTATATCAGTATTCCACTCAAAATATTCAATGAATGAGCGTGTAGAGGTTTGGAATAATGTGTTAGAAAATAAACCCAAAGCGCAAATTATTTTAGGAGCTCGTTCTTCAGGTTTTTTACCTTTTAATAACTTAGGATTAATAGTTGTTGATGAGGAGCACGAAAGTTCGTATAAACAATTTGAGCCTTCGCCTCGTTATAATGCACGAGATTCTGCCATCGTTTTAGGGCATTTACATCAAGCAAAAGTATTATTAGGTTCTGCAACACCATCCTTAGAAAGTTATTTTAATGCAAAACAAAATAAATATGGTTTTGTTGAACTAAATAGGCGTTTTGGTAATATTCAATTGCCAAAAATTGAGTTGATTGATGTAAAAGAAAAACATCGAAAAAAGGAAATGAAAGGTCATTTTTCTGATCGTTTATTAAAAATGATTACTGAAGCATTGGATGAAAAAGAACAGGTTATTTTGTTTCAAAATCGTCGCGGATTTTCACCTGTTGTAGAGTGTACCACTTGTGGAGTTTCTCCTGAATGCCCAAATTGTGATGTAAGTTTAACGTTTCATAAGTTCCGACGTGAATTAAAATGCCATTATTGTAGTTATCAACGATCAATGCCTAATAGTTGTGGAGCTTGCGGTAGCGCGACACTAGACACGAAAGGTTTTGGAACAGAACAGATTGAATTAGAACTAAAAGAACTTTTTCCGAAGTATAAAATTGGAAGAATGGATTTAGATACTACTCGTGGTAAATACGGATATCAAAAAATAATAGGCGCTTTTGAAGCGCAGGAAATTGATATTTTGGTAGGAACACAAATGTTATCAAAAGGACTAGATTTTGAAAACGTATCGTTAGTAGGTGTTTTAAGTGCCGACTCTATGCTTAATTTTCCGGATTTTAGAGCGCATGAAAGAGCTTATCAACTAATGGTACAAGTGTCGGGTAGGGCAGGGCGAAGTAAAAAACAAGGTAAAGTAGCCATACAAACATATAATCCGTATCATCAAATTTTACAACAGGTTTCTACGACAAATTATACAGAAATGTATAAAGAACAGTTACAAGAACGTTGGCAATTTCAATATCCACCGTATTATAGAGTGATAAAAATTACATTAAAACACAAGGATTACAATCGTGTAGAAAATGGGGTGAATTGGCTAGCAAAGTCGTTACAAAATGTGTTTCAAGAAAATGTTTTGGATTCAACAGCTCCAGCTGTTTCTCGTGTTCGAAACTTATATATTAAAAACTTAGTAATTAAAATTCCACCAAAACAATCGTTAGGAAAAACCAAAGAGCAAATAACTAAAATCAGAAATACTTTTGAAGCGGTTAAAGATTTTAGACCAATCCGTTTTATTATTGATGTTGATGCGTATTAGAGGTTTTGATAGCGTGTTTGTATATGGTTTGTTGTGTGTTTTAATCCCCTAGTTTAGCAAATACAAACCAATCTAAAACTAGTAATTAATTATACATTTTGTTGGAAGTAGTTTTTCATACACCACCAGTAATATCAATAAAAATACCTGTAGAAAAAGAAGACTTTTCAGAGAGTAGCCATAAAATTGCTTGGGCAACTTCAATTGGTTTACCACCACGTTTCATAGGGATTTCTTCTTTTATTCTATCTACTCTATTTGGTTCACCACCATCTATGTGAATATCTGTGTAAATAAAACCAGGACGTACCGCATTTACTCTTATTTTCTCATTAGCAACTTCTTTAGAGAGGCCAATAATTAGCGCGTCAATTGCTGCTTTTGATGCAGCATAGTCAACATATTCATTTGGAGCTCCTGTTTTTGAAGCAATAGAAGAAACGTTTACTATTCCTCCTCCAGCTCCTCCATTTTTTGAAGACATTCTTTTTATTGCTTCTTTGCAACATAAAAAATAGCTTATAACATTATAGTTGAATGTTTTTTGAAGACGTTCCAATTCTAAATTTTCAACTTTTGATTGTTTATCCAAAACACCTACATTATTAACTAATGCATCTATTTTACCAAAATCCTTATCAATTTTTTTGAATAATTGTATTACTCCTTTTTCAATAGAAATATTGGCCTTATATGCAATTGCTTTTCCTCCTTGTGATTTGATTTCATTAACAATGTTATTAGCTAAATGGTCATTGTTTAAAAAATTGACACAGACATTATATCCTTTCTTTCCTGCTAATAAGGAAGTTGAAGCTCCAATACCTCTACTTGCTCCTGTAATAAGTATCGTTTTATTAATAAATTTCATTTCGAATTTTTAGTTTTTTAAATTAGGATTAATAGTTTAAATCACTGAATTTTTGATTAAAAAAATCGGATTGCACTGATATATGTCCATGCAATAAATAGAATTTGTAAAGGAATTCTAAACAACAAATATATAATGCCTTTCCCGTCAAATGTCCCTTTTTTATAGTTCACATTATTCATTGAAGCATATATGTTAGCAGGTAACATTAGTAGGAGATAGATAATAAGTAACCAACCAGATATTGTTTGAAATTTAGGTGTTAATAAGCCTATTGCTAAGAGTATCTCAAAGATTCCTGTTAAATAAACAAAACTTTCTTTAAAAGGAATTAATTTAGGAATCATCATTGACATTCCTTTTGTAAAGATAAAATGTCCAATTGCAGTAAATACAAGTATTATAGCCATTGCAGTTCTTGCTGATAAAGCAAATTTATATTCTTTCTTAAAAAAAATAATTAGAAAAATCGTGATTGTAAAGCTTAACAGTAATACAATTAATGGTTTCATGTTATCTTAATATTATTGAATAGAGATAGGTTAGAAAAGGCAATTAATTCGTGTGGAATTTCTTAGGAGTTAATTGTATTCTTTTAATTCCATATGTAAAATTGGGTAGGGTTTACCTGAGGAATCAAATTCAGAACGTCCTTTTGTTTCAAATCCGCAATATTTGTAAAACCCAACTGCCTGTTCATTTTGCTCATTAACGTCAGTTTTGGTAATATTTAAATTATTAATAGCATAATTTAATAATGTTTTACCTATTTTTTTACCTCTATATTTGGGAGAAATAAATAGCATTTCTAAATTCTGCTCAGCAACACCAAGAAAACCAACTATTTCTTTTTTATTGTTTCTAATACAGCGTAATTCAACTGCATCCAAATATGTATTTAAGATTAGTGGCTTAAAGTATGCAATATCTTCCTCACTTAAAAAGTTGTGTGTTGCTCTAACCGAAGATTCCCAAACATTTATTACTTCCTGATATTCAGTCTTATTTATTGTATCTATTTCTTTTTTCATATTTTAATTTCAGCGAATGTATATACGTGAAAATACAAATTAAAACCTGATTTTTCTTCAGATTTAAAAAATAGCAGGAAAGAACCAAGCTTTAAGTTTAATTCTTAACTGCTACTTTTTTAGATGCATTGTTGACAATTTACTATTTGTTTTGTTTTTGATTTCCAGTTGAATAGCGCTACTGTTTCTCCAGTTTTAATAAAACCATTTTTCTCTAGAACTTTAAAAGAAGCAGTATTAATTTTGTTAGTTGAAGCAATTACCGCTGTTACTTTTACTTGAGTTTTTACCCATTTTAGTATTCCACTAACTATTTCTGTCATGTAACCTTTATTTTGAAACTCCTCATAAGTTCCATACCCAATTTCAATTTCTCCATTAGCATTTGGCTCATCAATAATACATAAATCTCCTACCATTTTATTTTCTGTTTTTGAAATAGCAGTCCAAAGTGTAGAATACAAATAGTTTTTACTTTTGTTAGCCACATTAGGAAGAATTGTTTGCTCAAATGCTTCTTTTAATTCAGGATTTATTGTTCTTGAAGTTTCATTTAGGTTTAATTCAGTTTCTAAAGAATTATCGCATTTAATATATTTAACTAATTGATTGTAGGTTAATGGTTTCAAAATTAATCGTTCAGTTTCTATCATTCAAAATTTAGTTTTTGTTCTTTTAAAAGAACTATTAATCATTTGGTTCAATAAGATCTCTTATGTGATCAGCAACATTGCTTCCTGCCATTCCTCCATAATTACTTAATACAATTACATACATGTCTTGCTTTGGGTAATATTCAAAACGACTCCCAACACCGTAATCAACTCCATTATGTCCAACAGAAATAGCTTTACCATTTTGGTTTGTCATGAAACCGTATCCATAATGAATATGCGTTTGTGCTTCTTCAGATGATCTTTTAATAGTATGTTTCTTTAAAAGAATTTCCTTAGTTTTTTTATTGATTATTTTTTGTTGATTGATAGCTTTAAAGTAATGGTATAGATCTTTTACACTAGCACGTATTCCTCCTGCAGGCATAATAATATCACAAACGGCACTACCAATTACTTTGCGTCTTTCTCCTAACTGAAATCTCATTTCGGCATTATTATGACTATACCCATTTGCTTTGTTTTTATAAGTTGATAACTTATTATTATCAACAATAGCGTGAGACATATTTGCTGGTTTAAATATATTATTTTCAATATACTCTGCGTACGGTATTCCAGTAATGCGCTCAATAATTGCACCTAACAAAATATAATTGTCATTAGAATAATCAAACTTACCCAATACAGTAAAGTTCTTTCGCCTTTTATTATTCATATGATCGATATATTTTAATTGAATAGCTAACATTTCGCTAATACTTTTTGCTTTTTTCGTTTCGTAATAAAATGGATCATAATCATCAAATTCTAAACCTGAAGTATGCGTTAATAAATCATGAATAGTAACTTTATCTGCAATATCTTTTGGGTATTCTGTAATAAATTTACTCAATGGATCTGTGAAATTTAGCTTCCCTTGTTCGGCTAATTGCGCTATTGCTATCGCAGTAAATGTTTTTGTAGTAGATCCAATTCCAAAAACTGTGTTAGCGTTGTTTTTTTTCCTTTTTCTTTATTACGATATCCGTATGCTTTCCTATAAAGTATTTTATCACCTTTAGCAACTAAAACCGCACCAGAAAATAAATCTAGCTCACTTAAATTTTTAAGATATTTGTTAAGGTGTTTTTTTACATTTTTAGTAGGCATCTCTTTATATGGAGGAAGTAATCCAATAGGTCGCATACCTTTAAAAACTCCAGCATTTAAAATGTTTTTACCATCTTTAGTTAACATGATAACTATTTTAGCCCAGTTTTTGGTGTCGCTACCTTGAAACCATATTGCAGGTTGTCCTCGAAATTTTTTATCAGCAAGTTTATAGGGTTTTAATACACCATATTCTGTGAAAATTTTCATCCAATAAATTGCTTTCTTTTTTGCTTTCTTTTCTGAATAGTATTTTTTAGAGTAAGCAGAAATTGTTTTAAAATCATTTGTATTGTATGCTTTTAATAAATCTTTAAATACGGGTGTAACTGCATGGTTTGGCCATTCAAAACTGTTTTTTTCTTGGGATATACTAATGGTTGCTGTAAGTATAAAAATAAGTAGAATTAATTTTTTCATATGAATATGTTTGTAATGTTCTTGGCAAGATTAAGACGAATCCTAAACATAAAAAAATGAATGTGATAGGCGCTTATTTAAATGTGTCGGAGAACATTATTTTTGTGAAATCACAGGTGTTTCACAAAATTAGATACTTTGAACACTAAATAAACTAAGTTGGTCACTAGGCGCTTTTTATGTCGTTTCAATTCCTTTACTTTGAAGAGCTTTTAATCAATATCTCATGAGAAAATATTTAGAACCGATTATTCATTTACTTTTATGGGGGTTAGGATACTATATGTTGTCTATCCTTTCTACTTCTGCTGGAAGTTTTAAGCAAGGTGAAGAGCCTTATAGAGCAGCAGTATTATTTGGAACTTTAGTGAACATGGTAATTTTTTACACTACAGCATTCTTTCTTGTTCCAAGAATGTTACGTCTAAAAAAAAGAATGACATTCATCATCTCATTAATTATAGGTTTTTTGGGTGTTTGTTTATTAGAAAGTTATATTGATTATAGTTTTGTTGCTAGTTTTTTTCCTAGCAATGAAGCAAGTTTTTTAGAACATGCACTTCAAAATTGTCTGACTGGATTTATCGTGTTATTGGCATCATTGTCTTACGCTTTGTTTAATAATTGGGTGGAGAATGAAAAATTAAAAAGGGTATTGCTTGAAGAGAAACTCTCTACAGAAATGGCTTTTTTAAAATCTAAAATTAATCCTCATTTTTTGTTTAACGTCCTAAATAGTTTTTATGCCAAAACCTTAAAACATAATGTGCCAGAATTATCTGATGGATTATTGAAATTAGCAGAATTAACACGATATATGGTCTATGAAACAAATGAAGACAAAGTATTACTAGAAAGAGAAATTCGTCATCTTAAGAATTTTATAGAAGTATATCAATTAAGAATTGCTGAAGAAGATGATGTAATTATGAATTTTGATATAATTGGAGATATATATTCTGTAATAATATGTCCTATGTTATTAATTCCTTTTGTTGAAAACGCAATAAAACATGGTATCAATCCCCAAGAAAGGTCTGAAATAAATATTCTAATAGAAATAAAGCAACAAACGTTGTACTTTAAAGTAACCAATCCAATAGCAAAAATTACTAATGGTATTGTCGATGATTCATCTGGTTTTGGATTGGATAATTTAAAAACAAGACTGGCAATTCTGTATCCAAATACACATACTATAGAAACAAGAACAGAAAGCGGTACTTTTATTGCGGAATTATGCCTACAACTAAATTAAGTATTTATGACCTATGTAATTATTGATGATGAACCTGCTGCAATTGAAGTGTTACAATTTCATTTAAAAAACATTCCTTTTGTTACATTGAGAGCCACTTTTAGGGATCCTTTAAAAGGACTGGAGTATTTGCAAGAACATGAAATAGATGTAATTTTTTTAGATATTAATATGCCGCAATTGTCTGGAATAAACTTACCAAAATATTTAAAAACCCCGCCATTAATTATTTTTACAACTGCTTATACTGAATATGCTATTGAGAGTTATCAACTTAATGCTATAGATTATTTATTAAAACCCATTGGGTTTGATAGATTACTGCAATCAATTATGAAAGCAAAAGAAGTATTAGATAAAAAAATAACGGCAGTTACGACCAGTTTACCGCTTATTCCAAAAGCAAACGGGCAAACTGTTTTTATTAAAAGCGGGCAAGAGTATCATCAAGTTGCTATTCAGGGAATTAAATACATAGAAAGTGATGGTAATTACGTGACTTTTGTAACCATTACTCGTTCTATTTTAGCACGATATAAAATTTCTGAAGTTATAGAAATGCTTCCACAGGAGTATTTTATAAGAACGCACCGTTCTTATATTGTGGCGTTAAAATATATAGAAACTGTCAAAAAACACTGTGTGGTTATAAATGATCGTGAAATTCCGTTAAGTAGTAATTATAGAGAAAATTTGTTAGGTGTTATTGATGAATTGGGTAAAGATAAAAGTTAAACTTGCTATTTTGGCAGATGAAATTAGAAATAAAAATAAAATTAATCTGTCTGAAATATTGCTAATAATATCTTATGTAGTGGTTTAGGAAATGTTTTTACAATTATCTCCAGTTTTTTTTAAGAATATGAATCCGTTTTAATGATTTATATTCAAGGTTAGTGAAAGATATTATTAATTAGGTTAAGAATCAATTTTAATTATTATAAATTAAGGTCATTACTAACAAAGTGAAGTGTTTTTTCACAATTCTTTCTCGAAAATTCGATACTTTTTATAAATTGTATGCTCCATACGTTCCATAACAGCGCGCATTTTTTTGTTATCCTCTAAAATTAAATGACTGTCTAAAACTGTTAATCCGTTTTCTTTAGCCGATTTGTACATAGATTGCGCCATTAAAGCAATTAATCCGGAGTTTTGTAATTCTTCACTGACACAACCTAACAATAAATTAAGTTGATTGGTTTGTTTAAAAGCTTTAAGAATATGAATAAATCCGAAAGGAAATAATTTCCCTTTTGCTTTTTTAAATCCGTTACTTATATCTGGCATTGCCACAACAAAAGCAACTACTTTACTGTTAGTGTCAACAACAACTTTTATATACTGAGGTTTTAGTAAAGGTAAAAAACGTTCAGAAAACTCTTTAGATTCTATATCCTCTAACGGAGCAAAGCCGTAAATGTTTTTATATGTTGAATTTATTAATTCGAAAACTGGTTTTACGTAAGGACGTACATGTTTCGATTTTTTAAACTCTAATATTTTAAAACCTCTTCTTTTAACTCTGTCTGCAATTTTATCGTAAATTTTAGGTGTTTTTTCAGGAATTTGAGCTCTGTATTGAAAAATATCTAGTTTTTTATTAAATCCATTTTGTTCGGTAAAATCTACCATATATTTATAGCTACAATTGGTAACCATAACACTTATCGGATCATTAAAACCATCAATTAAAAAACCTTGAGGATCTTTATCAGAAAAACCTAAAGTAGCCAATAATTGTATTCATTTTCTTTTTTCTTCCCCAATCTTCAATAGCTTTTATCAAAATAGTAAATACTTCGGTATCATCATAACATTCTAACCCGAAAAAGCGAACATTTTTTTCGTTATTTCCGTTGTTGTAAGTATGATTTATAATCCCCATAATTCTACCAACAACTTCATCGTTTTTTAAAGCTAACAACATTATGGTATCACAATGGTTAAAAGAATGATTTTTGTTTTTATCAAATACTTTCCATTCATCAGAAATTAAAGGAGGTAACCATTCTTTATGATTCTTGTGAATTTTAAAAGGCAATAGTATAAACTTTTTTAAATCCTTTTTAGAGGTAATTTCTTTAAGTTGAATCATAGAGTGGTTAAAGTTTGATATTCTTATTATAAATAGGAATTTTATATAAGATGGATGCTAAATATAACATAATTGGTGCAAATATAATTCCACCTATAACATCAATAGCATAATGTGCTTTTATATAAACGGTTGATAAAATTAAAACAATTACCAACGGAAAAATTATTTTAATAAATAAAGGAGTTTTTTTACGTAAAAGAAGTATTATAATGATTGAAATTCCGACATGTGAACTCGGAAAAGCTGCGGTAGGTTGTTCTGCATTAGCTTGTATAAAATGCATTATTTTATCGAAAATAAAAGCGACAGGTAAGTCTTTTTCTGGTGAGGATAAATAAAACTGAGGCTACAGCAGAAGGAACAATAGCAAAGAATAAATAAAATAACAACATTGCTGCTGAAAATTTAAACAGTAATATCTCTGATTCGTTTTTTAACTTGTAATAAGCGATGATTACAAATGCTGTGATTAGTAGATAAAATGAAAAATATCCGAAATACATTAACTCACTAAATAGTTTGTTAGAAAATGTAGTAGAAAATGCTAAACTTGGCTGAAAATTGAATATTAACTGATCTAAATCTATTAATTTTTGATCTAAGTTCTGCCAAATAAATTTATTATAAAAAACAGTTTCAGAGTAAAAATAACCGCTGATTATTATCGGGTATATATTTCTTAAGAGTTCTAAAATAGCTGATTTTACTTTAGAATTTAAAAAGAGTAAGCTGATAACTCCTAAAACAATGAATCCTCTAACCAGTAACAAATTCAAAGAGTTTGTAGATTGATTCCATGAGAAAAATAAGAGGATAGTGGTTATAAACACATATCCGAAGAAAAGGAAATCAATTTTTTTGAGCACGTAATTAATTTTAGACTAAACTAATATATTATATTTTTTAGAAGTTTCTAAAAATACAACTACTTTATTCCCATCCAAGAATTAAATGCAGCTGTATTTTTTTGACTCGTTTTTAAAGAATGAGATTTTAGCTGAATAGCGACAGTGTTTTTAGTATAACGATTTATTTTTTCAATAAAAACCCTATTAACAATCTCACTTCTATTAATCTTAAAGAATAGTGTAGGGTTAAATATTTCATGTATTTCTTTACGAGAAGTTTGGTTTAATAAGTGTTTTTTATTGGCTGAATCATAAGCAAAAAGAACTCCGTAATCTGATTGAATAAAAACAATATTTTCTACTTTTAAAAAGTAAATACCATTATTAGATTTTACAGGAATAAAATCTTTATAAACGAGTTTTAACTCTAACTTACTCTGATAATAGGCATCTAATTTATTAAAGATATCAGTCTGTTTAATTTCCATTTTGTTTTTCAAAGACATATACTTGTACCATGCTTTTTCAAAGCGAGCAAACGAATAAGGTTTTAGTAAGTATTCGATACCGCTAGTTTCAAAAGCATTCATCCAAAAAGTATCATAAGCTGATATGAAAATAATTGGTGCATTAATTTTAATTTGGTTATAGATTTCAAAAACATTACCGTCACGTAATTCAATATCTGAAAAAATTAGATCAACATCAGGATTTGTTTCAAAAAAAGAAAGAGTTTCTTTTGTAGTTTCAATTTCTTTTACAATTTTATATGATACTTCAATTTTATCTAAATAGTTTTTAAGTTTCTTTCTAGCAGGAACTTCATCTTCTATAATTACTATTTTAAGCATCGTTATTTATTTTAATAAGTGGTAATATAATAGTGAAATAATCATCAGAATCTTTAATAGTAATAGGGTTATTTGTGAGTAGTTTAAATTGTTCATTTAGGTTTTTTAAGGCTATACCATTATTTCTTTTATTTCTACTTTCTTTATCTATTTTGTTATTAGTAATTTTAATTCCGTTTTCTATTGAAATATTTATAATTACAGGCTTCTTAAATGTCCCTAGGTTGTGTACAATAGCATTTTCTACCAATATTTGAAGGCAAAATGGAGGAACGATGAGAGTTGAATTTTTTATATCATTTTGGATAATTAATTGATAATATCCTTGGTATTTTTTCTCCATTAACTCAAAATAATTTTGAATAAATATTAATTCTTCTTTAATATAAATAAGTTCTCTGGTTGAGTTTTTAAGAACATAACGATATAATTCTGAAAAATGGTTTAAAAAATTAGATGCTTTTTCTTGGTTTTCTTCGATAAGTTGATCTAAAATATTTAAATTATTAAAAAGAAAATGTGGATTTAATTGTGCTTTAAGTTGCTGTATTTTACTTTTAGAATTGCTAATTTCATAGGCATTTAGTCTCTTTTTATAATTTTTATTTTCTTTAAAATATAAATAAGCTAAAGAAAAACCTCCAAAAACTATAAAGTCAATAATTTGTGTAAAAATTCTATAAGTTATTTGATAGGAAGAGCTATAGTTTCTTGGAATAGTATTAAAAATGAACGAAATAAAAAGGCCAAAGATATTTATGATAAATATATAACAGATAAAACTTATACCAAAAAATCTTAAATAACTCCATACAGACGGCGTTTCTTTTTTTATGTTATTTTTAGTTTTTCTTTTAATAAAATCGGTAAAAATAAAAATAATAAAACCGTCTATAAAAACCCAAAAAGGAGCATCAGGATGAAAAACAAAATTATTCCAAGAGGTCGCAAAACCTATTTTGTTTTTAAGAGTTAATACCCAGCTAAAAATAAACAAGAAAACAATTAAAGTTTGATTTTTTTGTAGGTATTGAATTGTTTTTTTCATAATTATACTGGTAAATATATAAAGTTTTGGTAAATATTTTAGTGAAAATATTTACCAAAATTATAAGCTTTATTTTTTTGTTGGCCATGAGTTTATCATGTTACCTTTTTGATCAAACATTTCTAAGCGAACATTATTTTCAGAATCAATACAAAACATTGCTCTCATTTTTCCTTGATTATCATAAAGAAACAATCCGTTTGGACGACCTTTACCACGGTTACCAAGCTCAAGTCTTTTGGTAATACCAACCAAGCCTTTTTTTACATATTCATTATATTTTTTTCTCCTTATTTTTTTATCTTTTATTGCATTTAATTCTGCCCAAACTTTAGCTGTGCTTGTTTGGTTTGAGTTTTCTGGTAAATCGTTAAAAACTAATGAACTTTTAATACTTCTTTTTCCATTTCGTTTTACATCAGTATTTAACAGTTGTATTGCTTGATCACCATCATATTTGTCAAAAGTAAGTGATAAACCAGCACTATGTCCGTTTTCCTTTTTATTTCCATCATAAATAAACCCTCCACATTCAATAGCGTCTTCATTAAAGAAAAGCATACCTGCGCGTTTTTTACGTTTATTATTTGTTGCTCTGTTATTTATAGAATCCTTTCCATTCGGAAATTCTTGTACATTCGTAATAATCATCTTTGTAGTACCATCTTTTTCTACAATATTAATACGTTCTACGTCAATAGTACCAAATTTTTGATTCTTAGAATGTTTAAAAGAAACAAAAACAAACATAAGAATTCCTATTGCTAGAGTAAATGAAAATGTTCGTAAAAAAATTAATTCTCTTTTTATGTTTTTCATGATAATTAGTTTTTAAATTATACCACAAAACTAAAAGAAAGGTAACGTTCTGTAAAACTGTTTCTGATGAATGCAGGAAAAACGGAATTAAACTAAGGAATAATAGAAATAAAGGGAATGAGAAGTGTGATAAGACTTAGCCAAAATGTGTAATGTTTATAATAATTTACTGATAAATTATCACCTCAAAAAATTGAGGTAAGACAGATTTTTTCTTTTTTTTAAATTAATGTGTTATTAAAAATTTCTAATATCAACAATATCTCCGCTTTTTAATTGGTTTTCAGTATCTACTTTGTAAATAGTTTTAGCTACAAATTCAGGCGTATATAATTCGTTATTTTCTTTTAAATCAACAAAACGTTGCAAGCTCTCAAAGTCAGTTTTATTAGTACTTCTAATTTCAGATTGCATATTGGTATCTACAACGCCAGGATATATAGCATTACATTTTACACCATTTTCTACTTCAATCTGTTCCGTAGCAATAGCTTTAGTCATCATGTCTATGGCAGCTTTTGACGTACAATATATAGACCAACCTTGATACGGACTTTTCGCAGCTCCCGATGAAATAGAAATAATCTGTTTTTTACAACTTAGTTGTTTTGTTATTTTGATAAATAAACTAGATAATATAAGCGGAGTAGTAGTGTTTAATTGAATTGTTTTAGAAATATCGTTTGGATTTAAATTTTCTAGATTTGATATTTTTCCTAAACGTCCAGCATTATTAATTAAAGTAATTGAGGAAACATTGGTGCTAACAATTTCTTTTAAAAGAGCAGTGAAAGTGTTTTCTGTTTCAGTAAGATTCGATAAGTCTATAGCAATATTAGTTATATTTTCTAAACCAGAAAATGTTCTAGCTAAAGAGTATACTTTGTAGTTTTCTGTGGCATATTTATTTGCCAATGCTTTTCCGATTCCTTTACTTCCGCCTGTAATAATTATGATGTTCATAAAGTAAAAATACAAAATGATATGTTATTACAAGGAAGAATAACGAAGTAATCTTTTTACTAGAGAAGGTTAAATAGCAGTTTAAGAAAGTTTATTTTGTTGATATAAAGAGATTGCTTCACTGCGTTCGCAATAAGAAAGTGTTATCTGAAAAATTCTTTCGAGTTTTCCCAATGAACATCCATTTCACCTAAAGTCATGTCAGAAAGTTCTTTGCCTTCTTTTTTAGCTGCTGCTTCTAAATACTGAAAACGATTGATGAATTTCTTATTCGTTTTTTCTAAAGCATTTTCGGGATTCACTTTAATAAAGCGTGCGTAGTTAATCATAGAAAATAAGACATCTCCAAATTCCTTTTCGATGTTTTCTTTATTCCCTGCTTTTATCTCTTCGTTGAGTTCAGAGATTTCTTCTTGTACCTTTTCCCAAACCTGTTGTGGTTCTTCCCAATCAAAACCAACACCGGCAACTTTTTCTTGAATTCTACTTGCTTTTACCAATGCAGGTAAACTTTTAGGGACACCTTCTAAAACCGAAGTTTTACCTTCTTTTAACTTGAGTTTTTCCCAGTTTTGTTTTACTTCTTCTTCATTTTTTACTTCAACATCACCATAAACATGTGGATGACGGTGAATTAATTTATCAGAAATAGAATTGGCAACATCGGCAATATCAAAAGCTTGTTTTTCGCTACCTATTTTAGCATAAAAGACGATGTGTAGTAACACATCGCCTAATTCTTTTTTTATTTCTTGTAAATCATTGTCTAGAATTGCATCTCCTAGTTCGTAAGTTTCTTCAATAGTTAAATGACGGAGACTTTCTAAGGTTTGTTTTTTATCCCACGGACACTTCTCACGAAGTTCATCCATAATATCTAACAAACGGTTAAAGGCGTCTAATTGCTGCTTACGAGTATTCATGATTTATTTTTCTTCTTCTTCGGTAGTTGCTACTTTATCTAAAGAACTAAAGTCAAAATCAGACTGTGCTAAAGTATTATACCATTGAATTACCTTTTTAATGTTAGAAGCATACACACGTTCTTCATCATAACCTGGTAAAATTTCACTAAAATAAGCTGTTAATTTAGCAGCACTTTCTTTGTGAGAAATTCCTTCTTTACCATCTTCTTTATCAGCCATGTTTTTAAGAACTTTCGCTAAAGGTACTTCTTCTTCGTACGTATAGATAGCAATATTTTCTAATAAACTTACATTATGAGTAGCTGTAATAGGAAAACGTTTTCCGTCTACAATAGATTTTACGATTACCCCTGTTTTTGTTTGAGATAAAATTTGAAATAATCCTGGTTTACCAGTAACTGCAATAATTTTGTTAAATTCCATATTATAATATTTTAATGTCTTATTAGACTATTTTCTTTTGGCATTAGGAAAACGCATTCTGTAACCTGCTTGTACTTTTCCTTTTGATATGTTTTCTAATTTCTTTTTAATCAATCTCTTCTTTAAAGAAGAAAGTTTATCCGTAAATAAAACACCATCAATATGATCGTATTCATGCTGAAAAACACGCGCAGCTAAACCGCCTAAAACTTCAGTATGCTTTTCGAAATTTTCATCTTGATATTCAATCGTAATTGTTTCTTGACGAAAAACATCTTCACGAACATCAGGAATACTTAAGCAGCCTTCGCTAAAAGCCCATTCTTCACCTTCTTCTTTAATTATTTTTGCGTTTATAAAAACACGATTAAAGGTTTCTAAAACTTTTCTGTCTTCTTCTGATAAATCTTCATCATCTGCAAAAGGAGAAGCATCAATTAAAAACAAACGAATGTCTTTTCCTATTTGCGGAGCAGCTAAACCTACACCTTGTGCATTGTACATTGTTTCTTTCATATCGGCAATTAGTTTTTCTAACTGCGGATAGTCTTTATCGATCTCTTTTCCTACTTTACGTAATACGGGATCTCCGTAAGCAACAATGGGTAAAATCATGTTTTTATTTTTTTTAACGAATGCGAAAATACAAAGAATCGTTTTGCAATAAAATTATTTGTTGTACAAATATGATTGTAAAATGATTGTAGCACTTATTTCGTCTACTAAAGCTTTGTTCTGACGTTGTTTTTTATTCAGTCCGCTATCAATCATAGTTTGAAAAGCCATTTTAGAAGTAAAACGCTCATCTTCTCTTTTTATTGAAATATTTGGGATGGCTTTTGCTAATTTTTGTAAAAAAGGTAAAATTAAAGCTTCACTTTCACTATCAGAATTGTCCATTTGTTTTGGCTTTCCAATAATAAATAGCTCAACGTTTTCTTTTTTTACATACTCCTTTAAAAAAGGAATTAACTCTTTCGTACTAATAGTTGTTAATCCTGATGCTATAATTTGTAATTCATCAGTAACAGCAATACCTGTTCTTTTTTTCCAAAATCTATGGCTAAAACTCTTCCCAAACTAGTTTGTTTTTATGCAAAAATACAGATTTTAAACAGGATTGAAGTATCTGTTTAAAAAATGTATCTTCGCACTATATTGAAAGAGAGATTTTATCTTTGTAGAAAATTTTAAAGATGACAGAATTACAAGTAATTATAGAGAAAGCATGGGATAATCGTGATTTATTAAAAGAAGAAAATACGATTAACACCATTAGAAAAGTTGTTGATTTATTAGATGCTGGAGAGTTGCGAGTAGCAGAACCAACAGCTAATGGATGGCAAGTAAACGAATGGGTTAAAAAAGCGGTAGTTTTATATTTTCCGATTCAAAAAATGGAAACTTTAGAAGCTGGTATTTTTGAGTATCATGATAAAATTCCGTTAAAAAGAAATTTTAAAGAAAAAGGAATACGTGTTGTACCAAATGCGGTTGCAAGACATGGAGCATATATTTCATCAGGAACTATTTTAATGCCTAGTTATGTAAATATAGGTGCTTATGTTGATGAAGGAACAATGGTGGATACTTGGGCAACAGTAGGTTCTTGTGCTCAGATTGGTAAAAATGTACATTTATCTGGTGGAGTAGGAATTGGTGGCGTTCTAGAGCCATTACAAGCTGCTCCAGTAATTATAGAAGACGGAGCTTTTATAGGTTCTCGCTGTATTGTTGTTGAAGGAGTAAGAGTAGAAAAAGAAGCTGTTTTAGGAGCCAATGTTGTATTAACAATGAGTACAAAAATTATTGATGTTACTGGTGATGAACCTATTGAAACAAAAGGAGTTGTTCCTGCACGTTCGGTAGTAATTCCAGGTAGTTATACTAAAAAGTTTGCCGCAGGTGAATATCAAGTACCTTGTGCATTAATTATTGGTAAGCGTAAAGAAAGTACAAATAAAAAAACTTCGCTAAACGATGCTCTTAGAGAGTATGATGTAGCTGTATAAGGAGATATAATGAATAGAACAGTTTTATGGCTTTTAAAGAAAATGACTTTTTTGCCTCAAAAGTATTTTTTACCTTTTTCTTACGAATATTCTACAAGAAAAAAATTAAATTTAAATAATCCTGTTGAATTTAATCAGAAAATCCAATGGTATAAAATGTATTACCGTTCAAGTTTATTGAACCTGTTAATAGATAAATATACTGTTAAAGAATACATCAAGAATAAAATAGGAAGACAATATTTAATTAAAACATTAAAAGTTTACACTAAAGCAAATCAATTAAAGTTAGAAGAGTTGCCAAATGAATTTGTACTTAAAGCTGTTCATACTAATAGGCATAGTATTATTGTTAAAGATAAAAAAAAGTTAAATTTACGAAAAGCTAAGACAAAACTGAGAAGATGGTTAAGATCTAATCAATATTATAGAACAGGACAAGAGTGGGGGTATAAAGATATACAACCAAAAATTATTGCTGAAGAATTTATTAAAGAAAAAGGTAAAGAAGATTTAACAGATTATAAGTTTTTTTGTTTTAATGGTGAACCAAAGTATCTTGAAGTGCATATAGATAGAGGGGCAGGTGAGGATTATAAAAGAGAAATTTATGATTTATCTTTTAAAAGGATTCCTGTAAATAAAGGAACAAAAAGTGATGTTTTTGAGTCTACAATAAAAAAACCAGATAATTTTGATGAAATGATTACTATTGCATCAAAATTATCTGATGATTTTCCTTTTGTTAGAGTTGATTTATATTCAATAAAAGGAAAAACATTATTTGGCGAATTGACTTTTTATCCTGGCGATGGTAGAAGTGAATATTATCCAGATAAATACAATAAAATTTTCGGCGATATGTTTAATCTACCTTCTTTAAATCAGGGGAATAAAAAATAATAGAATGAGCTTTCCTATTGATGCTGTTATAACTTGGGTTGATGGTAAAGATGATTTACATCATCAAAAAATGTTGCCTTATTTAAAAAATAAATCTGTAACCAAAAATAAAGAATTTAGAACTCGTTTAGATCAGGTCGAGGAGATAAAATATGCTGTTAATTCAATTTTAAAATATGCCGGTTTTATTAGAAACATATTTATAGTAACAGATAATCAAGTGCCAAAGTTTATAAAAAATAAAGAAGAGGGCACCTACGAAAATGTTTTTATAATAGATCATAAAGATATTTTTAAAGAAGATAGTATATACTTACCAGTATTTTCTAACAGACCTATAGAAGCTAAGTTATATAATATACCTGGCTTAGCAGAACATTTTATTTACCTAAATGATGATATGTTTTTGCTTAAAGAAACTAAAATGTCTGATTATTTTATTGATGGTAAGCCTGTAATAAGAGGTAAGTGGTTAAAATTTGAAGAAGAAAAAATTTATAAAAAAATATTTCCAGACTCAGATAAAACTAAGCCTAAACATAAACGAGCACAACAAAAAGCAGCAGA
The DNA here is from genome assembly GCF_027941755.1 of Tenacibaculum retecalamus. Lineage (NCBI taxonomy): Bacteria > Pseudomonadati > Bacteroidota > Flavobacteriia > Flavobacteriales > Flavobacteriaceae > Tenacibaculum > Tenacibaculum retecalamus. The sequence goes on along the minus strand of NZ_CP115916.1, from coordinate 1,519,524 downwards.
AGTTGTAGGGTTTAAAAAACAATTTTATAGATTTCAACATATTCCTGCGCCATTAAGAAAATCTACATTTAAAACTTTTTTTAAAAATAACCGTGATATTGAAATAGATAATGTTAAGCATAAATTTAGGGATGTAAGTCAATTTACGGCTCAAGGTCTTGCTAATCATATTGAGATTAAAAACAATACATGTACTTTAAAAAAAGATTATAAATTAATATATATACATAAGTGTAAACCTTACTTTTGGGCAAAATTTAAATTAAATATTCTAAGTAAAAAAGAGAATAAATTATTTTTAAATATGCAAAGTTTAGATCAACGTCCTGAAAAAAAATTAGTATACTTGTTAAATTGGTTGGAAAAAAAATATAGGTTAAAAAAATAATATGAGCGATATTCAAAATGTGTTATGGACAAGTGGATGGGATTCTACTTTTAGAGTTTTAAAACTAATAGAAAAAGGAGCTGTTGTACAGCCAATTTATGTATTTCATGAAAAGAGAACTTCGAGGAATAAAGAGTTAGAAACGATAAAAATATTGTCTAAAGAAATTTTAGATAGGTATGGATCCAATGGAGGAAAAATATTAGATTTAATTACGCTCAACAGAAAAGAATTGAAATTTAATTTAATTCAAAAAATTTCTTATAAGATTCTTAAGAGAAAAAGGCATTTAGGTAAACAATATTACTGGTTATCATGTTTAGCACTAAAAATGAAAAATTTAGAATTATCTGTACACAGTAAAGATTTTTCATTTTTAAAAGGAAAAACAATTATAATAACGGATGAAAACATTGGTAGTTATGCAATATTGGATCCTAAAGTTAAAGATGTTTTTTTAAAGAAGATTTTTGGAAAAATGAGATTTCCTATCTATAATCTTACTAAGTTAGATATGAAATTAATCGCTGAAAAAGAAAATTTTATTGATATCATGCATAAAACATGGTTTTGCCACGCTTCAGATGTTAAACCCTGTAAAGAATGTACACCATGTAAACAACTCGTAAGAGACGGTATGGATTACAGGTTACATGAATAAAATAATTAAAAATCTTAAGGAAGGAAAAACAATTCTTTATCCAACTGATACTGTTTGGGGTATAGGTTGTGATGCTACAAATGAAAAAGCAGTAGGGAATATTTATCGATTAAAAAAAGAGAAGAATCTAAAAGTTTAATTATTTTAGTTTCTTCAATTGAAATGTTAAAAGAATATCTTGAAGACATCCCTAAGAAAGCAATTGAGATTTTAAATAGTTCAGAGAAACCAACAACAGTTATTTATAAGAATCCGATAAATTTAGCAAAAAATACCATAGCATTTGATAACACCATTGCTATTCGGATTCCACAAGATGATTTTGTATACAGTTGATAAACCAATTTGGGAAACCTATTGTATCTACTTCTGCGAATATTAGTGGGCAAGAAACCCCAAAATCATTTTCAGAAATAAGCAAAGCTATTTTACAGAGTGTAGATTATGTAGTAGATTTGCATCAAGATAAGATGACAGAAAAATCATCTACTATTTTAAAAATAGAAGGCGATTCTGTTATTGTGATAAGAGAATAATTAGATGCAAGAACAATATTTTAAAGAGGCAATTTCTGCCGAAATATTTCAATACATATCCAAAGCAACTGAAGAATTACAACTAAAAAGTTATGTGATTGGTGGCTTTGTACGTGATTTTATTTTAAAAAGAGGTGTAGCAAAGGATATTGATGTTGTTGCTGTTGGAAGTGGAATTGAATTAGCTGAAAAAGTAGCTTCTTTATTGCCAAACAAACCAAAAGTTCAGGTTTTTAAAACATACGGAACAGCAATGTTGCGTTATAAAGATATTGAAATAGAGTTTGTAGGCGCTCGTAAAGAATCGTATACTGAAGATAGTAGAAATCCGGAAGTAAAACCTGGTAGTTTACAAGATGATCAGAATAGACGTGATTTTACTATTAACGCTTTGGCATTGAGTTTAAATAAAGAATCATTTGGACTTTTATTAGATCCTTTTGATGGAATCTCAGATTTAGAGGCTAAAATTATTAAAACACCTCTAGATCCTGATATTACTTATTCTGACGATCCGTTACGTATGATGCGTGCCATTCGCTTTGCTTCTCAATTAAACTTTGTAATTGAAGCAGAGTCTTTAAGCGCTATTGCTAAGAATTCGAAAAGAATAAATATTATTACCAAAGAACGAATAATTGTTGAATTAAATAAGATATTAGAATCGCTTAAACCATCTGTAGGATTTTTACTTCTAGAACAAACTGAACTTTTAGAGCGAATTATACCTGAATTAACAGCATTAAAAGGAGTAGAAGAGGTAGAAGGACAGAAGCATAAAGATAATTTTTATCACACTTTAGAAGTTGTTGATAATATATCAGAAAACACAGATGATGTTTGGCTACGTTGGGCTGCTTTATTGCACGATATTGGTAAAGCACCAACAAAACGTTATCATAAAAAACAAGGTTGGACATTTCATGCACATGAATTTGTAGGATCTAAAATGGTGTTTAAACTATTTAAGCGATTAAAACTACCATTGAATAATAAAATGAAGTTTGTTCAGAAAATGGTTATGTTAAGTTCTCGACCAATTGTTTTAGCAAGCGATGTAACAGATTCGGCAGTAAGAAGATTAGTTTTTGATGCAGGTGAAGATGTAGATAGTTTAATGACCTTATGTGAGGCAGATATCACCACTAAAAATCCTAAAAAATTTAACCGTTATCATAAGAATTTCGAACTTGTTCGTGAAAAAATTAAAGAAGTAGAAGAGCGTGATAAAGTGCGTAATTTTCAACCACCAATTACTGGAGAAGAAATTATGAAGGAGTTTAATTTAACTCCATGTCGAGAAATCGGTCAAATAAAAGAAGCTATAAAAGAAGCTATTTTAGAAGGTGAAATTCCAAATGAACACGAAGCTTGTTATCAATATATGATAGAAAAAGGTAAGAAGCTAGGTTTAGAAAATAATTAAGAAGTTATAAATAACAAAAAAGGGAAGTTTTTAAAAACTTCCCTTTTTTATCTTATGCTAACGATTGCATTGTAACAAGTTTAAAATACTCACCTTTTTTAGCAAGTAATTCTTCATGTTTACCTTGTTCTACAATTTTTCCTTTTTTCATTACAACAATTTTATCGGCCTTTTGAATGGTTGATAAACGGTGTGCAATAATTAAAGAGGTTCTGTTTTGCATCATTTTTTCTAATGCTTGCTGAACAAGTTGTTCCGATTCAGTATCTAAAGCTGAAGTAGCTTCATCTAAAATCATGATAGGTGGGTTTTTTAAAACCGCTCTTGCAATTGCAATTCGTTGTTGCTGTCCTCCTGACAGAGAACTACCTCTGTCTCCAATGACTGTATTATATTTTGCTGGCAAATCGTTAATAAACTCATAAGCATTAGCGATTATGGCAGCTTCTTCAACTTCTTTATCAGTAGCAGAGGGTTTACTTAGTTTTATATTGTTAGCAACCGTATCATTAAATAATGTTGAATCTTGGGCAACAATACCTGTTAAACCTCTTAAAGATTTTTTAGAAACATTTTTTATATTATTTCCGTCAATAAATATATCACCTTTATTAACATCATAAAAACGAGTAATTAAATTTGCAAGTGTAGATTTTCCACTTCCAGATTGTCCAACTAGCGCAACAGTTTCCCCTTTTGGTATTGTTAATGAAAAGTTTTTTAAGACATAAGATTCTTCGTATTTAAAAGAAATGTTTTTGAATTCTATGATATCGTTAAAACTAGTTATTTCTTTAGCGTTAGTTATATCTATTAAATCATTTTTAGTATCTATAACTTCAAATATTCTTTCTGCTGCTGCATTTCCTATTTTAATATTATTATTAGCTTTAGCAATCGCTTTAGCAGGTGTTAATATATTGTATGCCGCCGCCATAAAGCCAATAAAAGTACCTCCTAACATTGTTTTGTCTATCAAAACCATTTTACCACCATACCAAAGAAGACCTGCAATAGTAATTACACCTAAAAACTCGCTCATAGGGCTTGCTAAAGTTTCTTTTGTATTCATTTTATTAGTTAATACACGAATATCATCTGTTTGATTATTAAATTTTGATGAAAATAGCTGTTCAGCAGTAAACGCTTTTATTATTTTTAAACCAGAAATACTTTCTTCAATAATACCTAAAAGGCCACCAATTTTTTGAGAAATCTCACCAGATTGTTGCTTAATTTTTTTACTAATAAAAGAAATCACCAATCCAGAAATTGGTATAAATGTAAAAATAAAAATAGATAACTCCCAACTTGTTTTAACCATAAAAAATAAAGTAAAAACAATGTTTAATGGCTCCCTTATAAAAGTAATTATTAAATTAAGGTACGAATAATTAATTGTTTTAACATCATTTGTGCTACGGGCTATAATATCACCTTTATTTTGTTTAGAGAAAAAAGATAATGGCAACGATACTATTTTAGTATAAATAATATTTCTTATGTCTTTTAATACATTACTCTTTAAATAAGCCATAGTTAACTGACCTAAATAACCAAAGATGTTTTTAAATAGAAAAACTATAACAACAGCTATTACAACATACAATAATGTTTTTTGTTGGCCAAAATTATCATTTGTATAAGTAACATAATAATTTAATAAGTCGCTTAAATAATCTTTATTTAATGAATTACTAAAACCTTTAAAAGCAGGTTTTAAATATACTTTAGGAGTTTCACCAAACAATATATTTAATGTTGGCATTAATATAATGTATGAAAGCGTAGTAAACAAGGCATATAAAATATTAAAGAAAATACTTAGTGCACCTAATGATTTATAGGGTTTTGCGTATTTAAAAAAACGTTTTAAATAGTTCATTTATAAATTTAATTCTTTTATAATTCGTTGAATTTTAATAGCTAATTCTTTTTCAATACTAACAGCATTTTTAGCAGTATCTAATTTTGATTTTACACTAAAATAAAACTTAATTTTAGGCTCTGTTCCGCTAGGGCGAGCAGCCATCTTTGTTCCGTCTGTAGTTTGATAAATCAATACGTTAGATTTCGGAATATCCATAACCGTTTCTTTGCCTGTAATTAAATTCTTTTTTATAGATGATTGATAATCGTATAAAAACTCCACTTTAGCATTGTCTATTTCAGTAAACGGATTCTTACGTAAATCAACCATTATTTGTTTAATTTCTGCAGCACCGTCCATTCCTTTTTTAACAACAGCAATTAAGTGTTCTTTATAAAAATGATGACGTGTGTATAACGCCAACAATTCTTTATAAAAAGAACTATTATTTACTTTTGCATTTGAGGCTATTTCGCAAGCCAATAGGGCAGAAGTTACAGCATCTTTATCGCGAACAAAATCACCAACCATATAACCAAAACTTTCTTCACCACCACCAATAAAATCTAACTCCGGGTAGTCTTTAATCATTTTAGCAATCCACTTAAAACCAGTTAAACCAACTTTGGTTTCAACATCGTAAGAAGCAGCAATTTCGTTTACTAAATTCGTAGAAACGATCGTAGAACCTACAAATTGTTTTCCGTTTAATTTGCCTTTCTTTTTCCAATCATTAATTAAAAAATCGGTCATCATACTCATGGTTTGATTCCCGTTTAATAATTTCATGTTTCCTTCTAAATCACGCACAGCAATACCAATTCTATCAGAATCAGGATCGGTTCCTAAAACAATATCTGCATCAACTTTATTAGCCAAATCAACCGCCATTTTTAAAGCTTCAGGCTCTTCAGGGTTTGGTGATTTTACCGTAGGGAAACTTCCGTTAGGTTCTGCTTGTTCTTCAACTATATGAACTTGTGTATAACCGGCACGTTTTAAAACTTCAGGAATTAACTTAATCGCCGTTCCATGTAAATTGGTGAAAACAATTTTTAAATCTTCACGTCCTTTTACATCAAAGGTTCCGTTTTTAATTGATGCTTGCCAAAAAGCTTCATCAACTTCATTACCGATAGTTGAAATTAAATCTTCATTGGCATTAAAATTAACATCAGTATAAGCTAATGAATTTACTTCATCAATAATAGCGGTGTCTTGTGGCGGTACAATTTGTCCTCCGTCAGACCAATATACTTTATAACCGTTATATTCTGGCGGATTATGAGATGCCGTTAATACAATACCAACATCGCAACCTAAATGATTTACTGCAAATGATAATTCGGGAGTAGGGCGTAAGTCTTCAAAAAGAAATACCTTAATATTATTTGCCGAAAATACATCAGCAACTACTTTTGATAGCCATTTACTATCGTGGCGACAATCGTAACCAATAGCTACTTTTATCTCTTTATTAGGATACGTTTGATGTAAGTAATTACTTAATCCTTGTGTTGCTTTACCTAAGGTATATTTGTTTATTCGGTTAACTCCTGCGCCAACAATTCCGCGCATTCCGCCTGTGCCGAATTCTAAATTTTTATAAAAACGATCTGCTAAATCATCAGAATTAGTATCGATTAGTTGTTGAATTTCTTTTCTAGTTTCTGAATCGAACGTATCAGATAACCATAATTTTGCTTTGTTTAAAATATCTTGCATATGTCAAATTAAAACGTACAAAGATACGCGTTTTAAAAATTTATTTTTTCTTTAATGGTGTAGTGCTTTTGTTGCGGATTACTTTTAATAATTAACTCCCCTAAAAAGCCTGCTAAGAACAATAAGGTTCCTAAAATCATAGAAGTTAAAGCAATATAAAACCAAGGATTGTTGGTAACTAAAATTGTTTTTATACCTGTTGATAAGCGGTATATTTTCATTGTTCCGATAAAAAAAGCACTAAAAAAGCCGAATATAAACATTAAGCTTCCCCAAAGACCGAAAAAATGCATTGGTCGTTTTCCGAATTTTGATAAAAATGAGATGGTGATTAAATCTAAAAATCCGTTTATGAAACGATCCATTCCAAATTTAGTAACGCCGTATTTTCGTGCTTGATGTTGTACTACTTTTTCGCCAATATTATTAAAACCTTCGTTTTTTGCTAAAACAGGGATGTAACGGTGCATTTCGCCACTTACTTTTACTGTTTTTATTACTTCGTTTTTATAGGCTTTTAATCCGCAGTTAAAATCATTTAATTCTAAACCAGATGTTTTACGCGCTGCCCAATTAAATAGTTTTGATGGTATGTTTTTCGTTACCACATTATCGTAACGTTTCTTTTTCCAACCAGAAATTAAATCGAAATTTTTGGCAATAATTAAATCATACAATTCAGGAATTTCATCAGGGCTGTCTTGTAAATCAGCATCCATAGTAATAACAACATTCCCTTCGGCTAAACCAAAACCAGCGTCTAAAGCTTGTGATTTACCGTAGTTACGTTGAAAACGAATTCCTTTTACCGAGTTGTTTTTTACTGATAATTGTTCAATTACTTGCCAAGAAGTATCGGTACTACCATCATCAATAAAAATAATTTCATATAAATAAGTATTGGATTGCATAACTTTTGCAATCCAATCGTGTAATTCTTGTAAAGATTCTTCTTCGTTAAGAAGTGGTATTACTACCGATATATCCATAATATTTGGTAAGAGAATTAAAAAGGTAAAGTTACAAAGTCTTTCGTAAACTTTATAGCTTTACCTTTTTAAAGTATTCTTAATATTGTTCTTCTTCATTATTTTTCATGATTGCACCACTAATTGCAGAAAATATAAAACCAAAGAATGCAGAAACTACAATTGATACAGGAATAGTAATAGCAGGACCTCCAAACTTTTTAGCCATTGATTCAGAAGCTTCTATTTGTTCGTCGTTCATACCAGAATCCATCCAAGCTTGTTTTTGTACTTCCATCATTTGAGCTTGAAAATCAGGTTCTATAAAACTTGTAAAAATTAAAGTATAAACAGCACTAATAACAGCACTAAATACAGCAATCCCTACACCAACTTTTAAAGCTTGTCCAAAACTTAAAAAACCGCCATTATCTGCTTTAAATTTTTTAATACCTAAAACAATTAAAGTAATCATGGCTGCAAAACCTAAAATACCAGTTAACCAACCTAATGAAATTAAGTTACCTGTAGCATAAAATACTAAGTGAATAAATATTCCGATTAAACCTAAGTATAATCCGTAATTTAAAATAATGTTTTTACTGTTAGCTTGATTTTCCATGTTTGTGTAATTGATTTTTAGTTAGTTTAACAAATATATTATTTTGTTTTCGAATCGAGTTGTGTAAAAAAAAGATTCTCAACAATGTATTAGTATTCAAATAGTTAAAAATGTTACAAAAAAAAGCGTTTTTTTTTCATTGTTTTTATCAAAAAAGGCTGTAGCTTTGCAGCGGCAAGTCCTACACAACTAGCTCCCTTTGAATCCCCCAGGGCGGGAACGCAGCAAGGGTATTAGGTTGTAGCAGTGTGATGTAGGTAGCTTGCCTTTTTTTATGCCCTTTATTTTTTTAAATAAAGGGCATAATTATTTTTAGGTATTCCTGATTCGTATAGAATTTATTAGATGAATGCAATAAATAATTCTCTTTATTTATCATTTATATTAATGTCACTTCTTGGGTGATGCAATTCCACAACTTCCTTTAAAAAACTAGTATCTAAATGCACATAAATTTCGGTGGTTGTAATACTTTCATGCCCTAATAGTTGTTGTATAACTCGTAAGTCGGCACCATGTTTTAATAAGTAGGTAGCAAAAGAGTGGCGTAAAGTATGTGGGCCAATTCTTTTTTTAAGATTTGTTTTTATAGCCACTTCTTTTAATATAATAAAAATCATTTGGCGGGTTAATCGTTTGCCACGTCGGTTTAAAAAAACAATATCCTCTTCTTCTTTCTTCGGATTAATTTTAGAACGGATATCATCAATATAAAAATTTAAACGTTTTATGGTAGTATGATGTATGGGTACAAAACGGAATTTATTCCCTTTTCCTAAAATTCGGATGTAGCCGTCATCAAAAAATAAATCAGATAATTGTAAGTTGATTAATTCGCTTACACGCAAACCACAGCTAAAAATGGTTTCAATAATGGTTTTATTTCTTTCGCCCTGCGGATGACTTAAATCGATCGCGGCAATTAAAGCGTCAACTTCTTCTTTTTCTAACGTATCGGGGAGTTTACGCGTAATATTCGGACTTTCAATTAAATCGGTAGGATTGTCTTTCCTATAATCTTCAAAAATTAAATAATCAAAAAAACTTCGCAATCCCGAAATTAAACGCGCTTGACTTCTTGGGTTTATACTTTTACTAGCTTCGTATATAAATTGCTGAACAGTTATGGTAGTAATACTTATAGGTAAATGACTGTTTTTAAGAGTTTCAATAAATAATACAAGCTTTTTAATATCTCTAGTATAACTATCAATAGAGTTTTTAGAAAGCCCTCTTTCTATTTTTAAATAGTTTGTGTAATCAGATGTTGCCTGCTGCCAGTTCATTAACTATGAGTGTAATTAATTTTTATAAAGCCAAAGTTAAAATTATTATGCTTAGTTGATGAATTTTAATTTAAGTAAATTAGATATTATGCTATTTTTAAATATATGTTTTAACATTTTTTTTAGTTAATATATTTGCGAACATTAAAAAAAGGAATACTTTTGCCAAACAAATTAATAAATATTAAAATTTAAATTATGAAAAAAGTATTATTACTTATTGCTATCGTTGCTGCAGGATTTACTGCTAACGCACAAGACGGTCAAACTGCTAAAGGGAAGTTTTTAATTGAAGGAAACACTGGTTTTGGTGAAGCTCATGCAGCTAGTACTGGATTTTCTTTAAATTCAAGATCACAAGAAGGTGTTGATGATTCTGTAACAACTTATAACTTAGGTTTAGAAGGTGGTTATTTTATCATGGATGATTTAGCTATTAAATTAGGTTTAGGTTTTGGAGGTTCTAGTGTTGACGGTGTTGACTCTACTTTTTCTTATAAAATTGGAGCTAAATATTACATTAGTAGTATGATTCCTGTTCAAATAGATTATGCAGGAAACAACAATGATGCATCATTTTTAGGATTACAAGCAGGTTATGCTATCTTTTTAGGAGATATGGTAAGTGTTGAGCCAGGATTAAGATATAACTTAGGTTTAGGAGATTCTGATGGTAATAATAATTTACAATTTATGGTTGGATTTGCTTTACATATCTAATATATAAATTAGTTACTAAAAAGGGAAGCATTTTTGCTTCCCTTTTTTTATGCTTAAAAATTAAAAACTTACTTTTACTTTTTTTGAAAATGATACAATGAAAAAACTAATTATAATCAACGATCCTAACTTAAATTTATTAGGAAAACGTGAGCCAGAAATATATGGAGCTAATTCTTTTGAAGATTTTTTTAAAGAATTAAAAAAAGAATATAAAGTAGTAGCGTTAAGTTATTATCAATCTAACATAGAAGGTGAGATAATTGATAAACTTCACGAAGTTGGTTTTGAATATGATGGTGTTATTTTAAATGCAGCCGCTTATACACATACCTCAATTGGTATTGCTGATGCTGTAAAAGGTATTGAAACTCCGGTTGTAGAAGTACATATTTCAAACGTGCATGCGCGCGAAAATTTTCGTCATGGAAGCTATATTGCGCCCAATGCAAAAGGAGTAATTACTGGTTTTGGTTTACAGAGTTATAAGTTAGCGATTCAGAGTTTTTTGTAAAAACCAATATCTAACTCCCAATAAAATTAATAACGGAATTATAGTAATAGAGAATAACTGAGTTTTAGTAATCCAAATAATAGATGCGATTGCTAAAAAAAAGAGTAGTACTAAACAATACTTTGCAATCCATTGTGGTGTGGTTTTTTTTATCAAAAAGAAAGCAATAATTAAGTTTGGAAAAAATGCCCATAGAAAATTAAAATTATTAGGCGCGGTAGAATGGTTGGTGAAAAACCATAAGTATACAATTAATAATCCTATGATTCCTGTTGTAAAAAACAAAGAAAAATCTAACCACTTAGTTCTTTTTTTCTTTTTATAATCGTTATAAGTAATAAATAAGCCAATTAAAGAAAGTAGTAAAATTATTAAAAACGGACTAACAACATCATTTTCTGATTTTTTCTCGTCAAAATCTAATAAAATAATTGTTTTTGATACTAAATTCACTTCTTTTCCGTCTCTTAAAACTTTGGAATAATTTAAGGCTTCAAAAACATAATCAGGCAAATATAAATATTCGCTTGCAGTAGCAATTTTATCTAATCTGCTTCCTAAAGCAACATTAATACCTAAACTTCCCCAAGTATTTTGATGAATTTCTTTATTCATTAATTGTCTTAATGATAAATTTTCAGCAATAAAACTATCTTTAAAAATTAAATGATCTCCTAACACTTCTTTTATAATATCACGAGGTTTGGTAGCGCAATTATCAAAATAAGGATCGTATAAATAACCTGCATTTTTTGGAAGTGCATTTGTTTCTAAAATAGTAAAAAATTGATTCTTCTGATTTTGGGTTAAATTTAAAATTTGCTCTTTTACCCAACGCTTATCTTGTTGACTGCTTTTTAAAGCTAAATAAAACGGGTATTTAGCTAATTTGTATTTCATATATCCTTTGGTGAAATCTACATAAAAAGTGGGATTGTCAAAATCAAAAATTCCATAATTATATATTAAATCTAGTTGCGTAGCAGGATCTTTAACGCGTATTGCGGTGTGCCCAAATTTTTCATATAAAACCTCTCCAGATCCTGAGGTAATAATACTTATATGTGATAATTCAGATAAAGTTGTTGGCTTAGATACTTGTGATAAAACAGTATTTAGGCAACATAAAAGGAGGAAGGTACTAGCGTATTTTTTTATCATAACTTGCATCAAAAAATAGATAATTAAGTTTTACAAATATCTTAATTATGATTAAAATAAATGCTGTTTATAAAAGTATTGTTTTAAGAACTAATTTTCAGGTTTTCTTGAATAAAACGAGTAATATTTTTCTCTAGCCATTTACCTTCTTTATCATTAAATGAACTTATAAAACCAACATGACCACCGTAATTTGGTGTTAATAAATGAAAATTAGTGGAATTTTTAGCTTCAGCAAAAGGGTAACATTCTTTTGATAAAAAACTATCATCTAATGAGTTTATCAATAAAGAAGGTACTTTTATTTTGGGTATATAAGGTTTTGCGCTTGCTTTTATCCAATAATCTTCCGAACTTTCAAATCCGAAGACAGGCACTGTGTATTGTTTTTCTAAATGACGAAACTTTGTCGCTTTGAATAGTAATTCTTTATTTAACTCAAAATCAGGAAACTTTTCTGCTTTCTCCAATATTTTTAGTTTTAAAGTTTTCAGGAACTCGTTTAAATAAATTTTGTTCTTTAATTTTAATAATTCTGCCTGTGAGCTTGTTAAATCAATAGGAACAGAAACTGCAATTCCGCCTTTAACTTCAGTAGGAATAGTATCATATTCCCCTAAATATTTTAACGTTAAATTTCCGCCAAGACTAAAACCTACAATAATTATATTTTCGTACTCGTAATGGGTTGTAAGATGTTTAATAATAAAAGTTACATCATCTGTTTTTCCGCTATGATAGGTTTCTAATATCAAATTATCTTCACCACTACAGCTACGTAAATTCATACAAACTGTATCGAAACCAGTTTTGTTTAAGTGGTTAGAAGTTGTAATCATATAATTAGACTGAGCACTTCCTTCTAAGCCATGAATTAATAAAACCAATGTTTTTGAACCGATACAAGAAAAATCTAAATCTATAAAGTCGGCATCCCAAGTCGTAATTCTTTTTCGTTTGTATTTAATAGTATCCTTCATAAATAAAGGACGATACATCGTATTAAAATGTGCACTTTTAAAAGGTAAACTAGGATTGAAATCCGAAGTAAGAATAGGCATGTTTTTTAGTTTATAACGAGTGCTAACAAATATGATAAAAAAAAGTAAAACATAAAACTGATAAAAGGATTTCTTATTTTTGTTATAAATATTGATAAGAATGAAAAGACATATTCCGAATTTATTAACTTTAGGAAATTTATTATGTGGTACCATAGCAACTATTTTTGCTGTTAAAGGCGATTTTGTAGGAGCGGCTATTTTAGTATTTACAGGAATTGTTTTTGATTTTTTTGATGGTTTTGCTGCTCGAATGTTAAATGTACAGGGTGAATTAGGTAAGCAATTAGACAGCTTGGCCGATATGGTAACAAGTGGTGTAGTACCAGGTATTGTGATGTTACAACTTTTAATAAGTGCTTTAAATGTAGATGCTGCAAGTTATTTTGGAATTGATATGTATGGAGCTATAGGAAGTAATTTACCATATATCGGCTTGTTTTTAACTTTAGGAGCGTGTTATAGGTTGGCAAAATTTAATATAGATACACGTCAGTCAGACTCGTTTATTGGATTACCAACACCTGCAATGACATTATTTGTAATTTCTTTACCAATAATAGCAGAATATTCGAATCAATTATTTTTTGTTGAGCTTATAAAAAATCAGTATTTTTTAATAGTAATTACATTATTGTTAACTTTTTTAATGAATGCTGAAATTCCGTTGTTTGCCTTAAAATTTAAAACCTTCGGATTAAAAGAAAATGCGTTAAAATATATTTTCTTACTACTAGCTATTATATTATTAGTTGTATTAAAATTTGTGGCAGTTCCTTTAGTTATAATATTATATGTGGGATTATCAGTATTTAATAATTTGAAGAAAGTGTAATTTATTTAAAATAAAGAACAATAAAAAGGAGCTATTAAGCTCCTTTTTCTGTATAGATTATTCTTGTGTAGAATTATTTTTTAGTGTCATTCCGAATTTATTTAGGAATTACATCTAACGATAAAAGTTGTTAATTATAATGAGAACCTGAAACGAGTTCAGGTTGATGAATTTATTTTAAAACTTCTTCTTTTTTTAACTCAAAATCTTTCCCCAAATATACCCTACGTACAGTTTCATCTTCTGCTAATTCTTCGGGAGTTCCTTCTTTTAAAATACTTCCGTTGTACATTAAATAAGTTCTATCGGTAATGGCAAGTGTAGCTTGTACATCATGATCGGTAATTAAAATACCAATATTTTTCGTTTTAAGTTTGGCTACAATTCCCTGAATATCTTCAACTGCAATGGGGTCTACACCTGCAAAAGGTTCATCTAATAAAATGAATTTAGGGTCAGAAGCTAAACAACGCGCAATTTCAGTTCTACGACGTTCTCCTCCAGAAAGTAAATCTCCACGGTTTTTACGAACGTGATCTAAACTAAATTCATCAATTAATTCTTCTAAGCGTTTTTTTCTTTCTGTTTTAGATCTGTCAGTAAATTCTAAAACCGACATGATATTGTCTTCTACAGATAGTTTTCTAAAAACGGAGGCTTCTTGCGCTAAATACCCAATTCCTTTTTGAGCACGTTTGTACATTGCATCGTCAGTAATTTCTTCATCATCTAAATAAATATTCCCAAAATTTGGTTTTACCATTCCAACAATCATGTAAAAAGAAGTTGTTTTTCCAGCGCCATTTGGCCCAAGTAAACCAATGATTTCTCCTTGTTCTACTTCTAACGAAATACCTTTTACAACTTTTCTACTACCGTAAAGCTTTTGTATGTTATCTGCTCTTAATTTCATTGATGATTATTACTTTTTTTGATAAATGATTCCACTAAAATACAGGAAAACTACAAACCGATTCCTTAATAGTTTGTTAACTATTTTCTTCTAATGATTCCCAGAATTCAACAGCACGACGTAAATGCGGAATTAAAATGGTTCCGCCAACTAACGTAGCAATACTCATCGTTTCCATCATTTCTTCTTTGGTTACACCATTTTTATGTGCCGTTTCTAAATGATATGCAATACAATCATCACAACGTAAAACAGCAGAGGCAACTAAACCTAATAGCTCTTTTGTTTTTTTAGGCAAATGACCTTCGTTAAATGCATTGGTATCTAAATTAAAAATACGCTTGATAATTTTATTATCACCTGCTAAAATTTTATCATTCATTTTAGCGCGGTAGTCGTTAAACTCTTGGACTTTTTGAGACATTCTTTTTATTTTGTTTTTTTAAGACATATTGAGAAACATAAATACTTATTTCATAAAGTATCATAATTGGTACCGAAACGATTACTTGACTAGCAACGTCTGGTGGAGTTATAATTGCAGATAAAACTAAAACAACAACTAACGCGTGTTTACGATATTTACGTAAAAAATCTGGAGTTATCAATCCTATTTTAGTAAGAAAAAAGATAACTACAGGTAGTTCGAAAAATATAGCAACCCCTAACAACGTATTTGTTATTAAACTGATATAAGCACCTAATTTAAAGTTTTTTACAATAGCATCACCAATCGAAAAGTTGTAAAAGAAAAATACTGACATTGGTAAAATAACGTAATAACTAAAAACTATTCCTAAAAAGAATAAGAAAGAAGAGGTAAAAATAAATCCTCTTGATTTTTTTCTTTCACTACTATGTAATCCGGGAGCTATAAATCGCCAAAATTCCCATAATATATAAGGAAAAGAAATAATAAATCCTAAAATCAATGAAGACCAAATTCCTGTCATTAATTCTTCTGTAGGGTTTAGTACTTGTAATTCTCTTGCAAACTCAATATTACAAAAACTGCTATCTATACCGATTGCTGTAAAGACGTTACAAAAAAATTGATAAGTACTAAAGTTTGGTTTTAAATGCGCTAATAAAAACTCATCAAAAACAAAATTTATATTAGCGAAAACGATTATAGCTACAAAAAAAATAGCAGCAAAACTTCTCACTAAATGCCACCTTAATTCTTCAAGATGGTCTAAAAAAGACATTTCTTTTACAGCCATCTTAAAATACTTTTTGTTTAGTTAAACCATGAAAATGAGCAATTCCAATATAATTATTCGAATTGAGTATAAAATTTACAGCATCAACAAACAAACTATCTAATAATTTTGTTAAATTAGCAATAGCATTACTTTCTAAAAGTATAGTTTCTTTTGCTGTTGAGAGAATTGCGCTTGCGTCTTTCAAGTTAAAAAAGTTTTAAGTAAATTTAAAGTGTAAAAATAAGAATATTTAAGAAGAAAAACTTTTTAATAAAAATAAAGTTTACGTGAGTTTGTGTAAAGTTTTTTAGTAAATTAGTTTACATTTTTAATTTTTGATATTAGAAGATGAATATGGAGCAGTCAGAATTGTATGAGGCATTAAAAAAAATATTTGGTTTTAACCAATTTAAAGGCCTACAAGAAGAAGTTGTAAAAAGTATTTTAAACAACGAGAATACTTTTGTTATAATGCCTACGGGTGGAGGGAAATCTCTTTGTTATCAGTTGCCAGCTTTAATGAAAGAAGGTACAGCGATTGTAGTGTCGCCATTAATTGCATTGATGAAAAATCAGGTAGATGCTATTAGAGGTATCTCTGAGGAACATGGAATAGCCCATGTATTAAACTCTTCGTTAAACAAATCTGAAGTAGCGCAAGTGAAATCAGATATCGAAAACGGTATAACAAAGTTATTATATGTAGCCCCAGAGTCATTAGTAAAAGAAGAATATGCCTCGTTTTTAAGAGAACAAACAATTTCTTTTGTAGCTATTGATGAAGCGCATTGTATTTCTGAATGGGGACATGATTTTAGACCAGAATATAGAAATTTACGTACTATTATCAAACAAATTGATAATGTACCTATTATTGGTTTAACAGCTACAGCCACAGAAAAAGTACAGGAAGATATTCTTAAAACTTTAGGTATGAGTGATGCAAATGTTTTTAAAGCATCCTTTAATAGACCTAATTTATTTTATGAAGTACGACCGAAAACAAAAGAGATAGAAAAAGATATCATTCGTTTTATAAAACAACGAATGGGAAAAACAGGAATTATCTACTGTTTAAGTCGTAAAAAAGTAGAAGAAATAGCACAAGTTTTACAAGTTAACGGCATTAATGCACTTCCTTATCATGCAGGATTAGATGCGAAAAAACGCGCAAAACATCAAGACATGTTTTTGATGGAAGATTGTGACGTTATTGTTGCAACAATAGCTTTCGGGATGGGAATTGATAAACCAGATGTTCGTTATGTAATTCACCATGATATTCCAAAAAGTTTAGAAAGTTATTATCAAGAAACAGGTAGAGCAGGACGTGATGGAGGAGAAGGATATTGCTTAACTTTTTATTCATATAAAGATATTGAGAAGTTAGAGAAATTCATGGCAAACAAACCTGTAGCTGAACAGGAAGTGGGGCATGCATTATTACAAGAAGTTGTTGGTTATGCCGAAACGTCAATGAATAGACGAAAGTATATTCTACACTATTTTGGTGAAGAGTTTGATGCAAAAACAGGAGAAGGCGCAATGTTAGATGATAACATGCAAAACCCTAAAAAACAACACGAAGCAAAAGACGAAGTAAAAACATTACTATCTGTTATTAAAGATACTAATGAAATGTATAAGCCTAAAGAAGTTGTAAATACTATAATAGGGGCTGAAAATGCCTTATTAAAATCTCATAAAACCACAGCACAACCTTTTTTCGGAATAGGAAAAGATAAAATAAACCATTATTGGATGGCGTTAATTCGTCAAATATTAGTAGTCGATTTAATTAAGAAAGAGATTGAACAATATGGTGTTTTAAAACTAACAGAAAAAGGTAAAGAATTTATAAAAAACCCGGTATCTTTTATGATGACTGAAAATCATGTGTATGCTACAGATGATGACGGAATAATTATAGCAAATACGAAGTCAACAGGTGGTGGAGTAGATACGAAGTTGGTTGCCATGTTAAAAGATTTACGTAAAAGTGTTGGTAAGCGTTTAGGTGTACCTCCTTTTGCCGTATTTCAAGATCCTTCTTTAGATGATATGGCGTTAAAATACCCTGTAAATTTAGAAGAATTATCTAAAGTTCATGGTGTTGGAGAAGGGAAATCTAAAAAATTTGGTAAAGATTTTGTTAAACTGATAAGTAGTTACGTAACTGAAAATGATATTACACGACCAGATGATTTAATTGTTAAAAGTACAGGTGTAAATTCAGGATTAAAGTTATTTATTATTCAAAATACAGATAGAAAATTACCATTAGAAGACATATCAAAATCAAAAGGATTAAACATTTCTGAATTAATTAAAGAGATGGAGGCAATTGTATTTTCTGGTACAAAATTAAATATTGATTATGCGGTTGAAGACTTGTTAGATGAAGATCAACAGGAAGAAATACATGATTATTTTATGGAATCTGAAACAGATAAAATTCAAGAAGCATTAGATGAATTTGATGGTGATTATGACGAAGATGAACTGCGTTTAATGCGTATTAAATTTACGAGCGAAATAGCAAATTAAGATAATTCGTTAATGAACGCAAAAGTATTAGATTACATTATTACAAAGAATAAATGGACGCAAGAGTTAAAGCTCTTGCGTTCTGTTTTATTAGAACTTCCTTTAGAAGAAACTATAAAATGGGGAGCGCCAGTTTATGTTTACAATAATAAAAACATCGTAGGGTTATCTGCATTTAAAAATTACTGCGGACTTTGGTTTTTTCAAGGAATATTTTTAAATGATGATAAAAAAAAGTTGCAAAATGCTCAAGAAGAAAAAACACATGCAATGCGCCAATGGCGATTTTATGCATTAAATGATATTGATATCGTTTTAGTTAGAGAATATATTTTAGAAGCTATTCAGAATTCTGAAAACGGAAAAGAATTAAAACCTGTTAAAAATACAAAACCTTTAATAATTCCAACGGAACTACAATCTGAAATAGATAGCAATGAAGCTTTAAGAGAAAGTTTTACTCAGTTTTCACTCAGTAAAAAAAGAGAATACGCTAATTATATTTTTGAAGCAAAAAGAGAAGCAACCAAGTATAAAAGAGTGCAAAAAATTATCCCGATGATTACAAAAGGAATAGGACTTTACGATAAGTATAAAAATTGCTAGTTAATTGTAATTTTATCAATAGTTGTGGTAGAATCACATCTAACAACATATAAATCGATATGTTTTAAACTGTCTTTTCCTGTAATAAAATATTCAGGACAAGGTTTTATACGGGGTTTACTTTTTCCGAAATCAACA
This sequence comes from Tenacibaculum retecalamus, assembly GCF_027941755.1. Lineage (NCBI taxonomy): Bacteria > Pseudomonadati > Bacteroidota > Flavobacteriia > Flavobacteriales > Flavobacteriaceae > Tenacibaculum > Tenacibaculum retecalamus. Next base: position 1,500,342 of record NZ_CP115916.1, on the reverse strand, counting down.
TCACCATTATTTAAAATTGCAGATACCGTTGCAGTATCAATAGCCGAATTTGTTAAAACTTGTTTAGCAGTATCAGAAAATAACCTTTCTCTAACTCTAATTGTTTTTAAGGTACGCGCATCCATTCCGTAGTCAAAAGAAACATCTTTACCTTTCCATATAAATAATACAATTAAAGAACCGAAACCTAATCCGATTGCATAATACCCAAAACGTTTTAAAAACTGCATAGTGAAATTTTGTGATGGCAAAAGTAAGTAAAAAACAGCTTATAAAATTAATAAATTAATATCTCTATAAGGCAAGTCAAACCAATCAGCTACTGTTTTGTTTGTTAGAATTCCGTGATAAAAATACATTCCATTACGCAGGCTTCTATCAAAACGCGCCGCATTTTCAAATCCGCCTTCTTCTGCAATATTTAATAAGTATGGTGTAAATATATTACTAATAGAAACGGAAGCAGTACGTGCATATCGCGAAGGTATATTTGGTACACAATAATGAATTACACCGTGTTCTGTAAAAGTAGGTTTGCTATGTGTGGTAACTTTAGAAGTTTCGAAACATCCACCACGATCAATACTAACATCAACAATAACAGCACCATCTTTCATCTGTTCAATCATGCCTTCTGTAACAATTACAGGCGAACGATCTTTACCTCTAATAGCACCTATAACAACATCACAGCGCATTAACGCTTTTGTTAATGTTTTGGGCTGAACAGTAGAGGTGTATATAGGCGATTGTACACAGTGTTGTAGTTTTCTTAGTTTGGTAATAGAATTGTCAAAAACCTTTACACGAGCTCCTAATCCGATGGCAGAACGTGCTGCGAATTCACCAACAGTACCCGCACCTAATATTACCACATCACTTGGGGGCACACCACCAATATTACCAAGTAATAATCCATTACCGCCGTTAGATGTTGTCATTAATTCGGCTGCAATATGCATAGAAGCAATTCCTGCAATTTCACTTAATGATTTTACAATTGGGTATACTCCGTGTTCATCTTTTATATAATCAAAAGCAACGGCAGTAATTCGTTTTCTTGCCAATGCTTCGAAATACTTTTTATCCTGAGTTTTTAGTTGTAATGCTGATATTAAAACTGTTTGCGGATTTAACATTTTAATTTCATCCAAGGAAGGTGGTGCAACTTTTAAAACAATGGTACACCCAAAAGCTTCTTTGGTATTGTAGGCTATTTTTGCACCTGCATCAGAATATTCTTTATCACTATAATTAGCACCATCACCTGCTCCTGTTTCAACAACCACTCTATGGCCATTTTCAACCAAGGCAGAAACAGCATCGGGAGATAAACTAATGCGTTTTTCTTCAAAATGAGTTTCTTTAGGTAAACCGATAAATAATTCGCCTTTTTGTCTTTTTATTTCAAGCATTTCAGGTTGTGGCATTAATTGCTCTTTGGTAAAAGGCGAAATAGAACTCATTATAACTAGTTGTTTGTTAGTTGAATATTACGTTGACCGTTCTCTAAAAGATTAATTTTTACAGCAACAGCATCTAAAGGTAGTAAATTTTTAACATTTTCGGCCATTCAATTAGGCACCAATTATTGCTATATAAATAATCTTCAACGCCCATATCGTAAGCTTCTTCTTCATGTTCGATTCGATAAAAATCAAAATGATAAACAATATCATTATTGATTGTCTGATACTCATTTACTAAAGAGAAAGTAGGTGAGTGCGCTACATCTTCAACACCCAAAACTTTGCAAATTTCTTTGATTAAAGTTGTTTTACCAACACCCATATCACCATAAAAAAGCAATACTTTATTCTGAGCATTTTTAACAATGTCTTCAGCTATTTGTGTTAATTCGTCTAAATAATAATTTTTGTTCATAGAAAGCAAAAATAGAAAACTATAATATGTTTATGAAATTATTTCGGACTATAAACAGCGCATGGAATAATAACTTCTTCTAGCGATACACCGCCATGTTGATACGTGTTTTTATAATATTTTACAAAATGATTATAGTTGTTAGGATACGCAAAAAACAAATCTTCTTTTGCAAAAATAAATGGACTATTTATAGCAATACTAGGCAAAAAGATATCTTTCGGATTTTTAACAGCAAACACATCTTTATCTTCATAACTTAAACTTCTGCCAGTTTTGTAACGTAAATTAGAACTGATATTTTTGTCGCCAACTACTTTTGTTGGGTTTTTAGCATTAATAGTACCATGATCGGTAGTAATAATCAATTTTTGTCCCAGTTTTTGTGCTTTCTTAATAATATCATATAAAGGCGAGTTTTTAAACCAACTAACAGATAATGATCTATATGCCTTGTCATCACCAGCAAGCTCTTTAATAACTTCCATTTCGGTTTTAGCATGCGATAACATATCAACAAAATTATAAACAACCACTGTTAAATCGTTTTGCTTTGTACCGTTATAATTATCGGCTAATTCTTTACCACTTTTAAGTGAAACTATTTTATAATATTCGTGTTTAATGTTTAATTTTAATCTTTTTATTTGAGCATCTAAAAAATCGGGTTCAAATAAATTTTTTCCACCTTCATCTGTATCATTTCTCCAAAAATCAGGATGTTTTTTTTCCATTTCTAAAGGCATCAATCCAGAAAAAATAGCATTTCGAGCATATTGTGTTGCAGTAGGTAAAATACTATAATAAGAATGTTCCTCTTCTTTTTTATAATAATTATTGATAAAAGGCTCTAAAACACGATATTGATCGTAACGAAGGTTATCAATAACCACCAATAAAACTCCTTGCTCTTTTGATAGCGTAGGAACTACATAATCTTTAAATAGAGTGTGCGAAAAAGTAGGTTTATCATCACTAGTAAGCCATTTTTGATAGTTTTTTTTGATGAATTTATAAAACTGAGAATTTGCTTCGGATTTTTGAGATTCTAAAATCTCTAACATTCCCGTATCATTAATATTTTCTAATTCTAATTCCCAATGCACAAGTTTTTTATATAAGTCAGCCCATTCTTCATACGAATTTACCATGGCTAAATCCATCGATATTTTTCTGAATTCTTGTTGATAATTAGAAGTTGTTTTTTCAGAAATTAAACGAGAATGATCTAAGTTTTTCTTTAAACTTAATAATATCTGATTAGGGTTTACAGGTTTTATTAAATAATCAGCTATTTTAGATCCAATGGCTTCTTCCATTATATATTCCTCTTCACTTTTTGTAATCATCACCACAGGAAGATTTGCATTTTTTTGTTTGATTGCAGCCAGGGTTTCTAAACCTGTAATTCCGGGCATGTTTTCATCTAAAAAGACAATATCGAAATTTTGTTCAGCAACTAAATCTATAGCATCAGCACCATTTGTAGAGGTAGTTACGACATAATTTTTCTTTTCTAAAAATAAAATGTGTGGTTTTAACAAATCTATTTCATCATCAACCCAAAGTATATCTATATTTCTCATAATAATTTCACGTGTTTACACTAAAAATAACGTTCAAAAATGTATTTGTTGTATCTCTAAAAGCTAAAAATACGTTAATAAAGCTTTTGTTAATTTGGTTTTGTAGATAAATTATGATTATTTTGTTTAGAATTGAAGTATTTATACATTTTGAACAACCAAAAAACGAATAAATTAAAGATTATAAATGATCCTATTTACGGATTTATAACCATCCCGAATTCTTTAATATTTGATATTATAGAGCATCCATATTTTCAAAGATTAAGAAGGGTTGCACAAATGGGATTGTCTAATATGGTGTATCCTGGTGCTAATCATACCCGTTTTCATCATGCAATTGGTTGTATGCATTTAATGCAAAAAGCGGTTTATGTTTTAAGAAATAAAAATGTGGTTATTTCTGATGAAGAAGCAAATGCATTGTATGTTGCAATTTTATTGCATGATATTGGGCATGGAGCTTTTTCTCATGCATTAGAACATAGTATTGTAAATGGAGTTTCACACGAGGAGATTTCATTAAAATTTATGCGTGCTTTAAATGATGAATTTGGCGGACAATTAAGTTTAGCTATCCAAATTTTTGAAGGAAAATATCACCGAGAATTTTTATATCAATTAATATCAAGTCAATTGGATATTGATCGGTTAGATTACTTAAAAAGAGATAGTTTTTACACAGGTGTTACCGAAGGTAATATTTCGTCAGATCGTTTAATAGCAATGATGAATGTTGTAAAAGATGAATTAGTAATTGAACAAAAAGGAATTTATTCTGTCGAAAAATTTATTATTGCGCGTCGTTTAATGTATTGGCAAGTTTACTTGCATAAAACAGGTTTGGTTGCCGAAAACACGTTGGTTAATATATTAAAAAGAGCAAAAGAACTAGCGCAAAAAGGCGTTGATTTACCAGCAGGAAAGGCATTAAAATATTTTCTATACAACCCCATTACTGAAAATAATTTTACAGACGATACCTTAAAAACATTTTCTGAACTAGATGATTATGATGTAATGTCAGCAATAAAAGAATGGATACATCATGAAGATTTTGTACTTTCTTCTTTGGCAAAAATGATTATCCATAGAAACCTTTTAAAGATTGAAATTCAGGATGAACCTTTTACGGAGTTTTATAAAAATGAAATTTACAAAAAAACTTCAGTAGAGAATACTATAAAAAAAGAGGAGTTAAATTATTTTGTTTTATCAAACAGCATTAAACATCAGGCATATAACACAAATAAACCAATTAAAATTTATACAAAAAAGGGAGAGTTAGAAGATATAGCAAAGGCTTCAGATCAATTAAATTTGAAAGCATTATCTAAACCAGTTATAAAATATTATTTGTGTTACCCTAAAAAAATAGTTTAATTTAATTGTTAAGTAATTCTAACAAGAGGTAATTAAACAAAAATAATTACTTTTGCATTCAATGAAATTTACAGCAGAACAAATAGCAGATATTTTAGAAGGAGAAATTGTAGGTGATTCTAATGCAGAAGTATCTAAACTTTCAAAGATAGAAGAAGGTACAGAAGGTTCTCTTACTTTTTTATCTAATCCTAAATATAATTCATACATATATACTACTAATGCAAGTATTGCAATAGTAAACAAAAACTTTGAATTAGAAAGTGAAATAACTACAACCTTAATTAAGGTTGATGATGCTTATGCTTCATTTTCTAAATTATTAGAGTTTTACAATGAAGTAAAAAACAACAAACAAGGTAGAGAAAATCCGCATTTCATAGCTGATTCTGCATCTGTAGGAGAAAATGAATACATCGGAGCCTTTGCTTATATTGGAGAAAATGTTGTTTTAGGAGAGAATGTGAAAATTTACCCGAATTCGTATATTGGAGACAATACTAAAATAGGAGATAACACGACTATTTTTGCAGGAGTAAAAATTTATTCAGAGACAATAATAGGATCGAATTGTAAAATTCATTCAGGAAGTGTTATTGGTTCTGACGGATTTGGATTTGCACCTACAGAAAACGGAGAATATACAACGATACCTCAAATAGGAAATGTTATTATTGAAGATAATGTTGATATCGGAGCAAATTCTACCATAGATAGAGCTACATTAGGGGCTACAATTATTAGAAAAGGAGTGAAGTTAGACAATCAGATACAGGTTGCTCATAATGTAGAAATAGGTAAAAATACCGTAATAGCATCACAAACAGGTATTGCAGGTTCAACAAAAGTTGGTGAGAGTTGTATGATTGGTGGCCAAGTAGGTATTGTAGGACATGTTACAATAGGTAGTAATGTACGAATACAAGCACAATCAGGAATAGGTAAAAGTATTAAAGATAATGATGTAGTTCAAGGAACACCAGCTTTTGGATATTCAGATTATAGTAAATCATACGTTAATTTTAAAAACTTACCAAAGCTAGCGTCAACAGTATATAAAATTGAAAAAGAGTTAAATGCTCAAAAAATAGAAAATGAGTAAGCAACAAAGAACGATACAAAACGAAATTACATTATCTGGTGTAGGATTGCATACAGGTAATGAAGTAACAATGGTATTTAAACCAGCTCCAATAAATCACGGATTTGCATTTGTAAGAGTTGATTTAGAAGGTTCACCTATAATACAGGCAAAGGCAGAATTTGTAACCAATACTCAAAGAGGAACAAATATTGAGAACAAAGGTGTACAAATTCAAACATCAGAGCACGTTTTAGCAGCTGCTGTAGGTTTAGATATTGATAATTTAATTATAGAAATTAATGCATCTGAACCACCTATTATGGACGGTTCTTCAAAGTTTTTTATTAAAGCGTTAGAAGAAGCAGGAATTGTAGAGCAAGATGCTGACATTGTAGAATATGTTGTAAAAGAAATTATAACATATAAAGATGAAGTTACGGGGAGTGAAATTATCTTAATGCCTTCGGATGAATATCAAGTTACTACAATGGTTGATTTTGGAACTAAAATTTTAGGAACTCAAAATGCAACTTTAGATAAAATTTCTGACTTTAAAGAGCATATTTCAGCAGCAAGAACTTTTAGTTTTTTACATGAAATAGAAATGTTATTAGAGCATAATCTTATTAAAGGAGGTGATTTAAATAATGCAATTGTATATGTTGATAAAGAATTATCAGCAAGCACAACTGAAAAATTAAAGAAAGCTTTTAATAAAGAAGATATTAAAATACAGTCTAACGGAATTTTAGATAACCTAGAATTACATTGGGCAAACGAAGCTGCACGTCATAAATTATTAGATGTAATTGGTGATTTGGCATTAGTTGGTACTCGTATAAGAGGTAAAGTTATAGCTAATAAACCAGGACATTTAGTGAATACATTATTTGCTAAAAAACTGGCTAAAATTATTAAATTAGAGAAACGTAATAACGTTCCTAAATATGATTTAGATCTTCCGCCATTAATGGATATTCACCAAATAATGGACATACTACCTCACAGGCCTCCATTTTTATTGATAGATCGCATTTTAGAATTGTCAGACACGCATGTCGTTGGTATGAAAAATGTTACTATGAATGAGCCTTTTTTTACAGGTCACTTTCCTGGAGCACCAGTAATGCCAGGGGTTTTACAAGTAGAGGCAATGGCGCAATGTGGTGGGGTTTTGGTCTTAAATACGGTACCAGATCCTGAAAATTACTTAACTTACTTCATGAAAATGGATAAAGTTAAATTTAAGCAAAAAGTATTACCAGGTGATACATTAACTTTTAAATGTGAGTTGATAACACCTATTAGAAGAGGTATTTGTCATATGCAGGCTTATGTTTATGCAAACGGAAAGGTAGTGGCAGAAGCAGAATTAATGGCACAAATAGCAAAAAAACAATAGTTTTATGAATCAACCACTTGCATACGTACATCCACAAGCTAAAATTGCTAGAAATGTAGTAATAGAGCCTTTTACAACCATACATTCTAATGTTGAAATTGGTTCAGGAACTTGGATAGGTTCTAACGTAACAATTATGGAAGGAGCTCGCATCGGTAAAAATTGTAGAATTTTTCCAGGAGCAGTAATTTCAGCAATTCCTCAAGATTTAAAATTTGATGATGAGGAAACAACTGTTGTAATTGGTGATAATGTTACTATAAGAGAATGTGTTACTATAAATAGAGGTACTTCTGATAGAATGAAAACTGTTATTGGAGACAATTGTTTAATAATGGCATATTGTCATATTGCACACGATTGTTTTGTTGGTAAGAATTGTATTTTTTCTAATAATACTACTTTAGCAGGTCATGTTACTATTGGCAATAATGTAGTATTAGCAGGTATGGTTGCAGTACACCAATTTGCATCAGTAGGAAATCATGCTTTTGTAACCGGAGGGTCTTTGGTTCGTAAAGATGTTCCGCCATATGTAAAAGCAGCTCGTGAACCATTATCATACGTAGGTATTAATTCGGTAGGTTTACGAAGAAGAGGCTATGCAATTGAGAAAATAAGAGAAATTCAAGATATATACAGAATATTATTCCAACAAAACTATAATTATTCACAAGCGATTGATATTATAGAAGCAGAAATGGGAGCAACTTCTGAACGTGATGAAATTATACAGTTTATAAAAGATTCGCATCGTGGTATTATGAAAGGATACTTTAAATCAAATTAAGCATAAAAATTAAATAGTTGAAAAGTTAGTAAATAATTATTTCAACATAAAAATAAATTAAAGAATGGCTACAACATCAGATATTAAAAACGGATTATGCATGAGATACAACAACGATATATATAAAGTTGTTGAATTTTTACATGTAAAACCAGGTAAAGGACCTGCTTTTGTAAGAACAAAATTAAAAAGTGTAACTAACGGTAAAGTAGTTGATAATACATTTCCATCAGGAAGAAAAATTGATGATGTTAGAGTTGAAACACATAAATTTCAATATTTATATAGAGAAGGAGAAACGTTTCATTTTATGAATCAAGTTGATTATTCTCAAATTACATTAGAGAAAAGTGCTTTAGATTCACCTGATTTAATGAAAGAAGGTGAAGTGGTAACTATTATCATAAACTCTGAAGACGATATGCCTCTATCTGTAGATATGCCTGCGAGTGTAATTTTAGAAGTTACGCATACAGAGCCAGGAGTTAAAGGAAATACAGCAACAAACGCGACAAAACCAGCTACGATGGAATCTGGAGCAATTGTAAATGTGCCACTATTTATTAATGAAGGAGATAAAATAAAGGTAGAAACTACCAAAGGAACGTACCAAGAAAGAGTTAAAGAATAATAACAATTCCCGCTTTTGCGGGAATTTCTTTTTTACAATGAAATTTAAACAAACACAAACCTTAGAACAAATAGCAACCTTATTAAAGGTTGAATTTGTTGGTGATAGAAATTTTCCTGTTAAAGGAATTAATGAAATTCATGTTGTAGAACATGGTGATATTGTTTTTGTAGATCATCCTAAATATTATGATAAAGCGTTAAATTCGGCGGCAACCACTATTTTAATAAACAAAGAAGTAGCTTGCCCTGAAGGAAAATCTTTATTAATTTCTGATGATCCTTTTCGTGATTTTAATAAAATTATCAAACATTTTAATCCATTTATAGCATCAAAAGAAAGTATTTCTAACACTGCCATTATAGGAGAAGGAACAATTATTCAACCAAATGTTTTTGTTGGAGATAATGTTACTATCGGAAAAAATTGTGTTATTCATCCTAATGTTACCATTTATAGCAATACAGTAATAGGTAATAATGTAACAATTCATGCAAATACTGTTTTAGGAGCTGATGCTTTTTATTATAAAAACAGACCAGAAGGATTTGATAAATTAATTTCAGGAGGAAGAGTTGTTTTAAATGATAATGTAGATTTAGGAGCTTCTTGTACCATAGATAAAGGAGTAACAGGAGATACTAGAATTGGTGCAGGAACAAAAATAGATAATCAAGTACATGTTGGTCATGATACGGTTATCGGTAAAAAATGTTTAATCGCATCTCAAACAGGTATTGCAGGTTGTGTTATTATTGAAGATGAAGTAACAATTTGGGGACAAGTAGGAACCAATAGCGGAATTACAATAGGAAAAGGCGCTGTAATACTCGGACAAACAGGCGTAACAAAATCTGTAGTAGGAGGAAAATCGTATTTTGGTACACCAATTTCAGAATCAAGAGAAAAGTTAAAAGAGTTAGCAGGAATTAAACATCTGCTTAGAGAACAAAAAAAGAAATAAAAGCTTTACAAATCGATTACAAAAAACTATTTTTGTGAAGCTTAAAATTAAATAAAAATATACCAATGAGTGTTTTAGTAAATAAAGATTCAAAAATTATAGTTCAAGGATTTACAGGTAGTGAAGGTACTTTTCACGCTGGTCAAATGATCGATTACGGTACAAATGTCGTAGGAGGTGTAACACCAGGTAAAGGAGGTCAAGAGCATATCGGTAAACCAGTTTTTAATACAGTTGATGAAGCTGTGCAAAAAGTAGGAGCAGATACCTCTATTATTTTTGTACCACCAGCATTTGCTGCTGATGCTATTATGGAGTCTGCTGAAGCAGGAATTAAAGTAATTATTTGTATTACTGAAGGAATTCCTACTGCTGATATGGTAAAAGTTAAATCTTATATCGATCAATTAGAAGGTTGTACTTTAGTTGATCCTAACTGTCCAGGAGTTATTACTCCAGATGAAGCTAAAGTTGGTATTATGCCAGGTTTTATCTTCAAAAAAGGTAAAGTAGGTATTGTTTCTAAATCAGGAACGTTAACATATGAAGCTGCTGATCAGGTTGTAAAACAAGGATTTGGTATTACTACAGCAATTGGTATTGGTGGAGATCCAATTATTGGAACTACAACAAAAGAAGCTGTTGAGTTATTAATGAACGATGAAGAAACTGAAGCAATCGTTATGATTGGTGAAATCGGTGGAAACTTAGAAGCAGAAGCTGCTCGTTGGATTAAAGCTGACGGTAACCGTAAGCCAGTTATTGGTTTTATCGCAGGACAAACTGCACCAGCTGGTAGAACAATGGGGCATGCAGGTGCAATTGTAGGTGGTGATGATGATACTGCTCAAGCAAAAATGAAAATTTTAGCTGAAAACGGAGTTCACGTTGTTGAATCTCCAGCTAAGATTGGTGAAATGGTAGCAAAAGTGTTATCTAAATAATTTATCAGTATAAAAACTGTTAAATTTTCATAATATATTATTTTTTAATCCGTTGAATTTGTAAATTCAACGGATTTTTACATTTAATAAAAAAATAAACCTTCATGAAAACAATTAAATTGCTATTTATTAGTATGTTACTTACTATCGCAGTAGGATGTAAGCAAACAAAAACTTCAGAAAAAGAAATTAAAACCGAGCAACAGTCAGATGCTAGCGGTTACAATTACGAAACGGTTACAAATGATCCAACAGGATTACGTTTATATACTTTAAACAATGGTTTAAAAGTATATTTAAGTAAAAATACGGATGAGCCTAAAATTCAAACCTATATTGCTGTTCGTGCAGGATCTAATTACGATCCTAAAGAATCAACAGGATTAGCACATTATTTAGAACACATGGTGTTCAAAGGAACACATAAGGTTGGTACTGCCGACTGGGAAAAAGAAAAAAGCTATTTAGATACTATTTCTAATTTATATGAAAAACACAGAGCAGAAAAAGATGCTGATAAAAAATTAGCATTGTATAAAGAGATTGATAAAATTTCTTTAGAAGCATCTAATTATTCAATAGCTAATGAATATGATAAAATGGTATCATCTTTAGGTGCTACAGGTACCAATGCACACACTTGGTTTGAAGAAACGGTATACAAAAATAAAATACCTGCAAACGAATTAAACAAATGGTTAAACTTAGAATCTGAGCGTTTTAGTACGTTAGTATTACGTTTATTTCATACAGAATTAGAAGCTGTTTTTGAAGAATTTAATAGAGGGCAGGATAACGATGGAAGAAAGCGTTATGCAATGATGTTAAAAGATTTATTTCCTAAACATCCATATGGGCAACAATCTACTATTGGTACAGCTGCACATTTAAAAAACCCGTCAATGGTTGATATTCATAACTATTTTAACAAATACTATGTGCCAAATAATATGGCAATTGTTTTAGTAGGTGATTTAGATTTTGATGCAACCATGAAACAAATTGATGCTACTTTTGGTAAATTCGAAAAGAAAGAATTAACACATCCAACATTACCTAAAGAAGAAGCGATTACAACTCCTATTATGAGCGAAGTTTTCGGACCAACATCAGAAAGTATTTCTATAGCATACCGTTCTGGTGGTGTAAATACTGAAGATGAGAAGTTTGTAACACTTTGTGATATGATTATGGCAAACGGTAATGCTGGTTTAATCGATTTAAATTTAAATCAAAAACAAGCTGTACAATATGCTGGTTGTTCTCCAACATTTTTAAATGATTACGGATATCATTCTTTTTCAGGTGCACCTAAATCTGGTCAAACTTTAGATGAAGTTAAGGATTTATTGTTAGCGCAAATTGAAAAATTAAAAAAAGGAGAATTTGATGAATGGATGATTGATGCTGTTGTAAATGATTTAAAATTAAGTCAAACACGTCAGTATGAAAATAATACTGCTTTGGCAGGCGCTTATTTTAATGCATTTATTCACCATGAAAATTGGGATAATAAAGTGCGTTTTTTAGATGATTTAAAAAAAATATCTAAACAAGAATTGGTTGATTTTGCAAATAAATTTTATCAAAATAATTACGTGGTAACTTATAAGCGTAAAGGAGAAGATGAAAATATTGTAAAAGTTTCTAATCCAGGAATTACACCAGTAAATTTAAATAGAGGGAAGAGTTCTGAATTTATCACCGAATTTAATAAAATTAAATCAGCACCATTACAACCTAAATTTGTAGATTATAAGACTGCAATTAAAGAAACTACAACTGAAAACGGAATTAAAGTTTCTTATGTAGAAAATGAAAATAATGATTTATTTGATATGAATATTATTTTTGATATGGGTAGTGATAATGATAAGAAATTATCTTTAGCTGCAGGATATTTAGAATATGTTGGTACTGATAAATATACGAATGAAGAAATTAAAAAAGAGTTTTATAAATTAGGTATTTCTTATTATGTAAATGCCGGAAACGATAAAACTTACGTAGGTTTAAATGGTTTAAAAGAAAATTTATCTAAAGGGTTAGAGTTGCTAGAGCATTTATGGGACAATGCAAAAGCAGATCCGGAAGCATATGATAAATATGTAGCAAAAATTCAGAAAGGTCGTGAAAATGGAAAAACTCAAAAAGGGAATATTTTATTTACAGGTTTAATGAACTATGGTAAGTATGGTGAAAACTCAAGATTAAGAGACATCATGCAAGTTGATGAATTAAAAGCTATAAATCCTGAAGAGTTAGTTGCAATAGTTAAAGACATGAAAAACTATAAGCAACGTATTTTTTACTACGGTAAAGATGTAAATGCTGCAGTAGCTTCTTTAAATACGAATCATAAATTATATGGTGAATTAAAAGAATATCCAGTAGCAAAAGAATACAAAGAAACTGAAACAGGTGGAAATGTTTTCTTTACAAATTATGATATGGTGCAAACTGAATTGATTTTTTTAGCAAAAGGAGCACCTTTTAAAGCTGAAAATTTAGCAGCCTCAACATTGTTTAATACCTATTTTGGTAGCGGATTATCATCAATCGTTTTTCAAGAAATTAGAGAATCTAAATCTTTAGCATACTCTGCATTTGCATCGTATAGTAACGCTTCTAAAAAAGGAAATTCTAATTATGTTATGGCATATGTTGGTACACAAGCTAATAAATTAGAGCAAGCTGTAGATGCTATGATGGATTTAATGAACAACATGCCAGAGGCTGAAAAGCAATTTAATGCAGCAAAAGAATCTACATTAAAAAAGTTAGCAGCGCAACGTATTACTAAATCAAACATTTTTTGGACTTATGAAGGTTTAAAGAAACGTGGAATTGACAATGACCATAGAGAAGCAATGTACAATACCATTAAGAACATGAAAATGGAAGATTTAAAAGCATTTTTTGATAAAAATGTAAAAGGTGAATCTTATAACGTAATGGTAATTGGTAATAAAAAAGATTTAAATGTTGAGTCTTTGCAGAAATTAGGTAAAATTAAAGAACTAGATATCGACTATTTATTTAATTATGTAAATGAGAAAAAGATAAAATCTTAATAAAATAATTTATAACTATTTAAAATCCTGCTAAAGAGTATTCTTTAGCAGGATTTTTATTTTTATATTTGATCTATCAAAACAACTAGATAATGAAATTATTAGAAAATAAAACAGCTATTATAACCGGAGCTTCTAGAGGAATCGGTAGAGGAATAGCTTTAGAATTTGCAAAACAAGGTGCAAATATTGCTTTTACATACAGTTCTTCAGTTGATGCGGCAAATGCATTAGAAAAAGAATTGACAGATTTAGGTGTAAAAGCGAAAGGATATCAGTCAAACGCAGCAGATTTTGATGCAGCTCAGGAATTAGCGAAAGAAGTACATACAGAATTTGGAAGTATTGATGTATTGATAAACAATGCTGGTATTACAAAAGATAATTTGTTAATGCGTATTTCTGAAGATGATTTTGATAAAGTAATTGAAGTGAATTTAAAATCGGTTTTCAACTTAACAAAAGCTGTTATTCGCCCAATGATGAAACAACGTAAAGGATCTATTATTAATATGAGTTCTGTTGTTGGATTAAGAGGAAATGCAGGCCAGGCTAATTACGCAGCATCAAAAGCTGGTATTTTAGGATTTTCTAAATCAGTAGCATTAGAGTTAGGTTCAAGAAATATTAGAAGTAACGTAGTTGCTCCTGGATTTATTGAAACAGAAATGACCGCAAAATTAGATGAAAAAGTAGTGGAAGGATGGCGTAATGAAATTCCTTTAAAAAGAGGAGGAACTCCAGAAGATATTGCAAATGCTTGTGTGTTTTTAGCTTCTGATATGAGTGCATATATTACAGGACAAACATTATCTGTAGATGGTGGAATGTTAACTTAAGATATACATATTAAAACAAAAAAGCAGCAATTTTAAATTGCTGCTTTTTTGTTTTTATGAGCTTTATTTCTGAGGCAAGATTTATTAAAAAGCCAAAATGTTTTTTGGAAGATATATAAAAAAGCCTGAATAATTATTTTATTATTCAGGCCTAATTTATTTAAGATCAAAAATAGATTTTATAATTCAGTGGCAGGTAAAATTTTACCAGTACATTCTCCAAATCCGATACGAACATCATCATTTTGAGAATAACCACGCATAATAACAGTATCGTGGTCGTTGATAAATTTACGCTCAGAACCATCATTCATTTTTATAGGATTTTGACCTCTCCAAGTTAATTCTAACATCGAACCAAAACTATCTTTTGTAGATCCAGAAATAGTACCAGAACCCATCATGTCTCCGGCATTAATAGGACATCCGTTTACGGTATGATGCGCTAATTGTTGCGCCATAGTCCAATACATATACTTAAAGTTAGAATTACAAACAACTGTTTCTTCTTTACCTTCTGGTTGAATAGCCATTTGTAAATTAATATCTAAACTATCTTTACCTTCTTTCTTAAGATAAGGTAAAGGTTCATGTACTTGCTTTGGGTTATCAACTCTAAAAGGCTCTAAAGCATCTAAAGTAACAATCCATGGTGAAATTGTAGAAGCAAAGTTTTTACCTAAGAAAGGCTCTAAAGGAACATATTCCCAAGCTTGTATATCACGAGCAGACCAATCATTAAATAAAACTAATCCAAAAATATATTCATCTGCATCTTCAATCGGAATTCTATCTCCTAAATCATTAGCAACCGTTGTAATAAAAGCCATTTCTAATTCAAAATCTAATAATTTTGAAGGTCCAAAGTTAGGCGTTGTACTTCCTTCACTAGGGCGTTGTTGTCCAACAGGACGACGTACTGGTGTTCCTGATGGAATGATAGAAGAACTTCTACCATGGTACCCAATAGGAATGTGCAACCAGTTTGGTAACAATGCATTTTCAGGATCTCTAAATAAAGAACCAACATTGGTTGCATGTTCTTTACTTGCATAAAAATCGGTATAATCACCAACAGAAACAGGAAGCTGCATTTCAACTTCATCCATTCTAAAGATTACTTCGGCTTTATGTTCGGCATTGTCACGTAATTTACCATTAGTAACATCAAAAATATCCGCAATTCTATTACGAACTAAACGCCAAGTTTTACGTCCGTCAGCAATAAAATCATTTAAGGTATCTTGTAAAAAAATATCATCTGTTAAAGGGATACCTTCAAAGTAACCTAATTGATGTAAAGCACCTAAATCAATAGCAAAATCACCAATTCTTGTACCAATTGTTATAATATCATCTTTCGTAATGAATACTCCGAAAGGAATATTTTGTATAGGAAAATCAGAGTTTTTTTCAACATTTAACCAAGATTTTCTATTAGGATTATTTGCAGTTATTTTCATCGAAGTAGTTGTGTTTAATTTTAGAATCAAACCTACATATTTTTTTCAATTAAAACCAATATCAGCATAAGAATTTATAAATTTTATAGAAATAATTAAGAAGTTAATTTCTGTTTAAAATAAGATAAGAATTGCATAAAAATTAATTAATAAAATTAGTACTTTTGGTTACTTATTTAACAACACATAAGATGCAAAAAGATCATCAAATATTCGATTTAATTCAAGAAGAGAAAGAACGTCAGCTAAATGGTTTAGAGTTGATTGCTTCTGAAAACTTTGTGAGCGAACAAGTAATGCAAGCGCAAGGTTCTATTTTAACTAATAAATATGCTGAAGGATATCCTGGTAAACGTTATTACGGTGGATGTGAAGTGGTAGATATTGTAGAGCAAATTGCAATTGATAGAGCTAAAGAATTATTTGGCGCTGAATATGTAAATGTGCAACCACACTCTGGTTCACAAGCAAATACCGCTGTATTTGCAGCGTGTTTAAATCCTGGAGATACTATTTTAGGTTTTGATTTATCTCATGGAGGGCATTTAACTCATGGATCTCCTGTAAATTTTTCGGGTAAATTATACAATCCAGTTTTTTATGGTGTAGATAAAGCAACTGGAAAAATTGATTATAACCATTTAGAGCAGCAAGCAAAAGAACATAAACCAAAATTAATTATTGCAGGAGCTTCGGCATATTCTCGTGATATGGATTTTGAAAAATTTAGAGAGATTGCTGATAGTGTTGGTGCTATTTTAATGGCAGATATTTCGCATCCGGCAGGTTTAATTGCAAAAGGTATTTTATCTGATCCTTTACCACATTGTCATATTGTTACTACAACAACGCACAAAACGTTACGTGAATCGCGTGGTGGAATGATTATGATTGGGAAAGATTTTGAAAATCCGTTTGGATTAAAATTAAAATCAGGAAAATTAAAGAAAATGTCAACTTTGATAAACTCTGCGGTTTTCCCAGGAAATCAAGGTGAACCATTAGAACATGTTATTGCAGCAAAAGCAATTGCTTTTGGAGAGGCATTAACTGATGAGTTTTTAGAATATCAATTACAGGTAAAAGAAAACGCAACAGCTATGGCGAAAGCTTTTGTTGCTAAAGGATACGATATTATTTCTGGAGGAACAGACAATCACTGTATGCTAATTGACTTACGTAATAAAAATCTTACAGGTAAAGAAGGGGAAGATACTTTAGGGAAAGCAGATATTACAGTTAATAAAAACATGGTTCCTTTCGATACTCAAAGTCCGTTTGTAACTTCTGGTATTCGTGTAGGTACTGCTGCTGTAACTACTCGTGGTTTGGTTGAAGAAGATATGCAAACTATTGTAGATTTAATTGACGAAGCGTTAATGAATGTTGGAAACGACGATGTTTTAAAGCAAGTAGGAGAGAAGGTATACGATTTAATGCATGACAAAAGATTATTCGTAATGTAAACCACTAAGTGGTTATTAGATATAAAAAAGTCCACCCGATTTAGGTGGACTTTTTTGTGTTTAATTTTTATAAAAAAGAATGTTGCTTTTTATTCATTTTCTCGAGCTCTCTCAACAATATTTTCGGGCAATGTTTTTTTAGCTTTCGCACCCATTTTCTTCAGTTTTTCGACACTCGTTATAAGATTACCTCGACCATCTACTAACTTGTTCATAGCAGCATTGTAATCATCTTTAGAGGCATCTATTTTTTTTCCTATGCCTATTAAATCTTGTAGTAATCCATCAAATTTATCATATAAAGCACCTGCTTGTCTGGCAATTTCTAATGCGTTTCGCTGTTGTTTTTCATTATTCCACATGGTATCAATAGTACGTAAAGTAGCTAATAACGTAGTTGGCGTAACAATAACAATATTTTTTTCAAATGCTTTATTATACAATGAATTATCCTGATTTAAAGCAATGGCAAATGCTGGTTCTATCGGTACAAATAATAATACAAAATCAGGAGATTCTATCTTATAAAGATCTTCATATTTTTTTTCAGATAGTTGGGTTACATGCCTTTTTAAAGAATTAATATGTGCTGTTAAAAAACGTTCCCTCTCTAAATCATCATCTGTATTTACATATTGTTCATAAGCGGTTAGTGAAACTTTCGAATCGACAATCATTTTTTTATTATCAGGTAAATGAATCACCACATCGGGTAAAACACGTTTACCTTCATCATTTACAAAAGACTGTTGCACAAAATATTCTCTATCTTTCTCTAATCCAGACTTTTCTAAAACACGTTCTAGTACTAACTCCCCCCAATTTCCTTGAATTTTATTATCACCTTTCAAGGCTTTTGTTAAATTGATAGTTTCTTTACTCATTTGTAGGTTCATCTCTTTTAAACCTACAATTTGTTGACGTAAAGCTGAATGATAGTCGATACTTTCTTTATGTGTTTTATCAACTTTATCTTCAAAAGTTTTAATTTTTTCTTGAAGCGGATGTAAGATGTTTTTAATATTTTCTTTATTCTGTTCTGTGAATTTACTTGACTTCTCCTCTAAAATTTTATTAGCCAAGTTTTCAAACTCTTTGGTAAATTTATCTTGTAGTTTTTCTACTTCAATTTTGTTTTCGTTAAGCTTTATTTGAAGGTTTTTTAATTCCTCATTTTTTCTAGCTAACTCAATATTTAAGAATTCTTTTTCTCTGCGGATTTCTTCCGTTTCTTTTGCTTTATCAGTGAAACGACCTTGAATTTCAGTTTTTTGAATTTCTAAATTAGAAGAATTTATTTGTTGAGTTGTTATTTTTTTTTCTAAATCTGCAAACTGTTGTTTAACTTTTAATTTTGATAAAAGATAACCGATAACAAAACCAAAAA
The DNA here is from genome assembly GCF_027941755.1 of Tenacibaculum retecalamus. NCBI lineage: Bacteria > Pseudomonadati > Bacteroidota > Flavobacteriia > Flavobacteriales > Flavobacteriaceae > Tenacibaculum > Tenacibaculum retecalamus. Next base: position 1,481,445 of record NZ_CP115916.1, on the reverse strand, counting down.
TTAAGGTGCACAAGGCAACAATGCCAATTAAAAGAGAAGTATTCATTAGAATTTCGTAAGTTTATATGCTAACAAATATAACGTAAGATTGGTTAATTTTGTTTGAACTTTATATAGAAAAGCGTAATTTTGAACTTTATAATTAATAGATGATATCTAAATTTATATTTACAAAAATTTTAGGATGGAAGTTTGACGGAGAGTTTCCGAAAGAACTTAAAAAATACGTATTAATAGGAGCACCACACACTAGTTGGGAGGACTTTTATGTGGGTTTATTCTCTAGAAACATCACAAAAACCAAACTTAATTTTGTAGGAAAAAAATCATTATTCAAACCTCCTTTTGGCTTTTTTTTTAAAGCTTTAGGTGGAGCGCCGATAGACAGAACTAAAAGTACAAATGTTGTTGATGCAATTATTGATATTTTTAATTCAAAAGAAGAATTTAAATTAGCAATTTCTCCTGAAGGTACAAGGCAATATGTAGATAAATGGAAAACAGGATTTTATTACATTGCTAAAGGTGCTAATATACCAATTGTAATGCTTGGTTTCGATTTTGAAAATAAGCAAGTAAAGTTATCAAAGCCGTTTTATGTAACGGATGATATAAAAGCTGATTTTGCTCATTTTTATGAATTTTATAAAGACATTAAAGGTGCAAAACCCGAACTATTTAATAACAAAAACCTGCTTTAAAAGCAGGTTTTTATTTTTAATAATAACACTATTTATAAGTAGTTATTGGAATAAAAGGAATAAGAATATTAATTGATAGTATTTCTTATAAGTGTGATTATCTTTGCATAAAAAATATTTTATGCCAAAACAGTTTTCAGATTTAGGAATTAATACAGAATTACAACAGAGTTTAGCCGATTTACAAATTTCTGTACCAACAGATGTACAGGAAAAGGCAATTCCTGTGATACTAAATCAAAAAGAAGATGTAGTTGTATTGGCAAAAACAGGAACAGGTAAAACAGCTTCTTTTGGTTTACCTTTATTACAATTAATTGATGTAACTTCATCTAAAGTACAAGCAATTGTGCTTGCTCCTACGAGAGAATTAGGGCAACAGATATATAATAATCTTATATCATTTTCAGCTAATAGTCCAAAAATATCAATCGCAGCAGTTTGTGGAGGAATACCTATTAAACCACAAATAGAACGTTTACAGTCTGATACACATGTTGTTGTGGCAACACCAGGTCGTTTGGCCGATTTAATAAAAAGAAACGCGATAGATGTTAAACATATAACGCATTTTATTTTAGATGAAGCTGATGAAATGGTAAGTGCTTTAAAAGAAGGATTAGATAGTATTATTAAAGAAATTCCGAAATCGAGAAGAACATTATTGTTTACGGCAACAATGCCTGGAACGATAAAACAATTGGTGCAAAATTATATGTCAAAACATGTAATTAATGTTGAAGCAGACATGACAACAGTTGGTCACCAAGGTATCAATCATCAATATGTTGTAGTAGCACCAATAGAAAAATTAGAAGTATTACTTCATTTTTTAAATTCAAAAATTGGTCAGCGAGGTATTATTTTTTGTAAAACGAAAGCTGCAGTTAACAAATTGGCTAAGAATTTAGCGATAAACAAATTCTCTTCAGGAGCCATTCATGGTAGTTTAACACAAGGAATTCGTGATCGAATTATGGGGCAATTTAGAGAAGGACATATAGATATATTAGTTGCTACCGATTTAGCAGCTCGTGGTATTGATGTAAAAGAAGTTTCTTATGTAGTAAACTATCATTTACCAGATACTTATGATGTTTACGTACATAGAAGTGGTAGAACGGCTAGGGCAGGAGCAACCGGACTTTCGTTAACTATATTGCAAGAGGAAGAAGTAAAAGATATTGCAGATTTTGAAAAGGAACTAGGGATTAGTTTCAAGCCATTTAAAAAGGCAGATGCTAAAAGTATTGAAGAAAATAATGGCTTAATATGGGCTAATAAAATATTTAAAACCAAACCTAACCGTAACGTTTCAGAAGATTTTAAAGCAAAAATAAAAACAATCTTTCATCATTTAACAAAAGACGAATTAGTAGATAAAGTATTAGCTAATTATTTAGCACAATCTAATACTACGAAAGTGGAAAAAGATAAAAAAAGAAAATAATAAGTTGGTTTAAATGAGCGATAACTAATATGACATATAAGATTTATTAAAAATAAATCAATTAATATGTATTTTATCAAAAATATGGCACCATCTTTGCAAACTGAATAAGTATTATAAATTTAATTACATTACAATGAGTAAAGGAATAGTAAAGTTTTTCAATGACACTAAAGGATTTGGTTTCATCACTGAAGAAGGAGTAACAAAAGATCATTTCGTACACGTTTCAGGTTTAATCGATGAAATTCGCGAAGGAGACGAAGTAGAATTTGATTTAGAAGAAGGAAAGAAAGGATCAAATGCGGTTAACGTAAAAGTTATCTAAAAAATATACTTTAAGTTTTAAAAGTCCATCATTCTTTGATGGACTTTTTATTTTCATAGAATGTAATTAGAAGTAATACTTTTTCTTTTAAATTTAGGTTTAAAAGAATTTTTAAGTGAAAAAATCAAAAAAAATCAAAAAAAATACGTAATTTAGGATTATATTGGGGCGATTATGATAATCTCCAATGAAAGGTATTTATCAATACTCTAAATTATAACTAGTATTAAAATTATATATTAATTAATCTTATGGCAAAATCTCAGCAATCATTTAATAAGAATGAAAAAGAGAAAAAGCGTTTAAAAAAACGTGAAGATAAAAGAAAGAAAATGGAAGCTCGAAAGGCTGATATAAGGGAAAATGGATCAACTGGAATTGAATTTGCATATACAGATGCTTATGGAAATTTAAGTGCTACTCCTCCTGATCCAGATCAAGTAATAGAAGAAATCAGTTTAGAGGATATTCAAGTAAGTGTACCTAAAACTTTAGAAGGAGATAAAGAAGCATTTGATCCTGTTAGAAAAGGAACTGTTTCTTTTTTCGATTCATCTAAAGGATTTGGATTTATCATCGATTCTGCAGATCAAGAAAAATACTTTACACACGTTAGTGGTATTATTGATCAGATTTCAGAAAACGATAAAGTAAGTTTCGAACTTGAAAAAGGGATGAAAGGTATGAATGCTGTAAAAGTAACATTGGTTAAATAATTAATCTTACTTTAATGATTATTGCTTTTTTAAGAGCAACTATAAATATAAAAAGAGATTTACCAATATTGGTAAATCTCTTTTTTTGATTTTAGCATTAAATAATAGCTGTTATAAAGTATTTTTTATTCTTTAATAGATAAAATAAATTCATTAAAAATAGGTAATTTCGCGCCTAGATATAAAGAGTATAGCAGAGATTTTTATTTTAAAGCTATAACCTAGATATCGAAGGAGTATTCTGAAGCTATTTCAGAATAATTTGTATAGTAAAAGGATATTAAAACTTCTAAAATAAAAATAAATAATTTGTTTATGAGTGAAGAAAAATCGAATATAGACATTGCATCTTGTATTACGACTTTACAACAATTATTGGAAGATACAAACCAGCTTTTTGAATTACCAGAAGCCCAAAGAGTAGCATTATTTAAGGCTGCAGGTGAATTAACTAGGCCAAATCGTACTGAGTTTGAACGCCGAAGAAAAGATGCTAAAAAGGCAGCGAAGCGTAAAATGATTGCGAAAGATACACACGCAAGAAAAACTACAGGAATTCGTTCTGCTCGTGAAGCAGCATTATTTGTGGCACCTAAATTATTAGGAGCAGCTGCCATTGATGAAGATACTTTAGAGTTAGAATCTGCTAGAAACTGTTACGTTTGTAAAACCATGTTTACAAAACTCCATCATTTTTACGATACGATGTGTAAAGATTGTGGTGATTTAAATTATGCTAAACGTTTTCAAACTACTGATTTAAAAGATCAAGTAGCTGTAATTACAGGTTCGCGTTTAAAAATTGGTTATCATATCACCTTAATGTTATTGCGTTCAGGTGCAACAGTTGTAGCTACTACACGTTTTCCGGCAGATTCTGCTATCCGTTTTTCTAAAGAAGAAGATTATAAAGATTGGAGCGACCGCTTGCATATTCATGGTCTTGATTTAAGACACATACCTAGTGTAGAAATTTTTTGTAATTATATAGAGCAAAAATACGATCGATTAGATATTTTAATTAATAATGCTGCTCAAACAGTAAGGAGACCATCAGGATTTTATTTCCACTTAATGGAAAATGAAAAATTACCTGTTGATAAGCTTCCGAAGTTAGCGCAAAGATTACTAAAAGATCATGAAAGTTGTTTAGAAGAATTATCGAGTTTAAGTATAGATCCTTCTAAAACAGATAAAAATAACGTATTGCCTGTTACTTGGCACGGACCAGAACCAGGAATAGGGTTACGTAATTCAGCAGAGTTATCTCAAATTCCGTATAGTTTTGATAACTCTTTACAAACATCAGAAGTATTTCCTGAGGGACAATTAGATGCTGATTTACAACAAGTAGATTTAAGAAAAACCAATAGTTGGCGTTTACGATTAGGTGAAATAGAAACTACAGAAATGGTAGAAGTACAATTGGTAAATGCTGTTGCCCCTTTTGTTTTATGTAATCGCTTGTCTAACCTAATGATGAAAGAAAACACTGGTAAGAAGCATATTATTAACGTAACTGCTATGGAAGGAAAATTCCATCGCTTTAAAAAAGTAGATAGGCATCCACATACTAATATGGCAAAAGCTGCTTTAAATATGTTAACACATACTTCTGCTTCTACATTTGCAAAATCAGGTATTTATATGAATGCGGTAGATACAGGTTGGGTTACAGATGAAGATCCTGCTGAATTATCTAAAAAGAAAGTTGAAGTTCATGATTTTCAACCACCGTTAGATATTGTTGATGGTGCTGCAAGAGTTATGGATCCTTTAATTGACGGAATTAATACTGGTAAACATTGGTGTGGAAAATTTTTAAAAGATTATTTTCCTATTGATTGGTAATATCTACCTGAGCTAATAAAATAATACCATTTAAAAATATCCCGTAGTAATTTTAAAATTACTACGGGATATTTTTTATTAGATATAAAAGCTCATTTAAAATCTAAATTATTTTCTTTTAAAGTGGTATTTAATAAAAGGACTGATTTATTGGTTAAACTCTTCAAAACTTCCGTCAGTATATAAAAGAACAACTTTTCGTAGTTTTTTTGTGTTTCCTGAGAATTGCATATTTGAATTAATTACAGGTTCTTCTTCGGATATCGAATTTTCAGAAAATAGAGAAGGAGCTTCTTTTTCTTTTTTAATGTTTACTGTTGATTTTTTAATAGCGATTTCTTTTTTAGGAAAAGATCCTTCATTATATAACAACCAGTACAAATCTACTTCTGGGAATTTATCAACCACTTTCATAACAAAATCTAAACTAGGTTTGTTTCTGCCCGACAATAGGTGAGATATGCTAGAGCGTGGCACTTCTATAGTATCCGCAAAAGTTGACGATGTTAAATCGTAATGAGCAATTATTTCTTTTAATCGAGTAAGTAAATCCATAAATAGGTTACAATTGTAAATTACATATATGAATTGTAAAGATACACAATTGTAAATTGATATAAAAATTTAACAGAACAAGTTAATATACTCTGTTACACTTCATTAAAACTCTAGGTAAAAGGTATTAAACCATTAAAAAACAGTTACTTAAGTCTGTTTAATAGAGTTTTTCAATAGTTTCCATGGATTGGGTAGCTATTACTAAAGAATCCATTAAGCACATTTGTAAATACGTAACTTTATTTAAACACTTGTTTACATGTGTAAATAATTTAATTATTCATGTAAAAGATGGATGTGTAATAACCTATAAATAGAATTATAGCTCTTATAAATCGATAAGTATGCAGATTTTAAGAGGTTTAAAGAAGAGTTATGCTATATATACAAGTGTTATACGTCAATTAAGAGATAAACCACCGCATTTAAGATGTATATACCTAAAGTAGCGTGATAATAAGGCTTTCTCTCATAATTACAATTGTAAACATCACTAATATATATTAATATACATATAAATACAAATTGGATTATATATAATTAAATATCAATAAATAGTTGGTTTACAATTGTAAATTACTTATTGTTTATAAAAGTTAATTTAAAACAAGTCTCATTTGTATGTGATACAAACCGAATTGTTCCGTTATGAGCTTCCATAATACTTTTACTTAAAGTTAACCCAATTCCAGAACCGTCTTTTCGGGTTGTAAAATATGGAATAAAGATGTTGTCTTTAATATCATTAGAAATACCAATACCATTATCTATAACAGATAAGTTTATTCGGTTACTCTCTTGATGCAATTTAATTGTGATTTTCGGATTTTTAATAGCCACTAAAGCATACAAACAATTAGATAGTAAATTTATAAGTACTTGTTCTATTTGTTGCTTATCAGCATTAATAATTATCTGTTGAGAAACATCGAATTCTATTTTTATGTTTTTAGAAGAAAACTCTTGTTGAAAAAGTGTTAAAGTATTTTTAATAATTATAGTAAGATCTACTTCTACTTTTTGTGGCAAAGGTAATTCAGCTAACTTTCTATAAGTATCTACAAAAGATGTTAAATGATATGAACGACGTTTAATTATTTGCAATCCTTGCGATAACTCTTGTATTGTTTCTTCATCAGTTTGATCTTCTTGTAAAAGAGAATCCAAATTTTCGGCTAAACTACTAATAGGAGTAATGGTATTAATTATTTCGTGCGACATTACATTCATTAATTTATACCAAGCTTCTTTTTCTTTCTTATCAATTAATTGCTGAATCGTTTCTAAAGAAATAATTAAATATTCATATTGATTGGTTTGTGTAACCGAGGTTTTTAAGAAAAAACTTTCTTTTATATCATTTACATCAATACTAATAGTATGCTTAACTTCTTCCCATTTAGATATGAAGTTAGCTAGGTTACCTAGTTTACCTTTTAATAAATTCCAATTATAAAATTTTGGTATTTTTAAAAATTCGGTAAACGCTTTATTAATTTGAAATACTTCAATTTGTAGATTCGTATCTTTTCTTAAAATAAGAATACCTGTACTTAAACTTTCTATAATATTGGTAAGAATTAATGCTTCAGAAGTTTTTAAAAGACTTTTTTTTCGGTTTTTTTCTAATAATAAAGCAGTTTTGTTGTGTAACGGATTTTCTCTTTTTTTAGATGAAAAAGTATTCGAATAATCATCATGCAATAAACAATCTATCGATTTTTCGATATCAGCAAACAGTTTTTTTAGATAATCAAAAAATAAGAATAGTTGAAAAATAAACAAAAAAGAAAATCCAATAGCGTTAATTGAGTATCCGTTTAAATAGGCAAAAAAAACTAGAATTCCGTTTATTATCAATAGCAAAACTCTAATAAGTATCTGAATAAATTGAGGTTTTCCCATTTTATAATTGATGTTTTTCTAAGCGTCTATATAGTGCAGCTCGGGTTAAACCTAAATCTTTTGCGGCACGAGAAATATTACCTTGATGCTTTTGCAACGCTTGTTCTATTAACAACTTTTCAGTTTCTTCTAAGTTTAAACTATTAGCCAATGTAGCTTCTAGTTTTTTAGTTGAAAAATGTAAATCTTCTAATTGAATTTCAGTATTATCCGTTATAATTACTGCACGTTCTACAATATGTTCTATTTCTCTAATATTTCCAGGCCAATGATATTTTTTTAATCCACTAATAGCTTGTGTATTAAATCCGTTTATTTTCTTTCTGTATTTTTGGTTCAGTTTCTTCAAAAAGTGATTTGCTAGTAACTCAATATCACCAATACGATCTCGAAGCGGCGGTAAGTTTAATTCGATAGTATTTATTCTAAATAACAAATCTTGACGAAACAATTGCTCTGCTACCATTTTATGAACATTTGCATTTGTAGCACAAATAATGCGCACATCAATAGCTCGTTCTTTACCTTCACCTAAACGTGTTATTTTTCTGTTCTGAACAACAGTTAATAATTTAGATTGTAAATGGAGTGGAAGGTTACCTATTTCATCTAAAAAAATAGTACCGCCTTTTGCCAATTCAAATCTACCAATAGTATCTTTATGAGCATCAGTAAAAGCTCCTTTGACATAACCAAATAACTCACTTTCAAATAAGTTTTCATTTAAAGAACCTAAATCGACATGAATAAAAGGATGGTTTTTTCTTTCGGATTTTAAATGTATTTCTTTTGCAAATACGTATTTACCAGTTCCGTTTTCACCTAAAATTAAAATAGTAGCATCTGTAGGCGCTACTTTTTGCGCCAAGCCAACAGCCGATTTCATTGCTGGCGAAGTACCAATAATATGTTCAGTTTGTTGATGAAAATCTTTATCGTTTAATTTTTGTACGGTTTCTAATTGTGTTGTTTTTCGTTTAGAACGCGATAATTCTATTCCTGAATTTACAATTCCGTATAACCTCTCAGTATTCCAAGGTTTTAATATAAAATCAGTAGCTCCTTTTTTAATAGCATCAACAGCTAAATTTACACTACCAAAAGCTGTCATTAAAAGCACGGTAGTTTCCGGACTAACTTCTTTAATATGCTTTAACCAATACAAACCTTCTTTACCATCTTCATAACCAATACGGTAATTCATATCTAACAAAACAACATCTATATGGGTTGAAGAAGTTAAATGATTACTTATTTTCTTCGGATTATTAGCCGTGATAATTTCGGTGAAATATTTCTTTAAACTTATTCTGGCAGAAAATAAGATATCATCATCATCATCTACTATCAATATGGTTGCTTCTTTTTTTCTCATATTACATAGTTAGTCAATTGTTTGAATATGAACAAAAAAATGTTCGATTTTGAACACCTATAAAATCAAGTAAAAACATAAACACCTAGCAATGAGTATTTTATTTGCATGTTCTCTAATGGCATATTTATGGAATTAACTATGCCAAACGAAGACAAATTATAATGGATAAGCAGATACAAACTAAAAACAAAACAACTAAGAAGATGCTATTATGGGGAATTCCAATCGTCTTATTAATGAGTGTTATTTTAATGAATTTAACACGTAAAAAACAAGTTAACATTAAAAAAGATAGTTTAAGTATTAGAGAAGTTACTAAAGGAGACTTTGAAGATGTTATTTTATTTAATAGCACGGTTGAACCAAAAACCTCTGTTTTGGTAAATGTTATTCAGGGTGGTTCTGTTTCTGAAATTTTTGTAGAAAGCGGACAAATGATTAAAAAAGGAACGCCTTTATTAAAAGTCTACAATCCGAACGCTGAATTAAATTATTTAACGCAAGAGACAGCAATGATCGAGCAGATTAATAATTTAAGAAATCTACGAGTAAGTATTAAAAATCAGCAATTAAGTTTAGATCAACAATTATTAAGTATTAATAATGATTTTAGAAATGCAAAACGTCAATACGATTTAGATAAGAAATTATTTGAGAAAGGAGTTGTAGCTAAAAATGATTATGAAAAAACTGCTCAAGAACACTCATATCAAAAAGAAAGAAATGGCGTAATTAAAAAAAGTGTTTCAGAAGAAAAAAGAAGTAGAGATTTACAATTAATAAGTATAAATTCATCGTTAAATAATATGGAGAAAAGCTTAGAGTTATTACGTAAAAACAAAGAAAATTTTACAGTAAAAGCGCCAGTAGATGGTTTGTTATCTTCTTTTAATCCAATATTAGGAGAAAACTACAATCAAGGACAACCAATCGGGAAAATGGATGTTTTAGATGGTTATAAATTAGTAGCAAATGTTGATGAATATTATATTTCTAAACTTAAAAAAGGAATTAAAGGAATTGTTTCTGTAAATGCTAAAAATTATAAAATAGCCTTATCAAAAATTTATCCTGAAGTAAAAAGTGGACAATTTAAAGTCGAATTATTGTTTGAGAAGGATACTTTATCAAACAACATAAAAAGAGGTATGTCTTTAAATAGTAAAGTGTTTTTATCTGGTAAAACAAAAGCTTTATTAATACCTAAAGGATTGTTTTATCAAAGTACAAATGGTAAATGGGTTTTTGTTTTAGATTCGGATAATAAAGCAGTAAAAAGAAACATTAAAATTGGTAGAGAAAATCCTTTTTATTACGAAATTATTGAAGGTTTAAAGGAAGGAGATAAAGTAATTACCTCTAGCTATGATGATTTTGAAAAGATGGAAGAGGTAAATATAAATTAGAGTTTAAAAGTTGTAAAGTAATAAAGTTAATGTCAGTTCGAGCGGAGTCGAGAACTGTTAAATAAAAAATTAAAAACATATTAAAATGATAAAAATAACAGATTTAGTAAAGGTTTATAGAACAGAAGAAGTAGAAACAACAGCTTTAAATAAGTTGAGTTTAGAAGTTAAAAAAGGAGAGTTTGTTTCAATTATGGGAGCATCAGGTTGTGGTAAATCAACTTTATTAAACATTATTGGTTTGTTAGATGCGCCAAACGAAGGGAGCTATTTATTTGATGAAACAGAAGTGGCAAAGTTTAATGAAAAAGAAAGATCAAGCCTTCGTAAAGCAAATATTGGTTTTGTTTTTCAGAATTTTAATTTAATTGATGAGTTAACTGTATACGAAAATGTAGAACTTCCTTTAATTTATAATAAAGTAAAAGCATCCGAAAGAAAAGTTAGAGTTACAGAAATTTTAGAACGAATTGGTATTGCGCATAGAGCAAAACATTTTCCTTTACAATTGTCTGGTGGTCAGCAACAAAGAGTAGCTGTAGCTAGAGCTTTAGTAACGAATCCTAAATTAATTTTAGCCGATGAACCAACAGGTAATTTAGATAGTAAAAGTGGTAATGATGTAATGGAATTATTAACAGAGTTGCATGCTTCTGGAGCTACAATTGTTATGGTTACACACTCATCTTACGATGCTAAATTTTCTTCAAGAATTATTACTTTAAAAGACGGGGAAGTAATTTCTGAGAAAAAGAATGAGCATAAAGTTGATGTTTTAGTTCAATAATTAATAAAAGAAAGAAATTATGATTCAAACATGGTTTAAAATATTTTTTAGGAATAGTAAAAAGAATTGGCTAAACATTTTAGTTAATATCCTTGGCTTAACTTTAGGTTTTGCTGGTTTATTAATTGTTTTGTTATTTTTAAAAGAAGAGGAAAGTTACAATGTAAACAATTCAAATGTAAATGAGATTTATAGAGTGCTTCATAAGATGTCAGATGGTGCTATATGGAATTCAAGTACTTCAATTGAAGGTCCCAAATATAAAGAAGAGGTCCCAGAAATAGTAGATTATTACCAATCTAATCAAAATTACCGTAGTACAGTAATAAAAATAAATGAAAAACAAGTTTTTACAACGGGTATATTATCAGGAGAACCTAATTTTTTTGATTTCTTTTCATTTAAAATAATAGAAGGAACTACTCATAAATTTAAAGAAGCAAGAAATCATTTAGCTTTATCTGAAGAAAAAGCTAAAGTTCTTTTTGGAGATACATCTGCTATTGGTAAAACGTTAGAAATTTATAATAGAGCATTTATAGTAACAACAGTATATAAAATAATAGGGAACCATTATTATATGCCAAATGTTGTTATACAAAATAAAAAACAGCCTAAAGGGAATTGGGGAGATTTTAATGACAATATATTTGTTAAGACTATAAAAGGTATTGATATTGAAAGTGTTACTAAAAAAGTAAATGATGTTTTGTATAAAGATAGAACATTACCAAGGGCAAAAAGAAGTAGTATGACTATTGAAGAGTATGAAGAAAAATACGGAATAGAAATTATTTTAGATCCCTTAAAAGATATTAGATTACAATCTAAAGCAAGTAGTTCTGATCCAGAAGGAAAAGGGAATTATCAATTGATTTTAATTATGCTTTCTTTATCAATACTATTAATTATAATTTCTTGTGTAAATTTTATCAACCTCTCAATTGCATCAGCAACACAAAGAGCTAAAGAAGTAGGTGTAAAGAAAACTTTAGGCTTGTCTAAGTTAACATTAACAAGGCAGTATACTTTAGAAATTGTTTTGCAAGGTATTATTGCTTTTGTATTTTCATTGTTATTAGTAGAAATTACTCTTCCTTCTTTTAATAATTTTATGGATAAAGATATTTCTATATTTAATCTAGAAGTTTTAACAAAAATTGGCTTATTAGCTATTATTGTATCTATAATTATTGGAAACATTCCAGCAATTTATCTTTCTAATTTTAAAGCGGTAGAAGTTTTAAAAGGAAATGTTTCAAAAAGTAAAAAAGGTGTACTATCTAGAAACATAATGTTAGGAATGCAATTTTTAATATCAGGGTTTTTTCTTACTGGATCAATCATTATAAATGAACAGGTAGGTTATATGATGGAAAAAGAATTAGGGTTTAAAGCTGATCAAATTGTAGTAATAAGGATGCATAGTAGAAATGATCGTTATAAAAAATATCAACTAACAAAGAAAGAACTTATAAAGCACCCAAATATTAATGCAGTGACTAGTAATTCATTTGCTATCGGTGGAGAGGGAATTCAGAACTCTACCAATTTAGGTTATAAAGGCAATGACATACAATCAAATAGTAATGCTATAGATTTTAATTATTTAGATCTAATGAATGTTCAAATTTTAAAAGGAAGAAACTTAAAAGAAAATAGAGCTTCAGACACAATTAATAGCATATTGATTAATGAAACGTTAGCAAAATCTTTTAATATTTACGAGGATCCTATTGGTAAAAAATTAAAATTAGGATGGCTAGATGGCACTGATAATGTAGAAGTTATAGGGATGGTAAAAGATTATCATACATTAGGTTTAGACAGTAAAATTCCGCCAACATTTTTTTTACATTGGAATACTGTTAATTGGGTAAAAAACAATTTTGAAACCATTCAAATAAAAATTAAACCTAATAATATAGAAGAAACCTTAAGTTATATAGAAGTATATTGGCAAGAGAATGTAGAACAAGGTTACCCTTTTAAATCGACTTTTATAAATGATGCTTTTGCTAAAACTTATAAAGAATATAAAAATCAGCAAATACTGTTCTTTATATTAACTTTAGTTGTGATTTTAGTATCTTTATTAGGCTTATTTGCTTTAGCAACACTAACCATTCAGCAGCGTTTAAAAGAAGTTGCTATAAGAAAAACATTAGGTGCTTCTATTAAAGAAATTATGGTTGAACTGATAAAAAGTTTTTTAAAGATTACTTTAATAGCTTCAGTCATTTTAATTCCGATAGCTTATTATATAATAGAAGGTTGGTTAGAAAATTTTGTATACAGAATTGATATGCCAATATATCCATTCATTATAACACCAATAATACTAACTATTTTAGTTTTTGTGGTCGTTGGTTTAAAAGCGTATAACGCAACAAAAATAGATTTAATTAAATATTTAAAATTCGAATAGTAATATTGATTATTTAATGCATAAAAAAGGGCAAATTAAATTGCCCTTTTTATCCCCTAATTTTTTAATATGTTTTCCCCTTATAAACATATTATACTTGTGTGTTATACAAATGTAAAAACTTTATAGTGCTTATAAATGTAAATAATCGTATATGTTTATTTTTTTAACATATTAATTATGATTATAATGATTTAAAGGTTGAAATTATGTGATAAAATCATGTTGTAAAAATATAATAACTAATTTTATTTAAGCTCTTGTAAAAAGAGAAATCCTTATTCTTTTTTTAACTAGAAAAGAGGAAATTTTAGAATGCAAAAAAAGTGCGAAAAAACTAATTTCCGCACTTTTTACCACTAACTATTCTTTGTTTAATACCTTTTATTTAAAAGATGTTAAATTCTAAACGTTATCCAAATATAATCATCTATTAAAAATAGTAACTGTAAATAATCGTAATTATAAATCTTTGGAATATGCTTTTATCAAAGGATATTCTTTTTTAAAATATTCTTTAGGAGTTTTTAACATAAACAACTTAAAGTCTTTTATAAAGTGAGAATGATCGTGATAATTATACATATAAATAAGATCATTTAAATCTATTTCATTATTTTCATATTTTCGCATTAGTCTTGTAAAACGAATCAATCTAATATATTTACCAGGTGTTAAACCAATAATTTTTTTAAACTTTGTTTCTATAGATTTTTGAGAAAAAGGAATGATTTTTAGAAGATCTGCCATCTGAATCATTCCGTCATTTTCAGAAATATATGCAATAGCTTTATCAATAAACACAACATCTTTATCAACAATTAATTCTAAATTATCAATAAACTCTATTATCTCTTTTATAAAATCATAGACATTTTTTTCATGCTTTAAAAAAATAGGGTTTAATTTTTTAAATGATTCATCATTGACTTTCTCTAAAGAAACATGATTATTTGTGAACATTGAAACGTTTTTTCCTAAAATTTTATATAAGGCAGTAGGATGTAAATTTATTCCTAAATTAAAACTCTCATTATTTAAAAAGTATTCATAGTTACATGAAAACTGACCAACGATAGTTAAACCTTTAAAAGGGATTGTCTTTTTTTTATGAACGATTATTTGTTCCCCTCCAAAAAAAATATGCTAAAGCTGGTAAAGTTGTAGGTATAATCGTTGCTGCAAATGGTAAGTCATCTTGCGTAAGAGCTATGCTAAAAAAATTATTTATAAGCCCTCTACTATCTTTTTTATCATAAAAATTAAATTCCATTTGTTTTTCTAAGTTTATGAGCAATTTTAATTATTTGTTGTTCTTTTTCTGAAAATAAATTTTGTTAACATTTAAAAAAGAACCCCTTTTCCTTTTTCAATAAACTTTTTACAAAAATTATGCTATTACAGTAACTAAATCTTTCATAGGTTTTCTAACCTTTACCAAGTTAACTAACCAATCTTCAGCTTCTTTTCTATATCCTAACGGTAATAAAACAGCACTACGTAACCCTTTTTCGCGTAATCCTAAAATTTTATCCACAGCGTCTGGTTCAAAACCCTCTAAAGGTGTTGCATCTACACCTTCATAAGCAGCAGCTATAATGGCATGAGAAAAAGCAATATATGCTTGTTTAGCTGCGTGAATAAAATTTTCCTCAGCATTTTTTTGAGGGTACATGCTTAATAACATTTGACGGTAGTTCTCCCAACCTTCGTTTTTAAAACCACGAATTTCATTCGTTAAATCGAACATATAGTTAATTCTTTCTACAGTATACGTGTCCCAGGCAGCAAAAACGAGTAAATGTGAGCAATCGGTAATTACAGATTGATTCCATGCAATTGGTTTTATCTGTTCTTTTATTTCTTGATTTTTAACTACAAATATTTCAAAAGGTTGTAATCCGCTTGATGTTGCAGCCAATCGTGCAGCTTCTAAAATACGTGTTATTTTATCCTCAGCTACTTTTTCGCCATTCATCGCTTTAGCAGCGTATCTCCAGTTTAACTTATCTAATAATTCCATAATTAATAATTTATATTGATGCTATTTTTTTTATTTCGTTTGAAGTAATAATGACTTCAGTATTGTTTGTTTTATTTGCTAAGTTTAGCATTGCTTGTGCAATAATTTCAGGATTTATGATTTTGTACTGTTTTAATTTTCCGATAAATAATGGTTGAACAACTTTAAATACTAGCAACCCTATTTTTTCTAAAATTCTACGTTCTTTACGATTACCACCAATTAATGAAGGTCTTAAAATAAACGTGTTTTTTATGTTTAGAGATAAGACAGCGTATTCCATTTCTCCTTTTGTTTTATTATAAAATACATTACTTTTTTTATTTGCTCCCATTGCAGAAACCACTAAAAAAGTAGCTATATTATTTTCTTTTGATAACTTAGCTGCTGTTACCGGAATACCGTAATCTATTTGTTTATAAGTGTTTTTGTCTGGCGTTTTTTTTGCTGTTGTGCCAATACAACAAAACACTTCATCCGCAGTAAAATCATTTTTAAAATCAGCTAACTTTAAAATGTCTCCTATAAACTGAGTTACTTTATTAGGTAACCCTTCAATTTTAGCTCGTGAGAATAATTTGATATTATTGTAGTTATCATCTTCAATTAATTTATGCAGTACAAGTGACCCTGTTAATCCTGTTGCTCCTAATATAATGGCTGTTTTTTTCATATTAATTACAAACTTTTATACTATTCCAAGCCGATTGATAAGCTTCTTCTAGATGAGTTTTATTTAATATAAATGCACCACGTTTTTGAGAAATCATTAAAAAAGACAACGGATTTATAGCGTAAGCATATAATAAATAATCAGACATCGATTTAATAATTCCTTCTTGTTTACCACGAGCTAAAGGTCGAGTAGGGGTTGTAGGTGTTTTATACCTTCTTGTCTACTTTGTTCATCAATCATTGGTGTATTATCACATTGCGCTAAAAACATGGCGTTTTCACATTCTTTTAATTTAAAGTCTGCAATACGATACCATATTAATTTAAACCCTTCTTTTACAGTCATTTTTTTATCAAAAGTTGCAAAAGCATAATCAGTATATTTTGCTTTAACCTCTAAAAACGTTTGGTTTACTAAATCTTGTTTGTTTTCAAAATATAAATAAATGGTCGCAGGTGAAACATTCGCCATTTTCGCAATTTTACTCATTGGTGTAGCATGAAAACCATTATTATTAACCAACTCGATGGTTGCTTTTACAAGTGCATTTCTTTTATTAATACTTTTTTGAAGTTTAGCCATTATTTGCTTCTTTTCTTAGTTTATAAGCCAAAGCAATTAAAACAAACTGCATTGGTAATCGTATTAGAGCTGCTTTATGGCTGCCAATTGCGGGAACATCAGAAAAGACATCCCATATATGTATTGGTAGAAAAATTAACATTAAAATTAAGATTCCACTTGCAGCTATATATTTGTATTTAGGAATTAGTAACATTATTGCCAAGGCGATCTCAATAATTCCTGAAGCATAAACAATAAAAGTTTTATATACCAAGAAGTTGGGTACGAATGGACTAAAAAAATCAGGTTTAATAAAATGTTGAACTCCAGCATTTAGTATAAATAGTGCTAATAGTATCCGTAAAATATTCCAGAATAGTTTCATAAAGTTCTTTTAGAGTACAAAGATACGATAAAAAATGAATGTTCATTCTTTTTTTATATTGAAATAAAAAATAAACGTTCGTAAAAATCTAAATTATAGACTTAAACGAACGCAGTTTTTATAGCAATTAATATCTATAAAATAGAGCGGGGGACTCTTACTATTATTTTTTAGTTTTTTTCTTTGCAAAAGGATCTATGGAAATACCTATTTGAAAGTATCCGGTAGCTTTTTGAGTATTTTCATAGATGTAATCTTTAGATGAAGCTCCTTTTTCTGTTAAACGATTGCTGATAAAATTTTGCAAACCTCCTTGAAAAGTACCAATCAAAAAATTATTAAATCGGTATTCATACATAACACCCGATTTAATTTCTAATTGACTGTATTCAAATGTTTCGGTATAAGCAGGGTTGTCTTTTATATTTACATAAAAACCATTACCGCCAAAACTACTACCAATTGAAAATCTACCATTTTCACCAACGAATCTTCTAAATAATAAACGTTGTGGTAGTATAAAATCTAATTCCCATTTAGAGTTTTTAAATTTGTGACTGCATGAAAAAGTAGGAAAAAAAGGTATTTGAGATGTTGGATCAACAAAAACAATGGCACCTAAAGTCATCATGGTACGTTGCGTTCTTTTTAAAATAAAAGATAAACCAACTAAACCTTTAACACGTTCTAAGCCTTTATTATTTCCATCAACAAAAAATGAAGCATTATAAATTACAGGTTTTTTAAATAGTGATGAGAAATAGGTTGAGCTTATTGCTGTAGAAAAATTATGAAAATTTACAGTTCCGTTTTGTTCGAATATTAGGTTGATTAGTTTCATTTACATTCTCAAATTCAAAGGAATTTAATAGATAATTTAAAGAACCAGTAACAGCCCATTTTCTGTTTTTTGATCTATGCAAAGAAATATTTGCAGATGCTTTAAAAGTATGTTGAGTCTTTATTTTAGCGTCATTAAAATTAACTCCTAATAACTCAGAATCAAAATTACGCGCTAATGACTGTCCGTATTCAAAATTAAGTAAACGAGCATTCGGAAATTTTTCTTTTACACTAATAGCTGTTCTTTTTTGTAACGATGCTGATTTTTCTTGTGCATTTGCAATTGATACGATAAAAAGAAGCATTATAATTATTTTAAACTTATTCATTTTTAGGAGTTCTTATTTTCTATTAAATTTATCTATTTGTTGATCTTGAAAAACCATTGTTCTGTGTGGAAAAGGAATTTGAATACCTTCTTTATCAAAACGTTTTTTAATACTTTCATATAAATCACATTTCATAACAAAGGCTTTGTCAAAATTTTCGGCCATACCAAGCACGTAATGTTACTGCTGAATCTCCTAGATTTATAACTCGAATAACAACCTTTTTTACATTGTTATATTTATCTAATTCACTACGATGATCTAGTATATTAGGATGATTTTCACACTCTTCTCTAAGAACATGTTTAGCTAAATCAATATTACAATTGTATGAAATACCGACTTCTATCCACTGGCAACACATACGTTCACCTAAATCATAATTAATCAACTTTTCTTTGTTAATTACTGAGTTAGGAATAACAATCATTTTGTTTTCATAATTTCTTATAATCGTATGGCGTAAGGTAATATCTGTAACACGACCTACCATTGTTTCATCTAGTTTAATGATATCGCCAATTTTAAAAGGCTTAAATGAGATGATAAAAACTCCGCCAACTACATTCGCCAAAGCTTCCTGAGAAGCTACACCTGCAATAACGGCAAGTACACCAGCACCACCTAAAGCGGTTTGGGCAATACCACGTAAAGAAGGGAAAGCAAGTATGGCTAATATGGCGCCAATAAAATAAATACTAATAAAAGTGATATAGCTTAAAAATTTATAGCTCGTTGGATCTTCGTTGTTCTTTGTTTTTTTGTCAATAGTACGCGTAAACCATGTTTTTGTTAATGATGCTGTGGTTATTGTTAGTACAGCTACGATGCCTAAATAAAAAACAAGGCAAAAATTTTCGGTAGCAGTTTTGTAGCTTTCTTTATCAATAAATATAAAAGCAAGTGCCATAATACCTAATACAATCCACAAAGAATTTAATATTTTTTGTGTTAGATGAATTGTTTTAGGTATTTCATTTGGACGTTTCTTTCGTGATTGCTTTTCTAATAAATTATGAAATAATTTGGTGAAAAAACGAAAGACTAAAACGACACAGATAACTATAAGTGCATATATGATTGCTTGTTTATTTGCAGTCCAAAATTTAATCATTTTACTTTTTGATGTTTTTTAGTTTTGTGTTAATTGATTAGTTCTGAATTAAAAGAACTATTTTTTGTAAAAAAAACTTATTTATTTTTCCAATTTTCAATCAATTTAATACTCTCTTTTTGATAATACTCTATAAATTGCGTAAAGTCTTTTAGTTGTGAATTAAATTCGGGTGTTTCGTTAGTTCTGTTATTAAGTATCTGAAGTACAACTTCGTTATAGCTTGTAAGTGCATTAATGCTATCTTTAAAGGAGTTTCTCCATTGACCTAGTTTGGTATGAAAATATCTTTTTCGATCTCCTGGTTTTGTTTTGTAACCAATACGTTTTAGCATTAATAAATTATTAATAGCATTGCTAGTTGCACTTTTACTCAACTCTAAATTTTTACGAATCTCATCAAATGTTAGTTCAGGAGTATCAGCTACAATAAGTAGTGCATCAACACGAGCAGAGGCAGGTGACAATCCCATTCCTTCTTGAACGACTCCAAAACTCTCAATGAGTTCTTTTTGTTTTTGGCTAAGCTTATTTTTCATAATTAATAGCAAATGTAATTAGTTTTTTAAGTTCTGCTATTATGAAATTTAAAAATAATTATCTGTTTCTTAAAATATTTTGGTTCCAATAATAAATTTAAAGAACCTTTAAAATAGTTATTGAAACTACTATAAAATTATTATTTACTAAGCTAGTTTTAGTATACTTTTGTTTTATCAATTTATTAATTACATATTTAAAGTTAGTACGCTATTTATTTTTAAGACAGAATAAAGATATTTAAAGACGAATTTTAATTTAACGCTACATTAAATAAAGCTAGTCTAATAACTATAAGTGGTTCTCTTAGAAGAATAAAAATTATGACAACACAATACTCTATAATTATAGCAGATGATCATAGCATGTTTTTAGATGGTTTACGTAGCATTCTTTCTGAAGAAAAAAACATAACGATAGTATTAACCGCTACTAAAGGAACGCAGGCGCTTAAATATTTACAAATTAATACGACTAAAAAAATAGATTTAGTAATTACTGACATTAACATGCCAGAAATGGACGGTATCACATTAAATGATGCTATTAAAACGCAGTTTCCTACAACAAAAACGTTAGTAGTAAGTATGTTAGAAGATCCTGTAAAAATTCAGCAATTAATAACCGCTAATGTGAATGGCTATTTATCTAAAAATGCTGAAAAAACAGAGCTATTAAAAGCTATTAAAACGATTTTAAAAGGAGATAATTATTTTTCACCAAGAATAAAAAACATATTGATGGAAGCAATGTTTGTTGCCAAATCTAAACCTGAAATTTCTTTAACTAAAAGAGAAAAAGAAGTGTTAAAACTTATCGCTAAAGAATTTACAACAAAAGAAATTGCTGCTCAATTATTTTTAAGTACACATACTATAGAGAGTTATCGTAAAAATTTAATTTCAAAATTAAGTGTACGTAATATTGCTGGATTAACACGTTATGCAATGGAACACGGGATTTTATAGTAGCTTACATTTAATTATATCCCTGAAAATAGGGAGGTAAATTTCACGGTATTTGGTCTTAAATATATTTAGTGATTCATGCAACTTTGCAACATACAATTACACTAATCTATTAAAAACTAAAAATTATGATTTACGGAATTACATTAATCCTTTTAAGCATTATCGCAGTACCATCTTTGATTTTAGCAAAAAAACCAAATGCACAAGAGTTATTAGATAAAATTGAACCATACCAAGGTTGGATAGGTTTAGTTTTTTGTTTAGCAGGTGTTTGGGGAGTTATCTCTGCTTTTTTAAATATGGGATGGATTACATCATTACCTATTTGGTGGATTACTCTTTTAGCAGGAAGTTTAGTTCAGGCAGTACTAGGTTTTATGTTAGGTTTTGGGATGATTAATAAAATATTACTGAGTAAAAACGAAGCAGCACTACAAAAAGCAGCAGCATTAAGAGAAAAATTAGCGCCAAAATTAGGGAAGTTAGGTGTTTTTGGTCTTATCGTTGGTGGTTGGATGATTGTAGCTTCTTTACTTTTTATATAAGCTTAACAAACATTGAACAAGAAGGGGGGATCTAAAAATTAGTTTTTTTAGATTATTTAAAGCCTGTACAATTATAAATTGTACAGGCTTTTTTATTTATTGATGTTTTCAAATAAAATTAAAGAGCGCTATAATTTATATATAACAAACAACACTTATTAAATAGTACTGAGTAAGCTTAACTTCCTGAATAAAGAATTTTATAGAATTTATTTCAAATCTAGTTTAGCTACTTAAACAGTAACTATCTTGGCATATTGCATAAAATAAGATTCTAAACGCTTTAGAATTGGGTGCATTTTTTCTGAATATAATACAAACTGACATTTATTAAGACTCTGAGTAATTGACATAAGAGCAGTATATGAAGCATTATTAACTAAAAAATCAGCATCATGTATACTAAATATCTTTAACTGAGAAATACTTAAACCTTCTAACAAAAGTAACTTGTTTACAATTTTAGGAGTCGCTATTAGAACATCAACACCTTCAAATATTTCTGATTTTAACACATCAATATGCAATTTTTCATCACCTAAATATACACGTAACGCGTGATATCTAGTGTATTTTAAAAAAGCATTATGAAGTTCAGTAGCTTTTTCATTATCTCCTACTAAAACAATGGCTCTTGGTGCATTACCAACAGCTTCAAATTTTAATTTTTGTAAAGTAGTTAGTATTAGTGTGGTTGTTTTTCCGCTACCTTCTGGAGCAGTACAATAAATATTAGCACCGCTTTTTATTACAGGAATACTCGCTTTCTGAAAAGGAGTAGGTGTTGTTATTTCAAGAGATTCTAATTTCTCTTTTATATCGGAATGTAATTTTTTAAAAGGCATAAAAATAAAAAGGATAACTGTTTAGTATACTATTTTTAGTAAGAAATGCAAATATACAATTAAATGGATGCTATTATATTTTTGTTAATATTATTTGTGTATTACAGCATTATGTGATTGTTATTATCCAAATAAAATTAATTTTAACTATTATTTTGTTGAAGGAACTGAATTTAAAGATAAAGAATTGGCATTGGCATTAGGAGATACTGCTTTTTTGAGTTTTTTACCTGATGGTAAAGCTATCTATTGGGGAGATTTGGAAAAACCAAAATTTAAAAACACAAAACCCGCAAATTTATTAGGAGTATTAGATGATACTCAGAAAATGAAGAAAGATATAGAAACACTTAAGCAGAAAATTGTAAACTATGATGTAAATCAATCTATATTACATCAGTTTTTGTATAAACCATTTTATATAAAGCCTAAAGTTTTTAATGTAACAAATAACAAATTAATTGATAATAAAATTAATATTTGGGACATTACAAATAATATAAAAAAGGAAGTATTAAATCAAGATTTAAACCATGTTGAAGTAGAATACGTGATTACTTTAAGAAATGATTATACTCAAAGATTAGCTAATCATGCATTTGGACATCCAGCTAGAGTTGGTGTTGATTTTGTGAAAACCAGATAAAGTAATGGCATAGCGACCTCAGATAATTTTGGCTAAAAAATAGGAGAGAGGAACGTAATATTTTAGGGTTGAAGCAATAAAGTATCTTAATAGTTGTGATTAAACTATAACATCAAAGCAACCTTAAGAGTTCCAATGTTTCCTGAAATATAGTGCAACGAACCGTAATTGTTTCCAAAATAATATGAAGTCTTGATTTTTTTGTTTCTTTTTTCATCAAGGAAAAAAAGATAAAAGAAAACATTTAAAAGTACAAAAGATTAATTTCTATTTGACATAATGTTAGGAGTACTACATAAAAGAAGTTCAATCAGAGCTATAAATAGAACAAGTGTATAGAAATTTTAAAGCTAGGATTTGAGCAAGGGGAAATTTTATACTCTTGTGAATATACACCGAAAAGCTCATGAAAAAAAATTATAACGGAAACATACTACTAAACGAAAATTTTAATAAAATATAAAAGTTAGCTTTTTTTTGGCGCTGGCAATGCGGTTGGAAATTGTGTTTTAAAAAATTAATGCGATAGCATAATTATTTTAAAAAAGCAATCGAGCGTTTGGCAGCGGCAATTTTACATAACGGCAAATTATAGTACAGAAATAGAATTAAGATGCTTCTTGAGAATCGCTTATTTAAAAAATGATTAAGGATTGTACAGAATATTAAAATTATACGATAAGCGAAACGATAAAGTTTAATGACCCAAGTATTTGAGTATTCTTCTAAATCTAAAAACTTTCTGGGATATTTTACATAATAGAGAATTATAGCTACACATTAATAAATACAACTACGAAGCCACAATTAGCTTGACATAATTACTATCGATATAAGTCTGGCAGCCATTATATCTGTAATTATGTCAAATATCGCCCAAAAGCGCTATTACGCTAATTGTTGTAAAATGTACTATAATGTTCTGCGTTATGTAACTTGAGCTTTGGTTAAAAGCGAAAGTTGTTACTACATTTTCTTGAAAAAATTTATTCTAAAAGTTTCTTATACGATGTTAATGGAACACTCTTTTTACGAAGCGACGATAGGAGAGTAGTGGAATGTGTGTGAAATGGAATATTTATAGAGATTTAAACTAACTCGTACATACATTTCGCTTTAAAAGCATATACTCACCATTATTTTTGAACTCACGAATAGAAATACCTACATACTTTTTAAATGTTTTTGAAAGATGACTAACATCTGTAAATCCTAAATCGTCTGCTATTTCTGTTAAGTTGTAATCAGAATTTAATAAACGTATTTCTACCAGTTTTAGTTTTGCCTTAATTATATACTCTCTTAATGATACTTTAACCTGTTTTCTAAAAAACTCGCTAACATATGTGGAAGACATAGAAAACACTTCAGCTAAATGCACAACTTTTAAATGACTGGGCTGGTCTATATGTTCATTAATATAGGTTAGCATTTTAGTAATTCTATCGTCAGTATGATCCTCAGGTAATTCAAAAAAACCACCTTTCTTTATGTTTCTTAGAAGAATTTCAAGAATACTTGTCATCAAACTTTTTATGAGCATAATTGAAGAGCTATTATGATTTTTTGACTCTTCTAAAATTATAGAAAATAATTTTTCAACATGTAACTTGTCTGCATTATCTTTAATAATATCTCCTGGTAATTGGTTGTAATTAGAAAGGATATACGCGGCTTCTTTAAACCAATCATTTCTATCGATAGAAACTCTATCATTGTTTTTAAAAAAATCTGATGTAAACCTTAAAAAAACAAACTTTGTTGGTGAGCCAATATTAAATGAATGGCATTTTAATGGTGGAAGCAAAAAAACACTTCTTTTAGAATACACATAATCATTATAATTTATGCATTGCGTACCTTCTCCTTCTATTATTAAAACTAATTCAAAAAAGTTGTTTTTAACATGTCGTTGTTTCCATTCCTTTAAATCAACTTCTTGTATTTCAAAAGGTTTATAAGCTTCTAAAACTTGCATATTATTGGGTTTTAAAAGTAAAACTACTTAAAATTATCCTACAAATGACTAATTCATCATATTAAACCTTTAAAAATACATAAATACCCATTTACTGTACAATCACTTTGGTTATGATTGAATATATCTTTGTGTTATAGTTTTAATAAAATTTAAAATACAGGGTTATGAAAAAAGTAATTGTATTAGCAAGCTTAGGTCTATTATTTACAATGTGTAAATCTCCAAATAAGAAGGAGAATACTGAAGTTTCAAAAAATGAAACAGAAGTAAGAACAAAAACAAATCAAATAAAAGAAGTAGAAACTATTTTTTCCAGTCAAGATGTTAGACCAGGTAATTTGGCATTAACGAGTAATGGAAGATTATTTGTAACAATGAGTCCATTTGTTTCACCTACAACAAAAGTTTTTGAAATAAGTAAAGACGGTACGGCTAAAGCGTATCCAAATGCAGAATATGCAACTGGAGACAATTCAATTTTTAAAGGAATGGTTGGTGTAAGAGTAGATAGTAAGGATAATCTTTGGCTATTAGACATTACAACAAAACAGTTTATTGTTTGGAATACTATTGATGAAAAATTGGAAAAAATCATTAAAGTTCCTGCTGATGCAGTAGTCTCAACTAGTTTTTTACAAGATTTTATTATTGATGAAAAACACAATAATGTGATTATTGCAGATATGACACAAGCAGATTTAACAAGTGCACCAATACCTGCATTTATTGTAATTAATACTGAAACTGGAAAAGCAAGAAGAATGGCTAAAAGTCATCCATCAATGATGCCTTCTTTGGAAGGTGGATTTGCTTTAAATCCTATAGCTATTGACCCAACTTTTGAGTGGTTATACTATGGAGCATTACACGGAAAAACTGTTTATAGAGTACCAACTAGTAGTTTTGAAAGTGATGAAAAATTATTAAGTACGATTGAAAAATATGCACCAAAATCATATTGCGATGGTATGGCTATAGATGCAAATAATAACATTTACATTACAAACATAGAAGAATCTGCTATTGGTATTACTACTAAAAAAGATGGATTTAAAAACTTGGCAATGTTACCAGAAGGACAATCATGGCCTGATGGCTTATATGTTGCTAATGATGGATATATCTATGGTACAGTTGACCAATTGAACAGAACCGCAGCACTTAACAAAGGGAATGACATTAGTACAGGATCTTACTTAGTTGTAAAAATAAAATTAGTAAAATAATAAAACAGAAAAATACTCATTATGAGTCAATTAACAATTGTAGCTAGAATTTTAGTTAAAGAAGAAAAGAGAGATTTTGTACAAGCAGAACTTTTAAAATTAATCCCAATAACTAGAGCTGAAAAGGGATGTATAAATTATGATTTGGATCAAGACAATGAGAATCCAAATTTATTCTTATTTCACGAAAATTGGGAAAGCCGTGAATTATGGCAAGTCCACATGAATAATACTCATTTAGCTGAATATATAAAAGTTACTGATGGTGCTGTTGAAGAATTCATTTTACATGAAATGACAGTAATTGGTTAGTACTAATCTAAACGCATTTTATAAAATTTTATAAAGTACGTTTTTCATTCAAATAATAATAATATGTCACAGATAATTAGAATAGGAGTAACCGATTTATCATTTCATCGTATTGCAGCTTCATTAGTTGCAAACACATTAAAAGAAATGGGATTTAAAGTGGAACGCATTTATGCCCACCACGAAAAAAACTTCGAGAATTTAAAAGAAGGGAAGACAGATATGTTGGCTTCCGCTTGGTTGCCATCTAGTCACGGAGGTTATAAGGCCGAAGTACAGAAAACAGTTCCTCTAATAGATTTAGGAGTGCATTATGAGCCGTATGCACTTTGGGGTGTGCCAGACTATGTTCCTGCAGAAGCAGTTTCAGAAGTGGTAGATTTATTGAAACCCGAAGTGTTAGAAAAAATGAAATTTGATATTCAAGGTATCAATGCTGGAGCAGGAATTACACGTTTCTCTATCAAAATGATGGACGAGTACGGATTGAATGATGCTGACTACCAATTTCATACAGGAACAGAAGAAGCTTGTTTTAGTACTTTTGAAAACGCAGTAAAAGATAAAGAATGGGTGGTTGTACCGTTATGGAAACCTCATTTTTTACATTATAAATATGCGATTCGAGAGTTAAAAGAACCTAAAGGATTGCTAGGTATTGTAGACAAAGCAGTATTGCTTTTAAGAGAAGATAAAAAACCGTTGTTTACAGAAGAACAACTAGCAACTTTAGATGCTTTACATTTTGATAATGAAATTATTGCAGCTTTAGATTATAAAGTAAGTCGCGAAGGGAAAGACATTGACAAAGTAACGCAAGAGTGGTTAAATTCTAATAAATAAGTTTAAAAATATAAAAGATGAACACAAATATTGGAATTTCCGAAGAAAACAGACAGGCAATAGTTAATGAACTTGTTAAATTGTTAGCAGACGAATATGTACTGTATACCAAAACAAGAAATGCACATTGGAATGTAGAAGGAGAAGATTTTTACAATAAACATAAACTTTTTGAAGCACAGTTTGAACAGTTAGCAGAAACCGTGGATAGTGTCGCAGAACGCATACGTAGTTTAGGGCATTATGCACCAGCAACCTTAAAAGATTTTTTAGCACTAACACATTTAACTGAGAAAAATGAGAATGACAATAGCGCTATTGGTTTTATAAAAGAACTGTTAGCAGATCACGAAACAATATGTGTTCATTTACGTGAAAATATTATTCCGTTTGCTGATACTTATAAAGATTTAGGAACAAGCGATTTTATTACGGGCTTATTAGAAGAACACGAGAAAACGGCTTGGTTTTTACGCTCGCATTTAAAATAAAAAATAAAAGACAACGAGATGGATTTATTTAGTCAAACAAATCTGTTTTCAACAACTGAAATACGTAAAACGGAATTTGATTTACAAGGAGCAGAGGTTGTTTTATTCGAGAGTTTTTTCAGTATAAAAGAAAGTAATATCTTGTACAATAGCCTGTTAGAGAATACCATTTGGGAACAAGACCAAATGACTATTTATGGTAAGAAAGTTAATTTACCAAGATTAACCGCTTGGTATGGCAATGTAGATAAGACGCTATTTTATGCAGGAAGCAAACGCAAAATGCATTCTTGGAACGTAGATTTAGCACTAATCAAAGAGCGCATAGAGCAAGAAGTAAATATAAAATTTACACGGTGCTTACTTAATTTTTATCGAAATGGGAATGATAGTGTAGATTGGCATCAAGACTATAGAGGCGCACAACGTAAAAATACGGTTATAGGTTCTGTAACTTTTGGAACAACACGGCCTTTTCAGTTAAAACACGCTACCCAAAAAGATTTAAAACGCGTAGATATTCCCTTAACTCACGGAAGCTTATTAGTAATGCAAGGTGCTACACAAGAAAATTGGAAGCACAAGATACCGAAGACTACGAAGAAAATTCCCCCAAGAATTAACCTAACCTTTAGGTGGGTCAAAAAAAATTAGATAATCAAAAAAACATAAAAAATGAAAGCAATAGGATTTAAACAATCATTACCCTTAACAGAAGAAAATAGTTTTATCGAATTCGAAACAGAAAAGCCAACTCCTAGCGGATTTGATTTACTAGTTAAAGTTTTAGCAAATTCCGTAAACCCTGTTGATTATAAAGTAAGAGAAAGTGCTGTTAAAGGCAAAATACTTGAGGTCCCAAAAGTAATCGGCTGGGATGCTGTTGGTATTGTGGAAGCAGTAGGAGAGAAGACTTCTAAATTCAAAATTGGAGATGAAGTTTTTTATGCTGGAGATATTACCAGAAGCGGTAGTAATGCTGAATTTCAATTAGTCGACGAGCGTATTGTAGGTCGTAAACCACAAAACCTAACAATTGCCGAAGCTGCAGCAATGCCTTTAACAAGTTTAACTGCTTATGAAGCAATATTTGATAGAATTAAAATTAATCCAGAAAAAGACCAAGGCAAAACTGTTTTAGTTTTAGCAGGTGCTGGTGGAGTTGGTTCTATTGCTATTCAATTGGCTAAAAAACTAGGAAATTTAACCGTAATTGCCACAGCTTCAAGACCAGATTCAATTGCTTGGTGTAAAGATTTAGGCGCTGATTTTGTGGTAAATCATCACAACTTAAAAGAAGAATTAGAAAAAATCGGGCATTCTCAAGTGAACTATATTTTGGATTTTGTGGACTTAGAAGGCTATTGGGAAACAGCTGCAGAAATTATAAAACCACAAGGACATATTGTTTCAATTACAGAAAGTAGTAAGCCGTTAAATTTAAACATTATGAAATCTAAGAGTGTTACTTTTTCTTGGGAATTAATGTACACACGCTCTATGTTTAACACAGAAGATATGGATAGACAACACGAAATTTTAAATCATGTTGCAGACTTATTAGGCAATGGCACTTTAAAATCAACTTTAACAACCACACTTGAAGGGTTTACAGTAGCGAACTTAAAGAAGGCACATGAAGTACAAGAATCAAGTAAATCTATTGGAAAAACAGTTATTTTATTTTAATCAAAATAAGTATATAAAATGAGTATTCAAAGATTAGTCCTAGCGTTAAGCTTTGTGTTATTTTTTACAAATAACACAAAAGCACAGGTAACAACTATAGATTCTGTAGCAACATCAAAAATCCAACATTTCAATTTTGACGATATGCAATCTGAAACTATTGGTAAAGGAATTAAACGTAAATGGTTTCATGGAGAAAAAGGACAAATGACCATTTTTAATTTAGAGAAAGGATCCCATATTCCGTGGCATAAACACCCAAATGAACAAATTACCTACATCATGTCTGGCAAGGTTAAAATCAAGACTATTATCGATGGTAAAGAACAATTTGTAGAAGTTGGGGCAGGAGAAGTTATCGTGTTCCCTGAGAATGTACCACATGAATTTTGGGCTTTAGAAAAAACGGTTGATTTAGATGTACATGTTCCTGTTCGTCAAGATTGGTTAACTAAAGAATTACCAGATTATTTAAAAAAAGCAAGTAAAATGAAAAAACATATAATCACTTTAAGTCTAATAATAACAGTTATGGTAACACATGGACAAACAGCAATAACAGAATCTGAAGTTTTTGCAACTACAGACCAGGCAGTTGGTAATATTACATTTACAAACTCCGGAGATTTAGTGTATAGTCATCATCCTTTTTTTGCGCCAGATAACAGAGTCATGATTATGGATGCTAAAACCAAGGAAAGCAACCCGTTTCCTAATAAAGCATGGAATACACCAAGAGACACAGACGATAATTTTTTAAGTAATGTCCTCGGAATAAGAAATGATAAAAATGGCATTGTATGGATGTTAGATATGGCACAACGTGATAATGTAACACCAAAAATTGTGGGTTGGAACACTAAAACTAACCAATTAGAGCGTATATATTACTTACCAAAATCTTCAGTTCCAAAAGAATCACAGCCAAATGATATGGTTGTTGATACTAAACATGGATTTTTCATTATTGCAGATGAAGGCATTGGAAATGGAGGTGATGGCAGTAAAGGGGCTTTCATTATTGTGGATATGAGAACAGGTAAAACACGTCGTATATTAGAAGGAACTCGAACAACAATTCCAGAAAACACACCAACTGTTATAAATGGAAAACATTTAGCTGTTAACGGAAATGATCTGTTAGTTGGAAACGACGGAATTACAACAGATAAAGATTTTGAATACATTTATTATGAATCATTGAGTGGAACAAAAATCTACAGAATTAAGACTTTAGATTTAGTAAATGAAAGTTTTACTGAAACAGAATTAGATGGCAAAATTGAAACCTATTCAGAAAAACCAAACAATGGCGGAATGAGCATTGATACAGCAGGAAACCTTTATCTCACTGCTTTAGAGACTAAAAGTGTAGCTGTAGTTTTGGAAAAAGATAGAAGTGTAAAAACCATGACTAAAGATAAAAACATGGTATGGCCAGATGGTGTAAGTTACAACCATGTAGATGGTTATATGTATGTTTCTGCAGCACAAGTAAACAAAGGTGCAGTTTTTAATAATGGTAAAGATCAGTCAACAAAACCGTTTTACATTTTCAGATTTAAGCCATTGGTAAAAGGAGTTTCTTTTAGATAATTATGTAAAATAGAAACTCGATTTTAACTCGGCCTCATAAAATTTTGGTAAAACAATAAGGTGAAATGAGCGTCCACATTTTAGGGGTTTAGTAATACAGTTTCTTAAGCATTTCAATTATACAAGGGATTTCAACGCAATGTTAGTCAGTTCCAATGTTTCCTAAAATATAGCGAATGAACTGTAAATTGTTTCCAAAATTATATGCAGCCTTGAATTTTTGTTTCTTTTGTTTCAAAACAAAAGATAATGAAACACGAAAAAAAAGATTAATTGAAATTCTAAATATAACAAGTGCATAGAATTTTATTTTTACTCACATATTTACTTAATTAGATAAAACTTTAAATGTGTTCGTGAATCGCCTAAAAAGCGATTTCTTAAAATTTATGCTCTTGTGGCAATCTACGAGAATCGTCTAAAATTTTTTATTACGTACATTTTATCGAATACGCGATTTTTAATAAGAGCAAAAAGTTTAGCTTTTATTTTGGCGTTGGCAAGCGTTGGATAATTGTGTGTAAAATAAATTGCCAGAGCAATTTGATTTTATAAAACAATCGAGCGCTTGGTAGCGGCTATTTTACATAACGGCTAATTATAGATACAAATGTTTTATAAACTCTGCTGCGAAGCAAACCGCTTATTAGTTTAATGACCCAAGTTCCAATTATTCTTATGAAAACGAATGCTTCTGGGATATTTTACATAATACTACATTATAGCTATCATATGGATAAACCACTGTTATTGACTAAACAATACATTTGTACTATAATTAATATTATGTTAAATAGTTTATTTTATAATAAAGAGTATATAAACAATCCTACTCAAAATAAACACCTATTTTTGCCGAATGCAAAAAAACAAGTCAAAATTAGAGTTTATAGGTTTAATGGCAGCCTTAATGTCGTTAGTTGCATTATCTATAGATGCATTATTACCTGCTTTAGAACAAATAGGAATTAGTATAAACATACAACAAAACTCAAATGATAATCAACTATTAATAACAATGATATTTTTAGGATTGGGGTTTGGACAATTAATTTCGGGACCTATATCCGATAGTTTAGGAAGAAAACCCGTTATCTATTTCGGATTTAGTGTTTTTGTAATTGCTAGTTTTATTTGTATCAGTGCAACAAGCATCGAAATGATGGTTTTTGGAAGAATTTTACAAGGTATTGGTTTATCTGCCCCAAGAACAATTAGTATTGCTATGGTAAGAGATAGTTTTGAAGGCAATTACATGGCTAAAATAATGTCATTTATTGTAGTGATATTTATTCTAGTTCCTGTTGTAGCACCTGCTATTGGTAAATTAATGTTAGATGCTTATGATTGGAAATTTATATTCTATAGTCAATTAATATATGGGTTTATTGTTATGATTTGGTTATGGAAACGTCAACCAGAAACATTAAAAAAAGAAAACAGAACAAAACTATCTATCAGTCTTTTTATTGAAGGAACAAAAGAATTTTTAAAACATAAACAAGCCGTTGTATTTACTTTAATATCTGGTTTTATAACAGGTTCATTTATGGTGTATTTAAGCGCTTCACAACAAATTTTTCAGGTACAGTATGACTTAGTAGAAGAATTCCCCTATATTTTTGCTGGATTAGCAATTTCGGTTGGATTTGCTACTTTTTTAAACGGAACTTTTGTTATGAAATTCGGGATGTTTAAACTGATTACTACTTTCTTAGTAATTTTTACACTGATTCCTGTATTATATATCGTCCTGTTTTACGGGAAAGAAAATCCGGATATAAACGTATTGTTAGCCTTTTTTGCTTTGCAGTTTTTCTCTCTCGGTTTTCTATTTGGTAATATCAGAGCATTAGCTATGCAACCAGTAGGTCATATTGCCGGAGTTGGTGCAGCTATAAATGGTTTTGTTTCTACAATTATGGCAGTTCCTATTGCTACATTTATAGGAACTTATGTTAAAACCACTACCCTGCCTTTATTTCTAGGTTTTTTAATTTGCGGAATATTCTCATTAGTTTTATTAAATTTCACCAAGCTTAAAATCACAAATAATTAAATTTATGAGCCTTACTATTCTTTTTGAAGACGACTATATACTTTGTGTTTCTAAACCAAATAATGTAGTTGTTCATCATGCGCATCATTCACGAAATGTTTCTGATGAAGATTCTTTATTGCAGTTGTTGTTCAATCAATTCGGACATAAATTTTATCCGATACATCGGTTAGACAGAAAAACTTCTGGAGTTATTTTGTTAGCAAAAGAAACCAAACATGTGTCTAAATTTCAGGAATTATTTACAAATAATGAGATTCAAAAAACATATTACGGAATTGTAAGAGGGCATTCTCCTGAAAGTAAAGTAATTGATTCTCCTGTAAAAGGAAGAGATTCGGATGTTTATAAAGAGGCTGAAACACATTTAAAAACAGTTGCTAATGTTATTGTTGATATTCCTGTAAAACCTTATGATAGTTCTCGATATAGTTTAGTAGAAATGAAACCTACTACAGGAAGATTACATCAACTGCGTATTCATATGAATAAAATCAGTCATCCACTTATTGGTGATCCTAAATATGGTGACAAAAATCACAATGTAATGTTTATTGATAATTTTAATTGTGAAAACCTTTTTTTACACGCATATTCACTAGAGTTTGTACATCCTTTTTCTAACGAAAAACAACTAATAAAGGCTGATTTACCAAATGACTGGAATATTGTTTTTAAACGTTTTAATTGGGATATTTAAATAAATAAAAGCTATCTGTGGATTATAAAAACTAGTATTTAAAGTTAATAAAAAAAGGGTTGTATATTTAAATATACAACCCTTTTTAATGTGATTTATTCTTAAATTTCTTGAAAAATAGCGTGCATTAAACGCTTCTTATCATTAATACTTTCTTCTAAAGAAATCATCGTTTCTGTACGATTAACTCCATTAATATCATCTATTTTGTAAATAACATCCTTTGCATCGTTTGTACTCTTAGCTCTCACCTTACAGAAAATATTGTATTTTCCTGCTGTTACATAAGCAACAGTTATATTAGGAATTAAACGAAAGCTGTCTAAAACGTGTTGTGTCATTGATGTTTTTTCTAAATACACACCAACATGGGCAATAAAGGTATAACCCATTTTATCATAATTCAACGTTAATGTCGAACCCTGAATGATTCCTTCATCTTCCATTTTTTTAACACGTACGTGAATTGTTCCTGCTGATACTAATAATTTTTTTGCAATGTCAGTAAAAGGAGTACGTGCATTTTCAATTAAAATATCTAAAATTTGATGATCAATTTCATCTAATACAAACTTTTTCATTATTTCTGTTTTCTTCAAGTAATACTGCTAAAATATAATTTTTTTCTAATTTAAAAACACTTTTGTTGAGAAATATTTAATTATTAACATTCTTTATTAAATTCCTCATGTGCTATATATGAAGATAAATCACCTTCATTCTCT
Source organism: Tenacibaculum retecalamus (assembly GCF_027941755.1). Classification (NCBI taxonomy): domain Bacteria; kingdom Pseudomonadati; phylum Bacteroidota; class Flavobacteriia; order Flavobacteriales; family Flavobacteriaceae; genus Tenacibaculum; species Tenacibaculum retecalamus. The sequence continues at coordinate 1,446,834 of NZ_CP115916.1, read as the reverse complement.
TTAATTAAAGTCTTGGCAAATTTACCGTTTTCTAATTTCTCTACATACTGATAAGCGACATCTTTTTTATTATTTTTATCCCTATAAATAACATCATAGAAGTTCTTGATATTGTTAGGGATAGATAAATAATCTAAATAATTTGTGAAATTTTCAGTTGTTGAAATATGATAAATCCCTTGTAAAAGCGCATAAAAATTATATTTTCTTACAATTTCTCGTTCATAATCATTCGGATAATGGCCTGCTTCAATTAGAATTGTATTATGTCCTAATTTCTGAAAATTATCACCTGTTGCCGTTGGATAAAACTCATCAGTATAACGACCAATATGATTGGGTATTAATTTTTGTAACAAGTTGTTCATCGAAATAATTACATTCATGGTTTCTTTACGACCTTGTGTAATTTCTCTATTTATTTCTTCAGACGGAGCTAAAAAAGAAATTGTAGCTGGCTTGTTGCTTCCTTCCACTCCAAATATTGTTCTTTGGTCGTGAAGATTAAAACAAAAGTCAGGTTTAAATTCATCTAATATTTTTCGTAATAATTTACTTTCTTTTGCCGCTAAAGCAACTGCATCTCTATTTAAATCTACTTCTTTTGCATTAACACGTGTATAAACTTCTGCTCCATCAGGATTTAACATCGGTATAATAGTAATGCTACAATTATTTAAAATTGAAGCTACAATTTTATTATTGGCATATAATTTAATAAAGTTTAAAAAATCAAAAACAGCTTTGGTTCCAGTACTTTCATTACCATGCATTTGGCTCCAAACAAGTATTTTTTTTGCTCCTGAACCTAATTTAAGTTGATAAATATCTCTTCCTTGTTCTGATTGACCAATTATAGCTGACTGAATAATTGTATGTAAATCATTATAAAGAGGTTTTATATCTTTTAAAGTAATATACCTACCTCCTATTTTTTCTTCTTTTATTTTAGCGTAGGTTTCTTCTAAAAAAGAGGGCGTTAATAAATTCATATTATAAGGTAAACCAGTCAGCAATTATTTCTTTTTCTATTGGTTCAGTAAGTTTATGAACATAATCATTTTTAGCCATATCATATTTATAATCTTTCGACCATTCTGCTATATTCTGAGTTAAGGTATTTAATGAATTGCAAATAAACGCTATTTCCTTATCTGTTATTGTAGGGTGTACAGATAAACGCACCCAACCTGGTTTATCAGTATTACATCCTTCAGAAATTTGATCTTTAATTTTATGTGATGTATTTAAATCTACATTTAATAAAAAATGTCCGTAAGTACCTGCACAAGAACAACCTCCTCTTGTTTGAATTCCGAAACGATCGTTTAACAGCTTAACTACTAAGTTAAAGTGATACTTTTCATAATAGAAAGAAAAAATACTCAATCGATCTTTATTGTTTGGTGCTAATATTTTTACGCCTTCTAAATTTTCTAAACACTTAAAAATAATAGGATTTATTTCATCTTCACGTTGCTTCATTTTATCAGTTCCCATCTGATTTTTTAGCTGAATAGACAATGCTATTTTCATTGTTTGTAAAAAAGCAGGTGTTCCGCCATCTTCACGAGCCTCAATATCATCAAAATAATCATGCTCTCCCCAAGGGTTTGTATAACTTACAGTACCTCCACCTGGGTTATCAGGAATCATATTTTTATATAATTTCTTATTAAAAATTAAAACTCCAGAACTTCCTGGCCTCCTAAAAATTTATGAGGAGAAAAGAAAATTGCATCTAAATATTCATTTTCATTTTCTGGGTGCATGTTTATATCAACATACGGTGCCGAACAAGCAAAATCTACAAAACACAAACCGCCATACTTATGAATTAATGAAGCTACTTTATGATAGTCGGTTTTAATACCTGTTACGTTAGAACCAGCAATAATCGAGGCAATTTTTATTGGTCTATCTATATACTCTTTTATGATTTCTTCAAACATATCTAAGCATATATTACCTTCACTATTACAAGGAATAACTGCTACATCAGCAATCGTTTCTACCCAAGATGTTTGATTAGAATGATGCTCCATATGACTAACAAAAACAATTGGACGCTTTTCTTCAGGAATTTGTGTATGCTCTTTTAGGTTTTCTGAAACTTTTAAACCTAAAATTCGTTGAAACTTATTTACAACACCTGTCATTCCAGAGCCTTCTGTAATTAGTACATCATCTTTTGATGCATTTACATGACGTTTAATAATATTTCGTGCTTCGTGATAGGCTAAAGTCATAGCAGCACCTGAAGTTGATGTTTCGGTATGTGTATTTGCTACAAATGGCACCAAATTTATTTAATAATTGTTCTTCTATAGGTCTGTATAATCTACCACTTGCGATCCAGTCAGTATATATCATTTTTTGTTCTCCGTAAGGAGATTGATATGTTTGGTTGATACCAACAATGTTCTTTTTAAACTTAGCAAAATATTGCTCTAAATTCATAATCTGATACTGTATTTATGATATAAAATTAAGAGTATCTTAAGAGCTAGCCTAAAAAGATGATACTTTTAACTTATTTGTAACTTTTGTTTATTATACAATGAACATTCCTCCTATTAAAAAAAATATTTTTGTAATATTAAAAATGATCTAATGATTGTTCACTGAATTTGCTATTATGAATAGTTTCCGAATCAGTAAACAACTAGATAATTTTATTTTATAATTTGTGCTATTTCTGCTATAAATCGTTCTGCAAGTGTATCTGCACTTTCTTGATTGGTACTTTCAGTGTAAATTCTAATAATAGGTTCAGTATTAGATTTACGTAAGTGTACCCACTCGTTTTCAAAATCAATTTTCACACCATCAATCGTGTTAACGTCTTCGTCTTTGTATTTAGAAGCCATTGTTTCTAAAATTTTATCAACATCGATTTGTGGAGTTAGCTGTATTTTATTTTTACTCATAAAATAACTTGGGTACGAATCTCTTAATGCTTTACAAGACATTTTTTTATGTGCCAAGTGCGATAAAAATAAAGCGACACCTACTAATGAATCACGACCATAATGAGAAGCTGGATAAATGATTCCTCCATTTCCTTCACCACCAATAACCGTATTGGTATCTTTCATCATTTGCACCACATTAACTTCACCAACTGCAGATGCAGTATAAGTTCCACCATGCTTTTCTGTAACATCGCGCAATGCTCTTGATGATGATAAGTTAGAAACCGTGTTTCCACCCCCTAATCTTCCTAATACATAATCTGCACAAGCTACTAAGGTGTATTCTTCACCAAACATAGATCCATCTTCAGATATCAACGCTAAACGATCAACATCAGGGTCAACTACAATACCTAAATCGGCTTTTTTCTTAACTACTAATTTAGAAATATCTGCTAAGTTTTCTTTTAAGGGTTCTGGATTGTGAGGAAACTGACCGTTTGGCTCACAGTATAATTCTATACATTTAACACCTAATTCTTTTAACAAAGCAGGAATAAAAATTCCTCCGGTAGAGTTAACACCGTCAACAACTACTTTAAACTTGGCTTTTTTAATTGCTTTTACATCAACTAAATCTAGTTTTAAAACCTCTTTTATATGTTTTTTTAAGTATTTTTTATTCTTTTTGTAAGTTCCTAAATCATCAACTTCAGCAAAAGTAAAATCTTCACTATCTGCTAATTTCAAAATTTCTTCTCCATCAGCACCATTTAAAAACTCTCCTTTTTCATTCAACAATTTTAAAGCGTTCCATTGTTTCGGATTGTGAGAAGCAGTTAAAATAATTCCTCCTTCAGCTTTCTCTAACGGAACAGCAACTTCAACTGTTGGTGTGGTAGATAAGCCTAAATCTATTACATTAATTCCTAAACCAACCAATGTGTTGGCTACTAAATTGCTTATCATTTTACCAGAAATACGAGCATCTCTACCTATAACAATATTTATTTTCTTTGCTTCCGGATTTCTCTTTATGATAAATGCTCCGTAAGCAGCAGCAAATTTAACGGCATCAACCGGAGTAAGGTTTTCACCTGTGCTACCTCCTATTGTTCCCCTAATTCCTGATATAGATTTTATAAGTGTCATCGTTTCTTTTTATTTATTACAAATATAGTAGTATTTAAGAATATACGAACACTTCATAATGGCTTTAACTGTAACAATAGTTACATATAGTACTAATTGTTTTTTTACATTAAGTTTGAGAAATAGGATATAAAACAAATAAAAACTCCTTAAACTGAATTTAAGGAGTTTTATATTAAATATGATGGTAATTTTATTAATCTACCACATTAGATGTTGTAGTAATAGTATTATTTTCATCTATAGTTATTTTATAAGTTCTACAAAACTCCATAGTAACTGTTTTAACTACTTCCGCTCCACTTTTTAATACAATAGTGAATTCTACTTCACCAGATGCATAACTTACAGAATTAGAAGACATTCCTGGTTCTATTTTATTTATATTTTCAGTATTTCCTCCAGAAGTTTTAATTTGTACACTTACATCTTCTGTTCCGTTATTAACAACTTTTGCTGAAGGATTTTGATTATCACATCCTGAACAACTATTTAAAGTTATAGCAAAAATAAACACTAACAAAACACTTGTAACTCTTTTAAATAATTTCATAATATTCTTGGGGTTTAATTTGCAATATAATAATACAACTGGTTTTTTAAGACATAAAAAAACCGCTACTTACGTAGCGGTTTTAAAATTTATGATTTCAGGAGCTTATTTTCCTTCCATTTTTCTTTTTAATTCAGCTAATCCACCAATATCTCCTAAAGTAGTTTTTTCTACGTCAGCAGCTTTTTTAGCAGCAGCCTTGATGTTTTTCTTTTCTTCTTCTTTAAAAAGAGAAGTATGAGAAACAACAATTCTACGGTATTCTTTACTAAATTCAGTAACGATGAACTTTACAGCATCACCTTTTTCTAATTTAGAACCGTCTTCTTTTTCTAAGAAACGAGTTGGAGCGAATGCTTCGATACCATCTGCAAATACTACAGTTGCACCTTTATCATTCTTCTCTTTAATAGAACCTTCGTGAGTAGATCCGATTGCATACGTAGCTTCATGAGCATCCCAAGGGTTATCTTGAGTTTGCTTGTGACCTAAGTTTAACTTACGGTTTTCAACATCTAATTCTAATACTTGAACCTCTAATTTATCACCAACAGTTACAAAATCTGATGGGTGCTTAATTTTCTTAGTCCAAGATAAATCAGAGATATACACTAATCCGTCAATTCCCTCTTCTAATTCTACGAATACACCAAAGTTAGTGTAGTTACGTACAGTACCAGTATGAGTTGAACCTACAGGGTATTTAGTTGTAATATCTGTCCATGGATCTGGGTGTAATTGCTTCATACCTAAAGACATCTTACGATCTTCACGATCTAATGTTAAGATTTGAGCTTCTACTTCATCACCAACTTTTACGAAATCTTGCGCAGAACGTAAGTGTGTAGACCAAGACATTTCAGAAACGTGAATTAATCCTTCAACACCTTCTTCAACCTCTACGAATGCACCATAATCAGCTAAAACAACAACTTTACCTTTTACTTTATCACCTACTGCTAATTCAGTATTTAAAGCTTCCCAAGGGTGAGCAGATAATTGTTTTAAACCTAATTGGATTCTAGATTTGTTATCATCAAAGTCTAAAATTACAACATTTAATTTCTGATCTAATTCAACAACCTCATTCGGGTGGTTGATACGAGACCAAGATAAATCAGTAATATGTACTAATCCGTCAACACCACCTAAATCAACAAAGACACCATAAGAAGTAATGTTTTTAACAACACCTTCTAATACTTGTCCTTTTTCTAATTGACCGATGATTTCTTTTTTCTGATCTTCTAAATCTGCTTCGATTAACGCTTTATGAGATACTACTACGTTCTTAAATTCGTGGTTGATTTTCACAACTTTGAATTCCATAGTTTTCTCTACATACTGATCGTAATCTCTAATAGGTTTCACATCAATTTGAGAACCTGGTAAGAATGCTTCAATACCAAATACATCAACGATCATACCTCCACGAGTTCTACACTTAACAAAACCGTTAACGATTTCACCAGTTTCATGTGCATTATTAACACGTTCCCATGCTTTAATTACACGTGCTTTTTTGTGAGATAACACTAATTGACCAGAAGCATCTTCTCTTTTGTCAACTAATACCTCTACAGCATCACCAACTGCTAAACTTGGGTTGTAACGGAATTCGTTTAAAGAAATTACTCCCTCTGACTTAGAGTTGATATCGATAATTGCATCTCTATCAGTAATTCTTGTAACTTTACCTTCAATTACATCACGTTCGTTTACAAAACCTACTGTACCTTCTAAGGCTTTTTCAAATTCTTGTAATTTAGATTCATCAACTTCATCAATACCTTCTTCGTATTTATGCCAGTTAAATGTTGCTAAAAATTCTGCTGGATTTACTGTAACTGCTTCTGCAGTTGTTTTTGTTTCTTCAGACATTCTGAATAATACTTTGTATCTTTTTGTTAGCCAGATTCTTAACAACACTAACGCCAAGAGAAATTTATATAAATTTTATTTTCTCGTTCCTTTTATAAATCTGTTATTGTAAAAAGGAGTGCAAATTTACGAAGTTTTATTTAAAAAACCTATAAAGCTTTTGATTTTAAGTGAGTTGAGACAATCTCTTTTTATAGCAAAATAATTATTCTTATTATGTTATATCTTTTTCGTTTTGTGAATTTGACATCAGGAAATGGTTCAAATGTCTTATGTTTTTAAGTTTCTATTGATTTCTAAAACAAAAAAAGTAATATTCCTAACATTTATAATGCTATGAATATTACTTAATTTTAAAACCTTTTAAGGGTATACTTAAATTTTAAGCTCATTAAATAAATCAACAAGTTTCGTGTCAGAAGGTCTTGGAGCATCAGAACTTACAATATTACCAGCTGGATCAATTAAAATAAAACGAGGTATTCCTTGAATACCATAATCAGTTACAAATTTCGATTTCCAATCATTATCTGACATTAACTGAATTCCACCTAACTCTTTATCAATAATCATTTGCTTCCAAATACCATGATCTTTTTTAACATCAATTGAAAGACTTACAAATTCGATATTTTTATCGTGATATTTTTTTTCAATTTTCTTTAATGACGGAATTTCAGCTTTACATGATTCACACCAAGTTGCCCATACATCTATATACACATATTTTCCTTTTAAATCGGCTAAAGATGTTGTTCCTCCTGCATTATTTTCATAATTCTCAAATACTGGAGAGGTTTTTCCTTTTGCTAATTTTTTAACAAGATTAAATTGTGCTGTTAATTGTTTTTTCAAAATTTCATCTGAAGAAAGCTCCATAATACCATTGTACAACTCCTCTGAATTAGGATTACGTGCCGATACTTGACGAGAAAGACCACGAAGTATGTTATCCCTTATTATTTCGCTTTTATTTTCTTTAACCAATTTTAAAGCAGCTGTTTCGAAAGAGATTTTTTCTTTTTTAGAATTTTCTCTAGCTACGGTATTAAAATTAGATCCTACAATACCTTTATAAGCAGCAGAAGATTTATAATGCTCTTCATTATTAAAATCAAAACCTTTTAAAACATCAGGAAAAGAGTCAGAAATTTTAAAATCTTTCTTTTTTGCAAAATAACGATGAGCAGGTTCGTAACTTAATAAATGACTAATATGGTCATAATTTAAACTTACTTTTTCTTCTTTTATAAAATCAGCATCTAAACCTTCTAATGATTTTTCTAGCGTTTCTTTTTGCGCATTCATTTTTTTTAAATAAGCTGTTTCTTCTAAAGAATAAAGCGCTGATGTTGTACCTGCTCTTTCTTTTATTAAATATTTTTGTGCTAAAAAATTATTTACATCACTACCGTTACCAGAGTAAACAATACTTTCATCAAACTCTTTAGCGTCTAAATTTAAATTAATGGTATATCCATTCTTTAAATATATTGATGAACTTTCTTTTCCATCATCAAAACTATAATAACCATTTGTGTTAAAAATAGTATCGGAAAAAACTCCTGAATCAGAAACCTTAATTTCTCTAACAGTTTCATTTGAACTATTAATAATTGCTATGCTTTCACTGTTTGCGTTTTTAATGGTTCCTGTAAATAACGTATAATCAACAGGTTTTGAGTTGTTACACGAAATAATAGTAATGGCAAGGGCGCCAAAAAGTAGCTTTTTCATAATGTTTTTTATTTTTTAAATAATCGACAATATAGTTAAATATTAATTATTCGTTTTTTATAAATTTAAGTACCGATTTTAAACTTTCTGTAGGGCTCTCTTCCATTGGGGTATGCCCTACTTCTTTTAAAATTACTAAACTATTATTAGGTAAGTCTTTTTGAAATTGATACGCATTTTTTAAGGGAATTAAAAAATCTTCTGCTCCCCATAGTATCAATGTTGGTTGCTTGATTGTTTTAATTTTAGCAGACGAATTTGCAGGTGATTTCATACTAAAACGATCTACAAAAGCCTGACGATTTCCTTCTCTTAAGGTTAATTCAAAATACCTTTCAACCATTAAATCGGTTACTTTAGATTTATCATGGTACACATTTTCTACACTTGCTCTTACCATAAAACGCGGAGTTACATACAGTAATAATTTATTTAATAATGGAGTTTGGGCGACTTTAAAAGCCATCGGAACACTTTTCGATTTCATCGGATAACCAGCTGCATCAATTAAAATTAGTTTTTCAACCATTTTAGGTTCGTTTACAGTAAAATTCCATGCTATTTGTCCGCCTAATGAGTTCCCTCCTAATATACATTCTTTAATTTTTAATGATGATAAAAAATCATGTATAAACTTCACGTAATTGTCCATTGAATAATTTCTATCAGGAAATGGTCCCGTTAATCCGTAGGCAGGTAAATCCATTCTAATTACTCTTTTAGTTTTCTTTAATTCATCCGTCCAAGCATCAAAAGTGTGTAAACTTGCTCCTGTTCCGTGAATTAATACGATCGGAATACTATCTAATTTTACTCCTTCATCACGATAATGAACATCCATCCCGTTAATAGCAACAAAAGAAGATGCTTTATTCGCATATTTTTCTTTTAATTTTTCAACCGGAATATCTTGGTATCCATAAAAAACGACAATGCTTGTAAAAACCAAAGCGATGATTAATAAGGTTACTTTTACAATCTTTTTCATTGATAAATATTTTAGTTTATATCTGTTATGCATTAATAAATTTTATTATAACGAAAATGTCAGTTCGAGTAATTTTCTGTTAGATTGAGCATTGCCTTCAATCAAAATGTATTTAGATTAAAGGTAGCGAGTATAGTTGGTTGATATCAAAGAAAATTGTATCGAGAACAGTTTTTTAGCTAGAGAATTTGATTCTCGATAAAAATGTTCTGGATTGTAATCCAAGATATTTACTAGAATTGACAAATTAGTTTACATCCTTTTTTAAAGGAATTTGACTCATGGCTCTTTCTGCAATTGCTGTGATTGATAACGAAGGATTTACTCCCGGATTTGCAGAAATCATAGCACCATCAATAACATATAAATTATCATATCCGAAGATTTTATTATTTTTATCAATAACTCCTTCTGATTTATTTTCTGCCATTACAGCGCCACCTAATACATGTGCTGTTGATGGAATCCCTACAAGTGTTTCCAACGCAAAAGACGTACTTACTCCGTTTACGGCCTTACTATATTCGTTTACTAATTTTTTAGATTCTTTAATAAAAGGCGTTGGTTTTTTACCTGAATTAACTGTTGAAGTCATAAATCCGAAGATATTACGTTTAAATTTCAGCGTACTATCTAAAGTTTGCATAAATAATAATACCACCGTTTTTTCTGCCCAATTATTAGTAAAATAGACTTTAAAATATTTTATAGGTGATTTTAATAACGAAACAAACATCATCATTAAACGAGCAAACACGTTTTTATTGGTTACATAGGGTAAATGTAAAAACTTCCAAGCGTTTGAACCTTTTCCGTATCGTACAATTTCCAAATGACTATTTTCATCTGTATCTAAAATACTTCCGATTGCCACACCTTTTGAAAAGTTTTTATCTTTATCTAAAGTAGATACACTTACTAAAGTTTCGTTATTGGTTCTAATATCCAATCCTAATCTGTTTGAAATATTTGGAAGTGAATCTTTTTTTAATTTTAGTAATAGTTTGATTGTTCCTAAAACTCCACCAGAAAAAACGACCGCTTTTGTTTTAATCTTTTGACGTTTTTTTAAAAGTTTTGTACTAGTTTCTATAAATATTTCATAACCATCAACAGAAGGTTTTACGTCGTAAACTTCGTTTTCGGCAAGTATTTTAGCTCCCTTTTTTTGTGCTAAGTATAGGTAGTTTTTATCTAAAGTATTTTTAGAGTTATTTCTACAACCAGTCATACAAGCTCCACAAAAATTACAACCAGTTCTTTCAGAGCCTTCTCCATTAAAAAATGGATCTTTTTTAGTCACATTTTCTTCACCAAAATAAACAGCTACATTGGTTGCATTGAATTTATTTTTGATATTTAATTCTGATGCAACATCCTTTAAACCATTATCTCCATCAAATAACTTCGGATTTCTAGTAGCTCCAAGCATTCTTAAAGCTTCTTTATAATACGGTTTTAACTCATTTTCCCAATCTAAAAGATTGCTCCAGCTACCTGTGTTAAAAAAAGTAGCTTTAGGAATAGGCAACGTATTGGCATACACTAAAGATCCGCCACCAACACCTGTACCCGAAACAATAGCAACGTGCCGAAAAATGGTTAACTTCATGATTCCAAAAAAGCGTAATTTCGGCATCCAAAGCCATTTTTTAAAATTCCAATTTGTTTTAGGAAAGTCCTTGGCTTTATACCATTTTCCTTTTTCCACAACCAAAACTTTATAGCCTTTTTCTGATAATCGCAATGCACTTACCGAACCACCAAAACCACTACCAACAATTACGTAATCGTATTCTTTTTTTAAACTCAAAAATCTATTTTTAAATTATTAATAATTAAAGGTAATTTACTATTCTTTTTCAACAAATAAATAGTTCAGTTTTTTACTATTAAAAGCGGTATTAAATACTTTTATTTCATTATTCAATAAAGCGTTAAAAGCCTTTAATTGTATATTTATTTTTTGAGTTAATTCGTTTTTTACAGCAATATCTTGTTCGGTTGGTGCAAAATCTCCCATACTTACCAAACTATTTAAATGTCCTAATTTATTGGTTAATCGAATAGGAAAATTTAACGGATCTTGTCCGCTTCTGTTTTTTGTTTGATATAAAGCTTCCTCTATTTTTGTAAACTGCTTTTTTAAATTTTTTGATTTTTCAATCAAACCTTCTACCAACGGATTATTTTTATATTGTTTTTGAAAAGCTGATAATTGAGCATTGATATTTCTTATTTTTTTGATAGATTTATGAGCATTATCCATCGTTTTATTCACATCTTTAATAAAAGTAAATTGTTTTTCCATATCAGCTTGTGTACTTTCTGCTCTAGGATCAGCTAATATATTAAACGGCTGTTCTTGAGTTTTTCCGTTTACACTTAAACTAACTTTATAAACTCCAGGTACGGCTTTCGGCCCTTTAAACTTGCCCACCATAAAATCATTCCTTTTAGCTTTTCCGCACCTTTATAAGTCATATTCCAAACATATTGGTTCCCTCCTTTTTTAGCAACCAACACGTTTTTCTTTTTATTTGCAGTACTTACCGTTTTTATGGTATCGCCTTTGCTATCTAAATAACTTAATACAATAGTATCTTTCTTTTTATCATAATTTTTTAAATTAAAATAAGTATAAACACCACTATGTAAATTTGTTCCGGCAGTTTTACTTCCTTTAAAACCGCTTCCACGCATTCTGTAAGTATCTTTTGGTTGAAATAATTTAGTATCTGATACTTTATCTTTTAATAATTGATGAATAACCGTTAAATCATCAATCATCCATAAACTTCTACCTTGAGTTGCTACAATTAAACTATTATCTTTAATGGTTAAATCAGTAATTGGTACAATTGGTAAGTTTAACTGAAAAGGTTTCCAGTTTTTACCAGCATCAAAAGAAATATACATTCCTGTTTCTGTACCTGAATACAATAAACTTTTGTGTTTAGGATCTTCACGAACAACACGTGTAAAATGTTCAGGATTAATTCCGTTTGTAATTTTAGTCCAAGATTTCCCGTAATCTGTTGTTTTGTATAAATATGGAGTAAAATCCCCCGTTTTATATTTGGTTCCGGCTACATAACAAGTACCTTCATCAAAAGCACTTGGCTCAATACTATTTATCATCATCCATTCTGGCATTCCTTTTGGCGTTACATTTTGCCAAGTTTCACCTCCATTTTTTGTGATATGAATTAATCCATCATCACTACCAACCCAAAGCAATCCTTCTTTTAAAGGTGATTCTTGCGCAGCAAAAATGGTACAATAATATTCTACTGATGTATTATCTTGCGTAATTGGTCCTCCTGATGATTTTAATTTTTCAGGATCGTTTCTTGTTAAATCATCACTAATAATTTTCCATGATTGTCCTTCGTTTTCAGTAACATGAACATGTTGCGAAAATGTATATAATTTATTTGGATTGTGTTTTGAAAACAAAATAGGAAAGTTCCATTGAAAACGATATTTCATACCTTCAGCTCCATGTCCCATTGGATTATCTGGCCAAACATTAATTGCACGAACGGTTCCTGTTTTATGATTTAAACGTGTTAAATAACCATCATAACTTCCTCCGTAAACGATATCATTATTTTTAGGATCAACAGCAATATGAGCTGATTCTCCACCTGCGGTAGATTCCCAATCATCTTCAGTAATATTTCTTCCGGCTGTTCTATGCGGAATTCTGATGGTTGAATTATCTTGTTGTGCTGCATAAATGCGGTACGGAAAATGATTATCAGTAGTTACTCTATAAAATTGTGATGTTGGTTGATTATGATAAGTACTCCAAGTTTCGCCACCATCATAAGTAACTTGTGCACCACCATCATCACCAATAATCATTCGATCTGGGTTTTCTGGTGCAATCCATAAATCATGATGATCACCATGTGGTGCATTGTGTGTGCTAAATGTTTTTCCGCCATCTACACTTTTATGATAACGCACATTTAAAACATATACTTTATCAACATCTTTAGTATCTGCATAAACACGTGTGTAATACCAAGCTCGCTGGCGAATTTTACGCTCGCTATTTACTTGTTTCCAGGTTTCTCCACCATCATTACTTTGATACAATCCACCTTTGTCTTTATTTTCTACAATTGCCCAAACACGTTGGTTATTTACTGGTGATACGGTTACTCCAATAATACCTAAAGTACCTGTTGCAAATCCTTTTTTAGTTGAAATCTCCGTCCAAGTTTCTCCACTATCTGTACTTTTCCATAAAGCAGAACCTTCACCTCCTGAGTTTAAACTGTACGGAGTTCTATTAATTCGCCATGTAGATGCGTATAAAATTCTTGGATTTGTAGGATCCATTTGTAAATCAACAACTCCCGCATGTTCGTTAGAGAACAAGGTTTTTTTCCATGTTTTACCGCCATCAATACTTTTATAAACACCACGCTCTTGGGTTGGTTTGTATAGGTTTCCCATAACTCCAGCATAAACAATATTCGAATTTGTTGGATGAATAGCAATTCTAGGAACGTGCCTTGATTTTTTTAAACCTGCATTTGTCCAAGTTTTACCTGCGTCAACAGTTTTCCAAATACCATAACCAGAGGATACATTACCTCTAACCGTTTTTTCACCGCCACCAACATACATGACATTAGGGTCGGATTTTGATACAGAAATAGCTCCGATACTTCCTCCAAAAAAACCATCTGAAATGTTTTTCCATTGTCTACCGCCGTTTGTCGTTTTCCAAATTCCACCACCAGTTGATCCAAAATAATATAAATTAGGTTTATTGGGTACACCAGTTACAGCCGCACTTCTTCCACCTCTAAAAGGCTCGATAAGTCGGTAATTTAAAACGTCGTAATCAGCTTCAGTTAAATTTTGAGCGTTGATTGATGCTGTTATCCCAATAGAAAGGATACATAAAACGGAAAGTAAAAATCGCATGAAATTATAAGATTTGGTTATGTTGCTTTAAAAGTAAGCATTAAAAATTAAGTCTAATAATAACAATTTAATTTTTACAGATCTGTTCAGTATTTTTTATGCTTTTTTTGATAAAAAAAATGAAATTATTCTTTGGCTCCGTGCGTTTTTGCAATTTCTATCCAGTGTTCGGAAATTCCTTTGGTATCAGCTCCTAAACCTCTAGATAAATGCAATGCTACTGCAATTATTAAAGCAGATGCTTCTTGAAGTTCTTCTAAAGTTTGAATACTTCCAAATGATTCTTGTGATTTTTGAAGCAATAAATCGTTGTGTTTTTTTGCAAATGATATAGGATTTTCAGCATCAATAGTAATTTTAGGAATCATTAAGCAATCTAACCACTCTTGCCCTATTCTTTTGGCTGATAATTCGTGTGATTCACTTCCTGATGCTCTCCATAATGCTAATGTTTTAGTATTTTCAGAAGCAGCTAATCCTGAATCTAACAATAATTCGAAACCAATATCAGCGATATTTTGCATCACAATTAAATATTCATCCAATGCTTTTTCAAACTCGCTTGCTTTTTGTCCTTTAAGATACTCGCCAACACTTAGTTTTGGTAAATCTAAAACTTCAGCACAATCCGTTAAACAAGGAAATTGCTTTCCTTCATAAATAAAATCTACCTTATCGTATTGTACTTGACGACCTAGTGGATACAAACGACAAGCCAATGGGCGACCTAAATGCACACTACAACCTGCGTTATCTACATATTGGCTACATGCTTTTTGTCCTTTTTTATCGGTTTTTCCATCAAACAATAATTGAATTCCCCCATGTTCGGTATACAAATTACGAAACTCCGTTACTGAAACCTTTTTTTCTTTACTAAAATGAAATAATTCCCATGGGTTAAGCATCACATCTTTACCAAAACAACAAGTTCCAGATCTTGAACAAGTAAGTGGTAATATACTTTTAGAGGTAAGTTTGGTTATTTGCATTTTACTCAACTTCTTTTATTTCAACCTTAAATAGGTTATCAAAAATATCAAAAATCATTTGTGCATCTTTTTTACGCACAGAAATAATATATTGGCAATCCATTTCTAATTTTTGATTGGTTATATTTAAATTTCTCTCTTTAATGATACGTTGTACTTTATTCATCATATCATATCCAAAAGTTAATTGATAATCAATATCAACTGTTTTTTCTTTTATTTCTGATATTTCTAAAGCTAATTGAGCCGAAGTTCTATAAGCATTTATCAAACCTCCTACACCTAATTTTGTGCCACCAAAATAACGAACAGAAACTATTAAAATATTGGTTACCTCAAAGGCTTGAATTTGACCATATATTGGCATTCCTGCCGAATTACTTGGTTCGCCATCATCATTTGCTCTAAAACGTGTTTTTAGAGTTCCTAATTGCCAAGCGTAGCAAAAATGACGTGCCGAATGGTGTTTTTTCTTTAAACCATCAATAGCTTCTTTAACATCATCTTCAGTAAAAATAGGAAAAGCATAGCCAAAAAACTTACTATTTCTGTCTTTAAATAATGTTTCTTCAGAAGCAACATCAATCGTTTTATATGTATCTTTTATTTCATTCATTACGCCGAAGCTACTAATAAAATACTAATTACAGCTAATCCTATTCCTATCCAATTTTTTTTAATCAATTTTTCTTTAAAGAAAACTAAAGCAAAAACAGTGGTTAAAATAACAACAGATACATTATTAATCGTGAATAAAGTTGAACTTTCTAATCCTTCGGTTTGTAATGCTTTTAATAAAAATTCCATCGAGTAATAATTCGGAATTCCTAAAGCAATTCCTCCTAAAATATTTTTCCATTGAAATTTAAAATTACCTTTTATTAGTTGTGTAATTATAAAGATACAACCCAGTATAAAGGCACAACCAAAAATAGTAGCTAAAAACATAGGTACTGCTCTGTCTGACACATAGGTTGTTTCAGTGTATTTTAACCCTGCATCGATACATCCTGAACCAATAAACAACAATAATGGGTATATTAAATTTTTAAATTTTACAGGAGAAATATCGCTTTTAGCAGAAGATAAATAAACAGCAACTAATGCCATTAAAATACCTATTAACTTTAAAGCACCAACACTTTCATTATACATAAATACTCCAGCTACAACAGGTATAACTACCGACATTTTACCTGCTACAGAAGCAACTGATAATCCGTTTTTTTGTGCTGTTAGCCCCATTATATTAAACACCGCTATAAACAAAAAACCTAAACAGAAAGCACCTAAAAACCAAGGTTGTTGTGGTATTTGCGTAATTGATAAAGGTACATTTGAAGTAAATAAACCAAAAGACAATGCGATAACATAATTTACAACAATGGCTTGTGATGTGTTTATTTTAAAAACATCAAACAATTTAAAAATTACAAATAATAAACTAGAAACTAATACACTTAATACTAAATAAATCAAACTAAAAATTCTTTTCTTTTTAATAAATCAACTACATCTTCTTTTCCTGGAATTAAATTCCAAACTTGCATTCCTAATTCTTTAGCTGCCTCGGTATTTTCTTTTAAATCATCAACAAAAATAGTTTCTGATGCTTTTAAAGCGTTTTCATTTAATACAAATTCGTAAATATTTGCATTTGGTTTTCTGAAGTTTATTTCATGCGATAAATAAAATTGTTCGAAGCAGTTTTTAAACTCACTGTATAAATCAGCTCCCCAATTATTCTGAATCCAAGAAATATGTAAATCGTTTGTATTGCTTAATAAAAATAATCTGTATTTATTTGACGCTACTAACTCTTTTAAAAAAGCTAATCTGCGTTTTGGAAAATCTAAAAAAATAGCATTCCAAGCATTCACTAAACTTTCACGACTTAATTGCGGAAATTTGGTTTTATAAAAATTCACAAACTCATCCGTAGAAATTAAACCCATTTCATATTGATGATAGGTTGTTATCATATCTTCAGAAATATTGGTTATGCCCAGTTTTGCTAACTCTTTATAAGTTGCTTCTTTATCTAAATTGATGAAGATATCACCAAAATCGAAAACAATGTTTTTAATCATTTATATATGTCTTTAATACATCGCCTTCGATGTTTTCTTCTTTTTCTAAACTTCCTTTTGTAACCGGATCTACTACCCCACTTTTAAACGATGCCTTTCCTATAAAAACTTTTGCTTCATCCCAAAGATTAGCATTTATAAAAGTTTGCAATGTTTGCGTTCCTCCTTCAATAATTACAGATTGAATATTGTGGTTTTGCAATACATCACATATTTGTTCCGCTACGCGGGATGAAAAATCTAATTGCTCGTACGAGATTGCTTCACCATGTTCGCAATGACGAATATATTCTTTATCCGTTAAAACAATCGTTTTTACTTTCTCATCGAATACTGTGGCATTTTCAGGGATTCGTAAGTTTTTATCTATTACAATTCTAATCGGATTATTTCCCGACCAACTGCGTACTGTTAATGACGGATTGTCTGCAATTACAGTATTTGTACCCACTAAAATAGCATGTTCTTCACTTCGCCATTTATGAACTAACTGTTTTGAGTATTCATTAGAAATCCAAACAGGTTTTTGTTCATTTTTTGATAACGGTGCTACAAAACCATCCGAAGTTTCGGCCATTTTAATATTATATACGGACGCTTTTTATTCTGAACAGTAAAAAAACGTTTATGATGTTGTTTGCATTCTGCTTCTAAAACACCAACAATTACATTGATTCCTGCTTTTTCTAAACGCTCAATTCCTTTACCTGCAACCAAACTATTCGTGTCAACACAACCAATTACAACATTGGGTATTTTATGTTTTACGATTAAATCGGCACAAGGCGGTGTTTTCCCAAAATGCGCACACGGCTCTAATGTTACGTAAATCGTTGCTTCTTTTAATAACTCTTTATTTACAACCGAATTTACGGCATTTACTTCTGCATGATTACCACCATAAGCACTTGTATATCCTTCACCTATAATTTTATCATTATAAACAATAACAGCTCCAACTGACGGATTTGGACGCGCAGTACCAATACCATTTTTGGCTAATTGTAAACAACGTTGTATGTAATTTTCGTGCTTCAAAAACAACTAGAATTTTATTTTTAATATCTTCCGTTTTATCAATCGGATATACATCAGAAAAACCTAAAACGCGATATTTTAAATCTCCTTTAAACTGTACTTTTATACTTTTGGTTAAAATCGAATTAATCAAACCTCCTAAAATTCCGTTTTTAGTATCTCCGAATATCTTTTTAGCAGGAATTACCACTTTTAACGGAATATTAAATTCTTTCCGTGCTGGAACTTCAAACTCATCAGAAGAAACCTGAGCAACTTCTTCTCCGTTTACGATTACTTTAATTTCGTCTGTTGCTAATTTACCTCCAATATCATTCGGGTTTTTAAAAAATGCTGTTGCTTTTAATCGAATCGTATCTGATGCTATTGACATAATTTTAATGTCATCAACCTTTATAAGTATTGGTTTCTTTTTTACAGAACAACTCACAATAAATAAAACAACTATAAAAAACCCCCATTTCTTCATCTCGATTCTTATTTTTTTAGGTAATTTGCAAAGCAAAAATAAGGTATTCCTATGACTCCTTCTGATTTTATTATCCGAGAAATTAAACCTAGTGACAATCAACAAATAGCGAGCGTTATTAGAACCGTTTTAACTGAATTTGGCGCGCCTAAAGTTGGTACCGCTTATGAAGATAAAGCAACTGACGAGATGTTTGAAACGTATCAAAAAGAAAAAACAGCCTATTTTGTAATAGAGCATCAAAATAAAATAGTTGGTGGTGTTGGTTTTGCGGGTTTACCTGATTTTGAAGAGACTATTTGTGAACTACAAAAAATGTATTTTTTGCCAATAGCAAGAGGAAAAGGTTTAGGAAGTAAGCTAATTAATTATTGTTTATCTAAAGCAAAAGCCCAGGGATACAAACAATGTTATTTAGAAACCATGCCTTATATGGATGCGGCTAGAGCTTTGTATGCCAAAAATGGATTTGTTAATTTAGAGGCACCTATGGGAAATACAGGTCATTTTTCTTGTAACGTTTGGATGTTAAAAGATTTAATAAAGGCTTAAAAATGATTTTAAAAGAATTCAAAACATATTTTACAGAAGAATTATCAGCAATATATCCGGAAACAGAAATAACTTCTTTTTTCTTTTTATTGATTGAGGAAAAATTAGGTTTTCAACGAATTGATTCCGTTTTAAAAGCTGATTTTAATATTCCTTCGGATGTTATAGAGTTTTTTAGTCTCACCATAAAAAGGCTTCAAAAGGAAGAACCTATTCAGTATATATTAGGAAATACCGAGTTTTATGGATTACCTTTTTTAGTGAATAAAAACACGTTAATTCCAAGACCAGAAACCGAAGAATTGGTAGAATGGGTTTTAGAAGAAGTTGCTGTTCTGCAAAATATACAAGATGAAAAAATTTCTATATTAGATATAGGAACCGGAACTGGTTGTATTCCTATTTCATTAAAACAGCAGTTACCAAATGCAACAATTTCAGCTATTGATGTTTCTTCGGATGCTTTAATTACTGCCAAAGAAAATGCGAAACTAAATTCAGTTAAAATTGATTTTTTTGAAGCTGATATTTTAAAAGCAATTAATTTGGAGGAGATTCTGAAACAGGGTCAAAATGACGTGAAGTTAGATATTATTATTTCCAATCCGCCATATGTTCGAGAGCTTGAAAAAGTAGAGATTAAAAGTAATGTTTTAGAAAACGAACCACATTTAGCTTTATTTGTTGATGACAATAATCCGTTAATATTCTATGATAAAATAGCCGATTTAGCAAAACTTCATTTATCAAAAAACGGACTATTATTTTTTGAAATCAATCAATATTTAGGAAAAGAAACCGTAAAAATGTTAGAAGATAAAGGTTTTAAAAACATTGAACTAAAAAAGGATTTTTCTGGTAACGACCGAATGATAAAAGCTAGTTTTTAAGCGCTAACATTGTTGTTTTTAATTTAGTAATTAATTCGTAAATCTCTTCTTCGTTATAACTTGCAAAACCAATTCTAATCGCATTGTGGTTTGTATTTACAGCTTCATAGCGAGAATAATCACCAATTCCTAATTGGCTTTTTAAAGCCTCTTCTGCAACTTGTTTCCACGAATATTTCTGATTTAAAATCGTCCAAACAGCCATTCCTCCTTTTGGTTTCTCAAACTTAAAAAAATTACCTAATTCTTTATCTAACAAGTAGCAAAACAAATCTCTTCGTTGCTTGTAAACCTTCATTACTTTTCTAATATGCCTGTCTAAATCACCCGATTTTATAAAATCTGCAAATGTTAATTCTAACAACTCATCTCCTTGCCTATCCACTATTTTTCTACGATTTGCAGCTTCATCTACAAACTCCTTAGACGCTATTAAATATCCAACTCTAAAAACAGGTGCCACCGTTTTACAAACCGAACCAATATAAATTACGTTTTTATTTACATCGTGACTTTTTAAAGGCAAAATTGGTGCATGATTGTAGTTAAAATCATAGTCGTAATCATCTTCAATAATTGCAAAATTATATTGTTTTGAGAGGTTTAATAAATGAATTCTTCTTTCTGCTGATAAGGTTACCGTTGTTGGGTGATGATGGTGAGAAGTTACATATACAGCTTTGATTTGTTGTTTTTTACAAATAGCTTCAATCTCATCAATCATAATTCCATTTTCATCAACTAAAACAGTTTTCAATATTGCTTTTTGACCCGAAAAAGTTGCATTAGCCGAAGCATAATTTGTTTCACCAATTACAATAATATCATGCTCTTTTAATAATAACTGTGAAGATAACCAAATACCCATTTGACTTCCGCGAGTTATTAAAACATTTTCTTTGGTTATTTGTAATCCTCTTGTTTCATTTAAATAATTAACTAAAACTTCTCTTAATTTATCACTCCCATAAACCGAGTTATAGCCCAAGTGTTTATATACATTTTTTTTAACTGTAATTCTTCTGTAAGTTCTTATAATTTCATCCATTGGTGTTAATCTTCCGTCAGAAACACCGTCATTTAAATAGGTAATAGTATTATCTATCTTTTTAGAATTATTTTGATGTTTGCTATTTTTATAGAAAGAAAAACCCGTTTGTGCTTCTTCAGTATTAAAATCAGATTTAGAAAATTCAGTTTGTTCTAATAAAGGTAAATTACGATGGACAAAAGTCCCTTTTTTAGCAATACTTTCTACCCAACCTTGTAACATTAACTCATCATAACAAGCAACAACCGTTTTTCTATGCACATTTAACAACTCTGCTAAACTTCTACTTCCTGGAAGTTTGGTTTTAGGTTTTAATTTTTGTTCTTTTATCAATTGAATAAACTGATTAGACAATTGTAAGTACAAAGATTGAGAACCTTTTCTATCTAATTTTAAACTGGTTTTATATGGAAACATCTGGACTACTTATTATATCTCTTCTGGATGATTATAACAATCCATAAATATATTATTTTTGAACAAAAAAACATTAAAAATGACAAAACAAAACGTACAACCCAACGAACATGATGCGTATTACAAAAGATATTTAGATAAAGTAGCAGATTCGGTAGATTTAAAGATAGGTTATGAAGAGGATAAAAAAATGGTCATCGATTTCTTTTCATCTGTACCTAAAGATAAATTAGAATACCGTTATCAACCTGAAAAATGGACAATCAAAGAGCTTTTACAACACATTATTGATACCGAACGTATTTTTATGTATCGCTTTTTACGAATAGCAAGAAAAGATACTACTGCTATGGCTGGTTTCGATCAAGATATTTATATAGATCCATCAGGAGCAAACGATAAATCTATCGATGAATTATTAGAGGAATTTACTATTTCACGTATGTATTCAGTGAATTTAATTAATAGTATTTCTGATGATAATTTAATCAATTTAGGAACCGCTAGTAACTCTCCAGTATCTGCAAGAGCATGTGCTTTTATTTTATTAGGACATAGCGTTTGGCATATTGATATTATTAAAGAACGCTACCTATAATGTTAGAATTAAGGCTACCAATTGCGAGCATTGCAATAAAGATTTACCTAGTAATTCTACTGATGCCATGATTTGCTCTTTCGAGTGCACTTACTGTAAAACATGCGCTATAGAAATATTCGAAAATGTATGTCCTAGTTGTGCTGGTAATTTTGTAGAACGCCCTATAAGAACATCAGAAATGATAGTAAAATATCCTGCGTCAACAAAAAGAGTATATGCTCCGAAAAATTTAGAAAAAGCGAAATTTAATTCTGATAAATTTAGAGGAATAAAACCTAAAAATAGATAATTGATGATTACTTTTAAAATAGCAACAACTTCAGATACAGAAGTCATAGCTTTATTAGGTAGAATTACTTATACAGAATCTCATGGTCATTTTATTGATGATAAAAATGATTTATTAGCTTATTGCACGAATGCTTTCTCTATCAAAAAAATAACAGAAGAATTAGAAGATAAAAACAATCTGTTTCATATCGCTTATGTAAATGATTTACCTGTTGGTTTTTCTAAAATTGTATTAAACCAACCATTTGAAGACAAAACAGCAAATAGTAGCGCAAGATTAGAAAGAATTTACATTTTAAATCAGTTTTTACCAATGAAAATCGGGCAACCTTTTTTAGATTTTATTATTGATAAAATCAAAGAAAAAAAGGCCACTGCAATATGGCTTTCTGTATATATTAAAAACGAAAGAGGTATTCGTTTTTACCACAGAAATGAGTTTAAAAGTATTGGTGATTTAAACTTTAATGTAAACGGAAAAGAGTACGACAATTACGTTTTATTAAAAGAAATTTAACATGGAATACGAACAATCAAAATTAAATAGAATAAAGCGCGGAGCAAACAGAGCTACTTATGATGTAGCAAAGATTAACACCATTTTAGATGCAGGTTTTTTATGTTATGTTGGCTATATTTATGACGGTAATCCTATCACAATTCCGATGGCATATACCAGAAGAGATGATAAGATTTATATTCATGGTTCAACTGCGAACAGAATGCTATTATCGATTTTAGAGAGCGGTAAAACCTCGATAACGGTTATGCATTTAGATGGATTGGTTTTAGCGCGTTCTGGCTTACATCATTCTGTAAATTATCGTTCGGTAACTCTTTTTGGTAACTTAAATAAAGTTGAAAAAGATACTGACAAGACGGAAATTTTAAAATGGATTGTAGATCAAATGGTTCCTAACCAATGGGATTCTTTAAGACCTATGTATCAAAAAGAATTAGATAGAACTTTAGTTTTAGAATTTACTATTGAAACTGCTTCTGCAAAAGTACGAGATACTGGCGTAGCTGACGAACCTGAAGATTATGATTTACCTATTTGGGCGGGTATTGTACCTATAAAACAAGTAGCTGAATTTCCTATCTCTGATGATAAATTAAAAGAAGGTGTTGAAATTCCTAAACATGTGTTAAACTATTATAATCAACATAAATAGTCATTTTATAACATCGTAAATTATTGTAAATTTCGTGCATGAAAATTTACGATGTTATAATTCTTACAGAAAGCAGGTATCTAAATCCAACAAAAGTTGATATATACTCAAAAAATGTCTTAGACGAAGACAATTATGTAAAAGTCGCTTTAGAAAAAATAGGCTTAAAAGTTGGTCGTCTTTCTTGGGATGATGCTACTTTTAATTGGGCTACAACTAAATATATTTTATTCAGAACTACTTGGGATTATTTTGATAGATATGACGAATTTTCTAAATGGCTAAATAACGTTTCTAAACAAACTGTTTTACTAAATTCAGAAGCTATAATTCGTTGGAATATTGATAAACACTATTTACAAGATTTACAGAAAAAAGAAGTTCATATTTGCGAATCTTACTTTATAGAAACTACTGAAAAAAGAAGTTTACAAGAATTAGCCACAAAACATCAACTTAACGAGTTTGTACTAAAACCTTGTATTTCTGGTGGCGGAAGACATACTTACCGAATAAATACTCAAAACATTTCTGATCATGAAGCTGTTTTTAAGCAATTGATTCCTAAAGAAGCTTTAATATTACAACCCTTTCAACATAATATTGTAGAAAAAGGTGAAATTTCGTTAATCGTTATAAACGGTAAATTTACACACGCTGTTTTAAAAATTGCTAAAAAAGGAGATTTTAGAGTTCAAGATGATTTTGGTGGCTCAGTTTACGACTACACTCCTACCCAACTAGAAATCAGTTTTGCAGAAAAAGCTGTAAAAGCATGCGACAACCTTCCTATTTATGCCAGAGTTGATGTTTTTACAGATAATAACAATAATTTAGCACTTGCAGAATTAGAGCTGATTGAACCTGAATTATGGTTTAGAAAAAACCCGAAAGCTGCCGATGAATTAGCAAAAGGTATCCAACAATTAATCAATCAAAATGAAGAATAAAATATTAAAATTTTTAGGTGCAATAGTATTAACTCTTATTATTGCTATTAGTGTATTCTATTTCGCTAATAATGAAAATATCCCAGAAGGAAAACAAGGTAATGAAGCCGATTTACTGGCTAATAAAATGCTAAAAGCAATTAACCATGAAGCTTTTAAAAATACAGAACTTATCGAATGGTCTTTTAGAAATCAACATTTTTATAAATGGTATCAACAAGAAGATAAAGTGGAAGTTTCTTGGGGTAAAAATAAGGTTGTTTTATACACAAAATCAACAGAAAAAAGTACCGTTTCTGTCGACGGAATTATAGTTAAGGATCCATCACTTTTAAAAACAGCTACAAATTATTTTAATAATGATAGTTTTTGGCTGATTGCACCCCATAAAGTTTTAGACAACGGTGTTGAAAGACGTATTGTAAATTACAAAAACAAAGATGCTTTATTAATAACCTATACCTCTGGTGGCGATACTCCAGGCGATTCTTATCTATGGATTTTAAATGAAAATGGTTTTCCTACTGATTATAAAATGTGGACAAAAATTATTCCCATTGGCGGAGTTTCGGCTACTTGGTCTGATTGGAAAACAACCAATGCTGGTTTTAAATTACCTACTAAACACAAACTTTCGTTATTCGGTGTGGAATTAAATATGGGCAATGTAAAAGCATCAAATCCAAAAGCTGATGCATTGGCTAATAAAATATTAAAAGCAATAAACCATGAAGCGTATAAAAAAACAAATACTTTAAAATGGAGTTTTGGAGGAAAACGTCATTTTAAATGGGATAAAAAAAATCATATCGTAGCAGTTTCTTGGGATTCAACCCTCGTAAACCTTCATCCAAACAGCATAGAAAAAAGTACCGTTTTCTTTAATAAAAAACCACAAGAAAAAGTGGATACTACCTTAGTGAAAAAAGCATGGAATATTTTTAATAATGATTCTTTTTGGTTGGTTGCACCCCATAAACTATTTGAAGACGGAATTATTAGAACTATAAAAAAAGTAGATGGTAAAGATGCTTTATTAGTGAAATATACTACTGGTGGCTCAACCCCTGGAGATTCTTATTTATGGACTTTAGATGAAAATAATATTCCTATAAGCTATAAAATGTACGTTCCGAGTATGAAAATGAACGGAGTTTCTGCTACTTGGCAAGATTGGATTACTACTGAAAGCGGAACACTTTTACCTACAAATCATTCATTCGGAAAAGGCAGTGTTTTAAGTATGGGAATCGTTAAAGGTTCTAAATAAATAGATCAATTATTTAACCAAAAAAAGGAACAACTTTTCAGTTATTCCTTTTTTTTGTTAATCTTTAAGGGTAATTGTCTTACTTCTTAAAAGTATAAATTACACCAAAATTAAGTCCAAAAGAAGAATAAGGAGCATCAAACTTTTTTCTTTGAGTATCAGATGGATTATTTGAATATGTAAACTCATCAAAAATAGAAAGTTTGTCTTCCTCAAAGAAAGCACTTGCTTGTGGATTACTTTCAATTAAAGCAATTAACTGACCTCTTCCAACAGGTTGCCCTGCCAATGTTCCTGAGTATCTTGTTAAGGTAGATTTATTTGGAACAACATCTATCCCTTGGTATTCCATTTCAGCAAAAACACTCCAATTACTAGTTACTTCAAACTTAACACCAAACGCACCAACAAAACCTAAAGGAAATTCCCCAGCATTATCTCTATCAAATTCAACTTCTAAAGGTAGTGTTTGACCAGACCCTGCTAAAGCAGGATTAACCCATTCTCCAGGAATATCTAAATTTAAACTTCCTTCTGCAATACTTTTACCTCCAATTTTAGTAATTAAACCTGCGCGTATATAAACATTGTTAGATAAATTATAAATAGCAGCTAACGAAGCTCCAAAAGCCCTCGCTCTTGCATTAACATCTAAATAATCATTTCTTATTTGCTGGTCTTCACCGTGTAAATAACCGATACCTAAATCAACACCAATTTTTTCATTAAAAAAATAACCACCTCTTATTTGAGTCTGAATTCCCTCACCTTAACTACCTTTTAAAGCTCCATTTGAAGTAGATAATAACTTCATATCTGCCTTATTATGTACTCCTCCACTAACTGAAACATAATATTGTGCGTTAACAGAAAGTGATGTTAAAACAATAATTACAGATAAAATAATTTTATTCATTTTTATTCTTTTTTAAAAATTTAGGCGGCAAAAATATAAATAAAACAAGAACACAAGCCTGCATTTACTGTATAATATCAGTAAATTATTATAGCTTTGCTTTTAAAAACCGAAGGTTATTGAATACCAGTATTTTAGATAAAAACGTACAAGAATTTATTGATAAGAATTTAAATTCTGATATCACAAAACTGATTTTAAAAGGAAGTCCGTTTGAGATGGTGTTTATACAAGAATTATCGAGTCAAATTGTTAGTAAACAGAAAGCTAAAAATAAATTACCAAGTTGGTTTAATGTTAAAAACATATATTATCCTCCAAAAATAAGTATTGAGCAAACCTCTTCTGAAATAACTGCCAAATACAAAGCAAGCTTAGTTTCTGGTAATAACTTAATTGATATAACAGGCGGATTTGGAGTTGATGTTTTTTATTTTTCTAAAAAATTTAAGAACGTAATTCATTCAGAAATCAATGAGGAATTATCTAAAATTGTAGCACATAATTATCAACAATTAAAAATAGATAATGTGCAAACCATAGCTTCTGACGGATTAGAGTTTCTTAAAAATTCTTCCAAAAAAATTGATTGTATTTATATTGACCCTTCTCGTAGAAGCGACATAAAAGGAAAGGTGTTTTTATTAAAAGATTGCTTACCTAATGTGCCTGAAAACATAGATTTTTTATTTACAAAATCAGAAACAATTCTGATTAAAAACTCACCAATGTTAGACATTAGTTCAACATTAAATGAGTTAAAATATGTAAAAGAAATTCATGTTGTAGCTGTAAATAACGAAGTAAAAGAATTGCTTTTTTTATTAGAAAAAGAATACAAATCAATAATTAAGGTAAATACAGTTAATTTACTGAAAAACAATACTCAAGAGTTTATTTTTAATATCAATAATAAACAAAATTCAAAATACTCTTTACCAATTAATTATTTATATGAACCTAATGCCGCTATTTTAAAATCTGGTGGATTTAACGAAGTAGCAAATCAGTATAAAATAAATAAGCTACATCAACATTCACACTTATACACCTCTGAAAAATTAGTTATTGATTTCCCTGGAAGAACATTTAAAATAGAAGAGATTTATCCTTACAATAAAAAGAAATTAAGGAAACAATTAACTATTTCAAAAGCAAATATTACCACGCGAAACTTTCCTAAATCAGTTGCCCAAATTAGAATTGAAACGAAACTGAAAGACGGTGGTGATACTTATCTTTTTTTTACTACAAATTGTAATAATGAACTGATTGTAATTTGCTGTTCAAAAATTTAGTAAATAAATTTATACTATTAATAAAACATGCTATAACCTGAATATTTCAATAGCATTTATTGATAAAATATCTTCTTAAGCTTAACTTTTCAATTCATTTACTTTTAAGTACTTTTGTTTGTAAGATGAAACAAGCAAGTACCTACCAATCTATTAAATTATCAGAAAATTCTTCTCTAAAAGTAGAAGATACACTTGTTATTGAAGCACCGCTCCAAATAAACATAAACAGTGAATCTTACACTGTGGTTATGAGAACTCCCGGAGACGATAAAGAACTTATAAGAGGGCTTTTATACGCAGAAGATATTTATAAAAGCAATGATGAATTAAAGATAGATATTATTGAAATTAATAGTGATTTTTCTGCTGTTTTAAACGTTGTTATTCCAAAGGAAAAACTAAGAAAAGGCTACCTAAATAAACGCACCCTTTTATCGGTTTCATCCTGTGGTATTTGCGGAAAAAAAGAATTAAAGGATTTAAAAGCAAGTGGAAATTCACTCAATAAAAAAAGTAATCAATCAATTGACATAACATTTGATATGTTTTTAAAAATGAATGAATTACAGTTTTTATTTAAGGCAACTGGCGGAAGTCACGCTTGTGCTTTATTCGATATAAATAAAGAACTTTTAACTATTAAAGAAGATATTGGTCGTCATAATGCAGTTGATAAATGTATTGGCGATTTAATCAATAAAAAAAACTTAAAAAAAGTAAGCTATATGCTTGTAAGCGGACGCGTTTCGTACGAGATTGTTTCGAAAGCTTTTTTTGCTAAAATTCCTATTATTATAGCCGTTTCTGCTTGTTCTTCTTTAGCCGTTGATTTTGCGAAAGAATTCGGGATTTGCCTGATAGGTTTTAGCAGAAATAATAGAATGACAGTTTACTCAAATCCTCAATATATAAATCATGAGTGATAAAAAAATACACGCACAGCCACCAGAAAAATTAACAGGAATAAAATTAATTGATATTCCTAAAAAAGCTGTGGGTACAAAAGCAATACAATCAGCCTTAAAGCATGTTTTTTCAGAGACAGGTGTTGCTAAAGGAATCAGTTTACTTAAAAACATCAATCAAATTAATGGTTTTGATTGCCCGGGTTGTGCTTGGCCAGATCCAGATCAAAAAAGAGCTTTTTTAGCAGAATATTGTGAAAACGGTGCAAAAGCAGTTGCAGAAGAAGCTACAACTAACAGAGTATCTCCCCTATTTTTCGCAACACATTCTGTGCAAGAAATGTCTGAATGGTCTGATTACGAAATTGGTAAAAGTGGACGAATCACCCATCCGATGATCTTAAAAGAAGGATCAGATAATTATGAAGAAATATCATGGCAAGCCGCTTTTAATATAATCGGAACAGAGTTAAATAAATTAAATTCTCCTGATGAAGCAATCTTTTATACTTCAGGAAGAACCAGTAATGAGGCTGCTTTTTTATATCAACTATTTGTACGTCAGTTTGGAACTAACAACTTACCAGACTGCTCTAACATGTGTCATGAAAGTAGTGGTAGCGGACTTTCAGAAACGCTCGGAATTGGTAAAGGTTCTGTTACTTTAGATGATTTTAATCATGCTGATTTAGTTATTGTTATAGGTCAAAATCCGGGAACAAATCACCCTAGAATGCTTACTGCATTAAAAGATACTAAAAAGCATGGCGGAAAAATAATGACTATAAATCCGTTGCCCGAAGTTGGATTAATGAATTATGTAGATCCGCAAAACCCGTTAAAATGGTTAGGTGCTGGTGATAAGTTAACCGATTTGTTTTTACAAGTGAAAATTAACGGAGATGTTGCCTTACTAAAAATCATTTTAAAAATGATGAAGGCACAAGAAGAGAAATCAGGTGATGTTTTTAATCATCAATTTATAAAAGAAAAAACACACGGTTTAGAGCAATTTCTAGTCGATTTAGATAAATATTCAATAGAAGAATTATTACCTCAAACAGGCTTATCTTTAGATAGAATTAAAGAAGCTACAGATATGATTATCAGCAATGATAAAATTATTATTTGTTGGGCAATGGGATTAACGCAACATAAAAATGCGGTTGATAATATTCGAGAAGTTGTTAATTTATTATTATTAAAAGGAAGCATCGGTAAAAAAGGTGCTGGTACTTGCCCTGTAAGAGGTCACTCGAACGTGCAAGGAGATCGAACTATGGGAATATGGGAAAAGCCTAAGGATGATTTTTTAGATAATTTAGAAAAGGAATTTCAATTTAATGCTCCTCGTAAACACGGTTATGATGTTGTTGCGGCTATTGAAGCCATGCATCAAAAAAAAGCAAGTGTTTTTATTGGAATGGGAGGTAATTTTATCTCAGCAACACCAGATACTGCATATACAGCAGAAGCTTTAAAAAACTGTGATTTAACGATTCAAATATCAACAAAACTAAACCGCAGTCACTTAATTCATGGTAAACAAGCATTAATTTTACCTTGTTTAGGTCGTTCAGAAAAAGATATGCAAGATAGCGGAGAACAATTTATTACCGTAGAAAATTCGATGGGTGTAGTGCATCAATCAAACGGACATTTAACTCCCGCTTCTAAACATTTACTAAGCGAACCTGCTATTGTTGCTGGTATTGCTGAAGCTACATTGAAAAATACTAAGACTGAATGGAGTAAATTAATTACTAATTACGATTTAATTCGCACTAAAATAGAAGCCACCATTGCCGGTTTTGATAATTACAACGAAAGAGTTCGTGTAAAAGGAGGTTTTTATTTACCAAACAATGCGAGAGAAAAAGACTTCACTCCTACTTTAACTGGAAAAGCAAACTTCTCAACAAATTTACCTTCGGATGTTGTTTTAGATAGTAATCAATTTATGATGATGACCATTCGTACACACGATCAATACAACACTACTATTTATGGTTTAAATGATCGTTACCGTGGTATTTTAAATGAACGAAGAGTAATTTTCATGAATCCTGATGATATGAAAAATCAAGGGTTAATAAAATTAGACAAAGTAGATTTAACGAGTCATTTTAAAGGGGAAGAAAGAAAAGCTAACGGATTCTTAGTAATTCCGTACAGCATACCAAAACAATGTACTGCTACTTATTTTCCTGAAGCAAATGTATTAGTTCCGCTAAAAAGTAAAGCTAGAATTAGCCACACACCAGCTTCTAAAACAGTGATTATAACTGTTAAAAAACAAGACTAAAAAAAGATTTGTACTTTAGTAAAATATTTCCACAAAAACCAACCTATAATTATGCCTTTCATAGAAGAAGAAAAATTCACATTAATGCAAGAAGACTTAGATAATGCTAAGTTAAAAAGAGAAGCCGCAGAAAATGAATTAACCCAAGCAGAAGAGAAAATTACTTCGTTAAAAAAGGGATCTATGATGCTTCCTATTATGTTGGGCTTATTACTAGGTGCTTCTTTAGGAGCTGCTTATTATTTTTACGCTAATAATAGTGGTGTTTCATTTCCTTCATCAGAAGAAATAGCAACTATAAAAAAGAGCGAAAACATAAGAATATTAGACAGTATTAAAAGAGCAAATGCTAGAACTCAAAGAAAGGTTGATGCAGGCATGGCTGTTGAAGACTTGAATAAAACAATTGATGCTGTTGCAGATAATATTAGTGATAAACCTATATACTCTGTTCAAATTGGTGTTTTTTCTGAAAAAAATCATTCATTAATTTCTACAGCAACGATACCATCAACTGTAACTATAAAAGATGGTTATTTTAAATATTCTATTGGTTTATTTGAATCTCTGGATGAAGCAAAATCATTAAGAGAAGAATTAATAAAAATAGGATTTAAAGATGCTTTTGTAGCTTCATATATTAATGGCGAACGTCAAAAAATACACCCTTAAAAATAATATATAAATGCTATTTAAAATTAGTAAAAGAGCACTCTTGGTATGTTTTACCTTGAGTGTTCATTTTTTATATGCTCAAACCAATATTCCTAAAAAGGAAACTCAAAAAGGTTTCGGACAACTCGATTTTTTATCTATAAAAATGCCTGAAGGTGAAACTAATATGGATTTTACAGGAATTCATTACAACATAAAACCCAATAATTGGAGCTATGTTGGTTTAGGTTTTTATGGTGCAGTTGGTGGAATTCGGGGTGGTTTTTTTACTTTAGGAATCAATGCTGGTATTCAGCATAAAATTACCGATAAGTTATTTATAGATACTGGTTTTCATTTTGGAGGTGGTGGCGGTGCTGCTGCTCCAGATGGTGGCGGTGCTTTTATTTTACCTCATTTTAATTTAGGATATAACTTTAAACACTTTGCTACGACTGCGGGGTATAGTTATGTTAATTTTTTTGATAAAGGAACAATTAATGGAAGTCAATTTAATGTAGCTGTTCAAATACCTTTACTTTTTGAAACTACAAACTTTAAAGAACGCGAACACTCCTTCATGCTAAATCAACTAACAAATAGTTTATGGAACACTCCTGCTAATAAAATTTCTTTGCTAGTGCACTTAAATAACTTATCAGTTACAAAAGGTTCTTACAAAAACAAAACGATACGCTTAGCTGGGTTCGAGTTAAATTCATACATCAATAAAAATGTTTTCTTTTTTGTAAAAGCTGACGGTGCCTATCACGGAATTAAAGCGGGATATATGGATATTCTTTTAGGCGGTGGATATCATTTATCAATGAATAAAAACCGTACAAACATTCTAGCTAAATTCGGAGTTGGTGCTGGCGGTGGCGGTGGTGTTGATACCAAAGGTGGATTTTTAATATATCCTGATATTTCTATTGAACAAAAATTGTTTGATAATATCTATGCTTCAATTAACAAAGGGTATTTAATGTCGCCTGATTCACATTTTACTTCTTCTACACTAGGTTTTGGATTAAAGTATTATATAGATAAAGACGGAATTATTTCAGAGAACGATAACTATACAAAAGGAAAGTTTAAAGGCTTAGAAACAATTATAAAACAAGATTTATATTTAAATGCTGCAAGAGATAATAACGGCGGATTTACTCAAAACATGCACCAAATCTCATTGCAAATCAACTTTTTCTTAAATAAGTATATCTATGGAGCCGGACAAACATCATTTGCTAATTTTGGTGATGCAGGCGCTTATGCTGAAGGTATTGTTGGTTTAGGAATACAGTCAAACACTTTCTTTAATAACACAACCTCAATATTCGGACAAATATTAGGTGGTGCTGCTGGTGGAGGTGGAATTAGTACAGGACAAGGTTTAATTGTAAAACCGAGCATGGGACTTAGTTACAAACTAACGAATAAATTAAATATACGTGGTGGATTAGGGTACGTTAAAGCACGAGGAGGGAATTTAAGTAGCACTTATTTAAACTTTGGTGTTAGCTATAACTTTTCTTTTTTAAGCGTTAAATAATTACATCATCTATATAATATAACTAAAGAGTCTATTTAAAATGAATAGGCTCTTTAATTATATTAAAAGAATAATACTAAATTATTTTACCATAACGATTTTACTGCAACCTGAATCTTTACCATATAATTGAAAACAAAAAAGTCCTAACGGTTGTTAGAACTTTTTCTATTTGTTTAAAGTCATTTTTACTAAACTTTTGAAATCAACTTAAATTTTTTAGTATTTAAAAAAAGTTGTCTAGCGAAACCTTTAAAACAAACAAATTAAGGGGAGGGGACTATAATGTTATATTTCCTTTATAAAAACTAATCTATGAACGTATCATAATTAATTATGCTGAATCTATACCAAGAGCTTAATGGATTGAATTATATTTTTTTTAAAAGTAGATTTGATTAATGTTAAAAAAAGATACTTGTTAAATACTTTACTTTCATAATTTTAAATAATTATATTATATACAATAATACTCGCTTTTAACAACATTATTACCAATCACTTTGTGAGTAGCAATTTGGCTTTGTAAACGATTAAAAATGTAAGTATTTTCTTCTTTTTTATGCACAAAAAAAGCCCTAACAGTTGTTAGGACT
This sequence comes from Tenacibaculum retecalamus, assembly GCF_027941755.1. NCBI lineage: Bacteria > Pseudomonadati > Bacteroidota > Flavobacteriia > Flavobacteriales > Flavobacteriaceae > Tenacibaculum > Tenacibaculum retecalamus. The sequence goes on along the minus strand of NZ_CP115916.1, from coordinate 1,412,646 downwards.
TTTGTTCTTAAAAGTTGATTTTTAATAATTAATAAATCTAAAAATTAAACTTAAAAATAACTTCATGAGAACCATTACTATATTTAGAAATATCATTTGTTGCATGCTGATACGCATACCCTAACTTAAATTCTTTAATAAATTGAAACATTAACAATCCACTAAATGATTCCTGTAATCTATGAGATACTCCAAACTCTACCTTATCCAAAAGACCAACAGTAGCTGTTACATCTAATGATAATGGAACTCCAGACACATAACGTGTCATAAATGAGGGGGTAACTTTTAATTTATAGTCATTTTTTAAATCAAATGTATATCCTGCTCCTAAATAAATATGTGGTTTATCGGATGCTCTGGTAACCGTATTCCCTTCTTTCTCATAACGCTTGCTTTCTAATAATACAGGCACTGATAAACTTGCGTAGTAATTCTCGCCTTTTAAATAAGCTCCTGCACCAAAATTAGGATTCGTACGGTTTACATTTTGATCAAAAAGTGGATCATTGATATCTAATGATGTTAAATCAACACTAAAAAATGAAACCCCTCCCTTTACTCCTAAAAATAAATTAGTGCTTTCTGATAATTGTAATTTATAAGAAAAATCTACATAAACATCTGTTTCTTTTGCTACAAAAACTTGATCATTTACAATCGATAATCCTAAACCTAAATTTCTACCAACTGGTGATGATAATGATAAAGTTTGAGTAGTTGGTGAGTTTTCTATTCCTGTAAACTGACTCTTTATCATGGTTGTTAACTCTAAACCATCTGATGACCCTGCGTATGCAGGGTTAATCAGATTCATGTTTAGTTGATACATGGTAAATGAAGGATCTTGTTGTCCTTTTACTTGTACACATAACATTACTACGATTAAAGTAAGTATGTATTTTATATTATATAATTTCATTTTTATTTTTATTTTGAATGATTAGATTTATTATTAGTAATTGATATATAACCAACCTTTAATAGGCGTAAATCCTGGTTCATTTAAATTGATAATATATAAGTAAGAACCTACTGGTAATTTGTCGCTACTACCTCCTCTTTGGTTAGCTTTACCATCAAAATCATTCTTATAATCACTTGCTTTATAAACTCTTTCTCCCCAACGATTAAAGATCTCTACAGTGTTTTTAGGATAATTATCTATATTCTCTATTACCCAAGTATCATTTTGGTTATCTCCGTTTGGTGAAAATCCTTTATTAAAAACAATTTCTTTACTATCACATGCATCCGAAATACCGTCATTATCTTCATCTGGTCCTGTAATTGTTACAATTGCTGTACCTGTAGCTGAATTACCGCTAGTATCTGTAACTGTTAATGTTACTGTTACATCTCCTAATGTTGGACAATCAAAAGTACTTTGATCTAAACTCATTGAAGCTATTCCACTACAACCATCACTACTTCCATTATCAATATCTCCTGTTGTAATTGATACACTTCCATTAGCATCTAATGCTACTGTAATATCTTGTGTTACAACTGTGGGTGCTACCGATTCTGAAACTGTTACAATTGCTGTATTTGTTGAAATGTTTCCATTTACATCTTCTACAGTTAATGTTACGTTGTTTGCTCCGATATCTGAACATGTAAAATCTGTTATATCTAAACTTCTTGAGTCGATACCACAATTGTCACTACTTCCATTGTCTATATCAGCTACTACTATTGAAGCGTTTCCATTGGCATCTAACTGAATTGTAACATTCTGTGTTAAAACTACTGGTGCTACATTATCTTCAACCGTTACTGTTGCTTGCGCTGTATCTGTTGTTTGCCCTTCTGTGGCTGTTAATGTAACTGTATTTGTTCCGATATTAGCACATGTAAAGTCTGTTACATCTAAACTTAAGGTCGGATTACTGTTACATCCACTTCCTGATCCATTATCTACCTGTTGTGGTGTAATAGTTACATTTCCACTAGCATCTAATTGTACCGTAATATTTTGAGCAATTACTGTTAACGTCTGGTTTGGATTTGGATCTACTGTTACTACTGCTGTAGCTGTATCGCTATTTCCATTTACATCTGTTACTGTTAACACTACATTGTTTGCGCCTAAATCTGAACATGTAAATGCAGTTGTATCTAAACTCATTGATGCAATACCACAATTATCTGTACTTCCATTGTTAATTGCAGCAGCTGTTGTTGAAGCATTTCCATTTACATCTAACGTAATTGTAACATTTTGTGTTACAACTGTTGGTGCTACATTATCTACAACGGTTACTGTTGCTGTATTATCTGCACTGTTTGCTGATGAATCTACAACTGTTAATGTTACGGTGTTCACTCCGATATCTGAACAAGTAAAGTTTGATTTATCTAAACTTATTCCTTCAATACCACAATTATCACTACTTCCATTGTTTATATCTGCTGTTGTTATTGAGGCATTTCCATTGGCATCTAACTGAATTGTAATATTCTGTGTTAAAACTACTGGTACTACATTATCTTCAACCGTTACTATTGCTTGCGCGGTATCTGTTGTTGATCCGTCTGTTGCTGTTAAAGTAACTGCATTGTTTCCTAAATCTGCACAAGTAAAAGCTGTTTTATCTAAACTTAAGGTTGGATTATTATTACATCCACTTCCTGATCCATTATCTACCTGTTGTGGTGTAATGGTTACATTTCCACTAGCATCTAATTGTACCGTAATATTTTGAGTACGTGCTGTAAATGTTTGATTTGGATTTTGTGATACTGTTACTACTGCTGTAGCTGTATCGCTATTTCCATTTACATCTGTTACTGTTAACACTACATTGTTTGCGCCTAAATCTGAACATGTAAAAACTGTTTTACTTAATGTATAAGTAGAAATTGAACAATTGTCTGATGATCCATTGTTAATTGCAGCAGCTGTTGTTGATGCATTTCCGTTTACATCTAACTGAATTGTAACATTTTGTGTTAAAACTACTGGTGCTACATTATCTTCAACCGTTACTATTGCTGTATTACCTGCACTGTTTGCTGATGAATCTACAACTGTTAATGTTACAGTGTTCACTCCGATATCTGAACAAGTAAAGTTTGATTTATCTAAACTTATTCCTTCAATACCACAATTATCACTACTTCCATTGTTTATATCTGCTGTTGTTATTGAAGCATTTCCATTGGCATCTAACTGAATTGTAACATTCTGTGTTAAAACTACTGGTGCTACATTATCTTCAACCGTTACTATTGCTTGCACGGTATCTGTTGTTGATCCGTCTGTGGCTGTTAAAGTAACTGCATTGTTTCCTAAATCTGCACAAGTAAAAGCTGTTTTATCTAAGCTTAAGGTTGGATTATTATTACATCCACTTCCTGATCCATTATCTACCTGTTGTGGTGTAATGGTTACATTTCCATTAGCATCTAATTGTACCGTAATATTTTGAGTACGTGCTGTAAATGTTTGATTTGGATTTGGATCTACCGTTACTACTGCTGTTGCTGTATCACTATTTCCATTTACATCTGTTACTGTTAACACTACATTGTTTGCGCCTAAATCTGAACAAGTAAATGTAGTTGTATCTAAACTCATTGATGCAATACCACAATTATCTGTACTTCCATTGTTAATTGCAGCAGCTGTTGTTGAAGCATTTCCATTTACATCTAACTGAATTGTAACATTTTGTGTTACAACTGTTGGTGCTACATTATCTACAACCGTTACTGTTGCTGTATTATCTGCACTGTTTGCTGATGAATCTACAACTGTTAATGTTACGATGTTTGCTCCGATATCTGAACATGTAAAGTTTGATTTATCTAAACTTATTCCTTCAATACCACAATTATCAGTACTCCCGTTGTTAACTTGTGTTGGTAATATTGAAGCATTTCCATTGGCATCTAACTGAATTGTAACATTCTGTGTTAAAACTACTGGTACTACATTATCTTCAACCGTTACTGTTGCTTGCGCTGTATCTGTTGTTGATCCGTCTGTGGCTGTTAAAGTAACTGCATTGTTTCCTAAATCTGCACAAGTAAAATCAGTTTTATCTAAGCTTAAGGTTGGATTATTATTACATCCACTTCCTGATCCATTATCTACCTGTTGTGGTGTAATGGTTACATTTCCACTAACATCTAATTGTACCGTAATATTTTGAGCACGTGCTGTAAATGTTTGATTTGGACTTTGTGATACCGTTACTACTGCTGTAGCTGTTTCACTATTTCCATTTACATCTGTTACTGTTAACACTACATTGTTTGCGCCTAAATCTGAACAGGTAAAAGCAGCTGTATCTAAACTCATTGATGCAATACCACAATTGTCTGTACTTCCATTGTTAATTGCAGCAGCTGTTGTTGATGCATTTCCATTTACATCTAACGTAATTGTAACATTTTGTGTTACAACGATTGGTGCAATATTATCTACAACGGTTACTGTTGCTGTATTATCTGCACTGTTTGCTGATGAATCTACAACTGTTAATGTTACGTTGTTTGCTCCGATATCTGAACATGTAAAGTTTGATTTATCTAAACTTATTCCTTTAATACCACAATTATCACTACTTCCATTGTTTATATCTGCTGTTGTTATTGAAGCATTTCCATTGGCATCTAACTGAATTGTAACATTCTGTGTTAAAACTACTGGTACTACATTATCTTCAACCGTTACTATTGCTTGCGCGGTATCTGTTGTTGATCCGTCTGTTGCTGTTAAGGTAACTGCATTGTTTCCTAAATCTGCACAGGTAAAAGCTGTTTTATCTAAGCTTAAGGTTGGATTATTATTACATCCACTTCCTGATCCATTATCTACCTGTTGTGGTGTAATGGTTACATTTCCACTAGCATCTAATTGTACCGTAATATTTTGAGCACGTGCTGTAAATGTTTGATTTGGATTTTGTGATACCGTTACTACTGCTGTAGCTGTATCGCTATTTCCATTTACATCTGTTACTGTTAACACTACATTGTTTGCTCCTAAATCTGAACAAGTAAAAGCTGTTTTACTTAATGTATAGGTAGAAATTGAACAATTGTCTGATGATCCATTGTTAATTGCAGCAGCTGTTATTGATGTATTTCCATTTACATCTAACGTAATTGTAACATTTTGTGTTACAACGATTGGTGCAATATTATCTACAACGGTTACTGTTGCTGTATTATTAGCACTGTTTCCTGTGGTATCTTCAACAGTTAATCTTACAGTGTTTGTTCCAATATTTGAACAAGTAAAGTTTGATACATCTAAATTTCTTGAAGCTATCGCACAATTATCACTACTTCCGTTATCTATTTGTGATGGGGTAAATGCAGCATTTCCATTGGCATCTAATTGTACTGTTATATCCTGTGTTATAACTATTGGTGCTACATTATCTACTGAAGCAATTGTAATTAAACTTGATGCTACATTATTCACATTACTTGAATTTTGTGCTACATTCTCAGGTACTTTTAATGTTACAGAGCTAGCACAAATACTTGTTGGTGTTACTAATACTGTATATTCTGTACCACTAACTGCTGTAAAGTTACTTAAACTAGCCCCTGTTACTTGAATATCACTAACATCAAAACCTGTTACTGCTATATCGAACTGAATCGTAGCTGTAAAAGCACCTGAAATACTAGTAGGCGGTGTTATAAACGTTGGTGTTGGTGCCGGTATTAAACTAAAATTAGCTGTTACCGTTTTATTGGCATCCATTGTAATATTTAATGGATTTAAAACTCCACTAGCATCTCCACTCCAATTATCAAATTGATAACCTGTATCTGGCGTTGCTGTTAACTCAACAACTTGTCCATCGGTATAAGTTCCATTTGTTGGATTTGGATCTGTTGCTACTGTTCCGTTTGTAGCGTTTATTGTTAATGTTCTATAAATTGGTGCTGAAGAACCAAATTCATAAGCACCCATATCTACCGTAGTATTAAAAATACGATGGTTACCTAATAAATCTAAAATTGTTGTTACAGCACTGTTATTTCCTGTATTAGCGGCTGGTGAACTAGCTGCTGATAATGTAAAGTCACTACTTGATGTAAATAGTGGATCTGCATTACTTGTATTTGTTTTAGACCCTGCAGCGATTGAAGAAAAACTATTTTCATCTATACTATTTTCAACAGTTACAGTAGCCATTGTTTCTGTTAAACCTGTTATAGATTTTGAAACAGTACTACTACTTGCACCTCTATTATTATAAAAAATATTATTACTAACGCTAGCATTATGGGTTGCAGCTGCATTATTTTTAGTTAAAGCTAAAGTTGCTCTTGTAAAATTATTTAACCCAGTAGCTGTACCTGTATCTATATTATTTACAAATGTATTATTTACAATAGAAGTAGTAAGAGTTGAATTTGTTCCTGTAGTTCTTAACCAAGCTGCACTACCAGAATTACCTACGCTACTTGCATTATCCTCAACAATATTTCCATTAAATAAAGTGTTTGTAATAGATACATTAAATGTAGAATTAGCTGGAACACCAACATAAATACCTCCACCAGATCTAGAATTATTACCTACAAACTCACTCGCATCTATGTTAAGGCTAGTACCTGTACTACTAAAAAGCAAAGAAGATACAGCTCCTCCAGTACTCGTTGCTTTATTATTTAAAAAAGTTGATTTACTTATAGTAACTGTACCTGGATTTCCACCTGCTAAATACTGATATACTGCACCTCCACTTAGTGAGAAATTTTCCTCAAAAACACATGATTCTATTGTCATATCTCCTAAGTTAAAAATAGCTCCCCCATTTCTATGACCTCCATTTCTGAAAAATTTACAATTTGAAACCATCACATTATTTGCTCCAACATTATTAATTCCACCTCCATCTTTAGAATATGTTGCCATTCCTGCGGTAATTGTAAAGCCATCTATAGTAAAACCATCGCTAATAGTAGTTAAATCTATAAGTCCTCTTGTATTATCTGATCTTGTAGCATCTATATCATAAAGAACACCAGCAGCATCATCACCATTAGTATCACCTGAAATAATAGATTCGTTGGCACCTAAAACTCTTTGAGATAATAATGTTTCTGTACCTGCGAAACCACCATAAAGGCTAACATTAGGTTTATCTATATTAAAACGTACGTTGATACCTGAACTTTGTGTTTTGTAAGTACCTCCAGCAACCCAAATTTCTTGTCCGTCACTATCTATATCTAATGCACTCATTAAACTAGTAAATGCATTTTGCCATGAAGACCCGTCATTAAGTCCTGTAGCAGTATCATCCACATAAATTGGACCTAATGTTCTAAAACTAATTGGGTTTGACCAATTTGACGTTAAACCCGAAGCGCATTGCTCACGTATATAAACATTATAATCTGTTGAAGCTTGTAAACTAGCTATGTTAACAGTTGAATTTACATTGCTTAAAATAGTTGCATTTGCAAGACTTTCTGATTTTAAGCCATAGGCTATATCGTAAGTATTTGAATTAAGAGATACATTTATTGTTGCTGAATTTTCTGTTATTCCGGTTGCCGAAATAATATTGTTTTGCGGTACTAAACAATAACCATCTTGTGTTGCAAGCGTTAGTATTTCACTAGCATCTAAAACTCTAGAATAAACAAAATAATCATCAAAATAATCTTTATATTTATTAACACTACTTAGGTTTCCAACCCTATTATTACCTATAGCAAGCGTTCCTGAATTAAAAGGAAATGTACGTACTGCTCTTGTAGTATCATATGTATCAGAAGCATCTAAAACACCATCTATATATATTTTAGTGTTAAGATACCTATCAATAGTACCATTAGTATAAAACACAACAGCTACATGATGCCATGTATCATCAGCTATTACACTAGATGTTAAAGCGCGAGCTATATCATTAAAAGCACCATTATTTCTTTCTTCTTTAATCCTAGTATAAAGTATAATTCCTCCATTTCTTAGATGGATATCATAACCATAAGTTGTACTATTAAAACCAGCTCCTGGTCTATCTGAATCTCCAATTATAGTTTCATTATTATTATTATTAGTACTTGTTTTAACCCAAAAAGCGTGCGTTACAGATCTTGTAGTAGGAATGTTCGCCCTAGAAAAATCATCACCATTAAGCTGAATAGCATCACCATTGCTACTATTAAACCTATCTGTAGCGCCTGTAGCTAAAGCTCCGTTTTGGGTTAAGTTTGCTACACCTACCTGATCGACTAAAACAGCACCAGAGTCAAATTTATAATACCCCTGAATATCATTGATAGGGAATGTTTGCGCATAGGACATGCTAAACGCAAATAAAAAGAAGAGATAAAGTAATTTTACTTTCATAATTATCAGATTTAAATTTTACCACAACAGTACTACATTCTATTAATGTTATCACAAACCACTTTGTGAATGGCAATTTGAGTTTGTGAATGAAGAAAAACAACTTAAATAAATATTTTTTTTCATAAAAAAAACTCAACCATTACAGCTGAGTTTTTTTATAAAAAAGGGAATATTAAAATAGGGGATTTCAGTTTGTCTAAAAAAATAGTTTTAAGCTATTCAGATATTTGATCAATATATTCTTTAATTTTTTGTTGGGTCATTGCAGCAACTTTGGTTTTATTTTTACTGTAAAAATTACTGAATGAAAAATAAGACCAATCTGCATTCTCTTTATTTGAAGGCATTACCATTACAAAATTTTCGTTATCCTAAAAAGCTCGATATCATGGTAAAAGAATGGAAAGCCTAACGCTTCACTCTCTTCCTTTTTATATTTATATATTGCAGGCATACATTTTCCGCAAGCTGCAATTACTAATACTTTATCTTTTCCAAATATACCCTACTGAAAAATTTAGTTTTAGTTTATTTGTTACCAATACCTCTTTCTGCTTCTAACAAATGATAGGTTCCATTAATGGCTTTAGTAGGTATTGCCCCTTGATAAAAAAGTAAATAAGGTGTAAGTAGTACGATAAAATAAGTGAAAAATGTTTTCATAATATAAAAAAAGTTAGATAGTATTTTACACATTATCTAACTTTATATTATCAATTAATTTACGCTTACAGTTTTACCACAACCTGAATTTTTACTATACACCTTTCGGTTTGTAGATCTTCCGTTAACTTGTATATAGGCATTTTGACCGCAATTCCATTTTGCTGAACCTCCTGCACTAATTTTTGTCCCTCTATTTTTACTTGAACCACGACCTACATAAATATCCCTTCCGCTAGTGTTAAGGAGTGTTACCACATCTCTTTTCTGAGCACTTTGGTAATTTGCTTCATTCTGTCTTTTTCTTCGTTGTAAATCTTTGTATTCTGGAGTTACTTTAACAGAATCGTTATATCTTTTAGAATCTGCCCAAGAAGCTTCCCTTTCCGCTGCCGCTGCTTTCTTTGCTTTCTTTGCTGCTAATTCTGCGGCTATTTTTAGTTTTAAAATATTTTTATCAGCTTGCTTTTCTTTTGAAGTTCTAGCATCTTGCTTTACTTTCATTGATACTAAATAATCCGTTACCATTTTTCTTATATTCTCAGCTATAAATGAATCATATTCAGGATTGTTGGTTGCAGATCCTCTACCATCTGTATTTCTTGTTAACAGTGCACCAAGACCTCCTGCTTTCATTGCTGCTTCAACTTTTAATTCATAAGCACTCTTCTTTTTCTTTTTTACCTTATCCTTCTTAGCAGACTCTGCTACTTTAATATATACATTTTTAATAGACTTAAAATAGGTTAAGTCTTTTGAAATTCCGTCAACCTCAAGAACATACTTATCAACAGATATATATGCACGTTTACCATAATTTACCGTTAACATAGATTCGTAAGGATAACCTACACAATTATTCTCTTTATCTACAGCATCTTTAGTGAAAGATTGTTGTCCTGCATTATCACCGCTATCTAGAATAGCCGTTAATTTAGTAGTTTCACCAGTTGGTAATGATTCTTTTTTAAACTTAACGAAACCTGGGGCTAGTCTTGATTTAAAGAAACCTTGTTTGTATTCATATATCGTCGAATACCAACGGTATTGGGTTTCTTCTGAAATATTATTAAATAAACTGTTTTGAGCAATTGTTACAGTTGTAAGTAACAATAGTGCTCCTAAAATTAGTTTTTTCATTTTTTTTTAAATTAAATACTTAAACAAGAATACAAAATGAAAATCATTATATATCAAACTAATTTATGAATGGCAATTTGAGTTTGTGAATGGTAATAAAAGATGCTTATTTCTTATTTTAAGCAAAAAAAAACTAACATTTGTTAGCAGTTTTTCTTCTTTATTAAAACTTAGTACCTTTAATTAAAACAAGTTTAAAATTTGTTTTTATAAGGCATTGTTAAAGTTACCCTGGTTCCTATAGCCATTTTATTTTCATATAAATCCTCGATAAAATAGCCTATGTTTTCCGAGTATTGGTTTTTAAATATTTTTAATCTTTTTTCTATTGCACTAAGTGCAAATGACTCATGATGATTACCTTGACGGCTTGCAATTTTATCAGCTTCTTTTCTACCAATACCATTATCGGTAATTATACACTGTAAAACATCAGTAGTAAGTTTAAAAGTAATTTCAATTTCTTTTGCTCCTTTTTTATGCATTAAACCATGTACCAAAGCATTTTCAATAAAAGGTTGTATTAGTAAAGATGGAACTTCTATTGAATCTTTTTCATTAAAATTTATCGTATAATTAAATGCATCGCCAAATCGTAGTTTTTCTAATTTTAAATACAATTTTAAAAAATCTAATTCCTTCTCGATTGATATAAAATCTTGATTCGAATAATTTAATGTATTTCGCACTAACTCAGCAAACATAGTAACATAATCATAGGAAGCATTTGTTTCTTCTTTTAATATTAAATCCTGTATTGAGTTTAATGCATTAAAAATAAAATGTGGGTTCATTTGTGATCTTAATGCCGTTAAATTAATAGATATTAACTCTTTTTCTAATGAAACCTTTTCTAATTGTACTTTCCGTTCTTCTTCTTCTTCTATTAATTTTCTTTTATAATAGAATACAGTACCTCCAAAAAGAAGAATTAAAATACTCAATATAAACCACCAAGTTTTCCAAAATGGTTTTTTTATAATAAATTCAATTGATTTCATTTTATTTACAAGAGGTTCCTTATCTAAAATAGGTTGCACTTGAAATATATATTTACCTGCTGGAAGACTGTTATATTTAACTGAATTTACTCCTTTATCTGTTAACAACCAATCATTATTAAAGCCTTTTAATCTGTAATAATATTTATTTTTATGATTGTATAAATAACCATTTACATTAAATCCTATTTTTATAGAATTCCGATTATAACTTAAAGTATAATTAGAGGTTATTAATGTATCTTTTTCATTAATTTTTACTTCATTAAAATATAATTTAGGAATTTCTTTTTTAAAAAAGTGATTTCTTTTTATAGAAAAAAGACCTTTATTAGATGAAAAATATACTTTATCATTAAGTATTTCAATACCTGAAATATCATAAGATACAATCCCGTCTCTTTTTGTTAATGTTTCTATTTTATTGGTAGTAACATCTAATAATTGTATACTATTTTCTAAAGTAATCCATAATTTATTTTGAACAGCTTTTATTTTTCCAACAGTATTTGATGTTAATCCATTTTTGCTTGAGTACTGTTGTATAACAGTATTGTTTTTAATTCCGAAAATACCATCATTAAAAGTAGCTACCCAAATTATACCATTTTTAGTTTGGGTTATTGAATTGGCAAAAATAGGCTTGTTTTTATACTGAATATCATTAGGATCCCATGTACTATCATAACGTATTAACCCTTTCATATAGGCTATATAAACCGATTTATCTATTGAGTTATAATAAGAAGCATAAGTTCTAGTTTTTTCTTTCTTTAATAAATAATTTACATCCGTACTAAATTCAGAATCACTTATTACATTTGCATTGTTATGTTTTGTAAAAAGTAAATCATTACCGGGTAATATTGTTATGCTTTTTCCTGTAGTAAATCTCTTAAAGTTTTTAACACTTTTATTAGCAGGATCATAAATATACCCAGATAAATCTTTACTGATGTAAACTTTGTTTTTTATGGGATGGTATTTTAATACAGAAACACGATCTTTTGTGGGTAAGTTTATAATTTTTTCTGAATCATTTAGAGTATTATAAAAACCTATACGCCCTTTAATATTACCAAAAACTAACGTACTATCATTTACAACATCTATACTACTAATATTTTTATTGTCTATTGAAATAGATGGTGTTTCTATATTAATATTTGGAATTATATATATACCATCATTAAGTGTCGTTAACCAATAATTATTATTTGCATCTTTTATTATTTTTGTAACGTTGTTATTTTTTAAAAGTCTCTTTTTTAATAGATAAGATTGTGAAATACGTTCATATATCCAAACGCCGGAACTTGTTGCAAACCAAATTTCATTGTCGTTTTCAAATTGATGGTAAATACGTTCTTTTTCTATAGCTCTAAAATCATTTACAACTTTTTTGGAACCTACTTTAAAATTTAACTTAATAATAGTATTTTTATTATGTCTTCGTTGCCTGAAAAATATATCAGTAGCTGTTTTAAATAAAATAGGATTATCGACAGCTACATTATTTCCATTTTTATCCTTAAAAGGAAGATTAATGGCTAATTTTGATTTCAATTGATTTTTTGAATTAATACTAAAAACAGCATCTATATTTGCAAAATAAATAGTGTCATCTAATTTAAAAGGAGCCCCAAGAATTTTTACATCTTTAGCATTATGAGTAAACTCTATTTTTTTTGTAAATAAGTTTACTTTATAAATTTTATAATGCGTAAAAACCCATAAATAGTCTTTTTTAATTATAAAATTAGCTAATTGTCCTTTTAAATTTTCACTTAAATCAATAAATAATTGTAGTTTATTATTTTCAATATAGAAAAATTGCCCAGAAATATTATTACACCAAACACGCCCTAAATAATCTTCTTGCCCATTAAAAACAGACAAGCCTCGTTGTTCTTTGTGTTTATAGTTTTTATACTTTATACCGTTATATCTAAACAAACCTTTATCGGCACACAACCAAATAAAACCTTTACTGTCTTCAATTATATCATAAAATTCTTTATCACGTAAACCATCTTTATCTGAGAAATGCACATAAACAGGCTCTTGTGCTTGAACATTAAAGTAAACACAACAAAAAAGGAATAATAAAATATATCTTTTAACCAAGGAGTATCTAATAACTTATAACTGAAAAACACTCTCAAAATGCTCTATTTTAGATCTTGAAAGTTTGGCTTTTACAGTTTCTTCTGCTAATGTAATATTTAAATTAGTTTTATTTAAAGATTCTATATAAATTATATTAATAAGCCAAGCTCTATGTGAACGAAAAAAAGTAGCTTCTTTTGGCAAAACCTCTTCGAAGTATTTTAAATTTTTACTTGTAGTAATTATCGATTTATTTTTTAAATAAATCTTACTATAACCACCATCTGCTTCAATAGCAATAATATCACTTAAGTTAACAATACGTCTATTCCCTATTTCTGGTATGATTATTTTTTTATATTCTTTTTCTTTTATTGTTGTTAATAAAACCTCATAATCTACTAACGTAGCTTTTTGCTTTAATTTATTTTCTAATTTCTGAATTGTTACGTTTAACTTTTCTCTATCTATAGGCTTTACTAAGTAATCTATAGCACTCAGTTCAAAAGCTTTTATTGCATATTGATCGTATGCTGTAACAAAAATAATTTCGAAATTTATATCATCAAAAAAACTAGAAATCTCATAACCTGCATAATTTGGCATTTGCACATCTAAAAAGACAACATCGGGCTGCAATTCTTTTATAGACTTAACACCTTCTTCTAAATCTTTACAAGTTGCAATAATATTTACATTAGCATGCGCTCTTGTTAACAAAGTAGTAAGTACATTTCTTGCACTTTGTTCATCATCTATAAGTATAGCCTTAATTGTATTCATAAGTATAAATATAAGCAAAAGACTATTGTTTTAGGTAAAAGACTTTGTGAATGGCAGATTAAGCTTGTAAAGCGATAAATTTCATTTAATCTTTTTTATTAGAAGTACTATACGTGTCTTTATTATCTTGCTTTTTAAAAAAAACAGTGCAAAAAAAGTATCTTTGTTTAAAATTTTATTCGACTCATTTTGCAAACCTTTTTTCAATATTTTTCGACTTCTATAAATGAAATAAAACTTCCGACAAAGTTTACTTTTCCGTTTTATTATGAACCGCATTCATTATGTAAGTTAGCTACAAAAGAAGTGCAGGATTATTTAAATGAACAAACGGATTTTGAGCATAATTTTGGATTAGATACTTCTAAAGAAGGCGCTATTACAGGAAAAATGTTCGGAGTTTTAGTCGTGCAAAATAAACAAAATGAAATTGGCTACATAACTGCTGTTTCTGGGAAGTTAGGCGAAAAAAACAACCATAAAAAGTTTGTACCGCCTGTTTACGATATGCTTGTTAAAGATTCATTTTTCTTAAAAGAAAAAGAAAATTTAAACAATATAAGTATGGAGTTAGATTGCTTGGAGAATACTACTGAATATTTAAAACTACTTACTCTTTACAAACAAGAAACAAACAAGGCTACTGCTGATGTTACAAAAAAAGAAGCTTTAAAAATAGCTAAAGCTGCTCGTAAACAAAAAAGAGAAAGAGCATTTACCGAGTTATCATCAGAAGCGTATGAAAACTTAAAAGGTGCTTTAAGTAAAGAAAGTTTAGATGCCAAACATTACCTAAATAATGTAACTCGTTTTTGGGAGCATACTTTAAAACCAATCAAAGAAGAATTATTGGTTTTCACCAATAAAATAGCTTTGTTAAAAGTAGCACGTAAAACTAAATCGGCTGCTTTACAAGTATACATTTCTGAACAATATCAATTTTTAAATTCGAAAAAAGAGGTTAAAAATTTAGGGGAATTATTTACGAACATTTCCGTACAAAATATTCCTGCCGGAACTGGCGAATGTGCTGCTCCTAAATTATTGCAATATGCTTTTTTACATAATTTAAAACCGATTGCCATGGCGGAGTTTTGGTGGGGGAAATCACCAAATAAAGAAATAAGAAAACACCAACAATTTTATCCGGCTTGCCAGGGAAAATGCAAACCTATTTTAACACATATGTTAGACGGTATTGAGATGGATACGAATCCGTTATTAATAAATCCTGCGGTTGGTAAAGAATTGGAAACTATTTTTGAGGATGATGACTTAATTGTAATTTATAAACCTAATGACTTTTTATCGGTTCCAGGAATTCATATTCAAGATTCGGTATTTACTCGCATAAAACAACAGGTAAAAGATATTTCTGGCTCAATTATTATTCATAGATTAGATATGGCTACTTCTGGTTTATTGGTGTTAGCTAAAAATAAAGAAGCTCATAAAAATATTCAAAGTCAGTTTATAAATAAAACTGTTAAAAAAAGATATACTGCTTTATTAGACGGAATTATTACTGATGAAAGAGGAACTATAAATTTACCTTTAAGAGTTGATTTAGATGATAGGCCACGGCAATTGGTTTGTTATGAACATGGTAAACTTGCTAAGACAACTTGGGAGGTACTTGAACGAAAAAACGGAAAAACAAAAGTACACTTCTACCCTATTTCTGGTAGAACACATCAATTACGAATGCATGCTTCTCATAATTTGGGTTTAAATACTCCTATTATTGGGGATGATTTATATGGTACGAAATCTAATAGGTTGTATTTACATGCTGATACTTTAGAATTTACACATCCTACGACGAAGCAAAAAATGAGTTTTCATAAAAAAGCAGGTTTTTAATTAGTTTTCTGAAAAATTAGCAAAATAACTTAGCCCCGATTGAAGCGTTTGTTTGAGCTCCTCGCAGAGAGCGAGTGCGGAAAGCGGGAAATAGCTTCAAAAAAAAATCTGCCTAAAAAGTAGCGATTTGTCAACCTAAATTCATTTTAGGTTCTCATAATGATTGATAATCAGTATGATGAGATTCTTAAATAAATTTAGAATGACGATTTCAAATACTTTTTAGACAGCCTTTTGTAATTATACTAATTTCTTAGCATTTTTTACTTTTTGCTTGGTAAGTGCAAGGTCAATTACCTCTTTCATTTCGGTTACGTAATGGAATGTTAAGCCTTTTAAGTAACTTTCTTTTATCTCTTCAATGTCTTTTTTATTCTCTGCACACAAAATAAGTTCTTTAATATTTGCACGTTTTGCTGCCAATATTTTTTCTTTAATTCCGCCTACTGGCAATACTTTTCCACGTAATGTAATTTCACCAGTCATGGCTAATTTATTTTTTACTTTACGTTGTGTAAATACCGATACCAACGAGGTTAACATGGTAATACCTGCACTTGGCTCGTCTTTTGGTGTTGCACCTTCTGGTACATGAATATGTACATCGTATTTTTCTAAAACTTGTGGATTAATGCCAAATTCTTCGGTATTTGCTTTGATGTATTTCATGGCAATTGTTGATGATTCTTTCATCACTTTACCTAAATTACCTGTAATAGAAAGGTTTCCTTTTCCTTTTGATATAATTGACTCTATAAATAGAATATCGCCACCAACGCTTGTCCAAGCTAAACCTGTAACTACACCAGCAACATCGTTATTTTCATATTTATCACGCTCTAAACGTGCTGGCTCTAAAA
This sequence comes from Tenacibaculum retecalamus, assembly GCF_027941755.1. Classification (NCBI taxonomy): domain Bacteria; kingdom Pseudomonadati; phylum Bacteroidota; class Flavobacteriia; order Flavobacteriales; family Flavobacteriaceae; genus Tenacibaculum; species Tenacibaculum retecalamus. The sequence goes on along the minus strand of NZ_CP115916.1, from coordinate 1,395,883 downwards.
TAGTTTCAATATCCTCGTTAGTTAAAGCAATGTTGTACTCCTCTTCCATTGCGATTGATTTTGCAGCAAAACGTACCACTTTGGCTACTTGCTTTTCTAAACCACGAACACCTGATTCACGCGTATAACCTGCTACAATTTTTTCTAATTGCTTTTTTGCAACCGTTAAATGTTCAGGAGTTAAGCCATGTTCTTTTAATTGCTTTGGAAATAAGTATTTTTTAGCTATTTCAACTTTTTCTTCAATCGTATATCCGGTAACGTTTATAATTTCCATACGATCACGTAACGCCCAAGGAATTTGACCTAAGTTGTTTGCCGTAGCTATAAATAATACTTTAGAAAGATCGTAACCAACCTCTAAATAATTATCATAAAACTCCGTATTTTGTTCAGGATCTAACACTTCTAACATTGCTGAAGAAGGATCTCCTTGATTACTTTGACTTAATTTATCAATTTCATCTAAAACAAATACAGGGTTTGAAGTTCCTGATTTTTTAATATTCTGAATTAAACGCCCTGGCATGGCTCCTATATAAGTTTTACGGTGCCCGCGAATTTCAGCTTCATCACGTAAACCACCTAACGACATACGCACGTATTTACGCCCTAATGCTTCTGCAACCGATTTACCTAATGATGTTTTACCAACACCTGGAGGTCCGTATAAACAAAGAATTGGAGATTTCATATCGCCACGTAATTTTAAAACTGCTAAATGTTCTATAATACGTTCTTTAACTTTTTCTAATCCGAAATGATCTCTGTCTAATATTTTCTGAGCTCTTTTTAAATCAAATTTATCCTCAGAAAACTCATTCCAAGGTAATTCTAACATCAGCTCTAAATAATTACGTTGCACACCATATTCAGCCATTTGAGGATTCATTCGCTTTAAACGACTTAATTCTTTCTCAAAAGTTTCGGCAACCTCTTTATTCCATTTTTTAGTTTTAGCTTTGATTCTCATCTCATCTAATTCCTGATCATGAGAAACACCACCTAATTCATCTTGAATGGTTTTTAATTGCTGATGTAAATAATATTCGCGTTGTTGCTGATCTAAATCAGAACGTGTTTTAGATTGAATATCGTTACGTAATTGTAGTTTTTGAAGCTCTTTATCTAAGTTTTTTAAGGTTAAAAGAGCGCGTTCTTTTAAGTTGTCTTTTTCGAGTAAAACTTGTTTTTTAGCAACACTTAACTCCATATTTGATGAAATAAAATTCACCAAAAACGAATTTGATTTAATATTTTTAATTGCAAAAGATGCTTCAGAAGGTAACATTGGATTTTCTTTAATAACCTCTAATGCTAGTTCTTTAATAGACTCTATAATTGCATTAAACTCTTTTTCGTCATCAACCTCTTTATCATCTAATGCTTCATGAACCTTTGCTTTTAAATATGGTTCTTCTTGTGTAATTTCGTCAATTTCGAAACGCTTTTTTCCTTGAATAATAACAGTTGTGTTACCATCAGGCATTTTTAAAACACGTAAAATTTGCGCTACAACTCCTGTTTTATGAATATCATTTAACCCAGGATCTTCTACATTACCGTCTTTCTGAGCTACAACTCCAATTACTTTATCACCTTTGTTTGCATCTTTTATTAACTGAATAGATTTATCTCTACCAGCAGTAATAGGAATTACAACACCAGGAAATAATACGGTGTTTCTTAACGGTAAAATTGGTAACGTTTCAGGAACTTTTTCTTTATTAATTATTTCTTCATCTTCTGGCGTTAATAAAGGAATCAATTCTGAATCTTCATTAAAAACGTCTTGAAGCGACAAATTGTCTAAATGCATTATTTTTGATTTACTCATAATCTTATATATGTGTCATAGTGACATTTTAACGGTTGTTTAAAACACTATAAAACTCACTTTTTTCTTTTTAAATATTTAATAAACAGCAACTTAGTACTACTTACATTATTTTACTTGTTTTTATAAGTCAATTGTTATGCCAAGTAAAAAACGTATTACTTTGTAACTAATTATTACATAAGTCGTCTTATTTACATATTTTTACCAAAAGCCACCGAAAATGAAAACTAAACTACTTTTTCTTGCTGTTTTATTACTTTTAATAAGTTGTACTACAAGTAAAAATTCTAATGATTTTATAAAAAAAGCTACAGGACGTTATTTTTTTAATGCTGATGAAATTATAGCCGTTAAATTTAATGAAGAAAAACTACTTTTAACGTGGCGTAATCAAAATTTAGAACCTTTAAAAATTAATGATAGTACTTTTTATGTTAGAGAGTTAAACGAAAAATTAATTTTTAATACTTCTGAAAACAAGATTCAACTCGCTAAAAAAAGAGAGCATAAAGATGAAGTTTTTGTTTTTAATAAATTAAAGGAAGGTGAAAAAACTCCTAGCGAATATCTTTTAAATAACAATTTTACTGCCGCTTTAAAGGGCTATAAATTGATTAAAGAAAAAGATAGCTTAAGCCCTGTAATTAGAGAAAGTTCTTTAAATAGTTTGGGATATCAATATTTAAAAGATGAACAACATAAAAAAGCTATCGAAATTTTTAAAATCAATATAGAATTATATCCAAAAAGTTCTAACACTTACGATAGTACTGGCGATGCCTACTTAAAAACAAAAGATACTGTAAACGCCATAATTTACTACAAAAAAGCATTGGCTATTAACTCTGAAAACAGAAGTGCTAAAAGAACTTTATCTAAGCTGACTAAAGAACAATAAAATTAATGGAACATTTAAAATATCCGATAGGAAAACCTATTATTCCTACAGAAATTTCATCAGAAAAAATTAATGAATGGATTGCTGTTTTAGAAGAGTTTCCTGCTAAATTAGAACTTCTTGTTAAGAATTTATCCGAAGAACAATTAAATACACCGTATAGAGATGGTGGTTGGTCTGTAAAGCAAGTGGTACATCATTGTGCAGATAGTCATCACAACTCATATACGCGGTTTAAATGGGCTTTAACTGAAGATAAACCAGTAATTAAAGCTTATTATGAAGATCGTTGGGCTGAATTATTTGATTCTAAGTCTGCTCTTATAATTTTATCTTTAAACGCTTTAAAAGCTTTGCATGCTAAATGGGTATATCTTTTAAAAGGTTTAACTAATGATGATTTAAATAAGTGTTTTATTCATCCTGACGGTAACGAAAAGGTTGGTTTAAAAGAAAATATAGGCATTTATGCATGGCATTGTAACCATCATTATGAACATATAAATCAGTTATTAATCAAAAAAAAGTGGTTATAAAACAAATTGTGTATTTTTACACAAAATAATAAAGTGCTATTTATTATTTAAGTTCAGATAAATATTGAAAATATGATACGAAACTACAGGAATGAAATGTGGAAAGAAATAGTATTTGATAATAAAATCTCTGAAAAAGAAAAATTTAAAATATCCAATTACGGTAGAATCATCAACTGTAAAAAGGAAGAAGAAACTTTGGTAAATGAATATTTTATAAACGGTTACCAAAACTTACCCTTAAAACAACGAGTAAACGGAAAAAATACCAGTAGGTATGTTCATAAACTCGTAGCTGAAAGTTTTTTAGATCGTAAAGAAGATGAGTTATATGTAATTCATTTAAATTATGATAAAAAAGATAATAAAGTAGAAAACCTTAAGTGGGCTACAAAAAGAGAAAAGGAAGTACATCAATACACCAACCCCGAATACGTTAATAAGGTGCATAAGTATAAACCTAAAACAACAAAACTTACAGAAACCAAGGTTATATTGCTAAAACGGAAATTAAACGACCCAAATAGACGAACTCGTTTAAAAATGATTGCGAAACAGTTTGGTGTTTCAGAAATGCAATTACATAGAATTAAAACTGGTGAAAATTGGGGATACGTTACTGAAGATTAACTTATAATAAAATTAAGATAGCAATAGCTATAAAAACTACAATTTGCGCCCATTTTAGGAACACTCCTATTTGGGCGTTCTTTTTTATTGATGTTGATATTGTTCCTGCCAAAATAGCAATTGTAGAAAATATTACAAAAGAAGTAAGTATAAATAAGCCGCCTAAAACATAAAACTGAATTACCGTAGAAATCGTTTTTGAAAACAAAAACTGAGGGAAAAATGCCAAAAAGAAAATAGTAACTTTCGGGTTTAAAACATTCATCCAAAAACCCTTTTTAAACAATTCGAAAGTAGATTTCTTAACTACATTATCTGTTGAAAACGCAATTTTAGCATCACTTTTATAAACTTGGTATGCAATATACAGCAAATACAAGGCTCCGAATAATTTGATAATAAAAAATAAATTCGGATTTTGCTTTATAACTTCCGAAACGCCAAAAGCAACCAAAGTAGTATGAATAATACAACCCGTCATTAAACCAATAACCGTTGCTAAACCATATTTTTTGCCGTGCACAATACTTTGTGTTAACACAAAAATATTGTCTGGCTACTAGTGAAAAAGCTAAAGTTGCAGTAGCTAAAACAAACGAAATAAGAGTTTCAATCATTAATTAAATAAATATAAAAACTACTGAAATTAATTCAGTAAAAAGTTAATTTAAGATTGATCTAAAATAGCTTTATTGATTCGCTTTACCAAACTCGATCCTTCATAGATAAACCCAGTATAGATTTGTACTAAATCTGCACCAGCATTTATTTTATCTAAAGCATCTTTTTCAGAATGAATACCTCCTACTCCGATTATAGGAAATGATTTGTTAGATTTATCTGCTAGGTATTTAATTACTTTTGTACTTCTTTCTTTAACCGGTTGTCCGCTAACACCACCATTACCAATTTCTGATAATCGTTCTTTAGAAACTTTTAAATTATCTCTATTTACAGATGTGTTTGAGGCAATAACTCCATCTATTTTAGTTTTAGCAACCAATTCAATTATTTCATCTAATTGTTGGTTATTTAAATCTGGAGCTATTTTTAAAAGAATAGGTCTCGACTTCGCTCGACCTGACACTGAAAGCTCCTTATTTAATTTCTGAACCTCAGTAATTAACTCATATAAGTATTCAACATCATCTAGTTTTGCATGGCTCCCAACATTAGGGCAACTTACATTCAACACAAAATAATCTACATACGGATGCAGTCCTTTAAAACACTCTAAGTAATCTGACGTATAGTTTTCTGGAGCTGTATCGGTATTTTTACCGATGTTACCTCCAATGATAATTTTACCTTTATTCTTTTTTAATTGTTCAATTGCAATAGCTAATCCTTCATTATTAAATCCCATTCGGTTGATGATTCCTTGATCATCTTTTAAACGAAATAGTCTTTTCTTCGGATTTCCTGCTTGCCCTTTTGGTGTTACGGTTCCTATTTCTACAAAACCAAATCCGAAGTTTGCTAATTCATTATATAAAACCGCATTTTTATCAAATCCAGCAGCTAAACCAACAGGGTTTTTAAAAGTTAACCCGAATAAATTACGCTCTAGTTTTTTATCATTTACCTGATATAAACCTCTGAATATTGAAGCTACAAAAGGAATTTTTGTCATGAATTTCACTAATGAAAAAGTAAAATAGTGAATCTTTTCTGGATCAAAAAGAAAGAAAATCGGTCTTATAATTAGTTTATACATCTGTTTGTTTTTTTGTCATGCTGAATTTATTTCAGCATCTCATAATTAACTTATATTGATGTGATTCTGAAACAAGTTCAGAATGACGTAAAATTTCATAAAAAAAGCCCCAATAAAAATTGGAGCTTTTGAATTATCTTAAAACAGCATCTAAATTCTTTTCGAATGTTTGCTGTAATTTTTGCATTATTTTATCAATCTGTTTATCTGCCAATGTTTTGTTTTCATCTTGAATTACAAAACTTACTGCATATGATTTTTTACCTTCTGGTAATTTATCACCTTCATAAACATCAAACAACTCTACTTCTTTTAATAATTTCTTTTCTGATTGAAAAGCAAGATTGTAAATTTCTTTAAACTCAATTTTATCATCTAATAACAACGCTAAATCACGCTTTACTGATGGAAACTTTGCTAAATCTGATACTTTAATTTTCTTATTACCTGCTAAGCTTAAAATGTTTTCCCAATTAAAGTCGGCAAATAAAACTTCTTGTTTAATAGAAAATTCTTTTAAAACAGCCCTTTTTATAACTCCGAATTCAACTAGTTTAGTTTTTCCTAAACTTAATACTACACCTTCAGAAAACACATCTGTTTTAATAGGTGAAGTTTTTAAATTATCAAGTCCTAATCTATTTAATAAGTTCGTTACAATTCCTTTTAAATAAAAGAAATCAGAAGCTTGAGTAGTCGTTTTCCAACTATCTTTCGTTCTATTTCCTGTAACAAACAACGTTAAGTGCTTGTCTTCCTGATATCCGCTTTCGTATTTATGATATGTTTTACCAAACTCATAAAGTTTTAAAGCGTTATTTTTTCTGTTGATATTATAAGAAACAGATTCTAAACCGCTAAACAATAATGATTGTCTCATTACTTTTAAGTCGTTACTTAACGGGTTTAACATCTCTACATTATGTGCTTCATTTAAACTTTCAGACAACGCTACATAAGATGCTTTTGTTAACGAGTTAGCCATTGTTTCGTTAAATCCTAATGAAGTTAACTGATCTGCAACAATGTTTTCTATCTTAACTTCTTTATCGCTATCAAAAGAAATTGAAGTATTTAATTTGTGAGAAAACTCAATATTATTGTATCCGTAAACTCTTAAAATTTCTTCAATAATATCAGCTTCACGCTGTACATCTACTCGGTAAGAAGGTATTGTTAAACCTAAACCTCCTTCGGTTACACTGTTTATTTTAATTTCTAAAGAAGCTAAAATATTTTTAATAGTTTCTTTAGGAATTTCTTGACCTATTAATTTATACGTGTTTTCGAAAGATAAAAACACTTCGAAATCTTCTATTTTCTCTGGATAAAAATCTAAAACATCCGAAGACATTTTTCCACCTGCGTATTCTTCAATTAATAAAGCAGCACGTTTTAAAGCGTATTTTGTTGAATTGATATCGATTCCTCTTTCAAAACGGAAAGAAGCATCGGTATTTAATGCGTGACGTTTTGCTGTTTTACGAACAGAAACCGGATTAAAGTAAGCACTTTCTAAGAAAATTGCAGTAGTATGTTCTGTAACTCCAGATTTTAATCCGCCGAAAACTCCACCTAAACATAATGGATTATCATCTGCATCACAAATCATAATATCATCTGCATCTAATGTTCTTTCAACTTCATCTAACGTTTTAAACTTCGTTCCTGCGGCTAATGTTTTAACAACAACTTTATTTCCTCTAATTTTATTAGCATCAAAAGCATGTAAAGGTTGCCCAAGTTCATGTAAAACATAATTTGTAATATCTACAATATTGTTTTTAGGTACAATACCAATAGCTTTTAATCTATTCTGAATCCATTCTGGAGATTCTTTTACTTCAATATCGGTAATTGTAATTCCGCAATAACGAGGCACTAAATTTTTATCTTCAATTTCAATATCAATCTTGTGTGTACGTTCGTCTACACGAAAATCTGATACTGAAGGAGATATAAGCTCTAAATTTGTTCCTTGATGCATTAAACCTGCGCGTAAATCACGAGCAACACCAAAGTGGCTCATTGCATCTGCACGGTTTGGCGTTAAGCCTATTTCGAAAACATAATCTGTTTCGATATTAAAAACATCGGCACCAAAAGTTCCTGGAGCAATAGCATCATCTAAAACCATAATACCTTCATGACTTTTACCTAAACCTAACTCGTCTTCGGCACAAATCATTCCGTGGCTTTCTTCACCTCTTATCTTCCCTTTTTTAATTTTAAATCCTTCTCCTTTTTCATCATATAAAGTAGTACCTACAGTAGCAACAGGTACTTTTTGACCAGCAGCTACATTTGGCGCTCCACATACTATTTGAACCGGATTACCATCACCTAAATCTACCGTAGTAATTTTTAGTTTATCAGCGTTTGGGTGTTTTACACATGTTTTTACTTCACCAACAACGATACCATTTAAGCTACCTTTGACGCTCTCTACCTTATCTATTCCTTCTACCTCTAGACCTAAATCTGTTAATAGTTCTCCTGTTTTTTCAGCTTCCCAGTCGGTTTGTAAAAATTGTCTTAACCAATTGTATGATATCTTCATAATCAATCTCTAATTTGAGCCTGCAAATTTACAGAAAATAAAGGAAAAAACGATAATCATTTCCAAGAGTATTCATTAAATTGATTTTTAATTGTTTGTTATTTAACATAACCATCATTTTGAAATAATTAGAACTTGATAAGGTTACTACTTATATAAAAAATCAACCTCTTCTATTATAATCACGCAAAAGTTTTATCAAAAAAAAAGGACAATCATTTAGAGATTATCCTTTTACTTAAAATAAAAAATATTAAATTTCAATTGTTTTTTTTGATTCCTTAGTGCTAAATACATACGTAAATAGCCACATTAGTGTAAAAGTTGGTATTACATCTAAACCAGGCATTGCTTCTTCAATAAAAGCAACTCCAGCAGCAATTTTTCCTTTATTACCTTTATACATGCGAGTCATTATATAAGCTGATGCTGGCGCCCAAACTACATCTATTAACTCACCCACGCCAGGTATTACATACGACACAAATCCTATTGCATCAAATAATAAACTAAGTGCTAATTTTTTATATTTATTTTCTTTATCCATTTATTTAAAATTAATTCTGTTAATTACAAATCAAAATTCAAGCCAAATTATTTTATATTTAACTCTGTAAATTAATATGTTTGCTCTAAAATACTAAAAACGAATGACTTTTTCTGATTTTACAAATCAACTTGAAGAAATACAACACAAACCTTTAGGCGGATTAATTTCTCAATTTAAATTGGCTCCTAAATTAAGAACTCAATTTTCACAGGAATTAATTGACAGTAAAAACCCAAAAAAAGCTGCAGTTTTAGCATTATTTTATCCTGATAAAAACAATAAAACTTGTCTATTATTAACACAAAGAGCAAGTTACAAAGGAAGTCATTCAGCCCAAGTTAGTTTCCCTGGAGGAAAAATAGATCAAAAAGACAATAATCTTAAAGAAACTGCGTTAAGAGAAACATTAGAAGAAGTTGGAGTTATACCTGAAGATATTAAAATAATTCGTCAACTTTCAGATTCTTATATTCCGCCAAGTAACTTTTTAGTAGCTCCGTTTATAGGAGTCATCAATAAAAAACCTGTTTTTAAACCTAATTATGAAGTTGCCAATATTATAGAAGTGTTTATTAGTGATTTGTTAAACGACAATAATTTAACTTCTACAGAAATGGAAACATCTTACATGAAAAACATTAAGGTACCTTGCTTTAAACTAAATGGTTATATAGTTTGGGGAGCAACAGCTATGATGCTTTCAGAAATTAAAGATTTATTTAAGTAGTCATGTTTTCTATTTCTTTTGTAATTTAGCTCTTATCACTAAAAATATAATTACAAATGCCTTTATTTAAAAGGAACCCATTCGGTCATATTTTATTCATAAAACGCTTCCTTATTCAAGTATTGGGAGTTATATCACACGGTCGTTATCGTAAATTCAATAATTTACAAATTGAAGGCATGGATATACTTCGTAATTTACCTGAAAAAAATGTCTTATTCATTTCTAACCATCAAACTTATTTTGCGGATGTCGCTTCGATGTTCCATGTATTTAACGCTGCTTTAAAAGGTCGTGATGATAATATTAGAAATGTAGGTTATCTATGGAACCCAAAATTGAACCTTTATTATATTGCAGCTGGCGAAACTATGCGAGCTGGTTTATTACCTAAAATATTTGCCTATGTAGGCTCTGTTTCTGTAGAAAGAACCTGGAGAAGTAAAGGAAAAGAAGTAAAAAGACAAGTAAAAATGTCTGATATTTCTAACATCCGTAAGGCATTAGATGATGGTTGGGTAATTACTTTTCCGCAAGGAACTACCACGCCATTTAAACCTATTCGTCGAGGTACTGCTCATATTATAAAAACATATAACCCTGTTGTAGTACCTATTGTTATTGATGGTTTTAGACGTTCCTTTGATAAAAAAGGATTGCTTATAAAAAAACGAAATGTTTTACAATCAATGGTTATTAAAGAACCTTTAGATATTGATTATGAGAATGAGGATGTAGCTAGTATTGTTGAAAAAATAGAATATGCTATCGAACAGCACCCATCATTTCTAAAAGTTTTAACTCCAAAACAATTAAAAGAAGAACAAGAATATCGTGAACAGCGACGTTTTTGGGGATCAGATTCTAAAAAAGAAGAAGAGGAATAATAAAACAACATTACATATATTATGACTAAAAATAACTCAATTTTAAACGAGAAGTCAATAGATTTCTTAGCTAAATATTTAAATAACGCTGCTCCTACCGGATACGAATGGGAAGGGCAAAAAATTTGGATGGATTACCTAAAACCTTATGTTGATGAGTTTATTACTGATACATACGGTTCGGCTGTTGGAGTAATTAATCCTGATGCTAAATATAAAGTTGTAATTGAAGGACATGCTGATGAAATTTCGTGGTATGTAAACTATATTTCGGACAACGGATTAATTTATGTGATTCGTAACGGAGGTTCTGATCATCAAATCGCACCAAGTAAAATTGTAAATATTCATACTAAAAACGGCATCGTAAAAGGTGTTTTTGGATGGCCTGCAATTCATACACGTAATAAAGGAAAAGAAGAAGCACCAAAGCCTGATAATATTTTTATTGATACTGGTTGTGCAACCAAAGAAGAAGTAGAGAAATTAGGAGTACATGTTGGTTGTGTAATTACGTACCCAGATGAATTTCATATTTTAAACGATGATAAATTTGTGTGTCGTGCTTTAGACAACAGAATGGGAGGGTTTATGATTGCCGAAGTTGCGCGTTTGTTAAAAGAAAATAAAAAGGAATTACCTTTCGGATTGTACATTACAAACTCTGTACAAGAAGAAATTGGTTTACGTGGTGCCGAAATGATTGCACAAACTATAAAACCGAATGTAGCCATTGTTACCGATGTAACACATGACACAACTACTCCGATGATTGAAATGAAAAAGGAAGGTCATTTAGAGCTAGGTAAAGGTCCAGTAATTGCATACGCACCCGCTGTACAACAAAAATTACGTGATTTAATTATTGATGCTGCTGAGGCTAATAATATTCCTTTTCAACGTTCTGCGTTATCAAGAGCTACTGGTACAGATACTGATGCTTTTGCTTACAGCAATGGTGGTGTTGCCGCTGCATTAATTTCTTTACCTTTACGTTACATGCACACTACTGTAGAAATGGTGCATCGTGAAGATGTTGAAAACGTTATTAAAATGATTTATGAAAGTTTATTAAAAATTGAAAACGGAGAAGATTTTTCATATTTTAAATAAACCTACATATTATAAGCACAAAAAAGCTCGATAACATTACTGTTATCGAGCTTTTTACTTTAGTAGTAATTTACTAAAATTTTACTTCTTTTTGTTTTTGTTTGGTTTCTTTTCCAACCGATAACATATTCGCAAATAATTTATAAGCACCGGAAACACCTGCTGGCAATTCTCTAAAGAAACTTAAGCCAGTATATATATAATTTCCTTTTCCATGTTTAGCAATTAACAAACTACCTTCTTTAGTTGTTTCTCCTTTATCATTCATAGCTAAAATTGGCGTATATTCTTTACTCCATTGATTCGGAAAATACAACCCACGTTCTTGAACCCAACCTTTAAAATCAGCTTCAGTAACTTTATTCGGATAATTTAATATCGAATGATTTTTAGCCAACAAAGTAACCTTCGCATTTTCATCAGTAACCCTATCTCTCGATAATTTTAACTCAAACGGTGCTTTTACATCTACTCTTCTATTGGTATTGTATTGCACAATCATGTTTCCACCATTTTTTACAAATTCTAACAAATATTTTTGTTTAAATTGTAATTCTTGCAAAGTATTATAAGCTCTAATTCCTACTACAACAGCATCAAAATCTTGTAAATTTTTATCGTTGATATCTTTCGGGTCAATTTCTATAACAGTATATCCTATTTGACGTAAACTTTCTGGAATTGCATCACCTGATCCTTGAATATAAGCAACCTTTTCGCCTCTTTTCTTAATATTTAAACGAACTAATTTTGCTTGTGATGGCAATAATATCGATTGTTTCGGAATATGATCGTAGTTAATTTCTACCAATTCTTTATCGTACGTTTTATCATTAATCGTTGCAATTACTTTTAAAACTCCTTCTGATTGATTTTTAGGCGGAGTTACCTTAAAATCAACCACTTGTTTATCTCCTTTCTGTTCGATGATAAAACTTGCTTGTTTAGGAGATACTTCCCATCCGTTTGGAACTTGTAAAGCAACTGACCCACTTACATTTTTAGCGCCTGAACGAACCTCTAAAGATACTTTTTGAGCAACATCTTCAGAAAAAATAATAATTTTACTTTTTAATTTTGTAGTTACTTTTGGTAATACTTCAAAAGGCTCATAAATTTCTCCTTTATCTCTTTTAGAATATCTGTAAACAACCGGAATTACGAATTCAATTGATTTTCCTTCAATAATCATATTATAAGCAATATGAACAGGTCGTGAACTTTCTGGGTTTCCAATTAATTTCTTATCATCAACAGTGTACATCCCTAAATCCCAAGGTTTTGTTAACCAATATGGAGATGAATAACCAACGTTTTTAATTGTAATATTTTCTTTAAAATTTTGTTTCGAATTTGGCAATAAATCTAATTCTTTTAAAATCGTTTTTTCACTAGGTAATATTTTAATAGATGCTAATTCAATTGATTGATTACTTCTATTTAATACTTCAAAATCAACGTTAAATGTACTATTAGGTGTTGCACTCGATTTATTTGCTGATGCTTCTAAATACAAACCTGCACACGACTTTATAATTAATTTAAGCTCTTTTGATTTTATATTTTTCCAATGTTCATCTTTTAAATTCTGAACCAACTCATAAGCTTTCATTAATTCAGGTAAATGCTTCGACGGATTTACAAAATCGAAATTCTTTTCAACCTCGTATAAAATGTCGCCAATTTCGCCACCACCTTCTACTCTATTCCAGGTAGTATTAATTCCTGAGAAAATGTCTTTTTTATCCTTCGGGAAATCTCCTTTTAAAAACTCAACCCATTCTGTTTGACTTCCACGAGTTGTTAAACGACCAAAACCTTGGCATAAATGCTGGCTACTCGCCATAGAAGCTAATTCATTGTTCGATAATCCTTTTAACGGATAATATGCGCCAACATCAAAACTTAGCATCTTACTTTTATCTGCTTTTTTAAATTTTTCTCTACTTCCGTAAAACCACCAAGAAGTATTAAAAAACAAGCGTTGTGGCTGCCATATACTTGTATTTTCTAGTTGATTTGAATATTTAGTTTTATCGTTTGCTAAATCGAAAGCTTCCATACTTAACATTGCTGATGAAGTATGATGACCGTGTGTAGTACCTGGAGTTCTATGATTAAATCGATTGATAATTACATCAGGTTTAAATGTACGAATAGCCCAAACGACATCTGATAATACTTTATCTTTATTCCAAATTTTTAAAGTTTCATCTGGATGCTTAGAATAACCGAAATCGTTTGCTCTCGAAAAACGTTGCTCTCCTCCGTCTACTCTACGAGCAGCTAATAATTCTTGTGTACGAATTACACCTAATAATTCTCTCATTTCTGAGCCAATTAAATTCTGACCACCATCACCACGAGTTAACGATAAATAACCTGTTCTTGCTTTTTCATGATTCGATAAATAGGCTATTAAACGTGTGTTTTCATCATCAGGATGCGCAGCAATGTATAATGCAGAACCCAAAAAGTTTAATTTTTGAATTTTCTCATAAATCTGATTAGAACTTAATTTTTGAGGTTTTTGTGCAATTATTGATACAGATATCAATAAAAAAGAAAGGCTAAAAAGCGTTTTTTTGTACATCTTTTATTGTTTGGTTGATAAGAAATTTGGTGAACCTGAATTTATTTCAGATTCCTAACTTAATTATAAAACACTATGAAATTCTGAGATAAATTCGGAATAACCTATAATATTATAACAAACAAATGTACTTTTTTTAGTTAGAACTTTTATTAAATTAACAAAACACTAACATATATTTTTACTCTATAAAAAACAAAAAACTCGCGATTAACTTAATGAAAAATCCATTTGAAAATTATAAGAAACACGCACTTCTTTTCCTTCTTGTTTCCCAGGGGTAAACTTAGGAAGTAAAGATATAATTCGGATTGCTTCTTTTTTTAAGATATCGCTATTTAAGCTTTTAGATGACACTTCGATATTTTCAATATTTCCGTTTACATTTATTACAAAACTAACAAATACAAGAGCTTCTAATTTGTTAATTAATGCTTTTTTAGGATAAATTAAATTACTTTTAATATGATCAATCATCTTTTCATTAAAAGAATTTTCATTCCTTTTTGATAAAGGAAATAAAGGTGTTTTTTCAACTTTTTGAAAGGAGATTATACTTTTCGTTTTACTTATAGATGAAATTATATTCGCTATTTTATCTTTACTTTTAAACGACTTTTTAAGGTTTCGTCTTCGCTTAAAAGCTCTTTCATTTAAACGATTTTTAGTAATATTTTTTTCTGCTTTCGAATTTTCAATTTCACACTTTTTTATAGCGATTTCATTTAAATCTTCGAAATTAGATGCTTCATCGCTAACACATACTGATTGTGCAAAATTTTGTTGATATATGCAGATAATTAAAATTAGAGTTATTCTTTTCATGCTATTTTTTAAACCTTTTTAGTAGAAATACTATACCTTAAGACAACAAAAAAATAAAAAGTCACATAAAAATTTTAATCTAAAAAATAATCGTCTTTAAAGCCAATTAAATACAATTTATCTTGTGCTCTGGTAATTGCAGTATATAACCATCGTAAATACTCAACACTTGGCTCGTCGGGTAAATATGGTTGCTCAATAAAAACGGTATTCCATTGTCCTCCTTGTGATTTATGACAAGTCATTGCATACGAGAATTTTACTTGAAGTGCATTAAAATACTTATTCTTTTTTACCCCCATAAACTGTTTATACTTCGATTTTTCATCTGCAAAATCTTCTTTTACAGCTTCGTATAACTTATTAGATTCTTCGTAGGTTAAAGACGGACTTTCACTAGAAAGTGTGTCTAACAACAATACTGTTTCAAAGGGATTCATATCAGGATAATCAATCATACGAACTTCTACTTCAGCAAATTTAAATCCGTATAATTCTTTAATAGTATTAATTCGCATTACTTCACAAATATCTCCGTTCGCTATAAAACCTGCAGAAGAAGAATCTTTTAACCAGAAATAATTATTCTTAACAACCATTACATAATCTCCAGTAGAAATTTCGTTTTCTTGACCGCGAATTTTTGTTCTGATTTGATCATTATACTGGTTTGCTCTTTTGTTTGATCGCACTATAAATGCGGTATCCTCTACGCCAATATCTCCATCATACGCCATTGTAATAGCATCTTGAATGTCGTAACTATCTTCTAATCGAATAATATCAGGATAATTTACATCAAATTGAAAGTCTATAATATTATTTTGTATCAATAAACGTAAATCGGTTGCATTTGCTAAGATTCCAGAATTTTGCTGTTGCCTTACTACTTCATCCAATTCAATTTCAATAACATCTTTATTAAAATCAAAAGAAAGTCTATCAGCTTCTAAAGCGGGACTTATCGTTAATTTAACAGGCGGTAATTGCGCAGTATCTCCTATAAAAACAATTTTACAATTTTTACCAGAGTACACATACGAAATTAAATCATCTAATAAAGAACCGTTTTCAAACAGTTTTGAGTTTTGCCGAGAATCGGATATCATTGAAGCTTCATCAATAATAAATATCGTATTTATGTGCTTATTTGGCTGCATTACAAAGCTTACGCCCCCATTCCCTTCTTTTTTCGGAAAATAAATTTTCTTATGTATTGTAAAGGCTTGCTTTTTAGAATAGCCAGAAATTACTTTAGCTGCACGACCTGTTGGCGCTAATAAAACGGCTTTTTTACCTGCTTTCCATAAATTATTAACAACAGTACTTATAATGGTTGTTTTACCAGTACCGGCATATCCTTTTAATAAAAATAAGGCATCTGTATTTTTTCCAAATATAAAATCCGTTAACTTATCTAATAACTCATTTTGCTTTTGAGTAGGTTGATATGGAAATTTTTGAAGTATTTCTTTATAAAAATTAGGGGCAGATTCTATCATATTTTAAATAATGGCCAAAGATATATCTATTTATACAGAAATATTTTTATGATTGAAAAAAAATTGTAGATTTGCGTATATCATATTATTAAAACAAAAAAAATGAATTTATTATTAATGATTTTAGCAGCCGTTGTCGTTGCAATTCTTTTAGCTGTAGTTATAGTTAAATTTGTACCACTGAAAATGAGATGGTTAGTTTCTATATTACTCTTAGCAGCCACCGCTTATTTAGGATATCTTATTTACGGAGGTATTATGGAACCTATTCATTTTGCTAAAGAAAAAGAAGTACGATACGCTAAGGTTATTAAGAATTTAAAGTTAATTCGTGATGCTGAAGTTAAGTACAAAGAGGTTTACAGAACGTATACCGACAGTAAAGACTCTTTAATAAACTTTATTGAGAAAGGGCAATTGGCTTTAATTGAAACTAGCAATATTGAAGAAGAAGTAGATAGAGGTGGTGGAATTATGATTACTATTTCTAAAAAGAAAATTGATACGATTGGTTATGAACCGGTATCAAAATATTTTGAAGGAAAAGATTATAAAGGAATGTTTAACGTTCCTGGAACCGACAAGCAATTTGAAATAGCAACTGGTACTGTTGAAAAAGTTACAGGTTTATTTGTACCTGTTTTTGAAGTAAAAGCTGACAAATCTTCTGTTTTAAAAGGAATGAGTACTTCTTTAGTAAAACAAGAATTAGAAGCTTTAGAAACCGATCAAATTAAAGGAGCTTATGTTTCTGTTGGTTCTTTAGCAGAAGTTACTACTGGTGGTAACTGGCCTCCTTCTTACGATAAAGGTGAAGCGGTTGTTAAAGAAGACTAAAAAAAGTAGCGCAATTGCGCAAAATAAAAATCTATCCATCCAATTTAGTTTGGATGGATTTTCTTTTTGTATCGCTAATTCTGATACCAAAGAAATACTCTTATTTACCGAATACACGTTTAAAAATCCCTTAGCTTCTCCTGAAGTTTTATTAGATAAAATTATTACCATTTTTGCTACTGATAAAGATTTACAACAAGATTTTATAACCGTTTTTGCAATTCATCAAAACAACTTAGCTACGCTTGTTCCTAACGAATATTTTGATAGAAGTAACTTAGAAGCCTATTTAAAATACACTGTTAAAACTCTATCTACAGATTTTATAACTTATGACTCTTTAGAAGCCATAGCAGCAAATACAGTATACATACCATATGTAAACATCAATAATTATTTGTTTCAAAATTTTGGAGAATTTGAATACAAACATCATTCAACTATTTTAATAGATAAATTATTAAATTTTTCTAAAGAAGATTCTGAAAAGCAATTTTTCGTACAAGTATCTTATAATCAAATAGATATTGTTGTTTGTCAAAAAAATAACTTAATTTTATACAATTCATTTTCATTTTCTACAAAAGAAGATTTTATTTATTATATTTTATTTGTTGCTGAACAATTACAGATGGATCCGAATGAGTTTCAATTAACACTTATTGGGGCTATCGAAAAAACGTCTGAACTTTATGATATTGCCTATAATTATGTACGTAATATTCATTTTTTTAAACCTATTTCAAACTTCTTTACAGAAAGTGAAGAATTTTCAAATCATTCTAATTTTATCTTAGCAAAT
Source organism: Tenacibaculum retecalamus (assembly GCF_027941755.1). Lineage (NCBI taxonomy): Bacteria > Pseudomonadati > Bacteroidota > Flavobacteriia > Flavobacteriales > Flavobacteriaceae > Tenacibaculum > Tenacibaculum retecalamus. The sequence goes on along the minus strand of NZ_CP115916.1, from coordinate 1,377,866 downwards.
TAATGAGAATTATATCAGGAAAATATAAAAGCAGACGACTTTCTGCTCCGAAAAAATTACCAGTTCGTCCTACGACCGACATGGCCAAAGAATCGTTATTTAATATTTTAAACAACGATTATTATTTTGATAGTATTGCTGTATTAGATCTTTTTGCAGGTACTGGTAATATCAGTTATGAATTTGCATCTCGCGGAACCTTAACAATACATGCTGTTGATGCACATTTTGGATGTGTAAAATTCATAAATGACACTGCTAAAGAATTAGATTTTGATATTAACACCTACAAAAGTGATGTATATAAATTCTTAGAAAAAACAACTATAAAGTCGGATGTTATTTTTGCAGATCCTCCGTATGATTTTGAAGAAGAACAGTTTTTAAAAATTGCTGATCTTGTTTTTGAGCGTCAACTTTTAAATGAAGAAGGTACTTTAATAATAGAGCACTCTAAACACACCGATTTAACAAAACATCCAAACCATAGTTACGATAAACGTTATGGAGGTAATGTTTTTAGTTTTTTCGAAATAGAAACAACTACAGAAGAATAATCATAAAAAAAGGAAGCTATTTAATTAGCTTCCTTTTTTTTATGTGATAAGGTATTTATTATGAATACATTTTTTTTCTTAATTCCTTTACCTTAGGGTCAGATAAATATTCATCGAAAGTTGAATACTTATCGATAACTCCTTTTGGTGTTATTTCAATAACTCTGTTGGCTACTGTTTGTGCAAACTCGTGATCATGAGTAGAAAACAATACAGTTCCTTTAAAGTTAATTAAAGAGTTGTTTAAAGACTGAATAGATTCTAAGTCTAAGTGATTGGTTGGCTCATCTAACAAAACAATATTTGCTCTTGTCATCATCATACGAGATAGCATACAACGCACTTTTTCTCCTCCAGAAAGCACATTACTTTTCTTTAAAGCTTCTTCACCAGAAAAAATCATTTTCCCTAAAAAACCTCTTAAAAACACTTCTTCTCTTTCTTCTTCGGTTTGTGCATACTGACGTAACCAATCTACTAAATCTAACTCTCCATCTTGAAAAAATGATGAATTATCTGCAGGTAAATAAGATTGCGTAGTTGTTACTCCCCAATTGTATTTTCCAGAATCAGCTTCTTCATTTCCAGCGATAATTTCATAAAATGTAGATACTGCTTTCGAGCTTTTTGAAATAATAGCTACTTTGTCTCCTTTATTTAAGTTTATATCAATATTCGCAAATAACGGACTTCCTTCAAAGTTTTTAGATAGCCCTTCTATGTTTAAAATCTGATCTCCTGCCTCTCTATCTCTATCAAAAATAATTGCTGGGTAACGACGACTAGAAGGTTTGATTTCATCAACATTTAACTTATCTATCATCTTCTTACGAGAAGTAGCTTGTTTAGATTTTGCCATGTTTGCAGAAAAACGACGAATAAATTCTTCTAATTCCTTCTTCTTGTCTTCTGCCTTTTTATTTTGTTGAGCTCTTTGTTTTGCTGCTAACTGACTAGATTCATACCAGAAAGTATAATTTCCAGAAAAGTGATTTATTTTAGCAAAATCAATATCAGAAATATGTGTACAAACGGCATCTAAAAAGTGACGGTCATGTGATACAACGATTACGGTGTTATCAAAATTAGCTAAGAAGTTTTCTAACCAAGCAATAGTTTCAAAATCTAAATCGTTGGTAGGTTCATCCATAATTAATACATCAGGATTCCCAAATAAAGCTTGTGCTAATAAAATACGTACTTTCTTTTTAGATTCTAAATCAGCCAATAGAGTATAATGATCTTCTTCTTTAATACCTAAATTAGATAATAAAGTTGCGGCAGCAGCATCGGCATTCCAACCATCCATTTCTTCAAAACGAACTTGCAACTCCCCTATTTTCTCTGCATTTTCATCAGTATAATCTGCATATAGAGCATCTATTTCTGATTTAATTTTATGCAATTCTTTATTCCCCATTAAAACAGCTTCTAACGTAGTATACTCATCAAAAGCGTAGTGATCTTGAGTTAAAACAGACATTCTTTTTCCAGGTTCTAAATGAACATGACCAGATGTTGGTTCTTGTACCCCTGATATAATCTTTAAAAAAGTAGACTTTCCTGCTCCGTTTGCCCCGATAATACCGTAGCAATTTCCTTGAGTAAATTTTGTATTTACTTCATCAAACAAAATACGCTTACCAAACTGAACTGATAAATTAGATACTGATAACATTTATAGCTTTTTAAATTGGCTGCAAAAGTATAAAATATACTGACTTAAAAAGAATTTGCAAGGAAATATTTAACATCTTACATTTGACGCTTTTAATTCTTTTAACAATGAATTAACAACTAAATTATATAGAGATGTTTATTTTTGAACATTATATCTTTGTAAAAGAGAACCGCAAAAACATGACTAAATATTTAGTACCCTTTATATTAATTTCACTCATTAGTTGTAATGAACCTGAAGCTGCAAAAGCTACTTATTTTGGTGGTAAAATCATCAATCCAAAATGTAGTTATGTAACGCTTTCAGACAATTATAGCTTTAATGATACTATTTATTTAAAGAAAGATAATAGTTTTTTAGGTTCTTATAAGAATTTTAAAAAAGGATTATATTTATTTGAGCACGGATCAGAACATCAATATGTATACTTAGAGCCTAAGGATAGTTTACTTTTTAGGCTAAACACTTGGGATTTTGATGAATCTTTGGTTTTTAGTGGTAAAGATGCTGCACGCAACAATATTTTAATTGAATCTTTTTTACAAACGGAACAAGACAATAAAAATTTTTCGAAGTTTTATAACTTATCTCAAGATACGTTTCTAAAAAAAATTGACTCTCTTAAAAAAATCAAGAATAATATTATTAAGAATTATAAAAATAGTGACAATACAATTTCTAATGATTTTATAGAAATACTAAATATTTCTTTACTATATCCTATTTATGCGAATTTAGAACAATATGCTATTCATAATTTCAAAAAAGAAACCCCTGAAAAATTAGTTGACTCTTATTTTGATTATCGTTCTGACATCAATTCAAAGAAAGATTCTTTAATTTTCTTTAGTCCGTATTATAGTTTTATGATTGATAAGTTATACAATGACGTATATCTTAAAAAAGACAGGTCAGCTAATTTTACTGTTGATTTATTACATAATATAGACTCAAATATAACATCCGAAGAAATAAAAAATAAATTATTATACAACACCGTTGTACGCCACTTCTTTAAAGAACCTAATAAGAAAGACAAAAATAAAATGTTCTTTACTTTTTTTAAGTTGAATACAGATATAGAACATAAAAAAAACATACAACGTTTAATTAACGATCTTAAAGTACTACACACAGGAGAAAAACTACCTTCTTTTAACTTAATGAATGCCAAAGGAGAAGAAAAAAATATTTCAGAAATAATAGGCAAGAAAAATACTGTTATTTTATTTAAAGATTATAAGCATGCTTCTGATGAATGGATTGCATCTCGTACTAATTATTTAATTAGAAAAAATCCTGAAGTTAATTTTGTGGTTGTTAATCTATCTACAGCTTCTAAAAGATATACTAAGAAAATTGATATAAAACACCAGTATACTTTACCTAAAAAAAGTACTGTTTACAATTTTTCATCTAGTAAGTTTCCACGTTTAGTTTTAATTGATAATAAAGGTGTTATAACTAACGGATACACTAGTTTATCTTCTAAAGGAATTAATCTAGAAGTAAGCAATTTACACAAAAACAAATAATCCTCTATAATCTATATTATTTATCATACCTTTGCGGGATTTTATTTTTGAAATAAAATGAAATTTAGATTATTAACTACCAGATTATTAGCCATATAATCTATTGTCCAAATTAAGAATCAGGTTTACAGATACTGGCGTCTGTGAATCTAAAAAGAACACAGACGTATATATGTCAACATTTTTAGATTTAGGTTTAAAAGAGCCTATCAACAAAGCATTAACAGATTTAGGTTACGAAAAGCCTACTGTAATTCAAGAAAAAGCAATTCCACAAATTATTTCATCTACGGCAGATTTAAAAGCATTCGCCCAAACAGGTACTGGAAAAACTGCTGCTTTTAGTTTACCAATTATCGAGCAAATAGACTACTCAGATAAAAATACACAAGCTATTATCTTATCTCCTACTCGTGAACTTGCAGTTCAGATAGGAAACAACATTAAAGAATTCGCTAAATACATACCAGACTTAAAAGTGGTAACTGTATATGGTGGTTCTAATATCGAAGAGCAAATTAGAGGTTTAAAAAGAGGTGCACAAATAGTTGTAGGAACTCCTGGTAGAACTGTCGATTTAATAAATCGTAGAGCTTTAAGATTAGGAAACGTAAAATGGCTAGTTTTAGATGAAGCTGATGAAATGCTTAACATGGGGTTCAAAGACGAACTTGATAAAGTATTAGATGCAACTCCTGAAACAAAACAAACTTTATTATTTTCAGCAACTTTTCCTAGAGAAGTAGAAGCTATTGCTAGAAATTATATGGATAATCCTGTTGAAATTACATCAGGAGAAAAAAATCAAGGATCAGATAACGTTACTCACGAATACTATGTTGTAAACGAAAGAACACGTTACCAAGCATTAAAAAGAATTGCAGATGTAAATACTGATATTTACGCAATTATTTTCTGTAGAACAAGAAGAGAAACACAAGAAGTAGCCAACAACCTAATAAAAGACGGTTATAGCGCTGATGCTTTACACGGAGATTTATCTCAACAACAAAGAGATAGTGTAATGGGTAAATTTCGTAAGAAAACTATTCAAATCTTAGTTGCAACTGATGTTGCTGCTCGTGGAATTGATGTAAACGATTTAACACACGTTATCAACCATAAATTACCAGACCAAATAGAAAACTACAATCACCGTAGTGGTAGAACAGGTAGAGCTGGTAGCAAAGGTATTTCTGTTGTATTAGTAAATAATAAAGAGAAAGGTAGATTACGTTCTATTGAGCGTATCATCAAAAAGAAATTTGAAGCTAAAAAAGTACCTACAGGTAAAGAAATTTGCCAAAATCAATTAATGCATTTAATTGAAAAGGTAAAAGCTACTGAAGTTAATACTGAACAAATTGAAGAATTCTTACCTAGTATCTATGAAAAATTAGAAGACTTATCTAGAGAAGAATTAGTTCAAAAATTCGTTTCTTTAGAATTCAATAAATTTTTATCTTACTACAACAAGTCTGACGATTTAAACGATGTATCAAACAGAGATAGTTCAAGAGCTAGATCTAATGATGAAAACATGACTCGTTTCTTTATCAACTTAGGTAGAAAAGATAAATTGAATCCTGCTTCATTAATCGGTTTAATAAACGATCAAAAAATTGCAGATAAAATTGAAATCGGTGCAATCGATATTTTAGATACTTTTTCTTTCTTTGAAATTGATAAAAACTTTGAAAAAGAAACATTAGATGCTTTTGGATCTAATGATGCTGACTTTAACGGACGTTCTGTAAACATTGAAATTACTAAATCTAATCGCGGTGGCGGTGGAGGCGGAAGAAAACCTCGCGGTGGCGGTGGTGGATTCAGCGGAAGAAGAAGCGGTGGAAATGATAGAGGCCAAGAAGTTCTGGTAGAAGAAGTGATTCTAGTAGAGGTGAATCTTCTAACAGAAGTGATTCTAGAAGACGTAGTAACGACAGTGGTTCTTCATCTTCTTCTAGAAGAAGTAGTGGTGATGGTAATGCTTCTGCTGGTTTTGGAAGAAAACGTAAAAGAGACTAAGCAAAGAATCTTATATATTAAAAAAGCAACTCATAAATGAGTTGCTTTTTTTTGCTTAAATTTTAATGAAATTTATTGGTCTCCTAAAATAATTGGCATTCCGCTTTTACCAGCTCCAATCAATACTACCTTACTGTTTGGTGATTCAGACAGCTTTAATGTAGCCTCAATACCTTTATCTTGTAAAATCTTATCAGTTAAAGAAGCACTTAAAATTTTATTCGCATCAGCTTTACCCTTAGCTTCAATAATTTGTTTTTCAGCTTCTTTTTGTGCTGTAACTAATCTAAATTCGTATTCTAAAGATTCTTGTTCTTGCTTTAATTTACGCTCAATAGCTGTTTTAATTGTTGGAGGTAATGTAACGTCTCTTACCAAAACTTCATTTAATTGAATATACTGTTTGTCTAAAATCTTTTTGGTTTCTTCAAAAATTTCTGTTTGAATAACATCTCTTTTACTCGAATATAATTGTTCAGGCGTATAACGACCAACAACACTACGAGCTGCCGAACGAATAGCAGGCTGTATAACTCTAGAAATATAGTTCTCTCCTTTTTCTTGATGTAATGAACCTATTTTCTCAGATTGAGGTTGAAACCAAGCTGAAGCTTCCAATTGAATTTCTAATCCGTTTGATGATAAAACTTGCATTTTTTCAAAAATCTCTTGCTGACGTACTTCGTATACAAAAACTTTATTCCAAGGTGCTACTATCTGAAACCCCTCACCCATTGCTGGTTCGTCTGTTACGACTCCGCCACCAAAGGTTTTATATAAAACACCTGCTTGTCCTGACTTTATAGTTACGGTTGATTTTGTAAAAGCAATAATTGCTATTACTGCTAAAACTCCTAAAAGAATTCCTCCTTTTGGCAATTGTAAATCTAATTGTTTATTATTATTCATCTTTATAATTTGTGTGTATTCAAATGTACAGAATTAATCACAATTACCTTAACATAGTCTTACAACTCTACATGATAATTGTGATTTGTATTTTTTATAATTTTATTAAAATTCCTGTATTAAAAACAAACCCGTCAGTAGGTGCCCAAATATCTGTAAAAGTTGGATCATTATGTGGTGCATTTATCATTGATTGATAATTTTGTTGTTTCGTGTCTGTAAAGTTTTCAAAATTTGTATACAAACTAATCTTTCCGAAAGTACGCATTACCATAAAACCCATTGTCCAATAATTGGGCGTAGCTGTTAAATCATTTCTTAGCTGAGAACTCTTGTAATATGCCTCATAACCTATTCGCCATTTATCATGTACTTCATACATTAAAACACTACCAATACTGTGCTTCGGGGTTAATGCTTTTTGTGTTGTATTAAGTGTTACATTATTATAAGCATAATTGGCAAACAATATAAAGTGCTTGTACTTAAACTTTAAATTAGTTTCTGCTCCGTAACTATTTAATGTGTTTTCAGCGTTAGAAAACTCATAATTAATACCGTTTTGTTGTAATATAAGTGAGTTTTTTAATTGCGTATAAAAAACTAATTGATTGAATGATAATGATATTTTACCATTAAATATTCGAGTTTTATAATTTACATCTGTATTAACCCCAATAGAAGTCTCTGCTTTAAAATTGGTAACATTTATGGGTAATACATTTTGGTACGAGCGCAGTTCGGCATCTTCAGTAAAAATAGTTGGTATTTTATAACCTAAACCACCTCCTATTCTACTTGAAAAAGCGTCATTGTATTTTATAAATAATGACAATCTTGGTAATAAAAAAGTTCCGTAGTTATTATTATAATCAGTTCTTAAACCACTTTCTAAAGTCATTTTTTTATTAAATTTCCAATTATTTTGAGCAAAACCACCAAATGTAAATTGATTATAACTACGATTTAAATTTGTAGTTTCAGTTTCTTTAAAGTTTTCTGTGATAATATTCCCTCCAAAAACCCAGTCAGAATTATCTTTATATAAATTATAAGTCGCCTCAGTAAATGTTGCTATTTGATTTCCTTTAAATTGAAATGTAGGTAAACTTAAATTACGTTTAAAATAACTTACACTATTTTTAAATGTTAGTGTTTTATCTTCAGAAATATCATTGCTATATGTTAATTGCGAAGCATAACGTTGCGTTTTATTTTCTTCAAAAAAGTTATGCTCTGGCGACATATTATCATTTATAACATCAATATCACCTCCTATTCTATTTTCTAAAGAAGCGTTTAAACTTAATCGTAATTGTTCTTTTTCATTTGGATAATAAAAAAAAGATGGATTAAAACTAACACTTCTTACTTTAGGAATATCAGTAAAATGATCATTATTTACATCGGTAGCATTTTGATGATTAGCAGAACCATATAATGAAACTCCAATTTTATCAAATCGTTGGCTATAAAAAGCATTTAAAGTACTTCCATTACGAGAAGTCTGATCGAACATTAAACTAATTTCTGGTGTTTCCTTTGGTTTTTTTGATACTAAATTTACCAAACCTGCAATTGCGCCACCGCCATATAATGTTGACGAACTTCCTTTTATTATTTCAACTTGTTTTAAATCTAAAGGTGGAATTTGCATAATACTCAATCCGCTTGAAAAACCTCCGAATAACGGAAACCCATCTTTTAGTAACTGTGTAAAACGTCCATCTAACCCTTGTATTCTTATAGATTGATTTGCTGAATTGGCCGAAGTTTGTTGCATTTGTATTCCTGTACTCTCACGCAATACCATAGCTATATTTGCCGAATTCATAATTGCTTTTTCTCCGAGCTCTTCTGCCGAAATAACTTCAACACGTGTTGGTATTTCAGCTATACTTCTTTTACTTCTGGTTGATTGAATTACAACCTCTTCTAATGATTCTTCATCTTCATGAAGTTCAATAATTAGTTGTTTTTTTAAAGTTGGAAATTGAATTACTCTCTCTACTGTTGTAAAACCTATAAAAGATATTATAAGTGTTTGTTTTCCAGAGGGAATATTGTTCATAGTAGTTAATCCATCTAAATTGGTTTCATTACCTATTTTTGTGTTTTTTATAAATATTGAAGCTCCTGGTAACGGATCTTTTTCATCTGAAATTACTTTAATTGTAATTGAATTTTGTGCGATTAAATTCACTGCGAATAACCATAGAAATATGGTTAGGACTATATTTTTCATCATTTTAAATGATTTAATTAATTATAAATGTAAGTGTGTAGTTATACATCTTTTTATCTAAAAAGATGTATTCGTTTTCAATAAGAAATTGAAAAAATTATAATTAATTATGCTCTTGGAGGTTGAAAAAGTTCATCTAAAAAACTAGCCGTATTTAGAACTTTATGAAAGTGTATTTTCTTTTTAATTTGAAGAAATTTTTCAAACTGAAATTTAAATTCTGAAGTAATAATTGCATTCGATATTCCTAAAGAAATACAGTGATGATGGTGTTCCGTTTTTTTTCTTCCTCTGTATCATTTTGATGATGGGTATCAGAATGCGCAGTATCCATCTCATCAATATGAGTTTCTATTATATTACCATCATTAAAAATAATAGCATCAGAGTGCGCTTGAACCGGAGGTACAAACAACAATAACGTTATTATGATAATGCTAATATTTTTCAATTCATTAATTTAAGGAAATACAAAAGTATAAAAAAATCCGCACGATTTATTTATTTAACCTGTCTTTAACGTATTCTACTTCTGTTTTTCCGTGACTTATTGGGTTCCCGTCTTCACCCAAACTAACCATAACTATTTTATCAATTTCAATAATAGTTTTATGTGTTAGTTTATTACGTACTTCGCAGTTTAATGTAATTGAGCTTGATCCGAACTTTACAACTTCAATTCCTATTTCAATAATATCACCTTGTTTTGCTGAACTAACAAAATCTATTTCAGACATAAACTTGGTAACAGTTCTTGGTATTTCTAACTGAATAATAGCATAAATACCTAATTCTTCATCAATCCATTGTAATAATCTACCTCCAAATAAAGTTCCGTTTGGATTTAAATCTTCTGGTTTTACCCATTTTCGTGTGTTAAATTTCATATATTTCGTTTTACACAAATTTCGATAAATATTTTCTATTTAATTGATTAAAACTATCAGTGTTTTAAATTTTACCATAATATTTTCTGATAAACCATTCCGTTGAGAACAAAATAACAACTAAAAATAAAATCCACTTCCAATCAATTAAATTTTGCTTTTTTGTTATTGATTTTTGAACCGTATAATAAGAACCATCCGTAGTTAAACTTTGTAATAATTCTTCGGTTTCATTTGCATAAAATAATTTCCCCTTAGTTTTTATAGCTAATGAATTCATTTTTTTATCATCTGCATTCGTAAATTGGGCTTCTATTTGATAATCAGTTACTTTAAACTTTCCATAGCTGTTTATTTTTTGATTTGTTACCGAAACTTTATACGAATATTCACCTGCTAAAAGTCCCTCAACCGATACTTGATACGAATTATTGATTAACGAAAACGGAAGTACCTTCTTACTCTTTGTTTTGTTATTTGTTACCGTTAATTCTAACGAAGCTCTATTATCGAACTGATAATTTTTATCAACATAAAAAGCTGACATCGTAATTGGTGAATTTGCAGCATACAAGTTCTCACTCTTAACATCTAGTCTTTTTCTCTTTTTATTTGATGCCAAATACTGTACTAAATTTCCTAGAAATATATCAAACGTTTCAAAATTTTGTTCTTTTAAAAAACTAGCAGCTCTCCACTTCCAAATTCCTTCACCAAATAGCACAGCATGCTTTTTTGAGTTTTTTTCTATCGTGGTTAATAATGGTTGCGTAGTTTCTACTCCCGCAAATTTTTGATACAGTAAAGTTTGGGCATCACCTGTTAACTGAACAGTTCCGAATTTATCTCGTAAAGGTGGAAACTCACTAAAACCAATATCTTTCTGTAAAAAAGTTAAAAAGTTTGTATTATAAATCCCTAAATAATCTTCGGTTTGATTGATTGCTTCTTTTGTAACTCCAATTTTTTGGGTGTTTAAAAAATTCCAAGCTGTTTTCGTTCCTGAAACCACCAAATAATTAGAAGGTATTTTCTCAAATACTTTTTTAAAATAATTATTAGGTTGATAAAAAACAAAAAACTGATAATCAGCATAATTAATTTTTTTATCATTAATTAAAGCAATTGTTACTTTGCGTTGCTTATTACTTTCTATTGCTTTTTTTATAGCACCTAAATCAGGGTGTAAAAACGAGCTTAAAACCAATACTTTCGTTTGCTCGTCGATAACTTCTACCGAAAAGTTTTGGTAATTATTTTTGGTGTTTTTCTCGTTTTCAATTTTACTAATTGCGCTACTATAATATTGAATTCCTTTTTTATCCGAAGTTAAATTTGTTAAAACCGTTTGCACAGGGTTTGAAGGAGAAAATTGAAGTCTTTTTGAAAACACTTTTTTTCCGCCATTCGAAATTGAAAAAGTTGCACTTACTTTTTCTTTTCCTTCATAATGAAGTAAAGCTTCTACAGGAAATTTATTTTTTATATAACTATATTTATTAACGTTTAACTGTGATATTTGTAAATCTTGATACAAAGTGGTGTCACCAACTACGATTGGAAATATTTTACTTTTAGCATTTATATATTCATAATCATTACCCGTAGTTTGATTTCCGTCACTAATTAAAATCGTTGCATTTAAAGTGTTTTTATTTAATTCGTTAACCGATTTTATTGCTTGAGAAATATCTGTTTGTGTTTCTGCAAAAGACAAACTATCTAAAACAGCAGTTTTAGTTCCAAAAGAAAAAAACTGAACATTAAATTTATCTTGTATTTCTTTATGCTCTTTTATTTCTTTTAAAATAGCTGCTACTTTTTTATCCTCTTTAAAATATTTTATTGAGAGTGAGTTATCAACCATAAGAGATAAAACAGGCTTAATATTTACTTTTTCTATCGTCTCTATTTGGGGATTTATAAATAATAAAATCAATAAAAACATACTCAACACTTTTAAAGCAAAAAGTAAACTATTAATTTTAGAATTATTTTTCGTTTTATAAAAGTATTGAAAAAAAGCAACAGCAATACTCAATAAAACTGCTACAATAATATAAATAAGGGTTCTAGTTTCCAATAAAAGTATTTTAGATTGTGAAGATAAAAAAAGCTATCAAATAAAATGAATCAAACTTCTTTTTACTTTATGATTTAGGTCATAAAACAAATACCTCATTGACTTGTAAATTTGTAATAAAATATATTAGGCATGGTAACAACAGAACAATTAATTGTAAATAGTGAACCTATTAATTTTCCGAAACTTAATTTTTTAGCGACTATAAATAGTAAAATAGCTGCAGAAGAAAGCAATGCTTTTGGTATTTCAATAATTTTATTAATGGCTAGCAGTATGATTGCTTCTTTTTCTGCAGCATTGGCTGTTCACGGAGAAGTAAATTTATTCGCACTAATAATTACTTGTATTTCTGCTATGGGCGCAAATGCAGTAGCCATAAGTCAGCGTAGTTTTAAAACAGTAGTTTGGACATTCTTTTTTGCTGTTTTAGCAAACATAGCGCTGATAATTTATCAGCTTATGCTTTAGGTTTAGCGTCAAACATTCTAAAAAAGAGCATCGATGCAATATTCCTTGCTCTTTCTTTTGCTTCGTTTGCTTTAGTTCCTATAAAAAGAGCATCTAAAGTTTCGAACCACAGTTGCAACCATCTCCCAAAATGCTCTTGAGAAATTGTGTGATTAAAATTACTATCTAAATCCTTATGTGCTTTCATCGGGTTTCCTTTAAATTTTCTAACAAAAAAAAGGTTCGTTTCCCAAAAATCAGTCAACTTTTGTAAATGTGATTCCCATTTTTCATCAGGAATAGTTTTTAAAAAAATAGGTCCTATAAAATCATCCTTTTTAAGGCTGTCATAAAAAGTTGATACTAATAAATACACATCTTCTCTATTTTCTATTTCTTTTTTATCCATCTAAAAAATTATATTAATTTGCCGTAAAAGTATATCTTTATACGATTGCAATTTATGACTTAAATCATAATGATACCAGAAGAACTTTTACTCAAATTTAACGCACATTATAAAGATTTTAAAAAAGGAGAAATTATATTTTCTGAAAATCATACTGCCTATAATTATTATCAAATTTGTAGTGGTGCAGTAAAAATGAATAATTATAATGACGACGGTAAAGAATTTATTCAAGGTGTTTTTTATAAGAATCAAAGTTTTGGAGAACCTCCTTTATTTATCGACGTAAAATACCCAGCAAATGCCGAAACTATTTCTGAAAGTAAGATTTTAGTTATTTCTAAAGAACAATTATTTAAATTACTACAAGAAAACCCTGTAATTCACTTAAAAATAACGCAAAGTTTAGCTAAACGACTGTACTATAAAGCAATTATAGCGTCAGAGATTTCTAGTCAAGAACCCGCACATCGAGTACTTCGCTTTATTGATTATTTAAAAAACGATGTTTATAAAGTAACCGGTGATTTTACCTTTAAAGTAGACTATACCAGACAGCAAATAGCGGATATTTTAGGCTTGCGCGTAGAAACCGTAATACGAGTAATTAAATCGTTAGAAAAAAAAGGTGCTCTCAAAATTTTAAAGCGAAAAGTGCTTCGTTAAAAATTCCTTACCTATATCAGTTAAATAAAGCAAGTATTTTCTATTTTTGCAGCTTACAACACAACAACAAAACATGAACTTAACACAATTAAACGCCATCTCTCCTATTGATGGTAGATACCGTAATAAAGTTGCTGATTTAGCCAACTATTTTTCTGAAGAAGCTTTAATAAAATACAGAGTAAAAGTAGAAATAGAGTATTTTATTGCTTTATGTGAAATTCCTTTACCACAATTGGCTGATTTCAATAAAGATTTATATGTTGATTTACGTAAGATATATGAAGATTTCTCTACCGAAAATGCTCAGAAAATTAAAGATATTGAAGCTATTACTAATCACGATGTAAAAGCGGTTGAATATTTTATCAAAGAAGAGTTTGACAAACTAAGTTTGAATAAGTACAAGGAATTTATTCACTTCGGATTAACTTCTCAAGATATTAACAACACTGCAATTCCACTATCTATAAAAGATGCAATGGAAGAAGTGTATTATCCTGCTTTAGATGGTTTAGTTTCTAAATTAGCTGATTTAGCAGAAGAATGGGATCACATACCAATGTTAGCACGTACACATGGGCAACCAGCCTCTCCTACTCGTTTAGGAAAAGAGTTTTTTGTTTTTGTAGAGCGTATTAACAATCAAGCAATACATATACAACACACACCTCATGCCGCTAAATTTGGTGGAGCAACAGGTAATTTTAACGCACATAAAGTAGCCTATAAAGATATTGACTGGAAAAATTTCGGAACTCATTTTGTAGAAGATATTTTAGGCTTACATCACTCTTTTCCAACTACTCAGATAGAGCATTACGATCATATGGCGGCTTTATATGACGGTTTAAAGCGTGTAAATAATATTTTAATTGATTTAGATCGCGATGTTTGGACCTATGTTTCTAACGATTATTTCAAGCAAAAAATTAAAGCTGGTGAAGTTGGTTCATCTGCCATGCCACACAAAGTAAATCCGATTGATTTTGAAAACTCTGAAGGGAATTTAGGAATAGCAAATGCTATTTTCGAGCATTTATCAGCAAAACTACCAATATCAAGATTACAACGTGATTTAACAGATAGTACTGTTTTACGTAACGTAGGTGTTCCTTTTGGTCATACTCTAATTGCTTTTTCATCTACTTTAAAAGGCTTGAATAAGTTATTATTAAACGAAACTAAATTTGCTGAAGATTTAGAAAATAATTGGGCAGTAGTAGCAGAAGCTATTCAAACAATTTTACGTCGTGAAGCGTATCCGAATCCTTATGAAGCTTTAAAAGGTTTAACACGTACTAACGAAAAAATTAATCAAAAATCAATTGCTAATTTTATTGATACTTTAGAGGTTTCTGTTGAAATTAAAGAAGAATTAAAAGCAATTACACCTGCTAATTATACCGGAATTTAATGAAGTATTTACTTAGTTTTTTAGTCGTTTTTTTAGTGTTTTCTTGTACTCCAGAAAAAGAAGGAGATCATAAACGTTTTAAATACGGAACTTTCGAAATTCCTGCTGGTAACGGTTATGGTAAAACTACAATTGTACGAAAAGACAGTTTGCAAATAGAAGAATATTCTAAAATAGTAAGTATTTCTTCGGATAGTTTAGTTACTGAAAAAGAAGTTAAACATATTGATACACTTTTTATCAAATGGAAAAATAACTTCGCGTATTCATTACGAATGAAACATCCGAAAACTGAATTAGACAAAGACCCAATATTTGTTCAAATTACAAAAGTAACGGATAGTTCTTTTAATTTTACAGCAAAAATTGGCTATTCGAATTTTAAACAAAAAGGAACTGTATATAAAGTAAACTAATGATGGAAATTTTCTTACAAGCAGACACTTGGGGTGCGTTAATAACCTTAACTTTTTTAGAAATTGTTTTAGGTATTGATAATATCATATTTATATCAATTGCAGCAAACAAACTTCCTGAAAAACTTCAAAAAAAAGCAACTAACATTGGTTTAGTATTAGCCATGTTTTTACGTATTGCCTTACTTTTTGGTATTTCGTTACTTATTGCAATGAATGCACCGCTTTTTCATGTTGATTTTTCTTGGTTTAAAGCAGGGTTTACTGGGCAAGCCTTAATTTTATTTGCTGGTGGACTTTTTCTACTTTATAAAAGTACCAAAGAAATACACCATAAAGTAGAAGGATTAGCCGAAGACGAAACGGATGGTAAACCGCAAAAAGGATATACTTTAAGTCAAGCTATTATTCAAATAACGTTAATAAATATTGTTTTTTCATTTGATTCTATTTTAACTGCTGTTGGTATGACTAACGGTGTTGAAGGTGCAATGATTATTATGATTGCTTCGGTAATTTTATCGATGATTATTATGATGTTATTTGCAAACCCTGTGGGTAAATTCGTAAACAAACATCCAACAATACAAATGTTAGGATTATCATTCTTAATATTAATCGGGTTTATGTTAATTGCCGAAGGTGCTCATTTATCGCATGCAAAACTTTTTGGAGAAGAAGTTGGTACTGTACCTAAAGGATATTTATACTTTGCTATCACTTTTTCTTTAGTAGTAGAAATGTTAAATATGAAAATGAGAAGTAGTAAAAAATAATATTAAGAAAATTTTAATATTTAAAACACACATATAAAGTTGCTATTGCAACTTTATATGTGTGTTTTTTTTATACATTTGTCCTAAATGTTTTCACTTAAGAGATTTATAACTTCATTTTTCTTGTTTGCCTTATTATTACCAACGGCAATACAAGTAGCACATGCTTTTGAAGAGCATGAGCATGTAGTTTGTATCTCAAAATCTGAAAAACATTTACACGAGTTAGAAAATGATTGTGCCGATTTACATTTACAATTAACTGTTTTTCATTACGACTTTAGCAATCCAAATTCATTATTTAATGAAGTGGTTTATACTAAAAATTCTATTCGTAAATCTCAACAATTAAACGCTAACTATTCTTCCAATAAATCACCTAGAGGATCTCCTGTTGTAATAATTTAATTAAAATTATTACAATTATAAATTACAATTAAAACTTTAGATGAAACTTAAAAGTATTTTATTTATACTTTTACTTACTACAGCTGTTTCCTTAGTAAAAGCTCAAAATTGTAGTTATACTTTTTCTGGTTTAGTAGAAGATTTTCATGACAAATCTGTCATTGTAAATGCTACTGTTTTTATTAAAAACCAAAATAAGTATACCACTACTAATTTTGATGGAAAATTTACTATAAACAATGTATGTGCAGGTAAAATTATTGTCGAAATTTCTCATGTATCTTGTGATAAAAAAATCTTAGAATTAGATGTTTCAAAAAACATTTATAAAGTTATAGATTTAGAACATCATATAGAAGAGTTAAACGAAGTTAATGTTAAAGGAACAACAGGTTTAAAAACCAAAACGTCTCAAGAAACATTATTAAAAACCAATACTTTAGAAAAATTTAGTGCAGCATCGTTAGGTGATGTTATTAAAAATATTTCAGGAGTATCTTCAATAAATACAGGTAGTACTATTGTTAAACCAATAATTAATGGTTTGCATAGTAGTAGAGTGTTAACTACCTTTAATGGTGTTCGTTTACAAGATCAAGAATGGGGTATTGAACACGCGCCTAATATTGATATTAATGCTGCTGGAAGCATTTCTGTTATAAAAGGAGCAAATGCTTTACAATACGGTGGTGATGCTATTGGTGGAGTAATTATTGTTAATCCATCGAAAATAATTTTAAAAGACACCTTGTTTGGTAAAACAATTGCCTCACAACAAAGCAATGGTAAATTATTTTCTATCTCATCTAGCCTACATAAAAGCTATAAAAAAGGTTGGTTTATTAACGGACAAGCCTCTTTTAAAAGAGCTGGAGATTTTGAAACACCTAGTTACAACCTTACCAATACCGGATTAAATTCTAAAGCTTTTACTTTACATACTGGTTATAAGAAGTTTAATAAAGGTTTTGAAATATTTTACAGCAATACATCTAATAAAATAGGAATACTTCGTGCATCGCACATAGGTAATGTTTCTGATTTAGTTAGTGCTTTAAATAGTGATGTTCCGTTTGTTACAGATGATTTTAGTTATACTATTAACAATCCTAAACAAGAGGTAACACATCAATTATTAAAAGCTAAAGTTTATAAGCGTTTAAAAGGAGTGGGGAAATTATCTTTTCAATATGACTATCAGCAAAACGAAAGATTAGAGTTTGATGTTAGAAAAGGAGATAAGAAATTTATAGCTGCCACAAATTTGTTATTAAAAACACATTCTTTTAAAAGTGACTTAAATTTAGATGCTAATAAAGAAAACACTTATAAATTTGGTGTTAGCGGAGCGTTTCAAAATAATTTCTCGAACCCAAATTCAGGAGTTAAAAGAATTATACCAGATTATAACAAGTATAATTTAAACGCCTATGCTATAACCGATTTTAGGTTTGATAAGATTGTTTTAAACGCTGGTGTTCGATATGATTTTGAACAGATTAACGCAAAAAAGTATTACGGAAAAACAAGATGGAATTCCTTAAACTATCAGCAAGAATTTGGACATTTAATTATTAACGAATTATCTTCAGCTTATTTAGTAAACCCAATATTTACTTATCATAATATTTCTGCTTCAATAGGCGGAGCTTATTCAATTAATGATGAAAATACTTTTTTAGTAAATTATGGTTTATCAAACAGAGCACCAAATGCATCTGAATTATTTAGTGATGGTTTGCACCACTCTGCTGCCAGAATAGAATTAGGTGATTTACGCATGCAACCAGAAACATCTAACAGATTTTCAGCAACCTATAAATATAATAATCAAAAATTTAACGTTGCTTTAGAAGGGTTTTATAATTATGTAACCGATTTTATTTACATTGAACCTACTGGGATAGAAACCACTTTACGTGGGGCATTTCCTGTTTGGTCATACAAACAAACAAATGCACATTTATTAGGTTTAGATACTAGTATAAAGTACCATGTAAATACCAATTTTAATATTAACAATAAGACGTCGTTTATAAAAGGACGTGATTTAACAAACAAGAAAGCTTTAATAGATATACCTGCTTTTAAAACCACTACAACATTATTCTTTAAAAAAGAGAACTGGAAAAATTTCTACGCATCTTTAGAAAGTGAGTTTAACGCAAAACAAAACGAGTATCCTAATAACAATTTCATGGCTTTTATTCCAGATACAAACACACATGAACTTGTAGATATTAGTACTCCGCCAAAGGCATATCATTTATTAAATTTCTCTTCTGGATTTGAATTTAACATATCTCAAACAAAAGTAAATCTTAACTTTTCTATAGACAATGTTTTAAATCAATCATACAGAAATTACTTAAACAGATTGCGTTTATATGCAGATGATTTAGGAAGAAATTTTCAAATTCAAATTAAAATTAATTACTAAAAAACTAAAAAATGAAAAATTTTAAACTTATAGCATTATTATTCATCAGTTCAATTATAATAACTTCTTGTTCAGATGACGATCCAGATCACATCCATGAAGAAGAAGTAATTACTACAATGAAAGTTGTTTTAACACCTACTACCGGATCTGCTATTACTTTAGAAAGTAAAGATTTAGATGGCGATGGATCTGATGCACCTGTAATTACAGGAGGAACTTTAACTCCTAATACTACTTATAGTGCTGTAATTACTTTGTTAAACGAAACAGAAAATCCTGTTGATAATATTACTAATGAAGTTGCTGCAGAAGCTGAAGAGCACCAATTTTTTTATAAAGCTACAACCATAGCTAGTACATTTACTTATTCAGATAATGATGTAAATGATAATCCAATTGGAATTAATTTTACTGTAGAAACAGCTGCTAGTGGTACTGGAAGCTATACTATTACTTTAAAACATGAACCAAATAAATCAGGAGTAAATGTAAAACAAGGTGATATTACAAATGCTGGTGGAGAAACTGATATAGAAGTTGTGTTTCCTATTACAATATCAGGTAGATAAAATCATTTGCTTTTTATAAACAATTAAGGTTAAAAATATTTTTTAATTCCTTCAATTACTTTTTAAGTAATTGAGGGAATTTCTTTTTAAATCTGTTTAACCTCGGAATCGAAACATTTTGTATATACGGATTCTCTGGATGTAACTTTTCATAATCTTGATGATATTCTTCTGCCTTGTAAAACTTATTAATCTTTTTAACTTCGGTAGCTACTTGTCCTTTATAAACTTGGGTGTTTAGTTGTTTAATTTTGTTTTCAATAATCGTTTTTTCTTGCAGATTATTATAAAAGGCTATAGAACGGTATTGAGAACCATAATCAGGATGCTGTCCATTTTTTGTTGTCGGATCATGAGAACCGTAATACACAGCAACCAAGGTTTTAAAACTTATTTCTTTAGGATTATAGTACACCGCAACGGCTTCTGCATGACCTGTGCTACCTGTATTACTACTTTCGTACGTTGGGTTTTTAGTAAATCCGCCAGCATAACCAGAAACAGCCTCCTCTACTCCTATTACACTTTCAAAAACAGCTTCAACACACCAAAAACAGCCACTCGCAAAATAGGCTACTTTTGTTTCTTGTAAAATTAATTTATCAACCTTAGTTATAGATACTTCTTTTGATGTCGAAAAATTCATCAACAATAAACTAAAAGAGAAAACAGCTAAAAGTGTACCGAGTTTAAATTGTTTCATATTAAATATTTTAAGCATTAGTCGTAAGCAAAGATAAGATTATACAATTGTTTACAACTTTAAACTTTCCTTCAACAAATTGTTTGTGAATTGCCATGGGGTTTTCTATTTTTGTTTACATAAACAGTACAAATTAATGGAACATTTTATAGTATCGGCACGTAAATATCGTCCTCAGGTTTTTGAGGATGTCGTTGGGCAACAAGCCATAACAAATACGTTAGAGAACGCTATAAAAAACAACCATTTAGCACAAGCTTTACTTTTTACAGTGCCTCGTGGAGTTGGTAAAACTTCATGCGCTCGTATTTTAGCAAAACGTATAAATCAAGAGGATGCAGATACTAATGCTGATGAAGATTTTGCATTTAATATTTTTGAATTAGATGCCGCTTCTAATAACTCAGTTGATGATATTCGTAGTTTAACCGATCAAGTACGTATTCCGCCTCAAACAGGAAAATACAAGGTTTATATTATTGATGAAGTTCACATGCTTTCTCAAGCAGCCTTTAATGCTTTTTTAAAGACATTAGAAGAACCGCCTGCTCATGCTATTTTTATTTTAGCAACCACCGAGAAGCATAAAATTATACCAACGATATTATCTCGTTGCCAGATTTTCGATTTTAAACGTATTGGTGTTTTAGATGCTAAAGAGTATTTAAAAACAATTTGTGCAAAAGAAAATATTACTGCAGACGATGATGCTTTGCATGTAATTGCTCAAAAAGCTGATGGTGCTATGCGTGATGCTTTATCTATTTTTGATAGAGTTGTTAGTTTTTCAGGTAGTAATTTAACGCGCGAAGCTGTTACCCAAAACTTAAATGTATTAGATTATGATGTGTATTTTAACATCACTGATTTATTAATTGAGAATAAAATTCCGCAAGTCTTAATGGCTTTTAATGAGGTTTTAGGAAAAGGTTTTGAAGGACATCATTTTATAAACGGATTAGCATCACATTTTAGAGATTTATTGGTTGCAAAAGATACTGCTACTATTTCTTTATTAGAAGTTGGTGATACTACTAAAAAGAAATATTTAGAGCAATCTAAAAAAGCTGATATGCAGTTTTTAATGCCTGCCATTGATAAAGCTAATGATTGCGATTTAAAATATCGAGGTAGTAAAAACCAGCGATTACTGGTAGAACTTACCTTAATGCAAATAGCCTCTATCAATTTTGATGGAGCAAAAAAAAAATCTAACAACTACATAATTCCGGCTACTTTTTTTACTTCTTTATCTCCATCAATTAAGAAAACTCAAGTAAAAACAGCTATAAAAACTTCCGGAAAAGTTGAAGTTAAAACTGAAGAAAAACTTCATATAAAGGCTCCTTTGGCCAAGGTTGTAACTGAATCAACAAAACCTCTTTTAAAAAATATAAAACGTCGTGCTTCGGCTTTGTCTTTAAAAAGCATTCATCAGAAAAAAGATATTAAAGCGATTTCAGATGATGATGAAAGTTATGAAAACCACCCAAGAACACCTTTTACTCATGAAGAATTAAAAGATGCTTGGAAAAAATATTATTTTAAACTACAAGAACTTGGTGAGCGCAGTATCGCAGCAATACTAGCTTCTGGAGAGCCGCAATTAGGAAAACCTTTTACCATTATATTTTCATTACCTAACGATTTAATGAAATCGCAATTAGAACGTGGAAAATCTAAATTAACAAGGTTTTTACGTGAAAAATTAAACAATTACGGGATTCAAATAGAAGTAATTGTTAATGAAACTGTTGAGAAAAAATTTGCCTATACTCCTCAAGAAAAATATGAGAAGTTAAAAGAGAAAAATCCAATACTAGAAAAATTAAAAAGTACCTTTGGATTAGATTTATAATTCTTTTCCAAGATAAACTAGTTGCCAGTTTTCTATTGTAGTAACTTTCTTTTCAAACTCTGATATTAATAAAATTTCGTTATTCTTATTTTTCATTAAAATCGGAATTGACTTTAATTCTGCATAAATTTCATTTATTTTCTTTTTATATTCTTCGATCGAATTTACAGGTGTTTCGTGAATTTGAGGGTATTCCCTTACAGTATCCATTAAATTTAAAAAATCATCTTTAATAGTAAACAGCTCATCTTTATTTTCATATTCTTGTGTAATAATTTCTTGAGAGCTTGCTAAACGATAAGCCCCTTGCTCTCCAAAAACACCTGAAAAATTAGAAATTGCATATTTATTTATTGAGTCACTACCTGTTATTGAAAGTAAATAACCTACATCGTTAAACTCAATATTATCTGTTAAATTATCATCATAAATATTTACTTGAAAAGATTCTAAACCTTCATTCTTAGCTTTTCCAATATTATCTTTATTCGAGTCAATAATAACAACTCTTCTGTTGTTATTATTTAAATATACACCTATAAGTCGTGCCACATCAGAAGCACCAACAATCATAATTGCATTCGATTTTTTTAAGAACACACCTATCATTTTAGCAAATAGTCTCGCTGTAGTTGCATTTAATAAAACTGTTCCTAAAACAATCATAAAAACCAGTGGTGTTATATACTCTGCTCCTACTACACCTTGTTTCAGTAATTTACTTCCAAATAACGAAGCAATACCAGCTGCAACAATACCTCTTGGTCCTACCCAACTTATAAATAATTTTTCATTGAATTTTAAATTTGATTTATAAGCACTTACAAAAACAGCTAAAGGTCTAATAATAAATACTATTAACACAAAAAGAAGTAATGTTTCCCATCTATACAACAACATTAATTGCTGAATATCCATATTTGCTGCCAAAAGGATAAATAATATTGAAATTAACAATACACTTAATGATTCTTTAAAATAAAGTATCTCTTTTAAATTTTTCAATTTACTATTACCTAAAACCATTCCCATTACAACAACAGCTAATAAACCTGATTCATGTGCAAATATCTCTGAAGTTACAAAAACCAAAAGAACTGTTGATAAAGAAACTACATTTAGCAAATAATGTGGTACCCATTTTTGGTTGATGATAAATATTAAGGCGTGTGCAAAGGTAAATCCGAAGGTAGAACCAAATAGTAGAATTTTTAAAAATTCTAACAAAGCCGTTTGTGTAAAACCTGCTCCTCCACCTACACTTATAAACTCAAAAACCAGTACAGCAACTAAAGCCCCAATAGGATCTATTAAAATACCTTCCCATTTTAAAACTGCAGATACATCTTTTTTTAGCGGAATGTTTCTTAAAATAGGTGTAATTACCGTAGATCCTGTTACAATTATTAATCCTGAAAACAAAAAAGACAGCTCCCAACTTAAATTAAAAAGGTAATGCGCTATGATACCAGCTCCGAAAAAAGTGATACTAGATCCTAAAGTTATCAGTTTAGTAATTACTGGCCCAATATTTTTTATTTCTTCTCTACGTAGCGTTAAACCACCTTCAAAAAGAATGATACTTATCGCCAACGAAACAAAATAATACAATCCCTCTCCCGGAAACAATCCTTTTGTTCCGTTCCAAATAGGTTCAATCCATTTACTGCCATCTTCATTAAAAAATTCGGCAGCAATTGGTCCTACAAATAACCCTATTAATATTAAAGGTAATATAGCTGGAATTTTAAATTTCCAAGCAACCCATTGTGCTAAAATCCCTAGTATTACAATTCCTGCTAATTCTATCATCTAATATTCTGTTTTTATGTAAAAGTAATTTTTTTTTAAACAACAAGAAAATTATATCTTCGAACGTTTAAATTTTATACTTTGATAAAAAATATACTTATTGGTATTGCTTTTTCGCCTAATTTAAAAGCAAATTTATTTGAAACGATTCGTTTATCAAACATGTTTAATGCTCAATTAATTGGAGTTCATGTTGGTAAGAAATCTGACGAAAAAGAAAATCAGCTACAACAATTATTAAGTGAAGCTCCAGAATTAAATTTTCCACTAAAAGTAATTTGGCAAGAAGGCAAACCTGTTGATGTTATTTTAAAAACAACAAAACAAGAAAGTGTTGATTTATTAATCTTAGGGGCGCTTCAAAAAGAAAAACTGTACAAATATTATGTAGGTTCTATTGCTAGAGAGTTAACTCGTAAAGCACCCTGCTCGGTATTCTTACTAATAAAACCATCAATCGAAAGAATTTCTTGTAAACATATTGTTGTTAGTGGATTACAGGACTATAAAACAGAAGAAACAATTAAAGCTGCTTTTAATTTATCTAAAAATTTAGGATGTAAAAGAGTAACAATTGTTGAAGAAATTAGTCAGGCTGAATTAAATGTAAAAGTAAATGATGATGTTTCGTTACGTAAATCAACAAATTTAAAAGAGCAGATGCAAATGCGCGAAGATGAACGTGTGAATAAAATGCTACAATGTATTGACACCAGTGATATTACTGTAAAAACGCAAAGTATTTTTGGGCGAAGAGGATATTCTATTGGTCATTATGCAAAAGTAAAAAGAGCTGATGTATTAGTAATAAGCGCACCTAAAAAAACGGGGATTCTAGACAGGATTTTTCCGCATGATTTAGAATATATTTTATCAGAATTACCAACCGATGTTTTAATTGTTAAGTAAAAAGTAAATGGGAAAAGGTTTTAAAACATTTTTAAGTGAAATACCGCAAAATATATTTGCAGGTTTTGTAGTATCATTAATTGCCTTGCCATTAGGTTTTGGATTAGCGCTAGCCTCTGGTGCACCACCAATTTCTGGTGCTATTGCTGCAATTGTAGGTGGAGTTGTTGTAGCAGTTTTAGGAGGTGCAAATGTAACTATTACTGGACCTGGTAATGGTTTAGTAGTTGTTGTATTAGCTGCTATAACAACATTAGGTGCTGGTGACATGCAACAAGGATATTTATATACCTTGGCTGCTATTGTTATTTCGGGAGTAATCATGGTAATTCTTGGATTTCTTAGAATGGGATCACTGGGTGACTTCTTCCCCTCTTCAGCAATTCAAGGGATGTTAGCTGCTATTGGTATTGGTATTTTTGCCAAACAAATACATGTAATGCTTGGTAATTTAGATGCCAAAGGAAGTATTGTTGACTTACTGATACAAATGCCTAAGGGAATCATAAACTTAATTCAAACAGATAGTACAAGTGTTTTTTACGCAGGATCTGTAGGTATTATTAGTTTACTAATTATGATTTTTTATAGTAAGATACGTAATAAATATTTTCAGTTAATTCCGGCTCCAATGTGGATTGTTGTTTTAAGTGTCGGCATGTATTATTACTATGATTTAGTATCATCATCTGCATATCCAATAGATAAAAGTCTATTAATTAATTTACCTGAAGATGTTTTATCTAATTTTGCTTTTCCTGACTTTAGCAAAGCATATAGTTTCGAATTTATAAATGCAGTGATTGCAATAACTTTAATTGCAAGTATAGAGAGTTTATTAAGTATTAAAGCTGTTGATAAACTAGATACTTTAAAACGACGTTCTAACGTAAATAAAGACATTCGTGCCTTAGGTTTAGCAACTGTAATTAGTGGTTTTTTAGGGGGATTAAATGTTGTTACAGTAATAGCTCGTAGCTCGGTAAATGTAAATAATAAAGGAAGCAATCGTTCTGCTAACTTTTTTCATGCAGCTTTTTTGGTTATTTTCATTTTACTTTTTGCAACAGAATTACGTAAAATTCCTTTGCCTGCATTAGCCGCTATTTTAGTATATACAGGTTACAAGTTGGCTTCGCCCGAAAACATTAAAAAAGTTTT
The DNA here is from genome assembly GCF_027941755.1 of Tenacibaculum retecalamus. Taxonomy (NCBI): domain Bacteria; kingdom Pseudomonadati; phylum Bacteroidota; class Flavobacteriia; order Flavobacteriales; family Flavobacteriaceae; genus Tenacibaculum; species Tenacibaculum retecalamus. The sequence goes on along the minus strand of NZ_CP115916.1, from coordinate 1,351,944 downwards.
TAAAATAGGTAAAGAACAACTAATTATATTTTTTGTTACACTATTAACCACCATTACTACTAGTTTAATTACAGGTATTTTAGCGGGTATATTTATAACTTTTGTTATTCATGTTATTATTAATAAAAACTTAATGTTTTTCATTAAAAACGTATTAAAACCTAACGTTTTAATGTTTAAGGAAGATGACAAATACTATGTTTCTGTTGAAAATTTTTCTAGTTTTTTAAACTTCACCAAACTAAAATCTAAACTAGATCAAATACCCGAAAATGAAGAAGCTATTATCGATTTTTCTTTATGTGATTTTATAGATCACTCAGTTATGGAAAATCTTAATAATTATGCCGAAAGCTTTAAACGTAAAGGAGGTTATTTTGAAGTTATTGGCTTGGATGGATATAAAACAGGTAGTGAACACCCGTTTGCATTACGTAAAAACACGCCTATTCAGGTAGAAGAAAATTCTAATACGTTAACAAAAAGACAAAAGTCTTTACAAAATATATGTAATGAGTTAGGTTGGAGCTATGAAGCTACACCTAAAGAAGAGGTTACTAAAATTCCGCATTTTGGATATTTTAAAACACGAAAAATAAGTAAAGTATCAAACATATTATCAAATGAAAATTGTTCTTTATTTGATGTTGAATTTTCAGAAGGTGAGTTAATTGCTAAGCAAATTATTAAAGTAACCATGATGTATATTGACATTGAAAAATACACACCTGAATTTACGTTAGATAAAGAAGGTATTTTTGAATATATATATCATTTTGCAGGTTTTAAAGATATTAATATAGCGAATCACCCAGATTTTTCTAAACGTTTTTATCTATCTGGAAAGAACGCTGCTGAAATAAAGAAGTTTTTTACAGATGAACTTGTACTATTTTTTGAAAGCAATAAATATTATCATATTGAAGGAAATAAAAAAGGTTTATTAATTATTGGTAGAGAACGATTGGCTGGAATTAAAGAAATTAAGACACTGGCTGATTTTGGAGTTCGATTGAAAAAAACAGTTTGTGATAAAAACCTTGAATTTTCTAAAAGCTAATAAAACTCCTAGCCCCGATTGTAGCATTTGTTTGAGCTCCTCGCAGAGAGCGAGTGTGGAAAGCGGGAAATAGCTTCTGATAATTAATCTATAATATTTCTAAAAATCGGGTTTTCACGTTTCCTAAATTATCAATCACGATAATTTTGTGGTTTCCTATTTTCGGAGTTATCGCTTGTTCATGATATTGAGAAGTTTTACCTATAAAAACATCATTTAAATACCAATACAAAAGAGCATCTGTATTGGCATGTGTAACTTTTAAGATTACCGGACTCACTTTGTTATTAAGCCCTTTTGTTAACGATATTTTAGATCGATATTTTGTTGGAAACACAAAATCCATGGTGTTATTTTGTTCCTTATTACAATCATTTCGATAGTTTGGCAACACACTATAATCTGCATTTTTTTGTTGATAATAATGTGCCATTAAAGGAGGTAAAACAAACCATGTTTTCGTTTTCATATTAGTAATCGACTCACAATTTGAGTTCACCTGAAACTTTTCTGAAGCGTCAACAGTAATTTGTTTGTGATACGGGCATGGCTTTGCTCTCACTCCGTTTTTAGGCATTCTTTTTTTAACCGATTTACAAATAGGCAATGCCAAATAGCCACTTTTTTCACAAATACTTTCTTCTACCAAAGCCTCATAAGGCTCTAAAAACCAATCTGATTTTGGTAACACATCAAACACGTTAAATAGCAACGGAGCAGCACTACCAACACCTGTTAAATCTGGTCTTCCTTCTCCGTCTGAATTACCAACCCAAACTCCAACTATGTATTTCGGAGTAACACCAATTGCCCAAGCATCTTTATTACCAAAACTGGTGCCTGTTTTCCAGCCTATTTTTTGCGAAGAATCAAAATATTTCCAAGCCTGATCGGTAAATGGCCTGTTAACTTCAGTTAGCGTATTTAAGGTTGTAAAAGCTACGCCGGCATCTATATGAGTTTCATTTTCCTGAACAGTACCAAAAGATATTTTATCAGATTTTATATAACTAGGTTCCGTGAATTCGTTTGAATAGTAATTGTGTTTTGTTTCTTCATAATGATTTATAACTCCGGCATAATTCGCAAAAGTTTTACATAAATCCCACAAGCTAGCTTCTGCCCCACCTAAAATTAATGACAATCCGTAATAATCGGCCGATTTATTAATATCACGAATCGAATATTCTTTTAAATCTGCCCTAAATTTCTCTAAGCCGTATGATTGTAACATTCGAACCGCAGGAATATTTAACGACCGTGTTAAAGCTTGGTTAGCTGGTACAGCTCCGTCAAAAGTTAAATCGAAATTTTTAGGTGTATATCCCGCTATTTCTGTAGGTACATCTGCCACTAATTGCGTTGGTAAAATTGCACCCGATTGTAACATTTGTGCATATAAAAATGGTTTTAAAGTACTTCCTGTACTTCTTGCAGATACCACATTATTTACATCTTTTTGATGTGCTTTATCTGTTGGCGAATTTCCTACATAGCTTAGTACCTTTCTTGTTTTAACATCTAAAACTAAAACCGCCATGTTAAAAACTTCGTTTTGTTTTTGACGTAGGTAATGCTGTTTCACTAAATTGTTTACTTGTGTTTGTAAATGAATATCAATAGAACTTTGTAGGTGTTTTCCTGGATGTTTATTTGCTACTTCTTGTATAAAATGTGTTGCTAAAGTTGGTAAAGGATACGGTTTTTGTGGGAGTTCTTCTAATAGTGATAATTGATAAGTAACTGTATCAATTATGGTTTCTTTATATAATTTTTTAAGTAATCGGTTTCGCTTTTCTTTCAGTTTTTGTTGATTTTTGCCCGGATAAATCAACGACGGAGCGTTTGGTAAAACTGCTAAAGTAGCTGTTTCTGCCCATGATAATTGGTGTGGTTGCAAACCGAAATACCGCCATGATGCCATTTCTAACCCTACTACATTACCACCAAAAGGAGCATGAGAAGCATATAAGTTTAAAATTGATTTTTTTGATAATCGAAATTCTAATCGCGTTGCCAAAATCAATTCTATTATTTTTTCTTGATAAGAGCGTCCTTTATTTTTTCTTGATAATCGAATTACTTGTTGCGTAAGTGTACTTCCGCCACGAATCACCTTTTTAGCTTTTATATTTTCTACAAACGCTTTTCCTATGGATATTGGATTAAATCCGAAGTGTTTATAAAAATGTGCATCCTCAAACTGTAAAATACATTGTTCGAATTTTATTGGAACGGAATCTAATTCAGGAAAACGCCATTGACCATCCTTAGCAATTACAGCACCTAACAATTCATTATTTTTTGCAGTAACCACAGTAGCTGTTGGTGTTACAAACAATTTTTTAGGCAAACAATAATAGTATGCAATCATTAAAAAAAATATAATGATTGCTTTTATATTATGCTTTTTTAAGAAGTTAAAAACTCTTTTCATTTACAATTTATCTATTTCAAAAGTATAAAGTTTAACTTTAAAATATGAAAGATAAGTGAGTTATATTTGCAACTTATTACATACTATGAGTTTTACCTTACTTTCATCACCTTTACAAGGATTTACCGATTTTCGCTTTAGAAATGCGCAGCATAAATACTTTGGTGGTATTGATACTTATTACGCGCCATATATTCGTTTAAACGGAAAAATGAAGATTAAATCGAGTTATGAACGTGATTTATTACCTGAAAACAACGATACTTTAACCGTAATTCCGCAAGTAATTACAAACGATCCTGATGAATTTTTGTTTGTAGCAAAGTACGTGCAAAGTTTAGGTTATAAGGAGTTGAATTGGAACTTAGGTTGCCCGTACCCAATGGTTACAAAATCGGGAATGGGATCTGGATTGATTTGTAATCCTGCAAGAATTGATGAAGTTTTACATAAAGCACATAACGAAACCGACATTTTGGTTTCTATGAAAATGCGAATGGGTTATGAAAACAGCGAAGAAATATTACACTCTTTCCCTATTTTAGAGAAATATCCGCTTAAAAATATTGCTATCCATGCTCGAATAGGAAAACAACTATACAAAGGTGGCGTTGATTTAGAGGCGTTTCAAAAATGCATCGATGTATCTAAACATCAATTATATTATAACGGAGATATTACTTCTGTGGCTGGTTTTAAAGCGATGCAAGAACGTTTTCCGAGTATTACACATTTTATGATTGGTCGTGGTTTAATTGGGGATCCGTTTTTACCACAAATGATTAAAGATAATACAACTGAATACCCGAAAGATAGATGGCAACGTTTTGGGGAGTTTCATGATGAAATTTATCATCAATATGATTTCGCTTTATCAGGACCAACTCCCATTAAAATGAAGATGCTAGGATTTTGGGAATACTTTTCTAAATCTTTTTCTGATCCTCGTAAAACATATAAAAAGATTAAAAAAGCAGGGAATCCTAAGAAATACGAAGCTGCTGTGAAAGAAATATTGAGTAGCGAAAAATAAAAAAAAGGGTATTTACAATTTGTAAATTCCCTTTTTTATTTTATCTATTTAGACCTAAGCCAACGTAATACGCACTTTTTTATTCTTTAAACGAGTATTATTTAGTTCTTCTATCAACTTTTTTGCTTCGCTTACAGGTACTGCTATAAAAGCACAATCTTGTTTTAATTCTATAACTCCTAATTGCTCTTTTGTTAAGTTTCCTTTTTTAAAGAATAAACCTGCAATATCTCCTTTTGATATTTTATCTTTTCTTCCTCCAGATATAAATAAAGTTTCCCAATAATGCGTTTTTAATTTTTCTTTCTGAGAGATGTCTGTATTCGGAATATTCGCAAGAAATTCTGGTAAACTTTCTTTTTGCCATTTTAAAATATATGCCGTTCCTTTTGCATTTACTCTTGCCGTTCTACCATTTCTATGCGTAAATTCCTCTATTCTTTCTGGTAATTCGTAATGAATAATATATTTCATTTCAGGAATATCAATTCCTCTTGCTGCTAAATCTGTAGCAATTAAAACCTGACTAGTACCATTTCTGAATTTAATCAATGAACGTTCACGATCTCTTTGTTCCATCCCTCCAGAAAAACAACTATGCGCTATTTTATTTTTGGTTAAGAACTCACTTACGTGATTGATACTTTCCTTTAAATTACAAAAAATAATTCCTTGATGATTTCCTATATGTTGTAACAAATTAACCAATGTTTGGTTTTTGTTTTTTATAGGAGAAACAACTGTTTTTAAGGTTAATTGTCTAGATTTTTTTCCTGTTAAGTAATTTAATACTGTAGGTTTATTTAAACCTACAAATGCAGGAATTTCAGTTTCTTGCGTTGCTGATGTTAAAATACGCTTTTTTAGGTTTGGTAATTGATTGATAATACCTCTCATTTCATATTCAAAACCTACTTCTAACGATTTATCAAACTCATCTAAAATTAACGTTTTTATGCTGTCTTTAGAAAAACGTTCATTTGCAAAATGATCTAAAATTCTTCCTGGAGTACCAATTAAAATACTTGGCGTATGCTTTAATTCGGTTTTATCTTTCGCCATCGAACGACCACCATACACTGCATTTACTTTTAAGCCGGTTCCCATTTCTCGAATTACCTGTTCTATCTGAATCGCTAATTCTCTTGAAGGTACTAAAATTAAAGTTTGAATTTCTTTATTTTCAAAATCTATTAATTTTAACGCAGGCAATAAAAAACCTAAGGTTTTTCCTGTTCCTGTTGGTGAAAGTATAACGGTATTTGCATTTGTATCAATTACCGAAATAGCTTTTTGCTGCATTTCATTTAACTCATAGATATTCAATTTTGCTAAAATATCTTCTTGTGTTTTCATTGTCATTGCCATAATATTTAAATATCTATGAAGTTTTTATCAACTGCAAAGATAAGTAGTGTTTATTTATTTACCCCTAAAACCCTACTTATTAGTTGTTACTATTTTAAAATTATACATCTTTTTATTCATTTTAATAAATTACTTAAAAAATTTAACAACGAAAGTTGATAAATTAAATTATTTTTGCTCGGATTTAAAAATTTTCAAGACTTGTTAAACTACTATTCTTATGAGCATGCTGTTTCTAACCAATGGGTAACATTTGTACATGGTGCTGGCGGAAGTAGTGCTATTTGGTACAAACAACTTCGTGATTTTAAAAAACATTTTAATGTTTTAATTTTAGATTTACGTGGCCATGGAGATAGTAAATCTGTTATAAAATCTACTTTTAATAAAAAATATACTTTTGATGCTATTACAGAAGATATTTTAGAAGTTATTGATTATCTAAAAATAAAAAAATCGCATTTTGTTGGTATTTCTTTAGGTACAATTTTAATACGAAACTTAGCAGAAAAGAAACCTAGTTTAGTGAGTAGTATGATTATGGGAGGCGCAATTATTAAATTTAATTTACGCTCTCGTTTTTTAATTTTTGTAGGTAATTTATTTAAATCAATTGTACCTTATATGTTATTATACAAGCTTTTTGCTTTTATAATAATGCCTAAAAAAAATCATAAAAACTCTCGCTTATTATTCGTTAACGAAGCAAAGAAGCTATATCAAAAAGAGTTTTTACGTTGGTTTAAATTAACATCAGAAATTAATCCGCTATTGCGATTATTTAGAATGAAAGATCTAAAAATACCTACCCTATATATTATGGGTGATGAAGATCATTTGTTTTTACCTTCTATTAAAAATGTGGTTGAAAAACATGTAAATGCTTCTTTAGTGGTCTTAAAAAAGTGTGGGCATGTAGTTAATGTAGAACGAGCAACTGTATTCAATAAAAAAACAATCACATATATAAACTCTATCTCTTAAAAGAAATTTAATTTTGATGTTAAATAAATAGCATCAATATCGTTATGCTATTATTTCGTAATCGATATTTAGTTTTCGTAAAATTCTTAAAGCAGAACCTGAATTTTTATCTTCAATTTCAATATCAACTGCGTCTCCTTCTAAAAGAATACTTGTAAGTTCATTTGCTAAAGATGCATCAATATTAAATGATACCTCAGCAATACAATTAGCTATTGCTCTTTTATCTGGCCTTTGAGCATCACAAGACAATAAGTTTAATTTCATATTAATAGTTTATGAATGCAATATAGTTGAATAGAATTACCTCTTATCGCTCTTCTTCTTTTATTTAGTGAAGATTACTTTTTAATTCAAAAATTAAAACCTTTTTTAACTACAATAACACTCGTGTTATTTTCTATTTAAAGGACGACCTCTTGGTTCATTTGCTTCTTGAAGTACAGCATCCGAATGTAAAAATTTTACAGCTTCTGCAGATCCTTTTACTTTTGATGCACTACGCTGTAACATTTCTAATTCAAAACCTTTTAATACACTTTCTCTGATTCCAATTTTTCTCCATTCTGATAAAAGCCTACATCCTTTAGATATTCCTCTAGCTAATGCCAAGGCATCTAATAAAGCCTGATTCGCTCCTTGCCCTTTAAACGGACTCATAGGATGTGCTGCATCACCAATTAGTGTTACTTTTTTTTCTTCGGATAATAACTCTGGTTTTAATAATTCTCTATCATACACCGGATATCCTGAAATATTACTTTCATCAGTAGCTTCTAAAATTTGTGGAATAGGATTGTGCCACGGAGTTCTTCGACAAGCTTCTTCTTTAAGAGCTTTAGGCACTTTTTCGCTTAATTGTTTTGCAGCTTCTTCTGACATCGGAAAGCTGAGTTGCCACATAATAGCATCTGATGCAAAAGGCATCATATAAATACGTTCATTTCCATTTGCTGTTTGAAATACAGTAGCGGAATCTAATAAAGAACTATCAACATTTTTAATATCTTTTAAAGGACAAATACCTAATATTACAATACAATCAAGATAACGTAAAGGTGTAATGGCTTCGCCAATTAAAAGTTTACGCACCGAACTTCGAATTCCGTCTGCTCCAACTACTAAATCTGCCTTTGCTTTTTTAATTTTCCCATCAACTTTAAAACTCAATTCAATAAATTCATCTTCAGATTCATTAAATTTAATTAATTGATGTCCCCATTTTACAGATTTATGATTTCCTAATTGCTCTAATAACTCGAATCGTAAAGATTGTCGTGCTATATGTACATTTGTTCGTTTAGGAGAAGTTTTAGCACCAGAATCCATCCACTTTCTCATGCCCCATTCTCCGATAACTTTTCCTTCGGAATTATGAACTACATGCTTTGTTGAAACAACGCCTTCTTTCAATTTAAAAATCCCCAATCCTTTAATAGCATTACTCGCTTGTTGTAGCGTAAGTCCGTAACCTTGTGATCTTGAATTAAAACTATCATCACGTTCATAAAGTGTGAACGGAATTCCACGATGCAAACACGCCACAGCAAGTGCAACACCACCAATACCACCACCAATTATAGCTACTTGCGGATAATTTTCTGTATCTGCTATTGGATGCTTATCAGCCTCTAATAATCCTGAGCCATTACATTCTAAACAAGAATATTGTACTGCTTTAGGACGAACAGGAGCGGCTCGTTGCTTGTCTGATTTTTCATAAGCAGCTGATGCTGTTTGGTAACGAAGTTTTACATTTTTACGTATTCTCTTGTTTTTCTTACCGAATCCTTGGCATTCTTTACAAACCGTAAAACTTGATGTTGTTTTTTTAGCTGTTTTCAATTATTTTTTTAGTGAAATTTACACGCTTATACTTTCAATTTAGCTATTCTTATTAAATATGCATTCCATTTAGTTTCTATTTTACAACTTTTATCCATTCTCCTTTTGTTCTTGCTATATAATCATTATCATACATCGCCTCTACTTGCACGCCTGGTAAATAATAGGTTCCTAAATACGATGCATTTAATAACACTCTAAACGTTTTACTTTCATACTTTTTTAGTGTAAAATAGTTACTAATACTAGCATCCCGTATATCCGTAAAATCTACTTGAGATGATGTTGTGTTATTTCCAAAATCAGTAAAACGAGTATTTATAATTTCCCAACCTGAAGGAATAAACTGTGTTAACGCTACATTCTCTACAGTATCGTTTGTACTATTTTTTACGGTAACTTCTGCTACAAAATTGGTTCCTTGCGATAAATTATCAGGCATTATACGATTGCCATCTTTTGTTTTGTAAATAATTGTTGTTTCTAAATTATTCTGAAATACTTTCTCTTCTCCGACTGGTAAAATTCCTTTGTTAAAAACACGTACATATAACACTCCACTATTTTTATTTACTATTTTAAAAGTGTTTTCTTTAGTGATATCTTCAATATCTTCAGCATACAATGCTTTTGATATTTCAATATTTTTTGAGTTTTCATTTAAAGTATAACTCGCATTAATCCCTGTACTTCCACCATTTTGAAGCGCATATTTACTCATCGCTAATAAACTATAAGCAGTTGTTTGTGTGCTCATCCATTTATTGCTAGATAAACTTTCAGCGATTTCTTTCGCTAACTTAATGGCTTTTGTTTCCTCTTTTAACAATGTATAAGTAGCTAATGCCATGGCTTTATTACGAATTTCAGATCCGTAATTAGAATAGCGTCTTTTATTATAATCATTTGCTGTTAAACCACCTAAAATTCCTTTTGCAATAGATTGTTTACCAATCAACGCATAGGCACTTGCCAATCGCATTTTTGCTTCGTTAGAAATTCCTTTTGTTTCTCGTAAACGATTCATCGAAGCAATATCTGCACTGTTTGCCAAACTTAATGTATACAACCTGTATGCTTGTGATAATGCATTGTTATAATAGGTTGAATTATTTCGCCAATTACGTGCTTGTTGCTTTTGGTAACCTATCCATTTCGATTTAAAACCAATTGGTAAAGCGTACCCTTTTTTAGCAGCTTCAATCATAAAATGACCTGCGTATGAAGTTCCCCAACTATTTGCATTTCCGTTTCCTTGCCAATAAGACAATCCGCCATTTGACACTTGAAAATCAGATAAACGCTGAATCGTTGCTTTTATATTTCGCTCTATATCTTGTTTTTTTCCTTCGGGTAATTCAAAAATTTCTGCTAAATATAACTGCGGAAAAGCACTAGAAGTTGTTTGCTCTACACATCCATGTGGATATTGAATTAAATATCCCATACGTTTGGTAAAATTCATTGGTGGTAATGTAGACAATTCTATACTTGCTGTATTAGTGCCTTTTGTACCAAAGGTGGTAAAATTAAGCTCCTTTGCCTCATTTGATTTTAATACCAAATCTTTTACCTCTGTCGTTACAGGGTTCGGATTTAAAACATCTATTTCTACTTCGTAGGATGCTTTTTCACGACCAGAAACGGCATCAATCTTTACCTTTCCTATTCCTTTAAAATCATTTACTTTTAAGGTAAAATAAGCCATCTTTTCATCTGGTTCATTAAATGATAAAGTTTGAGTCTTATCTCCTACAATTGTAAATGATTCATTTGGTTGTACTGTAATTTTCACCTTTTTTACTGAAGGTAACATTGCAAAAACAGTTACTGGTAAAGTTACGGTTTCTTGTGGTGTAATTTTACGTGGTAATGATGCTAAAATCATTACAGGTTTACGCACAAAAGCAGTTTTTTCATCACTACCATAGGCATCATTTTTAGCATTTGTAGCTACCACCATCGCTCGTACAGAACCAACATATTTAGGTATTTTAATTTGATGCTCTTTTGTAGCTCCTTTTGCTAAGTTAAAAGGCTCTAAATAGGTTACCATCGGTTTAAAACGATTGGCTTTTTTATTTTTACTTCCAGCTTCGGCTTCATCACCACCAATACTTAATATCTGATTTACTTTTCCGCCATAGGCGCCAATTACATCATCAAAAACATCCCAAGTTTTAACGCCTAATGATTGACGCGCGTAAAAAGTGTTCCAAGGATTTGGAGTTTTAAAACGTGTTAAATCTAACAATCCATCATCAACCAAAGCAATTGTATAGGTCATTGCTTTTCCACCTTTTTCTTTCACCTTTATTTTAGCGATTGACTCAGGTCTTAACTCATCTGCTAAGTCAATTTCTGGCGCTAATTTCGTTGCAGGATCGTTTACCAACATTGGTATAGAACCGTACATACGAATTGGTAAATCGTTGGCCGTTTGACTGTGTTTTTGTAATAACGAAATATTTACAAATACATTGGGTGTATAATTTGCCAATACGGGGAATTTAAATTCCGTTTGTTTTGCTGCTGTTTGTACCCAAAAGTGATTTAGTACTTCGGTTCCGTTCTCAATCGTAATTAAAGCTCTTCCTCCTTCAGAAGAAGGAAATTTTACCGTAGCTGTTTCATTTACTTCATACGATTCTTTATCGGTAGTAAAAACCAACATCGTGGCATTGGTTTTATCTTGACTTCCTTTTTTCTTTCCGTACCAAGATGGCCAATCGAAATAAGCTATATTCGAAGTAATGTGTTTACTTTTCTTATCGGTTACTTTTATAAGGTAACGTCCCCAATCGTTTTCACTTATTTTTAAATCGAACGAACCTTTACCACTAGCATTTGTTTTTACTTGTAGTGTTTTATATGTTTGATGATGACGTGTACCATCGTAATTAGAAAGCCCGTTATCTGCAGTACTCCACCACCAACGCCATGATAATTTATAAACTTTTACTTCTAAATCATTTGCAACTCCTACTCCATTTTCAGTAACTGTTGCTAAATTAAACGTATATTTTTCATCCGTAAATAAATAATTTTTAGATTGTTGTTCAGCTGCATTAAGTAAACCTACATAGGTTTTATAAGGAGATACTTTTTTAGAAAAAACATCCGTACTAAAATCACCTCCATTTTCATAAACCTTGGTTATAAAACTCGCTTTTAACATTCCCGGAGCTTTTTTGTCTAACCTTGGTTTTACAGAAAAACTTGTTTTCCCTTCACTATTTAAAGTTCCTTCTAACACCTTAAACTCTTCTGTTCCAAACCTACGCGTAACATCATCAAAATTATAATTTTTGAATTTTGAAAATTCTGTTTTCGATTGCGTAAACTTACCGTTAATATCTAATTTTAAATTTCTAGCAATTGCTCCATGTAACCATTTTACATCCACATCTCCTTCAATTGGTGTATCAGCTTTTATAAAATCTGCTTCGGTTTTAAGTTTTATTTTTAAACGATTTGGTTTTATGGTTTCTATTTTAAGTGTTTTATTAAAAACTGCTCCACCAACACTTACTCTTAACTTCCAATTTCCGGTAATACCATCTTGGTTTGTTTTTGGCGCATAAGCATACACATTATTTAGGTTTTTAAAAAGTACTTTTCTTTCTATTATTTTTCCCTGCGGATTTAATAACTCAAATTTAATAGGATGATTTTCCGGTATCGGATTCGCATTATCATTCAACACAAAAGTCAAAAATAATTGATCTCCTGGACGCCAAACACCACGTTCGCCATAAATATATCCTTTAATTCCTTTTTGTAATTTTGTTCCAGAAACATCAAACTTACTCATAGAAAGTGAATTTCCATCATTCAGTCTAATGTAAGTGGTGTTTTTATCTTTGGTAACTACAGCAAAAAAAGCATTTTTAATTCCATCGAAATTAACAATTCCTTCTTTATCTGTTTTTACATTTACAATAGGTTGTTGTTGTAAATTATATAGCGTTACGTTAGCATCAGAAACCGGTTTGGTTGTTAATAAATTAGTTACCGCAATAAAAGTTGTGTTGTTATTACCTTTTTTAACGATTGCTCCTAAATTTGTAGCTAAAATATTAGTACTCTTATTTTTATTGTAATAGTATGAATTTGAACACGGATTATCTCTTTCATTCCAACGATAGCTATAATAATAGTCATTATTATAATAATTAGGATTGTCGTATTGTTTGGTATCTATTTCTTTTTTACCATAAACTATGGTACTATTATTAGTAGTTTCATCGCAAGAATAATTAGAATATTTTTGATTGAAAGAAAAATCAACTCGATACATAGCTCCGTCTTCAATCGTTAAGACTTCAGTCAAATCTATCCCAAAAGCGTTTTCTTTCGTTAAATCTACTCCCTGATTCGTAAGATTTACCGTGTATTTAGCTTCAGGTCGCCCAACATAACGTAAATTACCTTGGTTACCTAAATTATTATTTTGTAAAAACTGTAATACATTTTCTTTATAAATTTTAAATACCGTTACATCAACAGCTTTTAAATTAACTGCATTAAAATTAATTTTAAGATTTTTTGAATTTGGCAATATCGTTCCACTTTTTATAAATTTTACCGAAGGCTTTAATTGCTGAAAATGTAATGTTTTACTAAACGATTTTTTTAAAGCATAGTTTTCTGCATTTTTTATTCCTTTAAATATTTCGATATTTACCTTATCCTTAAAAGATGACTGCGGATAAATAGTTACTATATTATTGGTGATTTTATAGGTGAATTTTCTTTTTTGAGTATTTGCAAACTGAATTAATCCCTTTAAATCTTGTGATTTTTTTATGGGATCTGAAAAACTAATTTCAATATGTTGCTTATCAGTATTCGTGACTTCTACATTTAAAACCTTAAAATTATTTTTCCCTGTAATTGTTAATTCTCGGGCACCTTTTGAAGTAGATTTTATAGCATCACCATTCCAAGAAATTTTTAAAGCCTCATCATCAACAAATCGTTGTAAACTATCTATTTTAAAATATACTTTAGAGGCTAACTTCTCGAAGGTTTGAAACTTTACTTTTGCTTTACTCCCTTTATAATTTATCTTTACTATTTCTGATAATTTTTCTTTTTCAAGAACATCACTTGCTGTTAAAACTCCCTCTACAAAATACCATTCTTTATTATATACTTTTGGTGATTGTAAAGCAACATTAAACAGCAACTCTTTTGTTTTTACTTCAATTGTAAAATCTTTTAAAGCAGCATCAATATCTTCGTATAATTTTGATAAATGAAGTGTTATTTTGTATTCTTTATTGCTTACTAATTTTTCATTCGGCACAAAAGAAATCTCATTATTATTTAATGTTACTGTTCCTTTAACATTAGGAACCATCGTAATTATATCATTAGTAATATTAGCTGTAATTTTCTTTTTTAAGATAAAATCGAGTTTTGGCGTAACCGAAATCAATTTTTCAGGAAAAACAGTAACATATTCGCTATATGCGTTTACATTTCTTTCTGTTTCTATACTATTTTTACAAGCATTTCCAATAAATACCAATAAAACTAAAGCAATAAGTTTTATATTTTTTTTCATAGCAAAATATTTTTTTTTTGAAGTCCTTCAAAGTTAACATTTTTATATATTTTTCTTACTTTTTTAGTAATCAAATATCTAAAAAAGAGAAGAGTACTTATTTTAAGTAAAAAAAAGAGCACTATTACTTTCTTAAATGTAATAATCCTTAGTTTTGCAAACGAAAAAATGAATTTAGAATATGTTAGGATTACAATTCGAGACTAAAACCTCTTGGGCAGATATTGCTAAAGATAACTTACAGCAAATATTAACAGATCATGCTTTTTTAGAACAAAAAGCGGCTTCAAATGCTGTTTCTATAATTATAAATTATTCTGAAGAAACCGAACTTGTACAAAGTATGAGTGAAATTGCCATTGAAGAAATGGAACATTTTAAAATGGTGCATGATTTTATGGTAAAACGCGGAATGGTTTTAGGAAGAGAACAAAAAAACGACTATGCGATTCAACTACAAAAATTCTTTACCAAAACAAAAGACAGAACCAACGCACTTGTGCAACGCTTATTAATTGCCGCTTTAATTGAAGCAAGAAGCTGTGAGCGTTTTAAAGTTTTTTCTGAAAATATGGAAGATGAAGAATTGTCTAAATTTTATAATGATTTAATGATTTCTGAAGCCAATCATTATACCGTTTTTTTAGGTTTTGCTCGTAAATACCAAGACAGAAAGATTGTTGATGAAAAATGGGAAGCTTTAGTTGCTTTTGAAGCCGAAATGATGAGGAACCGAGGAAATAGCCCTAAAATACACGGATAATGTTTAGCAAAGAAGAATCAGCACAATTACGTAAAGAGTTTTGGACAAGCTTCGGAAAATCATTCCCAAGAAAATGGTTACTATATAACACTAAAATAAAAGGATTTGCTTTTAAATTTCAGGCAGACCGTAAAAAAGCTTCTGTTTGTTTAGATTTTGAACATTTAGATGAAGTTGCTAATGAATTACTATACGATCAACTATTGTCGTTAAAAACTATTTTAGAAACCGAATATTTACCAGAAGTAATTTATCATGATAATTTTGAATTAGATAATCGAAAAATTATCCGCCGCATATATGTCCCTTTTGATAAAAAATTTAGTATTCATAACAAAGATACATGGAGAGATTGTTTTGAGTTTTATGTAGAAAATATGGCGCAATTTGAATTATTTTTTTACGAATACGAAGATTTTATAAGACAAGCTATTTAACTCAGGAAAAACACCCTTTTTACTAATAATCAAGTATTTAACTTTTTTACTCTAGTTATTTAGACTACTTTTGAAAAGTTTTTAGTAAACCCCTAAACCCCCCAACAAATGAGTAACCAACCCCTAAGGTTATTAATAGTGTTATGCGCACTAGTTTTAACATCATGTTCTTCAAACGATGAATTAGATTTAGCTCAAGAAAATACAGAAACACCCACCACTTTTACAGAAAAAGGAATCGAATCTGAGATTTTAAGTCGTATAAATGACTATAGGGCTTCCAATGGCTATTCCACATTAAACAAACTGCAAGTAATTAAATCGCAAACATATAATCACACTAATTATATGATTGATAAAGACAAGGTTTCTCACGATCTTTTCTTCCAACGTAAAGAGTTTTTAAATAAAAATGCCAATGCTAAAGGTGTAGGTGAAAATGTTGCTTACGCATATTCTTCAGCAGCATCTGTTGTAAACGCATGGATAAATAGTGAAGGACACAGAAAAAACATAGAAGGTGATTATACCCACTTTGAAGTGACTGCCGAAAAAGATAGTAATGGAAAATGGTATTTTACAAATATTTTTGTGAAAAAATAATTCATCAAAGTAACATCTTACAACAATATATATTGTTTATTTAAACAAAAATGACCGACTTTTTTATGTATCACAAGTGATACATAAAAAAGTCGGTCATTTTACTATATATTACAGACAGACTACATAATTAATAGTCTTGATAATTTATATTAACTACTCTTCTTCTGGTGGTGGATGTCCAAAAATATCTTCATATATTTCATCAAAATTAGAACGTAAATGAGAATTTAATTTTTTTCTATAGTCATCTTGTAACCAATCAATAAAATTATGAGTACTCTTGCAAATACATTTAGAATATCTATGAATTCTATCATCTATTTCTCCGCCTAATTTCTTTGCTAAAATTAAAGCGTCAAAAACATCTTCACTATTCTCTACACAAATTTTTGCGTGATGTATTATTGATTTTTCTAAAACTTTTTTAGATGATTGTCCTGCTTGAATTGTGTCAATATAAATTTTCTTTACATCAAAATATAAATCTTCTGAATTTGAGAACTCTTTTTTAATATCAGCAGGTAACTCATACTTAAACTCATTTTCTATATCTTCATCAGATAATAAATTATCTAAATAAAAATTAGGCGCTCTAAACATTTTATGCCAATCTAAATCAGCTCCCCAAGGTCCGAAACGATGAAAGTTGTTTCCTAAATCAATTACATTAAAATCATTTTTTCCTTTAAAAATACGAGACCCTCTACCAATCATTTGATAATAAAGTGTCAATGATTTAGTAGCTCTATTTAAAATTATCGATTTGACTGATGGTTCATCAAATCCGGTTGTTAAAATACTTACCGAAGTAATAATTGCATTTGGTGTTGCATGAAACCATTTTAATATAAAATCACGTTCTTTCTTTGTATTCGTATTATCTAAATGCGCGATAGGATATCCTGCCTTTTTAAAAGTATCGTATACGTGAAGTGATGTATTAATTCCGTTATTAAAGATTAACGTTTTTGTACCTTTAGCACGTTCTTCGTAAGCTTGTAAAAGCTTCGATAACATGTCGGTATTTGTATATAAATCTTCCGAAGACTTTACGGTATAATCACCGTTTGCGCCTATTTCTAATGATGTTAAACCAACATTATATGAAAATACATTCGCTCTTGCTAAATATTCATTCTGAATTAAAGTACCAATACTTTCACCAGCAATTAAATCATCATAATTGTCTTTCATTGGTAGTTTAATATTCGAACTTAAAGGCGTTGCTGTAACACCTAGTACGAATGACTTGTCGAAAAACTTAAATAATTTTGTGAAAGAATTATAATGGGCTTCATCAATAATAACCAAACCTACATCAGAAATATCTAACATATCGTCATTTAAACGATTGTTTAATGTTTCAACCATTGCTACAAAACAACCATAATTATCTTGATCATCTAAATCGGCCTTACTATCAATAATTTTATTATCTACACCAAACTCTCCAAGCATTTTTGCTGTTTGCTTGCATAATTCAATACGGTGTGTCATTATCAACACCTTTTTATTATAATGTTTTATAAACTGGCGAGTAATTTCTGAGAAAATTACAGTTTTACCTCCACCTGTTGGTAATTGATATAATAAATGATAATTTTCAGGAGCATTTTCAAAACTTTTAAAAATTTTAAAAAGCGCTTCTTTTTGGTAATCGTATAAATTTTTCCCTTTCGTTTCTTGTGTTATTGTGATGTCGTCGCTCAATTTTATACTTTTTTGTAATAAGCAAAAATACGATGTATTTAAGTAAACTCCTTTAAAAACCGTGACTTTTTTAGAATTTCTTTAAATCAATTTGAGCAATATCATAATGAGAAGCATGTGCTACAACGGCTCCTTTTTTAACAACCAATAACTGAGGAGATTGATGTAAAACTTGAAATATATACCCTAATTCATCAGACACTTCTCGATATGATAATAAATCGAGGTAGTATATTTTAAAATCTTTTAAATCCTCATCAAAACTATTTGCAAAACGCTTAATTACCATACTACTTATACCACATCTAGTAGAATGCTTAAATACTGCAACGGCTTCGTTTTCTGATTGTTTTTTAATTTCTTCTAATTGCGCTGTAGATGTTAAAGGAATCCATTTTATAAATGATTCTTCTTGTACTTCCTTTTCATTCTTCCCTCCAAATATTGTGCTAAATACTCCCATTTATATATATTTTTCAAAATTTGTCGATCTAAACAACTAAACCTTACAGTAAGCCAAAAAGTCAGCTTAAATAATAAAAATAAGACTTTTTGTCTTCTTTACTATAGCGTTTATTATTGGTATTACTTTTGACTTTAGCTATTTGGAAAAGATAAATAACCTACAAATTATGAATTTAAACAATTATACAATAAAATCGCAAGAAACCATACAAAAAGCGCAACAGCTAGCACAAAGTAATGGTAATCAACAAATAGAAAATGAACATATTTTTAAAGCTTTATTTGTTGTTGATGAAAATGTACTCCCTTTTATATTAAAGAAACTAAGCATAAATATTAGTGTTCTTCAACAAATATTAGACAAGCAATTAGAAAGTTTTTCTAAAGTTACAGGAGCAGAATTAATGCTTTCTCGTGAGGCGAATAAAACTTTAAATGAGGCAAGTATTATCGCTAAAAAAATGAACGATGAATATGTTTCTATCGAGTATTTAATTTTAGCAATCTTTAAGTCGAAAAGTCAGATTTCTCAAGTATTAAAAGATCAAGGGGTTACCGAAAAAGGATTAAAAACCACTATTGATGAGTTACGAAAAGGAGAGCGGGTTACATCGCAAAGCGCGGAAGAAACTTACAATTCTTTAAATAAATATGCCAATAACTTAAATAAATTGGCGCAAGACGGAAAACTAGACCCTGTAATTGGTCGGGATGAAGAAATTCGTAGATTATTACAAATTTTATCAAGACGAACAAAAAACAACCCAATTTTAGTAGGTGAACCTGGAACAGGAAAAACCGCTATTGCGGAAGGTTTAGCGCATCGGATTATTAGAGGTGATGTTCCCGAAAATTTAAAAGATAAAGTAATTTATTCGCTAGATATGGGGGCTTTAATTGCAGGTGCAAAATTTAAAGGTGAGTTTGAAGAACGCTTAAAATCTGTAGTAAAAGAAGTAACTACATCCGAAGGTGATATTGTTTTATTTATTGATGAAATTCACACCTTAGTTGGTGCTGGTGGCGGGCAAGGTGCTATGGATGCTGCTAATATTTTAAAACCTGCTTTGGCTCGTGGTGAATTACGTGCCATTGGAGCAACTACTTTAGATGAGTATCAAAAATACTTTGAAAAAGACAAAGCATTAGAACGTCGTTTTCAGAAAGTTATGGTTGATGAGCCAGATACCGAAAGCGCTATTTCTATTTTACGTGGAATTAAAGACAAGTACGAAACGCATCATAAAGTGCGCATTAAAGATGAAGCTATTATTGGTGCGGTAGAATTATCGCAACGTTATATTACCAATCGGTTTTTACCAGATAAAGCGATTGATTTAATGGATGAAGCTGCTGCAAAACTACGAATGGAAATCAATTCTAAACCAGAAGAATTAGATGTTTTAGATCGTAAAATAATGCAGTTAGAAATTGAAATTGAAGCAATTAAACGAGAAAATGACGAGATTAAACTAAAATCACTCAATGCAGATATTGCTAATTTTAAGGAAGAACGCAACGAGATAAATGCCAAATGGCAATCAGAAAAAGCCGTTGTAGATGCAATTCAGCAATTAAAAACTGATATTGAAAACTATAAAATTGAAGCCGACAAAGCTGAACGTAATGGAGACTATGGTAAAGTGGCAGAATTGCGTTATGGTAAAATAAAAGAATCACAAGAAGAGCTTGAAAAACAACAAGTAATTTTAGCCAATCAAAGTGAAAACGCGTTAATTAAAGAAGAAGTTACTTACGATGATATAGCTGAAGTTGTTGCAAAATGGACAGGCGTTCCTGTTACAAAAATGATTCAGTCCGAGCGCGAAAAACTTTTAAAATTAGAAGCTGAGTTACACAAACGAGTAGTTGGACAAGAAGAAGCTATTGAAGCTGTTGCAGATGCCGTTCGTCGCTCTAGAGCTGGATTACAAAATCCGAATAAACCAATAGGTAGTTTCTTGTTTTTAGGAACCACCGGAGTTGGTAAAACAGAGCTCGCAAAAGCTTTAGCTAGCTATTTATTTGATGATGAAAACGCTATGACCAGAATAGACATGAGTGAATATCAAGAACGTCATTCGGTTAGTAGATTAGTGGGCGCACCTCCTGGTTATGTTGGCTATGATGAAGGCGGACAATTAACAGAAGCTGTTCGTAGAAAACCATATTCTGTTGTTTTATTAGATGAAATTGAAAAAGCACATCCTGATACTTTTAACACGCTTTTACAAGTTTTAGATGAAGGAAGACTTACAGATAATAAAGGACGTGTAGCAGATTTTAAAAACACTATTATAATTATGACTTCTAATATGGGAAGCCATATTATTCAAGAGAAGTTTGAGAATTTTAAAGGTGATATCGAAACCACAATGGAACTAGCAAAAACAGAAGTTTTAGGTTTATTAAAACAAACTGTTCGACCAGAATTTATCAATAGAATTGATGATATTACCTTGTTCACTCCATTGTCACAAGACGGCATTAAGCAGATTGTAAGAATTCAGTTGAATAATGTTAAAAAAATGATAGCTGAACAAAACATCACTTTTGATGCTACCGATGAAGCAATTGCTTATTTAGCTATTAAAGGATATCAGCCTGAGTTTGGTGCAAGACCAGTGAAACGTGTAATTCAAAAAGAAGTATTAAATCAATTGTCTAAAGAAATTTTAGCAGGAACGGTAACTACAGACAGCATTATTTTGTTAGATGCTTTTGATAACAAACTAGTTTTCAGAAATCAATCTGATTTAATAGAAAATTAGAAGTTAGTTTTTATAGTTGATTAAAAGCGATGTTTGAAAAAAGCATCGCTTTTTTTATTTTAACTATATTCGTTACTTAAAATCATAACCATGAAAAAACACCTTTTAGTATTAGTCGTTGTTTTTAGTTCATTAATTTCTTGTACACAAGAAAAAACAACTACTTATTATTTAATTCGTCACGCAGAAAAAGATAGAACTGATGTAACTAATAAAAATCCTAACTTAAATGACAAAGGGTTAGAACGTGCCAAGAAATGGGCTACTTATTTTAAAGACATCAATTTAGATGCTGTATATTCAACAAACTATAATAGAACAATGCAAACTGCAAAACCAACTGTTGAAAGTAAAGGATTACAAGTTTTATCTTATAGTCCTAGAAAATTATTTGATAAAAAATTTCAAAAAGAAACTAAAGGAAAAACAGTTTTAATTGTCGGTCATAGTAATACAACACCTTTTTTTGCTAATAAAATTTTAGGAAAAGATAAATATCAACAAATAGATGATAACAATAATGCAAATCTTTACATTATAACTGTTAATGGTTCTAAAACAAGTGTTTTACTTAAAAATGATTAATTATAATATTTAAAAAAATTATTGACCTTTCTCTTTTATTACATAACAAAAACAAAGTAATAAAAGAGAAAGTCAATAACAATCAACTACTTAATTTCAATATTATTTAACACAATTTCAGAAATTTTTTTTAACTTACCATCTTCATATAATTTATCAATTGTATAAAAATCAATATTTTTATCTAAGGGCTTATAATTATTATAATCCACAAATCTAATTCCGTTTACAAAATTTTCTTTTTTCACATCTCTAAAACGAACACCACCACCGTTTGTATGGTATTTATAAGCTAAGTAAGTTAATTTAAAATCCTCTTTAGCGAACCAATAAATAAATACATCATCAAAATCGGTTCCGCCACCTTCTTCAGAAAAAGTTACTTGAACTTTATAGTACGTTTTCCCTTTTATAATTACAGGTTCTAACATTTTTTTACGAGCTGCAGGATCATTTAAGCCGTAAGGTAAAACAGCAAAATAATGCACCGAATTTACAGAGTCTCCAAAACCTTTTTTGTCTTTTTCTGATAATTGAATTAAACTATCATTTACATAACGCTTAACCCCTTCGTTCGACAAAACATCTTTTATAATTACCGAATCTTTTTTTGAAATTTTCTGAAACTCATAATTACCATTATTCCTTTTTGCTATATAATTATTCTTTCTAAACGAAAAAGATAAATTTGAGTTTTCAACAACTTGTAAGTTCGATTTATTTATCGAATTATCTATCACTTTTTGCGCATTAATCCCATTATCAATAGGCTTACATGATACTACAAAGAACAACAATACTATTAAATATCTCATAAAAAATTATTAAATAAAACCCATTTTAAAAACTCAAAATTACAAGAAATTATTTTATATAATATTTAAAATTGTGTTAATTAACAAGTCAATAAAAAATGTAAATTTCTTATCATTTTTAACCAAATACACATTATTACCTACCAAAAATAAAAAAATAATATCATTGCATAATAAATTAACTAAGGGTACTACTCAAATAGTTATATTTGCTATTGAGATATGCAGAAAAAAATTAACATACAGAATAAGAAAGCTCGTTTTGAATACGAGATTATTGATAAATATACTGCGGGTATTCAGCTTACCGGTACCGAAATAAAATCGATAAGGCTTAGTAAGGCACGTATAACCGAAAGCTTTTGTGAATTTAATGAGCAAGGAGAGCTTTTTATCATTAATATGTATATTGAAGAATATGCTTTTGGAAACCACTACAATCATAAAACCACAAGTGAGCGCCGCTTACTATTAAATAAACAAGAATTAAAAAAACTAGAACGAGAAGTTGAAGCTAAAGGGAGTACAATTGTACCTCTTAAACTCTTTATTAATAATGATGGTTGGGCTAAATTAGACATTGCTTTAGCAAAAGGTAAAAAAACGCATGACAAACGTCAAACAATGAAAGACAGAGATAACAAGAGAGATTTAGCTAGAATTAAAAAAGATTTTAATTAAATGAATACTCTAAAAGTATTTTTTAATATTGTTGATTGGAAAAGAATTCTATATTTTTCTTTTGTAATTTTTTTAGCTAAATATTGTTTTTTATATGGATTTGGTTTTGAGACAACTTTATCTTTCCTAGACATAACCTTATTTACAACTTCATGTATGTTTTTTTACATATCTATTTATGTATTAAACTATTATTTTCTTAATAAAAATAAAAAAACAGCTAGATCTTTACCTAGTTTAAAAATTAGTTCTTACATACTTCTTCTTGCAGGACTTTTATTAGGTATTTATTTATCTTTCAAAATACATAGACCTTATTTTTCATTACTATTTCTCTTCTCCTCTATTTCTGCATACATTTACTCAAAATATTCTATACAGAAATCTTTTTTAAGTCTTTTATTTAAATCTTTCCTATTACCATTTACAATATTATCAGTTTGGTGGATTGATTCTCCTGTTAACCTAACAACAACACAATGGAATCTATTTTTTAAGCTTCAATTCATTACTATGATTTATATATTATTATCTTTTTTAAGCACCTTAACTGAGGAAATAATAATAAGCATCACCAATATAAATGAGGATAATTTTAAAAAAAACAAAACGCTACCTATTCTTTTGGGAAGAAAAAGAGCAAAAAACGTTACACTAACTATGATGGTTTTTTCTGCTTTTTTAATCTTATTTTTAGCTTTTAGCTTCTTTAAAATAGAATATCTTTTTATAACTATATTAACTTCTACCTTAATACCTCAAATATATATTATATACCTTTCAATTAAAACTTCAACAGATAAAGAGTATAAAAAATTACTTAAAACAATGAAAATATTTCATGTTTTCGGAATTATAGGTATTCTATCAATCGCTTATTATTTTAAATATGTTGTCCAGTAAATTAGTCGATTATTCCATAATTTTAGCTTCAAATTCACCACGAAGACAAGAATTAATAAAAGATTTAAATGTACCTTTTATAATCAAAACAAAAGAAGTAGCAGAAATATATCCAGGACATTTAAGAAAATCAGAAATAACAGACTTTCTTTCCGATTTAAAATCGAAGCCTTTTGAAAATGAATTAACTGATAAAGAATTATTAATAACTTCGGATACCATTGTTTGGGCTAACAACAAAGCGCTCGGAAAACCAAAAGACTATAATGAAGCTTTTAAAATGCTTACTGAATTATCTAACAACACCCACGAAGTAATTACATCGATATGTATTTCAAACAAAAACTTCAAAAAAATAATTAACGATACTACCAAAGTTACCTTTAAAAATTTATCATCCGAAGAAATAGCGTATTACATAAATACTTATAAACCATTTGATAAAGCTGGTGCTTATGGTATTCAGGAATGGATAGGTAAAATAGCTATTACTAAAATAGAAGGAAGTTATTTTAATGTTATGGGCTTTCCTGTTCATAAACTTTATAAAGAATTATCAAATTTGTAACGCTGCTTTTTTTATAAAAGATTATTTTTGACGCGTACAACACACAACATACACTAATGAAAAAATATACTTATACCGAAAAAAAAGATACCAGATCTGGGTTTGGTGATGGTTTAACTGAATTAGGGAAAACAAATCCTAATGTAGTTGCTTTATGCGCAGATTTAACAGGATCTTTAAAAATGGGAGATTTTAAAAACAATCATCCCGAACGTTTCTTTCAAATAGGAATTGCTGAAGCAAATATGATTGGTATTGCTGCTGGCTTAACCATTGGAGGTAAAATTCCGTTTACAGGAACTTTTGCAAACTTTTCTACAGGTCGTGTGTACGATCAAATTCGTCAATCAGTTGCCTATTCTGATAAAAATGTAAAAATATGTGCTTCACATGCTGGGTTAACTTTAGGTGAAGATGGTGCTACACATCAAATATTAGAAGATATTGGACTGATGAAAATGCTACCAGGTATGACTGTAATAAACACTTGTGACTATAGCCAAACTAAAGCAGCAACACTAGCTATTGCTGATTATGATGGCTCTGTATATTTACGTTTTGGTAGACCTAAAGTACCCGTTTTTATGACTGATGAGCCTTTTGAAATAGGAAAAGGTTTAAAATTAACTGAAGGAAACGATGTTACAATTGTAGCAACAGGACATTTAGTTTGGGAAGCTTTACAAGCTGCTGAACAATTAGAAGCTAAAGGTATTTCGGCAGAAGTAATAAACATTCACACAATTAAACCTTTAGATGAAGCTATTATCTTAAAATCTGTCGCAAAAACAGGTTGTATTGTAACTGCGGAAGAACATAATAAATACGGTGGATTAGGTGAAAGCGTGGCGCGTTGTTTAGCAACCAACACTCCTACTCCACAAGAGTTTGTTGCTGTAAACGATAGTTTTGGTGAGTCTGCTACTCCAGCTGAATTAATGGAGAAATACGGATTAAACGATGCCGCTATAATTAAAGCGGTAGAAAAAGTAATTTCTAGAAAATAAACTATTTTCTATCTAAAATATTAAAGCATCATTTTTAAAGAAATGATGCTTTTTTTTAAACTACTTATTTAAACTACTTAAAATTTAACTACACAAAAATAATTTATAAAAAAATCCCGAAGCTAGTAGCTTCGGGATTTTTTTATAGAAAAATTAGAATACTCCTTAATTAACATCTCTATTTAAATAATCTGGCACTGTAGGCTTATTAGGATCGCTAAAGTCATTTCTAGGATCACCATCTCCATTTGCATCTTCATCTTTAGTTAAAACACCATCACCATCATCATCTGTATCAAGATAATTTACGACTCTATCTTCATCAATATCATCATTTATAAGATCGCCATTGCTATCTAAACCTTCAAAAAAGGAAGGTACCCCGTCATTATCATCGTCTGTATCTTCTACAAAATCCCATAATTCAATATAAAATATCAAATTAGAATTTTGAGGAATACCTGTTGTACCTCTTTCTCTATACGCTAAACCTGAAGGAATAAATAAAATACCTTTACCACCACCAGTATATTCAATACGTCCTCCATTTGGAGTCGTATTTTCACCTCCTTTAAAATGTACAAAAGCGTGAGTCCAACCTTTTATTACTCTATTTAAAGAAAACCATGTTGTGCCACGATCAAACTCATCACTTAATTTTTTTTCTTCAAGAATTCTTTGTCCTCTATATTTAGAATATACAGAATCCATAACTGTAGGGTTACCAGTAGGTGTTGATCCTGCAGGTGTTCCTTCATTAATCAAATAATAGTACAGTTTATAATCAATGTCTGCTTCTTTAACTTCTTTTGTGATAAGTTTTGGGTCATCATATAATGATGTTTCTCCTGCAACCATTGGCTTTACTTCCTTTGAAACTGCATCATCATAATAATTATTCATTAAAAACTTAACTATTGAATCATTATCTATAATTTCTTGCGCTTCATGATCAAAATTTACAACAGTGTTATTATCACTATCACAAGAATATAGTAAAACACTTAAAAGTGCTATGTAAAAAAAATGTTTAAATTTTATCATTTAATATTGATTTTTTAACGCGCAATTTACCATTTTTATACCTTTGTAAAAAACTAAAAGATAAATTTTAACTTTTTATATGAGAATTGACAAATATTTGTGGTGTATTCGCTTTTTTAAAACACGTAGTATCGCTACAGATACTTGTAAAAAAGGGCATGTTAAAATTAATGGTACTAATTTAAAACCTTCAAAAGAAATATTCGGCAACGAGGAAATAACCATCCGTAAAAATCAAATTAACTATAAAATAAAGGTTTTAGATATACCGTCAAGTCGAGTTGGCGCAAAATTGGTTGATTTATATAGAAAAGATTTGACTCCTAAAGAAGAGTTTGATAAAACAGCTTTATTAAAATATTCTAAGGATTATTATCGTAAAAAAGGAGCTGGAAGACCTACCAAAAAAGATCGTAGAGATATTGATGATTATAATGTAGATTCTGAAGAAAATAATAGTAATTTGTAATATCTTTAGCATTTAAAATAAACCGATGACAATAGCCGATAATATTATACTAGACAATTTACAGGTAGAGCAAAAAATTCGTCGCATTGCTTTTCAAATTTATGAAAGCAATAGTAATGAAGAAGAAATTATAATTGCAGGCATTGCTGAAAATGGCTATTTATTCGCTGAAAAAGTACATGAAGTCTTATCTAATATTTCTCCTTTAAAAGTTGAATTGTGTAAAGTTTACATTGACAAAAAAAATCCAATCAACGCAATTACAACTTCTTTAACAGTTAATGAATATAAAAATAAATCATTAGTTTTAGTTGATGATGTTTTAAACTCAGGTACCACATTAATTTATGCTGTAAAACATTTTTTAGAGGTTCCTTTAAAACGCTTTAAAACAGCAGTATTGGTAAATAGAAATCATAAAAAATATCCTGTAAAAGCAGATTTTAAAGGTATTTCACTCTCAACCTCTATTAAAGAGCATGTAGTGGTTGAATTTAATAAAAACAAAACACTTGTTTATTTAATGTAATAAAGTATTTAATTCTGTAACAATCATATCCATTTTTTTATCATCTACAGTTACTTTGTAATTTGATTGATTATAAAAATAACTTCTTTCAAATAAGTGTTTCGCTATAAATTCTGCCAACTCCTCGTTTTTAAGTCTAGCTACTAAAGGCCTTTGGCTTTTCTCAGTTGTTAACCTTGTTGCAATTGTTGTGATACTTGCTTTTAAATAAACGGCAACAGTATTTATTGAATCCTTTATTACATGCATATTACCTGCATAACAAGGCGTACCACCACCTAATGCTAAAATAACATTATTTTTTAAGGTTAGAATTTCTTTTAAATGTAAATGCTCTTGCTTTCTAAAGTAAATTTCACCTTTTTTTTGAAAATTTCTGACACAGACATTTTCTCTTTTTCTTCTATATAATTATCCAAATCTATAAAAGAAAACTTCTTTTTTTCAGCCAACAACCTACCAATTGTAGATTTACCACACGCCATATACCCTACCAATACTATTTTCATAAACTAATAATTAAGCTGTTACAAATATCAGTAAAAAATATCATAAAAAAGTTTTTTAAATTTAAAGAACAGTTGTATATTTGCAACCGCTTTCGGAAGGAAGTTAATGACCTGGTAGCTCAGTTGGTAGAGCATCTCCCTTTTAAGGAGAGGGTCCTGGGTTCGAGCCCCAGCCCGGTCACAAAAAAGTTAAGCATTTGCTTAACTTTTTTAGTTTACGCACGTATGGCGGAATTGGTAGACGCGCAGGCTTGAGGGGCTTGTGTTCGTAAGAACGTGCAAGTTCGACTCTTGTTACGTGCACTCATAAAAACTATAAATATTTTAAAAATATTTATAGTTTTTCTTTTTTTAACCTATTTCTTTCTTTTTATTCATTTCACAATTTATTAACTAATTCCAACTCAATAATTCCTATTTTTACAGCATGCAAAAAATATATTTATCTCTTATCTTACTTTTACTTGTATCAAGTATTGGTTACTCTCAAAGTCAAAAATTAAAAGGGCAAGTTATTGATGCCGATACTAAAAAACCTTTAAGTGCCGCACATATATTAAATTTAAATACAGTTACAGGTACTATTACCAACGAAAAAGGAGTTTTTGAATTAACATCTAAGGCTAATGACACTGTTTTAGTTTCTTTTTTAGGATTTTCTTCTATCAAATTAAAAGTAACAAATGATCTTTTAAAAGGAAATGAAGTTATAATATCATTAAAAGAAAAACCAGAAGATGTTAAAGAAATTATTATTAAATCGACAAAATTGATAGGTGTTTTAGAAGTAGATGTTAAACAAGTACCTAAAGATCGTTTTACCAGAATTCATATTAACGGATTACCACAAACTTATGAAGTTGGAAAACCTCAAAAAATATCATCACCGATAGCTAAATTGTTAAACCCTGTTGATTTAGTTTATAACCTCTTCGGAAACAAACCTAAACAGCTTAAAAAACTTAAAAAGTTAAAAAAGGAAGATGATTTACGTAAAATGCTAGCGGGTAAATTTGATAGAGAAGTGATGATGGAATATCTAGAAATGGATAGACAAGAATTAAATAAATTATTAACGGACTGTAATTATTCAGAATATTTCATCAAAAAAGCAAGTGATCTTCAAATTATTGAAGCAGTATTAAACTGTTATGAAAATTACAAAACTCGAAAGAAAGGTAAAATTGAATTGGACAGGATTCCTACAAAGAGAAACTAAAAAAAAGCAGCAAGAAATTGCTGCTTTTTTTATGCTTTTATTTCATCCAAAATAAGTAAATTTACAGCTTTAAACAACACACAAACACAGCAACATAATGATTCATTTCTTCGGAAACGTAAACAGTAAAATATTTACTGTTCAAACAACAAAAGAATTATCTACAGAAACTATTTCAAAACTTACCTGGTTATTTGGCAACCAATCTAAAATAAACACGACGTCTCTCGACGTCTTTTTTGTTGGTGCACGTGCTGCTATGATTACACCATGGAGTACCAATGCTGTAGAAATAACACAAAACATGGGTATTTCTGATATCATCAGAATAGAAGAATTTGAAGTAATTTTAGAAGATTTTTCAGATTTCGACCCAATGATTTCTCAAAAATATAACGGTTTAAATCAAGATATTTTTACGATTGATATTCAGCCAGAACCTATTTTAAATATTGAAGACATTGCGGCTTATAATCAACAAGAAGGTTTAGCTTTAAGCAATGAAGAAGTTGAATATTTAGAAAGTGTTGCTACTAAAATAGGTAGAAAATTAACCGATTCTGAAGTTTTTGGATTCTCTCAAGTAAACTCAGAACACTGTCGTCATAAAATATTTAACGGAACTTTTGTTATAGATGGCGAAGAAATGCCTACTTCCCTATTCAAATTAATAAAAGAAACATCAAAACAATTTCCTAACGATATTGTTTCGGCATATAAAGATAATGTTGCTTTTGTAAAAGGTCCTAAAGTTGAGCAGTTTGCACCAAAAACAGCAGACAAACCAGATTTTTACGAAACAAAAGAATTTGATTCTGTAATTTCAATAAAAGCAGAAACACACAATTTTCCTACAACGGTTGAGCCTTTTAATGGCGCTGCAACAGGTTCTGGAGGAGAAATTAGAGATAGATTGGCAGGAGGAAAAGGCTCTTTACCTTTAGCGGGTACTGCAGTTTATATGACTTCTTATTCTAGATTGGAAGAAAATAGATATTGGGAAAATAAATTTGAAGCTAGAGATTGGTTGTACCAAACTCCGATGGATATTTTAATAAAAGCTTCTAATGGAGCATCTGATTTTGGTAATAAATTCGGGCAACCATTAATTACAGGCTCTGTATTAACTTTCGAGCATGAAGAAAATGCTGCTTCTAGTGATGCAAAACCAAGAAAATTAGGTTTTGATAAAGTGATTATGCAAGCTGGTGGTATTGGTTATGGTAAAGCTGATCAAGCAATAAAAGATACGCCACAAGAAGGTGATAAAATAGTCATCCTTGGTGGTGAAAATTACAGAATCGGTATGGGTGGAGCTGCGGTTTCATCGGCTGATACTGGTGAATTTGCTTCAGGAATCGAATTAAACGCAGTACAGCGATCTAATCCAGAAATGCAAAAACGTGCAGCAAATGCTGTTCGTGGAATGGTAGAAAGTGAAGAGAATTTTATTGTTTCTATTCATGATCATGGTGCAGGTGGACATTTAAATTGTTTATCTGAATTAGTAGAAGATACTGGTGGTAAAATCAATCTAGATAAATTACCAGTTGGAGATCCTACTTTATCAGCAAAAGAAATTATCGGAAACGAATCTCAAGAACGTATGGGATTAGTAATTGCTGAAAAACATATAGATACTTTACAGAAAATTGCAGAACGTGAGCGTTCTCCTATATATACTGTTGGAGAAGTTACAGGAAACGATCGTTTTACTTTTGAGTCTGAAACTACTGGTGAAAAACCAATGGATTTAGCTTTAGAAGATATGTTTGGATCTTCTCCTAAAACTGTTTTAACCGATAAAACAATTGTAAGAAATTACAAGAATTCAAGATATAAAACTAAAAATTTACAAATCTATTTAGAACAAGTTTTACAGCTTGAGGCCGTAGCTTGTAAAGATTGGCTAACCAACAAAGTAGATCGTTGTGTTGGTGGTAAAGTAGCCAAACAACAATGTGTTGGTCCGTTACAAATTCCGTTAAATAATGTAGGTGTTATGGCACTAGATTATAAAGGAAAAGAAGGCGTTGCAACTTCTATTGGCCACTCGCCTATTTCGGGTTTAATTCACCCAGAAGCAGGAAGTAGAAACTCTATTACCGAATCTTTAACCAATCTGATTTGGGCACCTTTAAAAGATAATTTAGCTTCGGTTTCTTTATCAGCAAATTGGATGTGGCCTTGTAAAAATGAAGGTGAAGATGCACGATTATATAAAGCCGTTAAAGCAATTTCAGAGTTTTCTATTGATTTAGGAATCAATGTTCCTACAGGAAAAGATTCTTTATCAATGAAACAGAAGTATAAAGACGGAGAAGTAATTTCTCCCGGAACTGTTATTATTTCTGCTGCCGGTAACTGTAGTGAAATAACTAAAGTTGTTGAGCCTGTTTTACAACAAAATGGAGAAAATATCTATTATATCAATATTTCTCAAGATAAATTTAAATTAGGAGGAAGCTCTTTCAACCAAGTTTTAAATACGATTGGTAATGAAGCTCCGGATGTTAAAAATTCAGCTTTTGTAAAAAATACTTTTAATACGATTCAAGATTTAATTAAAGCTGATAAAATTTCTGCAGGTCACGATGTTGCTTCTGGTGGATTGATTACTACTTTATTAGAAATGTGTTTTGCTGATGTTAATTTGGGTGCCGATTTTAATATTTCTGCTTTAAATGAAGAAGATTCTATTAAAGTATTGTTCTCTGAAAATAGCGGAATTATTTTTCAAGCTGATGTTTCAGTAGAACCTATTTTATCAGAAAATAACATTGAGTTCTTTACTATTGGTACTGCTAATAATTCAGGAAAAGTAACTATTAAAAATAATGAAGACAACTTCTCTTTTGATGTTACTAAAATGAGAGATGTTTGGTATAAAACATCTTATTTATTAGATCAAAGACAAACTGCAAATGGTTTAGCGAAAAACCGTTTTGACAACTACAAAAAGCAACCTTTACAATACTCCTTCCCTACTCATTTTACAGGTAAACTAGCAGATGTCATTGCTTGTAAAACGAAGCAATCTTCTCGTCCAAAAGCAGCTATTATCCGTGAAAAAGGGTCTAATTCTGAACGCGAAATGGCAAACGCCATGTATTTAGCTGGTTTTGATGTGAAAGATGTTCATATGACCGATTTAATTTCAGGTCGTGAAACGTTGGAAGATATTCAGTTTATTGGAGCCGTTGGTGGTTTTTCTAATTCTGATGTTTTAGGTTCTGCTAAAGGTTGGGCTGGAGCTTTTAAATACAACGAAAAAGCAAATACTGCTTTAAAGAATTTCTTTAAACGTAAAGATACTTTATCGGTAGGAATTTGTAATGGAGCACAATTATGGATGGAATTAGATTTAATAAATCCAGATCATAAAGTACACGGTAAATTAGTGCATAACGATTCTAAAAAGCACGAAAGTTCTTTTACATCAGTTAAAATTCAAGAAAACAATTCGGTTATGCTAGCATCTTTAGCAGGAACAGAATTGGGTGTTTGGATTTCTCATGGAGAAGGAAAGTTCAACTTACCAGAATCTGAAGAAAATTACAATATTGTAGCCAAATATGGTTATGACGGATATCCTAATAACCCAAATGGTTCTGATTTTAACACAGCAATGTTATCTGATAAATCAGGAAGACATTTAGTTACTATGCCACATATTGAGCGTTCTACTTTTCAGTGGAATTGGGCTAATTATCCATCAAATAGAAAAGATGAAGTTTCACCTTGGTTAGAAGCTTTTGTTAATGCTAAACTTTGGATTGAGAATAAATAGTTAAGAATGTATAATAAAAAAAGCCTCGTTTTAAATATTTAAAACGAGGTTTTTTTATTAAAAATAATAGTTACTTAATTACTAATTTTTTAATATTTGAACCGTTATTTACATTAAATTTTACAAAATAAACACCTACTAACTACTTACATAAATTGATTCGTATTTACTTTTTGGTTTTCTAATATTATTCTTCCTAAGACATCATAAACACTAAAAACTCTTGTATTTACCACCCCTTTTATATAAAATCATTTGTTGTTGGGTTAAGATATAATATCATGCTCAGGAACATCCATAATATTTGAAAAAAACTTGATTAAAGAGCTTTTAGAAAAAAAATATTAAATTAAAAATTTACCTTTCCTCCAAAAAAGAGAACTAAGATATCTCCAATTAAATTAATTAAACTAAGAAAATGGATTATAATTTTATCGATAAAAAAGATCATAGAGGTTTAATAGCACATCTATATAGTTTGAAACTTTCAGAAAATATTTTACCTTTTGAATCTATTATTCTTCCTCTTGGTTTTCCTGCATTCACAAATATTCTTAGCAAAACGCAAGAAATAACATTTAAAAACAAAAAAACACCTATTAGAGGTCTTGTAATTACTGCTCAATACTATGGTACTTATAATTTTTTTTCAAATGATAAAGCTCATAATATTGGCATTGTTTTACATCCAACATCTTTATATAAAATTTTTAATATTGATATATCTTTATTAACCAATGAGCATTTTTTAATGAAAAACATTAATTCAGAAATAGCAAATGAATTAGAAGCTATCTTTTTGAAATATAAAAATGACCTACCTGTTTTTGAAGAAAAAATAATAAATTTCTTTGATACCTTAAAAATAACAATCAATGACGATGTTACGGAAATAGATAAAGCTATTGATTTAATATTTAAAAAAGACGGTTTAATACAAGTAACTGATTTACTTAATACTTTACCTTTTAGTCAGAAATCATTAGAAATTAAATTTAAAAAAATTATAGGTTTAACTCCTGGTAAATTTATAAGACAATATCGTTTTATGAATTTAATGCAAAAATATCAATCAAAAAAAATTGGCTTAACAGACCTTATTTATATGTTTAATTATTATGATAAATCTCATTTCATTAAAGACTTTAAATTTTTCATGAATCAAACTCCTAAAAAATTCTTCAAAGAAGATTATCCTCTTTTAGAAGAATATTTGAATAAATAAAAATTACGATTATTTACAATTTTAAGTTATAAAATATTTATATATTGGCTTTATGCTAGACTTTGGGGGAAGTATAGTATGAAGAAATTAAAGAGCGAGGTTAATTCCACGCTCTTTTTTTATTTATAATCATTTAGTATAATAAATTTTGATCGTCTGTTTTCTTGATGTTCTTTTTCTGTACAAGGAATATCGTTTGTACATTTATTAACTAATTGCTTTTCTCCAAAACCAATAGCACTTTGTATTCTTGAGGCATCAATATTTCTAGATAAAATATAATCTCTTGTTGATTTCGCTCTCTTATCTGATAAAATTTCATTGTAAGCATCTACACCTCTACTATCTGTATGGGCTTCAATTTTAATTTCCATTTTAGGGTGATTTCTAAGCACACTAACAATGTTTTCTAATTCAAATGCAGCATCTATTCTTATATTAGATTTATCAAAATCAAAAAATATTGGGCTAATTACTATTTCATTATCAATAATTAATGGTGTTAAATATAAATCTTGTTCAATTTCCTTTTTTCTAACACTAGTGGTTTCTATTTCTTTAAAATCATCCTTATAATCTTTTTTAGAACCTCTTACCGTATACTTTTTATCACATTCAACTTCAAAAATATACGTTCCATCTGTTTCGGTAATACTAGTTTCTATAACTTTTCCTTCTTCATTTATTAACTCTACTAAGGTAGTTACTAAAATTTGATTGGTTTTTGCATCAAAAGTTTTACCTTTTATAAATTGTTTACATTTATAAGCCTCAAAACCATAAATATCATCATGTCCTTTACCTCCTGGTCTATTTGAAGAAAAATAACCTGTTTTTGTATCTTTATTCATAAAAAAAGAAAAGTCATCATAACCGCTATTAAAAGGAGCCCCCATATTTATTACTTCTGATGAGTTATTTTTTAATAAATCTGATTTAAAAATATCTAATAACCCTAAATTTTCATGTCCGTCTGATGAAAAATAAAATGTATAATCTTTTGACACAAACGGAAACATTTCCCTTCCTTCTGAATTAATCTTTTCTCCCATATTTATAGGTTCTCCATAAGATTCATTGGATAGAATTGCTACTTTATAAATATCAGTTAAACCATAACCATCTGGTCTATTAGATGTAAAATATAATATTTTATTATCTGGACTTAAAGCCGGATGACCATTTGAATAAATCTCATCATTAAATGGAAGTTCTTTAATATTGCTCCATTCATTATTAACTAAAGTTGCCTTAAATATTTTTAAATGAGAAGTTCCCTCCCTATCGTAATCTAACTTTTCTCTTTTATTTAAATTATTTCGAGTAAAGTACATTGTTTTTCCATCATTAGTAATTGCGATACTTGATTCATGAAAACTAGTATTTATTTTTGATGAACTTAGTGGAATAACGTTTTCAATTTCTTTAGACTCTCCATAATCTATAATTGTTGCTTCATATAAATCTAGGTAAGGTTCGTTGTTCCATTCATAAATTTTCCCTTTTTTATTTTTCGCCGAAGCGAATACAAATTTTTGATTATGTACATAAGATCCAAAATCAGAGTTTTTAGTATTAATTTTTAAATTTGTTATTTTTATAGAGTCTTTATTTAATGTTTTTAATTTTTCATAATCAACATTTATTGCCCTGCTTTTATTAGTTAACTTACTTAACCATTCATCTGCTTTTTCATATTCTTCTGAACTTCGTAAAGATTGGGCATATTTATAAATGCTTTCGTTACTTAAACCTTCATTGCTTTTGGCTGCTAAACTATACCATTTAATTGCTTTATCTGAATTAGAATTATTATAATAACAATCTGCCAGTCGTGTTAAAGTGTACGTAGTACTATCTCCTTTTTTTACTGCTGTTTCATAAAATTCAGCTGCTTTTACATAAGCATATTTTTTAAAGAATTTGTCGGCAACTCTTTTTTGTGAGAAAGAGTAAAAAAATGAAAAAACTAATATTAAAAATGTAATTTTTGTCTTCATATCTATAGTTTTTAAAAGTATCTAGGAGATTTTACTCTATTTGCTTTAATCAATTCATACATTAATAAAATTTCATGGGTTCCACTAGAAAATTGATTAATATCCGATAAAGGATATTCATAAGCATACCCGATACGAAACTGTTTAGAAACTTGAAAATCTACCAAAGCTCCTAAAGCTGATGTATATTCATTAACTCTATAAGATCCACCAACCCAAAATTTTTCATTAAAAAGAAAATTTGCTGTAATATCATACGATAAAGGCGCTCCATTTGTACCTTTAATTAAAGTTGCGGGTTTAAATTTTACCGTATCACTTAAATCAAAAACATATCCTCCTGTTAAATAGTAACTTACTTTATCAATAACACCATAATCAACTCCTCCTATGGATAAATCGTTATGATCAATATTTAATAATCTTGGTGCTGATAACCCTACATACCATTTATCAGTATGTAAAAACATTCCGGCACCTATGTTTGGTTCCCACCTCTTTTTAATTCCGCTAATTCCGGGATCAGAACCTTCAGCTGCTAATAATTCATCGTCTAAGTTATATTGCGTAAAACCTGCCTTTAATCCAAAAGCTAATTTTATTTCATCATTAAGTTGAATTGTATAAGAAAAATCTCCATATAAATAAGTGAATTTTTCATATCCTAGCTGATCATTTATAAACGATAATCCTATCCCCATTTTATCATTTCTAAGTGGGGTATGAATGGATAATGTTTGTGTTTCGGGACCTTTTCCAAAACCTGCCCATTGACTTCTATGTATTCCAACCATACTTAGTACTTGTCTGCTTCCTGCATACGCTGGGTTTACTGAAATTGTATTATACATATATTGAGTAAACTGAGGTAATTGTTGTCCTTCAACATTAAATACCGAGATAAAAAACAATACAATAATTGTATACAGTTTGTAATTATGTTTCATAGCTTATATATTATTTGGTTCCTAAATAAATTGCTCCTGTAAATGGTTTTAAACCACTATTTTCTAATATTACAATGTAATAGTAAGTTCCTGCTGGTAATCTTTTTGCGCCTCCAAATGTTGACCCATCTGAAATACCACTCCAATTATTAGCATAGTTATTCGACTTGAAAACTCTGGCTCCCCAACGGTTAAATATTTTTACATTTGTTATAAATCCACAAGATTCAACTCCTGTTACTTCAAAAAACTCGTTCCATGAATCTC
This sequence comes from Tenacibaculum retecalamus, assembly GCF_027941755.1. NCBI lineage: Bacteria > Pseudomonadati > Bacteroidota > Flavobacteriia > Flavobacteriales > Flavobacteriaceae > Tenacibaculum > Tenacibaculum retecalamus. The sequence goes on along the minus strand of NZ_CP115916.1, from coordinate 1,314,335 downwards.
CGTTTGGTGTTACTGCTTTTGATATTTTAACATCTTCTAAACCACAAGGTAAAACGATACAATCATCGTTAATGTTTATCGTTACTTTTATTGCTGATAAACAACCTTGGCTAGAAACAGTATATGTAAATACATAATCACCTAAGGCAATATTTGATGGATCGAATGTGGCATCTGTTGATAAGGATACATTTCCTGTAGTAACTTCCCACACACCATCATCTTCAGTATTATCAGTTAAATAATCATTTAAATCAACCTCACCATCATCAATACATTTTGAATCAGCAACTTCAGTTACGTTTGTTTTTATTGTTACACTTATAGTTTGAGTAAAATCAGCAACATTTCCACAATCATCACTAACTGTCCATATTCTTATAATTTGATAATCATTATCTGTTCCATCAAAAGTATTTTCTTCTTCAAAATTTATTTGTGTTACAGTAGTTGAGCAATTATCTGTAAACTCTAAAGTTGGAATTTCAGGAATCGCGTCACATTCAATATCAATATCTTCTAATTCTGAAACTAACTCAGGTGCCTCGTTATCTTCCACAGTAATTTGTTGAACATAACTTTCATTGTTTCCTGCACAATCTGATACTGACCAAGTTCGTGTAATCATATATTCTGATGCACATTCATCATCTTGTCCTGTAATTTCTTCCGTATAATTTATTTCTAAATCTGATGAAATACTGCAATTATCCGTTGCCGTTAAAATAACTGCTTCTGGAATCGCGTCACAGCTTACGGTAGTGTTTATTGGTAAGCTCTCAACGAAAACCGGTGCCTCGTTATCTTCCACAGTAATTTGCTGAACATAACTTTCATTATTTCCTGCACAATCTGATACCGACCAAGTTCGTGTAATCATATATTCTGATGCACATTCGTCGTCTTGTCCTGTGATTTCTTCTGTATAGTTTACTTCTAAATCTGATGAAATACTGCAATTATCCGTTGCCGTTAAAATAACTGCTTCTGGAATCGCGTCACAGCTTACGGTAGTGTTTATTGGTAAGCTCTCAACGAAAACCGGTGCCTCGTTATCTTCCACAGTAATTTGCTGAACATAACTTTCATTATTTCCTGCACAATCTGATACCGACCAAGTTCGTGTAATCATATATTCTGATACACATTCGTCGTCTTGTCCTGTGATTTCTTCTGTATAGTTTACTTCTAAATCTGATGAAATACTGCAATTATTCGTTGCCGTTAAAATAACTGCTTCTGGTATCGCGTCACAGCTTACGGTAATATTTGTTGGTAAACTCTCAACGAAAACCGGTGCTGCGGTATCTTCCACAGTAATTTGCTGAACATAACTTTCATTATTTCCTGCACAATCTGATACCGACCAAGTTCGTGTAATCATATATTCTGATACACATTCGTCGTCTTGTCCTGTGATTTCTTCTGTATAGTTTACTTCTAAATCTGATGAAATACTGCAATTATTCGTTGCCGTTAAAATAACTGCTTCTGGAATCGCATCACAGCTTACGGTAGTGTTTGTTGGTAAAGTACCTACAAAAACCGGTGCTGCAGTATCTTTTATTATAAATTTCCTTGCTTCAGTAGCTGTTTCATTTCCACAAGCATCTGTAGCTGTAAAAATCACTTCTACTTCCCCTATAAAACTACAGCTATAAATTAACTCAGTATAGTCATTACTCCATGTTACAACACTACAGTCATCAGTTGCTGTTGCCCCTCCATTATTATCTAACCACGCATTTAATGCATCAATATTACCTGCTCCATCACATTCAACTGTTTCATTTATTGGTTGATTTGTTATTGTTGATCCAGTTTCATCTTTAATTAAATAACCTGCTGTTATTGTTGAACTTAATCCATTAATATCAGTTGCTGTAAAACTTACAATAATATAATTACCATCACATTTAACTGAGGTATCTTCTCCGTAGTTATTATCCCATGTTACCAATCCACAATTGTCTGTGGCGGTAGCACCAGCATTATTTGTTAACCATGCTTCTAATGTCAATACAGTATTTCCTACTCCACATTCAATATCTAAATTTTCTTTAGTGGTTTCATCTATTACCGGAGGTGCATTATCAATCACAACTACTTCGAAACTACATGCTTCTGATGTGTTGTTGTTATTATCCATCGCTACAACACCTACTGTTGTTGTTCCTACTGGAAAATCATATGGAAAACCAATCTCATTCCCATCAATACTATATACATAACTTGTAATGGTCGTACAATTATCTGTCGCTGTGGTTTCAAAAGTTGCTGTGTAATCACATTCGTTTACATCTACATTATAACTCGATGCTACTGTTGGACACGTTATTTCTGGTTTGATATTATCAATCACAACTACTTCGAAACTACATGCTTCTGATGTGTTGTTGTTATTATCCATCGCTACAACACTTACTGTTGTTGTTCCTACTGGAAAATCATATGGAAAACCAATCTCATTCCCATCAATACTATATACATAACTTGAAATGGTCGTACAGTTATCTGTCGCTGTGGCTTCAAAAGTTGCTGTGTAATCACATTCGTTTACATCTACATTATAACTCGATGCTACTATTGGACACGTTATTTCTGGTTTGATATTATCAATTACAACTACTTCGAAACTACATGCTTCTGATGTGTTATTGTTATTATCCATCGCCACAACACTTACTGTTGTTGTTCCTACTGGAAAATCATATGGAAAACTAATCTCATTCCCATCAATACTATATACATAACTTGAAATGGTCGTACAATTATCTGTCGCTGTGGCTTCAAAAGTTGCTGTGTAATCACATTCGTTTACATCTACATTATAACTCAATGCTACTGTTGGACACGTTATTTCTGGTTTGATATTATCAATTACAACTACTTCGAAACTACATGCTTCTGATGTGTTATTACAATCATCTTTAGCTATTGCTGTAACAATTGTTGTTCCTACTGGAAAACTATATGGAAAACTAATTGGGACTCCATTAACTTTATATACTATTGTTGCTTCACTACAAGTATCAGTCGCTGCCGCAATAAATGTACCTTCATAAGCACATGAGTTTTCATCTACATTATAATTAGTTGATACTATAGGACAAGTAATTGTTGGTACTTTCTTGTCTTCAATGGTAATCACTTGAACAAACTCATTGCTTTTTCGTCCACAAATATCTGTAAATACCCAAGTATTAGTATAAGTTCCAATAGTAGGACAATTATTAGATTCAATAAAGTCTCCTGAGACTTTAGTCATTATTAAATCACAACTTAACGTTGGTTTTAATAATTGAGCCGCTTCTAATTCGCCTGTATCATCACATGATATTTTTCTATCTAATGAATTTACTACTGTAACCCAATTTGCTTCTGCTGGACGGTTAATTTTAATAGTTACAGGTTTTTCATCTCCAATTCCACAGTTAATCGTAGTGCTTGAACTTTTTGTTGTTTGTGTATTTGTATTCTTTATTCCCTTATAAGTTGCTAGCATTTGCAACTGAAACTCCTCAGAACATTTGGCTTCTAAAAAATAACATTGTTCTTTTACTTTTACTTGATAATTTATAGTATATGCTTGATCTCCTACATCTGTAATTCCGTTCAAAGAAGTAAACGTTAATTTTCTTGTTGTTGAATTATAATTATAAGAAACATCCGATGGTAAATTTATTATAGGTTCCATTAAATCTACTTCTTCAGGAATATCAACAGTTGTAACTAAATCTTTAACGTTATCATTTCCATTATTTTTAATTTGAAAAGACATGTTTACCAAACTACCTACATTAACAGAAGCTCCATTAGCAGGAGTACTTGATAAAACTAAAGGTGCTAAATCTGGTTTCCAAACATCAACAGAAAGTCCTATTAAAAATAACCCATAAGTTTCTTGATTTGATATTAGTTTTATTTTAGCAGATTGTTGATTGTTACCTATAACACTATTATTAGGGTTACTTAAAGGAAATACATCAGCATCAAAACCTAATGTATTTTCACTTGATGGATATCTGTTTGTAAAATTATTTCCGTTTTTCGTTATCTTACTATTAAAAAAATTGTCAACACTTCTTATTACTTGGTTTGAACTATTAGTATAAGATAAATTTTCCCAACTGTTATTAACTTTTTGAATTTGTAATTTATCACCAGACAAATCTCTATCACCTTCTAAAGCCCCAATTACAATATCTGCATTTACTTGTTGGTTTCCTGGTAAGGTTGTAAAACCCGTAAATGATATTGTTAATTCACCTAAGGCTTTTGTCATATGACCATAACCATCAAATAATGAAATATTCTTAGCTGGTAGCACTGGGCTTTCATATATAAAAACAATTTGCCATCCTCCTGAAGTTCCTGTATTACCCCCTCCATGAGATGTTAAACCGCCTTTTTTAGCTTTAACATTTGCTACTTGATAGATTCCGTATGCTGAATTTAATGAACTTACCTGATTCGTTATATCTTTAAAACAAACATAAGGATCGTTTACAAAATGTTCGGTTCTTCCTCTGTAAATAACTTGATCCGCAGTAATCGTTTGATAACTTACTTCGCCTGGAAGTTTTATTTTAACTTGATTATAATTCCAATTTGGTTCATCATTTACATCCGTTTCTTCCATATCAGCAGCAGCCCAATATAAATAGGCTTTTTTAATACCTAAACAAGCTAATGATGGTTCTGGATTTATAAATTCTGCATTACTAGAATTAAATGTATTTTCATTATCAATATCAACAAAAACATTATTCGTAAAATCGTGATTTCCTGCTGATCCATTATAACTATCTGATTTATGCCTTGATAGTACATTATTTGCAATCATCGTTACATTACCGTTTACGGCTTCTGAAAAACGAGGTTTAAAAGTTGCTTTTTCCTGAGCACTAATATTTCCAATATTAAAAAGAAACACCAAGCCTACAGAAAATAAAATTAAGTGAGTAATTTTTTTCATAATTAAAAGAGTTTAATAAGCATTTGTAATTGCTTAGTTATAGTTCTTGGTATTTGGTATAAATGTTTTTAGAGTTAACTTAACTGAAGAAGAAGTCTTGGCTGAGCTATTTTTAAAGGAAGATGATTGGTTTTTATAAACCTCAATTTGAGAGCAATTCCAACTATCTAATTTAGCGTTATAAGGTTTCGTTATTTTTATGTGAAGTGTTTTTTTACTATTTGAGGCTATACTAATAACGTTTTTAATAGATAGCATGTTCTCATCAAATAGCGAATATTCTAATGCTGTTTCTATGTTTTTTTGATTTTTACACAAAGAATTAGAAACAACTATATTGTATAAAGCTGTTTCATTACTGGTATTCTTAATTTGAATTTTGTGTATTTGTTCTTTTTTTGAATTCGGTGCTTCACTATATTTTAATAATGAAATTTCTACTTGACTCTGAGAACTCATTAAAAAAACATTAAAAAAAAGAAAACTGATTGCTAGAGTAATTTTCTGTTCCATATTTACGCATTTTATTTATTTAAGATGTAAACCTTTATAACTTTAGCTATAAAGCAGGGATCAATAACAGGGATAAAAGGGAAATATAGTTGTAAGGGTAAACTATTTGTATCATAAAAAATATGATATAACACTTAGGGTATTCTTTTTTTAATTTTAAGGAGGATAAAAATTAATACTAATTGGGTTGAAGTATTAATTATAAGAGGTTACCATTTTTAAGATCTTTAAAACGGATATATCAAATGTAGGATATATTTTTAGTTCTAAAAAACAAGATTTAAAGAAAAGGGTATTTTCCCCTAAGGTTTACAGGAAAAAAATAACTGTAATCAAAATGATATATTTTAATTGTTTATCGGTAATTTTGTAGCATGATTCAAAACGATACAATTATTGCTATGGCAACTCCATCTGGTGTTGGAGCTATTGCTGTTATTAGACTTTCAGGAGAAAATGCTATTACTATTGTCGATAGTTTTTTTAAATCTGTAACCAATAAAAAATCATTATTGAATCAAAACACACACACCATTCATTTAGGGCATATTGTTGATAATACAACTATTTTAGATGAAGTTTTAGTCTCTGTTTTTAAAAATCCACGTTCTTATACTGGCGAAAATGTGGTAGAAATTTCGTGTCATGGTTCTGTTTTTATTCAACAAGAAATCATTCAGTTATTTTTAAAAAATGGCTGTAGAATGGCTGATAATGGTGAGTTTACCATGCGTGCTTTTTTAAACGGAAAAATGGATTTATCGCAAGCGGAAGCTGTGGCCGATGTAATTGCATCTAATTCTGCTGCAAGTCATCAAATGGCTATTCAACAAATGCGTGGCGGAATTACCAACGAGTTAAAAGAATTACGTACTCAACTATTAGACTTTGCTGCTTTAATTGAACTAGAATTAGATTTTTCTGGTGAAGATGTTGAGTTTGCTGATAGAACCAAGTTTAAAGAATTAGTTGCAAAAATCACTTTTGTTTTAAAGCGATTAATTGATTCTTTTGCTTTTGGAAATGCCATGAAAAACGGAATTCCTGTTGCCATTATTGGGGAACCAAATGTTGGAAAATCAACTTTATTAAACACTCTTCTAAACGAAGAAAAAGCAATTGTATCGGATATTGCTGGTACTACCCGTGATGCTATTGAAGACGAATTAATTATAGACGGAGTTGCTTTTCGTTTTATAGATACTGCAGGAATTAGAGAAACTGAGGATGTTGTTGAGAATATCGGAATTAAAAAAGCCTATGAAAAAGCAGAAAATGCACAATTGATTATTTTTTTAATCGATTCTAATAAATTTTCTCATTCTAGTGAAGAATTTTTACGAGAAATAAAAACGATACAAACTCGTTTTCCTAACAAACGTTTATTAGTTATTGCTAATAAAATTGACACCTTATCTTGTCATGATTCTGCTATTTTACAATCAGAAATTGATCATTTAATTTTACTTTCTGCAAAACAAAAAACGGGAATCGACGAGTTAAAAACCGAGCTAACTTCTTTAGTAAATACAGGAGCTTTGAGTAATAATGAAACGATTGTAACCAACTCTCGTCATTTCGAGGCTTTAAATAATGCTTTAACTGCTATCACTTCTGTGCAACAAGGAATCGATTTAGAAATTTCTACCGATTTATTTTCAATTGATATTCGAGAATGTTTACGTCATCTAGGAAATATTACAGGTGAATATGATGTAGATAAAGATATACTTGGGCATATTTTTGGAAACTTTTGTATCGGCAAATAGATTTTGTTTGCTTTTAGCTTCCTTTGATAGTACTTTGTTTGCTTTTAGCCTAGAAAAGGCAAGTAAAGGAAGAAGTATTTCTATTTTTAAAATAATTAAACCCAATCAAAATAATTGGGTTTAATTTCAAATGATTTTTTTAATAAAAATTACCTATCTGTTATTTTTCTATATCCTTAAAGGTCTCGTTAACTTCTTTAAAACATTTAAACTCTATCATATAGTTATTCGGGTCTTTGACAAAAAAAGACAAGTGCTCTCCAATTTTATCTTTCATAAATGTAGTTTTAATTGTAGTGCCTATATTTAATTTTAATAACCTACTATATAATTCACCAAAATGCTCAATACTAACAATAACTCCAAAGTGAAAAGAAGGTAATATACTCTCTCCTAATCTATAATTATTGAACTCGAACTTAAATTCTCCAGATTGGGTAAATGTTATTTGATTTTCAAATAAGTTAATATCAATCCAATTATTGGTATTCCTTCCTAATTTTGCTTCTAAAACTTCTAAGTAAAATTTCTTAGTTACTTCAATATCTTTACAAGGAAGGGATAAATGAAATTTAGTTATCATAATTACACGAATTTAAGTTGCTCTAATTTTAATACTACAATATCCTCATCATCTATATCATCAAAATTTTCTGAATAAGTAATTTCAAAAATTTTGTTTTTTAATGATGCAGACTTTAAATCGAATTCTTCAAAAATTTTCATGTTGATTTCGTCAAAATCAATAATATCATTATTTTCTAAATGAAAAGTATATGTACCGTTTATGAAACCTAGAAAAGTTCCAATAATAGTAATGTTCTGCTTAGTACTATAATAATTCATAATCCTATTTTTTTTATTAATAACTACATGAAAATTTCATCATGCTCTTTAAAGGTTTTAAACTCTATGTAATACCCATTAGGGTCTTTGACAAAAAAAGAGTGCTGCTCTCCATTTTTATCTTTAAAAAAAACTCTTTTGATAACTGTTTCTATAGACCATTTATTAATTTTATCATAAACTTCATCCCATTCATCACTGTTAAGTACAATACCAAAGTGAAATGACGGTAAACTTTCTTTTTCTAAAAAATAGGTTGGAAAATCAAACTTAAACTCGTTTACAACAACAAAAGTGATTTGATTACCAAACAAATTTATATCTGCCCAATTAGCTGTATTTCGTCCAATAGTTAAGCCTAATTCATTTTTATAATAAGAAACTGTTTTCTCCAAGTTTTTACAAGGCAAAGAAATATGAAATGTCCTATCCATTTATTTTTAATCATTTATCATGTCAAGAGTATCTTCATCATCTAAAAAATAATCTTCCATTGTTCTTTCTAGTTTAAAACTAATTTTAACTAAATAAATAGTGTCTTCTGTTCTTACTTCAACAGCACTAACACTATTGCCATTTGAGTTTTGGAAAGAAACAATATCATCATATTCATAACCGTCAGGAAACTTTTCTACTAATAAATCCAAGATATCAGTAGTCAACTTGTTGTAATCTACAATTACTCTTTTCATAATTTACATGTTTAAAAGATAAGCGAATATTAGTGGTACAACTATAGTAGCATCACTTTCTATAATATATTTTGGGGTGTCAATATCTAATTTCCCCCATGTTATTTTTTCATTTGGAACTGCTCCTGAATAAGAACCATAACTGGTTGTAGAGTCTGAAATTTGACAGAAATAACTCCAAAACGGAGTATCTGTTCTTTCCATATCTTGATATAGCATTGGCACTACACATATTGGAAAATCGCCAGCAATCCCACCACCTATTTGAAAGAAACCAATTCCATCTTCAGAATTATCTGTATACCAATCAGCTAGAAAAGTCATGTATTCTATTCCTGATTTCATTGTTGAAGCTTTTAAATCTCCTTTCAAAACATAGGAAGCGAAAATATTTCCCATTGTACTATCTTCCCATCCTGGAACAACCATTGGTAAGTTTTTTTCAGCAGCTGCATACATCCAAGAATCTTTTATGTCTATTTCATAATATTCTTCTAATACTCCTGATAATAATAATTTATACATAAATTCATGCGGAAAATATCTTTCTCCATCATCTTCTGCGTCTTTCCATATTCTATAAATATGTTTTTGAAGACGCCTAAATGCTTCCTCTTCTGGAATACAAGTATCTGTAACACGATTCAATCCTTTTAACAATAAATCCCATTCGTCTTGCGGGGTTAAATCTCTGTAGTTTGGCACACGTTTGTAATGGGAATGCGCTACTAAATTCATAATATCTTCTTCAAGATTTGCGCCTGTACATGATATAATATGTACTTTATCTTGACGAATAATTCCTGCAAAAATCTTTCCTATTTCTGCCGTACTCATTGCTCCTGCTAATGAAACTAACATTTTAGCCCCTTGTTCTAATTGCGTTTCATACCCTTTTGCTGCATCTACTAATGAAGCTGCATTAAAGTGTAAAAAATACTTTTCTATAAATTCAGAAATTGGTTTTCTATTTGTGTTCATCATTTTTGTTCTTAAATAAATTTTTCAACTATAACTTGTATTATTTCAAAAAGGATTAATATTATTATAATCCATTCAAGCATACTACTATACCTATGTTGCAGTATATCATTAAATAAATCTAAATTTTCTTTTATTACATTTAAACTATTTTCTATTCCTTGATGACGTTTTATAATATCTAATTCATCTTTTAACTTATAATCTAGTGCTGACAAGTCTTTATTATTCCACGCTACATCAGGCGTATCAAAAACAAAAAGGTTCTCTGCTATATTGTTTTTAAAGTTCATTGTTTTACCAATAAATTTTCTCATTTGAACTTTTGACAGCTTAAAATTCCCTGTTTTTTCTAGTTGTTTTGAATACACCATAGTTTTATCATGCAACTCAGAGACTTTATTTACATAATTCATTAAAGCCACAGACTGTGCTAGATTTAGCATAATAATATGAGCTACATCATCGTTTAATTCTTTTAATTGAATAGTTCCGAAATCAACTTCTATTTCATTTAAAAATGTTATAGTATACTCTTCAGACGGTAAGCTTGAAATCGCTTTTTTTTCATTTAAAAATAAACTAAGTGTACTATTAATTAGTTTTTCATTTACATTGATAAAAACAACACTACCATATTCTTTAACATATATGTATGATTGTTCATTAACTTTATATAATAAAAAAGAATGTTCTCTTTTTATTAATTTATACTTTTCAAAATCTTTTCGGATTTCACTAAGTAAAATTCTAATTTCAAGATGATATGCTTTTGCTAATAAATTCATTTCTTAATAATCATCATCGCTTTCTTTAAATTTTGAAAGCTTATTTAACGGTGATTTTTTATCCTCAGAATAGTCTTCCTCATCTTCCATTTTAGAAGAAAATTTATAACCTAACATTTTGTAATACAGTTTTGCTGCTAAAAAGTCTGATGATTTTTCTTGTGGATTTGGGCACAACTCAACTATATCAAAACCAACAACATTACGTTCTGTAAATACTTTTTTCAAGAATTCTAACGTTTCATAATAAAACAAACCTCCTGGTTCTGGTGTACCTGTAGATGGTAATAATGACGGATCAATTGCATCTAAATCAAAAGTTATAAAAACATTACCTGTAAGTTGATCAATCACATCATCCATCCAGTATTCATTTACAGCCATATCGTGCGCAAAAAAGACTTTATCTTTATTCATTACACGAGTTTCAGAAATATCCATACTACGAATACCTACTTGTACTAAATTGGTGTTTTCATTGGCTTCATAAACGGCACAAGCATGGTTGTAGATAGAACCCTCATATTCTTTACGTAAATCTGCATGTGCATCAATATGTAAAACAGTTAAGTTGTTAAAGCATTCATCAAATGCTCTAATAGTTCCTATAGAAATTGAGTGCTCACCTCCAAAAAGTGTTACAAACTTATTTTTATTGATATATTTTTTGGTAATTGAATGCACAGCATCAACCATTGCTTCTGGAGAAGTGTTTTCTGTAACAGCATCAGCTAAATAAATCCCCTCTTTATACACTTCACTTTCAGTTTCTATATCATATAGTTCCATATTTTCTGAAGCATCTAAAAAAGCTTTAGGTCCTTTATCTGCACCTTTTTGCCATGTACTCGTACCATCATAAGGCACAGGAATTAATACCACTTTAGCAGTTTCTAATTTTGCGTATTGTTCCGGGATTCCTGCGTATGTTCTTTTATTATTCATATCCTAAAATTGAAAGTAATTCTTCGCTTTTTTGTTGTTCTTTAAATAATTGTGTTGTTATTTCCCAATTATCGTCTCTATCAATTAAAATATGTTTGGGTGTTGGTATGAGGCAATGCTGTAAACCTCCAAACCCACCTATAGTTTCTTGATATGCTCCTGTATTAAAAAAACCAACATATAAGGGTTTTTCTTTTTCGTATATGGGTAAATAAATTGCGTTAGTATGCTGTTCTGAATTATAATAATCATCACTATCACAAGTTAAACCACCTAATAATACCCTCTCATACTCATTATCCCATTTATTAATGGGAAGCATTATAAATCGCTTATTAATAGCCCAAGAATCTGGAAGCGTAGTAATGAAAGACGAATTTATCATATTCCATTTTTCACGGTCATTTTGTTTTTTTTGATATAAAATCTCATAAATAGCCCCACCCGCTTCACCTACAGTAAAAGACCCAAATTCTGTAAAAATATTTGGTACATTTACTTCTGCTTCATCGCATGCTGTTTTTATTTGACTGATTATTTCTTCAACCATATAATTATAGTCATAATCAAATGCTAATGAATTTTTAATTGGAAAACCTCCTCCAATGTTTAAGCTATCTAATATTGGGCATATCTTTTTTAATTTGATATATACGCTTATACATTTTAAAAGTTCATTCCAATAATAAGCATTGTCTTTAATACCTGTATTGATAAAAAAATGTAACATCTTAAGTTCAACCTGAGGATTGTTTGCTATTTCACGTTCATAAAAAGAAACGATGTTTTTGTAGCCAATACCTAATCTACTCGTGTAAAACTCGAATTTTGGTTCTTCTTCTGATGCTATCCGTATTCCTACTTTAAATTTACTTTTAGTCTCACTTAAAATCAAATCAAGCTCCTCATAATTATCTATGATAGGAATGCAATTTGTATGCCCTCCATCAATTAAACTTACAATATTTGCTATATACTGGTCTCGTTTAAAGCCATTACATAGCACGTAAGATTCATTACTTAATTTACCTTCTTTTTTTAATGATTTTACAATATCAATATCAAATGCAGATGAAGTTTCAATGTGCACATCATTTCTTAATGCTTCTTCAAGCACATATTTAAAATGAGAGCTTTTTGTACAGTATGAATAATGATATGTTCCTTCATAATTGAATTTCGAAATAGCTTTATTAAACCAACCTTTAGCTCGATTAATATTTTCTGAAATTTTGGGTAAATAAGTAAATTTTAAGGGTGTACCGTATTTTTCAACCAATTGTATCAAGTCTATATCATGAAACAATAGGTTGTTCTCTTTAGTCTGAAATTCCTCCTGAGGAAAATCAAAGGTTTGTTCTATTAAATCTTTGTATTTAGTATTCATTTTATTTCAATAAAAATTATAAACTTAAACCTGTCCGCTATCTAATAGCTAGGTTTTTATAATCCTAAAGAAATAATGAGCTAAACTCGTAATTCTAGGTAAACTCCCCTTAATCGAAGATTTTGTAATGTATTTAACAAAAAGGAAGTAATCGTAATTTTTTCGTTGTGCTTCTGAAGCACTTCACAACTTTTAAACTTCCATAAAAAGTTGGAAACGAAATAAGTAAAACTTAACATTTAACCTACTCATAAGTATTTCAAATGTAAACTTTTTTTTAATATTTTTTTTATCTGATAAAATATTTAATAAAAATCAAACAAAAGAAAGAATAATCCTTAACTATGGTTTAAAAGAAACACCTTCATTAATACATCTTTAAATGTAATTATTTAGCAGAAAATATATTAAAAAAATAGAGTTACAAATTAAAACTAAAAAAATAGTTGTAAATTTATCCACTAAACAATAGCTAAAAGAAAAGTAAAGTGTACAGCTTTAGTACACCTAAATTGCTACAAGCCCAATAGAATATGGAAAAATCACATATTGTATCGGAAAGTAGATTAACTTTACCTTTCATTTAATCTATTTCAAATTCTACAAAGCACTCAAAATAAGTTTTTTTCTAACCTAAAATTTTAGGTACTCATTATAATAATAAATTTAATTACTCAATAGTAAATTAAGAGCTAATCGGATTGTTAATGGTAAGTGTATGGATACTTATAATATAGGTATCACTAACTAAAATAATATTAAATAACGGTTGATTTTTTTAGAGAGAAGGATTTTAATCCTTCTCTCTTTCTTATTTATTACATCGATTTATAGAACATGATCTTTATCATTTTTTATACCACTCTTTCTACTGAAATTTGTTCAGACAATCTAAAATAAAAGATTATGATAACAAACAAATTTCTTAGTTTCATATTAATTATAACAACAACACTAACATACTCACAGTTAAAAATAGATGCAGAAATTCGCCCACGTGTAGAATATAGGCATGGTTATAAAACATTGTTTCCTAACAATGCTAATGCCGCTTTATTTACCTCACAAAGAACTCGTTTAAACTTCTCACAATCAATTGAGAAACTCAATTTTTATGTGAGTATTCAGGATGTTAGAATTTGGGGAGATGTTCCGCAATTAAATAGCGCAGATAATAACGGATTAAGTTTGCATCAAGCTTGGGCAGAAATACTTTTAGATGCAAATTATTCTTTAAAACTAGGGCGTCAAGAAATTATTTATGATGATAGTAGAATATTTGGTAATGTAGGTTGGGCTCAACAAGCTCGCAGCCATGACTTGGCATTATTTAGGTACAAAAAAGGAAGTTTTAAAGCCGATTTAGGATTAGCTTTTAATCAATCTAAAGAAAACTTAACAGGAACAAATTTAACAACTCCAAACACTTACAAAGCTTTACAATATATTTGGCTTCATAATGAATGGAGTAATTTTTCTGGTAGTTTTTTATTCTTAAACAACGGTTTACAATCTACTGATGGACTTAAATACAGCCAAACAATTGGTACGCATTTAAAAGCAAAACAAAATAATTTACAATTAGTAGCAAACTTATATTATCAATTTGGAAACGATGTTGCTAATAATGATTTAAGTGCTTATTTAGTAGGTTTAGAAGTAAATTACAAGGTAACTGATAAAACAAAAGTTGGTTTAGGTACAGAATTACAAAGTGGTAACGATTATAATAGTACTACAGGAAAAAACAATGCTTTTACTCCTTTTTATGGAACAAATCACAAATTTAATGGTTTTATGGATTATTTCTACGTAGGTAATCACGGTAATAATGTTGGTTTACTAGATATATATGCAAAAGCAAATTTTAAATTAAATACAAAATCTAGTTTAACAGCTTTTGTACATAGTTTTTCTGCTGCTGCAGATATAAACGCAACCGTATCTAAACAATTAGGTACTGAGTTAGATTTAGTTTACGCATACAATTACACCAAAAACATAGGCTTTAAAGCAGGATATTCGCAAATGTTTGCTTCAGAAGGAATGGAAGCTTTAAAAGGAATATCTGACAATAACACAAACAACTGGGGCTGGGTAATGGTTACCATTAACCCTACTTTATTTACCTCTAAAAAATAAAATTATGGTATTAGAAAACGAAAAAACAGTAGCAAATTATGTAGCTGAAAATATTAAAACTGCACACGTTTTTAAAAAACACGGAATCGATTTTTGCTGTGGAGGTAACATTACAGTTGCCGAAGCTTGTGCTAAAAAAAATGTTGATGTAGCAATACTTGAAAAAGAACTTGAAGCTGTAGATGCAGTAAAAGATGTTATTGAAGATTATAATAAATGGGAGTTAGATTTTTTAATGATTTATATTGAGAACGTACACCATGGTTATGTAAAAGAAAGTTTGCCTTTAATTTCTGAATACGCAAATAAAGTAGCGAAAGTTCACGGGCATCATTATACCGAAGTTGTAAAAATTAATCAACTTTTTCATGAGGTAGCCAACGAGTTACTATCACACATGCAAAAAGAAGAACAAGTCTTATTTCCTTATATTAAACAATTGGTTAATACAAAAAAGACAGGAAATAAAGCCGTTACTGCTCCATTTGGAACTGTAAATAATCCTATTAGAATGATGGAGCAAGAGCACGAAAGTGCTGGTGATATTTTTAAAGAAATAGCATTGTTAACTAATAATTATACGCCTCCTGCAGAAGCTTGTAATACTTTTAAAGCATTGTATGCTAAATTAAACGAATTTGAGCAAGATTTGCACCAACATATACATCTCGAAAACAATATTCTACATCCGAAAGCTATTGCCTTAGAAAAACAATTACTATAATTCATTTTTATTATTTACACTTAAACAAGGAGTATTCAATTGAATACTCCTTGTTTATATCAATAGAAAGTAAGCCCTAAGGGTATAAGTAATAATCGTTTTATCCTGTATTTTTACAAATATGATTTCTTCATTCAATCTCTTACAAAAACACAGTAACATAGCTTTAGGATATTTTGTTTTAATTGCTTTTCTCGGAGTTTTACTTCGGCTATTTTCGATAATAGATTTACCTATAAATTATCGTTTTACTGTACATTCACATTCACATGTTGCTTTTTTAGGATGGATTTATACTGGTTTAACTACGCTTATTTTTAAAATGTACCTAAGTAAAGCTGCTATTACATTTAAGTATAAACTACTATTTTGGTGCACACAAATTATCGTTATAGGCATGTTAATAACGTTTCCTTTTACAGGGTATGCTTTTTTTTCTATTTTATTTTCTAGCCTCTTTTTAATAACCTCTTATGTATTCACTTTTTTAGTTTTTAAATATACTTCAACACTACAAAAAAAAACATATTCTTATAAATGTATTCGTATTGCGTTGTGGTACATGATTATTTCTAGTATGGGGCCTTGGGCATTAGGAATTATTATAAAAACTACAGGTAGTAGCTCTGATTTATACAGAAATGCAATCTACTTTTACCTTCATTTTCAATATAATGGATGGTTTATTTTGGCTCTTTTCGGTGTTTTCTTTTATGTTTTAGAACAACATAAAATTCTACTTCCGAAAAAAACATTTCAATTCTTCTTTTGGCTGTTAAATATCGGAGTGGTTTTAACCTTCGGAATTTCTTTATTATGGATGAAACCAAACATCTTAAGTTATCTATTTTCGAGTTTAGGCGCTTTAATACAATTAATTTCTTTTTATATTTTAGCAAAGAAATTATTCTCTTTTCAAGAAAATTTTAGAAATACATTCTCTACCCTATTTCTTCAATTATTAAAATTAGTTTCCTTGCTTTTTTTATTTAAATTGATATTTCAGTTCATAGGATCAACTCCATATTTTGCAACTATAATCTCTTCAAATGTAGATTTAATAATTGGTTATTTACATTGGATTTTTCTTGGGGTTGTAAGCATTTCTCTTCTACTTTTTTTATATCAATTTAATTTGATTCGTTTATCTAAAAAAAGCATCTTATTTTACTTGATAGGTTTTATTTTAACTGAAATTTTCATTTTTTATAAAGGGCTTGTTGTTTGGTGTAATCTTATTTTAATTGAGAATTATTTTATGTATTTGGTGATGGCTAGTTGCATATTTTTATTAGCAATATCTATGATTTTACGGAATCAGTTTAAAAAAAATAATTAAAGACTTAAACATCTTTTTTTAGTACTTTTATATAAAAATAGAGATGCTATCTAACGCTTGTAAATACGCTATTCGTTCTGTACTTTATTTGTCGGTAATAATTGACGACAATAAAAAAGTAGGAGTTAAAAAAATTGCAGAAGAATTAGAAGTTCCGCAACCTTTTTTAGCGAAACTATTACAGCAACTTACAAAAAACAAATTAGTTTCTTCTTCTAAAGGATCTACTGGAGGGTTTTATTTGAGTAAAAAAAACTTAAAAAACACCGTTTGGGATATTATAAAATGTATTGACGGAACTACAAAGTTTGATAACTGTTTTATGGGTTTATCATCTTGTAGTGATTTAAATCCTTGCCCTATACATTTTACTGTTGCTCCTTTTAAAAAGAAACTCATGAACGATTTTAAAGATAAAAACATTCATGAGTTTGCTGAAAAAATTAAACTAAAAGGAAGCCATATTTCTTTAAAAGACTTTGAAGTTTAATTAAATATTGAAAGTTTTGCATTATACTTATTTTAATGCCTCTATTTCTAAACTTAATGTGCTTATAGTATTTTTACTTAAGTTTAAATCAGCTAGAATTGAAGGCGTAATTTCTATAGCTTTATAATATTCTTCACGAAAAAGTTGGTTATAATAATCTAAACCATCTTTTAAATTACTAACAAAATTTTTAAAGTATTTAAGCTCTTTAGTGCTGTTTTTTAGTACGTTTTTTTCTAATTTATTTTTTAAAAAATCAACATAAATATTTAGCTCTTTAACAAATAAATTTGGCCTATTGTTACTCGTATTATTTAATGATTTCCCATAAATAACTGCGGTAATTTCTTTTAAACTCATCATTTTAGAAAAGTAAGCAATATTTGGCCCGGACACACAGAAACGCCTTTTCCTTCTATCTTTGTATCTAAGTCATATGCCAATAAAGCTGAAGTTCCTAAACCAACACAAGTACATGTTTTTTCAGTTATTTTATGATACGCTATTTCATATTCATTTTTAGTAAGCTTTTCATTATCTAATGCTTTTATTTTTAAATGTTGAAACTGCCTTGATGCTGTACAAATTCCTTTTTCAGTAAATTCTTTATTTAAAGCTATAAATTTTTTAGGACAGGCACTTCCTGGTCTTCCTTTATCTATGTTTGATGACTTTTCTAGATCTTTTGTATTGCCTCTTAAGTTATTAAACGGAATACCTAAAGGGGAAATGTCACTTAAATAAATATCTTCTTCTTTGGCTTCAATTAATTTATTTAAAGTTTCTTTATCAACCGTTGTCGCCTCTGGAACCAGTAAAAAAGGAGTTCCCCAACCAATAGAATCAATTTTATAATGATCTAATAAAAATTGATGTTCATCAGCAGTACCAACGCCTCCTTGAGCCGAAATTTTAAATTGCAAATTTGTTTTCGGAATTGGATATCCTTTTTGTTTTAAAGCATTAAAAAGTAATTCTTGTATTGATTGTTGTAATTCTTCTCTTTTAATTTTAAATTCTTCTAATACAGGTCCTAGTAAATAACCATCAGTTGCAAAGGCATGCCCTCCACAATTTAAGCCAGATTCTAT
The DNA here is from genome assembly GCF_027941755.1 of Tenacibaculum retecalamus. NCBI lineage: Bacteria > Pseudomonadati > Bacteroidota > Flavobacteriia > Flavobacteriales > Flavobacteriaceae > Tenacibaculum > Tenacibaculum retecalamus. The sequence continues at coordinate 1,295,650 of NZ_CP115916.1, read as the reverse complement.
TCTGTATTCTGAAACCCAAATTCCTTTTTTTGCTAAAAATTTACCTTGGATTAAAGCAGAACGATAATCGCTTACTTTTAAAATGATTTTCTTTTTAATATGTCCTTTTTTATCAGGATAAAACCCTTTAAACTGTTCTAAATACGTATACAATCTTGGATTCATTCCTGCAGAAAATACTACAGACGAATTAACATCACTATTAGCAAAGCCTCTTAATGCAGCATGTGCATCATTATATTCAATAGGTAATTTCTCATCTTTGTGGTAACTTTCTTTATCAAGTTTGGTCATGATATTTACATCAATTTTACCCATTGATAAATTTTCTTTTAACCACGTTGCAATTGTTGTTAGATTGAAACTGTTTGCTGTTAATTTTTTAAACTCTTGTTTTAAAGAAGAGGTATCTGGAAGCGTTTCAAAGAACTCATAAATATCTTTTTTTGTTTTGGTGATATTCTTTTTAAATTCTTCAAATTTGTCTTCAGAAAGTGTTTTCATTAAATTCAAATACGAAGTAATTCTTTTCGCTCTAAAATCTTCCATTTTTTCAGTAATCTCATTATATGGAATTCTAAATTTTAAAGAATACATTTTTCTTATCTTTTCTAACAAAATATCATCTACTAATGATATAACAGAATCTATTCCGAACCTCGAAACTTTTAAAGGAGAATCTATTGTAAACCCTATTCCCATTACAGGAATATGAAATGAATGTGTTTTTAACATAATTTATTATTGTAATAATTAAACAAGCAAGTTATTAGTACTCAACTTTTTATTATATGATAAATATCATGCTTAAACCATTATTAATAATACGGTTATAAAATGAAATAAAAAACACAACCTTTCCTAAAAGAATGTGTCTTTTTTATTCTACAAACTGGTTATCAAAAAAAATGGCTAGGTAATTAATGCTAAACAAAGCTAACAAGAATTGAAAATTAAATTTTAAAGTACCTCACACAATAATGCGTCAAGTAAAACTTTAAGTTAAGACAACTTATTACATATTTTATAAAACAGTGTCTTAACTAAGTTCATGTACTATTTATTTACTGTTTCAATAATTTTTGAAATTGTTTCCTTATTATCTACTCCCAACCCTTCTTGTTGATGTACTAATTCTCCTGCTGGATTAAAAACACTTATAATATTTGAATGCGAAAAATCTAACGGAGAAATTTCTTTATATTTTACCGCCAAAACATTAGCAAACTCTCTAACAGATGTTTTTGTTCCTTGTAAAAAGATCCAATGCTCATCATCCATAAGGTTTTCTTTTGCAAATGCTTTTAATCGTGTTGGCGTATCTGTTTCAGGGTCTATGCTTACCAATACATAGCTTAAATTATTATTGCATTTTTTAGGAATCTGATTTTCTATATTTCGCATGTCTGCAACCAACCTTGGGCAAGCTGCTTTACAGGTTGTGTAAATCATAACCATTACCAGCGTTTTTCCTCTTAAATCTTTTAATTCAATGGTATTTCCTTCTTCTGTATTCCATTTTGAATCTAAATTAAAAATAGATTCCTCTGATATTTTATCAGTGATTTCTTTTTTTGAAATGCTAGCCAATGGTTTTAAATCCATTTTACAAACAACGCAACTACCTTGAGTTATAAATGTTTTTTCTCCTTCGCATTTCATCGGACATTGATATGCCACGTTGTTTTTATTTGTTGATGTAGTTACTTCTTTTTTACATGATACAAAAGCTATTAACAACATTAATACAACTACAATTCTTTTATATTTTTTCATTTTTTAACATCTTTTACGCACCTAAATCCTAAATTTTTCATGGTGTATTTTGCTTTTAAACTTCCTCTAATAGCATATCGCATAAACGCAGCATAATTCATTAAATCTGTTGCTCCAATAGCTGCACTTCCACAGAATAAATTACTATCATTGTCAACATCTTTTCGAGATTCACCAGATACTAAAACCGAATTAAAATCAGCTGTCCACTCCCAAACTAAACCGTGTAAATCATACACTTTCCAATAATTTTTAAAAGTTGACCCGACATCATTATTAAAGCTTTTAGGCTTTTCGTACCAGCTTAAAATATAAGCATTGTAATTTTTTAACTTTCTAGCATCAGGTATTTTTTTATTCGCCATTGCTACATATTCCCATTCATCAATTGTTGGCAAACGTTTTCCTTGACATTCACAATATGCATTTGCTGCAAACCAACTAATGCTTGTTATTGGTGCTTTAGCTGATTGCTTATTACCAAATTCTGAATCTGATTTCCAATTTCTAAGATAACCACCATCTGCAAATAGTTTTTTTACTTTTGATCTTTTCCATTTTGGATTTTCTTTTACAAACTTTACATATTCTTGATTTGTAACTGGATAAACATCCATCAGAAAACCTGAAATAGTAACTTTCATGGAATCTCTTCCGTATAAAGGAATGTAAGTACTCCCTTTTATATTAACCATTTTAGATTGACAACTCATTTGAATTGTAAAAAAAGGAAACAAATAAATTATCAATCTTAAAACAGTTTTCATTAATTTAAAATTTAGTGAGTACTTTTTACTTCTTGTACATCAATTACTTTTACGTTTGTTTTATTATTATCCCAAGAGTTATAAATATACGTTAACACATCTGCAACTTCATCATCAGCTAATGTTTGCTTAGTCATAACACTATTGTATTTTTTACCATTTACCGTAATTTCACCTGTTTTACCATGCAGTACAATACCTATAGCTCTTTTTACATCTGCATTTAAATAATCTGATTTTGCTAAAGGAGGAAATGCATTCGGAATCCCTTCTCCACTTGCTTGGTGACATGCAAAACATGTTTTAGTGTAAATTTGTTTACCTGAAGCTATTTTTTCTGCTAAAGATTTTTCAGAACTTCTTTTAGCAACTTCTTTTTTAGTAACATCTGGCATTTCTTGTAATGTACCTCCTTCTGGATTGTATATTCCTTCTTGTTTTACACCAGAATACAATTTTTTACTTTCTTCACCTTTTACTTTTAACATCCCTAAGGCTCCTTTATTAAAAGCTCTAAAAATTGCATGATCTACTAGTATAAAAGTACCTGGAACATCTACTTTAAAATCTACAATTGCTGCTCCACCTGCCGGAATTGATGTTGTTTGCACATTAGTATTAATTAAATCTCCCCCTTCAACATGAACACTGTCAAAAATTTCACCAATTACGTGAAATGAAGACGTTAAATTTGATCCTCCATTACCCACATACAAACGTACTGTTTCACCTACATTTGCCGTAATGGCATTATCACCTGTTAACGCACCAACTTTACCATTAAACACTACATAATCTGCATCTTCTTCTACCGCCTTTCTCATATCAAAAGCTTGTAAGCCTGGTGCTCCATTTTCTCCTTTGGTATAAAAATCTCCTTGCATAATATAGTATTCTTTATCAACTTTAGGTAAACCTCCTTCTGGTTCAACTAAAATTAAACCATACATTCCGTTAGCAATATGCATTCCTACAGGAGCTGTTGCACAGTGATATACATACAAACCTGGGTTTAAGGTTTTAAAAGAGAATGTTTTTTCATGACCTGGTGCTACAAATGATGATGTTGCTCCACCTCCTGGATCGGTAACCGCATGTAAATCTATATTATGCGGCAATTTATTATCTGGATGATTTGATAAGGTAAATTCTACCTCATCACCAACTCTTGTTCTAATAAAACTCCCAGGTACAGAACCTCCAAAAGTCCAATACATGTACTTAACTCCATCAGTCATGGTTCCTTCTTTTTCAAGAATTTCCATATTGACCAATAATTTTTTCGCTCTTCTATTTCCTACAGGAGCAGGTACATGCGGTGGTGCTGTTAATTCAGCTTCTATAGTACCTTTAACAACTATTTCAGCAGCGTTTTTCATTGCTGAATCCTTACCTTCTTTCTTGTCATTACTACAACTTGTAACTAATAATGTTACCGTGAAAAATAATGCGCTTAATTTTAAATATTTCATCATACTATTTTTGTTATAATTCTTTTAATTCTACAATTTCGATATTTTTTTAATTTTCTACTCTCAAAACATTAAGTATAAAAACATAATTAATTGTTGTTATAATGTTCTAAAGAATTCTAAAATCTGTCTAGCTTCCTCTTTCGATAAATTTTGATTTGCCATTGGAGAACCTTTAAATTTGACTAATAATTCTTTAGCTATTGGATCTTTTTTAACCATTTCTTCAGGATTCATAATCATATTCATTACCCATTCTGGAGAACGTCTTTTTAAAACACCTGTAGGATTTGGTCCAATAAACTTTCTGTTTGTTCTATGGCAAGAAGAGCATTTTTTTGAACAAAAGTTTTCCTTTATCAGCCATCATCTCATCAATTTTTGTGGTTATTGTAATAGATTTAATAGGATCAATACCCTTGTTATTTAAATCTATCGTACCCGTTTGTTCAATTTTCTTTTCAATTGTTTTAATTGGTACAGTTTTAATAACTTCTTTTTTTTCTTTTGATGAATTATATGAAGGTGCTGTTTTCTCTTTTCCTCCACAACTAATAAATATAGACACTAATATAAATAAGAATCCCTTTTGTAGTTTTTTCATTTTAAATGATTTTTATGTACCTCAGCTACTTTCCTTCTGTATATTATCTAGTAGCTTTTTTTATTTTATACAAAATTAAAGCAGTTAGTAATTTAAAAATATGATTAATATCATATTAAAAGACTTTTTTGTCTTTTATTGAGATAAACTTACAGAAGTTTACAAAGTTGTTTATCTAAATGTTTCCAACAACTATAATTAATAGAATCAAATACTTCAATCATTTTAATTCCATAAGGTGTCAGTTTCGTTCCACCACCGCTTGCTCCTCCCACACTCTTTATTACTAAAGGGTTCTGAGCATTCTTATTAACAGAATCTACTAAATTCCAAGCTTTTTTATAAGATATAGAAAGTTCTTTAGCAGATTTTAATAAAGACCCTGTTCTATTCAAAGATTTTAATAACTGAACTCTACCTTCACCTAAAAAAACTTTATCATCTACCTCAATCCAAATTCTACTTTTAATCTTGTACTTCATATATTATAAATAAATTATATGTACAAAAATAGAGTCATTAAAATACCTTAACTATGATATATATCACGTTTACAGTACTTTTATTTAAAATGAAAATAAATTAGATATAACATCTCTCACACAACAAAATACCAAATCCCTTACATCTAAGTAACTACACTGGTTTCGTTATATCTTCAAATACATAACGACCTGACTAATTGTTGATTATGACAAATATCATGTTTATGCTATTCTTTTATTTCGTAATTTGTTAAATAATTAAACTGATAAATTCATGCCCATAAAAAGTTATCTAGCCCATCCACTAGAAGGTAAAAAAGAAGAGCTTCAACAAGCTATTTCATTATTAAAAGGATGTGAAATAATTCCTGCAGAAAACGAGAATGTTTTAGTAGTTATTACAGAGACAAAAGATGATGCAGAAGATAAAAGTTTAAAAGAAAGTATCGAAACCATAAAAAGCTTAAAATTACTAGCCTTGGTTTCTGGATTTAATACACCACAAAAATAACGTAAGATATGAGCGCCTCTTTATCAAGTAGACGAAGTTTTATTAAAAAAATGGCTGCTACAGCAGCAATGACAGCTGCAGCAACCATGTTTCCTGGAATCGTTTTTGCTAGTGAGCAATTAGCAGGAATACCTGAAGGAAGTTTAGATTGGAAAAAAGGCCTTGTCGTTTTTGCGGTGTAGGTTGTGGTATTTTAGTTGGTGTAGAAAACGGAAAAGCCGTTGCTGTAAAAGGTGACCCTAATTCCACAGTAAATAAAGGTCTTTTATGTGTTAAAGGATACCACCAAACCATGTGTATTCAATCTAGCGACAGACTAACACATGCTTTAGTAAAAAAGAATGGTAAGTACGTAAAAACGCCTATTAGCGATGCTTTAGATATTGTGGCTGATAAAATGAAAACTACCATAGACAAACATGGTAAAGATTCAGTTGCAATGTATACTTCAGGACAATCCACAATTCCCGAAGGTTATATCGCTTCTAAATTGATGAAAGGAGCTATTGGTACTAATAATTTAGATTGTAACGCTCGTTTATGTATGGCAAGTGCTGTTACCGGATTTTTAACCACTTTTGGTGCCGATGAACCTATGGGTTGTTATGATGATATAGACCATGCTGATTACTTTATTACTTGGGGAAATAACATGGCAGAAATGCACCCAGTATTGTTTTCACGAATGTTATCTCAAAAAAATAGTAGAGGTGCTAAAATTATCGATTTTGCTACACGAACAACCCGTTCTAGCATGGCTTCTGATAAATCAATTTTATTTGAACCTCAAACAGATTTAGCGGTTGCCAATGCAATTTGTTATGAAATAATACATAATGGATGGGTAAATAAATCGTTTGTAGAAAAACATTGTAGTTTTAATAAAGGAACTACAAATATAGGCTATGGTTTAGAAGATAATTTTAAATTTAAAGACAAGCCTGAAAAAATAAACTTTGAAGAATACAAAGCTTTTTTAGAAGATTACACACCTGAAAAAGTAGCAAAATACTCTAAAGTATCAGTTAAAGACATTAAATATTTAGCTGCTATTTATGGAAACCCAAATAGTAAAGTAGTTTCTTATTGGTGTATGGGAATGAACCAACACACCAGAGGAACTTGGATGAATAACTTAGTATATAACATTCACTTATTAACAGGTAAAATTTCACAACCTGGTAACGGATCTTTCTCTTTAACAGGACAACCGTCTGCATGTGGTACCGCTCGTGAAGTAGGAACTTTTACACATAAGTTACCACATGGAGTTGTAATGAATAAAAAAGATAGAGAAATGGCGGCAAGAATTTGGAAAGTTCCTGTAGATAGAATTCCCGCTAAACCTACCTATCACGCAACAGAAATGTTTAGAGCTGTAGATAGAGGTGAAATTAAATTTATTTGGACACAAGCTACGAACCCATTAGTTTCCTTACCAAAAACAAGTCGTTATCGCCCTGCGATGGAAAAAGAATCTTGTTTTGTAGTGGTTTCTGATGTATTCCCTACTCCTACTTCGGATGTTGCTGATGTTATTTTACCTGCAAGTTGGCATATCGAAAAATCTGGATTGTACGGTAACTCTGAGAGAAGAACTCAACATTGGGATAAAATGGTAGAAGCACCAGGTGATGCAACTCCAGATGCTTGGATGTTTATTGAAGTAGCTAAACGAATGGGGTATGGAGATTTATTTCCGTACAGTAAAGAAAATCACGTAGAAGAAATATACAACGAATACCGTCAGTTCCATGAAGGCGCAAAACACGGAATGGCACCTTTAGAGGTTTTAAAGAAAGAATCAGGAGCAATTTGGCCTTATGTTGAAGGAAAATCTACCCAATGGAGGTTCAATTCAAAATACGATCCTGCTTGTACTAACGGAGAAGATTTTCATTTTTATGGAAAACCTGATGGTAAAGCAGTTATTTGGCAACGTCCTTACGAACCTGCTCCTGAAATGCCAGACGAAGCTTATCCGTTTTGGTTAAACACAGGTCGTGTTATTGAACATTGGCATACCGGTTCTATGACCCGAAGAATACCCGTTTTACATAAAGCTGTACCAAATGCTTATGTAGAATTACACCCAGAAGATGCTAAAAAAATGCAAATTAGAAATGGGGAAAACATAAAAGTAACCTCAAGAAGAGGCTCTTGTATTTTACCTGCATCTATCAACGAAAGAGGATTACCTACCAAAGGACAGGTTTTTGTACCGTTTTTTGATGAAAACATGATGATTAATGATGTTACTTTAGATGCTTTTTGTCCGATTTCTAAAGAACCTGATTACAAAAAGTGTGCTGTTAAAATAGAAAAAGCATAGATTATGAAAAAACGATTAGGTATCATATCGCTATTTGTAGTATTGTTTATCGCTTTTATAACTATTTGGAATTATAGTTATTACCAAGGGCAAGAAGAAGCTTATATCCCAGTAAAAGAAAACGAAACAGCACCTATAATTCCTACCGAAGCTGGTGTTTTTAAACGAGCCGAACATGCTTTAGATTATACCAATATGCCTGTTGATTTTGAGCATCAAAGGAGTTTAGATAATTATTATGATAATAGAGCCTATCATGGTGCTCCGCCAAGTATTCCGCATGCAATAGAAGAACGCCAGAATATAGGTGATAATACTTGTTTAAAATGTCATGAAAACGGTGGTTTTGTAGCTAAGTTTAACGCTTATACACCTGTAACTCCGCATCCAGAATTGGTAAATTGTAAACAATGTCATGTACCTCAAAAATCAAAATCGCTATTTAAATCGGGTAATTTTGCAAAGGTACACGCTCCTAAAGTTGGTAACAATAATGCTTTAGTTACAAGTCCGCCCGTAATACCACATCAAACACAATTACGCGAAAACTGTTTGGCGTGTCATGCAGGACCAAGTGCTCCTAAAGAAATTCGTGTTTCACATCCAGAGCGAGTTAATTGTAGGCAATGTCACGTACCAAATACCAAAGAACTTACAGCCATTAAAGATTTTATAAGAAAACAATGATAAATATAAACTACATAAAACATTTTTGGATTTTAAGTATCACTTTTTTGTTGATAAATACTTCTTGTAAACATAAAGAAGATGAATATCATAGTGTTACCGATAAAATTGAAGCGAAAAGTAAACATTATAACGGCACTTCTATTTCATCAGAAAAATATATTGGAAATCTAAAATTAGTAGAAGTAACCGAAAATGGTATTACTTTTTCTATTCCCGAACGAAAAGGCGAAATAAAATCATACGCTTGTACCGAATGTCATAGCAAACCTTTACAGCAAATGCAACGTAAAGGATTAAAAAAAGCACATTGGAATATCAAATTAAATCATGCTGATGCCAATACCATGAGTTGTACTACTTGCCATAACGGAAGTAATATGGATGATTTAAGAAGTATAACAGGTCATAAAATCGACTTTAATAATAGTTATAAATTATGTAGTCAATGTCATCAAAAACAATATAAAGATTGGACAGGTGGCGTACACGGAAAAAAGATAGCTAGTTGGGCTCCTCCAAGAGCATCGATGACTTGTGTAAACTGTCATAATCCGCATTCGCCAGGTTTTGACACCAAATGGCCTGAGCGATTTAATACAAAAAAAGAAAAACAACGACAATAAACCTAACATTTGTTTAACATCATTTTTTGATGCTAACAATTTTATAGAAAGTATAATATATGAGTGGAATTGGAAAATATTTTAGGTTGAATTTAAATAGCACCACCAAGCAAGAATCTTCTGGAGGATGTGGTTGTGGTAGCACTTCTAACGGATGTGATTCTCATAAACCTAAAGAAGAATTAAGTAACGAAGAATTTTTTGAAGCCGCAGTTGATGCTGCTATTGGTGATGAAAGACATAAAGATGGTTTTGATCAGGTTTTTGATGTAAAAATGGATCGTAGATCTGCCTTTAAAAAATTAACTGCAAGTTTACTAATTGGTGCAGGTGCAGCTTCTTCGTGTACAAGTATTACCTCGAGCAAAGAATCAAAAGAAAAAGCACAAATAGACTGGGAAGAGCAATTTAAAGGAAACTATAAATTGATGGACGACAAAGAGAAAAACGCAACTGTTGATCGATTAGTGCGTTCGTACCAATTACGTACTGGTAAAAATGTAAGTATGTCTTCTAAAAATGCTGAAGAAGATGTGTTGTTCGGTTATGCTTTTAACATCTCTAAATGTCAGGGATATATGGATTGTGTGAGTGCCTGTGTTGAAGAAAATAATCAAGATAGAAACTCGCAAATGGAATATATCCGTATTCATGAAATGAAAGACGGAAAAGGTTTTAATTTTAATGAAGCTGATGATAATTATTATCACGAAGTACCTGCTGAAGGGCATTTTTATATGGGAACTCAGTGTTTTCATTGTGATAATCCGCCATGTGTAGAAGTTTGTCCAGTACAAGCTACTTGGCGAGAAGAAGACGGAATTGTAGTGGTTGATTACGATTGGTGTGTAGGTTGTAGATATTGTATGGCAGCTTGTCCTTATGATGGACGTCGTTTTAACTGGAGTAAACCCGAAGTTCCTGAAGAGGAAGTAAACAAAAACCAGCATTATTTAGGAAATAGAATGCGTAAAAAAGGCGTGATGGAAAAATGTACTTTTTGTGTGCAACGTTCTAGAGCCGGTAAAAATCCAGCTTGTGTTGAGGCTTGTCCTACCGGTGCACGTATTTTCGGTAATTTACTAGATCCTGAAAGCACGATTCGTTGGGTATTGGAAAATAAAAAAGTATTTAGATTAAAAGAAGATTTGGGTACAGAGCCTAAGTTCTGGTACTTTATGGATTAATTACTACTGCGTTAGGGATTGCAGTGATATCCTTTTATTTGACTCTTTGAGCGGAGCGGAAAAGTTGTCAAATAAAAGATTTAACGGAAAGCCCGACCGTTAGGGAACGCCCTAAAAAAATACTAAGAGTTATAATAAAAAATAAAATGAGAAGACTTAAAGTTTTTGGAAGTTTAATAAAAGACAGTTTAGATGTTATTACCCGAGGATCTAAAAGATATCATTTGTGGATGGGTTTTTTAACTTTAATAATGCTAATTGGTATGTATTGTTATTCCATTCAGTTAGAACACGGATTGAGTGTTACGGGAATGACAGATCGTGTTAGTTGGGGATTGTATATTTCTAATTTTACTTTTTTAGTTGGTGTAGCTGCCGCAGCAGTTATGTTAGTGATGCCAACCTATGTTTTAAAAGATGTAGATTTTAAACAAGCGGTATTAATTGGTGAAGGTTTGGCTGTTGCAGCATTAATAATGTGTTTAGCTTTTGTGGTTGCCGATATGGGTGGATCATCGGTTTTATGGCATATGATGCCTATTATAGGAGTTTTTAATTTCCCTAATTCGATGTTAACTTGGGATGTGATTGCTTTAAACGGTTACCTGTTTATTAATATTAGTATTCCGTTTTATATATTATTTAGACATTACCAAGGTAAAGAATCTAAGAAAAATGTGTATTTACCAGGAGCTATACTTTCAGTGTTTTGGGCAGTTGGTATTCACTTAGTAACCGCTTTTTTATACCAAGGTTTACAAGCAAAACCTTTTTGGAATACAGCATTGTTAGGTCCTCGTTTTTTAGCTTCGGCTTTTGCAGCGGGTCCTGCTTTAATTATTTTGGTATTGGCTATTATTAGAACCTATACCGAGTTTAAAATAGAAAATAAAACCATTAAAAAATTAGCTTTAGTAGTTACTGTTGCGGCTCAAATTAACTTAATTATGTTAATCTCTGAGTTATTTAAAGAATTTTATGCGCCTACACACCATAGTGAAAGTGCTTATTATTTATTTTTTGGATTGCACGGTAAAACAGCGTTGTTGCCTTGGATTTGGACAGCCATTACCTTAAATGTAATCGCAACCGTATTATTAACGTTTCATAAACTTCGTAATAATTTTAAAGTATTATTTTTTGCCTGTACAATTTTATTTATTGCAATTTGGATTGAAAAAGGCTTCGGTTTAATCGTTCCTGGATTTATTCCTGGACCTTACGGAAAAATAGCTGAATATACGCCTACAGGAATTGAAATTGGTGTTACTTTAGGTATTTGGGCAATGGGCGCACTTATTTTTACGGTATTGGCAAGAACGGCAATTCAAATTGAAATTGGTAAGTTGAGGTACAAGAAAAAATAAGGCAACACTTCTCTACTCTTTTGTTATTGCTATAATTTATGGTAGTTTTACCTTTTTATTTACAAAATGACAGTTGAAGATTTAGTAGGAAAATATAACATTATTGGTAATAACCAAGATGCAGAAAAGCACACTTATAAAGGTGTGCTTTCTTTAGTTTTAGATGCTAATAAGCGAATTAATGCTACATGGCTTATTAATAATGAACAAGAACAAATTGGTACTGGTTTTTTTAAAAATAATATTTTAGTCATCAATTTTAACTACAAAGGCGCCGATAAAAACATTTATAAAGGAGTGGTTGTTTATCAATGTATTTCTAAAGATATTTTAGATGGTTTTTGGTCTGAAAAACACGGAAACCCGTTATACTTAGGTGAAGAGCGTTGTTTTAGAATAAAAGAAAACGAACTTTTAAATTAGCTTTTTTTATGCAATGTCCTTGTAATCCATCAAAAAAATATAGTGCTTGTTGCCAAAAAGCGCATCAAAATATTGAAACAGTTTTAACTGCGGAACAATTAATGCGATCGCGATATAGTGCATTTGTATTGGCAAATATTAGTTACTTGCACGAAAGCCACCACTCCACTACTCGACCTACACAAAAAGAAAATAAAGAGATTTTAAGTTGGACAAAATCTGTAGAATGGGTAAAGTTAGAAGTTACAAATACAACTAAAGGAACATTTACAGATATAACCGGAACCGTTGAATTTAAAGCTTATTTTATAGAAAACGGAGCTATTGACCTAATTCATGAAAACTCTTCTTTTTGTAAAGAAAATAAACATTGGGTATATTTTAAAGCGAATTAACCCATGTGCAAAATTACACAATAATTAGTCTTTTTGTTATTTCAATGATAAAAACGCAATAAAAATAAAAATTATTTAAAAAAAGAGTACATTTGACCCAATGTTAAACAACAAAAGAAATATCAATTTTTCAGAGATCGTAAACTTTACGACTTCTTTTGTTGGCTCTACCATTATTTCTACTACAATTATTATTACCCTTTAAGGGTTTATTTACTACATATCATCCTGTATATATTTATTTTTTCAAAAAATTGAAAACAGATAAATAGCATCAAAAAAATACATCATTAATTACATTTATATCTTTTAAAATGAAAGTTTTAAAATTCGGAGGTTCATCAGTAGCCAATAGTCAAAACATTAATAAAGTACTTCAAATAGTAACAAATACTGCTTCAAAAGAAAAAATTGCAGTGGTCGTATCTGCATTTGGTAAAACTACCAATAAATTAATTGCAGCTGCAAATAATGCTGCCAATAATAATGCTTCGTACACCATACTTTTTGATGAAGTAAAAAAACTACACGTACAAGTTATTGCAGATTTAGTAAACAATACTGCACAAGATAAAGTACAGCAAAAAGTTAGTACATTATTTAACCAATTACAAACGTTACTAGAAGGTTGTTTTCTTTTAAAAGAAGTAACCCCAAAAACAATGGCAACTATTAGTAGTTTTGGCGAATTATTATCTTCATATATCATTTCTGAAGCTGCTAAAAACACCTTAAATGCTACTTATAAAGATAGTAGAGAACTTATTAGTACTTCTAATTTTTTTGATAAAGCTCAGGTAAATTTTATTGTTACAAATAAAAATTGTCAAGATTTTTTTAATAACAACGCACACCAAGTTACAGTTTTACCGGGATTTATTGCAAAATCAGAAAGTGGTTTAACAACAACTTTAGGAAGAGGTGGTTCTGATTATACTGCAGCAATTTACGCTGCTGCATTAAATGTAAGTGAACTACAAATATGGACAGATGTAAGTGGAATGTTTACTGCAAATCCTAGTGTGGTTAAACAAGCTTTTCCTATATCGAAAATTTCATATCAAGAAGCGATGGAGTTGTCTCATTTTGGAGCAAAAGTAATCTACCCTCCTACTATACAGCCAGTATTAGAAAAAGAAATTCCGATTGTTATCAAAAACACTTTCGAACCAGATAATGTGGGTACGTTAATTAGCAAAGAAGCTAAAAGTAAAAACCTTGTAAAAGGAATTACTCATATAGAAAACATCACGCTGTTAACACTAGAAGGTAGTGGAATGGTTGGAGTATCAGGTATATCTAAACGATTATTTGAAACGCTTTCTATTCAAGATGTTAATGTTGTTTTAATTACACAAGCCTCTTCTGAACATTCTATTTGTGTAGGTATTTATGATGAGGATACCCAAAAAGCAGCCAAAGCAATTAACGATGCTTTTGAGATAGAGATAGAACGTCATAAAATAAAACCTGTGATTGTAGAACAAGGCTTAGCTATTTTAGCTTTAGTAGGTGACAACATGAAAAATCATCAAGGTTTAAGCGGACAAATGTTTGGTACTTTGGGTAAAAACAATGTAAATATTAGAGCCATTGCTCAAGGCGCTTCACAAAAAAACATATCCGCAGTTATTGATAGTAAAGATGCTAAAAAAGGATTAAACATATTACATGAACAGTTTTTTGAAGAAAAAATAAAACAATTAAACTTGTTTGTTACAGGTGTTGGTAATGTTGGTGAGCGTTTATTAGCGCAAATACAACAACAAGAAAAGTATTTAAAGGAACATTTAAAATTGAACCTTAGAGTTGTTGGAATTGCCAATTCTAAAAAAATGGCTTTTGATGAAAATGGTATCAATTTAAATAATTGGAAAGAATTATTAACAAACGGAACACCTGCAACTCTTGATGATTTTTTTGCCAAAACAAAAAGCTACAACCTTCGTAATGCTGTTTTTGTAGACAATACTGCGAATCAAAAAGTTTCAGAAATTTACGAAAAATACTTACGCAATAATATTGCCGTAGTTACTTGTAATAAAATAGCCTGTGCTTCTGATTTAAACAACTACAAAACATTAAAAACAGTATCAAAAACATACAAAGCACCTTTTTTATTCGAAACCAATGTTGGTGCAGGTTTACCTATTATCGACACGTTAAAAAATTTAGTTGCTTCAGGTGATAGAGTTCATAAAATACAAGCCGTTTTATCGGGTAGTTTAAATTTTGTTTTTAATAATTTTAATGCTGCCAATACATTTCATGATGTTGTTACCGAAGCTCAAAAAGAAGGTTATACAGAACCAGATCCTAAAATTGATTTAAGTGGTGTTGATGTTGCCAGAAAAATATTAATTCTTGCTCGTGAAAGCGGATATAATTTAGAGTTATCTGACATTGAAAATAACTCGTTTTTATCAGAAAAAAGCTTAAAAACCGCTAATAATGATGATTTTTATGCTAGTTTAACCGAATTTGAAGCGGATTTTCAACAAATTTTTAAAGAAGCAAATGATAAAAATTGTCGCTTAAAATATGTTGCTGAATTTTCTGATGGTAAAGCAAAAGTTGGGCTACAACATATTCCGGCTAACCATCCTTTTTACAACTTAGAAGGAAGTGATAACATCGTGTTATTTTTTACTGATAGATATCCTATAAATCCACTACAAATAAAAGGTGCTGGTGCTGGTGCAGATGTTACCGCTTCAGGAATTTTTGCCGATATTATTAGAGTAGGAAATAATTAAATTTTGAGTTAAAAATATATCAAGAAGAAACTGTAAATACAGCTATCAACTTGCTATTAATTACATAAAAAATGAAATATATAAAAATATTTGCCCCAGCCACCGTTGCCAATGTTTCTTGCGGATTCGATTCTATGGGATTTGCTGTAGACACCATGGGTGATGAAATGACTTTTAGAAAAACAACAGAAAAAGGAGTCCGAATATCAAAAATTACAGGTACTGATGGCTTAAGTTTTAATCCAACAGAAAATGCAGCAGGAGTCGTTGCTTTAGCAATGTTAGCAAAGCATCCTGTTAATTTTGGTATTGAAATAACCATGCACAAAGGTTTTTCTCCAGGAAGCGGTTTGGGCAGTAGTGCCGCTAGTGCTGCTGGCGCTGCCTTTGGTGTAAACGAATTATTAAACAAACCTTTTTCTGCCCTAGAATTAACAAAATTCTCTATGTTAGGAGAAGAAGCTGCTTGCGGCACTCCAATTGCCGATAATGTTGCTGCTGCTGTTTACGGAGGTTTTGTGCTTATTAGAAGTTATGATCCTTTAGATATTATAAAACTACCGGTTCCTAATGAATTACAATTGGTAGCAATACATCCACAAATAGAAGTAAAAACAAAAGATGCTCGAGACGTTTTACCTAAAAACGTTCCTTTAAAAAGTGCTATTACCCAATGGGCAAATGTTGGAGGATTAGTAAGCGGTTTATACACCAACGATTATCAATTAATTAGCAATTCGTTAATCGATGTTATTGTTGAACCTGCTCGTAAACATTTAATTCCGCATTTCGATTTAGTTAAAAGTGAAGCTATCAAAGCAGGTGCTCTTGGTGCAGGAATTTCAGGATCTGGCTCTACCATTTTTGCATTGTGTAAAGGCAAAGAAATTGCTAAAAAAGTACAAGAAGCTATCCAAAACTCTTATGCAGATAAAAACATTAATTTTACACTTTTTTCATCAAAAATAAACACAGAAGGTATTCGGGTTTTAGAATCAGAATAATAACAACTTTTACTCATAAATTACTGCTAAATGCAACAACACAAACAACACAAAAATGAACTATTATAGTCTTAATAAAAAATCACCTAACGTTAACTTTAAAGATGCTGTAGTAAACGGATTAGCATCAGATAGAGGTTTGTATTTTCCTAAAAACATTACACCTTTATCAAAAGAGTTTATTAAAAATATTGATACCTATTCTAACAACGAAATAGCTTACGAAGTTATTAAACAGTTTGTAGGAGATGAAATTCCAACTGAAACACTAAAACAGATTATTAGTGAAACTTTATCTTTTGATTTTCCAGTAATTCCAATAGATGAAAACACAAGTACTTTAGAGCTTTTTAATGGTCCTACCATGGCTTTTAAAGATGTTGGTGCTCGTTTTATGGCACGTTGTTTAGGGTATTTTAACAGAAATAATAACAATAAAGTTACGGTACTGGTTGCTACTTCAGGGGATACTGGCGGAGCAGTTGCGGATGGATTTTTAGATGTAAAAGGTGTAGATGTTGTTATTTTATATCCTAGCGGAAAAGTAAGTGACATTCAAGAAAAACAATTAACTACTTTAGGTAAAAACATTACTGCTTTAGAGGTTGATGGTGTTTTTGATGATTGTCAGGATATGGTTAAAACTGCTTTTTTAGATGCTAAAATTAACCGTGTATTAACTTCAGCAAATTCAATTAACGTTGCTCGATGGTTACCGCAAATGTTTTACTTTTTCTTAGCTTACAAACAAGTTTACAAACAACAAAAAGACATTGTTTTTTCAGTGCCAAGTGGTAATTTCGGGAATATTTGTGCTGGTATTATGGCTCAGAAATTAGGATTACCTATTAAACATTTTGTTGCTGCAACCAACATAAACGATACCGTGCCTAATTATTTGGCAAATGGAATTTACAAACCAAAACCATCAAAAGCAACAATTTCTAATGCGATGGATGTAGGAAACCCTAGTAATTTTATCCGTATTCAAGAATTATTTAAAAATGATATTAAGGCATTAAAAAACACTTTTTCATCTTATTCTTTTTCTGATGATGAAACACAAGAAGCGATGAAAATTATTTATAAAAAAAGCAACTATATTGCTGATCCTCACGGTGCTGTTGGGTACTTAGGTGCTAAAGAGTATCAAAAAGAAAATCCAAATGATGTATGTATCTTTTTAGAAACCGCGCATCCTGTTAAGTTTTTAGAGGTGGTAGAAAATTCATTAAATGTTAAAATTGCAATTCCTAAACAGATTAAATCTGTTATTGATAAAGAAAAAAAATCTATAAAAATTAGCTCTTATAATGATTTAAAATCTTTTTTGAATGCTTAAAAAACCCACCTCCAAAAGCAAAATGTTTTTGAAGGTGGTTTTTAAATATTTTTTACTGTCTAAATAGTAGTATATTTTTAAATCCTATTTAGGTTTACTAAAATTAAGGAGTTACAAATTATTCATTTTACACAACTGCCCTTAATCTCAATCTCTTCAAATAGGTAAAGAAATACTACTTTTACCTATTAACACAACTTAAATCTGTCCTTAAAATATTTTGATTCTTGATAAAAGTAAACTTGATATTTCAATCTTACCCAATCATTATTTATTTAAAAAAATCTCATCTAAATACTCCAATTCAAAGGTTCATTATTTTTAGATGTAAGTAATCTGCAATTGTGTCTAAAAAACAATGGAATAACTACTGTTTTTTTTTAAAGTCTCCCGTTTTTATTAATTCCCTGATTACCATCATAGTGATGCTTTATTTTAATTAAACTATATTTAATTTTTCAAATTCTGATTCATTTTTATAAATAATAGTAATGTCTATAATCGGTTAAAATTTTAATTAGGTATAGATTACTTTCAACATCTTATGCCTTACATTTAAGATCATTTTAATATTCACTTTTTATAAAATTAAAATTTGTAATCCAATTAGCTGTTTATTTTATAATTAACTTATTATTTATGAATAAAGCACAACGAATTTTATTAGGTTATTTTAAAAACTTTATTCCTGGGAAATAAAACACCTCACTTTCATTACTAATTCGTAATGTATTTATCAATATTGAAATGAAATTGATGAAATATAAAATGCCTATAACAATAAAAAATATATTTAAATTCATATTCTTTATAAGCCCAATTTTTGATAAAAAAAACATTAATATTGGGATGAAAAATAACATAATTGTCCATGTTATTTCAAAATTGATTAAATCTCCTCCAAGTTTATTGATCTTCTTAATTTTCCCTTTTTTGGAAGTCCAAATTATAAATGGAATTAATATTCCTAATAATGGAAAAAATAGAAAGGTTAATGCAGAAAGATTAAGATATATCAAATATTTTTTATCTTCTTTTATTGACCAATCAATCAATTCGTCTGGACTTACATTTAAAGCATTTGCTAAACGTTTTAATGATTCACCAGTAGGGTTAGACTCCCCTTTTTCAATTCTCTGAATTGTACGTAAACTTAATCCTGATTCTTCAGCAAGAAATTCTTGAGATATTCCTTTTTGATTTCTTAATTCTTTAACTCTAATTGCTAAATGGTTTTTATCCATTTTATTGTGTTTTTATTTTTAATTCATTTTTTTGTCTCATAATTGTAATAGTTATTATTCCTAAAATAAAAGCAGGTATAATTTGAACCAAAGAACCATATACTACATGATTTAATAAAGCTTGTTCAAAACTATTATAGTATAATCCATAATGAGTACCTATTTCCCATTTTGTATCTACCCACCAAAGAATTGCAACAGGAATTCTAGAAAATGGGGAGAACACAACTAAACTTAGCAACAAAATTCCAATTGCCTTTTTCTCTTTATAAACTTTCATCCCTAAATAGATTGCAAAACCTAAGGTTAACCAAAGTAATCCGATTAAAAAAATAGCATATTCTGGTAAGCCAATCAACTCCAAACAATATCTAACTGGTGTTAGAAATAATGAAATAATAATTGGAATTTTAGCATAATCAACAGCTTGTTGTAATATTATTTTTTTATTATGTACCATATAATTATCTTTTTTTAGCTGTAATTTTACGACCAGATTGATTCATGGTTAAACTTATCATCTGATTATCCTCTTTATTAAATATAACTTCAACTTTTAATTCTTTTACAAAAAAGTGATTTTCTTTTGCTGCAAATAACGGAATTCTTTTTGTTTGACCCGGTGCTAGTAAATACAAATGATTTGTTTCATCAATACCAATTGTAAGAGAAACATTTGATCTTACTTCATAAGAACCCACATATTCTCTTAGTTTTTTAAGATCGACTTTAATTGATTTTCTTTCTGAGGTAATCTTTTTATCTACTTTTGGAATAAAAATAAACTGGCTTGCTACTTCTTTAGCTAAAGAACTGATTTTTTTACAATTACAATTAGATAAAGCCGTAATATATACCTTTTCTTTCGGTAAAAATACAGAAAGAGATGTAAATCCTTTTGTGCTTCCTGTATGTGCAATTACTGGAGATTTACCTAATTTTGAAAATCTAAATCCGTATCCGTAAGGTATTTTTTTACCATTATTTAAAAGAGTTGGTGTCATCGCTTTTTTTATACTAGACGCTTTTAAAAGAGTGTTAGAAAACAAGGCGTTTTGCCATTTCAAAAGATCGCTAGTAGTTGATAAAATTCCACCTGCAGAATACGCTAACGACAAGTTCATATCATCTACTTTTATGATTTTATTTCTTTCAACCTTATAGCCTAAAACACTTTTTTGTATAATTTGATTCTTTTTTCCATAGGAAGAAGAATTCATGTCTACTTTATCAAAAATATGCTCTTTTATAAATTCACCATACGATTTCTTAGAAACTATTTCTATAATCTTTCCTAATAAAATATAGCCAGCATTACTATATTTAAATTGCTCTCCAGGAAAAAATTCTAGGGGTTCGTTTTTAAAATACGCTATGAGTTCTGTTGGAGACACATCAGTTCTAGAAATAAAATTTTTATCACTTAAAAGGGTTTTATTTTTTATTCCTGAAGTGTGATTTAATAAATGATGTATGGTAATACCTTGCCCAATACCAGCATACTGTGGAATGTATCTTTCAATTTTATCTTTTAAATTAAGTTTACCTTGCTCTGCTAGTAATAAAATAGAAATCGCAGTAAATTGTTTAGTAATTGAACCTATTTGAAAAATACTTTTCGTTTGTAAAGAAGTATTTAGCTCTAAGTTAGCTTTTCCTAAAGCTTTGTGATAAATCGTTTTTCCATCTTTAGCTACCAAAAAAGAAATTCCAGGTTCATTATCATTATAATTTAAAGAAATTATTGAGTCAATTTTTGATTCATAGTTTTGACTAAAACTTAAAAATGTAATCAAAAAGAAAGTAATTGATGTAAAATAGTTTTTCATTTATTTGTGTTTAAAATTTGCTATGCAAAATTAAATACAATATACAGTGACACTTACGCCAAGCTTATGACATTATTATGACATCTGAGGTAATCCTAATAAAAACAGATGATTTTAAGCTTAATTTCATGAAATATTGAGAATTATAAATCAATAACTGTTTCTTTTTTATCAAGATTTTGATAAAGAGAAACTAGATAATTTTCAAACTTTCCCTACATTTTAAGTTCTCTTTTATTTTTCATGTAAGCTATATTTAACTGTTTTACTTCTCTGCTAAAAAGATTATTTATTAATGAACCTATTGCAAAAAAAATAGAACACTAACAGCAGTTTACCAACGATATTTTCCTTTTATGCTTTATCTTATATGATTGATATTTAATTCTATCAATTCAGCATATAATTTTTTATCCTGATTTGCTTTTTTAATTAATTCATATTTATTTTCTTGATATTTTAATCTAGCTCAATCATTTTTACGTAAAAAATTCCGCATCATTTGTATGTTCGCTATTTTTAATACAAACATACAAATGATGCGGAATTGTGTCTAAAATATCATGAGATGATTTCCAACACCTTATGCCTTACATTTAAGATCAGTTAAACCAATTTTCATGCTTCAGATGCATAAAATCTGTAACCCAATTTGAAGTATATTTTTTTATTAACTTAAGTTTTGGGTTAATGACACACAACTGTTCATTAAATTTTTAAAATAGGAGCTTACTTTCTTTTATTTTCTAGAATTCCAAATAGGTAACGAAATACTACTATTCCCTGTAAAAGTTATTTTTAAAGGCGATTTAGCATCTTTAATATTTTCAATATTTACATCTTTCCCTGTTCCGTAATTTAACTGCGCGGTATTGTTTTTATTTACATTTAATACAACTACAATTCGACTTCCTTTTTTAAGTTTTTTACTGATTAATTTAGAATTATTAAAAGGAATTTTTGTGAATTCATTTGGTTTTAATAAACTTCTACGTTCTCTATCTTTAGCAAAACTTGCTCTACCAATATAGTAGCTTAAGTGGAAGTACTTATTTTCTGGAGTTAATTGATATACAACTACTGAATAATCAACATCTTTTTTATTGATTGTAAATTCAAGATTCCCTAAAAAAGAACCATTCATAATTACATCTTCTTTTAAAACATTAGATTTAAAAATTAAACCATCTTTTAAGTTGATGTTTTCTTTTTCTAAAGGCCAAGGATAGTAATCTGTATTATTCATACTGTTTCTGTCTTTAAAATCAACAGTCATATCAACTTTAGAATTGTTTGTTTTCGATTTTAATTTATAAAAATCGCCAATTTTCTTAGCACTTAAATGAAATTTCAATGTGTCATTTGTCATGGCGCTTAAACTCGGTTTATGCATCCAAGTGTCAGTATCCATAACCTGAAAATTCACTTTATCTTTTAAAATACTTGGCTTTTCTTTTCCGTTTAAAACGTAATCAAACCATTGAAAAATAAGATCTTCATCAATATTTATTAAAGCCGTTTTGTCTAACTTGTAATTTCTTAAATTTCCTTGTGGTTTTGTTTGCGCAGTCCAATGATCATAAGGCTACAACCAATAAATAATGATTTGGGTTTTTAGCATATTTATGGTGTTTATTGTAATAATACATTGCGCCTCTTTGTGAATCATCATAATACCCCGTAATTGTTAAAATTGGAATGTCAATTTTTGCAAATTCTTGTTTATACGGAATCATTTTCTTCCAAAAATTATCATAACTAGGATGTTGCATATAGGTATTCCATAATTTATTTACCTGTCCATCTAAACTATCTAACTTGTTAAATGCAACTCCGGTTTTGTACCAAGTATTTTTTAAGTTATTCCAACGATTAAAATCATTTGAAGCTTCAAAATCTAAAAATTTGTTATTGGTTACATAAAAATTCCAAGAATACGAATAATTATGTAGAATGTTATTTTCCATTGGGTAATCAATTCCTGGAGCAATCGCTACCATTGGAACAATTGTTTTTAATACAGGATGTACTTTGTGTTTCATGGAAGCCCATTGTGTAAACCCATTATAGCTACCACCAAACATGGCAACTTTTTTATTAGACCAGGTTTGTTTACTTATCCAATCAATTACTTCATACACGTCTGTTTGCTCATATTCCAGCGGTTTAACTTCACTTTTACTTAATCGCTTACCTCTTGTATTTGCAATTACGCCAACATATCCTTTAGAAGCTGTTAACATTGCTGAAGCTACATTCGTTCCTGTATATATAGAAGAAACTAATATTGCAGATTTTTTAGTTGTAGAATTTCCTTTTCGTTTTACAATTACAATTGAAACTTCTGCGCCATCTTTCATCGGAATTACAATACTATCATTTACAGCATATCTACGTTTATGATCTTCTTTTATTTCTTTAAAATAAATTGCTCTTGTTGATGAAAATACAATGTTTAAAAAGTATTTTTTTACCAAATCTTTAGCTGTTAATTGAGATATTTTTTCTGATTTAATAGCATTATATGTATTTTTAAAATTACTTACATAATAATCTGTAGGATCTCTAATAATTAATGCTTTATCTAAATTAATAACCTCTATGTCATCAGAATTATCTAGGTATTTTCTATAAGAATTTTTAAAAGCCTCTTTAAAGTTTAAAGAAGTTTTTGCTTTTAGATAATGCATATATATATCTAAATACTGTCTTTGATCTTTAGGTGTTTCTTGAATTTTTTTTTGAAAAATTACTAATGCATCGGTATAATTACCTTTAATTAACTGAAACTTAAATAAGTCTAATTCAGATAAATTTTGAATTTCAATTATACTAGCGAACTGCTTCATTTGATTAGCAAGTACTACTGAATTTGATAGTTTAACCTTTTTAAAGGGTATTTCTTGTGCGAAAAAAGTAATATTAATTGCGATAAGAAATAATAACAAAAGTGATTTTTTCATTGTTTTTTGTTTAAGAATTTATTTCAATTTTTATTACTTTTTATTGAGGTTTGAGTATTTGATTAACTCTTCAGTGTACAAAAAGTCATCTTGACTTTGAGTCATTTTAATAAAGTTTTTAACTTTTGGAGCATACAACCAAACTTCATCAGTTCTTGCATCATAACCTCGAGAGTTTGTAGTTCTTCCTTTGTATTGAATTGTATAAGCCATAAATGTTCCTGCTCCTACTTTTTCCTCTTTATAAGATAAAACTTCTGCATCTTGACTTTGTTTTCCTGTTGTTCCGTCTTGACTTGTCCAGTTTTTTTCATACTTCCATTTTTTTCCAACTTCTAAAGGCCATTTATATCTAGGTGTTTCACTTAGTTCTGGTTTTACTAAATCAGAAACAGAAACAGTGTCTTTTCCTATTAAGATTGATAAATCATCATCAATACTAACTATACTTCTAGCATCTTCTCCATCAGAACGTACTTCACCTTTGTCTGTAACACCTTTATATTTCCAAACCCAGCTTTCGCCAATTGTGTAATCCTTTAATTCAGGTTGATTAGTAACCTTTTCATACTGTTTAAAACAAGAACTTATCATTACTATTGTGATGATAAATAATAATTTTGAAGATTGAAATTTACTTTTATAATATTTCATAATATTTTGTTTTATTCATTTACGGTACAAAGAAATGAATTGTATAAAGAGATTAAAAGAGAAAGTACATGAACGCTAATAAACATAGATAGAAGTAGTAGGCTGCGAGGATTTTCGTAAATTGACTAAAATCAGCAATTAATTTTATACGGTATTATGCCTTGTTATTTTCCATTTAAATATTCAATTGCTTTCATTAATATAGGATCTTTACCCTCTAAGTAATCTTTCAACTTTTTTTAACTTCAATGTCTGGTTGAATCCCGTATCCTACAAATTCTTTTCCATTTGGATAGGTATCTTTCTTGGTACAAATTCTTGCAGAACCACTACCAGGTAATTCAAAATATAATGGTTGTCCTGTACTTCCAAATGTTGGTTCGCCAATTTTTTTAAAATGTTTTTGGTCATCTGCATAAATTAAAAAATCTTCTGCTGCAGATGCAGTATTATGTCCAATTAAAACAGCTGTTGGTATAATTATTCGCTTTTTATTTAATACAATGAAATCTGGTTCAATTGAAAATTTATAAGTAAAAGCACCTTTTGCTATTAAAAAGCTTTTTGCTAACTCATCTTTTGTCATATTCCATTCTGGTTTATCAGACAAAGTATCTTTTGCTGTGATAAATTTCCCCCAAGCTTTGTAAGTAGGAATATGTAATCTACTTTGAGATTTAGAACCATATACAACGGAATCTTTTATAAAATATTGCAGAATTTTCAAACCAATGCCTTCACTTCCTCCTCCATTATTTCGAAGATCAACTATAAGTTTTTTAGCTTTGTATAGTTCAGGAATTTTTTTAATAAACAAGTTATTTATTTCCGAATCTTCGAAAGAGTTTAGAGCAATGTATGCAATATTTTTATCTATCCATCTGAACTCAAATAATTGCCTGTTTTCAAACTTTGGATAAACTTCTTGTTCAGTAGTTACACTATGTGTTAATTTCAATTCTTTAATTTTTCCATTAGGCAATTTAAAAGTTACATCAAAACTAGTTCCTATAGGAGCTTCGAACATTTTCCAAATAGCTCTATCCATAAGCACATAATTTGTTGAGGAAGATGTGAATGGAAGAACTTCTTTTTCTAAGTAGTTCTTTGTGTCCATTCCATTTACTTTTATAATTTCTGAGCCAATAGGAATTTCGTCTTTTTTACTAAGATTAGTTCTTGTAACAATCGCTTTATTATCAACATTTGTTAAAAACAATCTGTAATTACCAAAATTTGTATTTTGTAGATTACTTTTAATATCTTCTGGAATAAAGATGTTGGTGTGTCCGTCTTTTAGTGAAGCGCAAAACTTTTGAAGTAAACGATAATATTCGTAATCATTTTTTGTTTCTTGAACTTCAGCGATTAAACTTTTGTATTTATTTTTCCATTTTTCTTCATCAACTTTATACAAGTAAACAAAATTGTAATTGACTTCTTGCCAAAACTTAGATAGTCCATATACTTTTTCTGATTTAGATAAAGTGTTTGGCATTTGAGAAAATGCATTTCCAGTAATCATTAAAAGTAAAAGAGTAAAAATATTTTTCATGATATCTGTTTTTTTATAAAGACATAATTCTTGCCCAAAAGAAGTAATGTTATTTACTATAAAAAATATAATAAGGGTTTTAACTTTTGGAGTATATAGCCAAACTTCATCGCTTCTTGCATAATAACCTCTAAATATGTTTTTTACTTTGATTATTTATTTCTGCTACAAAAAACCAATTAATATGAATAGCTTAAAAAAGAAAGTACAGCAACGTAGAAATACGCTTACAAACGTTAAAATATTTAGTTCTATTTTTAAACAAACAACTAATTAAGTTGCTTTATCATTTTTAAGGCGTTTTTATTATCCGGATCTAAATCAAATGACTTTTTATAATTCTTTAAAGCATTTACCTTGTCACCTATATTAAAATACACTTCTCCTAAACTATCAAAAGCATTAGATGATTTTGGATAATTCTTTGCATTTAATTTAAAGTACGTTAATGCTTTCTTAGGTTTATTAATTAAAAAGCTATACCCTAAAGAATTTATATCACTTTCTGGAGGTAAAAAACTTCCATTATAATTGTTTTTATAATAAAGTTCAATTTCATCAATAGAACTACTATTCATATTTTTCATTTTCAAACCTTTGTAAATAAATTGCATTCCATGATACAAACTCATTAGTGCAACTGTCCAATGGTTTTCTTCTTTAAAATATTCTAGAGCAATATTTGATGGTGAAAAACCCTTGTTTTTTAAAGTTGTATTAAAGTTTTCGTGACTGTTTATGTTGGCAGTAAATACATGCGGAATTCTATCAAAGTTTTCAAATTTATCTGCAGTAGATAAATAAAACCTTTTGTTTTTTATTTGATTTAAATCAGTTTTCTCTAATTGTTTCACTACTTGTTGATTGTCCCACCAAAAACTTGGATCCATTGAAACAAAACCATTAAATGTTGTTTCTTTTGATAAAAAAGCAGATCCTACTAACAAACCGCCATGAGAAATACCAACTAAGGTTTTAAATCCGTTAGTTCTATATTTTTTTTCAACTTTAGGTAATAATTCTTGTTCAATAAATTGTAAAAAAAATGCGCTTCCTCCTGTCGTTTTATGGTTTTCTACAGCACTAGATCCATTTAAATTGGTTAAATATTTTGTTGGTGTATAATCTCTGTTTCTATCTACGTTTGTAATGGCAACAATAATCATTTCAGGAATTTGACGTCCTTGTGTCATATGGTTTAGTATTCCCGAATGAGAGTGATAGCTCATTTCACCATCTAATAAAACTAAAATAGGATACTTTGTTTCACCTGTTTTATAAGAACTAGGTAATTCAAGAATATAAGTACGTTCTTCATTTAAAACTTTAGACTTAATTTTATAAGTTTTTCCTATTGAATAAGAAGTTGCATTTTGTGAAACTACTGTGTATTGCAAGAACATCAAAAACACAATAAGCATTTTTGTTACATAATTTTTTTTAGTCATCTTTTTGAATTTAAAGGCTATTCCAATTTTTAAACTTTATAGACTGTCTACTTGAAGCTTCTAGAGTTTCGCCTGTTATTAATTTAATTTGAAGTTTGTTATTAAAATATGGGTGAATTTCTTTAATAAAGTGAGTATTTATAATTTGACTTCTGTTTATTCTAAAAAAAACAGTGGCATCTAATTTTTCTTCTAATAATTTTAAAGACCGTTTTATCATTGCTTTTTGATCACCAAAATACAAACGAACATAGTTGCCTATAGATTCTATAAAATAGATTTCTGATAAAGGAATAAAAAAGCATTTTTCGCCATCTTTAATAAATATTTTACGATTCATTGGTAAAACACCTGTCTTTAACTCTTCTTTTTTTGATAATTCTTCTTTTACTTTTTCTATAGTTTTAGAAAAACGTTCCTCTCTTAAAGGTTTTACTAAGTAATCTAAAGCATTTAACTCAAAAGCTTTTACAGCATATTGATCGTAAGCTGTTGTAAACACCACTTCGGGTACAGTTGTAAGTTCATCTAACAAATCAAATCCAGATTTTTCTGGCATATGAATGTCTAAAAAAAGAATATCTGGCTGTTCCTGCTCTATAATAATTAAAGCTGCATCTACATTATTTGCCTCTCCAACAATTTCAAATTCAGGATAACTTTTTAGCGCACGCTTAACTTCTTCTCTTGCCAAGCGTTCATCATCAATAATTATAGTTTTAAATATTTTCATCTGAAATAATTGGTATGGTTATTTTAGCTTCAACTTCATTTGTATTCAGTGCTACTAAACTAAAAATTGCTTTGTTTTTATATTGAATTTCTAGTCGTTTTTGCAAATTTTTTAGCCCTAATCCAGTACTTTTTTTATTATTTATTTTTCCTGGGTTTACAACAATAATTTCAACAAAATTTTGTTGCTTTTGTATCGTAAGATTAATAATCCCTCCTTTAACAATTAAATCGATTCCGTGTTTAATGGCATTCTCTATTAGTAGTTGAATACTCAACGTAGGAATTTTAAATGTATTCAATGTTTTATCAATTGTTATTTCTAATTGCAAACGCTCTTCAAAACGCATTTTTTCTAACTCGATGTAATCTTTTACTAAAGATAGTTCTTCTTTAATTGAAATTAAGTCTTTGTCTTTTTCATACAATGATGAACGTAATAAATCAGACAATAAATCAATCGATCTCCTTGCTGTATCAGGGTTTTCAATTACTAAAGATTTAATAGAGTTTAAGGAGTTAAATAAAAAGTGTGGATTTAATTGTGCTGATAAATTGTCTAATTGCGCTTGTTTTACGACGATAGACAATTGTGCGTTTTCTTTTGCTGTAACTACTTCTTTTTGATAATAATGGTATAGGTGATATGCCAATATCCAAATAGACATTAATCGTAAACCTGTAATGAATATTGGATCCCAATAAACTAATGATGTTAAAAAATCAACTTCATTTTTAATTAAATACGTCCAGAATACATACCACTTAAAGTTGTTTATTAACACGTAAATTATGGCTAATAAAAGTATTGAAGGTATTACCCTTATTAAGAGTTTTTTTATTGATAACTCCTTCCACTTCTCTTTTAAGGAAATTTTTCTATAAAAATGAGTTATAAATATTCCTATTGAGGCATCTAAAACATAATTTAAAAAAGTATACAAAACACCATAATCATCTCTAGTATACACAGTATATGCCCAATATGTAGAAACCAAACTCCAACCAATGAGCTGACATTTCCAATATAGAGTTATATTCTGTTTCTTATTAAATGTAGTTGTTTTAGCTTTCATAATTTTAACAAAGCAACAAAATACTTTTTAAATCAAAAAACAAAAATACAGGAACGTAAGATATGAGGTTTAAATGTTATTTATAAAAATTATTAAATAGTTATAACCATTTCCATTCAACACACATTATACTTCCCTCCTACGTCGTCTCATAAAAAGTATTACATTAAAAGAAACTTTTATAATATTTTTTTTTTAAAAGAAACTGTAATAACAACTTTCGCTTTTAGCCAAAGCTCAAGTTACATAACGCAAAGCATTATAGTACAAATATCTTATTTTAGAATTATAGAGGTCAGTATTTAAATACGTAACTTTAAATCAACAAAATGATAGTTTTATGGATATTTTTAAGGGTCGAAATCTTCTAGAATTCTCTGATCGGTTCAAAACCGATGAAGATTGCAAGGAATACTTAGCTTCAGTGAAGTCAAAATTCAGTTATTCATGTTTGAAGTGTAATCATACTGCTAGCCAAGTTCGAAGGGATTTTTCTAGACAATGTAATATATGTGGTCATATTGAATCGACTACCGCCAATACGCTCTTCCATAAGGTAAAGTTTGGAGTGAGAAAAGCATTTTTTATTGTTTTCATTTTTGTTGATTTTTATTCTAAAGGCTCTACTTTTTCAAACAAGTCAGTTATTAAATACTGAAGTGAGTTTGGCGTAACTTCTCTAAAATAACCTAATAAGTCTTGAGAAGTTGCATATCTATCTGTTTGCAATTTTAGCTTACCATCTTGAGTATTCCAATCATTAATAAAGCGTTTTATAGCAAGGTTCACATTTGCTTCACCAATCTGTTTCTGAAATTCATACATATTAATTACTCCTTTTGAATAATAGATATATTTTTGATTTTCAACTAAAGCTAAAGATGGTTCTTTTCCACTCTCTCTATTTTTACCTTCTAAATATCTATCTTTTTGAGTATCTAAAAACTGTTGCACTTTTTCATCAGAATAATGCTGTTTTAAAACCATTATTGCAGCATATTGCGATAAGGTTTCTAAGATTAAATGTTGCCCTTGAACATTCGCGGCTTCTACTTGCATTAAAAACCATTGATGTGCCAATTCGTGTGCAGTAACATAAAATGCCATATCTACATCTTTTTCATCATCAATAGCTAACACAAACCCAATAGCTTCAGAAAAAGGAACCGTTCCAGGGAATGATTGCGCAAATTCTACATAACGCGGAAACTCTAGAATGCGCATTTGTTTAAATTGATAAGGACTAAAATTTGTACTGTAATAATCAAACGAAGCCTTCATCGATTTCATCATTCTGTCTAGATTATAATCATGTTCCTTATGATAATAAATCTCTAAATCTACAGGTGTTTTATCTGTTCCTGATGTTTGAAACCAAGTATCCTTTTTAACTTCATATTCTGCTGATACTATAGAATAAAAGTTATTCATTTGGGTATCCATTTTATAATGAAAATAATTACGGTTGTTTTTTTTCCAACTTTTTAATAGATTCCCAGGAGCAACAGCAGTCTGATTCTTATTTGTACCAATGACCATTTCGAACTGAATACCTGCAGAATCGCCTCCATCTCTAGTGTAAAACAACTCTTTAGAATCTTCTATTTTAGCCTTAGGTTGTCTAATTGATAAATCAAAATTTGCTCGTTCATCATCATCTCTAAGTTCGTATCGTCTATTATATCCTAAGGATGGAAATGCTTTTTCGTTAAAAAAGGTACCATTATAAACAATACTAGAATTAGATCCTCCTTCTTTAAAGCCCTTCGTTGTAAAGGCTTGTTTAAAACTCATTTTTATAGAATCTCCAGCTTGTAAAGGTTTTTTTAATGTGTATTTATGATAATCAAATTTTTCATATTGATTATCAACCGTTGCTCCACCTTCAAAAGTAACAGCCTCAAGCGTTATATTCTCTTCTAACCTTTTTTGAACATGAATTTCTTTTATAGGAGTATCAAACGTGTTTTTAAGTATATAAAAACCTTCAGCAGTATAATCTCTAGTTGATGGATATAACTCTACTTTTAAATTAACAGCTGTTATTTTTGGCTGTGGTACATATTCAAACTTTTTTAATGTTTTCTCATAGTCAACTTTAAATATAGCCTTTTCAGTGTTTGTCCAGTATTTATTTAAAATATTCGTGTTGTAAAATATAAAACTTCCAATAGTTAAAAATGCAATTAAAACGATACTCGCTAATTTAAAAAGTGGTTTACTTAGTCTTTGTTTACTAGTTTTTATTCGTTTTATTAAATTAGTTTCTGTACCTCTTACAATTACTAAAGAGCCAATGATTAATAATAATATTGCAAAAAGAAACCAATATGATTTCACAAATAAATAGGGTTTTAATAAATGACCATAACCATTCATGTCTGAATACGTTCCTAAAGAGCTACCTCCAAAGAAATATAAATCGTGGTTATATCCCAATAAACCCATTGCTATATTGGCAATAAAGTATACAATAACCAGCATAATACCTACAAACTTATTATTTACAACCGATTGTATAAAAAAGGCAATACAAGTATACAAAGCTAAAAATGGTAAAATTTCAAGAAAGAACCCAGAAAAATATACCTGGAACTCGTATTTATAATAACCGCTAAATGTTTGAAATATAATTCCTGATATTATTAATGCAAACATCAACACTGTGTAAATTAAGTTCAATCCAATATACTTACCTAATAATTTTATAAAACTAGACATTGGTGTTGCGTCATAAATTAAATCTAGTTTTGCGCCACGTTCTTTCCAAACCAATTCTCCTGAATAAAAAACTAAAATGGCAATAAAGAAAAACATAGAGGTTTCTTTTAGTTCTTCAACAATAAAATACGTTGCAGGATAACTATCTACATCATATACGGTTCCTAGGTTTACAGAATTAATTAAGATGATAATCATGCCACAAATTACAATTCCCCAAAAGGATGATTGCTTGCAAATACTTACAAAATAAAACCAAGAAAACTGTTTTAATTGATTCCATTTTGATAGTAAACCATACTCTTTTTTAGCTTCAGGAATTACAACATCAATCACTTTATTAGTCTTTTTAATAACCAATTTTTGATTTTTCTTAGCTTTTTTTTCTTTAACAATATTAAAATTGAATTTTTTATAACCATAAATAAGTGCTAAAATTCCTAAAATACCCCAAAAGAGTTTATTATACATAACAATTCCAAAGAAAGGAATGGCTTGTGTGCTTTTTTCTATAATAGACCAAGTTGCTGTAGCTAAACTAGTTGTTGTTAGCGAAAATGGATCTAAAATGGCTTGCCAAAAATCATTAGTAATTGCTTTGGTTAGCATAAAAACAACAAATACAAAAATACCCTGAGTGTACACAACTACTAGGTTTCTAGTTAAAGCACCAGTAACAAAAAATAAAGCTGCTCCAAAAAATAAGGTTGGTAAGGTGATCATTAAAAAAGTTTTTACATATACAAATGCATTAAAAGCTAATAAATCATCAGGATTGTGCCAAGGCATAAATTCGCCCACCATCATACCAAATAAAATCCCTGAAAAAGCAAATAATAATACCGTAAAAGCTCCTAAAAACCGACCTAATAAATAATCTTTTTTACTGATTGGGGTAGAAAACATCAAAGATTCTATATTGTATTCAAAATCTCTTAAAACTGAAACTCCCATAATCATAGAAGCTAAAATCATAAATAAACCAGTAATTGCTCCCATTGTTTTTGCTATTACAAATGGTGAATTTTTTTTAATAATTCCAAAATCGAAATCTTGAAAAATAAAATCTACGCCTACAATAGAAAATAGAAAAAGAAATAGAAAAAACACATACGTGTCTGGTCGTTTTATTCGATATTGTATTTCGAATTTAAAAATTTCGTACCACATAATTAATTAGATTTAGCGTTTGTATTATTAAAAATTTCAGAGAAATACACATCTTCTAATTCTGCACTAATTAGCGTAAACCCGGCACCAGGATTCACATCACTTAAAATATGAATGGTTGGTTTACCTAAAAATAATTTTTCGCTAATTACTTGGTAATTTTGTTTGTAGTTATTTAACTCTTGCTTGTTAATTGTTTTTTTATAAACTTTACCTTTCATATCCTCAAGTATTTTCTTCGGATTTCCTTTTAAACAAACTTCTCCTTTATTAATAATTGCCATATTTGTACAAAGCTCTTTAACATCATCTACAATATGTGTAGATAAAATAACTACAGTTTTTTCTCCTAACTCACTTAACACGTTGTAAAAACGGTTGCGCTCTAAAGGGTCTAACCCAGCAGTTGGTTCATCTACAATTAATAATTTAGGATTACTAAGCAAAGCTTGAGCAATACCAAAACGTTGTTTCATTCCGCCAGAAAAACCTTTTAAATTTTGCTTTCTTACCTCATATAAATTGGTTTTATGTAAAAGTGCATTTACTAAATCGTTTCGCTCTCCTTTATGAGTAATACCTTTTAATACTGCAAAATGATTTAATAAAAACTCTGCAGATATTTTTGGATACAATCCAAACTGTTGTGGTAAATACCCTAACACTTGTCTTAATTCGTTTTTTTGCTTTAACACATCAATATCGCCAAGAGTAATAGATCCGGAATCTGCTTCTTGTAAAGTTGCAATAGTTCTCATTAAAGTAGATTTTCCAGCACCATTTGGCCCTAATAAGCCAAACATTCCAGTAGGGATTTCTAAAGAAATATTTTGAAGTGCTTTTACACCATTAGCATAGGTTTTTGATAAATTGTCAATAATGAGTTCCATATTATTTGTTTTTCTTGTGCTGAATTTGATTTCAGTATGATTAATTTAAAGCAAACTTATAAGGTAATCTTCTTATGAAAAAGAAATAGGGATGTACAGCAATGTAAACGCTTCACAAATATTATTAAGTGATATTAACGCACTTTATCCCTCTTCAAAAAGGTTTTGTCCCTAACAGAACATTGTTTATCAACTAATTTGCAAGAAGGAATTTATTTAATTAATATTGACCTATGAAGTTAAAAATATCTGACAAAAAGAAGAAAATAATAAAGCGTATTTATAAAATAGTGCTTATTTTTATTGGTGTAATCATCGTTTTTTTTAATGATGTTTTTGGTAAATTAGAAGGGTTTACAGAATTTCTTGCATTTTATTTTATTGTTATATTTATCACAATCTTATACTGGTTATTCAAACAAATAAGGTCGATCATCAGATTAAAGAATGAAAAAGCGAAAACAGAATTACTGCATTTAAAAAGTCAGGTAAATCCGCATTTTTTTTTTAATACTTTAAACAATTTATATGGATTGATGGAGAAAGATTCTAAAGAACGGCAGATGGTTTTAAAACTTTCTGATATGATGCGTTATAGTATTTATGAAGGTCAAAAAGATTGGGTAAGTTTAAAAGATGAATTGAATTATTTGCAAAACTATATTGAGTTGCAAGAAATTCGTTATCATAAAAAATCGGATGTTCAATTTAGCCATCAAATTAACAATCCGCAAGCCAAAATTATGCCTTTACTTTTTATAATTCTTTTAGAAAATGCTTATAAACACGGTTTAGAGAATTTAGCAGAAAACGCTTATATTCACATGAACTTAACTGAAAGTAAACACGAAGTTAATTTTGAAATTGAAAATAATTTTGAAACAGTACAAAACTCCAATCATGAAGGTATTGGTTTGGTAAATTTAAAAAGAAGATTGGCATTGGTATATCCTAAAAAACATACACTTTCTTTTGATGTTGACACCAATATATATAAAGTTAAACTATCTATAAAGTTAAAATAATGCGATATTTAATTATTGATGATGAACATATAGCTCACAAAATTATAATGGAATATTGTGAAATGCTTCCTCATTTAAAGTTACAAAAAAACTGTTACAATGCTTTAGAGGCTCTTGAATATTTGAATATGCACACGGTAGATTTAATTTTTTTAGATTTAAACATGCCAAAACTTAAAGGCTTCGATTTTTTAAAAACCTTATCGTCTCCGCCAAAAGTAATAGTTACTACAGCTTATAGTGAGTTTGCTCTTGAAGGTTTTGAACTAAGTGTTTCTGATTATTTATTAAAACCGTTTAGTTTTGAACGTTTTTTAAAAGCTGTAAATAAAGTTAAAAGCACAACAAATGTTATACAAAAACCAACTTTAAAAGAAACAGATTTATCACCAAAACGTATCTTTTTGCGTCAGAATAAATCGTATTTACAAGTAGAAATTGATGTTATTTTAATTATTGAAGCTTCCGGAAATTACACAAAAGTAGTAACTAAAGAAGAAACTATTACCATACGAGAAAAAGTATCTGATATATTAGAATCATTACCAGGCAATGATTTTATACAGGTTCACAAATCTTTTGCCATAGCAACAAAGTATATTAAAAAAATTGAAGGCAATCGAGTTTATATTGATGAACATATAATTCCGATTGGTAAATTATATAAAGCCAATCTTAATAAAATATTAAAGTAGTCAGTTGTTCGTAAAAGTATTAAACCCAATTCCTAAAACATAAAATTCGAGTTCTCTTTTTGTTTAAATTTAATCAATCTCTTTTAACTCTTAATTTTAAAAAAAAATCATTCTTTCTTATTCTTTCTCTTTATTCAGCCAGAGTTTCTACTCCACATTCTATTGGCTCAGCATCAGAAATTTTTAATGTATCAATCTTTTTCGTGTTGAAAAATCATTGCAGCATTATGAAATTTTTTTATATTTTTTAGCATCGTTAGTGTCAAGTTCTTTTACTAGTTTTATTAATTCTTTTCCTCATTTGCTGCTTTCAAACCTTTCTTCATTCTTTCATCAAACTGTGAATTTGGGTATTTTTTAATTCCTAATTCAAAAAACTTTATGGCATTCTTATAGTCTTTATGTTTTAAATAAAATTGCGCTAATCTATGCTTCCAATATGCAGAATCATATCTTTTGGTTTTTAAAACATCCTTAAACTCTTCCATAAAAAAGCTATAATATTTAAAATCATCGTGATCTCTAGCTAACCATATCAGTGAATTCTTTGTGCTATCATTAATTTTTCCGTCACCACCAAAACGCTTTGCTCTTTCTTTATAAAAAGATTTTAAATATGGAATCCCGCCAGCTTTAATATAAGCTGGAATACTTTCAAAAACCAACGCATCATAATTGTGGTAGTAATATTGAAGTCCTTTATAAAGAGATAATTGAGGTAATGATTGATGAACTTCTTCGTTAAACAATTCGTATTTCCAACGTAAATTTTTGGGATTATATTTTTTAAGCCTTTCGTTAAACCTTTCAGTAGATTTCACATAATAAATATCTTTCTTAGAATTTGCTATGTATAGATAAACCTCTTTATCAGAATTAAACGCAGATATTGTTTCCTCAGAAGCCAATCCTCCATCCGAAACTATAACTCCAGAAAACAATCCTTTTTCTTTTAATATCATTTCACTGATATAATAAGCAGCTGCTTCCCAACCAAAAATTATACGCTCTTTGTTTGTTCTAAAACTAGAATCAATAAACTGAATTACATCCTCTTTCAAAAAAGAGGTATACTTGTCTCCATCTCCAAATAAAGGACGTCTTGTAGATTGACTGCTGTTAATACCAACAACTATCATTTCTGGAAGTGCTATTGGGCTTCTCAAAGATTTTTGAATAGCAACACCATTTGTAAAAAAACGTTGACCATCTAAAAGATACAAAACTGGATATTCTTGTCTTATTGAGTCTTTGTAGCTCTTTGGCAAATAAACCTGAATTTCATTAGTTTGGTTTAATACTTTAGATGCTATTGCAAACTTTTTACCTAAAGTAATATTTCCAATTTCTTTTACTTGCGCGTTTACTGAAACTAAAAAACTTAAAAAGAATAAGCTTATAAATGCTTGATTTTTCATTATTTTATGATATTAAATTTTATTTAAACCTTCTAAAGCTTGTTTATATTCAGGGTCAATTTTTAAAGCTTTTTTATATGCTTTTTTTGCTTTGTTTTTTTTATTCATTTTAGAATAAACATCACCCAAACCTCTATATAATAATTTAGAATCACCCAATTTTTTTAGTCCATAATTATAGACATATAGAGCGTCTTTTAAGTTTCTATGCTTTAAATAGAAACTGCCATATCTATGAAACCAATTAGCTCCAGAATTACTTTCAAGGTGTCCTTCGAAAGCATTTTCATAATAAACAAATCTTTCGTAATTATTTTCTACAACAGCATTGTATAAAATAAACATTTTAGTACTGTCATCAATTGTTGCCGATACTCCAAAGCGTTCTGCTCTTTTTTTATAGAATGATGTTAAGCCATCTAATCCTCCAAAATCTTCATACTCTTTTAGAGTTCTAAAAGTAACTGGATTGTAATTAAAAAAATAATCTATAATACCTTCATTAATTGCTCTAAATGGTGTTGTATGATGCTGCTCTCTATTAAAAATCGAATACCTCCAATTCAAATCATCATATTTATTTTTATCAAAAAATGAACGTAATTTTTCATTTTTATTCAGCCAACTTTCATCTGGTGCTGCCGTCATCAATAAAAATGGAGCTTCATGTTTTTTAAATTCTTTAAGATATCTTTCTAATGAATTTACTCTTGTTCCTCTTACATTAGTAGCACTTGCTATGATATAACCACTAAATAAATTTGGTTTTTTAGCAATAATTTCAACACCAATTCCGCCTGCCATTTCCCAGCCAAAAAATATTCGTTCTTTTTCTTTATTTGTTCTATAACTGCTATCTATAAACGGAATCAATTCATGCTCTAAAAAACTTATAAAGCTAGTTGCTCCTTTATGTTCATCAAATAAAATTCTTCTTTTAACAATATCTGTTTTTATACCTACCATTATAAATTCAGGAAATATCCCTCTCTTTATCAACATTTCTTGAAAAGAAACAACCGAATTAAAATAATCTTGACTATCTAAAACATATATAACTGGATAGTTCTTTTTTATTGAATCTTTGTATCTCTTTGGTAAATAAACTTGAATCTCTCTAGTTTGATTTAATACTTTAGATGTTACTGCAAATTTTTTCCCTAAAGTAATATCTCCTATTTCTTTTACTTGTGCATTAATTGATACTAAGAAAATTAAAAAAAATAAACTTAGAATTAAATGTTTTTTTTCATTTTAAATGATTTCTGTAAGTTTCAATATTACTAAATAATTGTATTTGCTTTTAAAAATTTAGACAAATAGGCATTAAACGTCTACAAGTACATAAAAAAAGGATTAGAATAGAATATTTTACATACTCTTCTAACCCTTTTTATTAATCAAGAATAAAACTGTAAATAGTTATTTGGAATAACTACTAATAAAATAATAAAGAAAAGTTAATTCTTATAATTGAAAAACATTATCTACTAAGTTCTCATCAGATCTTGTTCCATAAGGATCAATTGCAATATAACTTGGCTTTTCATTTACGATGATTTTAATCTCAGTTATTTCTTTGTTGATTTGATTAGACTCATAGTATAAAATCGAGTTATCATCTTTCACATTTGATGGGTGCTTAGAGAACAACCCAATTTTAATAGGTTCGTCTATTGCTATTTCTTTTACTTCTCCAGAATTTAAAGTTTCTAAACGTTTTGCTTTTACTTTTATCGATACTTCAAATGTTCCGTTTGCTAATGCTTTTGTTGTAGCATTTTCAATTCCTAAATCATAAGTAATTACTTTTTTAAACCAATCATTAATTAAATCATGTTGTTCTGTTGGTGTTACGTTATAAACTTCAGTTAAAAAATCTAAAGTAGTTACTTCTAACTTATTACTATTTCTATAAGTATCAGTCAACGCTTTTAAAACTAAATTTACTTGTTTTTCGCCTACTAAATCTCTCAAAGCTAATAGTACATTTAATGCTTTTCCGTAAGAAATAAAACTTTGTCCGTCTACTTTATAAACTGGCGGCTCTATTTCAGAAGCAAAAGATCTTCCAGAAAAATACCTGCTTCTTGTGTCTTCCGCTAATGTGTACAAAGCGTTTTTTCCATACATTTTTTCCATTACAACAGCTTCTGTATATTTTGCAAGTCCTTCAACAAGAAAAGATCCTCCTGCAACTGGTTTAGAAGATAATGTGTGTCCCCACCATTGATGCGCAACTTCGTGAATGGTTCTTTTTGCAACTACATTAAAAGTATCTTCGTTACTAACATCAGATAAATATAATCTATCTTCAACCATACTAATAACTCCTGGATGTGCAAATCCACCAAAAGGCCAATGTGCAGGTACTTCTGCAATTCTTATGTGATCAAATTGATATGCACCAAAATTTTCTTGACAGTAATCTAACGTCTCTTGGATGCTCTTTTCAATATCATCAATATTAAAATCGTGGTTTTGATCATAGTATTGTTCAATAGCAACACCTTTATAATTTGTTTTCTTAGTTTTATATTTTGCTGAAAAATACCCTACTTCTGGTGAAATTTTTCTACTAGACTTATAATGAAAATAGTTTCGATTATTTTCCGTCCATTCTTTTAACAATCGACCAGAACTAATGGCTGTTTGGTTACTTGATGTAGAAATAATAGTTTCGAAATTTATTTTCTCATATTTAACATCTTCCATTACAATATGTGCATCCGAATTATTATTTTCTTCTATACGTTTTGGCAAACCCCTTTTTTGACGTTCCCTTGTGTTAGAGATTTCAAAACTAGTTGTATACCCCAAAATTGGTTCAAAATTCCTAAAACGATTGATATAAGTTCCATTGTTTACAATAGAATTGTTATTTTCATAACCTTTTACTTTATTTATTAATTTAAAGTTGCATACAACAGAATCATTTGGTTGCAATGCGCTATTAAATTCGAAAAGATAAGTGCCAAAATCAGAATCGTGTTCTATTAATATAGCGTCTTCTATTTGCAAAGATTCTAATGCCATTCTTTCAGTAACAAATACATGTGACATAGGTTTTTCGCTACGATTCATCATCATATAATTTGCAGTTAACAAGTAACTTCTTTCTTTAGGATAAATATCAACTTTTGTCTTTTTTGAAGTTGGATACAATCTTTTTACTTTTTGATATTTTTTGAATTTTCTTTCGTAGTTTTCGCTAAAATCTAATCTGTCATTAGAAGTATTATACTCAGAAACGATATTTATATTGTAAAAAACCAAGCTTCCAAAACCAATAAACATAAACGTTAAAAATGAGAAACTCAATTTCTGAATCTTGATCCAATTTGTAAAAAACTGCTTCACTTTTACTGAAAAACTAGCTATAATTCCACGATTCCAAATTTTGAAAGAAAGTACAATTAACAACAATCCAAAAGCCAACCAATACATTGCTAAATGATTATATAAATTTGAAACACCGTTGAAACCATCCATATTATTAGATTCCAATCTAGGTAAAAAACCAAGACTTGTAAGTGGATGTTCTAATCCTAACATTTCAGATTTAAGTGTTAATAATACAATCAATCCAAAAATTCCCATTCCCATATATTTAGTTTTTGCCAAACTATTAACAAATAAAGCAATCATACAGAAAACGACTAATTGCAATCCGTAATAGTAATATAATGAAGCATATAAACCGAATTCAAAATTAGAATATCCTAAAGCCATTTGAAATGCAATACAAAGAACTACTCCAACAGTTATCAAAATTATTGGAAGTAATATCAAAGCACTAAACTTTGAAAAAAAGAATGTACTGTTTTTTACAGGTGTCGCATCAATTATCAAATTAAAATGTAGGCTTCGTTCTTTCCAAACAATTTCTGAGCTATAAAAAATGATCAATATCAAACTAAAGATAGTTAACGGATCTACAATTAATTCGGTTAATTTATTGGTAAAAGGATATACACTTACGCCATATTCTCCACCTCCAATAACAGACGAATATAACTCTGAGAATACTATAAACATCCACATCAATAAGACTGCTATAAAAGGTAAACTCCTAAAAACACTTTTCAATTCTATTTTTAACAATGCAAAAAAGGCTAGTCTTTGTGCTTTAAAATTATGCAATCCTTTTATTGGTTTATAAGCCAATAACTCTTGTTTCACATTTTTAACTTTTGGTTCTTTTTTTACTTTTTTAGTGATTTTTCTGAAAGAAAACATTTTATAAGTAGCCAACAGAAAACCAAGAGAAACAAGAACCCAAAAAATTCTGTTCTTTAAAAACAATCCTGATAACGAAAGTAACTGTGTGTTTTTCTGAAAAGGTGTCCAATACTGTGTTTGCTCAAAAAAAGCTGCAATTCCAAATGGATCTGCAATCGCTGCCATCGCCATACTTTCTGATGATGCAGGTACAGATTGCGCCATTAACGGTGAGTTTAAAAAAATAGAACTCACAAAATACAGCATGTAAATAAATACGGCACTTACATAGGTTGCTGTACTATTTTTTGTGATTGTACTTACAGAAAAAATAATTGTAGAACAAATGAAAATATTCGGAATTACCATATATAATAACGGCTGTAGATAAGTCATTATATGAAATTCACTGATACGCTCGGGGTCTAAATCTGAGAGGTTTACTCCTAAGAAATATCCTAAAAGAAAAGGAGAAAAAGCCAACACACTAAAAATAAAAGTTCCTAAAAAACGACTCCAAAAATACTGTGCTTTGGTTATTGAAGAACTGTAAATTAAACTTTCCATATTATGCTGTTTATCTCTTAGCATAGCACTTATTGCAAAAAACATAGTTATAAATACACTTCCTAAAGTAATAATATTGGTGTAAAAATAAACTTGATATACAGCATTAAAATTAACACCTGTAGGTGCAAAACCTTGTCTTCCAATAAATACACCTAATGCTAAAAATAAAATTACAAATATTGGAAATGCTCTTTGTTTTAATTGATAAAAAACTTCGAATTGGATTAATTTTTTAAACATAATTTAGGCTTTTAAAGTTTGATTAAACAATGTTGCGAAGTAAAAGTCTTCTAAGTTTGGAGTAATCATTTCAAAACCACTTTCGGGTTTATCATCAGATAAAACTCTAATTTGAGTTTCACCGGCAACCAATTTTGTAGAAATTACTTGAAATGTCTTTTTGTAAATAGCAATATCTGCTTTGGGAATAATCTTTGACCAAATCTTCCCTTCAATACTTGCCACTAATTCTTTTGGATTTCCTTGTGATATAATTTCACCATTAGACATAATTGCCATTTTTGGACATAAATTTTTAACATCCTCAACAATATGAGTTGAAAGAATAACAATTACATTTTCACCAATTTCACTTAATAAATTTAAAAAACGATTGCTTTCTTCTGGATCTAAACCTGCAGTAGGTTCATCAACTATTATAATTTGTGGATCGCCTAATAATGCTTGTGCAATACCAAAACGTTGACGCATTCCGCCAGAAAAAGTAAATACCGATTTTTTTCGATGCTGATATAAATTTACTTGCTGTAATAAAGCTGTAACTTGTTCTTTACGCTCTTTTTTATTTAAAACTCCTTTTAAAACAGCTAAATGATCTAGCAATTTTTCTGCTGATATTTTTGGATATACACCAAATTCTTGTGGCAAGTACCCTAAATGTTTTCTTAAGTTATTTGGCTTTTCAATAATGTCAACATTATTAAACGAAACACTTCCAGAAGTGGGTTCTTGCAAAGTAGCAATCGTTCGCATTAAAGAAGATTTTCCTGCTCCATTTGCACCTAATAAACCAAACATTCCGTTGGTAACTTCTAAGCTAATTCCGTTTAATGCTTTTACACCGTTTGGATATATTTTTGTTAAGTTTTTTATTTTTAAAGTATTCATTTTCTGATGTTTTAAATTATACACAAATATGAAATATTTTAACTCCTCCTTAAATTAAAGATGATAAACAAGGCTTTTTTCAATTCAGATAACTTGAATTTTAAGCTA
The DNA here is from genome assembly GCF_027941755.1 of Tenacibaculum retecalamus. Lineage (NCBI taxonomy): Bacteria > Pseudomonadati > Bacteroidota > Flavobacteriia > Flavobacteriales > Flavobacteriaceae > Tenacibaculum > Tenacibaculum retecalamus. The sequence goes on along the minus strand of NZ_CP115916.1, from coordinate 1,252,469 downwards.
TCTTAAGTTCAACTAAAAAAACGTGTTGTTTGTATAAAATTTAGTATTGTTTGAATAGTTTTAACCTTTAAAAGATGATGTCGTTATTTTAAATATGTTTATAAAAGAACAAAAGTCCCAATTAAGGGACTTTTGAGTGATTAGATTGTATTTTAAAATTTCTATTTCTTAACAAATTTTATATTTTTAACCCTTCCTAGCATAGATAATCTAAATACATTTCTTGCTTTATTAAACTCAAACATTTGTCTTCCATTAATGTTTAGTAAATTCTTCTTAATTGGTGTTACTTCTCCAACTGAATCACCTTTTACAAAAAGAACAATACTATTTTTTTTCATTTTTAAGGAATAAACAACATCTAATTCAACACTATAATATTCGCCAGCATATTCCTTTAAATCTTCTTGACTATAAGTGGTTTCTGGTTGATAAGCAACAAAAAATGTTGGCGCTGCATTTGGAAGTTTAATACTAAAATTATTAGCTTTTGAATTAACGGTTAGTATTACTGGAACACGTGGTCCAATCATTTGGAATTTATTTTTTGCTATTGGTCGCATTTTAGTAGCTCTTCCATTGCTTCTTACATAATTTAACATACCATCACGTACAACAAGTTTACGACTAGATTTACTTTTATTATCCCAATAGTCTCCCTCAAAAACCTTCAATTCTTTCTCTGATAACGTAACAAATACTGCTTTTTCGCTACTCTTTTTTGATGCAGGTTTTTCTGTTTTAATCGTATTATTTGATTTGTACTGATCCTTTAAAAACAAATCAGCAATTTTATAAGCCAATTTTGACGGATCAGTATCAGTTCTGTTAGCTAAAGCAATAACAGAAAACTTTGCTTTTGGAAAACGAATAAACTGCGTTCTATATCCTACAAAAGAACCACTATGATGAATTACTTCTAATCCTTTATAATTCCTAAATGCTAAACCAGAAGCATAGGGTGTTTTTTTACCATTATTTAAAGTTCCTAATTGTAACATTTGGTTCCAAAAATCTTTATTAAAAACTGAAGTATCATAAAATGAGGCGTCCCATTTAGCAAGATCATTAATAGTCGTTAATAATCCACCATCACCAATCATATTAAGTGTGGTCATGTATTGGTTAAACCCATTTTTTCTATTTGATCTATAGCCAGTTGCTCTGTTTTTTACAATCTCAACAAAATTATCATGAAAACGAGAGTTTTTCATTTTCAAAGGATCAAAAATATTTTTCTTTGCAAAAACGGCCAAACTTTCACCACTAACTTTTTCGACAATTTGACCCAACAACCAATAACCCGAATTACTATATACAAATTCTTCTCCAGGGTTAAAGTTTAATTCTTGTTGACTCATTAATAGCTTACCAACCGTTTTATCTGTATAGTAATCATTTACGCCTAAGCCAGAAAGTCTAGCAAGAATTATATAATCTCTAATACCACTTGTATGATTTAATAAATGTCGAATAGTAATATCATTAGCATACGAAGGAAATTTAGGAAAAAATGTACTCAACTTATCATCTAAAGAAAGTTTTCCTCGTTGTGATAACAAAATAATACTCGCTGCAGTAAATTGTTTAGAAGTAGAAGCTATTTTAAATACAGTTTCTAGCCATTAGGAATGTTGTAATCTAAGTTTGCCATTCCATATCCTTTTGCAAAAATTAATTTTCCTTCTTTAATAACTCCTACAGCTCCACCAGGAGAATTTGGATTATTCCATTTAGAGAAAATGGCATCTATTTTTGTTTGTTGCTCACTATTTTCTTGTGCACTCACACAAAAAATACTTAATAAACTAAGTAGTAATATTTTTAAATTTTTCATTTTTATCGATTTAAGATTAACTTGGGGCAAAAATATTACAGGTAAAAAGAGTTTTAAAACTAAAATGACAAACTGCTTTTTTATTGTGTTATATTTAACAAGAAACTAGCTGAAAAGTGTTTGTCTAAAAAAATGTCTTGTTGAACATAAAATGAACAGTGTATATCAATATTGTTGCAAAGACGCTATAACAATAGTAATTTTGAAGTATGATTCAATTTTTTAAAAAGTACAAAGCCTTTATTTTTGGGTTTACGGTTATAATTCCAATTTTCTATTTATTAGACTATTTAGGTTTAATTATTCTTCCTGAGGATAAAACTTATCAGATCTTTATTTTCGCATTTATCTGGGGATTGGTAATTGCTTTGCCAATGCATAATTATAAGTATTTAAAAAGAAATAAGAAAACTGCGTTAAGTGTACTTGTTTTGTTTGTTTTATTTTTTGTAGCATTAGCGATTGATACTTTTATGCAACTACCAGACAATCCAATTACATTTATTTTATTAATAGGTTTTTGGATTGGAACCGCTTATTTATTAGCACCTAGTTTTTTTAAAAAATATTGGAAATTAATTGCTTTCTTTTATGTTCCAATATTTCTATATTTCATGTATTTGAGATTGTTTACTGGCGGATTAGAAACGTATTTAGAAATTAAAAAAGAGTTTCCTTTTACAGTATTTTTCATACCAATCCCTATATTATTTTCATTATGGATTTTTGAGCAATGGAAATGGCTACAGAACTTAAAAGCCGAAAAATCGAATACTGAACTATCTTTGTTAAGAGCGCAAATAAACCCTCATTTTTTCTTTAACACATTAAATAATTTATACGCTTTAACAATTAAGAATTCGAAACAAGCGCCAGAAGTTATTCTAAAATTATCTGACATGATGCGTTATACCATTTATGAAGGAGAAAAAGAGAAAGTAGAACTTGCTGATGAAATTGAATACCTAGAAAATTATATACAATTACATAAAATTCGCTATAAAAAAACGGTAGAAATCACTTTTACCCATACAATAAACACAAGTTTAACAATTTCGCCTTTGCTCTACATCATTCTTTTAGAAAACGCATTTAAACATGGTGTAGAAAGTCTTGCTGAAAACGCATTTATTCATATCAATTTATATGAAGATAAACATGCTATTTATTTTGAATTAGAAAACAATTTTGATTCTAAAGAAAAAACCCAATCTAGTGGCATCGGATTAAAAAACTTGAAGAAAAGATTATCTTTAGTCTATAAAAACAATCATGAATTACAAGTAAATAATCAAAACAACATTTATAAAACTACTTTAAAAATTGCGAAACATGCTTAAATATATCATCATAGACGACGAACCTTTAGCACACGAAATTATTGAAGAATTTTGTAGTATGTTGCCACATGTACAATTAGAAAAGAATTGTTACAACGCAATGGAAGCAATGCAGTTTTTAAATGAAAACACAATTGATTTTATGTTTTTAGACATTAATATGCCTAAATTAAGAGGATTAGATTTTCTAAAAACATTAACAAAACCTCCTAAAACGATTATTACTACAGCGTATAAAGAACATGCTTTAGAAGGCTTTGAATTAAATGTTGTTGATTATATTTTAAAACCTTTTAGTTTTGATCGTTTGGTTAAGGCCGTTAATAAAGTTTCAGAAAACCAATCAACAAAAACAGTTATTAAAGAAGTTACTAATAACACTTCATCAACAACTCGTTTTTTTGTAAAAGGTGATAAAAAACATCATCAAATTGACTTAAATGATTTATTATATATCGAAGCCTACGGAAATTATACTAAACTATTCTTAATTGATGAAATGATTGTTAGTCATGAAAAGATATCACATTATGAGACTATTTTAACAGATGGCAATTTTTTACGAGTTCATAAATCGTTTATTGTAGCTATTGATAAAATCAAATTTATTGAAGGCAATCGTATTTTAATAAAAGAACACAAAGTTCCTATTGGACAAACTTATAAGAGTCGAGTAAGTGAACTTTTTAATCACTAAATTTATTTTATTCTTGTAATTATTATTTTTTTAATAGATTTATGCCAAACGAACTAATATGCATAAATCAACACAAGTTACACGTCTTTTCGATTTTCCTTATTATCAACTTAGCCAGTATCCACAAGAAAAATGCTTTGTATCAAAAGAAAAGAATACTTGGGTTAATGTATCAACACAAACATATATTAATGATGCGAATACTGTAAGTAGAGCCTTATTAAATCTTGGTATAAAACCTGGAGACAAAATAGCAGTTATTACCTCTACAAATCAACCAAAATGGCATGTTTTAGATATTGGTGTACTACAAACAGGTGCTATAAATGTTCCTTTATACCCTACTTTTTCAGAAAAAGATTATGCATATGTTTTAAATCATTCTGACAGTATTTATTGCTTTGTTTCTGACAATGATTTATATGAGAAAGTGCTTACTGTTCAGCATCAAACGCAACTAAAAAAAGTATTTACATTTGAAGATATAGCAACAGATTATAGCTGGAGTTCTTTTTTATCTTTAGGAAATAATACCGAAACTCAATCTCTTGTTGAAAAAAATAAAGCATTAGTAAACCCATCAGATTTAGCCACTATTATTTACACTTCTGGTACAACCGGAACGCCAAAAGGAGTAATGCTTTCTCATAAGAACATTGTGGATAATATTTTTGCTATTAGTACTTCTTTAGATTTACATCACCATAAAAAAAAGGCCATTAGTTACCTACCCGTTTCGCATATTTTCGAAAGAGCCGCTTCCTACTATTGTCAATATATGGGCTTTGAAATTCACTTTGCAGAAAGCATAGATAAAATCGGAGATAATCTTCGTGAAATACGCCCAAACTTCATGGCGATAGTACCTCGATTATTAGAAAAGGTTTTTGATAAAATTGTTGATAAAGGCAGTGATTTAACTGGCATAAAAAAACGATTATTTTTCTGGTCATTACAGTTAGCCGAACAGTACAAACCATATAAAGAAAATGGTTGGTGGTACGAATTTCAATTAAAAATAGCTCGAAAACTCGTTTTTTCTAAATGGAAAGAAGCTTTAGGTGGTAAATTAGATTTTATGTTGGCAGGAAGCGCTCCTATGCAACCTCGGCTAATTAAAATTTTTACAGCAGCCGGAATTCCTGTTTTTGAAGGCTACGGAATGACAGAAACCTCTCCTGCCGTTTCTGTAACCGACATGCGAAATAAAGGATTTAAAATAGGCACTGTTGGTAAAGCAATTAAAGATGTTTCTATAAAAATTGCTGATGATGGTGAAATTTTAGTCAAAGGAACTAACATTATGATGGGCTATTATAAAAACCCCGAACAAACCAAAAAAACTATTATAAACGAGTATTTACATACCGGAGATATCGGAGAAATAGACGAAGAAGGTTTCTTAAAAATTACAGATAGAAAAAAAGAAATTTTTAAAACTTCTGGAGGTAAATATATTGCTCCTGCGGTACTAGAAAGCGAATTAAAAAAATCACGCTTTATAGAACAAGTAATGGTCATTGGAGAAAGTGAAAAAATGCCCGCAGCAATTATCCAAATTTCTTTTGATTTTGTGAAGGAATGGGCAAAAAGACACAAGTATACGGTTAATAATGTTTCCACAGATAAAAAACTAATTGAAAGAATTCAAAAAGAGATAGATTATTACAATCTAAAATTCGGGAAATGGGAACAAGTAAAATGTTTCGAAATTACAACAGATGAATGGACAGTTAATGCAGGGCATTTAACACCTACATTGAAAATGAGACGTAAAGTTATCTTAGAAAAATACAATAATTTATATAAAAAAATATATAATCAACAATAAATCAACCATTAAGGTGAAACTTGTACAATCAAGCTATTTTCCCTACTTTGCAAGACGCAAAAAAATGAAATTTATGTCGATTGAAATTACCCGTCTTTTTGATTTTCCTTATTATCAACAAGAAACTTATAATTTAGAAAAAGCTTTTACCACCAAATATAATGGTAAATGGGAGTCAATCTCTACCAACGAATATATTAACAAAGCCAATACTATTAGTAGGGGTTTATTGCGTTTAGGAGTACAACCTAATGATAAGATAGCTGTAATTTCAACAAACAACCGTACAGAATGGAATATTTGTGACATTGGTATCTTACAAACAGGTGCGCAAAATGTACCTATTTATCCTACAATATCGAAGGAAGATTACGAATATGTTTTAAATCACTCAGGTGCTACTTATTGTTTCGTTTCTGATGAAACTGTTTTAGAAAAACTAAATCAGATTAAAGGAAATACAAGCCTTAAAGACGTTTTTACTTTTGATGATATTACCAATGAAAAAAGTTGGAAAGAAATTTTAGAATTAGGTAAAAACACCGATAATCAAAATGAAGTCGAAGAACGTAAAAATGCAGTTACTTCTGATAGTTTAGCTACTTTAATTTACACTTCTGGTACTACGGGAAGACCAAAAGGTGTAATGCTTTCTCATGGTAACATTGTATCTAACGTGTTAGCTAGTGAAAAAAGAGTACCGCTTTTATATGGAGAAGAACGCGGATTGAGTTTTTTACCTATCTGTCATATTTTTGAACGCATGATATTGTACTTATATCAATATTGTGGCGTTTCTATTTATTTTGCTGAAGCGATAGATAAGCTAAGTGAAAATGCACAAGAAATAAAACCTCATGTAATGACAGCTGTTCCTAGGTTATATGAAAAAATTTATGATAAAATTTATGCCAAAGGAGCTGACTTAACAGGTATCAAAAAAGTATTGTTCTTTTGGGCAATCGATTTAGGTTTAAAATACAAACCATACGGAGCTAACGGATGGTGGTATGAAAAGCAATTAAGTGTTGCCCGTAAATTAATTTTCTCGAAGTGGCAAGCTGCTTTAGGAGGTGATTTAAAATTAATGGTTTCAGGTTCTGCTGCTTTACAACCACGTTTAACAAGAATTTTTGCTGCCGCAGGAATGCCTGTAATGGAAGGTTATGGTCTTACTGAAACTTCTCCAGTAATTACAGTAAATGATGTTAGAAATGGCGGATTTAGAGCTGGAACCGTAGGTAAATTAATTGACGGATTAGAACTGAAATTTGCTGAAACAGGTGAAATTTTAGTAAAAGGACCTAACGTAATGTTAGGCTATTATAAAGATGCTGAAAAAACTGCTGAAGTTTTAAAAGATGGTTATTTTTATACTGGTGATAAAGGAGAACTTGATAAAGATGGATTCTTAAAAATTACTGGTCGTACTAAAGAAATGTTTAAAACCTCTGGTGGTAAATATGTTATTCCGCCATTATTAGAAGGAGAGTTAAAACAATCACGTTTTATAGAACAAGTAATGGTAGTTGGAGAAGGAGAAAAAATGCCAGCTGCATTTATTCAACCAAATTTCGATTTTGTAAGAGAATGGGCAAAAAGACATAATCTTAAATTCGAAAATAATACTGATTTAATTAATAACGCAAAAGTAATTGAACGTATTCAAGAAGAAGTTACACTTTGTAACTCTAAATTTGGAAAATGGGAAATGATTAAGCGTTTTGAATTAACGGCAGAAGAATGGTCTATAGATGGAGGACACCTTACACCTACTATGAAAATGAAACGTAAAATTATCAAAGAAATTTATAAAGATTTATACGATAAAATATATAATTGTTAATTTTTAAAAAGTGTTGTGAAAGCAACACTTTTTCTTTTTATTATGGATAAATTCTTATCGTTTACTACTAAAATAAATACTATATCTTTACCCAATAAGTTTGATTATCCGCATAACTATACACCACATTCTTTAGCTAAAATAGCTACTAAAGAATTACAAGAGTACTTAAAAAATCAAACAGATTTTACACATAACTTTGGCATAAAAAATCAGAAAGACAAAGATGCTTTGGGTAAAATGTTTGGAGTATTAGTTGTTAAAAAAAATGATGGTGAATTAGGATATCTAGCTGCTTTTTCAGGTAAAATTGCTGGAACGAATCATCATAAAAAATTCGTACCACCAGTATACGATGTTTTAGTTAAAAACGGAGTATTCTTAAAAACAGAAGAGAAAAACAATCAAATTAATCTTCAACTTTCTAAATTAGAAAGTAATATTGATTATTTAAAAATTAAAAAATCATATTTAAAAAGGGTATCAAAAAATGAAATTCTTTTAAGTGAAGAAAAAAAGATAATTAAAGCACGCAGAAAATTAAGAAAAGAGCTTTCTAAACAAGACAATCAACTTAATATTAATGAGGAGTTTTATTTACGTGAATACGAAGTATATTTAAACAATCAAATAACTTCTATACAAGATAAATATACTAATTACCTACTACAAATACAGCAATTAAAACAAGAACGAAAAGAGCTTTCTGCAGCTGGTCAACAAGAAATATTTAAACAATATGAATTCTTAAACGCTAAAAAGGAAAAGGAAAAGGAAAATCTATTAACTATTTTTAAAGATTCTACCCAAAATATTCCTGCTGGTGCTGGTGATTGTTGCGCCCCTAAATTGTTACAATATGCTTTTTTAAACAACTTTACTCCTATTTGCATGGCAGAATTTTGGTGGGGTAAACCATCGGCTACTGCTATTCGAAAACACCAACAGTACTATGCTGCCTGTACAGGTAAATGTAAACCTATCTTGCATCATATGTTACAGGGATTAACTGTTTATGAGAATCCGCTAATGGCACAACTTCAAACGAAAAAAGAAATTGAAATTATATTTGAAGATGAGTATCTGCTTGTAATCAACAAACCACATGAATTATTATCTGTAGCGGGAAAAGAAGTTAAAGATTCGGTGTATAGTAGAATTAAAAAGGAATATCCAAATGCTACCGGATCATTGATTGTTCATCGCTTAGACATGTCTACTTCTGGCATTTTGTTGATCGCTAAAAACGAAATCATTCATAAATCTTTACAAGCGCAGTTTATCAATAGAACTATAAAAAAACGCTACATTGCTTTATTAGATGGTACTTTTGAAGAAAAAGAAGGCAAAATAAACCTACCGTTAAGAGTTGATTTAGATGACAGACCTAAACAATTAGTATGTTACGAACACGGTAAAAAAGCGCTTACTAAATGGGAAACTATTGAAGTTATAGATAACAAAACAAAAGTATATTTTTACCCTATTACAGGTCGTACACATCAGTTACGAGTACATGCTGCACACAATTTAGGTTTAAACACACCTATTGCAGGTGATGATTTGTATGGAATGAAAGCTAACAGATTACATTTACATGCAGAAAGCATCCTTTTTAGGCATCCAATTAACAAAAAAGAAGTACAATTTACTTCTCCTGCTCCATTTTAAAATTAGGCTACGTATTTCGTTTTCTTTAATGTGTTTAAGATGATAAACGATATTAAAAAGAAAATTGCCAAACATAATACCGACCATTGCATAGAATCGGTAATTGCATACAATGCTCCGTATACAGAAGTTCCCAAAACGATTGCTATTTTTTCTACCACATCATAAAAACTAAAGTACGTTGCATGGTCTTCTGTTTCTGGTAAAAGTTTAGAATACGTAGATCGTGTTAACGATTGTATTGCTCCTTGTACTAATCCTAACAAACCTCCTAATCCGTAAAAATATAGCGCTACATTTTCTTGAGATTTATCTAATGAAAATGCAAAAAAGCAAACAAGCATCCATATACCAATAGTTAATTTTAAAGCTTTAAAATTTCCGTATTTGCCTGAAATTCTAGAAAAAATTAAGGCACCGAAAATAGCTACAATTTGTACTAACAAAATGGTTGCAATCATATTGGTAGATTCTAAACCCAATTCTGAAGAACCAAAAATAGCCGCCATTAAAATGATAGTTTGCACACCAATACTCAAAAAGAAAAAAGCCAATAAAAATCGTTTTAATGTAGGATAATTTAACACTTCTTTAAATACAATTTGTAACTCTCTATATCCTTTCCATATATAATCATTGTCTGGTTGTTTATTATAAATATCTCCTGGTAGTCTTCTAAAAGTAATTTGTGCAAACCCAATCCACCAAATACCAACCATAACAAAAGAAAGTCGAGATGCCATACCAGATGTGATGCCTAATGTTTCAGGAAACATAATCATTCCTAAATTTATTATCAATAAAATAACTGATCCAATATATCCGTAGATAAAACCTTTTGCACTAGCTCTATCTTGTTGCTCTGGCAAAGCTACTTCAGGTAAATAAGCATTATAAAAAACCCAACTTGCCCAAAAACCAATACTTGCTAAAATGGTAAACCAAATACCAATCCACACAGTATCTATACCATCAAAAAAATACAACGCTATTACAGACAAACCTCCAAGCCAACAGAAAAATTTCATAAACTTTTTCTTACTTCCTGTATAATCAGCAATTCCTGATAAAATTGGAGAAATAAGCGCCACCACTAAAAAAGAGAACGACAATGCATAACTATACAAACTATCTGGGTGTTCCCAATCCATTCCTAAAAAGCGAACGGTTTTACCTTTTGTAATTGCACTATAATACAACGGAAAAACAGCAGTACTAATTACTAATGAATATACTGAATTAGCCCAATCGTAAAATGCCCATGCATTAATTAATTTCTTATCTCCTCTCTTATGCATATGTGAAATATCTTATAATAAAAAACCGCTCATAAAATGAACGGTTTGCAATATAATATAAAATAATTTACCCTCTTATTATTTTGTAGGTGCATTAAATTTTGCTGCTAATTTTTTTGCTTCTGGCAAATACGCTCTAAGTGTTTTAATACGTGTTTGATTAGAAGGGTGCGTACTCATAAATTCTGCTGGAGCTTTTTGTCCTTTTGTTCTTTGGCTCATTCTTACCCAAACTTCGGCAGCTTCTGCACCATTGTAACCTGCCATTAACATAAACACTAAACCTAATTTATCTGCTTCTGTTTCGTGACTTCTACTAAAAGGTAACATTACACCTACTTGAGTTCCTAAACCATAAGCAGTATTAAAAATAGCTGAATTTTTACTATTTCTAGTACCTAAAGCTACTGCTGCTCCACCTAATTGTTGTAATTGCCCAGTAGACATACGTTCTTGACCATGCTTTGCAAAAGCATGTGCTACTTCGTGCCCCATAACCGCAGCAATACCATCTTCATTAGCACAAATTGGTAAAATACCGGTATAAAAAACAACTTTACCTCCTGGCAAACACCATGCATTTACAGTTTTATCTTCTACTAAATTAAATTCCCATTTATAAGAATCTGCTTCAGATTTCATTCCGTTTGCTCTCATAAAACGATCTACAGCTTCTGAAATATTTTTACCTACTTTTTTAATCTCGTTAGATTTAGACACATCTTTAGATAATTTATTTTCTGCTAAAAATCCTTTATACTGTGCAAAACTAGCAGGTAGTACTTGTGCATCACTCACAAAGTTAAGTCGTTTTCTTCCCGTAATAGGCACTGTACTACATTGTATTAAAAATATTGCTACAATTCCTAAGGCTATAATTCTTTTCATTTATTATTGATTTTATTTATTATTGATTGTTTTAGTTAAGACACACTAAAAAATATATTGTCACAAAAGTAGTAAACAAATTGTATGTTTTAAATTTACAAATTCTATCTTTATCTTAAAAATAAATTTCATGAATTTTAAAAGTTCTATTTTATTCTCCCCTAGCTTACTTATACCTAAACCTATTATATTTTTAGCTAAATCGATTCAATTTTTATCCACTGGTTTAACTGCTAAATTTGGAACTAAACTCTTTATTACACCTATAAAATTCTCAATTCCTGAAAGGGAAAAAGTAATGCTAAAAAGCGCACAGAAGAAGACAATAACCATACCTAATATTTCTAAAAAAGTAGAAATATTATCTTATGGATATTCAAAAAAGAAAGTTTTACTTGTACACGGTTGGGCAGGAAGAAGCACTCAGTTGTTTATGATTGCTGATAAACTTTTAGAAAAAGGATACATGGTAATTTCTTTTGATGGACTCAGCCCACGGAAAATCAGAAGGAAAAACAACGATGATGCCTGAGTTTTTAGATGCTATTACAGAAATAGATAAACAATTTGGCCTTTTGAAGCTGCTGTAGGACATTCTTTTGGTGGTATGTGTTTATACAATAGCGTTGCAACCGATTTTAAAATTAATAAATTAGTAACTGTTGGTGCTGCTGATAAAATTTCTGATGTTATTTTAAATTTCACAAAAAACCTAGAAGTTAAACCGATTGTTGCTCGAAAAATGAAAAATATTTTTGATAAGCAATGGAAAATGGATATCGATTCTCATTCGTCAAGTATTGTTGCTAAAAATATAAATATTCCTACTTTAATTGTGCACGATTCTAATGATGGAGACGTACCTGTAAGTTGTGCTATAAATATTCGTCAAAACATATCAAAAGGAAAACTTTTAATTACCAAAGGTTTAGGACACACTAAAATACTTCGTAATAAAAAAGTAACTTCTGAAATTGTAGACTTTATTATTCAATAAATATGAAAAAAATAGTATTTGCCCTCATTTTAATTACACTTGTTAATTACTCAGGAAACGCTCAAAATAAAAAAATATACAAGGTTTCAAAAACAAATACAACATGGAAATCTCTTTTAACGCCAATACAATATTATGTTCTTAGAGAAGCTGGTACTGAGCGTCAAAATTCAAGCTCGTTAAACAAAAACTATAAAAAAGGTACATACGTTTGCGCTGCTTGTAAGACTCCATTATATAAATCTGAACATAAATACGAATCCGGTTCAGGGTGGCCAGCTTTTGATAGAGCCATAAAAAAGAATGTTGAATTAGATATTGATTATAAAATAGGATATGCTCGTACCGAATTAAAATGCAACACCTGTGGTGGTCATTTAGGACATGCTTTTAACGATGGCCAAGAGAAACTACTGGTAAACGACATTGTATTAACGGCGCTGCTTTAGATTTTATCCCAAAGAAATAACTCATTAAAATATTGTAACTTAGAGCTGACTAAAATCAGCTCTTTTTAATGGAAACATCCTATTTATCAAGTATAAAAAAACAATTTGAATACTATAAATCTTTAGGTGATAAAACTTTTATTCAATTAAATAATGATCAGTTTTTTGAATTACCAAATAAAAACAATAATTCTATTGCTATTATAATTAAACATATTGTTGGCAATATGCATTCTCGCTGGACAAACTTTTTAACGGAGGATGGTGAAAAAGAATGGAGAGATAGAGACAGTGAATTTATAAACTCATTTACAACTAAAGAAGAAGTTATTGCTTATTGGGAAACAGGATGGAAAGTTTTATTTGATGCTTTAAATACAATTACTGAAAAAAATTTTGATACCATTATTTATATCAGAAATGAAGGGCATTCAATTACTGAAGCTATAAACCGTCAACTTTGTCATTATTCTTATCATATAGGTCAAATTGTTTTTTTAGGTAAATTGTTAGTAATTGATGAATGGCAAAATTTATCTGTAGCTAAAGGAAATTCAAAAGCATACAATGATGAGAAATTTAGCAAAACAAAATCACGCAAACACTTTACTGAAAACTTATAATGGAAAAAAAGAAATCGTTACTTTATTAGAAGAAAAACATCAAGAATTATTTAATTGGATACATCAACAATCTGAAAATTCTTTTGAAAAAGGCTCTGAAGGTAAATGGACTACAGGACAACATATTGTTCATTTAGTAGATTCAATAAAACAAGTAAACAAAGCGTTGAGTTACCCTAAATTTTTATTGAAGTATAAATTCGGTAGCGCAAATAGAGAAGTTCGTTCTTATGAAGAAGTTGCAAAACGTTATCAAGAGAAGCTTTCTAAAAATCAAGAAAGAGCCAAGAAATTTAATATTGAAGTAAAAACTCCTTCCAAAGCTAATTTTAACCAATTATTAGTAACACTTCAAGTACAAAACAAAAAACTACAACATAAAACGAAACGTTGGAAAGACAAGGATTTAAATTCCCTAATTCTTCCTCATCCATTAATGGGTAAAATGCCTATTAGAGAAATTATTATGTGGACAGGATATCATACCGAGCATCACACTACTATTTTAAAAGAGAAGCATTAATAAATTCAACCTTTATAATTCTTAAAAAATTACAGGCTAAAAAAACTACTTAATTTTATTTATCAATTATTTTTTCTTTAAAAAAGACTAAAAATCTAGCATCTAAAGTCTAACATCTAAAGTCTAATTACTATATTTGTGCCTCTAAAAATGAAGCCGATACATGTTTAATAATTTAAGTGAAAAGTTAGATAAAGCGTTACATACGCTTAAAGGACACGGAAAAATTACTGAAGTTAATGTTGCAGAAACGCTAAAAGAAGTTCGTAGAGCTTTATTAGACGCCGATGTTAACTTTAAGATAGCTAAAGATTTTACTAAAAGAGTACAGCAAAAAGCCTTAGGTCAAGACGTATTAACTACGTTAAATCCTGGGCAATTAATGGTAAAGTTGGTTAAAGACGAACTTACTGAATTAATGGGAGGTGATACTGTTGGTGTTAACTTAGGCGGTTCTCTTAGTGTAATTTTAATGTCTGGTTTACAAGGATCTGGTAAAACTACCTTTTCTGGTAAATTGGCTAATTTCTTAAAAACTAAAAAATCTAAAGAAGTATTATTAGTAGGTTGTGATGTGTATCGTCCTGCCGCTATTAATCAGTTACAAGTTGTTGGAGAACAAATTGGCGTTGATGTATATGCAGAAGTAGAAAATAAGAATCCTGTTGAAATTTCTTTAAATGCAATTAAGCATGCAAAAGCAAACGGTAAGAATGTAGTTATTATTGATACTGCTGGTCGTTTAGCTGTTGATGAAGAAATGATGAATGAAATTTCTAACATTCACAAAGCTGTTAATCCGCAAGAAACATTATTTGTTGTAGATTCAATGACAGGGCAAGATGCTGTAAATACAGCAAAAGCTTTTAATGATATTTTAAACTTCGACGGTGTTGTATTAACCAAATTAGATGGTGATACACGTGGTGGAGCTGCTTTATCGATAAAATCGGTAGTAAATAAACCAATTAAGTTTATTGGTACTGGTGAAAAGATGGATGCTATTGACGTATTCTATCCAGATCGTATGGCAGATCGTATTTTGGGTATGGGAGACGTTATCTCTTTAGTAGAACGTGCTCAAGAACAATATGATGAAGATGAAGCTAGAAAATTACAAAAGAAAATTGCTAAAGATCAATTTGGTTTTGATGACTTTTTAAGTCAAATACAACAAATCAAAAAAATGGGTAGCATGAAAGATCTTGTAGGTATGATTCCTGGTGCAGGAAAAGCCCTTAAAGATGTCGAAATAGAAGATGATGCCTTTACAGGTATCGAAGCCATCATACAATCTATGACTCCGCTAGAAAGAAGTACGCCTTCTTCCATAAACGCAAGTCGTAAGAAGAGAATAGCGAAAGGTTCTGGTACCTCTGTTCAAGAAATAAACCAGTTAATGAAGCAATTTAATCAGATGAGCAAAATGATGAAAATGATGCAAGGTGGTGGCGGAAAAAAAATGATGCAAATGATGAAAGGAATGAAATAATATAAAGAGAAGCTGTGGCTTCTCTTTTTTTTACATATAGGTACTAACAACAATCACAACACAACAACACAATGATTTTACTAGACGGTAAAAAAACATCCGCAGACATTAAGGAAGAAATTGCTCTTGATGTATTAGAGTTAAAAAACAACGATAAAAAAACACCTCATTTAGCAGCCATTATTGTTGGTAATGATGGCGCAAGTTTAACCTACGTTAACGCAAAAGTAAAAGCATGTGATCGTGTAGGTTTTGAATCTTCTTTAATTAGACTTCCTAAAGAAACAACCGAAGAAGAATTACTTAATGAAATTGCTATTTTAAATATCGACAATGATATTGATGGTTTTATTGTACAGCTTCCACTACCCGATCATATTGATGAACAAAAAGTATTAATGGCTGTAAACCCAGATAAAGATGTAGACGGATTTCATCCAACTAATGTTGGTAAAATGGCCTTAAACTTACCTACATTTATCTCGGCTACTCCGTTTGGAATTTTAGAACTGTTAGATCGTTATAAGGTAGAAACTAGTGGTAAAAATGTTGTCGTTATTGGTCGAAGCCATATTGTAGGTAGCCCAATGAGTATTTTGTTAGCTCAAAAAAGAAAAGTAGGAAACGCAACAGTTACTCTAACACATAGTAGAACAAAGAATTTAAAAGAAATTACTTTACAAGCTGATATTATTATTGCTGCTTTAGGTATTCCTGAGTTTTTAAAAGCCGATATGGTTAAAGATAATGTTACTGTTATTGATGTTGGAATTACCCGTGTTGCTGACTCTTCTAAAAAACGAGGTTTTCGTTTAGTTGGTGATGTTGCTTTTAATGAAGTTGCCGAAAAATCAGCATTTATAACTCCAGTTCCTGGAGGTGTAGGTCCAATGACAATAGCAATGTTGTTAAAAAACACCTTACTCGCCTGTAAAAGAAATGATTTATAATAAGTAAAAAAACTCCAAACAAATGTTTGGAGTTTTTTTTAAAATAAAATACTTATCTCTTTATTTGTTGCCAATTCAATAGGTGTTGTATCTTTTTGAAATAAACGTGCAGATAAACTTCCTTTTAAAATTATTGAATCTCCACTTACCTCTAACCAACTCCCCTCTCGTAAGCCTAAAACCGAAGTCGTGTTAAACACATGATACTCCTTTATTCTTGTTTCTCTAGTTTCGCCCATATGTGTAGAGCCCTCTATCGGATCTAAATAATGAGCATTTATATTAAAAGGAATAAACGCTAACGTTTTAAAACTTGGCGGATATACAATTGGCATATCGTTAGTATTCATCATTGTAACTCCGCAAATATTACTTCCTGCACTAGTTCCTAAATACGGTATTCCGCTTTCTACAGCTTGTTTTAATGCTGTAATTACATCCTTTTTATATAATTGATTCACCAATTCAAAAGTATTTCCTCCACCTGTAAAAATTCCTTCAGCTTGTTTTAGTGCTTCCTTCGGATTATCAAATTCGTGAATCCCTTTTACTTTTTTATCAATCGTAGCAAAAGCTTTTTTAGCAATAGCTGTGTACTCGTCATAACTTATTCCGCCTGGTCTTGCATAAGGAATAAATAAAATAGTTTTCGCTTCTTTAAAAAAAGTAGCAAGCGTTGGTAATATATATTCTAAATATCCGCTTCCGTGAATCGTTGATGTACTAGCTATAATAATTTTTTTCATACCTCAAATTAACAAAAATTTACCATCCTTTTAAAACATTTTTAAGACAAGTAGGTGGTTTCTTTGTAAAATGAAGAAGATTCTATTTTTATTATGTTACTTAACATCACTAATTATGGTTGCTCAAAACAATACTAAAATTGTTTCTGGAACCATCTATTTAGATAGTTTAGCATTAGAAGACGTACATATTATCAACCCGAAATTATACATCGGTTCGATTTCTAATAAAAAAGGACGTTTTGAAATTCTTGCTGCAAAAGGTGATGTTTTAATCATTTCTCATTTAAACTTCGAATATAAAGAACATGTTATTACAGAGGATGATTTAAAATCGAAAGAGATTAATATTCATTTAGATAGTAAAACTTATATGTTAGATGAAATTGTTCTTAAAAAAAAGAAAGGGATTTTTGAAGTCGACAAAGACATACTAATATACAAAGGTCCAATTGTTAATGCACACACATTAAAGTTACCCTACGCCAAAAACAAGAAAATTAAAAATGAAAAAACGATAGCTATTAAGTCTGGTGTAGCTGTTAATATAGATGGTCTTCTAAATACTTTAAACGGAAAAATAAAACAAAAAAAGGTATTAAAAAAATTAAAAATAGAAGATAAAAACATTGTTAAAATAAGAAAGCATTTTACCGATGGCTTCTTTATTCATCAGCTGAAAATATCAAAAGAAAACATCAATCCGTTTTTAGAATTTTGCATCTCAAAAGGTATTATTAATTTATATAGAAAAGATAAATTTTTAGAACTTACCACTGTTTTATTGGATAATAGTAAAAACTCTCCGTATCTTTTACATAAAGAAAACACGCGAGTTACTCAAAAATAAATCTATGAAAAAACAACTACTCTTGCTTTTATTTTTTTTAACTGTTACTTTTAAAATCATTTCTCAGGAGAACCGGAAATTTTTATATGCTACTATAAAAGATAAAGTCGGAGCAGTTGCTAACGCACACATCATTAACAAAAAAACAAACCAAGGAACTTATACTAATGAAGAGGGAGAGTTTAGAATTTTAGCAAAAGTTAATGATTCCTTACAAATATCATTTGTTGGTTATAAAACAACCTTTTTAATTGTAAAAATTAAACATTTCGGAATGTTTAAAAACAATATTTATTTAGAAAAAGAAACGCTTGAATTAGATGAAATTATTTTAAAAAAACACAATTTAGAAGGTGTTTTATCAATAGATATAAAACAAACTCCTGAAAATAAAATTAATAAAATAGTTGCCAATTTAGTTAATGGCATAAAAAATATAGATTTTGAAAAAATTACAACTAATAAAATTGATGTTATAGATCGTTCTAAAGCACCTGACATGCAAAAACAAACTGATCCTACTGCAAAATTTGCAGGTGTAGGCGGTGGTTTTAGTGAAGGCATTGATCAACATGCTGCAGAAAAAAGAAGGCTTCGAAAAGAGATTAAATATAAAGAAAATTTCCCTGAAATGTTAATATCAGAATTTGGTGAAAAATTCTTCTTTGTAGATTTAAAAATTCCAAAAGAAAAATATCATCATTTTTTAGCATACTGTAATCCGTTAGCTATAGAAAATTTATATAAAAAAGGCAACATATTAGAAGTGATAAAAATAATACGACAAGAAAGTGAAAGCTATTTAAAAGTTATAAATTTACCGAATGAATAAACGGTTACTCTTTCTTGTTTTATTAATTTCTTTTTTAAAAGCTCAATCTCAAGAAAACCGAAAGTTTTTGTATGCTGATGTAAAAGATAAAGTTGGCCATGTTTTTAATGCACATGTGGTTAACTTAAACACAAAACAAGGAACTTTCACCAATGAAAGCGGTGAATTTAGAATTTTAGCAAAACAGCACGATTCTTTACAAATATCTTTCGTTGGTTATAAATCAACCCTTTTAATTGTTAATTTACATCATTTCGGAATACAAAAAAACACTTTCGAATTAGTAAAAACAGCATTTGAGCTAGATGAAATATCAATTAAGAAAAATAATTTATTAGGTTATTTAACTTCAGATAGCAAGAACATAAAAATCGAGAAAAAAATAGATGCTAAAACACTAAAACTTCCTTATGCTGGATCTAGAATTCTTACACCAGCCGAAAGAAGGTTATATACAGCAATGGGCGGAAGAAATTTACTCTCTATAGATTACATAATTAACAGTATTTCGGGACGAATAACCAAACTTCGAAAACTTAAAACTATTGAAAGTTTAGAAGTAAAAGTAAAAAATTTAAAAAACACGTATTCTAAACACATTGTAAAAGAGTATCAAATCAAAGAATCAGACGTTTATAAGTTTATTTATTTTTGTACTGCGGATGAACATTTTAATCAGGTTTATAATTCAGGTGATATAAATATGATTCTTTTTTTAAAAAAGAAATCCGAAGTATTTAAAAAATTACATTCAAACAATTATAATTAGTATTTTGGCGCAATAATTGGTCTTTAAGAATTATGAAAAAAATATTTATCCTATTATTTATCCTTCCACTATTCTCTTTTAGTGTTCACAAATACTATATTTCTTTAACTGAAATCGAATACAAAGAAAAAACACAATCTGTTCAAATGATTATGAATGTTTTTATTGATGATATAGAAACTGCTATTAATAAAGACTATAATGTAGATTTACAATTAACTACAAAAGATGAGTTTAAAAAAGTTGATGAACTTTTCTTAAATTACTTGCAAAAACACTTTAAAATTAAAGTTAATAATAACGATGTAACTTATAATTTTATAGGAAAGGAATACGATGGTGATATTGTTTATTTTTACTTAGAAGTAGAAAACATAAAAACTTTAAACTCCATTGAAATACAAAATGATGTATTAGTAAACCATTTTCCTGAACAACAAAACTTAATAAAAACAGCTCACAAGAGCTTATTTTTAGACAAAAAAAATGATAAAGGTTTGTTAAATTTTTAACATTCTTTAACAATATCTATCACTTATCATTACTTTTAAATTTACTTAAACAACAACTTAAATATAATGAAGAAAACTATTTTATTCGTTTTTTCTCTTTTCTTGGTAGCAACTACTGCTTTTGCTCAGCAAATTACTAAAGAAGGACATACGAATCAAAACAAATTCAGACAATTAAAGCAAGAATTACCAACGCCAAATAACCAACATACGGCTTCGGGGGCTCCTGGTGTAAAATATACACAACAAAAAGTTGATTATACAATGGATATCGTATTGAATGACGATAAACAAAGTATTACAGGTAATGAAACTATTACATACCATAATAATTCTACCGACGAATTAACTTATTTATGGGTGCAATTAGATCAAAATATGCGAGCAGCAGATTCTAAAACTCCAGACATCGCTCCTACTAAAATTCGTGAAAAATTGCCTAAACGTTTTTATGACAGAGCTTTTCCTGAAAAAGCTTTTGATGGTGGATTTAAAATTACAAGTGTTACCAATGCAGACGGAACAAAATTATCGCACACCATTAATCAAACAATGATGCGTATTAATTTAGCGCAACCATTAGCCTCTGGCGATACATTTAAGTTTAATATTAACTGGTGGTACAACATCAATAACCACAGAACTCAAGGTGGTAGATCTGGTTACGAACATTTTCCTAAAGACAATAATAACAATTATGTAATCGCACAATTTTACCCAAGATTATGTGTGTATGATAATGTTGAAGGCTGGCAAAACGATCAGTTTTGGGGAAGAAGTGAATTTGCTTTAGAATTTGGAGATTTTAATGTAAACATTACTGTTCCTGCAGATCATATGTTAGGTGCAACAGGTGTGTTGTTAAATAAAAAAGATGTTTTTTCTAAAACTGAATTAAAAAGAATTGAAAAAGCAAGAAAAACTTTCGACAAACCTGTTATTATTAGAACTCAAAAAGAAGCTGAGAAAATTGAGCAAGGACGTTCTAAAAAAACAAAAACTTGGAAATTTAAAGCTACCAATGTAAGAGATTATGCTTTTGCTACTTCAAGAAAATTTATTTTCGATGCAATGGCTGTTGATATTAATGGTAAAACAGTAATGGCTGAATCTTTATACTCTAAAGAAGCAAATCCGTTATACGGAGATCATTCTACCAGAGCTGTAGCACAAACATTAAAAACATATTCGAGATATACGTTTGATTATCCGTACCACAAAGCAATTTCTGTTGACGGACAAATGGGAATGGAATATCCACAAATTTGTTTCAATCCAGGAAGACCTGATCTTGCTGATGGAGGTTATTCTGATAGAATAAAATATAGAATGGTAAAAGTTACAATTCACGAAGTTGGACATAACTTTTTCCCGATGATTGTAAATTCTGATGAACGCCAATGGACATGGATGGATGAAGGTTTAAACTCTTACATGGAAATGTTAGCAGAATTAGATTACGACAAAGATTTCCCTATTACAAGAGGTTATCCAAAGAATATTGTAAAATATATGAGTGGTAATCAAGCCAGAATTGCCCCAATTATGTCTAAAGGAGATAATGTGTATAGTTTTGGTAACAACGCTTACGGTAAACCTGCAACTGCCTTATGGATTTTAAGAGAAACCATTATGGGAAAAGAATTATTTGACCATGCATTTGCTACCTACTCTAAAAGATGGAAATTTAAACACCCTACTCCTGCTGATTTCTTTAGATCGATGGAAGATGCTTCGGCAATGGATTTAGATTGGTTTTGGAGAGGATGGTTTTACACAACAGATGTTACTGATATTGGTGTAAAAGGTGTTAAAAAATTCTATACAACTAAAAATAAAGATGCATCAGTAAACTTTATTGAAGATACTTCTAAAGGTTTAGGTTTCTCTAAAAAACAAAGTAAATATCATTACGAAATTACCTACAACAAACCTGGTGGCTTAGTAATGCCTATTATTGTTGAGTTTACTTACAAAGACGGAACAAAAGAAAAGAAAACATATCCTGCACAAATTTGGAGGTATAATGATAAGCAAGTTACAAAAGTATTTTCTTCATCAAAAGAAGTACAAAGTATTACAATTGATCCTGATTTAGAAACTGCTGATGTAGATACCTCTAACAACAGTTGGCCTAAAAAGACCGCAACTAAATTCGATAAATTTAAGAATAAGGTTAAAGGTTAAAATAAATATATTTAAAGTTAAAAGCGGTACAAGGTAATTGTACCGCTTTTTTTTGTACTTAAATTGTATAAAAGTTTGTTAAAATTTTAACAAACACTGTTTTCTAGTTATCAAAATTCAGTAACTTTCCACATATTTTTAACTCAATCAAACAAAAATGAAAAAATACGCTACGCTATTACTTTCAGCCCTTTTTGTTTCTGCATCAATATTTGCACAAGAAGCACCAAAAAAAGAGCCTCAAAAAGGTCATACCGATCAAAACAAATTTCGTCAACTAAAAGACGTTTTGGCTACTCCAAACGATCAAAGAACTGCTTCTGGAGCTCCTGGACACCAATACACGCAACAAAAAGTTGATTATGTAATGGATATTCGTTTAGACGAAAAAAATGACAGAATTTATGGTAATGAAACAATTACATATCATAATAATTCTAAAGATGTTCTAGAATATTTATGGGTGCAGTTAGACCAAAATATGCGTGCTCCAGATTCTAAAACTCCATTAGCAAAATCTAAAGGAGCTAGCGGTTTTCAAACACCAAAGCAGTTTGTAAGCAGTAATATGGATAAAGCAAAAGATTTTGGATACAAAATTGAAGCTGTTAAAAATGCAGATGGTACAGATTTATCTCATACTATTAATCGTACTATGATGCGTATTAATTTACCAACGCCTTTGGCTTCTGGTGAAGTTTTTAAATTTAAAATTAAGTGGAATTATTTAATTAATGATATTAATGCAGACGGAGGTCGTTCTGGTTTAGAAAAATTTCCTGATGGAAACAAAAACTATACTATAGCACAGTTTTTTCCTCGTTTAGCAGTTTATGATAATGTTGAAGGTTGGCAAAACATGCAGTTTTGGGGTCGTTCTGAATTTGCTTTAGAATTTGGAGATTATGATGTTAAAATTACAGTTCCTGCAGATCATATTATGGAAGCTACAGGTGAATTACAAAACGAAAAAGAAGTTTTAACTAAAAAACAACGTAAGCGTTTTGAAAAAGCAAGAAAATCTTTTAAAGATCCAGTAATGATTGTTACGCAAGCTGAAGCTGAAGTAACTGAAAAAGGTCGTGCTACAAAAACAAAAACTTGGCATTATAAAGCAAACAGTATACGTGATTATGCTTTTGCTTCTTCAAGAAAATATATTTGGGATGCCATGGCAACCAATATTAACGGAAAAACAGTAATGGCTATTTCTTTATATCCTAAAGAAGGAAACCCATTATGGGAAGAACATTCTACAAGAGCAGTTGCTACAACACTTGTTGAATATTCTAAATTAACGTTCGACTATCCGTATTCTAAAGCAATTTCTGTACATTCAGAAAGACAAGGAATGGAATATCCTATGATTTGTTTCAACTTTGGTAGACCAAACCCTGATGGAACTTATTCTGATAGAACTAAAAAAGGAATGATTGGGGTTATTGTTCACGAAGTTGGACACAACTTTTTCCCAATGATTGTAAACTCAGACGAACGTCAGTGGACTTGGATGGATGAAGGTTTAAACTCTTTTGTTGAAATTTTAGCTGAAGATGTATATGATCCTGTATTATTTGCTTCAAACCCTGCAAAAGATATTACAAGATATATGGGCGGAGATCAAAGTAATATCTCTCCAATTATGTCTCAAGGAGATTACGTAAAGCAATTCGGATCAAATGCATACTCTAAGCCAGCTGCTGGTTTATATATGTTACGTAAAACAATTATGGGATCATGAATTATTTGATTATGCTTTTAGAACTTACTCTAAAAGATGGATGTTTAAACACCCAACTCCTGCTGACTTCTTTAGAACAATGGAAGATGCTTCGGGAATGGACTTAGATTGGTTTTGGAGAGCTTGGTTTTACACAACTGATTATACTGATATTGGTATAAAAGAAGTTAAACCTATGTATTTAACTGATAAACCAAACGAAAGAACAAAAAAATTACAAAAGCAATACCCTGGTTACTTTGCACGTTTAGGTAAATTAATTTTCTTAACAACCAACAAAGAAGAAGCGAATTCTTCTGATGTAGAAACATATATTAATGGTTTATCTGCTGATAAAAAAGCAAATTTAAAAACATTACCTAAGTTTATGTATCAAGTTGAATTTGAAAAGCCTGGTGGAATACCAATGCCTATTATCGTTGAATTAACCTATGCAGATGGTACTAAAAAACGTGAAACGTTTCCTGCTCAAATTTGGATGAACAATGACAATAAAGTATACAGAGTATTTTCTTCTGCTAAAGAAGTTACAAACATTACTGTAGATCCAGATTTTGAAACTGCAGATGTTGATACTTCTAACAATAGCTGGCCTAAGAAAACCGCTAACAAGTTTGATAAATTTAAGAATAAAGTAAAAAATTAGTAATTTACTTTCGTTTATATATACAAAAAACCCGCTATAAAAGCGGGTTTTTTATTTTTGTAAGTTATTTACTACTTTCTAAATAACTTATTAATTTCATCTAATGTTAATAATTTAGATTCTGTAAGCACATCTGGTTCTCTACTAACATATTGTTCTATTTGCAATTTAATTACTCCTTCATCTCTTTCATATTTCAAATAAACAACATCTCCATTTGCTTTAATTTGGTATTTACTTCCTGCAGCTTCTTCAAAACCTCTTACCATAATTTGGTGTAACTTATCTGCATCGTTATCTACGTTTTTAAATGTAAAAGACACATATTCATTTATAGGATTATTGATGTTTTTATAAAATAAATTATACGCTTCATCTCCTATTTTCTCTAAATAAACAAATTCTACTCTACCAACAATTTCAACTCTTGCTGTTTCAATTAATTCAATTTGAGAATACGAAGCAACAGAAAGAAATAATGTTGCTATAAAAAATAGTTTTTTCATAAATATTAAGGTTTAAAAGTTTGCTATAAATATAGTTTGATTCTAATTAAAAAGAATAACGTTTTAATAAATAAAAAATTATGTATTGATACAGAAACAAAAGGTACTTAAATTAAACCAATAAAGTACTACTCTAAAAAACCTTGTTCTTTCATCCAAGTATCAGAATAAATTTTATTCATGTAACGCGAACCATGATCTGGTAAAACAACCACAACAACACTATTTTCATCAAAATAGCCTTTCGCCGCATATTGTTGCGTAGCTAATACAACCGCACCTGAAGTATATCCGCAGAATAAACCTTCTGCTTTAACCAATTCTCTTGATTTAAGTGCTGCTTCTTTATCCGATACTTTTTCATAAACATCAATTACATCAAAATCGGTTGCTGTAGGTATTAAATTTTTTCCTAGCCCTTCAATTTTATAAGGTGCTATTTCATTTTCATCAAACTCACCTGTTTCATGATATTTTTTTAAAACGGAACCAATAGCATCTACTCCCAACACTTTTATATTCGGGTTCTTTTCTTTTAAGTATTTACCTGTTCCAGAAATTGTTCCTCCTGTTCCGCTGGCAATAACAACATGAGTTACCCTACCTTTTGTTTGTTTCCAAATCTCAGAGTAAGTGCTTTTATAATGAGCCTCTATATTTAACTCATTAAAATATTGGTTGATATAAATAGATCCTGGATTTTCTTTGTGTAACCTTTTTGCTACTTCATAATACGAACGAGGATCATCAGCAGGAACATATGCAGGACAAACATGTACCTGTGCTCCCATTGATTTTAACATATCTATTTTATCTTGTGATGATTTATCACTTACTGCCAAAATACATTTATAGCCTTTTATAACACTAATCATAGCTATTGAAAAACCTGTGTTACCTGAAGTCGTTTCAACAATAGTATCCCCTGGCTTTAAAATCCCTTTTTTCTCAGCGCTTTCTATAATATGTAATGCAATTCTGTCTTTTGCAGAATGCCCAGGGTTAAAAGCTTCTATTTTTGCATAATATGTACCTAAAAGACCTTTTGTTATTTTAGCTAACTTTACCATAGGGGTTTGCCCTATTAAATCTAAAATTGAATTGGTAATACCTTTATGTCTGTTCATTGCTGTTATAAAATAAGAAAACGTCATTGTAAAATGACTGCGAATATATCTGTTTGAGATTATTCGTAATTTTACAATGACGCTTACACTCAAACCGAGTGCAAAAATATAATTATTTTTCTAACTTACCCTCTAACATCAAAAAGAAGCTATATTCTTCGGCAGTTTCTTTTAAGGAATCAAATCTACCAGAAGCTCCTCCGTGACCAGCTTCCATATTTGTATGCAAAAACAACTTATTATCATCGGTTTTTACTTCTCTTAATTTCGCTATCCATTTGGCTGGTTCCCAATATTGTACTTGACTATCATGCAGTCCTGTTGTAATTAACATATTCGGATATGCCTTTGCTGTTACTTGATCGTACGGAGAGTATGATTTAATATAATCGTAATATTCTTTATCGTTCGGATTTCCCCATTCATCATATTCACCTGTCGTTAACGGAATTGTATCATCTAACATCGTTGAAATTACATCAACAAAAGGTACCGCAGCAATAATTCCGTTATATAATTCAGGATTCATATTTACAATAGCTCCCATTAATAAACCACCTGCAGATCCGCCCATGGCGTATAAATGTTTTGGTGATGTGTAATTGTTGTCTATTAAATATTTTGAGCAATCAATAAAATCGTTGAAGGTGTTTTTCTTATTCAACATTTTTCCATCTTCATACCAATCACGTCCTAAATATTCACTTCCTCTAATATGCGCTAAAGCATACACAAAACCTCTATCTAACAAGCTTAAACGTGTTGTTGAAAATCCGTCTGAAATCGTATATCCGTATGATCCGTATGCGTATTGTAAAATTGGAGTATCTTTTGTTAACTTTGTGTCTTTATGGTGTACAATTGATAACGCCACTTTTTTCCCATCTCGAGCAGTAACCCAAATACGCTCACTTACATAATTATTTTTATCAAATTTACCTCCTAAAACTTTTTGTTCTTTTTTGACTTCTTTTGATTGATCTTTCATATTGAAATCAATCACCGAACTTGGAGTTGTCATAGAATTGTATGAATAACGAATTACATCGGTATCAAATTCCGGATTTCCATGCACACCTGCTGAATACGTTTCTTCATCAAAAGGTAAATAATAATCTTCGGTATTGTCCCAACGTTTAATACGGATTTTATTCAACCCATTATTTCTTTCTTCTAAAACTAAATAATCTTTAAATATTGAAAAATCTTCGAATAAGGTATCTTTTCTATGCGGAATTACATCTACCCAGTTTTCTTTCTCCGTTTTACCTTCCGGAGTTTTCATCAACTTAAAGTTGGTTGCACCGTCTTTATTTGTTTTAATATAAAAATGATCTTCGTAATGTGCAATGTCATACTCTAAATCGCGTTCACGAGTTTGAATCATTCTAAAATCACCGTCAGGATTATCAGCTTCTAGCACTTGGTATTCGTTAGAAACCGTACTATATGAACCGATTACAATATATTTTTTAGATTTTGTTTTAGTAACGAAAGTTCCGAAAGTTTCATCTTTTTCTTCAAAAATTAATTCATCTTCAGCAGTATCTGTTCCAAAAACATGCTTATAAATTTGTGAACTACGTAATGTGTCTGGATCTTTTTTAGTATAATACAACGTTTTATTATCGTTTGCCCAAACAGCACCTCCTGTAGTGTTTTCTATTTTATCAGGATAAATTTCTCCTGTTTCTAAATTTTTAATTTTTATAAAATACTGACGACGACTTACCGTATCTGTCGCAAAAGTTGTTAATTTATTATTAGGCGAAATACTTAAACCACCTAATTGAAAATAATCATGCCCTTTTGCTTCATCATTTACATTAAACATAATTTCTTCCTCAGCCTCTAAATTGCTCTTTTTACGGCTGTGAATAGGATATTGTTGCCCTTTTTCATAACGAGAAATATAAAAATACCCATTGCTTTTATAAGGTACAGATTCGTCATCTTCTTTAATACGACCTTTCATTTCTTCAAATAACTGCTCTTGAAACCCTTTCGTTTCTTTCGTTTTATCTTCATAAAAAGAATTTTCAGCTGTTAGATAATCGTATACTTTTTGAGTTTGTTCGTCTTTAACTTCTGCATTCTTTTGAGCATCAGTTAAACGCATCCAAAAATAATCATCAGTACGTATGTCTCCATGTTTTTCTAAAGTTGTTGGTTGCTTTTCAGCAACTGGAGCTATTATATCTTTCTTCATTTCTTGTTTTTTGCAGGGAGCAAAAATAAGGCTAAAAGATATAGCACGGAACATTATTTTTTTCATTTTATTTTAGATTGATTAAATCCCTTCTAAAATGGTATTTTTGTTTGAAAATAAATTAAAAAAGATGTTTGGAGATATTTCTGGAATGATGGGTAAATTGAAAGATGCTCAACAAAAAGTTGAAGCAACTAAAAAACGTTTAAATACCGTTTTAATTGATGAAGTTACCACTAATGAAACTTTAAAAATTACAGTGACTGCTAATAGTCAAATTAAAGCAATTTCTATTGATGAATCTTTATTAGAAGATAAAGAAGAATTAGAAGATTATTTAATACTAACCATAAACAAAGCTTTAAAAAGAGCGCGTGATATTAACGAACACGAATTAGCAATTGCTGCAAAAGATGGAATGCCAAATATTCCTGGAATGAATATGTTTAAATAAATGAAAAATGTTTTTACAATTAGATGATTACATGCTACCGTGTTTAAACAAAAAACTCTTTGGAGTTGATTGCTTAGGTTGTGGTATACAACGTGCTATAAGCTTATTAATTCACGGAGAATTTGTTGCTGCCTTTAAAATGTATCCTGCTATATATACTTTATTAATCTTAGCTTTTTTTATTGTGATAAATTTCTTTTACAAAGTTAAAAATTCTCAAAAAATTATAAGTATTTTAGCTATTATTAATGTACTTATTATTGTAATAAGTTACTTTATAAAAATGAATCAATTAATTTAAACTTTATTAAAAAAAACTATGGAAAAACAAAAATTACCAAATTCAACAGGTGTTTTAGTATTAGGAATTCTTTCAATATTAACATGCTGCTGTTATGGTTTCATCGGATTAATTTTAGGAATCGTTGCTTTAGTTTTAGCTAAAAAAGCTACTACTTTACATAATAACAACCCTGAAGATTATAACGGAATTAAAAATGTTAAAACAGGTAAAATTTTAGCGATTGTTGGTATTATTTTAAGCGCTATATATCTTATTTTAATAATAGGTATGATTGCTTTCTTTGGTTTAGAAACAATACAGAATCCGGAATTATTTAGAGAGTCATTAGAAAACTTACAATAATAGATTACTCTATTACATAAAAAGCGACCAATTTGGTCGCTTTTTTATTACAACATTAAACTAATCTATAATTCATTAAAATGTTTTATAATTTAAAAAATCGTTTAAATTTAATATTATTCTTTATAATTATACCCTTGTCATTAAACGCTCAAGAAGTTAGAGCTATAAATAATAAAGGGACTATTATAAAGGTTAACAACAATAAAGTAACAACATTAAATACTCAACCTACAGATCCTGTAGAAAATGATATTTGGTTTGATACTAGTATTACACCGACAGTTACTAAAATTTGGGACGATGTTGATGGTTGGAAAATACTATTAACACCAAATACAGATAGTAAAACTGTTATTTTGAATAGAGAAAGTGCTGTTACTTTAAGTAATACTACAAACACTTTTTACGACCTTCCCTTAAACATCCCTCAAATACAGTTTATAAACACCTCGTATTATTCTATTGTAGGAGATTCTGAAATTAGAGTACTAGAAGATGGTAATTATTTAATTTCAGGTGAAATATCTCTTACAAATATGCCTTCTGGTGATACCAAATTTATTTTAGCTGTATTTATTAATGATGTTAGAAGAGGTTATTTATCTAGAGGTTTTGCTTCTTTACCTTCTCAAGATTTTTGGGGAACCACAGGCACATTAATGTATGCTTTAAATCAAAACGATCGTGTAAATATTAGATACGTTATTAATGCTGGTGGAAGCACATTAACTTCTAATTTTTTAAACATAGGTATTACTAAATTATAGTATCATATCATTCCTTTTGCTTTAAACTCTAGGTATTTATTTATCACATTAACCGATAATTGCTGTGGCTTTGTTAAAATAGCATGAATACTATTTCGCTCTAGTTCTTTTACAATTAAACGCTTCTCAAATGCATATTTCTCTGCTATTATTTTATGATACACACTCTGTAAATCTTCTGAATTCTCGTTTATCAAACTATCTAACTCTGTGTTTTCAAAGAGAACAGTAACTAACAAGTGTTTTTTAGCAATTGCCTTTAAATAAGGCAGCTGTCTTTTTAAAGCTGAAATATGTTCGAAGTTTGTATATAAAATTAGTAAACTTCGTTGATTAATCTTTCTTTTAATGGTTGCGTATAATAACGCGAAATTAGCATCGGTAAAATCGGTTGTTATATTATACAGTTCTTCGTTAATTACTGATAGATTTGTTTTCTTATTACTCGCTGCTATAATTTTTTCTACATTTTTAGAAAACGTTAGTATTCCTGCTTTGTCGTTTTTTAACAATGCAATATTTGAAAACGCTAAGGTTGAATTTATTGCATAATCTAATAAACTCAAACCTTCAAAAGGCATTTTCATAACACGCCCCAAATCGATAATTGAATAAATAGGTTGTGATTTTTCATCTTGATATTGGTTTACCATCAACTCACCTCTTTTGGCTGTTGCTTTCCAATTTACGTTACGTACATCATCACCCGGAATATAATTTTTAATTTGTTCAAATTCCATTGTTTGCCCGATACGTCGGATTTTCTTCATTCCGAATTCCGTTAAGTTATTGTGCATCGCCAAAAACTCGTATTTCTTCATCTGAATATAAGACGGATATACTTTTACTTCCTTATCATCTGAAAAAGTATATCTTCTTGAGAACATTTGTAAAGCTGAAGAAACAAAAACATGTACATTTCCGAATATATAAGCGCCTCTTTCTACTGGGCGAACACTATACGTAAACGTTGATTTTTCTGCGGATTGTAACGTTGTTTTATAATCGAAATCTCTCTTTTGAAACTGCTTTGGCAATTCATCTACCAAGCCAATAAAAACCTGAAACGGATAATTATTTTCTAAAGTAATTGCAATTTCATTTTCATCAGAATTTGATAATTTATCTGAAACTACACGCTTTGATGAAAATCCGTTTTTAAATCGATATAAAATAGCTAAATCGATACACATCGTTATTAAAAACAGCCATACCAATACCCATGTTACATTGTAAATAACCGGAAACCAAAACGACAGTAAAAACAATGCCGAAAGCACGCTTATATAACTAAAAAAGCGACTGTGAATGTATATGGATTTAAAGAATTTAATCACTATCTCGGAACTTCTACAGATTGAACAATCATCTCAATAACCTTATCTGTTGTCATCCCTTCCATTTCACGTTCGGGAGTTAACATAACTCGATGACGCAATACCGGATAAATACTCTTTTTTACATCTTCAGGAATCACAAAATCACGTCCGTTAATTGCTGCAAAAGCCTTTGAAGCCATTAAAACGGCAATACTTGCTCTTGGCGAACCTCCTAAATATAAATGTGCATTGTTACGTGTATTTGAAATTAGTTGCGCGATGTATTTTATAATTTTTTCTTCTACCAATACCTCAAAAACCTTGCTTCTGTATTCTAATAAATCCGTTTCTGTTAAAACAGCTTCGATTTTAGATTGTGGTAATGCTCCTTTTCTGTCATTATGAGCAGTGATTATTTTAATCTCCTCTTCTAAATTCGGATATCCAACATTTATTTTGAATAAAAAACGATCTAACTGTGCTTCTGGCAACGCGTATGTTCCCTCCTGCTCTATTGGGTTTTGAGTTGCTAAAACCATAAATGGCGGATTCATAACATAACGTTCACCATCCATCGTAATTTGCTTTTCCTCCATCACCTCAAACAACGCTGCTTGTGTTTTTGCAGGCGCTCTATTTATCTCATCAATCAATACAATATTTGAAAAGATAGAGCCTTTTTTAAATTCGAAATTAGATGTTTTCATGTTTAAAATAGACGTTCCTAATACATCCGAAGGCATTAAATCGGGCGTAAACTGAATTCTACTAAAATCGGTAGCTATGGTTTTTGCTAGTAACTTTGCAGTAACTGTTTTTGCAACTCCTGGCACACCTTCAATCAATACATGTCCGTCTGCTAATAACGAAACCAATAACAATTCAATAAAATCTTCTTGACCAACAATTACTTTTGCTAACTGTTCTTTTATTTTACCAACTGCTTCTTTTAATTTTGATAAATCTATTCTGCTTGAAAATAGTTCACTTTCTTCTGTTGGATTATTTTCTGTATTCATGTTTTTATTTTTTATGCTTTAAACTCTTCAATTGCTTTATTTAAAGCAATCAACTCTTCTTCTGAAATTTTATCTTTAGTATTTATGCTATCTATATTTTTAAATAACTCCTCAACTTTTTCTACTGAATTACCACTTCTGCTTGCTAGTTTATTATAAAAAATAGCGTCAATTTTTAAGGTTGATAATCGGTGTGTAATTCTTATATATTCTAAAAAGTAATTTATTTTATGCGTAGCTATATTTTTATGATCTGATTTTTCATAATACATGTTCGCAATAGTACGTGTAAATGCTAAAGTCTGATTTTTTAAAGGTGTAATTACAGGAATTAATCGCTGATTTCTTTTTCCTTTAAAAATCACAAAAAACAAAACGCCTATTAATGCTATATAATAGGCTCATTTTAAATGTTTAGAGCTTAAAATGTAGTGCATTGGTGATGAAATTCCGCTTTTTCCTGTTTTATAATACGCATCCCAAAGAATTGTAGCGCTATTACTAGTTCTTGAGTTTCTGCTTGAACTATTATTCTTATTAACATTCAAATACGATAATACACTTGCTACATAGGTGTAATTAGTATCTAAAAGCATGTTGTAGTTGGTAAATGCCTGCGGAAATGTATGCAAATAAAAAGCACCTTTTCCGAATTTGGTTTTAATAAAATTTGGTTTACGACTTACAACGGAATCTTTTTCATTTCTGATTAATAACTCGCCTAAAATAGTTGTTTTTAAGGTATCTATTTTAGAAAAATACGCTTTCGAGAAATCTCTATCAAAATGATATTCTTTTGTATCTAAATTTTTATTTACGAGTTTTTGGTATACCTTTTCTTCAAAAGCCGTAGTACTTAATTGTTTTGTTTTAACATTAAGTGTGTCAATATGAATACCGTTGGTCGCTATAAAAACATCATTTCCTCTTGCTACAAATTTTAGTAATTCGTTAAACTCCTCTTTACCAAAATTTAGCTTTCCATCAACAAAAAAATAAGTTCCTTTATTGGTGGAATCTTTTAAAAATAAATAGGGAGATTGATAAACATCTCTTATTTTTTTATCAGCAAATAATGCTGGCATTTGTTTATGCAATACATAGGTTCCGTAAGGAATTTTATGTTTCGCATCATAACTCGGAAACCAATTAATTTCTTTTGGTTTTATAGACTCGATATATACAATACCAAGCAGTATAAATACCAATAAACCAATATATACTTTTAGTTTTTTATCCAACTTATTAAATTTTAGCAATCACTTTTTTAAAGTTCATTTCTGCTTTTAAAAACTTTTCTTTATCAATTAAAAATTCTCCATACCAAACATAATCGTATAAATGAGTTAGTGTTTCAAACTCTTTATACAAACTTTTATTTGTGGCTAATTCTTTTATATAATCTTCATTTGTTTTTTCTTGCTGCCAAGAAATCAGCTCTTTTTCTGATAATTTTTTCAGTAACAATAAATAGTAATAACGCGTTGCTAATTTAAAATTCCCATTGGTTATTGCCGTTTTAATTAACGCAGGTAAATCCTTTTCTTTTATTAGCGCTTCTTCATCAGATAAGTTTACAATAGATGGTGCTTTTTTACCATCAATAATATTACGTGCATTTACTTTTAAGAAAAACTTAATAATTAAAAACAATACTAAACCTGCAATTACATAAGGTAAAACGTTTAAAATCCATTTAAAAAAACCCATGGCTGGCGAAATATCATCAAAAAGGTAAGACAATATTTTTTTAATTGTTCGTTTAAACCAATTCCATGCTTTTTCTAAAATAGTAGGTTCGCGTTTTTCTACAACATATATAAAAGCATCTTGCTTTTTATAAGCCTCAATTTTTTTGTTGTCGAATTTTTTCAATTCGATAAATTCAGTGTCAAACTGAACCGTTTTCTCTTCAGATGTTTGTGCAAACACCTGAAGAGAAAACAGTAAGAATAGTATGTAAAAAAGAATCTGTTTCAAAATATTATTGACCTAAACTATCAATTGTTTCAATGGTTCCTGTTAAATTTTTCTGTTCGTTAATATCAAAATATAAAAACACGTTGGTTACTAAAGTGATAGCATAAAACATTAATTGCCCTACGATAGAAACTAAATTTAGCAGCAAATAAATAGGATCACTAAATAAACCAAATATAGCTGTTGGATCTTGGCTATTAAGCCCGATTCCCATTTGTATAAATTGATATATCACGGCTGGAATTTGAAAAATATAACCTAGCACTCCAACTAAAAGACTAACAACAATAATAACTCCGAAAGTTTCCCAAAAATGTCCGCTTACAAAACTAAAACATTTACCGATTGTATCAGTTGCTGATTCATTTTTAAATACTAAAATCGACGCTCCTAAAGATAAAACCGTCCATGTATAAAACATCGGAAAAACACATAACATTACACTTATAAAAAGTATAATCCCTGACAAGAAACCAAACCCCATAAAAGACCAAAAACGTTCTTTGGTGTTACGCGAAATTTCTTCTTGATTTACAGCTCCGTTATTATCAATATATGATTTTATATAGTGCATACCTGCTAAATTGATAAACACAAATGCTACTAAATATGCAACCATCATTATTAAAATAGCTGCAAACATTCCTACAACCCCGCTTGTATCTTGCGACATTAATGACGAGATAGACATCATATAATATATCATTGCTGCTACTGCTATTAAAATAGGAATTGCTGCTGTTTTTAATATCGTTAAAAAGAATTGTTTCCCTTCTAATCGTATAAACTTAAAAGCATCGGTGATAATGGCTCCTAAATCTCGTTCTTTTTTAAATTGTATGTATTCTTTATTCATAAGTTGATTGATTGATAATTGATTTTTTATGTAGTTGAATTGGGTATATTACATAGTAAAATATAATACTTGCTAAGGATACTAAAATAATAGTGATTGCTAACCAATCTGGCATTTCGGTATGACGCGTTACAAAACCTTCTAAAAATCCGGCGATGATAAAAAACGGAATCGTACTTACCATAATTTTTAATCCGTCTTTCATACTTCGTTTAAAAGACTCTAATCGAGAATAGGTTTCGGGAAATAATAATCCGTTTCCTAACACCAAACCTGCGCAACCTGCAATTACAATTACTGATATTTCTATGGTACCGTGAATCCAAATCGTACGAGACGATTCCCATAACAATCCTTTATCGTAAAAGAAGTACAAAAACGAACCTAACATAATACCGTTTTGCATCATTATATATAAAGTTCCAACAGAAAACAGTATTCCTAAAACAAAAGCAAACATGGCTACTTTTATATTATTGATGGTAATACCAATAAACATATCTACTTCGTTGGCTTTTTTATAAACTGCCATCGGATCGCCTTTTTCAATATTTTCTAACGTCATGTTTACATAACTGTCACCTAAAATAAGGCGAACAAAATCAACATCATTAGCAGAAGAAAAAGCACCAACCATACTAAAAAAAGCAAACACACCAAAGGCTATGAACAACTGTTTTTGATGTTTGTAAAATGATAAAGGAAACTCCGTTTTAAAAAAACTGATGAACCTATTTTTACTTTCTTTTTTAGTTTTGTAAATTTTTTGATGCGCTACAGATCCTATCGAATTTAAATACACCACTGTATTTCCGTTCGGATAAAAGGTTTTGGCATAACTTAAATCGTCAGTCAACTCAACATATAAGTCAGATAATTTATCTGGAGAAAGGCTTGTTTTCTTGTACAAAGCATCTTCAAACAATTGCCACTTCTCCTTATTTTTTTTTACAAAGGCAGCTTCTCTCATTCAGAAAAAAAATTATAGCAAATTTTAAGAGAAACGTCTCTAATCATAGAATATTTTTATCTTCGCTAAACTAAAAAAAGTTGAAAGAACAATCAATAAAAAATTGAAAAACTAATTCATGGATAATTTTCAAATAGAAACTGCTCAAAATATTTCAATAAATCAAAATGTAGCACATATTACTACCCGAATTGGTTCTTACTTAATAGACGCTTTATTTATTGCAGGTTATTATATCATTCTTTTTTTTATAATGGCAATGCTAAATATGGCTCCTAGTATGAAATATATGAGCATATATATGCTATTAGGCTTACCTGCTTTTTTTTACAGTTTACTTTTTGAAGTTTTAATGAACGGACAAACACCTGGTAAATATTTTAATAGCACCAGAGTTGTAAAAATAGACGGATCAAAACCAACATTTGGTAGTTATTTAATACGCTGGTTATTACGTATTATAGATTTTACTTTAGCTGGTGGATCTGTTGCTGTTTTAACTATTCTTTTAAACGGAAAAGGGCAACGTTTGGGTGATTTAGCAGCAGCAACTACTGTTATTTCTGAAAAGAAAAGAATTACCTTAAAAGATACTATCGCCAATGATATTGACGATAATTACGTACCTCTTTACTCACAAGTTACCTTACTTACCGATAGTGATATTCATACCATTAAAAAAGTATATAACGACGCTAAAAAGAAAAGAAACCATCAAGTAATTCTAAAATTACATTTAAAGGTTAAGGAGTTAACGAATATTACTACCGACCAAAATCCGATGGATTTTATAGACACCGTTATTAAAGATTATCATTATTTCGCGCAGCAGTAAATAGCTTTTTACTATTAGATAAAAGTATTCAACTTTACTTCATTCAAGGTCAGGTCGAGCGTAGTCTAGGCCTCTTTTTTAAGAACCTAAAAATTCTCGACTGCACTCGAACAGACTATTATATGTTCTTCAGCTTTAAAAAACAATTTGTTATTTCATTAAATACGAATCAGTTAAAAAATTGTTGATTTTTGGTTGATAAAAAGACAATGGCAAGTCATTTTTAAGTTGATTAATATACTATTTTCGCCTTCCTTATCAATCTATAAATTCAGGATTTCTTCAGCGCATGAAAAACGAAAAAAACTGGTTACAATATTATAAAAACAGCTTGTCTGATAGTGAAAACCTGGCTATTGATATTTCTAAAATCAAGAACTTATTTCACCAACAATCTTCAGATTTAAGGAATGCGCTCATCAACTCTAAACAAGCAAATGAATTATTAGATGTCGAGGAACGCCGTATAAATCGTTTAAAAGGAATCACCAAAAAAGACAGTAACAAGTGGTATAAAGTTGAAGAAACTAAAATACTTATCTCTCCTTTTCATTTAGAATATCAAACGGATAATACTACGTATAAACAACGCCCAATACACCCTTTTTGGATTACTGCCGTTGTAAATCGTTCAGGACAATTATCAGCTCCTAAAGAATTGTTTCCTTTAATTGTTCGTAATTATTTAACGCCGGTTGCCGATGTTAAAAATGATTTTATTTTTTCTGAAATTGATACTGTTTTAGATGCCAAAGAACTTGAAACTCCATATACTGAATACGACGATGAAATAGTACCTTGGGATGAATACTGGAATTATATAAACGATATCTTTTCGGCAATTACCAATAGTAACTTAAATAATTATCAAATAGAAAGATACACGACAAAATATCAACTTACTTATTTTGCCATTAGTTCTAAAATTTCAACAGCAAAAAGTATTCTTTTCTTGTATGAAAACTTGTTGAAAAACGAAGAAGAATTACCAATTTTATCAAAAATAATAGATCCTACTGCAAAAAACAGAATTGAAGCTGTTACCGATACTGGTTTTTTAAATTACAACCATTTGCATTTAGGTCAAATGTCTAATGAGTTTCCTTTATCTGTAAGTCAGCGTAAAACGTTGCTCTCTTATTTAACCGCCGAAGAAAATGCGGTTACTGCGGTAAACGGATCTCCGGGAACCGGAAAAACAACACTTTTACAAAGTTTAGTAGCTACCGAATTTGTAAAAGCGGCAATTGCAGGGCAAGATGCTCCTGTAATTTTAGCTTGCTCTAACAACAACCAAGCAGTTACCAATATTATTGATAGTTTTGTTAATTCTGAAAGCTCGATGGAAGAATTAGCAGCACGTTGGATTCCTGATTTTAACGGATACGCAACCTATTTGCCTTCTAACTCTAAAAGTGAAAAAGCCTTAAAAAACATCAACTTCTTAAAAGGAAATATGTTTGGTAATGAAGGTACTTTATGTAATCTAGAAGATGAAAAATACTTAAACGAAGCCGAATATTACTTTTTAACAAACTATTGCAATTACTTTAATGCAGAAACAAATTCTTTAGAAGATGTTTGCGATGCATTACAAAACGAAATTATTACCATTGAAGATAAATTAATTGACGGAGTTCAGTTTTCTGCCGACTATATAACTTCCATCAATTACATTAATAACATTCTTATAAAAGAAGCCGATTACATTCAAAAAGATGCTTTTAAAATAGGAAGTCTTAAAGAATGGCGAACCATACTTACCAATTTAAAATCAGCCACAAAACAAGCCGATTTTATTGATCAAGTAAAAAAATATTTTAAAAATGATACTTCTGAAAATAATGAGAGTTTTATTTTCAAAATCACTGAAGATATCATTGCTAGTAACGACAAAACAATTGCTTTTATTAAAGAATGCATCGCTAATTTAAACTTAGCGCTACAAGCAAATCTAAAATTAAAAAACTGGAAAGCAGAAAACAAAATTAAAGGATTTCCTTTTGTTTCAGAAGAACAAATGTGAATACAATGAATATGAAAAGATAAGCTCTAAGGATAATTCACAGCGTTTTTTTTATGATGAAATTGATATGGAATTACGTCATAAAGCTTTTTTATTAGCAGTTCATTATTGGGAAGCGCGTTGGTTATTAGCCACAAAAGATGCTTTTGAAAACAATACCGAAAAAGGAACAGGAGAAAATGCTATTAAGAATAAATGGAAGCGCAGAGCAATGTTAACACCTTGTTTTGTGGCTACTTTTTATATGGCTCCTAGTCATTTTTTATACAGTCAATTTCAAGGAGAAGATGAAAACGGAAAACCTATTTTCGAGTATTTGCCCTTATACAATTTCTTAGATCTTTTAATTATTGATGAAGCCGGTCAGGTAACTCCCGAAGTTAGTATTCCTGTATTTTCATTGGCTCAAAAAGCTTTTGTCATAGGTGATTTAAAGCAAATCGAACCTATTTGGTCTATTCCTCAAAAAATTGATGTTGGTAATTTAACCAGTTTAAACATACTTCAAAATGAAAATGATGAAGATTATTTAACAAAAATGGGCTTTTTAGCATCAAGCGGTAGCATTATGAAAATGGCACAAAATGCCTGTGAGTTCGAAACACCTTTAGCTACTGAAAAAGAACAAGGATTGGTCTTATTAGAACACCGAAGATGTAACGATGAAATTATTAGTTTTTGCAACGAACTTGCTTACAACGGTATTTTAAAACCCATGAAGGGAAAAGCAAAAGACAACCAAGTTTTCCCATCAATGATGGCATATCATGTAGAAGGTTTTAGCGAACGTAAATTTAACAGCCGTTGCAATATAAACGAAGTAAAAGCCATTATAACTTGGCTGCAACAAAATAAAGAAAAGATACAAGAAGCCTATAA
This sequence comes from Tenacibaculum retecalamus, assembly GCF_027941755.1. Lineage (NCBI taxonomy): Bacteria > Pseudomonadati > Bacteroidota > Flavobacteriia > Flavobacteriales > Flavobacteriaceae > Tenacibaculum > Tenacibaculum retecalamus. The sequence continues at coordinate 1,212,148 of NZ_CP115916.1, read as the reverse complement.
TGTTGAAACGATCGAAAGTGTTTTAGGTATCATTACGCCATTTGCAAGTCAGAAAGGTGAATTATCAAAAGCATTAACCGAAGCCGGATTTAAGGTAAATAATATAAAATTAGGTACCGTACATGCTTTACAAGGTGCTGAAAGAAATATTATATTATTTAGTTCGGTATATTCTAACGAAGATGAAGGTACTATGTTTTTCGAAAAAGACAACAAGCCAAATATGTTAAATGTAGCCGTTTCTAGAGCCAAAGAAAGCTTTATTTTATTCGGTGATACTCGAATTTTTGATGAGACAAAAAACACACCCTCAGGTATTTTAAAAAAGCATTTAAATATTTACGAAACGGTGAGTTAAAATATTTATTTGAAGCTGTTTCCCGCTTTCCGTACTCGCTCTCTGCGAGGAGCTCAAACAAATACTACAATCGGGGCTAAGCCTATTTATTAAGTTTTGTCTTTAGCTATAAAACCTTTTTTATCCTTTAGAAAACAAAAACACAAAAAAAGAGGAACGATTAAAATCGTTCCTCTTTTATATTCAAAAATTTAAGGATTATTTTTTAAACCCAGAAATTGTTTTCTTAATAATATCAATACACTCCATTAATTGCGCTTCCGTCATTACTAAAGGTGGTGCAAAACGAATAATATTACCATGTGTTGGTTTTGCTAATAATCCATTATCACGTAATTTCATACAAATATCCCAAGCGGTAGAGCTTTCTTCAGTGTCGTTAATTAAAACAGCATTCAGTAATCCTTTACCTCTTACTGATATTACTAAATCAGATTCGTTTGCAAATTCTGCTAATTCAGCTCTAAAAATTTTTCCTAATTTTTCAGCATTCGCTGCTAAATTTTCATCTTGTATAACTTCTAAAGCAGCTGTTGCTACTGCTGCAGCAATTGGATTCCCTCCAAAAGTAGAACCATGATTTCCTGGTTTAATAACATTCATTATGCTATCATCTGCTAAAACAGCTGAAACAGGGTATGCTCCACCAGAAATAGCTTTTCCTAAAATCAAAATATCCGCTTTAACATTTTCATAGTCAATCGCTAACATTTTACCTGTACGTGCAATTCCTGTTTGCACTTCATCAGCAATAAACAATACATTATGTTTTGCACACAATGCTTTTGCTGCTGCTAAATATCCTTCAGAAGGAACATATACTCCAGCTTCACCTTGAATTGGTTCTACTAAGAAACCAGCAATATTCTTATCACTTTCTAAAGTTTCTTCTAAAGCTTTTAAGTTATTATATTCTATTTTGATAAATCCGTTTGTAAACGGCCCAAAATTCTTACGAGCTACAGGATCATTTGAAAAAGAAATAATCGTTGTCGTACGCCCATGAAAATTGTTTTCACAAACTACTATTTGTGCATCATTTTCATTAATCCCTTTTACTTCATATGCCCATTTTCTACATAATTTCAAAGCTGTTTCAACCGCTTCTGCACCAGTATTCATTGGTAATAATTTATCAAAACCAAAAAGTTCTGTAGCAAATTTTTCATACTTACCTAACATATCATTATGAAATGCACGAGAAGTTAAAGTAAGTGTCTTTGCTTGTTCTACCATTGCTCCAACAATTTTTGGATGACAATGCCCTTGGTTTACTGCAGAATATGCCGATAAAAAGTCATAATACTTTTTACCTTCTACATCCCACACATATACACCTTCACCTTTACTTAGTACTACTGGTAGCGGGTGATAATTATGTGCTCCGTATTTGTTCTCTAGTTCAATCGCTTGCTGCGAAGTTAATTGGTCTAAAACAGCCATTTTAAAATAAGTTTTTAATTAATGAATATAAAATCCATTCCTTATCTACCTTTATCCTTCCGAAAAGTGTCGGAAATTCAGCGTGGGAAAGAAATCATCCCTAAAATTGCTGCAATTTACTAAATATAAAATATCTTTCCTTAATTTTGCCAACCATAAATTAGAGTTTACAATGCCACGTAGAGAACGAAATAAGTTTGTTAAGAAAAATCAAGTTTTAGAATTAAAAATTGAAAATTATGCCTTTGGCGGAAAAGGAATTGCAAGAATTCATTCTGAAGAAGGAAGCTTTGTTGTTTTTGTTCCTAATACATTACCAGGCCAATTGGTAAAAGTTCAGATTAGTAAATCGAGTAAAAAATATGCTGAAGCAAAATTAATAGATGTTTTAGAACCTTCTGAAGATGAAGTTGAAGTTCCGTTTCAAGACATTCCTGGTGCGCCTTATATTCAATTACCTATCGATTTGCAACATCAATATAAAAAAGAAAGTACGTTATCTTTATTTAAACGTATTGGTAAAGTTGAAAATATTGAAGATTTATTTGATGAATTTATTACTTCGCCAAATGTATTTCACTACCGAAATAAAATGGAGTATGGTTTTTCTGCTATTGGTTACGACAGAGCAAATAAAACAGATGCTGACTTTTTTACCTTAGGATTTAAACGTCGTGGTGTTTGGTGGATGGGTGACAATTTAAACAAGGATTCTGGATTATTCGACGCGCAAGTAGAAGACAATTTAAAAGTGATTCGCGAATATTGCGAAAAAACTGGTTTAGCACCTTGGCATGGACCTAAAAAAGAAGGTTTTTTTAGGTATTTTGTAGTACGTAAATCATACAAAACAAACGAATTATTATTCAACTTAGTTACCACTTCTTACGATTTACCAAAATTTGACATGCAAGCATTTTCTGCATTCTTAAAAGATATTTTTGGAGAACGTTTAGCAGGTTTATTACACACTATAAACGATGAAATTGGTGATAGAACAATCGCTACATCTGGAAGTATAGAACTAGTTACTGGAAAAGATAAAATTGTAGAAGAGTTATTAGGTTTAAATTTTGAAATAAGCATGAAAAGCTTTTTTCAAACAAACCCTAAATCTGCCGAAAAACTGTATACTAAAGTTATCGATTATGCTTTAGAAAATAAAGAAGCCATTGATAATACTGTGGTTATGGACTTGTTTTGTGGTACGGGAACAATCGGTCAGATTTTAGCTTCAAGAAGCGAAAATGCGAAAATAGTTGGTGTAGATATTGTAGCTTCAGCAATTGAAGATGCAAAAAAGAACGCCAAACGAAATAATATTGAAGGTTTACAGTTTTATGCTGCGGATGTTGGTAAGTTTTTATTAGAACACCCACAATATCAGAATAAAATAAAAACAATAATTTTAGACCCTGCTCGTGCTGGTATTGCGCCAAAAACATTACGAAAAATCATTCGATTAAATGCTGATAGAATGGTTTATGTTTCTTGTAACCCTGCTACACAAGCTCGTGATACAGAACAATTAATGGAAGCTGGTTATACTATTAAAAAAATTAGTTTAGTAGATCAATTTCCACATACAGCACATATTGAAACTGTTGTTTTATTTGAAAAATAAACCGCTATGAAAAAATACATCTTTCCTTTCATTCTTCTTTTAATAGGAGTTTCATCTTGCGAAAAAGATGATTTCTGTGTTCAAAATCCTGTAACACCCAATTTAGTGTTGCGTTTTTACGATAAAGACGATGTTTTTCAATTAAAGCAGGTACAACGATTCTCTATAATTGCACAAGGTAAAACGGATAGTCTTTTTACAAATCAAACTACCGATAGTATCGCAATTCCGTTAAATAGTTTAGCCACAGAAACTATTTATACTTTAAAAATGAATGAGACAGATAATTTAGCCATCAATAATAAAATAGCAATACTTACTATAAAATATACTCCAGAAGACGATTATATTTCTCGTTCTTGCGGATATAGAGTTATTTTTAATGATGTAGAACTAACACATACAAGTTGGATTGATAATTTATCTACTTCAACAATTACAAATATTAATAATCAAACAAAAGCGCATGTACAAGTATATTATTAGTCTCTGTTTGGTTATGGTTTATGCAAATGGGTATTCACAAAAAAAGAAACTTCTGAAGCTAAAAAGGATAGTATAACTTATAAAACAGGTTACGGATTACGTTTAGGTGTTGATATTAGCAGACCTGTATTAGCAATCGTTGATAAAAGTTATAGCGGATTAGAATTGGTAGCGGATTATCGCATTTCTAAAAAATGGTATGTAGCTACCGAGCTTGGTTATGAAGAGGAAATAACCTTTGAAGATTTTACCAAATCAACATCAAAAGGAAGCTTTATAAGACTTGGTGCCAACTTTAATGCTTACCAGAATTGGTTAGACATGAATAACGAAATTTATGTAGGTATGCGTTATGGTTTTGCTCTTTTCGATCAGACTTTAAATAGCTACAAAACAAACGTAGGTAGTACTTATTTTCCGTCTAACACTATTGAAGCTCCAATTACAGAAACAGGATTAACCGCTCATTGGACTGAATTTCAACTAGGTATAAAAGTCGAGGTTTTAAAAAACTTATTTTTAAGTGGTGGATTTTCTTACAAAGTAATGTTAAGTCTAGACGATCAAAAGAATTTTAAAACATTATACGCACCTGGTTTTAATCGTGTTTTTGAAAGTAATACCGGTTTTGGGTTTAATTATACAATCTCATACCTAATACCTTTTGTTAATAAGTAATTTTAGAGCTTACAGTTGGTTTCACTAACTTTACACTTTAAATAATCAAACTTATTAACAATGAATAAAATTCCAAGCGTAAATTTAGCAGACTTTTTATCAGATGATAAAAATAGAAAACAAAAATTCATCGATGAGATTGGTGACGCTTATGAGAATATCGGATTCGTTGCTTTAAAAGGACATTTCTTAGACGACGAATTAGTTGATAATTTATATACCGAAATAAAAAACTTTTTCGACTTACCTACAAATGTAAAAGAGAAATATGAAATTCCGGGTATTGGCGGCCAAAGAGGTTACGTGTCTTTTGGTAAAGAAAGTGCTAAAGGAAAAAAAGAAGGCGATTTAAAAGAATTCTGGCATTTCGGACAATATGTAGACGCTGCTTCTAAATATGCAAACGAATATCCTGATAATGTAAACGTTGAAGAACTTGCTAAATTTAATGAAGTAGGTAAAATGACCTATCAAATGTTAGAGAAAACAGCAAAATACGTGTTGCGTTCTTTAGCTTTGCATTTAAATTTAGATGAAACTTATTTCGACAATTATATTAAGAACGGAAATAGCATTTTACGTCCAATCCACTATCCTCCTATTCAATCAGAGCCTAAAGGAGCTGAAAGAGCTGCTGCCCATGGAGACATTAATTTAATTACTTTATTAATGGGAGCACAAGGAAAAGGATTACAAGTTCAAAACCATAAAGGAGATTGGATTGATGCTGTTGCACAACCGGATGAATTAATGATTAATGTAGGTGATATGTTATCTCGTCACAGTAATAATAAATTAAAATCTACGATACATAGAGTTACAAATCCTCCTAAAGAATCATGGGGAACTTCTCGTTACTCAATTCCGTTTTTTATGCACCCAGTTTCTGAAATGAAATTAGATGTTTTAGAAAATTGTATCGATGAAAACAATCCGAAGAAATTTGATGATATTACAGCAGGTGAATTTTTAGATGAACGTTTACGTGAATTAGGATTGAAAAAATAATACAATGGATTTACACGATCAATTAAAAAATTTATTTCCAGAACACAAAGAAACGGAAGTAAAGGTAGCAGAGAAATCAGAAATTTGGTTACAAGATGACCCAATACTTTGTAAATATGAAAAACGCAAAGGAAAACCAATTACGATTTTAGATGGTTATACAGGCGCTACGCAAGATTTTAAAAAACTAGCCAAAGAAATTAAAACAACCCTAAGTGTTGGCGGAAGTTTTAAAGACGATAAAATAATTATTCAAGGAGATTATCGTGATAAAATAATGCAAATATTAAAAGATAAAGGCTTTAATGTAAAACGCGTTGGAGGTTAACAACAATAAAGATGTCAAGGATTTAAATTCTTGACATTTTTTGTTTTTTATAAAAAAATGTAAAAAAACAATTAATTAATAATAACGTCATCAAATGAACGTTATTATATAGAAAATCAAACATTTAACTAAATTCCTATCAATATGGCTTCCCCTAAATTACATATTACAAACGGAGATATTACTACTAAAAGACTTCAAAATTTAAACTTAGACGGCAAAATAATTACATGGCGCGAAATGTTATGTGAAGGAAAAACGACTGTTGATGTTGGTAGTGAAAATTTTTGGAGAACACGTTTCGACTTTTTAAAATCTTCCTATAAAATTTCTAAACAAAAATTTATAGATTATACGGTAAAAGAATATCGTAATCTTTGTAATGAGAAAGCACAAGATGAAATTATATTATGGTTTGAGTACGATTTATTTTGTCAAGTAAACATGCTTGCTGTAATTAGTTGGCTAAAACGTTATAGAAAAGACCGTCAGATATCTTTAGTGTGTAGCGGTAAAGTTGAAAATCAAGATAAATTATTAGGTTTAGGAGAGCTTTCTGATGCACAACTAAAAGAACACTACACAAATAAAATTACACTAACTAAAGACGATATTGAATATGCCGATTATATTTGGCAACTGTACTGTTCTGACAGTCCATTACAGTTAGAAAACGCTTACAAACTACACACAAATACAACTTTCAGTTATTTAGAAGAAGCTATAAAAAATCACCTATTACGCTTTCCATCAATTGAAAACGGATTAAATCATGTTGAAAATAACATTTTAAAAACAGTAAAAAACAATCAATTTAAAAGTAAAAACCAACTGGTTAATGAACTGCTAATCAATCAAGAAAATTACGGATTTAGTGATTCTCAATATTTTAATAAAGTTGATCAATTAAAAAAAATGTTCACCTCTTTTAATCCTGTTAAACTAAGTAAAGTAGGTAAACAAGTATTACATCAACAAACAAATTATTATGGTAAAATACGTTCTGATTTTTCGTATCTTGGCGGGGCTAAAAAATATAGCTACTTATATGTAAATACTACAAATAGGCTGCTAAAAATTACATCATAAATGAATATTCAACATTCTGAGCTTATCTTAAATCCTGATGGAAGCATATATCATCTAAATTTAAGACCAGAACATATTGCTACCGATATTATTTTTGTAGGTGATCAATACCGAGTAGATAAAGTTACCCAGCATTTTGATACCATAGAATTTACTACTCAAAAACGTGAATTTAAAACAACTACAGGAACTTATAAAGGAAAACGATTAACCGTAATTTCTACCGGAATTGGACCTGATAATATTGATATTGTTTTAAATGAATTAGATGCGCTGGTTAACATCAATTTAAAAACACGCAAAATAAAAGAAACGCACACCCAATTAAATATTACACGTATCGGAACTTCAGGTTCTTTACAAGCTGATATTCCTGTAAATAGTTTTTTACTAAGCTCTCATGCGATCGATTTAAACGGAATGTTATTATCATATCAAACTGCAGAAGTTGCTCATCCAGAAATTGAGAAAGCTTTTATAACACATACTAATTGGAGTGCTAAAAAATCACATCCTTTAGTTGTTTCAAACGGAAAAAACTTAGAAGAAAAATTAATATCTAACAAGGTTTTTAAAGGTATTACTGCAACTGCAGGTGGTTTTTACGGACCACAAGGTCGTGTGTTACGTTTAGCTTTACAAGATGGAGATTTAAATAAAAAAATAGATAGCTTTAGTCATAATGAAAACAGAATTACCAATTTAGAAATGGAAACTTCTGCTATATATGGTCTATCAAAACTATTAGGTCATAATGCCGCTTCAATGAATGCTATAATTGCTAATAGAGCAAATGGTACTTTTAGCGAAGATCCTAGCAAAGTTGTTGCTGACTTAATTACATATACATTAGATAAATTAGTAGAATAAATGCTAAATTTAAAAATCGGTGGCGTACCAGAACACTTTAATTACCCTTGGTATATTACCTTAAAAAACAAAGAATTCACAAACCAAAATATCAATTTACGCTGGCAAGATTATCCTGGTGGTACTGGTCAAATGTGTAAAGCATTGCGCTCTGGTGATGTGGATATTGCCATTGTGTTAACCGAAGGAATTATTAAAGATATCATTAATGGTAATCCATCTAAAATAACACAAACCTTTGTAAAAAGCCCTTTAATTTGGGGAATTCATGTTGGTCATAAATCTAAATTTAAAAAAATTGAAGATTTAGAAAATGCCACTGTAGCTATAAGTCGTTTTGGTTCTGGCTCACATTTAATGGCAATTGTAAATGCTCATAATAATGGCTGGAATATTGATAAACTAAAATTTAAAGTTGTTGGCGATTTACAAGGTGGTATTGACGCACTAACAAACGGAGATGCAGATTATTTTATGTGGGAGCATTTTACAACAAAGCCTTTGGTTGATAATAATACTTTTAGGCGTTTAGGAGATTGCCCTACTCCATGGCCATGTTTTGTTGTAGCGGTTCGTAATGAAGTTTTAGAAAACAATTTTGAAGAAGTAAAAAAAGTTTTGGACATTGTTAATAGCTGTACTAGTGATTTTAAAAATATCGAAAATATTGATAAAACTTTAGCTATCAGATACGAACAGCAATTAGAAGACATTCAAGAATGGTTATCTATTACCGAATGGACTGATGGTAAACCTGTCACAGAAAATTTAATTACTGGCATACAAAATAAAATGCTAGGCTTTAACGTTATTGATTCGAAGAAAGATTCTAATGAATTAATTAGAAATATGTATATTTGATTTTTTAAAACCAAAAAAATGAAAAAAGTAGTATTTATTGCAATTTGTGTTGTTAGTTTAATAGGTTTTTCTTCTTGTGGAAGTACAGCACCTTGTGGTTTATCTAAAGTTGACCAAACAAAACAAAACCAACATCAATCAGAAATTATTGTTGCTGATGCAACTGAGATTGCTGAATAAATTGATGTTTCTTTTATTCAAATTCAATAAATCCGCTTTTCTTAGGCGGATTTTTTAGTTCTTACTTTCTAGCATTGGTACAAACTTAAAATCACCCAATTCGTGTTTTTCAAATTCTTTTGGTGATTTTCTTACAAATAATGTCATTATCTGTTCTTTATCTCCAACAGGAATCAACAACTTACCTCCTACTTTTATTTGTCCTAATAATGCTTTAGGCACAAACGGAGCTCCGGCTGTTACTATAATCTGATCAAAAAGTGCTTCTTCAGGCAAGCCTTTATAACCATCACCAAAAATAAATCGCTTAGGTCTATATCCTATTTTAGGTAAAAACCTTGACGTTTTCTTGAACAATTCATGCTGGCGCTCTATCGAATACACTTCCGCTTTCAACTCTAATAAAACAGCTGTTTGATATCCTGATCCAGTACCTATTTCAAGTACTTTATCTCCTGGTTTAATTTCCAAAACTTGAGATTGAAACGCTACCGTATACGGATGAGAAATAGTTTGCTCTGCAGCAATAGGAAATGCTTTATCCTGATAAGCATGTGCCTCAAAACTACTATCTATAAACAGGTGCCTTGGTATTTTACGAATAGCGTTTAGCACATTATTATCTACAATGCCTTTAGCCTGTAAAACAGTAGCTAATTGATTTCTAAGTCCTTGATGTTTGGTAGTATCTATCACAAATGGTAAAATTTCAGCAAGTCAAAAATAGTAATAAATCTGTATAAAAGTGTATCTTTGTTAGCATTGCTTTTCTATTTAAAAAAGAAAAGATAAATCGGTTAAAAACAACGTCATTTTAAAGATAAATTTTAAAATTTTCTTCTATTAAAAATAACCATACAAAATCAAACATACTATGTTAAAAGCTGGAGTTTTAGGGGCAGGTCATTTAGGTAAAATTCACTTGCGTTTGTTACAACAATCTAAAAAATATGAATTGGTAGGATTTTACGATCCTTTTACTGAAAATGCTCAAAAAGTGGCGGAAGAATTTGGATATAAATTATTCGATTCTATTGATGAGTTAATAAATGCTGTAGATGTTGTAGATATTGTTACACCTACATTATCTCACTTTGATTGCGCAAAGCAAGCCATTGAAAAAGGGAAACATATTTTTATTGAAAAACCAATTACAAATACCCTACAAGAAGCGCAAGCTATAAGAACTTTAGCTAGTCAAAACCATATTCGTGGTCAAGTTGGTCATGTAGAGCGTTTCAACCCTGCTTTTACTGCTGTAAAAGATATGATAGACACACCAATGTTTATCGAAACACATAGATTAGCCGAATTTAATCCTAGAGGAACTGATGTACCTGTTGTTTTAGATTTAATGATTCATGATATTGATATTATTTTATCAGTAGTAAAATCTAAAGTAAAAAATGTGCATGCAAGCGGAGTTTCAGTTATTTCTGACACGCCAGATATTGCCAATGCTCGTATTGAATTCGAAAACGGTTGTGTTGCCAACTTAACTTCTAGTAGAATTTCAATGAAAAACATGCGTAAAAGTCGCTTTTTTCAAAAGGATGCCTATATTTCTGTTGATTTCTTAGAAAAAAAATCAGAAGTCGTTAAAATGAAAGATGTTCCTGAAAATCCGGATGAGTTTGCTATGATTCTTCAAAATGCTGAAGGTGTTAAAAAACAAATTTATTTCGATAATCCTGAAGTCGTTGAAAATAATGCTATTTTAGATGAGTTAGAATCGTTTGCGGATGCAATAAACAATAACACAACACCAATCGTATCATTAAGTCAAGGAACCGAAGCTTTACGAGTTGCCCACATGATTATTGATTGCTTTAAAAAATAATAAAACACACACAAAATGAAAAATATCGCTGTAATTGGAGCAGGAACTATGGGTAACGGAATTGCGCATACATTTGCTCAATTTGGATACAACGTTCAACTTATTGATATATCGCAAACTGCCTTAGACAAAGGTTTAGCAACTATCACTAAGAATTTAGATAGAATGGTTACTAAAGAAAAAATATCTGAAGAAGATAAAAATACAACTTTAGGCAACATTTCTACTTATACATCAATTAAAGAAGGAGTTCAATACGCAAGTTTAGTTATTGAAGCTGCTACTGAAAATGTTGATTTAAAATTAAAAATATTTAAAAACTTAGATGAAGTTTGTCCTGAAGATACCATTTTAGCTACCAATACTTCTTCTATTTCTATCACACAAATTGCTGCGGTTACCAACAGACCTGAAAAAGTAATTGGAATGCACTTTATGAATCCGGTGCCAATCATGAAATTGGTTGAAATTATTAGAGGTTATAACACCACTGATGAAGTAATGGATTTTACGGTTGATTTATCTAAAAAAATTGGTAAGACACCTGTTGAAGTGAATGATTACCCTGGTTTTGTAGCCAACCGTATTTTAATGCCAATGATTAACGAATCTATCGAAACATTATACAACGGTGTTGCTGGTGTTGCTGAAATTGATACGGTAATGAAATTAGGTATGGCGCACCCAATGGGACCTTTACAATTAGCAGATTTTATTGGATTAGATGTTTGTTTATCTATTTTAAATGTTATGTACGAAGGATTTAAAAACCCTAAATATGCTCCATGTCCGTTATTAGTAAACATGGTAAATGCAGGTAAATTAGGTGTAAAATCAGGTGAAGGTTTTTACGATTATAGCGAAAGTAGAAAAGCTGAAAAAGTAGCGAAGATGTTTTCTTAAAAATATTTTTTATATAATAAAAAAGAGGCAATTTTAATTGAAATTGCCTCTTTTTTATTTACACTTTATATATTATTACTCTAATAGCTCTTTTATTTTTTCATTCAATTTCTCTCCTCTCAAATTTCTACCAACTATTTTTCCTTCTTCATTGATTAAAAAATTATCAGGAATTGCATTAACTCCATAGATTAAAGAAGCTTTGTTTTGTTGGCCTTTTAAATCAGTAACGTGTTCCCAGTTCAAACTGTCTTTTTCTATTGCTTGTATCCAACTCTTTTTATTTTCATCTAAAGAGACTGCAAATATTTCAAACCCTTTTGAATTAAATTTCTTGTACGTTTTCACGAGGTTAGGATTCTCTTTTAAACATGGATCACACCATGAAGCCCAAAATTCAAGAAGAATAAGTTTTTCTTTTACTTCTGATAATTTTTTAAATTTTCCATTTATATTTTGCATTTCAAAATCAGGAAATGAATCTCCAACTTTAGGGTCTTTATTTAACTCAATATATCTGGTTATCTTTTTTCCAAATTTTGAATTTCTATTATTATTCGAAAATTGCTCAAAAAGTTTTTCCACTTTTTCTTTACCCCAAGTAGTAGCATAAACAGAAAGCATAGAAGCACTTACAATACTATTTGGATTATTTTCAACAAAAGCCATTTCTATTTTTTGGCTTTCATTGTATGACAACTGATCAATTTTCTGACTAAGATTAAAACTTAAATTTTCATCTTCAGAACCTGAAATCTTAGCATTTCTAAAATCAGTTTCAATAGCATCAAAAGTCATTGAATTATTACCTGCCCAAAAAGGCCTAAACTGAGAGAAATTTTTTGTTCTTAAAATTAATTGTAAAGGATAATCTGATAGTTTTGTTTTAAAAACAAATGAGTTATCTATGACTAAAGTAGAATCAATTGTTTTATTTCCTAAATCCAAATAAAGGACAGTTTCATTCTTAATATCTTTTGTTTTTCCTTTTAAAGAAAATTGATTTTTGTTTTCCTTGTTACAAGAAACAATCATTAAAGTAATTAATGCTAAAATTATTTTATTCATATATTTATTTTATTAACAAGAAGTATCTGCTATAATTTTCCATTCACCATTTATCTTTTTAAAGATAATCATAAACACGCCATTTGCATTGCCTACTTTTCTTGTTAAATGATATGCTCCCATCACAAAATAAGCTCCACTATTTATTTTTGAAATATCATTTACCTTAAACTTAAGTTCACCCGAATGATCTTTTGTTGGATAGCCTTTTTTATAGTTTGCTAACGTTTTATCCCATCCAAAAGTAATTCCGTTACTTCCATAAAACTTTAAAGAATCACTTTTCCAATAGCCTTGCATAAAACCTTCTAAATCGTGATTAGACCACGCTTTTTCTTGAGCTTTCATTATAGCTAAAATTTCCTTTTTTTCTGTTTCTTCTGATACATCAACTGTAACAATTTCTTTTTTACAAGAAACTATTATAGCTAAAAATAGCACACTAAATACGAGTAATTTTTTCATTAAAATAATGATTTTACAATTTCTTTAATTGTAATTCCCTCAGCTTCCGCTTTATAATTTTTAACGATTCTGTGTAATAATATAGGAATAGCAACTGCTTGCACATCTTCAATATCTGGAGAAAATTTTCCGTTTATCGCTGCATGTGCTTTCGCAGCTAAAATTAAGTTTTGTGAAGCTCTTGGTCCCGCTCCCCAATCAATATATTTTTGTATTAACTCGGTTGATTTATCTGATTTCGGGCGCGTTTTACCAACCAAACCAACAGCATACTCCACTACATTATCAGCTACAGGAATTTTTCGAATCAATTTTTGTAATTCTATAATTTCTTGTGATGAAAGAACTGCATTTACTTTTTGATTTATTGTTGATGTTGTATTTTTTACAACCGCTACTTCTTCTTCAAAGGTTGGATATTCTAAATGAATAGAAAACATAAAACGGTCTAACTGCGCTTCTGGCAAAGGATACGTACCTTCTTGCTCTATAGGATTTTGGGTAGCTAACACAAAAAAAGGTAAATCTAACTTGTAATGATTACCCGAAATGGTAACCGATTTTTCTTGCATTGCCTCTAACAAAGCTGCTTGTGTTTTAGGTGGCGTACGGTTAATTTCATCCGCTAAAATAATATTAGAAAAAATGGGTCCTTTTATAAATTTAAACTGACGGTTTTCATCTAAAATTTCACTTCCTAAAATATCAGAAGGCATTAAATCGGGTGTAAATTGAATACGACTAAATTGTAAACCCAATACTTCTGAAATTGTATTTACTAATAAGGTTTTTGCTAATCCAGGTACGCCTATTAAAAGGGAATGTCCACCACATAAAACCGATAATAAGGTGTAGTTAACAGCCTCTTGCTGCCCAATTATAACTTTACTTATCTCTTGTTGTAAAAGACCAAATTTCTTTACTAAACTGTTTACAGCAGCTACGTCTGACATAGATTAAATTTTAAATTTTCTTTTTCAAAAATCTTAATTTACAAACTATTGTAAACTAAGATTCCCGCTAAACGCGGGAATCACAATATACTAAAATTATTAGTTCTTATTTGTTTTCTTTTTTCCAATCTTTCTTAAAAGTACAATCTTTATAATCGCTTCCTAATTTTATGTAGGTTTCTTGGATTTTTTCTTTTGTCCATTTTGTTATGGTCTCTTCTTTTTTCTTAACCAAAGCAAACTGTTGCATTCTTACGTAATCTTCAACAAGATCGGCTGTATGTGTTTCTGTTTTATCTTTTAACAAGATTACCTTATACATTTTTTCACCTTCACGAGTTTCATCATAAAAAACATCCGATAAATCACCTTTATTAAGTTCGCTAATTCTACCAAATAAATCTGGTGCCATTCTTGTTAACTCAAAAGTAGTTTCTTGTGTATATGGATTTATCAATAATCCTCCATTACTTTTAGTCTCTTCTTCTTCTGAATATTTTTTTACAGCCTCTTCAAAAGTAATTTTTCCTTCTTTTATATCTTTTTTAATTTTTTCAATAGCGTCTTTTGTTTCTTTCAACTTTTCATCTGCTATTTCTGGTTGCATTAATATGTGTGAAACATCACGTCCGTTACCTCTCACTTTATTCAGTAAAATAATATGATAACCAAAAGGAGATTTAAAAGGTTCTGATATTTGACCTTCTTCTAGAGAAAATGCGATTTCTTTAAATTCTTTTACAAAACCTGTTTCTTTGGTTATGACCCCCATATTACCACTATTTTGAGAAACACTAGGATCGTCAGAGTTTATAATCGCTTTTAATTTAAAACTAGCTCCAGCTTCAACTTGCTTTTTAATTTCAGTAAGCTTGTTTATAATACGATCGTTTTCATCTTTTGTAGGTGTAGCTTTTAAAACTAATTGTGCTATTTTCACTTCAGCAGGAATTTCTGGCAATTCTTTTTTATCTGCTAAACTTTTAAAATACACACGTATTTCTTCTGGAGTTACATCTATATCTCCTGTAATTTTTTGCTGTTCTTTTTCGATAAGAAGGTTTTCTTTTTGAACTTTTGCTAGCTCTTTCTTTAAATCTTCAATATCGTTAAAACCATAGGCTTTAATTACTTTTTCTTCGCTACCATATTCGTTTGTAAAGTAAGCAATACTTCTTGCTACTTTACTATCAATATCTGATTGAGCAACAACAACACTATCAATAACACCATGGTGTGCTAATAATTTTTGCTCCATTAACTCTTCTAACATTTCACAATTAGAAATTTTAACTTTCCCTTCACTCCTTAGCTCAACCTCTTGCTTAAACTTATCTATATCAGAATCTAAAACAATGTTTTTACCAATTACTACTGCTACTCCATCTATTTTAGTTTCTTGTGCATTTACAGCCCCTAAACTAGCTAAGAAAAAGGTGAATAATAGACTAGTATTCTTTAAAGTTTTTGTTTTGAATTGCATCATTTATCAGCGTTTTTTCTATCTCTCTAATTAATTCTAATTTTCTTTTGTGTAAAATTATTTGTTTAATCCTCGGACTTACAAATAACAAAGGTGCTGTGGCGTTTTGTTGCAACATCTTTTTTACAGCGACCAAATATACTCCTAAACTATCTTCTTTTTGTATGTATTTAGAAATTTTTAACAAACTTTGCTTCGTTTCTGCCTGAAAAGGCGGAACTTTTTCTTGTAAGTAAGAAAATGAGACCCAAGTTGAATCTTGTAATCGATAAGATTTAAAGTTTAATAAATACCTTTCTAAATCTTCTTTGTCTTCTTCCTTCGAAGATTCAAAGTTTTTGATTACTTCTTCTTTGTCTAAAAAATCTTTTCCGAAGTGAATATATTCAAACTGTAATAATTCTTCATTTAGCTTAAAATTATCTTTATTTTTTTGATAATACACTTCAATTTCTTGCGGATTTACAATCGTATCTAACTGCTGTTTTATTAAACGCTCTTTGTAACCATTTATATAAAGGCCTTTCTTATAATCATTTACTAATTTTTCAATCTTAGTACTATTAACACCAGATATATTTTCTTCCGCTTTAGCGAGTAATAATTGTTTTTTTGCCCAAGAGTTAATAAGTCCTTTTACAATAACTAAACTATCTTTTTTGCTAATACCTTTTGGTAGTAACTCTTCAATATCTTTTTTATAAAGGTTTTTGTTATAAACAGTCGCAATAGGCCTGTGTTGTGTTACTTTTTTAGTTTTTAAACTAATTAAATCACACGAAACAATTAAAATACTTATTAATAAAAAGATTATTTTTCTCACTTTTTTATTGATTAAATGTTTTTAAATTTAAAATATCTTGTTCTTTTTATAAAGAAATAATTCCTTTAATAACGTCTGCTTTTTTGTAATAAGCAATTACTTCGTCAGCACTTTTTACATTTAAAAAAATAGAAAGACTATTGTATTTACCTGTTTTAGATTTTTTAGTCTCAATAACGGCACCACCTTTATCAAATAAGTTCTTTACCTCTTCTACCTGATTTTCATCTGTTGGCACAATAAATTTATATAAATATTTACTTGGGAATGTAGTGGTATCTTCTAACTGACCTTTTAACTTAATATAAAATGCTTCTCTATCTGACATAATGCTTTATAAATCTTTTTTCTAAAAAATAATATGCATCAATTAAGGCAACCTTAAAATGATACAGCACAAAATTACACTATTTATTACATTTATAGTTTGAAACTTATATTTTTGCATCATGCAACAAAAAATAGTTTTAATAGGAGGATCAGGTACGGGGAAATCTTCAATTTTAAGAGAGCTTATAAATCAAGGATATAATTGTATGCCTGAAATTTCGAGAGAAGTAATACTTAAAGCTCAAAAAGAAGGAATAGATCAATTGTTTTTAGAACAACCCTTGCTTTTTAGTCAAATGTTATTAGAAGGTAGAGAACAACAATATTTAGAAGCTGAAAAAAGTAATACCGATATTGTTTTTTTTGATAGAGGGATTCCTGACGTACATGCATACATGAATTATTTAGGAAATGAATACCCTCCTATTTACAGAGAAAAAAGTGATCAATATTTATATACGAAAGTATTTATGTGTGCTCCATGGCAGAAAATTTACAGATCAGATAATGAGCGCTACGAAAGCTACGAACAAGCTGTAAAAATTGATACTTATTTAAAAGCTGCCTATAAAGAAATAGGATATGAAATTATAAATGTTCCTTTCGGAACTATAAAAAAACGTTGCGATTTTATTTTACAATCGTTATAAAACGATGTATGAAGCATCCATAAACATATTAAAACATTATTGGGGACACACTTCTTTTAGAGCTCCGCAGCAAGAAATTATAGCGGCTGTATTAGAAAAAAAAGATACCATCGCTTTATTACCCACAGGTGGCGGTAAATCTATTTGTTTTCAAGTTCCTGCTTTAATAAATGATGGTGTTTGTATTGTTATTTCGCCATTAATAGCATTAATGCAAGACCAAGTAGAAAGTCTTGTTGCTAAAGACGTAAAAGCTACCGTTATTCCTTCTGGAAGCTCCCAAGATGATATTATTACACTTTTTGATAATATCCGTTTCGGAAAAATAAAGTTCTTATATATTTCTCCCGAGCGCTTACAATCTCGTTTTATTCAAGAAAAAATAAAGCAATTAGAGGTAAATTTAATTGCAATTGATGAAGCGCATTGTATTTCTGAGTGGGGACACGATTTTCGTCCTTCTTATCAGCATATAGCTCTTTTAAAAGAACTACATCCAACAACAAATATTATTGCTTTAACAGCAACAGCTACCAAAAAAGTTATTGATGATATTATAGTTTCTTTAGGCTTAGAAAATCCTACGGTTTTTAAAAAATCTTTTTATAGAGAAAATCTAGCGTATCAAATTTTTAAAACGGATGACAAACTCCGTAAACTACATCAGATTTTTACTAAAACAAAAGCACCAGCAATTGTTTATGTAAACGCTAGAATTAAAACCAAAGAAATTAGTGCTTATTTAAATGCAAATGGTTTTAAAAGCACTTTTTATCACGGCGGATTAACAAGTTTAGAAAAACAACTTTCTTTTGATAGTTGGATGACCGAAAAAACACCAATTATTGTTGCTACAAACGCTTTTGGTATGGGAATAGACAAACCCAATGTTCGGGTTGTTATTCACTTAAACCTTCCAGGATCTATAGAAAATTATATTCAAGAAGCTGGTCGTGGCGGACGAAATGGTAACAAAGCTTTTTCTGTTGTTCTAACAAATGATAACGATATTAAACTTAGTAAAGAGTTATTAGAGAAATCGCTACCTATTATTGAAGATATAAAACTGGTACATCGAAAGTTATATCAACATTTTCAAATTGCCAAAGGAGAACTTATAGAAACTGCTTTCGATTTTAACTTTTTAGAATTTTGCAGTAAATACAAGTTAATTCCTAATAAAACCTACAACGCTTTACAGATATTAAATAGTAACGGAATCATAGAATTAAATTCTAATTTTCAACAAAAATCTACCATTCAATTTTTAGTTTCAAGTAAACAAATTTTGCTGTACTCTCAACAAAATCCATCTTCTAAAAACTTTGTACAAACATTATTACGCTTGTATGGTGGTGTTTTTGAAAACCTGGTAAAAATTGATGAGTTTTATATCGCTAAAAAAGTAGGTGTTACTTCTTCGCGTGTTATTGAGGAATTAGAACGAATGGCTGAAAAAGAAATGCTTGAATACAACCAAGCAACCAATAATTCAGAATTATTTTTTCTGCATCCTAGAGAAGACGATACAACTGTAAATCGTGTTTCTAAAAACATCCGTTTGTATTTAGGTCAAAAAAAACAAAAAAATGATGATTTATTAGCGTTTATTAAAAAAAATAACGTTTGCAGAAGTGTACAATTGTTACATTACTTTAATGAAACTAGTAATAAAGAATGCGGTATTTGCGATATTTGCTTGCAAGCAAAACAAAACATTGTTATAAAACCGGCTGATATTCTTAATTTATTGCAAGAATATAAAACCTTAACAGCATACGAAATCAGTACACATCTAAACGAAAAAGAAGCAAACATTTTAATACTTTTGCGCACGCTTTTATCCGAAGAAAAAATAAACGCTATTAATAATAAATACTTTTTATAAATGAGAGATTTACGCATCGTTTTTATGGGAACACCCGATTTTGCAGTGACCATTTTACAACACCTTATCGAAAATAATTATAATGTAGTTGGTGTAATTACTGCTGCAGATAAACCTGCTGGTAGAGGTCGTAAGCTTAATCAATCTGCGGTAAAAAAGTATGCGTTGTCTCAAAACCTTCCTATTCTTCAACCTACCAATTTAAAAAATGAAGAATTTCAGGATGCTTTAAAAGATTGGAATGCTAATTTACAAATAGTGGTTGCTTTTAGAATGTTACCAAAAGCTGTTTGGTCAATGCCGGAATATGGTACTTTTAATCTACATGCATCTTTATTACCTGAATACCGTGGAGCTGCTCCTATTAACTGGGCACTTATTAATGGAGAAACCAAAACAGGTGTTACTACTTTTTTTATTGATGATAAAATTGATACTGGTGAAATTATCTTACAAAAAGAAGTGACTATTAAAGAAAATGAAATTGTTGGTGAGTTACACGACCGATTAATGCATCTAGGTGCAGGCTTAGTTGCTGATACTTTAGACTTAATAGCCACTGGAGATGTAAATACCACAAAACAGCCCGAATTAGAGGAGAAACCTGCTCATAAACTGTTTCCTCATAATTGTAAAATAGATTGGGATAAATCTTTAAACGATATTTACAATCATATTCGTGGCTTAAACCCATACCCTGCTGCTTGGACAACTATAAAAAACGGTGAAGAAGAAATTTCAGCTAAAATATATGGAGTAACAAAAGAATTTTCTGCCCATGAATTTACAAACGGAACAGTTATTACTTCTAAAAAGGAATTAAAAATTGCTGTAAAAGATGGTTTTCTTATTGTTGATGAAATTAAGATTTCTGGTAAAAAATTAATGGATGCTAAAAGTTTGTTAAACGGTTTTCAATTCGATAAAGAAGCAAAAGCGCTGTAGCCCTCTATTTATAAGGTTTTAACGTTTTATGGTAAAAAACGACCGTGGTTATTAACAATTGCAACCTACTTATTAACAAATAAGCTTTTTTTCAGAGTCAAAACTTGCATGGTACCGCATTCCTACTATATTTGTTGAGCTATTTAGCGAAAAACAAATAATTAATTTTTAAAACTTATTAAAATTATGAACAAATCAGATTTAATCGATGCAATGGCTGCTGACGCAGGAATTTCTAAAGCTAATGCTAAAGCTGCATTAGACTCTTTAACTTCTAACGTTACTAAGTCTTTAAAGTCAGGTAACAAAGTTGCATTAGTTGGATGGGGAACTTGGTCTGTTTCTGAAAGAGCTGCTAGAACTGGTAGAAACCCTCAAACAGGAAAAGAAATTCAAATTGCTGCTAAAAACGTAGTAAAGTTTAAAGCGGGTGCTGGCTTAAGTGATTCAGTAAACAACTAAAACTTTTCTTAAAAACATATTTAAAACAGCATTTAGGCAACTAAATGCTGTTTTTCTTTATAATAGTGTCACAAGTAAAACAAATATTTGTCTATTAAGTATACTACAAAAACAAAAACATGAAAAATACAATTACATTTATTGCCGTTTTATTATGCTTAACTACCTATGCGCAAAAAATAGTAAATGCTTCGGATATTATTAAAGATGTAAAAAATGGTAAATCAGTAACTATTTCTAACGCTACTATTAAAGGCGTGTTAGACTTTACTTTTATGAATGAAGCGCTACCTAAATTACCAAAAAGGAAAAGCTGGTGGAATAACGGTGGCTCTAATACTATAGAAAAACAAATTACTAATAAAGTATCATTTGTTAATTGCACTTTTAATGATGATGTATTAGCATATATTCCTCATGAAAAAAGTGGTTATACATTTATTGCAAATTTTGAAGACGAAGTAATATTTAAGGACTGTACTTTTAAACAAAAAGCCATGTTTAAATATTCTGATTTTGAAAGAAATACTGATTTTTCAAATACTAAATTCAACGATGACTCTACTTTTAAATATGCCAAGTTCGAGAGAGGTATTTCTTTTAAAAATACTTTCTTTGAGGAACCTGCAACATTTAAATATGTCAATTTTAAACAATATGTAAGTTTTGCTAATTCAGTTTTTAATGAAAGTGCTATTTTTAAATACACCGAGTTTAATAATGGAGTTTCTTTTAAAAATGCAAAGTTTAACGAAGATTTAAATATAAAATATGCTAAAGTATCTGGTGATTTTAATATTACTAATATGGATGTTGCTTATGATATAGACTCTAAGTACACTAAAGTAAACGGAAAAAGCTTTAGCAAACATTCAATAGAAAATAAATAGTAAGTTTATAATATCTCAAAAAAAACTCTAGCATTAGCTAGAGTTTTTTTTATGATATTATCTACCCCTATAGAAAATATCATAAAGATTGAAATAAAACCCCTTAACTTTTTATTTCATTACAAAAATGACACTTTTTTGGTATATAATTCAAAGGAAAAACACCTTTTATAAAACAGAACAAGATAAAAAACAAACGAAAGCTCTAGTGTTACACACTAGAGCTTTGTTTATAATGATATTTTATCCCCTTACAGAAAATATCATCTAAATTGAAATAAATCCCCTTATTTTTATTTCACTACAAATATGTATCATTTTTAAAATTCTTTGTTTAGGAAAACCACCTTTTAAAATTCTGATAACAACCTTTTTTTCTACAAAAAAACAAGATTTGTATATTTCTTATAAATAATTTCACAAAAAACAATGCTTCGTTACATTTGACACTTCAAATAATAGATAAAAATGAATAGAGAAGAATTATTAAATTTAGCCAACAAGTATGGTTCTCCACTTTATGTATACGATACTGAAAAAATAATACATCAGTATAAAAATATAACAGCAGCTTTTTCTAAGGTTAAAAGTTTAAAATTAAATTATGCTGTTAAAGCATTATCTAATGTTAATATTTTAAAGGTTTTTAATACACTAAAAAGTGGATTAGATACTGTTTCTATTCAAGAAGTAAAACTAGGCTTGCATGCAGGGTTTAACCCTAAGGATATAATTTATACTCCTAATGGTGTTTCTTTACAAGAAATTGAAGAAGTGGCTAAATTGGGAATTCAAATTAATATTGATAATTTGTCGATACTTGAATTATTTGGACAAAAACATCCTAAGGTTCCTGTTTGTATTCGTATAAACCCACATATAATGGCTGGTGGAAATAGTAATATTTCTGTTGGACATATAGATTCTAAATTCGGAATTTCAATACACCAAGTTCCGCATATAAAAAGAGTTGTTGAAAATACAGGAATGCGTATTAACGGTATTCACATGCACACAGGATCTGATATTTTAGATATTGACACCTTTATTAGAGCTTCTGATATTTTATTTGACGTTGCTAAGCAATTTAAAAATATCGATTTCATTGATTTTGGTAGTGGTTTTAAAGTGCCCTATAAAAAAGATGATATTTCTACTGATATTGTTGAATTAGGTGAAAAATTATCTGATCGATTTAATAAATTTTGTAAAGAATACGGTAAAAATGTTACCTTAATGTTTGAACCAGGTAAGTTTTTAGTAAGTGAATGTGGATATTTTTTAGCAAAAGTAAATGTTATAAAACAAACAACTTCTACTGTTTTTGCAGGTATTGATAGTGGAATGAATCACTTATTACGTCCGATGCTTTATAATTCATACCATTATATAGAAAACCTATCTAATCCGAAAGGGAGAGAACGTTTTTATAGCATTGTAGGTTATATATGCGAAACTGATACTTTTGGGTCTAACAGACGAATTAATGAAATTTCTGAAGAAGATATTTTATGCTTCCACAATGCTGGTGCATATTGTTACTCAATGGCTTCTAATTACAATTCAAGATTTAAGCCAGCGGAAGTTATGATTTACAAAGGCAAAGATTATTTGATAAGAAAAAGAGAGACTATAGAAGATATTCTTAGAAATCAAGAAGATATTAAACTATAAAAAAACTCTGATCTTAACAGATCAGAGTTTATCTAAAATATAATCAACCCCTCAATAGACTATATTTTAAAGTACTGTAATAAAGTCCCCTAACTTCAATTACACTACAAATATGGCACTTATTTTCAGTTAAAAAGGTAGGTAAACCCCCTTTTTTCAACAAACACAGCTATTTAACTCTTTACATCAAAGAGTTTTAACCATAAAAAAGCCTACTCGTTGAGTAGGCTTTTTATTATAACTATTTTAAAGTCTTACTTTTCAGCAACAACTTCAAATACGATATCAGCAACTACAGCTCTGTGTAAACGTACAGCAGCGTTATATTTACCTAATCTTTTTACACTACCTCCAGTAACTTTGATATATTTCTTATCAATTACAGTACCAGCTTTAGTTAAAGCTTCAGCAACATTAATGTTGTTTACTGAACCAAATAACTTATCACCAGAACCTACTTTAGAAGTAATTTTTAATTCATATCCTTTAATAGTTTCAGCCACTTTACTAGCGTCTTCTACTAATTTAGCTTCTTTAAAAGCACGTTGCTTTAAATTTTCAGCTAATACTTTTTTAGCTGAAGAAGTAGCTAATATTGCAAACCCTTTAGGAATTAGGCTGTTACGACCATAACCATTCTTTACAGTTACAACATCGTCTTTAAAACCTAAATTTTCTACGTCTTGTTTTAGTATCAATTCCATGTCTCTACTTCTTTATTATTTTAATAAATCACCAACGTATGGCATTAAAGCTAAATGACGAGCTCTTTTAATAGCTTGTGCAACTTTACGTTGATATTTTAATGATGTTCCTGTTAAACGTCTTGGTAAAATTTTACCTTGTGCGTTTACTAAATACATTAAGAAGTCTGCATCTTTATAATCGATGTACTTAATATCGTTCTTTTTAAAACGACAGTACTTAGCTTCTTTTTTTGTTTCGATATCAAGCGGAGTTAAGTAACGTACTTCACCTTGCTTATTTCCTTTTGATTGTTGTTCTATTGTAGTTGACGCCATTTCTTACTTTTTTGCAGATTTAACACGTTCTCTTCTTTTTTCAGCCCACGCTTCAGCATGCTTGTCTAACCTTACAGTTAAATAACGCATAACACTATCATCTCTTCTGAATTCTAATTCAAAAGGAGTAATAGCATCTCCAGCTACTTTGTAGTCTAATAAGTGGTAAAATCCACTTTTTTTCTTTTCAATTGGGTAAGCTAATTTTTTTAAGCCCCAATCTTCTTTAGAAATCATTTCTGCACCTTTAGATAGTAAGTAGTCCTCAAACTTCTTTACTGTCTCCTTTATCTGAGTTTCAGATAAAACGGGATTCAAAATGAAAACAGTTTCGTAATGATTCATAATTAAATTGTTTAAAATTTATTTTAAGTTTGCAAATATACTGTTTTTCATTGGGTAAACAATCTCTTGTTGCTAAAAATAATATATGTTTTTTTATGTATTATTGTAATTAAACTATTTGTATGCAAATTCCTGAAATCCCTAACTTAATTCACTACGCTATTCCTTTCTTTATACTAACGGTTATTATTGAAGTAATAATTACAGTAAAAGTAAAGTTAGAAGGTTACGAATTTAAAGATGCTGCTACTTCTATAACAATGGGTTTAGGCAATGTAGCTATTGGTTTATTTACCAAAGGTGTTGTATTTGCTATTTTTACTTTATTATACAATTACAGAGTGTTTACAATACCTTTTATATGGTGGTCGTGGATTATCTTATTATTTGCTGAAGATTTTGTGTATTATTGGAATCATAGAATCGCACATGAAAGCAGGTTGTTCTGGGCAAGTCACGTAGTGCATCACTCCTCTACAAAATATAATTTAAGTACTGCTTTACGCCAAACTTGGTCTGGGAGCTTTTATACGTTTATTTTTTGGGCTCCGTTAGCGCTTATTGGGTTTCATCCGTTAATGATTTTAACGCAAATGAGTATTAGCTTATTATATCAATATTGGATTCATACCGAGCTTATTAAAAAATTACCGAAATGGTTTGAAGCTATTTTTAATACGCCAAGTCATCACAGAGTACATCACGCTACGAATCCGCAGTATTTAGATAGAAATCATGCTGGAATTTTTATTATTTGGGATAGACTCTTTGGTACTTTTGAACCTGAAGTTGAAAAACCTGTATACGGATTGGTTACCAACATTAATACTCACAATCCTATTAAAATAGCATATATAGAATGGTATAACCTATTAAAAGATGTTTTTACTAGCAAAACATCTTTAGGTAAAAGAATTTTATACTTTTTAAAACCTCCTGGATGGAAACACGATGGAACAGGAAAACTTTCTGGTGATTTACGCCAAGAATGGGAAGAAAACAAAAAAGGAGAAGTTTAAAACTTCTCCTTTTTTTGTTAATTAATATCAAATCGCAATCCTAATGAAAGATTTCTTGTTTCTGTATTTTTAAACAACGGATTCAAATCATATTTTGCGTATAACCCACAACCTTTATAAGCAAAATAAGCACTTAAGCCATAATTAATAGTATTTGTATTAAAACTTGCTTTTTGAAGCTCTTCTACACTTACTCCTTCTGCATTTTTGTATTCTAAATATTGTCGAGTTCCTAATTTAAAACCAAAGAAACCTCCTAGTCCGAAACGAATAGCTTCATGTGTTCTATCAACAACTTTATTGTCAGCGTATTTTTTGTTTTTTGAAAAATCGAATTCTAAGTGCATCGGAAAAGTCATTTGTACATGACGCAACCTACTTTCGCTTAACTTATTTACGTGCTCACTTAAAACCGTTTCCTTACCATTTATAGTATGGTATTCGTTATTTTCAGCTCTTAAATTATTCCAAAGAAAAGAAAGTCCGTATTTAAAATATGTTTTTGAGGGTTGTTTAGAAATACGCGTTTTCCAGGTAAAACCAACTTCATAAAAATGCGATTGCCAAAACTTATAATCCGAATTATTTAATGAGTTAAATTCGTTATTTGTTAGAACATTATTTACACCCAATGCAAAAACAAACTGAGTAGTTGTTCGCTTACTTTCTCGGTACTTTTTCTTCTTTTTATCTTTTTCTGACAAACTTAATTTAAAAGTGGTTCCTCCTATTTTAAAAGTATTTTCTTCTTCAATATCATCATTACTTACAACTTTTCCTTCGGTTTTATCTTGTACTAATTGTTGCAACATTTGTTCTTGAAAACTTACACTTTTTTCAATTTGAGAAGCATGATATACTGCAGCTTCCTTTTTTAAGGAAGTGGCTTCAGCATTTGTAAGCTCATTTTCTGTTAGCTTAAAATTAATTTCTTTTATTTTAACCTTTAATGAGTCTTTTTGCTCTTTTGTTATTTTATCAATTTTTCTAGATATTTTTTGCACTTCATTTTCAAATGTTTTTACTTGAGACTGGGCTATAGTTGTTACTAACAACACTAATAGTAGTATTCTTTTCATGGTTTTTAAATTTTAAATTAAACGGTAAAATTGGGTGATTCTAATTATCGATAATTAGTAAGCGCTTATTTATTTCTATCTGCAATTGCAACAATTACATCTGACATTTTTGATTTGAATTTCTGCATAAAGTTTTGCTTAAAATCTGCCTCTTCAATGTCGTACTCTACTTCTGCTAAAATTGTTTCAGGATTTATTTTTAAGTTAGATCTTATCAATTCTTTTTGAATCGTATCCAACATATCTTTTCTTTTTATTTTATAGGCAGCGTAATATTCTTTTACTTCTTGTTTTGAGTGCGTTACAGCAAACAATAAATCATCACTATTAACCTTTATTCTTGGTCTTGCAACTTTATTTTTTTGAATATTTACAACTGATATAACTTCTCTTTCCTCATCTATTAAAGCATCTTTTTCTTTATCTAAAGGAGTCTTTTCTACAATTGCCATTACACTTTCTGTAGCTCTTCTATACTTCTTAACTGCTCGTTTTTCAATGCTTTTTGATGGAGTTTCGTTATCTATAACTGTTTTATCTTTATTAACAGTAGCTTCTTCAATTGGTGATATTTCATGTAAATTAATATCCTTTATTTTTAGCGTATCTAAAGAAGCATTAACTATGGTGTTTTCGATATTTACAATATTATCATTGCTTTCGTAAAAAAAACTAATACTAATTAACACCGCAATACTAGCTGCATAACTTAAATAGATAAATCGTTTCCTTTTTTTCTTTTGCTGCTCTTTATCTAACTGAACACTCAAACGTTCCCAGGCTGATATTGATGGATTTATTTCTCTATCCTTTAACTTATCAGCAAAATGTGTATCTATATTATTTTTCTGCATTTTCAATCTGATTTGTTTTTATATAACTTTCTTGCAACCATTTTCTAGCTTTAAACAATTGCGATTTAGAGGTACCTTCTGAAATATTTAATTTTTTTGATATTTCAGCATGTTTGTATCCTTCGATAGCATATAAATTAAAAACTAGTTTGTATCCTTCGGGTAATTTGTCTATCAATTTTTGAATATCATCTACCGAAGTATTCTCTAAACTTTCAGTAGCCGCATCATTAAAAACAAATTCTTCATCTGTTAATTGAATAGGATTTTTTTTATTTAGATATGTAAGACAAGTGTTTACTATTATTTTACGAATCCAACCTTCAAAACTTCCTTCATTTTTAAAGGTGTGTAATTTTGTAAATACTTTTAAAAACCCTGAAAGCATTAAATCTTCTGCATGATGCATATCTTTTACATATTGCCTACAAACACCTAACATTTTAGGTGAATACTGTTCAAACAATAATTGCTGAGCTTCTCTGTTTTGCTCGCTTGCTCTTTTTATTAGTACAGCTTCTTTTTTATGTAACTGGATAATTTTCAATTCAAATAGTTAATTTACTTGTCTACAAATATAAAGACTAGAAGATTGTAAAAAAGGTTGCCTGAAAGTAAAAAAAGAATCTCCGACTTTATAAAAAAGTCGGAGATTCAAATATCATATTGAATGATATTTCAGGGGGACTTACATGTTTTAAAGCCTTATTACCTCTGAATTATACAACAAATGTATCTTTTTAAATTAATATAACTTGTAGGAAAACCACCTGATATTTATAACTTTAATGTTTTTTATTCTTTTATATACTTTACTTAAAAAAAGATGAAGTAAACTTCCAATCAAAAAAACAAACGCTAAGTTTTTATCATTCATAAATTAGTCTTAAACATTTCTCTTTAAAACTTGCTCAGTAAAATTCTTTACACTATTTTTATTTTGAAACACATCTAACAAAAGAGCTTTAAGCGTATGAGTTATAATGCAACGATAGAAGAAGAGAATAAAGAAATAGCCCACAGATATAAAGATTTATTAAAAGGAACCTATCAAACCCTATCCGACGAGGATAAAAAATTAATACGTAAAGCTTTTGATATTGCTGTAGAAGCACATTCAGAACAACGTAGAAAAACTGGTGAACCTTATATTTTTCATCCAATAGCTGTTGCTAAAATTGTTGCTTACGAAATAGGTTTAGGAGCTACTTCTATTGCTGCTGCGCTACTTCATGATGTTGTTGAAGACACGCATTACACCATTGATGATATGGAGCGTTTATTTGGTGAAAACATTGCACGTATCGTTAGCGGACTTACCAAAATATCTAGCTTAAAAAAAGAACAAGATTTTTCTATACAAGCAGAAAATTTCAGAAAAATGTTGCTTACTCTACATGATGATGTAAGAGTGATTTTAATTAAAATTGCCGACCGTTTGCACAATATGCAAACAATGGATGCAATGCCACCTCATAAGCAAGTAAAAATAGCTTCTGAAACATTGTACATATATGCGCCTTTAGCCCACCGTTTAGGTTTGTACAACATTAAAACAGAACTTGAAGATTTAGGTTTAAAATATACAGAACCTGAAGTTTACAAAGACATCTTAATTAAAATAAAAGATAGTAAAGACGACCAACAGAAATATATTGATACTTTTACAGGAATACTTAACGAAGCTTTAGATAAAGAAGGTTTTAAATATGAAATTAAAGGACGTTTTAAATCCATTTTTTCTATTAGAAGAAAGATGCAAAAACAAAATGTAACCTTCGATGAAGTATATGATAAATTTGCTATCCGTATTATTTACGAACCAACATCTGGTGATGAAAAATTTGATGCTTGGAAGATATACTCTATCGTAACCGACTTCTTTAAACCAAACCCTGCGCGTTTGCGAGATTGGATTTCCCAACCTAAATCAACAGGTTATGAAGCCTTACATATTACAGTTATTGGTGCACAAGCAAGATGGGTAGAAGTACAAGTCCGTTCTGAAAGAATGGATGAAATTGCTGAAAAAGGTTATGCTGCACATTTTAAATACAAACAAGGTAAAGTGCAAGAAAATGGACTTGATGGTTGGTTAAATCGTTTAAAAGAAACCTTAGAAAACCACAGTGCAGATGCAGTAGATTTTGTAGAAGATTTTAAGCTTAATTTATACGCTAAAGAAATATATGTTTTTACGCCTAAAGGCGATTTAAAATCCTTACCGAAAGGAGCATCTGCTTTAGATTTTGCTTTTTCTGTACACACCGATGTTGGTTTAAAATGTAGAGGAGCCAAAGTAAACGGTAAATTAGTACCTTTAAGTTATACGCTAAAAAGTGGAGATCAAGTACAAGTGCTTACAGCTAGTAACAACAAACCTAATGTACGTTGGTTAGATTTTGTTTTAACCGCTAGAGCACGTACAAAAATCAAATCAGCCTTAAAAGCAGAAGAAAAAATAATTGCTGAAGAAGGAAAGGCTATTTTATTAAGAAAACTACGCCATTTAAAAATTGGTTCTGGTGAAAAAATAATTAATGAACTTGCTAGTTATTTCGGTTTAAAAACCAGTTTCGATTTATTTTTTAGAATTGGTAATGGCGCTATAGACAACACACAACTAAAAGAGTTTGTTGCCCAACGAAGTGGTTTAATAATGGGCTTTATTAAAAATACTTTTCGCCGTAATTCTAGTGGAATTTCAGGAAAAGAAGAAGTTACCCATAAATATGATGCATTAGTTTTTGGTAAAGACGAACAAACTTTAGATTATACCTTAGCAAAATGCTGCTCTCCTATTCCAGGAGATAAAGTTTTTGGTTTTGTAACCATTAACGAAGGTATAAAAGTACATAAAAACGATTGCCCCAATGCAATATCTTTACAATCTAATTACGCCTACAGAATCATGCTTGCCAAGTGGATAGACTCTACAAAACAAGAGTTTACCGCAATTATACTTCTATCAGGAATAGATAATAAAGGAATTGTAAATAGTATTACACGAATTATTTCTAATAGTATGGACGTTTTTATAAATAGTATTAATATTTCTGGTGATCATGGTGTTTTCGAAGGAAAACTATCCTTAAACGTTCAAAATAAATCGCAATTAAATAAGCTAATCGATAGCATGAAAAAACTAGAAGGCGTACAAAAAGTAGAGCGTGTTAATACATTGTAAATATCATTTTAATATCCTTGTTTTTTTATCAATAAATAACTGTAAATTTGTCCGTCCGTAAATTTTTAAATCATAATGAGTAATTCAGCCGAAAATCAAGAAATTGTAAAAAAAGTTTTCACTACTTTTTTAGAAGAAAACAAGCATCGTAAAACGCCAGAGCGTTATGCTATTTTACAAGAAATATATGTTGCTGAAGAACATTTTGATATTGAATCTTTATATATTAAAATGAAAAACAAAAACTATCGTGTTAGTAGAGCAACGCTTTACAATACGATGGATTTACTTTTAGACTGTGGATTGGTTCGTAAACATCAATTCGATGGGCAATCAATGGCTCGTTATGAAAAAAGTTATTTCGATAAGAATCACGATCATTTAATTATGACAGACTCTGGCGAAGTAAAAGAATTTTGCGACCCAAGAATTCAAATCATCAAAAAAACAATTGAAGATGTTTTTGATATTGATATTCACAACCACTCTCTTTATTTCTACGGAACAAAACGAAACACAAAATAACAACAACAAATACACTTAATAACACACTAAATGGCAGTAGATTTATTACTCGGATTACAATGGGGAGACGAGGGAAAAGGTAAAATCGTAGATGTATTAACAGGTAATTACGATATTATTGCACGATTTCAAGGAGGTCCAAACGCTGGTCACACCTTAATTTTTGATGGTAACAAACATGTTTTACACACAATTCCTTCTGGAATTTTTCACAAAACCGCTTTAAACGTAGTTGGTAATGGTGTGGTAATTGATCCTGTTATCTTTAAAAAAGAATTAGAAAATTTAGATGTTCACAACATCGATTATACTTCTAAATTATTAATTTCTAGAAAAGCGCATTTAATATTACCTACGCACAGGTTATTAGACGCGGCTTCTGAAACTTCAAAAGGAAAAGCAAAAATCGGATCTACTTTAAAAGGAATTGGCCCAACTTATATGGACAAAACCGGTAGAAACGGAATGCGTGTTGGAGATTTAGAGTTAGACAACTGGAAAGATAAATACAGAGCGTTAACTAAGAAGCATTTAAGTATGCTTGATTATTTTAATGTTCAGGTTGAATATGATTTAGATGAATTAGAAGCTGAATTTGATTTAGGTATCGAAAAATTAAGAACTTTACAGTTTATAGATTCTGAAGAATATTTAAACTCAGCAATAAAAGAAGGAAAAACAATTTTAGCTGAAGGTGCTCAAGGATCTTTATTAGATATCGATTTCGGAACGTATCCGTTTGTAACTTCTTCAAATACAACTGCTGCTGGTGCTTGTACTGGTTTAGGTATTGCGCCTAACAGAATTGGTGATGTATTTGGTATATTTAAAGCGTACACAACACGTGTTGGTTCTGGATCTTTTCCTACCGAATTATTCGACAAAGATGGTGAGGAAATGGCAAGAATTGGTCACGAATTTGGTGCTACTACAGGTCGTGCTAGAAGATGTGGTTGGTTAGATTTAGTTGCTTTAAAATATGCTGTTGATGTAAATGGTGTTACAAAGTTAATGATGATGAAAGGAGATGTACTTTCTGGTTTTGATACCTTAAAAATATGTACATCATATAACTATAAAGGTGAAAAGATAACACACTTACCTTATAATATCGAACCTGAAAACATTTCAGTAAATTATACTGAATTTAAAGGATGGGAAGATGATTTAACAAAAATGACTGCAGCAGATCAATTACCTAAGAACTTATTGGAGTATGTTGCTTTTATTGAAAAAGAAACAGGAGTTCCGGTAACAGTAGTCTCTGTAGGACCCGATAGAAAACAAACAATTGATAGATAAATTTAAAAAGGAGCTCATAAAGAGCTCCTTTTTTTGTGCTTTATGATAGAAGAATATTTACAGAATATAACCAAGCAATTTAAATCTTATAAAGAGGTCGCCGATAAAACTATAGATCAATTACAAGAAAAAGAATTGCATTTTAAGTATAATGAAGAAAGTAACAGCATTGCTTCTATTATTGTACATCTTTCTGAAAACATGTTATCACGTTGGACAGATTTTTTTACTTCGGATGGAGAAAAAGATTCTAGAGATAGGGATGCTGAGTTTGAAACTCAAAATTTATCAAAAGATGAATTATTAACTAAATGGGAAAATGGATGGAACTGTCTTTTTACGGCTTTGAATTCGTTAAATGAAACTAATTTCGAGCAACCTATTTATATCAGAAATAAAAAGCATAAACTTATAGAAAGTATTACTAGACAAATAGCTCATTACCCGTATCATATTAGTCAGATAACTTATGTGGGTAAAATGATTTTAAATGATAAATGGCAAACAGCTTCTATTGCCAAAGGAAAATCAAAAGGGTACATGAAACAACAGTTTCAAGAAAATTCAAAAATAAAAAAGGGAGCTCTTTAAGAACTCCCTTTATATTTACTTCTTTAAAATTTCTTGTCCGAATTTATGACACAAAGTTAATGTTTCATTTACATCATCAATTGTCGTTTTCGGGTTTATTAAACACATTCGTAACACTACTTGTTTATTCAAAATAGTAGTTACTAAAAGTGCTTCTTTAGAGTCCATTACCTTTTTAGAAATCTCTTGATTTAAACTATCAATTTCTTTTTCTGATAAATTTAATCCAATAGGATTGTATCTAAAGTTGATAACTGCCAAAGTTGCAGGAGAAATAATTTCCCAGGTTCTACTCTTTCGTAACACTTTTTCAACATTGTCTGCCAACTGAATATTATAGCTTACTGCTTCTTTAAAAGTATCTAAACCATACGTTTTTATTGACATATAGAATTTTAAAGCTCTAAACCTACGTGTTAATTGAATACCGTAATCATAAAAATTTATTTCAGATTCATTTCCTTCAATATCTCTTAAATACTCTGGAGATTCACTAAAAGTACTACTCAACCAAGAAGAATCTTTTACCAATAAACAACCTATTTCATATGGTTGATAAAACCATTTATGCGGATCAACAGTTAAAGAATCTGCTCTTTCGATTCCTCGCAAAGCTTTTGCCCCTTTTTTTGATAAAATTGCGGCTCCACCATAAGCGCCATCAATATGAAACCATAAATTTTCTTCTTCACAAATATCAGCAATTTCATCTAACGGATCTACTGTTCCGGTGTTTGTGGTTCCTGCAGAAGCTATAAAACAAAAAGGTTGTAAACCTTCTAATCTATCTTTTGCTATGGCATTTTTAAGTTTGTTTATACTTATCCTAAATTCGATATCTGTTGGTAAAATTCGGATTTGTTCTTTTTTAAACCCTAAAACACGAATTGCTTTAATATTAGAAGAATGTGCCTGATCAGATAAGTAAATAACAGCTTTCGAAAAATCATCCCCACATTTAATACGACGTGCAGTAACCAATGCTGTTAAATTAGCCATTGATCCACCACTTGTAAAAATACCTCCTCCTTTTTCAACAGGAAAATTAAACATTTTTAACAGCCAGTTCATGGTTACTATTTCTAACTCAGCAGCTGCTGGTGATGCTACCCACCCACCAGAAAAAACATTAAATCCTGTAGCCAAACTATCGGCCATTGTACTAATAAAATTACTAGGTCCTGGCACAAAAGAATATGCTTTTGGATGAGAAATAACAGTACTATTTGGTATTACATTATCCATCACAAAGTCTAAAACATCGTTTGCTTTCATCCCTTTATCAGGAGCTTCTTGTAAAAATAGGTTATCCATTTCTTTACGGGTCGCAGATGTAACAGGGTTTTTATCTTTTAAAGTATCCCAATGCTCAGCAATTAGGTCTACTATTTTATAGCCATAAGACTTCATTTCTTCTAGAGATAAATCAAAATGGGCGCTCATAAAATTCTTTTTTTAATATTTCTACAAAAATAATCATTAAAAAAGCGACACTCACTTTTAATAGTTATAATTTTATTGATTTATTAAGAAATATCGCAGGTTCTTTTCATTATTTTTGTTGGCTAAACACTGTTACTTTGAAAAAAATATTTTTTTTTAGTTTTTTATTGTACGCTTTTGGAAGTTTTTCCCAAGCAAAAAAAATAAAAATACTTTCTACTCAACAAGCCACTGCGGATGAAGAAAAATATCCTGGAGCAACAATACTTATAGGTAAAGTAAAAATGGAACATGAAGGTGCTACTTTAGATTGCCAAAGAGCACTTCTTTATAAAAAAGAAAACATTTTTAAAGCGCTTGGAGAAGTTATAATCGAGCAAGGTGATAGTATTATTCAGTATAGTGATTTTGCCATTTATAACGGAAATACTAAAAAAGCAAAATCTTGGGGAGATGTAGAAATTCATGATAAAGAAATGAAACTTAGCACAGATACACTTCATTTTGATAGACTAAATCAAATTTTATATTACCCTAGCGGCGGAACTATCCGCGATAAAAAAAACACACTAAAAAGTATTAAAGGAACTTATTTTTTAAGGGATAAAAAATTCACAGCGAAATCTAAAGTTACGGTAGTAAATTCTGAAAGTAATTTAGAATCTGACCATTTAGATTATTATACAAACTCAAATTTAGCGTATTTATACGAGCCTAGTACGGTTACTAATTTAAAAGATAGTACCAAAGTTTACTCTGAAAGAGGGTTTTATGATACCAATACAGACATATCTTATTTTGTAAAAAATGCAAAGCTTTTTTTAAAAGAACGCACCATTTTAGCTGATAGTTTATACTATGACAAACGCAAAGGTTTTGCTTCTGCTACGAATAAAATAAAAGTGATAGACACATTACAAAACATGGTTACCAAAGGTAATTATGCAGAATTATATGAAAAGAAAGATTCGCTGTTTATCATCAACAGAGCTGTCGCAATTTCTGTATTAGATAAAGATTCTATGTATGTTGCGGGTGACAAAATCTTATTAACTGGTAAGCTAGAAAAACGAATTGTTAGAATTTTTAAGAATGTAAAAATTTTTAAATCTGATTTACAAGGAAAATGTGATTCTATTCATACAAGTCAGAATACTGGATTAACAAGAATGTTTAACAACCCTATTTTGTGGTCTGGAAAAAGTCAGATTACAGGAGATAGCATTCAATTTATTACTGATAAAAAAACAAATAAACTCGATTCGTTAAGAGTCTTGCAAAACGCCTTTATGATTCAAAAAGATTCTTTATCAGAAGATGATTACAATCAAATAAAAGGTCGAAATATTTATGGTAAGTTTGAAAATAATGATTTAAGGACCATGCTTGTTAAAGGGAACGCCGAATCGTTATATTTTAATAGAAATGACGAATCTCAAAAACTAGAAACAATCACTAAAGAGATTGCTAGTGATATTGAATTTCTGTTAGAAAACAACGAGATTATTCAAACAAAATATTTTAAAAAATCTGAAGGAAAAACATACCCTCCTTCTGAATTTCCTTCCGAAGAAAAAAAGTTTAAAGACTTTGTTTGGCGAGAAGAAGAACAACCAAAAAAGGTTGAAGACATCTTTGTGAAAAACAAAAAAAATAGTAGTACTCCTACTATTAAAAAGAATGATTCTGCAATAAAAAAAGCAAAAAAATTATTCATTAAAGAAACTACAAAAAAACAAAGCTTAAAAAAATCAGGGGAGGTTAAATCGCTATTAAAAATAAAACGTTTAAAATAATAAAAACTAGTGAAAAACGATTTTTTAAAATATCAAGGGCAAACAACACCTCATCCTTTAGCTATTGAAATTTCACATGCTAGCGGAAGCTATATATACGATACTAACGGAAAAAAAATGTTAGATTTTGTTGCTGGTGTATCTGCAAATACATTGGGACATAATCACCCCAAAGTTACTAATGCTATAAAAAATCAATTAGACTCTTATACACATGTTATGGTGTATGGTGAATTTATACAAAAACCTCAACTAGAATTGTGTAAAGCACTAGCAAAAACATTACCAGAAAACTTATCTTCTGTTTACATCGTTAATTCAGGAACTGAAGCTACTGAAGGTGCCTTAAAACTAGCAAAACGTTTTACAGGCAGAGATGAAATGATAGCCGCTAAAAACAGTTATCACGGTAATACCCAAGGCGCAATGAGTGTTTGTGGTGCCGAACAACAAAATCGCGCATTTCGTCCGTTGGTTCCTGGTATTAAATTTATTGAATTTAATAACGAAGCCGATTTAGCAAAAATCACTACAAAAACAGCAGGTGTTATTTTAGAAACGATTCAAGGTGGTGCTGGTTTTATTGAACCAAAAAATAATTATTTAACTAAAATAAAGCAACGTTGTGAAGAAGTTGGTGCTTTATTAATTTTAGATGAAATTCAAACAGGAATTGGGCGCACCGGAAAATTTTGGGGTTTTGAAAATTACAATGTTGTTCCTGATATTATTATAACCGGTAAAGGTTTAGGTGGCGGAATGCCAATTGGTGCTTTTATTGCTTCTTTTGAAATTATGAATTGCCTAAAAGAAAATCCGAAGTTAGGACATATTACAACTTTTGGTGGACATCCTGTAATTGCAAGTGCTGGTTTGGCTACTGTAAAAGAAGTTACTGAATCAAACCTCATCGAAGAAACACTTAGAAAAGAGAAGTTAATTAGAACTAAATTTAAAAATCATCCTGCGATTAAAGAAATTAGAGGACGTGGATTAATGCTTGCTTTATTAGTTGGTTCTCCTGAAATTGCTTCAAAAGTTATTTTAAATTGTTTAGATAAGGGCTTAATTTTATTTTGGTTGCTTTTTGAAGGTAGTGCTATAAGAATCACTCCTCCATTAACCATTTCTGATAAAGAAATTAACGAAGGATGTGATCTTATTTTAAATGAATTAAATAATATTTAAACTAAAAATTCAAATAAATTTGGTTTATCATTTAAGTATTCACCGTAAAAATTAAGTGCTTTCATTCTAGCCATTAAAGGTGCTAAATCTTCACTTTTAACAAGTTCAATACCAACTACAGCTGGTGCATTTTCTTTACTCGTTTTCTTTGAGTATTCAAAATATGTAATATCATCGTTTTCTCCTAAAACGTCTATTACAAATTCTTTTAATGCTCCTGCTCTTTGCGGAAAACGAATG
Source organism: Tenacibaculum retecalamus (assembly GCF_027941755.1). Taxonomy (NCBI): domain Bacteria; kingdom Pseudomonadati; phylum Bacteroidota; class Flavobacteriia; order Flavobacteriales; family Flavobacteriaceae; genus Tenacibaculum; species Tenacibaculum retecalamus. Next base: position 1,174,258 of record NZ_CP115916.1, on the reverse strand, counting down.
ATAAAATAGTGCTTTAATTTACCATATAATAATGCACGCTCTTTAATTTCGGCAGTTCTTGTTATATCGTTATTACTACCGCTTATAACACAAACAACATTTTTACCTTTAATTTCATCTGCAAAAAAATCTAGCGCTGTTATTGTTAAAGCGCCAGCAGGTTCAACCACAATAGCTTCTCTATTATATAAATCTAAAATCGTTTGACATACTTTTCCTTCAGGAACCGTTATCATATCATGCAAATTTTCTTTACAAATATTAAAAGTTAAATTCCCTACTTGTTGTACTGCTGCACCATCAATAAACTTATCTATTTTTTCTAACTTAACATTTCTATTGGCTGAAATAGATGTTTTCATAGATGGAGCTCCTTCTGGCTCTACTCCTATTATTTTTGTGTTTGGAGACAGTAATTTAAATACACTAGATAGCCCTGAAGCTAATCCTCCTCCTCCTACAGGAACAAATACATAATCTATATCCTCTTTAGATTGGTTTATCATTTCTAAACCAACTGTTGCCTGCCCTTCTATAATTTTTTCATCATCAAAAGGGTGTACAAATGTTTTACCTAAAGTATCACACACGTGTTTTGCAAACTTATAAGCATCATCAAAAGTGTCACCAGATAATTCAATATCAACATAATCTCCACCAAACATTTTAACCTGTTCTACTTTTTGTTTTGGTGTAGGTGCTGGCATTACAATAGTACCATGAATTTTTAACTTCTTACAAGCAAAAGCGACTCCTTGCGCATGATTTCCAGCACTTGCACAAACAATTCCATTACGTCGTTGTTCTTCAGTTATCGAACTAATTTTATTATAAGCTCCTCTAATTTTATAAGATCTAACCTGCTGTAAGTCTTCTCTTTTAAGGAAAATATTTGCCTTAAACTTTTCTGAATAAATATAATTTTTAAATAAAGGAGTTTCTATAGCTACACCTTTTAGTGTAGCTACAGCCTCCTTAATTGCCTTTATTGTTGGTGAATATGTGGTATTTACTTGCATATTATTAATGAAAAACTACTGCTTCTTTTTCTTCTTCTTGATCTATTGTTTTCATGGCGGTCATTGACGCTCTTAATGTTTTACCAATAGCTTCAATTGGATGTCCTTGAATTGTATTATTTACAGCAATTAAATCTAAATTATCTACTTCATTAGAAGATGTAAATGATTTACCTATAACAGAAGTATCAACGTCTTTCATAAAATCAACTAACAATGGTTTAGCAGCATGATCAAATAAATAACATCCATATTCAGCTGTATCAGAAATAATACGATTCATTTCATATAATTTCTTTCTTGCTACGGTATTCGCTATTAATGGTAATTCGTGTAAAGATTCGTAATAAGCTGACTCAGCCTTAATACCTGATGCTACCATGTTATCATAAGCTAACTCTACACCTGCTCTTACAAAAGCAACCATTAAAGTACCATGATCAAAATATTCTTGTTCGTTAAACTCTATTTCTGTAGCCGTTGTTTTTTCAAAAGAAGTTTCTCCTGTAGCAGCTCTCCATGATAATAAGTTAACATCATCATTAGCCCAATCTTCCATCATTATTCTTGAAAAATGACCTGACATAATATCATCCATATGCTTTGTAAACAATGGCGCTAAAATAGTTTTCAATTCTTCTGAAATTTCAAATGCTTTAATTTTAGCTGGATTTGATAAACGATCCATCATATTTGTTATTCCTCCATGCTTTAAAGCTTCGGTAATAACTTCCCATCCGTATTGGATTAATTTAGATGCATATGTAGGTTCAATTCCTTTTTCAACCATTCTTTCAAATGATAAAATAGAAGCTGTTTGTAACACACCACATAAAATAGTTTGCTCTCCCATTAAATCAGACTTAACCTCAGCAACAAATGATGATTCTAATACCCCTGCTTTATGACCACCTGTTGCAACGGCATATGCTTTTGCTTGCGCCCATCCTTTGTTTTCAGGATCATTTTCTGGGTGTACTGCTATTAAAGTTGGTACACCAAAACCTCTTTTATATTCTTCTCTTACCTCTGTACCAGGACATTTTGGTGCAACCATAATAACCGTTAAGTCTTCACGAACTTGCATTCCTTCTTCTACAATATTAAAACCGTGAGAATAAGATAATGTAGCTCCTTTTTTCATTAAAGGCATTACCGTGTTTACAACTCTTGTGTGTTGTTTATCAGGTGTAAGGTTTAATACTAAATCTGCAGTAGGAATTAACTCTTCAAAAGTACCTACGTTAAAATTGTTTTCTGATGCATTTTTAAAAGAAGCTCTTTTTTCTTCAATTGCAGCAGCTCTTAAAGCATAAGAAACGTCTAATCCTGAATCTCTCATGTTTAAACCTTGGTTTAATCCTTGAGCTCCACAACCAATAACAACAATTTTCTTTCCTTGTAATGCTTTTACTCCATCAGTAAATTCTGATGAGTCCATGAATCTACATTTTGCTAATTGTTCTAATTTTCCTGCTAATGATAATGTATTGAAATAATTTGTTGCCATTTTTTAGTTGTTTGTTGATAATAATGTTGATATTTTCATTTCGTCTTTAGTAATTGCAATTCGCCCTGATCTGACAAATTGCATAATACCATGTTGATCTAACGTATGATATAATTCTTCTATTTCTTCTTTAGCTCCTGATTTTTCAAGTACAAAAAAGTCTTTATTTATATTAATTACTCTAGATTTACTGCTATTTATTATAGTTTGAATTTCGTTATTTTCTGTTAATAAATTAGAACTCAATTTAAACAAGCATGATTCTTGATATACGGTATTTTCATCTGTATGATAATACGCCTTTATAACTTCTACTTGCTTTTCTATTTGACCTATAATTTTTTTTATTTGTTCTTCTGTTACTTTAACTAACAACGTAAATCTAGACACACTTTTTATTTCTGATTTAGAAATATTCATGCTCTCTATATTTATATGTCTTCTTAAAAAGATTCCTGAAATTCTATTTAATAAACCTACGTTATTCTCTGTGTAAATCGAAACGGTAAATGTTTGTTTATTTTCCATAATTATGCTAATCTTATATCTGAAACTGATGCTCCTGTTGGAATCATCGGAAATACATTATTCTCCTTCTCAACACAAACCTCTAAAAAATATGCATCTTTAGATTCCATCATTTCTTTAACAGTACTTGCTAAATCTTCTCTTTTGGTAACTCTTTTTGCATCTATACTGTAACCTTTTGCAATCGCTACAAAATCTGGATTGGTCATTTCTGTTGACGCATATCGTTTATCAAAAAACAATTGTTGCCATTGACGTACCATTCCTAAAAACTCATTATTTAAAACAACAATTTTAACTGCTGCTTTCGTTTGTAAAATGGTTCCTAATTCTTGAATTGTCATTTGATAACCTCCGTCTCCAGCAATCATCACAACTTCTCTCTCTGGAGCTCCCATTTTAGCTCCAATTGCAGCTGGTAATGCAAAGCCCATTGTACCTAAACCACCTGAAGTAACATTACTTTTAGTTTTGTTAAATTTAGCGTAACGACAAGCAAACATTTGATGTTGACCAACATCAGAAACAATAATAGCATCTCCTCCTGAAGCTATATTTATTTCCTTTAAAACCTCCCCCATTGTTAAACCATCTTTGGTTGGATATAAATCTTCTTTCTTTACTTTCTCATATTCAATAGCTTCTAGTTTTGTAAACTCCTCTAACCACTGATTATGTTTATTTTGGTTGATTAACGGTAATATTTGTGCTAAACTCTCTTTAACATCACCTAAAACAGCAACATCTGCTTTTACATTTTTATCAATTTCAGCAGGATCTATTTCAAAGTGAATTACTTTTGCTTGTTTAGCATATCTACTTAAATCTCCCGTAACACGATCGTCAAAACGCATTCCTACAGCAATTAACAAATCACACTCGTTGGTTAATTTATTAGGCGCATAATTACCATGCATTCCAACCATACCAACATTTAATTCATGTTCTGTTGGTAATGCTGATAATCCTAAAATTGTCCATGCAGATGGAATCCCAGCTTTTTCAATAAATGCTTTAAATTCGGTTTCTGCCTCTCCTAAAATAACACCCTGTCCAAAAACAATCATTGGTTTTTTTGCGTTATTAATTAATAATGCAGCTGCTGCTACTTCAGTTATATTAATTGCTGGTTTTGCTTGGTAACTACGTACTGAAGTACATTTTTCATATTCAAAATCAAAAGTTTCAAACTGAGCATCTTTTGTAATATCAATTAATACAGAGCCTGGTCTACCTGATTTTGCTATATAAAATGCCTTTGCAAAAATTTCTGGAATCTCAGAAGCTTTTGTTATTTGATAATTCCATTTAGTTACAGGAGTTGAAATACCAACTATATCAGTTTCTTGAAAAGCATCCGACCCTAATAAATGAGAAGCTACCTGACCTGTTATACATACCATCGGTGTAGAATCTATTTGAGCATCTGCAATACCGGTAATTAAATTCGTAGCTCCAGGCTCTGATGTTGCTATTGCTACACCCACTTTACCTGTTACTCTTGCAAATCCTTGTGCTGCATGCGTAGCTCCTTGCTCATGGCGAGTAAGCACATGATTAATTTTATCTTGGTATTTGTATAGCTCATCGTATACAGGCATAATTGCCCCACCAGGATATCCGTAAATTAAATCTGCTCCTTCTTCAAGTAAGCATTTAACAACAGCTTCTGCTCCAGAGATATGTATTTTCTGCTTTGACACTGTTTCAGGTTTTGTTTGCGTTTTTGTATTCATAATTTCAGCTATTAAAATGCATCAGTTACACACCCTTTAGATGCTGACGCTACTGTTTTTGCGTATTTGTATAATATTCCTTTTTTATGCTTTAATGCAGGTGCTACCCATTGTGCTTTTCTTTCTGCTAATTCCTCATCAGAAAGTAATACATTTATAGAATTGTCTTCTGCACTAATTCTAATTTTATCTCCTGTTTTAAGTAAACCAATTGCTCCTCCAGATTGTGCTTCAGGTGTAATATGCCCAACTACAAATCCGTGAGTTCCTCCAGAAAAACGACCATCAGTAATTAATGCTACAGATTTTCCTAAACCTGCTCCCATAATAAGCGAAGTTGGCTTTAACATTTCTGGCATTCCAGGTCCTCCTTTTGATCCAACATATCTAATTACAACCACATCACCTCTTTCTACCTCTCCGTTAGAAATACCTGTATTTGCTGCCTGTTCTCCATCATATACAACTGCTTTTCCTTCAAAAAGCAATCCTTCATTTCCTGATATTTTTGCAACAGCTCCTTCAGTAGCTAGGTTCCCATAGATTATTTGAATGTTTCCTGATGTTTTTAAAGCTTTATCTTTTGGATGTATTACATCTTGATCATCAAACTCCATTGCCTCAACATTTGCTAAGTTTTCAGCCAATGTTTTTCCTGTAACAGTTAAACAATCACCATGTAAATAACCATTATCTAATAAATATTTCATAACAGCAGGTGTACCTCCTATTGAATGAACATCTTCCATTAAATATTTTCCTGATGGTTTTAAATCAGCAATTAATGGAGTTCTATCACTCACTTTTTGAATATCTTCTAAAGTAAAATCTATATCAGCCGCATGTGCTATTGCTAAAAAGTGTAATACCGCATTGGTAGAACCTCCTAAAGCATTTACTAATGCCATTGCATTTTCTAAAGACTTTTTAGATATAATATCTAAAGGTTTTAAATCTAACTCTAATAAATTTTTAATAGCCAAAGCTGTTCTTTCTGCTTCAGATAATTTATTAGGATTTTCTGCTGGTATTGATGAATTATATGGTAATGCAAACCCCATACATTCTATTGCTGATGCCATTGTATTTGCAGTATACATACCACCACATGCTCCAGCACCAGGAATTGCTCTTTTTATAATTTCTCTATATTCATCTTCCTCTATTTCTCCTGCTACTTTTTGGCCTAAAGCTTCAAAAGCAGAAACAATATTTAATTTCTTTCCTTTGTAGTTTCCAGAAGCAATTGTTCCTCCATACATCATAATTGATGGACGATTTAAACGTAACATTGCTATTACTGCTCCTGGCATATTTTTATCACAACCAACTACAGATATTAATGCATCATAACTTTGTGCATTCATAACCGTTTCTATAGAATCGGCAATAATATCTCTTGAAGCCAATGAGTAATTCATTCCAGAAGTTCCCATTGAAATCCCGTCTGAGACTCCAATTGTATTAAATCCTAAACCAACTAAATTTGCAATTTTAGTCTCAATTTTAACCTCTGCAGCTAAATTGTTTAAATGCATGTTACATGGATTCCCATCATAGCCAGTACTTGCAATACCAACTTGAGCTTTACTCATGTCTTCATCTGTTAAACCAACTGCATATAACATTGCTTGTGATGCTGGTTGAGATTCATCTTGTGTTAACCTACTACTGTGTTTGTTTAATTTCATTTTAACTTGCTTTACGTTTATTACGTAATCCTAATACTTCATTTTTATATAATTTCATTAATTGATATCCGTGTGATTTTTCCCATGCTAATGGGAAATGATACTCATCTAATGATTCTAATCCTACAACTTCTGCTGCTGTTCCTGTAAAAAAACAAGCATCCATATCTTTTAATTCTTCTAAAGTGACATGCTTTTCTTCTAGTGGAATTCCGTTCTCCTTACATAAATCAATTACTGTTGATCGTGTAATACCTGCCATAATATGGCCTTTAGGAGGTGTATATAATTTCCCATCTTTCTCCATAAATATATTTGCTCCAGAACACTCAGCAACATTATTATTCATATCTAATAACAAAGCCTCATCATAACCTACCGCTTTTACTTCATTTGATGCTAAAATAGAGTTGGTATAATGCCCTGTTACTTTTGCTTCAACAAAGCATGATTTAGGGTTTGGACGTTGAAATTTAGATGTTTTAACTCTTAATAGTTTATTCCCCATTAATTTACCCCATTCCCAACATTGTATAATTAATTGAGAATCTTTAGCTGAAAAGACCCCCATATTTTCACCTGCTACAATTAGAGGTCGGATATATGCGTCTTGTAAATTATTTTTTTCTAACAACTCATATGTTAATCGTGTAAGCTCTTCTTCGGTATAATTAAACTCAATACTCATTACTTGGGCTCCGTATTTAAGTCGTTTATAATGTTCTTCTGATTTAAATATTCTAGTGCCTTCACTCGTTTTATAAGCTCTTATTCCTTCGAACACACCATTACCATAGTGTAAACTTTGACTGTATGGATTTGACGTAGCATCTTTTGCTTTGATAAATTCTCCATCGTAAAAAATTACACTCTCTTCGTTGTAATACATTTTTTCTTTTTTTATATTCAAAATTATTTCATTACTTTATTATCAATTCTATTAAACTATTATAAAAACGATGTCTATTTGATAAAAAAATAAACTAATCAATTAATTATCAGTAAATTAAAAATACTCATATATACTATTCAAAGGCATAAAAAAAACCTGTATCATAATTGACACAGGTTTTTTATTGTATAGCAATAAACATCTGTATCAACTCGGTGGTGAGATAATAATGACAATAATTAATGCGATAATGTTAAAAAACTGATTCATATTCTTGTAACAAAAAAGGCTTCCTAAAAATTTAGGAAGCCTTATAATATTTATTTTTTTTTAAAATATGCTTCCTTTATCCTTGTAAAATAATTACAATGACTACAATAGAAATAATATTTAAAATTTGTTTATTCATTTTTTGTTTTAATTCAGCTTATATAAAAACTGATACACAAATATTGAAATTTATTTTTTAATTATCCAAATTTATTTCTAATAATTTAAAATTAATTTATATGTTTGCAATATGATTACACAAAAAAATAAAATACGTAGTACTGCTCCCAGTACATTTGTTCGCTTTCGCCGTCGCAGCTAAAAGCAAACAAATATTTCTTTATACGTAACTTTTATTTTTTATTCTTTGTACAATTTCAAATTCATATCAATAGTATCTGTAGTTATTCTTTCGAATAGCCCCGCAGTTGTACGCCCTATTTTCCGCCGTCGCCCTTTGGGTGCTATCTAATTTATTGAACCTAGGTGAGTCCGGTTCTTCTTTTCAAACAATCAATTTATTTCAAATAACACAATACCTATCAAACACTTAAGTGTTTACTAAATTCATATTGGTATTATTTAAAATCAAGAACAATGGAAATTGTTATTGCTAATAAATCACATAGTATATACGCAAAAATTATCTGTGACACTATTGCCGAATCTGCTAATGTTAGAGGTACAGGAATTGCTAAGCGTACACCTGAATATATCATAACTAAAATAGAAAACGGCAATGCTGTTATCGCTTTAGAGAATGAGCAATTTGCTGGATTTTGTTATATAGAATCTTGGGGACATGGAAAATTCGTTGCTAATTCAGGCTTAATTGTACATCCTAATTTCAGAAAACAAGGACTAGCTAAAAGAATAAAAGCAACCGTTTTTGAACATTCGAGAACAAAATTTCCTTCAGCGAAAGTATTTTCAATAACAACAGGTTTACCTGTAATGAAATTAAATAGCGATTTAGGTTATAAACCTGTTACTTTTTCAGAATTAACAAATGATCAATCTTTTTGGAAAGGCTGTCAAACCTGTAAAAACTATGATGTTTTACAAAGAACAAAACAACAAATGTGTTTATGTACAGGAATGTTATACGATCCATCAATCAAAGAAAAAAACAACACTAAAATAAAAATTAAAGAGAAAGTTTTTCAAAGATTAAAGAGAATTAAAGAAAGCCTTTTCTTAAAAAAATATAAAAAATGAAAAAATTAGTCATTGCATACAGCGGAGGTTTAGATACATCATATTGTGCCGTTAGTTTATCAAAAGCTGGATATGAAGTTCATGCTGTTAGTGTAAATACAGGTGGATTTACAGATAACGAAATTCAAGATATTAAAAAAAATGCTTATAAAATGGGAGTTACTACTTATCAGAATATTGATGCTGTAGCTACATTTTATCAAAAAGTAGTAAAGTATTTAATCTACGGAAATGTATTAAAAAACAATACATATCCTTTATCTGTAAGTGCAGAAAGGATTATTCAAGCAATCGAAATTGCAAAATATGCTAAAAGTATTAATGCAAAATATATTGCTCACGGAAGTACTGGAGCAGGAAATGATCAGGTACGTTTTGATATGATTTTTCAAACTATTGCTCCTGAAATTGAAATTATCACACCAATTAGAGATCAACAACTCTCTAGACAAGAAGAAATACAATACCTAAAAGATAATGGAATTGACTTGTCTTGGGAAAAAGCAAAATACTCGGTAAATAAAGGTTTATGGGGAACAAGTGTTGGCGGAGAAGAAACGTTAACTTCTGCTAAAGCATTACCTGAAAAAGCATATCCATCTCAATTAGAAAAAAACGGAGAGGAAAAAGTAAAAATGACTTTTAAAAATGGCGAATTCATTGCTATAAACGCTATAATTGATTCACCACAAAATAACATTCAAAAATTAAATGAATTAGCATCTAAATATGCTATTGGTAGAGATATTCATGTAGGTGATACCATTGTTGGAATTAAAGGAAGAGTTGGTTTTGAAGCTGCAGCCGCGCTAATTTCAATTAAAGCACATCATTTATTAGAAAAACACACCCTTACTAAATGGCAATTACAACATAAAGAATATTTGTCTAGTTTTTACGGAATGCATTTACACGAAGGCCAATATTCAGATCCTGTTATGAGAGATATCGAAGCTTTTCTAGAAAATAGTCAAGCTAAAGTTTCAGGTGAAGTATCTATAACTCTTAAACCATATCATTTTCAGTTAGATGGTATTACTTCAAAACATGATTTAATGAATCCAGAATTTGGAAGTTATGGAGAAGAAAATAAAGCTTGGACTGCAAATGATGCAAAAGGTTTTATTAAAATTCTAGGAAATCAAAATAAAATATATCAACAAGTTAATTCTTAAAAAATGATACAAGCAGGAATTATAGGAGGCGCTGGTTATACAGCTGGCGAGTTAATTAGATTATTAATAAATCACCCAAAGGTTGAAATTAACTTCGTTTTTAGTACCTCTAATGCAGAAAATAAAATAAGTAACATTCATCAAGATTTAGTTGGTACTCTAAACTTAAAATTCACCAATACAATTAATTCGAATATTGATGTATTGTTCTTATGTTTAGGTCATGGAAATTCTAAGAAGTTTTTAGAAAGTAATACTTTTTCTGATGCTACAAAAATCATCGATTTAGGAAATGATTTTAGATTAAAAAAAGATACTTTTTTTCAAGAAAAAAACTTCGTTTATGGTTTGCCTGAGCTACAAAAAAGCAAAATTAAAAAAGCAAAATACATTGCAAACCCTGGTTGTTTTGCTACTGCAATTCAATTAGCAATACTTCCATTAGCTAATGAAAATTTAGTTACGAACGATATACATGTAAATGCTGTAACAGGTGCTACTGGCGCAGGTACGTCATTATCTGCAACTACTCATTTTACTTGGAGAGATAATAATTTTTCATATTACAAACCTTTTACGCATCAGCATTTAGGAGAAATCAATCAATCTGTAAAAAGTTTACAAACTAATTTTGATTCTCAAATTGTATTTATGCCAAATAGAGGGGATTTTTCTAGAGGAATTTTTGCAACGGCTTACACCAATTTTAAAGGAACTTTAGAAGAGGCTGAAACCTTGTATAAAGAGTTTTATAAAGAAGCAAAATTCACATATATATCTGACAGTCAAATACATTTAAAACAAGTGGTAAATACCAACAAGTGTTTAATTCACTTACACAAACATGAAAATAAATTACTCATAACAAGTGTTATTGATAATTTATTAAAAGGAGCCTCTGGGCAAGCAGTACAAAACATGAATTTGATGTTCGGTTTTGAGGAAACAGCAGGACTAAATTTAAAAGCAACTTATTTTTAGAAAACGAAATGTCAATTCGAGCGGAGTTGAGAACTCTCGACTGTGCTCGAAAAGCCACAAAAAACATAAAACATGAAAATAGCAATTATAGGTACAGGGAATTTAGGAAAATCTATTGCAAAAGGATTAATAACAACCAATGCTATAACTTCTTTGTATTTAACAAGAAGAAAACTAGATACTATTAAAGAATTTGAAGGATATAAAAATGTTAGTTTAACAACTAATAACTCTGAAGCTGTTATAAATTCAGATATCATTATTCTAGCTGTTCAACCAGCACATTTAAAACAAATTTTAAATGATATTAAGCCTCTATTAAAAGAGAATCACATTATTATTTCTACCATTACTGGTTTTTCAATTACTCAAATTGAAGAGGTTGTTGGAGTTCATAATTTTATTATTAGAGCAATGCCTAATACTGCAATTGCCGTTGGTAAATCGATGACTTGTTTGTGTGGAAACACCAAAGGATTGGAAAGAATAAAAGTAGCCGAAGCTGTTTTTAACAGATTAGGTACTTCTATTGTTATTCCAGAATCTAAAATGCAAGCTGCAACCGTAGTTTGTGCAAGCGGAATTGCTTTTTGGATGCGGATGATAAGAGCAACTACTCAGGCTGCTATTCAATTAGGTTTTGATGCCAAAGAAGCACAAGAATTAGCCATGTATACTTGTGATGGTGCTGCAAACTTATTAATTACAACAGGAAATCATCCAGAACAAGAAATAGATAAAGTTACAACGCCTAAAGGCTGTACTATTGAAGGGTTAAATGAAATGGAACATCAAGGATTGAGTTCTTCATTAATACAAGGAATGGTTACCTCATATAATAAAATTAACACCATAAAAACTGAGCAATTATGAGTTTATTTAATGTATATCCACTTTTTGATATTACTCCCGTAAAAGCAAAAGATATTAATGTGTATGATGAAAATGGTACAGAATATTTAGACTTATACGGAGGGCATGCTGTTATTTCTATTGGACATTCTCACCCAACATATGTAAAGAATATCAGTAATCAAGTAAGTAATTTGGGCTTCTACAGTAACTCAATTCAAAATCCGTTACAAACAAAATTAGCTGATGAGTTAATAAAGCAATCTAATTGTAACGATTATCAATTGTTTTTATGCAATTCAGGAGCTGAAGCAAATGAGAACGCTTTAAAACTAGCTTCTTTTCATACCAATAAAAAGAAAATTATTGCTTTTAAAAATGGTTTTCATGGTAGAACATCTGCTGCGGTTGCTGCTACAGATAACACTAAAATTGTTGCGCCAATTAATGCACAACAAGAGGTTGAATTTTTCGAATTAGGTGATTTACAATCTGTAGAAAAAGCTTTACAAAAAAAAGATATTTGTGCTGTAATTATTGAATGTATTCAAGGAGTTGGTGGTTTAGATGAAAGTACTACTACTTTTTATCAAAGTTTAGATAAATTATGTAAACAATACAAAGCTTTGTTTATAGCCGATGAAGTACAATCTGGTTTTGGAAGAACAGGTAATTTCTTTGCTTTTCAAAAACACAATATTACCCCAGATATTATTTCAATGGCTAAAGGAATGGGAAATGGTTTTCCTATTGGCGGAATTTTAATTCATCCTTCAATTGAAGCTTCTTATGGTTTATTAGGAACCACTTTTGGTGGAAATCATTTAGCTTGTGTGGCTTCTTTAACTGTTTTAACTGTTTTGAAGGAGGAAAAATTACTAAAAAATGCAAGTATTATTTCTGAATACTTTATTAAAAAAGCAGCAGAGGTTCCAGCAATTAAAAAAATAAAAGGGAGAGGTTTAATGCTTGGAATAGAATTTAATTTTCCAATTGCATCGTTAAGAAAAGAACTAATTTTTAAACATCATATTTTTACAGGAAGTGCTAAAAATCCTAATTTACTAAGAATTCTTCCGCCGTTAACCATCAAGAAACAACATGTTGATCAGTTTTTTGAAGCTTTAAAAAAGGAATTGAGTAATTAAAAACCGCTCGACTGCACTCGAGGAGACATTGATTTGTCTGATTGATCATTACTGAAATTAAAATGTTTTTTAATTGAAAGTAGCAAACGCAGTTTGTCGAGACCTATAGAATTATAGTATGAAAAAATATACCAATATAAACGATATAAAAAATGTTTCTAAAATTATTCAAGAAGCAATTCAATTAAAAGAAAACCCCTTTCTATTTGAAAATTTAGGAAAACATAAAACACTTGTAATGTTATTTTTCAATTCTAGCTTAAGAACAAGGTTAAGTACAGAAAAGGCGGCGAAAAATTTAGGTATGCAAGTAATGATATTAAATGTTAATGATACTTGGAATTTAGAATTTGAAGATGGTACAGTTATGAATTTAAATTCATCTGAACATGTAAAGGAGGCTACTCAAGTAATTTCTCAATACGCAGACATTATAGCCATAAGAGCATTTTCATCCTTAAAAAATAAAGAAAAAGATGAGTCTGAATTTATATTAAATAGCTTTATAAAATATGCAACAGTTCCAGTTGTAAACATGGAAAGTTCAACAGCGCATCCTTTACAAGCTTTAACTGATGCAATTACTATTGAGGAATTAAAAACTATAAAAAAACCAAAAGTTGTATTGTCTTGGGCTCCACACCCAAAAGCTTTACCACATGCAGTTGCAAACTCATTTGTAAAAATGATGCAAAATATAAATGCTGATTTTTCTATTACCCATCCGAAAGGTTATGAATTGAATCCTGAAATCACAAAAAACACGCCTATTAATCATAATCAAAAAGAAGCTCTTAGAAATGCTGATTTTGTGTATGTAAAAAACTGGAGTAACTATACTGATTATGGAAAAATTACTTCTCAAGACCCGAATTGGATGCTTACAAAAGAAAAATTAGGTACAGCTAAATTTATGCATTGTTTACCTGTTAGAAGAAATATAGTAGTTGAAGATAGTGTGCTAGACAGTAACAATTCTGTGGTAATTCATCAAGCTAATAACAGAACCTACGCAGCTCAGGTTGTGTTAAAAAAAATAATAGAGAATCTTTAAAAAAAACGTCATTCTGAATTTATTTCAGAATCTCATACATATAATAATGAGAAGCTGAATCAAGCTCTGCTTAACGATGTAAAAATTTAAATATGAAAACATTAAAAATTATAAAAATAGGAGGAAATATTATAGAAAATCCAGCAGCATTAGATAATTTTCTTATGGAGTTTTCTAAAATTGAAGCGCCAAAAATATTAGTACATGGTGGCGGTAAATTGGCCACAAAACTAGCGCAACAAATGAATGTAAAAGTTGAAATGGTTAACGGAAGAAGAAAAACCAATGCAGAAACTTTAGATATAATTACGATGGTTTACGCTGGTAAAATTAACAAGAATATTGTGGCTTCTTTACAACAAAAATCAAACAATGCTCTTGGTTTTACGGGGGCAGATGGTAATACAATTACCTCTATTAAAAGACCCGTAAAAGAAATAGATTATGGCTTTGCTGGCGATATAGTTAATGTAAACACTACTGTTTTAGAAAGTTTATTAAGTGCTAATATTACTCCTGTTTTTTGCGCCATTACTCATGATAATAATGGGCAATTATTAAATACCAATGCCGATACTATTGCCGCTGAATTAGCCATTGGTTTTGCTAAGAAACATCAAACAGAATTGTATTACTGCTTTGAAAAAAACGGCGTTTTATTAGATGTAAACAATGATGATTCTGTCATAGAAAACATCAACACAAAAAAATATAAAGAGTTGTTAAACAACAAAATAATTGCAGACGGAATGTTACCAAAAATGAATAATTGCTTTCATGCAATTAACCAAAACGTACATAAAGTTTGTATCGGAAAATCAGAAATGCTATATAATCAGAATTCAAAATTCACAACAATACAAGCTTAATGAAAACACAACAAGAATTAACGCTTGATGCGATCGAATTATTAAAAAACTTAATAGAAACGCCTTCTTTTTCATCAGAAGAGAACCAAACAGCACTGCTTATAGAAAACTGGTTTATTAGTAATACTATTCCTTTTAAAAGAAATGTTCATAATATTTGGGCAACCAATAAATATTTTGATGAAAGCAAACCTACCTTACTTTTAAATTCACATCACGATACCGTAAAACCTAATAATGGTTATACCAAAGATCCTTTTAAAGCCATTGTTGAAGATGGAAAACTATATGGTTTAGGAAGTAACGATGCAGGTGGTTGCTTAGTTTCGTTATTCGCTACTTTTACTCATTTTTATAATCAAAAAAAACTAAAATATAACTTAGTAATTGTTGCCTCTGCTGAAGAAGAAAGTAGTGGCGATAATGGTTTAAATAGTATGCTATCTATTATTCCTAATATTGATGTTGCCATTGTTGGCGAACCAACTTTATTGAATTTAGCAGTTGCAGAAAAAGGGTTGGTTGTTTTTGATGCAGTAGTAAAAGGAACGCCAAGTCATGCTGCGCATCCTAATACAAATAATGCCATTTATAACAGTATTGATGTTTTAAAATGGTTTGAAAATTATCAATTTAAAAAATCTTCGGATGCTTTAGGCGATGTAAAAATGACCATTACACAAATAAATGCAGGTAAGCAACATAATGCAATACCTTCAGAAGTAAAATTAGTTGTTGATGTGCGTGTTAATGATAAATATACAAATCAAGAAATTGTAGCTATTTTACAACAAGAGTCGCCTTGTGATACTATTGAACCTCGTGGAATAAAATTAAGTTCTTCTTCAATTCCAGTAAATCACGAATTAGTAAAAGCAGGTATTTCTTTAGGAAGAAAAACTTATGGCTCTCCTACCCTATCAGATCAGTCCGTATTAAGTTGTCCTTCTTTAAAATTAGGTCCTGGTGACAGCACACGTTCTCATACTGCCGATGAATTTATTTATTTACAAGAAATTGAAGAGGGAATTGAAATTTATATTAATGTATTAAATAAAGTAATCGTTTAAAAAATAAGATAATATGAAACTTTGGGATAAAGGATTAACCATAGACAAAAAAATAGAACAATTTACAGTAGGGAACGATAGAGAGATTGACATGCATATCGCAAAATACGATGTGCAAGCATCTTTAGCACATGCAAAAATGTTGCATAAAATTGAAATAATCAATTCAGATGAATTACAAAAATTAGAAGAAGGGCTTGATGAAATGAAACATCAAATCCAAAATAACACGTTTGTAATTGAAAATAACTTTGAAGATATACACTCTAAAATTGAATTTGAATTAACCAAAAAACATGGAGATGTTGGTAAAAAAATTCACACCGCACGTTCTAGAAACGATCAAGTTTTGGTTGCCTTACATTTATATTACAAACAGAACATAGCTGACGTAATTCAACAAACGAATACTTTATTTGATACTTTATTAGAGTTATCAGAAACTTATAAAAACAATTTATTACCTGGTTATACACACTTACAAGTAGCCATGCCATCTTCTTTTGGCTTATGGTTTTCTGCTTATGCAGAAGTACTAATTGACGATGTATATTTATTAGAAGCCGCTTTTAAAGTGGTTGATCAAAACCCTTTGGGCTCTGCTGCTGGTTACGGAAGTTCTTTTCCGATTGATAGAGCTTTCACAACACAAGAGTTGAATTTTTCTACGTTAAAATACAATGTTGTTGCTGCACAAATGAGCAGAGGTAAAAGTGAACGAACAATTGCAGCGGCTTTGGGCGGATTATGTAACACCTTAGCTCGTTTTTCGATGGATATTTGCTTGTATATGAGTCAAAATTTTGGTTTTATTTCCTTTCCAGATGAGTTAACCACAGGAAGTAGTATTATGCCTCATAAAAAGAATCCAGATGTATTTGAATTGATTAGAGGAAAATGTAATAAAATACAGGCATTGCAAACTGAAATGATTTTAATTACCAATAATTTACCGAGTGGTTATCATAGAGATTTTCAATTATTAAAAGAAAATATGATTGCTGCTTTTGAAGAAGTGAAGAGTATTTTAGAAATTTTCAATTTTTCTATCAAACAAATTATTGTTAAAGAAGTAAATCCGAATGATGAAAAATACAAATTTTTATTTACAGTTGATAATATGAATACATTGGTAGAAAACGGGATGACCTATAGAGATGCCTATAAAAATATTGGCGCTAAAGTTGAAGATGGAACATATAAGCCAGATACTTCAAAAAAACATACACACGTAGGTAGTATTCATAATTTAAGTTTAGATAAAATTAAAGCCAAGTTTCCGAAGTAAAAAATAAGAGTATGATTTTGCCAAAATCATACTCTCAAAACTTCCCTTTTTCAAAAAAATTCAATTCTTTATTAAATCCCTACTAAATCTCCACTCGCATTTTTAGAAGGTAATTCTGATTTTCCCATTAAATAAATATCAACTTGTCTTGCTGCTTCTCGACCTTCTGAAATTGCCCAAACAATTAATGATTGCCCTCGACGCATATCTCCTGCCGCAAAAATATTCGGAATGTTGGTTTGGTATTTTCCATAAGTTGCTTTATAATTAGAACGAACATCTTTTTCAATACCTAATTTATCCGCTAAAGTACTTTCCGGACCTGTAAAACCTAACGCTAACAAAGCCAAATCACAAGGCCATGTTTTTTCTGTCCCTTCAATTTCAATAAGCTGAGGTCGTTGTCCATGAACCATTTTCCATTCTACATTTACTGTTTTTAAAGCAGTTAAATTTCCGTTTTTATCTTTAACAAACTCTTTGGTATTTATTAACCAATTTCTTTCTACACCTTCTTTATGAGAAGTAGATGTTTTTAATTGTAAAGGCCAATAAGGCCATGGTGTAGTTGGTGAACGGTGCCCTGGTGGTTTTGGCATAATTTCGAAATTTACAACCGATTTTGCACCTTGACGATTTGAAGTACCAATACAATCAGATCCTGTATCTCCACCTCCAATAACAATTACATTTTTATCAGTAGCTAAAACTTGGTTTTCAACATCTTTTCCTAAAACTACTTTAGTTTGTTGGGTTAAAAAATCCATGGCTTGTACAACGCCATTTGCCTCGATACCTGTTGTTGGTAAACTACGTCTTTCGGTAGCACCACCACATAAAACCACTGCATCAAAATCTTTTAAATCTTCTACATTATAATTAACACCAACATTTACATTGGTTTTAAATAAAATACCTTCAGCTTTTAAAATTGCTACACGACGATCAATAATTCCTTTTTCTAATTTAAAATTAGGTATTCCGTAACGTAATAATCCTCCTACCTCATCATCTCTTTCAAAAACAGTAACCGTATGGCCGGCTCTATTTAATTGTTGCGCTGTTGCTAAACCAGCAGGTCCAGAACCTACAACGGCAACCGTTTTCTGAGTTCTATTTTTTGGTGGCTGTGGTTTTATCCATCCCTCTTTAAATGCACGTTCAACTATATTTTTTTCAATATTTTCGATAGAAATTGGATCTTCAATAATACCCAATACACATGCTTTTTCACATGGAGCAGGGCATAACCGTCCTGTAAACTCAGGAAAATTATTTGTTGAATGTAATAACCACGAAGCTTTTTTCCATTCTCCCTGATGTATCATATGATTAAAATCTGGAATTAAATTTCCTAGCGGGCAACCACTATGACAAAAAGGAATACCACAATCCATACAGCGAGAACCCTGTTTTTCTAAATCTTTTTCTGAAAGCGCAACGGTAAACTCTTTGTAATTTTTTACACGATCTTTTACAGCTGTGTACGTTTCATCTTGTCTTTCAAACTCTTTAAATCCTGTTACTTTTCCCATGACATTATGCTATTGTTAATTCTTCAAACATTGGTTTTGCTGTTTTTATACGCTCTAAAGCACGCTTGTATTCCGTTGGCATTACTTTTACAAAGTTTTTTAAACTCGCATCCCAATCGGCTAATAAAGCAGCACCTTTTTTACTACCAGTATATAAAACATGTTTTTCAATAATCGTTTTTAATTCTACAGCATCTTCATTTAAAACCGCTTCAAAATCGATTGTTTCTGTGTTACATAATCCATTTGTAAATTTATTTTTCGCATCAAAAACATACGCAATTCCTCCACTCATACCAGCGGCAAAATTTCTTCCTGTTTTACCTAAAACAACAACTCTACCTCCTGTCATATACTCACAACAATGATCTCCAACACCTTCTACAACCGCTGTTGCACCAGAGTTACGAACCGCAAAACGCTCGCCTGCAATTCCGTTTATATAAGCTTGCCCTTCTACAGCACCGAATAAACAAACATTACCTACAATGATGTTATTTTCTGCTATAAAATCGGCTTTATCTGGTTTTTTTACGATTAATTTAGCTCCAGATAAACCTTTTCCTAAATAATCATTCGTATTACCATCCACTGTAAAAGTTAATCCATGTGCACCAAAGGCACCAAAACTTTGCCCTGCAGAACCGGTAAAATTAAGATTCAATGTATCTTCTGGTAAACCTAAATGCCCATAAATTTTTGACACTTCATGACTCACTATTGCCCCGACAGTACGATTTGTATTTTTTATCGGATACGTAAGATTCATTTTTTCTTTTCGATATAAAGCTCTGTGAGAATCTTTAAGGATCATAAAATCTAATACGTTTTCTAAATTATGCTCTTGAGTTTCTGTATTTTTAAGCACCATACTCTTATAAGTAGCAGGTCTGTACAAAATACTTGACAAATCTAATCCTTTAGCTTTGTAGTGCTTAATTGCTTTATTTGCGTTTATTTTATCTGTTTGACCAACCATTTCGGCTAAAGTTCTAAAACCAAGTTGCGCCATTATTTGTCTTAATTCTTCAGCTATATAATAAAAGAAATTAATTACATGCTCTGGAGTTCCTTTAAAGTTTTTACGCAACTCTTTGTCTTGCGTAGCAATACCAACCGGACACGTATTTAAATGACATTTACGCATCATAATACACCCAGATGCCACCAATGGTGCAGTTGCAAAACCAAATTCTTCGGCTCCTAATAAGGCAGCAATTGCTACATCTCTACCTGTTTTTAACTGTCCGTCACACTCAACAACGATTCTACTTCTTAATTTATTTAAAACCAGTGTTTGTTGTGCTTCTGCCAAACCAAGTTCCCAAGGTAAACCAGCGTGTTTTAATGAGGTAAGCGGTGAAGCTCCTGTACCACCATCGTAACCAGAAATTAAAACTACATCAGCTTTTGCTTTTGCAACACCTGCTGCAATGGTACCTATACCTACTTCTGATACTAATTTTACATTTATTCTTGCATCTCTATTAGCATTTTTTAAATCATAAATTAATTGTGCTAAATCTTCAATTGAGTAAATATCGTGGTGTGGCGGCGGAGAAATCAATCCTACAAAAGGAGTTGAATTTCTTGCTGCAGCTATCAATGGCAATACTTTTTCACCAGGCAACTGACCTCCTTCTCCTGGTTTTGCGCCTTGTGCCATTTTTATTTGAATCTCTTTTGCGCTTGATAAATAATGAGAAGTTACTCCAAAACGCCCAGATGCAACTTGTTTAATTGCTGAGTTCCTGCTATCACCATTTACATCTTTTTGAAAACGTTTTCTGTCTTCACCACCTTCTCCTGAATTAGATTTTCCGCCAATTCTGTTCATAGCAATGGCTAAGTTTTCATGAGCTTCACGAGAAATAGATCCGTAAGACATGGCTCCTGTTTTAAAACGTTTCACAATCTCTGTCCAAGGTTCTACTTCATCTAAAGGAATTGGATCTAAATTATTAAATTCAAACAAACCACGAATGGTCATTAAACTTTCTGACTGCTCGTTAATCGCTTTTGCATATACATTATAACTATCCGGGTCGCTTAACCTTACAGCTTGTTGTAATTTTGCAACTGTAGTTGGGTTAAATAAATGACGCTCTCCATTTCTTCTCCATCGGTAATTACCTCCAATATTTAAACTTAAATTTTTATCTATTTCTTTATCTGGATACGCTTGTTTATAACGTTTATCTATTTCTTTTTCTATTTCATACAAACCTATACCTTCAATTCTTGAGGCGGTATATGGAAAATATTTTTCAACAAATTGTGAGTTAAAACCAACAATTTCAAAAATTTGAGAACCTCTGTACGAATGTAAAGTTGAGATTCCTATTTTATTCATCACCTTTAAAATCCCTTTTCCGATAGCGGTATTAAAATTATCAACTGCTTTTTGCTCATCCATTCCAGTAATAAAACCTTCTTTTACCTGAGAACGGATAATTTCATTTACCATATACGGATTAATAGCACTTGCACCATACCCAAATAAAGTGGCAAAATGATGTGGCTCACGCGGTTCTGCCGATTCAATAATAATATCGAAAAAAGAACGCTTACGTAATCTGTTTAATTGGTGATTTACAAACGAACACGCTAATAAAGCTGGTATGGGTGCAAACTCTTTATTTACACCTCTATCAGAAAGTATAATAATGTTTGTTTTTCTTGTTAATGCTTTTTCAACCTGAACAATAATAGCTTCTAAAGCATCTTCTAACCCGTTAAGTCCTTCTGATTTTTTGTATAAAATCTCTATCGTTTCAGCTTTAAAACTTTCTACCGATATGTTTCTTATTTTTTCTAAATCATCGTTAGATATTACAGGATTTTGGATTTCTAATTTTCTACATTGTCTTTCGGTAATGCTAAAAATATTTCTGTCTTTTCCTAAATTTAAACTAATGTCTGTTACAATTTCTTCACGAATACCATCTAAAGGCGGATTGGTTACTTGTGCAAATAATTGCTTAAAATAACTTGAAATTAATTGAGGTTGGTCTGATAAAACTGCTAACGGTGTATCAATTCCCATCGACCCTAACGCTTCTTTACCTACAATTGCCATTGGTGTTATTACTTCTTGAATATCTTCGAAAGTATAATTAAATAAACGCTGACGTGTTTTTATATCGATAGATTCTATCGGACAAGTTTCGCTTGTATAAGGAACATCTTTTAAATGTAAACGTGTTTTATTTAACCATTCTTGATAAGGTCTTTCTGAAACAATTTTACTTTTTATTTCTTCATCTTCAATAATTCTACCTTCATTCATATCCACCAAAAACATTTTTCCTGGCTCTAATCTTCCATGCTCTTTTACATCTTCTGGCGCTACATCAACCACACCAATTTCTGAAGACATAATTAAGTTTCCACTCTTTGTTACTGTATACCTTGAAGGTCTTAATCCGTTTCTATCTAACAAAGCGCCAATATAATCTCCATCCGTAAAAGGTACTGATGCTGGCTTCATCCCAAGGCTCCATAATACAACCATTATATTCGTAAAAAGCTTTTCTTTCTTCTGACATGGTTTTGTGTTTTTCCCAAGCTTCAGGAATCATCATCATCATAATTTCTGGTAAAGAACGCGCTGTGTGCGTTAATAATTCTACCACCATATCCATAGAAGCAGAATCAGATTTTCCTGGTAAAATTATAGGGAATAATTTGTCTATTTGCGGATCGAAAACATCACTTTTCATAATTTCTTCTCGAACTCGCATTCTACTTACATTACCACGTAAAGTGTTTATTTCTCCGTTTTGACACATATGCCTAAAAGGCTGTGCTAGTTCCCAAGTTGGCATTGTATTGGTAGAAAAACGCTGGTGTACTAAGGCTAAACGCGTAACTAAATCTGTTTCTTGTAAATCTTTATAATAAGGCCCAATATCTTCAGGCATAATAACACCTTTATAAATAATAGTAGTTATTGATAAACTTGGAACATAAAAATAGGCACTTTCAGAAATTTTAGATTTTCTGATAATATGCTCTGCTATTTTACGTGCCACATATAATTTTGCTTTAAAATCGGCTTCTGTTATCCCTTTTGTTTTATGAATAAAAAGTTGTTCAATATTAGGTTCTGATGCTAATGCTATTTCACCTAATTGGGTAGAATCTACAGGTACTTCTCTCCACCCTAAAATAGAAAGCCCTTGAGATACTAGCTCTTTTTCGAAAGTTGTTTTACAAAAAATATATTGATTTAAATTTTTAGGTAAAAACACCATTCCTACTGCATATTCTCTTTGATTTGGAATAGAAAAATCACAAACTCGTTTAAAATAAGCATGCGGAATATCGATTAACAAACCTGCACCATCTCCCGTTTTTCCATCAGAACTAACACCTCCTCTATGCTCTAATTTTACTAATATTTCTAACGCATCATGTATAATTTTATTCGTTCTTTCTCCATTCAAATTACAGATAAAACCTGCACCGCAATTTTCATGTTCAAATTCGGGTAAGTATAAGCCTTGTTTTTTCATTGTTAATTATATTATATTTACTAAAATAGCTTTTTTAATAAAAATAAATCAACAAAATGGATAAAAAACACAATTAAACATACGAACAACTTGTTTTTATTGAATTTTAATAACAAATCAATAATCAAAGTACTTCTTTAGTAAAAACAAAACACTTTTATAAACTTAAAAAGAATCAACAAAAAACACCATTGTAATTTCTTTTGGTAAAGAAACTACAATGGTGTTTTATAAATATGTGAATTTAGGCTAGATAATTGTGCTCTGACCTGCGTGAATATTATTAAAATTCATGTCACTATCTTCTTGATTGTATATATAATCTGCAATAAAATCTCCCACTTTGCTTGTTCCGAAGTTTTTATCAGAATTAATATCTTCTGTGGTAATGCCTAATTCTAATGATTTTTCTACTGCTTTTTCTATAACTATTGCTTCTTCATCTAAACCTAAATGATTTAATAGCATTGCTGCTGATAAGATAGAGGCTAAAGGATTTGCGATGTCTTTACCTGTTGCTTGCGGAAAAGAACCGTGAATTGGCTCAAACAATGCGTTTTCTTTTCCTATTGATGAGGATGCTAATAAACCTATAGAACCACCAATAACGCTTGCTTCGTCTGATAAAATATCGCCAAATAAATTTTCGGTAAGAATTACATCAAACTGTTTTGGGTTTAAAATTAACTGCATTGCAGCATTATCTACAAATATAAAATTTAACGTTACATCAGGATAATTACTAGCCAAAGCAGTAACTGTTTTTCTCCATAATCTAGATGTTTCTAAAACATTTGCTTTATCAACCAATGTTAGTTTTTTACGTCTCTTTTGTGCTGCTTTAAATGCTAAATGAGCAATACGTTCTATTTCTTCTACTGAATAAGAGCATCCATCAAAAGCAATTTGTTTATCATCACTAAGTTCTTTAATACCAAAGTAAATTCCGCCAGTTAACTCTCTGTAAATTGTAATATCAGTTCCTTCAATAATTTCTCTTTTTAAAGGAGAATTTTCTATTAATTGCTGATATGCTTTTACAGGGCGTTCGTTACAAAACAATCCTAATTCTTTTCTTAATTTTAACAATCCTTGTTCTGGACGCACTTTAGCCGTTGGATCATTATCATATTTAGGATGGCCAATTGCACCAAATAAAATAGCATCACTTTTTTTACATAAAGAAATTGTTTTATCTGGTAACGGATTACCTGTTTTATCAATAGCACAGGCACCCATTAAGGCTTCTTTAAATATAAATGTATGTTCATATACATTTGCAATTGCATTTAAAACTTTTTGCGCTTGTAGGGTTACTTCTGGCCAATACCATCTCCGGGGATAACTGCTATATTAAATTTCATTTTTTTATCTTTTATAATGACGCTTCAAAAGCTTCTATTTTATCTTTTTTACTTACTAAAAAATCAATATCATCATACCCATTAATTAAGCATAGCTTTTTATAGGAATTAATTTCAAATTCGCTGGTTCCTACTGGTGTTTTAATTATTTGGTTTTCTAAATCGATAATTATAATCGTATCTGGTTGTTGTGCCACTCTTTCAAGTAACTTATTTAAAAACTCTTCAGATACTTGCACTGGTAAAATGCCATTATTTAATGCGTTTCCTTTAAATATATCGGCAAAAAAACTACTGATTACTACTTTAAAACCGTAACCAGCTAATGCCCACGCTGCATGTTCTCTACTTGATCCGCAGCCAAAATTATCGCCAGCAATTAATATGCTTCCTTTATAATTTTTATTATTTAAAATAAAACTCTCATTTACACTTCCATCTTTATGATAACGCCAATCTCTAAACACATTATCGCCAAACCCTTTTTTATCGGTTGCCTTTAAAAAACGAGCTGGAATAATCTGATCTGTATCTACATTTTCAGTTGTTAATGGAACCGCTGTATCAATTAATTTTACAAATTTTTCCATCTTAATTTAAGTGTTTCGTTATGTCAATAATTTTCCCTTCTACTGCTGTTGCTGCTGCCATTAACGGACTCGCTAAAATGGTTCTTGCCCCTTGTCCTTGTCTTCCTTCAAAATTTCTGTTAGACGTAGAAACACAATATTCTCCTTCAGGAATTTTATCATCATTCATTGCTAAACAAGCTGAACAACCTGGTTGACGTAATTCAAATCCTGCTGCTTCAAAAATAGTTTGCAAGCCTTCTTTTTGAATCTGTTGCGCTACTTTTTGTGAGCCAGGTACTAACCAAGCATTTACATTTCCTGCTTTTTGCTTTCCTTTTACATAATTAGCTACTTCTCTAAAATCTTCTATTCTAGAATTAGTACAACTACCTATAAACACATAATTAACTTCTTTGTTAATAAGACTTTCTCCTTTTTTAAAGTTCATGTAGGCTAATGATTTTTCGAACGATGCGTCATTATCTGTAGGAATATTTTCAGATATTTTAATTCCCATTCCTGGGTTTGTACCATAGGTAAGCATTGGTTCAATGTCTTCTGCATTAAAACTATATTCTTGATCAAACTTAGCATCAGCATCTGATGGTAATGTTTTCCAATAAGCTACTTTTTTATCAAATTCACTCTCTTTTGGTGCAAACTCTCTATCTTTTACATAATTAAAAGTAGTTTCATCAGGAGCAATCATTCCGCCTCTTGCACCCATTTCAATACTCATATTACAAACGGTCATACGGCCTTCCATAGACATTTCTTCAAATACATTTCCTGCATATTCACAAAAATATCCTGTGCCCGAATTGGTTCCTAATTGAGCAATAATGTATAATATAACGTCTTTAGGAGATACCCCATTTTTTAATTTTCCATTTACAGAAACTCGTAAACTTTTAGGTTTTTGTAACAATAAACATTGACTTGCAAATACTTGTGCTACTTGACTGGTACCAATACCAAAAGCGATGGTACCAAAAGCACCGTGAGTAGAGGTATGACTATCTCCACAAACCATGGTCATTCCTGGTTGTGTAATTCCTAATTCAGGAGCAATAACGTGTACAATTCCGTTATTTTCATGTCCTAACTCATATAAAGTAATATCGTTTTCTTTACAGTTTTTTGTTAACTGTTCTAACTGATTTCTAGACAACTCATCTTTAACAGGTAAATGTTGATTTACTGTTGGTGTATTATGATCTGCCGTTGCAACAATTTTATTTGGTCGCGCAACAGGAATGTTACGTTCTTTTAACTCATTAAAAGCTTGCGGACTGGTAACTTCGTGAATTAAATGTTTATCTATATATAAAACTTGTGGTCCGTCTTTAACTGTATCTACCACATGAGCATCCCATACTTTGTCAAATAATGTTTTTCCCATTAGGCAATTGCTATTTTAGATATTTTGTTTACTTTTTTCATTATTAAATGCAAATCGTCGTCTATTATTTCTTTTTGTTTATCAGCAAAATTTAAAAAAGTTTTATAGGCTGAATCTAATTGTATTTTGGTTAACTCATACCCTATTTTTTTTGCTCTATAAGCCAATGCTGCTCTACCACTTCTTGCGGTTAGTACAATGGCACTTTCGGTAACTCCTACATCGGCAGGATTCATAATTTCGTAAGTTTCACGGTTTTTAATTACACCATCTTGATGAATTCCAGAACTGTGTGCAAATGCATTTGCACCAACAATTGCCTTATTTGGTTGTACTGGCATTCCCATACTTTCACGAACCATGATACTTGTATCGTATAACAATTGAGTATTTATATCGGTTTGTAAATTTAAATACGGGTGTTGTTTTAAAATCATTACAACCTCTTCTAAAGCAGTATTTCCTGCACGCTCTCCTATTCCGTTAATCGTACATTCTATTTGTCTTGCTCCGTTAATTGCACCTGCAATAGAGTTTGCGGTTGCTAATCCTAAATCGTTATGACAGTGACAAGAAATTATAACATTTTCAATTCCTTTTACATGCTCTTTTAAATACTTAATTTTTGCTCCGTATTCTTCAGGTAAACAATAACCTGTTGTATCTGGAATATTTAAAACAGTAGCGCCAGCTTTTATCATTTCTTCACAAACTTTGGCTAAAAAAACATTATCTGTTCTTCCTGCGTCTTCTGCATAAAACTCTACGTCATCTACAAAATTTTTAGCATAAGAAACTGCTTCTTTACCTCTTCTTATTACTTCATCTTGTGATGAATTAAATTTATACTTTATATGTGAGTCACTTGTTCCAATTCCTGTATGAATTCTTGGTTTTACAGCGTATTTTAAAGCTTGAGCTGCTACTTCTATATCTTTTTTAACGGCTCTTGTTAAACCACAAACGGTTGCGTTTTTTACAATTTTTGCAATTTCGTTTACCGAAGTAAAATCTCCTGGGCTAGAAACCGGAAAACCAGCTTCAATAACATCAACACCTAAAAAATCAAGTCTTTCAGCTATAATTAGTTTTTGCGTTGTATCTAATTTACATCCAGGAACTTGCTCTCCGTCTCGTAAAGTGGTGTCGAAAATTTGGACTTTATCGTTATTCATTAATTTAAAATAATTGTCATTATATAAATCAAATGTATATATTGGTTTTCTTTACACGCTTTATTCTATTTGTTACTTACGATATTAAAAAGGTGTAAAAAAAACACAAAAGACTAAAAAACAGCTAATTATGAATAAATCAATTACATCATCCAATCAACAAAACGATATGCTGTTTGTTTTGATAAAGTCTTTATCTAAGTCTGAAAAACGTCAATTTAACCTTTATGTTGGTCGTTTAGACGGTAATAATGATGCTAAATTTTTTTCTCTTTTTAAATTTTTAGAAAAGCAAAAGAAGTACGACGAAAAAGGTATTATAAAAACAGGTATTGTAAGTAAACAACAATTATCAAATTTAAAAGCGCATTTGTACAAACAAATTTTAATTAGTTTACGAATGAATCCTGCGCATAAAAATATTCGAATTCAAATACGAGAATTATTAGATTTTGCTACAATTTTATATCAAAAAGGCTTGTATAAACAAAGTTTAAAATTACTTGATAAAGCAAAAAATACGGCAATTGATAATCAGGAAAAAAATATTGCTTATGAAATTGTTGAACTAGAAAAAGTTATTGAAAGTCAATACATTACCAGAAGTATTAGCACTAGAGCTGATGAGTTAACAATTCAAGCTAAAGAATTAAGTCAGCAGAATGTAATTACTAGTAAATTATCTAATTTATCATTACAATTATACGGTACTTTATTAAAAACTGGCTATGTAAAAAATGACACTGAATTAAAAAAAGTAAACTCTTATTTTAACTTAAAATTACCTAATTATGAATACGGAAATTTAGGTTTTAGAGAAAAACTTTGGTTATATAAAGCCAATTTATGGCATAGTTTTTTAACACAAGATTTTTTACAAAGTTATAAATACGCCAATAAATGGGTTGATTTATTTAAAAACGAACCTAAAAACATCCAAATTCACCCTGTTTTTTACTTAAAAGGGAAAAATTACTTATTAGAAAGTTTATTTTTCATTAAACATTATACCTTATTTAAAAAAGAACTGACTCTTTTTGATGAAGAGATTAAAAACAACGTAATTCCACAAAATAGTAATACTGAAATTTTAATTTTTCAATATTATTATGCAAATAAATTACACTTGCATTTTTTAAATGGTAGTTTTTCTGAAGGTGAATATTTGGTAGAAACCATCAATAATAAAATTAATGTTTATAAAGACCGATTAGACAACCATCATATTGTGGTTATGTATTATAAAATTGCTTGTTTATACTTTGGTATGGGTAAAAACAAAGAATGTATTTTATATTTAGATAAAATTATTAAATCTAAAATAATTCATGTTGCAGAAGACTTACAATGCTTTGCCCGAATTTTAAGTTTAATTGCGCATTATGAATGTGGTTTAGATTATGATTTTGAGCGACAATTTAAAGACACCTATCGCTTTTTATTAAAAATGGAAAACCTTCAGGAAGTTCAGAAAGAATTTATTTCATCAATAAAAGCGCTAGGTGACGTATTTCCTCATCAAATTAAAAAGGAATTTAAAAAAATATATGACCGTTTAAAAATTTACGAAAATCACCCTTATGAAAAAAGAGCTTTTTTATATTTAGACATATTGTCGTGGCTAGAATCTAAAATAGAAAACAAGCCAGTTGCACTAATTATAAAAGAAAAAATAGCTAAAAACAAACGCTAATTTTAAAATAATGCCTTTGCAATCGCTTTAACATTATCGCTTTTTCCCATAGAGTAATAATGCAATAAAGGTACTCCTGCAGCAAGTAACTCTTTAGATTGCTCAATACACCATTCTACTCCTATTTGTCTTACTTCTTTATTATTTTTACAACTATCTATTGATTTTATTAAAGTTTCTGGTAAATCTATTTTAAAGACTTGTGGTAATAATTGTAAATGACGTTTAACCGAGA
Organism: Tenacibaculum retecalamus; assembly: GCF_027941755.1. Taxonomy (NCBI): domain Bacteria; kingdom Pseudomonadati; phylum Bacteroidota; class Flavobacteriia; order Flavobacteriales; family Flavobacteriaceae; genus Tenacibaculum; species Tenacibaculum retecalamus. The sequence goes on along the minus strand of NZ_CP115916.1, from coordinate 1,144,464 downwards.
TTGGCTTAATTCCTGGAATAATAGGTACTGTAATTCCTATTTTTCTTGCTGCATCTACAAATTCAAAATATTTTTGATTGTTAAAAAACATTTGAGTTACCACATAATCAGCACCTGCATCTATTTTTTCTTTCAATCGCTTTAAATCTGTTTGTAAAGATGGTGATTCTAAATGTTTTTCAGGATAACCAGCAACTCCAATACAAAAATCAGCTTTATGGTTGGCTTCAATTACATCGTGTAAATACTTTCCAGTATTTAAACCCTGAATTTGACTTACCAATTCTGTTGCATATTGATGACCTCCTTTTGTAGGTTCGAAATATTTTTGATGACTCATCGCATCACCTCTCAAAGCCATTACATTTTCAATGCCTAAATAATGGCAATCTACCAATAAATACTCTGTTTCTTCTTTGGTAAAACCACCACATAAAACATGCGGAACCGTATCTACATCATATTTGTGCTTTATTGCTGCACAAATACCAACCGTTCCTGGTCGCATTCTGGTTATTTTTCTATCTAATAATCCATTTCCTTTATCAATATATAAATGTTCTTCTCTTGATGTGGTTACATCAATAAAAGGCGGATTAAATTCCATTAAAGGATCTATATTGTTATATAAATCTTGAATATTATTTCCTTTTTTTGGCGGAATGATTTCAAACGAAAACAATGTTTTTCCGTTTGCTTTTTTAATGTGATCTGTTACCTTCATAAGTTACTACAAAGGCATATTTAATTATATAAATGATGCTATTAATAATGATATTGTAAACATTACCAGTAATTGAATTATAAACTTAATTTCTAAACGATACTTTTTCACTTGTTACAGTTTTTATGAATTTTTACAGTTCAAAATTACAATCGTTTTTAAGTTTACATTTTACCTAAAAGATAATTTATTGTTAATTAAATACGCACTTTTTTTTATGTTTTATAGTTGTTTTAATAATTGATTTTTAACCGATTCGTACGACTCTTTATATTCCCAATAAATCCATCTACCTTCTATATAATCGGTTAAAATATATTTATCACTCAAAGATTTAATTCTACTAACGGCAATTGTTTTAGGAGAAAAATTTTCAGCAATAACCTCAACCGTTATTTCCTCATTATTTTCATCATAACCATGAGAAATAATATGATTTTTAAGATGTAATTCTATAAATTTCTGACTCATTCTATTTTTTAATTATCAGCTATCGCTGGATGCAACCATTTACGAGCTTTATCTAATGTTATTCCTTTTCTGTTAGCAAAATCACGCACCTGATCGTCTGTAATTTTTCCTAATCCAAAATATTTAGCTTCTTCGTTTCCAAAATAATATCCAGAAACTGCAGCTGCTGGCCACATTGCTAAACTTTCTGTTAACGTTACGCCTATTTTTTCTTCAACATTTAGTAAACTCCAAATCGTTTCTTTTTCTAAATGATCTGGGCATGCTGGATATCCTGGTGCCGGACGAATTCCTTTATAGGTTTCCTTAATTAAGTCTTCATTAGATAATGTTTCATCAAATGCATATCCCCAATGTTTGGTTCTTACTCTGTGGTGTAAATATTCTGCAAAAGCTTCGGCAAAACGATCGGCAATTGCTTGTACCATAATTGCATTATAATCGTCTTCTTTTTCTTTATATTTTTTGGCTAATTCATCGGCGCCATAAATAGCCGTACAAAATGCCCCCATATAATCTTGTTTTTTAGCTTCTTTTGGCGCTATAAAATCTGACAAAGCAAAACTTGGTTTTCCTGCTCGCTTTTTTAATTGCTGACGTAAGGTTCTAAAAATGGCTATTTCTTCTCCCTTTTTCTGAATTGAAATATCATCATCATTAACGGTGTTTGCTTCAAACAAACCAAATATTCCTTTTGGCTTTAGTAATTGTTTGGTAATAATTTCATCTAAAATCACTTTAGAATCTTCATATAACTGTGTTGCTTGCTCTCCAACTACCTCATCAGTTAAAATATCTGGATATCTACCGTGTAAATCCCAACTTCTAAAAAATGGACTCCAATCAATAAATGGTAATAATTCTTTTAAACTTACTTGTTCTAAAGTTTGAATTCCTAACTCTTTTGGTTTAAAGATTGAACTTGTTTCCCAATCAATTTTAAACTTACGTTCTCGGGCTTCTTCAATAGAAATATAGGCTTTTGTTTTACCTCTTTTTAAGAATTTTTCACGAAACTTATCGTAGTCTTTTTTCAACTTTGCTACATAAGCGTTGCTAGTTTCTTTATTTAATAAATCACTTACAACAGTTACCGCTCTTGATGCATCGTTTACATGAACCACAGCATTTTTATATTGAGGATCTATTTTTACAGCCGTATGTGCTTTTGAAGTTGTTGCGCCACCAATTAATAATGGTACAGTAAAATCTTGACGTTCCATTTCTTTAGCCAAATACACCATTTCATCTAACGAAGGCGTTATTAAACCTGATAACCCAATAATATCTACTTTCTCTTTTTTAGCAGCTTCAATAATTTTTTCTGGAGCTACCATAACACCTAAATCAACAATCTCGTAATTATTACAACCTAATACAACACTCACTATATTTTTACCAATATCATGTACATCTCCTTTTACGGTTGCCATTAAAACTTTACCTAAAGCTTGTTGTTTTTCTCCTTTTTCTGCTTCAACAAATGGATTTAAATAAGCTACAGCTTTTTTCATTACACGAGCAGATTTTACTACTTGAGGTAAAAACATTTTTCCGGCTCCAAATAAATCTCCAACAACGTTCATTCCAATCATTAAATGACCTTCTATTACTTGAATTGGTTTTGCTGATTCTTGCCTTGCTTGTTCTACATCTTCAATAATAAACATATCTATTCCTTTTACTAAAGAATGTGTAATTCTTTCTTGTAAAGGCAAACTTCTCCATTCTAATACTTTTGTTTCATCTTGCTTTTTAACACCTTTTACGGTTTCTGCAAAATCTAACAAACGTTCTGTTGCGTCGTCCCTTCTATCTAAAACAACATCTTCAATATGCTCTAATAAATCTTTCGGTATATCATCGTAAATCTCTAACATTGCCGGATTTACAATTCCCATATTCATTCCTGCCTGAATTGCATAATACAAGAAAACAGAGTGCATTGCCTCTCTAACCGTATTGTTTCCTCTAAATGAAAAAGATACATTACTTACACCTCCACTTACACTTACATTTGGTAAGTTTTCTCGTACCCAACGTGTTGCTTCAATAAAATCGATGGCATTTTTTCTGTGCTCATCCATTCCGGTTGCAACAGGAAAAATATTTAAATCGAAAATAATATCTTCGGATGCAAAACATACTTTATCTACTAAAACTCTGTACGAACGTTCTGCAATTTCAATTCTTCTTTCGTAAGTATCGGCTTGCCCAACCTCATCAAAAGCCATTACAATTACTGCAGCTCCATATCTTTTAATTTGAGTAGCTTCCCAAATAAATTTTTCTTCTCCTTCTTTTAATGATATTGAATTTACAACCGATTTTCCTTGTACAACTTGTAATCCGGCTTCAATGATTTCCCATTTAGAGCTATCTATCATTAGCGGAACTCTACATATATCAGGTTCGGCTGCAATTAAGTTTAAAAAACGAACCATGGCTTCTTTTCCATCAATCAAACCATCATCCATATTTATGTCGATAATTTGAGCTCCTCCTTCAACCTGATGTCTTGCTATTGCTAATGCTTCATCAAATTTCTCTTCTTTTATTAACCGTAAAAACTTACGAGATCCCGCAACGTTTGTACGCTCTCCAACATTAATAAAGTTAGTATGTTCACTTAAAACTAAAGGCTCTAAACCTGAAAGTTTCATGTATTTTTTGTTTTTTATACTCATCTTTTAATAATGCTACTTATTTAATTCTGATATATTTTTCAATAATATCTCTATGAATTCCTGCTTCTTTTACCTCTTCTAATCCGTATTGAATTAGTGTATCTCCTACTATTTTTACAGTAAAAGGAAACACGTGACCTCTAACAGCATCAACCGAAATATAGTTTAACGTTTCTTTGTAATTATTACCTTTTAACGTATAACTACCTCCGCCTCCATAAAACCCTTCTGCTCTTGCTTTTGGTTGATTAAAAAAAGCAAAATGACTCTTGTTTATAATTTTAATAAATTCTGCTTTAGATAAATCTTTAACTTTTACCGAATCATTTTCTTTAACCTCACCATAAATAAGTTTCCAAGTACCTTGCAAAGCCAATTTTGGAGTTTCTTTTTTTCTTCTTTTACAGAATCGGTAGTTTTATTACAAGAAATTAATAGAACTACAACCAAGATTAATTGAATTATACTTTTCATTACTTATATCGTTTTTAACTGCCTAGGTGAATATTTTAGCGCTAAATCAGCAATTGCTTTAATATGCTTTGGAGTAGTACCACAACAACCACCTACAATGTTTATTAAGTTTTTCTTTAAATACTCTTCAATTTGTTCGGCTGTTTCTTCGGCTGTTTCATCATACTCACCAAATGCATTTGGTAAACCGGCATTTGGGTGTGCCGAAATAGCAAACTCAGTTTTCGAGGCAATCGCTTCTAAATGAGGTTGTAATAAATTGGCTCCTAAAGCGCAGTTAAATCCAACAGATAATAACGGAATGTGAGATACGGATATTAAAAAAGCCTCGGCAGTTTGCCCAGATAAAGTTCTTCCACTTGCATCGGTAATTGTACCGCTTAACATTATTGGAACCTCAATTTTACGTTCGTCTTTTACTTCTTCTATGGCAAATAATGCAGCTTTTGCATTTAAGGTATCAAAAACAGTTTCAACTAATAAAATATCTGAACCGCCATCTAATAAAGCTTCTACTTGTAGTTTATAAGCAATACGTAATTCATCAAAAGTAACCGCTCTATAACCAGGATCATTTACATCTGGCGACATACTTGCTGTTCTGTTCGTTGGTCCAATTGATCCTGCAACAAATCGTGGTTTATGAGGTTCTCTTGCTGTAAACTCATCAGCAACTTCTTTGGCTATTTTTGCCGATTGATAATTTAACTCGTACACCAAATCTTCCATTTGGTAATCTGCCATTGCAATGGTAGTTGCCGAAAAAGTATTGGTTTCTATAATATCTGCTCCAGCCTCAAAATACTTTGCATGAATTGTTTTGATGGCTTCTGGCTGTGTTATAGACAGTAAATCGTTGTTTCCTTGTAACGGAGTTGGATATTCTTTAAAACGTTCTCCTCGAAAATCTTCTTCAGTAAATTTATAAGCCTGAAGCATAGTTCCCATTGCTCCATCGAGTACGAGTATTCTTTTTTGTATTTCTGTATAAATGTTTGACATTCCTGATATTTTATAAGTAGAAGTTATCAGGAAAAGAGGAAAGTCTTTCCGTTATCTCTCTTAAAAATTGTTTCATCACAATATTTAAGTAGAATTTAGCACCTTCTTTGTTTGCACATAGGGTTGCTAAGGTTTCACAGGGTCTAATCCCTCCGCCTTTCTTGATAACATTCGTATTAAGTTAATGAACTAAAGTACAAATAAACAAACTTTTTTTGTTTTTACAACATCTTTATTAATAATTATATAAGTTAGATGATAAATATCTATCTCCTATATCGCAAATAACTGCTACAATAATTCCTTTTTCTATTTTTTCAGCGACTTGTAATGCTACATGCACCGCTCCACCACTACTCATTCCTCCAAAAACACCTTCTTGACTAGCTAATTTACGTGTCATGTTTCGTGCTTGATTTTCACTTACTTCAATAATTTCATCAACTTTTGATTTATCAAAAATCTTTGGTAAATATTCTTTCGACCATTTTCTTATTCCTGGAATACTTGATCCATCAGTTGGTTGCGCTCCAATTATTTGAACTTTTGAATTTTGTTCTTTTAAATAGGTAGAAACTCCCATAATGGTACCTGTAGTTCCCATGGCAGATACAAAATGAGTTACTTCTCCTTCAGTATCTTTCCATATTTCTGGTCCAGTAGTTTTATAATGTGCTTTCCAATTGTCGTTATTTTCAAATTGATTTAACATAAAATAACCTTCCTTATAGCGTAATTTTTGTGCTAAATCTCTGGCACCTTCTATACCTTCTTCTTTCGGCGTTAACAATACCTCTGCTCCGTAAGCTCTCATTGTTTTTACACGCTCTTCGGTAGCATTTTCGGGCATTACCAAAGTCATATGCAATCCTAATACTTTTGATATAAAAGCAAGTGCTATTCCTGTATTTCCACTAGTTGCTTCAACTAAATGATCACCCTTTTTTATATTTCTTCGATTTAAAGCCTCTAAAATCATATTATATGCAGCCCTATCTTTTACACTTCCTCCTGGGTTGTTTCCTTCTAACTTTAAAAACAAACGTACGCCCTCTTTATTAAGAATATTACTCACTTCTATAAGTGGTGTATTTCCAACAAAGTCTGTTATTTTTTTTGCCTTCATAATTTATTTTTTTCTATTGAAACAATTTTATTTTCTGATTGATAAATTACTAACGATTCAGATGGCACTGATTCTGTAACACATACATTAGCTCCAATAATACTGTTTTCACCAATTACAACGTCACCTCCTAAAATAGTAGCATTTGCATAAATAGTTACGTTATTTTCTATCGTTGGATGCCTTTTTGTTTCTGCTAAACTTTTTTTAACCTGAATTCCTCCTAAGGTAACTCCTTGATAAATTTTTACATTTTCTTTGATCAATGTCGTTTCTCCGATAACAATTCCGGTAGCATGATCTATAAAAAATGAATTCCCAATTGTTGCTCCTGGATGAATATCTGTACCTGTTATTCCATGTGCATATTCACTCATCATTCTTGGTAAAGTAGGTACATGTAATTTTACTAACTCATGACTTAATCGATATACTGCTATCGCATGAAACCCTGGATATGCTAAATATACCTCAGCTAAACTTTTAGCTGCAGGATCAGTTTCTTCAAAAGCAATAGCATCTAAATCTAGTTTTACACGAATTTCGTTAAACCTTACTTTATAAAGTTCCCAAATAATTATTGACTCTTTTACCTGCAATTTTTGGGTTACTTCAATAAATAAACTTTCTATTATTTTTATATTCTCTTTATAATACTGCTCATCAAAAAGAGCGTAAAATAGTTTTTTTGTAAACGTTTCTACCGTATCTTTTAATGTGAGTGTGTAATTTTTTAATGGCATAATTACATTTCAGGCGCTAATTGTACTTCTAATCCTTCTAACTCTGGTTTCATTTGAATTTGACACCCTAAACGACTATTATCCTCAACATGAAAAGCTTCTGCTAACATCATATCTTCATCAACTCCCATTTCAGGTAATTCATGTTCAGATTTTACATAACATTGGCAAGAAGCACACATTGCCATACCACCACAAACACCAATAGTACCTTCTTCTGCTAGTTCGTACGAACGAATTACTTCCATTAAATTCATTGCCATATCTGTTGGCGCTAAAATTTCATGAAGTACTCCTTCTCTATCTGTTATTTTTATGTTGATATCTGACATTCTATTCTTATTAAATTGTTTTATTGAATTGCTTTTACAACTGCTTTTGGTGCCTCTTTTTTAGTACCATCAAAACCTTCAACTCCTCCTACTGTAGTATATTTCATTACATACTTTTTATTTGGATGAATTATTTTATAAGCACTCTGACACATTAAAGTTGCCTCGTGGAAACCACATAAAATTAGTTTTAATTTCCCTGGATATGTATTTACATCTCCAATTGCAAATATACCAGGAATATTTGTTTGATAATCTAAAGCATTGTTAACTTTAATGGCATTTTTTTCTATTTCCAATCCCCAATCGGCAATAGGCCTAATTTTGGTGACAACCCAAATAACGGTATAAAATGATCTGTATCTATAATAAAAGGAGCTTCTCCTTTTTTCTCAACAGCAACTCCTGTTACATGCTCTTTACCTAAAATCCCTTTTACTTCAGCTGGAGTAATTAAATTAATTTTTCCTAAATTTTTTAACTCTTGTACTCTATCTACACTATCTAAAGCTCCTCTAAACTCATTTCTTCGGTGTATTAATGTTACTTCGGATGCTACATCTGATAAAAAAATTGCCCAATCTAAAGCAGAATCTCCACCTCCTGAAATCACCACTTTTTTATCTCTATATAACTCAGGATCACGAATAATATATTCCACTCCTTTATCTTCAAAATCAGCAATATTAGGAATCGGCGGTTTACGTGGTTCAAAACTTCCTAAACCTCCTGCAATAGCTACAACGGGCGCTTGGTGTTTTGTTCCTTTATTAGTAGTTACTATAAAAGTTCCGTCTTCTTGTTTTTCAATCGTATTTGCGCGCTCTCCTAAAGTAAAACCAGGTTCAAACTGCTTAGTTTGTTCAATTAATTTATCGGTTAAATCACCTGCTAAAATTTCTGGATATGCAGGAATATCATAAATAGGTTTCTTCGGATATATTTCTGAACATTGCCCTCCTGGTTGTGGCAAAGCATCAATTAAATGACATTTTAATTTTAACAATCCTGCTTCAAAAATGGTAAATAATCCTGTAGATCCTGCGCCTATAATTAATATATCTGTTGTAATCATATTCTTCATTTTTGTCATTACAAAGAAAAGTAACAAAGCAATCTTTTTATAGTTTATTAGATAACTTATGTTGTTCTAAATGACGTTTTTTAATTTATTTCACTAAACTCGCGGTGAGTTTGTTTAATGTTTCTACTTTTTTTTCGAAATTCCCTTTAATAGTTTTTCTATATTTATTTAAATTCTCTACCAATTCATTAATATCTTCCGGAATTACTTCTTCAAAAAACTGACGTAATCTTTTAGCTGTTGTTGGTGATTTTCCATTGGTAGAAATTGCAATTTTCACATTTCCTTTGGTTACAATTCCGCCCATATAAAAATCGCAATATGGTGGATTATCTGCAACGTTTACTAAAATATTATTTTGCTTACAATCTTTATAAACCTGTATATTTACCTCTACATTATCGGTTGTAGCTATAACTATATTCTGGTTATTTAAATACGATTCATTGTAGCTATCAACAATCATATTTACCGTAAACTCTTTTGCCAATTCTTTTGTTTCTTCTCTAAAAAAAGGAGCAACCATAGTTACTTTAGCATCTGGACTCGATTTTAATAAAAAAGATAATTTTTCTAAAGCCACAAAACCTCCACCAACAATTAAAATTTCTAACTGTTCAGTTTTTAAAAAAATTGGATATAAACTATTTTTCCCCTCACTCATTTTCTTCTTTTTAAAAAATCAACGCTTAACTTTTCTAAATATTCTTGTATATTTTTTATTCGTCGGGTAACTTCTATTTTTAGTCATATTATTTGTTATTAAAGCCACCACAAATAAAATAAGTACACCACTTAAAACTGGCGAAAAAACATACATATACCCTAATAATTTTATTTTTTCTGTTCCTATTATTGCAATTAAAGCCGTTGCGCCACCTGGTGGATGCAATGTTTTTGTGTATTGCATTAATATAATTGATACAGAAACTGCTAATGGTGCGGTAATCCAAATAACATCTGGCATAAATTTAGCTATTGTAACACCAATTATAGCTGATAAAACATGCCCACCAATTAAATTTCTTGGTTGTGCTAACGGACTCTGAATTGCGCCGTAAATTAACACGCAAGTTGCTCCAAAAGAACCTATTAAAAAAATATTCTCAACTTTTGACAAATAAAAAGATTGTATAAAAGCAATAATTCCTATTCCGATAAAAGCACCAATAAAAGACCAAAAACCTTCTTTAAAATCTAATGTAGTTTCTTTATAAAGAATATATTTTGTTATTCTTATAGATCTATTAATTTTATGCTTTACCATTCTCTAAATTATCTTTACAACTGCAACAATTCTTTAAAATTGACTTCTTTTTGCGCCTTTTTTAAAGCCTCTCTATGTTTTACAACTTCTCCTAAAACAATAATTGCAGGGTTACTTAACTCTTTTTTATTTACAACCTCTAAAATAGTATTTACAGTTCCAATACCAACCTTTTCTCTAGAAGTTGTTCCATCTTGAATTATAGCAACAGGTAATTCGTTTTTACCCTCTTTTTTAAATAGTGTTACAATTTCAGCTAGTTTTCCCATTCCCATCAATACTACTACTGTAGCATTAGATTTTGCTGCCAAAGCCACATCGTTAGATAATTTATGCTCTTTTGTTGTACCTGTAATTACCCAAAAACTTTCTGCACTTCCACGTTTTGTAACAGGAATATTTTGATATGCTGGAACCGCTAAAGAAGATGAAATACCTGGAACCATTGCTGTTTCTATTCCAAAACCTGCTGCAAATTCCATTTCTTCAGCACCTCTTCCAAAAATAAAAGGATCACCACCTTTTAAACGAACTACATGTCCATAAGTTTTTGCTCTTTCAACAATCAACTCGTTTATTTGTTCTTGTTGATATTTATAACAACCTCTACGTTTTCCTACAAAAATTAATTCTGCATTTGGATTTATAAAATCTAATAACTCTTCATTAACCAAGGCGTCATATAAAACAACATCTGCAGTTTTTAAAACTTTAATAGCTTTTAGCGTAATTAAATCTACATCTCCTGGACCAGCGCCAACAACGGTTAATTTCGGAATCTTATTATACATTACTTACGGCTGTTTTTCTATAAGCATCAATCTTTTTATAAAATGCTTTCGCATCGTTTAAATAGCTCTCTGCAAATATTTTTGTTGGTGCTTCTTTCTTTATTTGATATACAAAATCTTCAAAACTGGTCTCTAAACTAACTTTATCTGTAGCTATAAAATGCTCTTGAAAACTAGTAATAATACCTGCTTGTGTATTTGTTTTTACATTTTCTGCAATTAATAATGCTTTTGCTGTATTAACTAAAGATGTATATGAATGATAAATACTATCAGAAAATAAACCTTCTTTTAATGCTTCTTCTGAATTGGTTATTTTCTCTTCACTTTCAAATAAAAGTGTAGCTATTAAATCAATTACAACACCTGCACATTCTCCTACTCCAATTGCTTTTACGTAGTTTTCTGAATGTCCCCAATCTATAAAATCACTTGGCACTAAATCGCTTGTATCAGATAATTTTTTTAATAAATCGTAGAAATACGTTTTTCCTTGTCTGTCGTAATATTCTAAAAAAGTTTCTTTTTCTTGTTGATTTTCAGCAACATTATTTAACAAAACACGTAATGCTTCTGGTCCTTTTTTACTTGGAATTTTAACTAATTTATCAGAAAAACGACCTTTTCCATCACCTAATATACCTCCTCCTATTAAAATTTGTAACGCTGGTACTTGTAAATTACCTACTTTTATAGACATTCCTTGAAAACCAATGTGTGCCATATTATGCTGCCCACATGCATTCATACATCCACTAATTTTAATAGCTATTTCTTTATTGTTTAAATATGCTGGATATTCTTCTTCTAATACCTTCTCTAATTCAACAGCAATTCCTGTACTACTAGAAATACCTAAATTACAAGTATCTGTTCCAGGACATGCTGTAATATCAGCTGTAGAATTATAACCTGCTTTTGCAAAACCTAATTTTTGTAATTCTACATAGAAAAAAGGTAACAATTCTTCTTTAATATGGCGAATTAAAATATTTTGACGTAATGTTAAACGAATTTCATTTGCTGCATATTTCTTAACTAAATCAGCCAATAACCTTGCTTTTGGAGTGTAAAAATCTCCTAAATGAACTTTAATTCCAATTGCAAATAAACCTTCTTGTTTTTGTTTAATTACATTCGTTTCTTTCCATTTATCATACGCTTCCTCATCTTCAATTTTTACTGAAGGAATTGTTATTTCTTGAAAAAGTGTAGGTTTCTCAAATTCAGTTGTATCTACCTTAAATGTTTTATTCTCTAAAGCATTAACTTCGTCAGAAACTAATTGTAAAAAAGCTTCAACACCTAATTCTTTAACTAAAAACTTTAATCTTGCTTTTGCTCTTTTTGCACGCTCTCCAAATCGATCAAAAATTCTTAAAACACCTTCAATTGTTGGTATTAAAACATCTTCTTCTAAAAAGTCGTAAATAACATCTGCATGTCTTGGCTGTGATCCTAAACCACCACCTAATAAAACCTTAAATCCTTTTTTAGTTACTCCGTTTTCAGTTTTTATTTTTGCAATAAATCCTAGATCATGAATAAAACTAATAGCAGTATCATCATCTGTTCCTGAAAAAGACATTTTAAACTTACGTCCCATTTCTTGACATATAGGATTTCTTAAAAAGAACTTAAACGTAGCATCTGCATATGGTGAAACATCAAAAGACTCATTTACATCAATCCCTGCTGTTTCTGATGCTGTAATATTTCTTACTGCATTACCACAAGCTTCTCTTAAAGTAATATCATCTTTTTCTAGTTGCGCCCATAATTCTGGCGTTCTATCTAAACTTACGTGATGTATTTGAATATCTTGCCTTGTAGTGATATGTAATCTTCCACGAGAATACTCATCTGAAACGTCTGAAATTCTATGTAATTGTTCGCTAGTAACTTTACCATAAGGTAATTTTATACGAATCATTTGTACTCCAAATTGACGCTGACCGTAAACTCCTCTTGCCAAACGTAAACTTCTAAAACGTTCTTCGTCTATTTTTCCTTCTTTAAAAAGTTGGATTTTTCTCTCTAATTCTAGAATATCTTTTTCTACAATTGGGTTTTCTATTTCGGTTCTAAAACTTTGCATTACTGTATATCTTAAAGCTCGTAAGCGTTACTTTTTAATTGTGTAAGAATTTTTGTTTTGCCAATAATTCTTCTTCTGTTTCTACATGGTTGTCATCTGGCACACAACAATCTACTGGGCATACCGCCGCACATTGTGGTTCTTCATGAAACCCTATACATTCTGTACATTTATCAGGTGCTATAAAATAATATTCGTCAGATACAGCTTCTTGTGTTTCATCTGCATCTAATTCAATACCATCTTTTAATTTAACATTTCCTGTTAATGAAGTTCCTTCACTATATTTCCAATCTTCAGCTCCTTCGTAAATAGCTGTATTTGGGCATTCTGGTTCGCATGCACCACAATTAATGCATTCGTCGGTTATTATAATTGCCATACTATTTTTAATTACTGAATAAAGCCAACTCCGGCAGTATTATTGGTTATTGGATTGATTAAGATAAAGGTACCATTCGCTTTATTTTCTTTATAAGAATCAAAAAATAATGGTTTACTTAATTTTAAAATCACATCACCAATTTCATTTAATGTTAATGCTGATGGATTTTCTTCTGCTCCTGAAAAATCAGTTTTTATAATGGATGATAATGACATTATTTTTGCTTGCACATCATGTACCCCATGTTTTAAGTAATATTTATTTGCTGCTTGTAAAGGCTCTTTATCCATCCAACAAATAGTTGCTTTTAAGTCTTTAGAAACTGTTGGCTGTTCGTTTGTTTTTACCAACATATCACCTCTGCTTACATTTACATTATCTTCTAAAGTAATTGTTACCGAACTACCTCTTTTTGCTTCTGTAAACTGTTTATCAAAAAAATGAATACTTTTTATTTTTGATGCTGTGCTTGACGGTAATACAGTTACCGCATCTCCTACCGCTAAATCTCCTCCATAAATTTTACCAGCATAACCTCTAAAATCATGATATTTATCTGTTTTAGGTCGTATAACAGTTTGTATAGGAAAACGTGTTTGAGACTTTTCTTGTAAATCTTCAGAAACTAAACTTTCTAAATGATCTAATAATGTTTCTCCTTTATACCAAGGTGTGTTTTCTGATTTTTTAACAACGTTATCTCCCTGTAAAGCAGACATAGGAATAAAAGTTAATTTTTGACTTTTATAAGAACTTTTGCTTGCTAAATATTCAATTTCATTTTTTATTTGATTAAATTTTTCTTCTGAAAAATCAACCAAATCCATTTTATTTATAGCAATAACTACATTTTCAACTCTTAATAGTGTATTTATAAAAAAGTGACGGTAAGTTTGCTCAATTACTCCATTACGTGCGTCAATTAACACAATTGATGCTTGTGAGTTTGATGCTCCTGTAACCATATTTCGTGTATACTCAATATGCCCTGGAGTATCTGCAATAATAAAACTCGTTTTTGGTGTTGAAAAATATATATGTGCTACATCAATAGTAATACCTTGTTCTCTTTCTGCTACTAAACCGTCTGTTGCTAATGAAAAATCTAAATAATCAAAACCTCTTTGTTTACTTTTTTCTTCAATTGCTTCTAGCTTATCATCGGTTAACGAGTTAGTGTCATATAAAATACGTCCGATTAAGGTACTTTTACCATCATCTACACTACCTGCTGTTGCTATTTTTAATACATTCATTTTTATTCGCTATTCGCTATTAGCTTTTGGCTTTTAGCTGTATTTGTTTTATTAATAATTTCAATGCTTTTTAAGCTTGAAAAGTATCTGTAAATAGGTGCGTTAGGGATTGAAGCGGCATCCTTTTTTTGTTTTTCTCAAAAAAAGATATAGTGAAAAGCCTGTTAAAACGCCCAAAATATTTTAGAAATACCCTTGTTGTTTTCGTTTCTCCATCGCTGCTTCCGAGCGTTTATCATCTATACGAGCACCTCTTTCTGATATTGTTGATACTTTTATTTCGTTTACAACTGTATTTATATCAACAGCGTCTGAAAGTACTGCTGCTGTACAACTCATGTCACCAACGGTTCTAAAACGTACCATTCTTTCTTGCACTTCTTCATGTTCGTCTCTATAAACAACATCGTCTTCTGCCGACCATATTAGTCCGTCTCTTAAAAAAGTAGCTCTTTTATGTGCAAAGTAAATTGATGGGATTTCAATTTCTTCACTTTTTATGTATGACCAAACATCTAGTTCTGTCCAGTTTGAAATAGGAAAAACACGTACATTTTGTCCTAAATCAATTCTTCCATTTAGCATATCAAACAATTCTGGGCGTTGATTTTTTTCATCCCATTGCCCAAAATCATCACGGACAGAGAAAATACGTTCTTTGGCTCTTGCTTTTTCTTCATCTCTACGCGCACCACCGATACATGCATCAAAGCCAAACTCATCAATTGCATCTAATAACGTTTCTGTTTGCAGCATATTTCGGCTCGCGTATCTCCCTTTTTCTTCCTTTACTCTCCCTTTATCTATATTATCTTGAACGTTTCTAACGATTAGTTCAACTCCTAATTCTTTTGCCAAACGGTCTCTAAATTCAATAGTTTCAGGAAAATTATGTCCTGTGTCTATATGCATTAATGGAAACGGAATTTTGGCTGGATAAAATGCTTTTTGAGCAAGTCGCACCAATGTTATACTGTCTTTTCCCCCCGAAAATAATAACACTGGCTTTTCAAATTGAGCGACTACTTCCCTAAATATATATATGGCTTCACTTTCTAAAGGCCAACTTTTATTGTTTTTGCTTTCATAATCATATTTTTTAAATATGTAAACCACATTCTCTATTATTTTTTACTTTTGTAGGATCGAAATATTTAAACTCGTTTGGAAGATTATGTTCTTTTAAATATTTATCTAAATCTTCATCTGACCAGTTATAAAACGGACTTACTTTTAAAACTCCATCTTTACTAAAAGAAATTATTCCGATGCTATCTCTAAACGCTGTTTGTCCTTTTCTTAAATTAGTAAACCAAATATCTGGTTGGTGTTCTGCCATTGCTCTTTTAAAAGGCTCTAACTTTACTTGTTCGGTAAAAACTACATGGTTGTTATCGTCTACAGATGGAATACCAATAGTAACATTACGATGCGCTACTGTTTGTTTTGGTACGTATAAATGAATGTTTAAATTTAATTTATCAACCAACTCTTCAGCATGTTTATAAGTTTGAGGTGTGTTATAACCTGTATCACACCAAATAACTTTTATAGATGGATTATTATTAGCTATTAAATGTAAAAGAGCTACTTCATAAGGCCTAAAATTAGTAGTAACTATTGTTTTTTGATTTAACTCAAAAACCCATTCTATAATTTCTTTTGGACTTAATTTTTCTAATCCCTTATTTAACTCCTCAACATTTAGTTGCTCTTGTAAACTCATTATTTTCCCCATTTTATTTTATTCCAAATTCTTTCGTGAAAGAAATACAAAACCATTTTTGTTACTAACTCTATACCTCCTATAGAAAAAGCCAATGCTAGTTCGCCAGTTATTAACCAAGAAATTAAAACAGTATCAATAGTACCTATTACTCTCCAACTAACCGACTTAACGAAACTTCGCCACGGATTTTCTGAATTTTTATCAGAATTATAATTTTTCTTATCTTCTATTAATTGTTCTAAAATCATTTTTAAATTCTATACCCTATCGGGTAACTAGGTTTTAAGATTCGACAAATGTATATATTCATTTTAAATAAAAAAACATTTATTTAAAAAATTTACATTAAACCAACAATTGTTGAAAATTATACTAAATCGGCAAGTGTATTATTACGTAATATCTGCAAGGTATTGTCTCTAACCTGTATCATAAGTTTATGTACAGAACAAGCATCTTCATCTGGGCAATCACTACATTTTTCATAATAATTAAGGCTTACACAAGGCAACATTGCTATTGGTCCTTCTAAGGTTCTAATAACATCAGTCATTTTTATTTCTGATGCTTCTTTTAACATATAATAACCTCCGCCTTTTCCTTTTTTAGCGCCTAAAAACCCTGCTTTTCGTAAGGTAAGTAATATACTTTCTAAAAATTTATGAGAAATATTTTCGCTTTTAGATATCGTTGCTATTTGAACTTTATCTCCTTTTTCTTGTCTAGCTATAAATGCTAGCGCCTTTAAGCCGTATTTCGTTTTTTTAGAAAGCATAGTACAAAAATACACTTTTTATTTAGTTGTTAATTCTCTAAAGCTTGTTTTAAATCGTAAATAATATCATCTACATTTTCTAAACCAATAGAACATCGTACCAAACCGTCAGTAATACCAACTTCTAATCTATCTTCAACACTTAGTTTACTATGCGTTGTAGAGGCTGGATGGGTAACAATACTTCTTGTATCGCCTAAATTTGCAGACAATGAGCACATTTTAATAGCATTTAAAAAATTTCGTCCTGCTTCAATACCACCTTTAACCTCAAAAGCTACAATGTTACCACCTAAGCGCATTTGTTTTTTTGCTATTTCGTATTTTGGATGCGAGTTTAAAAACGGATATTTCACTAAATTTACCTTCGGATGAGCTTCTAAAAACTCCGCTACCTTTAAGGCATTTTCGCAATGTTTTTCTACTCGAATACTTAATGTTTCTAAACTTTTTGATAATACCCATGCGTTAAACGGAGACATTGCAGGCTCTGTATTTCTTGAAAATAAATAAATTTCACGAATTAAATCGGCTTTACCAACAGCAACTCCTCCTAAAACTCTTCCTTGTCCGTCAATTAATTTTGTAGCTGAGTGAATTACTAAATCTGCACCAAAATCTATTGGGTTTTGTAAATATGGCGTTGCAAAACAATTATCTATGACTAATAATAAATTATGTTTTTTTGCTATTTTACCTAACAACTCTAAATCTATAATATCAACTGCCGGATTTGTAGGCGTTTCTGCATATAATATTTTAGTATTTGGTTTAATTAAGCTCTCAATAGTATCGACTTCATTAATTTTAAAATAACTAGTTTCAATATTCCATTTTGGCAAATATTTAGTAAATAAACTATGAGTAGAGCCAAAAACCGATCTGCAAGAAACTATATGATCGCCAGCATTTAACAAAGCCCCGAAAGTAGAAAATACTGCCGCCATACCAGTAGCAAAAGCATAACCTGCTTCCGCTTTTTCCATTGCCACAATTTTATTTACAAATTCTGTGGTATTTGGGTTTGAAAATCGACTATATAAATTCTTTTCTTTTTCTTCGGCAAAAGACGCTCTCATATCTTCAGCATCATCAAATACAAAACTAGATGTTAAGTATAAAGGTGTAGAATGCTCAGAAAATTGCGATCGTTCTGTTTGTGTTCTAATTGCTTCGGTTTCGAAATTTTTACTCATATTTTTTGTTTTTTTATATTGATAAATCAATATCTAGTATATTTTATAAAAATTAGTATTTCTATTTATTGTTTGTTTGCCAATCGTAAAATATCGCCAAAAACACCTCTTGCAGTTACTTCTGCTCCTGCTCCTGCTCCTTGAATTACAATAGGTTGCGCTCCGTACGACTCTGTATAAATTTCAAAAATTGCATCCGATCCTTTTAAGCTTCCTAAAGGAGAACTTGTTGGTACCGAAACTAATTTTACATCTAACTCTCCTTTTGTTTTTGATAAATCGCCATGTAAATCGCCTATATATCGTAATACGTGATCTTTTTCTTGAGCATCTTTTTTATCTTTAAATTCGGTGTTTAATTTATCTAAATTCGATAAAAATTCTGCTGATGAAATGTCTCTAAATTCTGCTGGAATTAAATTTTCGATAGAAATATCTTCAAATTCATTTTCTAAATCTAACTCACGAGCCAAAATCAATAGTTTTCGTGCTACATCGTTTCCGCATAAATCTTCTCTCGGATCTGGCTCTGTAAATCCGCTATCAATTGCTTCTTGTAATACGTTTGAAAACGGAACTTCATCCGAAGAAAACTTATTAAATAAATAACTTAACGAACCTGAAAACACCCCTCTAATACGTGTAATATTTTCGCCAGAATCGTGTAATAATTTAATGGTATCAATTAAAGGTAAACCTGCACCAACATTCGTTTCGTACAAATATGATTTGTTATTAATTTCTAATGTTTTTCGCAAATTTTTATAAAATTGGTGAGATACCGTATTTGCTATTTTGTTTGATGAAACTAAATCGAAACCATTTTCTATTAACGGTATATAATTTTCTATAAATTCGCCACTTGCGGTATTATCTACAGCTATTAAATTTTCGAGATGATACTTTTTAGCAAAATCTATTACGCTATCAACAATATGTGTTTCATCTTCATTATTTTTTAAAATTGTTTTCCAATTTTCTACAGCTCCATCGCTACTTAACAATACTTTTTTAGAGCCTGCAATGGCAAAAATATTTAGTTGAATTTTCTTTCTTTCTACGATTGATTTTGTGTTTGCTATTATTTGATTAATCAGTGTACCACCAACTAAACCTTTACCAAATATGGCTATATTTATTTTTTTTGCAACACCAAAAACTTGTCCGTGAATTACATTTAAAGCTTTATGTAACTGCGCTTTTTTAACCACTAAACTTACGTTTTTTCCCGAAATTGTGTTATTAAATAACAACGGAACAATTTGATTTTTTATCAACGCATTATACGGATGATGAAATTCACTTAAATCTTGTCCAATTATTGAAATTACCGAAACATCGTTTATAATTGCTATTTGATTTACATCTTTGGTGTAAAAATCACTTTCAAATTCTTGCTCTAAAGCTCTAACCGCTTCATTGGCTTTGTCTTTATCAATAACTAAACCAATACCTCTTTCTGATGATCCTTGAGATATAATGCTAACACTAATGCCGTTATTACTTAGAACTCTAAAAATACGTGCATCTACACCTACTTTACCCAATAAACCTCTTCCTTCAAAATTTAATAGCGCTACATTATCTAAAACTGATAAGGATTTTATGCCTTTTGAATTTGATTTGGCGGTAATTAACGTTCCTTTATCATCTTGATTAAATGTATTTAAAATTCGAAGATTGATATTTTTTTCTAATAACGGAATAATCGTTTTTGCATGTAAAATATTGGCTCCGAAATTAGCTAGTTCATTTGCTTCAGAAAATGATAATTCTTCTATTTTTTTTGCATCAGCTACTAAATCAGGATTTGCGGTAAAAATCCCATCAACATGTGTATAATTTTGCAACTCTTCTGCATCTAAATAATTTGCCAATAAAGACGCTGTGTAATTACTACCATTTCTACCTAAAGTAGTAGTTTCTCCTTTTAAATTAGAAGCAATAAAACCCGTTATAATGTTTACAGTTTCACCGTTATTTTTTTTAAAATGCTTTATTACATTTTCTTTTGATATATTTATAATTGGTTGTGCGTTACCAAAATTTTCATCTGTTTTTAATAATTCTCTAGCATCTGTAGCGTTTGCTTTTATTCCTTTTTCGTTTAAAAGTGCTGAAACTGTTTTGGTTGATAATAATTCACCTTGTGCTAAAACTTCATCTTTTATTTTTTGACTATAATCACCTAATAAACTAACACCTTCAAAAAACTTTTCTAAACGAGAAAACTCTGGCGAAAAATCAACTAACGGAGTCAATTTAGATTGTTCGTATTTAAAAGCTTCAAATTGTTCGATATAGGTTTCGTTTTTAGTAGCTTTTTCTAAAATTTCTTCTAATTGATCGGTAGCATTTCCTCTTGCCGATACTACTACAGCTATATTTTCTTGATTATTTACTTTTTGTTCAATAATAGAAATTACATTATTAATTCCTTCATTCGATAGCGATTTTCCACCAAATTTTATTATTTTCATTTTATTATTTTTTATATTTAGATTAAAAATTGGAGCAATTATTTTTTCTAACTGCTCATATTCAATCAAAAAAGCATCGTGTCCGTGAACCGAATTTATTTCGTTATAAGTAACGTTTGAATGTACTAACGCTAGTTCTTTTTGAGTTTCTCTATTTTCTTCAGCTGTAAAAAACAAATCAGAATCAACACCAATAATGTGTATATCTGCTTCAATTATTTCTAAAATGTCTGAATTATTTTTACCTCTAGTAACATCAATTGTTTTTAATAATTGATTCATTAATTTATAAGATGCTAACTGATAGCGCTCTTGTAATTTTTTACCATGATGTAACAACCAACTTTCTACATTAAATACCTCTGAATTTTCATTTTTAGAACGATGAAAACGCTCTTTAAAAGATTTTGGAGTCCTATAGCACAACATTGCATGCATACGAGCATCGTGTACCGGATTACTTGAATTATTTAAAAATTGTTCTTGAATTTGGCAATTACCAATCAACCAATCGGTAGATTTCCAATCGGTAGCTATCGGAATTAAATGCTTTGTTATTTTTGGGCTTAAAACAGCCATTTCCCAAGCAATTCCACCACCTAATGATCCTCCGATTAAAGCAAATAATTGTTTTACATTTAGTTTTTCTAAGCCTAATAAAAATATTTTAGCAATATCTCTAGCTATAAAATCTTTATAGTTTTCTATTAAAAAACCATCATGTCCATTTCCAGGAATATTAAAGCACAAAACTGTGTATTTCTCAGTATTTACCGCTTTATTTTGTCCTATTAATTCTTTCCACCAACCATTTTTAATATCAGCAACACTACTATTACCCGTTAAAGCATGATTGATTAATACCACAGGAGCAGTTCCTAATTTTTCCCCAAAAACCTGATAACTTAAAGCTATTTTACTTAATAAAGCACCGCTCTCCGTGGTAAAATCAATAATATTTATATGTGCTAAAGTATTTGTCAATTGTGTCTTTTTTAAATATAAAACCGAACGATTTACATGAACTTATTCCCCTTCAAAAAAATAAGACTCAATACATTCGATTCTTTTTTATGTTTATATGGTAGAAAAAGCTTCTTTTAAATCGCCTTTTAAATCCTCTAAATCTTCAAGCCCTACAGACAAACGAATTAAATCATTCGTAACACCTGCACTTTCTTGTGCTTCTTCACTTAATTGTTGATGTGTTGTACTAGCAGGGTGAATGATTAGTGATTTTGTGTCTCCAATATTTGCTAATAATGAGAAAAGTTTTGTGTTATCAGATACTTTTTTTGCCGCTTCATAACCACCTTTTACACCAAATGTAACAATACCACTTTGCCCTTTTGATAAATATGTTTTTGCTAACTTGTTATATTTACTACTTTCTAAACCAGGGTAATTTACCCAAGTTACTTCTGGTTGCTCTTCCAACCATGTAGCAATATCTAGTGCGTTTTCACTATGCTTTTTTATTCTGATATTTAACGTTTCTAATCCTTGAATAATATTAAATGCATTTGTAGGACTTAAAGCGCCTCCAAAATCTCGTAGCCCTTCTAAAATTAATTTAAATGTGTAAGAAGCTGCGCCTAAAGCATCGTGATAAACCAATCCGTGATATCCTGCTGATGGTTCTGTAAATTCAGGGAATTTACCATTTGCCCAATTAAAAGTTCCTGCATCAATAATTGCTCCTCCTAAAGAATTTCCTTGGCCTCCAATATACTTTGTTAATGAATGAATTACAATATTTGCACCATGTTCTATCGGATTTAACAATGCTGGTGTAGCTACGGTATTATCAACAATAAAAGGAACTTCAGCTTTTTTTGCATGTGTAGAAATAGCTTTTAAATCCAACACATCTAATTTAGGATTCCCTAAAGATTCAACAAAAAATGCTCTGGTATTATCCTGTACAGCTGCTTCAAAGTTATCTGGATTAGAAGCATCAACAAAAGTAGTTGTAATACCTAATCTTGGTAAAGTAACATTTAATAAATTGTAAGTTCCACCGTACAAACTACTTGAAGCTACAATATGATCTCCTGCTTTTAACAACGTTAACAATCCTGTTGAAATTGCTGCCGTACCAGAAGCAAATACTACAGCTCCAGTTCCGCCTTCTAAACTAGCCAAACGCTCTTGTAAAATTTGATTGGTAGGGTTATTTAAACGTGTGTAAATAAATCCTAATTCTTTTAATGAAAAAAGATTTGCTGCATGATCTGAATCATTAAAAACATATGATGTTGTTTGATAAATAGGAACTGCTCTTGTGCCTCCCGTTTGTTTTACATCATGTCCTGCGTGCAACGCGTTCGTTGCAAATTTTTGTGTACTCATTTTTCTTGTTTTTGAGATAATAAAAAATTAAACCAAAAGCCAAATGCGTCATTTTTTTTTGACGTACCTACTAGAAAAATGTTATGAAGAATTATAGCAATTATAGATGAATAATTGCACTTGAGTTATCTATCCAACTTTAGATAAATGAATCTAAAATTAAGTAGAATTTAGCACCTTCTTTGACTTAAACAAAGGGTTGCTAAGGTTTCATAGGGTCTAATCCCTCCACCTTTCTTGATAACATTGTCAATAAGTTATTGAACTTTGTGAGTGCAAATATTTGAAATTTAAATATTAATATCCTAATAAAAATTCACTTTTTTTTATTTCACATTGTAAAAACACAATAAACACCCCTGTTATTGAGGTGTTTATCTAAAAAAATAAAATTACAATACTTGCCAAATTTTAACCGTTTTATCCTTACTAGGTGTAGCTATTAATTTTCCATCAGAACTAACATCCATTCCTAAGCCAATATCATTGTTATGATTTGAAATTGTCTGTAGAATTTTTTCGTTTTTAACATCCCAAAGGGTTGCTACAATTGGTTTTACTACCCCTGAAAATTTAAAATGGTATTCTAGTAACTCTCCAATCATCGATTTGTCTGTTCCACCTGCTATTACCCTATCATTATCAATAAAAACAACAGAGTGAATTGCCTGATTATCTCCTTTTAAAGTGTGCAACAATTGCCAATTAGTGGTATCCCAAATTTTAACTGTTTTATCATCGCCAGCACTTGCTAATAATTTTCCGTTTGGGCTAAAATTCATTGACAATGGTACCATACAATGTCCTAAAATCGTTTGAAGTAATCTCCCTGATTCAATATCATAAACCCTAATCGCATTATCACTTCCTGACGATAATAATAATTCGCCTGTAGGGTTAAAAACAACTTCCCAAATGTTCTCTTGAGAATCGTTAAAATCATAAATTAGTTTCCCCGTATTTACATTCCATACAAAAACTTTATCATCATTTCCGCCAGCAGCGATTAATTTTCCGTCTGGACTAAAGTTTACAGTCCAAATTGTGCCTCCATTTCCTTTTAATGTTTGTAATAACGCTCCTGTTTTAACGTCCCAAATTCTAACGTTTCCATCATACGCTCCTGTTGCTACAACTTTTCCTGTCGAACTAAAATCTACTGTTGGCGTTCCTATTTCATGTGGTAACTCATGTAAAACTTCACCTGTAATTCTAGACCAAATTTTAGCGTTTGGTTCTATTCCTCCACTAATCATTAATGAATCGTTCGAACTAAACTTAACCTCCCATACTTCATTTTTATGATGTGTATATGTTTTTTGCAATTCTATTTGATTTCCATCAACAATTTTAGGCTGAGCAAATACTTGTAAAGACATTAAAACTAAAAGGCTTATAACAATTATAATTCCTATTATTAAAAACTTATTTTTCATACTATTTAATACTTTCTAGTTTTTGAATCATCTTTTTTGCTGATACTGATGATGCATCTAATTCAAATGCTTTCTTATATGCTAATAAAGCATTTTCTTTATCCTTTTTATAAAAATACGCTTCCCCTAAACTATCCCAAGAGTTGGCGTCCTTCGGGAATAATTTTGTGTTTTTTTGAAATACTTTAATGGCTAAATCAACATTTTTTTCTTGTAAGTAAGTATATCCTACTTTATTTAAAATATTGTTTTTATTGCGTTTTATAGTTTTATCTAATGCATCAATATATGCAATTATAAAAGCATCTTTCTTTGTTGATTTAATAGTTGGTTTTACGCCTTTTCCCTCCCAATTAGTTTTTGTAACAGGGTGTGTTGCTTCAATATACGGAATAGAGATTGTAAAATTGTTATTCAAATTCACTCTTTTAGTTCTGTTTGCACCTCCACGAGTTGTTTCCCCAACAACTATTGCTTTATTTAAATGTTTTAATGTATATGTAAATGCCTCTGCTGCAGAAAACGTTTTTTTACTTGTTAAAATGTATAATGGCGTATTTGTTCTCCTTTTACCATCAATACTTTCCAAAGTAAATAACTGTGTTTTATTATTTGTCTTACGTTCATAAAAATTACTTAGTAACACTGGTTTTTTACCCGTAAAATAACTCGATAATAATTGCATCATGTTTGGAACACCTCCACCATTATTTCTTAAATCAATTATAATTGCATTAGTGTTTTTTAAAAAATTCATAGCTGCAGTTGCCGTCTCTTTTGCGTACTTCATATCTGCAAACATGCGTAAATTTAAATAACCAATATTACCATTTAGTACTTTTGTTTCTGTAAAACCAAAATTGATTTCTGCCATTTTCATAGCCATCATTTTATCTCTTTTAAGTTTAATGTTGGCGGGCATTATACGTTTACTTTGTGCTATTCTTTTTGGCTCAAAATTTACTTTTAAATGCAAATCTTTACTTACTTTTTGTAAGTCTTTGGTTATTACTGTAGAAAATTCTTTTTGATTAGAAATAGACTTGTATTTTTTTGAATTAGATATGATCATTGCCGACATTTCTTTTGCAAGATCTAAATTGATATAAGACGCTAGTAATTTCTCTGAAATTACTTTTAAAACTATTTTTTTTCATTTTTGTTAAATTCATTATTTTGTGATATTGTGCTTGTTATAGTCACAATTGTTAATACGGATGCTAATATGTATTTTTTCATTCTTAAATTGATTTTAAATTCCTTGCAAACATAAAACCGAATTAATCTTAGATAAATAATAATTCTCAACTGCTTATCTTTTACACACAAAAAACATCTTTATAAACTTGAACTAGTTTTGAGTCCTTTTTTAGTTGTTTGTGCTTGATTTCTGATTGTTTGTGTAAAATAGTGTCCTATTTATTACATTATCATTAGCTTTACCAAGTGAAATCATTTTTAAAAAAATACAAGGCATTTATATACGGGCTAATAATTTTCAGACTCCTAGTACTGTTGCTAACTTATTTTGATCATATTTATATTGATAATTCAGAATACCTATCAAACATATTAAGTTTTATCTTTTATTGGTTGTTGTTTTCATTGCCAATTTATTATTTTCCTTTCTTAAAAAAACACTCATCAGTTTCACTAAAATTAATTGGCGTAATCCTATTTTTTATACTTGTTATTGTTAATGATATCCATGCCCAGATAATTGACAATCCAATTACGTTTATAGGAATTATTATTACGAGCTTAGCTTTCTTTTCTATAATTGCCACAAATTTCTTAAAAAAATACGCACTTTTTACAATCTTTTTTTACCTATTAAGCATCGGTTACTTCTTATATATAAGAGTTTATATTGATGATTTAAACGTGTACTTACAGCAAGAAAAAGAGATTAAAATTATTTTAACCATTCCTTTTTTTATATTGATTTTTGGATGGTTTTTTCAACAATGGAAATGGTTAAAAACAATAGAATCAAAAAAAGCAAAAGCAGAATTAGCCTTGTTAAAAAATCAAATAAACCCACATTTCTTTTTTAATACCTTAAATAATTTATACGGTTTAACGGTAGAAAAATCAGATAATGCTCCAGATGTTGTGCTAAAATTGTCTGACATGATGCGTTACACAATCTATATGGGAAAGGAAGATTTGGTACCTTTAAAAGATGAAGTTGAATATTTACAAAATTATATTGAACTGCATAAAATAAGGTATCAAAAAAAAGTAGATATTCAGTTTCACTACATCAACATATCCGATGTTAAAATTGCGCCACTTTTGTATATTATAGCCTTAGAAAATGCCTTTAAACATGGCATTGAAAAATTAACAGAAAACGCTTATATTCACATTAATATCAGTAAAAAAAACAACATTATTCTTTTTGAAATTGAAAATAATTTTGAAAAACCAGAAGTTGCACAAAAAACAGGAATTGGATTAGATAATTTAAAACAACGATTGCAATTACTATATCCTAAAAAACATGAATTAACTATTAAAAAAAATAATTCTAAGTATAAATTATCGCTAAAATTAGAAATAGTATGACAAATTATTTAATTGTTGATGATGAGCCTATTGCACATCGAATTATTGAAAAATATTGTGAAAATTTACCTCATTTAGAAAAAAAGGGAATTGTTACAACGCTTTTGAAGCCATGCAACTTTTAAACGAAAACCAAATAGATCTTTTATTTTTAGATATTAATATGCCAAAACTTTCTGGTTTCGATCTTTTAAAAACAATTCCAAATCCGCCAAAAATAATTGTAACCACTGCTTATAAAGAATTTGCTTTAGAAGGATATGAATTAAATATTTCTGATTATTTATTAAAACCTTTTAGTTTTGAACGCTTTGTAAAAGCGGTTAATAAAACTATTTCAAAAACCAATCAACAGCAAGAAATAAATAATAATATTTCAGAAAACCAGACAGAAAACCCTGAAAGTTTTTTCTTAAAAGGTGATAAAAAACACTACCAAGTCCATTTTAACAACATTCTTTTTATTGAAGCTTATGGTCACTATTGCAAAGTTCATTTAAAGGATAAAATGATTTTAAGCAATGAAAAAATATCTTTTTTAGAGGAATTTCTTCCTGATACTTTTATCAGAACACACAAATCTTTTATAATTTCAAAAAGTAAGATTGAACAAATAGAAGGAAATCGTATTATAATCAAAGAGCATAAAATTCCTATTGGTCAAACTTATAAAAAAAACATAAATCACTTATTTAAATTATAATTCCATTTATATAAAACATTTAGACTCTTTAAAGGGGTTAAAACGTTAATATAAAAATACTAAGCTTATCTTTTAATTATATTGACTGAACAAGATAAATAATACTATAACATTTTTTTATTTTTATTTTTTTGATAAATGATACATAAAAAGGCTTTTAATAATAAATAGAATAATCCTCAAATTTTATAAACCATTAAAGTCAGAATTATTATACCATGGGAGTAAGTCTTCTAACTATAAACTTTTACCTTTTAATTCATAAAATATTTGACTTCATTAATTAGCAGGAAGTGTTTTTATCAAATTTGATATAAAAACATTGAAATTAAATATAGAGGTATAATTAATTTATTTTAGCTATTATAAAAAACTATAATCGGTTAGGGTTATTTCATTAAGATCCATTACAAATATTAATCTGACAACTATTATCTCCATAAAGCAACTACTGTTCTTTACTATTTACTTAAGTTCTTATAAGTAACATGTAAGTATTCTCTTCTTTCACCCTTTCCCTTCCATCTTTCACCCTTTCACTTTTTTATAACTTCATTTCAGTTTAGCGCAAAAAAAACCTCAATCTTTTCAGATTGAGGTTTAAAAGAAAGGCAACGACCTACTCTCCCACCATTGGCAGTACCATCGGCGCAAATGGGCTTAACTTCTCTGTTCGGGATGGAAAGAGGTGAGCCCCATTGCGATAATCACCTTAAATCGTTCAGTATATTTCAACTGTATAAGTTAACATACTAGTAAAATCATATCGTAAATTATCAAAAGAGTTGCGCTTGCTCCCTTTCGAGAGCAAGACTTCTACATAAGCCTATGGGTTATTAGTAATACTCGGCTATGACATTACTGCCTTTACACCTGTATCCTATCAACGTGGTAATCTTCCACGACCCTTTAAAGAAATCTCATCTTGTGGTGGGTTTCGCGCTTATATGCTTTCAGCGCTTATCCCTTCCCAACGTAGCTACTCAGCAGTGCTCCTGGCGGAACAACTGATACACCAGAGGTTAGTTCAACTCGATCCTCTCGTACTAAAGTCAAATCCACTCAAATTTCTAACGCCCACAGCAGATAGAGACCGAACTGTCTCACGACGTTCTGAACCCAGCTCGCGTGCCACTTTAATGGGCGAACAGCCCAACCCTTGGGACCTTCTCCAGCCCCAGGATGTGACGAGCCGACATCGAGGTGCCAAACCCCCCCGTCGATGTGAGCTCTTGGGGGAGATCAGCCTGTTATCCCCGGAGTACCTTTTATCCTTTGAGCGATGGCTCTTCCATGCGGAACCACCGGATCACTATGCTCTACTTTCGTACCTGATCGACCTGTATGTCTCTCAGTCAAGCTCCCTTATGCCATTGCACTCTACGCACGGTTACCAAACGTGCTGAGGGAACCTTTAGAAGCCTCCGTTACTCTTTTGGAGGCGACCACCCCAGTCAAACTACCCACCACGCACTGTTCTCATTGCTGAGTTAGATTCTAGATAAGCAAAGGGTGGTATTTCAAGGACAACTCCACAACGCCTAGCGACGCCGCTTCATAGTCTCCCACCTATCCTACACATTACTTATCCAAAACCAATACGAAGCTATAGTAAAGGTTCACGGGGTCTTTTCGTCCCGCTGCGGGTAATCGGCATCTTCACCGATACTACAATTTCACCGAGCTCATGGCTGAGACAGTGTCCAGATCGTTGCACCATTCGTGCAGGTCGGAACTTACCCGACAAGGAATTTCGCTACCTTAGGACCGTTATAGTTACGGCCGCCGTTTACTGGGGCTTCATTTCATTGCCTCGCCGAAGCTAACAACTCCACTTAACCTTCCAGCACCGGGCAGGTGTCAGGCCTTATACATCATCTTTCAATTTAGCAAAGCCCTGTGTTTTTGATAAACAGTCGCCTGGACCTTTTCACTGCGGCTTCATCCGAAGATGGGCGACCCTTCTCCCGAAGTTACGGGTCGATTTTGCCTAGTTCCTTAGCCATGAATCACTCGAGCACCTTAGAATTCTCATCCCAACTACCTGTGTCGGTTTACGGTACGGGTTCTCATAATCTGAAGCTTAGAGGTTTTTCTTGGAAGCCTTTAGGCACACTATCAACGCATCCGAAGATTTGTTGTACTATCACATTTCACCTAGCTCTGCGGATTTACCTACAGTGCCAATAGCTACATGTTTCAACGAACTATTCCGTCAGTTCGCGGTGCTTTCATTACTCCGTCACCCCATCGCAATTATAAGAAGTACAGGAATATTAACCTGTTATCCATCGACTACTCCCTTCGGATTCGCCTTAGGACCCGACTAACCCTCAGCTGATTAGCATCGCTGAGGAAACCTTAGTCTTTCGGTGAGGGGGTTTCTCGCCCCCTTTATCGTTACTTATGCCTACATTTTCTTTTCTATCCGCTCCAGCATCCCTTACAGAACACCTTCGGCGCAAATAGAATGCTCCCCTACCACTTACGTGTCTTTCAACGTAAATCCATAGCTTCGGTAATATGTTTATGCCCGATTATTATCCATGCAAAACCGCTCGACTAGTGAGCTGTTACGCACTCTTTAAATGAATGGCTGCTTCCAAGCCAACATCCTAGCTGTCTAAGCAGTTTCACCTCGTTAGTTCAACTTAACATATATTTGGGGACCTTAGCTGATGGTCTGGGTTCTTTCCCTCTCGGACATGGACCTTAGCACCCATGCCCTCACTGCTGAGTAACATTTTATAGCATTCGGAGTTTGTCAGGAATTGGTAGGCGGTGAAGCCCCCGCATCCAATCAGTAGCTCTACCTCTATAAAACTTTCGCTCAACGCTGCACCTAAATGCATTTCGGGGAGTACGAGCTATTTCCGAGTTTGATTGGCCTTTCACCCCTACCCACAGGTCATCCAAAAACTTTTCAACGTTTACTGGTTCGTATCCTCCACTGTATGTTACTACAGCTTCAACCTGCCCATGGGTAGATCACTCGGTTTCGCGTCTACTACTACTAACTATGGTCGCCCTATTCAGACTCGCTTTCGCTTCGGCTCCGGACCTTAAATCCTTAACCTTGCTAGTAACAGTAACTCGTAGGCTCATTATGCAAAAGGCACGCCGTCACACAGTTAATGTGCTCCGACCGCTTGTAGGCGTACGGTTTCAGGTTCTATTTCACTCCCTTACTTAGGGTTCTTTTCACCTTTCCCTCACGGTACTAGTTCACTATCGGTCTTTCAGGAGTATTTAGCCTTACCGGATGGTCCCGGTGGATTCATACAGGATTACTCGTGTCCCGCACTACTCAGGGTACTGCTATATCTTCTTCGCTTACCTATACGAGACTATCACTCTCTTCGGTTTGTCTTTCCAGACAATTCTAGTTCACTTAGATTCTAATGTCGCAGCCCTACAACCCCACATTTGCCGTAACAAATATGGTTTGGGCTAATCCGCGTTCGCTCGCCACTACTAACGGAATCACTATTGTTTTCTCTTCCTCCGGTTACTTAGATGTTTCAGTTCACCGGGTTTGCCCCTCTTACGAGGTGATATGTCTTCAACATACCGGGTTGCCCCATTCGGAAATTAACGGATCATAAAATATGTGCTTCTCCCCGTTACTTATCGCAGCTTATCGCGTCCTTCATCGCCTCTGAAAGCCTAGGCATCCGCCATACGCCCTTATTTAGCTTATTGTACTTTTTGCTCTAAATATTACTATTTAGAACGAGCTCTTTATAATTATTTATTTTTATAAAAATATTGTTGTTAATCCGAAGATTAACTTCTCTATCTTGATTTCTTTACGATATCATTTTACCAATATGTCAATGAACATTGCGAATCGCAATTGATATGTATTTTATCAAATTGATTCTTATAGCACTCTGAAACAATTTTAATAAATTGCCTCCAGGTGCTACCTGGTGGAGAATATCGGAGTCGAACCGATGACCTCTTGCGTGCAAGGCAAGCGCTCTAGCCAACTGAGCTAATCCCCCATTATAAAACTCTAGATTACTATCCAGATTTGAATGTCGAATCCTCTTGTTTCCAGAATTTCCTTTCTAATAACTTGCCTTTTTGTAGTCTCAGGCAGACTCGAACTGCCGACCTCTACATTATCAGTGTAGCGCTCTAACCAGCTGAGCTATGAGACTATAATAGCTTGTTATTAGTGTTTTTTTAAAATTAACAGCAAAGAGTAAAATTTCCCTTTTGTAACTCACCATCTTTCTCTAGAAAGGAGGTGTTCCAGCCGCACCTTCCGGTACGGCTACCTTGTTACGACTTAGCCCTAGTTACCAGTTTTACCCTAGGTCGCTCCTTGCGGTAACGAACTTCAGGCACCCCCAGCTTCCATGGCTTGACGGGCGGTGTGTACAAGGCTCGGGAACGTATTCACCGGATCATGGCTGATATCCGATTACTAGCGATTCCAGCTTCACGGAGTCGAGTTGCAGACTCCGATCCGAACTGTGATATGGTTTATAGATTCGCTCCTATTCGCATAGTGGCTGCTCATTGTCCATACCATTGTAGCACGTGTGTAGCCCAGGACGTAAGGCCGTGATGATTTGACGTCATCCCCACCTTCCTCACGGTTTGCACCGGCAGTCTCGCTAGAGTCCTCAGCATGACCTGTTAGCAACTAACAATAGGGGTTGCGCTCGTTATAGGACTTAACCTGACACCTCACGGCACGAGCTGACGACAACCATGCAGCACCTTGTAAAGTGTCCGAAGAAAAAGCTATCTCTAGCCCTGTCACTCTACATTTAAGCCCTGGTAAGGTTCCTCGCGTATCATCGAATTAAACCACATGCTCCACCGCTTGTGCGGCCCCCGTCAATTCCTTTGAGTTTCAGTCTTGCGACCGTACTCCCCAGGTGGGATACTTATCACTTTCGCTTAGTCACTGAGAATAAACCCAACAACTAGTATCCATCGTTTACGGCGTGGACTACCAGGGTATCTAATCCTGTTCGCTCCCCACGCTTTCGTCCATGAGCGTCAGTATATACGTAGTAGACTGCCTTCGCAATCGGTATTCTAAGTAATATCTATGCATTTCACCGCTACACTACTTATTCTATCTACTTCCGTATAACTCAAGTCAACCAGTATCAAAGGCAGTTCCGTCGTTGAGCGACGGGATTTCACCTCTGACTTAATTGACCGCCTGCGGACCCTTTAAACCCAATGATTCCGGATAACGCTTGGATCCTCCGTATTACCGCGGCTGCTGGCACGGAGTTAGCCGGTCCTTATTCTTACAGTACCGTCAAGTTCCCTCACGAGGGAATGTTTCTTCCTGTATAAAAGCAGTTTACAACCCATAGGGCAGTCATCCTGCACGCGGCATGGCTGGTTCAGAGTTGCCTCCATTGACCAATATTCCTCACTGCTGCCTCCCGTAGGAGTCTGGTCCGTGTCTCAGTACCAGTGTGGGGGATAATCCTCTCAGACCCCCTACCTATCGTTGCCATGGTAAGCCGTTACCTTACCATCTAGCTAATAGGACGCATAGTCATCTTGTACCTATAAATATTTAATATAAAAGAGATGCCTCTTCTATACATTATGGAGTGTTAATCTTCATTTCTAAAGGCTATCCTCCTGTACAAGGCAGATTCTATACGCGTTACGCACCCGTTCGCCGGTCGTCATCTGTGCAAGCACAACGTTACCCCTCGACTTGCATGTGTTAAGCCTGCCGCTAGCGTTCATCCTGAGCCAGGATCAAACTCTTCATTGTATATTTTAAATAATATTAATGAATAAGTTTCAAAAGAATTTGTTCTAACGAATTAGAACGTGGTTATTCTACTCTTTGTTTACGCTGTCAATTTCAATATTTTCAATGAACTTGGCAAGTCGCCAATGACAAGTATTATCTCATCTCTTTAACTCAACCCTCTTGTAGAAATGCTAGATTCGAACTAACTGATTCTTATTACAAAATCATTCCAAAATTTCTCTGATCGCTTCACTCTCTTAAAGCGGTTGCAAATCTATAAACTTTTCTAAAACTGACAAAAATTTTTTGAAGTTTTTTTTAGTTTAATTTTTGCTGGATTTTAATGAACTCCCGTATTTAAAACGGACTGCAAAGATACTCTCTTTCTTTCGATTTAAACAAGTAAAAATTAACTTATTTTTTACCTTTTTTTGATGATATCTTAACCCTTATCTTAATGAACTTTACTAAATTCTAAACACTCGTTTTTCCCTTAGCGGGTGCAAATATAGATTCCTTTTTTAACATAACAACTACCTTTTTTGCCTTTTTTTAAAGTATTTTATCACTCCTTATTTATCAAGACTTTAACTGAATATTTAACGCTTGTTTTTTATGAAAAATACTTCAATAGGTTCATTTAATTCTTTTGAATGGTTCTCCTGGATGAGATACAGCTATTTTTTTCTATCAACATCAACTCTTATTATACCATATTCACTTATAAGAACTATAAATAAATCCAATAAAATCATGCTTTTTTAATCAAGACAAGCTTAATAAAGAGGGTAGTGTTCTTACATTGTGTTGGAAAAGGTTTATTTTAATATAAATAAAACTATTAGAAACAGTTATTATCGCCATCATTTTATTTATTTCTCCCTTGTTTATACCCATAAAACTTTGCTTAAATATTATTAAAGAGTGTTGCTTTTTATTTATTTGTTCTTTTGGGTATATAGAAAGTTCCTTTTTATCTTTAACTAGCCTATCTTCTAATATAACTTTAATAAAAACACATTCTAGAACTAGATTCAATTACTTCACTCTTGATCTATTATCCTTTTTTCCTTTTCCTAACACCCTTTCCCCTCCATCTTTCAGTTTTTTACAACTTCATTTGAGTTTAGCGCAAAAAAAACCTCAATCTTTTCAGATTGAGGTTTAAAAGAAAGGCAACGACCTACTCTCCCACCATTGGCAGTACCATCGGCGCAAATGGGCTTAACTTCTCTGTTCGGGATGGAAAGAGGTGAGCCCCATTGCGATAATCACCTTAAATCGTTCAGTATATTTCAACTGTATAAGTTAACATACTAGTAAAATCATATCGTAAATTATCAAAAGAGTTGCGCTTGCTCCCTTTCGAGAGCAAGACTTCTACATAAGCCTATGGGTTATTAGTAATACTCGGCTATGACATTACTGCCTTTACACCTGTATCCTATCAACGTGGTAATCTTCCACGACCCTTTAAAGAAATCTCATCTTGTGGTGGGTTTCGCGCTTATATGCTTTCAGCGCTTATCCCTTCCCAACGTAGCTACTCAGCAGTGCTCCTGGCGGAACAACTGATACACCAGAGGTTAGTTCAACTCAGTCCTCTCGTACTAAAGTCAAATCCACTCAAATTTCTAACGCCCACAGCAGATAGAGACCGAACTGTCTCACGACGTTCTGAACCCAGCTCGCGTGCCACTTTAATGGGCGAACAGCCCAACCCTTGGGACCTTCTCCAGCCCCAGGATGTGACGAGCCGACATCGAGGTGCCAAACCCCCCCGTCGATGTGAGCTCTTGGGGGAGATCAGCCTGTTATCCCCGGAGTACCTTTTATCCTTTGAGCGATGGCTCTTCCATGCGGAACCACCGGATCACTATGCTCTACTTTCGTACCTGATCGACCTGTATGTCTCTCAGTCAAGCTCCCTTATGCCATTGCACTCTACGCACGGTTACCAAACGTGCTGAGGGAACCTTTAGAAGCCTCCGTTACTCTTTTGGAGGCGACCACCCCAGTCAAACTACCCACCACGCACTGTTCTCATTGCTGAGTTAGATTCTAGATAAGCAAAGGGTGGTATTTCAAGGACAACTCCACAACGCCTAGCGACGCCGCTTCATAGTCTCCCACCTATCCTACACATTACTTATCCAAAACCAATACGAAGCTATAGTAAAGGTTCACGGGGTCTTTTCGTCCCGCTGCGGGTAATCGGCATCTTCACCGATACTACAATTTCACCGAGCTCATGGCTGAGACAGTGTCCAGATCGTTGCACCATTCGTGCAGGTCGGAACTTACCCGACAAGGAATTTCGCTACCTTAGGACCGTTATAGTTACGGCCGCCGTTTACTGGGGCTTCATTTCATTGCCTCGCCGAAGCTAACAACTCCACTTAACCTTCCAGCACCGGGCAGGTGTCAGGCCTTATACATCATCTTTCAATTTAGCAAAGCCCTGTGTTTTTGATAAACAGTCGCCTGGACCTTTTCACTGCGGCTATCATCCGAAGATGGGCGACCCTTCTCCCGAAGTTACGGGTCGATTTTGCCTAGTTCCTTAGCCATGAATCACTCGAGCACCTTAGAATTCTCATCCCAACTACCTGTGTCGGTTTACGGTACGGGTTCTCATAATCTGAAGCTTAGAGGTTTTTCTTGGAAGCCTTTAGGCACACTATCAACGCATCCGAAGATTTGTTGTACTATCACATTTCACCTAGCTCTGCGGATTTACCTACAGTGCCAATAGCTACATGTTTCAACGAACTATTCCGTCAGTTCGCGGTGCTTTCATTACTCCGTCACCCCATCGCAATTATAAGAAGTACAGGAATATTAACCTGTTATCCATCGACTACTCCCTTCGGATTCGCCTTAGGACCCGACTAACCCTCAGCTGATTAGCATCGCTGAGGAAACCTTAGTCTTTCGGTGAGGGGGTTTCTCGCCCCCTTTATCGTTACTTATGCCTACATTTTCTTTTCTATCCGCTCCAGCATCCCTTACAGAACACCTTCGGCGCAAATAGAATGCTCCCCTACCACTTACGTGTCTTTCAACGTAAATCCATAGCTTCGGTAATATGTTTATGCCCGATTATTATCCATGCAAAACCGCTCGACTAGTGAGCTGTTACGCACTCTTTAAATGAATGGCTGCTTCCAAGCCAACATCCTAGCTGTCTAAGCAGTTTCACCTCGTTAGTTCAACTTAACATATATTTGGGGACCTTAGCTGATGGTCTGGGTTCTTTCCCTCTCGGACATGGACCTTAGCACCCATGCCCTCACTGCTGAGTAACATTTTATAGCATTCGGAGTTTGTCAGGAATTGGTAGGCGGTGAAGCCCCCGCATCCAATCAGTAGCTCTACCTCTATAAAACTTTCGCTCAACGCTGCACCTAAATGCATTTCGGGGAGTACGAGCTATTTCCGAGTTTGATTGGCCTTTCACCCCTACCCAC
Source organism: Tenacibaculum retecalamus (assembly GCF_027941755.1). NCBI lineage: Bacteria > Pseudomonadati > Bacteroidota > Flavobacteriia > Flavobacteriales > Flavobacteriaceae > Tenacibaculum > Tenacibaculum retecalamus. The sequence continues at coordinate 1,107,566 of NZ_CP115916.1, read as the reverse complement.
AGGTCATCCAAAAACTTTTCAACGTTTACTGGTTCGATCCTCCACTGTATGTTACTACAGCTTCAACCTGCCCATGGGTAGATCACTCGGTTTCGCGTCTACTACTACTAACTATGGTCGCCCTATTCAGACTCGCTTTCGCTTCGGCTCCGGACCTTAAATCCTTAACCTTGCTAGTAACAGTAACTCGTAGGCTCATTATGCAAAAGGCACGCCGTCACACAGTTAATGTGCTCCGACCGCTTGTAGGCGTACGGTTTCAGGTTCTATTTCACTCCCTTACTTAGGGTTCTTTTCACCTTTCCCTCACGGTACTAGTTCACTATCGGTCTTTCAGGAGTATTTAGCCTTACCGGATGGTCCCGGTGGATTCATACAGGATTACTCGTGTCCCGCACTACTCAGGGTACTGCTATATCTTCTTCGCTTACCTATACGAGACTATCACTCTCTTCGGTTTGTCTTTCCAGACAATTCTAGTTCACTTAGATTCTAATGTCGCAGCCCTACAACCCCACATTTGCCGTAACAAATATGGTTTGGGCTAATCCGCGTTCGCTCGCCACTACTAACGGAATCACTATTGTTTTCTCTTCCTCCGGTTACTTAGATGTTTCAGTTCACCGGGTTTGCCCCTCTTACGAGGTGATATGTCTTCAACATACCGGGTTGCCCCATTCGGAAATTAACGGATCATAAAATATGTGCTTCTCCCCGTTACTTATCGCAGCTTATCGCGTCCTTCATCGCCTCTGAAAGCCTAGGCATCCGCCATACGCCCTTATTTAGCTTATTGTACTTTTTGCTCTAAATATTACTATTTAGAACGAGCTCTTTATAATTATTTATTTTTATAAAAATATTGTTGTTAATCCGAAGATTAACTTCTCTATCTTGATTTCTTTACGATATCATTTTACCAATATGTCAATGAACATTGCGAATCGCAATTGATATGTATTTTATCAAATTGATTCTTATAGCACTCTGAAACAATTTTAATAAATTGCCTCCAGGTGCTACCTGGTGGAGAATATCGGAGTCGAACCGATGACCTCTTGCGTGCAAGGCAAGCGCTCTAGCCAACTGAGCTAATCCCCCATTATAAAACTCTAGATTACTATCCAGATTTGAATGTCGAATCCTCTTGTTTCCAGAATTTCCTTTCTAATAACTTGCCTTTTTGTAGTCTCAGGCAGACTCGAACTGCCGACCTCTACATTATCAGTGTAGCGCTCTAACCAGCTGAGCTATGAGACTATAATAGCTTGTTATTAGTGTTTTTTTAAAATTAACAGCAAAGAGTAAAATTTCCCTTTTGTAACTCACCATCTTTCTCTAGAAAGGAGGTGTTCCAGCCGCACCTTCCGGTACGGCTACCTTGTTACGACTTAGCCCTAGTTACCAGTTTTACCCTAGGTCGCTCCTTGCGGTAACGAACTTCAGGCACCCCCAGCTTCCATGGCTTGACGGGCGGTGTGTACAAGGCTCGGGAACGTATTCACCGGATCATGGCTGATATCCGATTACTAGCGATTCCAGCTTCACGGAGTCGAGTTGCAGACTCCGATCCGAACTGTGATATGGTTTATAGATTCGCTCCTATTCGCATAGTGGCTGCTCATTGTCCATACCATTGTAGCACGTGTGTAGCCCAGGACGTAAGGGCCGTGATGATTTGACGTCATCCCCACCTTCCTCACGGTTTGCACCGGCAGTCTCGCTAGAGTCCTCAGCATGACCTGTTAGCAACTAACAATAGGGGTTGCGCTCGTTATAGGACTTAACCTGACACCTCACGGCACGAGCTGACGACAACCATGCAGCACCTTGTAAAGTGTCCGAAGAAAAAGCTATCTCTAGCCCTGTCACTCTACATTTAAGCCCTGGTAAGGTTCCTCGCGTATCATCGAATTAAACCACATGCTCCACCGCTTGTGCGGGCCCCCGTCAATTCCTTTGAGTTTCAGTCTTGCGACCGTACTCCCCAGGTGGGATACTTATCACTTTCGCTTAGTCACTGAGAATAAACCCAACAACTAGTATCCATCGTTTACGGCGTGGACTACCAGGGTATCTAATCCTGTTCGCTCCCCACGCTTTCGTCCATGAGCGTCAGTATATACGTAGTAGACTGCCTTCGCAATCGGTATTCTAAGTAATATCTATGCATTTCACCGCTACACTACTTATTCTATCTACTTCCGTATAACTCAAGTCAACCAGTATCAAAGGCAGTTCCGTCGTTGAGCGACGGGATTTCACCTCTGACTTAATTGACCGCCTGCGAACCCTTTAAACCCAATGATTCCGGATAACGCTTGGATCCTCCGTATTACCGCGGCTGCTGGCACGGAGTTAGCCGGTCCTTATTCTTACAGTACCGTCAAGTTCCCTCACGAGGGAATGTTTCTTCCTGTATAAAAGCAGTTTACAACCCATAGGGCAGTCATCCTGCACGCGGCATGGCTGGTTCAGAGTTGCCTCCATTGACCAATATTCCTCACTGCTGCCTCCCGTAGGAGTCTGGTCCGTGTCTCAGTACCAGTGTGGGGGATAATCCTCTCAGACCCCCTACCTATCGTTGCCATGGTAAGCCGTTACCTTACCATCTAGCTAATAGGACGCATAGTCATCTTGTACCTATAAATATTTAATATAAAAGAGATGCCTCTTCTATACATTATGGAGTGTTAATCTTCATTTCTAAAGGCTATCCTCCTGTACAAGGCAGATTCTATACGCGTTACGCACCCGTTCGCCGGTCGTCATCTGTGCAAGCACAATGTTACCCCTCGACTTGCATGTGTTAAGCCTGCCGCTAGCGTTCATCCTGAGCCAGGATCAAACTCTTCATTGTATATTTTAAATAATATTAATGAATAAGTTTCAAAAGAATTTGTTCTAACGAATTAGAACGTGGTTATTCTACTCTTTGTTTACGCTGTCAATTTCAATATTTTCAATGAACTTGGCAAGTCGCCAATGACAAGTATTATCTCATCTCTTTAACTCAACCCTCTTGTAGAAATGCTAGATTCGAACTAACTGATTCTTATTACAAAATCATTCCAAAATTTCTCTGATCGCTTCACTCTCTTAAAGCGGTTGCAAATCTATAAACTTTTCTAAAACTGACAAAAATTTTTTGAAGTTTTTTTTAGTTTAATTTTTGCTGGATTTTAATGAACTCCCGTATTTAAAACGGACTGCAAAGATACTCTCTTTCTTTCGATTTAAACAAGTAAAAATTAACTTATTTTTTACCTTTTTTTGATGATATCTTAACCCTTATCTTAATGAACTTTACTAAATTCTAAACACTCGTTTTTCCCTTAGCGGGTGCAAATATAGATTCCTTTTTTAACATAACAACTACCTTTTTTGCCTTTTTTTAAAGTATTTTATCACTCCTTATTTATCAAGACTTTAACTGAATATTTAACGCTTGTTTTTTATGAAAAATACTTCAATAGGTTCATTTAATTCTTTTGAATGGTTCTCCTGGATGAGATACAGCTATTTTTTTCTATCAACATCAACTCTTATTATACCATATTCACTTATAAGAACTATAAATAAATCCAATAAAATCATGCTTTTTTAATCAAGACAAGCTTAATAAAGAGGGTAGTGTTCTTACATTGTGTTGGAAAAGGTTTATTTTAATATAAATAAAACTATTAGAAACAGTTATTATCGCCATCATTTTATTTATTTCTCCCTTGTTTATACCCATAAAACTTTGCTTAAATATTATTAAAGAGTGTTGCTTTTTATTTATTTGTTCTTTTGGGTATATAGAAAGTTCCTTTTTATCTTTAACTAGCCTATCTTCTAATATAACTTTAATAAAAACACATTCTAGAACTAGATTCAATTACTTCACTCTTGATCTATTATCCTTTTTTCCTTTTCCTAACACCCTTTCCCCTCCATCTTTCAGTTTTTTACAACTTCATTTGAGTTTAGCGCAAAAAAAACCTCAATCTTTTCAGATTGAGGTTTAAAAGAAAGGCAACGACCTACTCTCCCACCATTGGCAGTACCATCGGCGCAAATGGGCTTAACTTCTCTGTTCGGGATGGAAAGAGGTGAGCCCCATTGCGATAATCACCTTAAATCGTTCAGTATATTTCAACTGTATAAGTTAACATACTAGTAAAATCATATCGTAAATTATCAAAAGAGTTGCGCTTGCTCCCTTTCGAGAGCAAGACTTCTACATAAGCCTATGGGTTATTAGTAATACTCGGCTATGACATTACTGCCTTTACACCTGTATCCTATCAACGTGGTAATCTTCCACGACCCTTTAAAGAAATCTCATCTTGTGGTGGGTTTCGCGCTTATATGCTTTCAGCGCTTATCCCTTCCCAACGTAGCTACTCAGCAGTGCTCCTGGCGGAACAACTGATACACCAGAGGTTAGTTCAACTCTGTCCTCTCGTACTAAAGTCAAATCCACTCAAATTTCTAACGCCCACAGCAGATAGAGACCGAACTGTCTCACGACGTTCTGAACCCAGCTCGCGTGCCACTTTAATGGGCGAACAGCCCAACCCTTGGGACCTTCTCCAGCCCCAGGATGTGACGAGCCGACATCGAGGTGCCAAACCCCCCCGTCGATGTGAGCTCTTGGGGGAGATCAGCCTGTTATCCCCGGAGTACCTTTTATCCTTTGAGCGATGGCTCTTCCATGCGGAACCACCGGATCACTATGCTCTACTTTCGTACCTGATCGACCTGTATGTCTCTCAGTCAAGCTCCCTTATGCCATTGCACTCTACGCACGGTTACCAAACGTGCTGAGGGAACCTTTAGAAGCCTCCGTTACTCTTTTGGAGGCGACCACCCCAGTCAAACTACCCACCACGCACTGTTCTCATTGCTGAGTTAGATTCTAGATAAGCAAAGGGTGGTATTTCAAGGACAACTCCACAACGCCTAGCGACGCCGCTTCATAGTCTCCCACCTATCCTACACATTACTTATCCAAAACCAATACGAAGCTATAGTAAAGGTTCACGGGGTCTTTTCGTCCCGCTGCGGGTAATCGGCATCTTCACCGATACTACAATTTCACCGAGCTCATGGCTGAGACAGTGTCCAGATCGTTGCACCATTCGTGCAGGTCGGAACTTACCCGACAAGGAATTTCGCTACCTTAGGACCGTTATAGTTACGGCCGCCGTTTACTGGGGCTTCATTTCATTGCCTCGCCGAAGCTAACAACTCCACTTAACCTTCCAGCACCGGGCAGGTGTCAGGCCTTATACATCATCTTTCAATTTAGCAAAGCCCTGTGTTTTTGATAAACAGTCGCCTGGACCTTTTCACTGCGGCTCATCCGAAGATGGGCGACCCTTCTCCCGAAGTTACGGGTCGATTTTGCCTAGTTCCTTAGCCATGAATCACTCGAGCACCTTAGAATTCTCATCCCAACTACCTGTGTCGGTTTACGGTACGGGTTCTCATAATCTGAAGCTTAGAGGTTTTTCTTGGAAGCCTTTAGGCACACTATCAACGCATCCGAAGATTTGTTGTACTATCACATTTCACCTAGCTCTGCGGATTTACCTACAGTGCCAATAGCTACATGTTTCAACGAACTATTCCGTCAGTTCGCGGTGCTTTCATTACTCCGTCACCCCATCGCAATTATAAGAAGTACAGGAATATTAACCTGTTATCCATCGACTACTCCCTTCGGATTCGCCTTAGGACCCGACTAACCCTCAGCTGATTAGCATCGCTGAGGAAACCTTAGTCTTTCGGTGAGGGGGTTTCTCGCCCCCTTTATCGTTACTTATGCCTACATTTTCTTTTCTATCCGCTCCAGCATCCCTTACAGAACACCTTCGGCGCAAATAGAATGCTCCCCTACCACTTACGTGTCTTTCAACGTAAATCCATAGCTTCGGTAATATGTTTATGCCCGATTATTATCCATGCAAAACCGCTCGACTAGTGAGCTGTTACGCACTCTTTAAATGAATGGCTGCTTCCAAGCCAACATCCTAGCTGTCTAAGCAGTTTCACCTCGTTAGTTCAACTTAACATATATTTGGGGACCTTAGCTGATGGTCTGGGTTCTTTCCCTCTCGGACATGGACCTTAGCACCCATGCCCTCACTGCTGAGTAACATTTTATAGCATTCGGAGTTTGTCAGGAATTGGTAGGCGGTGAAGCCCCCGCATCCAATCAGTAGCTCTACCTCTATAAAACTTTCGCTCAACGCTGCACCTAAATGCATTTCGGGGAGTACGAGCTATTTCCGAGTTTGATTGGCCTTTCACCCCTACCCACAGGTCATCCAAAAACTTTTCAACGTTTACTGGTTCGATCCTCCACTGTATGTTACTACAGCTTCAACCTGCCCATGGGTAGATCACTCGGTTTCGCGTCTACTACTACTAACTATGGTCGCCCTATTCAGACTCGCTTTCGCTTCGGCTCCGGACCTTAAATCCTTAACCTTGCTAGTAACAGTAACTCGTAGGCTCATTATGCAAAAGGCACGCCGTCACACAGTTAATGTGCTCCGACCGCTTGTAGGCGTACGGTTTCAGGTTCTATTTCACTCCCTTACTTAGGGTTCTTTTCACCTTTCCCTCACGGTACTAGTTCACTATCGGTCTTTCAGGAGTATTTAGCCTTACCGGATGGTCCCGGTGGATTCATACAGGATTACTCGTGTCCCGCACTACTCAGGGTACTGCTATATCTTCTTCGCTTACCTATACGAGACTATCACTCTCTTCGGTTTGTCTTTCCAGACAATTCTAGTTCACTTAGATTCTAATGTCGCAGCCCTACAACCCCACATTTGCCGTAACAAATATGGTTTGGGCTAATCCGCGTTCGCTCGCCACTACTAACGGAATCACTATTGTTTTCTCTTCCTCCGGTTACTTAGATGTTTCAGTTCACCGGGTTTGCCCCTCTTACGAGGTGATATGTCTTCAACATACCGGGTTGCCCCATTCGGAAATTAACGGATCATAAAATATGTGCTTCTCCCCGTTACTTATCGCAGCTTATCGCGTCCTTCATCGCCTCTGAAAGCCTAGGCATCCGCCATACGCCCTTATTTAGCTTATTGTACTTTTTGCTCTAAATATTACTATTTAGAACGAGCTCTTTATAATTATTTATTTTTATAAAAATATTGTTGTTAATCCGAAGATTAACTTCTCTATCTTGATTTCTTTACGATATCATTTTACCAATATGTCAATGAACATTGCGAATCGCAATTGATATGTATTTTATCAAATTGATTCTTATAGCACTCTGAAACAATTTTAATAAATTGCCTCCAGGTGCTACCTGGTGGAGAATATCGGAGTCGAACCGATGACCTCTTGCGTGCAAGGCAAGCGCTCTAGCCAACTGAGCTAATCCCCCATTATAAAACTCTAGATTACTATCCAGATTTGAATGTCGAATCCTCTTGTTTCCAGAATTTCCTTTCTAATAACTTGCCTTTTTGTAGTCTCAGGCAGACTCGAACTGCCGACCTCTACATTATCAGTGTAGCGCTCTAACCAGCTGAGCTATGAGACTATAATAGCTTGTTATTAGTGTTTTTTTAAAATTAACAGCAAAGAGTAAAATTTCCCTTTTGTAACTCACCATCTTTCTCTAGAAAGGAGGTGTTCCAGCCGCACCTTCCGGTACGGCTACCTTGTTACGACTTAGCCCTAGTTACCAGTTTTACCCTAGGTCGCTCCTTGCGGTAACGAACTTCAGGCACCCCCAGCTTCCATGGCTTGACGGGCGGTGTGTACAAGGCTCGGGAACGTATTCACCGGATCATGGCTGATATCCGATTACTAGCGATTCCAGCTTCACGGAGTCGAGTTGCAGACTCCGATCCGAACTGTGATATGGTTTATAGATTCGCTCCTATTCGCATAGTGGCTGCTCATTGTCCATACCATTGTAGCACGTGTGTAGCCCAGGACGTAAGGGCCGTGATGATTTGACGTCATCCCCACCTTCCTCACGGTTTGCACCGGCAGTCTCGCTAGAGTCCTCAGCATGACCTGTTAGCAACTAACAATAGGGGTTGCGCTCGTTATAGGACTTAACCTGACACCTCACGGCACGAGCTGACGACAACCATGCAGCACCTTGTAAAGTGTCCGAAGAAAAAGCTATCTCTAGCCCTGTCACTCTACATTTAAGCCCTGGTAAGGTTCCTCGCGTATCATCGAATTAAACCACATGCTCCACCGCTTGTGCGGGCCCCCGTCAATTCCTTTGAGTTTCAGTCTTGCGACCGTACTCCCCAGGTGGGATACTTATCACTTTCGCTTAGTCACTGAGAATAAACCCAACAACTAGTATCCATCGTTTACGGCGTGGACTACCAGGGTATCTAATCCTGTTCGCTCCCCACGCTTTCGTCCATGAGCGTCAGTATATACGTAGTAGACTGCCTTCGCAATCGGTATTCTAAGTAATATCTATGCATTTCACCGCTACACTACTTATTCTATCTACTTCCGTATAACTCAAGTCAACCAGTATCAAAGGCAGTTCCGTCGTTGAGCGACGGGATTTCACCTCTGACTTAATTGACCGCCTGCGAACCCTTTAAACCCAATGATTCCGGATAACGCTTGGATCCTCCGTATTACCGCGGCTGCTGGCACGGAGTTAGCCGATCCTTATTCTTACAGTACCGTCAAGTTCCCTCACGAGGGAATGTTTCTTCCTGTATAAAAGCAGTTTACAACCCATAGGGCAGTCATCCTGCACGCGGCATGGCTGGTTCAGAGTTGCCTCCATTGACCAATATTCCTCACTGCTGCCTCCCGTAGGAGTCTGATCCGTGTCTCAGTACCAGTGTGGGGGATAATCCTCTCAGACCCCCTACCTATCGTTGCCATGGTAAGCCGTTACCTTACCATCTAGCTAATAGGACGCATAGTCATCTTGTACCTATAAATATTTAATATAAAAGAGATGCCTCTTCTATACATTATGGAGTGTTAATCTTCATTTCTAAAGGCTATCCTCCTGTACAAGGCAGATTCTATACGCGTTACGCACCCGTTCGCCGGTCGTCATCTGTGCAAGCACAACGTTACCCCTCGACTTGCATGTGTTAAGCCTGCCGCTAGCGTTCATCCTGAGCCAGGATCAAACTCTTCATTGTATATTTTAAATAATATTAATGAATAAGTTTCAAAAGAATTTGTTCTAACGAATTAGAACGTGGTTATTCTACTCTTTGTTTACGCTGTCAATTTCAATATTTTCAATGAACTTGGCAAGTCGCCAATGACAAGTATTATCTCATCTCTTTAACTCAACCCTCTTGTAGAAATGCTAGATTCGAACTAACTGATTCTTATTACAAAATCATTCCAAAATTTCTCTGATCGCTTCACTCTCTTAAAGCGGTTGCAAATCTATAAACTTTTCTAAAACTGACAAAAATTTTTTGAAGTTTTTTTTAGTTTAATTTTTGCTGGATTTTAATGAACTCCCGTATTTAAAACGGACTGCAAAGATACTCTCTTTCTTTCGATTTAAACAAGTAAAAATTAACTTATTTTTTACCTTTTTTTGATGATATCTTAACCCTTATCTTAATGAACTTTACTAAATTCTAAACACTCGTTTTTCCCTTAGCGGGTGCAAATATAGATTCCTTTTTTAACATAACAACTACCTTTTTTGCCTTTTTTTAAAGTATTTTATCACTCCTTATTTATCAAGACTTTAACTGAATATTTAACGCTTGTTTTTTATGAAAAATACTTCAATAGGTTCATTTAATTCTTTTGAATGGTTCTCCTGGATGAGATACAGCTATTTTTTTCTATCAACATCAACTCTTATTATACCATATTCACTTATAAGAACTATAAATAAATCCAATAAAATCATGCTTTTTTAATCAAGACAAGCTTAATAAAGAGGGTAGTGTTCTTACATTGTGTTGGAAAAGGTTTATTTTAATATAAATAAAACTATTAGAAACAGTTATTATCGCCATCATTTTATTTATTTCTCCCTTGTTTATACCCATAAAACTTTGCTTAAATATTATTAAAGAGTGTTGCTTTTTATTTATTTGTTCTTTTGGGTATATAGAAAGTTCCTTTTTATCTTTAACTAGCCTATCTTCTAATATAACTTTAATAAAAACACATTCTAGAACTAGATTCAATTACTTCACTCTTGATCTATTATCCTTTTTTCCTTTTCCTAACACCCTTTCCCCTCCATCTTTCAGTTTTTTACAACTTCATTTGAGTTTAGCGCAAAAAAAACCTCAATCTTTTCAGATTGAGGTTTAAAAGAAAGGCAACGACCTACTCTCCCACCATTGGCAGTACCATCGGCGCAAATGGGCTTAACTTCTCTGTTCGGGATGGAAAGAGGTGAGCCCCATTGCGATAATCACCTTAAATCGTTCAGTATATTTCAACTGTATAAGTTAACATACTAGTAAAATCATATCGTAAATTATCAAAAGAGTTGCGCTTGCTCCCTTTCGAGAGCAAGACTTCTACATAAGCCTATGGGTTATTAGTAATACTCGGCTATGACATTACTGCCTTTACACCTGTATCCTATCAACGTGGTAATCTTCCACGACCCTTTAAAGAAATCTCATCTTGTGGTGGGTTTCGCGCTTATATGCTTTCAGCGCTTATCCCTTCCCAACGTAGCTACTCAGCAGTGCTCCTGGCGGAACAACTGATACACCAGAGGTTAGTTCAACTCGATCCTCTCGTACTAAAGTCAAATCCACTCAAATTTCTAACGCCCACAGCAGATAGAGACCGAACTGTCTCACGACGTTCTGAACCCAGCTCGCGTGCCACTTTAATGGGCGAACAGCCCAACCCTTGGGACCTTCTCCAGCCCCAGGATGTGACGAGCCGACATCGAGGTGCCAAACCCCCCCGTCGATGTGAGCTCTTGGGGGAGATCAGCCTGTTATCCCCGGAGTACCTTTTATCCTTTGAGCGATGGCTCTTCCATGCGGAACCACCGGATCACTATGCTCTACTTTCGTACCTGATCGACCTGTATGTCTCTCAGTCAAGCTCCCTTATGCCATTGCACTCTACGCACGGTTACCAAACGTGCTGAGGGAACCTTTAGAAGCCTCCGTTACTCTTTTGGAGGCGACCACCCCAGTCAAACTACCCACCACGCACTGTTCTCATTGCTGAGTTAGATTCTAGATAAGCAAAGGGTGGTATTTCAAGGACAACTCCACAACGCCTAGCGACGCCGCTTCATAGTCTCCCACCTATCCTACACATTACTTATCCAAAACCAATACGAAGCTATAGTAAAGGTTCACGGGGTCTTTTCGTCCCGCTGCGGGTAATCGGCATCTTCACCGATACTACAATTTCACCGAGCTCATGGCTGAGACAGTGTCCAGATCGTTGCACCATTCGTGCAGGTCGGAACTTACCCGACAAGGAATTTCGCTACCTTAGGACCGTTATAGTTACGGCCGCCGTTTACTGGGGCTTCATTTCATTGCCTCGCCGAAGCTAACAACTCCACTTAACCTTCCAGCACCGGGCAGGTGTCAGGCCTTATACATCATCTTTCAATTTAGCAAAGCCCTGTGTTTTTGATAAACAGTCGCCTGGACCTTTTCACTGCGGCTTCATCCGAAGATGGGCGACCCTTCTCCCGAAGTTACGGGTCGATTTTGCCTAGTTCCTTAGCCATGAATCACTCGAGCACCTTAGAATTCTCATCCCAACTACCTGTGTCGGTTTACGGTACGGGTTCTCATAATCTGAAGCTTAGAGGTTTTTCTTGGAAGCCTTTAGGCACACTATCAACGCATCCGAAGATTTGTTGTACTATCACATTTCACCTAGCTCTGCGGATTTACCTACAGTGCCAATAGCTACATGTTTCAACGAACTATTCCGTCAGTTCGCGGTGCTTTCATTACTCCGTCACCCCATCGCAATTATAAGAAGTACAGGAATATTAACCTGTTATCCATCGACTACTCCCTTCGGATTCGCCTTAGGACCCGACTAACCCTCAGCTGATTAGCATCGCTGAGGAAACCTTAGTCTTTCGGTGAGGGGGTTTCTCGCCCCCTTTATCGTTACTTATGCCTACATTTTCTTTTCTATCCGCTCCAGCATCCCTTACAGAACACCTTCGGCGCAAATAGAATGCTCCCCTACCACTTACGTGTCTTTCAACGTAAATCCATAGCTTCGGTAATATGTTTATGCCCGATTATTATCCATGCAAAACCGCTCGACTAGTGAGCTGTTACGCACTCTTTAAATGAATGGCTGCTTCCAAGCCAACATCCTAGCTGTCTAAGCAGTTTCACCTCGTTAGTTCAACTTAACATATATTTGGGGACCTTAGCTGATGGTCTGGGTTCTTTCCCTCTCGGACATGGACCTTAGCACCCATGCCCTCACTGCTGAGTAACATTTTATAGCATTCGGAGTTTGTCAGGAATTGGTAGGCGGTGAAGCCCCCGCATCCAATCAGTAGCTCTACCTCTATAAAACTTTCGCTCAACGCTGCACCTAAATGCATTTCGGGGAGTACGAGCTATTTCCGAGTTTGATTGGCCTTTCACCCCTACCCACAGGTCATCCAAAAACTTTTCAACGTTTACTGGTTCGATCCTCCACTGTATGTTACTACAGCTTCAACCTGCCCATGGGTAGATCACTCGGTTTCGCGTCTACTACTACTAACTATGGTCGCCCTATTCAGACTCGCTTTCGCTTCGGCTCCGGACCTTAAATCCTTAACCTTGCTAGTAACAGTAACTCGTAGGCTCATTATGCAAAAGGCACGCCGTCACACAGTTAATGTGCTCCGACCGCTTGTAGGCGTACGGTTTCAGGTTCTATTTCACTCCCTTACTTAGGGTTCTTTTCACCTTTCCCTCACGGTACTAGTTCACTATCGGTCTTTCAGGAGTATTTAGCCTTACCGGATGGTCCCGGTGGATTCATACAGGATTACTCGTGTCCCGCACTACTCAGGGTACTGCTATATCTTCTTCGCTTACCTATACGAGACTATCACTCTCTTCGGTTTGTCTTTCCAGACAATTCTAGTTCACTTAGATTCTAATGTCGCAGCCCTACAACCCCACATTTGCCGTAACAAATATGGTTTGGGCTAATCCGCGTTCGCTCGCCACTACTAACGGAATCACTATTGTTTTCTCTTCCTCCGGTTACTTAGATGTTTCAGTTCACCGGGTTTGCCCCTCTTACGAGGTGATATGTCTTCAACATACCGGGTTGCCCCATTCGGAAATTAACGGATCATAAAATATGTGCTTCTCCCCGTTACTTATCGCAGCTTATCGCGTCCTTCATCGCCTCTGAAAGCCTAGGCATCCGCCATACGCCCTTATTTAGCTTATTGTACTTTTTGCTCTAAATATTACTATTTAGAACGAGCTCTTTATAATTATTTATTTTTATAAAAATATTGTTGTTAATCCGAAGATTAACTTCTCTATCTTGATTTCTTTACGATATCATTTTACCAATATGTCAATGAACATTGCGAATCGCAATTGATATGTATTTTATCAAATTGATTCTTATAGCACTCTGAAACAATTTTAATAAATTGCCTCCAGGTGCTACCTGGTGGAGAATATCGGAGTCGAACCGATGACCTCTTGCGTGCAAGGCAAGCGCTCTAGCCAACTGAGCTAATCCCCCATTATAAAACTCTAGATTACTATCCAGATTTGAATGTCGAATCCTCTTGTTTCCAGAATTTCCTTTCTAATAACTTGCCTTTTTGTAGTCTCAGGCAGACTCGAACTGCCGACCTCTACATTATCAGTGTAGCGCTCTAACCAGCTGAGCTATGAGACTATAATAGCTTGTTATTAGTGTTTTTTTAAAATTAACAGCAAAGAGTAAAATTTCCCTTTTGTAACTCACCATCTTTCTCTAGAAAGGAGGTGTTCCAGCCGCACCTTCCGGTACGGCTACCTTGTTACGACTTAGCCCTAGTTACCAGTTTTACCCTAGGTCGCTCCTTGCGGTAACGAACTTCAGGCACCCCCAGCTTCCATGGCTTGACGGGCGGTGTGTACAAGGCTCGGGAACGTATTCACCGGATCATGGCTGATATCCGATTACTAGCGATTCCAGCTTCACGGAGTCGAGTTGCAGACTCCGATCCGAACTGTGATATGGTTTATAGATTCGCTCCTATTCGCATAGTGGCTGCTCATTGTCCATACCATTGTAGCACGTGTGTAGCCCAGGACGTAAGAGCCGTGATGATTTGACGTCATCCCCACCTTCCTCACGGTTTGCACCGGCAGTCTCGCTAGAGTCCTCAGCATGACCTGTTAGCAACTAACAATAGGGGTTGCGCTCGTTATAGGACTTAACCTGACACCTCACGGCACGAGCTGACGACAACCATGCAGCACCTTGTAAAGTGTCCGAAGAAAAAGCTATCTCTAGCCCTGTCACTCTACATTTAAGCCCTGGTAAGGTTCCTCGCGTATCATCGAATTAAACCACATGCTCCACCGCTTGTGCGGGCCCCCGTCAATTCCTTTGAGTTTCAGTCTTGCGACCGTACTCCCCAGGTGGGATACTTATCACTTTCGCTTAGTCACTGAGAATAAACCCAACAACTAGTATCCATCGTTTACGGCGTGGACTACCAGGGTATCTAATCCTGTTCGCTCCCCACGCTTTCGTCCATGAGCGTCAGTATATACGTAGTAGACTGCCTTCGCAATCGGTATTCTAAGTAATATCTATGCATTTCACCGCTACACTACTTATTCTATCTACTTCCGTATAACTCAAGTCAACCAGTATCAAAGGCAGTTCCGTCGTTGAGCGACGGGATTTCACCTCTGACTTAATTGACCGCCTGCGGACCCTTTAAACCCAATGATTCCGGATAACGCTTGAATCCTCCGTATTACCGCGGCTGCTGGCACGGAGTTAGCCGGTCCTTATTCTTACAGTACCGTCAAGTTCCCTCACGAGGGAATGTTTCTTCCTGTATAAAAGCAGTTTACAACCCATAGGGCAGTCATCCTGCACGCGGCATGGCTGGTTCAGAGTTGCCTCCATTGACCAATATTCCTCACTGCTGCCTCCCGTAGGAGTCTGGTCCGTGTCTCAGTACCAGTGTGGGGGATAATCCTCTCAGACCCCCTACCTATCGTTGCCATGGTAAGCCGTTACCTTACCATCTAGCTAATAGGACGCATAGTCATCTTGTACCTATAAATATTTAATATAAAAGAGATGCCTCTTCTATACATTATGGAGTGTTAATCTTCATTTCTAAAGGCTATCCTCCTGTACAAGGCAGATTCTATACGCGTTACGCACCCGTTCGCCGGTCGTCATCTGTGCAAGCACAATGTTACCCCTCGACTTGCATGTGTTAAGCCTGCCGCTAGCGTTCATCCTGAGCCAGGATCAAACTCTTCATTGTATATTTTAAATAATATTAATGAATAAGTTTCAAAAGAATTTGTTCTAACGAATTAGAACGTGGTTATTCTACTCTTTGTTTACGCTGTCAATTTCAATATTTTCAATGAACTTGGCAAGTCGCCAATGACAAGTATTATCTCATCTCTTTAACTCAACCTTCTTGTAGAAATGCTAGATTCGAACTAACTGATTCTTATTACAAAATCATTCCAAAATTTCTCTGATCGCTTCACTCTCTTAAAGCGGTTGCAAATCTATAAACTTTTCTAAAACTGACAAAACTTTTTTGAAGTTATTTTAAAGTTATTTTTTACTGGATTTTAATGAACCTCCGCATTTAAAACGGACTGCAAAGACACTCTCTTTCTTTCGATTTAAACAAGTAAAAATTAACTTATTTTTTACCTTTTTTTGATGATATCTTAACCCTTATCTTAATGAACTTTGCTAAGTTCTAAATACTCGTTTTTCCCTTAGCGGGTGCAAATATAGATTCCTTTTTTAACATAACAACTACCTTTTTTACCTTTTTTTTAAAGTATTTTATTATCGCTGTTATACAACTACTTAACAACTGTTTTAATCTTGTCTTTTATGGTTTTGTTCTTATATTGTTAATGAATTGTGCTCTTCGCGTGAGGGATTGAACATTTCGACTATGCTCAATACAGGCTCTCTGTTTGAGCTCTTTTTACCATTTTCAGTAAAAAAGCGAGTAGTGAAAGCCCGACAATTTTAAAGAAATTGACACGCCATGAAACTTTTTAAGCTTCATAACAAATCCCTTTAATTACTTTTTCTTGCTTTTATTTTTTCTCGCTCGCTTTTTTTGCTGCTTTGCAAACATCTTCTTATAAAACTCTACATTTACAACACCTCGCCCTTTTGATACTATCGATAAATACTCTTTTTTTAATTTTGACTCTTGATATTCTAATTTTTCATCGATAAAAGCCCGTTGTAAGACATCTTCTATTAAAAAATCTTCGTTTTCTTTTTCAGGAAAGTATTCAGACTTTAATGATAACTTAAACATATTGGCTGTTGCATTATACCAAAAAGCTTTCCAACCACTTCGCAACTCTTTTATATTATTAAATGCTGTTTTACCTGATTGCCGATGAATTAACTTTAACAACAACCTTCCTTCTGTTCTTGTTAATTTTTTTAATGGTTTTGTTAATTCTTTTTCTAAATATTTTTGTGTTTTTTTAATATACTTTCTTTTCTTTCTCTTCGATTTTATTTTTGTTAGACGCAGTGCTACACTGTCTATTCTTTTTGTAGCTAATACAGCATAGGGATATGCTTTAAATACTTTTCGTCGGAACCAAAAATAATAACGGGCATCTGACTTATCTTTATATTTATGTTTTGGTAAAATAGCAACTTCGTTTAATGCTATCATTAAACTGTCTCCGTCTTTTATTAAAAAATACTCATCATTAAAGTTTGGGAGCGTATCTTTTATTTGACCTATCGAAATAGTAACAAAGAACATTATATATAAGTGTAAAATTTTTTTCATTTTTTCTATTTATCTAAAAGACACCCAAATGTATTCGTTTCTTTTTTAAAACAAAAAAACTCATGAAATATTTCATGAGTTTTTTTGTTTCAATCTTAATTTATTACTCAGCCATTATAGCTTCTGCAACTTTTTTATACGTTCCGTTTTCTAATTTTTCTCTTATTCCTGTAAATGCAACAATTGTTTCATCCACATCTACTTGTGTATGCCTTGCTGTTGGTATTAATCTTAAAATAATTAATCCTTTAGGAATTACTGGATATACTACAATTGAACAAAACACCCCATGGTTTTCACGTAAATCTTGTACCATTGCCATTGCTTCTGGAATTTCTCCTTTTAAAAACACGGGTGTGATACAGGTTTGCGTTGTTCCTAAGTCGAAACCAGCATTACGTAAACCAGATTGTAAAGAGTTTGTAATTTTCCACAAGTTCTCTTTTAACTCAGGCATTGTACGCATCATATCTAAACGTTTTAATGCTCCTTTTACCATTGGCATTGGTAGAGATTTAGCAAACATTTGAGACCTCATGTTGTATTGTAAATACTGTACTACATCTTTGTCTCCTGCAAAAAAAGCTCCAATACCAGCCATAGATTTTGCAAATGTTGCAAAATACACATCGATACCATCCTGAACACCTTGCTCAAAACCAGTTCCTTTACCTCCTTCACCTAGGGTTCCGAAACCATGAGCATCGTCGACTAAAATTCTGAAGTTATATTTTTCTTTTAATGCTATAATTTCTTTTAAACGACCTTGTTCACCACGCATACCAAAAACACCTTCTGAAACTAATAGAATTCCACCACCAGTTTTTTCAGCCATTCTTGTAGCTCTTTTTAAGTTTTTCTCACAACTTTCGATATCGTTATGACGATAAACAAAACGCTTACCTGAATGTAAACGAACTCCGTCTATAATACATGCATGCGTATCCATGTCATATACAATAATATCATCTTTATTAACCAAAGCATCGATAGCCGAAACCATTCCTTGATATCCGAAGTTTACTAAATATGCTGCTTCTTTATCTACAAATTCAGCACATTCTTGCTCTAATTGCTCATGATATTTAGTGTGACCTGACATCATACGAGCTCCCATTGGGTATGCTAATCCGTCAGTTGAAGCTGATTCTCCATCTACTTTTAATACTTCTGGATGATTTGCTAATCCTAAATAATCATTAATACTCCAAGTAATTACTTTCTTACCATTAAAAGACATTCTGTTAGAAATTGGTCCTTCTAATTTAGGAAACACAAAATAACCTTCTGCTTTATCTGCCCATTTTCCTAAAGGCTCTTTATCTTCTTTAATTCTTTCAAATAAATCTTTTACCATTATTACTTTTGTAATTTTATATATTGCGAAAATAATGCTTTTTCACAGATTTTCAAAATTGATAGCTACTTGATTAAGCAGCAAAAAAAAGACATCAAATTATGACATCTTTCTTTTTTAATTATTATAATTAAACTACCCTTTCACTCCCTCACTTAACTCATTGACAAACGGCTGCTTATATAACCTTTTACCCAATGCTTTATAAATTGCATTTGCAACAGCACCACCTGCTGGTGGCAAACCTGGTTCTCCTAAACCTGTAGGAGACAATTGGTTTTCGACAAAGTGCACGTCTACCTTAGGAGTTTCATTCATTCTTATTAATCGATAAGTATCAAAATTTTTGTTGGATGGTTTTCCGTTATCAAAAGCTAAATCACCATACATTGCATGTCCGATTCCGTCGATTACACCACCTTGTACCTGATTTATAGCTCCGGTTGGATTTACAACTATTCCACAATCAACCGCTGCAACTACTTTTGTAACTACAGGTAAACCATTTTTTAAGATTACCTCGGCAACTTCAGCAACATGGGTATTATGACTATAATATGCTGAAAAACCTTGATAAACGCCTTCTTTCGCCTCTCCCCAACCGCCTTTTTCGGCAGCTAGCTTGATAGTATCTTCCATTCGTTTCCCAGAATATTCGATCTTTTTATCTTGAGTTTCTTTTACATTTTGTAATAAATCGATTCGTAATTGAACGGCATCAATATTTAATTCTGTTGCTAATTCATCAAAAAATGATTGTTCTGCAAAGGCTAAAAAATTAGTGTACGGCGCTCGCCAAGCTCCAGTTGTAATATCACTTTGATAATTCTTCGTAGATACTTTATAGCTTGGTATACATCCTGCAGGGAAAAAGTGCGGAATTGCTCCGTACATATTACTATTTACTCCCGCTTCTTTTAAATGATACCCTGTTATTTTATTGTCTTTAATTGATGCTGCAATTCGATATTTTATTGCTGGACGATAAACACCCGTAGTCATATCATCTTCTCTAGTAGATATAACTTTCACCGGTTTTTTAATTACATTAGATATTTCTGCTGCTTCATATACAAAATCACCATATAAACGACGACCAAATCCGCCCCCCATTCTTGTCATATGCACTTGAACATCGGCTAAATCTCTATTTAACATTTCTACAACAACCATCGCAGCAAATTCTGGAGTTTGTACTGGTCCTATTAAATCAATCTTTTCTGGAGTGACATTGGCGAAAAAATTCATTGGTTCTAAACAATTATGAGGTAAAAAAGGTGAATGATATGTTCTTTCAACTATTTTATCTGCTGATGCAAATGCTTTTTCAATGTTTCCATCTTCACGACGTACATCAAAATCTTTAGCATCTAAAATATCATTTAGAATTTTATCATGAGCTTCAGTATTTTCTAATTCTTTATTATTGGTCTTCCAAACAGCTTTTATAGCGTTTTTTCCTTTAATCGCTGCCCAAGTATTTTCTGCAACCACCACCACTTTATCTGTTTCAGACATTTTAAAAGTCCAATTAGATTTACCTGAATCTAAAAAACTTCTAACTTTATCTCCAATAACTATAACATCTAATACTCCTTTTACTTTTTTTGCTTCAGATGCATCAAAAGAATCTAATAATTGACCGAATGCCGGAGGTCTTAAAACTGTTGCGTATACCATTCCGGGAGCTTTATAATCTAATCCAAATAAAGGTTTACCTGTTACTATTTTTTCTAAATCTACATTGGTTGCACTCTTTCCTATAATGGTAAATTCAGAAGGCTTTTTTAAAGTTACATTTTCAGGCACATCTAAAACAGCAGCTTCTTTTACAACATCTCCATATCCTAAAGTTTCTCCTTTTGTATTTGTAATAACACCTTTTGATGCTTTACATGTTGCTGCATCTACACCCCATTTTACGGCAGCGGCATTTACTAACATTTGTTTTGTAGTAGCTCCTGTTTGTCTTAAAGCATCCCAACCAAAACGTATTGACTGACTTCCTCCTGCCAACTGACGTTGATAATTTTTAGTATCTAAAGGAGCTTGTGCTACGTGTACTTTATCCCAATCGATATCTAACTCTTCTGCAATAAGCATTGGCATTGACGTTTTTACTCCCTGCCCTATTTCGGGGTTTGGAGAGTAAATCGTAGCGTAACCTTCATCAGAAATTTTTATAAATGCGTTAAAATCGTTATAATTTAAGTTTTCTATATCGATTGATGGAGTTACATTTGGTTTACACGCTGTAAACAAGTTAAAACCAATTATAATTCCACCACTTGCTAATGCTGATGTTCTTAAAAAATTTCTTCTACTAAACGTGAATTTATTTTCTTGTGTGCTCATAGTTAAATTTTTAAGACATTTTTTTAGCGGCAATTGCTACTGCTTTTTCAATTCTATTATACGATGCGCATCTGCACAAATTACCGTGCATTGCTTCGCGAATTTCTTCTGTTGATGGCGCTGGGTTATCCTTTAAAAACGAAGCGGCAGTCATTATTTGACCAGCTTGGCAATATCCGCATTGCGGAACATCAACTTCTTTCCATGCTTCTTGTAGTGGGTGATCTGCATTTTCTGATAAACCTTCAATTGTTGTAATTTCTTCTTTATCTAACATCGACATCTTTAACTGGCAACTTCGCATTGCTGCTCCATCTACATGTACAGTACAGGCGCCACATTGTGAAATTCCACAACCAAATTTAGTACCAACCATGTCTAATTCATCTCGTAAAACCCATAATAAAGGTGTATCATCATCCGCAGTAAAAGAGCGCGATTTTCCGTTAATTTTTAAAGTATAATTTGGCATCTTGATTGTTTTAATTTTGCTCGAATAAGTTACGGAAAAAATCTATAACTTTTTTTGTTATTATTTAAGAGAGTATAAATGCCTCGCTTTACTGAATGTGAGTCTTAAATAAGTTCGGCATGACGTTATCGAGAACATTCATTGCTTCATTTTTAACATCCCATATTTTTATAATTTATCCAACTCTAAACGAAAATCATATTGTAAATCTTCGTGTAACGTTGTTATTAGTTTCTCTATCAACTTTATTTGCGCCGTTAATATATTTTGCAAACGCGGACTACTTTTTATAGAAGGCTTAAAATTTTTAAGTTTTACACAGAAGTACAAAAGCAATTCGACTTCTGTTTCTTTTTTCTTTGAAAAACGGATATACTTTTTTGTGCTTGTTAATATTTTACGTGCACTTTTTCTGATAAAAAAATAACTTTTAGTATTAATGCCATCAAATAATACATCTATTTCATTTTTTACACCTAAAACATATCTTTCTTCATCATGAGCTTCAAATAATAAATAGGTAAGTAATTCTTTATTTTCTTTTTTGAAACGCGCTAATTTTAAACACAGTTCTAACAATTCGTTAGAATTTTTATGTTTTAATTCATCTTTTAATGTTTTTACTGTAGCTGTTTCCATAGTATAATTTAAAAATTAAATATAACTAAAAAACCTCATAGACGATGTATCTATGAGGTTTTCAATTTATTTTTTTATCGACTTTATTGGATACTCGGAATGTTAACTAATTCATTCACATCAACATCATAATCTACTCCGTCAACTTTAAATCCGAATAACTTAAAGAATTCTTTACTATAACCTTCTAAATCTCCTATTTCGTTTAAATTTTCAGTAGTTGCTTTTTTCCATAATTCTGCAATTTCTGCTTGCACATCTTCACGCATTTCCCAGTCATCAACTCTAATTCGTCCTTTAGCATCTAAATTTAAATCACCTCCAAATAAACGTTCGCTATACAAACGTTGAATTTGTTCGATACACCCTTCATGAATTCCTTTTGCCTTCATCACTTTAAATAATAAAGAAATATATAACGGAATTACCGGAATTGCAGAACTAGCCTGAGTTACCAATGCTTTATTTACCGAAACATAGGCTTTTCCGTTTAATGATTTTAAATCTTCAGTAATTTTAAAAGCTGTTGCTTCTAAATCGTCTTTAGCAGCACCAATTGTTCCGTTTCTGTATACTGGTTTTGTTACTTCTGGTACAATGTAAGAATAAGCAACTGTTGTAGCACCTTCTGATAATAAGTTCTCAGATTGTAATGCGTCCATCCACATTTTCCAATCTTCACCTCCCATTACCGTTACTGTATTTTCAACATCTTCTCCTTCAGCAGGATTTATAGATATTTCTGATACTTTTCCTGTATGAAAATCAACTGTTTTATTGGTAAAAACATCTCCGATTGGTTTTAAAACCGATTTAAAACGTTTTCCTGTTGTTGGATGCGTTCTTACTGGTGATGCTAAACTATAAATTACTAAATCAATTTGACCTAAATCCTCTTTTATTAAGTTTACAACTTGTTCTTTTATTTCGTTAGAAAATGCATCTCCGTTGATACTTTTTGCATACAAACCTGCTTTTGTTGCTTCTTGTTCGAAAGCTGCGGTATTATAAAACCCTGGCGATCCTGGTCTTCCTTCAGTAGCTGGTTTATCAAAGAAAACTCCGATTGTTGCAGCGTCTGAACCAAAGGCACTTGAAATTCTTGATGCCAATCCGAAACCTGTTGATGCACCTATTACTAATACTTTTTTGGCTCCTTCAATTTTTCCTTTCGATTGTACGTATGCTATTTGATCTTTTATATTTTGTTCACATCCTGTTGGGTGAGATGTTAAACAAATAAACCCTCTAGTTCTTGGTGCTATTATCATTGTTGTTTGTTTTAAAATCTTTAATTTCTAATTGACTGTCTTTGATTCGTTGGCCAATCATCATTAAAATTCTTTTATTAATATCAGTATTATTTTCTTTATAAAACTCAAATTCACCAACGGTAAACTGACCTATAATTAAACCTAAAAACTGATTTTTTAAATTTATATTTTTTTTGGTGATATTGTTCACCACTTTATTAAACTTCTCTTTTTCGACATTTAAAATATCTACTTTTTGCTTATTACAGAAAAAAATGAAAAACTGTAGCAATAAATCATGTTGTAATTTTAAAATTGGACGCACAGTCTTATTCTGAAAATCTTCAATAGGTATTTCAGATGAAAAGTTTAAAACTGGTCTAATAGTTAGTTTTTTACTATCCATTCAAAAAATTAACAACATTTTTTTCTATACGAGCTAATACATTTTCAGTATTTGCTTTTACAAATTTCTCTCCTGTAATTTGTTCGTACAATTCGATATATCTATTTGAAATTTCGATAACTTTTTCATCAGACATTTCAGGAATTTGTTGTCCGTCTTTTCCTTGAAAATTATTTTCAATTAACCACTGACGTACAAACTCTTTTGATAACTGCTTTTGAGCTTCTCCTTTATCTTGTCTATCCTGATATCCATCAGCATAAAAATAGCGTGAAGAATCTGGTGTATGAATTTCATCAATCAATACAATTTTGCCTTCCTTTGTTTTTCCGAATTCATATTTAGTATCTACTAAAATCAATCCGCGAGAAGCTGCTATCTCAGTTCCTCTTTGAAATAAAGCACGTGTATATTTTTCTAAAACGATGTAATCTTCTTCAGAAACAACTCCTTTTGATAAAATTTCTTCACGAGTTATATCTTCATCATGATCACCATTATCAGCCTTGGTAGATGGTGTAATTATAGGAATAGGAAACTTGTCGTTTTCCTGCATTCCTTCTGCCATTGTTACGCCACATAAAACTCTTTTACCTGCTTTATATTCACGTGCTGCATGACCAGACATATAACCACGAATTACCATTTCTACCTTAAAAGGTTCACATAAATGACCAATTGCAACGTTTTCATCTGGATTTGCATGTAACCAATTCGGAACAATATCAGCAGTATCATTCATCATTTTGGAGGCAATCTGATTTAAAATCTGCCCTTTAAAAGGAATTTGACGTGGTAAAACTACATCGAAAGCTGATAATCTATCAGAAGCTATCATTACTAATAACTCATCATTTATATTATAAACCTCGCGTACTTTACCTTTATAAACTGACTTTTGTTTTGGAAATTGAAAGTTAGTTTCATTAATTGTATTCATTCTTTGTTTGTTGTGTTGTTGGCTGCAAAAATATACTATTTATTTTTCTTTTTTATTTCTTTCCTTAAAAGAATAAAATAAAGAAAAAGACGAGCCTATAATTAAAAACCATAAGCCTGTTCCTTTTAAAAATGATGGAAGAATAGTATTGTTTTTAGATTCTAAAAAGTAAATTACTATACCTATAATACATATTAAAAGCCCTAATAAAGCGATTACCTTCTTTTTCATACTATTCTGTTTCTATACTTTTATAGGCTTTAATAATTTTTTTGATCAATCGATGGCGTACTACATCTTTATCATCCAGATACACTTGTGCTATACCTCCAATATCTTTTAAAGCCAATAATGCCTGTTTTAACCCAGAAACTTGTTTACGCGGTAAATCTATTTGCCCAGGATCTCCTGTTATAATAAACTTTGCATGTTTTCCCATTCTTGTTAAGAACATTTTCATTTGATTATGCGTTGTATTCTGAGCTTCATCTAAAATAACAAAAGCATTATCTAAAGTACGTCCACGCATAAATGCCAAAGGAGCAATTTGTATAATTCCTTTTTCTAAATGCGATTCTAGTTTTTCATGTGGAATCATATCTCGTAAAGCATCATATAAAGGTTGCATATACGGATCTAATTTTTCTTTTAAATCACCCGGTAAAAAACCTAAATTCTCTCCAGATTCTACAGCAGGTCTTGTTAAAATTATTCTACGGACTTCTTTTTCTTTTAATGCTTTTACTGCCAGGGCAACTGCTGTATACGTTTTTCCTGTTCCTGCTGGACCAACAGCAAAAAGCATATCATTTTTTTGCATCAAATCAACCATTTTACGTTGATTTGTTGTTTGTGCTTTTATCAATTTACCATTAACACCATGCACTAAAACACCTTCTATTTTTCCGGATTTTCGAATTTCTTCTTCTTTTCCCGTTGCTGTTAAAACACGTTCAATGCTGTTTTCATCTAATTTATTATATTTATTGAAGTACTTTACAAGCATTTCTAACCGTTTTTCTAATTCATCTAGAATTTCAGGTTCTCCATAAATTTTAAGTTTATTTCCTCTAGCAACAATTTTCACTTTCGGAAAGTACTTTTTTAACGCTGTAATTGTACTGTTTTGAGCTCCAAAAAATTCATTTGGGTCGATTTCTGTTAGTTCAATGATACGTTCGTTCAAATGACAAAGGTTTTAATATTATTCACTTTAAAAATAATGATTATTTTTATTGAATTATGTAGTTTTGCTATAAATTTTAGCTTACTTTTTCAACCTACTAATTAACAAGCAATTAAATTAATGTCTCTAATTACATTAACTACCGATTTTGGAATAAAAGACCACTTTGTAGGGGCTGTAAAAGGAGCAATTTATAGTGAATTACCTGAAGCTAAAATTGTTGACATTACACATCATATAACCCCATTTAACATTACAGAAACTGCTTATATTTTAAAAAACACCTATAAAAGTTTCCCTGATAAAACAATTCATATCGTTGGGGTAGATTCTGAATTAAGTCCAGAGAATAAACATATTGCAATTGAATTAGACAATCATTATTTTATTTGTCCTGATAACGGATTAATTGCTATGATTGCATCAGAAATAAAACCAACAAAAATTGTTGAAATCAATATTCACAATCATATCGAAACCAGTTTTCCTGTATTAGATGTTTTTGTGCAAGTTGCTTCACATATTGCTCGTGGTGGTAGCCTAAATGTTATTGGTAAAGAAATAGCTTCTTATAAAAGTAGTGTTGAAATTCAGCCAAAAGTAAATCAAGCAAAAGACATTATTATTGGAGGAGTTATTTATGTTGATAATTACGGAAATGTAATTACGAATATTAATAAAAAACTTTTTATAACTATAGGTAAAGGTCGTAATTTTACCATTGCTGCCAAACGATCTATTTTTAATAAAATTTACAATCGCTATAATGAAATTGTAGATTACTCTGTTTCTAAAGAAAAAAGGAATTGTGATGGCGAAAAATTAGCTATTTTTAATTCGGCTGGTTTTTTAGAAATTGCTATTTACCGAAGTAATTTAGATAATGTTGGCGGAGCTTCTACATTATTAGGGCTAGGATATAGAGATACAATTACCATTGAATTTGAAACTATTGAAACACCCGATTTTACCACAATAAATTAAAAAACATGTTTGTACGAATTGTAAAAATGAGTTTTCAATCAGAGAAAATTGAAGAATTCTTAGCTAATTTTAACACCAAAAAAGAGTTTATTAGAAGCTCACCAGGTTGCCGTTTATTAGAATTGTATAGAGATAAAAACAATCCAGATATTTTCTTTACTTACAGCTATTGGGAAACCGAACAAGATTTAGAAAACTACCGAAACTCTGACTTATTTAAAGGAGTTTGGGCACAAACAAAAGTATTATTTAACGACAAACCATTAGCGTGGAGTGTTGACAAAACCGTAAGCCTACCATAATGAACTACCCTAGTATTTTCCCTGAATTATCTACCGAAAGATTAACATTACGTCAGTTATCTTTTAATGATAAACGAACTATTTTTAAATTGCGTTCTAACAAAGAAGTTAACAAACTAATTGTTAGAGATACGCCTAAAAACTTAAATGATGCCGATTCTTTTATTCAAACTTGTTTGGATGAATTTGAAAAAGGGAATCGAATTTTTTGGGCAATTCAGCATCAAGAAAACAACCAAATAATTGGTACCATCGTTTATCATAATATCAATGCCGAAAATAATTATGCTGAAATAGGGTATGAATTAAATCCCGATTTTCATAATGAAGGTTTTATGAGTGAAGCTATGGCTACTGTTTTAGAATATGGAAAATCAGTTTTAAAACTACAAACAATTGAAGCTTTTACACATCAAAATAATACTGCGTCAATAACGTTATTAAAAAAACATCAGTTTATTTTAGATGATGATGATTTATTTGATGGTAATACTATTTTTCGCCTCGATATAAACCCAGCATAATGTACGCCATACTAAAAAAAGAATTCAACTCATTTTTTGCATCACCAATAGCTTATTTAGTTATCGGTGTTTTTTTACTCGTAAACGGATTATTTTTATGGGTTTTTAAAGACAATTTTAATATTTTAAATGCTGGTTTTGCCGATTTAAGTTCTTTCTTTTATTTAGCACCTTGGTTATTTTTATTTCTGATTCCGGCAATTACCATGAAGAGTTTTGCTGATGAATTTAATAGCGGAACCATAGAAATTTTAAAAACAAAACCTGTTACCGATTGGCAAATTGTATTAGGTAAGTTTACCGCATCTTTACTTTTAGTTTGTGTTGCTTTAATACCAACATTAACTTATGTTTATACCGTTTACACGATTGGAAATCCTGTTGGAAATTTAGATATTGGTAGTACAATTGGTTCGTATTTAGGATTACTTTTTTTAGCTGCCACTTATACCGCAATTGGTTTATTTACATCTACACTTTCTAAAAATCAGATTGTAGCCTTTATTTTAAGTGTCTTTATCACTTTTATTTTTTTCTACGGATTTGATGCTGTAAGTAGCACTTTAGGAAACTCGATACAACAATTAGGAATAAACGAACATTTTAAAAGTATTAGCCGTGGTGTAATTGACACACGTGATGTTATCTATTTTTTAAGTGTTACTTTTTTCTTTTTATTCATCACCAAACAACAATTAAAAAATGAGTAAAAAGATACAACATATAGCCTTTGCTCTTATCGGATTGTTATTATTAAACTATCTTTCAACATCAATATACAAAAGGTTTGATTTAACAAAAGATAAGCGTTTTACAATATCTGATGTTAGTAAAAACATATTAGATAATATTGATAATACTGTTTTTGTAAACGTGTATTTAGAAGGTGATTTTCCTGCTGAATTTAAAAGATTACAGATTGAAACACGTCAATTTTTAGAGGAATTAAAAGCTCAGAATTCGAATATTTTATTTCGATTTATAAATCCTGATAATATTCGTGAGCAATTGATACAAAAAGGAATGATGCCTACGCAATTAACTGTTGAAGAGGATGGAAAACTATCACAAGCTATTATTTTTCCTTGGGCAGAAATTAATCTTGGTAAAAAATCTACTTTAGTCTCTTTATTACCAAATGCAATAGCCAAAACTCAAGAAGACCAATTACAAAATGCTATTGAAAAATTAGAATATTCTTTTGCAAATGCATTGAATAATATCACCAAAAATAAAAAACAAAAAATAGCAGTTATTTCAGGTAATGGCGAGTTAGAAGATATTTATTTATACAGTTTATTAAGTGAAGTAGGAAAAAATTATCACTTAGCTAAATTCACTTTAGATAGTGTTGCTAAAAATCCGCAGAAAACACTTAAAGATTTAACAAAATATGATTTGGCTATTGTTGCCAAACCAACCGAACGTTTTACCGAACAAGAAAAATTTACACTCGATCAATTTATTACCAACGGAGGAAAATCTCTGTGGATGATTGATCAAAATTATGCTGATACCGATAGTTTGTATAACGAAGGAAAAATGCTTGCTTTTCCGCGTGATTTAAATTTAACCGATTTATTATTCAGTTATCAAGTTCGGGTAAATAATAAACTAATTCAAGATTTATACTCGGCTAAAATCCCGCTTGCTACAGGGAACACCGGAAATCAAGCGCAGTTTCAACATTTAAATTGGTTTTATCATCCGTTAGCAAACGGAAATCCAAATCATTCGATAACAAAAAATATAGCTCCAGTTCGCTTTCGTTTTACCACTCAAATTGACACTTTAAAAGGTAATATTAAAAAAACACCTTTATTTATTACTTCAGTTTTAAGTAAAAAAATCGGAACTCCAAATTTTGTAGAACTACAAAGTATTGCCCAACAACCTAAAGAAAATGAGTATAAAAGCGACTCACAGCTTTTAGGTGTTTTATTAGAAGGTAATTTTAATTCTGCCTATAAAAATAGAACAAAACCGTTTGATACTCCTAATTTTAAATCAGAAAGTAATCCTAATAAAATGGTTGTTATTGCTGATGGAGATATCGCTAAAAATCAAATTTTAAAAGGTAAACCACACGATTTAGCTTTGGATAAATGGACAGGGGAACAATTTGGAAATAAAGAGTTTTTAATAAACACTATTGATTATTTATTAGACGATGTTGGTTTAATTAATTTACGAAATAAAACATTGCAGATAAACTTACTTGATAAACAAAAAGCTTACACCGAAAAAAGTTTTTGGCAGTTTATAAATATCGGTATTCCGTTAATTTTACTAGCTATATTTGGCTTCGTTTTTAACTATCTAAGAAAAATAAAATATGCTAAATAGACAGCAAATCGTCGTGAATAAAAGTATAATCTAAAGCTTGTTGTATTTTTTTCGAACTGATAATCTTCCACTCATAAACTTCATTGTTTTCAAACTCTGGAACTTCAAAGTCGTTCCTTAATTTGGCTAAGGTGTAAAACTCTCTTCTTGTTGGATGATGGTTAGAACATGCATTAAAAGTTTCACCCCAACAATTCTGATCAATAATTGTATGAATAATCTCTATACAATCGTCTTTATGAATCATATTTACAAAACCTTTTGGATGTGGTATTTTTCTTCCATTTTTAAACCAATTACTTGGTTGTCTTACATCTCCAAATAAACCTGCAAAACGAATAATAGTAGTTTCGAAAAAAGTATTTTCTCTAAATAAATTTTCTATTGCTGTTAAAGGAGTTTTTAAAACTTCATCTTCTTCTGTCATGATTTTATTAACTCTTCCATAAACTGAGGTAGAACTAATAAAGATTATTTTTTGTATTGGAGAGTTTTCTATTTGAGCAATTAAATTTTCAAAACTATCAACATCTTTAGAAGTAATTGTAATAATTAAAATATCTGAATTTAAGAAAGTATCAAACTCTTCAAATTCAGAAATATTAACAATATAAGGTGCTATTCCGTTAACTTCTAAAAGATCTAATTTTTCTTCAGAAGTTGTAGAGCCTTTTACTTTATATCCTTCATTTAATAACGAAACTGCTAATGATTTTCCTAACCACCCACAGCCTAAAATACTAACATTCTTCATCACAACAATTATTGTCTTTTACAAATTTACAAGAAACTACCGCTAATAAAGCTCCTAAAATTGGGGCTAAAACATACAACCACAAATGCTCTAAATGCCCAGAAACTAAAGCCGGAGCAATAGAACGTGCTGGATTCATAGACGCTTTGGTCATTGGATCCTGCAAACATAGCTTCTAACAAAACAACGCCTCCAATAGCAATACCTGCCATTACACCTACTTCTTTACTTCCGCTAGAAACATTAATAATTGTTAGCATTAAAAAGAAGGTTAGCAGTAATTCTAAAATAAACGCTCGCCATGGTTCTAATACAGGAATGGTTGCACCATAATATTCACTTTCAGGAAATAACACCCATAAAATGCAACTAGCAAGTAACGCTCCTACTAATTGAGCAATTATATATTTAGGAACTTCTTTCCATGAAAACTTTTTAGCATACGCAAAAGCTATAGTAACTGCTGGATTAAAATGTGCTCCTGATATTTCACCAAAAGCGTAAATCATCGCCATTACTATTAACCCCCAAGTTATTGCAACACCTGTATGCGTTAAATCGGTTCCGCCAGTTATTTCACTCACTGTCATTGCACCAGTACCACAAAAAACCAAAGCAAAAGTTCCTATCAATTCAGAAATATATTTTTTCATATTGCAAATATCAACTAAAAAAATGATGTTTATTTTAAGTTTTCATTAACATTTAACTCAATTTTTACTCGTAATTTTAGCATCGAAACAAAAACAAACCAATTATCATGAAAAAATTAGTTTTAAGCTTATTTGTAGCTGCACTTACGTTAACTACAAATGCACAAATAAAAACTCCAGCTCCTAGCCCTTCTTCTAAATTAGAACAAACTGTTGGATTATCAGATGTTACAGTTGAATATTCTAGACCAGGAATGAGAGGAAGAACTATTTTTGGAGACTTAGTACCTTACGGAAAAGTATGGAGAACTGGAGCTAACGAAAACACTAAAGTTACTTTTAGTACTGACGTTACTATCGATGGAAAAGAGTTAAAAAAAGGAACATACGCTTTATATACTAAACCAGGAAAAACTTCTTGGGAAGTAATTTTTTATTCGGATGCAACAAATTGGGGTAATCCAAGAAAATGGGATGATAAAAAAATAGCTTTATCTACCACTGTAAAGGCTGATATGATGCCAATGAAAATAGAAACTTTTACAATTACTATTGACGATATTACTAATAACTCTGCTGTTTTAGGAATGTTATGGGAAAACGCTTATGTTGGTGTAAAATTTAACACGCCTACGGATAAAGCTGTTGAAGCTAGTATTGCTGCAACTATGCAAGGCCAAAAGCTGGTGATTTTTACTCTGCTGCTGTATATTATTTACAGAGTGGTAAAGACATTAAAAAAGCAGCAACTTGGATTAACAAAGCAGTAGATATGACTAAAGATCAACCTCGTTTTTGGTATTTGCGTCAGCAATCTTTAATCTTAGCGAAAGCTGGAGATAAAAAAGGAGCTGTTAAAGCTGCAAAAGCATCTTTAGCTGGTGCTGAAAAAGCAGGTAACGCTGATTATATTAAAATGAATAAAGAGTTTTTAGCTAAAATGTAATTCATTTAAAAGTAAAAAACGTTTATATAAAATAATGTCTGCAACTTCGGTTTCAGACATTATTTGTTTTATACCCTTTTTTTTATTATCCTAAAAAACAAATAGTAACTTTGTGCTATGAAAAAATCAATAGCCATTATTGGAGGTGGACCTTCTGCTCTCTTTACAGCAGTTTTTTTAGATTCAAATAAATTTGATATCACAATTTATGAAAAAAAAATCTATTGGGAGAAAGTTTTTAGTCGCTGGTGATGGTGGATTTAACCTTAGCCATGGTGAGCATATTGATAAAATGATTACCCGCTATACACCTACTTCATTTCTTAAAAATGCTTTATTAAACTTTACGAATGAAGATTTACGTAACTGGTTGTTATCTATTGATATTCCAACTTTTGTAGGAAGTAGTAATCGCATATATCCTGAAAAAGGAATTAAACCTATTACAGTTCTTACCAACATCAAACAGTTTTTAATTGATAAAAACATACAGTTTCTATACAATTATGAATGGAAAGATTGGAGTGATAAAAGTGAATTGATTTTTAATGACAATAAAATTGTAAGAGCTGATTATACTATTTTTTCATTAGGTGGTGCTAGTTGGAAAATTACTGGATCAGAAGGTAATTGGGCGGATAATTTTAAGGAGAAAGATATAAATACACTTCCTTTTTTACCTGCTAATTGTGCTTACAATATTAATTGGAAAAGTGATTTTATATCTAAAAACGAAGGACAGCCTTTAAAAAATATTGCACTTTCTTGTTTAGATAAAAAACAAAAAGGAGAATTGGTTATTACAAAATTCGGATTAGAAGGAAATGCTATTTATGCATTGAGTCCGCAAATACAATCGCAATTAACTGCTAACAAAAAACCTGTTGTTTATTTAGATTTAAAACCAACTCTTGAATTAGCAACAATTCAAAAAAAAATAAAGGATTCTCATTTAAGAATAACTGATATTCTTAAAAAAATACTGAGGTTAAGTTCACCTCAAATTGCTCTTTTAAAAACTATTTTAACAAAAGAAGAATACATCAACAAAAATAATATTGCTAAAAAAATAAAAGCGTTACCTCTTGTAATCGAAGCGGCTGCTCCTTTAAATGAAGCTATTTCAACTACTGGCGGAATTCCTTTAAACGAAGTCACCGAAAATTTCGAGTTAAAAAAACTCAAAAATAATTATTGTATCGGTGAAATGTTAGATTGGAACGCGCCTACCGGAGGTTATTTATTACAAGCCTGTTTTAGTATGGGAACTTATGTTGCAAAGCATTTGAATGAAAAAGAATAAACCTTCTTAACATCATTCTTAATTTATTTCAAAATCTCATCTATCATAGCACCCAATGCTTATGCGAACCTGAAACAAGTTCAGGTTGACGTATTCGATATCTTTTTAATTTCTGTTTATATCAGAATAACTAAACTTACAACTATTACTTATTTCTTATTTAAAAATGGTTGTAATAAAGAAGCTATTAAAATTACCAATCCGCAACCCAAAGCATTTAACCATAAGAAAGGTAGCCAATCTGCTTTCCAAACATAAATAATAATTAACTGAGTGATAATTGCGGCTATAAAAACGGCATTCGATTTCACAAATTTAAAGAAGAAAGCTAATAAGAATATCCCTAAAACATTTCCGTAGAAAATAGAACCGATAATATTAACTAACTGAATTAAATTATCAAATAAATTGGCTACACAAGCTACAGAAATTGCTAAAAGTCCCCATCCTAAAGTAAACCATTTGGTCATTTTAACATAATGCTCTTCACTCCTATCCTTCTTTTGATTTCTTTTATATAAATCGATAACAGTGGTTGATGCCAACGCATTTAACTCAGATGCTGTAGATGACATTGCTGCCGATAAAATTACCGCTAACAATAAGCCGATTAAACCTTTTGGTAAATTGTGTAAAATAAAATGAATAAAAACATAATCTTTATCATTCGTTTCTACTATAGCGTCTGCTTTTGTAATTATTGCTTTAGCTTGCTTTTTTATTGATTTATCTTGCTCGTTTAACGCTTGTAATTGTTTTTTATTTTTGTCGGATAATCCATCAAAAATCAAAGCTTTTTTCTGATTTTCAATCTGGATATGTTTATCACCTAAAGCCTTATACTCTGATGCATATTGAGAATTTTCAACAGCTTCTTTTGCCTTCGGATTAAAGTTTAAAGGCGAAGTATTAAATTGATAAAAAACAAAAACCATTACCCCAACCAATAGGATAAAAAATTGCATAGGCACTTTTAACAATCCGTTAAAAATTAAACCTAACTGACTTTCTCGAACCGATTTTCCTGATAAATATCGCTGAACTTGACTCTGATCGGTTCCGAAATAAGAAAGCATTAAAAATGTTCCTCCTAAAATACCTGTCCAAACTGTGTAGCGATTATTTAAATCCCAAGAAAAATCTAATACTTGCATTTTATCCGAAGCTCCGGCAATTTCTAACGCTTTTGTAAATGTAATTCCGTCAGGTAAATATTGTAATATCAAATAGAAGGCAATAAACATTCCTGCAAAAATTACTGCCATTTGTTGTTTTTGAGTAACACTTACGGCTTTTGTTCCGCCAGAAACAGTATAAATAATTACTAAGAATCCGATGATTATATTTAATGTAATTAAATCCCAACCTAATACAGCTGACAAAATAATTGCAGGCGCAAAAATGGTAATTCCTGCTGCTAATCCTCTTTGAATTAAAAATAAAATAGCAGTTAAAGTTCTTGTTTTTTTATCAAAACGCCCTTCTAAATATTCGTACGCTGTATATACTTTTAATCGATGATAAATCGGGATAAATACCAAACAAATGATGACCATAGCAATTGGCAATCCGAAGTAAAATTGTACAAAACCCATTCCGCTATGAAATGCCTGTCCTGGTGTAGATAAAAAGGTAATCGCACTCGCTTGTGTTGCCATTACCGACAAACCAATTGTCCACCATTTACTATCGCTTCCTCCTTTAATATAATCTTCAGCGTTTTTTCTTCCTCTAGTTTTCCAAACTCCGTAAAAAACAATAAATGATAATGTTAACGAAAGTACTACCCAGTCTATAGTTTGCATATTCTAATTCGTATATAAATTTGTAATAATATAAAATAATGCGATGTAAACTACATTTGCAATCAACACTACAGTGTATTCTTTTTTCCAAGTATATTTTTGTGAATCCATTTATTTTGTTGGTTTTACATAAAAGTCAGCATCAAATGATGCTTCACTTAATAAAGGTAATACAAATTCAGTCGGTTCACCTGCTGGTTCAGTAGGATTACCATTTTCATGTTTTTTGTACCAAGTTAAAGATTTAGGTAATAAAAAACCGTTAACATTTTGCCAATCGTTATATCTAATAATACTCTTTTTATTTGATGCTTTTTTACTATGATAGGTAACTGTATAAGCTAACCAACTCATTTCGTTGGTCGTTTCATCATAATAAATAAAATAATTATCATCTGGTGATGAACCTACATTTGCATTGTATGAAATTTTAAACCCTGGATATTTTTTTCCGTTAAATTCTAATGGTTTTGTTTCTGAATATACAATTCCGTCATCTGCCAAAACAAAAGGCATTGTATAAAAATAGAAATATAAGTTATAATAAAATTTAGCATCTTTCTTATAAACTGCAGTATCTGAAACCCAAACATCTTTACCATCATAACCTAACGAATATTCTTTCGAATTGATTACTGCTTTTCTTGAATGTAAATCCGTAGTATGTTCCTCTCCTTTTAAACCATACGACAATGTTTTCATTTTACGCCAATTATCAATACCTCCATGTTTTTGAAAAACTTTAGCTAATTTTTCAGGATATTTAGCAACTGTTTTTTCTTCTTTAACAACTTCTTTTTTTGATTCATTTTTACAAGCTAAAGAAATTACTGCAATTACTATTAATAAGACTAATTTTTTCATTTTTTTATGGATGTTTTATTACTATAAAATACAGTCGAGTATTAGCAGTAAACTTACACAACTTCTATGAATTTATAAAATAAAAAAGCATCCGAATTCGGATGCTTTTATTTTATTAGTTTATTATTAATGACATTTAAATTTTTGATTGATAGGTGTACAACTCAAAATATCTCCCTTGTTTTTTTATCAACTCGTCATGTGTACCTCTTTCTACTATCGAACCGGCTTCAATCACCAATATTTGATCTGCTTGTTTAATCGTACTTAATCTATGCGCAATTACAATAGTTGTTCTGTCCTTTATTAATTCTGATAAACTTTTCTGAATCAACGCTTCACTTTCGGTATCTAAACTAGAGGTAGCTTCATCTAAAATAATAATTTTAGGATTTGCTAAAATGGCTCTTGCAATTGCCAAACGCTGACGTTGTCCGCCAGAAAGTTTTACACCTCTTTCACCAATTAACGTATTTAATCCGTCATCAAAACGATCGGTAAATTCATTTACATACGCTGCTTTTACAGCATTTTGTAATTCTTGTTCAGTTGCATCTGGTCTTGGGAATAAAATGTTTTCTCTTATTGATCCTTCAAATAAAAACTCATCCTGTAAAACGACTCCTAAATTTTTACGGTAACTGCTTAATTTAACTTTTGACATATCGTAATCATCAATCGATACTTTTCCTGATTTTGGATTTAAAAAAGTCGCTGATAATCCTGCAATGGTAGATTTACCAGAACCAGAACTTCCAACCAATGCTGTTACAGTTCCTTTAGGTACTTTAAAACTAATATTATTTAGTACTTGTTTTCCTTCTTCATATGAAAAAGAAACATCGTCAAATTTTATGGCTCCGTTTACATCTTTCAACTCAATAGTTCTTTCTGCATCATCTTCCTCAGCTTCCATGTTCATCAACTCTTCGGTTCTATCTAAACCTGCTAAAGCCTCCGTTAATTGACTTCCGATATTACTCATTTGTACAATTGGCGCAATCATTAAACCTAATAAAAAAGTAAATGATAAAAAATCTCCAACGGTTAATTCACCCATCATAATTTTATAACCACCAATTCCCATAATTCCTGTAGAAGCAATTCCTAATAAAAAAGTTGCCGAACTTGTCATGATTGCCGTTGCTGTTAAACTCTTTTTTACATTCTGAAACAAAAGAGCTACTCCTTTTTCAAAAGATTCGTTTTCTTGTTGCTCTGCATTAAATGCTTTTATGACTCTTACACCTGCCAACGTTTCAGTTAATCGTCCTTTTACCTCAGCATTAATTACGCCTCTATTTCTAAAAATAGGCCTGATATATTTAAATGCTTTTAAAGCAACTAACCCAAAAATAATTACAGGTATTAATACAAACAGCGTCATTGACCAACTTATGTTTATCAATAAAATTAAAGAAATTATGGCTGTGATTGATCCTCCAACTAATTGAACCAACCCGGTTCCTATTAAATTACGAACCCCTTCTACATCACTCATAATTCGAGAAACTAAAGCTCCTGATTTTGTGTTATCGAAAAAACTAATGGGTAAAGACAAAACTTTCTTTTGCACTTTTGCGCGCAATTCTGAAATTAAATATTGTGCTTGTACACTTAAAATACGTGTTAATAAAAATGAAGTTATTGCTTGAATTAAAATAGCTGTACCAACAACAAATAATAAGCTGTATAACGCATTGTAATCTTTATTAGGAATTACATCATCTAGCAGTGATTTAATTTTTAACGGAGCAACCAAACTTGCCAACCTACTTATTACTATTAAAACTAAACCAATTAAAACTAAGCTTTTACGTG
Source organism: Tenacibaculum retecalamus (assembly GCF_027941755.1). Taxonomy (NCBI): domain Bacteria; kingdom Pseudomonadati; phylum Bacteroidota; class Flavobacteriia; order Flavobacteriales; family Flavobacteriaceae; genus Tenacibaculum; species Tenacibaculum retecalamus. Next base: position 1,069,645 of record NZ_CP115916.1, on the reverse strand, counting down.
GCCAAATAATAGTTTTAAATGCTTTTCCTATTGATACTTTAGGTTTCTTTTTGTTTTCTTTTGATGATGTATGTTGCTGCATGTTTTTTTATTGAAGATACTATTTATCGTCAAAATATATGCCATTTACAATAAGCCTGACACAATTACAAAATACAATTTAAAAGTACTTTTATTTTAATTTTATCAACCTTACTTTATCTAAAACAACCATAATACAATACGTTACATCTATTTCATGCCATCTTACACCACCAAAATTAGCACGACCACCATTAGCATGGTGATTGTTGTGATATCCTTCGCCCATCATTAAAAAATCGAATGGTAATAAATTTTTTGAAGTATCGCTTACTTTAAAGTTTACATAACCATAAATATGTGCAAACCAGTTTATAATTACTCCGTGTATTGGTGCCATTAAAAAAGCTACTGGTAAAAACAACCATTGCCACCAAGCAGTTGCAAAAAACATAAAAAACACAACGTATAATGCTCCCCAAGTTAATCTAGAGAACTTTGAACTTGCAAAATTGTCAAAGCTTTTCCATTGTGGTACATTTTTGGTAAATTTTTCTTCAATTGCTATTCTTTGATTATTAATATCCTGATACATGTTTTTAGTACGCCACATCATACTAAATAAATTACTATCGTACTTAGGTGAATGCGGATCTTTCTCGGTATCGGCATACGCATGATGCATTCGGTGCATTACACCATAACCATAAGCACTTAAATAATTAGAACCTTGTGTTAACCAAGTTAAAAAGAAGCATACTTTTTCTCCAAAATTTGACATTTTAAAGGTTTGATGTGCTGAATATCTATGCAAAAAGAAGGTTTGAAAAAACAACCCTGAATACCATAAAATTATCATGAAAATTACTATCGCCATTCTTATAAAATTAGCTTACAAAGAACCAATTTTAGTATCGCAAAAAAAATGAACCTAAGTTAAGTAATTCGCTTTCTAATTCGGCTTAAAGCCTGCGCTGTAACACCTATGTATGAAGCAATATATTTTAGTGGAATTTCTTTAATTAGCTTAGGACGTTCATCAAATAAATTAAGGTAACGTTCTTCGGCTGTTTCATTTAATAAGGATTGTTCTCTTTTAGATTTTATTAAAAATAAACGTTCTGATGATAATCTTCCTAAAGTATTTCCTATGGACGTTTTTTTATAAACCTCTTGTAAGTCTTCATAAGACATGCTCCACATCTCTACATCCGTAAGTGTTTCTAATTCATATAACGAAGGCGATTGTGTTAAAAAAGAATCGTAAGCACTTACAAATTCATTATTAAAACAAAATCCGAAAGTAGTTTCTTTATCTTCTTCTTCTTTCGGAATAAAAAAACGTACAATACCCTTGTCAATAAAAGAAATAGACCTTTCTACTTCTCCTACATTTAAAAGTTTTGTACGCTTTTTTACTTTTTTTAGTTTTAATCTAGCTGTAAAAAAATTCCAATCATTATCATTAATTGTTAGTGATTTTTCTAGATATGTTCTAATATTTACAATGCTCATCTTGCTATATTATCAATAATACTTCATATTATTTTTGCAAGATACAACGCATTATTTTAGCTAATTACGTTTTTAGTAATTCTATTTAAATTTACAATCTATTATCAATAATACTTTGTACTACTTCAGGGTTTAACAAGGTTGAAACATCTCCTAAATTATCCAATTCATTATGTGCTATTTTACGTAAAATACGGCGCATAATTTTTCCTGATCGTGTTTTTGGTAATCCAACCGTAAATTGAATTTTATTCAATTTAGCAATTGGACCAATATGTTCTGTAATTATTTGATTTATTTCTGTTCGTAAATTATTATGATCTCTACCTTCACCAACGTCTTTTAAAATTACATAACCGTACAATGCATTTCCTTTTACATCGTGCGGAAAACCAACAATAGCACTTTCTGCTACCGCAGGATGTTCATTTATGGCATCTTCAATAGGTGCGGTTCCTAAATTATGTCCCGATACAATAATTACATCATCTACTCTACCTGTAATTCGGTAATAACCAACCTCATCACGCAAGGCACCATCGCCTGTAAAATATTTGTTATCAAAAGCTGAAAAATACGTTTCTTTATAGCGTTGGTGATTTCCCCAAATTGTTCTTGCCATACCTGGCCAAGGGTATTTTACACACAAACGTCCATCTACTTGATTTCCTTTTACTTCCTCTCCCTTTTCATCCATTAATACCAATTGTACTCCTGGTAATGGTAAAGTTGCATAAGTTGGTTTGGTTGGGGTTATATATGGTAGCGGAGAAATCATCATTCCGCCTGTTTCAGTTTGCCACCAAGTATCTACAATTGGAGATTTCTTTTTACCTACATTATCATTATACCAATGCCAAGCTTCTTCATTTATTGGTTCTCCTACAGTTCCTAAAACTTTTAAGGATGACAAATCGTATGTATCTACAAATTCTAGCTTTTCTTTTGCTAAAGCTCTAATTGCCGTTGGCGCAGTGTAAAACTGATTAATCTTATGTTTTTCTATGATTTCCCAAAAACGTCCAAAATCAGGGTAACTAGGTACACCTTCAAACATAACTGTTGTGGCTCCGTTTGCTAGTGGATCATATACGATGTAACTGTGTCCGGTAATCCAACCAATATCAGCAGTACACCAATACACATCATTTTCCTTATAATTAAATACGTTTTTAAAAGTATAGGCTGTATAAATCATATAACCAGCAGTAGAATGTACCATTCCTTTCGGACTTCCTGTTGAACCTGATGTATATAAAATAAATAACGGGTCTTCTGCGTCCATTATCTCTGGCTCACAAACATCAGAAGCTTTATCTATTAAAGGTTGCAACCACTTATCTCGTCCTTCTTTCATTTGAATCGTAGAGTGAATCCTTTTCGCTACTAATACTGTTTTAACTCCTTCACAATCTACCAAAGCTTCATCTACAATTCCTTTTAAATCAATTGTTTTCGCTCCGCGGAAAGAACCATCCGAAGTAATTACCATTTTTGCTTCACAGTCGTTTACTCTTGTTGATAAAGCTGTTGCCGAAAACCCAGCAAATATTACAGAATGTACCGCACCTATCCGAGCGCAGGCTAATACTGAAACTGCTAATTCAGGAATCATTGGTAAATAAATACAAACTCTATCTCCTTTTTTAATACCGCTTTCTTTTAAAACATTGGCAAACTTACATACTCTTTTGTGCAACTCTTTATATGAAATATGCACTGCTTTTTCATTTGGACTGTTTGGTTCGAACAATATTGCTGTTTTATCTCCTCGTATTTGTAAGTGACGATCGATACAGTTTTCGGTAATATTTAACTTTGCTCCTTCAAACCATTTTATTTCAGGTTTTAAAAAATCATACTCTAAAACTGTATTCCATTTTTTTCGCCATACAAAATGTTCTTCTGCTATTTCTTCCCAAAACAACTCAGGGTTTCGTACCGATTTACGATATACCTGAAAATATTCTTCTAAATTTTTAATATGATAGTTACTCATTATGCTGTATAATTATGAAACACTAATTTAAGATTATTCTATAATAATCTTCTTTTTTTCTACTTATGACAACATTTCATAGATAAAACACTTATTAATTGATTTTCCACTGTTTTATTTTCAACTTTTTCTAAATTAAAATATAAGAGTCAGTAAATAAGTTTAACAATGTCTATTCTATATTATATTTAAGTAATTAATTCTATAAATACAATTTAAAATAAACGTGGTAAAGCCTATTTAACCTATAAAATTATTTGTTTATCAAAAAAAAACTAACACATTTAAGTGTTAGTTTTTTTCTTTTTAATAGCAATTTTCTCTGGGGGAAACTTGTCTTTTTACATTTACACAATTCGAATATTAGAATTATTGATATATCAAATTTACCGATTAAACTTTAACAATAGTTGCACTATATTCTTAAATTTTTGCACTATATTACTATCCGAAAGAAAAAGTTATGATATCATTAGACCACCAACATTTTAAAAAGAGGAAACTCTCTACTCTTATTGAAAATAGGACGATGTATTCTTCTGAATATGCCGAATTAAATATATTTGAAACTTTTGAAGCCACAAAAAATGTTTTCTTAAATTTCGATTCTACAGTTATTGCGAGTATGTTAACTGGTAAAAAAACGATGCATTTTAATGATACAACACCTTTTTCTTTTGTTCCTGATGAATCTTTAGTCATTCCTGAAAATAATAGCATGAATATTGATTTTCCGGATGCTTCTTTAGATAATCCTACATCGTGCTTAGGGTTAGTTATTGATCAAGGAAAAATAAATGAAGTTGTTTATAACTTCAATGAAGACACCACTATTGAAAGAGAAAATAACGGATGGGATTTTAAAAAAGCGACATCTCATTTAAACAATAACAATGAATTAAATATTTTAATAAACAGGCTTACGAGTACGTTTATTAACAATACAAAATCTAAAGATCTACTATTAGATTTAATGATTCAAGAACTAATTATTCGTTTGTTACAAAGCAAAGCAAGAAAGTTAATTTTAAATAATGTTGATGATTTATTTAATGATACTCGTATCGGATACGCGGTAAAATACATTAAGGATAATTTAACAAAAAATAATTTAACTTTAGATGAAGTTTCTGAAAAAGCTTGCATGAGTAAATCTCATTTCTTTAAAAAATTTAAAAGTACACTAGGTGTTACTCCCGTGGATTATATAAATTCTGAGAAAATTAAATTTGCAAAACAATTAATTAAAAACACTCCTCAAGAAAATATTTGTGATATCGCATACAAAGCAGGGTTTAATAGTGTTACTTATTTTAATAGACTTTTTAAGAAAAATGAGCTTTTAACACCGCAACAATTTAAAACATCTTTGAAAAATTAATTTCACAGAACTATTGACATTTTTAATTGAATCCGTTTTTTTAAACTGGCAACTAATTTTGCTTTTTTTTAGTATTTCCATACTTTACTCTTCCGTTGGTTTTGGTGGAGGCTCTAGTTATTTAGCTGTTTTAGCCTTAACAGGTATCGCATATATACAAATAAGATCTACCTCTTTAATATGTAATATTGCCGTTGTTTTTGGTAATGTTTTGATATTTCAAAAAGAACAATTATTTAATTGGAAAAAAGTAATTCCACTTGTTTCATTTAGTGTTCCACTAGCTTTTTTAGGTGGTTTTCTTAAAATAAATCAAACTATATTTTTTATTCTTTTAGGAACTACTTTGTTTGTAGCTGCAATTACCATGTGGGTTTCTAAAAATGTAATTTCATTAAAAAAAGATACAACAAAAGTAAGCATTCACAAAAATGCGAGTTATGGTGGCATTATTGGTTTTATTTCTGGCATTGTAGGTATTGGAGGTGGTATTTTTTTAGCGCCTTTTTTACATTTAACAAATTGGGATTCTCCGAAAAGAATTGCGGCAACGTCAAGCTTTTTTATTTTAGTTAATTCTATTGCAGGGCTACTTGGCCAATATATGAATCCTAGTTTTACTATTGACTGGAATTTAACTACGACTCTATTGATTACCGTTTTTATTGGCGGCCAAATAGGTAGCAGAGTAAGTCATCAATTCTTTAGTCCTATTCAATTAAAAAAGGCAACCGCTATTTTGGTTGCCTTTGTAAGTATTCGTATTTTAATTAAATATTTATTTTAAACAATTACTCGTCAGTCAATGTTTTCATAAAGTCTACAACTTGAGTTATTTCCTTTTCAGATAAATTTAATTTATCAAAAGGTAATGTTTGCTTTTCATTATGAAACCCTAAACCTTCTCCGCCTCCTTTATTATAAAAATCCATTACTTCTTTTAAAGTTTTATAAACGCCATTATGCATATATGGTGCAGTTTTGGCTATATTTCTAATAGTAGGTGTTTTAAAGAAATGTTTACGTTCGGGTGTTTTATACAGATTATAACGTCCTAGATCTGATGAAATCATTGGATTTATAGTATCCGTAGATATTGGAACACCTATAAACTCTAGCTCTGTATCATTGTAATTAGGCGGAACGGTTCCGTTAAAAACAGGTGCAAAATGACACGTTGCACACAATGCTTTTCCCATAAATAAATTAAATCCTTTTTGTTCGTCACTTGTTAAACTAGCCTCTTCTCCTCTGATGTTTTTATCAAATTTTGAATTAAAAGTATTTAAGGTTCTTATATAAGATGCAATCGCATGTCGAATGTTAAAATTTACTCTTTTATTATCATATAAATTAGTAAGTAAATTTTTATATTTTTCGTTTTTTAACACACGCTGTACTACTGAATCCATAGACATATTAAATTCATTGTGATTTTCTACCACACCAATAACCTGCCCTTCTAAACTGCCTGCTCTCGAATCCATAAAAAAACCTCTTTGGTAAGAAGCATAAGTTAATGTAGGGGTGTTTCTTGTTTGATTCTTATCAAATGTTTTTCGACCATCTGTAAAAGCCAAATCTTTAATATGACAGGTTACACAAGCCATATTATAATCTTTAGAAAGAGAGGTGTCATTAAACAACTGTTTTCCGAAAACTATTTTAGCTGCCAATTGAGTAGTATCACTTAAATGGTCGGAAAAATAATTGGCGTTTAATGTTTTATCAGAAAACAAGGTTGTCATGTTATTAGACAATGCCATTTCAAAAGGAAATTTCACTTTCCAGTCTTTTTGAATTTCAAGTAATATTTTTAATTGCGGATTCGTATGTTTTTTTATAAAAGTAAATCTATCAAAACTATCAAAATCATGGTCTAAATCTTTTTGAGCATTTTTAATTGCTTTTTCAAACTTAATAAGCAGCTCTTTTGATGTAAACTTCTCTTTATTTAGTTGAACAATCTTTAATATTGTTTTATAAGTGTATGAACTTTCTATTAGTGATTGATTTAAAACAGGCGAATCAAAACCTGTAATACCAGTGGTAGCTATTCTTGTAATTTGATCTCTTATCAACCAAATTACATGGTAGCCTTTTAACTTAAGAACTACATTTTTTCGAATTAATTTTAATCGACCACTTGTAACAGTTATTGCTCTTTTTAAAATATCTTGATCAATATTTTTTTCATGAATAGTTTCTTCTATCACCTGAAAACCTATCGGCTTTATCACTCTAGTATCATTACTTTCCTCGCCTTTAACCCCTATTATATTAGGTGCATTTAACGATTTATAATTGTCTTTGTCTGAAAAAGCTAAAATTGGCTCTAGTAATTTAAAATTTTTTCTTGCTGCTATGTATTTATTTCGTTGTTCTTTTATTGGCTTTCCTTCCATGGCATCTAAATTTTCAATAGCCATAGAAAGCTGCTCTACATAAAGTTGTTTTACAGCTTCAGAAAATGCTGTAATTGATTGATATTTTTCTTTTTTTGATTGCATCCCATCAATAAAAGCAAAAGACATACACAAAGGTATGTCTTAGCTAGACTTAAGATATCTTTCATATTTTATCTTTCTAATCCTGTAATTAAATGTAAAACAGAACCTTCTTTTCTATTTGATAAATTAGGATTTGCTTTTGGATCTGTAAATGAAGTTCCGTCTGCTGGTTCCCATCCATGGTTTTGAGTCATTACTAAAAATGAATTCTTACCATTATTTACAATATCTGTCACATCAATCATTCCTGTAATTTCCCAATTTCTTGAAGTTGAACCGTATCCTAAAGATGCTGCTCTTTCCTGATCACATTCTAATACTGTTTTTATAGCTCCGGTTGTTAAATTATATTGATACAGTTTAGAATATCCTATAATACTTGGATTTACAGAAGCATACCCGTTAGGATCTTCTTGAATATAAGCATAGTTTTCAGTTACTAAAATGTTATCTGGCGAGTGAAATCCATCTGCTTTTCCTCCAACAATATCACCATCTAATACACAAGTAATTTTTGCAGTTCCTGTTGGATCAGTATCATTTAAAACTACTTTATAAACACGTCCTAAAATAGATCCTTTACCAACTAAACCTGGCTTATTACGTCCAGTTACTGCAAAATAAATTTCTCTATTATTAGCTGCAGAACCTCTTCTCCAATCAATATCTTCTAATCTAGAGAATCCCATAACCCCTTTTGTTTTACATTCAGTATCTAAAGCGTTAATTTCTTTTTCTTCAAGTTCTACAAACTCCACATCATATTCAGTTCCTTGAGCCATGTCCATTTCATAAGTTACACCTGGAGAAGTTACTTTTAAACCATATAATTTTCCACCATCTAAATCTCCTCTATTACCAACATACATTCCTAATTGACCTGAAGGCACTTCGTTATTAGCATTATCGTCTCCAATAAACGCTACCGTTTTATCCGCATAAGCATCTTTACCTATTACTACAGCATTTTCAGTAGACCATTGCCCTAATGCTGCTAACATATTTCCTGTACTAGCATCGGTTGCTGATTTATACGGATCTGTTGCAAAAACACCTTTAGACGCTCCACCCCATTCACCTCCTGATAAATATAATGGTCCAAAACCATGTTCTTGTGGAGAAATCATTGATCCAGAGCACTGAGCAGTTTCAGCTGTTGCTGTTGCGTTTAAAATATATTCTGCAGATACTGGTCTTAAATTTTCGTTTAATTTAATTCTTGCGATAGAATAATCTGCTTCAATATTATTAATTAATGTAAAAATACCATCTGTTTCAGCTAACAAACCTGCTCCATCTGCCATAGAACCATATACAAAGTCTGGTGAATTTGGTATCACATCTTCTGATGATAAAATTGGCGTAATTTTTAACCCTACAAAATCACTTGTTACTTTTAAAAAGTTTGGTGTTTTAGAAGCTGTTAAATATGTTGTTGCATCAGAACCATTTTCTCCATCTGATCCGTTACTTCCATCAATACCATCTATACCGTCAGTTCCATCAATAGCATCTTCACAAGCTGTAAATGTGGTAATACTAATTGAAATTGTTAATAAGGTAAGTAAGCTTAATTTTAATTTTTTCATTATGATATTTTTTAGTTTTTTTGATTCCTCAAATTAAGGGCTCGTTTGTAAAACTTATATCAATGCTATTTTAATATCACATCATTAAAATGTAAATTTTATTAAGAGAACTTAAATAACTAGAACTATTCTAAATAGAAAAAGGCGCACTAAATTAGTACACCTTTTTCTATTTAAATCAATTAGTCTTACCCCAACCAAGCGTTTAACATCCATATTGTTTTTTCTTGCTCAGTAATAAAGTCACTCATCATAGAATTTGTTCCTTCATCAGCTGCTGCTTCAGATAATTCTAAAATTTTTCTTTCAACTTTTAACAATCCGGCTAATGACTTTACAACTAATTGTACTGCTTCAACATCTTTACTTATATTTTTTCCTACAGGAACCTCTGCCGCTTTTATATAATCATCAAAAGTATGCAAAGGAGTTCCTTGTAATGTTAAAATTCGTTCAGCGATTAAATCCACTTTTAACTGAGAATCAGTATATAACTCTTCAAACTTCACATGCAATTCAAAAAAACTTTTCCCTTTAATATTCCAATGCAATCCTCTAACATTTTGGTAATAAACTTGAAAATTAGCCAACAAAACATTTAATTCTTTTACTAATTCAATTGATTTATTCTTATCTAATCCTATAACTGTTGTATTCATTTTATTTATTTTTAGTTATTCATATTTTAATACTTCAAAATTACTTTTAAATAAATCACAAAAACTATAAATGATATTGATAGTTTTAATATCTTTATCAAAAAATTTGATAGAATGACAATAACTCAGTTAAAATACACCCTTGCTGTTGCTGAATATAAAAACTTTACTATTGCAGCTGAGCACTGTTTTGTTACGCAGCCTACTTTAAGTATGCAAATTCAAAAATTAGAAGATGAATTAGAGGCTAAAATATTTAATCGGTCAAAAAAACCAATTGAATTAACCGAAGTTGGTCAAAAAATTATTGAACAAGCTAAAGTTATTGTTGATGAAAGTAATCGAATTGTAGATATAGTTCATCAACAAAAAGGATTTATAGGTGGCGAGTTTAAACTTGGAATTATACCTACGGTTATGCCAACTCTACTACCAATGTTTTTAAAGACATTTAGTAAAAACTATCCGAAAGTTCAGTTAATTATAGAGGAGTTAACTACTGAAGAAATTGTTAGAAAATTAACCGACGGTCATATCGATGCTGCTTTGGCGGCAACTCCGCTAGAAAATGAAGCAATAAAAGAACGCGTTTTATATTACGAACCTTTTGTGGGTTTAATCCCAAAAGAACATCGTTTGTATGATCAGAAAAAGATTAAAATTGATGATTTAGAAGTGGATGACATTTTATTACTAGAAGATGGACATTGTTTTAAAAACAGCATTATTAATTTATGCAGAACTAATAAAAAGAACTCAACGCATCATTTTCAGTTAGAAAGTGGAAGTTTTGATACACTCATAAAACTATCTAAAGATGGTTTAGGCATGACCTTATTGCCATATTTAAATACGCTAGATTTAAATGAATCTGACAAAGAACATTTAAGAGAATTTGAAACACCTCCTCCTGCAAGAGAGGTCAGCTTAATTTATCATAAATCACAACTTAAAATGCAATTAATTGAAGCTTTAAAAAGCACTATAGATAGTGTTATTAGAGGCGCAATTGCTTTTAGTGATGTTGATATTATTAGTCCGATAAATAAAATATAAGTCATAAAAAATCCCGCTAAAAGCGGGATTTTTTATTTAAAATTTATATTCTGATAAAGGCTTCGGAAAAGCTTCAGGATTTTCAGCTAAATGATAACGAGGATCATCAACATCAGCTATAATTACATCATAAAACTTATCATTCGCTTTATACATTAACACTTTACAGTCTTCACTTAAGTGTTTTAATTTTAATGTTTTTCCTGCTTTCTCATACTTCTCTACTAAAATAAATAAGGCTTCTAGGGCAGAGTGATCAGAAATTCTACTTTCAATAAAATCAATTTCTACATTTTCAGGATCATTTTTAACATCAAATTTTTCATTAAAAGTAGTAATACTTCCAAAGAATAAAGGTCCCCAAATTTCATACACTTTAGTTCCATCTGCTTTCATTCTTTTTCTAGCTCTAATTTTCTTAGCACTTGTCCAAGCAAAAGATAAAGCGGAGATAATTACCCCTACAAAAACGGCAATTGCTAAATCGAAAAATACAGTAACTGCAGATACGATTACTAATACAAATGCATCAGAAGTTGGAATTTTTTTCATGATTCTAAAACTAGACCATGCAAATGTTTCAATAACCATCATAAACATTACTCCTACTAAAGCAGCAATTGGCACTTGCTCTATATATTTATCAGCAAATAAAATAAAAGTTAATAAGGTTAATGACATCATTACTCCCGATAATCTTCCTCTACCACCAGCGTTGATATTAATAACTGTTTGGCCAATCATACCACAACCACCAGTTCCACCAAATACACCACTTACAATATTTCCTGCTCCTTGCGCAACACATTCTTTATTTCCGTTACCTCTACTATCTGTTAACTCATCTACTAAGTTCATAGTCATTAAAGTTTCTATCAAACCAACAGATGCCGCTAAAAAGGCATAAGGTGCTATAAATTTAAGGGTATCTAAATTAAAAGGTAAGTTGCTCCAAAGCTCTAATAAATTTAGTTTTTTTGATATTTCATCAATACCGTTTAAACCGGCTCCTCCTCCGTCTCTAATAAAATCACCAACATTAATAGAACTTAAACCACTAAAGATTGATATTAATGTAACAATTAAAATAGCCGTTAATGCTGCCGGTATTTTAGTAGTTATTTTTGGTAATCCCCATACAATAAGCATTGTTAATAAAACCAACCCAATCATTGTATAAAGCTTTTCTCCTTGCATGGTTGATTTTACAACTCCGCTATCTTTTACCGAATAAAACCCTTCTTCAGAAACGTTAAAAACAACTTTTTTTGTTTTAGCATCAAAAACCTGACCTTCTGAAACGAAAAAAGCTTCTTCGTTTGTATTATTATTCCTTACTGAATTTCCATCAATGGTAAATAAAACAGTGTCAGAATTTAAATCTTTAACTTGATTATTTGTTACATTATAAACCAATTCTTTCGATTCGGTTTTACGCATATTTTGTCCGAAAAAATCTTTTTTATTTTCAGTAAACATTCCCAATTGTGCCATAAAAATAACAATTGCCAATCCGTTTACAAATCCCATCATTACAGGGTGTGGAATTAAACGCACAAATTTCCCTAACTTAAACAAACCAGCAAAAACTTGTATTACTCCCATTAAAACAACTGCGGCTAGTAAATAGAAATAGCCCATATTTTCTACAGGGTTATCAAAAAGCAAGCCTTTTGCATGCCCTTCTTGTATCATCGTTACAAAAATAACAGCTACAGCACCTGCTGCACCAGAGATAAGTCCTGGTCTACCACCAAAAACGGCTGAAATTATTCCCACTACAAATGCACCAAACAATGCTACTATTGGGCTAATTTGAGCAACAAAAGCAAAAGCTACCACTTCTGGTATCATTGCTAAAGAAACTGTTATCCCTGCTAACGTATCATCTTTAATGTTAAGTTTCTTATTTTTAAGGTATTTCATCATAATATTCTCGGCTATTGTAAAAGTTGGCAAATGTAAAGATAATTTTATTCATATAGTTTTATGTTTCATCAAGTTTAATTTTGTCCGCTGTTTTTTTTGCTTTATTTTTGAAAAATAAACTATCATACCAATTTGATAGCAAAACATGAGCAGGAAAACACTACTTACTTCTAAAGAAATTGAAATCATTCTGCATCGATTAGCCTGTCAGTTAATCGAAAATCACAACGATTTTTCTAATACCGTTTTAATAGGTTTGCAGCCTAGAGGTTCTTTTTTAGCAAAACGATTAACAAAATTATTAACCGAAGAATATAATATTAAAGACCTTAAACTAGGGCTGTTAGATATTACTTTTTATCGTGATGATTTTCGTAGAAGAAATGAGCCATTAGAGGCTACATCTACTCAAATTGATTTTTTAATTGAAGATAAAAAGGTGGTTATTATTGATGATGTACTGTATTCAGGAAGAAGTGTGCGAAGTGCTTTAACCGCAATTCAATCATACGGACGACCAGAAAATATTGAATTATTAGTATTAATCGATCGTCGTTTTAGTCGCCATTTACCAATTCAACCTAATTACAGAGGTAGACAAGTAGATGCTATTAATGAAGAAAAGGTAGTTGTTAATTGGCAAGAGACTCATAAAAAAGATACAATTTACCTAGAAACCAAGCCTACCAAGCTTGATTAGTTATGATTATAAAAACAAACTAAGATGAAGCAGTTAAGTGTTGAAAATTTATTAGGTATTAAGTACCTTAACAAAACTGATTTAGAGCTTATTTTTGAAACTGCTTCTCATTTTAAAGAAGTTATAAACAGACCCATTAAAAAAGTTCCTTCTCTTCGAGATATAACGATTGCTAATTTATTTTTTGAAAATAGTACTCGCACAAAATTATCATTCGAGTTAGCTGAAAAACGATTATCTGCTGATGTAATTAATTTTTCTGCTGCGCAATCATCAGTAAAAAAAGGAGAGACTTTAATAGATACTGTTAACAATATATTAGCCATGAAAGTTGATATTGTTGTAATGCGTCATGCAAGTGTTGGTGCAGGTATTTTTTTATCGAGGCATGTAGATGCTAAAATTATTAACGCTGGTGACGGAACTCACGAACACCCAACACAAGCTTTGTTGGATAGTTTTTCTATGCGAGAAGCTTTAAACAGTAATCTAAAAGGTAAAAAAATTGTAATTGTAGGTGATGTTTTACACTCGCGAGTGGCACTTTCTAATATATTTGCATTGCAACTACAAGGCGCTAAGGTAAAAGTTTGTGGCTACTACTACTTTAATCCCTAAATACATTACTAGTTTAGGTGTTGAGGTTGAAACAAACTTAAAGAAGGCTTTAGAATGGTGTGATGTAGCCAATGTTTTACGTGTACAACATGAACGAATGGATATTAAATATTTTCCATCAACAAGAGAATACACACAACTTTTCGGAATTAACAGAGAAATACTAGATAGCCTTAATAAAGAAATTGTTATCATGCATCCAGGCTCTATAAACCGTGGGGTAGAATTAACTAGTGATGTTGCCGATAGTAATCAATCTATTATCTTAAATCAAGTAGAAAATGGTGTTGCAGTACGTATGGCTGCAATATATTTACTTGCTCAACAAATAAAAAGATAATCATGAAAATAGCAGAAAAAACAATCTATACTTTATTTAGTTCAGTAGCAGAAACTTTCGCTGAATTTATGTTAACTTTTGAAAAAGAACATATTAACTATAAGGAAAAACACCTTATTGTTGAAATTTCAGAGAATTTTAACGCTACCAAAGAAAATATTTTATTATTTTTGGTATACGCTCATGAACATCTAAAAAACGGCACATCTTTTGTTATTGTAGTAAAGGATGTAAATATTGATGATTTTCCTGAAAATTTTAACATTGTTCCAACCCTAACCGAAGCGGAAGATGTTATAGAAATGGAAAATATTCAACGTGATTTGGGTTTTTAGCCTTATATTTATTATCCCCTAAATGAATACATATGGTAAAAAAAATACTTTTATTATTTTTATTAACGATAACATTATCTAGTTTTTCTCAAGAAAAATCTATAGATAAATTAGTTGCGTCTCCGAACCCTTTTACGAATAGTACTACCATTTTTGTAAACTCAAAAACAAGTCAAACGGTTATTTTAACTGTTAGAAATGTACTCGGAAAAACAGTGTATTCTAAAAAGTTAAAGGTGATTAATGGTCGTAATTCTATACCTTTTAATCGTAACGATTTAAAATCAGGCATGTATATATATGCTATTCAAAGCAATAAAGAAGTAATTTCTAAACGTTTTGTAATTAGATAAATGAATTTAAAGTTAACTATTTTAGGTTGCCATTCTGCCACCCCAAGAGTAAACGCACATCCTACATCTCAATATTTAGAAATTAATAACCGTCATTTTCTAATAGATTGTGGCGAGGGTACACAAAGACAAATGCGAAAATACAAAGTTGGTTTTTCTAAAATCAATCATATATTTATATCTCATTTACATGGTGATCATTTCTTTGGCCTTATAGGTCTTATTTCTACCTTCGGTATTTTAAATCGTGAAAAAGAACTCCACATTTATGATCCAAAAGGTATTAAAGAAGTTACTACTCTTCAATTAAAACTATCAAAATCTTGGACAAAATACCATATTCATTTTCACGAACTCGCATCAAAAGAAAGCGAGTTAATTTTTGAAGATGATAAAGTTTCTGTACATACAATTCCTTTAGACCACAGAGTTTATACCAACGGATTTTTATTTAGAGAAAAAGAAAAGCCAAGAAAATTACATATCGGTAAAATAGAAGAATACAAAGAAATAGATACTTGCGATTACCATAATATCAAATCAGGTAAAGATTTTGTTTTATCTACAGGTAAAGTTATTCCCAATTCCGAATTAACTATCGATCCTCCTAAATCAAAAAGTTTTGCTTTTTGTAGTGATACTGCATATAAACCAGATATAGTTCCTATTATTAAAAATGTAGATCTTTTATACCATGAAGCTACCTTTTTAAAAAATAGGGAAGATTTATGTGAAAGAACAAAACATGCTACTGCCGAACAAGCAGCCTCAATTGCTAACCAAGCAAACGTAAATAAATTAATTATTGGTCATTATTCTAGTCGATATTCAAACATAGAAGATTTTAAAGACGAAGCACAAACAATTTTTAAAAATGTAGAATTAGCCGAAGCCGGTAAACTATATTCTACAAACTCGGCTCCTGTAAATATTTTAAATTAATATTGATTGGTTGATAATAAAACCAATGTACAAGCCACTTCTGACTGGATTTTATTTTCTTCTAAAATTTTATAAAACTCATTATTTTCAGTACCCGGATTAAAAATTACTCTCTTGGGTTGTAATGAAATTATATACTCATAGTATTCTTTTTGACGCTCAGCATTTAAATACAATGTAACAGTATCAATATTTTTAAAAAGTACTTTTTCTTTTTCAATAATAGTGTCTAACACTTTCCCTTTTCTTAAACCAATTGCAACGGTTTTTATTCCTTTATCAATCAATCTTTTAATTGCAATATTTGAATATCTCGTAGGATTTAAAGAAGCTCCTATAACTAAAGTATTTTTTTTCATAATTGTTAATAATAAGTTAAACTCCGTTAACTGTAGTAACGAAAATGATTAATAGCAAGTCTACTAAGTATCAAAAGAATCTAAAAAACAAACAAAATGAAAAAAATACTACTACTAATTTTCACCGTATTTAGTGTGAGTTTATTTGCTCAAATGCCCAAAAGTAACTTACCAAAGCCTGGTACTGTTTCAGGTAAAGTTATTGATAAAACAACCAAGGAATCTTTACCTTATGTAAACATTATAATCAAAGATGCTGCCAATAAAATTTTAACTGGAGGAATCACAAACGACAATGGTACTTTTTCTATAAAAAATATTCCTGAAGGAAAAATTATAGTTGAAGTTCAATTTATAGGTTACAAAACAATCTCTAAACCTGCTACTGTCAGTAACAAAAATAGAAAAATTAATCTTGGTACTCTTTCTTTATCCGAAGATTCGACTACTTTAGACGAAGTGGAGATTCGTGCAGAGACATCAACTGTAGTCCAAAAAATTGATCGTAAAGTAATTAATGTAGGTAAAGATTTAACTTCGGCAGGTGCAACTGCATCTGAATTATTGAATAATGTGCAGTCAGTAAGTGTAGATAGTCAAACTGGTGCTCTAAGTTTACGTGGAAACAGTAATGTAAGAGTGTTAGTTGATGGAAAACCAACAAATATGAGTACCGCACAATTATTACAACAAATTCCTTCTACTTCTATCAAAAGTATAGAATTAATTACCAATCCATCGGCAAAATACAATCCTGAAGGAATGAGTGGAATTATTAATATCATCTTAAATAAAAACGCTAATATTGGCTTTAACGGTTCTGTTACTGGAGGTGTAACAAGAGGTATTTATACACGTTTAAATGGTTCTCTAGACATGAACTACAAAACTGGTAAAGTAAATTTTTATACAAATTACGGGTTTAGAGATGGTAAAAATGGTGGTCGTGGTAATGTTACCAGAACTGGTACAAATGCATCAAGACAAGAATTTAATTTTTTAAATGACAATACTTCTCATTTAATAAAATTAGGTGCAGACATTTACTTAAATGATAAAAATACATTGTCGTTTTACACAACTCAGAACCTATCTGATGGTGTTGGTACAGGTTCAACAAAGGTATTTGATACTACAGGCGCATTAACTATCGACTCCCCTTTTACTTCAACCTCTAACGGAAGTCGCTCTAGTGCATACAACTTAAACTATAAATTAGATTTTGCTAAAAAAGGACATAATATTGAAGTAGAAGCTACTTTTTCGGATTCTAACTCTCCAGAATATGCTGTAAGAGACACAGGAAATGAAGACATTAGCAACAAAAGAAGCAACACGCTATTTAATATTGATTATACAAACCCTGTTTCTAAAAACGGAAAACTAGAACTTGGTGCTGAAGTAAGAATAAACAAAACTGATAATATTAATGATAATACGAATGCATTAAATTCATCATTTTCATACGACAGAAAAATGTATTCTGGATATATTAATTATGGGCATAAATTCAACAAAGTAACAATGCAATTAGGTGCACGTTTTGAGCAATATAATGTCGTAGGTTTATTTAATGTTGAGGGAATAACTCCATCTCCTTATAAAAATGATATATTTAGCGTGTATCCATCAGCATTTTTCACATACAATCCTTCGGATAAAAATCAGTTTCAATTAAGTTACAGTCGTAGAGTTGATAGGCCATCAATTCAACAAGTAAATCCGATTAGAGAATGGAGTACTCCGCTAGTAACTTCATTAGGAAATCCTGATTTATTACCTCAATTTACAAACTCTTTCGAAGTTAATTATACGAGACGAATTAAAGGAGGTTCATTAACTTTAGGTACTTTTTACAGAAGAGTTAATGATGAAATTTCTACCATCTTATACAAAGACCCTAATGACCCAACGGACACGAAACAAATAAAGTCGGATGACAATTTTAAAGGAAACAACAGGTATGGCTTAGAAGCTTCTTTAAATTACAAAGTTGCTAATTGGTGGAGAATTAACTCAAGTTTAGATTTTTATTCGCAAACACTAAAAGGTATTGTTGCAAACACCCAAACTGAAGTTACTAACAGTGCCTTTAATATTCGCTTAAGTAATAGTTTTACAGCAACAAAAAAATTACGTTTCCAATTATTTTCAATGTACAGAGGAGCTAATAAGAATTTACAATTCGATGTTAAAAACATGTGGATGATAAATACAGGTGCAAGCTACAAAGTATTAAAAGGTAAAGGAAATATTAACGTTAGAGTTAATGATATTTTTAGAACGGCAAAATTCAGATTTGAATCTACAACTCCATTTACGCAAACAGGGCAATTTCAAGGAGATAGCAGAACTGCTTATATCGGATTCAATTACAGATTTGGTGGTGGTAAAAACAAAGCAAAACGTAGAAGAAACAGAGATAACAACGAAAAACAAGGTGGTGGTTTTCTATAAACTAAAATCTTTTTTAGCTATTTGAAACAAAAAATCCGAAGTAATAACTTCGGATTTTTTTTATTTCAATATTTTATTAGAAGCTATTTCCCGCTTTTCACACTCGCTCTTTTTTTGAAGAAAAATCAAAAAAAGGAGCTCAAACAAATGCTTCAATCGGGGCTAAAAACTACCATTTAATAATTACAGAACCCCAAGTAAAACCACTACCAAAGGCAGCTAAAACTACTAAATCGTTCTCTTTAATCTTACCCTTTTCCCATGCTTCAGTTAAAGCAATAATTACAGAAGCAGCAGTAGTATTACCATACTTCATAATATTATTATACACTTTATCATCAGCTAATTGAAATTTCTTCTGAATAAATTGTGCGATACGTAAATTTGCTTGATGCGGAATTAACATATCAATATCTTCTTTCTTTAATCCATTTGCTTCTAAACCTTCATTTATTGCTTCTGAAAAACGAGTAATTGCATGTTTAAATACAAATTGCCCATCCATATAAGGAAAATACGATTGATCTTCTGGATCGTTTTTCTCTAAAATTTCAGGAACCCAACGTTGTGTAGATGGTCCTTCTAAAACTAATTTTTTAGCATGTTTACCTTCCGAATGTAAGTGAGAAGATAAAATTCCTTTTCCTGCCTCTTCACTTCTTGATAAAACCGCAGCTCCTGCCCCATCACCAAAAATTACAGTAACACCTCTACCTCTAGTAGATTTCTCTAAACCACCTGAATGATTTTCTGCACCAATCACTAAAATGTTTTTATACATTCCTGTTTTAATAAACTGATCGGCAACAGACATAGAATAAATAAAACCAGAACATTGGTTACGTACATCTAAAGCACCAATAGTTGGCATATCTAACATATCTTGTACTTGTACTCCGCCTCCAGGAAAATACAAATCTGGACTTAAAGTTGCAAAAATAATAAAATCGATATCATCCTTCGTTAAACCAGCTCTTTCGATTGCTATTTTAGCAGCTTTTGCTCCCATTACAGCAGTTGTATCCTCTGTTTTTGGATCAATCCAACGACGCTCTTTAATACCTGTTCTCTCTTGGATCCATTCATCAGAAGTTTCCATAAACTCTTTTAAGTCATCATTTGTAACCACGTTATCTGGCACATAATAACCCAATCCTGTTATTTTTGAATTATACATATTCTATGTTGGTGTTTTTTGTTGTTTGCATATTTGTAGCGGGTAAAAATAGTGATAATTTAATATCTTTACAAAGAAGCTTAAATTAACAAACACGAATCAACATATTATGAATAGAAAAGATTTTCTTTCACTATCAACTAAAGCAGCTGTATTTTTAGGGTTATCTACAGCAATTTCTTGCAAAAATGAAACCATAGAAAAAATAAACCCTTTATTAAATAAAACAGCAAAAGGAACGGCTTTTGGCTTAACAGCACCCAAAATAGCTAAAGTTAACGTCGGAATTATTGGTTGCGGTAACCGAGGACAAACTTTAATCCAAATGTTTGACTGGTTGGTTAAAAATAATAATGCAGAAATTGTTGCTGTTTCCGATTTACACAAAGAAAAAACAGCAAAGCTAAATGAACATTTACAAAAAACACATCAAAAAACGGCTCATGAATACCACGGAAATGCAGATGAATGGAAAAAGTTAGTAGATAGAGATGATATTGATTTATTAATTATTGCCACTCCGTGGGAAATGCATACGCCAATGGCTTTATACGGCATGGAAAAAGGCAAACACGCTGCTTGTGAAGTTCCTGTGGCCTACACAATGGAGGACTGTTGGAAACTCATTGAAACTGCAGAACGTACACAAAAACATTGTATAATGCTCGAAAATTGTTGTTTTAACAATGAAGAACTTTGGGTTTTAAACATGGTAAATCAAGGTGTTTTTGGTGATTTAACACATGCAGAAGGAGCTTATATTCATGATTTACGTAAACATTTATTAGATGATAAATATTATGAAGATCAATGGAGAATTAAACATCATTTAAATAAAGATGGTAACTTTTACACCACTCATGGTTTAGGCCAATCAGTCAATATATGGATATTGGTCGTGGAGACACTTACGACCATCTTGTTTCTATGAGTTCGCGAGAAAAAAGTTTAAGCGATGCTGCTAAACATGCTGGTATTAATAAATTTTCAAACGTTAAATGCGGTGATATGAACACCACCATGATTAAAACAAAACTCGGTAAAACAATTATGTTACAGTTTGATGTACATACAGGCAGGCCTTACAATCGTTTAAACACCGTTGTTGGCACAAAAGCAGTACACGAAGGCTACCCATCAAAACTATATATTAATGATGATGAACTAGCTTGGTGGGGACATAATTGGTTAGAAAAAGAAAAATATAATGAATACAGAGAAAAGTATAACCATCCGCTTTGGAGTACATTAAAATCGCAGATTTCTGATAATTCTGTTGGTCACGGAGGAATGGATTTTGTAATGATTTATCGTTTAATTAAATGCCTAAACCAAGGTTTACCTTTAGATATTAATGTATATGATAGTGTAATGTGGAGCGCTATTACGCCACTTTCAGAACTCTCAGTTGCTCAAAATAGCAGTTCAGTAAAAGTACCTGATTTTACAGGCGGAACCTGGAAAAATAAAAACACAACAGAAATGTTGCGAAATATCTAAAAAAACTACCTTCTTGTATAAGAAATGCCAACTCCTTAGTTGGCATTTTTTTATGTCATCTTGTCACAAAATTTCATTTGGTATTTTTTTTGACTACTATTCTACTATAGAAAAAACGAACTGTTTAGTTCGAGTGTATTTAATTTCTAATCAGATTAAAATAAAAGAAATTTAAATAAGTGTTGAAAGTATCTCGACTGCACTCAATAAAACACAAATCAAACAAATATATAATTATGAGCAAAGGAAGTATTAATGTGTCGGTAGAAAATATATTTCCACTGATTAAAAAATTCTTATATTCTGATCACGAAATCTTTTTACGTGAATTAATCTCTAACGGAACAGATGCAACTACAAAATTAAAACACTTAATTGCTATTGGTGAAGCTAAGACCGAATTAGGAGATGCTAAAATTGAAATTAGTATTAATAAAGAGGCTAAAACCATAATCATTAAAGACCAAGGTTTAGGAATGACAGCTGATGAAGTTGAAAAATATATCAACCAAATTGCTTTTTCTGGAGCCGAAGAGTTTTTAGACAAATACAAAGACGATAAAAACGAAACAGGTGTTATTGGGCACTTCGGATTAGGTTTTTACTCTGCTTTTATGGTAGCTGACAAAGTTGAGTTAATTACTAAATCATTTAAAGATGAACCTGCTGCTCATTGGACATGTGATGGTTCTCCTGAATTTACTTTAGAAGCTCATGATAAAGCTGACAGAGGAACAGAAATTATTTTACATGTTGCTGAAGATTCTTTAGAGTTTTTAGAAGAAGCTAAAATTGGAGGTTTATTAAACAAATACAATCGTTTTAATCAAGTGCCAATTAAATTTGGAATGAACAAGGTTAACGATCCTGATTTTACACCTGCAACTACAACTGATGCGGATGGTAAAGAAACTACTGAGCCTCACCAACAAATTGAAGTTGATAATATTATCAACAATACAAACCCTGCTTGGACAAAAGCGCCTGCTGATTTAAGTGATGAAGATTACACGAATTTTTATCGTGAGCTATATCCAACGCAGTTTGAAGAGTCGTTATTTCACATTCACTTAAATGTAGATTATCCGTTTAACTTAACTGGAATTTTATTTTTCCCTAAGTTAACGCAGAGTTTAGATATGCAAAAGGATAAAATCCAATTGTATCAAAACCAAGTGTATGTAACTGATAACGTTGAAGGAATTGTACCTGACTTTTTACAGATGTTAAAAGGTGTTATCGATTCTCCAGACATTCCTTTAAATGTTTCTCGTTCTGGTTTACAGGCAGATGGAGCCGTAAAGAAAATATCTGGTTACATTACTAAAAAAGTAGCAGATAAGTTAAGTTCTTTATTCAAAAAAGATCGTGCTGATTTTGAACAAAAATGGAACGATATTAAAGTAATTATCGAATACGGGATGTTATCAGAAGATAAATTCTTTGATAAGGCTAAAAAATTCGCTTTATATCCAACTGTTGCAGATACGTACTTTACTTTTAATGAGTTAATTGAAAAAACAAAAGACGCTCAAACTGATAAAGATGGAAATCACGTAATTTTATATGCTTCTAACAAAGAGGCACAACACAGTTATATTCAAGATGCTACTGCTAAAGGATATGAGGTTGTTGTATTAGATTCTCCAATCGTATCGCACTTAATGCAAAAACTAGAAACTTCAGGTGAATCTAAAGTTCAGTTTACACGTGTTGATTCTGATTTTATTGATAATTTAATTAAGAAAGACGAAGCTGTTATTTCTAAATTAACTGATGAAGAAAAAGAATCGTTAAAACCAGTTATTGAAGGTGTAATTGCATCGCAAACATATACTGTTCAATTAGAAGCAATGGATTCTTCTTCGTCTCCTTTCTTAATTACTGTACCAGAATTTATGCGTCGTATGAAAGAAATGCAAGCTTCTGGTGGTGGAGGCGGAATGATGGGAATGGGTAATTTACCTGAAATGTATAACTTAGTTGTTAATACAAATCACCCATTAGTTTCTGAAATATTAAACGCTGATGAAGACAAGAAAAAAGGATTAATTACGCAAGCTTTCGATTTAGCCAAGTTATCTCAAAACCTTTTACATGGTGAAGATTTAACCAACTTTATTAAGCGTTCTTACGAGTTAATTAAATAAATAACACCGTTACTTTAAATATTACAAAACCTCTTTGTTTACTCAAAGAGGTTTTTTTGTAAAATTTTTAAAAATCCTACTAAACTAGTTAATTGCTGTTTCAAGTTCTATTTTTGTAGTTCAATGTTAAGATAAAACAATAGAGTAATGGATACAGAAAATAATCCAATTAATAACCCAACACAATCTGAAGAGCTTACAAATACCAATTTTAAGCCAAAAACTAACGAGCAGTTAAATAAAGAAAATCCTTCTAGACAAAACAGAAGACAGGCAACAGAAGAGCAACTTAACAATCCGTTACATGGTGTTAAACTTGCGCAGCTTCTAAAACGCTTAGTTGATTATTATGGTTGGGAGTATTTAGCAGAACGTGTAAACATTCGTTGTTTTAAACACGATCCGACCATGAAATCGAGTTTAGGATTTTTAAGAAAAACTCGCTGGGCTCGTGAACATGTAGAAGATGTTTATTTAGATATGCTAGAAGAACAACAGCAATAATAATATTTAGACATCGGAATATTTTACCTCACCTTAAAAACACCTAGAAATCATCAAAATAATAAAAGCAAACACCTCGCAAGCTAAACTTTTTTCTAAAATTAGTATCGCCTCTTTTTTACCTGCACATGGACATTCTGCTCCGCCTAAAGATATGAATGCTTATATCACTAATAACTTTAAAGAAAGCGACTTTATAGAAGAATTAGAAACCGTAGAGAATGAATATTATTTACTGGAATATGAAAATAAAACTGCCGGGTATTCAAAAATAATTTTCAATAAAACCTGTAAAGATGTTACCGCTAAAAACATCACTTATATGAGTAGATTGTATTTGCTTGAGGAATTTTATGGTTTAGGGCTCGGTAAAAAATTATTCGATTTTAATGTAGCCTTATGCAAGGAAAATAATCAGGTTGGAATTTGGTTAAACGTTTGGATAGAAAACAAAAAAGCGATTCAGTTTTATGAGAAAGTAGGCTTTACAATAGTAGGGAAAAGTGATTTTAAAATATCAGCAACACACTCAAATCCGAATCATATTATGTACTTAAGTTTATAAACTTCGTTTAAAATGAAACTCTTTTTATGTTATTTTGATCCTCCTAAAGATATCAGATTGAGTATTTTTTTGTCAGATTGAGCCCAATCGAAATCAAAGAGAATCGTACCGAGAACATCTTTTAAGTGCTTGACTCGAATTGATAAACATTAATTAAAATGTACAATAGGTTCAGTTGAAGCTATTTTTATACTAAAACGACTATAAGATTAGTTTTTATAGCCATTTTAATTTTACCTGTGTTAAACTAACTTTATAAACCTATGTTAACCAACACATTAAAAAAACCTCCTATATTTGTAATATAAATAATTACCCCCCCTTAAAATTATTTATTCTTATCCCCCTAATAAAAGACTTATTCCCTTATGTGTATGAGTCTTTTTTATTTTATATACCTACCTACTAAATTATTCATTTGTTCTGAAACAGCTAATTTAATTACCACAAATACATACACTACTACTATTAAAATACTTTTTAATATGATATTTATTATCGGATCAATTGGCGTGCTTTTAATAGAGAATTGAGGTATCGAGAAATTCCAATAATAAAATCCGAAGAATAATACGGCTATTATTAACAACATCTTAAGGGTTTTCTTTGTGTACGGAAACATATTTAACTTGCTACTAACAAACCACAGCTTAAACGTATTAAAAAATAATACGGTTAACAATGTCGCTAAAGCCAAACCTTCGGTACCCATGCCTATATCATTATAAAAGAAAATATTTAAATAATATACCATAAATGCCATACCTAAACCTACAGGCATGGTAATTTTATAAAATTTTGAGTTTTGAATTATCGCTCCGTTATTACCTAAAGACATTAAAAATAATTTAGCCATAGATATTAGTAAAACTACCAATCCGCCACCTGCATAATTTTTATTTGGCATTATTTTAAACAATTCATCTACATTACAGTTTACCAATATAAAGAACAACCCTCCAACCAATAATAAATTTATAGAGCTTTTTTCATACAGACTTCTTGTTTCTTTATCATTATTCTCATTAATAGATTTAGAAGTAAGTGGTTGTAATATTTGTCCCATTGCCCTGCTTGGGGCTTCTATAAAAGTACCAATAAAAAGTGCTACTCCGTAATACGCTGCTGTTGCTAATCCGTCTTTACCAGGAATCATTACTTTGTCTATATCTAATACAAACGCTCCTGCACTACCCGCTAAAACAATATAAAAAGTATACCTAAGAACCTCTTTAAAATTAGATGGTAATGACAACGTTATAGTTGGTGTATATAGCTTAAAAGCATACAACATCATTAATGCAGTTCTTACAACGTAGGCAAACGTCATGTAAAACAAAAAATCTTGTTTGGTAATCAACTCAAAACTTACGGCAAATAGCAATATCATAATAGCAGCTCGGTTATAAAGCTCTTTTAAAACATTACCAAAAACCGATTGCATTTGTACTTTTGCCCAAGAATAAAAAACTTCAAAATAAGCACAAGCTACTGCAATAACATATATATAAACAGTATAATTCTCAATAATTAAGTTCCCTTCAACATTACTTTTGGCAACATATTCCATAATTAAATTATGAAAAAAGTTCCAACCAAAACCAACAGGCAACGCTATTAAAAGCGGTAAAAATAAAACGGAACTTAAAAAACTATCTTTTTCTTTTTTAGTTTTGTAGGCTACAAAGAATTTTATAATTGTAAACTGAATACCTAAAGCAATTACCGGCATTAATAAATTTGAAGCTGCAAATACATACATTGCTAAACCATAATACTCATCTTTTAAAAAACGAGCATATAAATATATGGTGTTTATACCACCTATTAAAAAACCTAAATAGATTATAATGGTGTTTTTTAGCGACTGTCTTAGTACGATTCCCAATTTATTCTTGAATTAATTTTATAATTGATTTATATATTCTCTCACCAACATTATTACCGTATAACGTTTCTTCAAATGTCATTTCTGAATTCAAAAAATCATTAAAAGCATTGGTTATTTTCTTCGGATGTGTTCCTGTAATTGTAGCGTATTTATAGGTTACCAACTCTATCCATTCTGTTTCTTCTCTTGCTATAATACAGTGCTTTTTATTAAAAAAAGCCTCTTTTTGAAGTCCCCCACTATCGGTAACAACCAAACTACATTTTTTTAACAATTCTAACATATCAAAATAGCCAACAGGATCTATAAAAGTAATATTAGGTTGTAAATTATACTTCGCTAACATTTTTTTAGTTCGAGGATGTAATGGTAATACTACTTTTTTTGTTTTATTTATTGATTCTAAAGCTGAAAAAACCTCGATTAATTTCTCTTTAAAATCAGTATTTTCCTGACGGTGAATTGTCGCCAGAACAAATTCATTTTCTGTTAGTTTTAAATCGCTTATAATAGTCGATTTTTCTTCTGAAAACTGACCGTAAAACTCAACAGCATCTTTCATAATATCACCATGCTGCTCAATTTTAATCGCTAAATTATCAAAACCTTCTTTCTGCAAATTATCTATTGCAACCTGTGTAGGACAACTTAATAAATCAGCAATTCTATCCGTTACAATACGATTTACTTCTTCGGGCATTTGCATGTTAAAAGAACGCAAACCAGCCTCAATATGCACCACTTTTACATGTAATTTCTTGGCCGCTAAAGCACCTGCTAGTGTAGAGTTTGTATCACCATACACTACAACTGCATCCGGTTTTTCTGTTACTAAAATCTCTTCAATTTTCTCTAGCATCTGCCCTGTCATGGCACCGTGACTTAAACCGTTGATATTTAAATTATACTTCGGTTTAGGTATTTGCATTTCATCAAAAAAAACAGCACTCATGTTGGCATCAAAATGCTGACCTGTATGCACTATTATTTCTTCAACTTCGCCATGTTTTTGTATCACTCGGCTTAACACAGCTCCTTTTACAAACTGAGGACGCGCGCCTAATATGGTAACTATTTTTTTCAAGAATTTACTACTTGTTTAAGTATTACGGACAATTGTTTGGTTAATTCCTTACGATGGTATTGCTCGATATTTACAGAGGAAACTGTTAACGAGTTTTGTTGGTACTTTTTATACAAATCACTCACTGTCTTTTTTAATTGCTCTTTCTCACTAAAATCGACTATACTGCCTGCTTTTGTTTTTGTTAAAATCTCAGCTAAATCACCATCTTTAGGACCAATTGCTAAGATAGGACGTTTTGCTTGTAAATATTCAAAAATCTTTCCTGTTATAATTCCTTTAGCGCTTGGCACTTTATTTACTGCTAATAATAAAACTTGTGAAGCTCGCTGATACTGTTGTACTTCTTTATGCGGCACATAATTTATGCGTGTAACATTTTTAAAGTCATACTTTTTTAAATCTGTTACAACATCATCAGACAATTTTCCAATCAATTTTATTTCTAAATCGTTTTTAAAATCGCTATTTTCTTCGGATAATTCAGCCAATGCTTTCCACAACATTTTCGGATTTCTATCTGCATTCATCAACCCGATATGCGTAATAGAGAATTTCAAATCTAAATTTGTTTCATTATTGGTGTTTTCTTCAGAATCATACCCATTTGTTACCACGTGTATGTTATCTGAAAATGTCTCATAATTAGCCTTCATTGTTTTACCAACCACCAAACTTGCATCGGCATTTTTCAGCACTTCTTGTTCTAGCTGATGGTGTTTTTTTATCGCTTTTTTAGTTAATGGCAGTTGATGAAAATAATCAATATCCGTCCAAGGATCCCGAAAATCTGCAATCCACTTTACATTTGTTTTTTTCTTTAGGTGCAATCCGATTAAATGTAAACTATGTGGCGGATCTGTGGTAATAATTGCATCAATCTTATTTTCTGATAAGTATTTTTCTAAATATTTTACAGATGGTTTTATCCAATATTTTCTTGCATCCGGAATAAAATAATTAGCTCGAATGTATTGTAATATTTTCCCGAAAAAAGTTGGATTCGGATTTAAAAAACCGGCACTTGTTTTGGTTTCTTTCTTTTTAAAGATTGATAAAAGATCATTTGGTTCCCAAATAGCTTTTTTAAGTACTTCAACACCTTCAGGAATGTCGTTTGCTAAAGATGCATCTATAATAGGATACTTAGCTTCATCAACCGTATATACCACAGGTTCTACATTAAAATCACGTAAATATTTTACAAATTTTAACCAACGTTGTACACCAGAACCACCTGCTGGAACCCAATAATATGTAATAATTAGTACTTTCAAATTATAAATTATTGTATAAATCGATTAATCCTTCAGAAGTTTTATCCCAAGTGAATTCATTTTTAACAAAATTCTCTCCGTTTTTACCCAATTCTTGTCGTAGAGCTGTATCATTATATAGCGTTAAAACTTTATCCTCGAAATCTGCTACATTTTGTGCTTCATGTACCAAACCTCCATTTATTTTTTCAATTAAGTTTTTCTGAGCAATGGCGTTACTTACCAATAATGGTTTTGCTAAACTCATGTATTGAAATAATTTATTCGCATAAGCCACATCGTGCTGAATATTACGTCGTAAAGGTGAAATACAAACATCACTAGCCTCTATATAAGACGGAAACAACGAAACGTTTTGCCAACCTTCAAAATCAACAAAATCTGATACTTTCAACTTTTCAACTTCTGCTTTTAAAACATAATCGGTCGTATTCTTACCTACAATTACCAACTTAACAGTCGGAATTTGCTCTTTTAATTTTGCAACAGCTCGTATTGCCGTTAGTAGACCTCTGCGAACATGAGTATCTCCCAGATAAAGAATTACAAAATTTTCTTTATATTTTTTGATGATGGCTGTATTCAGCTCAAAGGCATCGTAAAAAGATTTACGAATGGTATTTGGTACTAAAACTACTTTATTTTCAGTAATTTTAGTTCTATCAACTACTTCATTCACAAATTCTTGAGAAACCGTAATTACTTTATCAGCCTTTTTAATAAATGCTTCTTCCTTTTGCTGCCATTTTTTTGGAGAAATGATATACTTTCCAGGAAATTTCTGCAAGTGCGGATAAAACTTCATCACCTCTGGCATGTTGTCATGCAAATCTAAAACGACAGGTAATTGCTGTTTTTTATTTGCTAAAAAAACTGCTTCTGCAATTCGGATATCATGAATATGAATAGCTTCAATCTTATTATTAAACAAAAAATCGACAATCTTCTTTTTCATCAATAATGAATAGAAAGGAACGGTGTATGCTAAAGCAGATAGTTTATACTCCAACTTGTTAGATTGGTATCGCTTAACGTTAATTTGGTTGATTGTTTCTTCCTGCTGTTCCCCTCCATAAGTCAAACAAAACAAGAACACTTCATGTCCGTTTTTTATCAACTCAATTGCTTCATTTTCTACACGAGGATCAGGCGGAAAAACCTTATCCAATATCATTCCTATTCTCATCTACAACTACTTTCTTTCTGCGTAAACAGCATAATATCTCGGAATAAATTTCCTTAATATTGGTCTGAAACCAATTTTATTAACAGGGCTTGTCCATTTTTCTGAGTCCACAATATTCCAGTTCGATTTTTCTAGTAACCAATCAAATTGCCAGTCTTCAAATTCGTGATAATGCCTGTCCCACACATCCGTTTTACTTCTGTAGGCGTTTGCGAACCATAATTTTAACGGAATTGTAGTAATTAGCTTTGTGCTTTTTATGGCTTTTAAAATATTTAAAGGAGCTAACATATGTTCGAAAATTTCAAACGATGTTACTGCATCTACTTCGTGCTCTTTTACAATATCCGTAATAAAATCTAAATCCTCTCCTTTGGTATTGATCACAGTATACCCATGATTTTCCATAATTTCGGTAAACCTATTTCTAGTTCCTAAATCTAAAATAGTTGCCGGAGCAGGCAACACCTTCTCTAAAAATTTTATTGTATGGTTATATCTCTTTTGAGGATAATATGTTTTCATTAATTTTTATTTAAAAAAAATTGAACTCTAAATTTATTTTTGCTGCTTCTTTTTACGAATTACAAACCAGCCAATCGGAATTAGCAATAATAAGGCATAACAAAATAATGTAATTATATTTCCGGTTCTTATCACGGTTGGCTCGTACTTAAATACAACTTCGTGTTTTCCTTTTGGTATATTCATACCTCTAAGCACATAATTCACTTGATAATGTTCAGTTTTAACGCCATCTAAATAAGCATTCCAACCATCTTTATAATAAATTTCTGAAAATACAGCAAACTGATTTTCTTGCGTAGCTGTTTTATAAACTAAGGTTGTAACATTATTTTTAATTAATGAAATTGTAGCTGTTGAATCTTTTTTAAATATATTATTATAATCCATATATCCTTGTGGACTTCTTTTTAATTCTCGTCCATTAATTACAGCTGATATTTTAGTATTTAAACTATCTAACGCTCGTATTTCTTCATTTGCTGAATTAACTATTTTTAAAGAATTAACAAACCACGCATTTCCGTTTGCATCCGTATTTTCTTGAAATTTATCTTCACCAACAATAACGTATTTTGTATTCAACATATTTAATACGTTGATGTTATTTTTTGCGATTTGATAATCAAATAACTCTTGATAGCGTTTCATTTTCGCAGCATGATAACCACCAATCGAATTATGAAAATACGATGTTCTACCATCTTGCATCGGGTTTCCACCAAAATTAGCTACACGATAATAACTTTTATCTTCTAATATTTCTTTATCAGCTTGAGTTGGTGTAAATGGTTTTAAGACTTTTCTTGCTGATGTAAAATCTTCTTTATTTACATAATTCATATCAACAGAAACTAAATCGAAAAGAATTAAACTTCCCAAAATAATTAAAACCGGCACTTGTTTTAATTTTTCCTTTAGATAAAGCCACAACAAAGCTGCTGCACCTAAAACCAATAAAAATGAGCGAATACTATCGTTAAACAACATCGCTTTTCTATCCGCAATTAAAGCATCTATTAATGTTGGTAATTCTTGATATTGACTATCTCTTAATCCTTCAAAAGCAAATAAACTAGATCCGAATACCGCAAAACATAAAGTAATTCCGCCTAAAACATAAAATGCTTTTTTTAATGCGTTTTCTTTTTCTTCGGATGCTACTTCTGATGAGAAAAAATCTCGTAAAGCTATCATTCCTAATAAAGGCACACATAGTTCTGCTATTACCTGAATAGATGAAACCGCTCTGAATTTATTATACAGCGGCACATAATCAATAAAAAAGTTGGTGAGTATTGAGAAATTTTTTCCCCAACTTAACATAATTGAAAAAATAGTAGCGGCTACCAACCAATTTCTTAAACGTCCTTTTACTAAGAAAACGCCTAAAAAAAATAAGAAAAATAAAATAGCACCAATATATGCGGGCGCTTCAACAATTGGCTGTGTTCCCCAATATGTTAAAACCTGACTCGAATAATCTTTAGCAACACTTTTACCTGCGTTTTGTTCTAAAACTTGATAAAAATTAGAATCTTCTCCTAATTCTTCAACCGTTCCTCCTCCCATAAAACGAGGAATTATCAAATTAAAAGTTTCTACAATTCCGTAACTATATTCGGTAATATATGATTTATCTAATCCTGTAGATTTTTCTTTTGGTGATCCGTCAGGAGCTATCGTTAATTCCGATTTTCCACGTGTACTAAAATCACCGTATTCTTTCATTGATAATAATCGGGTAGAATTTACGCCTAAACCAATAAACATTGCAACCAATAATACCGCAGCTTGTTTTGCAAATACTGGTAATGTTTTGGTTTTAAAAGCTTCTATAAATTCTACAATTGCCAATATCAACAAACAAAAACCTAAATAATAAGTCATTTGCGGGTGATTTGTGTATACTTCTAAGGCCATTGCTAAAGCTGTAATTACAAATCCGACTAAATAACGTTTTCTAAAAACATATAAAACTCCGGCTAGTACCATTGGCATATACCCAATTGCATGTGCTTTTGCATTATGTCCCGCACCGAAAATAATAATCAAATATGTAGAAAACCCGAAGGATAAACTTCCTAAAATGGCAAGCTTCCAATCTACTTTTAAGGCTGTTAGTAACAAGAAAAATCCTAAGAAATATAAAAACAAATAATCTGCAGGCCGCGGTAGAAAGCGAATCGCTTTATCAATATATCTAACAAAATCATTCGGATAATACGCACTAACCTGATATGCAGGCATACCGCTAAAAGCGTTTCCTAGCCAATAAGGTTCTTCATCATTGGCTATTCTATAATCTTTTACTTCTTTAGACATTCCTATAAATTGGGTAATGTCGCTTTGTTTTATTCGTTTTCCGCTTAAAACCGGATTAAAATATAGCAGCGATATAATTGCAAAAACAACAATTGTTATCGCATACGGAATCATTTTTTTAAAATTCATGCTTAGTCTATTTCTTCAAAATCAACATATTCCCCTACCGAATTATTGCTTTGTTTAGTGTCTTGTGGTTTTTTATCTACAACTGTTTTTCCTTCATCAACAGTACTTTCTTGCTGATTATTATATTGTTGTGCTGCTTTTTTCTGAACTTTATCTACCGCTTTTTTTAATAAATAAGGAGCAAATAACTTCACCAAAAATTTTAGCACGTAATAAACAAGTATAATTATTAATATGGTTCTTAAAAAATTCATAGGTCCAGCTTCATTTATATGTATCATCTTAACTTTTAATAAAAAATTAATCAAAAATAACAATTTGAAGCAAAACGAAGCGTTAAGACTTTACAAAACTTATATTATATAGTAATTTGTATTTTATGTATGTTTGTACTAATTGTATTAATTGAATTTACAACATGATTAAGAAACTTCTTTTGTTTATTACTTTTTTGTTAACCTTGGCTACAAATGCCCAGTATACAACGGTTATAAACTCAAACAACCCTGGTTTTTCTGAAAGTCCTTATAGTGTTGGATCAGGTGTGTATCAATTTGAAAGTAGTCTTTTTTTTAGGAGTACAAGTGCAACACCAACTTTCAGTAATCCACAAGCTAAAGGTTTAAACCTTTTATTTAGAACCAGTTTTTTTTCTGAAAAGTTAGAATTTAATTTAAAAACCAGTCTACTGAGCGATAAAATTGCTTTTAAGAACGTTTTTGAATCTTCATATAACGAATTTGGCTTAGGGCAACTTACCTTAGGAGCAAAGTATTTAATCTATACGCCTAAATACAACGATAAAAAGAAAGAAATTAGAAGTTGGAGAGCAAGACATTCTTTTGATTACAAAAGATGGATTCCACATATCGGAGCTTATGCTGGGCTTAATTTTGGAAGTATCTTAAATACACCACACAAAAAAGGTGGTATTAGCCCGAAAGTTGGTTTATTGCTTCAAAATGAGTTTTCAACTAAACTTAACGTGGTTACAAACTTATATTACGACAATATAGGCACCGACTTTACGGAATTATCATACATTATTACAGGTACTTATAACTTTAATGATTATTGGTCTGGTTTTGCAGAATGGCAAGATACTTTCGAAAAATACGAACGTAAAAATAATGTTGGTATCGGAGCTGCTTATCTATTTAATGAAGATATGCAATTTAATGCTACACTAAGAGGTAGTTTTGATCAAGAAAAAATAGGACTTTATACAAGTGTAGGAGTCTCATACAGGATAAACAGGCATCATAATAAATTTTTAGAAGTAGATGAGTTTGGTAATAAAATTGAAGAACAAAAATCTACTAAATACACAGAAAACAAAGGTTTCTTTGGTCGTTTATTTGATAAAATAAAAGGTGTATTTAAAAAGAAAGACAAACATACTGTAACGATAAAAGAAGGCGAAAAAGAAGAAAAGATAACTATACAAAGACCAAAAAGAGAGCGCTCTAAATCTTTAGTTGATGTTATTGTTAAAGAAGATATTAAAGAAAAGAAAAAAACAACAAAAGCTGAAAAGAAAGCTGCAAAAAAAGCAGTAAAAGAAGCTGAAAAAGCTATTAAAAACAAAGAAAAAGAGCGTTTAAAATTAGAGAAAAACATTAAAAAAGAGGAAGAAAAGGAAGCTAAGCGTAAAGAAAAAGAACGTAAAGAGATAGAAAAAAATCTTTTAAAAGAAGCAAAACGTAAAGAAGAAGAGCGTTTAAAACTAGAAAAAGAGATTAAAAAATTAGAAGAGGATTTAAAAAAGGAAGACGAAAAAGAGCAAAAGAAGGACAATTAAAAATCTTACATTTGCTGTATGATTAAAATCAAAGAAGTAATATCAAAAAAGGAAATGAAACAATTTGTTAAATTTCCTTTTTCTCTTTATAAAAATAACAAAAACTGGGTTCCTCCTATTATCAGTGATGAGATTGATAATTTCGACCCTAATAAAAATCCTGTTTTTGAAAACGCAAAAGCATTTTTTTTTATTGCATTAAAAGACGAAAAAATTGTAGGAAGAGTTGTTGCTATTATAAATACTTATGAAGTAGAAAAACAACAAATTAAAAAAATACGATTCGGTTGGTTTGATGTTATTGATGATATAAAGGTTACTGAAGCACTACTAAATAAAGTTAAAGAAATAGGTCGCGAAAATAACTTAGAATACCTTGAAGGCTCTGTTGGTTTTAATAACTTAGATAAAACCGGAGTACTTATTGACGGCTTTGACCATATTGGCACGATGATTACTTGGTATAATCATCCTTATTATTCGGAACATTTTGAGCTACTAGGATTAAAGAAAGAAAAGGAATATTTAGAAAATAAATTTCTTTTTAAAAATGTAGATGCTGTAAAATACGGAAAAGCAAGTAACATCATTCAAAGAAGGTACGGTTTAAAACCGTTAAGTTTTACTTCAACCAAAGCTATAATGCCGTACGTTGATGAAATGTTTGAATTATTTAGCAAAGCATATTCAAAATTATCAACTTACGTACCTATTTCTGATGCACAAGTAACCCATTTTAAAGAAAAATACATCAGTTTTATCAATCCTGAATATATAAAGTTTGTGGTAGATAAAGATAATAAATTAGTTGCTTTTGCCATTGTAATGCCCTCATTTTCTAAAGCACTTCAAAAAGCAAAAGGTAAGCTTTTTCCTTTTGGCCTTTTTCATTTATTAAACGCTAGAAAAAACTCAAAAGACGTTACCTTTTACTTAATTGGTGTAGCGCCTGAATATCAAAACAAAGGTGTTTTTGCTATTATATTCAAACAATATTGTGATACTTTTTCTAAAAAAGGAATCATAAATTGTATTAGAACTCCAGAATTAGAAGATAATATCGCTATCCATCAAATTTGGAAAGATTTTAATCCAACAACACACAAACGAAGAAGAACTTATAAATTAGATTTATAATGCAGCTATTTTTTAATCAAAATATCACTCCAAACACCAAACAAATTACCTTCGAAAAAGAAGAAAGCAGGCATATTGTTCGTGTTTTAAGAAAAAAAGAAGGTGACATATTACACATTACAAACGGTAATGGGTTTTTATTTTCAGTAGAAATAGCAATTGCTAGTGACAAAAAATGTCTTGCAACGGTTATAAAAAAAGAAGAAAAACCAAATAACAGAGATTATTATTTACATGTGGCTATTGCACCTACTAAAAATAATGATCGTTTAGAGTGGTTTTTAGAAAAAGCAACTGAAATTGGTATTGATGAAATTACCCCTATTATTTGCGACAACTCTGAAAGAAAAATAGTGAAGATTGAACGATTATCTAAAATTGTGCAATCAGCCATGAAGCAATCATTACAATTTACATTACCAAAACTTAATGATCCTGTAAAATTTTCAGAATTCATAAAACAAAACTTCTCAGGAGAAAAATTTATCGCCCATTGCGAAGAAAATATTGAAAAAAAACTTTTAAAAAACAGCGCTGCTAAAAACGCTAAACAAACAATACTCATTGAATCCGAAGGTGATTTTTCAATGAAGGAAATTGAGTCAGCATTTACTGTAAACTTTACACCTATTTCATTAGGTGAAAATCGCCTTCGAACCGAAACTGCTGGTTTAAATGTCGTTCAAAGTATTGCTTTTATCAATCAATAATTCATTTTTTTTTATATATTTGGTTTAAAACCTTACTTATTGGATACCCCTACTTTATTTAACCTGTTTTTACTTATTAGCGCCTTACATGGTTTTGCTTTTAGTATTATCCTTTTTTGTTCAAAAAACGGAAGAGAAAAAAGCATGCTTTATTTAAACTTTCTAATACTTGCTATTTCATTAAACAATATTCAATCTTGGGCTTTAGAGAAACATTTATTTCAACATAAATTCTCTTTAGATTACTTACAAATACCTTGGCATTTTTTAGCAATGCCCTTCCTATATATGTTCCTTATAAATTATTTAAATTTATCTAAGAAATCGTATAATATATTAAAAGCAATAGTGCCTTTATTTTTAATTATAATCGCAACACAAATTGTTTTCGTATATAACTACAATGACACAAACTCTCAAGATAATTTAAATTACATTTATGAACGATACACTTCTTTTGAAGAAATATTTAGCTTAACCATCTCTTTAAGTGTTTTTATTTATTCGCTATATATACTTTATAGAAAAGAAAAACTTTTTACAAAAATAACATCTTTCGATAATTTAAAATGGGTGTATACTTTTTTTAAACTTACAACTGTAGGTTATGTATTATGGATACTTGCTTTAATCATTAAAGTAAAAATGAACTTTACTGGTTTCTTATTCTCTTACTATCCTCTAAGAATTTATACAACATTACTTATTTATTGGTTAGGCTACCAAGGATTAAAACAAATAAGAATACTAAAGGAGCGTAAGAAAATTAGAGAATCATTATTAATTGATTTAGATGAAGGTTTTAATCTTGAAACAATAAACTTAAATACTAAAGACACTTCTTCTGAAAAACACAAAGAGCAATTTTTAGAAATAGATAATTTTATTGATAAAAATAAAAAATTCTTACTACCTAAATACACCTTAAAAAAATTATCAAAAGATACTGAATTAAGCACAAGTACACTTTCTTTAATTATTAATAATATTGCTAAAAAATCTTTTACAGATTACCTTAATGAAAAAAGAATTGAGCAAGCTAAACTGCTTTTACTTGATCCAAGTTATTCTAATTACACAATCACATCTATCGGATTAGAATCTGGTTTTAACTCAAAATCGACATTTTATACTGCTTTTAAGAAAAAATCGGGCTATACACCTGTTCAGTTTAAAAAAACTAAAGCTATTGAAATTTAAAACCCAATAAAATAGTTCGAAATCATCCAAATTGGATGATTTCGAACTCCTTATTTTTATATCCTTAGTATATTTGTACCAGAGGTTTATAAATTCTAAAAATGGAGATTTTTGAAGGGGTTTTCTTTTTTAGAACTATAGCTTCGAAAGTAAATTATTGAGATTCTTCTCAGTAATGAAAAAGAAAAAGATACTACTAAAAACACCGATAGCAATATTGGTGTTTTTTATTTTTAATACTATTTATGCAATAATATCATTCAATTTTCATTAAGATTAGTCCTTAAACACCCAAACTGGATGATTCCGAACTCTTAAAACTTAAGATCTAATTATCTTCGGAAGCGGAAATTTAGATTATAAGTATTGAATATCAGTTAAGGGGGATCTTCAAATACAATTAATTTCTTAAGGGGAACAAAACACCAATAGTAATATTGGTGTTTTTTATTGTTCTTTTGTTATCTTGCTTTTTATAATGCAAATCAAAAAAATGAAAAACCTTTTACTGCCTATATTTCTTATAAGTTACACTTTCATTTTCTCTCAGCAAATTGCCACTTTAAAATATAAAGGTGGTGGTGATTGGTATGCTAACCCAACAGCACTACCTAATTTAATACAATTTAGTAATACAAACATTCATACGACTATTGATAAAGCTAAAACAATAACACTCGATGATGATAACATAAATAATTACCCAATAATTTTTGTTACCGGTCATGGAAATATTTTTTTTACGAACGATGAAGCTAAAAATCTTAAAAACTACTTAATCTCGGGCGGATTTATTCATATATCAGATAATTATGGGTTAGATAAATATATAAGGCGGGAATTAACAAAAGTTTTCCCAACACTAACTTTACAACAAATACCAAACAATCACCCGATTTATCATCAAACATTTTCTTTTCCTAAAGGAATGCCTAAAATTCATGAACACAACAAAAAACCACCACAAGGGTTGGGACTTTTTTACAAAAACCGTTTAATTGTTTTTTATGATTATGAAAGTGATTTAAGTGATGGATGGGAAGATGCTGAAATTCATAATAATCCTAAAGAAACAAGAATGAAAGCTTTAAAAATGGGATCAAATATTATAGAGTATGCTTTTAAACATTAGTGAAACACAAATAGATAGTATTAAAATAAACTTCGATTCAGAAGGTTTATGGTTATTAAATATTGCCATTGCTATAATTATGTTCGGCGTTGCGTTAGGCATAAAACTTGACGATTTTAAGCGACTTTTTAAAAAACCTAAAATTGTTTTTGTTGGCGTATTATCTCAGTTTATATTATTACCTGCTGCTACTTTTTTAGCAATTATTTTAATACAACCACACCCCAGTTTTGCTTTAGGAATGATGATGATTGCAGCTTGTCCTGGCGGAAACGTTTCTAATTTTTTCAGTAAAATGGCTGGCGGTAATGCTGCTTTATCTGTAAGTTTAACAGCTTTCGCAACACTTATATGTATTGTTATGACTCCAGTAAATTTACACTTCTGGGGAAGTTTATACGAGCCTACGAATGCAATTTTAAAAACAGTTGAGTTAAATCCGTTTGAATTATTTAAACTTGTTTCGTTAATTCTAGGTATTCCTTTAATACTCGGAATGCTCATAAAACACTATCATTCTGAAATGGCAGAAAAGATAGAAAAGGTATTAAAACCTCTTTCTATGACCGTATTTATTCTTTTAATTGTAATCGCTTTTTCTCAAAATTTAAGCATCTTTAAAAACTACATTCATCACGTATTGTTTTTAGTTATTTTTCATAATATTTTCGCCTATATTCTCGGTTTTTTTACCGCCAAAATTTTTGGTTTAAACAAATCAGATAGTAAAACAATTGCTATAGAAACCGGAATTCAGAATGGAGGCTTAGGACTGTTATTAATTTTTGGTTTTTTTGAAGGTTTAGGAGGCATGGCTTTACTCGCAGCTTTTTGGGGAATTTGGGATGTTTTCTCTGGAATGGTTTTAGCAACTTATTGGGGACGAAAAAAACAGTAAATGAAAACACTTTTATATTCAATTTTTAAAATTTATATTAAAATCGGTTTATTTTTTTATTCAAAAAAAATAACGGTATTAGGTGAAAATAATGTTCCCAAAAAAGGTGCTGTTTTATTTGTTGCAAATCACCCAAACGCATTAATAGATCCTTTATTAATTGCTACAAATACCAAAAGAAAAATTCATTTTCTAGTACGTGCTGCTGTTTTTAAAAATACAATAGCTGCTGCTTTTTTAAATTTATTAGGTTTAATGCCAATCTACCGCATAAGAGATGGGATAAAACAATTATCAAAAAATGAAGCCATTTTTAATGATTGTCAAGACCTTTTAAATAACAAGGAGACTTTACTTATTTTTGCAGAAGGAAGTCATAATAGAAAACGAACCATTAGGCCTTTAAGTAAAGGCTTTACACGAATAATTTACGGTGCTTTAGAAAAATACCCTAATCTAAATATTCATGTTGTCCCTATTGGTCTTACATATCAAAACTCATCTAGCTATCCTTCTAAAGTTACTTTAAATTTCGGAAAACCTATTTTAGCAAATGAGTTTTATAATCAAAATGATATTTTTAAATCTATTAAAACAATAAAAGAACAAGTTGCTCATCAACTAGAAAATTTAAGTGTTCATATAGCAAATGATGAGTTTTATACAACTACAATACAGAAACTAGATAAAGCTCAAGTAGATTTTACAAAAGTTGGTGCGACAAATGCTATTCTTAAATCTGGTTCTTTTCCAAAAGAAAAAAAACGTAGTAAAAACTACGCTTCTTTCTTATATTATATACTTTTAATAAATAGTGTTATTCCTTATTTTATTTGGAAACTGTTAAGTAAAAAAGTACCCGAAATTGAATTTATTGATACATTTCGATTTACCTTAAGCATAGTGCTTTTTCCTCTTTTTTATATATTACAAAGTTTGATCCTATATTTCTTTTTTGATTGGAAAATTGCCATTGTATATTTAGTTATGTCAATTTTAACAGTCCTTTTTTACACCAAATTAAGTACTACTCCGTCATTAAAATAGCATCTTGAATATCTTCCTGAATTTTAGTACGGATATTGCTTTTTACCAAACCTCTATTGTTCATCGTAGGATATATTCTGTTTGATAAAAAAACATATACCACTCCTGTTGCAGGATCTGCCCAAGTATAAGTTCCGGTAAAACCACTATGCCCAAAACTTTCATCTGAAACACAGCCACAAGTTGCTTTAACTTTGGGGTTTAATTGAGGTTTATCAAAACCTAAACCTCTTCTTACTTTTCTTTTTGCATAGTAACGCTTATTAAATTTCTGTACGGTTTCTGGTTCTAAATATTTTTTATCACCATAAGTTCCTTCCTGTAAATACATTTGCATAATCTTCCCTACATCATTCGCATTCGAAAACAAACCAGCATGACCACCTACACCACCTATCATAGCTGCGCCCATATCATGTACATAACCATGTACTAGCTGATTTCTATAATAAGTATCTCTTTCTGTTGGTACAATTTCAGATTTTCTAAATTTAGCAAGCGGCAAATAACTTGTTCTGTTAGCACCTAACGAGCTATAAAAATATTCATCTGCTAACTTATTTAATGGCCTCTTATATTTTTTTTCTATAATTTCTTTTATCATATAGTAACCTAGATCACTGTACTTATAGCCTACTCTTGCTCGCTGTTCAGACTCAACAATATGCTTGTATATAGAATCTTTATAACTTCGCTTTAAATACAAGTTTCTGGCAACTTTAATATTAAACTTACCTGTTCGTATTTTTCGATAATATTTTACTGAGTTCTTACCTGTTTCTTCATCTCTAGTATTCATATAAAAAGGAATCCATGAGCGTAAACGACCATAATGAGACAATAGTTCTTTTATTAATAAAGTGTCTTTATTAGAATCTTTATACCTTGGTAAAACATCACCTAAACTAGAGTACAAACTTAATTTTCTTTCCTCTTCTGCTTTCATCACCATAGGCAATGATGCTAATATTTTTGTTAAAGAAGCTAAATCATAAATATCAGAATTTTTTACAGCTCTTTTTTTTGTATTTGTATGATAGCCAAAGCTTTTATTATAAATTACTTTTCCGTCTTTTGCTACAAAAACCTGCCCTCCTGGTGCCATTTTTTGTTGTAAAATAGTATCAATTCTTTTATCAATTATTGATAATTTTTCTGATGAAACTCCCGCTTCTTCAGGGATTGTGTATTGAAACACATTAATTCCCTTTACAAACTCCCCGGTGCCTTCTTTAAAACTTTCTTTAATTGATACCGGTAATTTTCCTTTTAAATCAAAAGCGCCAAATAAAGCTTGCGCTGATAACTCTTGCGATAAAACACTATTTTGATACGATACTACAACACCTTCTATGTTTTCAAATGATGTTACCTGAAGTAAACTATACGGACTCGTAAATACATCTAAAATAACTTTTTTGTTTCTTGATATTTCTTGTAACCAAACTAAATTTTTATTTGAAAATTTATAACCTTTCCAAGGATTCTTATTTGATTTATGAAAACCAATAATAATCAAATTGTATTTTTCTAGTTTTTGTTTTAATACACTCAAATGCTTGTCTGAAACGACATCTAATGCCGTATAATTTTTTAACATATCAACAAAAGAACTTCCTTTTGCATCTCCTAAAGCAACGTATGCTATTTTTTTATCCTTTAAATTTTTAATTGGTAAAATAGCTTCTTTATTTTTTACAACGGTTATCGCATCTTTTATTAATTTTCTATGTAAAACCTCATCATAAGGTGAATTTATATCTTTTGATATATTTTCTGTATCAATTGATTTATACGAGTTTAAACCGACTAAATACTTCGCTTTTAATATCTTTTTTACAGAATAATTCAAACGTTCTTCTGTTAATTCTCCATCAGTTAATGCTTTTTTAAGCAATCTTACTGAACCAGGAACATCCTGAGAAATCAATAATACATCATTACCTGCTAAAATCGCAGCAACATCTATTTGTGCTGGAGTTGAATAATTAGCAGCTCCTTTCATGTTTAAACCATCCGTAATTATCAATCCTTTAAAACCTAATTTATCTTGTAGCAAAGTAGTCACAACATTTTTTGATAATGATGATGGTAATTTCACATTCGTTTCTAAAGCAGGAATACTTAAATGTGCTGTCATAACACTAGCAACACCTTCTTTAAACATTTTTTTAAAAGGATACAACTCTAACGAATCTAATCGTTGCTCACTAAAATTAATTGTTGGTAATGTATGATGCGAATCTGCCGCTGTATCTCCATGCCCTGGAAAGTGTTTTGCGTTTGCTAACACTCCTGCACTTTGCATCCCTTTTGTAAAAGCAATTGCTTTTTGAGTTACATTTTCTTTATTTTCTCCAAAAGATCGATTTCCGATAATCGGATTTTTAGGGTTTGTATTGATATCTACCACCGGAGCAAAATTGATATGAATACCAACTCTTTTACAGTGTTCACCAATTCTTTTTCCTGTTGCTACTAACAGTTCATTATCTTTAATTGCACCTAAAGTCATATTCCAAGGAAAACGATACGTGTTTTTAAGACGCATATCTAAACCCCATTCACCATCAAAACCAATCATTAGTGGTACTTTAGATACTTCTTGATATTTATTATTTAAAACGACTTGTTTTTCTGGTGTTCCTTGCATAAAAATTAAGTTACCAACATGGTACTTAGTTATCATTTCAGTAATAGCCACTTCATGCTTTTTATCCTTGTTAGAATAGGCTTGTATCATAAATAACTGTCCGATTTTTTCATCAATCGACATATTATTCATAATGCTATCTACCCATTTCTCTTGTCCGTCCGCATCTTTTGCTAACAACGGATCCGTTTGCTGAGCTTGTAGTACTTGTACAAATGCTGTTATTAAAATTATGAGTATCTTTTTCATGTTTTTTTCCTTCTTTTTCTACACTTTTATTGCGTTACACAATAATTAAAATCAATTGTTATACCAAAAATCGTTTATGCCAACTTTTATCGGCAGTAACTTCCCAGTTAGTTTCAAAATCTTCCTTGGTATCTACCATATTATTAAATACGATAGTTTTTGATGTTATCTTTTTATCTTTTGCTAATTGCTGAAAATCGGATAATTTAACAACATTAATATTGTCACCATCTTTAAAAGAAACGTTCATTTTATTCATTAAATCGATTCTTAATTCTTTTTCTAATTCTTGTACAAAATGAACTGAAGAATCTATTGAACATCCTGATACATCATTAAAACCTTCATCTACACCCAATATTAAAAACTGGTTATATTTTATAGTAAATGACCCTTTTAAATCATCTCCATGACGTGTCCAATTATCAATAAAAAGTATGGTTTTAGCACAAATGTATTCTACTTCCTCGATACTAAATTCTCTGTCTGCTTGATAAATCCAAACTCTTGAGTTTGTTGGTAAATTATTATATTCTGTAAACATTTTTTATTCTTTTTTTATAATCTCTAAAGTAAAAAATTATCTTAAATTAAATTTTTGTTGTAAAGCTTCTAACTTTTCTCCGTCGGTCATTTTCTTTTTAGGTACTGCCATTCGCTCTTTAATTTCGCGTAATACTTTTTTGGTGTACAACGGAAAATCAGCATTCTGAATCCATGAATTGTATCCTGGGTTTTCTTTAAACACTTCTTCTACTGTTCTTCCTTTATATTTTCCGAAAGAGAAAATTTCTTCGTCTTTATCATTCATCAAAATAAAACCTGCAAAATCTGCTCGTTTACCATGTGTTGAATATTCACTTAAAGCATCCACAGTATTCTCAATATCTTCATACTTATCTAGCTGTGCTAATAAAATTTCGTAGGTAGCATTGGTA
The DNA here is from genome assembly GCF_027941755.1 of Tenacibaculum retecalamus. Taxonomy (NCBI): domain Bacteria; kingdom Pseudomonadati; phylum Bacteroidota; class Flavobacteriia; order Flavobacteriales; family Flavobacteriaceae; genus Tenacibaculum; species Tenacibaculum retecalamus. Next base: position 1,024,804 of record NZ_CP115916.1, on the reverse strand, counting down.
TCGGCTTCTGCGCCATGCGCACCAATTAATTCTTTGCCACAGTAAAACTGATATCCTGCACTTAAAGTACGTTGTTCTTTTTTGTGAAAAATAACCTGAACATCAACTGCTTTACGATCATTCATATCAAAATCAATCCCTGCACGCATTAACTCTTCTGCTAAAACCGGAATATCAAATCTGTTTGAATTGAAACCTGCTAAGTCACAACCTGCAATCATTTCGTTTATACTAACAGCTAATTCTTTAAAAGTTGGCTCGTTGGCAACTTTTTCATCAGTAATTCCGTGAATTTCTGATGATTCTTTTGGTATTGCTAGCTCAGGATTTACCAACCATGTTTTACTTTCTTTATTTCCGTTTGGAAACACTTTTAATATTGATATTTCTACCACTCTATCTTTCGCAATGTTGATTCCTGTTGTTTCTAAATCGAAAAATATAATTGGTTTTGTTAAGTTTAATTCCATCTTTTTTTTGGCAATTATTCGTTATTTAACTGAGCTTTAAACTCGTCTAATTTATCTAAATCTTTTTGCGCTAATGTAGGTTCTTTAAAACCGTACTTTTTTAACGTTTCGCTAATTGTTTTTCCTACAATATATCTCGCCGTTGGTTTATCATCTGCAGGCACTACATACCAAGGTGCATAATCCGTATTAGTTCTGTTTAATAAATCTACATAACATTCTTGATATTTACTCCACAACTTACGTTCTTTTAAATCGCCAGAAGAAAATTTCCAATTTTTCTCTGGAATATTTAAACGACGTAACAATCTGTTTTTTTGTTCTTCTTTAGATACATTTAAAAAGAATTTTAAAATAATGGTTCCGCTATCTGAAATGTGCTTTTCAAATTGATTGATTCTTTCCATCCTATCATGGTAAAAAGTATCATTTAAATCATCTAAACTTTTAATTGTAGGTATATTTTCACCTAAAATATACTCGGGATGTACTCTTGTTACCAACACATTTTCGTAATGTGTTCTATTAAAAACACCTATTTTACCTTTTGCTGGTAACGCGATATAATGGCGCCACAAAAAATCATGTTTCAACTCTAAATCTGTAGGTACTTTAAAACTATGCACCACTACTCCACGCGCATTCACATCTTTAAACACCTCACGAATTAAGCTATCTTTACCCGAAGTATCCATTCCTTGTAAGCAAATTAACATACTATACTTACCTTCGGCATACATAGTATCTTGTAACTCACTAATTTCTTTTCGTATTTTTTTAAGCTTCTTTTTGGCGTCTTCACCCACTTCTTTCGTTCTGAAATTACTCAATGTTGTTGCGTTCGAAAACTTATAGGTGTTTGTATTCATTTACAATAGTGAATTAGTAGCATAAAAATACAAAAAAATCTCCTTTTTGTATTGATTTTCCCTTGGGAATTATCAATTTTTACGATTAAAGATTAAATGCTGTTCTAATTAAATTTTAGAAATTTATCTTCTAAATAAAAATACAGATGAACACAAGAGTAATTATACAAGGAAGCTCGAAAAGCAACGGAAATACAAATACGATTATTCAATATTTAAATAAAAATAATGATTTTGATATTATCGATTTAAAAACTAAAAATATTGGTGATTTCGAATATGATTTTAGCAATGCAAATGACGATTTTATTCCATTAATGGAAACTATTATACAAAAATACGATACCATAATATTTGCTACACCTGTTTATTGGTATAGCATGAGTGGGATTTTAAAGACATTTTTTGACAGAATGTCTGACTTACTACATTATAAAAAAGATTTAGGAAGGTTAATGAGAGGTAAAAATATGGCTATGATTAGTAATTCTGGCGAAAATGATTTAAAAAATGGATTTACCATGCCTTTTATAGAAAGTGCCAATTATTTAGGTATGAATTACCTTGGCGACACGCATACTTGGTTTACCAAAGATGGTTCTGAAATTACTTTAGAAGCTAAAAATAACATTGATACTTTTAGATGTCTACTCTAAAAAAAAGGTTGCTGGTAAAACAGACAGCCTTTTTTTTATTGAATAGGAATACAAATATCTACAATACATTTTCCTTCGGGATGCTCTTCAGGGTTGTTATAATAAATTCCAAAAGGATCTTGATCGGCTTTTTTAAAACCATGTTCACTCATCCATACAAAGTTATTTTCCCATGCTTTTTGAAACTCAGATATATTAATTTCTAAATGAGAAACAATACATTTAGTTTTAGGTAACGTTCTTAAATTTACTTCACCATCCGTTTTCACTAACCTATTTAATGTCATACAAGCACTCATACGTATTTTATCTTCGTCAGTAATTTTTGGGCTGTCATGATAAATTGTTACCATTCGCAAATCTTTTTGTTGCATTAAGCCTTTCGGAAAAGCCCATTGCATTAACCTCTTATAAACATCTCCAATTAAATCCATCTTTCCTTGATGACTTATATATGCTAGCTGCAATTCAGGTACAATTTTAACTTCAGTAGTTGCATTCATTTTTAACCAATTTAAAGAATTATTAACATTACAAATATACTGTTCAAAAGATGTTGTTACTTGTCCGTTCTTGCTTTCTGATTTAGATATTTCACTAAATTTATATTCACTTTCTTTTTTGAATTCAACAGGACTCATTCCATAAAATTTCTTAAATGTTCTTGAAAATGAAGATAAACTTGCAAACCCTACTTTTTCTGCAACTAAGGTTATAGATAGTTCTTTTTGATGCAATAAAAATGATGCTGCTTTTTCTATCCGCTTTCTAGTTATAAAATTATTTAGGGTTTCTCCTGTTACTGTCAAAAAAAGTCGATGAAAATGAAATCTAGAAAAATATGCTTTCAAGGCAACGTCTTCTAAAGTTAATTTTTCATGTAAATGCTCTTCAATATAAGCAATTGCTTTACTTATTCTTATAACTGTTTTTGATGTTATTTTTTTAGAAGACATTTTTAATTTTTATTATTTTTTTGAAGGATTAAAAATATAAAACCACTTATAAAATATAAAAATACATCTAGTATATCGGCAGTATATCTCGGGTGAAATTTAGGTAAAATATATTCATATAATAATGCGTATAAGCTACAAATATATAAAACAATCCAAAGAGGAATTTGATACTTTTTATTTTGCTTACTCCATCTTAAAATAAATAAACTACCTATTAAAATAATTGGAATTATTAAAAAATCATTCAAATAAAATTGAATAATTTTTGGCAAATTAAAATTTAGTTTTTGAGCAAAATACACACTTGTTCCTAAAAACAATGAAAATATAAAGTAAATAGGCAGTACTTTTTTCATGCTACCCAGCGGCTACCATTGTTACAAACCAAGCCAAAGCGCCACCGATTATACTCACTAATAAAAAAGCGGAATATAAAATCCAGCCAATAATTTTATATAAAAAAAAGGATGTTGTTTTAAACGTTCGGCTAAATTGGGATTATCAATTTCATGCTGCGCTTCAACTACACGTTCTAGTTTTTGTTTTTCTATTTTTATTTCTACCTTTTTTTTATGCGATATTAATTCTCCACAGCTTTTACAATAATCAGCATCCGAAGTAAAAACCTCACATTTACTACACTTAATACTTCTAGATATTTTAGCCATTTTCTTTATTAAATGAATATTTATTTTTGTTTTTATACGGACGAATAATTAACCTCGTTTCTCTATCAAAACGAATATAATTATACATCCAATTCATAAATACAATTACTTTATTTCTAAAACCTATTAAAGAGAATAAATGCACAAACATCCAAACAAACCATGCAAAAACTCCTTGAAATTTTAATCTTGGTAAATCTACTACTGCTTTATTTCGCCCAATAGTTGCCATCGCTCCTTTATCATTATATTTAAAAGCTTTAAGTTTTTTTCCTTTAAATTTTGCTAAAACATTTTTAGCCAATAAAGTTCCTTGCTGAATGGCTGGTTGCGCCATCATTGGGTGCCCATGTTTATAATCTTCCGTTTGCATACAAGCTACATCTCCTACCGCATACACATTTTTATAACCTATTACCTTGTTATATTCATCAACCTTAAATCGGTTTGCTCTTTCAACTAAACATTCTTGCTGTAAACCATTAATAGCACCTCCTTTTACTCCTGCAGCCCAAATTACCGTTTCTGCATTAAAATTATCGTGACCATTTGTTGTTACCGTGGTTCCGTTATAATCTAAAACTCGAAGATCTTTCCAGACATCAACGCCTAATTTTATTAAGAAATCTTCGGCTTTTTCTGATGCTTTAGCACTCATTCCTTTTAATAATTCGCCAGAACTTTGAATCAAATTAATTTTCATCAATCGGATATCTAAATCAGGATAGTCTTTAGGTAGAATTCCTTTTTTCATTTCTGCCAATGCACCTGCTAATTCCACGCCTGTTGGCCCTCCGCCAACAATGACAAAATTCATTAAAGCTCTTCGTTTTTCTAAATCGGTTTCTAATAATGCTTCTTCAAAATTTTCTAACACCAAACTACGGATATTTAATGCTTGTGGAACCGATTTCATTTCCATCGCATACTTTTTGATATTTGTATTTCCGAAAAAATTTGTGGTAGATCCTGTTGCTATTATCAACTCATCGTACACTAAATTACCAATAGTTGTTTCAATTATATTTTGATCCGCATTAATATTGGTAACTTCCGCCAAGCGGAAAAAGAAATTTTCAACATCATTAAAACGCTTCCGTAACGGAAAAGCAATACTATCTGGCTCTAACCCACCAGTAGCAACTTGGTATAATAATGGTTGAAAAGTATGGTAGTTATGTTTGTCTATTAAAACGACTTGAAGTTCTTGTTCTTCTAATCCTCTTGCAGCAGCTAAACCTGCAAATCCTCCACCAATAATTACAATTCTAGGAAAACTTGTTTGAGGTATATTCATTTTAAATTATTTTATTTCAGAACAACAAATTTAACTAAAAATTAGATTTTATTCTTTAAATTTGCTTACAAGTTAACACAACTATCCCTTTATAAAAACACGCTACTATGTTTAATTTTTTAAGAAAGAAAAAAGTGAAAGGTTTAGTTATTAAATGCGATACTGATGTTATTGTAGTTAACGAAAAACCAATTACTTTTCCGACCGATTATGCTACTTTAATTACTGTATTAGGAAAGCCAGATAGAGAGCTTCAAAAATCTAATAACTATATGTTTTGGGATAAATATGGTGTATTTTGTGGCTATACAGATAAAGATGCTATTTTATCTATCAATGTGTATCAAAACAAGTTGGATAAAAGTGAATACAATACCAAAAATCAATTTAACGGGAAATTGTTTTTAAATGATGAAGAAATTACCAACAACGAATTCGGAAAAGTTTCTTTGGGTAAAATAGCTATTCACAGATTAGGAAGTGAAAACGAAATTCGTTTTGGTTTTAGTTTAGGAATTAATAAAAACTATTAATTTACAATTCTCTTTTTAATTGCTGTATCGGTTTATTTGTATTGATTAAATTTGTGATTAATATTTTCCTTAATACTTCAATATCTTCTTCAAAATATTTTGCCCATTTATATTCGTTAAACAATGTTTGAATTTGTTTTAACCGTTGATGGGCTAAAGTTGAAGTCATTAAAAAAACTTCTTTTTTTACTTTATTTTTTAATCGTTTAACTTTCGCTTGTTTTAGTAAAAAATCTACTTCTAAGTAAAATACTTTATCGGTATTATTTAATGGATAAAAATCATTCCATTTTGCAAAACCTACGTAATAATTTTGACTTTTATATGTTTCAATTCCTTTAATTTTCCAACGACAATTAGCAACCCTTCCCCAATGATTTGAATAACGAAAAACTCCAGCATCTATGTAAAAATATAAACTCCCCGATTTACTTTGATAGTGTGCAGATTTATCTTTAAAAAAATCTATTGACTGAGATTCAAATTCACAATAAGTATATCTAAAAAAATTAAATTTATGAAATTTCATGCTTCAAAAATAAGTAAAGTCCCCGACTTTTGATGAACCCTTATTATAAAAAAAACCGAATTGCTTTTAAACAATTCGGTTTCAAATAATCAAAGATATTTTTATTTAAGTAATCCTTTTTAAATCATGATCCTTTTTACTTGAATCAAACAATAAAAAGTCTTATTCATCTAAATAATCTTCTAAAACTGTGATCCACCCCTTAACTGGATCTAACAATAATTTTTCTGTGTTTGCAGTATATTCTAATTGAATAGTACCTTTTGCTACTGGATCAATATTTTGCCCGTCTTTATGAGCCCAAACAGTAACTTTTAAATCATATGTTTTTCCTTGTTGTAATTTATCTTGTGTTTGTCTTAACAATTCTAAAAAAGCATAATCAGCTAAATTATTAGAACGATTAATAGTTACTTTTGGATAATGGAAATAAAAGTCATTTTCATAATCATCTAATTGAGGTATGTTTTTAGAATATTTTGTACTTTTTCTTCTTAAAACTTCTCTATCTGTTGTTACTCCTGCCATTTCATAAGTAATATTAAACCAAGAACCTGGGTGAGATATTGACAATGGCATATCGAAATAAGGTTTATATGCTACAGTAGAACCTAACTCTTGCTTAGTAATAAAATTAGCAGCTTTTTCTACTGGTTGGTTTGCCTTTGAACTCTTTAAGTAATGTGTTGCTTTTGCAAAAGCCACTTTACCATGGTAATTTTTATACGTATCAAAACGCATTAATTTCTTTTTTGTTTTCGCTACTTTTAACGAATTTAAGTCGCTAATCATCATATCTATTTTAGCTTGTGCTGTTTCAATATCCCAAGTATCTAAGTCTGCTTTGTTTTTAGCCATTACCTCAATTACAGTTCTTTTAGAATCTAATGGAACCGATTCTTCATATTTATTTAAAGACCTACTTGTTTGTTGTGTTTGTGCTATAACGCCTGGGGCTATTTCGAATATTTCAATGTATGATTTTGCTCCTGTAGAAACCCATTCAAAAAACATTTTAACCTGTTTTTTGTTAAAATAACTTTCTTTAAAGTTCATTTTTAATTGTGGTTTCTCACTTTTTTTTTCCCAGTAATGTAATTCATTCACAATTTTCCCACCATCTTCTTTTACAAACTTAATACCAAATGTACTTTTATCTATTAAACCGTAGTATTCGCCACTTAATCCCATTTCATCATTCACACTATTTAAATGACTAAAAGTACCTGATGATGACCCTGCTGTTTTAGATTTTTTCGAAGATTTCGTTGATCTAGAAGATTTTTTACTGCTCTTTTTAGAACTTACTTTTTTTAATAATTTACCAAATTGCGCATTAGTTTCGGTTGTGTTTCCTAAAAATAATACTGCACTTAAAGCACATGTTAATAATAATTGTTTTTTCATAATTATTGTTTTTTATTGTTGAATTAAAAATTTAATTTTATTGATTTCACTTGTTTTGTCACCCTTCCATTATCTCCTTTTGCTCCACTTCTTCCTCTACTTGCATGAGAATATTTCGGCGCACCTCCTTTACCACCATTTCCTCCTTGGTTATTAAGAACAATATTTAATTTTACTACTGATGGATCTTTTATTAAAAGAATATTACCACCTGCTCCACCAGAACCACCATTTCCTCCATTTGGCGAACCATCACGTCCTTCAAAGCCACCCATACCGCCACCACCTTGATTGTTTATAATCAATTTCGTGTAAGTAGTTAACTTATAACGTGCAACATGCTTTTCTTTTGTGGTATTATAAATATCTATTTTATTTAATTTAATGCCAGTTTGTTTATGAGTAACTGTTTTAACTTTTATCGTTAAATTATCACCTCTACCTGCATGTTGACCATTTTTACCTTGAGAAACATGTACATATTTATGACGTTCATGCCCCCAAAAACCTGATTGATTTACTTGAATAGATAAGTTATTTGTGGTGTTAATATGCTTCGTAGCATTTAATGTTGGGTGATATTTTGATATTGCTTTAATCGTTATTCTGTCCTGCTTTAACGACTTTGCATCTTCATCTACTCGAACCTCATCAATAGTACTACTACATCCTTTATTTTTAAGTGTAAAATCACTCCAAGGAAGTTTTCCTCCTAAATTTTTTGTAGACAGCTTACTTCCATCCTTTAACGTAGCCACAATGCCGTATTTAATAGCTTCTGAAAAATGAGCTACTTTTTTAGGACTATTTAACAATTTGATTTCAATTTTACTTACCTGCTTGTTTTGCAGTGAATTTTTCTTTCTTTCGGCTTCTGCAATGGCTCCTTTCTGTTCTTTTACCTCTGCTCTTGCATTTGTTTGATTTTTAAATACTGCTGTCGCATAGCTTGCTACCAGTTTATTTAACTCTTTATAGTTTTTAGATAAACTTCCGTTTTTAGAAAACACATATTTTGTAGTCGCTTCTTCTTTTCCATTCCAACTATAATAAATACCTATATCATCTATAAATGTTAATCGATAAGTAGAAAAATTAAAATAAGCTGGATGACCTGGTACGTCTGGTTTAAAATTTTCATCTAAAATACCTGCTCTTTTTACTAAAACGTTACTTACGTTTTTTGCTGTCTTGGTAATTTGAATTGGCCACTGTTTTTTAACCTTAACCATTTTATATTTACCATACGATATTTTCTCTACTTTAAAAACGGTATATTTTCCTGATTGGAATGTTGCTACAATTTCATTTTGATTTTTTTGTGCCTGACCTACAATTGCCAAAAACATTAAAAGGATTGAAAGAAATTTTTTCATTTTAACTATTGTTATCTATTTGATTACTACGAGGCAAATAAAATTTAATTTTAGATAAATAGCATTAAATTACTTCCCAATGAACCTTTTTTACTTCCGAGTTAAAAACTGAAAAACAGCTAGTTATCATTTAAAAACAAAAAAAACTCCGTTTATAAAAAACGGAGTTGATTTATTCTTGTTAAGAAAGAAGTGCTTAAAGATCTTGTACTTTTGTTGCTTGAGCTGTTGTTGTTGCTCCATTGCCATCCTTTGCAACAACTTTTACTATTACATCTTTACCATCTCTATCATAAGTAACTGTTAAATCGTGGTCACTTTCTAAATCGCTTCCCTCTAACTCGTCGTTTACATACAAGTCGTAGACTACTTTATCTCCATCAGGATCAACTGCCTCTGTCCATGAAACAACTAAAGAACTAACTGGAGTTGGTGATACAATTACGGTTCTAGGTTGATTAGCATCTGTTAAAGTAACTGTAAACTCTCTTGGTGCTCTATTTACATCATCATCACTACATGACATGAAGGCAAATACACTAAAGCAAATTAATAATACTTTTAAATTTTTCATCTTTGTGGGTTTTTAAATAATAAAATCAAAGGTGCAGCTATTAATCATGGTACTTCTTATTTTGTTTCCTAACGAAACATAAATCTTTCCGAATAACAAACAACTATCATTTTACTCCCTATATTTTACAATTATAATTTATAATCATTACATTTTTATATAAAAAAACTCCGTTTATAAAAACGAAGTTAATAATGCTCTTATTAAACATTTGATTATCCTTTTCTGTCATTCCCAAACCTTATAGCTTTATCTCTAATATGTTTAAGAATTTTCAATGAATATTAGTTAATGAGTTAAGTTATAAACATTGATAACTAATTTGGCTAAATAGTTTTAAAACTAAGGATGAATAACATTTACCACTTTTGTAGCCTGTGCTGTTGTTTTGGCTCCATTTTCATCTTTTGCAACAACTTTTACAATTACATCATCTCCAGTTACCTCGTAAGATACTGTGGCTTCTCTTTTACCATTTAAATCACTTTCTTCTATAACATCATTTACATAAATATCATAAACAACATCATCTCCATCTGGATCAACAGCTTCTGTCCATATTACTCCTAGATAACGAACTGGAGTTGGCGAAGATGTTCTACTACTAACATCCGATAAAGTAACTGTAAACTCTCTTGGTGCTCTATTTACATCATCATCACTACATGACATGAAGGCAAATACACTAAAACATATTAATAATGCTTTTAAATTTTTCATCTTTGTGGGTTTTTAAATAATAAAATCAAAGGTGCAGCTATTAATCATGGTACTTCTTATTTTGTTTCCTAACGAAACATAAATCTTTCCGAATAACAAACAGCTATAATTTTACACCCTATATTTCACAATTATAATTTATAATCATTACATTTTTATAAAAAAACTCCGTTTATAAAAACGAAGTTAATAATGTTCTTATTAAACATTTGATTATCCTTTTCTGCCATTCCCAAACCTTATAGCTTTATCTCTAATATGTTTAAGAATTTTCAATGAACACTATTTTGCCTATTTATCATATACTTTGTTAGCCTTTTTTTACTTTATCCAATATAGTGCATCTTTTAATGCATCTTTTTTAGTTTGAATATCTGGATAAACAGGTTCTAAAAGGTTTACATTACCATTTGCTCCAATATCATAAGTTGAACTTACATAAATGTAATTGCCAGAATTGGGAAGAGTAAAATCAATTACTTCTCCAAAGTCATTTGTTAGTTCTCCTGTTGCCGAGCCAATTAAAGTACTTAATTTGTACGTTTTTATAGCATCTGCTAAAAAATTAGCACTAGAAAAAGTGCTAGGTACCAATTAGAACACATGTTTTGCCAGTAAAATAGTTTTTAGGCTTTAATGGTTGAATTAACCCTTTCTCAAACGATTCTATAATTGATTGGTTTTTAGCTTGATAATATTGTGTCATAAACTCTTCTCCAAAATTATCTTCGTAGTTAGCATTTCTGTAAGCTAGTTTAGCTTGATTACTAACTTTCCAATATCTACCACTCGACTGCTGATAGTAGGTTCTAGTAATGTAAGACAGTAATAAATCATTTAGTCTAGAATCTCCACCAGAGTTTTCTCTAATATCGATTATAAGTTTATTAATACTTTTATCCTTAATTTCTTTAAAGGTTTGTTCTAGAAATTTATTAAAAGCATGATAGTCTGTACAACTATTATAAGTAATAAGTCCAATGTCGTCTTTGACTATCTCAAAAATGTAATTCTCCTTTTGTTGATTCTGGCTTATAAATGCATTCAATTCCGACACTCCTATACCTGGCACATCTATTTCACCATCAGATAACTTCAAGGAATATGGCGCTGAAATTTCATCCATAAAAAACAAATACAAAGGGAATACTTTTTCTAAAGAGACGTCTTTAAAGGATTTAAGCCCTCCTATATAGGTCAAACATTCTTTGTATAATTTAACTATTGGAACTCCGTTTATTGATTCAACAAATACACCTTTCATTATATCTTGATTAGCAGACCGTGTAACGGTTAGATATTTATAGTTATCTGATAATTTCCCCGTGAAAGGAATGAATTTATGCGACATTAATTCAGGGAATAATTTCTCATTTTGCCAATCCATAGCAGTATGCCCACTACTCATTTGTGCTGCTAGTTTCATTCCTGTTGCTACAAAACTTTTAAGAGAAATTGAATCTTTATTGAAATTGTTCAACAATTCATTTTTGTTTTGGTTGAATTGTTCTTTTTCTATTTTAAAGTAAGGATTATAGTGAATTTCTTCTATAGTTTTTATCAGATAGTTAATATCTGCAACTGCTTTTTCAGTTGAAATATAAGCTTTGTTTTGACTAAATCCAGTAGTTGTTATTAAAGTAAAAATAGCGCTTACAAATATTGATTTCATTCTATTTTAAATTATGGTTCAAAAATGAAGGAATTTGTTATAAGATTCATCCTCTTATTTCCGAATGAATCAATAATATTTCCAAAGAAAAAAAACCAAAACTAATTTCTAGTTTTGGTTTTAACAAGGTTAAATAATTCCTTAAATTATAATTTTGAAAGCTTTAATGTTTTACCACAATGCTTACTTTCTATTTTGAAAATAACATTTCCTTTTCTTCCTTTGTTTGCCCAACGTACTTCCTTACCTACTTTACATGAAATACTTGTTTTAGACCCTCTGTTTAGACTTACAAAACCAGTACCTGTATAAATAGAAACTTTGCCTTTTGTATCATTGATTAAATAAATACCACTACCTAGTTCTACTTCTTTTACCCTGTTTTCTTCTATGGTAGAATTACTTACTACATTAAATGACATTAAACCTATTACAGCTACTATTACTAATATTACTTTTTTCATTTTTATTATTTTTAATTATCACTCAAAAATGACTTTTTTAAATCAAAAGCAATCAATATTGTTTCCCAATAGTTTAATATTCTTTCCAAAGAAAAACCCAATTACTTTAAAACTCGTGCTTTTTAAATTACGTATAAAAAAGTGTTTCAAACGCTTCTTTATAACTTTTACTTACCGGTACTTTAAATTGAGAATCTAGTATTACTTCTTTTTCTTTTTTTGAATATGTTTCAATTTTCTCTGTATTGATAATCCATGACCTATGCAGTCTTATAAACTCTGTATGATCACATAATAGGTTTTCATAATAACTTAACTTCTTTGCAACCATATATTTTTTGTTATTTTTCATATGCAATATAGAATACATTCTATCTGCTTCAATACTATATATATCGTTTATATTTACAATTGCATAATCTGTTTTATATGGTATTGCTATTTTGGTTATTTTCTTTCTGTTCTCTTGTAATAAATCAATTCTAGCTGATTGCGTGTTGTTTTCAATACTTTTTTCGGCTTTTTTTATAGCCTTTTCTAACAACGATATATCAATCGGTTTTAAAAGATAATCTATTGCAGTTACTTGAAATGCTTTTATAGCATAACTGTCATAGGCTGTTATAAAGATAATATGAAAATTAATTTCATCAAATTCACTTAATAATTGAAATCCGTTTTTTTGAGGCATTTCAATATCTAAAAAAACAATTTGAGGTTGGTGTTTCTTTATTGCTTTTACAGCCTCATCAACATTAGCGGCTTCAGCTAAAATATTTACATTACCGCAAAAGTCATTTAATAAAAATCTTAAATTTTCTCTTGCGTTTATTTCATCGTCTACGAGTATTGCGCTAATTTTATTCATCTAATAAAGTATATGGTATTTTTACGAGTACTTTGTTGCCAAATTTTGTAGTTTCATAACTAAAACCAATATCTGTTTTATAATATTCTTTTAACAGTACCAATCTTTTATTAAGTATTTCTCTTGATGACATTTCTTGTTCTTGAGAAATATTTCGAATTCCATTATCGAGTATTTTACAAACTAATGTCTCTTTTTCTAAATAAAAGCTTATTGTTATTATTTTATCTCCTGTAGCAACGTGTAATAATCGATATCGAATTGCTTCTTCTATATAGGGTTGAATTATCATTGATGGAATTTTAATTTCTCCATCGAAATCGAGTTCTTCAATAGTAAATAAAAATTGATCACCAAATCGTAACTTTTCTAATTCTAAATAATTTTTAACAATAGATAACTCTGTGTTCAACTCTACAAAACTATCGTTACTTGTTTTTAAATTTTGTCGCATAAGAGATGAGAATTTTGTAAAAAAATCATAGGCTTCTATTTTATCATCTTTTAAAATTAAATTCTGAATTGAATTCATTGTATTAAACATAAAATGAGGATTCATTTGCGCTTTTAACGTTTGCAACCTTAATAGGTTTAATTCATTTTCTTTCTGCTTTTCTAATTTTAAGTAAGCTTTTTTTAATTTAATTTTACTTACTAATAGCTTCTCTTCCTTTTTTTTATTTAATGCTTCTGAATAATTTAAAATAACAAAGGTTCCTAAAAAAACACAAAAAACTAACACAGGTAGTATCATGTTTTTAGGATAAATATTTAAAAATAAATTAGGAATAAAGTACAAACAAAAACACAGCAATAAAAAAAGAATGTTTATCCATTTTTTTTCAATAAACAATATTCCTATTAACGGATAAACAAAATAAAAATTTTCTATTAATAATAATGGTGTAGTAAAGTTTGCAAAAACAAATGTTATCCCTATTATAGAAGCTATAAAAACAACCCTTGCCAATGTATACTTTTTAATTTTTTGACAATAAAAAATAACACCGATTAAAACATAAGAAATTCCATGTAAAATTAAACTCTCTTTAATTTCTCTATCAAATAACAAATCAAACATTGTTATGATAATAATCATAATACACCATGTACTACAAAAAGCATTTAAAAGTCTTATTTTTTTGTATTCGTTGTCTTTTTTAGACGTTACTCCTACATTTAAGAAAGAGTGATATATTTTTAAAAAATTATTCATGTAATTAAAAAAGGGGAAAAAGTTCCTTTTTCATAAGGAACACTAGATTTTAAATATTTAACTTTTTTTTACAAAACTCATATTTAACTTTCAGATAACACTAAATACTTTCCGAAAGATAATTATTTAAAAATGAAAAGGAATTTTGACTATAACTTTTGTTCCTATGTCGAGTTCTTTATATTCAAAACCAATATCTGTTTTATAAAAATCTTTCAATATTTTTAACTTATCTTTTATTGATTTTGTTGAAAAAGAAGCACTTTTATTATTTGTTTTTTTATTTATTTCGGCTGCTGCTTTCAACCCAATTCCGTTATCTGTAATTTCGCACTTAAAGAGTTTCTCTTGAGAAAATTCAATTTTTATTTTACCTAACCCATTTGTTTTATGAAGCAAACCATGTTTTATTGCATTTTCTATAAATGGTTGAATTACCATCGTTGGTATTTTAATATCGTCTATAAACTCCGCTCCTTTTATCTCGTATGAAAACCCTTCTCTAAATCTAAGTTTCTCAAGCTCTAGATACTTTTCTATCAATGATAATTCTTCATCAAAATACACAAAGCTTTTAGTGCTTAACAGCAAACTTTCTCTTAACAAAGACGAAAATTTCGTTAAATAATTATATGCTTCTAGTTTACTTCCTTTTAACACTAAATTTTGAACAGAATTTAAGGCATTAAATGTAAAGTGTGGATTCATTTGAGATTGCAATGTTTCTAATTTTGATCCTACCAACGCCTTTTGCATTCGTTCTTTTTCAATAGCTACCTCTTGTTTTTTTTCTAACCTCTCTAATTTCATGTTAAAAAGCAACCAAATCAAAATGAATAAAAATGTTCCTATTATTAACAGAAACCACCATTCTTTATAAAAGGGCAATTTTATTACTAACTTTATAACTTTCTCTTTTGTTTCTTTTTTACCATTTACTTCTGTTGCTTTTAATTTTAGAACATACTCTCCTGCCGCAAGGTTATTAAATGTAATTTGATTTATCCCTTTATCAATTCTATTCCATTTACTATTAGCTGAAGCAGTTATTAATTTATATTGATAAACAATATTATCTTCTGCTAAAAAACCATTGGTAAGAAAGGTGAATTTTATTTTTTTAATATCAGATGTTAATTCGTATTCCTCTTTTTCTTCTACTTTTTTATCATCTATTAAAATTGACGTAAAATTAAAATTTAAAACTCTTCTATCTTTAAAAACTTTTTCTTTATTTATCTTAAACAACCCTTTATTTGAACTAAAGAACAAAGCATCTTTAAAAGGAATTATTTCTGATATATTAAAAGAGTTTATACCATCTTTTTTAGTTAAATTTTTAAATGTACCTGTTTTAGTGTTTAATACTTGTAATCCTTTATCTGTAGTTATCCAAAGAAGCTCACCATCTCCTTTTATTTTACCTGTTTTGCTAGATAACAAACCGTTTTCTTTCGTATAATTTATTGTTGCCTCTCCATTTTCAAGACCGATGATTCCATCTTTAAAGGTTGAAATCCAAATAATACCATTTGCAGTTTCATCAATATCAATTGCAAAAATTGGCTTATTGTTAAATAAAACTCTTGATGCTTTTTTTTCTATATTATATTTTTCAACCCCATCAACATAACCTACATACATTTCTTTTTTACTACTATAATAAGTTGTGTATGCTCTTGCTCCTTTTAGATTAAAAACATTTTTATTTTTAACGTTTATAATCGATGCAGAGCTATGGGTTGCATACAATATATTGTTTTTATCTATTAATGATAAATCTTTCGCATTCGAGCAAAAACTATCTTCATAAATATTTTTATTTTTTTTATCATATACAAAAGAACCTCCACCTAAACTCAAATATACTTTTTCATCACTATCACAAATAGAATACACCTTTTCTTTATGTATCTGTTTTGTAAATTCTATTTTTTTAGTTTTTCTATTTAAAATAGCAATATCACCTTTAGTTGTACCAATGATTAATGAATCGTTACCAATACGACTCATTGCACTTATATTTTGTTTTTCTTCAGCTATTGTATATTTCTCGATGAACAAATTGGGTACTATATATATTCCGTTTCTTAAAGTAGTAAACCAATAATTATTATTTCTATCTTTTAAAACTGCACTAATTTCTTTTCCCTTAAAATATGTTTTTTTATGTGTTAATTCTCCATTATTAAAATCATAAATAAACAAACCATTTCTGGTACACGCCCACAACTGATCCGATTCTTCATAAAATTTTATAACTTCATTTTTTTTAAGGGTTTTAGTTAAATCAACTTCTTCAAGTTTCCCTTCCTGTTCATAGAATAACTTAGGGTGTACTTTTAAATTATTTGAGTTATACGCATATATTAAATATTTATTTTTAAAAGATGTTATTTGCCATTTGTTAAACTCATATTTTTTAAATTGATTTAATTCATACTTTACTATTGTATTTCTACCTTTAATTGTTTCTTTTATTTCATGGTCATGTAAATTTACTAATGCATCATTTTCTACATAAAATGGGTAAAACCCTGCTTTTATATCAAAAATTTTATTTTGATGTAAACTATTTAAGCCAATCCTATAAAGTCCTGTTCTAGTACTCGCCACCAAATCATTTTGATAGAATGAAAAAAGTGCTAATTGTCCTTTTACTTCTTCTTTTAAATCTTTAAAAAGAAGTAATTTATCATTTTCTATATAAAAAAATTGTCCCGAAATATTATTACACCAAACCCTTCCTTTTGAATCTAGTTTTAAACCAAAAACAGATAATCCTCTTTTTTCTATATGACTATAGTTTTTAAACTCTTTACCATCATAACGAAAAAGTCCCTTATCGGCCGCCAACCATATAAAACCTTTATTATCTTCTACAATACTGTAAAACTCTATATCAGGTAACCCATCTTTCTCTGTTAAGTGCGTAAAAACAGGTTGTTGAGAAACTACTTTAGTCGTAAAAAATAAAAAAATAAAAAACAGGTATGTGTAAATTTTCTTCACAGTATTTTTTTTAATCTATATTTTCAAATGTAGTTATTATAAAATAATGAAAATAAAAAACCCATTACAATTTCTTGTAATGGGTTTTTAGTACATGTAATGTATTATTATTTTACTTCTTCGAAGTCTACATCTTCAACATTATCTTCCTGAGCATTGTTTGCTTCTGGTTGAGCTTGTTGAGCTCCTGCAGCACCTTGATCTGCATACATTTCTTCAGAAGCAGCTTTCCATGCTTCATTAATTGTAGTCATTGCAGTATCAATCTGTGCTAAATCTGCAGACTCATGAGCAGCTTTTAATTCAACTAAGGCAGCTTCAATTGGCGCTTTCTTATCGTCAGATAATTTTTCACCAAATTCTTTTAATTGCTTTTCTGTTTGAAAAATCATTGAATCTGCTTCATTTATTTTTTCAGCAGTTTCTTTTGCTTTTGCATCAGCATCAGCATTTGCTTCTGCATCAGCTTTCATTTTTTCAATTTCTTCTTCTGATAATCCTGAAGAAGCCTCAATCTTAATATCTTGAGTTTTCCCTGTAGCTTTATCAGATGCAGATACTTTAATGATTCCGTTTGCATCAATATCAAAAGTTACTTCAATTTGAGGAACTCCTCTTTGTGCTGGTGGAATATCCGTTAATTGGAAACGACCAATTGTGTTATTATCTGCTGCCATTGCTCTTTCACCTTGTAAAACGTGAATATCTACAGATGGTTGATTGTCTACAGCTGTAGAGAATACTTGAGATTTTTTTGTTGGAATAGTAGTATTCGCATCGATTAACTTTGTGAATACGTTACCCATTGTTTCGATTCCTAAAGATAAAGGCGTAACATCTAATAATAATACGTCTTTTACATCTCCAGATAAAACTCCACCTTGAATTGCAGCTCCTAAAGAAACTACTTCATCAGGATTTACTCCTTTACTTGGTGATTTTTTAAAGAAATTTTCAACAGCTTCCTGAATTGCAGGAATACGAGTTGATCCACCTACTAATACGATTTCATCGATTTCATCGATAGATAAATCAGCATTTTTTAAAGCAGTTGCACAAGGCTCAATAGTTCTTTTGATTAAATCATCAATTAAAGCCTCAAATTTAGCTCTTGTTAATGTTCTAACTAAGTGCTTTGGTCCTGAAGCAGTAGCTGTAATATATGGTAAGTTAATTTCTGATGAAGTTGTGCTAGATAATTCAATCTTCGCTTTTTCAGCAGCTTCTTTTAAACGCTGTAAAGACATTGGATCTTTACGTAAATCCATTGCTTCGTCAGCAATAAATTCTTCTGCTAACCAGTTAATGATTCTTTCATCAACATCATCTCCTCCTAAGTGTGTATCACCATCAGTAGCTAATACTTCAAATACACCGTCTCCTAATTCTAAGATAGAAACATCATGTGTTCCACCACCAAAATCAAAAACAACTATTTTTTTATCATCGTGAGATTTATCTAAACCATAAGCTAAAGCAGCTGCAGTTGGTTCGTTAATAATTCTACGAACTTTTAAACCTGCAATTTCACCAGCTTCTTTTGTAGCCTGACGTTGTGCATCGTTAAAATATGCTGGTACAGTAATTACAGCTTCAGAAACATCTTGACCTAAATAGTCTTCAGCTGTTTTCTTCATTTTCTGTAATACCATTGCAGAAATTTCTTGTGGCGTATATAAACGACCATCAATATCTACACGAGGTGTATCATTATCTCCTTTTACAACACTATAAGGTACTCTTCCTGCTTCTTTTGAAGAATCAGAAAACTTATTACCCATAAAACGTTTAATAGAATAAACTGTTTTTGTTGGGTTAGTAACTGCTTGACGCTTTGCTGGATCACCAACTTTACGCTCTCCTCCTTCTACGAATGCTACGATAGATGGTGTTGTTCTTTTTCCTTCTGCGTTAGGAATAACAACTGGTTCATTCCCTTCCATTACAGAAACACATGAATTTGTGGTTCCTAAATCAATTCCTATAATTTTACTCATAACTAACTATTTATCTTAAATTTTTAATTCAATTTTACAAGTAGTGTTAGTCAAAGTGTGTGCCAACTGGTTTTTATATTTGTTTTGGCAGAAAAAAAAGTGCCGTTATGAAACTACAATGACAGAGTGTCATTTTTTAATTGATTTTTATAATGTTTATAGACTAAAATGATATTAGAAAACGTTTTTCTTAAAGCTATTTCTGTTGCTTCGGTATCTTTAAACATTACTTTAGTAATTCCTTCTTCAAGTTGAGGCGTTAATTTACCTTTATAAGAAGAGTACATTAAATACCAATGCGTTTCTTTTAATCTGTATTTTCCATTTTGAATAAAAAAATGATAGGTTTCTATTAGCTTTTTATCAATTTTAAGATTTGTTATACCGCATTCTTCTTCAACTTCTCTAATAGCTGTTTCTTCTATCTTTTCTCCTTTTTCTGCCCGTCCTTTTGGTAAATCCCATTTACTAGCTCTATAAATAAATAGCATCTCTTTTTTATCATTTAAAACCAGTCCGCCAGCTGCAATTTTCACATTAAAACTCTCCTTAAACACCTCCCATGTTTCAAGTAAATTAGGCGTATATAAGTAAACTCCATTTAACTTACCCAGTTTCAACTTATAAATAAGTTCTTCCATAATTACATTTTTGTAAGTAAAAACAATATAATCTTCTTCATTTTTTACTGAAGTTGTAAAGATTATTGGTTTATCATTAACAAAAACTTTATACATTTGCGTTATGGATTTTAACAAAGATACAGGAAAAAAAACAGCTGAACTTTTGCTGCAAATAAAAGCTATTAAATTAAACCCTAACGAACCTTTTAATTGGGCTTCTGGCTGGAAATCACCAATATACTGTGACAATAGAGTTACATTATCTTATCCGCCAGTTAGAAATTTCTTAAAAGAGAAAATTGCAAAACTAGTTGAAGAAAAACATGGTAAACCAGATGTAATTGCTGGTGTTGCTACCGGAGCAATCGCTATTGGTATGCTTGTAGCTCAAGAATTAGGAGTCCCTTTTATATATGTTCGTCCAGAACCTAAAAAACACGGACGAAAAAATCAGATAGAAGGACATTTAGAAAGCGGACAAAACGTAGTTGTTATTGAAGACTTAATTAGTACTGGTAAAAGTAGTTTAAATGCAGTAAAAGCTTTAAAAGAAGCAAATGCAACCGTAAAAGGTATGATTGCTATTTTTTCTTACGGATTTGATATTGCTACCGAAAACTTTAAAAATGATAATGTAGAACTTACAACATTAAGTAACTACGAATGTTTACTTGAACAAGCTTTAGATAGTAAATACATTACCAATGAAGAATTAAGAATGTTAGAAGATTGGAGAGTAGCACCTAGCAGATGGAAACAAAACGAAAAATAAGAAATAATGAATATTGAAGGAAACAAAGTAATTGTAAAAAAATCGACTAAAGAAGTATTTGATTTTTTAATCAAATTAGAGAACTTCGAACAATTAATGCCAGAAAATACTCAAAAATTTGAAGTAGATGGTGATAGTTTTATTTTTGGTTTAAAAGGAATGCCAGAAATAAGATTGGTAATGAAAGAAAAAACTGAGTATTCTAATATAACTTTAGGTGCTGCTAGTAGTAAATTACCTTTTACTTTATCATCAGATATTAGTGAAGTTTCTGAAAACGAAAGTGAAGTTATTTTAAAGTTTGATGGTGAATTTAATGCGATGATGGCAATGATGGTTAAAAAACCATTAACTAAATTTATTGAAACTTTAACTGAGAATATTGCTAAAATATAAATTAGGCAAACGAAACTTCTTTAATACCAAATTCTTTTACTGTTTCGTTTTCTAGTTCGATTTGGAGATTTCCTGATTTGGATACTCCTATGATTTTACCCATAAATAAAATGTTCTGGTTTGTTTTAAACATACTCGGAACATTTTTTTTATACAAAACACTTAAATATTGCTTTTCTAAAACGGCGTATTCTTTTTTTCGTAACAATTTAATGTTCTCTTTCAAGCTGACTAAAACTTTATCTAATAAAAAATCTAAATCGATTTCTTCACCTAAAATCATTTTTATTGAAGACGCATTTGGTAAATCAACCGAAAAACTATCCTGATTCACATTAAGTCCGATTCCGATAACAGTAGAAGTAATTTTAGTTAAACTTAAAGTATTTTCAATTAAAACACCTGCTATTTTTTTATTTTCTGACATAATGTCGTTAGGCCATTTAATAGCTAACCGAGGTAGTTTCAAATATTTAACAGCATCATAAACGCTTAAAGAAATACAAAAATTTAAATATTTATAATCAACTACATTAAAATTTTCAAACCTACAAAAAACACTAAAAGTCAAGCTCTTACCTCCCTGCACATTCCAATTCGAATTCATTTGTCCTCTACCCAATGTTTGCTCTTTTGTAACCACTACAGTAAAGTCATCCACATTTACTTTTACTGCCATATCCTTTAAAAAAGAATTGGTAGAATCAATGGCATCAAGTTTGATTATTTTCATATAAGTTTTGCGAGTAAAACAAGTATCAATATTAAGCAATATACTCGCAAAAAAAGAATAACTTTGCTAAAAATTAATTTTTTTGATGACTAAAAAACAAGCAAGCACAGACGATTTAATCGCTGTGATTATAAAAGGGATTGAAGAGGTAAAAGGAGAAAACATCCAACTACTAGATTTAAGAGAAATAGAAAACACTGTTTGCGATTATTTTATAATTTGCTCAGGAAACTCAAACACACAAGTAAACGCTATTTCTGGCTCGGTACAGAAAATGGTAAGTAAAGAACTTAAAGATAAACCTTGGCATATTGAAGGGCAAGGAAATTCTGAATGGGTTTTAATGGATTATGTACACGTTGTTGTTCATGTTTTTCAAAAACAAATACGTGATTATTATGATATTGAAAGTCTTTGGGGTGATGCAAAAATCACGGAAATTAACCCAGCGTAATTACTATTAATTTAGACACATATTTATGAGTGATAAGAAAAAAAATGCACCAAAATTTACTTTTAATTCATTTTGGATATACATTCCGATATTAGTTGTTCTTTTAGGATTAAGTTTTTTAAACTCGAATGACTTGGGTTCGAAAAAATTATCTGAAAATGAGTTTAATGAAATTCTTAAAAAAGGAGATGTATCTAAAATACTTATTTACAATAAATCTTTTGCTGAAATCTTTATTAATGACGAATCTTTAAAAAAAGAAGCGCATCAAAAGTTAAGTAATTCACCTTTTTACAGAAAAGGAGATCCATTGTATACCTATAACTTTGGTGATTTACAAAACTTTGAAAAAGAGTTACAAAAAGCCAAAGAAACGTACAATCTTAATTTTGATAAAGGAAATGACAGTAAAACCAGCATGATGGATACTATCATTGGTTTTTTACCTTTTATCTTATTAATCGGTATCTGGCTTTTCTTTATGAAAAGAATGTCTGGTGGTGGATCTGGAGCCGGAGGCGGTGGTCAAATATTTAACATCGGTAAATCGAAAGCAAAATTATTTGATGAGAATACCAAAGTTAAAACAACTTTTAAAAATGTTGCTGGTTTAGAAGGTGCAAAAGAAGAAATTCAAGAAATTGTAGACTTCTTAAAAACACCTGAAAAATACACCAAATTAGGTGGTAAAATACCTAAAGGAGCCTTATTAGTAGGACCTCCAGGAACAGGTAAAACATTATTAGCTAAGGCTGTTGCAGGTGAAGCAGGTGTTCCTTTTTTCTCTTTATCAGGATCTGATTTCGTAGAAATGTTTGTTGGTGTTGGTGCTTCTCGTGTAAGAGATTTATTTAAACAAGCACAGCAAAAATCTCCTTCTATTATTTTTATTGATGAAATTGATGCTATTGGTCGTGCAAGAGGTAAAAATAGCATGACAGGTGGTAATGATGAACGTGAGAATACATTGAATCAACTTTTAACAGAAATGGATGGTTTTGGTACTGATACAAATGTTATTGTATTAGCCGCTACAAACCGTGCAGATGTATTAGATAAGGCTTTAATGCGTGCGGGTCGTTTTGACCGTCAGATATATGTTGATCTTCCTGATTTACATGAGCGTAGAGAAATTTTCGAGGTACACATAAAACCTTTAAAATTAGCCGAAAATGCTAATTTAGAATTGCTAGCACAACAAACTCCAGGGTTTTCTGGTGCTGATATTGCAAACTTATGTAACGAAGCTGCTTTAATCGCTGCTAGAAATAACAAAGAAGCAATTGAACATCAAGATTTCTTAGATGCTGTTGACAGAATTGTTGGTGGTTTAGAAAAGAAAAATAAAGTAATCACGCCTAAAGAAAAGAAAGTTATTGCTTTTCATGAAGCTGGTCATGCTACCGTAAGCTGGATGTTAGAACATGCTGCTCCGTTAGTAAAAGTTACCATTGTACCGCGTGGTCAATCATTAGGTGCAGCTTGGTATCTTCCTGAAGAAAGAAAAATTATTCAAACAGAACAAATGCTTGATGAAATGTGTGCTACCATGGGTGGTAGAGCTGCAGAAAAGTTGATGTTTAATAAAATTTCTACAGGTGCTTTAAGTGATTTAGAAAAAGTTACAAAACAAGCTCGTGCTATGGTTACTGTTTATGGATTAAATGAAAAAGTAGGTAACGTTACTTATTACGATTCATCAGGAAACGATTCTTTTGTAAAACCATATAGTGATGATACTGCTAAAATTATTGATGAAGAAATTTCTAAAATGATTGAAGTTCAGTACCAAAGAGCTATTGATCTTTTAAGCGAACATAAAGACAAACTTAGTCAACTTGCTGAGTTATTACTTGAAAAAGAAGTTATGTTTAAAGATGACTTAGTAAAGGTATTTGGTGAAAGACCATTTGAGAAAAAAGAAACTAAAACTAATCCAATAACTGAAGAATAGTTTTTATTTGAATGAATTTTATAAAAAAATTATATAAATCATATAAAAAATCATCTGAAGAAAAGTTAATTAACGAACAGGAAGTTAACTTATCTTTAGATGATTCTTTTGTTCATAATTTTATCAATAAAGGTGGTAAATTTTTATACTGCACCACTATAGATGAAGTTTCCAACAATTTGAAACATATTTTACAAGAAAATAATTGGAAAAAAATAACGTGTTCTGATTTTGATTTATTAAAAATAACAAAAAAAGTAGACCTTAATATTCAGCAGCATTCTTCTGAAACTATTCCTTTTTTTACATCTTGTGAGCATTTAATTGCGAATAATGGAAATATTTTATTTTCATCTAATCAACTAGGAGGCAACAAACTGCCTTCTCATTCAGAGCATTTTATCGTGTATGCGACTACCAGTCAGTTAGTCAAAAATATGGGAGAAGGTTTAACAGGTATAAAAACGCATTTTAGTGGCAACATTCCTACCAATATTAGCGCAATCACAAATTACAAATTAGAAGTAGAAGATGATAGTTTTTTAAGTTATGGTAATAGTAATACAAAAAACTTATATTTGCTGCTCTTTGAAGATTTATAAACCATGCGCAACCTTATAACAAGAAGTATTTCTGGACTTGTTTATGCTATCCTTTTTATTTCAGCCATTCTTTTTTCAGCAGAATCATATATCGGATTAATTGCAGTTTTTGCAGGTATATGTGTTTTTGAATTTTCAAGAATACTGGAATTAAAAAATATTACACCTTATTTAATTTTAGCAGGAATTGTATACCTGTCTGTTATCGAGTTACCTTTATCATTTGCTAATAATTTAATAGGTTTTTCATTAGCAGGCTTACTTATACTACTCTACTTATTAATTAGTACTAAACCTATAAAAACAGATAATTTAGGGCAAAAATTATTCTTACAAGTAATTTATTTGATATTACCTTTTTACTTTTTAATAAAACTACCTTTTATTGAAAACAGCTATCATCCTAACATTATTGTTTTTATCATTTTAATGATTTGGATTAATGACAGCTTTGCCTTTTTTGTAGGGAAAAATTTTGGAAAGCATAAATTATTTGAATCTGTGTCTCCTAAAAAAACGATTGAAGGTTTTATTGGCGGATTACTATTTGCTGTTTTAGCTGGATTTTTAATTGGTAATTACTCTGATTATTTTTCAATCTTAAACTGGATGATCATTGCTATTATTGTTGCTGTATTTGGTTCTTTAGGTGATTTAGTTGAATCGAAATTTAAAAGACAGGCAAATGTAAAAGACAGTGGTACTATTATGCCAGGTCATGGAGGTTTACTAGACAGACTTGATAGTTTGTTTTTCCTTGCTCCTTTCGTATATTTGTATGTACACTATTTAATATAATTACCCTACTTGATTATTATTTATGATAAGTGATTTAGATATACAGTTTAATAAAGCTTATAAAAAAGCTTCTAGTTATAAAGAAAAGTTACCTCCTGATGTTATGCTTAAATTCTATGCTTATTATAAACAAGCAGTAAAAGGAGATAAGTTTACTTTTAATAGTAATCATGATTTGAGAAATGCTTTTAAATTTAATGCTTGGATTCAATTACAAGGTATGAGTGAAAATGAAGCCAAACAAGAATACATCAATTTAGTTAACTCAATTATAAAATAATTACCATGAAAAAAATCATTTATTCATTATTTGTATTCACAGCCATAGGAAGTTTTGTTTCTTGCAAGTCAGAAGCAAAAAAAGAAACAACAGAAAATAAAAAAGTTGAAGCAATACAGAAAGCTGCTTTTATCTTACAAGATGCAGACAATGCTATAAATTGGACAGCTTATAAAACAACTGAAAAGCTGCCTGTAAAAGGACAATTTCAAAAAGTAAACGTTACATCTAATGGACAAGGAAATACGGTTAAAGAAGCTATTAATAATGCTGAATTTTCAATTCCAGTGAGCAGTGTTTTTACAAAAGATACAAGTAGAGATTTTAAGATTAAAAAATTCTTTTTTGGTCTTATGGATAACACAAAATTACTTTCTGGTAAATTAGTTTTAGAAAATGATTCTATTGGGTATTCTGATATAACTATGAATGGAGTTACGAAGAAACTACCATTTAAGTACACTATAAACGGAAAGGTTTTCAACTTAACTGGTAACTTAAAAATTACTGATTTTAGCGCAGAAAAAGCATTAATATCTTTAAATGACGCTTGTAAAGATTTACATAAAGGTGCTGACGGTGTTTCTAAAACGTGGGATGATGTTGCAATAAACATTACTTCTACTTTTAAGTAATACTCAATTTACTTGCATAAAAACAAAGCCTTAGATTTTATCTAAGGCTTTGTTGCTTTAAGTGTAAAAATTAAAGGATATAGTTTATCTTTTGTTACAAACATACCGTTTTCTGTTTCTTCTAAATTTGGTAATACATTGTAAGGACATTCATCGTATTCTTTTAAAAAATCTATCTGTAAACCTTCAGAAGTTAACGCAGTAATTACATCACCTAACCCGTGATTCCAACCATATTCTTTGGTTATCATTTCATCATTAGTATCTGCATATGTACCAGAATATTCTTCATAAACCACTTCTTTCTGATTGTATTTGTATCTCATTTTCACATCATCATTCTGATAATCGAACATCCATACAATCGGATGAAATTCAGCTATAAAAAACGTTCCACCACTTTTTAATTTAGAAGCCACCACTTTTGCCCAAGGCTTTAAATCCGGTAGCCAACCAATAACTCCGTAGCTTGTAAATACAATATCAAAAGTTTCTAAAACATATTCATTTGTATCATATACATTACAGCATACAAAATTAGCATCTAAGTTTAATTCTGTATTTAATTCTTCTGCTAATTTTATTCCTTCATCTGACAAATCAATTCCTGTGCATTTTGCCCCCATTCTTGCCAAACTCAATGTGTCTTGTCCGAAGTGACATTGTAAATGCAATAATGATTTTCCTGAAATATCTCCTAAAGTATCTAATTCATATTTCATTAATGAATTCTTACCTTTTTTGAATGCTTTTAAATCATACATATCGCTTTTAGCATGCACAGCAACTTTCTTATTCCAAGTTTCCTTATTTGTCACAAAATATTGCTCCTTATTTTCCATAGAACTAAGATATTAAAAATATTGAAATTATTCTGTCTCATACTTTTCATCTTTATTTTGACTTTATTTTGACTTTATTGTTAATCAATAAGAAATAAAATTAATACATTTAGTGAATACTATTCATCATTATTTTTATAGATGAAGAAAAAACAATTACTAAAACACCTACAATCGAAGCCATAACTCCAAAACTTGCATATACAGAAACATACGTGTACAACTGCTGAAATACAATTCCTTTTTCTAAAACTACACTACTTGATAATCCTGTTATAAACTGAGTGATTTCTCCAAAAAGCCCCTCTGAAAACACTCCCAAATCACCTTCTGAAACTGTAGTTAATTTGGCTATTTTTCCTGCGAAGAAGTGACCATAAAAATTTGCAGAAAACCATACTCCCATAATAAAAGAAACATATTTAATTGGCGATAATTCTGTCATTTTTGACAAACCGATAGGTGATAAAAATAGTTCTCCTATTGTTAATACTAAATAACCAATCACTAAGTAAAACATCGGAGTTTTTGCAAATGCATCTACTTGATTTGCTGACATTCCGAAAATAACAAAACCAAGTCCAAGAAATAATAATCCAAGTCCGAATTTAATTACCGAATTAGGATTTTTATTTATTTTACTCAAAAATGTCCATAATATAGAAAACGGAACTGCTAATAAAATAATAAATCCAGAGTTGATACTATTGGTACCTGCTGCACTCATTCCTATTAAATTCACATTTCTATCTGCGAAGAGCGTTAATGAACTACCTGCTTGCTCAAAGATTGCAGAAAAGAGTGTGTACAAAACAGTAAAATATACAGCAACTAATAAACGCTGCTTTTCGGTTTTACTTACTTTTTTTAAAATATGGGTGATGTAGGCGATTAAAAATAATGAAACTATCCAAACTAAGTAATGTTCAAACTGATGGAATCGCACAATTAATGCAAAAATTGGCACCGACAAAAATGTGGCAATAATAATAGCATTCCCTTTTTTTATTCCGAAGATCGATTCATTATACAACTCCTTATTTGTAACCAAACCTTTATCTTCAAAAGTATTATTTTTAAGACCTCTTTGAAATACAAGCAATCCTAATAACATACCAATTCCTGCTAATACAAAACCATAATGCCAACCATAAGTTTCGGCAAACCAAGCACAAGCTAACGGCGCTACTGCCCCACCAATATTTATTCCCATATAAAAAATAGTAAACCCTGCATCTCTACGTACATCTCCTTTTTCATATAGATCACCTACAAACGATGAAATATTTGGCTTAAAGAATCCGTTTCCTACAATAATTAAAGCTAATGATCCATAGAAAAAAATTGGATGCTCAACGGTTAGTAAGAAATGACCCAACGCCATTAATACACCACCTAATAAAATAGCTTTTCTAAAACCTAATATTTTATCAGCAAGAATACCTCCAATCATTGGTGTTACATATACGAGTGACATGTATGCCGCATATACTCCGAATGACATTTCATCAGAATACAATAAATGCTTTGTCATGTACAAAACAAGTAGTGCTCGCATACCGTAAAACGAAAATCGTTCCCATAGTTCAGCAAAAAATAAATATAACAATCCCTTAGGATGTCCTATAAAATCGGATGTAGATGTGTGTGTTTTCATAAAAATAAATATGTTTTTACAAATGTATTTTTACACCAACCGTTTAAAAAGCTTTGTAGTTAATTGTACTAAAAAATAAGTGTTTGTGAGTTTTTGTTATTGGCAATAATATCAACTTTAAAATAAAATAACACATATACTTTCTTTTATAATAGTATTACTATTATATTTGCACATGTAAATATTATTTTATGAAAAGTTTATTAGCTAATATTAAAATTGAAATTCCTTGTGGAATATATATCAAAGACCCTGAAACATCTGATTTAGGGAAAAGAATTGTAGAGAACAGTATTAAGTTAATAGAAGAGGTTGGTTTTGAAAACTTTACTTTTAAAAAGTTGGGGAAATTAATTGGCTCTAATGAAAGCTCTATATATAGATATTTTGAAAGTAAACATAAGCTTTTAATTTACTTAACTTCATGGTATTGGGGTTGGATACAATATCAATTAGTAATAGAAACATATAGCATAAATGATCCGAAAGAAAAATTAGTTAGAGCTATAAATATAGTTACTAAAACAACAGAACAAGACAGTAATTTTTCACATATAAATGAGGTTTTACTAAATTTAATTGTAATTAATGAAAACTCTAAATCATATTCTACAAAAGAAGTAGATTTAGAAAATAAAGAAGGCTTCTTTAAACTATATAAAGAAGTAGTAAAACGTTTGGCCGATATTGTTACTAATTATAAAAACTCTTATCAGCATCCTTTAACACTGGCTAGTACTGTTATTGAAGGTGCTTTACATCAACAATTTGTTAAGCAACATTTTAAATCATTAACTAATTGTAATGATACTATTTCTATTACTTCATTTTTTCTTGATCTAACATTAAACACTCTTTCGAATGACAGATAATACCCCATTAACTCCTTGGCAACGTTTTTTAGGCCTTTTAAAACTAGAGAGAAAAGATGTTTTACAAATATCATACTATGCCGTTTTTGAAGGTATCGTAGCTTTATCTCTTCCATTAGGAATACAAGCCATTATAAATTTATTACAAGGCGCACAGGTTTCTGCTTCATGGATTGTTTTGGTAATATTGGTTACAATAGGCGTTGCTTTCAGTGGCGTTTTAAAACTAATGCAAATTAGGATTATAGAAACCATACAGCAACGTATTTTCACTAGAGCATCTATAGAACTTAGTTATCGATTTCCTAAAATTAAAATGAGCGAGTTAAGAAATTATTACCCACCTGAATTGGCTAATCGTTTTTTTGATACACTTACAATTCAAAAAGGAATTTCAAAGATCTTAATTGATGTTCCTTCAGCATTTTTACAGATTATTTTTGCCCTACTTTTGCTATCATTTTATCACGGTTTTTTTATATTATTTGGTTTTCTATTATTGCTATTAATCTATATTGTATTTAAATATACCGCAAAAATAGGTTTAGAAACAAGTTTAAATGAATCTAAAGACAAGTATAAAGTAGCACATTGGTTACAAGAAATAGCAAGAACAATTATTAGTTTTAAGTTATCAGGAAAAACAAAACATGCCTTAGAAAGAAGTGATGTATTGGTTAATGATTATTTAAACTCGAGAGAAAGTCATTTTAAAATATTAATCATTCAATATGTTCAAATGATTAGTTTTAAAGTTATTATTACTGCAGGTTTATTGCTAATGGGTGGTTTTTTAGTATTAAATCAACAAATGAATATTGGTCAGTTTGTTGCTGCAGAAATAATTATATTGTTAGTAATTGCTTCCGTTGAAAAGCTTATTCTTGGCTTAGAATCTTTTTATGATGTTCTTACTTCTATTGAAAAGTTAGGCCAAGTAATAGATAAACCAATTGAAAACCAAGAAGGAAATAAGATTAGTAAAACAACACCTTTTAAAGTTGAGATTCAGAATCTTTCATATAATGCTGATAAAAAAAATTTCGCTATTTTAAATGATATATCATTTAATGTTAATCCAAAAGACCGAATATTAATTCAAGGTGAAAGTGGCTCTGGAAAATCGAGTTTAGTACAATTAATTTGTGGTCTTATAAAACCTACATCAGGAAATATATTTGTGAATAATTTATCATTAGAAAGCATTCAAATTAATGACTACAGGGCTAATTTAGGCTTATCATTATCTGAAGAAACTCCTTTTAAAGGAACGATTAGAGAAAATGTAACTTTTGGTGACCTTTCAATTACGGATGATGAAATTTACTCGATATTTAATATCGTTGGTTTAACAGATTTTTTAAAACATCAGCCCAATGGTTTAGACACCCATTTAAAACCCGAAGGAAAACTTATTGGCTATACTATTTCTAAAAAAATAATTTTAGCAAGAGCTATTATTAAAAAGCCTCAACTTTTAATATTAGAAGATCCTTTAGATCAATTAGAAAAACAAGAAGCCAAAAACATTATCGATTTTATAACAAAACCATCTCAAGCATGGAGCTTAATTATTGTTAGCAGTAATGATAATTGGAAAGAAAAATGCAACAAGCTAATTACCCTTAAAAAAGGAATTATTGTTAATAATTAAATAAGATACAATGTTAAATATCTCTAATAATTCGGTTTCTAATCAACTAAATTTATCTAATTTTAAATCAGGTAAAAAAGTATTTAGAAAAGAACATCATAAATTATTTCGAAAATTTCTTCTTTTATTTTTACTTATACTACTTGTTACGATGTTTTTACCGTGGACACAAAACGTAACTAGTTCTGGTAACGTAACTACTTTAAAACCTAACCAAAGACCACAAACATTACAGTCTCAAATACCAGGTCGTATAGAAGAATGGTTTATTCAGGAAGGTGATTTTGTAAAAAAAGGCGATACTATTTTAAGAATATCTGAAATAAAAAGTGATTATTTCGATATAAAACTTGCAGAAAGAACAGGGAATCAATTAAACTCGAAAAATCTTTCTGGCAAATCTTATACTAATAAAATTGCAGCACTAAAAAGACAAATTTATGCTTTAAAAGATGAACGTCAATTAAAATTACAACAAGCCAAAAACAAACTACAACAAGCTTATTTAAAGGTTAAAAGCGATAGTATAGATTTAGAAACTATTGTTATAAAACAAGGCATTGCTAAAATTCAATACGACAGAACACTTACTTTACAAGAAGAAGGCTTAAAAGCTGTTAAAGAGGTAGAAGAAAAGAAAGCGAAGCTTCAGGAATATTCAGCAAAAGTTATCTCTCAAAATAATAAATTATTAACATCTAAAAATAATATTATTAACACGAGACTCTCTATTTCTAGTATTGGTGCTTCTTATATCGATAAACTTTCTAAGGCAGAAAGCAGCCTGTACTCTGCAGAATCTGAAGCCTATGAAACTGCAATACAAGTTTCTAAATTAGAAACAAACCTTGCTAATTATAACAAAAGAAACTCTTTATTATATGTTACAGCTCCGCAAGATGGTTATATTAATAAAGCTATAAAATCTGGTATTGGAGAAACTTTTAAAGAAGGCGAACAATTAGTTAATATTATGCCTGCTATATACGATTTAGCTGTAGAAATGTATATAAAACCGATTGACTTACCGCTGATACATGTTAACGAAAAAGTTCGTGTTCAGTTTGATGGTTGGCCTGCATTAGTTTTTAGTGGTTGGCCTAACATGTCTACCGGAACTTTTGAAGCAAAAATAATTGCTATTGAAAATTTCATTAGTAATAATGGTAAATATCGAGTTTTAATTGCTCCAAATAATGAACTAGAACCTTGGCCAAAAGCCATTAGAATTGGTTCGGGTGCAAAAACAATAGCTCTATTAGAAAATGTACCAATTTGGTATGAATTATGGAGACAAATTAACAGCTTTCCTCCTAATTTTTATCAACCAGAAGACACTAAAAACAGTTCAAATAATAAGAAATAATGAAAAAATTATCTTTTCTATATCTATTTATCAGCTTTATTTCTTTTTCTCAAAATAAACCAATCAACACGCTTTCTTTAGAGGAAAGTTTAGGTTATGTAAAAAAACACCATCCTGTTTTAAAACAGGCTAAACTTATTACAAACACAAACGAAGCTAAATTAATGAAAGCGCGTGGCGCTTTTGATCCTAAAATAGCAATTGACTACGACAAAAAAGAGTTTAAGGATACGGATTACTACAAAAAATTAACCTCAACCTTTAAAATACCAACCTGGTACGGAATTGAATTAAAAGCTAGTTATGAAAACAATTCAGGTCAATTTTTAAATCCACAATCTAAAACCCCTAAAAATGGGTTATACAATGTTGGAGTCGCTATTCCGTTAGCCAGAAACTTATTTATTAATAAAAGAATGGCTACCTTAAAACAAGCTAAATTGTACACCAAACAAGGTAAATTAGAACAGCAGCTACTTATAAATGCCATTTTATTTAATGCTATTGATGCTTATTTAAATTGGACTTTGTATTACCAACAACATATCATTTATAAGGATTATTATACCAATGCACAGGTTCGACTAAAAAACGTAATTACCAGTTTTAAAGCTGGTGATAAAGCTGCGGTAGATACTTTAGAAGCTAGTATTAATTTAAAAAGCAGAAAGTTAGATTTAGAAAAAGCCAATATCAAATACATAAAATCAAAATTAGAGTTTTCTAATTATTTATGGATTGATACTAATATTCCGATGGAGTTAAAAGATGAGATGATACCTGATATTACAACTTTTAGCAAGATGGATGTACTTTTAAAATCGACAGCAAATGCTATTGTTCAGAATAACTTAAATGATCATCCTAAAGTAAAATTATTAGAATTAAAGAGAAGAAACCTAGAAATCAACAAACAATTAAAAGTAAATAACTTACTTCCTAAAATTGATTTTCAATACAATTTACTAAGCTCTAAAGTGGATAATTTAGATGCTTTTAATGTATCCAACTACAAAAACTCACTACAAGTTAGTGTTCCTTTATTTTTAAGAAAATCTCGCGGAGAATTAAAATTAGCAAAACTTAAATTACAAGATTTAAATTTTGAAATATCATCTACAAAAATAAGATTACAGAATAAAATCAACGTCACAAGGCAACAAATAGTTTCGTACGAAAAGCAAAAGAACATATTTGAAGACTTAGTTAACGGTTACAAGAAAATTGTTAAAAGCGAAGAAAGAAAATTTTCATTAGGAGAAAGTTCTCTTTTTCTAATTAATTACCGCGAAGTAAAATTAATCGAAAGCAATTTAAAAGAAGTAAAAAACAACTATGAATATGCCAAAACAAAAAGTGCACTTATTCAGTTACTAGGGCAGCTAAATACGTTATAATTATTCTTTATATTCTTCTAGCAAAGCTTTATCAATAAAAATATGCGCTGGTAAAACTCTTAATCGATATTTACTTTCACCAATAAATGTGATTAAATCTTTACGCTCTAGTTTATCGTTTCCTTCTAATTGAAGTATCGAATTTATATTATCCGCTATTCTTGTTAAGTAGGTTTGACTTTTTATTTCTCCGCCTAAATTTACAACAATAGATTGGTTACAAGCATCAGCAAATTTTCTTCTATATGCAAAGTTTAATAAATTTTTATACTGTGTTGTTTTCGATCCAAAATCTATTCTTTCTTCATATATTCCTTTAGATGGTATACTTAATTGTATTAAAGACCAGTCTAAAAATTTGATTCGAATCTCATTAGGCTTTGGCGTATGTGCTAATTGAATTACCCAGCTTGTTGCCAAAACTAAAAACACCGAAACCAACGATGTTTTTGCTATAATCCTAATCATCAGATTCACAAAATCATTATCTAAACTTACAAAAACATCATATAATTGCGATAGAAATAATAATAAAATTGAAACGATCGAAATAATAGCTACCAATTTTAAATCTCGATACATAAAAGTTCTAAAAAACGAAACTGCCATTAAATAACACAAAAAAGTAGTTAATAACACATCCGGAATTGCTGCTATTTTCATTCCGAAATAAATTTCATTTCCTATAAACGAGGACAAAATAAGTGTGATTGAAGCTACTATAAGTATAATAACTCCAATAACTTTTACGTTTTTTTCATTTCTATAAATAAATTTTGGCGCGTCATACACATAATATAATGCCAGTAACCAAAATAAATTATTTATGGTTGATAAAATATTTACACCTATTTGATAAATACTTGTTTCTATAAATTTAAAATAACCCGCTGTATATGCCCAAATACCAGAAATTACCCAAATTAACATTCCAAAACTTAAATACAGTAAACCTTTATCTACACGTTTTAATATACTCCCCTCTTCCAAAACCTGCTTAAATCGCTTTCTTATATTATAATAAATAGCTAACAATAAAATTGCGCCTATAAAAGAAATAAAAATGTGCAATAAATTATGAAATTGGTTAAGTTCAGACATACTTTTATCCTAAAATTTTCGAAATCAAATCTTGTTTCGCTTTTTCATCATCTCCAAACAACCAACGTAACGTATTATCTTCCCAAATTTCGTCATATTGCTTTTGATTAATAATATCTCTATCAATTGCTAAATCTAACAATTTACCTGGATACGAAGATTGCGCGTCGCTTTCCATTTCTCCTAACGGATATGGATCATCTAATCCCATTATTACTTGATTAGATCCTTGTCGGTCGATCATTAATTTTAAAGAATCTGTATCATGAACCAAAGTGTCAAAAAAGATATTCGGGTGCCCTACTGCTTTTCTTGGGTGCGTTTTTCCTTCAAACAAATCGGGTCTTCCGTCAAATCCTTGAATACGACGTCCTAAATTCATTTGCGCCAACTGACCACCATGCGCAAAACAAGTTCTTATATTCGGAAAACGTTCTTGCATACCGTTTAAAGTATAAAAATGATACGCATCACCACATTGAGCCAACATCCAAATTAAATGAAAACGCCAATTGGTATTTTCTAACTTAATCATTTTATCTCCGTCATACGGATGAATTTCAATGGCTAGTTTATATTTATTTGCCAATTCGAAAATTGGATCATTTTCTTTATCAAAAACACAACGCCACTGCCCAATCGAATCCATAAAATGTGTTGGCAAACACAATACTTTTAAACCTAATTCTTCTACACAACGCTCTATTTCATATAATGCTCCGTAAATAAAACCAGGATGCACCACAAAACCACAAGTAAATTTACCTGGGTGATCGTGCTGTACCTTTGCGTTAAAATCATTTTGAAAACGCAATGCTTTTTTCATTTCTTCTAAACGCAATCCGTTTCCGTACAACTGAGAAAGATTTAAAACTACGGCATGGTCTAACTTATTTTTTTCCATCCAAAGTAACTTTTCATCTAAAAAGAAACTCGAATCTGTAACAGGTCGTTTCCATCCTTTTTGCAACATATGTTTTCGCTCATCATCTACCCAAAAGATTTCTTTTTCCTTCATAAAACTAGGAATTTGCTCTGGATATGGTAATAAATGTGAATGCCCGTTTATGCGTAATTTACGTTTCATTTATTTAATTTTATTTGGTGCTTGCATTACTGTTCCGCAATTATTACAAGTACATTTTTGAGTATCAGAATAATATTTATCAAAAATAATTGGCATATCTGTTTCTATATTATCCAAAGCAAATTCTTCTCTGTATAACTGATTTCCACAATTTTCGCAATACCATTCTAAGGCATCCATCATCTCTTTAGCTCGCGGATATTCAATTACCAAACCTACCGTATTTTCTTTACGTTGTGGCGAATGCGGTACTTTAGCAGGCAACAAATAAATATCGCCTTCATTAATTTCTACATCAATCATTTTTCCGTTAGCATCAATGATTTTTAAAACCATATCACCTTCTACTTGGTAAAAAAACTCTGGTGTTTCGTTATAATGATAATCTTTTCGGTTATTAGGCTCACCAACAACCATTACAATATATTCGCCATTATCCCAAACTTGTTTATTACCAACGGGTGGTTTTAATAAATGACGGTTTTCATCAATCCATTTTTTAAAATTTAAAGGCTGTACTAAATTCATATATATAGTATTTGGGCGTTCCCTAAAGGTCGGGCTTTTCGCTGTATCTTTTTATGTATTCTCGATACATTTTATTTTTTTCGTTATCACTTCAAAATAAAACACTCGAATTAACATAAAAAGGATGCCGCTGCAATCCCTAACGCAAATTTTATTTTTAAATTACAAACTTTTTATCTCTTTATAAACAATCCTCCAATTCACTTTTATAACAAACCTCAGCAAACAAGCTTAGCCCTGATTGAGCGGTTTGTTTGAGCTCTTTTTTGCTGTTAGTTCGAGTAAATTTGTAAAGTATGAACAAATTTACTCGAACTAACAGCAAAAAAAGCGAGTAGTGAAAGCAGGAAATAGCTACTAATAAATTTACAAACTCTTTGTTCTTCCACCATCAACCGGAACGTTAATTCCGTTAATAAAACTTGCTTTTTCACTTGCTAAAAACACCACTGCGTTGGCAATTTCTTCTGGTTTTGCAAAACGTTTTGCTGGCGATGCGTTCATCATATTTTTAGAAACCTCATCAACAGACAATCCTGTTTTGGCAGCTTTATTGTTTATAATTTCTTTTAAACGCTCTGTTCCTGTAGCTCCAGGCAATACATTGTTTACGGTAATATTAAACTGCCCAAGCTCGTTTGCCAGTGTTTTAGACCAATTGGCTACGGCACCACGAATCGTATTCGACACTCCCAAACCATCTAAAGGCTGTTTTACCGAAGTAGAAATTACATTGATAATTCGACCAAAGCCTGCTTTTTTCATAAACGGAACCACTGCTTGCACCAATACATGATTGCATTTTAAATGTTGTGTAAAAGCGCGTTCAAACTCATCTAATTGTGCATTAAAAACTGGCCACCAGCTGGTGCACCAGTATTATTTATTAAAATATGAAAGTTTAAATTACTTGCTTCAATCTTTTCTTTTAATTCTGATGGATTTGAAAAATCGGCAACGATATAACTGTGATTTCCTTTTGGTAATTCAGCCAAAACTGCTTTTAATTTTTCTTCGTTACGCGCAATTAATGTTACGTTTACACCTTCTGTAGCCAAACCAATTGCTGATGCTTTTCCGATACCTTGTGTGCTACCGCAAACTAAGGCGTTTTTATTTTGTATGTTTAAATTCATTTTTTATAGATGAAAGAAAAAA
The DNA here is from genome assembly GCF_027941755.1 of Tenacibaculum retecalamus. Classification (NCBI taxonomy): domain Bacteria; kingdom Pseudomonadati; phylum Bacteroidota; class Flavobacteriia; order Flavobacteriales; family Flavobacteriaceae; genus Tenacibaculum; species Tenacibaculum retecalamus. The sequence continues at coordinate 986,608 of NZ_CP115916.1, read as the reverse complement.
GATGTTAGAAAAAAGACTTTTACATCTTTTTTCTTGATTCTTTTCTCTTGGTTCTTATTTATTTTCTAAAATCATTGCTTTAATTTTCACTGCTTTTTCAAAGTGGTCTAACTCATGAGTTTCAATCCACCATTTTGCGACTCCCATTAACAGTTTTGGATTGTCATTTTTGTTTTTAAAAAATGCGTAAAAAGACAACCCTACATTGGTTCCTTTTTTTGCGATTTTTTCATCACAAACTTCAATTATTTTTTGTCTTATTTCTTTATTCATCATTTTTATTTAGTTCTCGATACAATTTTTGGTTCCTCAAAATCACTCGAATTGACATTATGTAATCACTGTGTATTAAAATACAAAACTGGTATCTTTAATATTTAATACAAATATTTTTAGGTTCTGTAAAAAAGCGCAATGCTTCAAAACCACCTTCACGCCCTACGCCGCTTGCTTTTGCTCCTCCAAAAGGAGTTCTTAAATCTCGTAACATCCATGTATTTACCCAAACAATTCCGGTTTGTAATTGTTTAGAAAATTGCATGGTTCTATTTAAATTATTTGTCCAAAGTGTTGCAGATAAACCGTATTTAACATCGTTTGCTAAATGCAATGCTTCGTTATCCGTTTTAAATGACATAATGGTAACTACGGGATCAAAAATCTCTTCTTGATTCAATCGACATTTATTATCCGTTACTTCAATTATTGTAGGTTGTAAATAATATCCGTTTTCACTTTCGGTAACAGTCACAGTTTCACCTCCAAAAAGAATCTTACCGCCTTCTTGTTCCGAAATATCTATATAACTTTTTACTTTTTCTAAATGTGGTTTTGATACTAAAGCCCCGATATTTGTATCATTATTTGCTGGGTTTCCTACTTTTAATTCTGATACTTTTTGAACGAAATCTTTTTTGAATTGCTCGTAAATACTTTCTTCTACAAAAATTCTACTTCCGCATAAACAAATCTGCCCTTGATTAGCAAATGATGAACGAACTGTGGTTGCTAACATTTTATCGTAATCGCAATCTGCAAAAATAATATTCGGGTTTTTACCACCTAACTCTAACGATAACTTTTTAAACATTGGCGCCGCCACTCGTGCAATATGCGCTCCTGTGGTTGTTCCACCTGTAAAAGAAATTGCTTTAATATTTGGATGTTCAACAATTGCTTGCCCTGTAGTAGTTCCCAATCCGTGAACAATATTTAAAACACCTTTTGGGAGGCCAGCTTCATTACAAATTTCTCCTAATAAATAAGCAGTCATTGGAGTCACTTCACTCGGTTTAGCAACTACACAGTTTCCTGCAGCAATAGCTGGAGCAATTTTCCATGTGAATAAATACAAAGGTAAATTCCAAGGAGAAATACAACCTACCACACCAATTGGCTGACGTAACGTAAAATTTACGGCATTCAACCCTACACTTTCATGTGCTTCTGAAGCAAACTGTGTAATCGCGTTTCCAAAAAAACGAAAATTACTTGCTGCTCTCGGAATATCAATTTGTTTAGCCAAACTTAACGGTTTTCCGTTATCTTTAGATTCTGCCAATGCAAAACGCTCTAAATTTACTTCTAACAAGTTTGATATTTTAATCAGAATTTCACTTCTTTCTTCTAAAGTAGTGTTTGACCAAGCGGGAAAAGCATCTGCTGCTGCTTTATAAGCCAACTCAACATCTTCTTTGGTTGAATTCGGAATTTGAGAATATACTTCTCCATTTGATGGATTGTAATTATCAATCCATCTATCAGCAACAGGAGAAATGAGTTTACCGTTTATGTAGTTTTGTATATTCACTTTATTTTTTTATTAATCTATTTATATTCAATAATTAAAAAGATGGCTGTTTCATCACCAATATTTAAAACTTCGTGTGATGATCTCTCATCTTTGGAGAAACTAAATCCTGTTGGCACATTAACTTCTCTAGTTCCTTTAGCATCTTTAATTTTAAATCTACTTCCAGCAAGCGTATAACCAAAATGGTTGTTATGATAATGTTTTTCATGGCCGACTCCAGGTGGAAAAGTACATTTTAACACTCTTAATTCAGCATTGTCTTTTAGTACTTCACAAACCTTTTCTCCATTCCAACCAGCTTCTAAAGGGTCTGGCAGTTTCGTTTTAGACTTACACGATGATAAACCAATAATAAAGAAACAAAAAATTATCTTTTTTATATTGATACTTCTTTTTAATATACACATCTATTGCTCTTTATACGCCATTACTTTAATCTCCACAACTAAATCAGGATGTGGTAATTGATGCACTGCAACAGTGGTTCTTGTGGAATCGGTTTCTTTTTCAAAAAACTCAGCATACGCTTTGTTATAGCCAGCAAAATCGTTCATATTTACCAAAAATGAGGTTACATCAACCACATCTTTAATACTTGCACCAACGGTTTGTAATGTTTTATCGATATTTTTTAAAACTTCTCGTGTTTGAATTTCTGCATCTAACTTTTTAGTATTCATTTCATCAACCAACTCAACTCCTGCAATTGTATTGTCTGAACGCCTTGAACTTGTTCCTGACACAAAAATAAAATCACCCACAACTTTTACATGTGGATACGCGCCTCTTGGTGTTACTTTTTTTTCCATTTTTTTATATTTTACTCGTCAAGCTGAACTTGTTTCAGCTTCTCATGATGTGATTCTGAAATAAATTCAGAATGACGCTATTCTCTTACTAATTCCAACAGTTTAAGTGTTGTCCTTAAATTTCTGGTAGTTGCTATAACATTGAGTTTTTTCTCAATCGTATTATTCGTCAATTTTGTTTTTCCGAAACCTGACAGACAGTTTAAATAAACTACATCACCAGCTATTTTATATTTATCTTCTTTAATTCCTTTTATTTCAATTTCTGTTTCACTTGTTGTTTTATCTAAAAAAGTAAAAGCAACTATTTTTTCATTCTCTATTGAAAAGGGATATTTATCTATTACCGCTTTCCATTCTTGTGGTGTTCTTACTAACACAGGAATATCATAACCAAACTTATCAGCAATTCCTTTATTTACTTTTTTACAAACCTCAACTTTTGTTTCATCTGAACTTAAAATAATATTACCACTCTGAATATAGGTTTCAACATTTTTAAAACCTAAATCATTTAATAATTCACATAGCTCAGCCATCGGAAGTTTATTTTTTCCTGACACATTAATTCCCCGAAGTAAAACGATATATGTTTTCATATTTATTTTTGAGACTTCACAGATTTTGAAAACCTGTGAGGTATTTTACACATTACAAACCAGCAATTTTATCGTCATTTAAAATCTCATTGGTTTCTTCTCGCACTTTTTCTAAAACAATTTTTAATTCATCTTTTGTCATATTTAATGAAGTTGAAATATCTTTATCAGCAATTAAATTCAACAAAGCTTTGTCTTGTGCGCGTCCTTTTTTCATGGCTTCTTTATAAGGGATATTTTCGTTAAAAGTTACCATAGAATATTTAGAAAAATACTCGGTTGGAAAATTCTTCTCCAAATCCATTTCTATTTTTCTTTTTTGCTTGAATAATGGATTTGCCACATGATCTTTCATCTCATAAAAGTTATCGATCGCTAAATCAGCAATGGCATCGGTGTCTTCTTTTCTTGCTTTTTCGTACCTTTTAAAAATTGTTTCCCAGCTAGCTGTTTCTCGACTGCTCTCGAAACTATTTAAAACCTCGTCAAAAATAGTTACATCTTCAAACGAAGCATTCATTCCTTGTCCGTAAAACGGTACAATTGCATGCGCAGCATCACCCATTAAAATGGTTTTATTTTGATAGCTCCAAGGTGAACATTTTACGGTTCCTAACGAACCAGTCGGATTGTTAAAAAACTCGTCTTTTATACTCGGAATTAATTTTAAAGCATCGGGAAATTGCTCTTCAAAAAATGTGGAAATTTTTTCTTCGGATGTTAAATTTTCGAAATTATATTCACCTTCATCATAACTTAAAAAGAGTGTTACCGTAAAACTTCCATCCATATTTGGTAAGGCAATTAACATATATTCTCCTCGTGGCCAAATGTGTAAATGATCTTTACTTATTTGATGATTTCCAACTTTATCTGCCGGAATTTCTAATTCTTTATATCCATGAGATAAATAGTTTTGCGAATAGCTAAACAAAAACTTCTTCTCTAAATAATAACTTTTTCTAAGTGACGAACCAGCTCCATCTGTTCCGAAAATTACATCTGCATTAATAGAGAAATCTTCTTTAGTTTTATAATCTTTAAAATGAGCAACGGTATTTTCAATATCCACCGAAGTACATTTTTTATTAAAATGAATGGTTACATTTTCGTGCTTTTCGGCTTCAGTTAGTAAAATCCCGTTTAAATCGCCACGAGAAATTGAATTGATGTATTCATTTTCTCTTCCCGAATAATTTGACGCAAACGTATTGCTTTCTTTATCATGCATTAAACGTCCGTACATCGGAATACAAATTTCACGTGCTTTTTCTTCTACTCCGCATAAACGCAAAGCTTTAAATCCACGATCAGACAATGCTAAATTAATAGATCTTCCTGCAGAAATATCTGTAGTTCGTAAATCTGGACGACTTTCGTAAATAGTTACTTTAAAACCTCTTTGCGCCAATCGTAAAGCCAATAAACTTCCGCACAAACCTGCTCCTATAATTAATATATTATCTTGTTTGTTCATTAATTACTTTTTCAGAATGATTCAACTTACTTTTTAAATATTGATAATCTTCATATTCTAATTTTATACTTGATAATGAAATTTGTTGCATTTCATTATTTTCATTTAGAAAACTTAATAAGTCTGTTTTTGTATTAATTTTTATTTTAGAAAAATCATTAAAAATAACATTTACTTTTATTTTTTCTTTGATTGATAATAGAATTCGTTTATCCGAAATTATGAAATAATCATTCCTTTTCTCCATGAATAAACTAAGGATTCCAAATAGTTGATATTGCCAAAAACCAATATCGCTTTTTACTTTAACCTTAACTAAAACATTTTCATCTTTAGTAATTTTATTGAAAACACTCACTCTACAACAATCCTTTTAAAATCGAAACCATTCTAAACACATCTTCAAAACTATTATACATTGGCACTGGCGCGCAACGAATAACATCTGGCTCTCGCCAATCGGTTATAATATTGTTTTCTGTTAATTTTTTATGTAAACTTTTATCAGCGTTTTTTACTTGAATAGACAACTGACAACCGCGCTCTTTTGGATTACTTGGCGTAATTATTTTAATATCGTCTGAATCAATTTGGTTGATTAAAAATTCAAAATAACCTGTTAATTTTTCTGATTTTTCTCGTAATGCTTCCATTCCTACCTCAGCAAACATATCTAAAGAAGCTTTAATCGCAGCCATTGATAATATTGGCGGATTACTTAATTGCCATCCTTCTGCTCCTGCCATTACATCAAAAGGTTGACGCATATTAAAACGTGTTTCTTTATTATGATTCCACCAACCAGCAAAACGTGGTAATTCTTTATTATGTGCATGCTTTTCATGCACAAACAATCCTCCTAAACTTCCGAGCCTGAATTTAAATACTTATAAGTACACCAAGCTGCAAAATCTACTCCAGAATCGTGTAAATTAGGAGAAATATTACCAGCTCCGTGTGCCAAATCAATCCCTACAAAACATTCTTTTGAATGTCCTATTTCAGCAATTCGTTTTAAATCTAAATATTGACCGGTATAATAATTAACGCCTCCTATTAATAGTAACGCAATTTCATCTCCTTGCTCAGCAACGATCGTTTCTAAATCTTCAATATTTAATAATGTTTCTCCCGTTCTCGGTTTCCATTCAATCAAACCTTCTTCGGCATCAAATCCGTGAAATTTTAATTGCGATTGCATTGCATATCTATCCGAAGGAAAAGCATCCGACTCAATTACAATTTTATATTTCTTTTTTGTTGGCTGATAAAAAGATACCATTAACAAATGTAAGTTAGTTGTTAGCGTATTCATCACCACAACTTCTAGTGGTTTTGCGCCCACTATTTTCGCCATATTCTCCGTTAAAAACTCATGATAAGGCAACCAAGGTGTATTTCCTTCAAAATGCCCCTCTACTCCATAATTAGCCCAATCATCTAGTTCTTGTTGAATGTATTTTTGAGTATTCTTAGGCTGTAAACCCAGCGAATTTCCTGTAAAATACAACCATTCGTTACCTTCTTTATCTTTAGGTATATGAAACTGATTGCGTAAATGCGCTAATTTATCTTTTTTATCTTGTTGTTGTGCGTAATCGAGTGTTGCTTTGTACATGCTTCTTTTTATTTCTAAAAAACCTTTCTTTTAAACACTAAAGATACTTGATTTATAAACAAATCAAAAAAACAAAAGTGTTTCATTAAATGAAACGGTGTTTTATAAATTTACACTTTTTTATTATATTAGCAAAAATGATTTCAAAAAATAATGATTGAGAACAAAAATTTAAACCAATCAATTATAAAAGCTTTTACGGTTTTAGATGCTTTTACAGATGATAAAAAAGAATGGGGTGTACGCGAATTAGCTAATAAAACAGGTTACAACAAAAGTACAACTTATAGATTATTAAGCACTTTGGTTTATTTAAATGTTATACATCAAAATGAAAATGAAAAATATTGTTTAGGTAGCAAACTTTTTGAGTTAGGTAATCGCGTGTCACTATATAAATCACTTATTACAGCTACCAATCAACCAATAAAAAATGTTGCCTTAGAAATTCAAGAAACAGTTTTACTTAGCATCTTAAAAGAGCATCAGGTTTTTTATATTAATAAAGCAGATAGCCTTCAAGGATTAAAAATAAGTACTTCAATTGGTTCTTATCAACCAATTCACGCAACTGCTTCAGGAAAATTATTATTAGCTTTTTCTTCTATTGATAAGCAAGAAAAATATTTTAAAAACAACAATTTTACTAAATTTACTAAAAAAACAATTACCAAAATTTCAGATCTAAAAACAGAATTACATATTATAAAAAAACAAGGGTATGCTTTAGATTTAGAGGAGTTAGAATTAGGCTTAATCTGTATTGCAATTCCTATTTATAATAAAAAAGGAAATACTATTGCAAGTATTAGTGCTTCGAGCCTTCAAGTCGTTTTAAAATCGAAAACGTACAAAACTACATTTCAATCTTACAAAAAGGCGCATCCTTAATTGAAAAACCACTACAAGATTTTGATTCTTTATAAAAAGAATCTTAATACAAAACTCTAAATTTTATTGTTCCAGCTACTTTACGAAGCGCTGTTAATACTTCTTGATTATATTCTTTATCAATATCCGTAATTACATACCCTACTTTAGCATCTGTTGATAAGTACTGCCCAGTAATATTCAATTCATACTCAGCCAAAACTTTATTAATTTTTGCCATTACACCCGGTACATTTTTATGTATATGTAAAAAACGGTGTGCATTTGTTTGACGTGGCAGTCTTATATTTGGAAAATTTACGGCATCTACAGTATTTCCTGAATTTATATACGCCATGATTTTACTCGGAACAAAATCGGCAATATCTTTTTGAGCTTCTTCTGTGCTTCCTCCAACATGCGGAGTTAAAATCACATTATCTAAACCTTTTAATTGGGTGTAAAAATCACCATTTTTTCTTGGCTCTTCTGGATATACATCTACTGCGCAACCTGAAATTTTACCAGATCTTAATCCATCAACCAACGCTTCAATATCCACTACAAATCCACGAGAAAGATTCACAAAATGAACTCCGTCTTTCATCTGCGAAATTTCTTCTTTTCCTATATAATTTTTATTCGCAGCATTATCATCAACATGTAAAGTAACAACATCTGATAAATTTAATAGTTCTTTTAATGTTGAAATTTTAGTTGCATTACCCAAGGCTAATTTATCTTCAACATCATAGTAATACACATCCATTCCTAAAGCTTCTGCTAAAACAGATAGTTGCTTACCTATGTTTCCATAACCTACGATTCCTAATTTTTTACCACGAACTTCACGAGAACCTTGCGCTGTTTTATTCCACTGACCGTTATGCAATTCGGTACTTCTTTGAAAAACGCTACGCATTAGCATAATAATTTCGCCAATTGCCAACTCAACAACCGAACGTGTATTGCTATATGGAGCGTTAAAAACTACCACTCCGTTTTCTTTACAAGCTTCTAAATCAATCTGTTTTGTACCAATGCAAAATGCTGAAACAACCATTAATTTTTCGGCTGCTTCAATTACTTTTTTGGTGACTTGTGTTTTAGATCGAATACCTAAAACATGCACATCTTTTAACCTATCAATTAATTCATCTTCTGACAAACTTTTTGAAACTGTTTCTACTGAAAAACCATCAGCAGTTAATTTTGTAAAAGCATCAGCATGTACGTTTTCTAATAATAATATTTTAATTCTGTTCTTTGGATATGAGATATTTCTTGGCAAATCGTTTAGGTATAAAAATTCGTCTAAATTAGGTGTAATATGATCGGCATTGGCTACTGTTTTTTCTCTAGATACATTTTCGGTATACGCAAAAAAAGTATCTGCAACACCTGCTTTTTTTGTTACTGCATCACTATAACCGTCACCAATTACTTGTATTTCTCCTGGCAAGTTTAAATTTTGTAAACATTCAATTTTTCCGTTGTGTTTTGAAAGTGAATTTTCAGCATCAAAACCAACAATTAAATCATTTTCATCAAACTGAAAAGTATTGGCAAATACTCTTTCGGAAGGAATATTATATTCAGCTACAATCGGATCTATAAATTCTTTAAATCCTGCTGAAATCACATAAATATCGTCTGAAAAGTTTTCAAAAAATTCTTTGTTTCTTTCGATTGATGTGGAAACATGCTTTTTTAATTCGTTAATAAGAATTGGTAAATCTGCCTTTTTAGCATTTAATAGCTGGATGCGTTTTTCTAAAGATTGCGGAAAGGAAATTTCTCCATCAATTCCCTGATTCGTTATTTCGATAATCTTTCGAATAACTGCTTCTTTCTTCGGATCTTTCTCTAAAGTAATCTCTGCTAAAACATCTAACGCTTCTACGCTTGTTAACGTACTATCAAAATCGAAAACAAAACTTCTTTTTGGTGCCATCGTAATTTATTACTGATAAGCAACCAAAAATACAAATCAAATTAATAAAAAAGGCATTAATCTTCGAAAAGGTTTGCGTTGTTTTGTTAACAAAAAAACTAAGCTATTAACAATAATAACCACCAAATTATAGGAATCGATTCTACTATAAAGGAACTATAATATTTAGATTTCTCTTCTGAAGATCGCATCAGCAATATTAAAACAGTTATAAAAACCAATAAAAAAACAGTTCTAAAACTAGCATTTGGTACTATCACAAACTCTAATAACAGGCAAAAAATCAACAATATATATCCGAGTTTTTTTGTTTTTTTTATGCCAATTTTCTTAGGTATTGTTTGCAATGAAATTGCATCGTACTTTACATCTCTAATATCAAAAGGTAAAATTAAAACCATCACTAATAAAAATCGTTGCATTGCACTTAAATAAAACGATATTGAAAAATCTATGCCTACATCAAAAAGAGGCAAAAAAATAGTACTTCCTACCCAAACAAAAGCTACAATTACAATTTTTAAATATCCGATACTTCTTAGATTTTTTTGAAATCCGCTTAAAAAAGGAATTGCATACAACAATGTTAACAACGAAAAAGGTGTAAAAAAAAGTAAGGTTTTAATACTTAATTTACTGGCATAAAAACACATCATTAAAAAACAAATCAAAGAAAAAATTTGAATTATTTTTAAATGTGTTGTCAAACTTCTATGATGTAATTTGGCAACTCCTGCATATTTTACAAAATTATACCCAGTAATTGTTCCGAAAAAAAGAAAAAAATCTAACGGTTCATTATATGCCAAACCAAAATATAACTCAGTAATTCTTACAAAAGCATATACAGCAAAAGCCACATGAAGACTAGCGTTTATATAAAAATCGAGTAGTTTTTTTAAAACCTTCATTACACAAAAATAGTTTTTATGTTTATAACCCCTGCATTTAGTTAATAAAATATCAGTTTTAAAGAAAAAATATACTATAAAAATTATACAATTTTCAGTATTTTTGAGCCACTAAAAACAAACAACACAGAATGAACACAAATTCATTTCAACTAAGACATATTGATCCACGTTTAAAGGATCATAAACAAATGCTAGAAACTATTAAAGCTGACAGCATAGAACAACTAATTTTCGAAACCATCCCCGATGATATTCGTCTTAAAAACAGATTAGATTTAGCTCCTGCAATGAGCGAATATGAATATTTAAATCATATTAACGAATTAGGTGCTAAAAATAAAGTATTTAAAAGTTATATCGGTTTAGGATATCATGAGGCAATCGTACCCAGTGTTATTCAACGTAACATATTAGAAAATCCGGGTTGGTATACCGCTTATACTCCTTACCAAGCAGAAATTGCACAAGGTCGTTTAGAAGCCTTGTTAAATTTCCAAACAATGGTTTGTGATTTAACAGGAATGGAATTAGCAAATGCTTCTTTATTAGATGAAGGAACTGCTGCTGCCGAGGCAATGGCTTTATTGTTTGATGTACGTGAACGTGCTCAGAAAAAAGCAGGCGTAAATAAATTTTTTATTTCTGAAGAGATCTTACCACAAACATTATCGGTTTTACAAACACGTGCCATTCCTATCGGAATTGAGTTAGTGATTGGAAACCATGAAGAATTTGACTTTTCTGAAGAATTTTTCGGTGCGATTATTCAATACCCAGGAAAACATGGTGTAGTTTGTGATTATACTGACTTTGTTGCAAACTGTAACGCAAAGAACATAAAAGTAGCCGTTGCTGCTGATATTTTATCATTAGTAAAATTAAAAGCTCCTGCTGAATTTGGTGCTGCCGTTGTAGTAGGTACTACTCAGCGTTTCGGAATTCCGTTAGGTTATGGAGGACCTCACGCAGGTTATTTTGCAACAAAAGAAGCTTACAAACGTAGCCTTCCTGGTCGTGTTATTGGTGTTACTAAAGATGTTGATGGCGGTCGTGCTTTACGTATGGCATTGCAAACTAGAGAGCAACATATTAAACGCGAAAAAGCAACTTCTAATATTTGTACTGCACAAGTTTTATTAGCTGTTATGGCGGGTATGTATGCTGTTTATCACGGAAAAGATGGCTTACAGTACATTGCTGATAAAGTTCATGCTACTGCAAATACTTTAGCTACAGCTTTAGAAAGTTTAGGCTTTAAGCAAAAAAACAATGCTTATTTCGATACTATTTTAATTGAAGTTGAAGCAAGTAAATTGCGCCCTATTGCAGAAGCTAACAACATCAACTTTAACTATATTGATAATAATCATATTTCAATTTCTGTTAACGAGACTGTTAGCTTAAAAGAAATCAATGCAATTGTTGATTGTTTTGAACAAGCCTTTAATATTCAAGATATTACAATTACTGAATTTACTTCTTCGGATGTAATTCCTGCTAATATTAAAAGAAATACTTCATTTTTAGATAACGAAGTATTTAACACGTATCAATCAGAAACTGAAATGATGCGTTATATTAAAAAATTAGAACGTAAAGATTTAGCTTTAAATCACTCAATGATTTCTTTAGGATCATGTACTATGAAGTTAAATGCAGCTTCTGAAATGCTACCTTTAAGCAATCCTCAATGGGGAAATATTCACCCTTTTGTACCATTAAATCAAGCAGAAGGATATCAAACAGTTTTAAAAAATCTTGAAGATCAATTAAATGTAATTACTGGTTTTGCGGGTACTTCTTTACAACCAAATTCTGGTGCACAAGGAGAATTTGCTGGATTAATGGTAATTAGAGCTTATCACAAATCTAACAACGATGCTCATAGAAATATTTGTTTAATTCCTGCATCTGCCCACGGTACCAACCCTGCTTCTGCAGTTATGGCTGGGATGAAAGTAGTGGTTACCAAAACAGATGAAAGAGGAAATATTGATGTAGAAGATTTACGCGCTAAAGCTGAAAAACATAAAGATAATTTAGCTGCTTTAATGGTTACATACCCATCAACACATGGAGTATACGAAAAAGCCATTATGGAAATTACGCAAATTATTCACGATAACGGCGGTCAAGTTTATATGGACGGTGCAAATATGAATGCTCAAGTAGGATTGACAAATCCTGCAACGATTGGTGCTGATGTTTGTCACTTAAACTTACATAAAACTTTTGCTATTCCACATGGTGGTGGTGATCCTGGAGTTGGCTTCAATTTGTGTTGCTCCGCAACTAGTACCATTCTTACCAACAAACCCTATAGTTTCAACTGGAGGCGAAAACGCAATTACTGCAATTTCTGCTGCTCCTTGGGGATCTGCATTAGCTTGTTTAATTTCTTATGGATACATTACCATGTTAGGAGCTGATGGTTTAACCGATTCTACTCATAACGCCATCTTAAATGCAAATTACATTAAAGAGCGTTTACAAGAGCATTACCAAACATTATATTCTGGAGAAATGAACAGAGCTGCACATGAAATGATTTTAGATTGTCGTTCTTTTAAAGAAAATGGAATTGAAGTTGTTGATATTGCAAAACGTTTAATGGACTACGGTTTTCACGCTCCAACCGTTTCTTTTCCTGTTGCAGGAACTATTATGGTTGAGCCAACAGAATCTGAAAGTGTTGCTGAATTAGATCGTTTTTGCGATGCAATGATTGCTATCAGAAAAGAAATTACAAACGCGACTAAAGAAGATGCTAATAATCCTTTAAAAAATGCACCACATACACAAGAGATGTTAACTGCTGATGAATGGACTTTACCATATACTCGTAAGCAAGCGGCATTTCCTTTACCATATATTGCTGACAATAAGTTTTGGCCTTCTGTTCGTAGAGTAGACGATGCTTTTGGTGATAGAAATTTAATTTGTTCTTGTAACCCTATTGAAGATTACATGGACTAAAAAGACAATAAATCTTTTTATAATAATAAAAAAATCCCATTCTTATAAAGAGTGGGATTTTTATTTTTAAGCTACGGCAACAATATCACTAAACGGAACTACTGTTGTATTCTTAAGAATAATTGCTTTTTCAGAAACAGTCCAAATAGAGGCTTCTACTCTTTTTAGTCCAGTATGGTCGGTAAAAAATATTTCGAATTTTTCTTTATTTAAATTTCTTAAAAAAAAGACTTTCCGTTGCCTTATAAATTCGTTTACCTGTTCTATTTTATGCTCTAACACGTTAATTTTAGGAAACTCTAAAATTTTACTCTGCTTATTATCAACTAATGTTGTTTTCTCTAAAAACATATAACTGGGGGAATTTGGGGGTTATCGTAACGTATAACGCTACTATCAATCCACAAATATACAATTTTTATTAACAAGTGTTGATAACTTATGAAATTAATTGTTAACAACTTTCACTTAAAATATTATTGAATTTATTAAACCTAATAATATAAAATTAAATTCGTAAATAAAAACAGCTTTTAGAAGCACACTAAAAGCTGTTTTTTGTTCTATTTAAATTCTCATATATTACGATACACATTCATACACCACGAATTTTTTATTTTCAGCGACAATAATTATCTCTTTAAAGAGAATTTCTAGATGCGTTTTATAATTCAAATGCTTATTCGCTACCAATACAAAACGTCCGTTGGATCTTAAACAATTTTTCACTCCTTTAAAAAGGGATAACGCTACTTCTATATTATTTTCGTGTTCAAAATGAAAAGGTGGGTTAGAAACTACTAAATCATAACTCTCTTTCCCTAAACTCTCTAAATTATCTCCACAAATAAACTGTGCTTTTTCCCCTTTTAAATTCAATTGAGAAGAAGCAATTGCTAAATTAAAATCATCAACTAAAGTCACCTCTGCATTAGAGTTTTGCAACACAACCTCACAAGCAATAATTCCGTTACCAGAAGCAACATCCAATACTTTAAGTTCATTGGGTTGCACTTTTAAATTTTCTAATAAAAATTGAGTACCAATATCAACCTTACCAGCAGAAAATACTCCGTAAAATTGACATAAGTCTTTCTTCCACTGTATTTCATTTATCAATTCTCTATACTTAACTATTTTTTTAGGCTTTTTAAGAATTAATAAACGTGCCTTTTTCCAAGCCTTACTTTGGATTACTTCATCAAAATACTGTTCAGCAACTTTTAAAAATGACACTGAAAAGTATTTGGTCATAAATCCGCACACAACAATTGTTTCCTCCTCTGAAGCTTTATGAATCTGCTGTAAAAACAACTCAAATAATTCCAACGACTTCGGAACTTTTAATAACGCAAACGACACTTTATCTAAATCATCTAAAGGTGTTTTGTAAACACTATCTGAAACCAGGTTATTTAACTTTAAATTTTGGTTAATTGCTTTTTGCTGACTTGCATACGTCCAAACAGTGGTGAGGTTTTTATCATTTAAAACAGTATTAAAAACACCAAACCTATCATTATACAAATGAATATTAGCTATCTTTTTATCCGAAATATAATCAAGAATTAACAACTCAGCATTACTCCAGGCACGCAAAGACTTATCATCGGTTTTCGGATAGCGCTCTAATTGATATTCTTTTGAATTAAACTCTAATTTTGTTTCCAATACTCTTTTATTTTGAAAATATTATTCCTAATAAAGAAATAACTTTAATGTAACTCATAAATTTTATCTAACGATGTAATATCGCCTGCTTTATCTCTTCTAAAAACATGCTGCGCTTTTACATCTGCAATCGATTCTTTTCCCATTGCTGCAACAATTTCTTTTACTGCTGCAATAGTATTGTCGTGATAATTTTTAACACGGATGTTTTTATCGCCAACCACTAAAGCCGCTACCAAATCTTCATCTTGTGTTGCCACCCCAACAGGGCAAGTATCTAAATTACACTCACGCGCTTGTATACAACCTAAACTCAGCATAAAACTACGTGCCATACCAACAACATCAGCACCTAAGGCTTTGTATTTAATAATATCAAAAGCATCAATTGCCTTACCACTTGCTATTATTTTTATCTGCTCCTTTAACTGATACTTTTGCAATGTTTTACTTACAAAAACCAATCCTTCTAACAACGGAGTACCGATATAATTAGAAAACTCTAAGGGTGCTGCTCCTGTTCCTCCTTCTCCTCCATCGACTGCTATAAAATCAGGATAATTATTAGCTTCAGCAAAAGCTTTTATCATTGCTTCAATTTCATCATTATCTCCTACACAAAATTTAATTCCTACAGGTTTTCCTTCGGATAAATCTCTTACTTCCTGAATAAAAACAATCATTTCTCTATAATTAGAAAAAGCTGAATGACCTGGAGGCGAATTCACATCTGTAAAAGGAATTACCGACCGTATTTTTGCAATTTCTTCCGTATTTTTCTTAGCTGGTAAAATACCTCCATGCCCAGGTTTTGCTCCTTGTGAAAATTTAATTTCAATCATTTTTACTTCTGGACGAATTGCATTTTCTTTAAAAATAGCAGCATCAAAAACACGCTTACCATCTACACTTTTTCCTGCACCGAAATAACCTGTTCCTACCTGAAAAATTAAATCTCCTCCTTGTAAATGATATGGTGATATTCCACCTTCACCAGTATTATGCGCAAAACCAGCCATCTTTGCTCCTTGATTTAAAGCTTTAATAGCATTCTTACTTAACGACCCAAAAGACATTGCTGATATATTAACAATAGAAGCATCGTATTTTTGGATGCATTTATCAGAACCAATCAAAACTCTTTCCCCTTTAATATGATGATGATCTTTAGGGAATAAGGAATGCTTTACAAATTCATATCCCTTTTTATACACATTATGAAGCGTACCAAAAGGAACCGTTTCTATTTCTTTTTTAGAGCGTTGATAAACAATACTTCTTTTTTCACGATTAATCGGCGTTCCGCTTAAATCATCTTCAATAAAGTATTGTTGAATTTTTTCACGTTCTTCTTCAAAAACCCAACGTAAACGAGCTACTATTGGAAAAGCACGCATTAATGAATGCTTTTGCTGAATAAATGCATCGTACAAAGCTAATACAGTTACCGCTGATGCAATGGTTAACAGAATATAATTTCCCATATCTGGAATAAAATAAACTAATACTCCGCACAGTACATTTATTACAATAACAACAGCTAGAATCGTATCTCTCATTTTTGAAAATTTTATAGGCTAAAATACGTGTTTTTTAACACAAAAAAAGCCCTAACATGAGTTAGAGCTTTTAAATATTGTAGATACTTGAAATTATTTTTTAAATTTCGAGTATTTATTTTTGAACTTATCAATACGTCCTGCTGTATCAATTAATTTAGACTTACCTGTATAAAAAGGGTGAGAAGTTCTTGAAATTTCTAATTTGATTAATGGATATTCAGCTCCTTCTACTTCTAAAGTTTCTTTAGTGTTAGCAGTTGAACGTGTTAAAAATACATCTCCGTTAGACATATCTTTAAAAGCTACCATTCTATAATTTTCTGGATGTATTCCTTTACGCATCTTAAATGACTTTTAAATATTGTTTTGTTTTTTTATCAAACGTTGTAAAAATGGTAAAGTTTTACACTAAAAATGGTTTTAGCTGTTTGAGGATGCAAATTTAACCATATTTTTTAATTTTCAAACAAATAAATTGTTTTAATTTGTAGTGTAAACGAATAAATTAGAATTCAAACTATAAAATATGCGCATTTATACATACTTTGCTATAGCTTTATCAATAATTACAATTACTTCTTGTAGTAATTCTGAGTACAAATTTAAGTTAAATACTTCTAAAAAAACTATATTAGGACAAAAGGCTGCAATTAAATTTGAACAACTTAAAGGTGAAAAAATTGATTCTGTTCATTTATTTGTTAATAATAAGCGTGTAAACAAAAACGAAACAAGCTTAACAGTTAATACAGCCGATTTTGGTGTTGGTAAACATGCGGTTACTGCATTGGCTTTTTATCCTAACAAATCTAAAAAAGTTAAAAATGCTATTGAAATTTTAGCAAAAAACGCTCCTGCTGTCTACTCTTATAATATTATAAATACTTTTCCTCATGACAAAGATGCTTATACACAAGGACTAGAATATAAAGATGGGTTTTTATACGAAACTACAGGTCGTAAAGGACAATCAACTTTACGAAAAGTTGATTTAAAAACAGGTGAGGTTCTTCAAAAAATTGATTTAGATAAAGAATACTTCGGTGAAGGAATGACAATCTTTAACAATAAAGTGTATTGGTTAACATGGCAAGCTCGCAAAGGTTTTGTGTATGATTTAAATACTTTTAAACAAATTGGGGAATTTGACTACAATCACAGTAACGAAGGTTGGGGATTAACGCACAACCAAACTGAGTTAATAAAATCGGACGGAACAAATAAAATTTGGTTTTTAAATTCTGAAAATCAAACTGAAAAAAGAAATATTCAAGTATATACCAATAAATACCCTGTTGACAACTTAAATGAAATCGAATTAATCAACGGAAAAATTTATGCCAATAAATGGCAACAAAACTCAATTGTAATCATCAACTCAAAAACAGGAATTGTTGAGGGGGTTGCTAATTTAAATGGACTAAGAGATATCGTTGCTAAAGATCAGGAACTAGAACCAAGCGATGATGTTTTAAATGGTATTGCATACGATAAAGAAAACAACCGTTTGTTTGTAACTGGAAAACATTGGGGCAAACTATTTGAAATCGAATTAATTAAAAAATAATATCTTTATCTTTTAACCTTTATTAAATACTTGTCGACTTTTATATATGAGATATTCCCTTCAAATTTTAGCTATCTTTATTTTAGTTGCTATAAGCTCATGTAGAAAAGATTTTAACACTGTTCCTAATTTTGGTAAACTTGAATTTTCTAAAGACACCATTTTTTTAGATACTGTTTTTTCTAACATAGGTTCAGCTACCTATAATTTAAAAGTATACAATAGAAGTAATAAACCGATTACAATTCCTGAAATTAAATTAGAGAACGGAAACAACTCTAACTATCGTTTAAATGTTGACGGAATACCTGGTAAAAACTTTAACGACATTGATATTTTAGCGAATGACAGCATTTATGTTTTTATAGAAACCACCATTGATTTTAACACAACCTCAGATCCTTTATACACAGATAAATTATTATTTGACAACGGTAATAAGCAGCAAAATGTTGATTTAATTACTTTAGTGCAAGATGCTACTTTTATATTCCCATCAAAAAATAGTATGGGAATTGAAACCTTAACTATAGATGGAAAAGATTCTAAAATTCAAGGTCGTTTTTTAACAGATGCTGAATTAACTTTTACTGATGAAAAACCATATGTTATTTACGGTTATGCTGCTATTCCTTCGGATAAAAAATTAACTATCAATGCAGGTGCTAAAATTCATTTTCATAAAAATTCAGGATTAATTGTTGACACAAAAGGGAGCTTAGAAGTTAACGGAACACTTAACGAAAAAGTAGTTTTTGAAGGAGATAGATTAGAACATCGTTTTAGTAATATTTCTGGTCAATGGGGTACTATTTGGATGCGTGCTGGTAGTAAAGAAAATAAAATTAATCATGCACTAATAAAAAACGGGACTATCGGTGTTTTAGTTGATAGCATTGGAACCTTAACCTCACCTACCCTAACAATAAAAAATACTGAAATTTATAACAATTCTAATTATGGAATCTTAGGAAGAGATACTAATATTAAAGGAGAAAACATCGTTATAGGTAACGCAGGGCAATCTTCTTTGGCTTGTACTTTTGGAGGGACTTATAATTTTACACATGTAACTTTTGCTAATTATTGGAGCAATAATTTCCGTCAGCTACCAACAGTTTTAGTAAATAATTACACTAATTTTCTTAATAGAAATAACGAAGAAGTAACAGCAACAAGAGATTTAATTGCTGCTAACTTCACCAACTGTATTATTGAAGGTAACAATAATATTGAATTTATTTTGGATAAAAATAACGATAGTGATTTTAATTATAATATTGAAAACTCTATGATTAAGTTTAATGATTTTAATGATTCGTTTGCTAGCAATAACGAGTTGAATTTTAATGATGCTACTCATTATCAAAATATTATTTTAAACGGAGAACCTAACTTTAAAGACACTTCTTTAAATCATTTTATGATTGGTAAAAATTCTGATGCTATTAACAAAGCAAAAGCATCCGCTATTTCTGAAGATATTTTAGGCGTTAATAGAACAACAAATCCTGATATTGGTGCATATCAGCATATTACTTTTGATTAATACAGCCTTCTTCTAAAACATTTTTAAATTGATGTTTATCATCTATATAAAAAGCCAAAGAAGTATACGTTTTCTGTATTCCATAAAAGCTATTAAAGACAGCTTTCTCTTTTAAATGAAGAATAACATTGTGAGCATCTAAACTGCCTAAAACAGAGAAAGCAACAATACTTTTATCAGTTGGTAAATCCTTCTCAGTCACCTCAACATCTTTTATATTTTCGAAAGGAATTATTGCTTTACAAAAAAAACCATATCTTAAAGTCAAAACCTTGCTTACTCTATCAATCTCTGTAGGAATCTTAGATAAAGAACGCATTAGAGAAAATAATTGCAAACATGTATAAGCACTTAAAGCAGTCAATATCCAAGCTACAATAACACTCCATTTCTCAACTAATACATGAACAGCAATGGTTTCAATTAAAATAACTAAAATTAAACCTAAAAGAATTGAAACTGAAGTACTGTTTTTATGATAAGAGAATTCATTTTCTTTTAACTCTCTCTTTTTCCAAGCTAAAAATCCGTAATAAATAACAGAAATTTCGGTAGCTAACAACTCTCCTATTTTATTTGGAAAAACAGTACTAGTTGCTAATTGGATAGCGTTATAAAAACCTAAATTATTGCTTGATTTGCTTTTTAATTCTTGCCTTATTCTTCTTCCTTTGAAAACCAGAAAACTAAAAACACCTAGCTCAACAACTGGTAAAATGAAATTTTTAATTTGAGATAAAAACGATTGATGCTCTTTTGGAATAATAAAACTCGCAATAACAATTCCGATTATAAATAAAGAAACAACAGTAACCTTAGGAACTTCCTTTTTTCTTATAATTAAAAAGTAAACAAGTGGAATTGTAAATAATAAATCCAAAGTAATACCTAGTGATAGTTCTTCTGGATATTTTACAAATACTGATGAGTTTACTACTAAAAATAATATTGACATTAATAGTAATGGAACTCCAAAAACTAACAGATAATTACGAGAAATAAACAATTGCTTCATAGTCTTTAACTTTACAATTAGCATCTATAAGTTAGTTGTTTAATCTCTTAATTTGTTACACTTTTCTTACAACTATTTTTTCTTATAAACGATTCCGTTTTTCATTACAAAAACAACGTTTTCCATTGTTTTAATATTTTTAGTTGGATCTTCGTCTACAGCTATAATATCAGCAAAGAAACCTTTTTTAACCTGCCCTATTTCGTTCTCCATCTTTAATATTTTAGCATTCGTAATAGTTGCTGACTGAATCGTTTCTATCGCTGGCATACCTGCTTCTACCATGTAGCCAAATTCTTTACCATTGTTACCGTGTTTAAAAACACCTGCATCTGTACCAAATGCAATTCCAACACCTTTTTTATATGCTTTTGCAAATGTTCCTTGAATTTTAGGATCGACTGCTAATGCTTTCGGAACCACAATATCTGGATAAAATCCTTTTATTTTAGCTTTCTCTTCTACCTCTTTTCCTGCTGTAATTGTTGGCACTAAAAAAGCGTTGTGCTTTTTCATCAACTCCATCGTTTCATCACTCATATAAGTTCCGTGTTCAATAGTTTTTACACCACCAATTATTGCACGTTGCATTCCTTCATCACCGTGTGCGTGTGCCGCTACATGCATTCCGTAATCTTTAGCCATATCACATATTGCTTTCACTTCTTCAATAGTAAATTGTGGATTATCACCAGATTTAGCAACACTTAAAACTCCTCCTGTAGCTGTAATTTTAATACAATCTGCTCCATTTTTATAACGCTGACGTACCGCTTTTTTAGCATCTTCAACCGAATTTACAACTCCTTCTTTGGATCCGGGATTACCAGTTAAAACTCGACTGCTTCCGTTTGTAGGATCTGCATGACCACCAGTAGTTGCTAATGATTTACCCGCTGTAAAAACTCTAGGCCAGGTATTTTTCCAGCTTCGATTGCTTTTTTTATTGAAATATTTACACCCGTTCCTCCTAAATCTCTTACCGTTGTAAATCCGTTTAACAAAGTTGATTTTGCAAAACCAACAGAATTATAAGCTACATCTGCTTCGTTTAAAGTATATTTATTTAAGCGTGTTTTAGCATCAAATTCCATTTCAATATGCACATGCATATCTATCAAACCAGCCATTACAACTTTATCTCTTAAATCTATTGTTTTAGATGTTTTATCTCTTGGCATTATATAGCCATTTTTAACATGTGTAATTTTATTGCCATTAACAACAATTGTTTTTTCTGTTTGAATTTCTCCTGAAGCTGTATCAATTAACCTTCCGCATAATACATAAGTGTTCTGACTAAAAGAATAAGTTATAATCAATAAAAACAAAAGTAAAAAGCTATTTTTTTTCATGATAAAAATTTAGTTTGAACTATAAATGTATGAAAATTTTAAGTAGCTTGCTTGTTTAACTTATCCTATTAAATGAAAAATATTGTAATTACAGGAACTAGTAGAGGTATTGGTTTTGAACTAGCGCAACAGTTTGCTAACGAAGGACATAAAGTATTGGCTTTATCAAGAAATACAAGTCCGTTAGAAAAAATAAATCATAAAAACATTACTACGATAGCTGTCGATTTATCTAATAATGACGATTTAAACAAAGCAACATCATTCATTAAAAAAGAATGGAAAACTGTTGATGTTTTAATTAACAACGCAGGAAAACTGGTAAATAAGCCTTTTATAGATTTAACTACAGCTGATTTCGAGGAGGTTTATAAAGTAAATGTATTTGCTGTTGCCGAATTAACAAAGCTATTGATTCCTTTTTTCAAAAAAGGAAGTCATGTAGTTACAGTTAGTTCTATGGGCGGAGTACAAGGAAGCATGAAATTCCCAGGTTTAGCCGCTTACAGCTCTGCAAAAGGAGCAGTAATTACTTTGTCTGAATTATTAGCTGAAGAATACAAAGAGCAACAAATTGCTTTTAATGTATTGGCTTTAGGTGCCGTACAAACTGAAATGTTAGAAGAAGCTTTTCCTGGTTATGTTGCTCCTTTATCAGCAAAAGAAATGGCAAGTTATATTTTTGATTTCGCCTTAACTGGAAACAAGTTTTACAACGGAAAAGTACTAGAAGTATCTAGTTCAACGCCATAAAAAAAATATTTTTGACATTCAAAGCATTTGTTTATAAAATTATTAAACGAGAGAAATCTAATACTGAAACTATTAATTTATGTAGTTTAGCTTTAATTATTATTGGAATATTTTTTATTTATATTTATAATGACATTTTCTTGATTGATACTGGATATGGCTTTTTATTCCTTATTGTTTTCTGTGGATTCTCTGCTTATTTATTTAATTATTTTTATCAATATTATGATTTTGAAAAAATTAAAAGTAATAAAAAAGGTTTCTTAGAATTTGATAAAAATGAGTTAATCATAAATTATGATGAAAAAATTAAATATGAAGAAATAACTCAATTTGATTTACAAATAGATGCTTATTATGACCAACTAATCAATGTAAGTTATAGAGGTCCTATTGAAAAAAGGAGCTTAGGTATAAGTAATTCTTTAACTATAACTCACAACTCACAACTCTAAAATTCGAACATTTAATTTTAAACTTGAAAATAAAACTCATTTAAAAGTATTAGAAAGAAATTTATATGAAATAATTATTAATGAAAAATTGATTAATATAGATTCAAAGAAATCAATTAAATTGATTCCTGAGCAATACCGAAAGTTTAAAGAATATGAAGAATATATCGGGAAACAATTAAAAGCAAAAAAAATAAATTGTACTGAAGGATTGTTATTAATTGGATATAATAGTTATGATGAAGCTCAGAATTTAAAAAGAAAGTATTGCAATTAACAACCACCTATAAAACTTTATTTCTCTAAATATAAACTAGTTTACTTTTTGTACAAAACACTTATAAAATATATCCCTGAAAAAGCAATTCCGTTAGTTGAGTATTTAATTAACGAGCATAAAATCAATCTTAAAATTGTAAATCAGCGACAAACTAAACATGGTGATTTTAGGACTTTTCCGAACGGACAAACACAAATTACGGTTAATAATAATTTGAACGAATTTCAGTTTTTATTAACTTTAATTCATGAAATTGCGCATCATGTTACGCATAAAAGGTTTGGGCGAGTACAACCTCATGGCAAACATTGGAAAACAGTTTTTCAGCATTTAATGTTGCCTTTTTTACAACCAGATATTTATCCGAAGGAAATATTACCTTATTTGGCTAACTATCTTAAAAACCCGAAAGCAAGTACCGATACTGATGTTAACTTATCATTAGCGCTACGCGGTGGCGAAGCTGAAAACGGAAAGAATTTTATCTTTCAAATTCCTGTTGATAGTGTTTTTCAGTTTAAAGACACCTTATATAAAAGAGGAAACAAACGCAGAACTCGTTATGAATGTTTAAATTTAACGAACAAAAGAGTATATCTTTTTAATCAAAATGCAGAGGTGAAATTAGTAGCTTCAAGCACATAAACAAAACACCTGTTTTTTCAGGAATGATAATACGTTTTTATGAATAAAAATTATTACGCAGTAATTATGGCTGGTGGTATTGGCTCTCGTTTTTGGCCAGTAAGCACAGAAGAATATCCGAAACAGTTTCATGATATGTTAGGAACGGGCGAATCGTTAATTCAGCGTACTTTTAACCGAATTAATGCTTTGATTCCGGCTGAAAATATTTTAATTGCTACAAACGAACGCTATGAAAGTTTGGTTTTAGAGCAATTACCAAAAACTACCAAAAAACAACTTTTATTAGAGCCGGCAATGCGCAATACAGCTCCTTGTATTTTATATGCTGCTTTAAAAATTCATGCTCAAAACAAAGACGCTGTTATGTTGGTTGCGCCTTCTGATCATTGGATTGAGGATGAAACCGAGTTTTTAAACAACATAAAAACTTCATTTGAAGCATCTGCAAAAAATAACACTTTAATGACGCTAGGTATTCAACCAGATACCCCAAATACTGGTTATGGATATATTCAGTTTAAAGAAAGTTCTTCGGATATAAAAAAGGTAAAAAACTTTACTGAAAAACCAAACTTAGCAACTGCAAAAGAATTTATAGCTAGTGGTGATTATTTATGGAATGCAGGAATTTTCATTTGGTCTACCAAAAGTATTTTAGCCGCTTTTAAAAAGCACTTACCAAATATGTTAGCGGTTTTAGAAGGCACAAATACTATTTATAATACTGATTTAGAAGCTGACTTTATTAAAAGTAATTACGAAAAATGTGAAAATATTTCTATTGATTACGGAATTATGGAACGCTCGAACAACGTGCATATCTTACCGGTAGATTTTGGCTGGAATGATCTTGGTACCTGGGGTTCTTTGTATAATAAATTAGAAAAAGACGATCAAAAAAATGCTGTTGTAGGTGCTGAAACCATTTTTAGAGATGCAAGCGGAAATATGATTCGCACCGAAAGCGGTAAAAAGGTTATTATTCAAGGTTTAAATGATTTTATAGTTGTTGAAAAAGATGGAGTGCTTTTAATTTGTCCGCGAAAAGATGAGCAAGACATCAAACAAATAAGCGCAGCCGCTACTAAGAAATTTTAACTCTACACCAAGCATCACACTAATTAATGAAGTATTCTAACATTCTTAACATAGGTATTCTGGCGCATGTTGATGCCGGAAAAACAACCTTAACAGAACACTTATTATATCATGCTGGTGCTATTAGAAAAATAGGAAGTGTAGATAAAGGATCTGCGGTTACAGATAGTTTAACTTTAGAAAAAGAACGTGGAATTTCGATTAAAGCCGCTACTACTTCGTTTAATTGGAAAAACACTAAAATTAACTTAATTGACACTCCTGGTCACGTAGATTTTTCTAGTGAGGTTGCAAGAACTCTTTGTGTTGTTGATGCTGTAACTTTAGTAATCTCGGCTGTTGAAGGAGTGCAAGCACATACTTTAACAATAGTAGACGCTTTGCATGATTTAAAAATACCTGTGCTAATTTTTATCAATAAAATAGATAGACCAGGTGCAGATACAGAAGCAGTTTTACGACAAATAAAAAAAGAGCTACAATATAAAACGGTAGCTATTTCTACGAGTCATGACGAAGGTTTAACTTCTGCGTATATAACCGAAGTTTTTAACAATAATAAAATTAGTAAAGAGCAAAAAGAAGCTATTACTGAAGAACTCATAGAAACCGATGAAAAACTGTTGACACAATATTTAAACGGAATTCATTTTTCTGATGAAGTCTATTTAAACACAATTGCAAAAAGTACTTCAAACAATATCATAGTTCCTGTTTTTACAGGTATTGCTAAAAACAATATTGGTGTTGAGGAATTATTAAACGGAATTGTTGATTTTATCAAACCTAGAAAAAAAAATATTTCTGAAGATGTTGCTGCTTATGTATATAAATTAGAACATCATAAAGTTCATGGCGCAATGGCACATGTAAAAGTTTTTTCGGGTGAATTATCTGCCAAATCGGTTATTAATAATCATACACAAGGATTAGAAACTAAAATTAATCAGACCAAAGTATTTCATCTTACAAAACATTTAGATACTAATATTACAGCAGGAGACATTGGCATAATTACTGGAGTTTTAGGTACAAAAGCAGGTGATATTTTAGGAAATCCTTCAGAGATTCCAACCTTACCTGAATTAAACATTCCCGTTTTAAGCGTACAAGTAATTACCATTAACGATAAAGATTATAATGCCCTTGCTCAGGCTTTATTAATTATCGATAAAGAAGATCCGAGTTTACAGTTTAAATGGCATAAGCCCGAAAAAGAGTTAATTCTTTTATTGATGGGAGATATGCAAATAGAAGTACTCACCCATTTATTACAAGAACGTTTTAATATTGCTGTAAATTTTACAGATCCTCAAATCGTTTATAAAGAAACAATAACTAAAGCCGCCGAAGGTTATATTCGTTATTGGATGCCGAAACCTTGCTGGGCAATTATGACATTTTTAATTGAACCCGCTCTTTTAAATTCTGGAGTTACCTATCAATCAATTGTTTCTAAAAATGATGTTCATAATAAATATCAAAATGAAATAGCAAGAACAATTCCAAAAGCTTTAGAACAAGGTCTTTTAGGTTGGAATGTTACCGATGTAAAAATTACTTTAATTAAAGGAGAGGATCATAATGTACATTCTAGACCTGGTGATTTTAATTTAGCAACACCAATGGGAATAATGAAAGGTTTACAAAACGGAGGTACACATTTATTAGAACCTTTGTTGCGTTTTGAAATAAAAACCAATGAAGAATTATTAGGTAAATTAATTTCAGAACTTACAAATAGAAGAGCTATTATAAGTTCTCCTACTTTTGATCAAGATTTAGTAATCTTATCTGGAACCATACCCGTGGCAACCTCTTTAGACTTAAGCATTAAATTAAATACTATTTGTAGCGGAAGGCTTCGTTTAAGAACCGTGTTTGATAAATATGCTGTTTGCCCAGAAGGAGAAGGTAAAACAAAAGATTTTAAAGGGGTAAACCCTTTAGATGAAGCACAATGGATTTTACACCGTCGTGGTGCTTATAAAGCTGATGAACGCGTTATTTAATATTGTTTTTAACATGATTCACCACAAACTGATTAAACTTTTCTCCATCTGATAAAAAAGTGCTTTTAATAGTTATATAACACAAATTATCAATCTTTCCGTTTAAGCGCATATAATCTTTTTCTGTTGTTAAGATTATCTTATTTTCAGACGGTAAATCATTAAATGTTTTTTCGATTTTTAAAATATCTTGCGCATTAAAATCATAATGATCTGCATATTCTAAATGTTTATAATTGATATTTTCTTTTGATAAAAAACTTAATAACGAACTAGGTTTTGCAATTCCTGTAACCAATAAAACATCTTTATGCTTTAAATCAGCAATGGTAAGTTCAGACTCTGCTCCTTTTAAATTTTCATCGTAAGAAATAGTCGTAAAAAATAACTGTTGATTTTTACTAAGATTAATTTTTGTTTTGATTTTTTCTTTAGCTACTTCTGATAAATTCTCAGGACATTTCGTAACAATTATTATAGCTGCACGTTTTGCTCCTCTTCTACTCTCTCTTAAATTTCCGGTAGGTAAAATAAAATCATCCACATACAAATCGTCATATTTCGTTAACAAAATATAACTGCTTCCTTTTACTTTTCTATGCTGATAAGCATCATCTAACAAAACAACTTGCGGCGAAACATCACTTTTTAATAATTGTTGAATTCCGTTTGTTCTATCAGCATCAACAACAACTGTTACTTCTTTTCCGAATTTTTTAAAAAATTGTAAAGGTTCATCACCAACATCGGCAGCAGAATGTTTAATATTTACAATCTGAAAACCTGTTGTTTTCCGTTTGTAACCCCTGCTTAAAACAGCAACTTTATGTGTATCTTTTAATAACCTTATCAAATATTCAATTTGAGGCGATTTACCTGTTCCACCCACGCTTAAGTTTCCGACTACAATAACCGGAATATCAAATGAGGTAGATTTTAATAAACCTAACTCAAAAAACCAATTACGAATCGTTGTAATTAGGTCGTATAATACAGCAAACGGAAATAATAAAAATCGAAGTAATTTCATTACATCAAAAGTAATAAAAATCTTAACTTTGATTCAAGATATTTTAAATTATGCAAATAAAAGATGTTACTGACTATATTGAAAAATTAGCACCACTTGCGTACGCTGAAGATTTTGACAATGTAGGTTTATTAATAGGTGATTATAACACAAAAGTAACTGGAGTTTTAGTTACGCTTGATACTTTAGAAGAAACCGTTGATGAGGCTATTACCAATAACTGCAACTTAATTGTAAGCTTTCATCCGATTGTTTTTAGTGGGTTGAAAAAAATAAATGGGAATAATTATGTAGAACGTGTTGTTTTAAAAGCAATTCAAAACAACATTGCTATTTATGCTACACATACTGCTTTAGATAACGTAAACAATGGAGTTTCCGCTAAAATGTGCGAAGTTTTAGGTTTACAAAACTGCAAAACATTAATTCCTAAAAAAGGAATTATAAAGAAACTTACTACGTATGTTCCGATTGCAGAAGCTGAAAAATTACGTACCAAACTTTTTAATGCCGGAGCAGGAAGTATTGGTAATTATGATAACTGTTCTTTTAATGTAGAAGGTAAAGGAAGTTACAGAGGTGGAGAAGATTCGAATCCAACTATTGGCAAAAAAGGGGAAGTCATGCTTGAAAAGGAAACCTGTATTTCAGTAACTTTTAATAGTTATTTAGAAGGAAACATCTTAAAAGCTTTGTTTGATTTTCATTCGTATGAAGAAGTTGCCTATGAAATTATAACGCTTAACAATTCTAATCA
Organism: Tenacibaculum retecalamus; assembly: GCF_027941755.1. Lineage (NCBI taxonomy): Bacteria > Pseudomonadati > Bacteroidota > Flavobacteriia > Flavobacteriales > Flavobacteriaceae > Tenacibaculum > Tenacibaculum retecalamus. The sequence continues at coordinate 957,826 of NZ_CP115916.1, read as the reverse complement.
AAATGTAGGAATGGGAATGCTTGGTGAATTAGCAAACCCTATGAATGAAAAAGAATTTCTAACTTTTGTTAAGAAAACTTTTAAAACTGACTGTGTTAGACATTCTGAGTTATTAGATAAACCAATTAAAAAAGTTGCAGTTTTAGGCGGATCAGGAAGCTTTGCCATAAAAAATGCCATGAGATTGAATGCAGATGCTTATATTAGTGCTGATTTTAAATATCATGAGTTTTTTAAAGCTGAAAAAAGAATATTACTTGCTGATGTTGGACATTATGAAAGTGAACAGTTTACAAAAAACCTTTTGAGTGATTATCTTCGTAAAAAATTTAGTACTTTTGCGATTATTTTAAGTGAAAAAAGTACAAATCCAATACACTATATATAACAGATGGCAAAAAAAGAAGTAACGGTAGAAGAAAAATTAAGAGCGTTATATGATTTACAGTTAATCGATTCTAGAATTGACGAAATCAGAAATGTTCGTGGTGAATTACCTTTAGAAGTTGAAGATTTAGAAGATGAAGTTGCCGGATTAAACACAAGACTTTCTAAGTTAAAAGAAGAAGCTACTAGTATAGATACTGATGTTAGCAATAAGAAATTGGCTATTACTGAATCTAAAGCTTTAATCGAAAAATACGCAGAACAACAAAAAAATGTTCGTAACAATCGTGAGTTTGATTCTTTAACAAAAGAAGTTGAATTTCAAGAATTAGAAATTGAATTGTCTGAAAAGAGAATTAAAGAATACAAGGTTAAAATAGCTCAGAAGAACGAAGTTGTTGAAACTACTAAAGAGAAATTAAAAAAGCAGGAAACTCATTTAACTCACAAGAAGAATGAATTAGATGCTATTTTAAAAGAAACTGAGAAAGAAGAACAATTACTAAAAGAAAAATCTATCGAATATGCAAAATCTATCGATGATCATTTATTAACTGCTTATAACAGAATTCGTACAAAAGTAAGAAACGGTTTAGCTGTTGTTGCTATTGAGCGTGGTGCTGCTGGTGGTTCTTTCTTTACAATACCGCCTCAGGTACAGTTAGAAATTGCGAACCGTAAGAAAATTACAATCGATGAGCACAGTGGTCGTATCTTAGTAGATGCAGCTTTAGCTCAAGAAGAAAAAGAAAAAATTGACAACTTATTTGTTTAATATTTTTTTTTACATATATTTTAAAAGCTCTCGTTTTCGAGAGCTTTTTTATTGTTTGAATACTTTGTTTATAATAAATAAACAACCTTTAAAACCAGCTTAAATATAGCTTTACATACGGTTATATGTGTCTTATTCACGATTAAAATAAACAACTATCCAACATTTTAATACAACTTTAAAAAAACATCGAATTACAATAAAGGACTAGATTCATCTAAAATTATTTTTTCTTTCTTAAAATAGATGTAACTATTTATATCAGACTTCTATATATAACAAAAAAAGCTCCTATAAAGGAGCTTTTAAGCATAAAATACAAATTTATGGGGAACTAAATTAGTTTTTATAATCGATTTTAAAATCTTTTTTATCTGTGTCGCAATCCTCCTCTTTTCCTATAACACATTTATCACTTGCGGAATTTTTAGGCTTTTTAAAATTTCTTTTTAAGAAAAGTAAAAAATTATTCTTTTTACTTATTCTTTTTCTTTCTGCAACTTTTTGAGCAACTTGTCTTGCTTTAATTTTATCTGTACCTTTTACAATATAGAAATAAGAACGCCTATTTTCTTGATGCTCTTCTTCGGTACATTTATTCTTATTCACATCATTACATTTATTTAATAGCTGATCTTCTCCGTAACCTACAGCGCTCACGATTCTATCTTTACGAATACCTCTTGATAAAATATAATCTCTGGTAGATTTAGCTCTTTGATCTGATAATTTTCTATTAAAACTTCTTTTACCTCTACTATCTGTATGTGCTTCAATTTTAATAGTTACTTCCGGATGGTTTGTCATAACCATTACAATACTCTCTAATTCATATTGTGCATCCTCTCTAATAACAGATTTCCCGTAATCAAAAAAGATTGGATTAATAACAATTTGATTTCCTACAATTAAAGGTGTTAGCCCTAAATTAGCAATACTTGCTTCTCCTTTAGTAATAGTAACTCTCTTTTTGTCTTTCGATTTATGATCTAACTTACCTGCTAAAACAGTGTACGAATTATCACATAAAATATCTTCAAAAACATATTTACCAACACTATTAGATAGTGTTTCTTTTACAACTTTACCTTCACTATTAACTAATTTAACCAAGGCTCCATCTATAGGTGTATTATTTATTGTTTCTGTTACGATACCTTCAACTGATTCAGCACAAATTGGCGGATCTGTATATAGGTAAAAACTATAAATATCATCGTCTCCTTTACCTTCTTTTCTATTAGAAGAAAAGAATCCTTTTTTACCTTTTTCACTTATATAAAAAGAAAAATCATCTCTTTTACTATTAAATGGTGCCCCTAAATTTTCAGCTTTTGAATAAATAGAATCTTGTGCTATTTTAGATTGAAATATATCTAAAAGTCCCAAACCTAAATGTCCGTTTGATGAAAAATACAAGGTATTGTCCTCTCCGACAAAAGGAAACATTTCTTTATCTGAAGTATTGATTTTTTCTCCTAAATTAACTGGAGTTCCAAATTCGTTATTTCCTAAAACGGTTGCTTTGTAAATATCTGTTCCTCCAAAACCACCAGGCATATTAGATACAAAATACAATGTCTTTTCATCTGTACTCAAAGCAGGATGCCCCACAGAATATGCATCATTATTAAATGGTAATTCTTTTACATTTACCCAGTACCCGTTTACAAAACTTGCTGTATAAATTTTTAAATTTGAAGTATTTTTTTTATCCTTACGTGCTTTTTTACCATTCGCATTATTACGAGTAAAATAAATTGTTCTTCCATCTTTGGTAAAAACGGGAGTAGACTCGTGAAACTCTGATGTAATAGGCACATCAATTAAACGACGATTTACTAATGTTAAAACTGTATCTTTTTCGTTTTCTTCGAGTGTTTTAATTTCTTCATCTGCACTATAGATATTTAAAAATGGTTGATTGTTCCATTTATAAATTCGCTCTTTTTTAATTCCCTTTGGAACTGCTGATGTATAATATGATTTTCCGTTTAACAAAAAACCTCCAAAATCAGAAAATTCGGTATTAATAGCCAAATTTCGAACCCCAATTCGCACTTCTTTTTTAGAATAATCTAATAAGTAATCATCTTTTTTAAGCTCTTTTTTTCTGTTACTATTATCCGAAGATGCTAATAATAAAAAAATTGAATCCGACTTTTGGTACTTACCGTTACTTCTTAATACTTGCGCGTATTTAAATAAATGCTTGTCTTCTAATTTTTTACTATGCGTTAAAACAAGTTTTTTATACCAAAGCTCGGCTTCTTCAGTTTCTGCATTATTATAATAAGAGGCTGCTAAACGACTTAAAACATGTTTAGAAGTATCTCCTTTTTCCTCTACTAGCGCTTTGTATAATTTAGCTGATTGCACATAAGAAAACTCATCAAAATAACGATCAGCAACTTTTTTATTTTGCCCAAAACTTTTAACAGTTATAACTAAAACTAGTAGTAATAACGTTTTTTTTAAATTCATATATTATAATTTTAAAAGAATCGAGGGGATCTAAACTTTGTATTTCTTAATAAATCGTATTGTAACATAATCTCGTGGGTTCCTGAGTTTGTTACGTTATAATTAGAGGTTGTTAAATCATATGAATACCCGATAAGTAATTTATCTGATACTTGAAAACCTAAAAGTGCACTAATAGAATCATCCCATCTCCAACCTATACCTGCTCTAAACTTTTCATTAAATAGAAAATTAGCTGATATATCTAAAGATAAAGGTGCTCCTGAAACTGCTTTTACTAAAGCTGCTGGTTTAAACTTTAAATCTTCATTTATATCATATACATATCCAGCTATAAAGAAAAAGTGCATTCTTTCAATGGCTGTTGTTTGTGCATTTGCTAAATTTCCATCATAATGTTCCATCCTTAAAATGTTAGGGACAGATAAACCTACATACCATTCTGGTTTATGGTAATAAATTCCGGCTCCAACAGTTGGTAAAAATTTATTTATATTTTCTCCAAAAATTGGTTCATCTTGATTTGCTTTTCCTCTACTCCAGTCTATATTTAATAATCTACCTCCTAAACGTAAACCAAAAGCGAAATTACCTTCATCACCTGTTTCGATAGTATACGATAGATTTGCATCTAAATAAATCTCTCTAGAGGGACCTATCTCATCATTCATTAAATTTACTCCTAAACCTAAGCCTGAATACCCTATAGGAGTATCATAACTTATATTTTGTGTATTTGGAGCTCCTTCGAAACCTACCCATTGCGTTCTTCCAATAGCGGTAATAACACCATAGCCTTTAGAACCAGCATAAGCAGGATTCACACTCATTGTGTTATACATATACTGTGTATATTGAGGGTCTTGCTGTGCTTGTACATTTGTAACCATGCATATACTAAATGCACATACCAAGATTATACTTAAAAATAATTTCATTTTATATAAAATTTTATTTCAATTTATTTTTTTGTAAAAGTATTAATTATCTATTAATATAAATCCAACCTTTTCTTACTTTAGAACCATTTCCTAAATCTAACATATAAAAATAAGTTCCAACAGGTAATTTTTCATCTACACTAACATTTACACGTCCGTTAGAGATACCTCTAAATACTTTATCTGTATTGTTATATCCTTTAACTTTATATACTGTGTTCCCCCATCTGTTAAATATCTCTAAAGTATTGTTTTGGAAATTCTCAATACAACCTATTACAAGGTAATCATTTTTATTATCATCGTTTGGTGAAAACTCGTTGTACACTTCAACACAAGTATCTAAATCAACAGCATCTCCGAAAATATCATCATCGCCATCTACACTGTCAGCAATTCCATCTCCATCATTATCTGTTCCACTGTCACCAACTGTTCCATTACCTCCATCAGTTGGATCGGTTGGATCGGTATCGTTTACATCTGTGTTTCCTGCATCACCAAAGTTTCCGTCATCTTCATCAACTTCATCTTGAATTCCATCACCATCACTATCTGGCCCATCAACAATTCCGTCATCATTTGTATCTGAATCTTCATTACCACCTTCTACAACATCATTAATTCCGTCGTCATCACTATCTAAATCTTGATAATCTGGAACGCCATCGCCATCACTGTCTGTATTGTCTGGCTCTCCTCCGTTTCCTTCTCCGAAGTTAGCATCGTCTGCATCTGCGCTATCTACAATTCCGTCACCATCACTATCAGGTCCATCTGCGATTCCGTCATTATTAACATCAACATTTTCATCTTCGATAACATCGTTGATTCCGTCATTATCACTGTCTAAATCTTGATAATCTGGAACGCCATCGCCATCGGTATCTGGCTCTTCGTCTCCTGGATTTTCAGAATCATCTGCCTGTCCATCATTGTTTATATCTGAGAAACCATTATCATTTGCATCAATAACTCCATCATCGTTTGTGTCTAAATCACCATCTCCTCCTTCATTTACATCTAAAATTCCGTCATTATCACTATCTAAATCTAAACTATCTGGTATTCCATCTTCGTCAGTATCTGTAATACCATCTCCTTCTTCTGTATCAGGTATTCCATCATTATCATCATCTACATCTACATAATCTGGTATTCCATCTCCATCTGTATCTTTTGGATTTACAGTTAAATAAACCGTTGCATTGTCACATACTAGTGGTGTTCCATCATCACATATCGTATATACAAAACTATCTGTTCCTGAATAACCTGGATTTGGTGTGTATGTAAACGTTCCGTCAGTGTTGATTACTAAAACTCCATTGGTTGGTCCAGTTACTGCTGTGGTAGTGATTGTTATATTATCACCTTCTGGATCAAAATCATTCGATAATAAATCTCCCGAAATCACGCCATCTTCATCTCCGTTAAATGCATCGTCGATTGCATACAAGTTATTTTCTGTATTTGTCTCCGTTACCGTAATCGTTACCGTAGCTGTATCACAAGCTTGTGGTGTTCCATCATCACATATAGTATACGTAAAACTGTCTTCGCCTACAAATCCTGGGTTTGGTGTATAAACATACGTTCCGTCAGCATTGATTGTTACAGTTCCGTTTGTTGGATTACCTACTGGCACTGTATTAATAGTAATTGTATCGCCGTTTGGATCAAAATCATTTGATAATAAATCTCCAGTTACTGGTGTTCCTGATTCTGTGATTCCAATATCGTTGTTTGCTATTGGTGCATCATTTACTCCTGAACTTGTTACTGGTAATACTTCTACCGTTACTGTTGCCGTAGCACACTCTTGTGGTGTTCCATCATCACATACAGTATATGTAAAACTATCTTCGCCTGTAAATCCTGCATTTGGTGTGTAAGTATAACTTCCATCAGGGTTCATTACCACTGTTCCATTCGTTGGTTGTGTATTTGAACTTACCGTTTGAGTATCTCCCTCTAAATCGAAATCGTTTGTTAATACGTTTCCACTTACCGCTATACCATCATATGTGTTTACGATGTCCGCTATTGCATGAGTCGTGTTTATTGCATTTACTGTTAAGTAAACCGTTCCATTGTCACATACTGGTGGTGTTCCATCATCACATATAGTGTACACAAAACTATCTGTTCCTGTATAACCTGCATTTGGTGTGTATGTAAACGTTCCGTCAGTGTTGATTACTAAAACTCCATTGGTTGGTCCAGTTACTGCTGTGGTAGTGATTGTTATATTATCACCTTCTGGATCAAAATCATTCGATAATAAATCTCCCGAAATCACGCCATCTTCATCTCCGTTAAATGCATCGTCGATTGCATACAAGTTATTTTCTGTATTTGTCTCCGTTACCGTAATCGTTACCGTAGCTGTATCACAAGCTTGTGGTGTTCCATCATCACATATAGTATACGTAAAACTGTCTTCGCCTACAAATCCTGGGTTTGGTGTATAAACATACGTTCCGTCAGAATTGATTGTTACAGTTCCGTTTGTTGGATTACCTACTGGCACTGTATTAATCGTAATTGTATCGCCGTTTGGATCAAAATCATTTGATAATAAATCTCCAGTTACTGGTGTTCCTGATTCTGTGATTCCAATATCATTGTTTGCTATTGGTGCATCATTTACTCCTGAACTTGTTACTGGTAATACTTCTACCGTTACTGTTGCCGTAGCACATGCATGTGGTGTTCCATCATCACATACAGTATATATAAAACTATCTTCGCCTGTAAACCCTGTATTTGGTGTGTAAGTATAACTTCCATCAGGGTTCATTACCACTGTTCCATTCGTTGGTTGGGTATTTGAACTTACCGTTTGAGTATCTCCCTCTAAATCGAAATCGTTTGTTAATACGTTTCCACTTACAGCAATACCATCGTATGTGTTTACTATGTCCGCTATTGCATTTGTACAATTATAAATAATCGTTATTGAAACAGCAGGAGAAATACATCCTGTTCCATTCATTGCTGTTAATTCATATGTTCCTGAAACTAGACTTGTAAAACTTGTTCCCGTTTGAGATGCTACCACTGGCGTAACCCCTGTCAAAGTATATGTTAAACCTGCAACAGGGCTTGTTACTATTATACTTCCTGTTCCAACACTACATGTTGAATTTCCTTGAGTGAATAAAGGTTCTTTTGGTGCTGCAGTTACTGTTACTGTTCTTGTTTCTGTTGCATTTGAACATCCTCCAGTTCCTGTTACTGTATAAGTAATCGTTGCCGTTCCTGCTGCAACTCCGGTTACAACTCCCGTTGAAATATCAACTGTTGCTATTAAATTATCTGATGAACTCCAGTTTCCTGCATCTCCATCACTTGTTAAACTTGTTGTTCCTGTTACACAAATTTCTTGTGTTCCACTTAACATTCCTGCATTTGGTGCGGCTTGTTCGGTTACAACTACATCTGCTGTATTATTTGTTGTACATGGCGCTGTTGCTGTTTGGGTATATGTATAAGTCAATCCTGAATTACTCCATGTTCCTCCTGCTGCTGGACTTCCACCTAACTCTGCAAATAACTGAGCATCTGTTGGAGTAGTTCCTGCACAAACGGTTAACGTTCCATCTGTTCCAGCACTTAATGGTGCGGCTTGTTCGGTTACAACTACATCTGCTGTATTATTTGTTGTACATGGCGCTGTTGCTGTTTGGGTATATGTATAAGTCAATCCTGAATTACTCCATGTTCCTCCTGCTGCTGGACTTCCACCTAACTCTGCAAATAACTGAGCATCTGTTGGAGTAGTTCCTGCACAAACGGTTAACGTTCCATCTGTTCCAGCACTTAATGGTGCGGCTTGTTCGGTTACAACTACATCTGCTGTATTATTTGTTGTACATGGCGCTGTTGCTGTTTGGGTATATGTATAAGTCAATCCTGAATTACTCCATGTTCCTCCTGCTGCTGGACTTCCACCTAACTCTGCAAATAACTGAGCGTCTGTTGGAGTAGTTCCTGCACAAACGGTTAACGTTCCATCTGTTCCAGCACTTAATGGTGCGGCTTGTTCGGTTACAACTACATCTGCTGTATTATTTGTTGTACATGGCGCTGTTGCTGTTTGGGTATATGTATAAGTCAATCCTGAATTACTCCATGTTCCTCCTGCTGCTGGACTTCCACCTAACTCTGCAAATAACTGAGCGTCTGTTGGAGTAGTTCCTGCACAAACGGTTAACGTTCCATCTGTTCCAGCACTTAATGGTGCGGCTTGTTCGGTTACAACTACATCTGCTGTATTATTTGTTGTACATGGCGCTGTTGCTGTTTGGGTATATGTATAAGTCAATCCTGAATTACTCCATGTTCCTCCTGCTGCTGGACTTCCACCTAACTCTGCAAATAACTGAGCGTCTGTTGGAGTAGTTCCTGCACAAACGGTTAACGTTCCATCTGTTCCAGCACTTAATGGTGCGGCTTGTTCGGTTACAACTACATCTGCTGTATTATTTGTTGTACATGGCGCTGTTGCTGTTTGGGTATATGTATAAGTCAATCCTGAATTACTCCATGTTCCTCCTGCTGCTGGACTTCCACCTAACTCTGCAAATAACTGAGCGTCTGTTGGAGTAGTTCCTGCACAAACGGTTAACGTTCCATCTGTTCCAGCACTTAATGGTGCGGCTTGTTCGGTTACAACTACATCTGCTGTATTATTTGTTGTACATGGCGCTGTTGCTGTTTGGGTATATGTATAAGTCAATCCTGAATTACTCCATGTTCCTCCTGCTGCTGGACTTCCACCTAACTCTGCAAATAACTGAGCGTCTGTTGGAGTAGTTCCTGCACAAACGGTTAACGTTCCATCTGTTCCAGCACTTAATGGTGCGGCTTGTTCGGTTACAACTACATCTGCTGTATTATTTGTTGTACATGGCGCTGTTGCTGTTTGGGTATATGTATAAGTCAATCCTGAATTACTCCATGTTCCTCCTGCTGCTGGACTTCCACCTAACTCTGCAAATAACTGAGCATCTGTTGGAGTAGTTCCTGCACAAACGGTTAACGTTCCATCTGTTCCAGCACTTAATGGTGCGGCTTGTTCGGTTACAACTACATCTGCTGTATTATTTGTTGTACATGGCGCTGTTGCTGTTTGGGTATATGTATAAGTCAATCCTGAATTACTCCATGTTCCTCCTGCTGCTGGACTTCCACCTAACTCTGCAAATAACTGAGCGTCTGTTGGAGTAGTTCCTGCACAAACGGTTAACGTTCCATCTGTTCCAGCACTTAATGGTGCGGCTTGTTCGGTTACAACTACATCTGCTGTATTATTTGTTGTACATGGCGCTGTTGCTGTTTGGGTATATGTATAAGTCAATCCTGAATTACTCCATGTTCCTCCTGCTGCTGGACTTCCACCTAACTCTGCAAATAACTGAGCGTCTGTTGGAGTAGTTCCTGCACAAACGGTTAACGTTCCATCTGTTCCAGCACTTAATGGTGCGGCTTGTTCGGTTACAACTACATCTGCTGTATTATTTGTTGTACATGGCGCTGTTGCTGTTTGGGTATATGTATAAGTCAATCCTGAATTACTCCATGTTCCTCCTGCTGCTGGACTTCCACCTAACTCTGCAAATAACTGAGCGTCTGTTGGAGTAGTTCCTGCACAAACGGTTAACGTTCCATCTGTTCCAGCACTTAATGGTGCGGCTTGTTCGGTTACAACTACATCTGCTGTATTATTTGTTGTACATGGCGCTGTTGCTGTTTGGGTATATGTATAAGTCAATCCTGAATTACTCCATGTTCCTCCTGCTGCTGGACTTCCACCTAACTCTGCAAATAACTGAGCGTCTGTTGGAGTAGTTCCTGCACAAACGGTTAACGTTCCATCTGTTCCAGCACTTAATGGTGCGGCTTGTTCGGTTACAACTACATCTGCTGTATTATTTGTTGTACATGGCGCTGTTGCTGTTTGGGTATATGTATAAGTCAATCCTGAATTACTCCATGTTCCTCCTGCTGCTGGACTTCCACCTAACTCTGCAAATAACTGAGCGTCTGTTGGAGTAGTTCCTGCACAAACGGTTAACGTTCCATCTGTTCCAGCACTTAATGGTGCGGCTTGTTCGGTTACAACTACATCTGCTGTATTATTTGTTGTACATGGCGCTGTTGCTGTTTGGGTATATGTATAAGTCAATCCTGAATTACTCCATGTTCCTCCTGCTGCTGGACTTCCACCTAACTCTGCAAATAACTGAGCATCTGTTGGAGTAGTTCCTGCACAAACGGTTAACGTTCCATCTGTTCCAGCACTTAATGGTGCGGCTTGTTCGGTTACAACTACATCTGCTGTATTATTTGTTGTACATGGCGCTGTTGCTGTTTGGGTATATGTATAAGTCAATCCTGAATTACTCCATGTTCCTCCTGCTGCTGGACTTCCACCTAACTCTGCAAATAACTGAGCATCTGTTGGAGTAGTTCCTGCACAAACGGTTAACGTTCCATCTGTTCCAGCACTTAATGGTGCGGCTTGTTCGGTTACAACTACATCTGCTGTATTATTTGTTGTACATGGCGCTGTTGCTGTTTGGGTATATGTATAAGTCAATCCTGAATTACTCCATGTTCCTCCTGCTGCTGGACTTCCACCTAACTCTGCAAATAACTGAGCGTCTGTTGGAGTAGTTCCTGCACAAACGGTTAACGTTCCATCTGTTCCAGCACTTAATGGTGCGGCTTGTTCGGTTACAACTACATCTGCTGTATTATTTGTTGTACATGGCGCTGTTGCTGTTTGGGTATATGTATAAGTCAATCCTGAATTACTCCATGTTCCTCCTGCTGCTGGACTTCCACCTAACTCTGCAAATAACTGAGCGTCTGTTGGAGTAGTTCCTGCACAAACGGTTAACGTTCCATCTGTTCCAGCACTTAATGGTGCGGCTTGTTCGGTTACAACTACATCTGCTGTATTATTTGTTGTACATGGCGCTGTTGCTGTTTGGGTATATGTATAAGTCAATCCTGAATTACTCCATGTTCCTCCTGCTGCTGGACTTCCACCTAACTCTGCAAATAACTGAGCGTCTGTTGGAGTAGTTCCTGCACAAACGGTTAACGTTCCATCTGTTCCAGCACTTAATGGTGCGGCTTGTTCGGTTACAACTACATCTGCTGTATTATTTGTTGTACATGGCGCTGTTGCTGTTTGGGTATATGTATAAGTCAATCCTGAATTACTCCATGTTCCTCCTGCTGCTGGACTTCCACCTAACTCTGCAAATAACTGAGCGTCTGTTGGAGTAGTTCCTGCACAAACGGTTAACGTTCCATCTGTTCCAGCACTTAATGGTGCGGCTTGTTCGGTTACAACTACATCTGCTGTATTATTTGTTGTACATGGCGCTGTTGCTGTTTGGGTATATGTATAAGTCAATCCTGAATTACTCCATGTTCCTCCTGCTGCTGGACTTCCACCTAACTCTGCAAATAACTGAGCGTCTGTTGGAGTAGTTCCTGCACAAACGGTTAACGTTCCATCTGTTCCAGCACTTAATGGTGCGGCTTGTTCGGTTACAACTACATCTGCTGTATTATTTGTTGTACATGGCGCTGTTGCTGTTTGGGTATATGTATAAGTCAATCCTGAATTACTCCATGTTCCTCCTGCTGCTGGACTTCCACCTAACTCTGCAAATAACTGAGCATCTGTTGGAGTAGTTCCTGCACAAACGGTTAACGTTCCATCTGTTCCAGCACTTAATGGTGCGGCTTGTTCGGTTACAACTACATCTGCTGTATTATTTGTTGTACATGGCGCTGTTGCTGTTTGGGTATATGTATAAGTCAATCCTGAATTACTCCATGTTCCTCCTGCTGCTGGACTTCCACCTAACTCTGCAAATAACTGAGCATCTGTTGGAGTAGTTCCTGCACAAACGGTTAACGTTCCATCTGTTCCAGCACTTAATGGTGCGGCTTGTTCGGTTACAACTACATCTGCTGTATTATTTGTTGTACATGGCGCTGTTGCTGTTTGGGTATATGTATAAGTCAATCCTGAATTACTCCATGTTCCTCCTGCTGCTGGACTTCCACCTAACTCTGCAAATAACTGAGCATCTGTTGGAGTAGTTCCTGCACAAACGGTTAACGTTCCATCTGTTCCAGCACTTAATGGTGCGGCTTGTTCGGTTACAACTACATCTGCTGTATTATTTGTTGTACATGGCGCTGTTGCTGTTTGGGTATATGTATAAGTCAATCCTGAATTACTCCATGTTCCTCCTGCTGCTGGACTTCCACCTAACTCTGCAAATAACTGAGCGTCTGTTGGAGTAGTTCCTGCACAAACGGTTAACGTTCCATCTGTTCCAGCACTTAATGGTGCGGCTTGTTCGGTTACAACTACATCTGCTGTATTATTTGTTGTACATGGCGCTGTTGCTGTTTGGGTATATGTATAAGTCAATCCTGAATTACTCCATGTTCCTCCTGCTGCTGGACTTCCACCTAACTCTGCAAATAACTGAGCGTCTGTTGGAGTAGTTCCTGCACAAACGGTTAACGTTCCATCTGTTCCAGCACTTAATGGTGCGGCTTGTTCGGTTACAACTACATCTGCTGTATTATTTGTTGTACATGGCGCTGTTGCTGTTTGGGTATATGTATAAGTCAATCCTGAATTACTCCATGTTCCTCCTGCTGCTGGACTTCCACCTAACTCTGCAAATAACTGAGCGTCTGTTGGAGTAGTTCCTGCACAAACGGTTAACGTTCCATCTGTTCCAGCACTTAATGGTGCGGCTTGTTCGGTTACAACTACATCTGCTGTATTATTTGTTGTACATGGCGCTGTTGCTGTTTGGGTATATGTATAAGTCAATCCTGAATTACTCCATGTTCCTCCTGCTGCTGGACTTCCACCTAACTCTGCAAATAACTGAGCGTCTGTTGGAGTAGTTCCTGCACAAACGGTTAACGTTCCATCTGTTCCAGCACTTAATGGTGCGGCTTGTTCGGTTACAACTACATCTGCTGTATTATTTGTTGTACATGGCGCTGTTGCTGTTTGGGTATATGTATAAGTCAATCCTGAATTACTCCATGTTCCTCCTGCTGCTGGACTTCCACCTAACTCTGCAAATAACTGAGCGTCTGTTGGAGTAGTTCCTGCACAAACGGTTAACGTTCCATCTGTTCCAGCACTTAATGGTGCGGCTTGTTCGGTTACAACTACATCTGCTGTATTATTTGTTGTACATGGCGCTGTTGCTGTTTGGGTATATGTATAAGTCAATCCTGAATTACTCCATGTTCCTCCTGCTGCTGGACTTCCACCTAACTCTGCAAATAACTGAGCATCTGTTGGAGTAGTTCCTGCACAAACGGTTAACGTTCCATCTGTTCCAGCACTTAATGGTGCGGCTTGTTCGGTTACAACTACATCTGCTGTATTATTTGTTGTACATGGCGCTGTTGCTGTTTGGGTATATGTATAAGTCAATCCTGAATTACTCCATGTTCCTCCTGCTGCTGGACTTCCACCTAACTCTGCAAATAACTGAGCGTCTGTTGGAGTAGTTCCTGCACAAACGGTTAACGTTCCATCTGTTCCAGCACTTAATGGTGCGGCTTGTTCGGTTACAACTACATCTGCTGTATTATTTGTTGTACATGGCGCTGTTGCTGTTTGGGTATATGTATAAGTCAATCCTGAATTACTCCATGTTCCTCCTGCTGCTGGACTTCCACCTAACTCTGCAAATAACTGAGCGTCTGTTGGAGTAGTTCCTGCACAAACGGTTAACGTTCCATCTGTTCCAGCACTTAATGGTGCGGCTTGTTCGGTTACAACTACATCTGCTGTATTATTTGTTGTACATGGCGCTGTTGCTGTTTGGGTATATGTATAAGTCAATCCTGAATTACTCCATGTTCCTCCTGCTGCTGGACTTCCACCTAACTCTGCAAATAACTGAGCGTCTGTTGGAGTAGTTCCTGCACAAACGGTTAACGTTCCATCTGTTCCAGCACTTAATGGTGCGGCTTGTTCGGTTACAACTACATCTGCTGTATTATTTGTTGTACATGGCGCTGTTGCTGTTTGGGTATATGTATAAGTCAATCCTGAATTACTCCATGTTCCTCCTGCTGCTGGACTTCCACCTAACTCTGCAAATAACTGAGCGTCTGTTGGAGTAGTTCCTGCACAAACGGTTAACGTTCCATCTGTTCCAGCACTTAATGGTGCGGCTTGTTCGGTTACAACTACATCTGCTGTATTATTTGTTGTACATGGCGCTGTTGCTGTTTGGGTATATGTATAAGTCAATCCTGAATTACTCCATGTTCCTCCTGCTGCTGGACTTCCACCTAACTCTGCAAATAACTGAGCGTCTGTTGGAGTAGTTCCTGCACAAACGGTTAACGTTCCATCTGTTCCAGCACTTAATGGTGCGGCTTGTTCGGTTACAACTACATCTGCTGTATTATTTGTTGTACATGGCGCTGTTGCTGTTTGGGTATATGTATAAGTCAATCCTGAATTACTCCATGTTCCTCCTGCTGCTGGACTTCCACCTAACTCTGCAAATAACTGAGCATCTGTTGGAGTAGTTCCTGCACAAACGGTTAACGTTCCATCTGTTCCAGCACTTAATGGTGCGGCTTGTTCGGTTACAACTACATCTGCTGTATTATTTGTTGTACATGGCGCTGTTGCTGTTTGGGTATATGTATAAGTCAATCCTGAATTACTCCATGTTCCTCCTGCTGCTGGACTTCCACCTAACTCTGCAAATAACTGAGCGTCTGTTGGAGTAGTTCCTGCACAAACGGTTAACGTTCCATCTGTTCCAGCACTTAATGGTGCGGCTTGTTCGGTTACAACTACATCTGCTGTATTATTTGTTGTACATGGCGCTGTTGCTGTTTGGGTATATGTATAAGTCAATCCTGAATTACTCCATGTTCCTCCTGCTGCTGGACTTCCACCTAACTCTGCAAATAACTGAGCATCTGTTGGAGTAGTTCCTGCACAAACGGTTAACGTTCCATCTGTTCCAGCACTTAATGGTGCGGCTTGTTCGGTTACAACTACATCTGCTGTATTATTTGTTGTACATGGCGCTGTTGCTGTTTGGGTATATGTATAAGTCAATCCTGAATTACTCCATGTTCCTCCTGCTGCTGGACTTCCACCTAACTCTGCAAATAACTGAGCATCTGTTGGAGTAGTTCCTGCACAAACGGTTAACGTTCCATCTGTTCCAGCACTTAATGGTGCGGCTTGTTCAGTTACAACTACATCTGCTGTATTATTTGTTGTACATGGCGCTGTTGCTGTTTGGGTATATGTATAAGTCAATCCTGAATTACTCCATGTTCCTCCTGCTGCTGGACTTCCACCTAACTCTGCAAATAACTGAGCGTCTGTTGGAGTAGTTCCTGCACAAACGGTTAACGTTCCATCTGTTCCAGCACTTAATGGTGCGGCTTGTTCGGTTACAACTACATCTGCTGTATTATTTGTTGTACATGGCGCTGTTGCTGTTTGGGTATATGTATAAGTCAATCCTGAATTACTCCATGTTCCTCCTGCTGCTGGACTTCCACCTAACTCTGCAAATAACTGAGCGTCTGTTGGAGTAGTTCCTGCACAAACGGTTAACGTTCCATCTGTTCCAGCACTTAATGGTGCGGCTTGTTCGGTTACAACTACATCTGCTGTATTATTTGTTGTACATGGCGCTGTTGCTGTTTGGGTATATGTATAAGTCAATCCTGAATTACTCCATGTTCCTCCTGCTGCTGGACTTCCACCTAACTCTGCAAATAACTGAGCGTCTGTTGGAGTAGTTCCTGCACAAACGGTTAACGTTCCATCTGTTCCAGCACTTAATGGTGCGGCTTGTTCGGTTACAACTACATCTGCTGTATTATTTGTTGTACATGGCGCTGTTGCTGTTTGGGTATATGTATAAGTCAATCCTGAATTACTCCATGTTCCTCCTGCTGCTGGACTTCCACCTAACTCTGCAAATAACTGAGCGTCTGTTGGAGTAGTTCCTGCACAAACGGTTAACGTTCCATCTGTTCCAGCACTTAATGGTGCGGCTTGTTCGGTTACAACTACATCTGCTGTATTATTTGTTGTACATGGCGCTGTTGCTGTTTGGGTATATGTATAAGTCAATCCTGAATTACTCCATGTTCCTCCTGCTGCTGGACTTCCACCTAACTCTGCAAATAACTGAGCGTCTGTTGGAGTAGTTCCTGCACAAACGGTTAACGTTCCATCTGTTCCAGCACTTAATGGTGCGGCTTGTTCGGTTACAACTACATCTGCTGTATTATTTGTTGTACATGGCGCTGTTGCTGTTTGGGTATATGTATAAGTCAATCCTGAATTACTCCATGTTCCTCCTGCTGCTGGACTTCCACCTAACTCTGCAAATAACTGAGCATCTGTTGGAGTAGTTCCTGCACAAACGGTTAACGTTCCATCTGTTCCAGCACTTAATGGTGCGGCTTGTTCGGTTACAACTACATCTGCTGTATTATTTGTTGTACATGGCGCTGTTGCTGTTTGGGTATATGTATAAGTCAATCCTGAATTACTCCATGTTCCTCCTGCTGCTGGACTTCCACCTAACTCTGCAAATAACTGAGCGTCTGTTGGAGTAGTTCCTGCACAAACGGTTAACGTTCCATCTGTTCCAGCACTTAATGGTGCGGCTTGTTCGGTTACAACTACATCTGCTGTATTATTTGTTGTACATGGCGCTGTTGCTGTTTGGGTATATGTATAAGTCAATCCTGAATTACTCCATGTTCCTCCTGCTGCTGGACTTCCACCTAACTCTGCAAATAACTGAGCGTCTGTTGGAGTAGTTCCTGCACAAACGGTTAACGTTCCATCTGTTCCAGCACTTAATGGTGCGGCTTGTTCGGTTACAACTACATCTGCTGTATTATTTGTTGTACATGGCGCTGTTGCTGTTTGGGTATATGTATAAGTCAATCCTGAATTACTCCATGTTCCTCCTGCTGCTGGACTTCCACCTAACTCTGCAAATAACTGAGCGTCTGTTGGAGTAGTTCCTGCACAAACGGTTAACGTTCCATCTGTTCCAGCACTTAATGGTGCGGCTTGTTCGGTTACAACTACATCTGCTGTATTATTTGTTGTACATGGCGCTGTTGCTGTTTGGGTATATGTATAAGTCAATCCTGAATTACTCCATGTTCCTCCTGCTGCTGGACTTCCACCTAACTCTGCAAATAACTGAGCGTCTGTTGGAGTAGTTCCTGCACAAACGGTTAACGTTCCATCTGTTCCAGCACTTAATGGTGCGGCTTGTTCGGTTACAACTACATCTGCTGTATTATTTGTTGTACATGGCGCTGTTGCTGTTTGGGTATATGTATAAGTCAATCCTGAATTACTCCATGTTCCTCCTGCTGCTGGACTTCCACCTAACTCTGCAAATAACTGAGCGTCTGTTGGAGTAGTTCCTGCACAAACGGTTAACGTTCCATCTGTTCCAGCACTTAATGGTGCGGCTTGTTCGGTTACAACTACATCTGCTGTATTATTTGTTGTACATGGCGCTGTTGCTGTTTGGGTATATGTATAAGTCAATCCTGAATTACTCCATGTTCCTCCTGCTGCTGGACTTCCACCTAACTCTGCAAATAACTGAGCATCTGTTGGAGTAGTTCCTGCACAAACGGTTAACGTTCCATCTGTTCCAGCACTTAATGGTGCGGCTTGTTCGGTTACAACTACATCTGCTGTATTATTTGTTGTACATGGCGCTGTTGCTGTTTGGGTATATGTATAAGTCAATCCTGAATTACTCCATGTTCCTCCTGCTGCTGGACTTCCACCTAACTCTGCAAATAACTGAGCGTCTGTTGGAGTAGTTCCTGCACAAACGGTTAACGTTCCATCTGTTCCAGCACTTAATGGTGCGGCTTGTTCGGTTACAACTACATCTGCTGTATTATTTGTTGTACATGGCGCTGTTGCTGTTTGGGTATATGTATAAGTCAATCCTGAATTACTCCATGTTCCTCCTGCTGCTGGACTTCCACCTAACTCTGCAAATAACTGAGCATCTGTTGGAGTAGTTCCTGCACAAACGGTTAACGTTCCATCTGTTCCAGCACTTAATGGTGCGGCTTGTTCGGTTACAACTACATCTGCTGTATTATTTGTTGTACATGGCGCTGTTGCTGTTTGGGTATATGTATAAGTCAATCCTGAATTACTCCATGTTCCTCCTGCTGCTGGACTTCCACCTAACTCTGCAAATAACTGAGCGTCTGTTGGAGTAGTTCCTGCACAAACGGTTAACGTTCCATCTGTTCCAGCACTTAATGGTGCGGCTTGTTCGGTTACAACTACATCTGCTGTATTATTTGTTGTACATGGCGCTGTTGCTGTTTGGGTATATGTATAAGTCAATCCTGAATTACTCCATGTTCCTCCTGCTGCTGGACTTCCACCTAACTCTGCAAATAACTGAGCGTCTGTTGGAGTAGTTCCTGCACAAACGGTTAACGTTCCATCTGTTCCAGCACTTAATGGTGCGGCTTGTTCGGTTACAACTACATCTGCTGTATTATTTGTTGTACATGGCGCTGTTGCTGTTTGGGTATATGTATAAGTCAATCCTGAATTACTCCATGTTCCTCCTGCTGCTGGACTTCCACCTAACTCTGCAAATAACTGAGCGTCTGTTGGAGTAGTTCCTGCACAAACGGTTAACGTTCCATCTGTTCCAGCACTTAATGGTGCGGCTTGTTCGGTTACAACTACATCTGCTGTATTATTTGTTGTACATGGCGCTGTTGCTGTTTGGGTATATGTATAAGTCAATCCTGAATTACTCCATGTTCCTCCTGCTGCTGGACTTCCACCTAACTCTGCAAATAACTGAGCGTCTGTTGGAGTAGTTCCTGCACAAACGGTTAACGTTCCATCTGTTCCAGCACTTAATGGTGCGGCTTGTTCGGTTACAACTACATCTGCTGTATTATTTGTTGTACATGGCGCTGTTGCTGTTTGGGTATATGTATAAGTCAATCCTGAATTACTCCATGTTCCTCCTGCTGCTGGACTTCCACCTAACTCTGCAAATAACTGAGCGTCTGTTGGAGTAGTTCCTGCACAAACGGTTAACGTTCCATCTGTTCCAGCACTTAATGGTGCGGCTTGTTCGGTTACAACTACATCTGCTGTATTATTTGTTGTACATGGCGCTGTTGCTGTTTGGGTATATGTATAAGTCAATCCTGAATTACTCCATGTTCCTCCTGCTGCTGGACTTCCACCTAACTCTGCAAATAACTGAGCATCTGTTGGAGTAGTTCCTGCACAAACGGTTAACGTTCCATCTGTTCCAGCACTTAATGGTGCGGCTTGTTCGGTTACAACTACATCTGCTGTATTATTTGTTGTACATGGCGCTGTTGCTGTTTGGGTATATGTATAAGTCAATCCTGAATTACTCCATGTTCCTCCTGCTGCTGGACTTCCACCTAACTCTGCAAATAACTGAGCATCTGTTGGAGTAGTTCCTGCACAAACGGTTAACGTTCCATCTGTTCCAGCACTTAATGGTGCGGCTTGTTCGGTTACAACTACATCTGCTGTATTATTTGTTGTACATGGCGCTGTTGCTGTTTGGGTATATGTATAAGTCAATCCTGAATTACTCCATGTTCCTCCTGCTGCTGGACTTCCACCTAACTCTGCAAATAACTGAGCGTCTGTTGGAGTAGTTCCTGCACAAACGGTTAACGTTCCATCTGTTCCAGCACTTAATGGTGCGGCTTGTTCGGTTACAACTACATCTGCTGTATTATTTGTTGTACATGGCGCTGTTGCTGTTTGGGTATATGTATAAGTCAATCCTGAATTACTCCATGTTCCTCCTGCTGCTGGACTTCCACCTAACTCTGCAAATAACTGAGCGTCTGTTGGAGTAGTTCCTGCACAAACGGTTAACGTTCCATCTGTTCCAGCACTTAATGGTGCGGCTTGTTCGGTTACAACTACATCTGCTGTATTATTTGTTGTACATGGCGCTGTTGCTGTTTGGGTATATGTATAAGTCAATCCTGAATTACTCCATGTTCCTCCTGCTGCTGGACTTCCACCTAACTCTGCAAATAACTGAGCATCTGTTGGAGTAGTTCCTGCACAAACGGTTAACGTTCCATCTGTTCCAGCACTTAATGGTGCGGCTTGTTCGGTTACAACTACATCTGCTGTATTATTTGTTGTACATGGCGCTGTTGCTGTTTGGGTATATGTATAAGTCAATCCTGAATTACTCCATGTTCCTCCTGCTGCTGGACTTCCACCTAACTCTGCAAATAACTGAGCGTCTGTTGGAGTAGTTCCTGCACAAACGGTTAACGTTCCATCTGTTCCAGCACTTAATGGTGCGGCTTGTTCGGTTACAACTACATCTGCTGTATTATTTGTTGTACATGGCGCTGTTGCTGTTTGGGTATATGTATAAGTCAATCCTGAATTACTCCATGTTCCTCCTGCTGCTGGACTTCCACCTAACTCTGCAAATAACTGAGCGTCTGTTGGAGTAGTTCCTGCACAAACGGTTAACGTTCCATCTGTTCCAGCACTTAATGGTGCGGCTTGTTCGGTTACAACTACATCTGCTGTATTATTTGTTGTACATGGCGCTGTTGCTGTTTGGGTATATGTATAAGTCAATCCTGAATTACTCCATGTTCCTCCTGCTGCTGGACTTCCACCTAACTCTGCAAATAACTGAGCGTCTGTTGGAGTAGTTCCTGCACAAACGGTTAACGTTCCATCTGTTCCAGCACTTAATGGTGCGGCTTGTTCGGTTACAACTACATCTGCTGTATTATTTGTTGTACATGGCGCTGTTGCTGTTTGGGTATATGTATAAGTCAATCCTGAATTACTCCATGTTCCTCCTGCTGCTGGACTTCCACCTAACTCTGCAAATAACTGAGCGTCTGTTGGAGTAGTTCCTGCACAAACGGTTAACGTTCCATCTGTTCCAGCACTTAATGGTGCGGCTTGTTCGGTTACAACTACATCTGCTGTATTATTTGTTGTACATGGCGCTGTTGCTGTTTGGGTATATGTATAAGTCAATCCTGAATTACTCCATGTTCCTCCTGCTGCTGGACTTCCACCTAACTCTGCAAATAACTGAGCGTCTGTTGGAGTAGTTCCTGCACAAACGGTTAACGTTCCATCTGTTCCAGCACTTAATGGTGCGGCTTGTTCGGTTACAACTACATCTGCTGTATTATTTGTTGTACATGGCGCTGTTGCTGTTTGGGTATATGTATAAGTCAATCCTGAATTACTCCATGTTCCTCCTGCTGCTGGACTTCCACCTAACTCTGCAAATAACTGAGCATCTGTTGGAGTAGTTCCTGCACAAACGGTTAACGTTCCATCTGTTCCAGCACTTAATGGTGCGGCTTGTTCGGTTACAACTACATCTGCTGTATTATTTGTTGTACATGGCGCTGTTGCTGTTTGGGTATATGTATAAGTCAATCCTGAATTACTCCATGTTCCTCCTGCTGCTGGACTTCCACCTAACTCTGCAAATAACTGAGCGTCTGTTGGAGTAGTTCCTGCACAAACGGTTAACGTTCCATCTGTTCCAGCACTTAATGGTGCGGCTTGTTCGGTTACAACTACATCTGCTGTATTATTTGTTGTACATGGCGCTGTTGCTGTTTGGGTATATGTATAAGTCAATCCTGAATTACTCCATGTTCCTCCTGCTGCTGGACTTCCACCTAACTCTGCAAATAACTGAGCATCTGTTGGAGTAGTTCCTGCACAAACGGTTAACGTTCCATCTGTTCCAGCACTTAATGGTGCGGCTTGTTCGGTTACAACTACATCTGCTGTATTATTTGTTGTACATGGCGCTGTTGCTGTTTGGGTATATGTATAAGTCAATCCTGAATTACTCCATGTTCCTCCTGCTGCTGGACTTCCACCTAACTCTGCAAATAACTGAGCGTCTGTTGGAGTAGTTCCTGCACAAACGGTTAACGTTCCATCTGTTCCAGCACTTAATGGTGCGGCTTGTTCGGTTACAACTACATCTGCTGTATTATTTGTTGTACATGGCGCTGTTGCTGTTTGGGTATATGTATAAGTCAATCCTGAATTACTCCATGTTCCTCCTGCTGCTGGACTTCCACCTAACTCTGCAAATAACTGAGCATCTGTTGGAGTAGTTCCTGCACAAACGGTTAACGTTCCATCTGTTCCAGCACTTAATGGTGCGGCTTGTTCGGTTACAACTACATCTGCTGTATTATTTGTTGTACATGGCGCTGTTGCTGTTTGGGTATATGTATAAGTCAATCCTGAATTACTCCATGTTCCTCCTGCTGCTGGACTTCCACCTAACTCTGCAAATAACTGAGCGTCTGTTGGAGTAGTTCCTGCACAAACGGTTAACGTTCCATCTGTTCCAGCACTTAATGGTGCGGCTTGTTCGGTTACAACTACATCTGCTGTATTATTTGTTGTACATGGCGCTGTTGCTGTTTGGGTATATGTATAAGTCAATCCTGAATTACTCCATGTTCCTCCTGCTGCTGGACTTCCACCTAACTCTGCAAATAACTGAGCGTCTGTTGGAGTAGTTCCTGCACAAACGGTTAACGTTCCATCTGTTCCAGCACTTAATGGTGCGGCTTGTTCGGTTACAACTACATCTGCTGTATTATTTGTTGTACATGGCGCTGTTGCTGTTTGGGTATATGTATAAGTCAATCCTGAATTACTCCATGTTCCTCCTGCTGCTGGACTTCCACCTAACTCTGCAAATAACTGAGCATCTGTTGGAGTAGTTCCTGCACAAACGGTTAACGTTCCATCTGTTCCAGCACTTAATGGTGCGGCTTGTTCGGTTACAACTACATCTGCTGTATTATTTGTTGTACATGGCGCTGTTGCTGTTTGGGTATATGTATAAGTCAATCCTGAATTACTCCATGTTCCTCCTGCTGCTGGACTTCCACCTAACTCTGCAAATAACTGAGCGTCTGTTGGAGTAGTTCCTGCACAAACGGTTAACGTTCCATCTGTTCCAGCACTTAATGGTGCGGCTTGTTCGGTTACAACTACATCTGCTGTATTATTTGTTGTACATGGCGCTGTTGCTGTTTGGGTATATGTATAAGTCAATCCTGAATTACTCCATGTTCCTCCTGCTGCTGGACTTCCACCTAACTCTGCAAATAACTGAGCATCTGTTGGAGTAGTTCCTGCACAAACGGTTAACGTTCCATCTGTTCCAGCACTTAATGGTGCGGCTTGTTCGGTTACAACTACATCTGCTGTATTATTTGTTGTACATGGCGCTGTTGCTGTTTGGGTATATGTATAAGTCAATCCTGAATTACTCCATGTTCCTCCTGCTGCTGGACTTCCACCTAACTCTGCAAATAACTGAGCGTCTGTTGGAGTAGTTCCTGCACAAACGGTTAACGTTCCATCTGTTCCAGCACTTAATGGTGCGGCTTGTTCGGTTACAACTACATCTGCTGTATTATTTGTTGTACATGGCGCTGTTGCTGTTTGGGTATATGTATAAGTCAATCCTGAATTACTCCATGTTCCTCCTGCTGCTGGACTTCCACCTAACTCTGCAAATAACTGAGCGTCTGTTGGAGTAGTTCCTGCACAAACGGTTAACGTTCCATCTGTTCCAGCACTTAATGGTGCGGCTTGTTCGGTTACAACTACATCTGCTGTATTATTTGTTGTACATGGCGCTGTTGCTGTTTGGGTATATGTATAAGTCAATCCTGAATTACTCCATGTTCCTCCTGCTGCTGGACTTCCACCTAACTCTGCAAATAACTGAGCGTCTGTTGGAGTAGTTCCTGCACAAACGGTTAACGTTCCATCTGTTCCAGCACTTAATGGTGCGGTAGTTACAACCAAAGTAACATCATCTTCTTCTACACAACTATTGTTTGTTGTAGTTACTTCAACTCTATAAACATTTCCGTTGAAACTGCTTGGTGCATTTGTTATTGTTAAAGAGCTTGTTGAAGCTCCACTGTATGGATCAACATTGGTTAAAGCTGTAGTACTAGCCCCTAAATACCATTTATAAGTATAATCTCCTGCAGATATTGCCACTGAAGTATCATCTCCTGGATCTGCTACAGTTCCGAAGTCTGTAGTTCTTATTCCTGTTGGTGTTACTGTTAATGTAATATCATCCCCTTCACATATTTCTGCTGGATTTGGTGAAATAATGACATTAGAAACTACATCACTAATTAATTCAGCTCCATTAAGTCCATCATAACCACCTGTACCTCCTACTACCTGACCATTAGTACCAATAGAAGAGCCATCTAAAACACCATCCTTATTCACATCTACTCCTCCTGACTCTATAGAATCTGGACAGCCGTCATTATCACTATCTAAATCTAAATAATCAGGTGTACCATCATTATCTGTATCATTAAAACCTGATGGACATACTAATTCACTAAAAACTATATTATCTACACCTACATCGTTACCTGAAGAACCATTTGGTTGATCATTGACAATTACAATATCTACACTTGTTGTTGTAGCGGTGAAATTTAAAGTTACTCTCTTCCATATATCGTCATTAAGCACGCCTAATCCTGCTGATGATATTACATGTAAAACTGTACCCGAAGTAGTTCTTACTTCAAGTCTAAAAATAGGTAAATCAGCACAACCATTACAAATACCAGCTAAATCTACCCTAAATTCATAGTCTGCACCAATAATTAAATTGGTTAATGGCTGACTATAAAAATCAACATTTCCTGTATTAATCATATTAATAGACAAGAATCTACCCTGGTTAGAACCTCCTGCAGGCTCTGTATCTCTATCTATATTTGCATCTAAATTACCGTTCTGATCAGTACGATTGTAATCATTAAGACCTGGTGTAAGTGCAGGGTCGGATGCAACAACCGCATAAGAACCATCAGGTATAGCTCCTGTAGTATCAAATGTATGATTTAATACATTTGCATTCGTAGTTCTTCCTACTCCTGTACCAAAATCTTCACTGAATAATATATTTTCTTGTTTTTCTGAAATATCACAGTTACTTTTTTCAATAAGATCTAAAATACCATCATTATCATCATCTTCATCACAAACGTCATTAATTCCATCCCCATCAGAATCTGACGCCGTTGGATTACCGTCTGCACTTGCACCATCTATACAAGGATCTACAGCAGCAACAACTGATAAAGTTGCACTATTCGTTTCTCTTATACATAAATTATCATCACTTGTAATCAATAAAAAATACTCATTACCATCTAAACCACTTACATTACTTATTGTAAGAGTGTTTGTTGCCACACCTCCATACACACCTGCTACTGTTAGCGATGTACCGCCTGAATCTGGGTCTCCTAAATACCATTGATAATTAACGCCCGATGGAGCATTTGTTGGTGTAACTGAACTTATTGTAAAACTAGTTGAATCACCGTCTGTTATACTTTGATTTGCTAATGCAGTTGCGTCTACAACTATTTGAGTTGCTAAAACTTCGTTTCCTGTAACACCATTATAACCTCCTGAGCCTCCTGTTACTTGACCTACAGAGCTAATTCCTGTACCATCTAAAACACCATCTCTTGTACCATCTACACCTCCTGATTCTATTGAATCTGGGCAATTATCGTTATCAGAGTCAGTATCTAAATAATCTGGCATACCATCGCCATCTGTATCTAAACTAGTAACTGTACCGTTTGCATTTAAAGTAGAGCCATTTGCTGCTGCATAATCTGCATCTTTATAATTTACTGTTCCGTCATTATCGTCATCTGCAGAAGGATCTCCTAACAAGCAACTAAAATTATCTATACTTACAGTAAATGCTTGCACATCTTGACTTCCAAAATTAAAGGCGTTCGCTGAAGAAAAAACAACATTGCCATCTACCGTTATGGAATAACTTGCTGTACTATCTGAATTCGATCCATTTACACGAGACAAACCATCACCAAAAGAATCATTTATAGTAAATGTATAAACACCAGACTCCGTAACAGTAAACGATTGCGTAATCACTTCATCACCATTTGAATACGTTGCCACCAGACCCTAAATTACCCGAAGACGCATCTGTTAAGCTCCATGTTGTTTCATTTTCATCTCGATCTAAATCAATTGTTATAGTAATTGATGATGATGAAGAAGCGTTAGTTCCACAAAGTTCTTGAGTATCAAGAATACCATCATTATCGTCATCTAAATCACTAACATCGTCTATACCGTCACCATCTGTATCAACACAACATGAAACGCTAAAATTATTTTGAAGATAAATAAATTGAGAGTCATTAGTAGCATCTCGTAATGCCTTATATACAAATGTTACCTCATCAATATATCCACCGTTTGAATCTACAATAACAGTTCCTCTTCCATTAATAGCAGAAAAACCTCCACTACCACTACTTACTGCCGAAGCTGTTTGACCAACTATCGTGAAAACTGGAGTCGCTGATGCAGCTGTTAAAGATAAAGGAACGTTGGTACCTGATAATGAAGCAGAAAAACTCGCTTCATCTTGCCAACCTGAACCACCTGAATCAATTCCATCAATTGCAAAATTAACTAACTTTATAGGTTTTGTAAAGGTTAATTTATATACTACTTCATCATTTGCATTTGCATCGTACATTGACATCCTATATCTACCATCTCCAACAACTTGTGTTGGGTCTAGAAAGGCAGTATTAAGATTGGTTGCATTATCATAACCACTAACAACAGTATTTGAATTACCACAAGTAGTTACTGTATTAGAACCGTTTTGCACATCTGCACCATGAATAGCTGCCCAATCAAATTGGACACTTTCAGTAGAACAGCTTTGACCAAACATTACGTTAAAACTCAAAAGTAGCAACAAAAAAGCAAGATTAAATGTACCTCTAAATTTTAAAATAGATGACAAAGGACTTGCTTTTTTTACCGTTAACCCTGAAAAAAAGTCTCTCAACCTAAATGAATTGTAATTTTTCCCCATATTATTATGTACTAACAAACTAAATAAAGTTTAGTTATTGTTTTATTTTTTTGCAACTATAATTTAACGTGAAAATCCCCCCAAAAAAACACCTAATCGCTTTAGCGACAGATTAATCGTTTCTTGGGGGGACATTTCTAATATAACGACGCAAATGTAATTGTTTTTTTTTACACTCTACATTTAAGACACTCTTTTTTTACTTTAGTCACATTTACTTTAAAGAAAAACATTTTTTTTAAAACCGCACACCTCATAAGCAAAAAGAATCAACAGTTGCAAATCAATAAAAAAAAACTATTTAAACGAGTGCGATACACCTTGTTTTAGACGGATAAAATAATCACATATACAATCACAATAAAAAAATAATAAAACCCATTAAAAAGCACTTAAAATCAATTTTTATATTTTCTAAAGATATCTACAACCATTTCAACCTCCTCTACAGTAGTAAACTTACTAAACGAAAAACGAATGGAAGTTTTCTCCACTTCCTTTTCATTTAAAAATACCTCTAACACATGCGAACCTTTAACACTTCCACTTTGACAAGCACTTCCCCCGGAAACAGCAATAGCTTGTAAGTCTAAATTAAAAAGCATCATTTTATCTGTAAACGGAAACCTTATATTTAATATCGTATAACTACTTTTTTCTGAATCACCAGAAAGTCCATTGAATTTAATATCATAAAATATTTTACTTAATCCGTTTATTAATTCGGCTTTAATAAATTTAATATACGTTGTATCGTTATCAATATTTTTAACAGCTATAGCTAACGCTTTTTCCATACCTAAAATGGCGTGTACATTTTCGGTACCAGAACGCACCCCTTTTTCTTGTTCACCTCCATATAACATAGGTTGCAAGGCGATTCCTGCTCTAACAAATGCAAAGCCGACTCCTTTTAGGTAGTGAAATTTATGTGCACTTGCCACAATAAAATCTAAAGGTATTTCTTTTAAATCTATTTGATAATGCCCAATTGCCTGTACCGTATCCGAATGAAAATAAGCGTTATATGTTTTACACAATAAAGCAACTTTATGAATTGGCAATAAGTTACCAATTTCATTATTTATATACATTAAACTAACCAACATTTTCTCGCTAGTTTCTTTTAAAACATTTTCTAAACTACCTAACGAAACAGCTCCGTTTTCATCAATATCAACAAAATCTACCTTTATATTGTATTGTTTTTGTAAATACTGTACAGTACGCAAAACAGCATGGTGCTCTATTTTAGAAGTTACAATTCTTGTTACACCTAAATTTAACACAGCATTGTATAATATTAAATTATCTGCCTCGGTACCACCTGCTGTAAAAATAATTTCGCGCGCAGATACATTAAAATGTTTTGCTATATTTTTTCTAGCAGTTTCTACGGCTGCTTTTGCTTTTCTACCAAATTGATGGATAGAAGATGGATTTCCAAAATTATTTTGCATTGACGTATGCATTACCTCAATAACCTCTGGTAACATTGGTGTAGTTGCTGCATTATCTAAATAAATAGCTTTCATAATTTTTACTTATAATTAATTTGCATTCTGAAAAATATACACTTCGGTAGCTCCTGCCCCATATTTTTGATAAGAAGCATCGTAATATTTTACCGGATAATTATTTAACAAATAATACAATTCCGTTTTTAAAACTCCTTCTCCAACACCATGAATTAATACCAATTTTGCAATACTTTTAGACATGCAATACTCTACCTTATGTTTGGCGGTTTGTAATTGCAACGATAAAATATCGTAATTATCCATTCCGTGCGTAGATTTTACTAATTTACTAGCATGTAAATCTACCTCCATTACTACTTCATTTTTATCTTTTACAAATATTGATTTTTTCTTTTTTTGCGTGTCTTCAATCTTTGCTCTCAATAACGAATTACTAACTCGAGTTCGCTTACTTAACTCCTGCTGTTCTACATTAATTTTAACCAATTCGTGAGCTAAAAAAGAATACTCCATTCCGTCTGTATCTTTAACAAAAAACATATTATTTTCCTTTTTTGTTATGAACCCTCTAATATCAGCATCTAAAACCGCCACTTTACTACCTATTTCTAAACACATCCTTAACCTTTACTTAATTCATTAAAAGAGTTTTATAGCGTATTTTTGCCATAATTACATAGTACAAAAGAACTGTAAAAAAATGATAAACACTAAAAATATCAGCACAAAAATATTCTTTGAAGAAGCAAGAAAAGAAATTACCATTAGTAACGAACGCAAACAACTACTTACTAAAATTGCGCAACTAATTATTAGTGAATATAAAGATAGAGAAAAGATAAATTTAAATTTTATTTGCACCCACAATTCAAGAAGAAGTCAGTTTGCTCAAGTTTGGAGTTTTTTTGCTGTTGAATATTTTAACCTGAAAAATATTTTTACCTATTCTGGCGGAACTGAAGTAACTGCTTTTAACAGAAATACGGTAAAAAGCCTACAAAAAACTGGATTTAATTTTAATATCTTAGATTTTTCGCATCAAAACCCACGCTACCTAATTACTTTCGAAGGTACAAAAAAATCGATTTTAGGTTTTTCCAAAACCTACGACCACACCAATAACAGCTATCCTTATATTGCAATTACCACTTGTGACAATGCTGACGAAAATTGTTCTGTTATTCCGGATGCTATCGCAAGATTTCACGTACCATATACAGATCCGAAAAGTGCGGATAACACCGATTTTAGTAGTGAAAGCTACTTAAACACTAACAAACAAATTGCTGGTGAAGTATTTTTTATTTTTGAAATTATAAAAAACGAGTTGTAAACTTATAAATAGCGTTATTCTTAACTTGTTTCAGAATCACACATCATTACAAATAAAACCCTGAAATAAATTCAGGGTGACGTTGTTATTTTATTATAAAAGTAGATATACAATAAAAATGAGTTATTAATTTTTACACAATCGTATTCTTATCGTACGGAATACTTTCTAAAACGTGATTTATTACATTTATACGTGCGATTGTTTTTCTATTCGCTCGTATAACTTTCCATGGTGATGTTTTAGTATTTGTTTTAGAAAACATGGCGCGCTTGTATCCTGTATAATCATCCCACAATCCTTGTGCTTTTTTATCAACCTCAGTCATTTTCCACTGCTTCAACGGGTTGTTTTTTATATCGTTAAAACGCTTTGCTTGCTCCTTTTTATTTATCGACATATATATTTTCACCAGACGAATACCCGATTCTAAAATCATTCTTTCAAAATCATTCACTTGATTCATAAATATTTGATATTGCTCTTGCGTACAAAATCCGTTTACAGGTTCAACTACTGCCCTATTATACCAACTACGATCAAAAAAAACAATTTCTCCTGCCTTAGGAAACTGCTCTACATATCGCTGAAAATACCACTGTGTTTTTTCATCTTCATTAGGCTTTGGCAATGCTATAATTCGCATATGCCGCGGATTAATTCTTTCTGTAATTCTTCGGATAGCTCCTCCCTTTCCTGCAGCATCTCTTCCTTCAAAAATAATAATAATTCGCTCCTCATTATTTATAGCCCAGGTTTGTAATCGAATTAACTCGACTTGTAATTTCTTAAGCTTACGCTCATAATCTACATACCTAACTGCTCTCTCCAGATTAAAAGGCTTAGACAAAAGCGCTTTTAACCCTTTGGTAGAATTCAATTTATTTACATCTTTTTGTGTTAACTTTTCCATATTAATCTAAATGATTTACTGATCGATAATAACGCATTACGATATTAGGATCAGGATTTGTCATTGTTTTCAATTCTTCTTCTGTCTGGTAATCAAACTGAGATAATACATGACGAATACACTCTATCCTAGCTTTCTTTTTCTCATTTGTTTTTACAACTATCCATGGGCTATAGGTAGTATGTGTTTTACTAAACATTTCGTCTTTATAAAAGGTATACCTGTCCCATAATTCTTGTCCTTTTTTATCAACAGGACTAAATTTCCACCGTTTTAAAGGATCATCGTTTCGTGCATCGAATCTACGTAATTGTTCATCTTTAGAAATAGACAACCAAAACTTAATAATCGTTACCCCATCTTCATATAGCATGTGCTCAAACTCTGGCACCTGCACTAAAAACTTTTTATATTCCTCTTTTGTACAGAAATCCATTACTGGCTCCACCACCGCTCTATTATACCAGCTGCGGTCAAAAAAAACAATCTCACCAGGGTTTGGCAACTCTTTTATATAACGCTGAAAATACCATTGTCCTTTTTCGATAACAGTAGGCTTATTTAACGCTACCAAACGCATAGAACGCGGATTAAGATGCTCCATAAATCTACGGATATTACCTCCTTTTCCGGCAGCATCTCTTCCTTCAAAAATAACAGCTACTCGTTTGTTGTTTTTTGCTACCCATTGCTGAAGCTTCACTAATTCTACCTGAAGTTTCTTAAGTTCTTCTTCGTAAGTTATTTTTTCCTTAACTTTATCTATCGACATGCCTTTTTTCGCTACTAAATTTAATAACTCTTCATTTGTAGAGACACTTTCAAAATCGTTAATTGTAAGTTTTGCTTTCTTTCCCATTTAAAATAACACGTTGAATTACTACTTATTTCAGCCTAACATTGCTAAAATAAGACGATATTAGCTGCCATGAAACAAAAAGTCTTTTTTTTATTAATACTATGTTCTGTAACACTTTTCTCCCAACGAAAATATGCGAATGAATTTAGTTTTTTAAACGACAATGATTTATACATTTCTCCTAGTCAAGATCGCTATTATACGAACGGTATGTTTTTAACCTATCGATATTTAAGTAATAACACTCCTAAGAATATTGAAAAAAAAATATTCGAAGTACAACTGGGTCATCATATGTATACGCCTTTTAAAGCAACAGTTAATCAACATATGGGTCACGATCGCCCGTTTGCAGGTTATTTATTTGGTAGTTTTGGTATCAATCGATTTTATAAAAACCAAACCATATTAAAAACAACTATACAAATAGGAACCTTGGGAACTTCTGCAATGAGCAAAGAATTACAAGATTTTATTCATACTATTTATGGTTACAAGAAAGCTATTGGATGGAAATATCAAATTGCAAATGCTTTTGCCATAAACCTAAATGCTGATTACATTAAAAACATCGCTAACAATGAATTTCTTGATATTAACTGGTTAAACAACGCTAAAATCGGAACTATTTACACCGATATATCAACAGGATTTTACGGACGAATCGGCTTAAAACCACTTCAAAAAATTATAAATTCCATTGCTTTTAATGCTAATTTAAATACTAAAAATACTAACTTCAATAATGAAATTGAATCCTTTATTTATATAAAACCAATGTTTAGTTATATTGCTTACGATGCTACTATTGAAGGAAGTTTCTTAAACAAGAATAGTCCTATTACTTTCGATATTGAGCCTTTTAAATTTACAACTGAAATAGGAATTCGTTTTACAACCAATCGTTTTAATTTCGGCTATGCTGTAAATTATCATACAAAAAAGCTAAAAAGCATACGTGTTCCAAAAGGAAATTTTTACGGAACCATACAGTTAAACTATCAATTTAATTAATTTTTTTGATGATTGAAAAAATAATTTTTAAAACCATCAAATTAAGATATATTTGTAAATCTAATATACAGAAACTATACTAAATGAAATTTATCGTATCTAGCTCTCAGTTATTAAAACAATTACAAGTTTTAGGAGGGGTTATAAACAGCAATAACACATTACCTATTTTAGACAATTTCTTGTTCGAACTAGCTAACAATGAACTTCAAATATCTTCATCAGATCTTGAGACTACGATGACTTCTGTTATTGAAGTAGAAAGTACCGATACGGGATCTATTGCAATAAACGCTCGTTTATTATTAGACACTTTAAAAACATTTCCTGAACAACCACTTACTTTTAAAGCAGAAAGTGGTAGTACTATCGAAATTATTTCTGAGCAAGGTAAATACGACATGGCTTATTTTAGCGGTGAAGAATTTCCGAAAGCTGTTGAATTACCTTCACCAAGCAGTACTGAAATTCCGTCGCATATTTTAGCTACAGCAATTTCAAAAACAATATTTGCTGCTGGAAACGATGATTTAAGACCCGTAATGAGTGGGGTGTTTTTTCAGTTCAACTCAAAAGAACTAACTTTTGTTGCTACAGACGCTCATAAATTAGTAAAATATACACGTACTGATGTTACTGCCGATAAATCAGCAGAGTTTATAATGCCTAAAAAACCTTTAAACTTATTAAAAGGAATTTTAAGCGGATCAGAAAATAACGTTACAATCGAATACAATGATACAAACGCTAAATTTACGTTTGACAACGTTGTTTTAGTTTGTCGTTTAATTGATGGAAAATATCCAAACTACGAAGCTGTAATACCTAAAGAGAATCCGAATAAATTAACAGTAGATAGAGCTTCTTTTTTAAACTCTGTACGTCGTGTTTCTATTTTTTCTAGCAAAACAACACACCAGATTCGTTTAAAAATGGCAGGAACAGAATTAAATATTTCTGCTGAAGATTTAGATTACTCTAATAAAGCAGATGAACGTTTACACTGTGATTACCAAGGTGATGACATGCAGATAGGTTTTAATTCACGCTTTTTAAGTGAAATGTTAAATAACTTAAATGCGAACGATGTATTAATAGAAATGTCTTTACCAAATCGTGCTGGAATTTTAACGCCAATTGACGGAACTGACGAGGGTGAACAAGTTACCATGTTGGTAATGCCTGTGATGTTAAACGCATAAAACACTTAAAATAAAATCATAAAAGCCACATAGTCAAATATGTGGCTTTTTAATATTACATAAGTTTGATATTTGTTTTTGTTAACATCTTTCGCTTAAAAAAATAATAAATAATTGTAAATTTACCTCTTTCAAACTTTTTATAAATCACAATGGGTAAAATAATCGCAATTGCAAATCAAAAAGGTGGCGTAGGTAAAACTACAAGTTCTATAAATTTAGCCTCATCATTAGGTGTTTTAGAGAAGAAGGTATTATTAATTGATGCCGATCCGCAAGCAAACGCAACTTCTGGTTTAGGTTTAGATGTTGATAATATTGAGTTTGGAACCTACCAAGTTCTAGAACATACAATATCAGCTAAAGAAACGATCTTAAAAACAAGTTCTCCAAATGTTGATTTAATTCCCGCACATATTGATCTTGTAGCTATTGAAATAGAATTAGTAGACAAACAAGAAAGAGAATACATGCTTAAAAAAGCATTGGTAGATATAAAAGACGATTACGATTATATTTTAATTGATTGCGCACCTTCTTTAGGTTTAATAACATTAAACTCTTTAGTTGCTGCAGATTCAGTAATTATCCCTATTCAATGTGAATATTTTGCATTAGAAGGTTTAGGAAAATTATTAAACACGATTAAAAGTGTTCAAAAAATTCACAATCCAGACTTAGATATCGAAGGATTATTATTAACGATGTTTGATTCTCGTTTACGCCTTTCTAACCAAGTTGTTGAAGAAGTTAAAAAGCACTTTAGCTCAATGGTATTTGACACAATTGTTCATAGAAACATCCGTTTAAGTGAAGCACCTAGTTACGGTGAGAGTATAATTTCATACGATGCAACCAGTAAAGGAGCCGTAAATTACTTAAATTTGGCGAACGAAATTTTAACTAAAAACGCATAAGTACTGTAGGATGGCAAAAGCAACTAAAAAAAGAGCTTTAGGGAGAGGTTTATCAGCTTTATTAACTGAAACTGCTGAAGTAAATTCTGCTGGAGATAAAAACGCTGATAAATTAGTAGGAAATATTATTGAAATAGAATTAGATTCAATAGAAATGAATCCGTTTCAGCCTAGAACTTACTTTGATGAAGAAGCACTTCGCGAATTAGCTAACTCTATCGAACAATTAGGCGTTATACAACCCATTACAGTACGAAAATTAGCAAGTAATAAATTTCAATTAGTTTCAGGTGAACGTCGTTTTAGAGCATCTAAATTAATAGGTAATAAAAAAGTACCCGCCTATATTCGTTTAGCCAACGATCAAGAAATGTTAGAAATGGCATTGGTTGAAAATATTCAGCGTAAAAACCTTGATCCTATTGAAGTAGCACTTTCTTACCAGCGTTTAATTGATGAAATTCAGTTAACACAAGAAGAATTAAGTGTTCGTGTAGGTAAAAAAAGATCTACCGTTACCAATTACTTACGTTTATTAAAGCTAGATCCTATTATTCAAACAGGCATGCGAGATGGTTTTATTTCTATGGGACACGGCCGTGCATTAATCAGTATTTTTAATACCGAAAATCAATTAACAGTTTACGAAAAGATAGTTAGAGACAAACTTTCTGTTCGTCAAACCGAAGAATTAGTTAAAAGTCTAAAATCAGGTATTGTAGCTAAAATAGCTAAAAAGAAAACTGTACCAAGTTTTATTACTGATAGCGTAAAAGATATGAGTGACTATTTTGGTCATAAAATAGATGTTAGTGTAAACAACAAGGGAAAAGGAAAAATTTCGATTCCTTTTACTTCTGAAGAAGATTTTAATCGCATTAAAAAACTATTAAAATAATTGAATATTCGTACTTTCATATTCGTTTTTTTGAGTTTTTTTTTGAGTTTAACATCTTTTGCTCAAAAAGACACAACAGTTGTAAGTACTAAACAATTAAAATTTGGGAGCCATAAGTACAATCCGTTATCTCCATCAAAAGCAGCTTTTTATTCTGCTATTTTTCCTGGAGGAGGACAACTTTACAATAAAAAATATTGGAAAGCACCAATTGTTTGGGCAGCCATAGGTACTAGTGCTTATTTTTATTTTGATAACAGTAATGAATACGATCGCTACAGAACCGCTTTTAAACTTAGAAAACAAGGCTTAAAAGATGAATTTACTGACATAAACGGAAGTCAATTAATCTCTACTAGCGGGCTTGAAAATGCACAAAAAGTACTTAGAAAGAACAGAGATCTATCTCTTTTAACAGGTATACTAATTTATGTCTTACAAATTGTTGAAGCCAGTGTGAATGCACATTTATTACAATTTGATACCGATGATAGCCTTTCTATAAACCCAATAATAACACCCGACCCTTTATTTATTGAAACACCAAAAGTTGGGATAAATTTAAAATACTCTTTTTAAGATGAAAATTGCCTTACTAGGTTATGGAAGAATGGGTAAAGAAATTGAAAAAATTGCTTTACAAAGAGGTCATGAAATAATCATAAAAACCTCAGGAAAGGAAGTATACGATATTACAAAAGCTGATATTGCTATTGATTTTAGCATCCCAACATCTGCCTTTAATAATATTAGTAATTGCATAAATAATCAAATTCCTGTTATTTCAGGAACCACAGGCTGGTTAGACAAATACGATGCAATTACTGAATTATGTAATGATAAAAAAGGCACATTTATTTATGCATCAAACTTTAGTTTAGGAGTAAATGTTTTCTTTGAACTAAACAAGCAACTTGCAAAAATGATGAATGCTTTAAGCGAATACGATATTGCTATTGAAGAAATTCATCACACTAAAAAACTAGATGCTCCAAGCGGAACAGCCATTACTTTAGCTGAAGGAATCATTGATCATTCAACAAAAAACGAATGGGAATTAGACAAAACCACATCAGACAATAATATCCCTATCACAGCTATTAGAACTCCTGATGTACCAGGAACTCATACGGTAACTTATCAATCAGCAGTAGATACAATTAACATTAAGCACACCGCTCATAATAGGCATGGTTTTGCTTTAGGTGCTGTTGTAGCGGCCGAATGGCTGGTTAATAAAACTGGTGTTTACACCATGAGAGATGTGTTAAACTTAGGTTAATTACGTAACTTTTATATAAAAAAGTACACAAATAATATTGAAATATATTTCTGGTTACAGAAAAACAAAATAAATACATTATGACATTTACTGAATGGTTTTTATGCTTTTTAATAATTCAAGTTATCCATTTTTTAGGGACTTGGAAATTATACGTTAAAGCTGGTAAAAAAGCATGGGAAGCAGCAATACCTGTTTACAATGCAATTGTTTTAATGCAAATTATTAACCGCCCAAAATGGTGGGTTATTTTATTATTTATACCAATAGTAAACTTACTAATGTTTCCTATTCTTTGGATAGAAACCTGTAGAAGTTTTGGTTTCAACGAAAGAAAAGATACGCTATTAGCCGTTTTTACTTTAGGATTTTATATTTTTTATATAAACTATGCTACCAACACACCTTATATAGAAAACAGAAGCTTACAACCTCGCTCTGCTTTAGGAGAATGGATAAGTTCAATTGCTTTTGCAATTATTGCTGCAACCTTGGTGCACACCTACTTTATGCAGCCCTATACAATTCCTACCTCTTCTTTAGAAAAAACATTATTAGTAGGAGATTATTTATTTGTAAGCAAGTTTCATTACGGTGCACGTGTGCCTAATACAGTGGTAGCAACACCAATGGCTCATGATACAATTCCTGTTTTAGGAACAAAATCTTTTATTTCTGATGACAAAAACAAAGACGGAATTTTAAACAAATTGTCTTTACCATATATGCGCTTACCAGGTTTTCAAAACATTAAACGTAATGATATTGTTGTTTTTAGCTGGCCAGCAGATACATTAGCCTTAATGTGGGGAGATACATCAGGAAAAGCAACTTATAAGCCTATTGATAAAAGAACCAATTATGTAAAAAGAGCTACAGGTATTGCTGGGGATACTTTAGAGGTTCGTGATGGATATGTGTTTATAAACGGAAAAAAAACGGTATTACCAGACAGAGCCAAACCACAATGGATGCATATTGTAGATACTGACAATCAAAAATTTTCTCAAGGTGCAATAAACAGGTACAATATTCGTGAAGGAAAGCTATTAAATGATGGTAGATATTATTTAAATCTTACAGATGATGAAGCTGCTTTAATAGCTAAAAATCCTATTGTAAAAAGCATCGAAAAACATTTAAGCCCCAAAGGAACTTATGATGCTACTGTTTTTCCTCACAACCCAAAATACGCATGGTCTTCAGATAATTTTGGACCAATTTATATTCCGAAAAAAGGAACTACAGTTGCTTTAAACGAAAATACCATTCCGTTTTACGAGCAAATCATCCGAAGGTATGAAAACAATGATTTAACAATTTTTGGAAACGATATTTTTATCAATGGTAAAAAAGCAAAAAAATACACTTTTAAGCAAGATTATTATTGGATGATGGGTGATAACCGTCAGCGCTCCTTAGATGCTAGAAATTGGGGTTATGTCCCTTTTGACCACGTAGTTGGTAAACCTGTAATGATTTGGTTAAGCTGGGATCCTAATTCACCTAGCTTTATGGCTAAAATACAATCTATTCGTTGGGACAGAATGTTTACAACTGTTGGTGGTAGCGGAAAACCAACCTCATACCTATGGCTGGTGCTGATTTTAATTGCTGGTTACATTGTTTATAGTTTTAAAAAAGGTAAAAAGAACGCTTAATGTCACTTTTTATTCCAACATATTTCGCGCCTATTTCACAGTATGCAGCAGTTTATAAATCTGACTCGGTAGTTTTTGAATTTGAAGATAATTATCAAAAACAAACCTACCGAAACAGGTGTTATATTTATGGCGCTAATGGAAAACTAACTTTAAATATTCCTGTAAAACATTTACTTAAAGAGAATAGAAAAAAAACAAAAGATACATTAGTTGATAATGATTCTCAATGGCAACAGCAACATTTTAAATCATTACAGTCTGCCTACCGATCTTCTCCTTTTTTCGAATTTTTTGAAGATGATATTGCTAAAATATTTAATAAAAAATACACCTATTTACAAGATGTAAATATTGATACACATTTATTTATTACAGATGCTTTACAAATAGATACTTCTTTTTCTAAAACAGAAAACTACGAGGTAACTGCGAATAATCTTGATTTTAGAAACCTAGCGATCGCTAAAAAAGGCGTTACTATTGAAATTGAAACCTACATTCAAATGTTTGATGACAAGCATG
Source organism: Tenacibaculum retecalamus (assembly GCF_027941755.1). Classification (NCBI taxonomy): domain Bacteria; kingdom Pseudomonadati; phylum Bacteroidota; class Flavobacteriia; order Flavobacteriales; family Flavobacteriaceae; genus Tenacibaculum; species Tenacibaculum retecalamus. The sequence goes on along the minus strand of NZ_CP115916.1, from coordinate 918,043 downwards.
GTTTTATCCCTAATTTATCTATTTTAGATTTACTTTTTATGGAAGGCACTAATGCAATTAGCTTTTTAGAAAAAATAAAAATATAACGAACTACCACCCACTTTTCTCTTCAAACAAAACACATAATCAATACATATTCAAAACATTATCTGATTAAATTTCATTTTATTCAATAAAAAATGTAAATTTGAGAGTATCACCTCTAATACTTTTTGTTATGAGCTTCTTTAAAGATTTTGTTTTTAATATTCATCCTATTTCAGAAAACTCTCTAAAAGAATTTAGCGCACTTGCTAAAAGAAAGAGTCTACAAAAAAATCAAATTATTGTTGATTTAGGCGATATACCTGTCAATTTTTATATTTTAAGAAAGGGTATAATAAGAGCTTATATTATTGATGAGAAGGGAAAAGAACATACTAGAACCATATACACTCCTATCGACACCTCTGGAAACCTTGGTGCTTTAATAAAAAAACAGCCTTCAAAATTAATTTATGAATGCCTTACCGATTGTGAAGTTGTTCAGTGTAATTATAATGACTTCAACGTTTTATCTTTAAAGTATCATGATTTATCTGTTTTTCAATATAAGGTATTAGAAAGAATTTATATAAGAGAAGAAGCTAAAATACTAGAATTATTAATGTTAAATTCAACTCAGCGGTATAGAAAACTTAGAAATAGGTTACCGGGTATTGATAATTTAATAAACCAATATCATATTGCTTCATTCTTAAATATTACTGCTGTTCAGCTTAGTAGAATTCGAAAAAACTATCTCAATTAATTTTCATTAACATATGTTAATGCTTAAACACTAAAAAAAAATTATATTTGAGATGTAATTAACAAGTTACATTTTAATAAAAACGTTAGCCCTAAATAGGTTTTTATTACAAAATCAAACTTACTTATCTTATGTAAGTTTGATTTTTTTATTTCTATTCTTTAATTTTTATTTTCTCTCCTTATTAAACCCCTTAAAGAAACAGTAGTTACTCCATTTTTATTAACAATTTTATCGAAAATTTCTTTTATTTTAATAAAAAATGTAAATTTGAGTTAATCATAAAATTATTTCTATGGATTTTTTTAAAAATTTTGTTACTAATTTTTATGATCTTTCTGAAAGTTCTTATAATACGTTTCATAATATTGTAACAAGTGAAAGCCTACCTAAAAAACACCAAATAGTAAAACTTAGTCAAATTCCTGTTAATTTTTATATTCTTAAAAAAGGAGTTATAAGAGCATATATTATAGACGAGAAAGGAAAAGAACATACTAAAACATTATTTACACCAGTAGTCACTTCAGGAAATTTAGGTGCTTTGATAAAAAGAGAACCTTCAAATTTAATTTATGAATGCCTAACTGATTGTGAAGTTTTACGATGTAATTATAATTCATTTTATAATTTATCAAAACTACACCACGACATTTCCATATTTCATCATAAAGTTTTAGAAGCTGTATATATTAAAGAAGAAATTAAAATTTTCAACTTATTGATGCTAGATGCTAAGCAGCGCTATGAAGAACTTAAAAATAGACTACCAGGTATTGGTAAATTAATCAATCAATATCATATTGCTTCTTACCTAAATATAACCCCCGTACAGTTAAGTCGAATTCGAAAAAGCTACCATAATTAATCAATAATTTTATTAACATATGTTAATGCTAATATCCTAAAAACAGTATACTTTTGGAATGCAGTTAACAAGTTACATTTCAATAAAAGCATTATACTGTTATACTGTATAGGTTTTTATTACAAAATAAAATTTACACCCTTGTGTAGGTTTTATCTTATTATTTTTCATTAAATTTACGTATCCTCATCTTGAGGATATAACTTGTTAATTGCCTTTTATGAAAAATGATATTGAAATTTTCCTTTCTCGATTTTTGAAATTACCCAAAAACCTTGTTGTTGCTTTTGAAGAGCTTCTTACTTATACGGAATTGGAGCCTTTTGAATTTTTTACTAAAATAAATGAACGACCTACTGATTTCATTATCATAAAAACGGGATTAATTAGGTCTTACATAGAAACTGAAGACGGTAAAGAAATTACAAGACATTTATTTACCCCTATTAGTTTATCTTGTAGCTTATCTACAATGGTTAGAGAAATTCCTGCAACTGTTAATTACCAAGCGTTAACAAAGGTTACTGGTTATAGAGGTAATTTTTACAAATTTAAAGAGCTTGCTTTAAAACACCATGAATTAAGTTTACTTTATGTAAAAATGTTAGAAGACACTTACTTAGAAGCAGAAAGTATCATCCTTACCTTATCTGCTTACGACGCTACAGAAAGGTATTTACGTTTAAAAAAGAGAATTCCAGATATTGATAATTTAATAGCACAAAAATATATTGCTTCATACCTAAATGTTTCACCTGTACAGTTAAGTAGAATAAAAAAGAGCTTACTTAAGTAACAAATCAATTAAGTATTACAATCACTTATTAATAGTTAAAATTTTTAGCTACTTACTTCTTACTCTTTAATTTCAAAAAAAGGAGTTAGTTTTTCTTATAAAACATCAAATCGAACATACTTATTAATTCCTAAATATTCTGCTTAAATTTGCCATTCAAAAATTTGAATCCTTAAGTATGAATACTCCCAATACAACAATAAAATTCTCTAATGGCTCAATAATGAACAATCGTTTCATGTTAGCTCCTTTAACCAACCGACAAAGTCATGAAAACGGTGAGCTTTCTGATGATGAATTAAATTGGTTAAAAATGAGAGCTGAAGGTGAATTTGGTTTAGTGATGACGTGTGCTTCTCACGTTCAAGAAATAGGTAAAGGTTTTCCTGGGCAATTAGGTGTTTTTAGCGACGACTTAAATGACGGACATAAAAAACTAACCCAAAGTATTAAAGAAAAAGGTAGTTTAGCTGTTATTCAATTACACCATGCAGGAATGCGTACACCACATGAATTGATAAACGAAAAACCTGTTTCTTCTTCTGATAATGAAAAAACAAATGCAAGGGGTCTTACACTTACAGAAGTAAAACAATTAAGAGATGATTTTATTACTGCAGCTGTTCGTTCTAAAAAGTGCGGTTATGATGGTGTTGAAGTTCATGGCGCACATGGTTATATTTTAACACAGTTTTTAAGCTCAGAAATAAACCATAGAACAGATGAATATGGTGGTTCTCTAGAAAACAGAGCTCAAATAATTTTTGAAATTGTAGACGGCATTAGAGAACAATGCGGAAAAGATTTTTTAATCGGAGTTCGTTTATCACCTGAAAGGTTTGGAATGGATATTGGTGAAGTGAAAATTATTTGCCAACAATTAATTGATGCAGGAAATATTAATTTTTTAGACATCTCTTTATGGGATTGTTTTAAAATGCCTAATGATGAAAAATATCAAAACCTCAGCTTATTAGATCATTTTAAAAGTTTAGATTTTAAAGATGTTAAATGGACAGTTGCTGGTAAAATTAGCAACGCTGTTGATGTTCAAAAAATATTGGATGCTGGTGTCAATTTTGTATCAATAGGAACCTCAGCTATATTACATCATAATTTTCCGAGGTTGGTAATGAATGACCCTAATTTTACACCTGTTGCAACACCTGTTTCAGAAGAACATCTTTTAAAAGAAGGTGTAAGCAAAACGTTTATCGAATATTTAAAAAGATGGCCGGATTTTGTTAAAGAAAACTAGAAAGTAACTTCTTTTTATATTTAGTGATTATTTCATCAATCTAAATTTGGTTCATTTTACATTTCGATTTTTAAATTAACTAAAACAGCGTCTTAAAATTACTTTTTAAGACGCTGTTTTTATTGTTATAAATATATTTAAAATCGCCAACACACAATACGTGTAACTTTATTTCCTTGACTCATAGGTATCACCTTAAATTCTGCTACTTTTAGTTTTTTAGCAGAATCTTCTAAACTTTTTACATTCTCTTTTTTAGACACCAAACTAGTAAACCATTTACTTGCCTTAGGCTGTAATGAGCTTTCATATAAATAGGTGTGTAAAAATGCTTTTTCGCCACCAACATACCAAAGTTCATTCGAATTTCCTGCAAAATTACGAACCGTATTATTACCTAAGTTTCTAGATTTTCTGCAGTTTGCTCCTCTTGCTTCTTCTGCCGATTTATAAAACGGAGGATTACACATCGTTGCCGAAAAAGAATCTCCTTCTGCTATAATATCTTTTAAAATATGGGCTTCATTAAACTGTTGACGCAATTCAATTTTATCGCTTAAATCATTGTCATCAATAATATCTTGTGCATAATCTAACGAATCTAAATCGATATCTGTAGCTACAAAATTCCAGTCATACTCTACAGTTCCTAAAAGCGGATAAATACAACTTGCTCCGGTACCAACATCAAGTACTTTTACATCTTTAGCATCACCAATTAAATCGGCTAAATGATGAATATAATCTACTCTACCAGGAATTGGCGGACATAAATTTTCATCAGAAAAATTCCAATCTTTTATATTATAATGTGCTGCTAGCAACGCTTTGTTAAATTCTTTTACTGCTATCGGATCAGAAAAATCGATTGTTTCTTTATCAAATTTCTCGATAACAAACTCCTCTATTTTCGGATACTTTTCTTTTAGCAATGTAAAATCATATCCGTTTTTATGTTTGTTATTTTTATGTAATTTACTTTCTTTGTCTTTCATTAATTTTTGTTTATGAAACCGAATTCAAATGCGTATTATAAAAAGAAAACTTCTTTGTTTGTAAAAAACTGGAAAACTACAAGAAATAACAAATCGTTATTTGCCTTTAAAAGGGCACTTAGTTTTGCACTTCCTTTTTCGTTTATATTTATTTTTTGGGAAGTTGGTTTTTCTGAAAAATTCTTTTATAAATTCCCACTGTTCTTTTTTATCAACATGGTCATCTATTTTACTTTTGCTTATTTCATCTCCTATAAATTAAACGAAAAAAATTATCAAAAATATAAAAACCAAGAATTTTAATTTAAATTTCTATTACTGTAAATTCTAATTGTAATGGCTGTAAACTTTCTTTTAATGCTTTAATTAAAGTATCACCGTACTCTAAATAATACTCTGAAAAATTTCGTTGTCGCTCTTCTAAACTTTGGTTTGGTAATATTTCGTTTTGCAATAATATAATTCTATCTACCAAATCTTTTTGTCTTCGTTTTTCTGCTCGTAACCAACGTTTTTCTAAATTATCTAATCCTTTTAATTGCTTTTTTTCCTGAGCATTTACAGCACCTATAAATGATACATCTGTTTTATTAGCCAATTCTCTTAAATCGACAAACTGTTGCTGTAAAAATTCTTTTTGACTCGTAAAATCAACTTTCTCTTCAGATGTTTCTAATACTTTATCTTTTAATAAACTATTTTGATCTTGAAAAGATTCTTCTAATGAAATATCTAGTTTTTCTAATTTCTTAGCTTGCTTTTCAGAAATTATCTGCACTGAATTACGCAATAATAAAATAGGAAATGGCACTTTAACTTCATCAAAATAATCTTTTAACTGCATCCAATAAGCCAACTCTCCTCCTCCACCGATATAACATAAGTTTGGCAGCACTACTTCTTGAAATAACGGACGCATAATAACATTTGGCGAAAATCGTTCAGGAAAATCATGAACTTCTTTTAACAACGCATCTAACTTCCAATAAATACTAGTGTTATTCACTTTATACACATCATCTTCAAAAACAATACGTTCACGAATTTCATCTGTTAAATAAAATAAATTAATTTCTCTTGGGTTCACCTGAATCTTATATTCATCGCCCAAACGCTCAATCGTTTCTGTTACTTTTTTGTATGAAATCTCCTCTTTTAATTCGCGCTCAATAAACGGAATAAACTCTTGCTTTAATTCGCGGTTATCAGCATCAAGAATTACCAATCCATATTCGCTAAAGAATTCATTCGCTATGTATCTTGTAGCATCAGCTAAATTGTTATGTTTTATATACCCTTCTTTAAAAAGGTTAATTAAATATTGTGCATTTTTTGAAGTTCCTAAGTGGCTCGAAAACACTTCTAATACCTCTTGCAATCCATCTGTAGAAAAACGTCCTACACCTCCTGTTTGGTTAGAATTCCATTGCACTTTTTTTCCTTTGAAGTTGAAGTAGTTTATTTCTTCAAAATCATGATCTTCAGTAGCCATCCAATAAATTGGCACAAAGTTTTGTTGCGGATAATTAGCCCTTAACTCTTCACATAAATTAACGGTCGAAAATATTTTATAGAGAAAATATAACGGCCCCGTAAATAAATTTAACTGATGTCCTGTAGTTACTGTAAAAGTAGTATCTAATAATAAATCATCAATGTTTTGCTGTGTAGCTTCTGATGTTTTTACAGTAGCATATTGTTTCTTTAAAACAGTAACTAAAGTTTTTCTTGCTGTTGATGAAAAAGTTTTACTTTCTATCTGATTTTTAAAACTATCTAATGAAGGAAAGTTATTATAAAAGGGTTGTAATTTTTCTGATTGCTCTAAATAATCAAGCATTGTTTTAGAGAAAAAACCGGTTTTTTTAAAAGGAATATGTGTTACTTTCATTTACTTATTTATTCTTTGAAACAATGTGTAAATATAAGGTCTTTTTCCACCATACGGATTTACAAATGTGTGATTAAATTCTGTGATTAACTTAAACTGACTTCCTAAACGTTCTTGTAACATTTCGCTATTATATCTTTGCAGCTCTAAACCGCAACATTTTTCTGCGCCATCTAAAGCAAAAACTGCAATAATTACAAATCCGTCTTTAGCTACAACCTGTTTCAATAAATTAAAATACGCCGTTTTTTCTTCTTCTTTTAAAAAGAAATGCAATACCGCTCTATCATTCCATAAATCAATATTACTTAGCTTACCTAACTTTTTTGGCTGTATTAAATCATCCGCAATAAAAGTTACTTTTGCTGCTTCTTTTGCTAAACGCTCTTTTAAAGTTGTTAGTGCTTTTTCAGATAAATCGCTTGCAATTAAATTCGTGTAACCATCAGCCAATAATTCATCTATTAAAACCGAAGAACCAACACCTACGTTTAAAATAGTTGCGGTTTTTTTTAATCCCGATTCAGAAATTAAATACATTGTTTGTGCTGCCTTTTCTTCAAACCAACCTAACTTTTCAGTTGTATTTTTTGTGTATGCAGTATTCCAGTGATTTTTATATTCAATTTTCGCTGGGCTTTTACAATCACTCTCTTTTGTAGTCATAGTTCAAAAATAGTGAAATTTGATATCTTGTCGAAAACAAAACACTTTTCTAACAGATTTTTAACTACATTCTTTTTTAAATGATCAATTTGGCTATTTTTACAGTTAATAAGTTACCTTGTAAAAACATTTTTATAAAAGCTTAATCACTTAAAATCTCACTTAGTGAGCAAAAAATGAACTATGCAGTTTAAACATCCTGAAATTTTATACTTCTTAGTACTTTTACTAATTCCGCTTATAGTTCACCTATTTCAATTACAGCGATTTGTTAAAATTCCGTTTACCAATGTTGCCTTTTTAAAAAAACTAGCACTACAAACTCGTAAAAGTTCTCGCATAAAAAAATGGTTAATTTTAGCTACGCGCTTACTATTATTTACCGCTTTAATTATAGCTTTTGCACAACCTTATTTTAGCAATCACAAAAGCGATCAACAACAACATTTCTTAATTTATTTAGATAATTCTTTAAGCACAAATACCGATGGGGATAAAGGGATTTTATTACAAGTAGCGAGTCAAGAAATTATAGAAAATATTTCAGATAAAGCAACTTACTCTTTAATTACAAATGATGAATTTCATAAAAATAAAACAGCTTCTGATTTAAAAGATATTTTATTAAAAGTAAAAAACACCGCTAAAAACACGGAATTAAAAGATGTTTTATTAAAAATATCTACCGAAAACAAAACAAATACACTTTCTGAAAACATTATTATTTCTGATTTTCAGAACGTAAAAAAAGAAGACTTATTAAGTTCACCAAAGAATACCTCTTTTGTAAAATTAAATCCGCAGCAAAAAAGTAATTTATCAATAGATAATGTTTTTATAAGTGACAACGGAACAACAAATTTTGAAGTAAACATTCTTGTTAAAAATCAAGGAATTTTAAAAAAGAATGTACCAATTGCTATTTACAACAAAGAAAAGTTAATCAATAAACAACTTTTTTCTATTGAAGAAAATGAAACTAAAAAAGTGGTTTTTTCTATTTTGAAAACAACTGATTTTTCTGGAAAAATTGAATTAAATTTTAAAGACACTTATACTTTTGATAATTCCTTTTATTTCGCCATAAACTCCAACACTAAAACTGCTGTTTTAAATATTGGTGAATCTGCTGATTTTTTAAGCAGAATTTATACAAAAGAAGCATTTGACTTTACATTTTCTGCTATTAAAAACCTGAATTACAATTTAATTCAGAAACAGCATTTAATTGTTTTAAATGAAATTGATAATATTCCGGAGAATCTTATTGCTAGTTTAATTGAATTCACTAAAAGCGGTGGAAACTTGGTTATAATACCTTCTAGAGATTTAACCATTTCGTCTTACAACAGTTTATTTAACAAACTTAAAATAGGAAAACTACTCTCTAAAAAAACTGATAGTTTAAAAATTACAACTATAAATTACAAACATCCGATTTTAAAAAAAGTGTTTGAAAAAAATGTGCGTAATTTTCAATATCCGTTTGTAAAAACTTCTTATAATACACAACTATTAAACGCTAGTACTGTTATTTCTTTCGAAAACAAACTGGGTTTTATACAAAAAACAAACTCAGTAAATTCAGCTATTTATTGGGTAGCGGCTCCGCTTAATAAAGAGAATAGTAACTTTATAAATTCTCCTTTAATTGTGCCAGTTTTTTATAATATTGGTAAAAACAGCTTACAACTTTCTAAATTATATTATACAGTTGATAAGCAATCAGTTATTGACATTGATAAACAACTAGGCAAAGATGAAATAGTAACTATTTCAAATAACAAAACGTCCTTTATTCCGCTGCAACAAACACTTCAAAATAGTGTAAAAATTACAACTACAGATCAACCTTTAGTTGCCGGATTTTATCAAATAAAACAAGAAGCAAGTATTTTAAAAAACATTGCTTTTAATTATCCGAAGAAAGAAAGTTTATTAAATTTCTTAGATTCAGAAAACTTAAACTCAAAAACTACCGCTAATTCGGTTAAAAACACCTTAAAAAATATTAATAGTGAAAATAAAATTCAATGGCTTTGGAAATGGTTTTTAGCCTTAGCCATTGTATCTTTGCTTATAGAAATTTTGATCTTAAAATTCTTTAAACCATGACAACGCTGCTAAAATCGGCTACAATTATTGATGCCTCTAGTCCTTATCACCAACAAACTAAAGACATTTTAATTACTGATGGAATTATTACCAAGATTAACGATACGATTACTTCTAAAAAAGAATATCAAGTTGTAAAACTTGATAATTTACATGTATCTACAGGTTGGTTTGATACGAGTGTTTCTTTTGGTGAGCCTGGTTATGAAGAGCGCGAAACAATTAAACATGGTTTATTAGTAGCCGCTAAAAGTGGATTCACAGCTATTGCTGTAAACCCAAATACAAACCCGGTAATAGACAATAAATCTGCCGTTGAATTTTTAATTAATAAAGCCAACGGATTCGCTACGAACCTATACCCTATTGGTACGTTAACACAACAAAGTAAAGGTATTGAAATGGCCGAATTGTACGACATGCAACAATCTGGCGCTATTGCTTTTGGAGATTATAATAAACCTATTGCTAACGATAATTTATTAAAAGTAGCTTTATTATACACTCAAAATTTTAATGGCTTGGCAATGAGTTTTCCTAAAAATAATGCGATTGCTGGTGAAGGTGTTGTTAATGAAGGTAAAAACAGCACGCTTTTAGGTTTAAAAGGAATTCCTGCTTTGGCAGAAGAGCTTCAAATTTCTCGCGATTTATTTTTACTAGAATATACGGGTGGAAAACTACATATTCCTACAATTTCAACTAAAAAATCGGTTCAACTAATTAAAGACGCTAAAAAGAAAGGTTTAGATGTAACATGTAGCGTAGCTGTTCATAATTTATTTTTAACTGATGATGAATTGCATGATTTTGACGGTAATAAAAAGGTAAATCCACCGCTGAGAACATCAACCGATATAAAAGCACTTTTAAAAGGTGTAAAAGACGGAACGATTGACATGATAACGTCAGATCATAATCCGATAGATATAGAACATAAAAAGGTAGAGTTTTCAGAAGCAAAAGACGGAACCATCGGTTTAGAAAGTGCTTTTGGTGTTTTAAATTCAATTTTAGATATCGAAACTATTACAAACTGTTTATCTACTAATCCAAAAGAACGTTTCGAACTAGAGAAAGCAAGTATCAAAGAAAATGAAAAAGCAAATTTATCAATTTTTAACCCTGATGGATCTTATACATTTTCAAAAAAACATATCCTATCAACTTCAAAAAATAGTATCTTTTTAAATAAAGAATTAAAAGGAAAAGTATACGGTATTTACAATAACAATCAATTAGTTTTAAATTCATAAAATGAGTTTACATTACATCGTAAGAGAACCTAAGAAAACAACTACAAATCCGTCTTTATTAATTTTACTGCATGGATACGGTAGTAACGAGCAAGATTTATTTTCATTTGCTGAAGAATTACCTGATAACTTATTAATTGTTAGTGCGCAAGCACCACATAGTATGGGCATGGGAGCTTATGCTTGGTATGCCATTAATTTTGATGCTGTTAATGGTAAATTTTCTGACTTAGTTCAAGCAAAAGAATCAGTAGATGAAATTGCTTTATTTATTGATGAAATAAAAAATAAATACAACACAAATCCTTATAAAACATTTCTTTTAGGCTTTAGTCAAGGAGCCATTTTAAGCTACGCACTAAGTTTTAATTACCCTAATAAAGTGCAACATGTAATTGCTTTAAGCGGTTATATTAACGAAGAATTACTACCTAAAAAAATACCGAGTACGATTACTACAGATTATTACATTTCTCATGGAACCGTAGATCAGGTATTACCTATTGATTGGGCTCGAAAAGCACCACAAATTTTATCAAACAATAAATTACAAAGCGAATATTCAGAATATCCGGTAGGTCACGGAGTGGCTCCTCAAAACTTTTATAGTTTTAAAAAGTGGATCGAAAATCGTTTGTAAAAATTTAATTATTATTTTTAAGCAAAAAGAAATATTTTTGCATTCTAAAGAATCAGTATGGGTTTATTAAATCAAGATGTTCTATATTTTTGGAGCACACCGTTTTTTATTTCAATAATTTTAATTGAAATATATTTTAGTTACAGGTCGAAGAAGAAAAATTACGATTTTAAAGACACTTCTACGAATGTTTATTTTGCACTAATAAACTTTAGTTTAGACCTATTAATGAAAGTAATCTCTTTTGGTGTAATGGGAATTTGCTATCATTACAGAATTGTAGATTGGGAATATTTAGGCCTAGCTTACTGGTTATTTGCATTTATTGGACAAGATTTTTTATACTACATACATCATTATGTAGACCATCATTCAAGATTTTTTTGGGCGGTTCATGTAACACACCACAACTCGGAATATTATAATATCTCAACAGGCTTTCGTTCACCGGTATTACAGCCTTTATTTCGTTATATGTTCTTTTTACCTTTAGCTTTTTTAGGAGTTGAACCTTTACATATTATGTTTGCTTATGCATTGAATCAAATTTACGGAACTTTGTGTCACACAAATTTTATAAAAAGCAAATTAGGTTTATGGGGATTTTTCTTTGTAACTCCTTCTCATCATAGAGTTCATCATGCTTCAAATACCAAATATTTAGACAAAAACATGGGAATGGTTTTAATCATTTGGGATCGTATGTTCGGCACATTTCAAGCTGAAGAAGATGAAGTAACTTATGAAAAACTACGTTACGGATTAACTTCTCCGTTAGAAGACAAAGGCCTATCAATATAATTTTTCATGAATGGAAAGAAATTTTTAAAGATTTCTTTAATAGAAAAAAACACTTACCACTAGGCACTCGACTTAAATATGTTTTTATGCCTCCGGGCTGGAGTCATGATAACAGCTCTAAAACAAGTAAAGAGTTACAGGCTGAATTATCATCTAAACAAAAATAAAAAACCGAGCTTTAAGCTCGGTTTTTTGTTATCCTAAAATCTGTTTAGCGTGTTCTTTTGTTTTTACTTTACTAATTATATCTTCAATAATTCCGTTTTCATCAATTACAAAAGTAGTTCTGTGAATTCCGTCATATTCTTTTCCCATAAACTTTTTTGATCCCCAAATACCAAAAGCATTAATTACTTCTTTAGTTTCATCTGCTAATAACGGAAAAGGTAACTCATGTTTATTTATCCAGTTTTGTTGGCGTTTTGCAGAATCTGCACTAGCTCCTAAAACCTCGTAGCCTTTTGCTAAAAAAGATTGATAATTATCTCTTAAATCACACGCTTCATTTGTACAACCTGGCGTACTTGCTTTGGGATAAAAAAATAAAACTAGTTTTTTACCTTTATAATCTGTAAGTTTTACTGTGTTTCCTTTTTCATCAACAGACTCGAAATTTGGTGCTTTATCTCCTATTTTTAATGTTATCATAATTCGTATTTTTGTCGATATAAAGATAAAGAAAATGACCAAGGCAAACAAAGTTCAATTTGTGATAGATACATTAGAGAAATTGTATCCAGAAATACCAGTCCCTTTAGATCATAAAGATCCATATACCTTACTTATTGCCGTTTTATTGTCTGCACAATGTACTGATGTTCGTGTAAATAAGATTACACCTCTTTTATTCGCTAAAGCGGATAACCCTTACGATATGGTAAAAATGACTGTAGAAGAAATTAAAGAAATCATAAGACCTTGCGGATTGTCACCTATGAAATCGAAAGGAATTTATGGTTTATCTAAAATATTAATCGAAAAACATAATGGAGAAGTTCCTGAGAGTTTTGAATTTTTAGAAGAATTACCTGCTGTAGGCCATAAAACTGCTGGCGTAGTAATGAGTCAGGCTTTCGGTGTTCCTGCTTTTCCAATAGATACACACATACATCGATTATTATATCGTTGGAATTTAACGAACGGTAAAAATGTAGCTCAAACTGAAAAAGATGCAAAACGATTATTTCCTAAAGAAATATGGAACGACCTTCACTTACAAATAATTTGGTACGGACGAGAATACTCTCCTGCTCGTGGTTGGGATTTAGATAATGATATTATTACTAAAACAATAGGAAGAAAAACCGTTTTAGATGAATACTATAAAAAAAGAGCATAAAAAAGCTTCAACCATAGTTGAAGCTTTTCCTCTCTTAATTCAAATTCAATTCAATGAGATAGTTTGATTTGGTTTTAACTACTTTTAACGATTTAGAAAAATTAATCAAAAATTGAATTGTTTCTTGTGTAGGTTTCATTTTAAAATCCGGAGATTTTTCTGAGTAAATTTGCATCATATATTCCCTTTATATATTTTGTTATCAAGTATTTAACGATGCTACTTCACTAATATTGTCTAATTTACTAATATTATTTTATTTTTCTCAATTATTTTTCTCAAATTAATTAAAGCATATCGCATTCTCCCTAAAGCCGTATTAATGCTTACTCCTGTATTCTCAGAAATTTCATTAAAACTCATATCATTATAAATACGCATCTTTAAAACTTCTTTTTGTTCTTCTGGTAATTCTTCTACCAAATCTCTAACATCAGCTAAAATTTGTTCTTTTATAATTTTATTTTCAGCATTTAAAGCACCATCTGTTAGTACAGAAAAAATATCAAAATCCTCTGTATTGTTAAAAGTTGGCATTCTATTATTTTTCCTGAAAAAATCGATAATTAAATTATGAGAAATCCTCATAACCCAAGGTAAAAATTTACCTTCTTCGTTGTAACGTCCTTTTTTAAGTGTTTTTATCACTTTAATAAAAGTATCTTGAAAAATATCTTCTGTAGTATCTCTATTCTGTACTTTGCTATATATAAAGCTATATAATCTTTGCTGATGGCGTTTAATTAGTAATTCAATCGCCAATTCTTTTCCATTAATGTAGTCTCGTACTAAAGCGCTATCGCTTACAACATCTTTATGCATCATAATTACTTTTTTTAAGAACATCATTCAATATTCTTCCGTTAAGGGGTGAATCGTTAAAAAGTAATTATTTAGCTATAGGCTTTTATTTATTGATTAGTAACTAGTTACAAATATTGTTTTTTTTATTAACAAATACAAGTATTCAATAAATTTTATCTAAAAATTTTAAAAAATTAATTGGTTATTCTCTTCTTTCATTTACAAAAATGGTATTTTTATCCCTTATTTTTTTGAATAGATGAAGACAGATATTTCTACCATTAATCCTAAGGAAAACATTATTATAAAAGGGGCAAAACTGCACAATTTAAAAAATATTGATGTTGTTATTCCTCGAAATAAATTAGTTGTAATAACAGGGCTTTCTGGTTCTGGAAAATCTTCTTTAGCTTTTGATACTTTGTATGCCGAAGGACAGCGTCGTTATGTAGAAAGTTTATCTTCATACGCGCGTCAGTTTTTAGGAAAATTACACAAACCTAAGGTAGATTATATCAAAGGGATTGCTCCGGCAATTGCAATCGAACAAAAGGTAAACTCAACAAATCCAAGATCAACTGTAGGTACCTCAACCGAAATCTACGATTATATAAAACTATTATATGCACGTATTGGTAAAACCATTTCGCCAATATCTGGTAATGAAGTAAAAAAACACACCGTTTCTGATGTACTTACTTTTGTTAAAACTTTCGAAGAACGCACCAAACTTTTATTATTAGCGCCAATTACCCTTAATGAAAACAGAGATTTAAAAACTGTTTTACAAGTATTAACGCAACAAGGTTACGCGCGATTAAAATATAATAATACTGTTTTAAGAATTGATGATTTTCCTATTGAAGATTATAATGATGAAGCGTTATTTTTAGTGGTTGATAGAATTATTTTAAAACATGAAGAAGATTTTTACAATCGCTTAGGAGACGCCATTCAAACTGCTTTTTTTGAAGGAAAAGGATTCTGTTTAATAGAAAACTTAAATACCAATACTGTTACTGAATTTAGTAATAAATTTGAGTTAGACGGTATTACTTTTTTAGAACCGAACACACATTTATTTAGCTTTAACAATCCATACGGAGCTTGCCCAACTTGTGAAGGCTACGGAAGCGTAATTGGCATTGATGAAGATTTAGTGATTCCGAATACAGGATTATCAATCTTTGAAGATGCTATTTTCCCTTTTAAAACTGATGCCTACAGAATATATAAAGAAGAACTAATTCTTAACGCTGAAACTTTTGAAATTCCTATTCATAAACCATGGTTTGAACTTTCTGAAGCACAAAAAAAGCTTATTTGGAACGGGACAAAAAAGTTTGAAGGAATAAATGACTTATTTAAAAAATTAGAAGAAAAAAGTTATAAAATTCAAAATAGAGTGATGCTTTCTCGCTATCGCGGAAAAACAACTTGTACCGATTGTAACGGTAAAAGATTGCGTAAAGAAGCCAACTATGTAAAAGTAAATGACAAAGTAATTTCTGACTTAGTTACACTTCCTTTAGATGAATTGGCTGTTTTTTTTAAGAACATAAACTTAAATGAAAACGACAAAAATATTGCGAAAAGATTGCTTACAGAAATTAATAATCGTTTGCTTTTTTTAACTGATGTTGGCTTAAAATACTTAACCTTAAATCGTACTTCTAACACACTTTCAGGTGGTGAAAGTCAACGTATAAACTTAGCCACTTCTTTAGGTAGTTCGTTGGTAGGATCTATGTATATTTTAGATGAACCAAGTATTGGTTTGCATCCAAAAGATACAGAAAGACTAATTGAGGTTCTTAAAGATTTACGCGATTTAGGGAATACTGTTATTGTGGTTGAACATGATGAGGATATTATGAAGGAAGCCGATTATATTATTGATATCGATCCTGAAGCAGGTACTTATGGCGGACACGTAGTTGCCGAAGGTACTTTTGATGCTATTATGAAATCAGATTCCTTAACTGCCAAATATTTATCCGAAGAATTAAAAATTGATATTCCAACTTCTCGTAGAACATCAAAAAACACTATTGATATTATTGGTGCGCGCGAAAACAATCTTAAAAATATTGATGTTTCTTTTCCTTTAAATAACTTAACGGTAATTACAGGTGTTTCTGGTAGTGGCAAAAGTACGTTGGTTAAGAAAATTTTATATCCTGCAATGCAGAAAAAACTAAACGGGTATGGAGATAAAGTTGGCCAATACACCAACATAACCGGAAGTTTTGATACAATAAAACATATTGAATTTATTGATCAAAATCCGATTGGTCGCTCATCAAGATCAAACCCTGTTACTTATATAAAGGCGTATGATGATATTCGTAAATTATTATCAGATCAAAAACTATCTAACATAAGAAACTATCAACCAAAACATTTTTCTTTTAATGTAGAAGGCGGTCGTTGCGAGGTTTGTAAAGGTGAAGGTGAAGTTACGATTGAAATGCAATTTATGGCAGACGTGCATTTGCAGTGCGATACTTGTAACGGAAAACGCTTTAAAAAAGAAGTATTAGAGGTTACTTTTGGAGGAAAATCTATCGATGATATTTTAAACTCAACTATTGATGATGCTGTTGCTTTTTTCTCGGAACACGAACAACCTAAAATTGCTAAAAAACTAAAACCTTTGCAAGATGTTGGTTTAGGCTATGTACAATTAGGGCAATCGTCATCAACCTTATCTGGTGGAGAAGCACAACGTATTAAACTAGCTTCTTTCTTAATAAAAGGAAACACTAAAGACAAAGCTTTATTTATTTTTGATGAACCTACAACCGGATTGCATTTTCATGATATTAAAAAACTTTTAGCTTCGTTTAATGCTTTAATCGAAAAAGGACATTCGATTATTGTAATTGAACATAATATTGAATTAATAAAATGTGCCGATTATATTATTGATCTTGGTTTAGAAGGTGGTAAAAATGGAGGTAATTTAATTTTTGCAGGAACTCCTGAAGAGTTAATTAAAAATAAAGCGTCTTATACCGCTAAGTATTTACAAGAGAAACTAAATTAATATAAGTTCGGTATAAGAAAAGCTGTCGGTTCGAGTGAAATTATGCAAGAATTTAATTATAGAAAACAACATTTTTGTTTTTTTTATTATACTTCTCGATACAATTTTCTATCGAAAATTACTCGAAGTGACAATTTAAAAATCAAAATTTTTATATCGAACACATATTAAACCAATAAAAAAGCTGCCTGATTAATAACCAGAACAGCTTTTCATTAACAAAAACTAACAAAATAATTAACAATTACTGAAAATTTTTATCTCCAGTATTAAGGTTATACACGTAATTAAATGTATAATATTGTGCGCCTGAATTAGCAGGATTTGCTGAATTTGAGCTATCCATATCTTTATAATAACTTATAATTTCCATTTTTGCATAATGGCCATCATTTGTTTTTATAATTAAAACTTTTCCTGTTACAGGGTCTATACTATGATCTTCTCTATCATAAGTATACCAAGTACTTTTTGGTAGTGCTAATGCATTCGCTGCATCTTGTTTAAACACTGCTGCTGACGGTACTGTTTTTATTTTAGAAAACTTACCTTCTACTATGGTTAAAGCGGCATTACCTGTTCTATTTGGTTCTTGAGTCTTACCTGTTGGCACTCCTCCATTTACCAAAATAGTAGTTCCTCTAAAAGCAATATCCCAATTATCATTGGTTACAATTGTACCGCTCTTAAAACTAAACTTAACAAACTCTCCTGATTCAACTGCTGGGTGCACTGATCGATCTGTTGTTTCTTTTGCATGTAAATTAACCACTTGATTTGTAGAAACTTCACCTGGTACTATATCGTTATTTTCACTGCATGATACAGCTACAAAACTTAACATTGCAACGATTAAAATTGACTTTAAAATTCTCATTTTTTATTGATTTATATATTAAAAATTAAATTGGATTCTACCATAATAAGTGCTTCCTAAACGTAAAACACTATCGTTATTTTTGAAGGTGCTTTTATTTTCGGTTCCTTTTTCATCGAAAATATTATCAACACCTAGTTGAAGGTTCATTAAATCAAAAAATGTTTTTTGAATGGCAATATTTACTTGCATATTTCCTGCTACAAAATCGTCATACTCATCAATAATTCCTTGACTGTTATTAGTATCAAACAAAGCATATTTACTTCGGTACACTGCCCTAACATTTGCAGAAAAATCATATTGATAGTTTTCATAAAAAACTTTAAAGTTTGCCATGTGTTTAGACCTGTTTGGTAATCCGTAATAATTTGAAATTGTCATTTTTTCTGATGAAGATAATGGTGTTCTTCTGTAAAAAACCTTGCCTGACTTTATTAAATCTTCTTGCGATTTATCTCCCGTATCCAAAAATTGATACCCTCCTAAGATGTTAAAATTAGAGGATAGTTTATAATTCGCCTCTAGCTCCACCCCTTGCGTATATACTTTATTGATATTTCTGTAAGAAAAAATACGTGTTCCAGCGGGCAACCCTATATCTGAGGCATTTAATTGCGTATCAAAAGTATCTATCAAGTCTTTAATATCATTTCTAAACAGGTTGATATTTACTTTTAATCCTGCTGCTGGTTTTAATTCAAATCCGAAGTTATACCCAATAGAACTTTCTGGTTTTAATTCTTTTTCTATGGATTGTATTTCTGGTAAATTACCATACAAATTGTGTAATGTTTGGGTTCCTAAAACCACATATCCGCTTGCGGAATTTCTAAAATTAAAATATAGCTGTCTAAAATCAGGTGCTTTAAATCCGTAACCTACCGACGCTTTTGTAGTAAGCCAATTGTTAATTTTATAGCTTGATGATATTTTTGGTGTAAATGCTGATTTATATTGATTACTATTTTCAAATCGAGTACCTATAATTACATTTAAATTTGGGGTAGGATTAAAATCAAACTGTCCAAAAACATAAGGTGTATCGTATTTTTTAGTGCCTTTAAATTCAGTTCTTTCTAAAGCGTCAAAATTAGCTCCTACTCCTAAAATCAAAATTCCGTCATTAAACTTATTTGTCGATTTGATTTCTGGTCGTAGCAAAGTTTGTTTATACAATGTTTCATCATTATTAAATACACTTTCTGCCTTATACTTTGTGGTGTAAAAATTATAATCTAACTGCCATTTATCGCTTATTTCATGATTAATTGTAGCATTAACATTCCAATCGGTTTGTTTATTTTTATGTTGATTTTTATGTTGATTTTGTTGATAAAATCGATTCGCTACACTAACTTTTAGTAGATTAGAAAAATCGTAACTTAACTTTAAATCTCCTGTAAAATTTTGATGTGCTTCGGTTGTTTTTGGAGCAGTTTCAGGTGATAAATCAAAACCATTACTGGAGTTTAAATTTATTCCTGAAACCACACCAAACCCCTTTCTTTTCGACTGAACGTTTGTATTTATATCTAATTCGTTAGTAGCACCTCCTTTTATTAAATAACCAACAGAACCTTCTACTTTATCATTTTTAGGCTGCTCGGTAATTATATTAATTACACCACCTATTGCTTCAGATCCATACAAAGAAGAAGATGGTCCTTTAACAATTTCAATCTGTTTTATATTATTAACCGTTAATCTATTTAAATCGATGTTTCCAGAGGTTCTTCCTACAATCGGAACACCATCAATTAAAATTAAAGTATAATCTGCCGCAACACCTTGTAGTTGGACTCCTTCTGAGCCTCCAAAGTCAGAAACTAAAGCGATTCCTGTTTGTTCTAACAAAATATCTTTTAAACGTATTGCACCCGATTTCACAAGCTGTTCTTTAGATATTAGCGTAACAGGCATTGGTATTGATGATAACTGTCGTTTAGTTCTTGTTGCTGTAACAATTACCTCTTCTAACTCATTTATTTCTAGAGTCTCGTTATTTTTAACTGTTTTTTCTTGCGAAAAAACAGTTAAACTTATAAAAGTTAAAAAACCTATTATTTTTCTATTTAGAAACATTCTTAATAATTTTCGACAAATATATTCTTTATTTTAAATCAATCTAAATAAAATTTATATTTTTGTCAAAAAATTAATTCAACTAAAAATAAATCATAAAATGAAAAAAGTATTATTAGGAAGCATGCTATTATTAACTGCTTTAACAATAAATGCTCAAAGTAAAAAAGCAAAAGACAAAGCAGCAATAAAAAAAATGTGCGGTTGTTTTGAAGTGACTTTTAATTTTGCGGAAACTTTTAATAATAGTAAAGATTCTTTATACAAGCCTTCAAAAACAAAAATTGCAAAAGGTTTAGAATGGGCACAATTAATTGAAGATGGTAAAAACAACATATCAATTCAACATTTACTGCAAGTAGGTAATCCTGCAAAGCCACATATTGTAAAACATTGGCGACAAGACTGGGCTTATCAAAATCAAGACTTTTATATGTTTAATGGAGATAATAACTGGCTATTTGGGAAAAAAACTAAAGCTGATGTAAAAAAACAATGGACACAAAAAGTATATCAGGTTGATGATAGTCCGCGTTACGAAGGCTCAGGAACTTGGGTACATGTAGATGGAAAAAGTTACTGGGAAAATACTACTGATGCGCCTTTACCTCGTAGAGAATACACTAAAAGAAGTGATTATAATGTAACCGAAAGAGGAAATCGTCATGAAATTACAAATTATGGTTGGGTACACGATCAAGATAACAAGAAAATAATTAGAAAAGCAGACACTAAAGATATTGTATTAGCACATGAAAAAGGCTACAACACTTATGTTAAAGTAGCTGATAGTAAATGTAAAGCATCGCAAGATTGGTGGAAAAAAAACACCAACAAATGGCTATTAGTTAGAAGTAAATGGGATGAAGTTTATGGAAGAAACACCAATCTTTCTCTAGAGAAAAAAGTACAGAACAAACCATTATACAAACACTTATTTTCAGACCAAATAACCGAGCAACAACAAATAGATAAAACGATTGAATCTTTCGTTAAAAAATAAATAAAACACATGAAAAATTTACAATTTACATTTTTACTTGTTTTCATTACAAGTATGCTACAAGCACAAACAAAAAACGTTTTTTTGGATCGTGCTTTCTGGAAAACAAAACCAACTGTTGCTATTATTGATCAAAAAATAAAAGATAATAATAATCCAAGTGTATTAACATCTAATGGATTTGATGCTGTTACTAATGCTATTTTAGCTGAAGCACCAAATACGAGCATAAAACATCTTCTTAAACAAAAAGGTAATGATGTAAATAAGCTAACACACGATAAAAGAACCTACGTGTTTTGGGCTGCTTATAAAGGAAATTTAGAATTAGTTAAACATCTTATTGATAATAAAGCGCGACTAGATTTAAAAGATTCTCATAATTTTTCACCGTTAACTTTTGCTGCGGCAGCAGGGCTAACCAATACAAAAATATACGATGTACTTATTAAAAACGGTATCGATATTAAAAATGATGTAAACGAAAATGGTGCTAATGCGTTGTTACTAGTAATTCCTAATTTAAAATATTTCACCTTGGTTGATTATTTTACTGCAAAAGGATTGTCACTTACTAGTTTAGATAATGATGGTAACGGAGCGTTTAATTATGCTGCCAAAAATGGTAATAAAAAAATAGCTGAATTATTATTAAAAAAAGGAATCCCATATAAAAACCTAAATAAAAATGGTGGAAATGCCTTTTTGTTAGCTTCAAGAGGTTCTAGAAGTGGTTACAATTCACTAGAATTTTTCAAATATTTAGAAAATCTAGGCATCAACCCTAACATAACTAATAACCAAGGTAAAAATCCTATTCATAATTTAGCTTATGGAAATAAAGACATCGCTACTTTTAATTATTTTATATCAAAAGGAATAGATATCAATAAAGCTGATGTTAATGGAAATACTCCTTTAATAAATGCAACTAGAAGAAACTCTTTAGAGGTAATTAAGTTGTTAGTATCAAAAACTACAAATCTTAACCACACTAATAAAGAAGGAAAATCTGCCCTTACAAATAGCTTAAGCAACAGTTCTGAGATTGTTAAATTTTTATTAGAAAAAGGAGCCAAAACTACTATTGTTGACGCCAAAGGTAATAACCTTAACTATTACTTATTTAAAACTTTCAATGCTAAAAAAACAGCAGAATTTCAACAAAAACTAACGCTTTTAAAAACTAAAGGTTTAAATGTTGAACAAACGCAAAAAGACGGAAATACTTTATTTCATTTAGCTGTTAAAAAACAAAGTATTGCTATGCTAAATTTTATAGCTGAATATAAAATTGATATCAATGCTAAAAACAAAAAAGGATTATCAGCATTACAAGAAGCTGTTTTAATTGCTAAAGATCATAAAATCATAAAACATTTACTTAGCAAAGGAGCAGACAAAAATGTAAAAACAGATTTTGATGAAACTTTATATGATTTAGCTAAAGAAAATGAAAATCTAAAAAATACCGATATCAGTTTTTTAAAATAAACTCAAGTAATTAAACATAAATGACATGAAAAAAACACTTATAATTTTATTCTTGGCTTTCGGAGCGATGGCTTTTACTACTTCTGATGATACTACTTATAAATGTATGATTCAATTAAAAAATTATACAGGCGAAGGTGCTTATATTACAGTTTCTTTATTAAACCCAGATGGCGAATATGAAAAAACGCTATATGTACAAGGTGATGATGAAGATTGGTATTCGGACATAACAGAATGGTGGAAGTTTCAAGGCACAAAAAGAGCTGATATTGATGCCATAACAGGAGCTACAGTTAGTGGAGGTAATAGAACCATTAGTATTCTTAAAATTCCGGAAAGCAAATTAAATAAAGGTTATAAAATTAGATTTGAATCTGCCGTAGAAGATCAAGAGTATTATAAAGACGATGTTCAATTTGAACTTACTACAGAAAACGTAAAAAACAAGATTGAAGGAAAAGGATTTATACGTTACATCCGCATGATTCCGCAATAATTAGTAAAATACCATTTAATGAAATTAACTACTTCTGTATGGAGGTATAGCCATTTAACACTGGCTATATCTTCCTCTATTTTTATACTTATTGCTGCTGTAACCGGTATAATTTTAAGTTTCGAACCGATATCGAATCAATTAAAACCGTATGCAGTAACTACTGATAATGTTTCCCTTTCTCAAACAATTTCTTCATTAAAAAAAGAATACGAAGAGGTAATTACTTTAGATGTTAATGAACATAATTTTGTTACCGCTGCCGTAATTACCAAAGACGGAAAAAATGAAACGTTTTACATTAATCCTAGTACTGGTAAAAAAATAAGTAGTGTTGTTTCTAAATCATCTATTTTTAAATGGACAACCAATTTACATCGTTCTTTGTTTTTAAAATCTACTGGTCGTTTTTTAGTTGGTTTTTTCTCTTTCCTCCTATTTTTAATTACTATAACAGGAAGCATTCTTATCATTAAAAGACAAGGCGGAATTATACGTTTCTTCACTAAAGTTGTAAAGGAAGGTTTTAACCAATATTATCACGTAATTATTGGTCGATTCACCTTAATTCCTATATTAATAATTACAGTAACCGGGGTATATTTATCTCTAGAAAAATTTTCTCTTTTACCAGAAAACAACATTAACCATACTTTTGATTTTTCAGATATTTCTTCAGATAAAAAAATTGCCCCTGAGGAGTTTTCCAGCTTTAAAAATATTCAATTAAATGAAGTTAAAAGTATTGAATTTCCATTTTCTGACGATCCCGAGGATTATTTTTTCTTAAAATTAAAAACCAAAGAGCTGATTGTTCATCAATATTCTGGTGAAATAATTAGTGCAAAAAAATTACATTTAACACAAATACTATCCGATTGGAGTTTGTTTTTACATACCGGTCGTGGTACTATTATTTGATCCATAATTTTACTTTTATCCTGTCTTGCTATTTTATTTTTTATCTATTCTGGTTTTGCCATGACGTTAGAAAGAAAACGTAAAAGCTCATTACCGAAGAACAAGTTTAAAAAAGAAAATTCAGAAATTATTATATTAGTTGGCTCAGAAACAGGCAGTACTTTTAGTATTGCATCTTCTTTATACAATGCTTTAATTACTGATAAAAAAACTGTTTATATAGACCATTTAAACAACTACACATCTTATAATAAAGCAACCCAATTAATTGTTTTGACGGCAACTTATGGAGAAGGACAACCTCCTTCAAATGCAAACAACTTCTTAACGTTAGTTGAAAAAATTGAACAGCCAAATTCAATAAATTATGCTATAGTTGGTTTTGGCTCATTAGCATATCCTGAATATTGCAAGTTTGCTATTGATGTTAATAATGCTTTAAAAACAAACAAAAACTTTACGTCTGTTTTACCTCTTTATAAAATTAACAATCAAAATTTTAATGATTTTAAAACCTGGGGAATACAATGGTCTCAAAAAACAAATATCAACTTACAACTAAAACAAAAACTAGTTGAACCTAAAAAACAGCAAGTTTTTTCGGTAATAAATACTACTGAATTAAATACAGATGCTTCTTTTTTAATCCGTTTAAGACCTCTTAAAAAAATGCGGTTTTCATCGGGTGATTTATTAGCAATCACTCCTAAAAATGATAACGTGAAGCGTTTATACTCTGTAGGTAAAATTGACAATGACATTTTATTAAGCGTAAAAAAACACGAATTTGGGTTTTGCTCAAATTTACTTTTCAATCTTAAAAAAGCAAATACTTTACTTGCTAGAATTGAAAAAAACAAAACGTTTCATTTTTCTGAAAAATCAAAAAAAACAATTCTAATAGCCAACGGAACAGGTATTGCACCTTTTTTAGGGATGTTACACAGTCCTTTAAAAACTCATTTATTTTGGGGAGCAAGAACTAAAGAATCATTAAAAATGTATGCGCCGTTTTTAACAAATTTAAATGAAGAAAATATTCATATTGCTTACTCGAAAGAACAAAATAAAGAATACGTACAAGATCTTATTTTAAAGGAACAAGCCTTAATTGCATCCACATTAAAAAATAATGGAACCATAATGATTTGTGGCTCTATTAGTATGATGAATGGTGTTATAAAAGTTTTAGAAAAAATTTCTTTACATCAATTAAACACTCCCTTAAGTACTTTTCAAAAAACAAATCAAATTAAAACCGATTGTTATTAAAGTAACTTCTTATTTACTCGTTTAGGTAAGAAGTTCTTTTTAGAAAACTTCATTTTTCAACGAATTCTAATTTATCTACTACGAATTCTAATTAACTTCAAATTACACCTTACTTCCTCGCTAATTTTGACTGTATAAAACAAATATTATGTGGTCAGACAACAATTACTCATCAGTATTAAAAATGTATTTAAGCAAATATAACAGCTTAAAATTACAGATAAACAACAACGGATTAATAGCTTCTGTTGAAAAACAAAAAAATGGGTTGTGGATTAGCGACAGAAACCTGCCAAACATTTTAAATAAATTATCTACAAATTTTAACTTAGAGAAGAACGTGACGATCATATTACAACAATAACAAAATAATAACCTTAAAAACAATACCTATGAAACAACACATTTTAAAAGTAGGAATGGTAATGGGATTACTACTACTAATCGGAACATTTACAAGCTGCAATGAAACAAAAAAAAGTGACACACAAGAGCTGGGAAATATTGCTAAAAAAGAAGAAACTGTAAACAAAATTAATTTAAGCTCAAGGAAACCTATTGTATTTATTGCCGGATACGATAAAAATGAAAGTAAGTTTTACGACAGTGCTAGGGCTTATTTTAAAGAAAAAAACTATCGTGTTATAAATGAAGAATATTCGTTAGAAGAAATTATTACGTGGATGAACAATAACGCAACTAAAAATCCGTACGGTGATATTCACATTGTTAATTACAACAATCCTTTTAAAGGAATGCATCTTGAAACTGTTATTAACGGAGAAAAAATCACAACTGAATCTTTACAAAAAAGTATCGCTAAAGGTAATTTACCAACCTTAAAAGAAGTGATTAACACAGATACAAAAATTGTATTTCATTCAAACGGCTTAGGTAAAAACGAAGCACTTTTAAATAGTTTAAAACAAGCCTTTTCTGCGAATGAAGTTCCGCAAGTTGTAGCTTCACCTTACTTTAATGTATTTGGAGGCGAGTTTTCGAATCATTATTTAGCAGCGCCATACTACGTATTTTATCCAACAGCTAATTCGCCAGGGAAAGTAGATTTATCTAAAGAGATTGCTAAAAAATATCCAAACGAAAGAGAGATCGAATGGTTTGATGCTTTAACAAACGAAAGAGAACGTTATATTGGTGAACCATACACAAAACAATTTAGCGTACCGGTAAATTTAGAGCTTGATTATTTACATTCGGATGAAGAAATTCCAACTTTTGTAATGCAAGAAGAAATTATGGATTTTATTGCCAATGATGAAGACTTAATGAAAAAGATGAATAAATTAAATATTCCTGTTGAAAAATTTAGATGGACTTATAAAATAAAAGATAGTAAATTACTTATTAAAGGAAAAACATCTGTGCTATGCGTATTAAAACCCTTAACAAAACCTTATGGAGATTTAAAACACCTGAAACCAGATACAAATAACAAACGTTTGTATGCTATGAAATAAATATACAGGGGAACGTCATTGCGAACAAAGTAAAGCAATCTATATTAAAAGATTACTTTAACATACTTTATCGCGATGACGTTTAAATTAGTTAAGTTTGTTTATATGAAATTTTTTCAGAATTTATTATTGCTTATCATCATATCGATTGCAACCAACGCAACTGGGCAATTAAACACACCTAAAAACTATAATTTAAACAACGGATTACCAAGTTTAGCGGTAACAGCTATCGCTCAAGATAATATTGGTTATTTATGGTTTACAACCAATAAAGGTATTGCTCGTTTTGATGGAAATGACTTTATTACTTATACCAAAAAAGAAGGCTTAATTTCAAATAAAACAACAGTTGTTAGTGCTACAAAAAACACGCTATTTATTGGTGCCGATAACGGATTAAGTATCAGAAAAAATAATAAGTTTCGTAATTTTGAAGACAAAAAAATAAACTGCGTATTAACAACATCGCAACATACTTTTTTAGGAACAGACAAAGGAATACTTAGAGTTCGTGAAGATTTCCTTTCAAACATTCGAACCAATTTTCAGATTGATTTAAATAAAATAAACGATTTAAAGTTTGATGGTTCTTTTTATTGGATTGCGACCAACAAAGGGTTGTGGAAACTAGATAAATTAATTAATCCGACTCTTTTAAAAAGAATAGATTTAGGTAATTACACTTCTATTATCTTTCATAAAAAAAACATCATTACAACTACTTACAATAACGGCATTAAATTAATTGTTAACGGTGAAATTAAAACGATAACAAGTTCATTAAAAAAGATAAAAGGTATTCAATTTATAAATAATCAATTTTGGATTCTTACAAAAGATGAAGGAATTGAACTCCTTGATAAAAATTTCAACTTCATAAAAAGCATCAATAAATACAATACGTTAAAAACAAATCAAATAAATGCTGTTTTTCAAGATCAACAAAAAAATATTTGGATAGCAACGAATAACCAAGGTATATACAAGCTAAATAGTGAGGTTTCAACTCAAAAAAAACCAATAATTACATTTCAAAATATCGAGGTTGTTTACAAATCTTTAGACAGTATAAATATTAATAAGTACAACAAAACGTTACAATTAAAACCTTCAAAAAACCATATTTCATTTACCTACAAAACGGTGAATATAAATAACCCGAAAAATATTTTATATCGTTATAAATTAAATAGTGAATTTAGTAATTGGACAACCAAAAACACTGTTGATTTACCTTATTTAAATCCAGGAAACTATACTTTTTCAGTACAATCTAAAATTGATGAAAAAACAAGCACACCTATACAGTTTCATTTTTTTATTGATACTCCAATACATCAAAAAAGTTGGTTTATATGGGGGATTATTGCCATAACGACACTTTTTTTAATCGGAATAATTTTCTTTTACATTCGAAAAATTAAAGCCAAAAACAATGCTAAAGTAAAAAAATTACAACTAGAGAATCATTTGTTATCTCTCGAACAAAAAGCCTTGCAATTACAAATGAATCCGCATTTTATTTTTAATGTTTTAAACGGAATTAAAGCCTTAGGAAATTCAGGAAAATCAATAGAACTAAATACAACGATAAGTAAATTTGCTACCCTACTACGTGGTGTTTTAAATAACTCTAGACAAGAAGAAATAAGCTTAGCTGAAGAAATATCAGTACTAAAAAACTATATCGAATTAGAACAACAAATGAATTCAAATGCTTTTGAATATCAAATCACTACAGATTTAAATATCGATTCTGAAGAAATATTAATTCCGCCAATGCTTATTCAACCTTTTGTAGAAAACAGCATCAAACATGCTTTTAAAACAAAAAAAACGGGAAAAATCACAGTTGATTTCTCAACCAAAAAGCAATTTTTACAATGTACTATTGTTGATAATGGTATTGGGATTCATCAATCAAAAAAACACAAAAATTCAAGTTCTCATAATTCGGTTGCCATTAAAATTACCGAAGAACGTATTAGATCGTTGTCTAAAAAAAACTTTTTTAGTATTGATGAAATCATCGAAAAAAAGAACCCAACCGGAACAAAAGTATCTTTTAAAATCCCTTTAAAAACCGACTTTTAACATGAGTAAACTAACTGCTATTATTG
This sequence comes from Tenacibaculum retecalamus, assembly GCF_027941755.1. Taxonomy (NCBI): domain Bacteria; kingdom Pseudomonadati; phylum Bacteroidota; class Flavobacteriia; order Flavobacteriales; family Flavobacteriaceae; genus Tenacibaculum; species Tenacibaculum retecalamus. Next base: position 889,023 of record NZ_CP115916.1, on the reverse strand, counting down.
TTGATGATATGCCATCTGCTTTAAAAATGTTACAAAACGACATTATAAAGCATCATAAAGAAATTGAAATAATTGGTACCGCAAAAAGTGTGGTAGAAGCAGCTGTATTATTAAGAAAAAAACAACCAGATATTCTATTTTTAGATATCATGCTTGGTGATGGTACTGGGTTTGATGTACTTGAAATTCATCCTAATTTATCTTCAAAAATTATATTTGTAACTGCTAGTGACGAATTTGCTATTAAAGCTTTTAAATTCGCTGCTATCGATTATATTTTAAAACCTTATTCAAACGAAGATTTATCAAACGCAATTAATAAAGCTAAAATTCAAATTAAGCCAGATAAAGAACAATTAACTGTTTTACAACAATCGATAAATCAGCCGAATCAACGTCCTAAAAAGATTTCCTTAAGCACTTCTGACAAAATTATTGTCGTTAATTTAGATGATATTATCCGTTGTAAGTCCGATAATAACTATACAGAGTTCTTTTTAATCGATAATCAAAAAATTTTAGTAGGCAAAACGCTCAAGTATTTTGCAGACATGCTAAAAGAGTTTGACTTTATAAGAGTACACCAAAGTCATTTAATTAACACGCAGTATATCAAAGAGTTCATTAAATCAGATGGAGGTTATTTAGTTTTAAAAAATAAAAAAACGATTCCTGTATCGGTTAGAAAACGCAATGAAGTTATTCTAAAATTAGAAAAAATATAACTCTTTTCTTGTTATTTTTTATATATTTTAACAATTGTGTTAAAATTTTATTAAATTTTACTTATTTTAGTAACATAAATAATTAATTATTATGGTTGCACTTAAACCCGAAAAAGGCAGATTATTAATTGCAGAGCCTACTATTTTAAATGATAGTTCTTTTAAACGAACCATTATTTTATTAACCGAACATACTTCAAAAAATGCTGTTGGCTTTATTTTAAACAGACCTTTAGAACATGTTTTAAGTGATTTAGTACCCGAAATTGATTGTGATTTTACAATATATCAAGGTGGCTCTGTAGAACAAGATAATTTATATTTTATACATAAAGTACCAGAGTTAATTCCGAATAGCATTGAAGTTGCTAATGGTATTTATTGGGGTGGTAATTTTGAGCTTTTAAAAGAACTTTTAATAGGCAACAAATTAAAGCCTACCGATATTCGTTTCTTTTTAGGATATTCTGGCTGGGAAACTAATCAGCTAGAAGATGAGTTAAATACTGATTCTTGGTTTATTTCAGAAAACGACTATGCAAACATCTTAACAAGTAATGACAAAAGCTTATGGAAAGAGAAATTGCTTCAAAAAGGTGGTAAATATAAAATTTGGGCGAATGCTCCCAGCGATGTTCAAATGAATTAACCTGTTATCGTTAATAATTTAAGACTACTTTTTATTTTATTTGTTATTTCTGTTTTAAATTCCTTCTTTCGATAATTTGTAACCGACTGAATACCTACAATAGCGTTGGTAATAAAAACCTCATCTGCTTTTTGTAATTCAAAAGGAGAAATTACAGTCTCTTCAATAGTATAATCAGGATGTTTTTCTAAAATTTCAATTACTTTCTTTCTAATTATTCCTTTTATGCATCCCTCTGTTAAAGCTGGTGTTTTTATAATTGAATCTTTTATTATAAATACATTTCCGCTGGTTACTTCAACAACTCCCTTTCGTTCATTTAACAACACACAATTATCTAAATCGTTTTCATCAGCAAAAATAGCAGACAAAGTATTTAGCATTCTGTTTGTAGTTTTTATGGTTGATAATAAACCCGAATAATTATAAAAATCCTTAAATAAATCTACCTTATAACTAGATTTTTCTACATAACTAAATTCAGATGCTTCTATTAAATAATCAATTTCATTCGATTTCGGATTATACAATCCTCCATCTTTTCTATAAACAGTTAATCGGACTCTATAATTTTCAGCCTTCGGAAGTACTTTTGTAGTCTTTAAAATTTCTTCTTGTAAGAATTCAAGCGTAAATTTCATCGGTATTTTCATACGCAACATTCTCATTGATGCCATCAATCTAAAATAATGATCTTCAATAAAAACAACTTTCGCATTAAGTACTCTTACCGTCTCGAAAATAGCATCACCATATTTAAAGGCTCTATTATCATTAGATAATTGTAGTTCTTTTGCTGATATTATTTTCCCGTTAAAATTTAGCATCTCTCAAAAAATTTGATTGCAAATTTACAGCTTAGGTAATTATTAGCCATAAAAAAACTCGACAAAATGTCGAGTTTTTAATATCTTAGATAAAAATTAAGCTCCAATACTATTTTTTAAGCTTTCAATTTGACTTTCCCACAACATTTTTGCTTCTTCCACAGCATCTTCATCATCAGCAAAATCAGTAACAATTACCGCTACATCTTTGGTTAATGCGTCTACTTCTATTCTAAATTCAAAATAACTTTCATCATCTTCACTTTCAACCCACTTAAATTTTATGCGTTCATTGTTTTTTTTCGCTAATATTTTGGCCTCTTCCTCAGAATCGTCCCACATAAAAGTGATTAATTTTCCTCGAGAATTCACTCTATCTGCAAACCACTCTTCTAATCCTGAAGGAGTTGCTAAGCTATTATACAACATACTTGGTGATGCGTGTATAGGAAACTCTAATTCGAACTTTACTTTATTCATTTGTTTTTTTCTTAAGGCGGCAATATATATCTTTATTTTTTTAAAAAAAAATCACATTTATTTGTTGCTTAAAAACAAATAAGTTCTATCTTTGCAGCCGAAAATGGCGAGATAGCTCAGTTGGTTAGAGCGCAGGATTCATAACCCTGAGGTCGGCAGTTCAAATCTGCTTCTCGCTACAAAACTCAAACTTAACGGTTTGAGTTTTTTTTATGCTTATATTTTAGTGTACATTTTAAAATGCACCCCTACTTTCACTACATCAAAAGCTTCCCCCTCCTTATTAAAAGATAGCTTTTCATAAAAAGAAACTGCTTCTTTTCGAGCATTACACCATAAAATAAATACCTCTTTTTTGCTTAAAATCTTTTTTGCTTCCTCAATAATCTCTTTTCCGAAACCTTTACCTCTTACTTTTTCTAACGTTGCCATTCCTCTTAATTGATATTGCGCTTCTTCAAAACCTTCCATTTTATTTTTCATAAAAGTGGCGATTCCCACCAACTCTTCTTCGTAATATGCACCTAAATGAAATGTTTCTTCAAAAAAATCCTCTTTGAATTTATATGGTAATTCAATTTCATTACGTAAGATTGCTAATCGCATAGCATAAGTTTCTTCTGCTTTTATCTTTTTAATCTTAATCATTTCTTATTTTTAAAATCTTAAATTTTTGCTCTTTTAAATAGAAAACTATTATTCTAAACTACTACGTTTATGTATAGTAATTTAGTCTTTTATTTCTTTCTAACTATTAATTTAATAAATAATGAACATCAACTTTAAACCTATTGATAAAAAAGACATACTAAGTATTCTTCCGTTATTAAGAAAAGTAAATACCACCACCCCTGATAAAGTTTTAAAAGAACGTGTTTTAGAAATGGTAACGTATAATACCTATGAATGTGTTGGTGTTTTTGATGATGATTTGTTAATTGGTATTTCCGGTCTTTGGTATAGCATGCGTCATTATCTTGGCAAAAGTGTAGAACCAGATCATGTTATTATTGATGAAACATATCGTGGGCAAAACTTAGGGAAGTTATTTTTTAAATGGATTTACGAATACACCAAGGCTAAAGGATGTGAAGCGGCAGAATTAAACACTTATACAGCTAATAGAAAGTCTCAAAAGTTTTATTACAATGAAGGATTTGAGATCTATGGTTTTCATTTCGTGAAAGTTATGAGAGAAGATCAAAAATTTTATTAATTTTATTAAAAATACCATTGCAAATACTAGAAAACATCTTATATTTGCAACCGCTTTACAACATAATTTATTTTATTAAAAAGCAAGTGCAAGTAATTGCAATAATCTTTACCAATGCGAAAGTAGCTCAGTTGGTAGAGCGTCAGCCTTCCAAGCTGAATGTCGCCAGTTCGAACCTGGTCTTTCGCTCTAAGTCTTTAAAAGGTAGACTTTAAAAACCTTTATTTACCAATGCGAAAGTAGCTCAGTTGGTAGAGCGTCAGCCTTCCAAGCTGAATGTCGCCAGTTCGAACCTGGTCTTTCGCTCCAAGTCTTTAAAAGGTAGACTCTAAAACCTTTATTTACCAATGCGAAAGTAGCTCAGTTGGTAGAGCGTCAGCCTTCCAAGCTGAATGTCGCCAGTTCGAACCTGGTCTTTCGCTCAAAAAGCCGAAACATTTGTTTCGGCTTTTTTATTTTTACTTCTTTAATTTATCTCCAAATAAAAACAACCCCACTATAATCACTCCGATAATTCCTATCATTAAAGTATTGTTTCCTATCACACTTGGTTTTAATAGTAATGTTAATACATAACCACCTATCGCACCTCCTAAATGCGCAGAATGCCCAACATTACCTACCTGATTTTTCATTCCGTAGATTGAATACAATAAATACCCAATACCAAAAATATACCCTGGTAAAGGAATTGGAATTGGCAACATTATTAACTCCATATCTGGATACAACATTATTGATGAAAAAATAATACCCGATACGGCACCAGAAGCGCCGACAGCACTGTAATAAAATTCATTTTTATGCTGATACAATGAATACAGACTCCCCGCAACCAAACTCCCCACATAAATCAACAAGAAATAAGGAATTCCGAAATTAACAACAACTACTTTTCCGAAAAGATACAATGCATACATGTTAAAGCCCAAATGCATCCAATCTACATGTAAAAAACCCGATGTTAACATTCTTAACTTTTCTCCTCCTAGTATTTTTTGCACTTGAAACTTGTATCTATCAAAAAAAACAAGATCATTAAATCCCTTATAAGACACTAAAACGTTTGCAACTATTAATATTAAAATAATTTGACTCATTATATATATTTATACCACAAACATAATCAAAAGTTAATAAAGCAAATGATTGATAATTTAATCCGATATTTGCGTTTTAAATTTAAATTATGAAGTTTTTTACTTTTGCGATTACCTATCCTTTTATATGGATGTTATCAAGATTACCTATGGGAATCTTATACCTACTTTCTGACTTTTTCTTTTTTATACTATATCATATTATCGGTTATAGAAAAAAAACCATTCTTAGTAATTTAAAAACAGCTTTTCCTAATAAAAAAAGAAAAGAGATAAATAAATTATCAAGAAAATTCTCTAGACACTTTGTTGATTTAATTTTCGAAAGCATAAAATCTTTTACCATTAGCGAAAAAGAAATATCAAAAAGATACAAATACAAAAACCCTGAACTAATAAACGAATTAACTAAACAAGGAAAAAGTATTGCTTTAGTTGGTGCCCATCAAGCTAACTGGGAATGGGCTTTTGCAATGCCAAAGTATTTAAACATTAACTGCTATGGCGCTTACACCAAAATACAAAATCCTTTTTTTGAAAAAAAAATAAAGGCTTCGAGAACTAAATTTGGTTTCGAAGGAGTTCCTACTATTGCCTTCAACAAAACAATTAGCAGCAGAGAAGCTAAAAAAATACAAACGCTATACATATTATTAAGTGATCAATCACCTAAAGTTCGTAAAACAAGGTATTGGTCTCATTTTTTAAATGAAAAAGTACCCGTACATACTGGCGCTGAAATTTTAGCAAAAAAATACGATTTAATAGTTGTTAACATGAATACGACTAAAATTAAAAGAGGATATTTTGAAACTGAATTCGAACTAATAACAGACAATCCTAAGAGCTACGACAATTTCGAAATAACGGATAAATTTATAGAAATAACAGAAAGAAATATAAACAAACAACCTGAGTGTTATTTATGGACACACAAACGCTTTAAACATAAAGACAAATACGACGAATGGTTAAAAATCAGAAAAACTTCTCAAAGATAATTGAGAAGTTTTTTTTTGCTGTAAATTAAAAAAGTCTTCTCAAATGAGAAGACTTTTTGGGTGGAAGACGGGATTCGAACCCGCGACCCTCGGTACCACAAACCGATACTCTAACCAACTGAGCTACAACCACCATGTAACTTGCGGGTGCAAATATATAACAGTTTCTGATATCTGCAAAACTTTTTTTTAAATTAATTTACTTAAATTTTCAACAGCCACGTAACGTTCTGACGTAAAACCTTCTGCATAATCTACACCAATCAATCTTCCTAAATCTTTAGCCCTATATCTTATACTATCTGTAAAATTCTTGCTTGTAATAGGCGTTTCTGGAGCATTACTTTTCGGATCAAAGAACTGTGAAGCGTATGCTAAAACTGCAGCTTCCTTTTTATCCATAAACCCGGTTACATTAATTACAAAATCTGGCTCAATATTTTTCCATTGTATATAATGATATACTTGTTTGGGACGCCATTTTTCTTGTTGTTCATTCCCTAACATAGTTTCAATCTTTAATAAGCCACTTAAAAAACACGCATCAGAAACCACTTTACTTCCTTTAGGATGATCAATATGTCGATCATCAATTGCATTGCACAATACCACTTCTGGCTTATATTTACGAATCATCTTTATAATTGCCAATTGGTGCTCTTTGTCATTTATAAAAAACCCATCTGAAAAACCTAAGTTTTCACGTACTGAAACACCTAAAATATCAGCAGCTTTTGCCGCTTCTTTATCTCTTAAATCTGCAGAACCTCTTGTACCAAGTTCTCCTCTAGTTAAATCTACAATTCCAACCTTTTTACCTAATGAAATTTCTTTTGCAATAGTTGCTCCACAACCTAACTCTACATCATCGGGATGCGCTCCAAACGCCAATATATCTAATTTCATATGTATCTCTTTTAATAAGCTAATCTACAAAATCAACTTTAAACCTTTATTATTTTACTTTTACCTTTTTTGAATTAGCTAAATTACTATAACATAAAATCAATATCTTCGTGCTTATGATTAAAATTGCGATTATTGGCGGCGGAAATGTAGCAACTCACTTAGCAAAAGCTTTTAATAAAACGAAAGTAGTTTCTTTAGTGCAAGTGTACGCCAGAAACCTGCAGCAAATTAAACATTTAAAGGAAGATGTTTCCATTACCAATAGTTTAAAGCTATTAATAGATGCCGACGTGTATATTATTGCAGTTTCAGATGATGCTATCTCTGAAGTTTCATCAGAAATTGATAAAAAAAACAGTTTGATTGTACATACTTCTGGAAGTGCCTCTTTAAATTCTTTAAAAAATAAGAGCCGGAAAGGTGTTTTTTACTTGTTACAAAGTTTTTCGAAGGACAAAACTGTTAATTTTGATGAAATTCCATTTTGTTTAGAAGCTGAAAACGAGGAAGATTTAAATATATTAGAAAAATTAGCAACATCAATCGGAAAAAAAACATATCATATAAATTCTAAACAACGTAAAACCTTACATGTCGCTGCTGTTTTTGTAAATAATTTTACAAACCACTTTTACAAAATTGGTGAAGACATTTGTAAAGAACACCAGGTTCCTTTTGAAATTTTACAACCTTTAATTCAGGAAACAGCAAGAAAAATCATCTCCTTAAATCCAGAAGAAGCTCAAACTGGTATGCGAAGAGAAACGATCAAAAAACGATTCAGAATCATTTAGAATTACTCAACAAAGAACAACAAGAAATTTATCAAATTATTACAAAATCAATCCAAAGAAATGGAAAAAAGCTATAAAGAAATACTACCACAAATAGATACTTTAATTTTTGATGTAGATGGTGTTTTAACAAACGGAATCGTAACCGTTTTTCCTGATGGTGAATTAGTACGCCAAATGAATATTAAAGACGGATACGCTTTAAAAGCTGCCGTAAAATCTGGCTTTAGAGTATGTATTATTTCTGGCGGAAAAAACGAAGGTGTTCGTACGCGTTTGGCTAATTTAGGAATTATGGATATTTACCTAGGAGCTCATAATAAAATTAAGCAGTTTAATGAAATTGTAGAAAAGTACAATTTAAACCCCGAAAACATAGTTTATATGGGTGATGACATTCCTGATTACCCTGTAATGAAATTAGTAGGTATGCCGTGTTGCCCTAATGATGCTGTTCGTGAAATTCAGCAAGTATCAAAATACATTTCTGATAAAAATGGTGGCGAAGGTTGTGCACGTGATATAATTGAACAAGTTTTACGTGTTCAAAAAAAATGGGATCGTAATGTTAATGATCAATAGGATTGATTGGAACGATTATTGAAAATATAATTTAATTAAATTTTACAAAATGAAAAAATCACTTTTTATCCTTTTATTTATTATTAGTTCTTCTATCAGCTCTCAAACTATTTTCGGAAAATGGGAAAATAGAGATGAAGAAACAAATAAGGTCGATTCTGTTATTGAAGTTTACAAAAAAAACGGAAAAGCATTTGCTAAAATTATTGAAATTACCGACAAAGACAGGCAGAAAGTTTTATGTGATAAATGTGGCGGAAAAAGTAAAAATGCTCCTATTTTGGGAATGAATATTTTAACCGGACTATCAAAAAATAATAATGAATGGAGTGGCGGAAAAATATTAGATCCTAAAAATGGAAAAGAATACAAATGCTACATCAAACTTGACAGCAACAATAAATTAAAAATTCGAGGATATATTGGTTTTGCTGCTTTTGGTAGAACTACTTATTGGCATCGTAAAAATTAATATTTTTACCTAAACAACAAAAAACTCTAACTACTCACTGGTTAGAGTTTTTTTATTCCTTTTTTTTTAAAATATTACTTTTCAACTCAAAACTAGATACCTTAAAAGTGTGCCTTTTACGGATCATTCTCAAAAGATGTTTTTGAATACAAAAATCGTACTCCTATTTCAATTCACACAGAACTTTTGAGAATACCCCATAGAAACACTAATAAAACAAACCTTAAAGCAACAAAAAAGCCTCACTATTTCTAGTGAAGCTTTAAGTGAGCCCTGGAGGATTCGAATTCCTTCCATTATCTCTAGTATTTATAATAGTTCTAGCCTATTTACAAAAATAGGTATCCCTAAAAGTGTGCCTTTAGTTTATTTCTTTATCTTAGTTCCTTATCCTGAAAAAAGAAAAATTGCTAACTGTCCTGTCCTTATATAAATATATATTTTGGACACAAAATTTATACTACTTGTTCTCTATGTCAGAAAAGAAAGAATTAGACACTTATAATCTAGGTAATCCAGATGAATTTCAAGAGTTTCTTAAAAAAACTTCAAAAGATAAAAAAGAGTTATCCAATGTAAAAAAAACTGAGCTATCATTAAAAGAGTTAAGAAAAAAAAGTGACAAAGGAGAAAAAATTCAATCTCCAATTGAGGCTACGCCTCCCATTATTGATAAGACTAATTATTCTGCTTTCGAACTATATAACTTTAAAACAGCAAAAGTACCTAGATTATTAGATCCATTTCTTCAAACAGTAGGTTTAGCATCTTTAGTTGGAACATCTGATAGCGGTAAATCAACTTTCTTAAGACAGTTAAGTATTTCCATAGCTTTAAAATTAGATAACTTTTTAGGCTACAAGTTAAATTCAAAACAAAACAGAGTTATTTACGTAAGTACAGAAGATGATTCTACTTCTTTAAGTTATTCTATTCGAAAACAAGTTGATACTTTAAAAATAAACAATCCTGATATTGATCTATCACATTTAAAGAATTTAGATTTTATTTTTGACACAACAGATTTACTCACAATCTTATCTAAAAAATTAAAAGAAAACCCTGTTGACTTAGTTGTTATTGATGCATTTACAGACGTTTTTACAAAAGAAATTAATGCCAATACTCAAGTCAGAAATTTCCTGAATGAATATGATAAACTAGCTAAAAAGTTTAATTGTTTGGTTATTTTTCTACATCATATTGGAAAGAGAACTCAAAATAATGCACCTACAAAAGATAGTATAATTGGTTCTCAAGCTTTTGAAGCTAAAATGAGAGCAGTCCTTGAATTAAGACCTCAAGGAGGTCATACTAGTTTATGGGTGTTAAAATCAAATTTTTTAGAATCTAAGTATAAAAAAAATGGTCAAATTTTAAAACTAAATAAAAATCTTCTTTTTGAGCATACTGAAACAATCACCAATAAACAAGTGGGTTCCAAAAATGGAAATCCAGAACTTATAAAAAAAGTTATTGAGTTAAAAGACAAAGGTTTTTCTTATAGGAAAATAGAATTAGAACTTAAAGGAACTGAATTAGCAGTAAGTAAATCTACAGCTGAGAAAATTTTCAACAATCAAAAAAATGACAACTCACAAAGCAAACCTGAATTTAGCAAATTCAAAAAGTTTTAAATGAAAAAAATACAACTAAAAGAAAAAGAATATTTATCTGTTCACAAGCAAGCTATTTTAGAAATACTCGATAAGAATAAAACAATATTAATTGACTCAAATCCTGGCACTGGTAAAACCTCTTTATTTGTTGAAATTGGAATTGATATAAAAGAGAATAAAAGAAAAGGAAGGTTAATATTTTGTGCTCCATTTCTGATTATTCAATCACAATTTTCCGTAGCTTTAAAAGAAAGAAAACATAGTATTGACCTAGTTTTAAATGCTAATTCCGAAAGAAAAAAACTTATTGAAACAGATAAAATTATATCTAGCACTTACCAAAGTTTAAAACATATTGCTAATAGCCTTAACGAGGATGATATTATTGTTTTAGATGAAGCTCATTCTCTAACCTATTCTTATAAGAATTTTGATAAAAGAACTTACTTTGAAAAAGAAATCTCTCTTTTTTTAAATACAAGTGCTAAGTTGGTTTTAATGACTGGCACTCCTAGTGAAGAGGTCAATAAACTCTTTAATTTAACTCACATACAAGTTAGAAAAGAAGATGAGAAAAAAGCTAATATTAGTCTCTATAATTCAAATCATGATGAAACTAAAATCGCTATTGAGTTCGCTAGAAGTGCTATAAGACAATTCGGTTCTGGATATCTCAATACTATCTTTATAAACAACACAGTTAAGTGTGAAAAAATTAATAAAGCATTAAACGATTTAGAATATAAATCTAGGGTGCTAACTTCACATCATAAAAAAGAAGACTTATACGATGATTTAGTCCATGAAATGATAATTAATCCTGATATTGATTTCCTAATATGCACAAGTGTAATTAGTACAGGAGCTAACATAAAAAATAAAAATATAGGAATGGCTTTAGTTCTTTTTGAATCTAATCCAAAAGAAATAAAACAGTTCTCTAAACGATTTAGACAAAAATTAGACATTCATATTCATGTAGTGAATAAAGCTAAGGCTATTGAAGATAATTCAAAAAACATTTCAACTATTAAAAGTGATCTTACCACTATTTCTAAATTAATAAACACTTTTGAATCCTCTGACATTCCTGATGAGTATCTAAATACTTTTGATATATCTGATATAGCGACTAAAAGTGCTATAATTAAAGACCTTATTAAACGATATCTGATGCAGACGTATTATTTAGAGCAATTAAGAGCTAATTACTTTATTACTCCATCAAAATTAAAAGAAGAGTTAAATAAATATAGTGATATTAATGCTATGGCGACAGAAATGCCACAAGAAGTAGCGAAAGTACTTAGTCCTGAAAAAGTGAAAGATACTTTAAATAACTTAGCATGTGAATTTATTAAAAACCCTAAAGAGTTTTCATACGAAATAATCAATGGTACAAACATAGATAAATTTGTATCATATTTATTTGATAATAAAATAGGTCAACATTTAAACCTAGAAGATGTTAAATCAAATGATAAGATTGTAAAGTTAATTAAATCACCATATTTTGAACAGAAGATATTAGTTCCTGTCATTGAAAATTTTGAATACTTTAAGTCTTTAAAGGAAACCATTTATCTAAATAGCCATTTATCTACATTGAAGTTTAATAGATTAAAACAGAGTTTAATTATAAGTAGCTTTATTAAAACTCATTTAAATATAAATAGAGTAAATAATGATTATGAAATAATTAGAAGCCCTGAGGTTATAATTACAGATAAAAAAGATGAAGCTCTTATTGAACTAATAAAATTAATTTTTGATTTCTGTTTAAAGAAAAAAATATTCCTTTAGTTGCTCTTAAAGAATATTTAGATGATAAGTTTAAAACAATGGGTTTATTAAAAAACATTCCTAATAGCTACTACAATGAAAATGGATTTAAAAAAGAAAAAGTAAGAGCTATTTTAAATGCTATATTCTTTACAAAGGAAAAAGAATCAAAAATTACACAAAGTGATAAAAATAAAATAAACAGTATAGTTTTTCATGTGAGCTACCCAAAGAATTATAAAGGAAAGGATTCACTTGTTTTGTATGAGCAAGAAAGCCAGTTTTATATTCCTAATGACTATAAAATTGTCCCAAGTCCCAATCTTATTATATTTCAAGAATTATCTGATGAGTATTTTAATCTGATTTCAAAAACACCTGAGTTTTTATAAAATAATTTTTACCATTAATAAAATAATAGAAAAACAGAGGTGTTTTCAAATTCAGAATCTCAAGAGTTCTTTTCAGGGGTTTTTTGATATAGGAGAAACCGTCTCAAAAGTTAATACAGCATAACTCCATCATTATACTTTCAGCTATATATTATAACAAAGTATTTCAAAATGGTAGTAGAAGAACCATTTACCCTTAATTTTAAATACATATTTACCGTTTTGGGACAATGTGGTTTCTTCTACTAACACTATTTTATTTTTCTTAAACCTATCAACATTATAAATAAACTGTACAGGAAATGGACAATACAATGTTATTAATTCATTCCATTGAGTGACAACTAAAATTCTATTGGGTGCATAATATTTATCAAACGTTACTATTTCACTTTTACTCATACTACATTTACATTCAATTTAATATTCTTCATTTTTAAGTTTTAGCCATATAATACTAATGCAAGAAAAAATTAGGCTTCTCATTTTGTATCGAATTAGCTAGTTCTTGAATAAACTCATACGCTCGTAACTCTCGTTGTAGAAAGCTGTCTATGTAACTACTTTTAACTGCTCCTGTGAATAAATTGTATAATTGCCACAAACTTATCACACCTTCAGGAGAAACATTAAAATTCTCATCTTTAAAGTAGTTTTTAGCAATCGTATTTATTTGTGAATCATTTAAATTTAACGGGAATAAATTATCCTTTTCAGAAGCACTCAAATATTGATACATTTTCATCTTCCCTACTAAATGAGCTACTTGTTCCATTGACAAATAAAACCCGCTTAAACGCTTCATATTACCCAGATGTTTTTCTTGATTATACTCTCTAAATAGAGTTTCAATCCCAAATTGTAAATCATTTACATTTAAGACTTTTAATTCATCTTTAAATCCATCAGTAGCAACACACAAATTGGTGCATACTGCATTTACAAAACCTATAAATACTCTAAACTTCTCGTAAGATTTTTTACTATAAAGATTCTCATTATTAAATGCTCTGACTCCACCAACAACAAGTGATAATTCATTTCCATTAATATTTTTAGTGATACTTGGAATCTCTATACAAAAAGCCATTCTCTCATAGTAGATTGTTTTCTCTGTGTCTAATAATTCCTTTACTGATTTACCAATTGCAGTAGGTATTCTTCCTTTTACAATATGTGATACTCTAATATTTGACTCTTCATATTCTTGCAGTGGAAATACTTGCTCTATGGCGTTTTTAGTAGCGTTAACAAATTCCGCATGACTAATCGTTACTTCATTATCTTTTGAAAATACGGGAAGAATAGTATCATTAGTCAAATGCTGTACTGTAACCTCTTTTGTATTAGCTTCAATGAATGGGCTTTTAAACCTTTTATTACTTCGTTTTTCTGGATGTAAATCTCTCGATTGAGTATTTACCTTATTAAGAACTAATTCCATTGTTGTTAGTTTTTACAGATTCTACAATTTCTTTATTATCTAATATTTCTGATTTTGATAATTCAATCTCTTGCTTCCTTTCCAAAATTTTCTCTTTTATAGTTTCTTGTAAATTTGGATATTTAGCATAAACATGCCTTAAGCCTTCTATAGTTAAACATTGATTTATTTCATCATGAATTTCTTCTACGTTAATATTTACATTGCACCATTTTTTAAGTTTCTTACCGAGTCCTGAAGTGACAATAAATTCAGGCTTATTCATAAACAACCCTGTTCTATCCTTACTTGCTACTACTAAATGTTTGTCATTTATCAATTCAAAATTCACCGTTAACTCATACTCAAATCCCTCACGAGTAATCTCCTTAGTTCCGTGCTTAATTACTTTCGATTTTCCATTTGAACCTACATCCAATGAATAATCTATTTTTCTTCTAACCGTAGTTATAATGTGGCAATTGGATTCCAATATTTCATCAATAAAAGCTTGATGTCTTGGTGTTACTTTTGCCCAATCCATAAATCTTCCACCTAATTGCTCTTGAATTTGTAAACAGCCACCTGTTCCACTCCATTCTTGAGTAATTGAATCAATGATAATTACTTCCATTTGTTCTTTTTCACATAGCTTTATTGCTTCAATATATCTTTCAGGTGCATACGGTGCATGCAATGCAACAGTATTGTAGCTTCCTAATTCTGCGTATAAATTAGCAGAACCATTTTCAGTATCAATAACTGCTATTTTACTCCAATCATTTGTTATTCCGTATGCCAATAAAAGTGCTGAATAAGTTTTTCCAAATCCAGAAGCACCACTTAAACCAATACGGAGTTTTACTTGTTCTTTTTTTGCTTGTTGTAATTTCATCTATATGAATTTTAGTTAATGTATATATCAAAAAAAAGAGCCCTTATAGGCTCTTTCATTATTCGTAATATTAAAAAGTAGTTATATCACATCCCTTTCAGGAATTAACTGCTCGTTGATTTCTTCCAAAACTTCATCTTTGTATTCGTAACGACTAGTTAGTGTAATAACTTCGCCTGTTTCTGGAATTACAAATTCGAATGGGTCACACTCTATTTTAACAATCTCACCAGGAAATTTAGTTCCGATTAAATCTTTACACATATCTTCATCGAAAGTACATGAAACTGTAGCTGTTTTAGCTGTAAAATACATTCTTCCTGTATCCTTACTTTTCACAGGAGTTACTCCTCCTTGAACTACTAATACATTAAATTTTTCTCCTTCTGAATTTTCTCTTTGTTTGAAATTTTTGATAGTAACCATAATTTTATTTTTTAATTAAACAATGACGGGGTACTAACCCATCTGCAATCTTAGGGGGGAGTGTTTGTCTAATTATTATGGTCTCCCGTACACAAAAGGAGTTTTAAAAAAAATGATGAAAATTTTCTAAAATAAAGTTGGCTTTATGACTTTAGTCAAGTTTAGAAGTTTTATTTAAAGAAATCACTTAATAAATCTCAAAAAAATAAAAAGATAAATTAGTACATTAGTTTCCTCATAAATAGCTGTAAAATTAGAAAGATTTAAAAACATGACAAAACCAAAAAGCTTTGAAAAACCCGAAGGTAAAAGACATTTAGATAAAAATTTTTCAGAAGAGTTAAAACATAAATTATGGTCTACTAAAGGAATTCGTTTTTATGCTAGTGATAGATTAAAAGGATTATCTAAAACCTCTAATATATGCTCAAGTGTTTTATCAGTTTATCTGATAATATTTGGACTTCTTTCTGTATATAATATTTACAACCCTTCAAAGCAAAATGAAAATTTATTTGCTTTTTCAATAACTGCTATTTCTATTGGACTATTAATTTTTTCAATTTTTGAGAGCTCTCAAAATTATTTAGTAAAGGCAGAAAAATTCCATGACTGCTCTTTATATATCGCAGATTTATATAATGAACTTCAAAATTTCAAATCTTACCAAACTGAATCTACAGATACTGAAATACTAGACTTCTGTAGTAAATTACAAATAAAATGCCAAAATATATTAAGACGATATAACAATCACTCTCAATTAGATACCTATAAATTTAGAGCTGATAACATGGAGTATTATAAATATTTAAAATGGTATTATTGGTGGGGAATTCAGATATTTTTTTTATAAAACAAAATTAGTATATCTATTAGCAATGTTAGTTCCGGGATTAATCCTTTATTCTTTGATATAAAGAAAACATTATAATAAGATTCATTAAGTTTATAATAAAGGATTAACTCCAAACCATCCTAACTAAAATAAAAAAAGGATATAAAAAGTATAGATAATAAAATGTTTGACAAGAATAAAAATGTAAAAGTAGGAAGAGATATAAATATTAATATTGAAAAGAACAATATTGAGAAATATGAAAAAAAGGAGCTCTTAATAAAAAAAACAGATGCCAATCTTATTTTAAAAAAAATAACTAATCAAAAACTAAAAACTACTCTCAATTATTTAATTTCTGCACTAATCATATTTATTTTAATTTATTTTTTAGTTCCTTTTTTATTAAATAAATATGAAAATGAAGAAAATGTAATATTGGATTTTGTTAATCGAACAATTCAAGATAAAAACACAGGATTAACTTTGAGTATTTTAGCTTCACTAATAACAATTATAACTCCTTTATCTAACTTATGGAAGTCAAATGACATTGAAAAAAAACAATACGAAACACTTAAATTAATTAATATAATATTGAAAGAAAGAAATTATTTAAATAAATAAAAGACTGGTTGAAAAATATGAAAATTCCAAAATCGCTAATTGAAAAAATAAATAAAAAACAAGTTGTAATTTTTGCTGGTGCAGGGTTATCAATGAATGCAGGACTTCCTAGTTGGAAAGAACTAATTATAAGTATTCTTGAGGAAATTAATGAACAAGAACCTAAAGCTGAAAAATACAAAACTGCATTGAATGATGATATAATGAATCCTCTAGATGTTCTAAATAAAATAGAGCCTCATAAAGAATATGCGTTTGAAGCTTTAGAAAAAAAAATAAGGTCTTATGATGATAAAAAACCGACTTCAATACACAAACTCTTAAGTGAAATTTCAACTAAAATAATAACAACAAATTATGATTGTTTACTAGAAGATCAGTTTCAAGATTTTGAAAAAATTCAATACTCTAATACCTTTAAAGTCTCTAAAATTTCTGAATATGAAAAATACATATTTAAAATTCATGGTGATATTCATGAGCCTGACAAATGCATACTTTTTCCTTCTCAATATGAAGAATTATATAGCCAAAAAGAACAAACTTCAGTTTTTGAATTAAAAAAAATAATTTCGGATAAATCAATTCTATTTATAGGTTTTAGTTTATCAGACCCACACATAAATTATGTATTTAATTTTATAACAAACCTTTACAGTGGTTTCACTCCAGAACATTTTATAATTACTTCAGAAAAACATAAAAATTGGCCAAAAAAGTATCTCCAATTCAAATTGACTCACATTTAGATACCGAAAAAGTTCTACTACAGATAAAGGAAGAAACAAAAGAAACAAAAGAAACAAAAGAAACGTTTTTCAATAAGTTAAATGTTGGTGGTGAAGATATCATTGAAATATCTGATTCCTTAGAGTATGATTTACCTCCTAATAATAAGTTTTGGGTTGGAAGAGAGAAAGAACTTGAAAATATATCTACAGACATTTTTAAAGTTATCTTCATTACAGGAATCGGAGGTCAAGGAAAATCAGCACTTGCTGCTCATTATTTAAAGAATTGTTTTGATTCAAATTTATTTGAATTTGGGGATTGGAGAGATTTTAAAGAAGAAACTAATCGATTTCAAACAAAATTAATTTCTATAATAAAGAGAATTTCTAAAAATAAAATCACACCTAAACAGTTAGATAACGCTTCTAACATAGAGTTAGTTGATATCTTTTTTAAAAAACTATCTAATAAAAAAATTGTTTTTGTCTTTGATAATATTGATAGTTACATCGATTTAGAAACTTTTACACCTTCAGGAGGTATGAAGTATTTTTTTGAACAAGCTTTAGAAATAAGTCATGAATCAAAATTCATTTTTACTTGCCGTCCTTTTATTAGAGAAGCCAGTTTAAATTTTTATCAATTAAAGTTAAATGGTTTGTCTGAAAATGAAAGTGAAGAAATGTTTACTTTATATAAAATTCCAGTAAGCAAAAAACAATTAGATGAATTAAGTAAAAAAGCCTATAAATTAACTAATGGACATCCTTTGTGGCTGAACTTAATTGCTGCACAAGCATTAAGAGGAATACAAACCGTTACAAAATTCATACAAAGTATTGAGGATAAAACAGATTTTAATGAAGATGGTTTCTCTTCTATACTTTCAGACAAAATTTTAAATGAAGTATGGTATTCTCTTAATGAAAAGCAAAGAACTTTACTTAGAGGTATTTCTGAAATAGTAAAACCAGAAACAGTTTCTAACTTAAAAAAAATTATTGAACCTGAATTAAAAAATAATCAATTCAATAGAGCATTTAAAGTTCTAAAAAATTTAAATTTAATTGAAATAAAATCTTCAACAATCAGTGAAGATCAAATAGAACTTCATCCATTAGTTAAAGAGTACATTTCATCTAAATTCCCACAAACAGAAAGAGCTAAGTATATTACTTTATTGGTTCAGTATTATGATCAATTCATATATATATTGAAACCAAAACTTAGCTCTGACATGAATTTATCATCCTTTCAAAACTGGACATCTAAAATTGAACTACAAATAAATAAAGGAGATTACAAACCAGCTTTAGTTGCTCTAGAAGAAGTTTCTTCTACTATATTATCTGCTGGTTTTTCAGAAGAATATTTAAGAGTAGCTGAGAAATTATTTCACTTAATTGACTGGAATAAAGCAATCGAAAATGAATACCCATATTTTGACAGTCAATTTTCAATTTTAACTACAACTTTAACTCAATTTGGTAAATTTACGGAGTGTGAAGAATTATTAAATCAGTATTCTAGTTTAATTCCAGGTAAAAGTTCACAATTCTTATCATATTGTAGTCAGAAATGTTACTTTTTTTGGTATCAAGAAAAATTTAAGGAAGCTATAGAAATTGGTGAGTATGGAGTCTTTTTATTAAGTGAATCTGGTATCGCAGATAATTATTCTCTCAGACATAATTTAGCTTTATCACATAGGGATTCCGAAATAGAAAAAAACATAAAAGATGCTTTGACTTATTTTCTCAAAGGAGAAAATATAGAAAATGTAATAAACAATGTGAATGAAGATTTGGGTGGACACTTTTATGGAAATCTAGGTAAATGCTTAGAACTTCTTAATGACCAATCAAATGCGCTAACCTGTTATTACATATCTATCACTATTCTATTTAAAGAAGATAATAGTCATTCAAAATTAAACATAGGCTATGCTGCTTCTTGGATATTTAACATTCTTAAGTTAACAAAAGAAAAACTTAATTCATTATATTTTTTAAAATTAGGTATAAACACTTGGGAAAAATCATCTCCCCCAAAAGCAATTACTTTGAAAAAAACATGGGAGAAGTTAATAATTGATGAACAAACTAAAATAGAGGTAAGTAAAATCCCTGATTGGAGGATTATTAATTATTCTAAAGATATAGCAAAGACTGGAACTAATAACATGTATAAAAAATAGTTAAAACACTCTTTAAATAATAAAACTTGGCGAGTTGACTGATATCAAAATGCCAAGTTTTTATTTTAAATAATTGGCTGTCTACCGTAAATTTAGTTTGCCAAAACAATTAAGGTGAGGTATAATCCTACTACTGTATGTAATTGACTTATCTTTGTTTTGTACCCAATCAGTAATTTTATAAACTATGCCTTCATCATTGTAACAAAGAGTAGTTTTAGCATATAACTTTCCATTTTCTGGAGAAACACATCTTGTTTCTTTAATAACTTGTCCTGAACTTAATTTTTTATATTCTTCTGTATACTCTTTCATTCTCCTAGATAATTTACATTATAAACAAATTGAAACTTTTCAAGCTCTATAAAAAACAGTAATTTTTCATCTTTTATTGGTCTTATTTTAAAAACGAATCTTTCATTGTCAGAGTTTAAACACCATAAAACAATATCATCATTTTCTGGATTTTCATTTTCTTTTCCTATAATTTTATTAATCTCTATATTGTCGTTATAGAAATATATTTCTTTTCTATTAAAATCTATTTTAAAGTTTAAATCTACGTTAATTGGCTTACTCCAATCCTTCCAAGTATCATTATTATTTTTAAACCTAAACGATGATGTTTTTGCTTCGTAATTTGTTATGGATTGAGAATAAGTTTTACAACAATTAAATATAGAAGTGAAAATTAAAATATTAACAAAACATCTAAAAAGGTAAATCATCATTTTCATTATAATATTCTCTTTTATTTGGGACATTACTAAATTGGTATTTATCAATATCTGGGGTAATTGTTATAAACTCCTCATACGTTATAGATTCAATAAAACTCAATGCTTTTTCTAATTTACCTGAAGAGTTGTGTTTTTTCAACCTAACATTTTTTAACGCTTCTTCAAAAAAACTCTTTGAGAGGAAATTCCCTTTACATTTGAAGCACACCCCTCCTTGATTATAAGAATACTGCAATAAATATCCAGTTCCATTACATCTACTACATATAACAAAATGTGTAATAACTTCTTTTAAACCATCTTTACTTTCTTCAAATGTTGAAATTTTCTCATTTCTATGAGTTTCTAAATGACAGTTTTCACATAAGGTAATTAGAGCATAATCTCTTATATCCCATGGTAGTTTGTTTTTTAAATAATATTTATGATGTACATGATTATGTATACTTACTGTGTTACATTTTTGACATTTATATTTGTCTCTAAAAAGAATTTTAAACCTTTTTAGTTTCCATTCAAAACATTTTAATAAGTCAGAATATTTTATTTCTGATTTAGACTTATTATTAATGAGCTGAAAAACACTCTGATACGAATCAAGCTCATAAAATTTTTCTTCTCTCCATTTTTCTAAGTCATACTCTTTTTTAAGACTTCTTCTTTTTTCGCTTAGATTAACAACATTTTCTAATATGTTTTTTTCTTTTTTATTTAAATACTTTATAAAGCTATATAGCTTAGTTATTTCACTTTCAGAAAATTCAAATTCATCATAATTAGAAATATATCTTCTAAAAAAAAGTATACCATTACATGATAATGATAAATCATATAAATGAATTATTTTTTTAAAATTGTTTTTTAAATACTCTAACGAGTATTTATTACTCAACATCTGTCTTAACTTCTCTAATTCTTTTTGAGATGGTTTTATGTCTTTTTTTATAGTTCTGATTTCTATATTCGTTGTGTGTTTCACTATACTTTGAGTAGAGTCAGAAACAGACCAACTACCATCTTTAATGATTCCTTTTTTAATTAAATATAAAATAAAGAAAACAAAAAAAGAACAAGCTATTATTAAAAAAGACATAATTTTATTATTGTTTTACCCAATTAGTAACTCTTATTGATAAACCTTTATCTGTTATCACAAGGCTTTTGTTATCTACTTTGGCTGTAATAATATTACGACTTGATGAATTATTGAATTTTAAAGTATATTCGTTCGTATCTGACTTAGAATACTCACCACTAAATGGCTCACCTAGGTCATTATTACCTGTACAATCTTCATAGCTTGTTCCTCCTAAAGAATTGTCAGAGTTAAAAATTATAACTGTTTTTTTCATGCATTCAGGGAATGTACTCAAATCTGAATGACTAATCATTTTCCATGTACCTATTATTGAGTTTCCTGAAATATTATCATCGCTAGATGAACATGATAATAACGTGGTAATTATTACTGTTAATACTAAAAGGTTTTTCATAATTGAATTTTTAATTATTGTTTTCATAAGCGTATATTTTTTAATCCAAATATACATTAATCACACATATATGTGTTTACAATATTTGATTTGTTTGATGACTTTAGACCCGTGAAGTTTAAAGATGATTTATATATAAAATTATTTGGTTCTAACTTGAGGAAGTTAAGAAAGGATAAAGGGCTGTCACAAGAGCAACTAGCAATAGATGCTGATATACCAATCAATCAAGTAGGAAGGATAGAAAGAGCTGAAATAAACACTACTCTATTTACTATGAGAGCTCTGTCAAAAGCTCTTGATATACATATATCTGAATTATTTAATTTTGAAGAAAAACTCAAATTAAAAACAAAAAGATAAACCTAAATATCTTTGTTAATTTTAACCATTTAATTTACTGCTAAGAATTATCTTTTAATTTAACCTGAAGCATAGAAACCTCATCACTTACTCTTTTCTTAACAACCTTAGCATAATGTTCTTGAGTTACTGTAACTTTAGAATGACCTAATAATTCAGATACAATTTCCATAGGAACACCATTATAAAGCAATACAGTAGTTGCAAATGTTTTTCTTGCTATATGGTGAGTTAACTTCTTTTCTATCTCTAAAACCTCAGCTATTTCTCTTAAATATGAATTGAATCTCTGGTTAGATATTTTAGGTAATTCATTATTGTATTTTTCTAAAATAACTTTTGCTTTTGGAAGTAATGGAACTGAAATTTTAGCATCTGTTTTTTGTCTATTCATTTCAATCCACTCATTGCCATCAAATCCAATTTTAATATGTTTAGTTGTCAAAGTTGACATTTCTAAATACGCTAAACCTGTATAGCAACAAAACACAAATAAATCTTTTACTTTTTGCAACCTTAATTGATTAAAATGATGCTTTTCAAGTTTATCTAATTCCTCTACTGACAAGTAAATAATTTTAGTTTTGTACTTCTTATTCTTATATAAATTAAAAGGGTCTCGTTGTAAATAATTTTCAGCAATAGCAAAGTGTACTATCTTTTTTACTCTCTGCATACTTCTATAAATGGTAGCTTGTTTTAAATGTAATTCTGTTTTAAAGTAATACTCTAAATCCTTTATAAATTTTAAATCCAAGTCTTTTAACTTAACATCTTTCCTCTTATAAAATTTAGTAATAAAACTTGCTACTTTTCTTCTACTCTCTACATATCTACTCCAAGACAACTCATTAAAATCAACTCCTATTAGTTTTTTAGTTTTCTCATTATGTAAGTCATAAGCTCCTAATATTGTTATTTCTGTTTTAACATCTTCACCTTTATACTTTCTATAAATATCATCTACATCAAAGCTATCTTGTGAGATTTGAAGAAATAAAAAAGCCTTATCTATCTGTTGATGAATAAGGCTTAACTTGTTATTTAATATGGTGTTTTCTTTATTTTCAGGTAAAGCTTTTTGTTTCTTACTCAACCAAACATTAGGATTTATAAATATCCCTGTAGAAAACTGTTTTCTTGTTTTCCTATATGTAATTCTACATTTCATAGGGCATTCTCCTTTTTGGTTTATTTTAACTTTATCTATATAGAATAATATGTGTAATTTATATGATGTCATTGTGTTATCTTTTTAATTGTTAATGAAATGTGAAAAACTTTTTATACAGGTATTTATAGATTTTTTCTACCTTTCGTTTTATTAATCTAAAAATTAAAAGAATGGGAAAATTTATTATTTCTAAAAGAACCAATGGTGAGTTTCAGTTTAACTTAAAAGCTGATAATGGTCAAGTGATTTTAACTAGTGAGGGGTACTCTTCAAAAGCAAGTTGTGAGAATGGTATTTCATCAGTTAAAACTAACTCTCAAGATGATTCTAAATTTGATAAAAAAACATCATCTAATGGTAAGCCATATTTCAATTTGAAAGCTAGTAATGGTCAGATAATTGGCACTAGTGAAATGTATGAAAGTACAAGTGGTAGAGATAATGGTATTGCATCTGTAAAGAGTAATGCTCCATCAGCCTCTACTGAAGATTTATCATAAAAAATAAATCTATTTAGAATTATTTGGAGCTCAAAACATGGGCTCCTTTTTTTATACATCTAAGTTTATAAAATGGGGTACTTTCAGGAAAAGTGGGGTACTTTTAAAATACCTTATTTAATGTAAATTTGATAATTATAGAATACCAAGAAAGACTACAAAACAGCCTTGAAGTACCGTAAATACTAAACAACAAAAAAGCCTCACTATTTCTAGTGAAGCTTTAAGTGAGCCCTGGAGGATTCGAACCTCCGACCGCCTCCTTAGAAGGGAGGTGCTCTATCCAGCTGAGCTAAGAGCCCGTAGTTTTTATGTTTCTACGAAAACAGTGTCGGGGTGGCAGGATTCGAACCTGCGACCTCCTCGTCCCAAACGAGGCGCGATGACCGGGCTACGCTACACCCCGAGTGCAATTTAATTGCGGAGAGACAGGGACTCGAACCCTGGCGACAGTTACCCGTCGACAGATTAGCAATCTGCTCCATTACCACTCTGGCACCTCTCCTTGAAATTTAAACTACTTAATAAATAAGAGTTTTAAATTGCGAGTGCAAATATACAACCACTTAAATGCTTTCACAAGTGTTTTTGAAAAAAAATTACGCTAATCTGGGTATTCAACTCGTAAGTGATAGATACTCATTAACTTATTCTTAATAATTTTTTTTATTTTTTCTATTTCTCTAAACGTAATATCAGAATTCATGAACTGATTGTCGTTTTTTTGCTTATCAATAATCTTATCTATTAAGTTATCTATTGATTGTGCTGTTGGGTTTTTTAAACTTTTAGAAGCAGCTTCTGCAGCGTCACACATCATTAAAATAGCTGTTTCTTTAGAAAACGGAATAGGCTCTTGGTATTGAAACTTCTTTTTTATCTACCTCTACCGCTGGGTTATTTTCTACTTCCTGTTTATAAAAATAATAAGTAACACTTGTTCCGTGGTGTGTTCTAATAAAATCGATGATTCTATCTGGCAACTTATTTTTCTTTGCTATTTCAATTCCTTTTATAACATGATCTAAAATTATGCGAGCACTATCTTTAGGTGATAAATCATTATGCGGGTTTACGCCTGTAGATTGATTTTCGGTAAAGTACATCGGATTTGCCATTTTACCTATATCATGGTACAATGCTCCTGTTCTAACCAGCATCGAATTGGCTCCAATTTCATTTGCTGCCGCTTCTGCTAAATTTGCTACTTGCATTGAGTGTTGAAAAGTTCCTGGTGCTTTTTCATTTAAATCTCTTAACAATTTCGAATTTGTGTTTGACAATTCTAATAAGGTCACATCAGAAACCAAACCAAACAATTTTTCATAAAAATAAATAAAGAATACCGCTAAGAAAGATAATAACCCGTTTGCAGCAAACAACCCGAAATACAACCAATTTATTTTATCTGCATTTCCTTCTTTTAAAATTGAAAAAGCAAAATAAGTAATCATGTAAATTAAAGTTATCTGCCCTATTGAAACAAATAAACTTGCTCTTTTATAAAGTTCAGAAACTGTTAATATAGTTACAATTCCTGCAATAATATGCAAATAGATAAACTCAAAACTATTAGGCACAATAAACCCTAATAACAATACAGTAAGTACATGTGTAAACAACCCTAGCCTTGCATCAAAAAAAGCTTTTAATACAATTGGCAAGATACTTAACGGAACAACATACAAGTATTCTGAATTATATTTAACAACCAATGTTTGCACGAAAATCATCAAAAAAACGTTAAAGAAAATAAAGGTTACTTTATTGTTATCATTAAAAATTTCGAACCGATATTTTTGTAGAAAAAGCAGTAACATTAATAAAGCTAAAGCTACTAAAATAGTATATCCAAAAATAATCCAATAGTAATTAGATTTTGCCCAAAGTTGCGAACTTGACGCAGTTTCATACGATTTTAAAACATTAAATTTTCTTCCTTCTACAATATCTCCTTTCAATATTATTAATTCACCTTTAGATACTTTTCCTTTTGCATAAGAAATATTCTTAATTGCTCCATTTAATTCTTTATCACTATACTTTGTATCAAAAATTACATTTGATTTTAAGGCTTCTGATAAGCAATTTAAAACAATCTCTTGTTGATATTCATCAATATTTGCACTATTATCTGAAATAAATTTCAACACATCTTTAGATCGAATTAATCTCGAAAAATAAATATCATCTATTGAATTTCCTTTTCGTAAAATCACCAATTCTCTTTCATTCGCTCTAGTAGCACTTTCATCATCTAAAAAACCATATTTGTATATTTTTTTTATGATTTTGCTCCCTGTCTTTTTTAAAATATCTAAATCTTTAACTGATAAAGAATCTGAATGAGTTAATTTATTTTGATAAGAAAATAAAACCTCTGCTTCTACTTCTTGATCGTAAACAAAATACTTTTTGATATTTAATCTAATCTCACGAGTTTCCGCATCTATTTCTTGAGCCGTTTTTTGAATAGCAAAATCAAATGGCGCATAAAAATTATCATACTGCCAAGGCTTACCTTGGGGATAATCGTACTTAAATTGTCCTCCTTTAGGAAACAAGTATACAATTGAAACAACTGTAATTAAAAACAACAATGCTTTATAAATAATTGCATTATTTTTATATAACTTATTAATGAAATCGTTCATTTTCTATGTTTAAAAATGTAAATATAACCTTTCTCTATTATTTGAGTATTGGTTATAAAATGGTTATTTTCGCAGAACAAATCTTAACACAATATACCCAAATATATGAAAGAAGTAGTTATTGTATCAGTTGCAAGAACACCAATCGGTAGTTTTTTAGGAACTTTATCAACGATACCTGCACCAAAATTAGGTGCCGTAGCAATAAAAGGAGCTTTAGAAAAAATCAACTTAAAACCTGAATTAGTTGAAGAAGTTTTTATGGGTAATGTAGTTTCTGCTGGACTAGGTCAAGCACCTGCACGTCAGGCAGCAATTTTTGCTGGAATTCCGAATACGGTACCTTGTACCACTGTTAACAAAGTATGTTCTTCTGGTATGAAATCTATCATGTTAGCTGCGCAAACAATTGCTTTAGGTGATGCAGAGATTGTGGTTGCTGGAGGTATGGAAAACATGAGTATGATTCCTCATTATCAACATGCAAGAACTGGGTCTAAATTTGGCTCTATTAAAATGGAAGATGGTTTACAAAAAGATGGTTTAGTTGATGCTTATGAACAAGTAGCAATGGGAGTTTGTGCTGATGAATGTGCAACTGAATATAGTTTTTCAAGAGAAGATCAAGATGCTTTTGCTGTCGAATCTTACAAACGTTCTTCTAACGCATGGAGCGAAGGTAAATATGCTGATGAAATTGTACCCGTAGAAATACCTCAACGTCGTGGCGAACCAGTTATCTTTTCTGAAGATGAAGAATATAAAAATGTAAAAATGGAGAAAATTCCTGCTTTACGTGCTGCTTTTACTAAAGACGGAACAGTAACTGCTGCAAATGCATCAACAATTAACGATGGTGGAGCTGCTTTAGTTTTAATGTCTGCGGATAAAGCTGCAGAATTAAACTTAACGCCTTTAGCTAAAATAAAAGGATATGCCGATGCTGCACACGAACCTAAATGGTTTACCACTGCACCTGCTAAGGCATTACCAAAGGCATTAGCGAAAGCTGGACTTGCGATTGATGATGTAGATTACTTTGAGTTAAACGAAGCATTTTCTGTTGTTGGTTTAGCTAATATGAAAATTTTAGGTTTAACTGCTGATAAAGTAAATGTAAATGGTGGAGCTGTTTCTTTAGGACATCCATTAGGGGTTTCTGGAGCAAGAATTGTTATCGCTTTAACTTCTATCTTAAAACAAAATAACGCTAAAATTGGTGCTGCTGGTATTTGTAACGGTGGTGGTGGTGCTAGTGCAATAGTAATCGAGAGAGTTTAATTTTTAATCTATTAATCAATGTCTTTCGGAATTTGTAATTTAAGTATTGTACCTCTTCGTCTTGAACCTGCTGATCCATCAGAAATGGTAAATCAAGTAGTTTTTGGCGAACATTTTAAGGTTTTAGAAAAATCTAAAAAATGGAGTAAAATTCGTTTAGCTTTCGATAATTACGAAGGTTTTATCGATAATAAGCAATATGAAGAAATTACAGAGGATGTTTATAATTCTTTATCCGAAGAAAACAAAAACTATGCTGGTGAGTTAATTGATTTTATTACTGATAATAATCACAACTTAACTACTATTCCGATGGGAGCTAGACTTCCTTTTTACAAAGACAAGAATATCAATATAAATAAAACTTTATATTCTTACGAAGGAAAAGTATGTAATACGAAACTAGCTAAATCTGCTATTATTGATACTGCTTTTCTGTTTTTAAATGTACCTTATTTATGGGGAGGGAAATCTCCTTTTGGTATTGATTGCTCTGGCTTTACGCAAACTGTATATAAATTATGTGGTTATAATTTATTGCGCGATGCTAAAGAACAAGCTACCCAAGGTGAGGTTTTAAGTTTTATTGAAGAAAGTGAGCCTGGTGATTTAGCGTTTTTTGATAATGAAGATGGTAATATTACGCATGTTGGTATTATTATGAATGATTATAATATTATTCATGCACATGGTAAAGTACGCATAGACAAGCTAGATCATAGCGGTATTTATAATATAGACACCAATAAACACACTCATAAATTAAGAGTAATTAAACGTTTTATTTAGAATTCTCATAAAATAAAGCACAAAAAAACCGAAACTTAAAAGTTTCGGTTTTTTTATTTAGTGAAATAAGCTTATTTCATTGACTTATATAAATCTCTGTACTCTGTTGCTTTCGCTTCATTTTCTAAAACTTCATATAAATTCATTAATGTCTTAACTGTATCAATACTTCTATTTAAAGAATCTGCTTTCTCTAAAAACGGTAATGCCTCTTTATAAACTTCTTTTTGTTGTAAAGCTAACTCGTCATACTTTTTAAAGTTTGATAAATTATTATTCATTTCTTCAACAATTTTCTTGTCTTTATCTAAAACAACTACTGCTAAGTTCATGTAAGCATCACCATAATCAGGCTTTAATTCAATCGCTTTTTGATAATACTTTTTAGCATCCTCAACTCTACCTTGATTAAAATTAACTACACCTAAATTGTAATATAACGTAGCGTTTTCTGGATCTAAAGCAATTGCTTCAGTCATTAACTCTCCAAACTTATCCATTTGTTTAAGCTGAATATACATGTCAGCTTCATTTAATAGTAAATTTAAATCTTTAGGATTTGCTTTTCTTGCTTCAGCTAACGCCTCTATTGCTTCGTCTGTCTTTCCTTGTTGTTTTAACAATAATGCGATATTCTTTACTATAGTAGCAGTCTTAGATTCTGATGCTTTATCTTCTGGCTTAAGATATTGCTTAGACTTTACCATCAAATCTCTTTGCTGTTTTGTACCTAAGTTTTCTACTTTACCTGTTAACTTATTTGTTGCTAAGTATTGCGTTTGAACACCTGTATAGTTAATCCTTCTTAACTCTTTATAATATTTAATTGCAGTATCATATTCTTCTGCTTGTGTTGCAGAAATAGCTGCATTATAAACAAAAGAAGTATCTGTAGGGCTTAATACATACGTTAAATAGAAATTTTCAGAAGCTTTTTTAAAATCTTTTTTATTATTATATAAATCAACTGCTTTTTCTGAAACTTCTTTAATCATTTGATCTAAGATAGGTTTAGCTTCTACAGAGTATTTATTTTTACCCATTGCTGACAATTCACTGAAAGCTTCAGCTGAATTTTTATAATCTTTTGTTGCAGCTAATGCTTTACCTTTTAAAAAGTAAAATTTAGATTTATATTTATCTTCTCCCTTAATCATTACAGTACCTTCAACATTATTTAAAGTTGAAATAGCAGTAGTGAAATCTTGTTTTTTTATTGCTTTCTCAGCAGCTTTTAATTCAGATTTTTGTGCCATTAAACCTAATGTCATCAATCCTAAAGAAAAGGTTAGTATTTGTTTTTTCATTTTTGTTACTTTTAAATTTATTGTTATTCTTGCTCTTCGTTTGTTATATCTTCATTTTCAATTTCCGTGCCATCTTCTTCTTCGTCTTCTTCACGCATTACTTTTGCTACAGCTGCAATACTGTCAGAATCTTTAATATTTATTAAACGAACACCTTGTGTTGCACGTCCCATAACACGTAAATCTTCTACAGCCATACGGATTGTAAGTCCTGATTTATTAATAATCATTAAATCATTTGAATCATCTACATTTTTAATAGCAACTAATTCTCCTGTTTTTTCTGATATATTTAATGTCTTTACTCCTTTACCTCCACGGTTTGTAACACGATAATCTTCTAATTTAGATCGTTTTCCATATCCTTTTTCAGAAACTACTAAAATATTACTATCCATATCATTTACTGCAATCATACCAATAACCTCATCCTTATCGTGCTGTAAAGTAATACCACGAACTCCTGATGCAGTTCTTCCCATTGGGCGGGTTTTTGCTTCTTCAAAACGAATAGATTTACCAGATTTTAAGGCTAACATTACTTGGCTATCACCAGTGGTTAATTTAGCTTCTAAAAGCTCATCTCCCTCTTTAATTGTAATGGCATTTATACCATTAGTTCTTGGACGAGAATATTGCTCTAAAGGCGTTTTTTTAACTTGTCCTTTTTTAGTAGCCATAATTACATAATGATTTTTGATGTACTCTTCATCTTTTAAATCTTGTGTAACTAAAAATGCTTTTACTTTATCATCCGATTCGATATTGATTAAGTTTTGCATTGCTCTACCTTTGGTGTTCTTTCCTCCTTCTGGAATTTCATAAACACGCATCCAAAACACCTTTCCTTTTTGCGTGAAGAACATCATATATTGATGGTTTGTACCTACAAATAAATGTTCCAAGAAATCTTCATTTCTAGTGGTTGCTCCTTTTTGTCCACGCCCTCCTCTATTCTGAACTTTATATTCGTCTAGATTGGTACGTTTTACATAACCTGCATGAGAAATAGTTACCACAACTTTAGAGTTTGGTATCATATCTTCAATACGCATATCTCCACCAGCATAGTGAATTTCAGAACGACGCTCATCACCATATTTATCACGAACAAGAGTCAACTCATCTGTAATTATTTGATAACGTCTTGGCTCGTTTGCTAAAATATCTTTTAAGTCGGTAATCGTTAACATAATCTCGTCGAACTCAGCACGTAATTTGTCTTGTTCTAAACCTGTTAACTGACGCAAACGCATTTCTACAATTGCTTTCGCCTGAATTTCTGTCAATTCAAAACGCTCTATTAATTTCTCACGAGCTTCATCACCGTTTTTTGATGCACGAATAATCTTAATTACTTCATCAATATTATCAGAAGCAATAATTAATCCTTCTAAAATATGAGCTCTTGCTTCTGCTTTCTTTAATTCAAACTCAGTTCTACGAACAACAACTTCATGTCTATGCTCAACAAAATAATGAATTAATTGTTTTAAGTTTAATTGCTCTGGACGACCATTAACTAGCGCAATATTATTTACACTAAATGATGTTTGTAATTGCGTGTACTTAAATAATTTATTTAATACAATATTAGGAATTGCATCACGCTTTAAAATATAAACAATACGCATTCCGTTTCTATCAGACTCGTCACGTATATTAGCTATTCCTTCTAACTTTTTATCATTTACTAACTCAGCAGTTTTTTTAATCATTTCTGCTTTGTTCACCTGATAAGGAATTTCAGTAACAATAATACACTCTCTTCCTTTTACCTCCTCAAAACTAGTTTTGGCACGCATCACTATACGTCCACGCCCAGTATGAAAAGCATCTTTTACACCTTCGTAACCATAAATGGTTCCTCCTGTAGGAAAATCTGGTGCTTTAATGTGCTGCATTAACTCATCAATCTCAATATCTCTATTTTCGATATAAGCAATTGTACCATTCACAACTTCTGTTAAATTGTGCGGTGCCATATTTGTTGCCATACCTACTGCAATACCAGATGCTCCGTTTACTAATAAGTTAGGAATACGTGTTGGTAAAACTGTTGGTTCTTGTAAAGTATCATCAAAATTTAAACGATGATCAACAGTATCTTTTTCAATATCAGCTAACATATCTTCTGATATCTTCTGCATTCTCACCTCGGTATAACGCATTGCTGCAGGAGAATCTCCATCAACAGAACCAAAGTTACCTTGCCCATCAACCATCATATAACGCTGACTCCAACTTTGCGCCATACGCACCATAGAATCATATACAGAGGTATCACCATGCGGGTGATACTTACCTAGTACTTCCCCTACAATTCTTGCCGACTTTTTATATGACCCTGTTGCTTTAATTCCAAGCTCATGCATACCAAACAAAACTCTTCTGTGAACTGGTTTTAAACCATCTCTTACATCTGGTAATGCTCTTGATACGATAACCGACATTGAATAATCGATATACGCCGCTTTCATTTGCTCTTCAATGTTGATAGGAATCAACTTTTCGCCATCTGCCATATATATTTTTTTAAAATATTAATTCTCATTTTCGTTAAAAAAGTGAATTTTACACTTGATAAAACTCACTTCTAAAATACACTAAAATTAGCTGTATTTTTTAAAACATTGCAAGATACTATAATGGCTTCTTTTACACAAAAAATATTTTTATTGTTTTAATGATACTTATCAACAATTTTAAGCGTTTTTCAAACATTATTCATGTGCATTTACTTTGTCAGAATGGCTGTTAAAAACTATTGGCACCTTTTTTGTAATTTTTAAGAAAAAAACTTACTAACTTTACATTTATACAAATTAAATTTATGGACGATAATTTTTCACCACAAGTTAGAGATGTAATTACTTTCAGTAAAGAAGAAGCCTTACGATTAGGACACGATTTTATTGGAACAGAACATCTTTTGTTAGGTTTGATTAGAAAAGGAGACGGAAAAGCCATTGAAATATTAACTACTTTTGATGTAGATTTAGATTTGATGCGTAATAAATTAGAAAAACTAAATCCGACTACCCCATCAATAGCAAGCATCGAAAAAAAGAGTTTGCACCTTACAAGACAAGCAGAAAAAGCAATAAAAACAACATTTTTAGAAGCCAAATTATACCAAAGTAGTTCAATTGACACTGCTCATTTATTATTATGTATTTTACGTAATGAAAATGACCCTGCAACAAAACTGCTTCAGAAATATGATGTAGGCTACGAAGAAGCAAAAGCACTTTACAAAGAACTTCATATGGAAGACACCTTTCCCTCTCCTACTGCAGAAACTCCTTCTGATGATGAGTTTACAGATGACAAATCGAATCCTTTCGGGCAGCAAACACCCAAAGGAAAACAAACTAAAAAATCTAAAACTCCGGTATTAGATAATTTCGGACGCGATTTAACATTACTAGCAGTTTCTGGTAAACTAGATCCTGTTGTAGGTCGAATAAAAGAGATTGAACGTGTTTCTCAAATTTTAAGTAGACGTAAAAAAAACAATCCAAT
The DNA here is from genome assembly GCF_027941755.1 of Tenacibaculum retecalamus. NCBI lineage: Bacteria > Pseudomonadati > Bacteroidota > Flavobacteriia > Flavobacteriales > Flavobacteriaceae > Tenacibaculum > Tenacibaculum retecalamus. The sequence continues at coordinate 855,511 of NZ_CP115916.1, read as the reverse complement.
GTTAATTGGAGAACCTGGTGTGGGTAAATCTGCCATTGCCGAAGGTTTAGCCTTAAGAATTGTAGAACGAAAAGTATCTCGTATTTTATTTGATAAAAGAATTGTTTCTTTAGATTTAGCCAGCTTAGTTGCCGGAACAAAATACAGAGGTCAGTTTGAAGAACGCATGAAAGCTCTAATGAACGAATTAGAGAAGAATGACGACATTATTTTATTTATTGATGAAATTCACACAATTGTTGGTGCAGGTGGTGCTACAGGCTCTTTAGATGCCTCTAACATGCTTAAACCAGCTTTAGCTCGTGGAGAAATTCAATGTATAGGAGCAACTACTTTAGATGAATTTAGAACAAATATTGAAAAAGATGGCGCCTTAGAACGTCGTTTTCAAAAAGTAATTGTAGAACCAACAACCGTTGAAGAAACAGTACAAATTTTACACAATATTAAAGGTAAATACGAAGCACACCATCAAGTATCATTTACTGATGAAGCTATTGATGCCTGTGTAAAATTAACAAATCGTTATATGACAGATCGCTTTTTACCAGACAAAGCTATTGATGCTTTGGATGAGGCTGGATCTAGAATTCATATTACAAACATTGTTGTTCCACAGCAAATTCTAGAATTAGAAGCTAAATTAGAAGAAATTCGCGAACAAAAAACAAAAGCTGTAAGCGGTCAGAAATACGAAGAAGCAGCAAAGCTTCGTGATGACGAAAAAAATATGGAAACCGCATTAGCATCCGCAGAAAACCAGTGGGAAGAAGATGCTAAATTAAACAGAGAAGTTGTTACCGAAGATAATGTTGCTGAAGTTGTTTCTATGATGACAGGAATACCTGTAAACAGAGTTGCAGAGGCAGAAAGTAATCGTTTAGCTGATTTACCAAATATGATTAAAGGTAAAGTCATCGGACAAGACGAAGCTGTTACCAAAGTCGTAAAAGCAATACAACGTAATCGTGTAGGTTTAAAAGACCCTAATAAACCGATTGGTTCTTTTATTTTCTTAGGATCAACAGGAGTTGGAAAAACACAATTAGCAAAAGTATTGGCACGCGAGTTATTCGACTCTAGCGATTCCTTAATTAGAATCGATATGAGCGAATACATGGAAAAATTTGCTATTTCTCGTTTAATTGGTGCGCCTCCCGGATATGTAGGTTATGAGGAAGGTGGTCAGTTAACTGAAAAAGTTAGAAGAAAACCATATTCTGTAATTCTTTTAGATGAAATTGAAAAAGCACATCCAGATGTTTTTAACATGTTATTACAAGTTTTAGATGATGGACACATCACCGACAGTCTTGGTAGAAAAATAGATTTTAGAAACACCATTATTATTATGACTTCTAACATAGGAGCTCGTAAAGTAAAAGAATTTGGCTCGGGAGTTGGTTTTGGAACTTCATCGAAAAAAGAACAAGAAGACTCACATGTAAAGAGTATTATTGAAGGTGCTTTAAAAAAATCATTTGCCCCAGAATTTTTAAATCGTATTGATGATGTTATAATTTTCAACTCTTTAGAAAGAGAAGACATTCATAAAATTATCGATATTGAATTAGAAAAACTATTAAATCGTATTGCTGATTTAGGCTATAAGCTAACATTAAGCGAAAAAGCAAAAGACTACATAGCAGACAAAGGTTTTGATAAAAAATATGGTGCAAGACCTTTAAAGAGAGCAATTCAAAAATATATTGAAGATGCTTTAGCTGAAGAAATTGTAAACTCAAAATTAGAAGAAGGAGATACTATTTTTATGGATTTAGATGATAAAGACAATAAACTGATCATCAAAATAGAAAAAGGAGAAAAACCTGAAGAATCTCGTACAGAAATAGATCAATAAAAAACACTAAAACCTCAAGCTAACTACTTGAGGTTTTTTTATCCAATAAACCTTACTTATTCATAAGTAAACACCTTTTAGATAGTCATAAATATCAAATATTTTGTTAATTTTTTTGATAAAAAATCTAAAAAAAGTATCTTAGCCCACTTAATCCCTTATTAACATAAACATTAAACGATGAAAAGATTAATACTTTTAGCCTTCGTAGGAATTACCATTATCTCTTGTAAAAAAGAAGAAAAGCCGGTAAAAGATTATCTCATTTTATCAGGTAAAATAGAAAATTTCAAAAAAAGAGATGTAACCTTAAATGGTTTCAATTTTACTAAAAAAATAAAATTTGATAAAAAAACTGGAAATTTTTCAGATACCTTAAGAATTGACAAAAAGGGGTACTATACCTTAACAGCTAATAAAAGAAATTTTGATCTATACCTTTCTGATACTGTTGATACAAAAATTACTTTTGACTACAAAAATGCTGATGCAGTAGCATACGAAGGTACCAATGCGAATATCAATAATTATTTTGTTCAGAAAAAAGGAAAATTTACTGAAATTTTAATAAACGCAAACAAGCTATTTTCTTTAGATGAAGAAGACTTCTTAGACAAAATGGATGAATATAAAGATGCTTTAACCGAGTTGTCTATTGCTAATAATTTATCGCCTGAATTCTTAAAAAGTGAAGTTAAAAATATTGAATACGAATATTTAAGGAATTTAAGCAACTACCAAGATTATTACGGTACTTTAACTGGTGATAGTGAATTTAAGGTTTCAGAAGACTTCCCAGACCCTCTTGAAAACTTTAACTACAGTAGCGGTGATGATTATGTTAACTCATATTCTTACCGTAAAATGTTAGAAACACAACTAGAAGTTATCGCTAAAGATAAAAACAAAGAAGGTGAAGATTACTCTTTAACGTATTTAGAAACCTTACAAACTGAGGTTAACGATACTATAGCTAAAAACGATTTATTATACAAAAGTGCCAAAGAAGGTATAACTTACACTAACAATTTAAAAGAGTTTCATGATAAATTCATGGCATACTCTACCGATAAAGAACATAAAGAAGAAATATCTAAAAGTTATAATATTTTAAAAACTACAGCCAAAGGACAACCTGCTCCAAAATTTAAAGATTTTGAAAATTATGCAGGAGGAACTACTTCTTTAGATGATTTATTAGGGAAAGGAAAATACTTATACATTGATGTATGGGCTACTTGGTGTGCTTATTGTAAAAGAGAAATTCCTTTATTAAAAAAATTAGAAGAGGAATATCACGGAAAAAACATCGAATTTGTAAGCATTAGTGTTGATGATAAAAATCAGCATGAAAAATGGAAGCAAACAATTGTTGATCGTGAAATGACAGGAATACAATTATTTAGCGGTAAAAAACAATCTGAATTAGAATGGGCGAAGAAATTCTTAATAAAAGGATTGCCTAAGTTTATAATTATTGATCCTGACGGAAATATTGTAAATCCAAATGCTCCAAGACCTTCTGAAGGAGAAAAATTATTAAATATATTTGATGAATTAGGTGTCTAATCTAATTTCACTAAGCATAAAAAAACCGCCAATTGGCGGTTTTTTTTTATGGTAATTATATACACTTTTAAAACCTATTATCACCATCTAAAATATTTCCTATTCCTCCTAATATACTACCTTCTCCTTTATCTCCTCTTCCTGTTTGTGGTGCCATTGCTAACACACGCCCCGCTAACCTACTAAAAGGTAATGATTGAATATATACTGTTCCTGGACCTTGAAGTTTCGCGAAAAATAAGCCTTCGCCACCAAAAACAGTGTTTTTTATTCCGCCTACAAACTCAATATCATAATCCACATCTTTTGTAAAACCAATAATACAACCCGTATCTACTTTTAAAATTTCACCCGCTTGTAAAACTTTTTTAGCCATTGTACCACCTGCATGCACAAAAGCCATTCCGTCTCCCTCTAACTTTTCCATAATAAACCCTTCACCTCCAAACAAACCTCTCCCTAGTCGCTTAGAAAATTCTATACCAATAGAAACTCCTTTCGCTGCACATAAAAAAGCATCTTTCTGACAGATAAATTTACCATCGAACTCTGACAAGTCGATCGGTATAATTTTTCCTGGATATGGGGAAGCAAACGAAACTTGTTTTTTACCCCTACCTTCGTTAGTATAAACTGTCATAAACAAACTCTCACCAGTAAGAATTCTTTTTCCTGCCGAGAATATTTTCCCTAACAAACCTGTTTCTTGATTAGAACCATCACCAAAAATAGTACTCATTTTCACATCAGCCTCCATCATCATAAAGCTTCCGCTTTCAGCAACAACTCCTTCTTGCGGGTCTAATTCAATTTCTACATACTGCATTTCTTCTCCGAAAATGCGATAATCTATTTCGTGTGCGTTCATCTTTTAAGTTTTAATATTCAATAATTAGACGTATAAATTTATTTTTTGTTACGGTTTCACTTTCAAACTCCACTCAAACTGAAACTTAGATACTGAAACCCCTTCTTTATTTATACCTTCTGAAGTTACTAAAACTGTTTGTCCTTCACCAGTTTCAACCGATCTTTGAATTGCTTCTTTAATTGCCAATCCATCATTACACTCAAACACAATTCTACCAGTTGCTTTTTTAGTAAAAGTTGCACTCATGTTAGTTACCAACATCGATACTTTTCTTTTAGATTTATCAATAGATTGCATCACTAATATTCCGGTAGCTAATTCTGCAGCCATTCCTTGAACGGCTCCAAAACATACTCTTAAAAGGATTCTGATTAATCCATCGATGCTTTACCGTTATCAAAGATTTCTCTTCAGAAATTGATTTTACTTTAATTCCGCAGATATAAGCTGAAGGCAATTTAAATAAGGTGAAAAAATTTATTTTTCGTGGTGTAAACTTCATTTTATCAGTATTTATGGGCAATTTAAAGCTTTTTTTCAACACTTCCTAAAACATAATAAATGTTAAAAAAATGTTAAATACAGTACTATGTATTGCACAATACCTTTTTAAAGACATATATTTGCATAGTCAAGTATTATATAAAATATTTAATCATGCAACGAAACAACGAAAACACCAATGCTTTTTTAATACATATATCTGCTTTCGCTGGATATTTATTTCCACTAGGAAGTATTGTAACACCTTTAGTTTTATGGCAAACACTAAAAGATAAAAGTAACTTTTTAGATGAACACGGAAAAGAAGCTGTAAACTTTAACGTTAGTTTTGGTTTATATATTTTTATTTTAAGCGCTTCTTTTTTCTCATTCTTTTTCGGAAGTTTTTTAGATGTTTTTAATGGAATTGACATTGACTTTGGGGGACATCATTCATACAATGGTCTCTTTGGTTTTATTGGTATTGCATCTTTAGTAAGTATTGTTTCACTTATTAAAATTGCACTAATCATTATCGCTTCAATGAAAGCAAATAAAGGAGAAACATACAAATATCCTTTTACAATTAATTTTATAAAATAACCTCATAAACCGCATTATATGAAGATAGAAAATACAAAAGCACAAATGCGTAAAGGTGTTTTAGAATACTGTATCTTATCAATTTTACAAAATGGTGATGCTTATACTTCTGAAATACTATCAACACTAAAAAGTGCAGAAATGATTGTGGTTGAAGGAACTATTTATCCGCTACTAACCCGCTTAAAAAATGCAGGACTACTAAGCTATAGATGGGAAGAATCAACCTCAGGACCACCACGTAAATATTATGTTTTAACTGAAAACGGAGGAATGTTTTTAAAAGAGCTAAACAAAACGTGGAGTAATTTAGTAAACGCAGTAAACCTAGTAACAAGTACAAAATCAACTACAAATGAATAAGACAATAAATATAAACTTAGGTGGATTCTTCTTTCATATAGATGAAATTGCTTATCAGAAATTAAAACGTTATTTAGAAGCCATTAGCCGCTCTTTAAGTGATGATCCTCAAGGAAAAAATGAAATCATATCAGATATTGAAGCTCGTATTAGCGAATTATTATCTGAAAGAATTACAGATGCTCGACAGGTTATAAATGAGAATGACATAGAAGAGGTTATCACAATTATGGGACAACCTGAAGACTATGCTGAAGCTGAAGAAAATTATAATGATAACTCTTCATACAATACAAAATCAAGAAAGCAATCATCTAAAAAATTGTTTAGAGATGGTGATGATAAGTTTTTAGGAGGTGTTTGTTCTGGTATCGCTCATTATTTTAGTATTGATGTTATTTGGATTAGAATTGCTTTTATCGTTTTAGTAGCCTCTGGGTTTTCTCCTTTAGCATATATTATCCTTTGGATTTTACTACCTGAAGCAACAACAACTACAGAGAAATTACAGATGGAAGGCGAAGCTGTAAATATTGACAACATCGAAAAAAAATTCGTAACGAGTTTGAATCTTTATCATCAAAATTAAAAGACGGTGCTAGTGATTTAACAGACAAAATATCGAGTGCAGATTATGAAAAATTGCGCGCACAAACAAAATCAGGATTTCAAGATTTTATAGATACTATGGGTAAAATTTTACTGACATTATTTAAAGTGTTTGGTAAATTTATGGGTGTATTATTAATATTTATCGCTGGTATAACTATTGTTTCTTTACTTTTAGGTGTTTTTTCTGTAGGTAGTTTAGAGTTTTTAAATGTTGACAATGAATTTGTTAATTATCCTCCTTTCTTTTATAATTCAGCACTACCAAAATGGTTATTATCTATTTCATTATTTATGTTAATAGGAATACCTTTTATCGTTTTATTTATTTTAGGTTTAAGAATATTGTCTCCTAATGTTAAAAAATTAAGTACCGCTGCTATTTTAACATTATTAGGTGTGTGGTTGGTTTCATTATTAGCTGTTGCTTTTTCTGGAATTGAATATGCTACAACACATGCTTATAATGGTACTAATGTTAGCAAACAAAGTATTACTTACACAAAAAGTGACCCTTTAAAAATTAGAGTTGTTAATGATGATAACATCTATTACAATCACAACTTACGTAATAGAAACAACGCTATAAGTGTTGATTTTAACGACACAAAAATGAAATATTCTAACGATATAAATATTGATGTTCGTAAAAGTGAAACTGGTAATGCTTATATCGAAATTAAAAAAACATCCGAAGGAAGAAAACGTAATAATGCCAACGATAATGCAGAGGCGATTCAGTATAATTTTAAATCAGCAAACAACACAATTGTTTTTGACGCTTTCTTTTTAAGTGAATATAAAAACATATGGAAAGATGAAGAAGTTAAAGCAACCGTTTTTATTCCTGAAGGAACTGTAATATATTTTGAAGGCTCGTCTCGAAGATTTTTAAATGACGTTAAGAATACTCAAGATATTTACGATCGAGATATGGGGAACCATCACTTTAAAATGACTTCTCAAGGTTTTAATTGTACAGATTGTGGTTCTGAGAACAGCAACGAGGATAACGATGAAGATAATGATTGGAATTCTGACAACGATGAAGATGTAAGTTTTTTATTCGATAGCACTATTAACGATGTAAAAGCTGAGTTTATTATCAGTAAAAAAACCACTAAAAAAGAATTAGAGAAGTTAGTTAGATGGTTTAAAAACAAAAAAAACATTGACATTAATATTGTAGATTCTAAATACAATAACAATAATCAAATAGATAAAGTTACGCTAAGAATAAACTGTAATGATGGTTATAGAGGAGAATTAACAATCTCTAACAATACTTTAAATGACATTTCTAAAGGTTTTAGACGAACTTATAATCAAGAACACAGAGGTATAGCCTTTAAAACTTGGTAATCAAAAACAAAAACTATGGGAGCTATTTTCGATTTTTTCTTTAAAGGTAATTTTTTCATAAAATTAATTACGCTATTGTATGCGTTATTATTCTCTTTAATAACAAATGCACAAGTAGATGAAATTCCGAATTACAAAGCTGTAGATCTTAATTTACACAATGAAATTGTAAAAATGGATAGCATTTATTTTACCGCTTACAATACTTGTGATATGAAAACCCAAGCAAATTTGTATGATGAAGATTTAGAGTTTTTTCATGACAAAGGAGGTTTATCAACTTCTAAAAGTAACCTTTTAAAAACTTTAGAAAAAAACATATGTGGCAAAGTAACCCGAACTTTAATAAAAGGAAGCATTGAAGTATATCCTATAAAAAATTACGGCGCAGTGCAAATTGGCTATCATAAATTTTACAATAATCAAGAGCCTAATGCAAAATCAACTCCCAGTAAATTTATTGTTATTTGGAAACAAAAAAACAAACAATGGAAAATAACAAAAGTTATTAGCCTACATTAAAATACAGTTCTTACTAAAAACATTAGTTCATTTGTTATAGCTAACTCCAATGACACTAATACTTGGTTTTATTAGTTTACTAAGCCAAAGCTTAATTGCTTTGGCTTTTTTATATGTAAAACTTAGTTTGTTTTTAAAATAAATTTTACAGAACTTAGCTATCACTTGATACTTCTTCTTAAAAAAGTTATATCATAAGTTTGTTTGGTTATAATTAAACAAAAAACTAACATTTTAAAACAAAAAACATGAAACAAAAATTAACATTAACAATTTTATTATTTTTAAGCTTATTTATTATTTCTTGTTCAGATAACAATGATTCAAATAATGAATTCATTAATTCTTCAGAGGCAATGGCTGAATTTGACAACAACAACTTTGGTATATATAAAGGTATCTTTGTTGGTTCTAGCGGAATAATTATTGTAAACATTAATAATGACAATACAATATCTGCAAAATTAACAATAGATGGTATGCAATATGATTATACAACGAGTCAAACAGTTCAAGAAAACCAAGCAACCAATATAGTTTTTGAAAACGGTAATGACACTTTTACTTTTTCCGTTTCTTCGGATGGAAACAATCCAACTTTTACAGAACTAGCTATAAACGGACATTCAAATGCTTCTATAATTGCTATAAAAGAAACATCAAATGCCGTCGTAAAGCTATTTGAAGGCTCATATAATGGAGAGCAAACAGGTATATTTAATGCTATCATTTATCAAGATGAGTTTAAAGCTTTAGTTCATAGTTTAGATGCAAATATAAATTTCACAGCAGAAGGGGAAGTAAACAATACTATAATAACTACTGGAACCACCTCAACTGGAACTAATTTTTCTGGAAATATTAATGGGAATAAAATAAACGGAATTTGGAATAATAGCCAATCAAATACAGAAGGTAATTGGTCAGGAACAAGAACTTACTAATGAGATCTAAAAAAGTTATTAGCCTACATTAAAATACAGTTCTTACTAAAAACATTAGTTCATTTGTTATAGCTAACTCCAATGATACTAATACTTGGTTTTATTAGTTTACTAAGCCAAAGCTTAATTGCTTTGGCTTTTTTATGCTATTTACAAAAAAATACTACTTAATAAAAAAACTAACTTATACTTATCCTAAATAAAAAAAGCTATTCTTTTAAAATTATAGTTACATTTGACCCCAATAAGTTCTTTACATACTTCATCAACCGGAAAGGTTTTACTTAGCTGTAGATTAATAGGGAATCGTGTGCAAATCACGAACTGTCGCGCAACTGTAAGTAACACACCAAAGGTTTTATTACTAAAAATCCACTGTTTTTTAATTAAAATGGGAAGGAAAATAAAACTGTTACAAGTCAGGAGACCTGCCTATTCCGAATTGACAATGCTTTCGCGATTTGAAGCTTTTAGTCAGACAGATGCATATTTTACAAGTCAACCAACTTGAAAGGGACAGCTACGCTTTGTTAGCTCCTAAAATGCATTTTCTTTCTTAATTTTTCTCTCAAAAAAGCATTGCGAAGTGCTTAAAAGAGCTTTTAACTAATTTATTAATCATTTAAAGTTAAAAGAAAATGCAAACGCACAATCTTGGCTATCCGCGAATTGGTAGCAACAGAAAACTCAAAAAAGCCTGCGAGCAATATTGGTCAGGCAAAATTTTGGCAGATGAATTGCTAAACGTAGGAAGAAATCTTACCATTAAAAACTGGAAAACTCAACAAAAAGCAGGAATCGATTTAATTCCCTGCAATGATTTTTCTTATTATGATTAAGTTTTAGACATGTCGTTAACTGTTGGTGCTATTCCAAAGCGATACAACGAAATAGCTTTAAAAAAATCGACTAACGAACTCGATTTATACTTTGCCATGGCCAGAGGATATCAAAAAGATGGTATTGATATTACTGCTATGGAAATGACCAAATGGTTTGACACTAACTACCATTACATAGTTCCTGAATTTTATAAAAATCAAGAATTTAAACTTTTTTCAAACAAAATTATCAACGAATTTGTAGGGGCAAAACAAATTGGTATAAATCCTAAACCTGTAATTATTGGACTGGTTTCTTATTTACTTTTAGGAAAAGAAAAAGAAGAAAATTTTGACAAACTTGATTTAGTTGAAAATCTTTTACCTGTATACATTAATATTTTAAAAGAATTAACCGCACAAGGTGCCGAATGGATTCAGTTTGATGAGCCTTTTTTAGCTTTAGATATTGATAAAAAAACTAAAGAAGCGTATCAACATGTTTACGCAACTTTAAAAAAAGAGTTTCCTAAATTAAAAATACTAGTAGCTACTTATTTTGATGGTTTAAAGGACAATGTATCCCTAGCAACCTCATTACCCGTATGTGCTTTACATATTGATTTAGTTCGTAACCCTGAGCAATTAAGCGATGTTTTAAATACATTCCCTAAACAGTTAAGCTTATCTTTAGGTGTTGTTGACGGTAGAAATATCTGGAAAAATGATTTCGAAAAATCGTTATCTTTCATTAAAAAAGCAATTGATAAAATTGGAGAAAATCGTGTATTAATTGCTCCATCTTGCTCACTTTTACATACTCCATGTGATTTAGATTTAGAAACTGATGAAAAAACTTTATCACCTGAAATTAAACAATGGATGGCTTTTGCTAAGCAAAAAATAAATGAAGTTGTAGTTTTAAAAACATTAAGCGTTAAAAATGTAAGTAAGGAAGCTAAAATTAAATTAGCTGCTAATAAAGAAGCTATAAAAAACCGCACTACCTCTAAACTTATTCATAACACAAAAGTAAAAGATAGAGTAAATGCAATAACATTAAAAGACGCTACAAGAAATAATCCTTTTTCTGTTCGTAAAATATCACAGAAAAAAGCACTAAACTTACCGCTATTTCCAACCACAACTATTGGTTCTTTTCCGCAAACAAAAGAAGTTAGGAGTTGGAGAGCTCGATTTAAAAAAAGGAGAACTTTCTAATTCAGAATACAATACTTTACTAAAAGAAGAAACCGAAAAATCTATTCGCTGGCAAGAAGAAATTGATATTGACGTACTAGTTCATGGAGAATTTGAACGTAATGATATGGTAGAGTATTTTGGTGAACAATTGGCTGGTTTTGCTTTTACCAAAAAAGGTTGGGTACAAAGTTATGGTAGTAGATGCGTGAAACCTCCAATTATTTACGGAGACGTGCATAGACCTAACCCAATGACTGTTTATTGGACTAACTTTGCCCAATCTTTAACAAAAAAATTGGTAAAAGGAATGTTAACAGGATCTGTTACCATTTTACAATGGTCTTTTGTTCGTAACGATCAACCTCGCAACGTAACCTGTAACCAAATAGCTTTAGCAATTAGAGATGAAGTTGTTGATTTAGAAAAAGCAGGTATCAATATTATTCAAATTGATGAACCTGCCATTAGAGAAGGCTTGCCTTTGCGAAAAAAAGAATGGCAAAACTATTTACAATGGGCTGTAAATGCTTTTAAAATATCAGCTAGTGGCATAAAGGATGAAACTCAAATTCACACCCACATGTGCTATTCTGAATTTAATGATGTTATTAAAAATATTTCAGACATGGATGCTGACGTAATAACTATTGAATGCTCCCGTTCGCAAATGGAATTATTAGATGCTTTTGCTGATTTTAAGTATCCAAATGAAATTGATCCAGGTGTTTATGACATTCACTCTCCAAGAGTTCCATCAAAAAAAGAAATGGTACTACTTTTAGAAAAAGCAAAAAAAGTTATTCCTGGAGATCAATTATGGGTAAATCCAGATTGTGGTTTAAAAACACGTCATTGGGATGAAACTAAAAAAGCTTTAATTGAAATGGTTGCTGCTGCAAAAGAAGCGCAATTAAATTATCAAAGTAAATAACCCCTACCCAAGGTGCAAACCCATCCCCAAAACTAATGCACCTTGGGTTATTTATATATTAAAATGACTTTTAACGAAAAAATTAAAAAATCAGAAACACGTATTTTTAAAGCTGTTTTTCCTAGCACGACAAATCATTACGATACTCTTTTTGGAGGCACTGCATTACATCTTATGGATGAAGTTGCTTTTATTACCGCAACCCGTTTTAGTCGGCAAAAAATGGTAACGGTTAGTAGTGATAAGATTGATTTTAAAAAACCAATTCCGGCTGGAACGATTATAGAATTAATTGGTACTGTTATTCATGTAGGAAACACCAGCTTAAAAGTAAATGTAGCTATTTATATTGAACAAATGTATAGTGAGCAAAGAGAAAAAGCCATAGAAGGATCATTTACATTTGTAGCTATTGACACGGATAAAAAAGCCATTTCTATACATCATTAATTTTTCACAAAAAAACCTCACTTTATAAAGTGAGGTTTTTTTTACTATTTAAGCGACTCCTAAAATTCTTTGTAACGGAATAATTGTTGATTTTTTTAAGATAACCGACTTTTCTGTCAATGCCCATATAGTAGTTTCTACCATTTTTAAACCTGTGTCATCTACAAAGGTAATTCTTACCTTTCCTTTTTCAAGATTACCAAGCGCTAAAGCTCTTTTTAAATCTAAAAATCGGTTCAATTGATCATCTTTTTTACCTAAAACTTCTGATTTTGAAAAAGTTAAAAATTTAATTTGTTCTTTTTCAATAATTTGGACGTTGTTAACTGTGTTCATATAACTGGGGGATTATAGGTTATTCTCTAATAAGTATACAAAATATAATACTCAGTAAATATACTAAATAAACAACTATAATACAATAAACATATGTTAACAATTACAATTCAACAACAAATCACTTAAAATAACACACATAACAAAACACACACCTAAATACTCATCTTTGGTTATAAACTCTCTAATTTAAACGAATATTTTTAAAATCATTTTCTTATTTTTACCCTATGAAATGTATTATTTTTATATTATTATTTTTTTCTGCTCTTGTTCAATCTCAACAATTGCCAAATGGTTTTTCTTATCTTCAAGAAGTAATTCCTACGGTAAAAAAAGAACTTAGATATTGTTCTGACAATAATTTTATTGGCACATCTATAAATGGTTATGAAAAAAATGTACTTATTATTACTACGCAAGCAGCAAAAGCATTAAAAAAAGTACAAGCCGAGTTATTAAAAAAAGAATTAAGTCTTAAAGTTTTTGATGCATACCGCCCACAAAGAGCTGTAAATCATTTTGTAAAATGGGCTCGTGTTATTAATGACACATTAATGAAACACCAATACTACCCAAGTGTAAATAAGAGACACTTATTTAAAAAAGGCTATATATCGTCTAGGTCTGGGCATTCTCGTGGTAGTACCGTCGATTTAACAATTATCAATTTAAAAACAAAAAAAGAGTTAGATATGGGAAGTCCGTTTGATTTTTTTGGTGTATCATCTCATGTTGCTTACCCTAAATTAACCAATCATCAGAAAAAAAACAGACAGTTATTACAAACAATAATGAATAAAAATAATTTTAGGTCATATAGTAAAGAATGGTGGCATTTTACTTTGCGCCACGAACCTTTTCCTAAAACTTATTTTAGCTTTCCTGTTAAATAAACTATTTATATTTTTTATTTCAACGAACTAATTTTTAACGCTTTGTTTAGAAAAAAAAAAAACATCGGCATTATATTTGCTCATATTTATTTTGATATGAAAAAAAGCTTAGATTATTTTTTATTTGTATGTGTACTTTGTGTAAACTCTTATGGTTTTGCGCAACTTGATGGTTCATTTAAAAATAAAAAAGACAACAACTCCTCTTTTGGTATTATAACCGCTCCAGCAAAAGAAGTTAAAAAACCAACTTCATTAGATTTTAAAAATAATGATGGTTTTAAAACTGCGCATAACAAACAGCAAAAAGATTTAAAAAAGAAACAAGCTGAAAGAAATTTAGCCAATAAAGGTATTTTAACGAAAGCAAAAATATCGGAAGAACGCTACTTAAAAGCTTTTCAAAAGATAAATGGAATGTACCAATACCCTATCATCGATCAAGATTTAGGTAGTTTTAGTACAAAATCTAAAAGTGTAACTATTATTTGCAGAGATTTTCAGTATCCTGATGGCGATAAAGTAACCATTCTTATCAATAATATGCCTGTGGTTAGCAACCTAATTCTTAAACAAAATTACCAATCTTTTAATATCCCTTTAGATAAAGGTATAAATACTATCGAAATTTTAGCTATAAACCAAGGTAGTTCGGGCCAAATACCGCTGGTTTTAAAATTTACAGCGAAGCCGGATCGTTAATTTCAACCAATCAATGGAACCTAGCTACTGGTGCAAAAGCATCAATTATAATAGCTAAACAGAAAGATTAATACGAGCAGGTTTTAGTACTAAAAAAACCTTACTGTAACTTTTAACAAGAACTTTTTTAAAATTACCAAAAACTACTTACTTTTGTAGTTACGTTTTAAAACACGTAAAACAAACAAACTTTAAATAAACAACTAATATATAATGAATAAAATCACCAAAGAAACCTATATCAACTGGTATAGAGACATGCTATTTTGGAGAAAGTTTGAAGACAAGTTAGCTGCTGTTTACATTCAACAGAAAGTAAGAGGTTTTTTACACTTATATAACGGTCAAGAGGCTGTTTTAGCAGGTGCATTGCACGCAATGGACTTATCTAAAGATAAAATGATTACTGCCTACCGTAATCACGTGCAACCAATTGGTATGGGAGAAGATCCTAAACGTGTAATGGCTGAATTATATGGTAAAGTTACCGGTACCTCTAAAGGTATGGGAGGTTCTATGCATATTTTCTCTAAAGAACACCGTTTTTATGGTGGTCACGGAATTGTTGGTGGTCAAATTCCTTTAGGAGCAGGATTAGCTTTTGGTGATAAATACCAAGGTAATGATGCTGTAACATTATGTTGTTTTGGTGATGGAGCAGCTCGTCAGGGTTCTTTACATGAAACCTTTAATATGGCTATGAACTGGAAATTACCAGTGATTTTTATTGTTGAAAACAATGGATACGCCATGGGAACTTCTGTTGAAAGAACTGCAAATCATACTGATATTTGGAAACTAGGTTTAGGGTACGAAATGCCTTGTGGTCCTGTTGATGGAATGAACCCTATTAAAGTTGCCGAAGCTGTTGATGAAGCTATTCAAAGAGCACGTCGTGGAGAAGGATCAACTTTCTTAGAAATGAAAACATACCGTTATAGAGGTCACTCAATGTCTGATGCGCAACACTATCGTACAAAAGACGAGGTTGAGGAATACAGAAAAATTGATCCTATTACACAAGTTTTAGACATCATTAAGGAAAACAAATACGCCTCTAACGACGAAATAGAAGCAATTAAACAAGAAGTAAAAGATTCAGTAAAAGAATGTGAAAAATTCGCTGAAGACTCTCCATATCCAGAATTAAATCAATTGCAAGATATGGTATACGAACAAGAAGATTATCCATTTATAAAATCTAAGTAAACCATGGCTATAATTATAAACATGCCTCGCTTAAGCGACACGATGGAAGAAGGAGTGGTAGCTTCTTGGTTAAAAAATGTAGGTGATAAAATTGAAGAAGGTGATATTTTAGCTGAAATTGAAACTGACAAAGCGACAATGGAGTTTGAATCTTTTAACGAAGGAACTTTATTATACATTGGAGTACAAGAAGGAGAAACTTCTCCTGTAGATACTTTGTTAGCTATTATTGGTGAAGAAGGTGAAGATATTTCTGCTTTATTAAACGGAAATACAACTTCTGAAGCTAAAGAAGAAACAAAATCTGAAACTACAAATAGTTCAGTTACATCACAAAATGATACTATAACAATGCCCGAAGGTGCAATTGTTATAAACATGCCTCGTTTAAGTGATACAATGGAAGAAGGTACTGTAGCTTCTTGGTTAAAAAATGTAGGTGATAAAGTTGAAGAAGGTGATATTTTAGCTGAGATAGAAACTGATAAGGCGACAATGGAATTCGAATCTTTTAACGAAGGTGTTCTATTACACATCGGTGTTGAAGAAGGACAAACCACTCCTGTAGATACACTACTTGCTATTATTGGTAAAGAAGGAACAGATGTTGCTACTGTATTAGCTGCTCAAGCATCAGGAAACACTGTTATTACAAAGGAAACCGAAGATACAACAACAAAAGAAGAAACTAAAGCTGTTACAGAAACTGCTGTAACTACAACAACTTCTTTAGGAAAAAGAATTTTTGCTTCTCCATTGGCTAAAAAAATAGCAAAAGATAAAGGTTTTAACATAGCTGATATTAAAGGTTCTGGTGAAAACGGACGTATTGTTAAAAAGGATGTAGAAAACTATACTCCTTCTGCAAAACAAGTAACACCTAGCTCGGCGACAACGAATACTCCTACTCCATCTGCAGTAACAAATTTTGCTGTTGCCGGAGAAGAAAACACATCAGAAGTTAAAAATTCTCAAATGCGTAAAGCAATAGCTAAAGCATTAGGAAATTCTAAATTCTCTGCACCTCACTTCTACTTAAATATTGAAGTAGATATGGACAATGCAATGGCTTCTCGTAAAACAATTAATTCGATTCCTGATACTAAAGTATCATTTAACGATATGGTTGTAAAAGCCTGTGCTATGACATTAAAAAAACATCCAAATGTAAATACTAGCTGGACAGACAATAACACATTATTCCATAGTCATATTCACATTGGTGTTGCAGTAGCAGTTGATGAAGGTTTAGTGGTACCTGTTGTAAAACATACAGATGCTTTAAGCTTAACTCAAATCGGAGCTTCGGTTCGTGATTTAGCAGGTAAAGCAAGAGATAAGAAAATTACTCCTACAGAAATGCAAGGTAGTACTTTTACGGTTTCTAATTTAGGTATGTTTGGTATTGAAAGTTTTACTTCTATTATAAACCAACCTAACTCAGCAATTTTATCTGTTGGAGCCATTATACAAAAACCTGTTGTTAAAGACGGAGCTATTGTAGTTGGTAACACTATGAAATTAACTTTAGCTTGTGACCACAGAACGGTTGACGGCGCAGTTGGTGCTCAGTTTTTACAAACATTAAAAACATTTATTGAAAACCCTGTTACAATGTTAGCATAGTTTTTCAATAATATTCTATAAAAAAAAGCTCGCAATTTGCGAGCTTTTTTTAGTTTAAGACTTTTTTTGCTTGTACAATATGTCGTTCGTTATGATAAATTGTAAATCGAAAAGTATCACCTAATCTAAATTTTAATAAAGGCAATGTTATTGATGTTTTCACTTTAGTTAAATTAACTTTTTTAGAAGACTCTAACAGCTGTAAAAGCTCTTTTTGAAACGCTATAAAACGAGTTAAAACATCATTAACATCAAGTGAAGAATGTATCGGGTTTTTACTCTTAAAGGTATCCATTGTTTTCATTTTTTCTTGCGGCAACATATCTAAAGAGAATTTATTACCTAAAAAACCAGGTTTAAAATTAGGGTTTGATTGTTGTTTTGCTTTTTTAATTCTACCCTTAATTTCTGGATTGTAAAACGCCGCATATAAATTTAAATGCTCTATACACTCTACCGCCGACCAAGAAGACTTGTTTTCTTTTTGCTGTAATTCTTCTTCAGAAATATTTTTTATTGATTCGACAAAAGTAATGTGATTTTCTACATACTTTTTTAAGTCATTTATTAATTCTTCAGATTTTAAAATCATATCTACTAAATTTTATTCAAAGTTGATGATTTTAAAATTGATAATTCTTGAGGCTAATCAAGAGTTTTTAAAATTCTAGATACCGTTTCAGGTGTCATCCTTAAATAGGAGGCAATGTATTTTAATGGAATCTCTTGAAATAACTGCGGACTTCGATGCAATACTCTTTCAAAACGTTTTTGTGGAGAAAAAGTTATTAAATCTATTTCTCGTTCTATTTGTTGGTACACAAAACTTTGCAACATCTGTTCCCACACTTTTTTATTTTCTGCGGAAGATTGCATCACTTCATTAAAACGTTTTTTAGATATTACTTTTAAAGTACTTTTTTTTAATGCCTGAATATAAAAATCGGTAGGCTTATCTGTTAAAAATGAATCTAACGCTGTTATTAATGAATTTTTATATCCAAAACGGATTGTATGATCCTCCTCTTCATCATTAATAAAAACACGTAAACTACCTTCTTCAACAAAATACATTTGCGTACTTATGTTTCCTTTAGTTACTAAAAAGTCGTTTCTCTTTATTACTATCTGATCTTCCCAATTTAATGAAAGAATTTTTAAAAGCTGCTCATAAAAACTCATTATAAACTATATCGTTCTCATTTTATTTAACAACCAAAAATCTGCTAAAACTAACGCTGTTAAAGCTTCAACTATTGGCACCGCTCTTGGCACAACACAAGGATCATGACGACCTTTACCATGTATTTCGGTTAACTCATTTTCCGAATTAATTGTTTGTTGATTTTGCATAATGGTAGCCACTGGCTTAAAAGCTACACGAAAGTAAATGTCCATTCCGTTAGAAATTCCTCCTTGAATTCCTCCTGATAGATTCGACTGTGTTGTACCATCTTCATTAAAGATATCATTATGTTCAGAACCTTGCATTTTTGCTCCACAAAACCCACTTCCAAACTCAAAACCTTTTACAGCATTGATTGATAACATAGCTTTACCTAACTCTGCATGTAATTTATGAAAAATAGGTTCTCCTAAACCAATAGGCATATTTTGTGCTACACATGTAATTGTTCCTCCAATAGTGTCGCCTGCTTTTTTTATTTCTTCAATTTTAGTAATCATTTTTTCTGCCGACACTTCATCAGGACAACGAACAGCATTATTTTCTGTTTTCGTAAAATCTAAATCCTGATAAGGTTTCATCATAAAAACATCACCAACGGATGATGTAAAAGCGTTTATATTAATATGCTTTATTAATTGCTTTGCCAAAGCACCCGCAACTACCCAATTAGCAGTTTCACGAGCTGATGTACGACCGCCACCTCTATAATCTCTAATCCCATATTTTTTATCATAGGTATAATCTGCGTGAGAAGGACGGTATACATTGGTATTATGATTGTAATCTTTACTTTTTTGATTGGTGTTTTTAATTTGAAAGCCAATAGAAGCTCCTGTTGTTTTTCCTTCAAATATTCCTGACAAAAATTCAACCATATCTGGTTCTTTACGTTGGGTTACAATTTTAGATTGCCCTGGCTTACGGCGATCTAATTCTTTTTGAACCGCACTAAGGTCAACTTCCATTCCTGCCGGAAAACCATCTATAACACCTCCTATTGCAATTCCGTGTGATTCTCCAAAAGTGGTTAGTTTTAATATATTTCCAAATGAATTAAACATACGCTCTCTATTTTAAACGAAAGTAATTTATTTGCGATTAAAACTATAATTTTTGAATCATAATTATCTAAAAAGAAACCTAAAAACTCCAAATATTAATACAAATCTTAAAAATGAAGATACTAAAATACAATCTACAGAAAAAAAATATTTATTTTTTCAGAGCAAACTTACTGGTATCAAAACAATTACCTCCAAAAGCTTTTAATCACTCTAAATTTCCATAAAAAAATCAACTAAAAGTTTTTTAGAAGTGAAAAAAGGTTGTATATTTGCACCCGCAATCAGAACATACTTGATATGCATGTCAGGAGAAATGGCAGAGTGGTCGAATGCGGCGGTCTTGAAAACCGTTGTCTGTTACAGGATCGGGGGTTCGAATCCCTCTTTCTCCGCAAAACCCGAAGCAAATGCTTCGGGTTTTTTTATGCATTAAAATGAAACTCAAAAAAAATAAAACGATCTCTACTTTTAGAAAAGTAGAGATCGTTTTATTTTTTTTCTAATATTAAGTATTTACATTACAAAAGAGTAGAATTAATCAAATATTTTTCTTGATATAATTTCATATAATTTATACGCAAGGCATCCTATTACTGTTCCGTTTATAAAACCACATAATATATCAATAGGAAAATGAACTCCTAAATACAGTCTGCTATAAGCAAAAACTAATGGGAAAAATATCAAAAACTTAATAGCCTTTACGTGTTTTCTTAAAAGCATGATTAAAAAAACAGTAATAACTGTAGATGTTGTTGCATGACCAGAAGTAAAACTAAAACTCTGAGGTCTTATAAGCGTTCTTAATGAATCTTTAATCGCTGGATCATTATTTGGTCGTAATCGCTCAAAAACACCTCTAATAACATTTGTTATCTGATCTGAAAAAGTAATTAAAGCCGCTATAAACAACATTGTAAACAATCCTTTTTTCCATCCTAAATGTTTAAAAACTAAAAAAAGAATAAATATAAAAAAAGGAATCCAGTAAAATTGATTCGTTATTACCAACCAAAGTCCGTCCCATTGCTCACTTCCTAAATTATTTAAATAAATTAAAAGCTCTTTGTCTTTTTGTATAATATTTTCTATCAAAATTATTTACCTACTTTTAATACTTCTATTTCTAAAACTAAATCTGTCTTTCCAATAATTGGCCTAAACCACTTTCTCCGTATCCTAAATAATAAGGTATAAAAAACCTTGATTTACCCCCTTTTTTCATTTTCTTCACACCTTCTTTCCAACCTGTAATTAAAGGTAGTTTCGGATCATTAATTATAAATGTAAATGGAGTAGCTTTATCTAAACTCGAATCTATTTTTTTTCCATCAGCCAAAAACAACGTATAATGAACTGTGGTAGGAATAGCTGGGTTAACTTTCTCACCAGTTCCTTTTTCCAATTGTAATACTTTTAAACCAGAATCCGTTTCAACAGCTTCTTTAATTCCTTTTTCTTCTTGGAATTTACGTTTTAATTCTGCTATTATTTCTTCACGTTCAGCTTCTCTCTTTGCTACATTCGTAAGTTCATATTCAAATACCTTAACTGCCTTAAATTTTTTAGCTTCCTTACCTACTCTTATTATTTCTACTTGATTGATATAATCGTTTTGTTTTATTAAATCAACAATGTTCTGCCCTAACAATACTTTACCAAAAACCGAATGCAAACCATCTAACCAAGGCGTTTCTTTATGCGTTATAAAAAACTGACTAGAGTTTGTTGCTTTTCCTGAATTCGCCATAGATAACACTCCTGGTGAATCATGCTTATAAATTAATTCTCCGTTTTCATTCATCGGAAATTCATCTCCAAATCTATAACCTGCATTACCTCTACCAGTACCAGTAATATCACCTCCTTGAACCATAAAATCTTTAATAACTCTATGAAACTTTGTATTATTATAATATGACTTTCCTTTTAAAGAATCAGTCATTTTCGGATTGTTTCCTTCAGCTAACGACACAAAATTAGCAACCGTCATTGGCATTTCTTGTTCGTGTAACTTTATTAAGATATCTCCACGATTTGTTTGTATATCTGCATACAATCCATTTTCTAAATCTGGATACTTAACAGATTTACAAGCTGAAAACAATACTAAAATTGCTATTAAAACTTTATAAAATTTCATTTATTATTATTTTAAGATTCTCTTATAAACAATCAATTAGGTTAGTAACGAGTACTAACCTAATTGTATTTTAGTTATTTATCTTTTTATTACTTGATCTCAAGTAACTCTACATCAAAAACTAAAGCAGAAAAAGGCTTAATTACAGCACCTCTTTGTTGTGCTCCGTAAGCTAAATCTTGTGGAATAAAGAATTTATATTTAGCGCCTGTTTTCATTAATTGTAATCCTTCTGTCCACCCCTTAATAACTTGTGTTACGCCAAACTCTATTGGCTCACCTTTATCTACTGAGCTATCAAAAACAGTTCCATCAGTTAATGTACCATGATAATGAACTTTTACACGTGAAGCTGTTGTTGGCGCATCACCATTTCCTTCTTTTAAAACAATATATTGCAAACCAGAATCGGTAGTTTTCACACCTTCTTTTACTTTATTCTCAGCTAAGAATTTTTCTCCCGCAGTTTTATTACCTCCAAATTCAGCTTCTGCTTTTTTAGCTTGTGCCGCTTGTTGCTCTTTCATTTTTTCTTGTTGTTGTTTCTGAAAAAATGTTCTTAAAATGTTATGAATATCCTTAGATTCAACTAGCAGATTGGTAGAGTCCATTCCGTTTGTAAACCCTTGAACAAATAAACCTTGATCTATATCGTCAAAATTCATTTTAATTTTATTAGCCATATCTAATCCTAAACTATAACTTACAGAATCTATTTCTGTTGTTAATGATTTTTTGGTTTCAAATTGACTGTTACCACATGATACAATTGATAAGGTTACAACTGCTGCTGCTAAAATTTTAGTTAATTTCATTTTTATTTATTTGTTATTTAATTTCGATTAATGTTACAGTACTTTTTATTGGTTGATTTACAATTATCTTATTTCCATCTCCTACAACACCAAAAGCTCTATAAGACGGAATTACAAATGTAATTGTTTCTCCCTTTTTCATCAACTTTATTCCGTCTTGTAATGCAGGAATAAAATCTTCTTTATCTACTTTATAATTTCTTTCTTTATTCTGATAAATAATATTTCCTTGTACATCAGAAACATTATAGCTTAACAAAACAAGATCTTCCGATTTAGGTTTTACGGTATTTAAAGTATCCTTAACAACATAAGTATACCAAAATCCACTTTCTGAAGCTATATATTTATGAATTGTATCTTTAGAAATAAAGTTTTCTAATCGCTCTTTCTCTAAAGCATTTAGTTTTTTGTTTTTAGCAACAACTTCTTTATAAAAATTAACGGTTCCTTGTTTTTTAGGCCTTCTTGCTTCAGGCTCTTTACAAGAACTTATACTTAAAACAACTAGTAAGAAAAAAACTATATTAAACTTCATAAGACGCTGCTAATTCTTTTTGATAATTAGGTAATAACGCTGTAAATGTTGCAATCGTATCTTCCATCGACTCTAAACTTTTACCACCAGCAGCATTGTCGTGTCCGCCACCACTAAAATGGTTTCTAGCAAACTGATTTACAGAAAACTTCCCTTTACTACGAAGTGACATTTTAATGATTCCTTGCTCTTTATCTTCAATAAAAATAGCCGCAAATACAATTCCCTTTAAAGAAAGCGCGTAATTTACAACCCCTTCTGTATCTCCTTTTTCGTAATTAAACTTTTTCTTTTCTTCTTCGGATAAAGTTATAAACGCTGTTTTATATGCTGGCAACAACTTCATATTACTTAATGCTTGCCCCAACAATAAAAGTCGACTGTATGAATTTGCATCAAGCACATTACTGTGTATTCTATCGTTTTCAGCTCCTTTATCTATTAAATCTGCAATAATACGGTGTGTTGTACTTGTGGTAGATCTAAAACGAAACGAACCTGTATCGGTCATAATACCTGTATATAAACAGGTAGCTATGTTTTTATCAATCAAATCAACATCACCCATCATTTCGATGAAATTATAAACCATTTGACAAGTTGATGACATTATAGTATCAGAATACATATAGGTAAAATCGTCTGGTTGTTGATGATGATCTATCAATGCAAAATCATTCCCATATTGCTCTAAAGTATTCTGCATATCACCTCCTACTCTGTGTAATGCATTAAAATCTAAAAGAAATACAATTTCTGAATTACTTAAAGACCGAACACTTTGCTTATTTTGGTGATCAAAACGATATACGGTATCTGAACCAGGAATCCAATGTAAAAAATCTGGGTATTCATTCGGCATAACCACCTGAGCAGTGTGTCCTTTTTTATCTAAATAATGTTTTAATCCTAAAGTAGAGCCAACGGCATCACCATCTGGATTTCTATGACCAATGATCACAATTTTTTTAGGTTGTGATAAAAATTCTTTGAGTTCTGTAAAGTGTTTTAAAATCATAAGTGGCGAATATACAATTAAATTAAAAAAATTGTGTAATTTCGCGCCGATTTTGTGTGACGTTCACACGTATAACTATTAAAAAAAATACAGATGGCAACAAATAGAACTTTTACAATGATTAAACCAGATGGTGTTGAAAACGGACATACTGGTGCAATTTTAGACAAAATTAATGCTGCAGGTTTTAGAATCGTAGCAATGAAAAAAACTCAAATGACTAAGCGTGATGCTGAAGCTTTTTATGCTGTGCACAACGAACGTCCTTTCTTTGGTGAATTAGTTGAATTTATGACTCGCGTGCCAATTATTGCTGCTATCTTAGAAAAAGACAATGCTGTTGAAGATTTTAGAACTTTAATCGGTGCTACAAATCCTGCTGATGCTGCTGAAGGAACTATTCGTAAAATGTTTGCTACTTCTATTGGTGAAAACGCTGTTCACGGATCTGATTCTGATGAAAATGCTGCTATTGAAGGTGCTTTCCATTTTTCTGGTAGAGAAATGTTCTAAGAGCTAACTTCTTAAAATATAAAAAAACTCGTTACTGTACAGTAACGAGTTTTTTTATGCTTCTAACTTTAATCTTTTTACAGGTTTGTTTCAAAAATCATTTTAACATTTTTATACTCTTTAATTTACCTCTAAAACAAACCAGTACAATTAGAGCTTATTTAATAGTATGCATACTAAAAAATAATTAGAAAAATAAAAATACTAATTTAGCTCATTAAATATAAATCAAATGGCTGGAGAAACAAATTTATCTGAATTAATAAAAAAAATGACACCTAAATTGATGGATGGGGATTATGTGTTTTCTACAGTAAAAGACATTAGTATAATTGATAGGAAAGATACTATTTGTGAATTTAAAGAAAAGGAAGGAACAACTATTGTTATTAAGAAAGAAAAAGCAGATAAACTGAGCTTAAATTATGAATATATTGCTTCTTGGATTACACTTATGATTCACTCATCTCTTGATGCTGTAGGTTTAACAGCTGTTTTTTCAACTGAATTAGCAAAAAACAATATTAGCTGCAATGTAATTGCTGGTTATTATCACGATCATATTTTCGTTGATAAAAAAGATGCTAACAAAGCAATTAAAGTTTTAATAGAGCTATCTAAAAACCAACGATAAAAACACCACAAATTGGGGAGATTATTATACTAACATTAACTTTTTTACTAGCTCTTCTCCCATTTCTTCATTAATCATAGTTATAATTTTATCTTTTCCGTAACTTAATTGTTCTCTTAAAGCTGATGAAGTTAAACTAACTATTAAAGTTCCGTTTTGCAATTTCACTTCACTTGTATAAGATACCACGCCTGGCCCCATCATTTTACCCCAGGCTTCATCTATATGGATTTTTTGAAAACCTTTATGTAAGTTTCCTTCTTTTATATAACTCCCCAATAAATCTTTCATTGAAAGACTATCGCTTTCTCTTTTTGCCATAATTATTTATGATAATACGTCATTACTAACAAAATGAAGTAACTTTTTTAATAATTGCTTCACCGTTTTCTCTTATCCATGACATTATAATTTAAAAATCTGATATTCTTGATTGCTCTTTTTGATAACACTCTCGGTACGATTAAAATGTGTGTCGGTAATAAAAATCTGTCCAAAAGCGTCATTATTTACTAAATCTACTATTTGTGCAACACGATTTTCATCTAATTTATCAAAAATATCGTCTAATAATAAAATCGGAGTTACGTTAGATTGCTTTTTTATAAACTCAAACTGCGCTAACTTTAAAGCTATTAAATATGATTTTTGTTGTCCTTGAGAGCCGAATTTTTTTATCGGATATTCTCCTATTTCGAAATTTAAATCATCTTTATGAATTCCTGACGACGTGTATTGTAATAACCTATCTTTCTCTAAGCTTTGCGCAAACAAATCTGTTAAAGAAAAATCGTGTAACTGACTTTTATAACGTAAATTCACCTCTTCTTTAGCGCCCGATATAATTTGGTGTTTTTCATTAAAAATAGGCACAAACTCCTCTAAAAAAGCTTTTCTTTTGTTATAAATAACGGTTCCGTACTCAACTAATTGTTCGTCGTACACTTTTAAATTTAAGGCATCAAAAATTCTATTTGCTGCAAAATACTTTAACAATGCGTTACGCTGACTTATTATCTTATTATACGAAATTAAACCTTGTAAATAGTTTTTATCTTGCTGAGAAATAACACCATCTATAAATTTTCTACGAGTTTCACTTCCTTCAACAATTAAATCTCTATCCGCAGGTGAAATAATTACCAAAGGTAACTGACCGATGTGCTCAGAAAACTTTTCATAAGCCTTACCGTTTCTTTTTAGCATTTTTTTCTGACCTCTTTTTAAAGAACACAAAATTTTCTCATTTCTGTTGCCTAATAAGTAATCTCCTTCGATCATAAAAAAATCTTGACCATGACGAATATTCTGTCCAGCGACCGAATTAAAATAACTTTTTGCAAAAGATAAATAATAAATAGCATCTAACACATTGGTTTTTCCAATTCCGTTATCTCCCACAAAACAATTTATTTTCTTCTGAAAATCAAAGGTTTGTGTTTCTATATTTTTAAAATTTACTAGTGATATTTTCTGCAAATACATGAATGAGAATTGTTTCGAAAAAGAAAGCGCAAATTATCAAATTTTTTACGAATAACCGATTTTTAAAATCCAATTTAAAAACCTATTTTTGTCGCCACTAATTTTTAAGCAATTATGGCTACATACAAGAAAAGAGGTTATAAACCTAAAAAAGAAAAGTTTGCACAAGAAGAAGTAGAAAACTTTGATGAATCTCAAAGTACTACTGCCGAAGTATTTAATACTTTAGACGATACAGCCAACAAATCAGAACAATGGATTGAAAAAAACAGCAAACCATTATTTTATGGATTGATAACTGTAGCGGCTTTAATTTTAGGATATTTAGCCTATACTAATTTTGTTTCAGAGCCAAATGAAAAAGAGGCTTCTAACGAATTAGCTTACCCAAGAAGTTTCTTTGATAAAGCAAGTACTTCAGCAGGTGTTGCCGCAGACTCTTTATATAATTTAGGATTAACTGGTGGTGATGGAAAATATGGTTTTACTGATATATCTGCTGAATTTAGTGGAACTAAAGCTGGAAACTTAGCAAACTACTACGCAGGTATTTCTTACTTAAAAATGAAAAAATACGAAGAAGCAATCGAGTATTTAAGCGACTTTAATTCTGAAGATGAATTATTAGGTCCAACTGCTTTAGGTGCTATCGGGGATGCTTTTGCTGATATTAATCAACCTGAAGATGCTTTAGCTTATTACCAAAAAGCAGCCAACAAAAAAGACAACGACTTTACATCTCCTTTATTTTTATTCAAAGCAGCTCAAATTGCGATGGACTTAAAGGAATACAGTACTGCTGAAAAATTATATACAAGCATTAAAGAAAAATACGCTACTACTGATCAAGGTAGAGATATTGAAAAATATATCAACAGCGCAAAATATGCTCAATAATGGCAACAACAAATTTATCATATTACGATAAAGCTTCAATCCCAAATGCGAAATCTTTTCGATTTGGGATTGTTGTTTCAGAATGGAATCCTGAAATTACTGGTAACCTGCAAAAAGGTGCTATTGAAACACTTTTAGACTGTGGCGCAATAGAAAGTAATATTGTTTCTTGGGATGTACCAGGAAGTTTTGAATTGGTGTACGGCTGTAAAAAAATGATAGAATCTCAGAAAGTAGATGCTGTTATTGCTATTGGAAACGTAATTCAAGGAGAAACAAAACATTTCGATTTTGTCTGTGAAGGAGTAACACAAGGAATTGTAGATTTAAATATTAAATACGATGTTCCTGTTATTTTCTGTGTCTTAACTGACAACACTAAGCAACAATCTATAGATCGTTCTGGAGGAAAATTAGGAAATAAAGGTATTGAATGTGCTGTAGCTGCTGTAAAAATGGCTGCTATTAAAAACCTAGAAAGACCTAAAGGCTCTTTAGGGTTTTAGAGATCATAAAAAATACAATTAAAATATAAAGAACCAAGATGTTTATCATTTTGGTTCTTTTTTTAACTTTAATTTAGTCATAATTTTTGACCAATTATTCATAATTCAGTAACTTTGAATTTCGTCTTAATTTGGTGTGATTTTTGTTACACTACAGTATTCAAAACAACCGCATTCTATGGGATTTATTAAAAGAGAAAATAAAAAGTTCGATTACAAGCCTACTTATTACAAAGGCGAAGGAAATCCGTATCAAGTAAAACATAAATTTGATAAATACCGTACAACTGTTGGTAAATCAAAAAATTTAAAAGGAAAATTTACTGCTGCAATTAATGAATTTAAAAGTTCTGAAAATGGCGGATTCAACCCAACAATCTTAATTATAATTGCTATTTTACTGTTATTATTTTTATTTTTTATCGACTTTGATCTTTCTATATTTTTATCTAAAAACAACTAATGTCAGATATTATACAATTACTTCCTGATCATGTGGCGAATCAAATTGCTGCAGGTGAAGTAGTACAACGACCTGCTTCTGTAGTTAAAGAATTGGTAGAAAATTCGATTGACGCAGGTGCTAGTTCTATAAAACTGTTAATAAAAGATGCTGGTAAAACTTTAATTCAAGTAATTGATGACGGTAAAGGAATGAGTGCTACCGATGCTCGCCTAAGTTTCGAGCGTCATGCGACTTCTAAAATTAAAGATGCCCAAGATTTATTTAACTTAAACACCAAAGGTTTTCGTGGCGAAGCCTTAGCTTCTATCGCTGCCATTGCACATGTTGAGTTAAAGACTAAACAAGAAGAGGAAGAACTAGGTTCTCAAATAAAAATAGAAGGAAGTAAAATTGTTTCTCAAGAAGCTGTTTCAACTTCTAAAGGAACAAGTATTGCGGTTAAAAACTTGTTTTACAACATCCCTGCTAGAAGAAATTTTTTAAAATCAGATACGATTGAAACACGTCATATTGTAGATGAATTTCAAAGAGTTGCATTAGCACATCCTAATATTTCATTTTTATTACACCATAACAATACAGAAGTTTATCATTTAAAAAAAAGTAATTTACGTAAACGAATTGTAGCTATTTTCGGCGCAAAGATGAACGAAAAATTAGTTCCTATTTCTGAGCAAACCGATATTATTACCATCAATGGTTTTACAGCAAAGCCTGAATTTGCTAAAAAGAAACGAGGTGAACAATACTTTTTTGTGAATAACCGATTTATAAAAAGTTCTTACTTAAATCATGCCGTTTCAAACGCTTTCGAAGGCTTACTAGAACATGGTTCGCATCCTTCTTATTTTTTATATTTAGAAGTGCCGCCGAATAGTATTGATATAAACATACATCCAACAAAAACGGAAATTAAGTTTGATAATGAAAAAGCTCTATATGCTATTTTACGTGCTACCGTAAAACATAGTTTAGGGCAATACAATGTTGCCCCTATACTAGATTTTAATAGAGATGCCACGCTTGATACCCCTTATGATTACAGCAAAAAAAACACATCATCTTCTGTCCCTCCGATTAGTGTAGACCCTACATTTAATCCGTTTAAAACAGAAACCAGCTACGAATCAAAATCAAATAACTCAAACGATTCACAGGGTTCAAAATCGGTAAGTTATCAATCTAACTTCAAAAAAGACACCAGTAATTGGGAAGCTTTATATACCAATACAGCACCGTTAGACAACGTAAAACAAGAACAACTTTTTGAAAGTCATCAAGAAACTGAAACGGGTAAAACTTTTCAAATTCAAAAAAAATATTTATTAAGTTCTATTAAATCAGGGGTTGTATTAATCAATCAATCATTAGCGCATCAACGTATTTTATACGAAGAGTTTTTAGAGAATATAACCGTAAAAGAAGCTAGTAGTCAACAATTGTTATTTCCTGTAAATATTTCTTTTTCTAAAGCGGATATTGAAATGATATATACGATAAAATCGGATTTAGAAAGTGCTGGTTTTATGTTTGATGAATTCACTAAAGAAAGTGTCGTTATTGGCGGAATACCTACATCAATCAGTGAAAGCCAAATTACCTTGATTTTAGAACAATTATTAGACGACATTAAATTAGAAGTACCTGATACTAGTTTTAGTCATTTTGATGTAATGGCAAAATCTTTTGCAAAATCACTAGCTATAAAAACAGGAACTGTGTTAGCTATTAAAGAACAAGAAAATTTAGTAGACGATTTATTTTCTTGTAAAGAACCAAACACATCACCATTTGGTAAACCAACGTTTAAAACATTGACTTTAAACGAAATTGACACCATTTTTAATAAATAAGATAAAAATGATACCTAAACTAACTGATACTATAAAGCATATAATAATAATAAATTTTATAATGTTTGTTTTTCCAATGTTTCTTAATATGGATTTAACTAACATTACTAATTTACATTTTCCTTTAAATGATACTTTTGGTATTTGGCAATGCATAACAAGTATGTTCATGCATGGTAGTTGGGGGCATTTATTATTTAATATGTTAGGTTTATGGATGTTTGGTAGTGCTTTAGAGCAATTTTTAGGAGCTAAGCGTTTTCTATTTCTATATTTATCTGCTGGTATTGGTGCTAGCTTAATTTATACACTTATTGATTACTATCAATTTAATGAAATCTATTCCATTTTTAATAATGCGGGATTAAATAAACTAGAAATAATTAACATTCTGGATTCAAGAAGCACAAATGACCAAAGAATAACTGGCGCTATTACACAGGAACAATTTAATAAAATTGTAAATATTTACCATAAAGTAAGCCTTGGAGCTTCTGGAGCTGTATTTGGTATCTTTGCCGCTTCTGCAACATTTTTCCCTAAAGCCAAAATTTTAGTTTTCCCTATTCCTTTTCCAATTCCTCTGAGTATGTTAATTATATCCTTAGTAGTTTCTGACTTTTTTATAGGAACATTTAGTTTGCCTGGAGATAACGTTGCTAGATTTGCACATGTTGCGGGTGCAGCTATTGGTTTTATTATTGCTTGGTATTGGAAAAAAAACAAATAAATTGTTATGTATAACGAATTAATTAAAGATTTAAAAGAAGCTCTAAATTTATCACCACAAAATTTACCTTTAAAATTACGTTTAGGTAAATGTTACGAAGCCATTTTCGATTTGAAAAGTGCTGAAGAGCAATATTTAGAAGTACTAAGAATTGACAATAAAAATATTAAAGCAAAAGAAAATTTAGCTAGTATATATTATTCTTTAGAGAAAAATGACACTGCATTAGTTATTATTGAAGACATATTACCAGAAACACCTAATAATATAGCTCTTTTAGAATTACAATGTAAAGTATTAATAAAGTTAAGTGAATTCACTGAAGCGCAAGAGGTTTACAAGCATATTTTAGAAATAAATTCAAAATACAGCAACGAAGAAATAGATAGCCAATTACGTGAAAATCATATTCCTTTTTCTGAGGAAACTGATGAAGATGCTATTGATTCATTAGATAGACCTACAATTAATTTTAGTGATATTGGAGGAATGGAAGAAGTTAAAAATGAAATTTCTCTAAAAATAATTCAACCTCTTAAGCATCCTGAATTATATAAAGCTTATGGTAAAAAGATTGGTGGTGGTATTTTATTATATGGACCTCCTGGATGTGGAAAAACACATATAGCTAGAGCTACTGCAGGAGAAATCAATGCAAACTTTATCAATATTGGTATTAATGACATTTTAGACATGTGGATAGGGAGTAGCGAACGTAATCTTCATGAAATTTTTGAAAAAGCTAGACAAAACACACCCTGTGTAATATTTATTGATGAAATTGATGCTCTTGGAGCAAATAGAAATGATGTTAATAAAGGTGGAAATAGAACTGTTATAAATCAGTTTCTTGCGGAACTTGATGGCTTGAGTTCAAACAATGATGGAATTCTAGTTTTAGCAGCAACTAACACCCCTTGGCATCTTGACCCAGCTTTTAGACGTCCTGGTAGGTTTGACAGAATTATTTTTGTGTCTCCTCCTGATGAAAATGCTAGAAAAGAAATTTTTGAACTATTACTAGAAAAAAAACCTAAAGAGGGTATTAATTTTAATAAACTTTCAAAAGCATCTAATGATTTTTCAGGAGCTGATATTCAAGCAGCAATAGATATTTCTATAGAAGATAAATTACAAGAATCATTCAAAACAGGCAAATTAGAACCGATAACGATGAGTAGTTTAAGTAGAGCAATAAAGAAACATAAACCTAGCACTAAAGAGTGGTTTAACTCTGCAAAAAATTATGCTTTATATTCTAATGAATCAGGATTGTATGATAATATTCTTTCATATTTAAATATAAAAAAATAAAATATGAATAACCATTATAACAGAGGGTTACAATTTTATAATATTAATAGATATGCTGATGCTATAAAATCATTTAAAGAATTTTTACTAGAAGAACCAAATGATTATTATTCAAAATATTATTTAGCTTTATGTTTCTATCAATTAGATGAAATAGAATCTTTAGGCAAAATAACCAAATCTCTTCTTGAAAATCATCCTGATAGAGATGAAATACATTATTTACTATCAATTTATTATTTTTCAATTGAAAATATAGATAGTGCTTATAAACATATAATTGAAGCTATTTCTTTAGATTCACATGAAGCAAACTACTTCGGTTATAAAGCTCAAATACAAATAGCAAAAAAACAATTTGAAAAAGCTTTAGAAACTGCAAATGAAGGTTTAAAGATTGACCCAAAAAACTCATTATCTTTAAATACTAGAACAAAAGCGCTTACTAAATTAAATAGAAAAGAAGAAGCTTTCGAAACTTTACAAAATACCCTAGAAGATAACCCTAATGATTATTTTACACATGCTAATGCTGGATGGACAAATTTAGAACTAGGTGATCATAAAAAAGCTAACGTACATTTTAAAGAAGCATTACAAAATGATCCTAATGATGAGTATGCTAAAGAAGGTATGATAGAATCTATAAAAGCAAAAAACATTATTTACCGATATTTTTTAAAATACTCTTTTTGGATACAAAATAAAAGTTCAAAATATCAATGGGGTTTTATTATTGGTCTTTATTTATTGTATAGATTTTCAGACTCTCTAAGTCAACAATTAGGTTATTCTTTTATGATTCCTATATTAGCACTACTATATTTTACATTTGTTTTAGGTTCTTGGATTATTACACCTATATCTAGCGCTATACTTATTACAAATACTTATAGTAAACACTTGTTAAGTAAAGAAGAAAAAAATACTGCTATAGCCTTTATTTTCTTATCTTTATGCATTATTACATCAACTGCTCTTTACTATATATTTGATTTAAACTACTATTTACAATTTTTAACTATTGCTTTACTTTGCTCGATTATTCCAATTACCCATTCTTTACAAAAAAATCTTAATCTTATAAAAAATATTGGTTTTTTATATGGTGTTCTTATTTTTGCCCTAGGTTTATTTAATTTTATATTTGTTTTAAATATTCCTTTTTTTATACCAATAATAATGTTTGCTATTTATACTTGGTTACAGAGCTTCATAAAATCATAAATTAATGAACATAT
Source organism: Tenacibaculum retecalamus (assembly GCF_027941755.1). Lineage (NCBI taxonomy): Bacteria > Pseudomonadati > Bacteroidota > Flavobacteriia > Flavobacteriales > Flavobacteriaceae > Tenacibaculum > Tenacibaculum retecalamus. The sequence continues at coordinate 821,744 of NZ_CP115916.1, read as the reverse complement.
TAGAAAACTTAAAATATCGTTTTAAAAATGCAGGTATTGTAGAACAACTTATCTACGTAAACCTTGCTGTTTTTTTATTAGTTTTTATTACCAATACCTTTGGTTTTTTATTTCAATCTAATAATAATTTATTGGTTGAATGGTTTTCTTTGCCTGCCAATTTTGATGATTTTTTATCTAAACCGTGGACAATTATTACCTACGGATTTTTACACACTAGTTTTCTTCATATCCTTTTAAACTTAATTGCTTTATTTTATATTGGTCACCTTTTTAAACAATATTTTACCTCAAAACAACTGCTAAATTTTTATCTTTTAGGAACACTTTTTGGTGGGATTATTTTTATTGCGAGTTATAATTTTTTTCCTGCATTGCAACGAATAGCAGACAACAGTGTGCTTTTAGGAGCATCCGCAGGTATTTCGGCAATTTTTATTGGTATTGCAACCTATATTCCTAATTACGAATTAAAGTTTCCTTTAATTGGTTTTGTGAAATTATGGGTATTAGCTTGCATTTGGATCGCTATTGATGTTATACAAATTCCTGCTGGTAATGCTGGCGGCCATCTTGCGCACATCGGTGGTGCTTTATTTGGTTTTTTATATGTTGTAAGAGCAAGCAATAAAGAATTAGAGATTTTAAAACCTTTAAAAAAATTCTTTAAAAAGAAAGAAAAACCTTTAAAAACAGTTTATAAATCAAATAAAAAAAGTCAAAAAACACTTTTAAAAAATCAGAAAACCAAAAAGAAATAGATCTTATTTTAGATAAAATAAGTAAATCGGGCTATGACACTTTAACCAAAAGTGAAAAAGATTTTTTATTCAAAGAAGGTAAATAATTAAATGAAAAAACAATCACTTGTATATAAGTTGTTATTCTTTATCAATTCAGTTTTCGCAACTGTTTTGTTACTTTCTTATGTGTTGCCTTTTATATCTCCTAAAACAATTCCTGCGCTTGCGGTTTTTAGTTTGTTTGTACCTCTTTTATTTATTTTAAATATCACTTTTTTTGTGTATTGGTTACTTAAAGCACACAAAAATGCTTTTTTATCTCTAGTTATATTAGTGATAGGCTGGTTTATTTCACCTCCGCTCATAAAGTTTTCAGGAAAAGAAATTATACTAAATAACGACTTAAAAGTAATGAGTTATAATGTTCGTTTATTTAATCATTACAAGCATTTGGATGACGTTACTACCGAACAAAAAATATATGAATTTATTAACAACGAGAATCCTGATGTTATTACAATGCAAGAATTTTATAGGTCAGAATTATTAGACATAAAACTCCCGTATAAATACATTAAAACGAAATCGAAAGCCAATAAATTCGGACTTGCCATTTACTCAAAATATCCAATTGTAAACTCTGGTTCTTTAAATTTCAAAAAAAGCGCTAACAATACTATTTTTGCTGATATTGTAAAAAACAAGGATACTATACGTGTATACAATGTGCATTTAGAATCTTTAAAAATAAATCCGGAGGAAGTAAATTTCGGGCAAAAAGACTCTGAGCGTTTATTTAAACGTCTCGCAAATGGTTTTGAAAAACAAGTAGCTCAAGCAGAACTTATTTTACAACATGAATATTCTTGGAAAGGGAAAAAAATCGTGTGTGGCGATTTTAATAATACAGCTTATTCTTGGGTATATCAAAAACTATCAAAAAACAAAAAAGATGCGTTTTTAAAGGCTGGTACTGGCTTAGGTAAATCTTTTAGATATATGTATCCAATGCGTATCGATTTTATTTTCACGGATAATAAAGCCACTATAAATCAATACAAAACATATAGTGACATTAAATTATCAGACCACTACCCTATTATGACACGCTTACACTGGTAATTAAATTAGTTCTTTTTAACACGCTTCAAATTCAGTAAATCAATAGGATTTATTCCCAATCCTTGAATGTTTTTTTGACTAAAACGAATTACTTCATCGTAATATAACGGAACAATCGGAGCTTCCTCTATAATAATACTATCCATTTGCTGATATAATTCATAACGCTTTTTAACGTCGACTTCCTTTATTGAGTTCTCGTATAGCTCGTCAAATTTTTCATTCTTAAAATGTGTATAATTTGGTCCGTTTGGTGTAAAATTTTTACTATAAAATAACGAGACATAATTTTCTGCATCAGGATAATCAGCAATCCAACTTGCTCTAAAAACAGGTAGCTTTCCACTCGATTTTCCTTGTCGTAAAGTTGAGGGCGGAATTACATCTACTTTAGTTTGTAATCCAATATTTTGCAATTCACGCTGAATAAACTCACATAAATCTAAATAATTACCATTCGTAGTAATTGTAATTTCTGGATTTTCATTTCCTGTTACCTTTATATATTCCGAAACCAAAGCAGCCGCTTTTTCTGGCTGATAAGAATATCCTTTTTGATTATTAAATGACGGTAATCCTTTTGGTATAAATCCACTTGTAGCAGGTGTTCCTATTCCGTTTCGTAAGAATTTAATCATTTTTACACGATCAAATCCGTAATTTATAGCTTGTCTTATTAATTTTGATTTCGTTGGATGTTCATTTTCTCCATCTAAATAAATCCCTAAATACTCAGTATTCAAATATGCACCGGTTTCCATCTTAATTTTACCAACATATTTCTCTTTTAAAGTTCCGTTTGTATTTAAAATATCATCTTTATAAGAAGCATCTAAACTTTTCATAAAATCGAGGTTTCCTTGTATAAATTGCAAAAATTCACTCTGCTTATCAGGTAAAAAAGTAATTGCGACAGCTTCTAAATATGGTAACGAATTTCCTGCTATATCTTTTTCATAAAACAACGGATTTTTACGTAATACTAATTTTGTATTTTCTACCCATAATTTAAATTTAAAAGGACCTGTACCTATTGGATTTGCTCTAAAAGAATTACCAAAATAAGTTATAGCTTCTTTCGGAACTACCGAACAGTATTTCATTGCCAATAACCCTAAAAAAGGCGGAAAAGGCTGTTTTAAATTGATGGTAAAAAGCGAATCGTTTTCTGCTTTAAAATCTGCTACATTCTGCAAAACCCAACCTCCTGGAGAGGCTACATTTTTATGTAATAATCTATTAAATGAATATTCAAAGTCATGAGCTGTTACGTTTCTTGTTGAATCTTTTCCGAATAGCGAATGTTTATGAAATTCTACATCATTTCTTAAAGTAAACTTATATGTTTTTCCGTCTTCAGAAATCGCCCAGTTTTTAGCAATGTCGGGTTGTACATGCAAACTATCATCTAACTGAACCAAACCATTAAACAGTTGATTTACCGCCCAAATATTACGTTGATCTTTTGCGAATACAGGATCAAGAGAGGTAATATTAGAGTGTTCGTTATAACGAAAAACCTGAGTTTCTGAAAAAGAACTGGCTTCTTTAGTACAAGAATAAAAACTTATAAAAAGGACTATTAAAATAAGAAATTTACTTGTTTTTTCTTTTATTTTTATAATATGATTTATCTGCAATGTATATGATTTTAGAAACTTCAGCATATATAATTGAAGCGTTTTTATTTGTAATTTTAATTTCTTTTTGCAAATCTATTTCTTGCTTATCTTTTAGTCGTTCTTTTATTTGCTGAATTTCATCTTCAGTAAATATAAAATCAGCAAACGAATTTGATTTTGCAGGTCTTTTAAATTTAATATTGGCGCTTTTATCCCAAACTACATAATCGTTTCCTAAAATATTCATTAACTGAATCATAAAAACAGGATCGGTGGCTGAAAATAAACTTCCTCCAAATATAGAACCTACGTAATTTTTGTTTTTATAACTAATAGGAATTTTAACTTTCACATTAAATAAATCATCAGATACTTCTATAATCTTACCTGTAGATCTTCGATACATTGGCGAAATATTAAATCCGTATTTAAAAATAGTGCTTTGTTTTAAAAAAGTACTTAAAACCTTAGATATTGTTGCGTACATTTAATTGTTATTATTTTTCAAATCCATATTCTCGCTCTACTTTACAAATTCGGAGTTGGTATTTTGTATACCATTTTTCTCTTCCTTTTTCTCGAGCTTCTATGTGTAATAAATTATTTTTCCATTGTGTAATTGATGCTAAACTTCGCCAATAGGAAACCGTAATTCCAACTTCCGAACGAGCTGATTCAACTCCTAAATAACCTTCTTGTTGTTTTGCTAATTCTACCATTCTTTTGTTCATGTCTTCGTACCCTTCTTGGTTTTCAGACAATACAGTTGTAAATACAACCGCGTAATATGGTGGTGTTAATGAATCTTCAATCATAATATTAATTCGTATTTAGTTTCTGGTAAGCCGATATCATCACTAATAAATTTCTTTACTTCTGTAAAATTAAATCGCTTTAATATTTTAGCTGAAGCGATATTTTCATCAACTACATAGCCTACAATTTTTTTCATTCCTACAAATTTACAATAAGAAATTAGTCCTTTGCAAATTTCAGTTGCATATCCTTTACCCCAATATTCTTCAATAAACCGATACCCTATTTCATCATCTATATTGTCTTTCACCAAAGCAACGGTTCCTATAAATTTGTTGTCGTATTTTCGTTCGATAGCATAAATCCAAAAATCGTTTTTTAACTTATCATACTTATCCATCAATTCTTTAAGCTCTATTTCACACGCAATAATTGTTTTAATTTCACCTGTAGCGTATTGTAAAACAATAGGATTGCTTTCTAACTTAAAAAAAGGTTTTAAGTCAGTTAAAAGAAGTTTTCTAATGCGTAATCTTTCGGTTTCAAAAATCATGAATAAATTGTAATTTTGCAGTTGATAAATACTGTTTAAAACAGATTTATAAAAATACACCATACGAACTTCTAAAAAATTAAAGACTTACACAAGGCTTTTGTTTTTTATTAAGGATATTAAAAGAATGAACGTAGATAAAAAAGTAGCTTTTTACACTTTAGGATGTAAATTAAATTTTTCTGAAACTTCAACTATTGCTAGAAATTTTGTTTCTGAAGGTTTTGAACGTGTTGAGTTTGATGAAAAAGCAGCTATATATGTAATTAACACATGTTCGGTTACTGACAATGCTGATAAACGTTTTAAATCGATTGTAAAATCAGCTTTAAAACAAAATGAAGATGCTTTTATAATTGGTGTAGGTTGCTATGCGCAATTAAAACCAGAAGAATTAGCCAATGTTAATGGTGTAGATTTAGTTTTAGGTGCTACCGAAAAATTTAATGTTACTAGTTACATCAACGATTTAACTAAAAACGATATTGGCGAAGTACATTCTTGCGAAATTGAAGAAGCCGATTCTTATGTTGGTGCCTATTCTATTGGCGATCGTACCCGTGCTTTCTTAAAAGTACAAGATGGTTGTGATTATAAATGTACGTATTGTACAATTCCGTTGGCAAGAGGAATTTCTAGATCTGATACTTTAGAGAACGTTTTAAAAAATGCCAAAGAAATATCAGAAAAGGGAATTAAAGAAATCGTTTTAACAGGAGTTAATATTGGTGATTACGGTAAAGGTGAGTTTGGTAACAAAAAACATGAACATACTTTCTTAGAATTGGTTAAAGAATTAGATAAAGTTGATGGAATCCACCGTTTGCGAATATCGTCTATCGAACCTAATTTATTAAAAGATGAAACGATCGATTTTGTTTCTAAATCTGACACTTTTGTTCCGCATTTCCACATTCCGTTGCAATCTGGTTCTGATGAATTGTTAAAAAAGATGAAGCGTCGTTATTTAACGCAAACCTATACAAATAGAGTTACTAGAATAAAAGAAGTAATGCCAAATGCTTGTATTGGTGTAGACGTTATTGTTGGTTTTCCTGGTGAAACAGATGAATTATTTTTAGAAACCTACAACTATTTAAACGAAATGGATATTTCGTATTTACATGTATTTACCTATTCTGAAAGACCTAATACAGAAGCTGTTGATATGGATGGTGTAGTTGCCAAAAATGTACGTGTAAAACGTAGTAAAATGTTACGTGGTTTATCTGTTAAAAAACGTAGAGCTTTTTATGAAACTCAAATAGGAAATACGTTAACGGTACTTTTTGAAAGTGAAAATAAAGAAGGTTATATTCACGGATTTACTCAGAATTATGTAAAAGTAAAAACACCTTGGAACCCAGAATTAGTTAACACACTTCATACTGTTAACTTAACCGAAATTGACGAGGACGGTTTAGTTCGTTTTAACTTTGTAAAAAACGAAGTTATTGCTTAAATTGTGAATAGTTTTTCAACTACCTTAAAATAAAATTATGAAATACCTACTAGTATTGTTTTTCGCTTTAATCTTAGCCTGTAACGCTCCTAAAAAGGAACAAAAAAAGGAGGTTAAACCTATCGAAAAAGAAATAGTAGTTGAAAAAGCAATCGAAAAACCTAAAATAGCTGAAAACGAATTAATTGTAGTTTTTAAAAATCCTAAGAAAATAGAAGATGCTAAATCATTGCTTAAAAATAGCGGTTTAACGTTTCGTAAAATGGCATATAACAAGAACTCTTCAAAGATTGGAATAATTGCCGTTCCCGAAGGAAAAAGAACTTTTTGGTTAGATAAATTACAAAAAACAAATGCTTTTAGATTGGTTGATATCAATACAAAAGAAACATTGAGTGAATTAATTAACAAAGAAGAAAACACACTAATAAGCATTCGAAAAACACCTTGTTTTGGAGATTGCGTTGTTTATAATGTTACTATTGATAAAAATGGTAATGTTACCTACAACGGAATTAAATACGTACTTGAAAAAGGAACTCGTGAGTTTACACTTACCAGTAACCAGTTAGAACAACTTACTAAAATGCTTGCTAAAAAAGATTTTAACGAGTTTAAAGACACATACGATGACCCGCGTATAACTGATTTAGCAAGTACGTATATTGTAAGTAACGGAAAACAAGTTAAAATTCGTTTATGGAATGAAATTCCGGATGAATTAATTGATATACATGAATATATTGAAGGTCTTTTACTTGATAAAAAACTCTTTGAATAATGGCAAAAACGCCTATTTATTTTATGCCTGGTTTAGCCGCTAGTTCTAAAATATTTGAGTACCTTTCATTGCCTGAAGAATACTTCGAACTTTATTTTTTAGAATGGTTAATCCCAACATCAATAAATGAAAGTATACAAGAGTATGCACAGAGAATGTGTAATGCAATTCAACATGAAAACCCCATATTAATTGGTGTTTCTTTCGGAGGCATACTTGTACAAGAAATGAGTAAAATTATCACTTGTAAAAAGGTAATTATTATATCTAGTGTAAAAAGTAATGAAGAGCTTCCTAAACGATTAAAATTAGCTCAAATAACTAAGATTTATAAAATTTTCCCTTCAAAAATTATTGCAAATATCGAAAAATATGAACATTATTTTTTTAATGATTATTTAAAGAAAAGAGCAGAATTATACAAAATGTATCTTTCTGTTAGAGATCCTAAATATTTGCAATGGGCAATATATAATGTACTACATTGGCAACAAGATAAACCATTGGCCAATATTATACATATACATGGAAAAAAAGATGAAGTTTTTCCTTTTAAACACATTAAAAACAGCATTGAAATAGAAAATGGTACACACATAATGGTTTTAAATAAAGCCAAAACTATTTCTAATATTTTAGAGAAAGAATGTTCAAAAATTAAACAGAAAGAAAATGAATAAATATATCCGATTTTTATCGCTACTAACTATTGTTTTTGTAGCTGTACTATTTACAAATACAATTAGTCAAACGAACGAACCCGAAATAAAAAATGTTGCTGAAAGTTATGAAATTAGAGCCGTAAAAACGCCTAGTCATATGGAATTAGCAGGCGAGCGAGTTCCTTTAGAAAAAGCTGATATAAAAGAACGTATGGATCGTGAATTATTGGTAAATACTTACTGGCAATCTAACGGATTATTACTGATAAAACGCGCCAATAAATTTTTCCCTATTATAGAACCATTATTAGCAGAATATGGCTTACCTGATGATTTTAAATACTTATGCGTTGCAGAAAGTGCTTTAATTAACATCCCTTCTACTAAAGGTGCTGCTGGATATTGGCACTTTATGCCTGCTACGGGTCGTGAATATGGGTTAGAAGTTAATAAAAACGTAGATGAACGTTATAATTTAGAAAAGTCGACACGAGTTGCTGCCGAATATTTAAAAAGAGCTAAAAAAAAACTAGGTTCTTGGACTTTAGCTGCTGCTGCATATAATGCGGGGAATGGTAGAATCTCTCAACGTTTAAGACAACAACAAGTTGATGACTATTATGATTTACTCTTAAACACTGAAACAGGTAGATATATTTTTAGGATTTTAGCTTTAAAAGAAGTTTTATCAAACCCTAAAAAATACGGTTTTTCTTACGATCAAGAAGATTTATATACCTATCCAGACACCTACGAAGTTAAAGTAGATACCACCATAACAAATATTGCAGATTTTGCAAAGAACTGCGGAATTACTTATAAGGATTTAAAATTAGTGAATCCTTGGTTACGAGAAACTAAACTTAATAATAAAAGCAGAAAAACATACACCATAAAAATACCTGTTCATTAATGAAAAAAGTATTGCCTTACCTATATATAATCATTGGATTATTTATTCTAACAGCAACTTTCTCTCAGTTTTTTCAAGATAAAGAAAGTTACAGAGTACTTTTAAGCTTTAGAACCGAAAGCAAATACCTATTTTTATTAGTTAGGGTATTGTTTGCAGGTTGGTTTTTAGTTGACGGAATAAAAAAATTAAAAAATATAAAAGAAGATTAGTTCATCTAATCTTCTTTTATATTTTTTACTCTTCCTACAATTCTAGAATCTAATTGCACCTTAATTCCATGAGGATGATTAGCTGAATTTGTTAATATTCTACTTACAATACCCGAAGTTAATTCACCTGATCTTTGATGATTTTTTTGAATAACCTCAACCTCACAACCAACACGAATATGGTTTCTATTTCTACCGTCTTTCATTTAAAATATTTTATATAAAAAAATAAGAAAGCCTATCAAATAATTGATAGGCTTGTCTTTAAAAAGTTTACTCTGGTAATAATATATATTATAATACTCTTACGTTTACAGCGTTTAATCCTTTTTTTCCATCTTGTAAGTCAAACTCAACCTCATCGTTTTCACGAATTTCATCGATTAATCCTGAAACATGTACAAAATGTTCTTTGTTGTTTCCTTCTTCTGTGATAAATCCAAATCCTTTTGATTCGTTGAAGAATTTTACGGTACCTTTATTCATAATAAAAAATTATTTGTTGCTTGCTTAAGTGCTAACAACGTTTATTGAATTGCAAATGTAATGCCAAAAATTATAAAATCAACATAAATAATTGATTTTATTAAAATTAGCTGTAAATTTATTCACATGTATACTCTTTCGCTAAGGTTATTTAACAAGTAAAAACAAAAAAGCTTATCAATAGTTGATAGGCTTTTTTTAAAAAGTTTACTCTGGTAATAATATATATTATAATACTCTTACGTCAACAGCGTTTAATCCTTTTTTTCCTTCTTGTAATTCGAATTCAACTTCGTCATTCTCACGAATTTCGTCGATTAATCCTGAAACATGTACAAAATGTTCTTTGTTGCTTCCTTCTTCTGTGATAAATCCAAATCCTTTTGATTCGTTGAAGAATTTTACGGTACCTTTATTCATAATAAAAAATTATTTGTTGCTTGCTTAAGTGCTAACAACGTTTATTGAATTGCAAATGTAATGCCAAAATATTAGAAACAACATAAATTTACATTTTATTTTAATAAACATTTCTTAATTACTCTTTTTTGCCCCTATATTTTACACAAATACAGAAAAAAAACCTTACTTACTGACTTACAAGTTACTAAAATGTAAAATCCTCTATATAATCTGCTCACATTGTTTTATCCTAAGTAATAACCTTTACTAAAATACACCTCATAAATGAGTTAGAAATACCACTAAAAAATAAAACTAACGCAAAAAAAAGTCGATTTACCTTTAGCTAATCGACTTTTTATATTTAAATATTTGATATTAATCAAATTTTGTATCCATTTTTACGTAATCTAAAAACTCTCGTTTTCTATCTTTCTCTTTAAACTTACCTCCAAATTCAGCGGTAACAGTACTGCTTTCAATATCTTTTATACCTCTTGAATTTACACATAAATGTTTTGCATCAATAATACAAGCTACATCTTGTGTTCCTAATGCTTCTTGCATTGCTTGCACTATTTGCATTGTTAAACGCTCTTGTACTTGCGGTCGTTTAGAAAAATATTCTACAATACGGTTCATTTTAGAAAGGCCAATCACTTTTCCATCAGAAATATAAGCAACATGTGCGCGACCAATTATTGGTAATAAATGATGCTCACAAGTAGAATATACTACGATATTTTTTTCCACTAACATTTCACCATAATTGTAATTATTGTCAAACGTAGATGCCTTTGGCATATTTGCAGGGTTTAATCCCATAAAAATTTCATTTACAAAAGACTTTGCAACACGCTTTGGTGTTCCTTGCATACTATCGTCTGTTAAATCCATTCCTAAAGTGATTAAAATATCTTTAACACTTTCTTCAATTCTTTTAATTTTTTCTTGATCCGAGATATCAAAAGCATCTGAGCGTATTGGCGATTCTGCTGATGTGCTTATGTGGTTTTCTCCTATCTCGTCTATTCTCTCGTCATTCATTTTGTTGCTCTTAACTTCAAACATTTCTTTCAATTATTAGGGCGCAAATTTACAAATTAGTTGTTAACTTACTGTACTTTACTTATCAATTCATCTAAAGAACAAGTAGTTTGCTCTCCGTTTATCATATCTTTTAAAACAAACATATTGTTTTCAATAGTAGTTACCACAAATTGTATGCCTCTATTGCTAACGTATTTCCATTGCTTCTTTTCCTGTTTGTTGCTCGTTGCAGTATCAGGATACAACTCAGATTTTATGTTATTTTCTCTTAAGTTTTTAATTGCTTTTACCTTTGATAAATTCTCAGTTTCATCAAAATTTAAGAACAATACTCTTGGTTTAGGCAATTCAACTTCTTCAAATAAACCAAGCTCTTCCATCACTAAGTAAATTCTGTCTAATCCGAAAGAAATACCTACGCCACTTACATCTTTTAATCCGAAGATTCCTGTTAAATCGTCATAACGACCTCCACCACCAATAGACCCCATTTTTACACCCTCTGGTGCAGCAACTTCATAAATGGCACCTGTATAATAATTTAGTCCACGAGCCAAAGTTACATCTAACTCTAACGATGCTGATGATAAGCTAATTTCTTCAATCATACTTACCACAGTTCGTAAATCTGCTACACCTTGTAAACCTTCATCCGAAGTTTGCAACATATTTTGCAAAGAAGCTAGTTTATCTTTATTTGTTCCAGAAAAATTAAATAACGGAGCTACTTTTTCAATAGCATCTTCCGAAATTCCTTTTTCAAGCATTTCTTTTACAACACCTTCTTTACCAATTTTATCTAATTTATCTAAAGCTACTGTAAAATCGATTAATTTATCTGAAGCTCCGATTACCTCAGCGATTCCTGATAAAATTTTTCTGTTATTTATTTTGATAGTCGTACCCTGTAGACCTAACTTACTAAAAACAGTATCATATAACTGTACAAACTCTACTTCTTGCAATAAGGATTTACTTCCTACTACATCGGCATCACATTGATAAAATTCTCTAAAACGTCCTTTCTGCGGGCGATCAGCTCTCCAAACAGGTTGAATTTGATATCTTTTAAAAGGAAACGTAATATCGTTTTGGTGTTGTACCACATAACGTGCAAATGGCACTGTTAAGTCGTAACGCAATGCTTTTTCTGAAATTTTTGATATTATTTTCTGACTATTTTTTTCAGTCAATAAAGTATCATCAACTTTCTTTAAATAATCCCCAGAATTTAAAATCTTAAAAATTAAACGATCTCCTTCTTCCCCATACTTTCCCATTAAAGTTGATGAGTTTTCGAAACTTGGTGTTTCAATAGGTTGAAATCCGAAATTTTCAAACGAATGTTTTATTATATTAAAAATATAATTTCTTTTTGCTACTTCGTTTGATGAAAAATCTCTAGTTCCTTTTGGGATTGATGGTTTCATGTAAATAATTATGAATTATGAATTATAAATTATGAGGTTTTTCTCAAAACTTAAAATACTTATTTTTTAAATGTTTGTATGCTGTATTCTACTTCTTAAAAGTAAGTATTTCACAAGAGTGAAATACTTAATCCAATTTAATTGGCAAATATCTGAATTTATAGGCGAATTATAAAGTTTTATTTACACGTTTTAAACTATAAATAGATGCATTTAACTCAAACCCTAAAAGCAATATAATTGCGTTTAACCACACAAATAACATGAGTATTAATAACGTACCTATTGCACCATACAATTGGTTATAAGTTGCAAAATTTGTTACATAAACACCGAATATATAAAATGTAAATAATGATAATACTGTGGTTAAAATAGCTCCTGGTGAAAAAAACTTCACTTCCTTACCCTGTTTAGTACCAAAGCGAAATAGCAACGAAACAATCGTGAAAATCATTATTAAAAACAACAAGCCTTTTCCCCAATAAAACAAATCTAAATCACTGGTATCTAACCAACCTATATTATCTATTCTTGACAATGCTATTTGATAAAAAATGATTGCAACTACTGTTATTATTAAGAAAAGAGACATTAATAACGAAACTCCTAACGAAACAATGTATGCTGTAAAAACGTTTCTCATCTCTGTTACATGGTACGAATATTCGAAACCTCCAAAAATAGCATTTACACCATTTGTCATTAAAAATATTGAAGCTAAAAATCCGAAAGATAATAATCCGCTATATTGATTATTTATAATATCTTTTAACACCACATCTACGGCATCAAAAGTTTTAGGAGGCAACATTTCTTGAATTAACCAGAAGAGATTATCCTGAAATCCTTCGATAGGAATATAAGGAATCAGTGATAAAATAAACAGTAAAAAAGGGAATATTGCCATAAAAAAACTAAATGCAATTCCACCTGCACGCGTTGTTAAAGCCCCTTTTACAATACCTATAATATACATTTCAATTACATCGTATAATGACATACCTTGTAAACCTGGAATTTTTATTTTTTTTCCAAGTTTTACCAAAATGTTTACTACTGGTATTTTTTCTAGGTTACTTTCTGTTTGTTTGGTCATTTATTGGTGTTTCCTTTTCACTATCATTTTTTTTTAAAATAGATACCCTATCTGAAAGTATCTTTTTTTAGAATGAGTTTCCTGCCTTCGCAGGAATGACACATTTTAATTAATCTATATACGAACCTGAAATAAATTCAGGTTGACGTTAAAAATTAAATACATAATCTTCTTTTTCAACTTGTTTCAAAATAACATCAAACAAAGTTATCATAAAATAAACTATGTTAAAAGTTACTCAACTACAATATTATATTTCTGTAACAAGCCTATAATATTTTCTTTACTAAACTTTGCTCCTTTTAATTTATTTTCTTCAGGATCAATATTAAAATTAAAAGCAGTTTTAAAATCTGATTTTTCTAAAATAGTTCTATCAAATATCGTTTTTTTCAAATCGCAATTTTCAAAATCCGAATTTGTTAAATTAGTTTCTGTAAAATCTACTTCTTGTAAATTACAATCTATAAATTTTGTATTCGGAATTTTTAATTGATAAAATGACGAGAAATTTAATTGACATTCTTTAAAACTAAACTGTAATAAAAACGAATCACACTCATTAAATTTTACACCTATCATTTTACAATTAATAAACGAAGCTTCTTTAAAAGCAGTGTTTGCAACTATTGCATTACTAAAATTACAATCGATAAACTCACACTCCACAAATTGGATATTTGATGCATGTACGTTCTCGAAATTACAATCCGTGAACGTACAATTATCATATTCTCCTTTTTTGATTTTTGCTTGTGCAAAATCTATTTTATTAAATGTTTCACTATCGAAGTAATCGTTCATTTTAAAATAATCTTATGACGTTTATGAATACTAAAAACATCTCGATACAAATTTATTCGTTCCTCAAAATTTACTCGATATGACAATCTAACTATTGTAAACCTCTTGCTTTTAACATTGGTGTTGCTTTCGGATCTCTTCCTGCAAATACTTGATACATTTTTGCATAATCCATCGTGTTTCCTTTTGATAGCACTTCGTTTCTAAATTTATCTCCGTTTGCACGTGTTAACAATCCGTTGTTTTTAAACCAATCGTAAGCATCGTGACTTAACATTTCTGTCCATAAATAAGAATAATATCCAGCTGCATAACCTCCACTAAAAATATGTGCAAAATAAGTTGAACGATATCTTGGTGGTACTTCCGCTACTTTTAATTTCATTTTTTCTAATGCCGCTGCTTCAAACTTGGCAACATCTTTAATTTTAGTATCCACCGAAATTGTATGCCATTGCATATCTAAACTTGATGAGCTTAAGTTTTCAATCATTGAATATCCTTGATTAAAAGTTCCGGCATCTTTTATCTTTTTTAATAATTCGGCAGGAATAACCTCTCCTGTTTTATAATGTACCGCATAATTATTTAAAACAGCTGGATGTGTTGACCAGTTTTCGTTAAATTGCGACGGAAACTCAACAAAATCTCTCGCAGTACTTGTTCCTGAAATCGATGCGTATGTTTGATTACCAAATAAACCGTGTAATGCATGCCCAAACTCATGAAACATCGTTTCTACTTCATCAAAACTAATTAAAGCAGGTTCACCTGCTGCTGGTTTTGGCGAATTACACACATTATAAACTACTGGTTTTTGGTTACGTAATTTAGATTGTTTTACAAAAGCACTCATCCACGCACCTCCACGTTTACTATCTCTTGCAAAAAAATCACCGTAAAATAATCCTAATTTACTTCCGTCTTCTTCAAATAACTCATACACTACAACATCTGGATGATAAACCGGAATATCAGTACGTTTTTTAAAAGTGATTCCGTATAATTTTGTAGCCGCAAAAAACACCCCTTTTTCTAACACATTTGTTAATTCGAAATAAGGTTTTACCTCTTCTTCATTTAAATTGTATTTAGATTTACGCACTTTTTCAGCATAATGATTCCAATCATAGGCAGTTAATTTAAAATCTTTACCTTCTTTATTTATTTCAGCTTGAATTTCTTTTGTTTCTGATGCAACTTTAGTTAAAGCACCCGGAATTAATCCTTCAAACATTTCAAAAACTTTAGCGGGTGTTAACGCCATGGTTCCTTGTAAGCTCCAACTTGCGTAATTATCAAAACCTAAAATTTGTGCTTTTTGAGCTCTTAAAGCCACCATTTTTTTAACCAACTCACTTGTATCGTATTCACCAGCATCAGATCTATGGATTGATTTTTCAAATAATTCTTTACGAACCTCTCTGTTTTCTAACGTTTGTAATGATGGTTGTTGCGTTGTATTTATCAACTGAATTTCGAATTGCCCATCTTTCTCAATAGATTTAATTTTTTCTTCAGAAAATCCTTTTAGCTTTTCCTTATCTGCAACTACAACTCCACCTTTTTTACTTGCATCTAATAATTTTTTACCAAAATCATTAGCTAGACTTGCTATTTCTGAATTAATTTCTTTTAATTTTTCTTTTTTATCTTCTGATAAATCAGCTCCTGCTTTTGAGAAGTTTTTGAAATATTCTTTTACTAAGTGTTTCGATTCTACATCAAGTTCTAATTCTTCTAAATTATCATAAACGGCCTTTACTTTAGCAAACAACTGCGTGTTTAACAAAATATCATCGTTATGTTTAGAAAACTTAGGTGCTAATTCTTTCTCATTTTCTTTTAAAACATCATTGGTGTTTGCTCCAGCTAAAGCATAAAAAACAGCCGTTACATTGTCTAAGGTTTTACTACTTTCCTCTAAAGCTAAAATGGTATTATTAAAAGTTGGAGCATCCGTATTTGCAACAATTTTATGTATTGCTTCGTTTTGCAATTCCATCCCTTTTAAAATAGCTGGCATAAAATGTGCATCTTGTATTTTAGTAAAATCTGGCGCACCATAATCTAAGGTACTTTTAATTAATAACGGGTTTTCTACAGCCATATCTTTTTTACTTTCTTGCTTTGTTTCTTTTGCTTTGTCAGTATTACAAGACATTGCAAATACTAAAGACGCTACAATAATTATTTGTTTTTTCATTTTACTGATATTAAATTAATCAACTGCTTTTAAACTTAAATCTAAATTATAAACCGAGTGTGTTAAAGCTCCTGATGAAATAAAATCTACCCCACAATCAGCATATTTACGAATTGTTTCTTCGTTAATTCCGCCTGAAGATTCTGTTAAACAAGTATCACCAATTAAGGCAACTGCTTTGCGCGTATCTTCATAATTAAAGTTATCTATTAAAATACGATACACACCTTCGTTTGATAAAATCTCTTTAATTTCTTCCAAACTACGTGCTTCAACTATAATTTTAATATCTAAACCTTTCTCTGTTAAATATTTTTTAGTTTTAGTAATTGCTTGTGTAATTCCGCCTGCAAAATCGATATGATTGTCTTTTATCATTACCATATCATATAAGGCAAATCTGTGATTTTCTCCGCCACCAATTTTAACTGCCCATTTTTCTATAGCACGAATACCTGGCGTTGTTTTACGAGTATCTAAAACCTTTGTTTTTGTGCCTTCTAATAAATTAGCAAAAAACTTTGTTTTCGTTGCAATGGCACTCATACGTTGCATGGCATTTAACACCAAACGTTCTGCCATTAAAATAGCTTGCGATTTTCCTGAAACATAAAAAACAATATCTCCAAACTTAACTTCATCACCATCATTAATTAAAGTTTCTACCTGTAAATCAGCATCAACATACTTAAAAACCATTTTAGCAAACTCAACTCCGGCTATAATTCCATCATCTTTTACCAGTAATTTTGCTTTTCCGGTAGCATCCGAAGGAATACAAGAAAGTGAGGTGTGATCTCCATCACCTATATCTTCGCGAATGGCATTTGAAATAATTAAATCTAGTTCTGTATTAAATTGTTCTTTTGATATCATGTTTTTAATAATTTCTGATGTAAAAATACTAATTCGTAGCTCATAATTCATAATTTTACAGCATGAAAATTAAACTACTTGCTATTGGTAAAACTGATAATAAAAATTTGATTCAGTTAATTGATAATTATCAGAATAGGCTAAAACATTATATAAAATTTGAGCTTGATATTATTGCGGATATTAAAAACGTAAAGAACTTAAGCGAATCTCAGCAAAAAGAAAAAGAAGGCGAATTAATTTTATCGAAGCTTCAAAATACCGATCAGTTGGTTTTATTAGATGATAAAGGAAAACATTTTACATCGATTGAATTTTCTCAATATCTTCAAAAAAAGATGAATTCGGGCATTAAACAACTCGTATTAGTTATTGGTGGTCCTTACGGATTTTCGGATGCGGTTTACAAAAAATCAAGCGGAAAAATATCTTTATCAAAAATGACATTCTCTCATCAAATGATTCGTTTATTTATTGTTGAACAAATTTACAGAGGCTTTACGATTCTTAAGAATGAACCTTATCATCATGAGTAGTTAAAAGCTGTTTTTCAACCTTATTATATGTATTGAATATAAATACTATTTCAAGAGTTAATATTGGAATCATAAAAAACAAAGAAATTGGAGACAATATTACTGTAATCAACATACATCCGTTTACAATTTTTACAACACCTGTTATTTGAGCTAATGACCCTAAATTTTCTTTTAACTTTAAAATACCTAGTCCCATAATTAATTCTCCCGCTCCAAAAGCCAACATTAACAAAATGCTTAAAACGATATCTAAACTATTTAAAAATCCTGGCGAGGTTGTAAAAAAAGTGATTATAAGCATAATAATACTTGTAACTATATAAACTTTAACCGCGCTAATTAAAAAACTATTATTAAATTTTTCTGCTATTATTTTATACCCTTTCAGAAAGTAAATTAATATTATAAAAAAAGGGATCATGTAAAGTGTTCTTAAAAAAAATACTTTTTCATATTGTATGTGATTAGCTACAAGATACGTTTCAATAATTAGCCCAATTAAAGTAATTACTAAGTAAAGAATTGCAAAAACTCTACTATTTCTTAATATCTTTAATTCATTATTAGTCCATTCATTCTGATTGTTTTTTGAAGAATTATTTTTATCTATTATTTTAAAATCCTCCCCTAAAGCTTCTAAAATGGTTTTAAGAGTATAGCTTCTAGGATTTACTTCTCCTGCTTCAATTCGCTGAATTGTTCTTACATTAATATTACATTGTTCTACTAATTCTTCTTGTGTTAATCCTTTTTCTTTTCTTAATTGAAAAATACGCTTTCCTAATTCTGGTTGTTTCATAATATGAATGTTCTTATTTATCATACAATGTTAACTTCTATTTTAATTCTTATTAATTATTCTTATTGAATTTAACCCGACATTTACATGACATATCAGACACAACGGTGCTTTTAGTTCAATTTGTTTGCAATTTACATTTTAATTTTCTCTCTTAATATTATAGTTATCAACTATGACATTCTCTCATCAAATGATCCGCTTATTAATTATTGAACAAATTTATCGTGGATTTACAATTCTTAAGAATGAACCTTATCATCATGAATAGTTTTATTTTAAACTTTATTTTAATTACAAAAAAAATCGTAATTTTGTCGCCCTTAAAAAACACTTTTGAAAACCCCAATAAACAAATCATAATGAAAACATTAAAACATTTATTCACAGCTCTTTTTTTATTTTTTTTGTTGGCTTACAACAAATAAACGCTCAAAACGGTTTTAAAGATTTAAGAAATCAAATAAAAGTAAAAAAAGATCAGGTTAGTGCTAATGAAGAAATTCTAATGAGTGGTATAAAAGCCTTAAAACGTGTTACTGCAAATTTAGAAGATTTTAAAAAAAGCGGAAAAGCAACTAAAACTAACGTTAACAGAAAACAGAAAGTTGTTGCTAGCATGCAAGATAGACTTACAAAGTTAAATTCTCAAATTGATAGTCAAAAAGAAGATTTAACATCTCTTGAAAGAAAATTAGCAAGAAAAACTAAGAAAAACACGCCTAAAAAAACTGTTGCTAAAAAAGTAGAGAATACTGTAGACACTCCTATAAAAGACAACGTTAGTGAATTAGCTTTACGTAAGCAAAAATTAGAAAATGCACGTAAAAAATTAGAAGAAAACCGTAAAGCAAAAGAAATTGCTTATTTAAAAGAACAAGAAGCTTTACGTTTAGAGGTTGCAAAATTAGAACAATTAGACAATGAAATTAAAGCTGAAGAAAAATCTATCGTTAAAGAAAAAGGTACTTTAATTAGCGATTATGAAGATGACATTAGCATTAATGAAGAAATTTTAATTAGTGGTAAAGAAGGCTTGGCTAGAATGAAATCGAAGTTAGAAAAAGCGAAACAAGCCCCTACTACTTCTAAAGAAAGTATTGCTCGTAAAGAAGCTATTATCGTTAAAATTCAAGAACGATTAAATAAAATACAAGAAGAAATTAATTCTAAAAAATTAGAATTAAGCAAATTAAAAGCATAAACGACTTTTAAAAAACCAATTTAAAAAAGCGAAATTTAGAGTGTTCTAAATTTCGCTTTTTCATTTTTACTATATTAGTTTTTTCTACTAAAAATAATAATTTTAAGTAGCTTATTATTTGCTTAAAAACAGCAGCTACAAAGATGATAAAAAACAATACATTTGTTACTCTAAAAAATTGATTAATGAAACTTGTTTTTGCCACAAATAACCTAAATAAACTTGCTGAAGTTCAAAAAATGTTACCAAACAATATTGAATTATTAAGTTTAAAAGATATTGAATGTTTTGATGACATTGAAGAAACTGCAACTACCTTAGAAGGAAATGCAAAAATAAAAGCAAATTACATTACCCAAAAATTTAGTTTTAATTGTTTTGCTGATGATACTGGCTTAGAAATTGAAAACTTAAACGGAGCTCCCGGAGTATATTCTGCACGTTATGCTGGTGAACCTAGCAACTCAGAAAATAATATGCAAAAAGTATTGACTGAATTAAACGGGAAAACTGATCGAAAAGCACAATTTAGAACTTCTATTTGTTTGAATTTAAATGGAAAACAATTTCTATTTGATGGCATTTGTAAAGGTGCTATTTTAACTCAAAAGCAAGGAGAAAAAGGTTTTGGCTACGATCCTATTTTTAAGCCTGAAGGATTTAATAAATCATTTGCAGAGATGACTTCTGAAGAAAAAAATATTGTTAGCCACCGTGGATTAGCAATTCAAAAATTAGTTGAATTTTTAAAATCAATCGATTAATTGAACTCGTCAAGAAAACACACAAAACACTTTGTTTTTTTATTAGTTTTACTAATACTATGCTTTTTTATAAACATCAGTTTAGGTTCGGTATCTATTCCTTTTAAAGATATTTTTAATTCGCTTACTGGTGGTATCGCTTCTAAAGACAGCTGGCAAACCATTATTTTAAATTTCCGCTTACCAAAAGCTATTACAGCAATCATGGTAGGTTCTGGTTTGGCTATTTGCGGATTATTAATGCAAACCCTATTTAGAAACCCCTTAGCAGGCCCATTTGTATTAGGTATCTCTTCGGGTGCTAGCCTAGGTGTGGCTTTACTCATTTTAGGTTCTGGCTTATTTGGAGGATTTTTCTCTTCCTTTATTTTTTCTAATTGGGCTATGGCAATCGCAGCTAGTTTAGGCTCGTTTCTTGTTTTATCGGCAGTAATTATTGCAGCAAATAGAGTTAGAAATACCATGTCTATTTTAATTATCGGATTAATGTTTGGGTCGTTAACTTCAGCTGTAATAAGTGTTTTATCTTATTTTAGTGAAGCAGATCAAATTCAACAGTATATGTTTTGGAGTTTTGGTAGCTTAGGAAACTTATCGTGGACAGAACTTATTGTTTTCGGAATTATTTATAGCATTGGTATTTTAGGCACATTTACCATCATAAAACCTTTAAATAGTTTTTTATTAGGTGAAAATTATGCAAAAAGCTTAGGTATCAACATCAAAAAAAGCAGAAACATTATCTTATTAATCACAAGTTTATTAACTGGCGTTATCACTGCTTTTTCGGGACCTATTGCTTTTATAGGTTTAGCAATACCTCATATAGCTAAAATGATTTTTGTTACTTCAAATCATAAAATACTATTACCTGCATCTGCATTTATTGGTGCGATTGCTTTATTAATTTGCGACTCCATTGCGCAATTACCTACAAGTGAATTTACTTTACCAATTAACGCAATCACTTCTTTATTTGGTGCACCTGTAGTTATTTGGTTATTAGTACGAAAAAAGAAAATATACGTATAAAGTTGACTGATTCTAAAAAAAATATCGTTCTTAAAACTGAAAACCTTTCAATAGGTTATCAAACAAAAAAGCAACAAACTATTATTGCTTCCAACATTAATTTTTCTGTTGAAAAAGGAAAATTTGTAGCGCTTTTAGGTAAAAACGGAATCGGTAAATCTACCTTATTACGAACACTATCTAAAGTTCAAAATCCTTTGAGCGGAAGCATAGAAATTAACAAAAAGAAGATTACTGATTATTCGCACCACGAACTAGCAACTTCTTTAAGCTTGGTGCTAACTGAACGCTTACCCCAAAGTCAACTTACCGTTTTCGAATTAATCGCTTTAGGTCGCCAACCATATACGAATTGGATAGACAAATTATCATCCAAAGACCTTAAAAAAATTCTTTGGGCAATTGAACAAACAGCTATTGAACACTTAAAAGACAAACGTTTTTACGAATTAAGTGACGGACAGTTACAACGTGTTCTTATCGCACGTGCTTTAGCTCAAGATACAGCAATTATTATTTTAGATGAACCAACTGCTCATTTAGACATCCATCATACATTTAAAATCTTTTCATTATTAAAACAACTAGTTGAAAAAACAGGAAAAACCATTGTTATTTCTACTCATGAAGTAAACATTGCGATTCAATTAGCAGATGAATTTGTTTTGCTTTCTGAACAACAAATTTATAGCGGAACAGCTAAAGAACTAATTAATCAAAATGCTTTTGAACAATTATTCCCAAAAGAATTGATTAGTTTTAACAAAACATTAGAACAATTCATAATAAAGAAAAACTAAAATTGTTGTTTATTACCAATTATTATTTTTGAAAACTAATCAAACCAAAAACCTTAATGAAAAAATTACTTTATATAGCAAGTGCTATTGTTTTTACAGCATGTGGAGCAAGTAAAGACACTTCAAGTACAGAGCATAAAGATGATGCTAACGTAGATTATGCTGCGAAATATGCAAAAACTATTACTGCTAAAGATTTAGGAAAACATTTATTTATATATGCTTCTGATGAATTTGAAGGACGTAATACTGGAGAGCCAGGGCAAAAAAAAGCAGTTAACTATTTAAGAGATTTTTATAAAAATGAAGGAATTGTATCTCCTTTAGGAAGCGATAACTATTTTCAAAAAGTTCCTTCTGCTTACTTAAGTAATAATCGTAGAGGAATGATTTTAAAAGATTCTGAAAACGTTGTTGCTTTCATTAAAGGAACAGAAAAACCAGAGGAAATTTTAGTGATTTCTGCACATTTAGATCACGAAGGTGTTAAAAACGGAAAAATATATAATGGTGCCGATGATGATGGTTCAGGTACTGTTGCCATTTTAGAAATTGCAGAAGCTTTTAAACAAGCTTATAACGAAGGTAAAAAACCAAAGCGTTCTATTTTATTTTTACATGTTACAGGTGAAGAAAAAGGTTTATTAGGTTCTAAGTATTATACTGAAAATCCTATTTTCCCTTTAGCTAATACCGTTACTAATTTAAATATTGATATGATTGGTAGAGTTGATGATCGCCATAAAGGAAACCCTAATTATGTGTATTTAATTGGAGCTGATAAGTTAAGTACCGAGTTACATGACATTTCTGAAGCAATGAACAAGAAATACACAAACGTAGCTTTAGACTATAAATATAACGACGAAAAAGACCCGAATCGTTATTACTATCGTTCTGACCATTATAATTTTGCAAAAAATAACATTCCTGTTATTTTCTATTTTAACGGTACACACGATGATTACCACCAGCCAACAGATACACCTGACAAAATTAACTACGAGATGTTAGAAAACAGAACTCGTTTAGTTTTTCATACGGCATGGGAACTTGCTAATCGCGAGAACCGTGTAACTGTTGATAAAGGAGAAACTACAAAGTAAAAAATATATTTTAGTATAAAAAAAACTCACCAAGTTGGTGAGTTTTTTATTTTATATGAATTATTCAAAATTACAGAAAATCAACCATAAATATAAAAAAAGATAAAAAAACCTTCGGATAGTTCCTCTTATAAAAATTAAACACGAGTAGTTCTCTAATTTTTAATTTGACATTACTAACCATCCTTTTAACAGTTTAATTACATAAAAAATAATACCTTTATCTATAAAAACCAATTATAATATAAATGGAAAATTTAACGAATAAAAAAGCCATCATAACTGGAGGTAGTAGAGGTTTAGGAAAAGCCACCGCTATTGCTTTTGCTAAAAAAAGAATAAATGTTGCCATTACTGGTAGAAACGAAAAACAACTGCTTAGTACAGTTACCGAAATAAAAACATATGGTGTTGAGGCGACTTATGCTGTCTTTGATGTTAGCCATTACAACGAAGTTCAAAAAGGAATAAAAGAGATTATAGATACATTTGGCACTGTTGATATTTTAGTAAACAATGCGGGTATTGCTGCTTTTGGTTCACTGAACGAAATGCCTGTTGAAGATTGGACACAAATTATACAAACCAATTTAATGGGAATGTATTATGTTACCAAAGAAGTTTTACCTTATTTAATTGAAAAAAACGAAGGTGATATTATTAATATTGCATCTACTGCCGGATTAAGTGGTAATGCAACCACCTCAGCTTATTCTGCTTCTAAATTTGCAGTAATCGGAATATCGGAATCATTAATGAAAGAAGTTCGTAAAAACAACATTAGAGTTTGTACGCTTACACCAAGTACTATTGCTTCAGATATGTCTTTAGAGTTAGGAATTACAGATGGGAATCCTGAAAAAGTATTACAACCCGATGACTTTGCAGAATTAATTGTAGCTGGTTTATCTTTACCTAGAAGAGCCATGCTTAAAGGAGCTTCTTTATGGTCAACCAATCCATAATTTACACAATGCGTTTCTCTTATAAAAAAGGAAACGCATTTTTTTAATTCAATCCGTTTTTTAGGTTGATAAAAATAACCTCATCAATTGCCTCTTCTAAAAAGGCGATTGCTTTTTTACTTCTTATTCCCGATTTACAATACACAACGAGAGGTTTATCAAAATTTAACTCTTTAAATCTATTTTGTAATTCTCCTAAAGGAATATGTTGTCCTTTAATATGATGTTGTTGACGCTCCCAATTTTCACGCACATCTAATAAATTATATTTCGGTAAATTCTTTTGAAGCTCATCAAAAGTAATTTCATTTTTCACTGATTTTATTCCGCAGAAAAAATCATAGTCTTTTTCTAATTCTGTAACCGCTGTATCAGCTGATTTCTCAAATTTTAAAATCATTTGACGCATACTTAAAGTATCATACATCAATAATTTATTAGCTAAAACCTCCCCTATTTCGCAAATAATTTTAATCGTTTCATTTGCTTGTAAGCCACCAATAATTCCTGGTAAAACTCCCAAAACGCCAATTTCAGAACAATTTGGAGATTCATCTGGTTTTGGTGGTGTCGGATATAAACATCTGTAAGTTGCGCTACTTTTATAATTAAACACACTAACCTGACCTTCAAACTTAAAAATTGCGCCGTACACCAATGGTTTTTTGGTAATTACAGCGGCATCATTTGTTAAATATCGAGTTGAAAAATTATCACTCCCATCAACAATAACATCATATTTTTCAAACAATGAAATGGCATTTTCGTTTGTTAATTTTTCTTTATATACTTTAAAATTCACAAACGGATTTAACCTCGATAATCGCTTTGCTGCTGTTTCAGCCTTCGACAAACCAATATCATCAATGGTATATAAAATTTGACGCTGCAAATTACTTTGATCAATAATATCGTCATCTATAATTCCGATTGTTCCAACACCTGCTGCTGTTAAATATTGCAATACAGGGCAACCCAATCCGCCAGCTCCAATCACCAAAACTTTTGCTTCCTTTAATTTTAATTGACCTGCTTCTCCTATTTTATCTAAAATAAGATGACGATTATATTGTTTTTGTTCTTCGCTAGTTAAATTCATTATTTTTCTATTGACTCAAAATGCGTCCAATCTTTCCAAACGACTTCTAAACCTTTATCTTTTAACATTTTTACCACTTCCTCTGTACTTCGTTCATCAGAAATTTCAAATTGCTCCAACGATTGTGGTTCTACCGTATAGCCTCCCGGATTCGTTTTAGATTCTGCACTAATTGATGTAGCTCCTAAATTAACAATATTATTCCTAAAAATTTCACTTTCTCTGGTAGACATTGACAACTCTACATCTTCATCAAACAAACGAAAAGCGCAAATTAATTGTACTAAATCGGCATCAGTCATTTCTACCTTTGGTTCTAATCCGCCAGAATGAGGTCGTAACCTTGGAAACGAAATAGAATACTTTGTTTTCCAATATGTTTTCTGTAAATATTTTAAATGCAAGGCTGTAAAAAAACTATCAGCACGCCAATCTTCTAATCCGAATAAAGCACCCAATCCTATTTTATGAATCCCTGCTTTTCCTAATCTATCTGGCGTATCTAAACGGTAATCAAAATTAGATTTTTTCCCCTTAGGATGATGTTTCTTATATTCATCTCTATGATACGTTTCTTGGTAAACTAATACAGCGTACAATCCTGCTTCAATTAAAGATTCATATTCATCCTGATCTAAAGGTTGCACCTCAATCGTAATATTTGAAAATTGTGAACGAATTAATTCGATTGCATTTTTTATATAAGCAACACCAACTGTTCTATTCGCTTCACCTGTAACTAACAAAATATGATCGTACCCTTTTTCTTTTAAAAAAGCCACTTCCTTTAAAATTTCAGTATCAGTTAAAGTACGTCTGGGTATTTTATTCGTCATACTAAAACCACAATATGTACAGATATTCTGGCATTCATTACTTAAATACATTGGTGCATACATTTGTATGGTATTTCCAAATCGTTTTTTAGTAAGTAAACTACTCTTCTGTGCCATTTGCTCGATGTACGGCCTTGCTGCTGGAGATATTAATGCCTTAAAATCTTCTAAATCGAGTTTATCTTTTGATAAAGCAAGCTCTACCTGAACAGTAGTTTTATGAAAGATACTTTTTAAGGTATCATCCCAATTATAAGTGTCGAATATTGTATTAAATGTATTATCCATTTTTTCTATTGTCAGTTCGAGTAATTTTAATAAGTGAAACGAATTAAAATATATCGAGAACCTAATTTATAATATTTCTCGACACCAATCATTTTCATTCGTTTTCAATAAACCTACTCGAAGTGATGTTTTTTAATTTAAAAACGATGTTAACGGGCTACTTGCTTCTGCTTCTTGTCTTATCGGTGCTAGTTTTGCTTCATACGCCATTCTACCAGCTTCTACCGCCATTTTAAATGCTTTTGCCATTGCTACTGGATTTTGAGATACTGCAATAGCAGTATTTACCAATACAGCATCGGCTCCTAACTCCATTGCATAAGCTGCATGAGATGGTGCTCCGATACCTGCATCTACAATTACAGGAACATTAGATTGTTCTATAATTATTTCTAAAAAATCTTGTGTTTTTAATCCTTTATTACTTCCTATTGGCGCACCTAATGGCATTACACATTGTATTCCTACCTCTTCTAATCGCTTACATAAAACAGGGTCGGCATGAATATAAGGCATTACTACAAATCCTAATTTCACCAATTCTTCTGCCGCTTTTAAAGTTTCAATAGGATCGGGTAATAAGTATCTAGGATCGGGATGTATTTCTAATTTCACCCAATTAGTTTCCAATGCTTCTCTTGATAATTCTGCGGCAAACACAGCTTCTTTTGCTGTTCGAACACCCGATGTATTGGGTAATAAATTAATTCTTGAATGATTTAAATGTGTTAAAATATCATCTTCTTTATTTTGAACATCTACTCTTTTTAAAGCTACAGTTATTAATTCACTTTCTGAAACTAGGAGTGCTTCTTTCATTAAAATTGAAGAACTAAATTTTCCTGTTCCTGTAAATAAACGCGATGTAAATTCTTTATCTGCTATTTTTAATATATTATTCATCTTATTTCTTGTTAGGTTGATCGTAGTCGAGTCTTTTTAAATAATTTATGAAGCTAAAAAACCTTTCGACTGCGCTCGAGGAGACACACAAAACTACTTGTCATCCATTTTGTATACTTGCTCTTGCATACTTGGTGTATTTAAAATTTTATGAAAAACAGGAATACTAGTAAAGTCTTTTGTTATTACGCCTGATGCGGCTACACCGTAAACCTTTGTTTTTAAAACATCTGTAACATTATCTAAAGTAATACCTCCGATAGCTATTATTGGCGTTTCTGTTTGTAATTCTTTAACAATCTGCTGGTATCCTTCAACTCCTAAAACTGGACTTAAATTCTTTTTAGTTTCAGTAAATTGAAAAGGCCTAAACCAATATAATCAACTTTCTTTTCTAGTAATTTTTTACAATCTTCTAAAGTATTGGCTGTTCCCCCAACTGAATAGAATTTACCTAAATAAGCACGTACTTTTAACGGACAAGCATCACTTTTCCCTAAATGAACTCCATCTGCATTTACCTCTTTAGCTACTTTATAGTAATCGTTTATAATTAAACGGGTTTGAAAGTGCCCTGTTATTTCTCTTGCTTTTTTTGCCGTTTCTAAAATCGTTTTAGGATCAAAACCTTTTAATCGTAATTGTACCCATTCGGCTCCAGATGCACAAGCGTTTTGAATATTATCTAAATGTTCTTGTGCTGTTTTACCTTGTGTTATATAATGTAATTTACTTATCATTTTATTTATAATTATGGGTTCCTAAAAGTGATTCGTTTGAATTTAAAAATTGTTCGGTATACCTTTTTGTATTTTTACAAGCATCTTCTAAAGAAAATTCTAAAGCTAAATTAGCTGCCAATGTTGATGATAAAACACATCCACTACCATGTTTCTCAAAAACGGTATCGGATATAGGCGGAATATTCATTTTTACTATTTTACTATAGTATACTTCATCCCATCCTTTTTTATCTGTTCTATGACCTCCTTTTAAATAAACATTTGTTGTTTCTGAAATAAAGGCTATAGTTTCTTCTATATCCTTATCAGGAAATAACGCTTTTATTTCGTTGTAATTTGGTGTTATAAAATCACAATTATCTAATACTTGTTCGAGTGTTTTTAAATTTTGATTTGTATGAAATTCAAATCCTGCACTTGCTTTTAAAATTGGATCTACTACAATTTGTATTGTTGGATTTAATTTTCTCAACGTTTGAATTACAGCTAACAAAACATTCCAAGATTGAATAATTCCTATTTTTACTACTGAGATAGGAAAACGTTCAAACAATGTTTCAATTTGTGCTATAATTATTTGCTCATCTATCCAAACACAATTTTTAAAATCAACATCATTTTGAACAGTAACCGCAGTACATACCGACAATCCGTATAAACCATGTGCCTCAAATGTTTTAATATCTGAAGTAATTCCTGCTCCGCTTGACGGATCTAAACCTGCAATGGTTAGTATATAATTTTTAGTATTCAAATTATTTTTATTTAGTTCTAGACTGCGTTTAAACTGATAATTACATTTTAATTTTCTGAATAACTTAGTTTTAGAAACATATTCTCTATACATTTTTATTCCGTTATCACTTCATAAAACACTCGAACTGACAGCTAGAATTTTCTTTTAATCAAACTAAGGAATCAAACTTATCTTTTATCTTCTTAAAACTCTCTACAGGATTTTCTGTATTCCAAACACCTCCTAATACTCCAATACCCTTATATCCTAATTGCATGGTTTCAGTTATCGTTTCTACATTAACTCCCCCCATCCCAACAATTGATTTATCAATATTTGTTACATTAAAACCTCTTCCTTCATATCCTTCTTTTGAAATAGATGAAAAAACTGGACTTAATAAATGATAATCAAATTCGATATCGCAAGCGGCTAATTCTTCTGGTTCATGAAAAGAACTACTCATTGTTTTTCCTAACATATTTAATCCTATAAAATATCGACTTCCGTTTTCTAAAGCATCTCGTCTTTTTTGTTCTTGAAAATGGATTCCTTTTAAATTGAATTCATTTGTTAATTCATGAAAATAATGAACAACTATTTTAGTGTGATGTTTCTCTGATATTTGATTTAAATAAGATACATGTTCTTCATAACTCTTAAATGGTTTTCTAAGATGATAATATGCTAATCCTGCTTCAAATAATTGGTGTAGAATTACAATTTCGTTTTCTACATCTTTTTCTGGGGCAATAAGTACAATCATATTAGTTTGATTTTAATAGCTATTAATTTTATACAAAAATAATCTAATTTATTATTGAAATGCTAGATTACTTCGTCGTTTCCTCCTCGTAATAACAGGTGTTTTTTTAGGTTAGGGGTTGTAGTGGCATCCTTTTGCTGTCTGTTCGAGTGAATTTATGTAGTAAAACGAAATAAATTTATATCGAGAACAAGCAAAAGATATAACGGAAAGCCCGACTACGCCTTTTTTCAAGGCGTAGGAACTTCCTTATTATTTTACAAATATACTTCTGATCCTTTTTCTTTAAATTCTTTCGATTTTTCTTCCATTCCTTTGGCAAAAACTTCTGTTCCTTCTACTTTATTTACCGCAGCAAAGTCTCGTACTTCTTGTGAAATTTTCATTGAACAAAATTTTGGACCACACATAGAACAAAAGTGTGCAATTTTAGCACCAGCAGCAGGCAAAGTTTCATCATGATATTCACGTGCGCGTTCTGGATCTAATCCTAAATTAAACTGATCTTCCCATCGAAACTCAAAACGTGCCATACTTAAAGCATCATCTCTATGCTGAGAACCTGGGTGTCCTTTTGCTAAATCGGCAGCATGGGCTGCTAACTTATAAGTTATAACTCCTACTCGTACATCTTCTTTATTTGGTAAACCTAAATGTTCTTTTGGCGTTACATAACATAACATTGCGCATCCGTACCAACCAATCATAGCGGCACCAATTCCTGATGTTATATGATCATAACCAGGTGCAATATCAGTTGTTAAAGGCACTAAAGTATAAAAAGGAGCTTCGTCGCAAAGTTCTATTTGCTTCTCCATATTTTCTTTAATCATGTGCATTGGTACATGCCCTGGCTCTTCAATAAAACACTGTACTTCGTGCTTACGTGCTATTTGTGTTAATTCTCCTAAGGTTTCTAATTCTGCAAATTGTGCTTCATCATTAGCATCGGCTACAGAACCTGGACGTAACCCATCACCTAATGAAAAGGCAACATCATACTGTTTTAATATTTCGCAAATGTCTTCGAAGTGTGTATACAAAAAACTTTCTTTATGATGTGCTAAACACCATTTTGCCATAATTGACCCTCCACGAGATACAATTCCTGTAACACGTTTTGCTGTCATTGGTACGTAACGTAACAAAACTCCTGCATGAATAGTAAAGTAATCTACTCCTTGCTCGGCTTGTTCTATTAACGTGTCACGAAAAATTTCCCATGTTAAATCTTCTGCAACTCCGTTTACTTTTTCTAATGCTTGATAAATTGGCACTGTTCCTACTGGTACTGGTGAGTTACGAATAATCCATTCGCGGGTTTCATGAATATTTTCTCCTGTAGATAAATCCATAATATTATCTGCTCCCCAACGGCAAGCCCATACAGCTTTTTCTACTTCTTCTTCAATTGATGATGTTACGGCAGAGTTACCAATATTTGCATTTATTTTCACTAAGAAATTTCTTCCTAAAATCATAGGTTCAGCTTCTGGGTGATTTATGTTTGATGGTATGATTGCTCGACCTCTAGCTACTTCTGATCGCACAAATTCTGGAGTAATTTTATCTGGAATATTAGCTCCAAAATGTTCTCCTTTGTGTTGTTTTCTTATTTCGGTCATTTCATCTATTCGCTGATTTTCACGAATAGCAATATATTCCATTTCTGGAGTAATGATTCCTTTTTTAGCGTAATGTAATTGTGTTACGTTTTGTCCTTTTTTAGCTCTTAAAGGATTTTTTAATAACTTAAAACGCATATGATCTAAACTAGCATCGTTTAAGCGTTCGTTACAGTATTCTGAAGAAAACTCAGTTAACTGCTCAACATCACCACGGTCTTTAATCCAAGATTCACGAATTCTTTCAATTCCACTATGCACGTCTATTTCTTTAGTAGGATCAGTATAAGGCCCTGAAGTATCATAAACTGTTACAGGTTCGTTTGGCGTTTTCTTTTTTGTCATAGAATCAACCGTGTCACTTAACGAAATTTCACGCATTGCTACTTTAATTTGCGGGTGAATTTTTCCGTTTACATAAATCTTCTTAGAATTCGGAAATGGTTTTCTTGTAATTCCGTTTTGCTTTGGTGCTGTGTCTTTGTTCTTCATTTGATAAAATAGTTTGCTTTTAAAATAAAAATCATCCTCCTTGAGTAGATCTTATAATTAAAATATCATCATTATTTTGAAGTAACTTTAAAGACCAATCTGTTCTTTTTACCACAGTACTATTTATAGCAATAGCAATTCCGTTTGTTTGAATTTTTAAATATTCAACAAACTCTTGTAATGTTTGGTTTTCTAAAACTTGATGGTCTTTTTGGTTTACTTTTATAGTAATCATATTTATATAATATTACTGTAAACCGAATGGTAGTAACTCGATATAATTTTATCGAAGATAACTTTTCCCTACGCTGGTATTAACCAAATCAGGTTCTAAGGATTTTTCTCAAACTAATTTAATAGCTACTCCTAAAGTTTACGAGACAAATGTATTCTTATTTTTTAAAAAACAGCTATTTTGTAATAAAAAAAAGCATCCAAATATATATTTGTATGCTTTTACCTATTTATAATAGTCTATTACTTATAATGCTTGAATAGTTTTAGCAACTTCTTCTAAGACTTTAAAAGCTGTTTCCGCCATTTTATTTCCTTTTAAATCTAACAATGGATTTACTTCTACAAATTCTACACAAGCTACTTTTTTACTAGCTAGTAAACCGTTTATAATTTTAACAATTTCTTTATCGTCAAAACCTTTAGGAACTGGTGTTCCTGTACCGTAAGAAATCATATCACAATCCATCGCATCAACGTCAAAAGACACATAAATGATGTCACAATCAGATAACTTTTCTAAAGCTTCGTTTACACAAACTTCTAATCCGCGATAGCGAACTTCGGCAACCATATAGTTTTTAATACCATATTTTTCCATTTGCTTTTCTTCTGGTTCCTCAGTATCTCTAACTCCGAAAAAGACAATATCTTCTGGTAAAGCTTTTTGCCCTGGCATCCCGATGTTTTTCATTCGATCCCATATTTCAGTAGTATCTCTATCTACATCGTTTATCTGACAATCTAAATTGTCGTCTGAAATAACGGCTCCTAATGGCATTCCGTGAATGTTTCCTGAAGGAGATGTATACGGCGTGTGCAAATCTCCATGCGCATCAATCCAAACTACTCCAACTCTTTTATTTGGATTCGCTGCCTTAACTCCACTTATTGTTCCTAAAGCTGAAGAATGATCTCCAGAAAGAACTATTGGAAATTTACCTTCTTGTAAATTTACTTTTACGTGGTTACTTAATCTTTTACATTGATTAAAAACACTGTTTATTTGCTTACCAAACGAATTGTTTTTTTTGTTGTAAACCGATTCATTTTCTGTAATTACATCTTCATAATCAAAACGATTAAAAAAATCGTTGTTTTGATTAATAGCAGCAATTTCAATAGCATCTACTCCCATATCTGATCCGCGTGTTCCTGCTCCAATATCAGACCTGTTTTTGATAATTTTAATTTCTTTCATCATCAATTATATTTAATAAAAAATGCCATCTAAATTTTAAATGGCATTTTTTGTTAGTTTATCTTTTATTAACGTCTACAAATTCCCTATGGTTTTCACCTACATAAACTTGACGAGGACGCCCAATTGGTTCTTTGTTTTCTCTCATTTCTTTCCATTGAGCAATCCAACCTGGTAAACGACCTAAAGCAAACATTACTGTAAACATTTCTACAGGAATTCCCATTGCGCGGTAAATAATACCAGAATAGAAATCTACATTTGGATATAATTTTCTATCAACAAAATAAGGATCATTTAATGCTTCTTGCTCTAATCCTTTAGCGATTTCTAAAATAGGGTCTTTAACGCCTAAATCTTCTAATACTTCTTTGGCAGCTACTTTAATAATAGTTGCTCTTGGGTCAAAATTCTTATAAACACGGTGTCCGAATCCCATTAAACGGAAAGGATCGTTTTTATCTTTTGCTTTTGTCATGTACTTTTTAGTATCACCACCATCTTCTTTAATAGCTTCAAGCATTTCTAATACTGCTTGATTTGCTCCACCATGTAATGGCCCCAAAGTGCAGAAATCCCTGCAGAAAGAGAAGCAAATAAACCTGCATGAGAAGAACCTACAATTCTTACTGTTGATGTTGAACAGTTTTGTTCGTGATCAGCGTGTAAGATTAATAATTTATCTAAAGCGTTTTTTATAATTGGGTTTATGGTGTAATCTTCATTAGGCTGCTCAAACATCATTTTCATAATGTTTTCTACATATCCTAATTTTTTAGAACCATAGTTTAATGGTAATCCTTGTTTTTTACGCATTGCCCAAGCAACTAATACTGGAAACTTTGCTAAAATTTTAACGATTGCATTGTACATTTCTTCTTCAGAATCTACATTTACTGAAGAAGGATTAAATGCTATCAATGCACTTGTTAATGATGATAAAACTCCCATCGGGTGGGCATTCTTAGGAAAAGCTTCGATGATTTTTTTGATATCTTCATCTACAATTGCTTTTTCTCTAATATCGTTATGGAATTTTTCTAACTGATCTTTGTTAGGTAATTCGCCAAAAATTAATAAATAAGCAACTTCTAAAAAATCTGCTTTTTCTGCTAATTCTTCAATAGAATATCCTCTATATCTTAAAACTCCTTCCTCTCCATTCAAAAATGTAATAGCACTTTTACAAGAACCTGTATTCTTATATCCTGGATCAATAGTAATAACCCCCTCGGTTGCACCTCTTAACGTTTTAATGTCAATCGCTTTCTCTTTTTCTGTTCCTTCTATTATAGGGAACTCATACGTCTTATCACCAATTTGTAGTTTTGCTATATCTGCCATTTTTATCTCTTGAATTTTATGATTGAAGTGAATTGCGAAGATACCATTTTTTGTAGTATTTTAAAAATAGGTTTTGATAGATTTTTAATATCTGAAAATAGATATATTTTATTGTTAATTACATAAAAAAAAACCAAAAAACGTCTATTTGTGTGGTTTTTGTAGTTTACATTTTGATTATCGATAATTAATAATAACTCACTCTACGTTAAGCGAAACTTGTTTAAAACCATTGCTATAAAATATTATTTATAATAACGATGTGATTCTGAAGTGAATTCAGAATTACGCATTACTAAGTTAGGCTATAATTCAAACTAAAAACCTATCTATAGATACCTCTCCATACTTTTTAGTATTTTCTTCTTATGCATTAATCACTGTTATTGTTAGCTGTAAAATAATTGATTTTTGATTTCTGTAAAAGCAAAAACCTTGCCATCTAGGCAAGGTTTTTATATTGATTAAAATCGTAAATTTTAAATTACTTTATTTTGAAAGCTTTTTCTTGCGGATAATAAGCAACATCATCCAATTCTTCTTCAATACGTAAAAGTTGATTGTATTTTGCCATACGATCAGAACGAGAAGTCGATCCAGTTTTTATTTGTCCACAGTTTAAAGCTACTGCTAAATCGGCAATAGTATTGTCTTCTGTTTCACCAGATCTGTGACTCATAACTGAAGTATAACCTGCGTTATGCGCCATATTAACTGCAGCAATAGTTTCCGTTAACGTTCCTATTTGGTTTACTTTAATTAAAATTGAATTTGCAATTCCGTTTTCAATTCCTCTAGATAAACGCTCTACGTTGGTTACAAATAAATCGTCTCCAACTAACTGCACTTTATCACCGCAAATTTCAGTTAAATATTTCCATCCTT
Organism: Tenacibaculum retecalamus; assembly: GCF_027941755.1. Taxonomy (NCBI): domain Bacteria; kingdom Pseudomonadati; phylum Bacteroidota; class Flavobacteriia; order Flavobacteriales; family Flavobacteriaceae; genus Tenacibaculum; species Tenacibaculum retecalamus. Next base: position 786,204 of record NZ_CP115916.1, on the reverse strand, counting down.
CCCAGTCATTTTCATCCATTCCATCTTCAATAGAAATAATAGGATATTTTTCTGCCAATTCTGCTAAATAATCAGCTTGTTCTTTACTAGAACGCACTTTTCCTTTTGCACCTTCAAACTTTGTATAATCATATTTTCCATCAACAAAAAATTCGGCAGCAGCGCAATCTAAAGCGATCATTACTTCTTCTCCAAATTTATATCCAGCATTTTTAGTTGCCAATGCAATTGTTTCAATAGCATCTTCAGTACCATCTAAAGTTGGTGCAAAACCTCCTTCATCTCCTACAGCTGTTGATAAATTACGATCGTGTAAAACCTTTTTTAAATTATGAAATATTTCAGAACCAACTTGCATTGCTTCTGTAAAGTTTTTTGCCTTTACTGGCATTACCATAAATTCTTGAAATGCAATTGGTGCATCAGAATGTGAACCTCCGTTAATGATATTCATCATCGGTACTGGTAAGGTGTTTGCTGATACTCCACCAACATATCTATATAAAGGTAAACCTAACTCATTTGCTGCTGCTTTTGCTGTAGCTAAAGAAACTCCTAAAATAGCATTTGCGCCTAATACCGATTTATTAGCTGTACCGTCTAAATCAATCATAATTTGATCAATCATATTTTGTTCAAAAACAGAAACGCCTAATAATTCTTGCGCAATTAAAGTATTTACATTTTTAACCGCATTTAATACGCCTTTACCCATATAATCTTTTCCGCCGTCACGTAACTCAACAGCTTCATGTTCTCCAGTAGAAGCTCCTGAAGGAACTGCTGCTCTTCCCATAACTCCGTTTTCTGTAGTTACATCTACTTCTACAGTTGGATTACCTCTTGAATCAAAAATTTGACGTGCGTGAATGTTGATTATAATACTCATAGTTGTTTATTTTTAATATAGAATCCCGTGAATTTAAACTCACGGGAATACTAATTTATATAGTTGCTAATTTACTAATTGTGGTTGATTTAGTAATGTTTATCAATAATTAATTACGAAAACGATTACGCTTTAACTCTTGCTTTTTTGATGTTTTCTATAAACTCATCAAATAGATATTCTGCATCGTGCGATCCAGGACTTGCTTCTGGATGATACTGAACAGAAAATACATTTTTAGATTTCATTCTAATACCTGCTACTGTATGATCGTTTAAGTGAACGTGTGAAATTTCAACATCTGCATGCGCTTCAGTTTCTTCACGATTAATAGCAAACCCATGATTCTGAGAAGTAATTTCTCCTTTTCCTGTAATTAAATTCTTAACAGGATGGTTGATTCCTCTATGACCATTGTGCATTTTATACGTAGAAATTCCGTTTGCCAATGCAATAACTTGGTGTCCTAAACAGATACCAAATAATGGTAAATTTCTTTTAATGATTTCTTTTGCGGTATTTTGAGCGTCAACTAAAGGTTCTGGATCACCAGGACCATTTGATATAAAATAACCATCAGGATTAAAATCACTCATTTGCTCGAAAGTAGCATTGTAAGGATATACCTTTATGTAGGCTCCTCTTTTTACTAAGTTTCTTAAAATATTCTTTTTAATACCGATATCTAAGGCAGATACTTTAATTGCCGCATTTTCATCTCCTATAAAATAAGGCTCTTTAGTTGATACTTTAGATGCTAGTTCTAGGCCTTCCATATTTGGAGTCGCTGCTAGTTCTTTTTTAAGAGCTTCAATATTATCAACTTCAGTAGAAATAATAGCATTCATTGCTCCATTATCTCTAATATAAGCAACTAATGCACGCGTATCAACATCAGAAATTGCTACTAAATTATGTTCTTTGAACCAGTCGAATAAATTTCCGTCAGAATCTGCACGAGAATGTGTAAAACTAAAATTACGACAAATTAATCCTGATATTTTAATGCCTTCAGACTCTACTTCCTCTTTATTTACTCCATAATTACCAATATGCGCGTTGGTAGTTACCATTAATTGTCCGAAATAAGAAGGATCAGTAAATACTTCTTGATAACCAGTCATACCGGTATTAAAACAAATTTCTCCTGTTGAAGTTCCTTCTATTCCAATAGACTTACCGTAGAAAATGGTTCCGTCTGCTAAAAGAACTAATGCTTTTTTACGTTGTTGATATTTCATTTAGTGTGTGTTGTGTAGTTTGTTTGCAAAAATATATAAAAAAAGGGATAAACATTAAATGTTTATCCCTTTGATATAAAATATAAAAATTTTCATTTTTATTCTTCTTCTTGTGAAGTTTGAGTCTCAACTGCTGCATCAGTAGTTTTAGCTCCACCACGACGGCTACGACGAGTGTTTTTCTTAGCTTTATTTCCTTTCGGGTTGTATAATTCGTTGTAATCAACTAATTCTACCATTGCCATAGGAGCATTATCTCCCTGACGGTTTCCTAACTTGATAATACGAACATAACCTCCTGGTCTATCAGCTATTTTCACAGAAATTTCCTTAAATAATTCCGTTACTGCATCTTTACTACGTAAATAGCTAAATACTGTACGGCGATTATGAGTAGTATCTGTTTTAGACTTCGTAATTATAGGCTCGATAAACGTACGAAAAGCTTTCGCTTTAGCAACTGTAGTGTTTATACGTTTGTGTTCAATTAAAGAACAACCCATATTTGCTAACATCGCCTTTCTATGCGCTGTTTGTCTTCCTAAATGATTAAATTTCTTTCCGTGTCTCATGACATTTGGTTTTGGCTTTCATCTTGCTACAACCCATTCTGGGGAGCAAAATATGAAAGGTTAATCTCTATCTAATTTGTATTTGCTTAAGTCCATTCCAAAATTAAGGCTCTTATTTGCCACTAACTCATCTAATTCAGTTAATGATTTTTTACCGAAATTTCTAAATTTCATTAAATCGCTTTTGTTGAATGATACTAAATCTCCTAAAGTATCAACTTCTGCAGCTTTTAAACAGTTTAAAGCACGAACTGATAAATCCATATCAACTAATTTCGTCTTTAATAACTGACGCATATGTAATGATTCCTCATCATATGTTTCAGTTTGAGCAATTTCATCTGCCTCTAAAGTGATACGCTCATCAGAGAATAACATAAAGTGATGGATTAAAATTTTAGCTGCTTCTGTTAAGGCATCCTTAGGGTTGATAGAACCGTCAGTATCGATATCGAAAACTAACTTTTCGTAATCTGTCTTTTGCTCTACACGAAAATTTTCAACAGCATACTTTACATTCTTTATAGGAGTGTAAATAGAATCTGTAAAAATTGTTCCTAAAGGTGCACCTGCTCTTTTATTTTCTTCTGCTGGTACGAAACCTCTACCTTTTTCGATAGTGATTTCAGCATTAAAACTTACAGATTTATCTAAGTTACATAATACTAAATCTGGATTTAATACTTGAAAACCTGAGGTAAATTTCTGTAAATCTCCTGCAGTCAATTGTTCTTGACCTGATACTGATATAGATACTGTTTCTCTATCAGTCTCTTCAATTTGTTTCTTAAAACGAACTTGTTTTAAGTTTAAGATGATTTCTGTTACATCTTCTACAACTCCTTGAATTGTTGAGAACTCATGGTCTACACCGTCAACACGTAATGATGTAATTGCAAACCCTTCTAATGAAGATAATAATACTCTTCTTAAAGCGTTTCCTACTGTTAATCCAAAACCTGGTTCAAGAGGTCTGAACTCAAATCTACCTGTAAAATCAGTAGATTCAATCATTATTACTTTATCAGGCTTCTGAAAATTTAAAATTGCCATTGTATCTTCTTTTTAATTGTTATTTAGTTGCGCGGTTTATTAGTTCGAAGATGTACATACAAACCCTTTGGCTAAATACCAATATGAATAATTTATTATTTAGAATATAATTCTACGATTAACTGTTCCTTAATATTTTCAGGAATTTGTAATCTCTCTGGTGCTTTAATAAAAGTTCCAGATTTTAAATCAGAGTTCCAGCTTAACCATTCGTAAACGTTACTGTTTGATGCTAAAGCATCTTCAATAGCTATTAATGATTTAGATTTTTCTCTTACTGCAACAACATCACCAGCTTGCACACTGTAAGAAGGAATATTTACTATTTCTCCGTTTACAGTAATGTGACGGTGAGATACTAATTGACGTGCTCCACTACGAGAGTTTGCAACACCTAATCTGTATACTACGTTGTCTAAACGAGATTCACATAATTGTAATAAAACCTCACCAGTAACACCTCCAGCAGCTTGAGCGCTTTTGAATAAGTTACGGAATTGACGCTCTAAAATACCATACATGTATTTCGCTTTTTGCTTCTCCATTAACTGAGTTGCATATTCAGATTTCTTACCTCTTCTTCTTGCATTTCCATGCTGTCCTGGAGGGTAATTTCTCTTTTCGAAGTTTTTATCATCTCCGAAAATTGCCTCGCCAAACTTACGAGCAATTTTAGTTTTTGATCCTGTATATCTTGCCATTTCTTATTGTTTTAGCAGGGGTTATGAATTAAGGCTTACTCCTTCGATAACCTAGTTCCTACTTTAGTTAAAATATTTTTTTCCGCGCACAAAAGTACACAAAATAAAAATATAAGTTGAAAATTAATTCAACTTATACTCTTCTTCTTTTAGGTGGACGACATCCGTTATGAGGAATAGGTGTAACATCAATGATTTCAGTTACTTCAATTCCAGCATTGTGGATAGATCTGATTGCAGATTCTCTACCGTTACCAGGTCCTTTAACATACACTTTTACTTTACGTAAACCTGCTTCTTTTGCTACGTTAGCACAATCTTCTGCGGCTAATTGAGCTGCATACGGAGTGTTCTTTTTAGAACCTCTGAAACCCATTTTACCTGCAGATGACCAAGAAATAACGTCACCTTTTTTGTTTGTTAAAGAAATAATAATGTTGTTGAATGATGCAGTAACGTGAGCTTCACCTACTGATTCTATTACAACTTTACGTTTTTTTGTTATTTTAGACTTTGCCATGATTATTATAGTTTTAGTAATTTAGTTTTCTAACATTATAGTTTTACAACTACTATTAGATCTTTATTACTTATCTAACTTATTTTTTCTTGTTAGCTACAGTTTTTCTCTTACCTTTTCTAGTACGAGAGTTATTCTTAGTTCTTTGACCTCTTAAAGGTAAACCTAATCTGTGACGAATACCTCTTTGACATCCGATGTCCATTAAACGTTTGATGCTTAATTGAACTTCTGAACGTAATTCACCTTCAATAGTAAATGTTCCTGCTTGCTCACGAATCGCTGCAATTTGATCATCAGTCCAATCTTGAACTTTGATACTCTCGTCTACTTTTGCAGTTGCTAAAATTTCTTTAGATCTGCTGTTCCCTATACCAAAGATGTAAGTTAAAGCGATAACACCTCTTTTATTCTTTGGAATATCAATACCTGCTATTCTTGCCATTACCCTTGTCTTTGTTTAAATCTAGGATTCTTTTTGTTAATTACATATAATCTGCCCTTTCTACGTACAATCTTGCACTCGGCGCTTCTTTTCTTTAATGATGCTCTTACTTTCATCAGTGTGTGTTTTTAGTATCTGTAAGTAATTCTTGCCTTTGATAAATCATATGGACTCATTTCTAACTTTACCTTATCTCCTGGTAATAATTTGATATAATGCATACGCATTTTACCTGAAATGTGCGCCGTAACAACATGGCCGTTCTCTAATTCTACACGGAACATTGCATTAGATAATGCTTCTGTAATTGTTCCATCTTGTTGAATTGCTGATTGCTTAGCCATATTATTTTAATGATTTTCTGTTACTGTTACCTGTTTTCATTAAACCATCGTAACGACTGTTTAATAAATACGAGTTAATTTGCTGAATAGTATCTATTGCTACTCCTACCATAATGATTAAAGAGGTACCTCCAAAAAACATTGCCCAGTTTTGAGTAACTCCAAACTTTACAATTATTGCAGGCAAAATAGATAAAGCTGCTAAGAATAAAGACCCTGGAAAAGTTATCTTAGATAACACAGCGTCTAAATAATTTGCAGTCTCTTCTCCTGGTTTATATCCTGGAACGAAACCATTGCTTCTCTTTAAGTCTTCAGCCATTTTATTAGTTGGGATAGTAATCGCCGTATAAAAATAACTAAAGATAATAATTAAGATAGCAAATATAACGTTATACCATAACCCGAAATTATCAGTTAAGCTATTTAATGCTGGAAATTTTTGACCTAAAGCTACTGGTAAAAACATAATAGCTTGTGCAAAAATAATTGGCATTACCCCAGATGCATTCAATTTTAAAGGAATGTACTGGCGAGCTCCATCAACATCTTTAATATCAGTAACTGCTGTACGACGTGCATACTGTACTGCTACTTTACGTACTGCTGTAACTAATAATACGGTTAACAAAATTACTACAAACCAAACTATTAATTCGATTAAAATCATCATAACACCTCCTGCTCCTGCTGAATTCTTAGAAACAATTTCTTGAATAAAAGCAGCGGGGAAGTTAGCGATAATACCTACAGTAATTAATAATGAAATTCCATTACCAACTCCTTTGTCTGTAATACGCTCTCCTAACCACATTGCAAAAATTGTTCCTGCAGTTAAAAGGATTATTGATGACACCCAAAATGTTGCTCCTGTTACTAAAAATGCTTCAGAGTCCTAATCCCATTTGGTTTTGAATAATTCCAATATAGGTTGGTGCTTGAAACAAAGTAATAGCAATTGTAAGCCATCTTGTTATTTGCGTAATTTTCTTACGTCCACTTTCTCCATCTTTTTGTAATTTTTGTAAATATGGTACCGCAATACCCATTAACTGAACTACAATAGATGCAGAAATATAAGGCATTATACCTAGTGCCATTACTGACGCTCTAGCAAATGCTCCTCCTGTAAATGCGTTTAATAAACCTAAAAGTCCACTAGAAGTACTGTCTTGTAAAGCTGATAACTGAGTTGGGTCAATTCCAGGTAATGGAACTGCCGCCATAAAACGGTATACAGCAATTAAACCTAAAGTTAAAAGTAATTTCTCCTTTAACTCTTCTATCTTCCAAATGTCTTTTAATGTATTTATAAAATTCATCATTTACAATTCTTATAATGTAACTACTTCACCACCGGCAGCTTCAATAGCCGCTTTTGCTGTTGCAGTAAATTTATGTACAGTTATGTTTAATTTAGCTTTTAACTCACCACCACCTAGTATTTTTACTAAATCGTTTTTACGAGCTAAACGGTTTTCTACTAAAACCTCTAAAGTAACTGTATCTGTAATTTTTCCGTTTTCTACTAATCCTTGTAACTTATCTAAATTAACACCAACATACTCTTTACGATTAATGTTTGTGAAACCAAATTTAGGTACACGTCTTTGAAGTGGCATTTGTCCTCCTTCAAATCCTATTTTACGAGAATAACCAGAACGAGACTTCTGACCATTATGACCTCTTGTAGAGGTACCTCCGTGTCCAGAACCTTCTCCACGAGCGATTCTTTTACCGCTCTTTGTCGATCCTACTGCAGGTTTTAAGTTGTGTAAACTCATCTTATATTGTCTTATTTAATTTCTTCTACAGAAACTAAGTGTGAAACTGTTTTTACCATACCTAAAATAGATGCTGTTGCATTGTGTTCTACAGTATGATTCATTTTACGTAAACCTAACGCCTTTAAGGTTAATTTTTGACTTTTAAGGCGACCAATTTTACTTCTTACTTGTGTAACTTTAATTTTACTCATCGTCTTAAATTTTAACCGTTAAAAACTTTCTCTAAAGAAATACCTCTTTGCTTAGCAATAGTTGCAGCATTACGTAATTGTAATAAAGCATCAAAAGTTGCTTTTACAACATTGTGAGGGTTTGATGATCCCTGAGACTTTGATAATACGTCTTTAACACCAACTGATTCCAATACTGAACGTACTGCACCACCGGCGATAACTCCCGTACCATGTGAGGCTGGCTTGATAAATACTTTCGCACCACCAAATTTACCTTTTTGTTCGTGAGGTAAAGTTCCATCTAAAAGAGGAATTCTTACTAAACTCTTCTTAGCGTCTTCTATTGCCTTAGCAATTGCAGAAGCAACATCTTTAGATTTTCCTAATCCATGACCTACAACTCCGTTACCATCTCCAACTATTACAATTGCAGAGAAACCAAATGCTCTACCACCTTTAGTTACTTTGGTAACACGCTGTACACCTACTAATTTATCTACAAGCTCTAATCCGCTTGGTTTTACTCTTTCTACGTTTTTATATCCTAACATAATATAATTTCTTAAAATTTTAAACCAGCTTCTCTAGCAGCTTCTGCTAATACTTTAATTCTACCGTGATATAAAAACCCATTTCTATCGAAAGAAATAGTTTCAACACCTTTACCAGCAGCTTTTTCAGCAATTGCTTTACCTACTGCAGTAGCAGCTTCTGTTTTAGAACCAGATGTAATTTCTTTATCTCTTGATGATGCAGATGCTAATGTTACACCAGCAACGTCATCAATTAATTGAGCATAGATTTCTTTGTTACTTCTAAAAACTGATAACCTAGGTTTAGCAGCTGTTCCTGTAACGATTTTTCTAATTCTATACTTAATTCGTTGTCTTCTTTCAAGCTTTGATAATGCCATAATAATTTCTCTTATTTATTATGCAGATTTACCTGCTTTTCTTCTTAATACTTCTCCTACAAACTTAATTCCTTTTCCTTTATATGGCTCTGGAGCACGGAAAGAACGAATTTTAGCTGCAACTTGACCAACTAATTGCTTATCAAATGAAGATAATTTAATGATTGGATTTTTACCTTTTTCAGATATTGTTTCAACCTTAACTTCTTTTGCTAAATTTAAAACAATGTTATGAGAAAAACCTAAAGCTAAATCTAATTTTTGCCCTTGGTTAGATGCTCTATAACCTACACCTACTAATTCTAATTCCTTAGTATAACCATTAGAAACACCTTCAATCATGTTACTGATTAAAGCACGATATAAACCGTGTGCTGCTCTATGATCTTTACTATCTGATGTTCTTTCAACTGTTAAAACACCATCTTCAATTTTTGCAGTAATTTCAGATTTTAACTCTTGAGTTAATTCTCCTAATTTACCTTTTACTGTAACCACATTTCCGTCTACTTTAACTTCAACACCTTGTGGTAATGCGATTGGATTTTTTCCTATTCTACTCATCGTACAAAGTGATTAATAAACGTAACATAATACTTCACCACCAACGTTTTCTTGTTTAGCTTTTTTGTTTGTCATTACACCTCTAGATGTAGAAACAATAGCAATACCTAAACCGTTTAATACTCTTGGCATCTCTTTCGAGCCAACGTACTTACGTAAACCTGGTGTTGAAATTCTTTGAATTTTTCTGATTACTGATTCTTTCGTATCACGATCATATTTTAAAGCTATCTTGATTGTTCCCTGAACTTTATCGTCATTGAACTGGTAGCTTAAAACATAACCTTGATCGAACAAAATTTTCGTCATTTCCTTCTTCAATTTTGAAGCAGGAATCTCGACTACTCGGTGATTTGCTGCGATAGCATTTCTAACTCGAGTAAGAAAATCCGCGATTGGATCTGTATACATAATTAATTAAATTTCGGTTTTGGTATTCAATAAACGCTATTTACAGTATGAAAATCAGCAATTATCAAACCTGAAACCAGTTAATATTCATTTTTTGTTTTTTAAGTAAATCTCATAAGCATTATACTTTTTAGTAGTATTTACTTACAAGGCATAATTTACCCTATAAAAACAGAATGCAAATATACATAAATTTATTAGAAATCCATCATTTTAAAGTCTTATCATTTTGAGTCTTAATTTATTGACTAATATGCTGAGATTAAAGTTTAATAAACTACTATAAATTCACTTTTTAAAACATAAAAAAAAGCATATCACAAAATTGCGATATGCTTTTTAAAATTATAATAAAAGGGCTGTTTACCAGCTCGCTTTTTTAACACCTGGAATTAATCCTTGGTTAGCCATTTCACGAAAAGTAACACGTGAAACTCCGAACTGACGCATATATCCTTTAGGACGTCCCGTTAACTTACAACGGTTATGCATTCTTACCGGAGAAGCATTTTTTGGTAACTTCTGTAATGCTTCATAATCTCCAGCTTCTTTTAAAGCTTTTCTTTTTTCAGCATATTTAGCAACCGTTTTAGCTCTTTTGCGCTCACGCGCTTTCATTGATTCTTTAGCCATGTCTCTTAGTTCTTTTTTAAATGGTAAACCTAATTCTCCTAATAATGATTTAGCTTCTTTATCAGTGTTTGCAGATGTTACAAAAGTAATATCCATACCACTAATCTTTTTTACTTGATCAATATTAATTTCAGGGTAAATGATTTGTTCAGTAATTCCTAAATTGTAATTACCTCTACCATCAAAACCATTCGCTTTGATTCCGTTAAAATCTCTTACACGTGGTAAAGAAGCGGTAACCAATCTATCTAAAAATTCGTACATTTTAACTCCTCTTAACGTAACTTTTGCACCAATTGGCATACCCTTACGTAATTTAAAGTTTGCAACATCTTTCTTAGATATCGTTGAAACTGCTTTTTGACCTGTAATTGTAGTTAACTCATCAATAGCGTATTCAATTAATTTCTTATCTGCTATAGCTGCACCAACACCTTTACTTACAACAATCTTTTGTAATTTAGGTACTTGCATTACATTACTATAACCGAATTCTTCAGTAAGAGCACTTATAACCCTGCTCTTGTACTCTTCTTTTAATCTTGGTACGTAACTCATTGTTATATTGCTTTATCTGATTTTTTTGAAAATCTAACTTTCTTATCTCCTTCTACTTTATAACCAACTTTTACAGCTTCACCGTTTTCGATTAACGCTAAGTTTGATATATGTAAAGAAGCTTCTTTTTTTACAATTCCTCCTTGAGGACTAGCAGCACTTGGCTTAGTGTGTTTAGACACCATATTAACACCTTCTACTAACACTCTGTCCTTATCTCTAAGGATTTGTAAAACTTTCCCTTCCGATCCTTTGTGATCTCCTGCTAATACTCTAACAGTATCTCCTGATTTAATTTTGAACTTCTTCATCTTAATGTCGATTTAAAGCACTTCAGGTGCTAATGATACTATCTTCATAAATTGCTTATCACGTAATTCACGGGCAACAGGATCAAATACACGAGTTCCTCTCATTTCCTCTGTAGGATTTAAAAGTACACAAGCATTATCATCAAATCTGATGTATGATCCGTCTTTACGTCTAATTTCCTTTTTAGTACGAACAACAACTGCGCGAGATACTTGACCTTTTTTAACACTTCCGTTTGGAGATGTAGACTTTACAGTTACTACAATTTTATCTCCAACGCTAGCGTAACGCTTTCTTGTTCCTCCTAAAACTCTTATCACTAAAACTTCTTTTGCTCCAGTGTTATCTGCGACTCTTAATCTTGATTCTGTCTGTAACATATTATTTAGCTCTTTCTAAGATTTCTACTAATCTCCAACGTTTAGATTTACTCATAGGACGTGTTTCCATTATCCTAACTGTATCTCCTTCGTTGCAGTCGTTATTCTCGTCATGTGCAACGTACTTTTTCGTCTTTAATACGAATTTACCATACATTGGGTGCTTGGTTCTTTTTACCTCATTAACAACAATAGATTTCTCCATTTTGCTACTAGATACTACACCTATTCTCTCTTTTCTAAGATTTCTTTTTTCCATCTTTAAAACTGACTAGAATTATTGTAATTCTCTTTTAGTTAACTCTGTAGCAATTCTTGCTACAGTTTTTCTTAAGCTTTTAATCTGCATTGGGTTTTCCAATGGAGTTATGGCGTGAGCCATCTTAAGATCCGTATAATTTTTCTTTAACGTCACTAACCTTCCTTGTAAGTCGGTAGTGGTTAATTCTTTAATTTCTGATTGTTTCATTGTATATAGAATTAAGCGTTAAAATCAAAATCTCTTGCAATAACAAACTTCGTTTTCACTGGAAGTTTCTGTGCAGCTAAACGTAAAGCTTCTTTTGCCACATCCATTGGTACTCCACCAATTTCAAACAAAATTCTACCTGGTTTAATAACTGACACAAAATGGTCAGGAGCACCTTTACCTTTACCCATACGTACTTCTAATGGCTTCTTAGTAATAGGCTTGTCTGGAAATATCTTAATCCAAAGCTGTCCTTCTCTCTTCATGTGACGAGTTGCCGCAATACGAGCTGCCTCTATTTGGCGAGAGGTAAGTAAATTCTGATCTAATGATTTGATACCAAACATTCCGTTAGAAAGTTGAGCACCTCTACCAGAGTTACCTTTCATATTTCCTTTCGCCTTCTGTACCTTACGGTATTTTACTCTTTTTGGCTGTAACATTTTTAATTTCTAATTTTAAAAATTATTTTCTTCTGCGAGGTTGTTGACGTTTGTTTCCACCACCTTTATTAGCACCACCTTTTTGTTTAGATAATCCTACTAATGGAGATAATTCACGTTTTCCATAAACCTCACCTTTCATGATCCATACCTTAATACCTAATCTTCCGTATTGTGTATGTGCCTCAACAAGTGCGTAATCAATGTCTGCTCTAAAAGTAGAAAGAGGAATTCTTCCTTCTTTATAATGCTCAGAACGTGCCATTTCTGCTCCATTTAAACGACCAGAAATTTGGACTTTAATCCCTTCTGAATTCATTCTCATTGCTGCAGTAATAGCCATTTTAGTAGCACGCTTGTAAGAAATTCTATTTTCAATTTGACGAGCAATACTAGCTGCTACTAATTTAGCATCTAATTCTGGACGCTTAATTTCAAAAATGTTAATTTGAACTTCTTTTCCTGTAATTTTCTTAAGTTCTTCTTTTAACTTGTCTACCTCTTGACCTCCTTTACCAATAATGATACCTGGACGTGCAGTAGTGATAGTAACGGTTACAAGTTTAAGCGTACGCTCAATAATTACTCTTGATACACTTGCTTTAAATAATCTAGCATTAATATACTTTCTTATTTTGTCATCTTCAGCTAATTTATCTCCGTAGTCATTTCCACCATACCAGTTAGATTCCCATCCTCTGATAATTCCTAAACGATTTCCTATTGGATTTGTTTTTTGTCCCATTTCTACTTTGATTAATTACTTTTATTTTTAGCTCCTAACTCTAAAGTAACGTGATTAGAACGCTTACGAATTCTATGTGCACGCCCCTGTGGAGCTGGTCTTAATCTTTTTAACATACCTGCGCTATCTACAAAAATAGACTTAACGAATAATCCAGCATCTTCGATACTTGCATCTTCATTCTTAGCTTGCCAGTTTGCTATTGCAGACATTAACAATTTCTCTAAGTTTCTTGATGCTTCTTTTGAACTAAACTTTAAGATTTGTAAAGCCTTTTCAACCTCTACTCCTCTTACTAAATCTGCTACCAAACGCATTTTTCTTGGTGATGTAGGACAATTAGTTATTTTAGCGAAAGCTTTAGACTTTCTTGCTTCTTTTAACTGTGTTGCCATGTTATGTTTACGACTTCCCATAATTTCCTACTATTTTTTACCTTTATTTTTTGCACCAGCGTGCCCTCTAAAAGAACGTGTTGGTGAAAATTCGCCTAATTTATGACCTACCATGTTTTCAGTAACGTAAACTGGTACAAACTGACGTCCGTTATGAACAGCTATTGTTTGCCCAACGAAATCTGGAGTAATCATACTTGCTCTTGACCAAGTTTTGATAACTGATTTGCTCTCAGTTTCAACGTTAGTTAACACTTTTTTCTCTAACTTATAGTGAACGAAAGGTCCTTTTTTTAATGATCTTGCCATGGTTTATTTCTTTCTACGTTCTATAATATACTTATTACTAGCTTTAGTTTTAGATCTAGTCTTAAACCCTTTAGCTGGAATACCGTTTCTTGATCTTGGATGTCCTCCTGAAGAACGTCCTTCACCACCACCCATTGGGTGATCAACTGGATTCATACGTACAGCGTTAACTCTTGGTCTTCTACCTAACCATCTAGATCTACCAGCTTTACCAGAAACTAGTAATTGGTGATCTGAATTAGATACAACCCCGATTGTTGCCATACAAGTTAACAAGATTAATCTTGTTTCACCTGAAGGTAACTTAACTGTTGCATACTTACCATCTCTTGCCATTAATTGAGCAAATGAACCTGCAGAACGAGCCATAACAGCTCCTTGACCTGGGTGTAACTCAATACAAGAAATTGTAGTACCTAAAGGAATTTCGCTTAAATATAAAGCATTCCCCACTTCTGGAGCTAATCCTTTACCTGAAACGATTACTTGACCTACTTTTAAACCGTTTTGTGCAATTACATAACGCTTCTCACCATCAGCATAACTAAGTAAAGCAATAAATGCAGTACGATTTGGATCGTACTCTATAGTTTTTACTGTTGCAGGGATACCTTGTTTATTTCTTTTGAAATCAATAATACGGTATTTTTGTTTATGACCACCACCAATGTTACGTGTTGTCATTCTACCCTGGTTGTTTCGACCTCCAGATCGTTTTTTCGGAGCAAGTAAACTTTTCTCCGGCTTATCAGTTGTTATGGTGTCGAACCCATTTACAACTCTAAAACGCTGACCTGGTGTTATTGGTTTTAATTTTCTAACTGACATTTTGTCTTTTCTTAAAGATTGTTATAAAAATCAATAGTCTCTCCTTCAGCTAACTGAACGATTGCCTTTTTGTATCCACTAGTTATCCCTGTTACTAAACCTTTTTTAGTGTGCTTAGTATTTCTTTGAAGAGGATAGTTCATGGTTTTAACAGACTTAATTGTTACACCATAAGTAGCTTCTACAGCTCCTCTGATTTCTAATTTATTAGCCTTACTATTCACAACAAATGCATAACGATTAAATACCTCGCTATCTTTTGTTGCTTTTTCCGTAATAATAGGTTTAATTAAAATACTCATATCTTTCCCTATTTACTTAAGTTAATTTGAATTCCTTCTAAAGAGCTTTCAGAAATAACTACTTTATTAGCGTTTAAAACACTGTAAGTATTAACTCCTGTAGCATTTACTACTTTAGATCCTTTTATGTTACGAGATGATAAGTAAACATTGTTACTTTCGTCTCCTAATACGAATAAAGATTTTTTAGTATCTAACTCTAAAGCTTTTAAAACATTGATAAATTCTTTAGTTTTTGGAGTTTCAAAATTGAAATCTTCAACAATTACTAAATTACTATCTTTTGCTTGAATACTTAAAGCAGACTTACGCGCTAAACGCTTTAAGTTTTTATTTAACTTAAAAGAATAACTTCTTGGTCTTGGTCCAAACATACGTCCACCACCTCTGAAAACTCCAGATTTGATTGAACCCGCACGTGCTGTACCTGTTCCTTTTTGCTTCTTAATCTTTCTTGTACTACCAGCGATTTCAGCTCTTTCTTTAGACTTGTGAGTTCCTTGTCTTTGATTCGCCAAGTACTGCTTTACATCTAAATAAATTGCGTGATCGTTTGGTTCAATACCAAATACCTCGTTAGAAAGTTCAACTTTTCTACCGGTATCTTTTCCTGTAATATCTAAAACTGCTACTTTCATTATTTTTCGATAGTTACAAAAGTATTCTTGTGACCAGGAATTGCTCCTTTTACTACGATAAGATTCTTATCAGCAACCACTTTTAATACTTTTAAATTTTGAACTTTTACTTTGTCTCCACCCATACGACCTGCCATTCGCATTCCTTTGAATACTCTTGCAGGATATGATGCAGCACCAATCGAACCAGGAGCTCTTAAACGGTTATGTTGACCGTGCGTTGCTTGACCAACACCGGCAAATCCATGACGCTTAACAACACCTTGAAAACCTTTACCTTTAGAAACACCAGAAACATCTACGAATTCTCCTTCAGTAAAGTGCTCAACAGTAATTGAATCACCTAATTTATACTCTCCGTCAAACCCTTGAAATTCAATGACTTTTTTCTTAGCAGATGTACCAGCTTTTTTAAAGTGTCCATCTAAAGCTTTATTAGAGCTTTTTGCTTTTTTGTCATCGAAACCAAGTTGTAACGCACTATAGCCGTCTACCTCTTCGGTTCTGACTTGGGTAACCACGCATAGCTCTGCTTCGATTACAGTACAAGGAATATTCTTCCCGTTCTCATCGAATAAGCTGGTCATACCTACTTTTCTACCTATTAACCCAGACATACTTGTTAATTTTAAGACGATAGATTTTATTTATCCAGCGCGTCTATTAATAATAATTATTTTGAAACAAATGTTTCAGTTTTTCCCTTTAAATTTCACACAAAAAAAAGAGCGAAAAACATCTTCACTCTGAATTTGTTTTTACCATTTTTCCTTCGCGAAACCCTCAGGACATGTTAAATACTGAATAAATCAGCATTTTTACACCGCAGAACGTTAATTCCGGTGCGCAAAAGTATAACTAACTTTCGGTTTAAAAAAATTAAACCGAAAGTTAGTTATTTACTTATACTTTAATCTCAACTTCAACTCCACTTGGTAACTCAAGTTTCATTAAAGCATCAATAGTTTTCGAAGAAGAACTATAAATGTCTAATAATCTTTTGTAAGCAGATAATTGAAATTGTTCTCTAGATTTTTTGTTTACGTGTGGTGAACGTAATACTGTAAAAATCTTTTTATTTGTTGGTAAAGGAATAGGATCGTTAACTACAGCTCCTGTTGACTTTACTGTCTTTACGATTTTTTCAGCAGATTTATCTACTAAGTTATAATCGTAAGATTTTAATTTAATTCTAATTTTTTGGCTCATCTTAATATCTTATTAACCTTTAGATTTTGCTATTACATCTTCAGAAACATTTGATGGAGTTTCTGCGTAGTGAGAAAATTCCATAGTAGAAGTAGCTCTACCAGAAGACATTGTTCTTAAAGCAGTTACATATCCGAACATTTCAGATAATGGAACTAATGCTTTTACAACTTTAGATCCGGCACGATCACTCATGTCGTTAACCTGACCTCTTCTTCTGTTTAAATCTCCTACGATATCTCCCATGTTTTCTTCAGGAGTTAACACTTCAACTTTCATTAATGGCTCCATAATTCTGGCTTTAGCAGCTTTTGCAGCAGCTTTATAACCCATTTTTGCAGCTAACTCAAAAGATAATGCATCAGAATCCACAGGGTGGAAAGATCCATCTCTTAAAGTTACTTTCATTGAATCCATTTCATATCCAGCTAAAGGATCGTTCTTCATAGCTTCTTTGAATCCTTTCTCTACAGAAGGAACAAATTCTTTAGGAACGTTACCACCTTTAATTACAGACTCAAATACTAAACCTTGAACCCCTTCATCAGCAGGCTCCATAGTAAATGCTATATCAGCAAATTTACCACGTCCACCAGATTGCTTTTTGAAAACTTCTCTATGTTCAGCTGCTGCTGTAATTGCTTCCTTATATTCTACCTGAGGCTGACCTTCGTTAACCTCTACTTTGAATTCACGTTTTAAACGATCAACAATAATATCTAAGTGTAACTCTCCCATTCCTGAGATAATAGTTTGCCCTGAAGCTTCATCTGTTCTTACAGTAAATGTAGGATCTTCTTCTGCTAATTTAGCTAAAGCCATTCCTAATTTATCTACATCTGCTTTAGTTTTAGGCTCAACCGCAATACCAATTACTGGATCTGGGAAGTCCATAGATTCTAAAACAATAGGATGCTTTTCATCAGATAAAGTATCTCCTGTTTTAATAGATTTAAAACCTACTGCTGC
This sequence comes from Tenacibaculum retecalamus, assembly GCF_027941755.1. Taxonomy (NCBI): domain Bacteria; kingdom Pseudomonadati; phylum Bacteroidota; class Flavobacteriia; order Flavobacteriales; family Flavobacteriaceae; genus Tenacibaculum; species Tenacibaculum retecalamus. The sequence continues at coordinate 768,401 of NZ_CP115916.1, read as the reverse complement.
ACCGATATCTCCTGCTTCAATGAAAGGGATAGCGTTTTGCTTGTTAGCGTGCATTTGGTAGATTCGAGAAATACGTTCTTTTTTACCTGAACGGTTATTTAAAACATAAGAACCTGCATCTAAACGACCAGAATATGTTCTAAAGAATGCTAAACGACCTACGAAAGGATCGGTAGCAATTTTAAATGCTAAAGCAGCGAAAGGCTCCTTTACATCTGGCTTACGAGAAATCTCTTCACCATTATCTGGGTTAGTACCAACGATTGCTTCCTTATCTAAAGGAGAAGGTAAATAACGACAAACAGCATCTAATAAGAACTGTACACCTTTATTTTTAAACGCTGATCCACAAATCATAGGAATGATAGACATATCCATAACTGCAGCACGAAGCGCAGCATGCACTTCTTCTTCAGTAATAGAGTCTTCATCCTCCATAAATTTCTCTAAAAGATTCTCATCATAAGCAGCAACTTCTTCAATAAGTTTACCTCTTAATTCAGCAGCTTCTTCTTTTAATTCTTCTGGTATATCTACGATATCGAAAGTAGCACCTTGTGTAGCATCATGCCATACTATAGCACGGTTCTTCACTAAATCTACAATACCTTTAAACTCATCTTCATCACCAATGTTCATAACAATTGGCACTGCGTTTGACTTTAACATATCCTTAACCTGCTGACATACTGCCATAAAGTTAGATCCTTGACGGTCCATTTTATTAACGAAACCGATACGTGGTACTTTATAGTTATCAGCAAGTCTCCAGTTAGTTTCAGATTGAGGCTCAACACCATCAACTGCACTAAATAAGAAAACTAATCCATCAAGTACTCTTAACGAACGGTTTACTTCTACTGTAAAATCAACGTGACCTGGAGTATCAATAATATTAAAGTGATATCCTTTTGTTTCATCTGTAGACTCACCATTGTTTAATGGGAATTTCCACTCACAAGTAGTAGCAGCAGAAGTAATTGTAATACCTCTTTCTTGCTCTTGCTCCATCCAGTCCATAGTTGCGGCACCATCATGCACCTCACCTATTTTATGACTAACACCTGTATAATACAATACACGTTCTGTCGTAGTGGTTTTACCTGCATCAATATGCGCAGCAATACCAATATTTCTAGTAAATTTTAAATCTCTAGCCATTTCTTAGAATCTAAAGTGTGAGAATGCTTTGTTAGCTTCAGCCATCTTATGAGTGTCTGTACGCTTTTTAACAGCAGCTCCTTCTTCTTTAGCCGCAGCTAAGATCTCAGCAGCTAAACGCTGTGCCATTGTTTTCTCATTACGCTTACGCGTATAAGTAATCATCCATTTAATTGCCATAGACACTTTACGGTCTGGGCGAATTTGCATTGGGATTTGGAATGTTGCTCCACCTACACGACGAGAACGAACTTCTACGTGTGGCATTACATTTGACAAACCATCTTTCCAAACCTCTAAGGCTGTTTTTTCCTCGTCAGTCTTCTTTTCGTTTACGATATCCATTGCATCGTAAAATACTTTAAAAGCTACAGATTTTTTACCGTCCCACATTAAGTTATTCACAAAACGTGTTACTAATTGGTCATTAAACCTTGGATCTGGTAAAAGAACTCTTTTTTTCGCTTTTCTTTTTCTCATGTCTTTACATTAAAAAAGTTAATTGATTGTTTTTACTTCTTTGGGCGTTTTGCACCGTACTTAGACCTACGTTGGGTTCTACCCTCAACTCCTGCAGTATCTAATGCACCACGTACTACGTGATACTTAACTCCTGGCAAATCTTTTACCCTTCCACCTCTAACTAATACTATCGAGTGCTCTTGCAAGTTGTGCCCTTCTCCTGGAATATACGCGTTAATTTCGTTACCATTTGTTAATCTTACCCTTGCAACCTTTCTCATCGCTGAGTTAGGTTTCTTAGGTGTAGTGGTATACACACGCGTACAAACTCCACGTCTCTGAGGACAAGCTTGTAATGCAGCCGATTTACTCTTCTTAGTTATTTTGGTTCTTCCTTTACGAACTAATTGTTGAATAGTTGGCATACTATTATTACTTGTTTTTAATTTGTACTAACATTACTCTTTTAAAAAGAGTGTGCAAATATACAATTAATTTCTAATTATTCAAATACCAGTAAGTTATTTTTAAACAGAACAACCTATCTATTATAGAGTAATTTTTCAAGAACCTAATTCACTACAAACCTCCCAAGAACACATTATAGAGATTAAATTAACCATTCATTATGTGTTAAAAAAATGAATAAAATTTAATAATTTAATAAATAATCAAAGAATTTGTTGTTTTTTTAAGAGTTTTGACGAAACTAATTCAAATAATTACAAAATAAAAACAAAGTTTAATGGAGTTTTAACACTCTTCTTAGCGCTACTGGTTCAAATAACGTTTGCGCAGGGAAAAACAATCTCAGGTATTATTTCTGACGAGTCAGGACTACTACCAGGAGCAATGGTATTAAAAAAAGGCACAAATGTAAGTGCGGAAACTAATTTTGATGGAAAATACACTATTAAAGCTAAAACTGGAGATGTCTTGATTTTTAGTTTTGTAGGTATGAAAACTACCACAAAAACAGTTAACACGTCAAATTCTATTAACATCTTCATGACAAGCGACAACGTTTTAAATGAAATCATTGTCTCTGGTGTTGCAGGTGGAACCTCTAGAAAAAAACTTTCTGTATCTGTTGCTAAAGTTAGTGCTAATAGACTAGAAGATGTCCCTGTAAACTCTGCAGTTAGTGCTCTACAAGGTAAAGTTGCCGGTGTTTCCGTTACAAACTTAGGGCAGCCTGGTCAAGGTGCTAACATCATATTAAGAGGCGCTAAAAATCTATATGACTCTCAAGAACCACTATACATAGTTGATGGAGCTTTTGTTGAAGGAGGACTTTCAGATATGAACGTTGACGATATTGCTTCTTTTGAAATTGTAAAAGGTGCATCTGCGTCTGCCTTATATGGCTCTAGGGCTGGTAACGGAGTTATTGTTATTTCTACTAAAAGAGGTAAAGTTGGTAAGACTGAAGTTACAATTAGATCCTCTATTGGTTTTCAAGAATTAGGTAACAAAATGGATTTAAATAAATCTCATGCATACACCTTAGCTTCAGATTGGGAATCTGCTAAAGGAGTATACACAAAATACGATGGTGTTACATATCCTGCAAACTATAATGGTATTAGAAACTCAGCTGTTATCGGGGGTAGATCTCTAGATACTGATCAATACGCTGATAATCCTTACGGTAAATATTCTGATTTTCAAGACGATTTTTTCAGAAAAGGCTTTAACAGAACATTATACACCTCTGTTTCTAGCGGTTCAGAAAAAGCTAGACTACTATTTTCATATGAAAACAGCAATGTAGAAGGTATATTGGTTGAAACAAAAGGATACGACAGGAATAGCTTTAGATTTAATGGTGATTTTGAAATCAATGACTGGCTAAGTTTCAATACTAGTAATAACCTCATATCTACTGTCGATAATACCCCTCCAAATGACGACGATCTTTATAGATCTGCTATTAGATTAAACCCTGATGTTTATGTATTTGAACAAAACCCTGATGGTCAACCTTATTACTACTTTCCTGATCAATGGCAATCTGAATTAACAAACCCTTTATACGATCTTTACAGCACAGAAAGAACTAGAAGAACTAGAAAATTTACTGGTAGTTATAAATTAAACATCAAATTAAATGATTATTTAGATTTAGATGGTGAATATGCTTTTGAAAATATTGACAGTAAATTAAGTCAACTTAACCCTTATACTTCATTCACAAAAACAGCTGACCCTGTTGGGTTTGGGTACTCAAAAGGAGGTTTATATGAATCATTCTCTAATCGCTTGACTCAAAAAGCACAGCTTACTCTTAATTTCAAGAAGAGCTGGAATGACCTTAATGTAAAAAGTAAAATTAGTTACTTAATAGAAGATGGTAAATATGAATTTTTTGAAGCTAATGGAATTGATTTTTTATACCCAGGTATACCTTCTCTTGACAATTCCGATCCTTCTAATGTTTCTTCTGGGTCTGATAAGACTGATGAAAGAGCAAAAAACTTTTTTGCTATTGTAGGTCTTGATTATAAAGATAGATACATTTTTGATGCTATGTATAGACGAGATGGTTCTTCTTTATTTGGTGAAAATAATCAATGGGCTAGTTATTATAGAGTTTCGGGTGCATATCGTATAACCAAAGATATTGACATTCCAGGAGTCCAAGAATTAAAAGTACACTCTGCTTACGGAACTTCAGGACAAAGACCTGGATTTAATTGGCAATATGAACAAGTTGGAATTAGCGATGGTATTCTATCAACAGACAGAACCAAGGGTAACCCCAATTTAAAACCATCAAAAACTACCGAATTAGAATTAGGTTTAAACGCTAGTTTTTTAGATAAATTTAATCTTGAAGCTGTATACTCAAAATCAAAAACAGAAGATCAATTTATGTTAGTTGATTTATTTTCACCTGCAAATGCTGGTTTCAATCAACAATGGCAAAATGTAGGTACAGTAGATTTTAATACAATTGAAGCTACCTTAAATGCTAACGTAATAAAAACAGACGATTTATCATGGGATGTTGGCGTAAACTTTTCTATGTCAAATAATGAAATAACCGCATTAAACGTCTCTCAACAAAAAGTTGATCCAAATGATTTATTTTTAATAAAAGAAGGTGAAGAATTTGGCTCTATGTATGGTAGAAAATTTGTTACTACATTAGATCAAATGGCTCAACAACTCCCTACAGGTAATTCAATCACAGATTACTCTGTTAATTCAGATGGCATAGTTGTCTTAAAATCTTCTATTGGTACAACTACTGAAGCTGCAACTGCATTAGTTGACGCTAACGGAACAGCTGTTAGTGAAAAAATAGGGAACCAAAATGCAGATTTTAATTTAGGTTTAAATTCTAGTTTAAAATATAAAGGTTTCAAATTCTACATGCTTTGGGACTGGAAAAAAGGTGGTGACGTATACAATCGTAATAATCAATGGATTACTATTGACGGAAGAAGTGCTATGGTTGACCAAGCTGGCAAAAATGCTGCTAACAAGAAAACAATTCCATATTATGAAAGTCTGTATGACACAAATAATAGTAATGCATTCTGGGTAGAAGACGGTAGTTATGTAAAATTACGAGAAGCTTCTATAGCGTACTCATTTAATGAATCACAACTTAACAAGATTGCTAAAGGATTTTTTAAATCGTTAAAATTAACTTTATCAGGTCAAAACTTATTGACTTTTACAGATTACAAAGGGTGGGATCCAGAAGTAAGCACTTTTAGTACTGATACTCAACAATACTTTTCTGTAGATTATGGAGTGTATCCTGTATCAAGATCTTATTCACTTGCAGTTCAATTAAAATTTTAAATATAATGAAAAATATAAAACACATAGTTTCTATTGTTGCCATATTCCTTTTTATAGGATGCGAGAATTTTGAAACTGATTTAGAAGTACAAAATTCTGAGAACCCTGACACAGCAACTTTAACGACTGATGTATCAGCTCTTGAAGCTTTATCAACCACTGTTATTTTTAATTGGTGGAATGCTAATCATCAATATTCAAATTTAGGTATTGCTTTAACTACAATGTCAGATGCAGCAACTTGCTCTTGGGGTAATGCAGGAATGAGAGATTTATCTAGCCAACCTAGAGTAGCTTACAACAATCAAGCTAGTTATGGTAACGCAGGTTTTAATGAAACTTTTTTTAATGCAATCTATTCTATTCTTAACGATTCAAATACATTAATACAAGCTGTAAACAATGGAACGGCTTTTGAAGACCCTAAGAGAATTGAAGCAATTGGTCGTTTTGGTCAAGCTCTTTCTGTTGGTTATGCAGCTTTAGTATACGACCAGGCTTGGTTATCAGATGAAAACGGTGCTTTAAACAACGGAAACCCGGTGGATTATAAAGATGCTATGGTTTTCGCTTTAGAAAAACTAGATTTAGCTATCTCAATAGCTGAAGCAAATAATTTCGACTTAGCAGCAAACACAATACCTGGGCAAACATATAACAGTGTAGATTTAGCTTCTTTTATGAACTCTATGGGAGCTAGAATGTTAACAATGAATGCTCGTAATACTACAGAGAGAGATGCAATAAACTGGACTAAAGTATTAGGTTACGCAAATAAAGGGATTTCTAGAGATTTTGAAGTGACGACAAATGCTGATACTATTTGGGATGATTACAAATGGGTTTTATGTCAATTTGGTTGGGCAAGAACAGATATGTATGCAATAAACTTAATGGATCCAAACACACCAAGTGTATGGCCATCAGGAACAGTAACCATAGCTGAATCAACTAGTGCAGACGCTAGGCTCTTAAGTGATTATGAATATCTAACTAGTCAAGATTTTAACCCTGCAAGAGGTGATTATCATTATAGCTCATACAGATACAAAAGATATGACTTCTTTTTAGCTACTGAAGCAGAAAGCATGCCTGACTATACTGTATCTGAAAATGATATGTACAAAGCAGAAGCGATGTTAAGAACTAGCGATTTAACTGGGGCTGCTACTGTATTAAACATGGGTACAAGAAAGACTCGTGGTAATTTACCAGATGTTTCTTCAACTGATGCAATTGCAATTGCAAATGCTATACATTATGAAAGAATTATTGAGTTTCCTTTAACTGGTATGGCTTTACCTTTTTTTGAAATGAGAAAAGAAGGATTACTTCAAAAAGGCACTTTTTTACATTACCCTGTACCTGGAAAATCTTTAAACGCTGTTCCTTTACCAGTTTACACTTTTGGTGGAACTACAGGAACACCTGATATAGATTACTCAAACGGGGGTTGGGAAATATAACTAAACTATTAACAAAAATAAAGCTTAAGGAATTAGAACTCCTTGAGCTTTATTTGCTTTTTAAAGAGTAGCTAAAAAATATTTACACATTCTTTTTTGTTAAAAAATTGTTTAATTGGGATAAAATTAAGACTTTAGCAGCTAATTAATTCAAATAATTATACAATGAAGACAAAGTTTAATGGGATTTTAACGCTGTTACTAGCGTTAGTCGTGCAAATTTCATTTGCACAAGACAAAACAATTTCAGGTACAGTTTCAGATGAATCTGGATCATTGCCTGGTGTTACGGTGTTAAAAAAGGGTACTACAATAGGTACTGAAACAGATTTTGATGGAAATTACTCTATTAAAGCTAAAACTGGAGACGTTTTAGTATTTAGTTTTGTTGGTATGAAAACTACTGAAAGAACAGTAGGTTCATCCAATAATATTTCTTTTATTATGGAAGGAAATAATTTATTAGATGAAGTAATTGTAGTTGCTTATGGTACACAAAACAAAAAATCTGTTGTAGGAGCTATTACTGTTGTAAGTTCAGATGTTATCGAAAACCAACAAGTAGCATCTGTTACTAGTGCTTTACAAGGTAGTGTGCCTGGTGTTAACATTATTTCTGCAGGAGGACAACCTGGAGACAATGCAACAATCAGAATTAGAGGTATTGGTTCTATCAATGCTTCTGCCGAACCTTTAGTAATTTTAGATGGTGCACCTTTTAACGGTAATATAAACACAATCAGTGCTGACCAGGTTGAAAGTATGACTGTGTTGAAAGATGCTTCTTCAACATCATTATACGGTTCTCGTGGTGCTAATGGGGTAATCATAATTACAACAAAAAAAGGTCGTATTAACTCTCCAACAACTATTAGTTTACGTTCTACTATGGGAGTTTCAAGTAATGCTGTTAAAAGACATAAGTTAACTAGCACAGATACTTTTACAGAATACACTTGGGAAGCTATGAGAAATAACTTTCAATATGAAGATGGTGAGAGTGCAGCAGCAGCAGCAGCTCGTGCGACAGATCAACTTATACCTACCCTACAGTACAATCCATATGGAATAAACAATCCTGTTGGTCTTGACGGAAAACTAGTTTCAACCGATAAATTATGGAATACTAACTGGATAGATCATTTAGAGAATGATGCTGCTGTTAGAAAAGAACATAATTTATCTGTTTCTGGAGGTAGTGAAAATACTACTTATATTTTTTCAGCGAACTATCTAAACCAAGAAGGATCTATTAAAACATCTAATTTTGAAAGAGTTGCTACAAGAATAAATATTGATTCTAAGATTAATGATTGGTTAAATACGGGATTAAACCTTTCTTATTCTACTTCTACTCAAAACTACCCTAGTCAAAGCGGTACCTCTTTTACGAGTATTATTCAGTGGATAAATAATGTTTCATCTTTTTACCCTGTTTACAGGAGAGATGCGAATGGACAACTTATTCTTGACCCTAAAGGAAATAAACTTTATGATTATGGTGATGCAGGAGGGCAACCTGTAAATGCAACTAGACCTCTTTTTAACTCTGAAAACACAGTAGGTTCTTTATATAACTATGTTACAAATTACAAAAGAGATAACATTACAGCAAACACATACGCTAAAATTAATTTCAATGAAAATTTAAGTTTTAAGACACAATTTTCTTATGAAAAATATCTTTATGATTCATATCAATATGTACACAATGAATATGGTTATGCTGCAAGTGTAGGTGGTCGTGTTTCTCAAGATAGAGATTTTGTTACTACTAAAAATATAATTAACTCTATAAACTACAAGAATACATTTAATGATCATTCAATCAATGTTGATGTAATTCATGAAGCTTTCGAAAGAACTAATGATAATTTAGGAGCACAAGGTGTTGGTTATTTACCAAATGTAAGAGTTCTAAATGGAAGTACAACACCTGAAAGTGTAAGTGGTTCTTTTACTGATGAAACATTAGTTTCATATTTAGGTAGAGTTGGTTATAGCTTTAAAGACAAATATTTTTTAGAAGGATCTTTCAGAACTGATGGGTCTAGTAAATTCGATCAAGACGTTAGATGGGGTAACTTCTATTCTATAGGTGGGTCATGGGTGATCTCTGACGAAAAATTTTTAGCAGAGAGTAACACTGTTAACTTCCTTAAATTAAGAGCATCTTTTGGTGAACTAGGAAACAATAGAGGTATTGGATACTTTCCTTATTTAGCTGTTTTTGAAACAGGTTTCAATGAATTAACAAACACCGGTGTTGTTTCTGGAGGTGTTACTGACCCTATTTTAACTTGGGAAAAATCAAGATTATCTAATATTGGTTTAGATTTTAGATTATTCAATAACATTATTGATGGTTCTGTAGAATACTACAACAAAGAATCAATTGATTTAATTTATGACAAGCCTCTTGCTTCATCTACAGGTAATACATCTATTAGAACTAATACTGGTAGTATTAAAAACAGTGGTATTGAAGTTATATTAAATGCAGATATTATAAACAAGAATGATTTTAGTTGGAGTGCTGGATTAAATTTCTCTTTTGATAAAAATGAGATTACTGAATTAACTCAAGAATCTTTTATCAATGGATCTAAGAGATGGGAAGTTGGTAAATCTATTTATGAATTTTACTTAAGAGAATGGGCTGGAGTAGACCCTGCTACTGGTTATGGTCTTTGGTATAAAGACGTAGTGGATGGAAGTGGTAATCCTACAGGTGAACGTATTAAATCTGACGATTATGCTACAGCCACTAGATACTATTCAGACAAATCTTCTTTACCTGATGTTATTGGTGGTTTAAGAAATACTCTTAAATATCGTGATTTTGATTTAAATATTTTAATGAACTTTAGTTATGGTGCTTATGTTTATGATAGTAGTTATGCTTCATTAATGTCAGGTATGAGTCGTGTTGGACAGCCAGGTTCTGTTGATTTAATAGATAGATGGCAAAAACCAGGAGACGAAACAGATATACCTCTTCTACTTGCTTCTCAAAACGATTTTTCTTCTAGTTCTGATAGATTTTTATTTAAAAATAATTATTTAAGATTAAAAGCTTTAACTTTAGGTTATACTATACCATCTAATGTAATTAATAGCACAGGATTATCTAAAGCTAGGTTGTATTTTCAAGCAGATAATTTACTTACTTTTCAAAGCCATGAAGGGATAGACCCAGAACAAAGCTTATCAGGAACTACTAATAATCGTTCTTTCAACCAAAGAATATTATCTTTCGGTGTTAACTTAGAATTTTAAAATAAAAAAAAATGAAAAATAATATATTAAAAATAAAAGTAGTACTATTACTAGCTGTTCTATCATTAACAGCTTGTAGTGAGGACTTTCTAAACGACCCACAACCAACCAGTTCTGTTACTGATGTAGTTGTCTTTGATACAAGAGAAGGTGTTGAAGCTTTTCTATCTGGAATTCATAGACAATTCAGATCACAATTTACACGTACTGACTCTGGAGGTATTTACTCTATGTATTTTGCTAGGATCGTAAAAGGTAATGATATTGTACAAAACTCATGGTTCAATTTTGACTATGACAATGATAATAGAGAACCTACTTATACTAGGGTTAATTTTTCATGGGAATTTCCATATTACATGATTAATCAAGCTAACATATTAATAAATGGAGTGACCGCAAGTTCTTTATCTGATGTTGATAAAGAAGAATTGATTGCTCAGGGTAAAACAATAAGAGCTTTTTTCTACTTTCAATTAGCCATGGAGTTTCAACATACTTATACATATGACTCTACACTGCCAGCTCCTCCTATATATACAGCTTTATCTTTAGAAGGTAAACCGATGTCTACTTTAGACCTAATGTATGACTTAATTGTTAATGATTTACAAGATGCTGTAAATTCATTAGACGGGAGTAGACTAGGAAAGTCTTACATCAATCAAAATGTAGCTAATGGTATTTTAGCTCGTGTATATTTAGTTATGGAAAACTGGTCAGGTGCTGAACAAGCAGCTCATGATGCATATGGAGGTGATGTTAATGCTGTTTTGGATGCCACATCTTACAATAAAGGATTTGACGACATTAATAATATTGAATGGATTTGGGGTAACCCGCAAACTGAAGACCAAACTAATTACTACTATATTGCTCCTCATGTATTTTCTGATCATGCTAATGGTCCTTATAATGGTACTTACATCAATGAAGAGTTTGTTGCTGAATTTTCTAATACTGATGTTAGAAAATTATTTGATAGTCCTTACTTATCAACACCCGGTGATTGGAGACGTTATACGACTACAAAGTTTATTTTTGCTTTTGACTCTGACATGCCTTTAATGAGAACAGCTGAAATGATTCTAATCGAAGCTGAGGCTAAAGCTAGACAATCAGAAGCTGATGCACATGATTTACTGTTTAAATTACAAGAGAACAGGGATATGTTAGCGACAAGATCTACTAATACAGGTAATGATCTTTTAGAAGAAATTTTACTTGAAAGAAGAAAAGAATTGTATGCTGAAATTGGTGTAGAATGGTTTGATGCTAAAAGATTAAGAAGAGCGCTTCCTAGAACTGGAGCTCATAGACTAATTAATTCTGACTTAACTGCAGATGATAAGAAATTTTTCTTAAAAATACCACAAAGAGAAATTGATGCTAACCCTAACATCGATGAAAGTGTTAATACTAATAGATAAAATAATATTTTAATCTATTAGTATTTTAAACCACCTCTAACGAGGTGGTTTTTTTATACCATAAATTCTAGTACATTTGCAGCATGGAAGAAAACACGACTATTTTTGGTATTAGAGCAATTATTGAAGCTATTGAAAGTAATGCATCAATTAACAAAGTATATTTACAAAAAGGACTTAGAGGTGAGTTGTTTTTTGAATTGGATAAATTATTAAGAAAAAACAAAGTATCAACTAGTGTAGTTCCTACAGAAAAACTTGATAGATTATCAAAACACAGTAATCACCAAGGAGCAGTAGCAAAAATTTCTCCTGTAGATTTTCATGATTTAGAAACATTAATTGAAACGACTATAGCCTCTGATAAAATGCCTTTGTTTTTATTATTAGATCAAGTATCTGATGTACGAAATTTTGGTGCCATTATTAGAACAGCTGAATGTACGGGTGTTAACGGAATTATCATTCAAAAAAGTGGTAGTGCTCCTGTAAATGCTGAAACGATAAAGACATCAGCTGGTGCAGCTTTTAAAATTCCTATTTGTAAAGTAGATCATATTAAAGATGCCATGTTTCAATTACAAGCTGCCGATATAAAAATGGTAGCTGCTACCGAAAAAACAGAAGATGCTGTTTTTGATGTTGATTTTAATCAACCAATGGCAATTGTAATGGGTTCTGAGCACAAAGGTGTAAGTACTTCTGTTTTAAAAATGGTAGATTACAAAGCTAAATTGCCTTTACTTGGTGAAATTGAATCTTTAAATGTTTCTGTTGCCTGTGGAGTATTTTTGTATGAAACACTAAGACAAAGACAATAATATAATTTTTAAAAATCCTGCTTTTTGCAGGATTTTTTATTCCTCTTCTTTATAAAAATAGGTGTAACTGATTTCTGGTAAATCTTTCTCTTCGTTTATTACTGGCGGAATGTAATTTCCGTTTTCATCAAACATATCATCAAATTCAGTTTTAGAAAACTCATGTTTTTCTTTTACAATACCTCTTTTTCTGTAAACTATTGCTAAAACAAATCCGGCTATCAATCCAGATAAATGCCCCTCCCAAGACATTCCTTCTTTAATTGGTAATACATACCAAATCATGCTTCCATATAAAAATATAGTTATTAGTGAAACTGCTACTAATCGATAATGTTTTTTGATAATACCGCTAAAAAAAATAAAACTAAAAAGCAGGTAAACAATTCCACTAGCTCCAATATGATAGGATTTACTGGCAATAATCCATGTTAAAAAACCGGTAAAAAATCCTCCAAATAATAAAACTCTTACTGCAACCTTATTATAAAAATAAAAAAGACATGATAAGAGCACAAACAAAGGAACCGAATTATTAAAAAGGTGATTCGTATCACCATGAATAAAAGGAGCCATTAAAACACCTTTTAAACCACCTAAATTTCTGGGTGATACTCCGTATTTATTAAAATTGAATCCAAAGGTAATTTCTATCCAATAAGTAAACCAAATCAAAAAAACGAAAAGGAACGGAACACTAAAAATACGGTTCGAAAATTCTAATTGAGTAATTGTTTTCATCATCATGAAAATAACAAAAATAAATCCAAACAACAATTTCGGAAGATCTGTCATAAATCTTTTATATTTTTACCGTATGAATGAACCTTTGGCAGAAAGAATACGTCCACAAAATTTATCAGACTATATAAGTCAACAACACTTGGTGGGCGAAAACGGAATTTTAACCAATCATATTAAACAAGGTATTATTCCTTCTTTAATTCTTTGGGGACCTCCTGGAATCGGTAAAACAACATTAGCAAATATTATAGCCAATGAATCTGACCGTCCTTTTTATACGTTAAGTGCCATAAGTTCGGGTGTAAAAGATGTTCGAGAAGTTATTGAAAAAGCAAAAAAAAGCGGCGGTTTGTTTACGCAAAAGAATCCAATTTTATTTATTGATGAAATCCATCGTTTTAGTAAATCTCAACAAGATTCATTACTCGCTGCTGTAGAAAAAGGCTGGGTTACCTTAGTAGGAGCAACCACCGAAAACCCAAGTTTTGAGGTGATTCCTGCCCTACTCTCACGTTGCCAAGTCTATATTTTAAATTCATTCGACAAGGATGACTTAATTGCGTTATTGCATCGAGCAATAGAAAAAGATGAATTTATTTCACAAAAAAAAATACACTTAAAAGAAACTGAAGCTTTATTACAAGTCTCTGGTGGTGATGCTCGTAAATTATTAAACGTTTTTGAATTATTAGTTGCCGCAGACAATGAAATAGAGATAACTAATGAGCTTGTTTTATCTAAAATTCAAAAAAACACCGTTCGTTATGATAAAACAGGTGAACAACATTATGATATTGTATCTGCTTTTATAAAATCGATAAGAGGTAGCGACCCAAATGGTGCTGTATATTGGTTGGCTAGAATGATTGAAGGTGGTGAGGATGTTAAGTTTATAGCAAGGAGAATGCTTATCGCGGCATCTGAAGATATAGGAAATGCAAATCCTACCGCTTTTATTATGGCTAATAATACATTTCAGGCAGTATCTGTAATTGGGTATCCAGAATCTAGAATTATCTTAAGTCAGTGTGCTGTATATTTAGCTAATTCAGCAAAAAGCAATGCCTCATATATAGCTATTGGCGAAGCTCAAAACTTAGTTAAAACAACAGGTGACTTATCAATTCCGTTGCATTTAAGAAATGCACCAACCAAATTAATGAAAGATTTGGATTATGGTAAAGATTATCAATATTCACATAATTATGCCGGTAACTTTGTAGATCAAGAGTTTTTACCTGACGAAATTAAAAACACAAAATTATACGAACCAGGTAATAATACTCGTGAAAATCAATTCAGAGAATTATTAAAAAAACGTTGGAAGGATAAATATAACTATTAAAAAAAGCGAGCTATACAGCTCGCTTTTTTAATTCATTTAATATCAAATTAAAATTTTATTTGATATTTTTTAATTACTTGTACGTTCTCTTTATAATATTCAGCAATCCAAATTGCATTCTTTTTATAAAGGATTCCGTTTTTATTTTTGATAACAAAAACATCTTTTATATTCGTTTTCAATAATTGAAAAACAACTTCGGGTTTCGTATTTACTAATTGATATCCGTTAGCAGTTGATTGCGCATATAAATTTGCTATTTCAACCTCTTTATTTGTGTTTACAGAAACAGGTTTATTAACAACTATTTTGGGTAAAGCAACTACCGCTGGTATATTTTCATTAACAACCTCAACTTTTTCTTTTTTGAGAGGTGTGTATTTATAATTTAATTTTTCAATAGTTTTAAATGCATTACGAATCGATTCATTATATGCTTTTTTATAATCTTTTAATTTACTCTTTCCAACTACAGATGAATAAACAACATTGTTAAAACAATCTCGTAATTCTACAAATGTTTTCGTTGAAAACATACCAGATTCTTTCTTTATGACTCCTGTTAATGCCAAACACCTGTCTTTAGCTAAATCATTCGGTAATTTTTCATCTTCCAAAACAGCTATAAAACCATATTTATTAAATAAAAACTTAGTTAATGAACTTGTTTGATATTGATCTTTCTTATTAAAAAAATCAAATTTATTGGGTACAATTACGTATTTATAATTATTCACTTTTTTTTGCGCAAAAATTGATGTCGTTAACATCAGTAAAATCAAAAATATTTTCTTCATTATAATTCTTAATTAATTTAAACTTAAAATGATAGTATAAGTATCAGCAATATCGGTTATTTTTAATAAACTATAAATCGTATTATACATATTTTTTTAATGCTAGTAATGATTCAACACTTAAAATGCCTTGTTTAGTATTTGAACCGTTCGTAAAATGAATAGCTAACATCCCAATTTTTAATGCGCCCATAACATCAGCTTCATAACTATCTCCTATCATTAAAGAATTTTTTGGAGTTGTTTTTGCCTTCATTAAAGCAAACTCGAAAACTTTAGGGTTTGGTTTTTTTACGCCCACACTTTCCGACGTAATAACTTCTTTAAAGTATTTAGCTATTCCTGATTTTTGCATCTTCAAAATTTGAACTTCTTCAAAACCATTTGTAATTATATGCAATTCATATTTTTGTTTTAAATATTCTAAAACCTCAATAGCACCTTCAAATAAATGATTGTGATTAGGTAAATACTTTATGTAATCTTCAGAAATTGTATTGATTAAAGTATCAGAAATTTTATAATTTACAGCGTTAAAAGCATCCTTTAATCTACTGTATCTTAATACCGATTTTGTAACTTTATCTTCTCTATACAATCGCCAATACTCAAGGTTTATAGGCATATATACTTCTAAAAACTCCACTATTTCTAATTGAATATCTTGTTCTTTAAAAATTTGTTGGAAAGTTAGTTTTGAATTTTTATCAAAATCCCAAAGTGTATGATCTAAATCAAAAAAAATGTGTTCTATATTCATATAAAAATATAATGCTTACTAAATTTAATTAATGTCTAACTATTTTCAACATCGAGCTATATACTCGTTTCCATCCGCGCCATCTTTGATAATTACTTAAACTTTCATTATGAAAAACAGTGATAAAAACACCGTTAACAGCTTTAACCTCATTCTTTAAATCTCTAATTTTACCTAACGATTGTTTTGGTGTTAGTTTCATATAATCGTTTAAAGTGGTGTCAATTAAAGCAAAAGGAAATATTTTTAAGGGTGTTTGAATTTCAAATTCTAAATCATAAAAATAAAACGGCGTACAAGTGCTTGCTCTAAAACCGGTATGACTTGCATACCCCATCGAGTAATCTTCTTCTATTTCTAAATCGATTAAATTCTGATATGTTTTTGGTAGTGATAATCGTAAATAATGCTGACGAGAACGTTTAATCGGCATATTGATAATATTTTCTAATCGTTCTTTCTCTTTTTTTAACAATATATTATTTTCTCTTGTATAATACGATGGATGCAAGCCTACTCGCGCATAATCAACCATGTCTTTTATTAGCAACTTAAATTTTCCTTTTGAGGCTGATACGTTTGTATCAAAAGTGGTATAATCTCCTATTAAAAAGAAAAAAATAGTTCTAACTTCATATATCTTTTTTAATTCTACAATAGATTTAAAAGTATTAAACGGATCTCGCTTTATATTGAATAAAACTGCAAATCGATCCCAAATTGTAATTATTTTAAATTGTGATCCATCTTTTAAAAACCCGCCCATTGTTCGTACAAAACTCTTGTATTTGTAGGCAAAAGCATTGTCTACATCAATTGTAGAAATGTATTTATATTTTCTGGTAGCGTGTTCATAGTCTGGGAACTTAATTTTTAATATTTCTAAAAATTTATAGGCTCAAATGTCAATAATAGGTTTTTCTAAAAACCCAGATTTAAAAGCGATACTTTCCGTTGCCATAAAACGAGTATGTACATCTTTTACATGTGGTAAATATTCTTCATACCTAGAAATTAGATAAAAACTTGCAGCAAAAATATCGAACGGAATTTCTGATTGCTCATCTGTTGAAAAAAAGCAAGGAAGGTTATCCCATTTTTTTACATTTATTTCGAAATTTTTAATTCCTTGTTGAAATAACAATTCGTTACTTTTTACAAAAAATTCTTTTCCTAAAGCTACATTCGTATACGAAAATTTAGGCTCATTATAGGCTACAAACTCTTCTACTTTACCTGTAAAATTAATCGGTATTTTTAAAACCCGTGTAAAAACATGTTTAAAAACATAACGAACACGAGGCGTAATTTTATGAGTATAAATAAGTATCATAGTCTATAATAAAAATTGTAGCAAAATATAAACGACTATAAAATCCCTTCATCTGCAAAGCTAAAATACGCTTTTTCGGTAATTATTAAATGGTCTAAGAGTTTTATATCTAAAGTAACACCGGCTTCTTTTATTTTATTAGTAAGTTCAATATCAGAGCTACTTGGTTTCATTTTTCCTGACGGATGATTATGTGACACAATCACACCAACTGCTGATAATTTTAATGCTTTTTGATACAATAATCGCACATCAACTAGTGTTGCCGTAAAACCTCCTTTACTTAATTGATGTTTTGCCAATACTTTATTTGAATTATTTAAATATAACACCCAAAATTCTTCATGCTCTAAATCGCCCAATAAAGGTTGTAATATGGTAACAGCATCTAGCGAGCTCTTTATTTTTGAAACAACCTCTCTTTCTTCAAACTGTCTTCTTTTTCCGAATTCTAAAGCAGTGATTATCGAAATCGCCTTTGCCTCTCCTATTCCTTTAAACATCATTAACTCTTCTATCGATAATTTCGCCAATGCATTTAAATCATTATTTACTGATTTTAATATTCTCTGAGAAAGGGCAACTGCACTCTCTTCTCTATTTCCAGATCCTATAAGAATGGCAACTAACTCAGCATCTGACAAAACTGATTTACCTTTCAACATCAGTTTTTCACGCGGCCTATCATCTAATGCCCAAGATTTAATTGATATTTTATTCATAGCCTCCTGTTTCTTAATCAGATATAAATATAATTCATTTTTTGCACAACCCAAAGAAGCACAGTATCTTTGCATTCTATCCTTTTCAATTTTATATATGAAAATTATTATAGCCGGGGCTGGAGACGTAGGTTTTCATTTGGCTAAACTCCTTTCTTACGAATCACAAGATACTTATGTGATTGATTTTGATGGCGAAAAGCTAAACTATATCAATAATCATTTAGATGTTATAACTAAAAAAGGAGATGCTACCTCTATTAAATTATTAAAAGAAATTGGAATTGGTTCTGCCGATTTATTATTGGCCGTTACCGAAAGTCAAAATACCAATTTTACGATCTCTGTTATAGGGAAAGCTTTAGGCGTAAAAAAAACAATTGCTAGAATTAACAATCCTGAGTTTTTAAAAAATGATAGCATCAATTTTAAAGATTTCGGAGTAGATTTTATGATTTCTCCAGAAGCTTTGGCTGCTGAAGAAATAAAATTATTATTAAATCAATCTTCCTTTAACGATACCGTAGCTTTTGAAAATGGTGTATTTAACATCATGGGAACAACGCTTGGATATAAATCTCCAATATTAGATTTAACCGTTAAAGAAGCAAAAGATAAATTTAGTTTAGTTGATTTTATTACCATCGCTATAAAACGAGAAGGAACTGCGCAAACTATAATTCCTCGTGGAGATACCGTTTATAAAATGAACGATCAAGTTTATTTTTCTGTTCCAAGTTATAGCATTTCTAAGCTCTACCCTATTGTTGGTAAAGAGCAAATAAATATTAAAAATGTAATGATTCTTGGTGGTAGTAGTATAGGTAGAAAAACTGCTAGAAGCCTTTGTAAAGATAATTTTAAGGTAAAGTTAATTGAGCGTAAAAAAGAAAAAGCGTTAAACCTTGCTGAAGATTTAATGGATACATTAGTGATTCATGGTGATGGTAGAGATTTAGAACTTTTAGAAGAAGAAAATATTAGAGAGATGGATGCTTTTATTGCCGTAACTGGTGATTCTGAAACCAATATCATGTCTTGCTTAGTTGCTAAATCTAAAGGCGTTAAAAAAACGATCGCTTTAGTTGAAAATATGGATTACATCAATATTTCTCAAACAATAGGAATCAATACGCTTATTAATAAAAAATTAATTGCCGCTAGTAATATTTTTCGCCACATTCGTAAAGGAGAAATTTTAGCATTAGCCAACTTACATAATATTGATGCTGAAGTTTTTGAGTTTGAAGTACAAGAAAATGCTAAAGTAACTTTAAAACCTATTAAAGAGTTACGTTTTCCTAGAGAAGCTGTTTTTGGTGGAGTAATTAGAGATGGAAAACCACACATGTCTTTTGGTAGTTTTCAACTACAAAGTGGTGATAAAGCAATTGTTTTTTGTTTGCCAGAAGCAATATCAATTGTAGAAGATTTATTCAACTAATGGAAAACCTTAATCTAAAATTAATTTATCGATTTTTAGGAATAACAGCTATTCTTAATGGGTTGTTTATGTGGTTTTCGTTACCTTTTAGTTTTTATTATGATGAAATTTCTAAATGGGGAATCTTAAACGCCGGTATTATTACAATAGCTATTGGTTTAATTCTTTATTTTTTTAACAAACCTGACAATAAAAAAATTCAAAAAAAAGAAGGTTATCTTATTGTTACCTTCGGATGGCTTATTTTATCAATTACAGGAATGCTTCCTTATCTTTTATCTGGCAGTATTCCTTCAATAACAAATGCCTTTTTTGAAACTATTTCTGGCTATTCAACAACCGGATCCTCTATCTTAACAGATATAGAATCTATGCCTAAAGGAATCCTCTTTTGGCGTAGTGCTACACATTGGATTGGTGGTATGGGAATTATTGTACTTACCATCGCAATATTACCTTTATTGGGTATTGGAGGCATGCAGTTGTTTATGGCAGAAGCTCCTGGCCATCAGCAGATAAATTACACCCGCGTATTACAGATACCGCTAAACGATTGTGGCAGATCTATGTATTACTTACCGTTGTTCAGTTTTTGCTTTTAAAAGTAGCAGGTATGAATTGGTTTGATGCCATTAATCATGCTATGGCAACTGTTAGTACCGGTGGTTTTTCAACAAAAAATGCAAGTGTTGCCCATTGGAACGGAACACCAATGATACAATACATTATTATATTTTTTATGTTTGTAGCAGGTACCAACTTTGTACTTACCTACTTTGCTTTAAAAGGAAAAGTTCGTAAAGTAATTCAGAGTGAAGAATTTAAATATTATTTCTTCGGTACAGTAATCATTGCTGCGATTATTGCAATAATGATCCTTTTTTATCAAGATCCAGCATTACAAACATCTATTCAACATCCAATGGTATGGGGAGCAACCGAAAGCGCTATAAGACACTCTTTGTTTTCTGTAATTTCAGTAGTTACAACAACCGGATTTGTAAGTGCTGATTTTACGATGTGGAGCTTTTTTGTAACAGCAATGTTTTTCTCATTATTTTTCTTAGGCGGTTCTGCAGGATCTACTTCTGGAGGTGTAAAAATTGTTCGACATATTGTAATGCTTAAAAGTAGTTTTTTAGAGTTTAAAAAATCACTACATCCTAATGCTATTGTACCTGTTCGTTACGATGGTAAAGCGGTAAAACAAAAAATTGTTTTTAACATACTCTCTTTCTTTGTTTTATACATGTTAATTTTTATTATAGGAACTGTAATACTAACTTTTTTCGGATTAGATTTATATTCTGCCTTAGGAGCCTGTGCTTCTTCTATAGGAAATATTGGTCCAGCAATAGGAACAGTTAGTCCTGTAAGTAATTTTAATCATTTATCAACTGGTGCAAAATGGTTTTGTTCTTTTTTAATGTTGATTGGTCGTTTAGAATTGTTTACTGTATTAATTTTATTCACTCCTTTCTTTTGGCGTAAAAACTAGTATTTAAAATAATACTAGTTTTATATATACATCAATTATTTACTGCAATAAAGTTAAACCAACTTCTTAACTTCATCAAAATCCAATCCTCCATAATTACCAGAACTCATTAGTAATAAGGCGGTATTTTCTATATTCTGATTAAATAGGTATTCCTTAAACTCAGCAGGATTCGTATAAATGATTAAATCATCACGTTTAAAAGCATCCGCAATTTGTTGTGCTGTAACCTCTTCTAATTGTTTAATTTTTACTGCGTGTGGCGAATAAAACACTACTGCTTTGTCTGCTTTATCTAAAGCACCTTTATATTCTGCTAAAAACTCTGCGTTTAAACTAGAGTATGTATGCAATTCTAAACATGCTAAAACTGTTCTTTCTGAATATTGTTTTTTTACAGCTGTAGTAGTTGCTGATACTTTACTAGGACTGTGAGCAAAATCTTTAAAAATTACTGATGATTTGTTTTCTGCAATTTTCTCTAAACGCTTGCTTGCTCCTTTAAAACTAGCAATTGCCTCATAAAAATCATCTTCATCAACACCCATGTGTTGGCAAATCCACTTTGCTCCTGCTAAATTTTGTAAATTATGATCCCCAAAAATCTCTAAAGGTAAATCTCCATCTGGAGTATCTAAATATGTAATTCCGTTATCTATAAAACAGGTAGGTGTTTTGTAAGGGTACTTTTTTATTGGATGATTCGAATTCTCTACAACCTCTTTTAAAATAGCATCCTCTTCATTGTATACCATTATTCCGCCATTAGTAAGCGAATCTGTAAAGATCTTAAACTGCGCTACATAATTATCAAACGTAGGAAATACATTAATGTGATCCCAAGAAATACCTGTTAACAGCGCAATATTTGGCTTATATAAATGAAACTTCGGGCGCATATCTATCGGAGAACTTAAATACTCATCTCCTTCTAAAACAATAAATTCATTTTCCTCGGTTAAATGCACCATAGTGTCAAAACCATCTAACTGTGCTCCTACCATATAATCTACTTCTCTTTCATGATAATTTAACACATGTAAAATCATTGAAGTAATAGTAGTTTTTCCGTGAGAACCACCGATAACAACACGTGTTTTATCTTTAGATTGCTCGTATAAAAACTCTGGATATGAATATATTTTAACACCTAACTCTTGTGCTTTCAATAACTCAACATTATCTTTCTTGGCGTGCATTCCTAAAATTATAGCATCTAAATCAGTATTGATTTTTTCTGGAAACCAACCAAACTCTTCTGGTAATAATCCTCGTTTTGCTAAACGCGATTTAGATGGATCGTGAATTGTATCGTCGCTTCCTGTAATTTGGTATCCTTTTTGGTGTAAAGCAATTGCTAAATTGTGCATTGCGCTACCACCGATGGCTATAAAATGAATTTTCATGTTTTAGGTATCTCTAGTATAAAGCAAAAATACAAAACCCTGTTAAAATTTAAGTATCTTTAAATCGAAACTCATTGAAAAGTTATGTTCACGCATTCAAATACTAATTTCACAAAGTTTTGGTTGTCTTATTTATAATTATTTAAGTCCTTTGAAGATATAAAACGAATACTGCTATGAAAAAAATCACTCCTTTTTTACTATTAATTTTATTTTCATCTATTATCCATGCCCAAGAAAATTATAAAAATCTTTGGGATGAAGTTCAGAAATTTGAAAAAGACAATCTTCCAAAATCTGCATTAAAAGTTGTAAATATTATTTACGCTAAAGCGGAAGTTGCTAAGAATTCTCCACAAATTATTAAAGCATTGTTTTATAAAAGTAAGTTTTCGTTAACTTTAGAAGAAGATGCACAACTAAAAATCATCAATCAGTTTAAAGAACAGATTGATAAAAGTAGTTTCCCTACAAAAAACGTTTTAGAAAATGTTTTAGCCAATTTGTATTGGCAATATTTTAATCAAAATAGGTGGAAGTTTTATCAACGTACCAAAACATCCGAAAAAATTGATGAAAACGATTTTAGAACTTGGGATTTAGATACTTTATTCGCAGAAATTCACAGCTATTATCAGAAATCATTAGCAAACGGATTACTATTGCAACAAACAGATGTTTCTGAATTTAGTGATATTTTACATATCGCTAAAGGCTCAAAAGAATACCGCCCTACATTGTTCGACTTCTTAGCACATAATGCGCTAAAGTTTTATAAAACATCTGAAACAAACATTACAAAACCTGCGTATCAATTTAAAATTGACAATCCTAAATTGATAAGTGATACAGGCAGTTTTTCTACTATCAACTTAACGTCAAAAGATACTGTTTCGCTTCAACTAAATGCGTTGAAAATTTATCAAGAACTACTAAGTTTTCATTTAAAAGGCAACAATTTAAAAGCTTTGGCTACGGTAGATTTAGAACGATTAAATTTTGTGAATCAACATGCTACTTTTAATGATAAAGAGCAGTTGCTTTTACGAACATTAAAATCAGCTGAAAACAACTATAAAAAACAAGAAATTGCTGGATTGTATAGTTATAAAATTGCTGAAATTTATAAACAACAAGCAAACAGCTACAATTCAAACAAAAATGAAACTTTTCGTTTTAAAAACAAAGAAGCACTTGCCATTTGTAATCGTGTAATTACACAGTTTCCTAAAAGTGTTGGTGCAAAAAAATGTAAAGCTTTAAAACAGCAAATAAAAACAAAAACGCTTTCAATTTTATCAGAAAAATTTAGCCCAATAAATACTGCTTCTCGTTTATTAATTACTTATAATAATATTGATCATTTATATTTTACAGCTTATAAAATTAATAGAACTCAAATTGAAAAACTAGCTGCTCTTTATAAGGAAAATGAGCGTATCAATTTTATAAAAAAGCTAACAATAGCAACATCATGGAACAATAAATTAAGAAACGAATCTGATTATTTATCACACTCAACCGAGGTTGTTATTCCAAAACTTGCTCAAGGAAATTATTTAATTGTTGCCCATGAAAACGAAACTTTAAATACGACTGATTTATTGGCTACTGCAAATATTCAGGTAAGTAATTTAGCCTTAATTGAAAGTACAGATAACAACATAAAAACATATCAAGTAGTTGATAGAAACTCTGGAAAACCTATTAAAAACGCTCAATTATTATTAAAAAACAAAGAGTATCGAAACAGAAAAAACATCAATCAGAAATTAATTACTGATAAAAACGGATTTGCTTCTTATAAAAGTAACCATACATATTACAACGTATCTATTACTGTTAGTACAGATAATAACAGTGCTATTTTTGGCAATTATTATTTATACAAGCATCAAAAACCAACTGTAAATACGCAAAATGAAAGCATCAAAATAAAACCGTTTATTTTTACTGATAGAAGCATTTATCGACCTGGACAAACTGTTTATTTTAAAACTATTTTCATTCAAAAAAAGGACGATAAATCTACTCCTTTCACTAATAAATATGTTGAAATTACTTTAAATGATGTAAACGGACAGGAAGTTAAAAAGTTAGATTTAAAACTAAATGAATTCGGATCTGCATCTAGCGAAATTGTATTACCTAATAATGGTTTAACTGGCGAATATTCTTTTAATATTGATGAAAGTAAAAAAGAAGAAAGTACTTTTTACAATAGTGTTGATTTCGATTTTGAAAGAGATGATTACATTACTACTATTTCGGTAGAAGAATACAAGCGACCGAAATTTGAAACCGATTTTAAACCAGTTACCGAAACTTTTAAACTGAATGATAGTATTACCGTAAACGGATTTGCAAAAGCTTTTTCTGGAGCAAATATTACCGATGCTAAAGTGGTATATCGTGTTCATAGAAAAGTACAATATCCTAATTGGTGGTATTGGCGCAGACCAAATTCAGCGTCTGAAGCGCAAGAAATTACCCACGGAGAAAGCATTACCGATACAGCAGGTAATTTTTCTATCAAATTTAAAGCATTTCCTGATGAGAGTGTTTCCAAAGAAGATTTACCCGTTTTTAATTATGAAATTACGGCTGATGTTACCGATATTAATGGAGAAACAAGAAGTGCTACCACAATCGTAAAAGTAGGTTATCATGCATTAACGGCTTCTTTACAAATAAGTCCGATTGTTAATAAAGAAGATAAGCAACATCAAATAAAAATTAACACTGAAAACTTAAATAACGAGTTTGTAGCTGCTAGCGGAACTGTAAAAATCTATAAGTTACAAGCTCCTGAAAATCCGTTACGAAAAAGACCTTGGAACACTCCCGATTATCAAGATATTTCAGAACATGAGTTTAGAAAATTGTTTCCGCATGATGCTTATACTAAACAAGAACAAAATGCGGTTTCTTGGAAGAAAGGGAAATTGGTTTTTGATAAAAAATTTGATACTAAAAAATCAAAAGAACTTGCTTTAAAAAACATTAAAAAATGGACTTCTGGTCAATATATTGCCGTTTTAACAACACAAGATAAATTTAATCAGCAAGTAACCGACAAAGCTCATTTTACCGTTACCAGTACTACTGAAAAAAAGATTGCTGATAATAATTTATTTTTTATTAGCACTGATAAAACTAATTATTCGGTGAACGATATGGTTTGTTTAGAGCTCGCATCTGCATCCAAAGATATTACGGTAGTTATTCAGATTGAAAAAAATCATAAAATTGTAGATACGCAATTAATTCATTTAAATAATAACGTAAAATCAATTGAAACCCCTGTAAATAAAAAAGATATTGGCGGATTTGCAGTTAAATACTACTTTGTAAATTATAATTCTTTTAGCAGTGGTGTTCTTACTATTTCGGTTCCTAAAAAAGAAGAACTTATTACTATTGAAACTACTACTTTTAGAGATAAACTAAAACCAGGTACTTCTGAAAAATGGAGTTTCACCATTAAAAATGATCAAAAAAATAAAGTAACTGCCGAAGTTTTAGCAAGTATGTACGATGCTTCTTTAGATGAGTTTAAACCTCATAATTGGCAATTCAACCCAATAACAACTTCTAGTTATTATTCGTATGGAAATACCGCAAATGCACAACATAGTTTTGGTAATTATAGTTTTAGAATTTTTAACCGTAGTTACTCGAACAACCTTTATCAACCTCAACAATATGATCAATTTAACTGGTTTGGGTTTAGTTTTGGTAATAATTATACAAGAACAATGATGATGAGTAGAAGAGCTAAAACGAATGCTCCACCTGCTCCTGAAAGAATTGAAATCGTTGAAGATGAAATGGAAGTTGAAGAAACTGTCTTGGCATTTAGCGAAAGTGATTCATTAGAGGAAGTTGTAGTAACAGGTTTAGGTAATGAAAATCAAAAAAACCAAGAAAAAACATCTTTAAAAGGAATTCAAATCCGTAAAAACTTACAAGAAACGGCTTTCTTCTATCCGCATTTAACTACCGATAAAAACGGAGATATTACCTTTAGTTTTACAACTCCCGAAGCGTTAACTAAATGGAAATTGCAATTATTAGCACATACTAAAAAAGCGCAATCCGCTACAAAAACATTAACGGCTGTAACTCAAAAAGAGTTGATGGTTATACCAAATACTCCTCGTTTTTTAAGAGAAGGTGATAAAATAACGTTGAGTGCTAAAATTTCGAATCTATCAGCTAAAAACCTGCAAGGGATATCTCAATTAATTTTAACAGATGCTATTACAGGCAAAGAGATTCATCTACTAGAAAACGCAACAAAAAATCAATCTTTTAAAGTTGATACAAACGGAAATACAAATGTTTCTTGGAATTTAGCAATTCCGGATACTGTGCAAGCCATTCAATATAAAATAATAGCCAAAGCCGGCGATTTTTCTGACGGAGAACAAAATGTTTTACCGGTTTTATCTAATCGAATGTTGGTTACAGAATCGCTGCCAATGTGGGTGCGTTCTAATCAAACAAAAACATTTACGTTAGATAAACTAAAAAACAATACCTCAACAAGCTTAAAACATCACAAACTAACGTTAGAAGTTACATCAAATCCGGCTTGGTATGCTGTACAAGCGTTGCCGTATTTAATGGAGTATCCGTATGAATGCAGCGAACAAACTTTTGCGCGTTATTATGCCAATACATTGGCGAGTCATATTGCTAATTCAAATCCAAGGATTCAAGTAGTTTTTAAACAATGGCAATCTTCAGATGCTTTAATAAGTAACTTAGAAAAAAACCAGGAATTAAAATCATTGATTATTCAAGAAACCCCTTGGTTACGTGATGCGCAATCTGAAAGTGAACAAAAAAAGCGTATTGCATTATTATTCGATTTGAATAAAATGAAAAGTGAGCAGCAAAAAAGCATCCATAAACTAAAAAACATGCAATTGAATACTGGTGGTTTTCCTTGGTTTAAAGGAAGTGATTATGCTAATACATATATAACGCAACACATTGTTAGTGGATTTGGTCATTTAAAAAAATTAGGTATTAAAAATTTTGATGCTTCAACAAATGAAATGCTTCAAAAAGCAATTCGATTTTTAGATGAAGAAATTGTAGCACAATACAGTGATTTATTAAAACAAGCTGCAAAAATAAAAGCCACAAAAGGTGTTGTTAAATCTGATGAATATCTAAAGAAAAATCATTTAAGTTATTTTACGATTCAGTATTTATACATGCGTAGTTTTTATCCTGAAATTACATTTTCAAACACGACTAAAAACGCAATTAAATATTATAAAAACCAAACTGCTGCTTATTGGAATACTTATAACTTATACGCTAAAGGGCAAATAGCTTTAATTCAATTTAGAGCTGATAATCAATCTATTTCAACAAAAATTCTTAAATCATTAAAAGAAAATAGTATTACTTCTGATGAATTAGGTATGTATTGGAAAACGAACGTTGCAGGCTATTATAATCACGAAGCACCTATTGAAACGCAAGCTTTATTAATTGAAACTTTTTCTGAAATTGAAAATGATACCAAAACAATTGATAACCTAAAAATATGGTTGCTTAAAAACAAGCAAACCAATCGTTGGAAAACAACCAAAGCAACTACAGAAGCGGTATATGCTTTATTGTTAAATGGAAATGATTGGCTTTCAATTACTGATATGGTTGCTATTAAAATCGGAAATCAAAAAATTGAACCCGCTAAGCTAGAAAACGTAAAAATTGAAGCTGGAACAGGTTATTTTAAAACTTCATGGAATGAAAATGATATAAAACCAACTATGGCAGAAGTAACGATTTCTAAAAAAGGAAACGGTATTGCTTGGGGAGGATTGTATTGGCAATATTTTGAAAATTTAGATAAAATTACATCAGCTGAAACTCCGTTAAAATTAAAGAAAAAACTATTTAAAAAGATAAATACTGATGCAGGTAAAGAACTTATTGAAATTACTGATACAACGGATTTAAAAGTTGGTGATTTAATTACCGTAAGAATTGAACTTCGCTCTGACAGAGATATGGAGTTTATTCATATGAAAGACATGAGAGCATCTGGTGTAGAACCTATAAATGTACTTTCGCAATACAAATGGCAAGATGGTTTAGGCTATTATCAAGCAACCAAAGATGCTGCAACAAATTTCTTTTTTGATCGTTTATCTAAAGGAGTTTATATTTTCGAATATGATGTACGAGTAAATAACTCAGGAAGTTTTAGTAACGGAATTACGACAATACAAAGTATGTACGCTCCAGAATTTAACAGTCATTCGAAAGGAAATAGATTAATAATTAAGTAATTTAGCCACCAAATTTAAAAGTAATACTATTTAAATAATTAAAATTATGAGAAAACTATTTTTATTTATTGGTTTTTTAACCATATCAGTTTTAACGGCTAATGCACAAGATATTGCAGAAAATGCTATTGGTATCCGTTTTGGTGGAAATAACGGCTTTGGTGGTGAAGTTTCTTACCAAAGAGCTTTAGGTGATAATAACAGACTAGAAATCGACTTAGGTATTAGAAATGATTCTGGATTTAGTTCTTTCAAAGCTACAGGATTGTACCAATGGGTATGGGAATTAGAAAATCAATTTAATTGGTATGCTGGTGCCGGTGGAGGACTTGTTTCTGCTAGTGGTAATAGTGCTATTTTTGGTGCAGGTGTAGTTGGTATTGAATATAACTTCGACATTCCTTTAGTAATTTCTTTAGATTACAGACCTGAAATTGGTTTTAGTGGTTTTTACGACGGATTTCAATCTGATTTCGGATTAGGACTTCGTTACCAATTCTAAAACATTTAGGATTTAACAATACAGAAAACCTCCAAATAATGGAGGTTTTTTTTATGCTTCATTTATTTTTTAGGAGGATAATTCTCTAATATTTTTTCAATCACCTCTTTATAATGCACTAACCGTTCTGCTGGTTTTGTTTTTTCGTTTATCACTCCGTTAGCAATTCCCTGCCATAACAATTCATCATTTTTACTTGCTACAAAATCAATAGTTAATTCTTGATTTAATTTTTTCCGTCCGATAGGTATTCCGCCAGAAATTCCAAAGCCAACATTTCGACCACCACCTATACCTAAACCAATCGTATTTCTACTAATAGATTTACTTTCTTTTGATAAAATATTGATATACATATCTGGATTTTCTGATAAGACCATTCCCTTTTGCTCTAACCCTTTTGTTAATTCATTTGTAATTCTCTTTACATCTAATTCATTTAAACCTTTACCTGCGTCTTCAAAAAAATTGAATGTTTTGTAAACTTCAAAAGCAGTTTTACTATCATAATCATACACTACTTTAGTAGAAGAACAGCCTATAATAAATAATACAAAAAGATATTTTAATTGTTTCATAAATAAAAAATTTAAAATGTTACCTCAATAATCACATCTTATAAAAATACAAAAAACCTCGAATAATCGAGGTCTTATGAAATTAGTTAGTTGTTTTTTTGAATTATTTATCAAGAACCACTCTTGTTGGCGTATCCTTACCATTAATAATACTTTCGGTTCCTTTAGCAACCGCCTGTATTGTTTGTGTAATTATAGTCATATTTAAAGTTTCGGCTTCATCCGAAACTTTATGATAATCTTTATCTACATCAATTGGCGTAGTAGAAAATGTGTGTGAAGGAACACCTAAACGCGCCAAAGAAGCATTGTCTGATCTAAAAAATAAATTGAATTTCTTATATGGATCAGGAAATAACTGATACCCGGTACCTACTAAGTTTTTTTGAATAATTTTTCCAAAATCAGAACGCTCAAAACCGGTTAACCAAGCAGTATTTGGACCAAAACTAGGTGTCTTACCAATCATTTCTAAATTAATTCCGGCTACAAATTTAGTTGCATCAATGCCTTTTCCAAAATGTGTAGAACCTATTAAGCCCATTTCTTCAGCTGTAAAAGCAACAAAAACAATTGTTCTTTCGTTTTGTCCTTTATTTTTAAAATACTTTGCCAATGCTAAAACTCCCGTTACTCCCGATGCATCATCATTTGCTCCGTTAAAAATTAAATCTCCTTCTCCTGTTTTTTTTGTTCCTAAATGATCGTAATGTGCAGAAACTACTACATATTCATCCTTTTTACTCTTCCCTTCTAAAACTCCAATTACATTGAACATTTTAATTCCTTTGTATTCAAAGTTCTGACGAAAAGTTGGTAATGAATTGTATTTTTTTAATCCGATTTTTTCGAATTCATTTTCAATATACTGCGCTGCTTTCTCAATTCCTGCTGTCCCTGGCTTTCTACCTCCCATATCATCAGAAGCTAACGTATATAAGTGCTTTCTAACAAGAGTGGAATCAATATTAATTACGTTACTTTTATTTTTTGTTGAAACTTCGGTAGCTGCAACCTTTTTATTCTCGTTTTGTACGCTTTTACAAGATAACATAGCCATTGTTATAAAAGCCGATACATATATTACTTTTTTCATCTAATTCTATTTATTTTTTTTAATTTGAAATGCTAAATATAACCAATTTATTTTTTGTTCATTACTAATGAAATAATTACTTTAAAGGCACAATTTTTGAAAGACATAATTCTTATAACTACTATATGAAACAACTATTTTTTCTATTACTATTTACAATCACTTCAATATCGGCTCAAAATTATTTGGCTATTGATAGTAAGATAAAAACATATCCTAAATTAATTACTGCCGATAAGTTAGCATCAAAAATTGCTATCGATTTTAATTCTGATGAAGAAAAAGTTAGGGCTATATTTACTTGGCTTTCCTTCAATATTCGTTATGATTTAGAAGATTTTTACAATCCGAAGCAAAAAAGGATTCGTTTTCGCTATAAAGATGAAGCTGACAAACAAATTAAAATTAAAGCAATAAAGGATAATATTGTTAAAGAAACACTGTTAAAAAGAAAAGGGGTTTGCGAGGGTTATGCACAAACTTTTAGTAAAATATGTTCACTTTTAAATATTGAAAACGAAGTTATAAAAGGCTATGTTCGAAATTCTTATAATGATATTGGCAAAATAAAAAACCGTACAAACCATGCTTGGAATGCTGTAAAAATAAATAATAAGTGGCTATATATTGATGCTACTTGGCCGCAGGAGCTGTTACCAACGGAAAATGGAAACGTTCTTTTAATGACTATTTTTTTAACATTCCTAAAGAAAAATATTTTTTTACGCACTTTCCTGAAGATGTAACATGGCAAATACGTGTAAAACGAATGCCTTTAGCTACCTTTTTTAAACAACCTATATACACTTCTTTATTTCTTAAAAAAGAATACAAACTACTAAAACCTACATCTGGAATAGTACACAGAAAAACTGATGGTACGATTTCTTTTACAATTAAAAATGTAAGCGCTAGTCAGTCTATTTATTGTGGATTTACAGGCTATAAATACGCTAAAAAACCAAAAACAACTTTTAACAAAAACACTGTAACCATTAATATAATTCCTCCTAAAAACAGTAAGGTAGCGTATTTAATTATTGACAAAGAAGTAGTATTGGAGTTTTTAATACAATAATATTATTGTCCTCGTATTTTATATGCCTCCATTAAAACTGAAACTAATATTTCTTCATTAATCTCTTCTAAATGATAATACCGAAGAGACTTTACAGCTTTTCTTTTTTCTGAGACCAAAAACTCATTGTGTTTTTCAAGTACTGTTTTAGAATAAAAACCTACATCAACATATCCTTTTTTAGTTGCGTTAAAATAACAAAGTGGTTTGTTTTTTAGATAATAAAAAGGAAGTTTCCATTTATATAACAACTCTGTTTCAGCGAAATTTACCTCAATTAAAACCTGAAGATGTAATAAAATAGACCGAAATGGTTCTTCTTGTTTTAATATATATTGTTCAGCTGGTTTCATCCTATAAAAATAAATTAAATATTTTACTTGCCAGTGAAATATAAAAACTTTTACTTTGTATTTCAAAGTTCTTTAAAAATGAATTCACAAGATTATTTAAAAGACATATCAGAAATTAAAAACTTAATGAATAAATCATCTCGGTTTATTTCTTTAAGTGGTCTTTCTGGTATATACGCACTTATTGGATCAGCTTTTGCGTATTGGTTGGTAAACAATCATTCGTATGGTAAATTATTATTAGACGGCTGGGTTTTTAGGGTTGCTTTATTAGATTTACTCATCGTATTAGTTGCAAGTGTTGGAACTGCTGTTTTTTTAACCACTAAAAAAGCAAAAAAAAATAAAGTAAAAATCTGGGATACAACAACAAAACGTTTATTAGTAAGCTTTGTTGCGCCTTTAATTGCTGGTGGAATTTATATAATCATTATTTTAAGTCAAGGTCGTTATGGACAAACTGGTGGATTAATGTTACTTTTTTATGGATTAGCTTTAATAAACGCTTCTAAACATACCTACGGTGATATTAAATATTTAGGTTATACAGAAATAGTTTTAGGTTTACTTTCATCATACTTTATTGGTTATGGCTTTTGGTTTTGGGTATTAGGTTTTGGTGTTATACACATAATTTATGGGGCTTTAATGTATTTTAAATACGATAAAAAATAATTGTGAAAAACATTATTTTACATATTAACAAAGCTTTTGACCATAGAATACGACTCGGAATCATGTCTATTCTTATGGTAAATGAATATGCTGAATTTACCACTTTAAAAGAATTATTGGGTGCTACAGATGGTAATTTAGCTAGCCACACCAAAGCTTTAGATAAAGTTGAATTTATTAGAATAGAAAAACAATTTATTGGACGAAAACCAAATACGCGATATTATGCAACTGATACTGGTAAACAAGAATTTAAGAAACACATTGAAGCTTTAGAAAAGCTCATTAAAAATAAATAATATTTTTTTATACATCTACTTTGAAATTCAAAGTTCTTTTAAATAACAAAAACAAAAGTTATGGAAACATCAAACAAACAAAACGGAAAATTCGGAAAATGGGTTAAAACGTCAATCACTGCCAGAATGCTTATGGTTGGTTTTTTAATATTGATTCTATTAATTCCGTTATCATTCATTGAGGGTTTAATTTACGAACGCATGAATCGGCAACAAGAAGTTGTTCAGGAAATAAATAAAAAGTGGGGTAAAGAAGTACTTTTATATGATCCTATTTTAAAGATTCCTTACAAAACATATCATAAAAAATCGATTGTAAATCAGAAAACAAAAGAAGTACAAACCGAAATGGTTGAAGAGATAAAATACGGATATTTTTTTCCTAAAACATTAGACATCAATTCAACCATAAATCCCGAAGAAAAGAAACGAGGTATTTATAAAACGGCTGTTTACAAAAGCAACATCAATATTACAGGAAGCTTTACACAGCCCGATTTTAGCGAAATGGATATAAAAGAAGATGCTATTTTATGGGATAAGGCACGACTGATTATAGAAACATCAAACCTAAAAGGAGTTAATAGTTTAGTAGCTATTAAACTACATAAAAACACGTATCCTTTTACTTCAAAATATAAAAACAGAAATTCTGACAGAAACTATAATAACACTATTGATTTGCATAAACTTGAAAGTAAATTCATAAAAAAAGAAGACATTCCATTTAAAAATGATGTTGATTTTAGCTTAAATGTAACAATAAATGGTAGCAAACAAATTAGATTTATTCCTATCGGAAAAGAAACTAATGTGGCGATAAATTCTAATTGGAAAACGGCAAATTTCTTAGGCGAATATTTACCTTATAATTCTGATAAAGTTTCTGAAGAAGGTTTTGATGCTAAATGGAAAATATTAGATATTAACAGACCTTTTCCGCAACAATCTTTTAACGGAATACCTAACTTAAAAAAATATGCTTTTGGTGTAAACTTTATGATTCCTGTTGATGAATACCAAAAAAGTGAACGCTCTACAAAATATGGTTTTTTAGTTATTGGGTTAACATTTTTGGTTTTCTTTTTGATTCAAACAATGAGTAAAATTTCTATTCATCCTTTTCAATATTTAATGATTGGGGTTGCCTTAACAATGTTTTACGCGTTGCTTATTTCAATATCTGAACATAGTAGTTTTTTAAAGGCTTATATAATTGCAGGCATTGCCGTTATTGGTTTGATATCACTTTATTCAAAATCTATTTTAAAAGGATTAAAATTTCCGTTTTTTATAGCACTCTCTTTAACCGCATTATATGCTTTTATTTTTATAATAATTCAATTAGAAAATTATGCTTTATTAGTAGGAAGCGCTGGTTTATTTGCAATTTTAGCATCAGTAATGTATGCTTCTAGAAAAATTGATTGGCAAAACGGATAACTATCTTTTTTATAATTCAAGAGTAAAACTTCAATAAAAAAGAGGTTTTACTCTTTAAAAATACACCTATGAAATTCAATTTTAAAAGTTTTAAAACCTTTATATTATTATTTTTAACAGAAGTTATTATTGCACAAACATCGGGTTTTATTCGTCATACAGTTGGCGATTTTCTAGTCGTAATTTTGCTCTATTTTTTAGTGAAATCATTTTTTTATATTTCACCTAAAAAATTAGCGTTATCAATTTTAATTTTCTCTTTTACTATTGAAATATTACAAAACTATAATTTAGTAAAAACACTAGGTTTAGAACACAACAAAGTAGCAAGTATTATTATAGGAAACACCTTTAGCTATGGTGATTTAATAGCTTATTTATTAGGTGTAATCACAGTATATTATATAGAAAACAACCGTTTAAAAGAATAATTAATTTTAATGTAATTTTTGATTTTAATTTCGACAAATAGATAAATCAAATTTATAAAAAAATGAAAATAAAAAAACAAATAGGATTATCTATTATTGCAATCACAGCCATGTATTCTACCTCAAATGCACAAGGGTTATTAGATGGATTTACATCTAAAAAAGGCGATTTATCATTAACAACTTCTTTCTCTCTGAGTAAATATGACGCTTTTTATGTTGCTAATGTTAAAAATGAAGGAGTTCCTGTTCATGGTGAAATAAATCAAAATATAATTTCTCTTTATGCTAAATATGGTATTACAGATCGTTTATCAGCTGTAATAAATGTGCCTTTCATTTCTGCAGATAATACAAGTGGTGCGGATGATCCTATAAATGAAAAAAATTCGATATCTGAATTACAAGACATTTCAATCGCTTTAAAATTAAATGCTCATAAATTTAAT
Source organism: Tenacibaculum retecalamus (assembly GCF_027941755.1). Taxonomy (NCBI): domain Bacteria; kingdom Pseudomonadati; phylum Bacteroidota; class Flavobacteriia; order Flavobacteriales; family Flavobacteriaceae; genus Tenacibaculum; species Tenacibaculum retecalamus. Next base: position 732,696 of record NZ_CP115916.1, on the reverse strand, counting down.
TTTAAAAAAGCAAATTTAAATATTATAACAGGTTTTACAGTTATTATTCCTACAGGATACGAACCAAATGGAATTTTATCTCTAGGTAGTGGTGCTTTTGGTGTTGATGTAACAGCAGGCTTGCATTTAAATACAGATAGTGGTTTCTTTTCTACGCTTTTAGCAGCATATAACCTTAGAGATGATGCTGAAAATAATTTAACTCCTGGTGGAGAATTTGGAGTACCAAATGCTTTTGTTACTACAGGAAAAATTGGATACGCAAGTAAATTTATTTATGTTGAAGCTTGGGCTGATATTTTTAATTCTGAAGAAGGTGTAGATATTGGAGAGCCTGGTTTTAGAGGTAATTTCCCAGAAACAAATGTTGATTACAGTAGAGTTGGACTTACAGTATACAAAAACGTTATGCCTAAATTAGGTGTTAGTTTAGGATTTGGTAAAGTCTTAGACGGAAGAAATGTAGGTGAATCTACTACTTTTTCAGCAGGTTTAACATACAACGTATCATTAAAATAATACTAGTAAATATCAAATTTTTAATTAGATGAAATTTTATCTAATTAAAAATTTGATTTAACTTTCCTTAAAATATCTTCTAAACCATTTAATTGTAATTCGTAAACCAACCCCATCATTTTACCTAGTTTTCCTGCTGGAAAACCTTTATTTTTGTACCATACCAAATAATACTCTGGGATATCGACTAAATAAATTCCTTTGTACTTGCCAAAAGGCATTCGCATTTTAGCGGTATCAATTAAAAACTGTCTGTCTGGTAACATTTAATATTATTAAAAATTAATTATCAATCTTAAAACCTGGTTTCACATATCCTTTAGGCACGTTTTCTGGTGGAACCGTTAATACATTTCCGTCTCTAACAGCATTGTAATGTGGAGATAGTATTTCTATACCTGCTTTGTGCAACTCATTTTTAATACTTTCGTGTAAATGAGAATATATTACAGCAGCTTTTTCTGGATTTTTAGTGTGACAATTAATTTCATAATTGATATAAAAATCATCTAAACTTTTCACTAGCACAAAAGGCACAGGAGTATCTAAAATCATCGGAGTATTTTTTGCTCCTTCAACTAAAGACTTTATTACCTCTCCACTAGGCACATCGTAACCAATAGTTACTGAAGTATGTAAAATTACACCAACATCTTCTGTGGCATTTTTACTAAAATTGATAATATGATTTCCTAAGATTGATGAATTAGGAATCGTAACATCAATATTTTTAATTGTTTTAACTCTTGTAACCAGTAAACTTCTTTCGGTAACATCGCCAATAGTAGTTCCAATTTCTACACGATCACCAACTTTAAAAGGACGCATATAAGTAATTACAATACCAGCAACAATATTAGATATTGCTGCTGTTGAACCTAAAGAAAACAATACTCCAAAAAATATAGAAACACCTTTAAATCCGTCAGATTGAGAACCTGGTATGTATGGCCAACAAATTATTACTGCAAAAGCAATTATTACAACTCTTAATAAATTAAAGGTTGGTTTTGCCCAATCAGCATAAAAACCATCTAATTTTACTGCTTCTCGCTCTAACTCACTTGTTAGATACTTTAAAAACTTTAAAAGGTATTTGGTACCATAAAAAATTACAATTATAAAGAACAAGCCTGGTATAAAATCTAAAACTCCTTCAATTATAAAGTATACAGGTTTCAGAATATATTCAAAAACTTTTTTAGCATATTCTTTTGTTTCTGGTATAAAACTAAAAACAAGCGGTAAGTAAAAGATTAAAAACAAAATACTTATCGCATACCTTAAACTTTTTGTTATAAACTTTAAGATATGCTTTTCTCTTCTTGGTGTTATAAATTTAAAAAAATTAACTAATTCAATTCTTTTAAAAAATAAATTTCTATCTAGCTTATCTAATTTAGATTGAAACCAGTTGAAGAGTTTTTTTAGAAGGTAAAAAAACAGGAAAATTCCTAAAATAGATATCCCGAAATATGTATAGCTTAAAATCATGTTATTAAAAAGTGTTATATGTAAAGAAGAATATTTTAAAAAAGACAGTATAAACCCTTTTATATTCTCGCAGTTTTATAGAAACTAAAAACCCCGCTAAGTGCGAGATTTTAATTATTCTTTTCCGTCTACATATTGCTGTAAATACGAATATCGCTCTGCTAATTCTCCTTCGTTAGTTGTCATTTTTGCTCGTGCTAAAATTCCGTCTTTATCATTATTATAAAAAGCAGCAATTACATGCTCTAAAAACATTTCACCAAAACCTTCACTAGCATCTTTAGGTAATTCACAAGGTAAATTATCAACTGCCATTACAGTTATTACATCTTCATTTTTAAAATCGACTTCTTTTTCTGTTTGCGGATCATAACCATAAATAGGATCGGCAATTGTTGATGCTTTTATTGTTGATGCCACAGGTCCATCAACATCACACGAAACATCAGCCACGTATTTTATGTTAAATTCTGCTAACTTTGCATCTTCTCTAGTAAATAAATAAGGCGCTTTATTTCCATAAAAATGACCTGCTATAAAGTAATCTGTAACTTTTGCGTAAGGCATAAAATTACTTTCATAATCTGTAGGATCTTTATAAAAAGCATATTTATCACCTACTTTTCCATCTTTACGTTTTGCGTATTCCATAACATCTGCCATACAATATACAGGCTCGGTAAATGTTGATGTTAAATACAAGGCGTCAGAAACTTGTTTGATTCCTAAATGGTCTAAAATTTCTTTAGCTCCGTAAGCAACTTTTCCTGTTCCGGTTAACAATATTTTTAAATTCGGCAGTTTAATTTTATCTAACTCTGCTTTTACAGCATCTAAATCTGCTAAAGTTTCTACTTTTGGTAAGTTAAAAATTTCTTCTTTTAATCCGATGGCTCTAAATCCGTTATAAGCGCCAACTAAACCAGCATAACGACCAAAACCGATTAATCTTGCTCCGTTTTCTTTTACAATGGTTTCGTGGTCATACATTTCAATGTTTTTAGCTAACATTGCTTTTAACAACTTACGATTGTAAGGTTGTTTTTTGATGGTATGACTAAAGTAAAAGTATTTTTTATTTGGAATCAAATTTTCTAAAGGAACTTCTTTTACACCTAATAAAACATCACAATCTGAAACGTCGGTTACTACTTCAAATCCTGCTTTCTGATATTCTTGATCTGTAAAAATTCTGATATCTGAACTTTCTACAACTATTTCGGCTTGCGGAAATTGTTGCTTAAATTCTTGTAATTTTTCTGGTGAAAATACTACTCTCCTATCTGGTGGATTTTTACGTTCTTTTATGATTGCAAATTTCATACTTATATTTTATTTTTTTGAAGCCCTGCGAATTTACTGTTTTTTATAGGTTTGTACAACACTGTTTTTATTATCTTTGTCGCCCGCGTTAGGGATTGAGCGGTTTGTTTGAACTCTTTTGTGAGGTACGAACAAAAAGTGAGTAGCGAAAGCCCGCCCGAACGCCCTAATAATCGGCATAGTTTTTGACTGATTATTTGACATAATGGGGACGACTGGTTTTGACAGCGAGACCAGTGATAATGTAAGCATACCGAGGAGTGAAGAGATTACTCGTTAAACTTTTTTCAACCTTTTTAAACGGCGAGAATAACTACGCTTTAGCTGCTTAATCCGAATCATAGTAGGATTGGCCTAGGCACACAAGGTGTGCAAGCTTTATGTCCACGGATAGCCTTGATTTACGGCGCTTCACTTTTGGATATCGTAAAAGTAAATATAGAAAACTTGCTGCTTCGACAGGTTTTTGAAACTAAAGAAGATAAGCTTTTAACAGATTGTTCTTAATCAGTTATAAGTCGAAAATTAAGAAAGAAATAAGTATGTAGAAAGCATTTGAACTGCTTGTTTGGACTCGGGTTCGATTCCCGGCGTCTCCACAAAAACAAAAAAAAGCAACCAAATTTGGTTGCTTTTTTTATTTATTCAAAATTTAAACAGGAAACTCTTAAATAGATTCTCCTAATTCTTTTAGTTTAGAGGTATTTTCAGCCATCATTAACTCATCAATAATTTTCTGAATATCACCATTTATAATATTCGATAAATCATATAATGTTAATCCGATTCTGTGATCAGTCATACGACCTTGTGGAAAGTTATACGTTCTAATCTTAGCAGATCTATCTCCAGATGTAACCATGGTACCTCTTTTTAAAGCATCTTCAGCATTTTTCTTAGCCAATTCCATTTCGTATAAACGAGAACGTAATACTTTAAAAGCTTTTTCTTTATTTTTATGTTGCGATTTCTGATCTTGACATTGCGCTACTAAACCAGTAGGAATGTGCGTTAATCGTACTGCCGAATACGTTGTATTTACCGACTGACCTCCTGGACCTGAAGAACAGAAAAAATCGATACGTACTTCTTTTGGGTTTATCTCTACATCAAATTCTTCTGCTTCCGGAAAAACCATACAAGTAGCTGCCGATGTATGCACACGACCTTGTGTTTCTGTTTGCGGTACACGTTGCACACGGTGCACACCTGCCTCAAACTTTAAAGTTCCGTAAACATCATCTCCAGAAACTTCAAACTGAATTTCTTTAAATCCACCATTGGTTCCTTCAGAATAATCTACTGTACTCACTTTCCAACCTCTACCTTCACAGTATTTAGTATACATTCTAAACAACTCACCTGCAAAAATACTTGCTTCATCACCACCTGCTCCAGCTCTCAATTCTACAACGGCATTCTTAGCATCTTCAGGGTCTTTAGGTATTAGCATGAATTTTATTTCATCTTCTAAAACCGGAATACGCTTTTTAGCCTCATCCATTTCCATTTTAGCCATTTCAGTCATTTCTGTATCACTTCCGTCTGCAATAATTTCCTTAGCCTCTTCAATTGAATCAGTTAGACTTTTATATTCATTACCTTTTTCTACAACCTTACCTAAATCTTTATATTCTTTACTTAATTTAGCGTAACGTTTTTGATCCATTATAATATCTGGTTGGATAATTAAATCCGAAACCTCATCATAACGTTGTTTTATAATTCTAATTTTATCTAACATCTTCTAACTTTTCTAGTTTGCGAATTTACGTTTTTTATCGGAATTATTTTTAAAATTCAATTAACTATATTTGATTTAAAACCGATTTATTAATAATGAAAACATTGCAGCTTTATTTTCTTTTTTATAAAACTACGTTTTTCCTTCCCTTAGCGCTTACTCTTTTTGTTGTGCTAAAATATAGAATGATGCCATTGGCTGTACTTGCCTTATTTACAGCTTCTTTATTAGTTTGGTTTTATCAGAATTTTATTAGTGATCCAAAAAAAGAAAAACTATATTTTTACTACAATTTAGGAATTACAGAACTAAGCCTATATACTTTTGTTTTTATTATCAACCTAATTATTTCCATAACACTAAATACTTGCCTAAAATGGATTGTTTAGAAATTGATAATATCGAACTAAATTTTGGCGCTACCGAAATTTTAAAAGCTATTTATTTTAAAGCTGAAAAAGGAAAAATTACAGGAATATTGGGAAGTAACGGGTCAGGAAAAACATCTTTATTAAGAATAATATTTGGCGAATTAAAACCAAAAACAAAATTACTTAGAATTGATAGCAAACCTATTTTAACAGCTTTATATAAAAAAGGATACATAAGATACTTACCGCAATTTCATATTATTCCTGAAAATATTTCTTTAAAAAATGGATTTACTTTTTTTAATGCCTCTTTTGATGATTTTTTAATTGATTTCCCTCATTTTAAATCACAAAAATATCATTATTTTTCGGAGTTTTCTGGAGGAGAAAAAAGATTAATAGAAACGTACATCATCTTAAAATCTGATGCAAAAATTATATTGTTTGATGAACCTTTTTCTCATTTAGCGCCGCTTTATATTAAAAAACTAAAAGAAGTGCTACAAACTGAAAAAAAACACAAAATAATTATTATTACCGATCATTTATATAAAGATATTTTAGACATTTCTGATACCTTGTATTTACTAAAAGATGGCTGGAGCAAGTTATTAAAATCTCCCGAAAAATTGATTCAATACAACTATGTAAATGCCTTATAAAAATCCAAACTTATGAAAAACTACTTTCTTTTATTCTTTATAATTTCATTATTTTCTTGTAAAACAGCACAAAAAACGCGACCAAATTGGCTCGTTGGTAAATGGGAACGTGTAAATGAAAAACCGGATAAAAGCACTTTCGATTTTTGGAATAAAGATTTAACAGCTATCGGTTTTACGCTAAAAAATTCGGATACTATTTTTAAAGAAATAATGAGTATCGTAACTATTAAAGACACGTTACATTTAAAAGTTGAAGGTGTAAACGAAAAACCTACTTTATTTAAGTTTACCCAACAAACTGATACTTCTTTTGTATGCGAAAACCAAAAGAATGAGTTTCCTAAAAAAATTCATTATTTTTTAGACAAACAGCAATTAAAATGTAAAATATCTAATGAGGAGTTTTCTATAGATTTTGTTTTTGATAGAACTGAATAAACAAACACCTCCACTAGAAACATTTTTTATATATTTAAACAAAAATGCAATACCTAACAACTCGACTTATTATATAATACTCTATTTTCGAGTTAAAAGAACCTTTTGTTCTTATATAGCGAGTTGCCAGCAAGCTAAAAATGACGAACCAATTAAAAACATATTTACTAGACTACTTTAATTTTGACTCTAACGATGATGAATTACTTCAGAAATATTTTGTAATAAAAAAGTACAAGAAAAAAGATTTCTTAATACAAGAAAATACAAAATCATCAGATTTCTTTCTAATTCTAGAAGGTTATGTTAGAACATTTCATATTTCTGAACAAGGGGAAGAAATAACAACTGAAATATTGGAGAACGGAGAGTTAGTATGCTCTATGTACAGTCTATTAAAAAATGAAAAAACATTTGAAAACAGTCAATGTATTGGTGACTGTCTGGTATGTATAATATCTGAAAAAACATTTGAAAAATTATGTACCGAAAACCCACAGTGGTTTCAGCTTGGAATGAAATTCTTGAAAAATGACATTTTAAAAAAAGAGGAAAGAATAAGAGGCTTTTCAAAACTTAAGGCAAATGAACGTTATCAAAAATTAATATCTGAAAAGCCAAATATTATTCAAAATGTTCCAATAATTTATATCGCGTCATATTTGGGTATAAAACCCGAATCTTTAAGTCGTTTAAGAAGTCAAACTATCATTTCCTAACAATTGTTATCTTTTATGTATTTTGGACTAAGTTTCTTTGTTGTCTAATTTAAACAATATAGAAATGCAAGAAACATCACTTATAACAGGTGTCAATGGACATTTAGGGAACAATCTTTTGAGAAACTTACTTTCAAAAGGAATTAATGTAAAAGGCACAGTAAGAAACATAAATAACAAAGAACCTTTCCGAGGTTTAGATTTTACACCAACCTATGCAGACTTAACCGATAAAGCATCATTGCTTAAAGTGTTAGAAGGAATAGATATATTATACCAAGTAGCAGCTGTATTCAAATTATGGGCAAAAAATTCTGAAAAGGATATTTATGAAGTCAACATGTTAGCTACTAAAAACATTATGGAAGCTGCAGCTGAAATGAATATCAAAAAAATAATTTATGTGAGTTCTATTGCTGCAATTGGCAGAGAAACTATACCAATGAATCCCAATACTTTCAATGATGAGAAAGAGAATATATACTACAGGTCAAAAATTGATAGTGAAAAATTAGCTTGGAAAATAGCCCAAAAGCATAATATAAAAATGATAAGTGTTTGCCCATCTGCTATGATTGGAGAGAATTGCACAAAATTAACACCTTCCCACAATATGTTACGAATGGTATTAAACAAAGAAATATTTGCAGATAGTCAATTTTATATTAATTGGGTTAATGTTAAGGATGTTGCTGAAGGATGTTACTTGGCAGCTCTAAATGGCAGAAATGGAGAACGTTATGGATTAGGAACTTCCAAAGCAATTGGTTTAACAGAAATAATTCACCTTGCTCAAGAGTTATTTCCTGAACAACAAATAAAGACTCCATTTAAAATGCCCAAATGGATGTTAGATTTAAGTGCTTTTTCCTTTGAAATCATGTCAAGGTTTAATGGAAAAGAGCCAATGCTACAGAAAAATCAAGTTAGGATGTATTTTAACTTACATCAAGATATGGATATAAGTAAATCTGAAACAGAATTAGGCTATAAACCAACTGAACCTAAAATTGCGATTAAAAATGCTTTAAAGTTTTTGAATGAAAATAAAACCATAATGTAAAAAATCCAGTAGGTAACAACGTATAAAAATAATAAGGGGTTAAGTGTCAAACTAAAACAGAGTGCTTTTTAACAAAGCCCGCCAAATTTACAATTTGTAAGATTTTAAAAAATAAATTAAAACTAAAATTGTAAATTTGGCTAAGTATCAACTGAAAAGTAAGTATCTTTTAATCTCTTACTATTATTATACAAACCGTTACAACATTGAATCCAATACTCTAAATTAAAAAAATCCATTGACTTTATTTATGGAAAATGAATTAATCAAAAGTGATATATTAAATATTGTAAAATCAATCATACCCTACGATAAATTAGAGGAGGAACACATAAAAGACATTATTGAATGGATTTCAAGTGGAGTGAATATTTTTAGAATAAAAAAAGATGCAATACCTCCAAAACACCTTGTCAGTTATTCAGTTGTAATTGATTTAGAAAAACAAAAAATAATGCTTTTAGACCACAAAAAAGCATTATTAATGCTTCCAAGCGGAGGTCATATAGATATAAACGAAATGCCATTTGAAACTGCTAAAAGGGAGCTCTATGAGGAATTGGAATTATCATTAGAACCAATTTTAAAAAATAAAGCAATACCATTTTTCGCTACCGTGACACAAACAGTTGGCATAAGCGAAAAGCATACTGATGTTTCATTGTGGTTTTTGTTTAAAGGAGATTCAACTAAGGATATAAATAATGAAACGAGTGAATTTAAGAAAGAGTTTGAAGATTATCATTGGTTAGATTTTAATAAAATATTATCAATGCCAATATCTAGATTTGACCCACATATGCATCGGTTTGTTGAAAAACTGAAACTGAATTTAGTCGAATAACCTGAACCTAAAAAAACAACGAAATGGCAACACCTATATAATTTATTGCTGTTCTCGCCTACTTACTAAATTAGTTACCTAAACCACGCAACAAACCATATACAAACACGATAAAAGAACCTCTATTCTTCATATAACAAGTTGTACATTATTAATAAAATCAATCAAAATGGACATTAAAAAAATAATCAACACCTCAAGTTTAACAGAAAACTCTAAACTTCAAATCATTACGATATATGATAAAATAACAAAGGTTTTTCTTAAATATGAAAATGAAGAACTAGGAGAAATAATAAAAGAGGAAAAATTATTAGCTCAGCTTGAAAGTTTCATTCAAAGTATTGCAGATAATACATTAGGAAAGCTTTTAGTTTCTGAGTTATTTCCAAAAAAGGTTCAGGATACTGAAAAAATCATATCCTTTAGTATACGAATTAGCCGATATGAAGGATGGCTTACTTTATATAAATTTGAGAGCGAAAAGAATTATGATGATGTAGCAGATATTACGGTGGATTGTTTAGCGCAAATTGGTTGCTCTGAGGCTTTGAATGAAGCTGGTGAAAATGGACATTACTTAATTGAAGATCTACTGGATGATATTGATAAATTACTGAAAATCTGCTTGAAAGAATATCTTTCATTAGAAAAATTGATAGAATGGGAAATAAAACAACCAATTCCCATATATTATAGTTCAAACTATGAGGAAGAGTGGGATGATGCTCATGAAGGAATTTTACTTACAACGCTGAAATAAAAACATTTTACAGTAAAATAATGAAAAAAAATAAAGGAACAACATTAGTTCATTAGTTGTGATTGGAATGATGTTTACAATACTTGGATTAACTGTTTTTCCTGATAATTAAACTATAAAACTGTTAGTTTAACTCTAATTTATAACCAACACCATGTATGTTGGTTAATTTTACAGAACTGTCTTCTTTTAGTTTTTTACGCAGTTTAGAAATATATGTATCTAAACTTCTACCTACAAAAACACCGTTATCTTCCCAAACCTTTTTTGTTAGCTCATCTCGTTTTATAATTTGATTTGGGCTTGCAACAAAAATTGCTAATAATTCACACTCTTTTTTAGAAAGATTTATCTCTGTTGCTTGTTTTACTAATTTATTTTGCTCTGGATAAAATTGAAAACTTCCTATTTTAGTTGCTTCATTTTTATCATCCGTAGGTAGTTCTTTTATTTTTTTCTTAGAGAGTTTATAATCGAATAAAAAAACAACTAAAAGCAAAACAAAAACAATTAAAAAGAGGTTTTTATTAAAAGGTACTATTGTTCTATTTGTAAATTTTAACTTTATAATGTAACAACTCTTTGGTAAAATTCTTCCCTTACAAGGAACAATATCCTTTTCTATTTTATTTTTTATTTCAAAGCTATACGCTACTTCATTATCTGAACATTGCAAAACTTCTACTCTATAATAATTAGATAGTGCTGCTTTTTTAAAACTACTATCTACTATAGCAACTAAATTACTAGGTTCAAAAGAAAGCTGATTTTGAAACGATATTTTATATGTAAAACCATCAAACTTAGTTACCGGCAATATTAAAGAGGTAGCATCTTTATTAGAAAGTAATAATTGATTACCAACATCACGCAAAGAAACTTTTACCCTTTCCGAAAAGTCTTCATTCTTTTTACTCGACGGAGAAAATATCCAACTTAAAAAAAGAAGGAGTACTAGAACACTGTATATATAAATTTTATTTCTGCTCATAATTACCGTAAATAACCTACATTTTTATGACTTTTTACAACAGTTGACACTTCTTTTACATTTTTTTGACACTCTTTGGAGTTGCTAACCTTAATTTTATCATGCTCCTAAAACAATAGATGAATCTCAACTCAATAATAACTCTTAAATCTCTATAAAATGAAAAATGTAATAATATGTTACTGCCTTATTTTTACCATAAGCTGTAAGAAACAAAATATTAAGGATACAAATTTAACTGCCGTCAACAATATAGCAAGTCAATATACAACTTCACAAACTTCTTTAAACTATTTTGATAATCAAAAAAGAAAAAATACTGAGCCTTACAAATTAAAATTAGCTTCAAAAAAATTACAAAATAATGAATATGATCTATCAATCTCAATGGAATTATTTGACAATGCTCATTTCATATCTCCGAATGCTAAACGTAAATTTAAAGGAAAATTTAAAGTAGTTTTTGACACTACTGATAAATTTAGGCTATTAGACAAGCTTATTGAAATTCCTCTTTCTACAGAAGAATATGATGAACATCCTTTTGTAAACGGAACTGTTAATTGGGTACGAGAAAACACGGTGTATCATCAAAAAATAAAACGAACTAATAACGAGAGTTTTCAAGTAAAAGGGTATATTCAATTTACTATTGAACCAAAATGTACTTTAGAGAAAATTCCTTTTATTATAAAATATGAAAATAGTAAAATGAGAATTGAACTATTTGGTTGTTAATCTAGACATATGAAACATATAAAAACAGATATTATATTCAATAAAAAACTAACACAATGAAAAATAAAATCATCGCAATTATTATTTTATTGCTGCTTTGCTCTATAAACAGTTTTTCTCAAAAGAATGAATTTAGTTTAATCAAATTAGATACTACTTGGGGGCAAGAAGTCATTCGTTTTCCTGCAAGGCATATGGATTATATAGGAGTTGGTGAAGTTAGATTTCCTCCTAAAAGAGGTTGGATTAAACCTAAACACGATTTCTTTTGGTCGTACACCTATGCTTGGTCTATAGATGTTAATAGGAAAATCCCTGCTAAAGAATTAGAGATGGATTTAGTAAAATACTTTAATAGCTTAAATAAGATTGATATGAACGCTAAAGCGGATGAAAAATATTCATCAGCTGTAATATCAAAAATTAAAAAACAAAAATCTGTAACTTATTATAAAGGATCTGTAAAAATATTTGATCGTTTTGCTACTAAAAAAATGATTACACTAAATGTTTTAATTGAAAACTTTCATTGTAAAAAGAATGAAAAAACAATACTATTATTTAAATTTTCACCGAAATATTTTACACATAAAACTTGGGCAACATTGAACGATATAAAATTGCTCTCAGATTTATGTAACTAAAAAAAAGCCTCAGAAAATTCTGAGGCTTTTTTTTAAAAATTTATTTTTACCTACTAATACTCAAAAGTACCGTATTCACTTTTTATAGTTAACTTTTTATTAGAAGCATCTTCTACACGACCAATAATTTTAGCATCCACATTAAACGATTTTGAAATAGAAATAATATCTTCAGCTACTGATGGAGAAACATACAATTCCATTCTGTGTCCACAATTAAATACCTGATACATTTCTTTCCAATCTGTTTTAGATTGCTCTTGAATCAATTTAAACAATGGCGGAATTGGAAACATATTATCTTTTACAATATGCAAATTATCAATAAAATGTAAAATTTTAGTTTGCGCTCCTCCAGAACAATGAATCATTCCGTGTACCTCATCCGAAGAAAATTTTGATAAAATTTCTTTAATAATTGGTGCATATGTTCTTGTTGGTGACAATACCAATTTACCTGCATCGATAGGTGAATCTTCAACTTTGTCTGTTAATTTTGTGTTTCCTGAATACACTAAATCCGAAGGTACCGAAGCATCAAAACTCTCCGGATATTTATCGGCTAAATATTTATGAAAAACATCATGACGCGCAGATGTTAACCCGTTAGAACCCATTCCTCCGTTATATTCAGTTTCGTAATTCGCTTGACCAAAAGACTCTAAACCAACAATTACATCACCTGCTTTTATGTTTGCGTTATCAATAACATCACTACGTTTCATACGTGCAGTTACGGTAGAATCTACAATAATTGTACGCACTAAATCTCCAACATCAGCAGTTTCACCACCTGTTGAATGAATGGTAACTCCGAATTTTTTTAAATCATCAATTAACTCCTCTGTTCCGTTAATAATTGCTGATAAAACTTCTCCAGGAATTTTACTTTTATTACGTCCAATGGTTGATGACAACATTATGTTATCGGTAGCTCCTACACATAATAAATCATCAATATTCATAATTAATGCATCTTGAGCAATTCCTTTCCAAACAGAAATATCTCCTGTTTCTTTCCAGTACATATATGCTAAAGACGATTTTGTTCCAGCACCATCTGCGTGCATTATCAAACAATAATTATCATCATTTGTTAAATAATCGGGTACAATTTTACAGAATGCTTTTGGAAACAATCCTTTATCAATGTTTTTAATTGCATTGTGCACATCTTCTTTAGATGCTGATACTCCGCGTTGTGCGTAGCGTTTAGAAATTTCTTGACTCATTTGTTGTGTTGTTGTTACTGCAAATTTAGTTTATCTAAATTTTAAATCAATAAAAAAGCGAACGTTTTTTAACGTTCGCTTTTTTATTGATTTAAAATACATTATTCCCAATCTGGCATTGTTGCATTTGTAAATAAAGTTACTCTTTCTATATTTCCAGATAAATTAGTTTTTACAACGTTTTGCTGAGAAATACCATCGTTAGAGGTATTTACAAAAATAACATCTGCTTCGTTTGGTGAAAATCTGGGATCCAAATCATTTGTTCCACTATCTTTATCATCTTCAGAAACATCTGTAAAAGTCATATCAGTAAAATCATAAATAAATATTCTAGTGTCTAATTGCCTATAATTTGTAGCTTGATGATTAGAAGCATCTCTTGTAAATAATAATTTACTACCAGAGGCTGATAAATTTAATCCCCCTAAAGCACCTTGCACTCCAGAGATCACGGTATTTAAAATATCCCCGTTTAAATTGATCATTAAAATTGATCCGTTATAACCATTTGCATCGTTTGTTTTTAAAGCTATTTTTAATCCATCGCTACTCCAATCACATTCTGAAATTAAGCTACCATCTGCAGTTTCATATATTTCTTCTAAGCCACTTCCGTCTTTATTTATTGCATATAATTTATTAAAATAAGGATATAATAGTTTACTACCATCTGGTGACCATGAAAAATCTAACTCATTTAAGTTAAAACCTGCTACAGGAATCGTAGATGTTACTTTTTTTATATCGCCACCATTTGTCTTCATCGTATATATATGTGCTTCGTTATTATCTATTCTTAAAAAAGCTATTAAGTTGGTTACATTATTTTTTCTAGGTCTCCATGAGTTTAAATTTGAATTTGTTAGTGCTACAGAATTAGAAACGACTCCATTGTCATCATTAAAACTCGATGAATAAATTATATTATTACTTGCTATATTTTTAACATAAAAATACCTATTCCCTGGGTCTTGTTTAATTGTAAAAGAGCGAGTACTACTTATTACATCTTCATTAATACCATCTGTTACTTCTATGCTCCAGAAATATTTTGCTCCATATTTTAAATCCGAAAGTGTATATATTTGCTCTTTTACATCTGTGATTCTAGTTACAGCGTTATTAAAATCATTTCTAATTTCAATTGTGAATGTTAATTCATCCTCATCAGGATCTGTTGACTCCCAAGATAACTCAACTTCATTTAATAAATCGATAGTTCCATCTTCTGGTGTTAATAATACTGGTTGTGTTGGTGGTTTATTTAAAGCTGTTGAAATCTCCATTTCTAAAACAATATTTACCACACCATCTTTACTCACTGTAGCCCCTTCAAACGTATCTAAATATCCCTCTTTTGTTGCCTGTATCGAATATTCATGTACTTCAATTTCTTCGAAATTAAAATTACCTTCAGCATCAGTAAATACCGTATTATTACTAGGCGAAATAGTAACTTTTACATTTTCTAACGGTGTAAAATCTTCTTTCTTAACAACTTTACCAGTTAAATCACCAAATTCTACCAAACCTATTGTTCCATCTTCTTCACAATTAATAAAAAAGATGGTAATTAATAGTATACTTATTGTTTTTATAACTTTTTTCATTTTTATTTTCGTTTAAAAATATACATTAATTCCTGCTCCGAAACGCCAAACTAAGTCGTTTTTCTCTCCTACAATTTGCCTATCTAAATTATCACTTAACAACATATTATACTCGCCGTTTATAAAAAAACCAACCTTATTTGTTATTAAATACTCAACACCTAAACCTCCTTGAAGTTTAAAAAAAGTATCCTCTAAATTTTTTCTAGATATTGAACCAACACCTCCATAAATATATGGCGTGAACTTCTCATATGGTAAAATAGTATATTCAATATTGAGTCCTGAAGTTATAAAAGCTTCATGAAAAACGCCTTTATTATCTAACTCAAACCGTCCCACAGTTCCCCAAAAATTAAATTTAGGATCATCAAATGTGTATTTGAACTTAAAATCAAAACCAAACTGATAAGTTGAATTCGCATAATCTCCTCTTATACTAGATACTCCTACGCCTGCACCTATTGCATACTTAGCTCTTCGGCTTTCTTGTTTTCGATCGTATAGTTTTGTTTTATCTGCTTCAATTTTCTCTTTCTCATAAGCTTTTGTTACATAATCTATCGCAGGCTTACCTCCTTTAGGTTGCCACACTCCATCAACAATTCCTTCAACGATTAATAAATCTACAGCTTTATCTATCGCTTCTTTTACGGCTAATTGTGCCGGTTCATTTTTAGTAACCCCAGTTTCAACCTCTAACAACCTTCTTAAAGCTACATAACGATATAAATTTGCTGAAATTCCTTGTGATAAAATAGTTTTTGAAACATATACGTTCTTTAATATTTCTCCTGTAGATGTTGATACTATTCTTAAATAAACTGTAATTCTATCTTGTCGATATTGATTTGACGCACCAACACCGAAATAACGTAAACCAGAACCTCCTGTTATAATATTTGAATCATATGAAACAACGCCTCCTTCTATAATAGTTCCTGCAAAAAGTAAAGGTGGCATTGTTACCTTTTTTCCGTTTGCATATTCCTGACGTGTATTTCTTATTATTTGTCGTTCATTTAAAAGATTCCCTATATTTTCTCTTTCAATAGGTCTAAACCAGCCCGATTCTTCCAGCGATTTTAATAAAATAGTAGTTCCTCCTTGTGTTATTGCTGTACTAAACGTAGATCCGTTTTGTACCGGTTTATACTGCCCTGTTTGATCTCTAAATTTATATACTCCTACAACAATTTTTTCTGATGGAAGAAAACTTTTAGCTAAAAATTCAGGAGAAGTACTTTCTCCTATCCTAGCTTTTGTTTGCGTAAATGGCTGATTAAAATAGGCTCCGCACCCCGTTAACATAGTAAGTGTTAACAAGTAAATAATACTTATTTTTTTTTTCATAGTAATTTTAATTGCCCCCAGGGATTGTTATTTGAGTTTGTTCACCATTTGTAATATTTAGTATACTTACATTTAAACCATTTGTTCCTGGTGTTATTTCAACAATTAAATCGCCAAAAGTATAAGTACCTACTGTTAAATTAGTATCACCTAACTGCTGCTGAAATAAACTCTGCGACAGCGAACTAAGTAATCTATTATTTAAACTATTGGTAAAGTTTTCTAAAGCAGTTGGCACATCTCTCTGAGTATCTTCCTCTTCTGTAAATTCATTCTGAGCTGTAACTGATGCTATTATTTGCTGATAATTAAATGCATCTCCTCCAAAAAATGGACTTATTGGTTTATATACCAAATCTTGCGAATACACAAAACTAGAAATAAGAATTAAAATAAATAGTAGTTTACGCTTCATAACGGGTAGTTTTTAGTTGTTATATTTTATTTTGAAAGGTGGTTTTTTTTCTTTGATTATATACTCTTAAATTCCTCATTGCTCTTACAACATTTATCTTTAAATACTCTTCTTCTGGCCTAGCAAAAAACTCATGAATCTTCTTTCTATCAACCTCTACAGACAACATACTACTACGACCCATTGCTGGTTTTTCTACTATTTTTATAATAAATGGATAATTTTTTCCAGTAACTAAATACTCTTTATAAAAAAAATCATGATAATCTTTACCAATCTTAGTCATTGCTTCATCTATAACAATTCCTTTAATTAAAAACTGTTCTTCATCTACTATTTTTTTTGTTTTTACTTTTTCTTTAGGTAAGAGAAATAATGTATCCCTATTAATTAATTTACCTTTGTGTTTTATAAATAAATAAACCCTTAGTTCATCGTCTTTTTTAATATTTACTTTAATTGTAGACAACTGTTTTTCTTCTTTTGGCTTCAATGAAAAATCATCAGATTGATTGTTTTTTGAAATATTTCCCGAACTTCCTTTTTTTAATACCACAAAATTATAATTCAACTCATTTATAAAAAACGATTCTGCATTTACAACCTGAGCTCTTAGCGTTAAAAAATCATCTGTTCTTGCTAAATTTATTTTCCCTTTAATTTTATACGCATCAAATTCTTGGGCGTGAGAATAAAACATCATAACAATTCCAAAAATCAAAAAAAATGTATGCTTTTTTTCATTTTAAACAGTTATTTAATAATTAATGATACTCATTTTTGCTCCACCAAACTGAGCTATTTTCAAATTTTCAAACAACGAATTGGTTCCTTTTATTTTTAATAAATTTGAATTTCCTGTTTGTAGCACTCCTAAATTCATCGACTGTGTATTTCTATAGTTTAAAAATTGATAATTATTTTTATCCCCTATTTGATACACTTTATGCGTTCCTTTAGAAAATTTATCGTTGATGTTTGCCACATTTTTATCTCCTATTTGTTTTAACGAAATTGTACTAACCTCCTCTTGCTGTCTATTTGAGAAACTACCTGTGGTACTTTCAAATAATTGCAACGTGCTTAATTGTTTATCACTCGAAAAATAACTTGGTAATTTTTCATCTTGTGCTTTAACTAAAACTGAAAAAAGCAATACAAAAACAATAAGAATTCCTTTAATTAACTTCATCGCTTTATATTTTTAATTAAAAAAATGGAGTGAGAATAGTATTCTCACTCCATTTTAAACTGTTAAATACTACCTGATCCAGATTGAACTACTTGTGCTTTATTCATATTACCTACTTGTAATACACACGAAGCATTGTTTCCATTAGCATAAGCATCTTGATTAACCTTAGATTGGTTGTTATTACCTATTTGATTTACTAAACTACAGTTATTACCTTCGTTTGAATATTGATCTACACATGATTTATTATCATCTCCTACTTGATTTACAGTAGATATATTACAAATTGACGCATCATCGGTAGTTGTTACTTGAGTTTCATTTGAGCTATTTCCATTACCTGTTTGATAAACCGAAGCAAAATTATGGCTACCTGTTTGATCTTGTTCCACTGCATTATCATCACCTACTTGGTTAGCAAAAGATTCACTACCACTAGATTGATTAGGTCCACTCGTTTGCTTTTGAACAACTGAGTTATTGTCACCTGTTTGATACAAAGAAGCTTGGTTATTATCATATCGTTGTTTTTGGTATGATTTGTTTCCATTTCCTATTTGTGACGCGTATGTTTCATTCCCTTCTGCCTGACCAACACCTACATCTTGTCTCGCATAGTTGTCATCACCTCTTTGCCAAATACGAGCTTTGTTGTCATTACCAAACTGCTTAATATCCGCTCCGTTTCTATAACCTGCTTGATCAGTAGACGCTAAATTACCATCCCCTCCAGGAATAAAGTTTGAGTTATCTTGTCTTATTAAAGACATATTGCTGTTTCCGTTTTGAGTTCCTTTCGCCTCATTACTATCTCCAACCTGCTGAATGTCTACTTTATTTTTTCCTATTGTAATAAAATTACTAGGCATTTGTGCTTGCTCAACTTCACAATCTGCACATGCAGGCCTCTCACTATTAACACGCTCCTCTGCATGAGCAGTTGAGAATACTGTTTTTCCTATTACACCAGTGTTACCTGTATATGTTTCAACATTTTGCGTTTGAGAAAACGCGATTCCTGTAGCTAAAAAAGCAGCTACTATTAATAATTTTTTCATAATAAAATAATTTTAAAATACGATTAATTAGTTTTTAGCACAACACAGTTACATCTATACTCTTAACGAAATATAAAACTGGGGTACCATTAAAATGCAGGGTAAAATAAAATTACTAGGGTAAAATGAATGACTAAGGAGCGTCATTTTTCATTTTCATCAACCTTAAAAAAGGCAGTTATAAAAACTATATATAGTTTGCGTGTTTAAACATAGCTAATATACAAACTATTCATCTCTATTTAAAAAGATAATTATAATCAACAAACATTTATTAATCTGTAAAATGCAAAAAAAAGAAGAGAAACAAAGGGAGTTACATTCTTTTTAATTGTTTTTTTTAAAATAAAAAAAGGAGGAAAACACCCCCTTTTTTAAAGATATTTCTTCTGTTAAAAAGAGTATTTATTATCTAGTAAATAATAATTCTCTGTATTTTGTTAAAGGCCATAAATTGTCATCTACAAGTAATTCTAACTTATCGCAATGGTAACGAATCTCCTCAAAATAAGGTTTTACTTTAATACAATAAGTAGTTGCATTCTCTTGTCCTATTAACTTATTTGCTTTTTTACGCTCTTCTGTCATTTTCTCAATTTTAGAGTTTATTTCTGCAATATGTCCAGAAATTCTCTTAATCAAATCGATTTGTTCTTTTGCGTATTGCTCAAAATCTTTCCCGAAGATTTCTTTTAATCCTTTTACATTTTCTATTAATGTATTTTGATACTGAATTGCAGTAGGAATCACGTGATTTCTTGCGATATCTCCTAAAACTCTACTCTCTATTTGAATACGTTTAGAGTACTCTTCTAATTCAATTTCATGGCGGGCTGCAACTTCCACTTTATTCATTACACTCATTTCTTCAAAAAGCGAAATTGTTTTTTCAGAAATCTTTGCCTTCAATGCTTCTGGAGTCGTTTTATGATTACTCAATCCTCTTTTTTCAGCTTCCTTCTCCCATTCAGCACCATAACCATCTCCTTCAAATCTAATTTTCTTCGATGCTTTAATATACTCTCTTAATACATTAAAGACAGCTTCATCTTTTTTAAGATTTTTAACATCAATTAACTTATCAACTTCTATTTTAAATTCTTTTAATTGCTTAGCTATAATAGTATTTAAAACCGTCATAGAATCTGCACAATTAGACCAAGACCCAACAGCTCGTAATTCGAATTTATTTCCTGTAAAAGCAAAAGGAGATGTTCTATTTCTATCGGTATTATCTAATAATATTTCCGGAATTTTACCTACAATATTTAATTTTAAATCTGTTTTTTCTTGAGGGGATAACTTTCCTTTCGTTACATTTTCCAACTCATCTAACACTTCGGATAATTGCGAGCCTATAAATACAGAAATAATTGCTGGTGGTGCTTCATTTGTTCCTAAACGATGATCGTTACTTGCACTTGCCATTGAAGCACGAATTAACGCTTCATAATCATGAACTGCTTTAATCGTATTTACAAAAAAAGCTAAGAACTGTAAATTTTTCATCGGCGTTTTCCCGGGGCTCAATAAATTAACTCCAGTATTTGTTGCCAATGACCAATTATTATGTTTTCCCGACCCATTAATTCCTGCAAATGGCTTTTCATGAAATAATACTTTAAATTGATGACGTTGCGATACTTTCTCCATCACATCCATTAATAATGAGTTGTGATCTACTGCTAAATTTGCTTCCTCAAAAATTGGCGCTAACTCAAACTGATTCGGTGCAACTTCATTATGACGTGTTTTTACAGGAACTCCTAACAACATACATTCTTGCTCCAGATCACGCATAAAACTCATCACTCTATCAGGAATCGACCCAAAATAATGATCGTCTAATTGTTGCCCTTTTGCTGATGAATGTCCTAATAATGTTCTTCCAGTCATCATTAAATCAGGACGTGCAGATACCAAAGCGGTATCAATTAAAAAATACTCCTGCTCCCATCCTAAAGTTGCATTTACTTTTGATACATTTTTATCGAAATATTTACAAACTGCTGTTGCCGCCGTATCTACAGCTTGCAAAGCTCTTAACAAAGGTGCTTTATTATCCAGTGCCTCACCGGTATAGGCTACAAAAATCGTTGGAATACATAATGTTGTACCATATATAAAGGCTGGCGATGTAGGATCCCAAGCAGTATAACCGCGAGCTTCGAAAGTATTTCTAATTCCGCCATGCGGAAAACTCGAAGCATCTGGTTCTTGCTGTACTAATTGTCCGCCATCAAAACGTTCCATTGCTCCACCACCCTCAATCGTTTCAAAAAAAGCATCGTGTTTTTCTGCTGTTGCACCTGTTAATGGCTGAAACCAATGTGTATAATGAGTAGCTCCTTTAGATAGCGCCCAGTCTTTCATACTCACCGCAATTTGATCTGCTATTTTTCGATCAATTTTATTTCCGAATTCAACTGCATCCATCACACTTTTATACGCATCTTTTGTCATATACTGACGCATTGCTTGTTCATTAAAAACATTTTCCCCAAACAATTCAGAACGACGTCCTTTTTCTTCTATAGAAATTGATTTTCTGTGTAAAGCTTCTTTTAAAGCGTTAAATCTTAAAGTTGACATTATATAAGGTATAAATTCAATGTCAAAAATACATAATTTATTTAAAGTAACACCCCTAAATAAAATAGGGGGTTAGATTAAATTAAAGTTAATTTTTAAATTTTAACCCCCATAAATTTTAATATTAAATATAAAATATTCATTTTTGCAATGAATTTAATCCTAAAATAGATTCACACAGTATCATGGCAAAAATTAAGTTAGAGTACATTTGGTTAGATGGGTATAAACCAACACAAAACCTAAGAAGTAAAACAAAGGTTGAGGAACACGAGAATTTTCAAGGAACAATTGAAGAGTTAGGAAACTGGTCTTTTGATGGTTCTTCTACAAAACAAGCTTCTGGTGGAGCATCAGATTGCTTACTTGTTCCTGTTGCAATCTACCCAGATCCTGCAAGAGACAACGGCTATTTAGTTATGACAGAAGTTATGAATGCTGATGGAACTCCGCATGAAACTAACGGAAGAGCTACTATTGATGACGATGATAATGATTTTTGGTTTGGTTTTGAGCAAGAATATTTTATTATGGATACAGCTACTCAACTACCTTTAGGGTTTCCTATTGGAGGATACCCTGGACCACAAGGAATGTATTACTGCTCTGTAGGTGGAAAAAACACACACGGTAGAGATTTTGTTGAAGAACATGCTGATTTATGTATTGAAGCAGGATTAAATTTTGAAGGAATCAATCAAGAAGTTGCTTCGGGTCAATGGGAATACCAATTATTCGCACAAGGCGCAAAAAAAGCAGGTGATGAAATTTGGATTTCTAGATACTTATTAGATAGATTAACAGAAAAATTTGGTTACTATATAGAATATCATCCTAAACCTGTAAAAGGAGACTGGAATGGTTCTGGAATGCATGCAAATTTCTCTAATGAAGTTTTAAGAACTTGTGGTTCTAAAGAAGTTTATGAAACTATTTGTGAATCATTTAGAGCAGTAACAAAAGAACACATGGCGGTATATGGAGCATTTAATAATGAGCGTTTAACAGGCTTACACGAAACTGCCTCTATAAACGACTTTAGCTATGGTGTTTCTGATAGAGGAGCTTCAATTCGTATTCCTATTATCACAGTTGAGAAAGGTTGGAAAGGATGGCTAGAAGACAGAAGACCTGCTTCTAACGGTGATCCTTATAAAATTGCAGCCAGAATTATTAAAACTGTAAAACCAGTAAGCGAACAATTCAAATAAATTATTTCCATAACAACACACACTAACAACAACTAAAAAGCCTTTAAATTAATTTAAAGGCTTTTTTTTATTTATTAGATCTACTTACTACTTCAAGGTTAAATAAATAAACGCAAAGTAAGACACTAACAATATAATTCCATCTTTCCAATTTAACCTTAATTTCCTAGGAAAAAACACCAATGGCAATACCGCTAATGAAATTGCTAACATCCAATAGATATCGTTATTTATCAAACTTAACGCATCCGACTTTATTTCTATCGGTGTAATCATTGCCGTGATTCCTAAAACAGCCAAAATATTAAACACATTCGAACCTATTAAATTCCCTAAAGAAATTGCTTTTTCTTTCTTCAATACCGCTATTATTGAAGCTGCTAATTCCGGAACACTTGTTCCTACAGAAACGATTGTAACACCAATAACAGCATCACTAACACCTAAATTTTTAGCTAAATCAACTGAACCTGTTATCAACAATTCAGATCCTGCCCATAAGCAAAAACCTCCAATCGCTAAAAAAAACACAATTTTATACAACGGCAATGCTTCATCATCTTCTGGCATTTCATCTACCACTGCGGTTTTTTGAAAACGTAATAAGTAAATCAAAAACACCACTAATATTCCAAACATAATAATTCCTTCATATTGCTGAATTGTATTATCAAAAGCAATAAATAAATACAACAAAAAAGATGCAACCATCATTACTGGCCAATCTGTTTTATAAAAACTCTTTTCAACCTCTATTGTCGAAAGAATCAAAGTAATCCCTAAAACCAATCCTAAGTTTGCAATATTAGAACCAATTACATTTCCTACAGCCAAACCTGTCGCACCATTCAATGCCGATTTAATACTCACTATTAATTCAGGCGCTGAAGTTGCGAAAGAAACCACGGTCATACCAATTACAATCTTCGGTACATTTAATTTTAAAGACAAGCCTACTGCCGCTTTCAATAACCAATTACCACCAAGAACCAACAAGAACAACCCTACTACTATATATATGATACTCATCTATTATTATTTTTTGCGAAGATAGAACTTTGACATGAAAATATACAACCGTTAAAAAACATCAAAAACACAGGCGGTTCTTTTTTAAATTTTCTCTTTTTTTTATGATTGATTAAAAATCAAAAAGGCAAAAAAGCACATTTACAAAACCTATTTTCCTTTAGTTTTAAAAACTCATCACAAAAACCCCTTTATTTTATTACATATTTAAACTATTATATCAACTATAAGTTTCAATCAATAACACAAACAAAGTAAAACATGTTTTACTTTAAAACAAAAAATACTTTTTAAACTTAAAACTTAAATACAAATAAATTAAATCATACGAAACCTTTTGGAAGTATGATTCACTTTGATATATATTGATAAAACAATTCCGGAATCAACCAATATTAACTATTAAAAACACTAAAATCTATGATCACTATTACTCTTAAAATAATTACTATTGCAGTTAAAATTGCAACTATACTAACACTTTTATATTAATCAACTTTAAAATCACACTATAACTATGCTAACATTTATCGGAGTATTACTAATTATTACAGGGTTAACTACCATTGTATTAAATTCAATTATTAAAAACAATAAAACATTAAATTGGTTCACCCTACAAAGAAGTATCCAACTTACGGTACTCGGTGCTCTTATGAGCATCATAACAGGAATGTTTTTTTATGCTGATGCAGGTACAGCTTATGCAGTACAATATGTGTCTGGTGGAGACAAGATGATTACCACACAAGGTTTAAAACTTAAATGGTGGGGAAGAATTATTCCGCTTTCATATGAAACATCAATAAAAGATATTATTGTTGATGACGAAAGTGAACTACCAAAAAGTGACCGAGGAATTTACAATAGAAAAGCTCAAAAATGGGAATTCAGTGACGCAATTAAAGCAGAAATAAGTACTTCTGTAATTGTTGGAGTTAACATTAATGATGAAGAGGTTTTCTTGAATATGGCAGATAGAAACAGAAGTGAATCTAAATTGATTTACGGAAGAGTTTTACCTAATATTGACGCAGCTATTAAAAACACCTGTAAATTAATGGATGCACAGGATTACATTTCTGGTCAAGCATCTGATTTTGATAGATACTTTAGAGATCAATTAGAAAACGGAATGTATCAAGTAGAGCAATATTACGAAGCTGAAAATATGAACGAAATTGTAGGTGACACCACAACAATTAGAAAAATAAAAGTTGGCAAATCTAGTAAGCAAAAAAATTCAGAATAAAAAGAAACGAAAACGGTACCATTATTAGAGACAATTCAAATACTTTAAAGCAATATGGTTTAAAAATTTACCAAGCTCAAGTAACTGGTATCGATTGGGAAGCTTCTTTTGATGAACGTTTAGATTTACAAAAAAATGAAGTTGCGCAAACACAACTAGAAAAACAACAAGCAGAACGCGAATATTATAGAGCTAAAAAAGAGGTTGCTAAAGGAGAATCTGAAAAAGCGAAAGAAAGAGCTCGTTTAGAGAAAATTCAAATTCAGCAAACCATTGAAGCAGAAACTGAAGCGAAGGTAGCTGGATTCAACTTAATAAAAGAGAAAAAACAGTTTGAAGTAGAGCAATACAAAGCTAAAAGTAAAAAAGTTGCTGCAGATGCTATGTATTATGAAAACTCAAAATTAGTTAGCGCTGGTTTAACGCCGCAAGAAAAAGCAGAATGGAATTACAAAACAGCTGTTGGTGTTGCAGAACAAATAAAAGATTTACAATTACCTCAAACCTATATTGAAGGTAGTAAAAACGGGAATAACGGAAATTTATTACAATCGTTAATTGGTGCTGATCTTGCAAAAAAAATGATGGAAAATAAAAAATAACCACATTTTCATAACAATAAGTGAAGTAATACTTTTTACTTCACTTATTTTAACAAATTATTTTTCAGTATTTTTGAAACAGAATCAAACTTATAATGAAAAAACAATTCTTTAAATTTTTAGCTAAATTAAACAAAGCACTATTTCCTTCTTTTACAAAAAGGGAGCTAGATATTTCTAAAGCATCAAAATTTCAATTAGCAATTATTGGATGGCGCGCTTTTGTAACCACAAATTCATTGGATTAAAATTTTACAATTATGAAAGAACACATAAAAATATACACCGGAACCACAATTTTAACAAACAGGCTTGCTTTTTTACTTGATGAAGCAAAAATAGCTACCTTAATTAAAGACAGTAAAGAATCTGGTCGATTAGCAGGATTTGGAACCACAGAAGCATCTTGTGAATTATTTATCTATAAATCTGATTATGAGGCTGCTCAAAAAACCATAAATGACTTCAGGCAAGAACTTGGTGAATAATTAAAAAATTATTTTAAAAAAAGTGTTTTTTTATTTTTTAGAATCAAAAAACAGCTGTATATTTGCACCCGCAAAACGGCCTCGTGGCGCAACTGAATAGCGCACTTGATTACGGCTCAAGAGGTTGCTGGTTTGAATCCAGCCGAGGTCACTAATAAAACCAGTACTTACAAAGTTATTTTGTAAGTACTGGTTTTTCATTTGCCCACAATTTGCCCACAAATCAAGAATTAAAACAGAACTTCATTAACTATTTTAATGTTTTTTATTTAGGCATAGCTACTAAAATAGCATTTTCTTTAGTCTTTTTTTCTGCCCTCGCATTAAATACGCGAAAACTTCTTTTATAATGTAAGAGAACACTTTAATTTACTCCACCCATCAAACCTCATTTACTGTATTATAATTAAAAAACTTAGCTTCTTTTTTATAGTGTCTAGGTCTTTCTTTTTTATATTGTCCAAAACTTAGTTTTTATAGTGTAAAAAACTCTTTATATTTCTATAATGCTTCCTTTTATAGTGCCGAAATACTCTTAATAATGTAAACTAGTTCCTTTTTTTATAATGTACGAAAACTCCTTATTGCTTCTTTTTTTACACGTCCTAAAACTTCAATATAAATAGCCTTGTTTCTCATAGAGTTGTTAAATAATCGGCAATATCTAAACCCTGTTCTTTTTCTTCTTTGGTTGCTTTATCTTCTAAAAGCGATGAAGTTATAAAAGTTGCTGTTTTTGTTAGTTGAGGTATTTTATTATTCCATAAATCAAAACATTTTAAATCAGGAAACAATACTACATTCCTACCTTTTAAAACCTTTGTTTTAGCTTCATTCAAATTATTAAGACTGCCACAAGCTAACCAAATAAACTCAGGTAAATAAATACTTGAAATAATAGCTGTTTTTTCGCTTTCGCAAATTGCTACTGGTTTGTTTTTATCTTCATTTAATAAATGTTCGCCAAAATAACATTGCTCTAAATTAAAGTTTTCTAGTTTTCTTGTTTTATGTATTGTCCTGGTATAAGTTGACCTTTTTTTAGGTCAACTTATACCAGGACAATACAATTTATCATTCGGTCTTAAAGGTACTGCGCATTTATTAAATGTAGATTACAATAAATTAAACATTTATAACCCAGGTGATAATTTACTAAACGAAAACATTAATGAATTTTCTCCTAACGTAGGTTTAGGATTGTACTATCGCCATGCTGATACTTGGTATTTAGGCTTTTCAGTTCCTAGCTTGCTAGAAACGGATCATTTAGATAATCAATCGCTATCTACGTCAAAAGAACGTATGAATTTTTACCTAACAGGTGGTTACGTATTTAACTTAAGCGAAAACACAAAGTTCAAACCTGCTTTTTTAACCAAAGCAGGTTCTGGAGCTCCTTTACAAGTTGATTTATCAGCTAATTTTATGTTGCATGAAAAATTTATTTTAGGAACAGCTTATAGATGGAGTGCAGCTTTTAGTGGAATGCTTGGTTTTCAAGTAAATGATCAATTTTTAGTTGGTTTTGCTTATGATCGTGAAACAACTGAGCTTGGTAATGCGCAGTTTAACGATGGTTCTTTCGAATTATTTCTTCGATTTGAATTGCAAAAAATAGGTAAAATATTTTCTCCAAGATTCTTATAAACGATATTACAATGAAAAAAAGAATACACATAATTGCAGCCATAGCTGTGTTAAGTTTTAATGTCTCTTTTGCTCAAACGGGTAAAATAAAAAAGGCAGATAAAGCTTATAATAAATTCTCTTACATTTCTACTACAAAAACACTCTTACAGTTAGTAGAAAACGGAACCGCTAACGTTAATCAACATCAACAGTTAGCAAATGCGTATTATTTTACAGGCGATATGGAATCGGCTGCGAAAACATACAAAACTTTAATGGCTTCAGAAGAAAAAGAAGCTATCGAAACTGAAAGTTACTTTAGATATGTGCAAAGTTTAAAAGCGACAGAAAACTATACTGAAGCTGATAAATGGATGCGTGAATTTTGTGAATTAGAGCCTAACGACTCTAGAGCTAAAGCATTTAAAGCACAACCTGATTATTTAACTCAAATTGAAAAACTTTCTGATACTTTTAAATTAGAAAACTTAAGTATCAATTCAGAAAATTCAGATTTCGGTACGGCTTTAAACGATTCTAAATTAATTTTTGCTTCATCAAGAAAAGAAGGAAAAACCTACAATTGGAATGCACAGCCTTTTTTAGATTTATACACATTAAATTCTGATAATGAAGTTACTGAATTAAGAAGTGATGTAAACACAAAATACCACGAATCATCTTCTGTTATCACAAAAGATGGTAACACTTTGTACTTTACTCGAAACAATTATTTTAAAGGAAAATTCAAGAAAAATAAAGACGATGCGCATACTTTAAAAATATACAAAGCAACTAAAGTTAAAGGTGAGTGGACTAACATTGAAGCACTTCCTTTTAATAGCAATGATTATAATGTAGGCCACCCTGCTTTAAACAAAAACGGAACTGTTTTATATTTTAGTTCTGATATGCCTGGTGGTTTAGGAGCTTCTGATATTTATAAAGTAAACATTGCTGGTGATGGTTCTTTCGGTTCTGTAAAAAACCTAGGTAAGGGAATTAATACAGAAGGTCGTGAAAACTTTCCGTTCATCAGTCAAAAAGGAACATTATATTTTTCATCTAACGGTCACTTAGGTTTAGGAGGTTTAGATATTTTTAAAGTAGATGATATTTATAGTTTTACCAAAAATCCTTGCGAGCAATTGGTTAGTGGTGTAGTTACTGATGCTACAACAAAAGCAATTATTTCTAATGCTACTGTTTTAGTATACGATGCAGCACAGCAAATTATTGCTACTTTGGTTTCAGATACTCAAGGAGCCTTTAGTTTTAAATTAAAATGTAAAGAACAAACGTATAAAGTTGTAGGTTCTAAATTAGATTTCGATCCTACTGAAATTTCTTTTGCTGTAGACAATGTTTTCAATGAACCTGTTCAGTTAGAAATAGCTTTAACACCAATACCAAAGGCCGCTGAAGTAGGTGCTGATTTATTTAAGCTTTTAGATTTAAAACCAATTTTGTTTGACTATGATAAATCGAACATTAGACCAGATGCTCAAATTGAATTAGAAAAGGTTATCGCCTATATGAAAGAATTTCCGAAGGTAAAAATTGATATACGTTCTCACACTGATTCTCGTGGTAGAGACGCTTACAATTTAGCTTTATCAGCTCGAAGAAACAGCTCAACTGTAACTTATATCATCACCAAAGGTGGTATTTCTAAAGACAGAATCAAAGGAAAAGGTTACGGAGAAACAATGTTAACTAATAAATGTGCGAATCGTGTAAAGTGTTCTAAAGAAGAGCACCAAGCAAACCGTAGAAGTGAATTTATAGTAACAGAAAACTAAACACCCTTACAGATTATATTACTAAAAAGAGTTCCATAAAGGAACTCTTTTTTTTGTCTTAATATAGAATTAACAAAACTCTAATAACTTTATTTACGCACCAAAACGAACAGACTAAAGCAACCAAACACTTTACACTAAAATGCGAGGATTAATTTTACTAAGGACATATAAAAATCGACTCCAATTCCTGAAATAGAGCACAAAACTTAATTCTTATAATTACATGTTCTCGTATAAATGAAGTTTTACTATAAATTTACAGGGTTTTAAAACCGAACCGGACACCAATAAACTCATTATCTTAATTGCATAAAAAAACCTCGAAGTTATAATTACTTCGAGGTTTTCATAAAACTAAAACACTTTAATTAGTTGTTTTTACGTTTGTTTTTCCTTCTAGAATATAAAAATAAGAACGCCTATTCTTTTGGTGCTCTTCTTTAGTACATTTATTTTTATTTGCATCATCACAGTCATTTAATAATTGACTTTCGCCAAAACCTAAGGCACTTTTAATCCTATTTGATGCTATTCCTCTTGATACTATATAATCTCTTGTTGAGATAGCTCTATTGGTTGATAAACTTTTATTATACCCTTTTGTACCTCTACTATCTGTGTGAGATTCTATTTTAATAACCATTTCTGGATGATTTTTCATTACCGATACAATGTGCTCTAATTCATATTCAGCATCTTCTCTTATATTAGCTAAATCGAAATCAAAATAAATAGGATTAATCACAATTTGATCTGCAACAATTAACGATTCCAATTGTAAATTAGTCTTCACTGTTTCTTTATTCACATCTAACGTTTGTGTATCTTTTTGATCTTTTCTATAATCTTCTTTAGACGCTGTTACCGTAAACTTCCTTTCACAATCTATAGTTTCAAAAACATAGCTACCATCTTCTTTCGTTGCTTGCTCTGAAATAGGATTACCTTGGTCATCTATCAACATCACCTGTACATCTGGCATTGGTTTACCTGTAATAGAATTTGTTACAACACCTGCAATATTTTGTTTACAATCATAAATTAAAAAACTATAAATATCATCATCTCCTTTTCCTTTTTTTCTATTTGACGAGAAGAATCCTTTGCTCTTTTCTTTATTGATAACAAAAGAAAAATCATCTTTAGGTCCATTTACAGGCGCTCCTAAATTTATTGGATTTGTAAATTCTTTATTTTTGATTTTTGATTCAAAGATATCTAAAGCGCCTAAACCTAAATGACCATCCGAAGCAAAATAAAACGTATTATCAGCTCCTACAAAAGGAAACATCTCTCTACTTTCAGTATTAATTTGTTTTCCTAAGTTTACAGGAACTCCATAGGTGTCATTTTCTAATACAGCTACTTTATAAATATCTGTTTCTCCAAATCCACCAGGCATGTCAGACACAAAATAAAGCGTCTTTTCATCAGGACTTAATGCTGGATGGCCACATGAATAATCATCTGTATTAAATGACAATTCTTTTACATCAACCCATTTATTATTTTCTTTTCTTGCTTTATAAATTTTTAAGTGAACTGTACGATCTTCATCTTTTCTTAACTTCTTACCATCATAATTATCTCTTGTAAAATATATTGTATTACCATCACTGGTTATGATAATATTTGATTCGTGATAACGCGTATTTAAATCGACTAATTTTTCTGCTTCAGAAACATCGAAAACTCTATTTTCATCAACTTCTTTTAATTCTGAACTATAGATATTTAAAAAAGGTTGTTTATTCCAATCATATATTTTATCATCATTTTTTAAACCTGTAGGCTTTGTTGAAGCAAAATACAATCTATCGTTATATAAAAAACCACCAAAATCAGAATACTTTGTATTGGTAGAAACATTATAGATATCAACATAAATTTGTTCCTTATTCGTATACTTTACAAAATAATCTTCATTTTCTTCTAACGCAACTGCCCTACTATCTGTTTCTTTTAAAACTTTTAACTTCTGTAGCCATTTATCCGACTCCGTTACATTTCCGTTGCTCTTAAGAACTTGAGCATATCTAAAAAAGTGCTGTGTAGTTTCTTCCTTTTCAAAATTTTGCATCAATTTCTTATACCATTTCTCAGCTTTTTCAAATTCTGCATTATAGTAATATGAATCTGCTAATCTACTTAACACTACTTGCGAAGTATCTCCTTTTTCATATATTAACTCATACAGTTCTGCTGATTTTTTATATGCAAATTCTTCAAAAAACTTATTTGCTGCAGATTGTCGTTGTCCAAAACCAACAATGCTCGTTATTAATAATACAAATAGTATTGTTTTTTTCATAAGTTATTATTTTATAAAACCTTAATAATTTTATTATACTCTTTTTATTTTACACAACACAAATCACAGATTTTCAGAAGACTAACTTTTTGTCTTTTTGAAAAAAACATAATCAACGACAAAAGTATCATTTTTAATGTAAACTTCTTAAATTTAAAATTAGATATTTACTTTAACAAAAAAACAACTACCTAATAATCAGTATGTTAAAATACTATTAAGTAATTTACAGATACTACATCTTTTTTATCACTTACAATTCTTACAAAAAAAAGACCTTAAACAAATGTTCAAGGCCTTTTAACCAAACTTAGTATAAAAACTAACTACTACTATTTTTAATTCCTCTAAGGCCTTCTACAAGAAACTTCTCTTTTCAAAAAACATCCTAAAAAAAGGAATACACAAGGGGAAATTTTTACTCAGAGAAGTAAATTTAAGGGGTACTTTTATAATTAATTCAATTATTTATTCCATTGTTTACACTCTTATGACACCTTTTTTTTCAAAAGGTCACATAAGCGTATAAAAAAACTCAAAAAAAAGTTTTTTTTGAGTTTTTAATCTAAATATTCCCTTAAAATTATTCGATGTTCAGGTGTTGATTTATCATAGTTTTCAATCAGTAACTCTACTATTTCAGGAAACTTAAAACCAACTTCCTTTTTTGATTTATATTTTGAAACATATAAATTATAAGCTTCTTTATTTTTTTCAAAAATTAAAAAATGTACTTCATTTAAAACACAAAAACAAATTTCATTTCCTGAAAAAGCTGTTGATTCATCCTTTATAAAATCAGAGAATTCGTAATACCTAAAAACATTTTCCATATTAAACGATCTCTGCTGATAAACCTAATTGCAATAATTTAGAACACCTTGGCTCTAACTCTTTATAAGCACCCGTTTTAACGGTACACTTACCTTTATAGTGTACTAAAACAGAACATTGCTCAGCTTGTTCGAGGGTATGATCACAAACAGCTACCAAACTATCAATTACATGATCAAAAGTATTTACATCATCATTATGTAAAATAATTTCGTGCTTTTTTGTTTCTTGAATCAAGACATCTAGCTCTTCTTGTATTTTCTCTATTGTACTCATTTTTACTATTTTTGATACTGCAAAGCTACCCAATTATTTCTGTTAATTGTTTTATTTAATGTTAAACCGTGCTTTGAAACCGCTGCATCTATAATCGAAATGTCTTCTTTATAAAATCCACTTAACAATAAAACTCCGTTTTCATTTAAGCAGTTTGTATAAATATTCATATCGCTCAATAAAATATTACGGTTAATATTTGCAATAATAATATCATATTTTTTATCCATTAAAAGAGACGAATCTCCTTCGTAAACCGTAATATTTTTACAGTTATTTCTTTGAACATTTTCTAACGAATTTTCGTAACACCAAGCATCAATATCTATCGCATCTATTGGGTTAGCTCCTTTCATTTCAGCAAAAATTGCTAAAATCCCCGTTCCGCATCCCATGTCCAACACTTTTTTGTTGGCAACATCTAAATTAAGTAAATGTTGTACCATCATATGAGTGGTTTCATGATGCCCTGTGCCAAAACTCATTTTTGGCTCTATAACGATATCATACTTTAAATTAGGATTCACGTGAAATGGCGCTCTAATACTTACCAAGTCATCAACTTGAATTTGATTAAAGTTTTTTTCCCACTCTGCATTCCAATTTGTTTGGGCGATTTCATTGTGCTGAAAACTGATCGAAAACGCTGCTGATTTTAAAATAAAAACAGCGTCTAATAAATTTTCTTTCCAATCGTTTTTCTGAATATATGCGGTAACTCCGTTTTCATTCTCCACAAAACTTTCAAAACCAATTTCACCTAACTCAGCTATTAAAATTTCAGTTGCTGGTTCTTTTGGTGTTACTTCAAAAATATACTCTATATAAATATTATCCATTAAATTGATTTAATTATAGCTATAAAATCATCCGCTTTTAAGGCTGCTCCTCCAATTAATCCACCGTCAACATCTGGTTTAGAGAAAATCTCTTTAGCATTTGCTGGCTTTACACTTCCACCATATAGAATTGAAATATTTTCTGCCACTTCACTTCCATACTCTTTAGCAATAATCTCTCTAATAAAAGCATGCATTTCTTGTGCTTGTTCTGGCGATGCTGTTTCTCCGGTTCCTATTGCCCAAACAGGCTCGTATGCTAAAACAATTTTAGAAAAATCGCCTTTCTTTAAGTGAAACAATCCTTTTTTCAATTGACTTTCAACTACATTAAAATGATTTTCTGACTTTCTATCTTCTAAAACCTCACCAAAACAAAAAATTGTTTCTAGTTTGTTTTCTAACGCAGTGGTTACTTTTTTCGCGAGGATTTCATCTGTTTCTCCGAAATACTCTCTACGCTCAGAATGGCCAAGAATCACTAGATCTAATCCTAAAGAAGTTAACATATCCGCAGAAATTTCTCCTGTAAAAGCACCACTTTTAGATTGATGCATGTTTTGAGACGCTACTTCAATTTTTGATTTCTTAGTTCTTTTAAGTGCCGTTTGTAAATTCACAAAACTTGGAGCGATAATTACTCTAGTGTTTTTACCTACTTTTTTCTTTGTTCCTTTCTTAATCCCTTTGATTAACTTTTTAGTTTCATCAAAGTTCATATTCATCTTCCAGTTACCTGCAACTATTTTTTTTCTCAAAATTACGTTAATTTTATATTCTTACTACTGTTTTAATGCGGCTGTTAATCTTGGATCTATAGATTCTGCTACGTGCGCCAAAGATGTAATTCCTTTTTCATTTACAACCATATAACTTGGCACATCTTTTATTCCTAAACCTTTTGCATATACTCCTTTAAGAGCTGCTGGTAAAAAATAATGTTCACCCTCTATATTAAAAAATCGCTCTATTCCTTTTTTCCACTGCGGAATTGTTTTATCTATTGATAAAAAAACAAAAACAACATCAGGGTTTTCTGCTTTCAACTTTTTAATTGCTGGTATTCCGGAAATACATTCTGCACACCACGAAGCACAAAGCTCAAACATTATTTTTTTTCCTTTATGCTTTGCTAAAATTTCTTTAAATGTGATTGATTCTTCATTTAAAGTTAAAAATTTCTCATTTAAAACTTCCTGTGGAAAAGCTAAAGGTTTTTCTGAATTACAAGACACAAATAAAACGAAAGCGAATAAGTAAATTGTTTTTTTCATATACTAGGTTTTTATTTTTTTTAACAGTTAAAAGTACGTTATTTTTTTAATAGTCTAACTTAACTTCTGCGAAACCTTAGTTTCGTTAAAAACGATTATTTTTCCTGATTCATCAATTACCAAATAACGAGGGATCCAACTTAAACCAAGAAATTTACCGAAGCTTCCTTCCCAACCTGATTGCATAAAATAATGCTGCCCTTTTATTTTTAATCTTTCAACTCCTGCTTTCCATGAGTCCAAATCTCTATCTAACGATAAATATAAATATGTTATTTCCGGATTCTCTTCTTGCAGCTTTTTAATCTCAGGTAAGCTTTCAAGGCAATCTTTACACCAAGATGCCCAAACATCAATCACTATTTTTTTCCCTCTATTATTCGCTAAAATTTCTTTGAACGTAATCTCTTCATCTTCTATAGAAATAAAAATATCATTTAAAGCTTCATTAGAAAACTCTGTGGGGCTGTAAACCGAACATTGCAACAATAACATTGCAGTGAAAATTAATACTATACTTTTTTTCATCTTACTTAATCTTATTATTAATTTTATTAGATACACTTGATGATTTAAAAAGTTCTATTTCTCCTTTTTTACTCAAAATCATAAACCTCGGAATTGTTTTTAGTTTTAA
The DNA here is from genome assembly GCF_027941755.1 of Tenacibaculum retecalamus. Classification (NCBI taxonomy): domain Bacteria; kingdom Pseudomonadati; phylum Bacteroidota; class Flavobacteriia; order Flavobacteriales; family Flavobacteriaceae; genus Tenacibaculum; species Tenacibaculum retecalamus. The sequence goes on along the minus strand of NZ_CP115916.1, from coordinate 696,732 downwards.
AAACGCTCCTAGCTTCCCTTTTCCTTTTTTAGGAATGTAATAATGTTGTCCTTTTACTTTTATATTCTCAAGTCCTCTTTTCCAGTCGAAATAAGAATGATCAACTGACAAAAAAACATATTTAATTGACGGATTCTTCTTTTGAAATGCAATAACATCATCAAAACTATCTTGACTTACCGGACAATACGTTGCAAAAACTTGTACAAATTGTTTCGTTCCTTTATTATTTACTAAAATTGTTCTTAACGTAATTGAATCTCTATCAATTGTAACTAATTTCTCATCTAAAGCATCGTTTGTAAAAGATGTTGGTTGAAAAACAGCACAACTACTCAACGTTAAAAGGGCTATCAAAAATAAAAATACTCTCATTTTAATTTAATTTTATTCGTGGATCTAACCAACTATAAATAACATCTACCAATATATTTATCAATATAAATAATGTTGCAACAACTAACACACTTCCCATAATCACAGGTAAATCTAACGTGTTTAGTGAGTTTACTATTTCTTTACCTAAACCGTTCCAATTAAAAATATACTCAACAAAAACCGCTCCTGCCAACATCGATGCAAACCAACCAGAAATAGCAGTTACCACAGGGTTTAACGAATTTTTTAAGGCGTGTTTACGAATTACCTGATACATTGTTAACCCTTTTGCTTTTGCGGTTCTTATATAATCTTGATTCATCGTTTCTAACAACGAGTTCCGCATTAATTGAATTACTACTGCTAACGGACGAATACCTAGCACGATTGCTGGCAACAACAAGTTTTTCCATTGAATGCGCATTCCTTCCCCGAAATCATCAACTTCATACAAGCTACCTGTCATTTCTAAACCAGTATATTCATGCAATACAAATCCGAAAAACCAAGCAAATAAAATTGCCGAGAAAAAAGACGGAACGCTCATACCTAATGTACTAATTAGCGCTATAATTCTGTCGAAAAAAGTATCTTTATATAAGGCTGATAAAATTCCTAAAACAATTCCTAATAACAACGCTATTACAATTGCAAAAATTGCTAAAACTGCTGTATTGGGCAATGTTTCTGAAATTACTTCGGATACATTCTTTCCATTTTTTTGAAATGATTGTCGCAAATACGGATATTTAATCACCAAATTTATATCGCTGATTGAAAATAATTTTTGCGCAGTATATTTTCCTTCGGATAAAAAAGTATAATCATCAGTATTATTACTATGCAACGACAACGGCGAAACATCATTTAAATAATACAAATACTGTGTAAATATCGGTTTATCAAAACCATACTTTTGTCGTATATTCTCAAGCTGTTCAGTATCTTCTCGCTGGTCTAACATCATTCTTGCCGGATCGCCTGGCAACACATTAAACAAAAAGAAAATAACAGTAACGACTCCAAACAAGGTTAAGAATCCGTAGAAAATTTTATTAATTATATATTGAAACATCTATAACAAAGATAAAAGAAAGTGTTAAAAAAGTGTACTTTTGTATAACTTTTACAACAACACATGACTACACAACAATTAGTTAACGAAATTAAAAGAAAAAAATCGTTTTTATGCATCGGTTTAGATGTCGATTTAACTAAAATACCGCAACATTTATTAAAAGAAGAAGATCCTATTTTTGCTTTTAACAAAGCAATTATTGATGCAACTCATCATTTATGTGTTGCCTATAAGCCTAACACCGCTTTTTATGAAGCATACGGAATTAAAGGTTGGAAATCTTTAGCAAAAACAATAAAATATTTAAACGAAAAGCATCCTGAAATTTTTACTATTGCAGATGCCAAACGTGGCGATATCGGAAATACCTCAACCATGTATGCAAAAGCTTTTTTTGAAGATTTAGCATTCGATTCGGTTACCGTGGCACCATATATGGGAAAAGATTCTGTAGAGCCTTTTTTAGCTTTTGATGATAAACATACCATTATGTTGGCATTAACCTCTAACCAAGGTGCATTCGATTTTCAAACAAAAACTGTAGACGGTAAAGAGTTATATAAACAAGTTTTAGAAACCTCTAAATCTTGGAAAAATTCAGAAAACCTAATGTATGTTGTGGGCGCTACCAAAGCCGAATACTTTACTGAAATCAGAAAAATTGTTCCTGATAGTTTTTTATTAGTTCCTGGTGTTGGTGCTCAAGGCGGAAATTTACAAGATGTTTGTAAATATGGAATGAGCGAAAACGTAGGTTTACTTATTAACTCATCTCGCGGAATTATTTACGCATCTAACAACGAAAACTTTGCAAGTGAAGCTGCTAAAAAAGCAGCAGAGTTACAATTGCAAATGAGTGTTATCTTAAACTAGTTACATGGATTTCAAAGACCAAATGAATAGAGTTTTTGAATTACCCGAAACTCCAAAAAGAATAATCTCTTTAGTTCCTAGTCAAACTGAATTATTGGTTGATTTAGGTTTGGAAGAACTTATTGTTGGTATTACTAAGTTTTGTATTCACCCATCTTCTCTAAGAAAAATTAAAACAGTTGTTGGTGGCACAAAAACCATAAATATTGATAAAATTAAGGCTTTAAATCCTGATATTATTCTTTGCAACAAAGAAGAAAACACCAAAGAGATTGTTGAAGCTTGTGAACAAATTGCACCAACTCATGTTTCTGATATTTTTACACTTGATGATTCTATAGAACTTATAAAGCAATACGGTGAAATTCTTTCTTGTAAAAAAGAAGCGAAAAATATCGTTGAAAAATTAGACAATGAGTTTGTCAAATTTCAACAATTTATTAAAAATACTGAAGAAAAAAAAGTAGCTTATTTTATTTGGAGAAATCCATGGATGGTTGCCGGAAAAAATACTTTTATCAATCATCTTTTAGAACTCAACAACTTTAAAAATATTTATAGTAACAAAGAGCGTTACCCAGAAATTAACTTAAAAAAGTTATCTAAAAATGATGCGCTGGATTTTATTTTGCTTTCTTCTGAGCCTTATCCTTTTAAAGAAAAACATATTAATGAAATATCAACCTATTATAAAGGTTCAAAAACTATTTTAGTTGATGGAGAAATGTTTTCTTGGTACGGAAGTAGATTATTAAAAGCTTTCGATTATTTTATAAAATTACACGACAGTATTAGATAAATCTTTATCTAAATATTTAACTCTATTTAATTTTTCTAGCACTTGCATTGCTTTAAATGCCGATCGATCACTCTTACATTCATCTTCATACTTATAATCACTTGCTCTTTCAACCAATTTACGATACCTCTCCTCAAGGTGTTTTCTGTAGCTATGTAATTGACTGATTCTTGACATTCTTACTTTAGTTTTACGGAACCTAAATATACATAATTATTTGAATTACAACGCTATAAAAATAACTCACTTATAAAAAACAGGTTTTTACCTATTCTAAATAGGACACATATAAAATAAAACCCGAACAATTTCAAAAACATTGTTCGGGATTTTTAATTATTTAATACTAAAATTCGTCTTATTTTATATCTTTTAATAAAACCTCAACTGCTTTTTGCAACTGAGCATCTTCTCCTCTTTCTTTCCAACCCGGAGCATTTTTTACTAAATAATCTGGAACTGCAGGTGCTTCATTCTCCATATTTTTTCCTGATTTTTTCACAAACCAAGCTCTAAACGGCATACGAATAGATCCGTTTTGTAATCTTGCAGATCCTGTAGAAACTACGGCTCCAAATGTTGGTTGCCCTACTAATTTACCTAAACCTAAGTTTTTAAATGCATGTGAAAAAATCTCAGCATTCGAATAACTATTCTCATTACACAAAGCAACTACAGGTTTTGTATTTACTGATAAAATTGCACGTTCGTTAAACGGATAATTTTTATTGAATTTTTTATTATTCTTTAAACTTTTAGCAGCACCTCTTGGTACCGTATACGCATGTTGATCTACATTTAAAACAGCCATTAATCGGTCGGTTGTCCAACCACCACCGTTATAGCGTACATCAATTACAATTCCTTTTTTTCCATATCCACTTGCTTTTAACTCACGTTCAAAACGCTCGAAACTTGGCATATTCATTCCCTGAATATGAATGTAACCTAATTGTCCGTTTGAATATTTAGCTACTAATTTTTTACGAGACGTTATCCAAGCTTCATATTGTTGACTTCTAATAGATCGTTGTGGTCTTAATACCACATCTTTACCATTTTTTAAACTTAACAACACTTCGTTACCTTGTGTATTTTTTAATAGTTGATAAAAATTAGTATTTTTAGCTATTTCTTGTCCATTTACAGCAGTAATAACATCCCCTACTTTTAAAGTACTTTTCGATTTATCTGCAACCGTGTTTTGTAAAATATAATTCACTTTTACGCCACCTTTCGTATTTACTACATCTACACCTAGTAAACCTACTTTATCGTTTATATTTCTAGGCGCAGTACCTCTATACCCCATATGGCTCGCATTTAACTGCCCTAATAATAAATTATACATGTACGTATAATCTTGATGTGTTGTTGCTGACAACACCCAAGGTCTGTATCTTTTTACCAAACCATTCCAATCATAACCGTGAAATTCTGGGTCGTAAAAACCAGCTGTTAACACTCTAATTCCCTCTTCAAAAACCTGCTCGTATTCTTTTTTAGTATTTTTAGTATAGGTAGCCGAATGTGGTAATTTAGTTACTTTATCTGATTTTGTATCTAACTGATTTAAACTTCCTCTTGATGTAAAGTAAACTTTTCCTTTATTTTCTGATATTCCTCTTGCTCCGCTTACACTTTTAATTGCTTTTGGTTTGCTTCCATCCCATTTTACTTTATAAGTGCTTCTTTTTTTATTTGCTGGATTTGTTGCTGAAAAATAAATAAATTTACTATCGGCACTAAACATCGGACTGTATTCATCATCCTGTAAAGAAGTTACTTGTACCAAACGGTCGTAAATTTTATCTTGATCAATTTTAACAACAACAGTTTTTTTCTTCTTTTTCTTATCTTTTTTATCAGATTTACTTTCCTTTTTTTCTTTTTCTTCTGGATAATAACTTCCTTCTTCGTGATCTATTTTAGATTTTTCCCAATCGGTTTTATCTAACCAAACCATCCAAACATCATAGTTCATTCCGCTTCTATTCGATAAAAATGCTAATTTTTTACCATCTGCACTCCAAACAGGATTTGCATCACTTCGTGGATGCATAGAAACATTCATCTTTTTATATTTATCAGCAATCGACTGAATGAATATTTCACTATCGAAATTTAAATCTTCTTGAGAATACGCTATGTACTTACTATCCGGACTCCAAGAAACGCCTTCGGTAGCAGCCCAAGAATTTGAATATTCTTTCGATTTAACAATTTTACCATCTTTTAAATCGGCAATCATTAAAATTCCACGACCAACTTGATAAGCTATTTTTTTTCCGTCAGGAGATACTAACGATCCCATTACATCTTCTTTATTATTCGTTAGTTTTGTCACCTTTGTTTTTAAACTACGGTGTAAACCAACCAATGTATCTGTAGAAACGGCACTATATAATTGATAAACACCATCTCTATCCGAAGAAAAAACAACAGTTTTATCATCTATCCATTGCGGATTACGGTCTCTAAACAAGTGCTTACTTACGTTATTAGAATGCTTCTTTTCTTTATTGTTTTCTTTTACAAAAATTTCGCCGTTAATTTCAAGTGCAATACTTTTTCCGTTAGGTGAAACTGCGTAACTACTAATTCCGTTTGAAACTGTTTTTGTTATTTCTTCCTCAAATCGATTATCCGAAGAAATATGTAAGTTTAATTTTTGTTTCGAACCATTTTCAACTTTAAATAAATTTACACCGCTTAAGTAAATAAACGCTCCATTATTACTTACTGAGAACTCTCTAACTCCATCTTTTTTTTCTGATGTTAATTGAGTGGCATTTCCATTAGCTGTTCCGTTTGATGAAATTACTTGTTTGTACACATTATAACGTCCGCTTTTTGCGCCGATATAATATAAGTTTCCGGCAGCATCCCATTTAGGAGAATGGTCGTTTTTGTTACTTGTGGTAATTTGATTGTATTTTTTAGTATCTGTATTATAAATCCAAATATCTCTTTGAGCAGAACCCGAATAATCTTCACGCGCAATACGACAAGCTCCTTTGGTAAATGCTATTAATTTTCCGTTAGGAGAAACTGAGGCTAACTCACCATAAGCGGTTAATAATCGCTCTGGTGTTCCGCCGTTTTCATTTACAGTATACATTTGTTTATCCCATTCTGAATGCACGATAAACTCTTCCTGTAGTAAATACAATGGCATCTTTTGAAGTCCAATCTGTAGGGATATTCGCCGTTGGGTAATATGTTAATTGTTTTGGTACACCTCCATTAAGAAACGTTGTAAACACGTTATCATTTCCTTTTCTGTTTGATGAAAATGCAATTTCGGTATCGTCTGAGTTCCAAACAGGATTACTCTCATATCCTTTATGAATTGTTAGCCTTTTTGATTCTTTATTATTCAAATTATACACCCAAATATCTCCATGATAACTAAAGGCCATTTTTGAACCATCATTACTTATAGCAGGTTTTCGAATTAAAGAATTTTGCGAAATTGCAATACCAAAACTAAATAGCATTGCGAGTAGAAATATATTTTTTTTAGACATCCGTTTGATTTTATACAAACGAAGTTAAAGTATTCGTAATATTTTTAGAAAATTTTAAGACTTTTTAACTTTTAAGGAAGTCTTTCTCTTTTTCTGTTAATAAAATTTTCTCGCTTGTCTTTTTCAAATTATTAGGTATATTTTCATAAAAAGGTTTATTAAAATCAAAATTCCCTCTTTTTATTTTCTTACCTAATCGACTTTCATTAATAAATAAACTTTGTGTAGAAATAATCGTGTCAGTATATTTTTTTGTTTTTATTATTCCTTTCAATTCTGAAATAAAATAATTTATTGAATATTTGTTATTTCTTAACTTTTTAAATGACAGATTAACAACATGGCTTTTTGTCTTCTTTTTATGTGGTATTTTATCTATGTTAGTTAGAGCTTCTTCAAAACCTTTAGAATAAATCATATTTAGCTTCAAACTCTTTATAGATTTGTAATCTTTCTCAAAAACTATTAAACTATTCTTGTGTTCAAATACTTTTTTATCTTTTTCAATCAAAGTTGCATTAAAGTAGACATTAATAGTATTCTTATTTTTTTCAATGCTCTCTATTTCATAATCATTAGTTAAATAAATTAGGGTTTCTAAAAGAAAATTTAGATGTAAAAATTTAAAAAACGTTTTATTTTCAACATATCCACTATTAGAATTAATAAGATTTTTTTCTATTTTACTTTTTTTAGAAAAATCAATAGTCTCAAGGTTAACTGTGTTTTGTTTATCAATAGCTATATCTCTTTTAAAAAGGGAGTTCTTACTGTACCAATCTAATTGTATCTGAAACAGCCTAGTAAGTGAGTTATTAACACTAAAAGTCTCTTTATAAGTAGCACTGTGGGTTATTTTTTTCTTAGAATATTTATCAAAGTAACTATTTTTTAAAATATCAGTGAATTTTTGTTTTAAATCTAGATTGTAAAGCACAACTTCTTCTAATTGATTTGCTTTTGGAATAAGAAACAAAGTATCTTTCTTTTTGTAGTCTTCAAAACCAAACTCACTTTCAATATAGTTTATATGAGATACAACAATTCTATTATTTTTTAAGGGGATTTTTATTTTACCATCTGCATTAGAAACACTTCCCACTTCTATATCAGGATAAAAAACTTGAACTAAATCTATTGGTTTTTTAGATAAACTATCTAGAATTACGAACTCTTTAGATTGTGCTAAACTTATGTAGGTTATAAAAAACAGAAACGAAGTGAACTTTATTTTCATTTTATTAACTGGTTAATTATTTATAATTTAGAACACTACATCAAAATTATTGCCAAAGTATTAAATTATAAATCTATTCTCAAAATCAACAGAAAATGTGTTAAGAATCATATACGGTTTTACCCACAAACTTTACAATCATCTTTGTCTTGAATTTCACCAACAAGTTTACCTTCTTCATTTAATACAAAACCGCAACAATCCATAAACCCTTTTGCTATTAATTTACGAGCACGTTGAATTTGTGATTTTGTTGTTGGTAAACTTTGTTTTAAAATATTGGCAACTTCTTGCTGCTTCAACCCTTTAATATCAGATAAAAACAAAGGATCTCTATATATTTTAGGTAATTTTTGCAAAATGCCTTGTAAGCAATCTTTTTCAGTGTGCTCTTGTTCTTCTATTTTTGTTTCAGTTTCGAAACTAGCCAATTCAAAAGTTTTATTTGTGCTTTTAAAATAATCCATCACAGCGTTTCTAGCAATGGTAAAAATCCAAGACTTCAACTTGGTAACATCTTTTAATGTATGTAACTTGGTGTGTATTTTTATAAAAGTGTCTTGCAAAATATCATCTGCTATTGCAACATTTTTTACCTTACTTAAAATAAAGTATTTAACATCATCTGCATATTTTCTCCAAACTTGATTTGTTGTCATTTTATATTGAAATAAAAACAGAAATTATTCTTTATAAAGTTAAGAATAATTTCTGTTATAATTAACAAACTTGTGGTTTAACAGTTACAATTGTTACATGAACAGCTCTCGCAAGTACAATTTAAACAATTTCCTGTTTTACAACCATCACAATTACACGTACATTGATTTTTATATTTCATGATATTTAATCTTTAAATTCATATAGTAGACTTTATAATATCAAAAAAGATGCGTTTTTAAGTATAAAAAAACACGTTAAATAATAATTATTTAACGTGTTTTAAAAAGTTACTACTTTTATATCATTATAGTTCTTCTTTTAATTTACTTTTTCGCCGCTTACATACGTTGCTAAAACTTTTGTATTCGGAATTTCATCACCTTTAACAGTTACAATATCATTCTCTAAAATGATAAAATCAGCTATTTTACCTACCTCAATACTTCCTTTTTCGGTTTCTTCAAAATTAGCGTAGGCATTCCAAATAGTCATTCCTTTTAAGGCATTTTCTCTAGATAAAGCATTATTCATTTGATAACCTTCTTTTGGATATCCTTTTAAATCTTTTCTGATAGTTGCAGCGTAATAGGTATACAACGGACTCACATTTTCAATAGGAAAATCTGTTCCTAAAGCAACTTTTCCGTATTGTTTTAGTAAATCCTTATATGCATAAGCACCTTTAATTCTTTCTGACCCAACACGATCTTCTGCCCAGTACATATCGCTTGTTGCGTGTGTTGGTTGAATTGATGGTAAAATGTTTTTAAAATGATAAAAGTCTTTTAAATCTACAATTTGAGCATGTTCAATTCTCCAACGACGATTTTCTTTATTTTTCAATACTTTGTTATACGTATTAAGCATTACATAATTTGCAGAATCACCAATAGCGTGCGTATTCATTTGATATTCAGAACCTTCGATTCGTTTCGCTAAACGCTGAAGATCATCATATGAATTTACCAAAGCTCCAAAATGCCCTTTTTTATCAGCATATTCATCCTTTAAAGCAGCTCCTCTCGAACCTAAAGCTCCATCTGCATATACTTTTACCGAACGAACATGTAACTTATCAGTTTTAATAATTCCTTTTTTAAGATAATAATCTAGATTTTCTTTATTATTAGAAATCATTGCATACATACGGATTTTTAAATCGCCTGTTTGCTGCAAACTATCTATTAGTTCAATAACTTGCTTATCTAATCCCGCATCATCAACAGTTGTTAATCCTAAATCAAAACAAATTTTCTCAGCATCTTTTAAAGCCTGAATTTGTTCTTGTTTATTCGGTTTTGGAACTTTAATAAAATTCATTGCATTATCAATTAACACCCCCGTAAGTTTTCCGTCTTTGATAAGAATTTCGCCTCCATCAATTTTAGTATCAATTGTAATACCTGCTAAATTGATTGCCGCCTGATTTACCAACATTGCATGACCGTCAATTCTACGAACGGCTACAGGAATATTAGGAAACAATGCGTCTAATTTTTCTTTGGTAGGAAACTCTTTAATCTCCCAATCATTTTGATCCCAACCACGGCCTGTTATAAATGCTGTGTGTTTTTCTTTTTGAAATGCAACTAACTTTTCTAATACCTCTTCGTAGCTTTTTGTTCCTACTAAGTTCACTTTTTGCTGTTGCAAACCTAAACCGTAAAAATGACAATGTCCATCTATAAAACCAGGGTATACCGCTTTGTTTTTAGCATCAATAATTTTTGATGATGTGTATTTATCTTGTATCTCTTTATTAGTTCCGATAGCTATAAATTTACCATCTTTAATTGCAAAACTTTCAGCTTTATCAAAATTAGAATTAACGGTATATGTGTTTGAGTTAATTACAATCGCGTCTACTTTTTCTTGTTGTTTACAAGAAACAACAGCGATTGAAATTACAAAAAGTAATAATAATTTTTTCATGAGTTTGAATGTATTAAATAAGCGATATATAAAAGTAAGAGTTGTATAGGCAAGCGTATAATTGCAATTTTCTTAGAACCAATTGCGGGTTTTTCTTTAAATAAATCCCATATGTGTAATGGTAAAAAAATAACCATCAATATAAAAAAACCGATGGCTGCATTTTTTACTGTTGCATTAAATAAAAGACCTATTCCGATAACAAATTCTACAAAACCAGCAGCATAATTTACTAGTAACTTTGGTAATGGCTTTGGTATAAATCCGTTAAAAAAACGTGGCTTTACAAAATGCATAACCCCTATATATCCTAAAAACACTCCGAAGATTATTCGGAGTGTTAAGACTAAAATATCCATAATTTATGGCTTTAGTGTTTCTTTATTGTATAAATATTTATCCATCAAATACACAATACTTGCCATTGATGCGCTTCCTAATTCTAGTTCGCGTTTGTTTACCTTATCAAAAGTATCAGTAGCTGCATGATGGTAATCAAAATAACGTTGTGAATCTGGGCGATATCCAACCAGAGTAACATGTTCGTCTTTTAAAGGATCAATATCCGCACCACTTCCGCCTGCAGTAATATCATGCAATCCGTAAGGGGCTAATAATTTTTTCCAGCTTTGTAATAGTTTTCTGTTTTTATCATTTGCATCAATAGAAAAACCTCTTGGTGTGTGTCCGCCTGCATCTGATTCTAGAGCACCAATATGATGTTCTTTATTTAATTTTGCCAAACGCGCATATTCTGTAGCACCACGCAAACCATTTTCTTCATTCATAAAAAAGACAATGCGAATGGTATTTTTAGGTTTGATATTGTTCTTTTTTAATAAGTAAGCTACTTCTAACGATTGTACAATTCCTGTTCCGTCGTCATGAGCGCCATCACCTAAATCCCAAGAATCTAAATGCCCACCAATAACCATAATTTTATCTGGATTTTCACTTCCTTTAATTTCTCCAACCACATTGTGTGAAGGTGCATCTGGTAGTGTTTCACAGCTTTGTTTTAAATAAAATTTAAGTGTTGGATTCTCTTTTAAATGCTTACTTAAATTTTCGGCAGCACGAGAACTAATTGCTGCTGAAGGAATATATTCTGATTTAGGAATATCTCCATATCCCATTGATCCTGTATGCGGATAATCATCTATTCCATTTGTCATAGAACGAACAATAACTGCTTTCGCGCCGAACTTACCAACTGCTGCTGCTCCGCCAAAACGCTGACCAACACATCCGCCGTAGGCTTTAAATGTTTGAATTAATGTATTATCAAATGCTCCATTAAAAAAAACTATTTTTCCTTGTGCTTTGGCGCCTAATTTTTCAGCTTCTTTTAAACTTTTTACCTCAATAACTTCGGCTGTAATTCCGTTAATTGGTGTTGCAATAGATCCTCCGATAGCACAAACAGGCACGTTAATTTCTTTGCCGTTAAAATTATAATTAGCTACTTCTTTTTCTCCACGAACCCAATGCGGTACCATGATCGGCTGTAACCAAACTGAATCCAACCCTACTTCGTTCATTAATTTTTCACTCCAAATAACTGACTTCGCTGCTCCTTCTGAACCAGATAAACGGCTACCAACATTTGTAGTTAAATCTCGTAACCATTCGTAGGATTTACCCTCGGTTAATGCAGCGTTAAATAAGTGTTTTATTTGCGTAGAATCTATTTTTTCTTCCGAAGAAAAACCTTTAGAAGTTAAAGATATTTCTTTGTTTTCTGTTTTACAAGAAATTATAAATAGTCCTGAAATTAGTAGTAATGATAGTTTTTTCATTTATGACACTGTTTTAAAGTGCCATAAATGTAAGTTTTATATTTTAATATCAGAGCCGATAGCCAAGGTTTTAATTTAAACCCGTTTGCTATGGATTAAGCGCAACTATACTTTATAAATAGTTACGTGTACATATATTTAGATTCTTGTTTTAGAAAATAGAATCAAACTTCCAAGTTAAACCTCCCATGGCCTGAAATCCTTGTACATTAAAGTTATTAAATCTCTGATAACTATTATTTAATACATTATTAAGATTTAAAAACACAGAAAATGAGTCATTGAAATGATAACCACCATTAAAATTTATATCGAAATAACCATCTAAATCAATCGTTGAAAAAGTTTCTAATGGTAAAATATCATATAATTTTCCTTTTCGCTGTCCTACAAAAAAGAAGTTAGCACCAGCAAACCATTTATTAGTTTTGTATGTACCAAAGAGTTCCCCTTTAATTTTTGGAGTATTCCAAGGTTCTAATTCATTTGTTAACGTAAATTTATTAAACTGTCCGTTTAAACCTACACTAAGATTTTTAATTCCATCAAAAGCAACTTCACCAAAAAAGGATACTAATTTAATATCATCATATTCCGTATTAAAAGAATTTCCATAATCATATCCGAAAAAAGAAAAGGCATCTGTTCCTGCATTATTATTTCCGTCTGATTTTGATTGATTCAATGCAAAAAACGGATTGTTTTCTACCTCAGCATAACTTGCTTTAAAATTATAGCTAAATTGAGAATCTAACCTTCCTTTAATTCCCGCAAAAGCATTGTACTTTTTATTTGTTTGTAATATGTTTTGAGTTGGAGAAATGTAAGGGTTTTTATCTGATAATGATTTATAGGTATTTGTTTTTAGGTCTCCCGACACTCCAACAAAAACATTCGCAAAATCTTTCACAATAGGATACGAAACCTCTATATCTGGGTAGATAAAAAAGTTGTTGTTTTTATTTTGAATATCTAAAGAAAAATATGCTTTTGCCCCTATTTTTATCGCTAAATCTCGTACTCTAAAGTTATATGTTGGGTGCGCACCAAAAGTAAAAAAACTATGTTTTAACTCACTTCTAGTATTATAACTATTTTCGAAACTGGTTCCTAAATAACTTAACGTTGTATTAATGTAAAGATCATTTAATTCGCGGTGAAAATTATTTAAAGGAAATTTAAATTTTGCATTTCCATCAATTAAAAACTCACTACTACTCATTGCATCGGTTAAAAGCGAAACGGCAGCATTTCCTTCTTCTAAATAAGAATCCTCGAATTTAATGTTTCCGAAAATTGTAAACGAATTGTAAGATTGTTCTTCTTCTATGGCGCTAACAGTGGCATCAGTGAAATTTATATTTGTTGGTAGACCATACCAATTGTGTTTATTTCTTTCAGCTTTTAAACCTGCTTTCCAACTTAAATAACGTTCTTGCTGCGCATAAAACAAACTTAAGTTTAGATCATAAAAAGTACTGCTTAAACGTGTTTTTTCAACAGGATCTGCAGATAACAAGAATTTTAAATGCGCTCCGAATTCACTATTATAACTTTCGTTTCTTCTTATATGAGCTTCCAAAAAAGGGCTAATTTTATTCCCCAATCCTAAAGAAAAATAATTATCATATAACGCTTCTTTTTTTCCTAAATCTAACTTTTTCATCACACCACTTTTAGGTATAAAAGTTGAAGCAACAGGCACTGAAAAAATAGTATATTCTAATTCTTTTTTCTGCGTTTCTTTGGTGTGTTTTATTATTGGTTTTTGCTTAATTTTAAAAGCATCGGTAATTTTAGGAACATAAGAAGTAACTACATTAACAACTTCTGTTTTTATAATGGTATCCTTTGCTTTTTCGGGTGCTTTTTTTTCTTGCGCATTTGCAATTGAAATTACAAATAAAACAAGTAAACCTATGTGCTTTTTAATTGATTTAATCATTGAACTCTTTTTTGTTTTTAACAAATTTTAGTTTTGGGTGTTTACTGATTCGTTTGTTTTTGCTTCTTTATTCTTTATCGAACGAAGTTCGTTTGTAGCTTCTTCGGTAACATCTTTATATTGTGTAAAATTCTTAACAATATTTTCTAATATATAAGTAGCCTGATATGCATCTTTTAAAGCGTAATAATTTTTAGCCATTATAATATAACTTTTAACACCCCAATATTTATATGATGAGTAATTGGCTATTAAATTTTGCACCGCTTTATTAGATGTTTCGTAATCTTTATAATCGTTTAAAAAGAAAGCATTATAATACAATGTTTCTGCTTTTAACTCGCCCGTTGCTGTTTTACCAACTTCGTTAAAAAACTCTTCAGCTGTTAAAAAATCATTTGTTTTAAAAGCCGCACGTGCCATAATTATTTTAGCATCCTCAGTTATATTTGCTTCCATTTTACCAGCTCCTAAAACTTTTTCAGCATAGGTAATCGCATTCGAATATTCTTTCTTTTTATAATACCCTTTCATTAAATTACTTTGAGCAAAAATGATATTCTGCGGATAGTTAGCTTCTTTTTCAAGTTGCTTTAAAACAGGCATTCCCTTATCCCAGTTTTCTTCTTCTAAATAAATTTTAGCCAATTTAGTTAACGATTCTTCTGAAAATTCACTTTTATTTTGACTAATTACATAACTATAATGTGGAACTGCACTTTTAAATTGATGTGTATTATTATACGATTGTGCTAAATAAAAATGAGCTTTTAAAGCATTTATTCCAGTAGGAAATGTTTGAAGATATTTATTAAAACCTTCGATTGCTTTAGTGCTATTGTTCTCTAAAAATTTATTCTCTGCAGATTGGTAAGTCGCATTATCTAACTCGGCATCTGAAACATTTATAAATTTCACACCCTTAACCCATACAGCATACTCATCTACTTTACCAATATCTATATATACATTTTTAATATTGGTGACCGCTTGTTTTGCTTCTTTTGAATTTGGATGTTTTGCTACCACCTCTTTATATTTCTCTAAAGCTTTTGTGTTTTTATTATTGTTATAATACAATAAACCCTGACGTAACAATACATTAGGTACATAATTACTACTTGCGTGTTTTAACAACAAACTATTGTAAGTTTCTTGCGCCTTGCTAGAGTTATTTATCGTTGTATATGTTGTTGCTATCTGAAACAAGGCATCATCTTGTAATTGAGAATCCGCATAATTATTAACTAGCGTTTTTAAATTTTTGATTTTAGTTTCGTTTTCTCCCATAAACCCGTAACTCATACCAGTTTGATATTGCGCATAATCTGCACCAACACCACCTTCATTAATTACTTTTTTATATGAATTAATTGCTTTTGAAAAGTTTTTGGAAGCATAAAACGAATCACCTAGTCGGTTTGAAGCATCATCATTTATATCATTATCATCATATTTAATATCTAAGAACTGCTGAAAATGTTTCGCTGCATCCTCATATTTCTTTTGTTTAAAGTAAGTGTAAGCAATGTTGTATTCTAACTTTTTAGTATCCTCTAAATTTGTGTCCGTAATTAGTAAAAAGTTCTTTAAAGCTTCGTTGTAATTTCCTAATAAATATTCCGTTTCTGCAAACCAAAAAGTTCCTTTATTAATAACAATATTATTTTCTGATAAAGTAGCCTGTAAAAAATAAGGCTTCGCGGCTAATAATTTACCTTCATTAAATAACTGAATTCCTCTATACAACGAAACTTCGTTTGCTATCTTTTCGTTTTCTGGTGATTTAACACTATTTAAATAATCTAAAGCACCTTGATAATCTTGCTGATGCAAATAAGAAGTAATTAACAACTCGTTTATTTCAGCAGTATTTGGTGAATTTGGATATTTTGCTAAAAACCCTTTTAAAACATCAGGAACACTTTCGTACGGATTTCCTTGCTCGTAACTTAATTTCGCATAACTTAACGATGCACTTTCAGTTATTTTAAGGTCAAATTCCATCTCGCTCGCATTTTTAAATGCATTTAAAGCTGCTGGTTTTTGCTGCAATTCTAAATAACATTCTCCTAAATGGTAGTAAGCATTTTGTGCTACTTTATTGTTACCTCCTATAATTTTATTAAAATTACCAATTGCTGCTTCGTAGTTTTTTTGTTGATAATAAGCATAACCTAAATAATAATAATCGGTATTTGTCAACTTACCTCTTTTACCTTTATAAGCTTTTAAATAAGGAATTGCTTGGTCATATTTTTTAAGATTGAAATAACTCTCACCAACTATTTTAGAAATTTGAGATATCTCTTTTTCATCTTTTGATTCTTTTAAAAGTTTTTCACCAATTTTTACTGATTTATCAAAACGCCCGGCTTTAAAACTGATATCTAAAATATAGTAATTTGCTTTTGCTTGATAAGTAGCATCATTTGCTAATTGACTTAAATTATCCTCCGCTTCTCCAAAATTTTCTTGTTTGTAAGCAATATATCCGAAGTAATAACGCGCATCGTTTCCATAAATAGGGTTTCCTAATAAGGTTTGAAATCGAGACTTAGCATCTTTTAAATAATTAGAAACCAACAATGCATATCCCATTTTATAGTTCAACTCGTCTCTTTCTGGCTGACTTAATAGTTTTTCATTTACTTTTTGATACCATTTTAATGCGTGAGCCGCCTTTCTGTTTGCAAAATAATAGTTCCCTACGTTTAAAAAAGCCTTTTCTTTTTTGTTACTATATGGATGATTTTCTACAAACGCCAACACTTTATCATTTCCATTATCTTGAATCAGTTTTATAGCGCACATTGCATCATAATAGTCGGCATCTGCTTTGCTATTTTTATGATCTCCTGATTTTTGAGACACCTCAACAAACAACTCCTGTGCGGCTGCATAAGCTTTGTTATTATAAAGCTTTATTGCTTTATGATAATCGGATGTAATTTCTGAATTAATAGCTGATTCTTGTGCTATTATAGTTGTTGAAAAGACTATTAAAAATAACAAATAACAGCTTTTATTATAACAAATAAATCTCATGTTTTTTTAGATATATAAGAACTATAACGTTCTTTTTTTGTTTTTGTTGGTAAACGATGCATCAAAAGTAAGAAATGTTATAGAATTAAGTAATAAAATTTTAGATTTGTAAAAACGAATCGATATATGGAAAGACCTGTTTTACATCTTGAAAATGCTGATATTTATCAGCAAGATAATTTAGTATTATCAAAAGTTAACTTCAAATTAAATAGAGGTGATTTTTATTATTTGATAGGAAAAACAGGAAGCGGAAAAAGTAGCTTACTAAAAACCTTGTATGGTGATTTACGCCTACAACGTGGTTTAGGTGAAATTGTTGGTTTCGATTTAAAAAAAATGAAAGAAGATGACATTCCTTTTTTAAGAAGAAAACTAGGAATCGTTTTTCAAGATTTTAAACTTTTAAATGATCGAAATGTTTTTGAAAATTTAGAGTTTGTTTTAAAAGCTACTGGCTGGAAAAACAAAACCGATATGAAAGATAAAATCTATGAGGTTTTAGACAAGGTCGGCATGAAAGAAAAGTATTATAAGAAAACATTCGAACTTTCGGGAGGCGAGCAACAGCGAGTTGCTATTGCAAGAGCATTATTAAATGATCCTGAATTAATCTTAGCAGATGAACCTACTGGTAATCTAGACCCTAAAACTTCGTTAGAAGTAATGCAACTTTTAAATAAAATTCATATTAGCGGAAAAACAATTTTAATGGCTACTCATGATTATCAATTAATTGTAAAATTTAAGCAAAAAACAATTAAGTGTGAAGGTGGAGAATTGTTTGAAGTTGTACAGCAACAACAATAAAAAATTAATTTTCATAAAAAATAACCCACTTCACGAATGAAGCGGGAAATTGCTATGAAAAACTATGAAAAAGAAACACTATTAATGTTTCTCTATAATAAAGACGTTGCATTTTAAAGAACCTTACAACTTTAACATTAAAAAAAGACAAACCCCTGAATAATTAAATTATTCAGGGGTTTTATAATATTTGTACTAAATACTGTTTATAAATTTAAAGCAGCATTGTTATTTTTAACAGCTTCAGCTGAAGCAGCTAAATGCTCTTTTTCAGCAGCTGATAAATTAATTTCAACAATATTTTCAATTCCGTTTTTACCTAAAACAACAGGAACTCCAATACATAAATCGTTTAAACCGTATTCACCATCTAATAAAGTAGAACAAGGGAATATTTTTTTAGTATCACAAGCAATAGCTTGTACCATACCAGAAACTGCAGCACCTGGCGCATACCAAGCAGAAGTACCTAATAAACCAGTTAATGTAGCTCCACCAACTTTAGTATCTTGCATAACTTGTTCTAATCTTTCTTCTGATAAAAATTCAGAAACAGGAACAGAGTTACGAGTCGCTAAACGCGTTAAAGGTACCATTCCTTTATCAGAGTGACCACCGATAACTATTCCGTCTACATCAGAAATAGGCGCTCCTAAAGCTTCTGCTAAACGATATTTAAAACGAGCAGAATCTAAAGCTCCACCCATACCAATAATTCTATTTTTAGGTAATCCAGTTGCTTTATGCACTAAATAAGTCATTGTATCCATTGGGTTAGAAACCACAATGATAATCGTGTTAGGTGACTCTGCTACTAAACTAGCTGCAACCGTTTTTACGATACCTGCATTGATACCTAATAATTCGTCACGAGACATACCTGGTTTACGAGCAATACCAGAAGTAATTACACAAACATCCGATTCTGCAGTTTTACTATAATCACCAGTAGTACCTGTAATTTTAGTATCAAAACCATTTAAAGAAGCTGTTTGCATTAAATCCATTGCTTTACCTTCAGCAAAACCTTCTTTAATATCTACTAATACAACTTCTGATGCGAAATTTTTAATTGCAATGTACTCTGCACAACTTGCACCTACAGCACCTGCTCCTACAACTGTTACTTTCATTTTTTTATATATTTAATTGTGATGATTAATTTAAGTTGCACAAAAATAACGATTTGGCTATGGATATAAAAACAAAACCTCATTGAAGTTTCAATGAGGTTTTGTTTTTATGTTATTTATTTTTTATCTAAAACTAAAAGCAATACCTGCATTTACAGAATTATATTCTTGCATTGTATAACTTCCAAATATTTTAAAGAAACCTAAACTTAAACGTGTACCTATAGTTGCGTTAAAGCCACCTGTACTTGTACTTAAAGATAAAGGGTTTTTACCAAGGTCTTCTCTAACAACAACTGAAGGTATGGTTGAAGATTCATAATTAGCAACAAAGCTGTCACCTTTTAAATCTAAATCAGTACTCCCTCCGTTGTACCCAACTCCTCCATAAAAATTAATGATAGGAAAGTTAATAGACGCAATTGCTTGTACTGTATATGTGTTTAATCTAAATTCAGTAACTCCATTTCTAACTTCAATATCCCCATCAACATCACCGATAGTGTAATCTACATTCATATTAGTGTATGCAGCTAGTAAAGAAACATGTAAAGGCAGTTTATCTAAAGGCCAAACCAACTAGTAATTTCTTTTTTAAGTCCAATACCAAATAAGCTACCCTTTACATCGTCAGAGCCAACTTTTGGCACATAACGAACCATTGCTTCTAATTTAAAAGGAAGCCCCAAACCTACTTGAACAGAAGGTGCAGGAACAGCGTTGGCAGGTAAGTCTTCTTTTACTCCGTTAGGCATTGTGAAATCAGCAGAAACTGTTTGTCCGTTTACTGTAGTTTCATACCTTAAATCAGCGGGTGTAATATTTTCACTCCCTACAACGGTAGGAGATGAAGTAACCCCATTTGTAACTGTTGTGTTATTTGATAGGTTTAATTTAGCAATATTAAAAATTTCATCTTTTGAAGGAACAAAAGAAATATTAGCTCCTATTGTTATATCGAAACCAAATTTTTTGTGAACTTTAGCGGTGTGATACCAACCATTATTCATACTATAAATAAATCCTTTCATAGCCGGGTTCAAATAAGCATTCGTTAATTTAGAAGCATCTTCTTTTGCTAAAAGAATTGTTTCTAATTCTTGTGCTTTTGCATTAAAAGCTAAAGCGAAAACTGCTACTAATGATAAAATTATTTTTTTCATTTTACTAGGTTTTTATTTTCTACAAATGTAATAAAAAAGCTCAACCTTTTTAGATTGAGCTTTTTAGTTTTATTTAATTATGATTGTTACGCATCAATATTTGCATATTTTGCATTACGTTCAATAAAATCTCTACGTGGTGGTACTTCATCTCCCATTAACATAGAGAATACTCTATCAGCTTCTGTTGGACTATCAATTACTACTTTACGTAAGGTTCTAAACTCTGGATTCATGGTAGTATCCCACAACTGTTCTGCATTCATCTCCCCAAGACCTTTATAACGTTGAATATTTACGTTTCCTCCTAGTTTTTGAGCAATTAAATCACGTTGATTATCATCCCAAGCATATTCTCTTTTTTGTCCTTTTTTAACTAAATATAAAGGTGGCGTTGCAATATAAATATATCCTTGTTCAACCATTTCTTTCATGTATCTAAAGAAAAAAGTTAAAATTAAAGTTGCAATATGTGATCCATCTACATCGGCATCACACATAATAACTACTTTATGGTAACGAACTTTAGATAAGTTTAATGCTCTTGGATCTTCTTCTGTTCCGATAGAAACTCCTAAAGCTGTAAACATATTTTTGATTTCTTCGTTTTCAAAAACTTTATGCTGCATCGCTTTTTCAACATTTAAAATCTTCCCACGTAGTGGTAAAATTGCTTGAAAATTACGATCTCGACCTTGTTTTGCTGTTCCACCTGCCGAATCTCCCTCAACTAAGAAAATTTCACATTGTGCTGGATCAGTTTCAGAACAATCTGATAATTTACCAGGTAAACCACCAATACTCATTACAGTTTTACGCTGTACCATTTCACGCGCTTTACGTGCTGCATGACGTGCATTGGCTGCTAAAATTACTTTTTGAACAATGATTTTTGCATCATTAGGATTTTCTTCTAAGTAGTCAGTTAACATTTCTGAAACCGCTTGAGATACAGCTGAAGACACTTCTCTATTTCCTAATTTTGTTTTTGTTTGTCCTTCAAATTGTGGTTCTGCTACTTTTACAGAAACAATAGCTGTTAATCCTTCACGGAAATCATCACCAGCAATTTCGAACTTTACGTTTTTTAACAATCCTGATTCATCAGCATACTTTTTTAATGTATGTGTTAAACCACGTCTAAATCCAGATAAATGTGTTCCTCCTTCGTGTGTATTAATATTGTTTACATACGAGTGTAAGTTTTCTGAATACGAGGTATTATAAACCATGGCAACTTCTACCGGGATACCATTCTTCTCCCCTTCCATAGAAATTACAGTGGCTGTAAGTTGCTCGCGAGTAGAATCTAAATATTTAATAAATTCTGGTAAACCTTCATCACTATGAAAAGTTTCTGAAATAAAATTACCTTCATCATCTGTTGTTCTCTTATCTGTTAAGGTTATTGTAATCCCTTTATTTAAGAAAGATAACTCGCGCATACGAGTTGCCAATGTATCGTAATTAAATTCTGTAGTTTGCTTAAAAATTGACTTATCTGGTAAAAAGGTTACAATTGTACCCGTAAAATCAGTTTCTCCTATTGTTTTAACTGGGTATAAAGCTTTTCCTTGAGAGTATTCTTGTTGCCAAACTTTACCTTCTTTATGAACCGTAGCTGTTAAAAGGTCTGAAAGTGCATTCACACAACTTACA
This sequence comes from Tenacibaculum retecalamus, assembly GCF_027941755.1. Lineage (NCBI taxonomy): Bacteria > Pseudomonadati > Bacteroidota > Flavobacteriia > Flavobacteriales > Flavobacteriaceae > Tenacibaculum > Tenacibaculum retecalamus. Next base: position 674,685 of record NZ_CP115916.1, on the reverse strand, counting down.
CCAACACCGTGCAATCCACCAGAAACCTTATAAGAATCTTTATCGAATTTTCCACCAGCACCAATTTTTGTCATTACAACCTGTAATGCAGAAACACCTTCTTTTTTGTGAATTCCTACAGGAATACCACGACCATTATCTTTTGTTGTAATAGAGTTGTCTTCATTAATTGTAACATCTATAGCGTCACAATGACCTCCCATTGCTTCGTCAATAGAGTTATCTACAACTTCATATACTAAATGGTGTAAACCTCTAACACCAACATCTCCAATATACATTGAAGGACGCATTCTTACATGCTCCATTCCTTCTAATGCCTGAATACTGGAAGCATCGTAATTATTTTTATTTTCTTCGCTCATGATAAGTGAATTATTTAAGTTTTAATTTGAATAAACTTCCTAAAATAAAGAAAGTTTAACTTAACAAACTTACGTTTTTTTAAGGTGAAATAAAAGGGTTTAAAAGAGTAGTAGTGCTTTTTTATTGTTTTTTGATAAAAATAAAAAACGCTTTAAAACAGTGTTAAAACACTTTATTGTTGATTTTGGTGTTTTTGCAAGGTAGTTGAAATGATTAATAACAATAAAACCCCGCATAAGCGAGGTTTTATTGTTGAGGCTCTATTTTTTTACGACAGTTTCACAACTAAATCTTCTGAATTTACCATTACTCCACCTTTTAAAACGATTTGTTTTATTGTTGAGTCTTCAGTAGCTGTAATTGTAGTTTCCATTTTCATAGCTTCAATAATAAATAAAGGTTGATTTTTTATAACTTTTTCACCTTCTTTTACTAAAATAGCAGATAGCATTCCTTGTAATGGAGCGCCTATTTCTTTTGAATTACTTTTATCCGCTTTAGCGTTAATGATTTTATCAATTTTTATGGATTCATCTTTTATTTGAACAGATCTACCTTGACCATTCACTTTAAAATAAACCGTTACCATTCCGTCGTTATTTGGTCGTCCCACAGAATCTAAAGAAATAAGTAATGTTTTTCCTTTGTCTAGTTCAACAATAATTTCTTCGCCTCTTTCCATACCATAGAAGAAATTTTTGGTTGGTAGGTTTAATAAACTATCATATTTTAAATGTTTATTAAAAGCATCGGTAAATACTTTTGGATATAACTTATAAGATAAAAAATCTGTAATATCAATAGGTCTACTTAAATCGTTCTCAAATATTTTTCTGAACTCTGCGTATTCTTTATCAATATTTAAAGGTTCTATATGAGCGTTTGGTCTATCTGTATAAGGTTTTTGATCTTTTAAAATTAGTTTCTGAAGATCTTTTGGGAATCCGCCAACAGGCTGCCCTAAATCGCCTTTAAAGAAACTAACTACAGATTGCGGAAAAGAAATTGTATCACCGCGCTCTAAAACATCTTGTACCGTTAAATTATTACTTACTAAATATTGCGCCATGTCTCCAACTACTTTAGAACTTGGAGTTACTTTAACAATATCACCAAAAAGATGATTTACATCGCCATACATTTTGGTAATTTCATGAAAACGATCTTCTAATCCTAATGCTTGTGCTTGTGGTTTTAAGTTTGAATACTGACCACCCGGAATTTCATGTTTAAAAACTTCTCCTGAACCTGCTTTTAAACCAGATTCAAACGGATAATAATATTCTCTAACAGCTCCCCAGTAATTAGAATACTCATTTAAAGAATCAATATTTAAATTACTTTCTCTGTCATTAAATTTCATCATTTCTACAACCGAATTAAAATTAGGCTGTGATGTTAATCCTGATAATCCGCCAAGGGCGACATCTACCACATCAACCCCAGCTTCAATGGCTTTTAAATAGGTGGCTGATTGAATAGATGAAGTGTCGTGTGTATGTAAATGAATTGGAATATTTATTTCCTGTTTTAATGCCGAAACTAATTCGAAAGCAGCGTATGGTTTTAACAAACCAGCCATGTCTTTTATGGCAAGAATATGTGCACCAGCGTTTTCAATATCTTTGGCTAATTGCGTATAATATTTAAGATTGTATTTTTTGTTCTTCGGATTTAAAATATCGCTTGTATAACAGATTGATCCTTCGGCTAAACCATTTGTTTTATTACGAACATGTTCGATACAAGGAGCGATGGATTTCATCCAATTTAAAGAATCAAAAATTCTGAATATATCAACTCCATTTTCCCAAGATTGCTCAACAAATTTTTCAATTAAATTATCAGAATAAGCCGTATATCCTACTCCGTTAGAACCTCTAATTAACATTTGAAGTAATACGTTTGGCATTGATTTACGCAATAATTGTAAGCGTTCCCACGGATTTTCTTGTAAAAAACGCATACAAACATCAAACGTTGCGCCTCCCCAAACTTCCATACTAAAAATGTCAGGATTGTTTTTTGCGTATCCTTCTGCTACTTTTAACATATCAAAAGTTCGCATTCTGGTAGCTAATAAACTCTGGTGAGCATCACGCATTGTGGTATCTGTAAAATGAACTTTCTTTTCATTTTTTAACCACTGAGAAAATTTTTCTGGTCCTAATTCTGTTAATAAATCTTTTGTTCCTTTAGGGAAACTAGCATTTGCATCAAACTTAGGAACGATAGGTTTTACGAATGTTTTTGTTGTGTCTATTTTTTTTACATCCGGATTTCCGTTTACAATAACATCACCTAAATAAGTAACTAATTTTGTGGCTCTATTTCTAGGAGCTTTAAAAATAAATAAATCAGGTGTTTCTTTGATAAAATTAACAGTTACTTCTCCTTTTCTAAAAGTTTCGTGCTTTAAAATGTTATCAAGAAAAGGCATGTTTGTCTTTACTCCTCTAATTCTAAATTCAGCCAAAGCTCTACGAACTTTTCTACAGGCGCCATCAAGAGTTCTGCTGTTTGCAGTAACTTTTACTAGCATCGAATCGAAAAATGGAGAAATAACTGCACCTTGATAAACACTACCGGCATCTAAACGAATTCCGAATCCAGAAGCACTTCTGTAAGTGGTAATTTCTCCGTAATCCGGTTTAAAATCGTTCTGCGGATCTTCGGTTGTAATTCTACATTGTAGCGCATAACCATTTACTTTTACAGCTTCTTGATTTGGTATTTTTATTTGTTGATCTGCTAGTTTATATCCGCCAGCAATAAATAGTTGAGTTTTTATTAAATCGATGTTTGTTACCACTTCGGTAACCGTGTGTTCTACCTGAACCCTTGGATTTACTTCAATAAAATAGATAGAATCATCATCGTCAACCAAAAATTCTACCGTACCAATATTATTATAATCAACTGCTTTACAAATATCGATTGCATATTTATAAAGCGCATCTTTTATTTCTTGCTTTAAATCGAATGAAGGTGCAAATTCAATTACTTTTTGATAACGACGTTGCACAGAGCAATCGCGCTCAAAAAGGTGTACTGTATTTCCGAAATTATCGGCAACAATTTGTATTTCTATGTGTTTCGGGTTTTCTACAAATTTCTCTAAAAAAACAGTGTCATCACCAAAAGCATTTAACGCTTCACGTTTACTTTCATTAAAAGCTCTTTTTAATTCGTCGGCTTTTCTAATAACACGCATTCCCCTTCCGCCACCACCAGAAGCAGCTTTTAACATAATCGGATATCCAATTATTTCAGCTTCACTTAAAGCAACATCAATATTTATTAAAGGCTTTTCGTTACTTCTTATTACGGGAATATTATTTGCAACAGCAACTTCTTTTGCGGTGATTTTATCTCCTAAAGATTTTAATACAGATACTTTGGATTCAATAAAAATAATACCATTGTCCTCACACTTCTGAGCAAGATCTGCATTTTCAGATAAAAAACCATAACCAGGATGCACTGCATCGGCACCACTTTCTAATGCAACCCTAATAATTTCGTCAATATTTAAATACGGTTTCAGCGGTGCATTATTTTCGCCTATTTGATAAGACTCATCTGCTTTATATCTATGTAATGAATACCTATCTTCAAAGGTGTAAACACCTACCGTTTTAACATTGATTTCTGTACAGGCTCTAAAAATTCTGATAGCAATTTCCCCTCTATTTGCGACAAGTACTTTTTTAATTTTCATTCTTATTGTGGTGTGTTTAGAAAATGGTTAGCGAACATTCGCTATAAATGCAATAAATGCTGATGAGATTATCAATTAATTTTTAAATTAGAATATCATAGTTTGCTAACTATCAACTTAAAAACTAGTTTTAATACGCGTCGTCATGTACGCTCATAATTGCTCTACCTGATGGTTCGTTCATGTTTTTAAAAGCCTCATCCCATTCTAATGCAATTTTTGTGCTACAAGCAACACTTGGCTCTTGCGGAACACTTAACGCAGCCGTATCACTAGGAAAATGGGCTTCGAAAATGGCTCTGTAATAAAACTCCTCTTTGTTTTGTGGTGTTTGTATCGGAAATCTAAATTTTGCATTAGCCAATTGTTCATCTGTAACTTCCTTGTCTACTACTTCCTTTAAAGTATCAATCCAATCATAACCTACACCATCAGAAAATTGTTCTTTTTGTCTCCAAGCAACGCTCTCTGGCAACATATCTTCAAATGCTTTTCTAATCACCCATTTTTCCATACGTTCTCCGTTAATCATTTTATCTTTCGGATTGATGCGCATAGCAACATCTATAAACTCTTTATCTAAAAACGGAACACGACCTTCAATTCCCCAAGCCATTAAACTTTTGTTAGCTCGTAAGCAATCGTACATGTGTAATTTATCTAATTTACGAACCGTTTCTTCGTGAAATTCTTCGGCATTTGGGGCTTTATGAAAATATAAATACCCACCAAAAATCTCATCAGCTCCTTCACCAGATAACACCATTTTAACTCCCATCGATTTAATAACACGTGCCATTAAATACATTGGTGTAGAAGAGCGAATAGTAGTAATATCGTATGTTTCGATGTTGTAAATCACATCTTTAATAGCATCTAAACCTTCTTGAATGGTAAATTTTATTTCATGGTGTACTGTACCAATATGATCGGCAACTTTTTGAGCTGCCGCTAAATCTGGCGAACCTTCTAATCCAACAGAAAAAGAGTGTAATTGAGGATACCAAGCTTCCGATTTATCGTCTGATTCTATTCTTTTTTGCGAGTATTTTTTAGCAATTGCTGATATTACAGAAGAATCTAATCCGCCAGAAAGTAAAACACCATAAGGCACATCACTCATTAATTGTCTGTGTACAGCAGCTTCTAAAGCTTCTTTAACCTCTGCAATACTAGTTTCGTTTTCTTTTACAGCGTCGTACTCTGACCAGTCTCTTTTGTACCATTGTACAAATTTTCCATCTTTACTCGACATATAATGACCTGGAGGGAATAATTCAATTTTAGCACAAACTCCTTCTAGAGCTTTTAATTCAGAAGCAACATAAAAAGTTCCGTTTTGATCCCAGCCAATATATAAAGGAATAATCCCCATATGATCACGAGCAATAAAATACTCGTCTTTTTCAACATCATACAAAGCAAAACCAAAAATCCCGTTTAAATCATCTACAAAATCAACACCTTTTTCTTTGTAAAGTGCTAAAATCACTTCACAATCAGAAGCTGTTTGAAACTCATAAGAACCTGTAAGGTTTTTAGCTAATTCTCTGTGGTTATAGATTTCTCCGTTTGCGGCTAAAATTAATTTTTTATCAGCACTAAATAAAGGTTGTTGACCAGAAGCGGGGTCAACAATTGCCAAACGCTCATGTGTCATAATAACTTTGTCATCACTATAAATTCCGCTCCAATCTGACTCACGATGTCTAATCTTTTTAGACATTTCTAATAACTGAGGTCTTAAACTCTCAGAAGACTCTTTTAAATCAAACGCACATACAATTCCACACATAACTTTTATATTTTTATTACCTCAAGCAAATTGAGATATTTAGTTCTTATTTATGCTACAAATCACGGTATATAGTTCGTTTTTAAAAACAATATTTTAATTTATGATTTCAATTTTAAACATTAAATTGAAAAACAAGTATTATATGTAATTATCATATTGTATTTTTACCTGATATCATAATGCTTTAAAACATCAACATTAAAAAGTAAAATAAATTTTGCTAAATCAAAAACACTTTATACATTTGTCGCATAATGATGAAACAAAACAACATATGGTGGTGGAACTCTCTTAATAGTTAAGTGAGAAGAAACCTATATGTATATAATATAAAAAAAGGCTTATCTCACGATAAGCCTTTTTTGTTTTTTTAAACAATAAAACAAATGTCTCCTCGAGCGCAGTCGAGAGGTTATAGACAAGAAAAGAGATTAAATTGGTCTCGACTGCGTTCGACCTGACAAGTTTAAAATGGAAAAAATAAAATTTAACACAATAACAAAAAGTAAAATTTCTGATACCGTAACTCCGGTTGGTTTGTATTTGCGATTTAGAGATAAATACGCAAACACCTTACTACTAGAAAGTTCAGACTATCATAGTAAAGAAGAAAGTTTTTCTTTTATTGCTATTGAACCTGTGGTTACGATGAAAGTTGAGGATCATAATTTTACTGTTTCTAAAAAAGGAAAAACAATTTCAGAAAGTAAAATAGATAAGAACTTTTATACCTTATTTGATGGTTTTTCAAAGTCAATCGCTTTAGATTGCCCCCCAGCATTAAAATCATTTAACGGTTTATACGGATATTCAACCTACGATAGTGTTCAGTATTTCGAAAACATACAGTTAAATGTAAAAGATGCGCCTTCTAAAATACCTGTAATGCAATACAGTTTCTACCGATTTATTATAGCAATCAATCATTTTAATGATGAAATGACGCTGATAGAAAATATTGAAGAAGGAACGGAGTCGAGAATTTCAGAAATAGAAACTATAATAGAAGCGCAGGCTTTTAATACGCAAAAATTTGAAATTAGCGGAGAAGAAACTTCAAATTGCACGAATGACGATTTTAAAGAATATGTAAAAAAAGCAAAAGCACACTGTAAGCGTGGCGATGTTTTTCAATTGGTATTATCACGTCAGTTTCAACAAAAATTTAAAGGAGATGAATTTAATGTGTATAGAGCATTACGCTCAATAAATCCGTCGCCATATTTATTTTATTTCGATTACGGATCTTTTAAATTAATGGGGTCTTCACCAGAAGCTCAAATTAAAATAAATGAAGGAAAAGCTATCATAAATCCAATTGCCGGAACTTTTAGGCGTACCGGAGATATGGCAAAAGATATAAAACTTGGCAAGCAATTATCCGAAGATAAAAAAGAAACTGCCGAGCATGTAATGTTGGTAGATTTGGCAAGAAATGATTTAAGTAAACATGCCGATAAAGTAAAAGTTGAGGTGTTTAAAGAAGTGCAATATTTTAGCCACGTAATTCATTTAGTATCTACCGTAAAAGGAAGTATTAAAGGAAATCCGATAGAAATTGTAGGAGATACTTTTCCTGCCGGAACTTTAAGCGGAGCACCAAAATACAAAGCCATGCAATTGATAGATACTTATGAAAATCAATCTCGCGGATTTTATGGTGGTGCAGTCGGAATCATCGGTTTAGACGGTTCGGTAAATCTTGCCATCGCAATTCGCTCTTTCGTTAGTAAAAATAACGTTTTGTATTATCAAGCAGGTGCGGGAATCGTAATTCATTCCGACGAAGAAAAAGAGTTGCAAGAAGTAAATAATAAATTAGCAGCATTAAAAAAAGCGTTGACTTTAGCTGAAAATATTTAGGGCGTTTTAACAGGCTTTCCACTATATCTTTTTATTGAAAATAATAAAAAGGATGCCGTTTCAATCCTTAACGCAAAAAAACAAAAGATGAAAATATTAGTACTAGATAATTACGATTCGTTTACCTATAATTTGGTACACATGATACAAGATATTACAGGTAATTTGCCTGATGTATATAGAAATGACGAAATTTCTGTAACCGAAATAGAAAGGTACGATGTTATTATTTTATCACCAGGACCTGGAATTCCTGATGAAGCAGGTATTTTAAAAGAGGTTATAAAACAATATGCAGGTAAAAAACCTATTTTTGGGGTTTGTTTAGGCTTACAAGCAATTACAGAAGTTTTTGGAGGAAGTATAGAAAACATGGGAGAGGTTTTTCATGGTGTTGCCACAGAAATGGAAGTTATTAATAAAGAGGCTGTTATTTTTAAAGGAATTACACAAAAATTTCAAGCGGCAAGATATCATTCTTGGATTGCTTCAAATGAAAACTTCCCAACAGAAATTAACATTACAGCTGTAGATGAAGATGGCGGAATTCAAGCAATTGAACATAGCGTATTTAATATGTCGGCAGTACAATTTCATCCAGAATCTATCTTAACAGAAGTTGGCGAGCAAATAGTTCGTAATTTTTTAAATAACGTAAAAAAGTAAATTATCTCTTCGAGCGCAGTCGAGAGGTTTTATTTAGATCTCTATTTTGCTCAATTAAATAGAATAAGCTTAGAAAAATGAAAGAAATTTTAAACGATTTATATCAACATAAAAAATTAACAAAACCACAAGCAAAACAAGTTTTGATTGATATTGCTTCGGGTAAATTTAACGAAGCGCATTTGGCTTCTTTTATGACCGTTTTTATGATGCGCCCTATTTCGGTTAACGAGCTTTCAGGCTTCAGAAATGCGTTGATAGAATTAGCAATAAAAGTAGACTTTTCTGATTATAACACCATCGACATTGTTGGTACAGGTGGCGACGGAAAAGATACTTTTAATATCTCTACATTAACGTCTTTTATTGTTGCCGGAACCGGGCAAAAAGTAGCAAAACACGGTAACTATTCAGTGTCATCTCAATCAGGTTCGTCAGATATGTTAGAAAGTTTCGGATATGAATTTACCAATGACGAAGCTGTTTTAAAATCACAATTAGAACAAGCTAATATTTGTTTTTTACACGCGCCAAAATTTCATCCAGCAATGAAAGCAGTAAGCTCAACAAGAAAAGCATTAGCGTTAAAAACGTTTTTTAACATGTTAGGACCTTTAGTAAATCCTAGCTCACCTAAAAATCAATTATTAGGAACTTTTAATTTAGAAGTTGCCCGTTTGTATAATTATATTTTACAAGAGGAAGATACAAATTATGGTATTGTTCACGCCTTAGATGGTTATGATGAAATATCTTTAACAAGCGGATTTAAATTGTTTACCAAAAACGGAGAGCAATTAATTAACCCGGAAGATGTAGGTCAGAAAAGAATAGAACAATCAGCTATCTTTGGAGGAAAATCTGTTGCTGATGCTGCAAAAATATTCAAAAATATAATTGAAGGAAATGGTACCGAGGCACAAAATAGTGTGGTGTTAACAAATGCAGCATTTGCCTTAAAAATTATTGATGATAAGAAGAGTTTTCAAGATACTTACGAAGAAGCAAAAGATTCTTTGTTAGGTTTAAAAGCGAAAGATTGTTTAAACAAATTAGTGAAATAAATTAAATGTCAGTTCGAGTAAATTTATGAAGAATGAATAAATTTGTATCGAGAACAAAATAACTTCTCTATATAATTTTCTCATAAAATCGAAAATCACTCGAAGTGACAAAGAACGAGAAAAAGAGTTTTCAAGATGCAATAGATTCTTTGTTAGGATTAAAAGCGAAAGATTGTTTAAATAAATTAATGAAATAAATTAAATGTCAGTTCGAGTGAATTTATGAAGAATGAATAAATTTGTATCGAGAACAAAATAACTTCTCTATATAATTTTCTCATAAAATCGAAAATCACTCGAAGTGACAAAGAACAAGAAAAAGAGTTTTCAAGAAGCAATAGATTCTTTGTTAAGATTAAAAGTGAAAGATTGTTTAAATAAATTAGTAAAATAAATTAAATGTCAGTTCGAGTAAATTTATGAAGAATGAATAAATTTGTATCGAGAACAAAATAACTTCTCTATATAATTTTCTCATAAAATCGAAAATCACTCGAAGTGACAAAGAATAGCAATATGACAATACTCGATAAAATAATAGCGTTTAAAAAAACAGAAATAGCCAAGATTAAAGCAGAAGTTCCTGTAAGTAAATTGGTGGAAAGTCCGAATTTTAAAAACGCCCCTTTCTCATTAAAGAAAGAACTATTAAAAGTTGGTTCAACAGGTATAATAGCTGAATTTAAGCGTCAATCTCCTTCAAAAGGAATCATTAACGATAAAGCCACTATCCTAGAAGTTACGGAAGGTTATTTAGACGCAAATGTAGCAGCGCAATCAATTTTAACAGATACTTCTTTTTTTGGAGGAACCATGGCCGATTTATTAGAAGCTAGAACTGTAAATCAGTTACGACCAATTTTAAGAAAAGATTTTATTGTAGACGGATTTCAAATTGTTGAGGCTAAAGCAATCGGAGCTGATGTTATTTTATTAATAGCAGCTTGTTTAACCAAGCAAGAACTTAAAAATTACGGTCAGTTAGCAAACGACATAGGTTTAGAGGTTTTGTATGAAGTTCACACGCAGGAAGAGTTAGATAAAATTAACGATTTAGATAATAAGATTATCGGAATTAATAATCGTAATTTAAAAACTTTCGAGGTAGATTTAGAACATTCTATAAAACTGGCAAGTCAAATACCAGATACAGCAATTAAAGTTTCTGAAAGCGGAATTTCTGATCCAAGGATTATTACTGGACTAAAAGAGCATGGTTTTCAAGGTTTTTTAATTGGTGAAACTTTTATGAAAACCGATAATCCGGGATTAGCTTGTAAGGAATTCATTGATCAAATACGATAAATATGAAACTGAAAGTCTGTGGAATGAAATACATAGAAAATATCCAACAAGTTGCAGCGTTACAGCCAGATTATTTGGGATTTATTTTCTATGAAAAATCAAAAAGAAATTTTGAAGGCATCATTCCTGATTTACCAAAAGAAATAAAAAAAGCAGGTGTTTTTGTAAATGAAATTCCCGAAATAGTGGTTTCATTAGTAGAAGAGTATGCTTTAAATATGGTACAGCTTCATGGTGATGAATCACCAGAATATTTACAAAAACTAACATCCATTTTTAAAGAAAGTATTGCAGAAAAACATCAAAAGGCAAAATACAAAATGCCTGAGTTGGTGAAAGTTTTTGGAATTAAAGATGCGTTTGATTTTGATTCTTTAAATCCATATTTAGAAACGGTGGATTATTTTTTGTTTGATACAAAAGGAAAAGAACGAGGCGGAAATGGAATAACTTTTAATTGGCAGATTTTAGAGAGTTATCCTTTTGAAAAACCATTCTTTTTAAGTGGCGGAATTGGACTAGAAGAAGCATCAGAAATTAAAAAATTACAAGCAACAGGTTTGCCTATTTATGCTTTAGATGTAAATAGTAAGTTTGAAGAGTCAGCTGGTTTAAAATCAGTAAAAGACATAAAGAAGTTTAAAGAAACTTTAAAAATATAATAAATCATCGAACAGAACCTTTTTTAGGTTGATGAAAAGTTAAAAAACAAAGAAATGGAATCAGAATTTAAACCAACTAAAGAAGGATATTACGGACAGTTCGGAGGTGCATTTATTCCTGAATTATTATATCCTAACGTTAAGGAATTAGAAGATAATTATTTAAAAATATTAGGTTCAGATGCTTTTCAGGAAGAATATAAAGATTTGTTACAGCATTATGTTGGTCGCCCTAGTCCGTTGTATTTAGCAAAACGCTTATCAGAAAAATATGGTGCAACTATTTATTTAAAACGAGAAGATTTAAATCATACAGGAGCTCATAAAGTAAACAATACTATTGGTCAGATTTTAGTGGCCAAACATTTAGGAAAAACTAAAATTATTGCAGAAACAGGTGCAGGTCAACACGGAGTAGCAACGGCAACAGTTTGTGCATTGATGGATTTAGAATGTGTTGTTTTTATGGGAGAAACCGATATAAAACGACAAGCACCAAATGTAGCGCGCATGAAAATGTTGGGAGCAAAAGTTGTTCCTGCAACAAGCGGAAGTAAAACATTAAAAGACGCAACCAACGAAGCAATTCGTTATTGGATTCAACACCCAGAAACGTATTATTTAATAGGATCTGTGGTTGGCGCACCCTTACCCAGATATGGTTGCACGATTACAAGCAGTTATTTCAGAAGAAATGAAAGTGCAATTAAAAGAATATACAGGTAAAGAAAATCCGGATACAATAATCGCTTGTGTTGGTGGAGGTAGTAATGCAGCAGGAGCTTTTTACCATTATTTAGATGATAAAGATGTTGAGCTAATTGCTGTTGAAGCTGCTGGTTTGGGTGTTAACTCTGGTGAAAGTGCTGCAACTTCTCAATTAGGAGAAGTTGGTGTAATTCATGGAAGTAAAACTATTTTAATGCAAGATGAATATGGTCAAATTGTGGAGCCTTATTCAATTTCAGCAGGATTAGATTATCCAGGAGTTGATCCTTTACATGCTTATTTACATGAAACTAAACGAGCGAAATTTATGAATGCAACCGATAAAGAAGCGTTGGATGCAGCTTATGAATTAACAAAAATAGAAGGTATTATTCCGGCTTTAGAAACAGCACATGCTTTGGCTGTTTTACCAAAAATGGATTTGAAAAAAGACCAAGTTGTAGTTGTTAATTTATCAGGAAGAGGAGATAAAGATCTAGAGACCTACATTAAGCATTTAGAAGATTAAAATAAATATCACCTTGAGTGTAGTTGAAATATTGTGACAATTTTAGCTTGTTCTCGACTGCGCTCGAACTGACAAAATTCAATAAAAATGAATTCAATAAAAAAAGTTTTTCAAAATCAAAGTCAAAATTTATTATCTATTTTCTTTACGGCAGGTTTTCCGAAGTTAGATGATACAGCAAAAATTGTTACTGATTTAAGTAATAGTAGGGTAGATTTTATAGAAGTAGGTTTGCCTTATTCAGATCCTTTAGCAGATGGTCAGACGATACAACACAGTAGTTCGGTTGCGTTAAGTAACGGAATGAACCTTGATGTAGTTTTTGAGCAGTTATTAGCCATAAAGAACACAAATAAAACACCATTGGTTTTAATGGGATATTTAAATCAAATTATAAAATATGGTGAAGATAAATTTTGTGAAAAAGTAAAAGAAACAGGAATTGATACTGTAATTATTCCGGATTTACCAATGATTGAATATGAAAATCATTATCAAGCATTGTTTAAGAAATACGGAATAACAAACGTATTTTTAATTACGCCAAATACATCGGAAGAAAGAATTCGTAAAATAGATTCGTTAACAGAAGCTTTTATTTACGTAGTAGCGTCCGCATCAATTACTGGGGCAAAAGGAGAGATTTCATCACAGCAAATCGATTATTTTAATCGAATTAACGCTATGAAATTACAAAGTAAATTAATTGTTGGTTTTGGTATTTCTGATAAGAAAACATTTACAACGGCTTGTAAATATATGAATGGAGCAATTATTGGTTCGGCTTTTGTTAAAGAATTGGACAAAAAAGGAACCGCAGGGATTAATAATTTTATAAAGCAGTTGCAATAAATCCGCTTGTTAGAAAACCTCAACTATTGAAAAAAAAGATTGCTGAAATCAAGCAAATTACCATTTCTGAAGTGCTCCCTATTCGACATAAAGTTATGTGGCCTGATAAACCGATGAGTTATGTTGAATTACCAAATGATGAAAAGGGCAAACATTTTGGATTATTTGTAAACGGAGAAATAACATCAATTATTTCTTTATTTATATCGAACAACGAGGCTCAATTCAGAAAATTTGCAACGTTAATCGAGCACCAAGGTTTTGGCTACGGAACAATATTATTAAACAAAGTAATCGACTTAGTAAAAAAAGAAAAAGTAGCAAAACTATGGTGTAATGCTCGAGTTGAGAAATCAAAATTTTATGAGAGATTCGATTTGACATCAACAACTAAAAAATTTAAAAAAGGCGGAATTGAATATGTTATTATGGAGAGAAATTTTCACAATTAAAGTCCATAAAAAAACTTAGTGCTTTTACACACTAAGTTTTTTTATTTTAAATATTTTACAAAAGAAGTTATATTACCTTCTTCTTTTTTTATTCTTAGGTGTTCTATAACTTTTACTTTCTTTCACCTCTGTTTTAGATCCTCTATAACTTTTAGTTTCTTTGTCTTCAGTTTTAGGAGCTCTATAATTTTTACTTTTACGCTGATTGAAAGGAACAGCATCATCAAAAGTGTTTTTTGCTTCTTTTGCTGATTTATTTTTCTTCCATGAGTTATTTTCGGGTAATAAAACTTTTAATAAGTCTTGTCTTCCTACTTTGTTTAACGTTTTTTTAATCCAGTCTTTGTTTTCTTTTTTATACCAAAAGAAAAACCTGTGCTGCTCTTCTTTTTCTTTGGCAGTTTTAGGTGTTTTAGTAGGTTTTAATGTATACGGATGATATCCACTATAATAAATTACCGTAGCAACCGTCATTGGCGTTGGCGTAAAACCTTGCACCTGCTCTAACTGAAATCCCATTTCTTTTGTTTCGGCAGCTAAATTTGCCATATCCTCTTTTTCACATGCTGGGTGATTAGAGATGAAATAAGGTATTAATTGAAGTTTTAATTTTTTCTTGATATTAATACGATCAAATCGTTCTTTAAACATATGAAAATATTTAAATGACGGCTTACGCATTAATTTTAAAACAGGATCAGAAGTATGCTCTGGTGCTACTTTTAATCGTCCAGAAATATGTTTTGTCATTACCTCTTCGGTATAGGCATCTAACTCTTTCGGATCTGCATTTTTATTAAATTCAGGCACCAACATATCGTGTCTGATACCACTTCCAATAAACGATTTTTTTATCTTCGGATGTGCATCAACAGCTTGATATAATTTTGTTAACGGCTTGTGTGAAGTATCTAAATTACTACAAATTACTGGCGATATACAAGAAGGAGCAACACATTTATCACAGATAGATTGTATTTTACCCTTCATCTTATACATATTAGCAGAAGGCCCACCAATATCAGATAAATACCCTTTAAAATCATCCATTTGGGTAACTTTATCTACCTCTCTTAAAACAGACTCTTCACTTCGGCTTGCAATAAATTTCCCTTGGTGTGCTGAAATAGTACAAAAACTACATCCCCCAAAACATCCACGGTGAATATTTATTGAAAACTTGATCATTTCAAAAGCCGGAATTGGCCTCGCTTGTTATATTTTGGGTGTGGTAAACGTGTAAAAGGTAAATCGAAAGACCCATCAATTTCTTTTTCAGTCATTGTAGGGTACGGCGGATTTATCATCAACTTCTTATCACCTACTTTCTGAAAAATACGTCGTGCTTTTAATTTATTTGACTCCTGCTCTATTACTTTAAAGTTAGAGGCAAACGTTTTTTTATCCTTTAAACAAGCTTCATGAGAATTGATTTCTATGTCTTCCCAATTTTTATTCTTCGGAAAATCTTCTCCTTTATCAACAAAAACAGCAGTTTGTTTAATTGTTTTTAAACTCGAAAACGGAACTCCTTTTTGTAACAATTCTACAACTTCTCGTAAAGGCTGTTCTCCCATTCCGTATACCAGCATATCTGCTTTAGAAGTTTCTAAAATAGACGGCAGTAATTTATCCGACCAATAATCGTAATGTGTAACTCTTCTTAAAGAAGCTTCAATACCACCAATTAAAACTGGTACATCAGGAAATTTATCTTTTAATATTTTTGAATATACTGATGTTGCATAATCCGGTCTAAATCCTTTATCGCCATTTGGTGTATACGCATCTTTATCTCTACGACGCTTACTAGCCGTATAGTTGCTCACCATCGGATCCATACATCCGCCGGTAACTCCAAAAAATAATCTTGGTTTTCCTAACTTTTCAAAATCCTGTAAATTATCATTTACACTAGGTTGTGGTACAATTGCTACTCGCAATCCGTAACTTTCTAGTATACGCCCAATTACTGCAGGATCAAATGATGGATGATCTACATATGCATCTCCACTAAAAAGAATTACATCTAATTCTTCCCATCCTCTTAACTTAACCTCCTTATTTGTAGTCGGTAACCAATCTGAAACTCGTCTTATTCTCATGCCGTTGCAAAGGTACAATGTTTTAGTTGATATTACCGCTCTTAAAATGGTGTTAAATAAACAACAAAAAGTGTAACAATTCATCTAAAATTAATACTTATGCAATAAATAAAAACTAATCATGAGAAAAATACTATTAGGAATCGCTTCTTTAGCTTTGTTAGCAAGCTGTTCTACTTACAAAACAGCTCAAAACAACAAACAAACAATAGAAATTGGAATCGACTTAAACACTGTTGTTAACGACAAAGTGATGGTTGAGGTAAATCCGCAAAAAATTAAAGAAGAGACCTTAGTATATAACATTCCTGCAATTGTACCAGGAACGTATGTGATGAGTAATTACGGGAAATTTGTTTCAGACTTTAAAGCTTTTGATTACAACGGAAAAGAATTAACTGTTAAAAAATTAAACAAAAACTCTTGGCAAATTAACAATGCTAAGACTATGGATAAACTTTCTTACTGGATTGATGATACTTTCGATTCTAAGAAAGAGCATAAAATTTATGTAATGGCAGGTACAAATATCGAAGAAGGAAAGAACTTCTTATTGAACCTACCAGGTTTTATTGGATACTTTAATGGTAGAAAAGAATTTCCTTATGAGATTTCGATAACGCATCCAACAAACTTATATGAAACTTCATCTTTAATTAACAAGAATACGACAAAGACTGATAATAGTAAAGATGTTTTTTTAGCGCCAAGATATGACGAGATTTCTGACAACCCAATTATGTATGCGCCATTAAATAATGTAAATTTTAACGTAAACGGAATTGATGTTAATTTAGCAATATACTCGCCAAATAACAAACACAAAGCGGCTGATTTAGAAGAAGCTTTAAAAACAATGATGACTGCGCAAACAAACTTTTTAAAAGGTTTTGAAACTACAAACGAATACAATGTGTTAGTGTATTTATTTGACTCTGAAGTTTATAAATTCCAAGGATATGGAGCTTTAGAGCATCGATCTTCTACAACTGTTGTGTACCCTGAAACAATGAGTAAGGAAAGGTTTGCTAGCAACATGATTAATGGAACAGTGTCTCATGAATTTTTTCATATTGTTTCACCTCTTTCTGTACATTCTGAAGAAATTCACTCGTTTGATTTTAACAAAGCAAACATGTCTGAGCATTTATGGATGTACGAAGGAATGACTGAATATTTTGCAAATCTTTTTCAAGTAAACCAAGGTTTAATTTCTGAAGAGGAATTTATTACTGAAATGAATAATAAAATTGGATCTTCATTACGTTTTAATGACGCAATGTCTTTTACTAAGATGAGTAAGAATATTTTAGAACCTGAATATGCCAAAAACTATAGTAATGTTTATTTAAAAGGTGCATTAATTGGAATGTGTTTAGATATTATTTTAAGAGAAGAGAGTAAAGGTACTTACGGTGTTAGAAACATGATGTTAGATTTATCTAAAAAGTACGGAAAAAACAAAGCCTTTAAAGATGAAAATATTATAGCTGAAATTGTAAAAATGACATATCCTTCAGTTGGTGAATTCTTTAAAACTCATGTACAAGGAGCAACACCTATTAATTACGAAACATACTTCAACAAAATAGGAGTTGCAAAAGAAACAAAAACTGAAAATTCAACTTATTTTTTAGATTCTAAAAGACAACCTTTTATTTCTGTAAATAGTGATAAAAAAATATTCTTTACTCCAAGAACTAATTCAGCTTTAGTAGCTTTAGGTATTAAAGCTGGTGATATTTTAGAATCTGTAAACGGAGAAAAAATTTCGTTAGCCAACATTCGTCCTATTTTAGGAAAAACAATGCAATGGAAAGCTGGTGACACAATAACAATGGAAATTACCAGAGATGGTAAACCTGTAAAAATATCAGGAAATTACGTACAACCAACTAGTAAATCAACTGGTTTAGTAATAGAAAAATTACCTGCAACAAACCCAAAAGTAATTTTACGAAATGCTTGGTTAAAAAACTAAACCATTCTTAGTTTTTTTAAATTTAAAAAGGCAACCAAATTGGTTGCCTTTTTTTGCTTTAACAATTTATTAAGAAGAATACAACTTTCATTTAACTAAATTCGGTGCTTCATATTCAAACCAAATACAATGACACAAAGATTACTTTCAAGAATTTTGATTGTATTTCTTTTTTTAGGCGTTTCTTTAAACACTGAAGCACAACGTAAAAAAAGAAAAAAAACGACAAAAAGGCTGCTGCTGTAAAACCAAAAAGCAAACCAGATAAAAACGCCATAAAGCCTTATAGCAAAGTCGTTACCAAAAAACATAAAACTGATAAAGGTTTATTTAAAATCCATTCGAAAGACAATAACTATCTGTTTGAAATTCCAGATTCGTTATTAAACCGTGAAATGTTAATGGTTACCAGAATTGCTAAAACCGCAAGCGGAATTGGTTTTGGAGGTGGAAAACAAAATACGCAAGTGTTACGTTGGGTAAAAAATCAGAAAAAAATATTATTAAAAGTTGTTTCACACAATGTAGTTGCAGATTCTATTTTACCTATTCACGAAGCAGTGGCTAATTCTAATTTCGAACCTATTCTTTTTGCTTTTCCTATAAAAGCATTCAGTAAAGATTCTACAGCTACAGTAATTGACGCTACTCCTTTATTTGCTACAGATGTTAAAGCAATCGGATTTCCTCAATTTAGTAGAAAAAATTACAAGATTTCTAAAATGGATAAAAACCGATCATATATTGATCGTATGAGTAGTTATCCAAAAAACATTGAAGTTCGCCACGTAAAAACTTATGTTGCTGGTAAAGCGCCATCAAACTCAAGTGTTGGTGCCGTTTCTTTAGAATTAAGTAACTCTATGATTTTACTTCCTAAAGTACCTATGAAACGTCGTTATTTTGACGAACGTGTTGGTTGGTTTACAAGTTCTCAAACTGATTATGGTTTAGATACTCAAAAAAGTAAATCAGTAACTTATTTAGACAGATGGCGTTTAGAAGTTAAAGATGAAGATTTAGCTAAATTTAAGAGAGGTGAATTAGTAGAACCTAAAAAACAAATTGTTTATTATATTGATAGAGCTACGCCTAAAAAATGGAGTAAATATATTAAAGAAGGAATTGAAGATTGGCAAGTTGCTTTTGAAGCTGCTGGTTTTAAAAATGCAATCATCGCTAAAGATGCACCAACAAAAGAGGAAGATCCAGAATGGAGTCCTGAAGATGTTCGTTATTCTGTAGTTCGTTATTTAGCCTCTCCTATTCCAAATGCAAACGGACCTCACGTTAGCGACCCTCGTTCTGGAGAAATTTTAGAATCTGATATCAACTGGTATCATAATGTAATGACTTTATTACATAACTGGTACTTTATTCAAACTGCGGCGATTAATCCTGAAGCTAGAAAAAATAAGTTTAAAGATGAAATTATGGGGCGTTTAATACGTTTTGTTTCTTCTCACGAAGTTGGTCATACCTTAGGTTTACCACATAACATGGGAAGTTCTGCTGCTTATGCTGTAGACTCTTTACGCTCTGCTAGTTTTACTAAAAAATATAGTACAGCTCCCTCTATTATGGATTATGCGCGTTTTAATTACGTTGCACAACCAGAAGATAAAGGTGTTGCTTTAATGCCTAATATTGGACCTTATGATAAATATGCAATGAGCTGGGGATACCGTCCTATCTTAAACACTTCTGCTAAAGATGAAAAAGCTATTTTAAATAAATGGATTACTGATAAAAAAGGAGATCCTATTTATAGATTTGGTCATCAACAAGTAAGAAATACCATCGATCCAAGTTCTCAAACTGAAGATTTAGGAGATGACGCTATGAAAGCAAGTGCTTACGGTATTAAAAACTTACAACGTATTTTACCTCGTTTAGAAGAATGGACTACTGAAAACGGTGAAGGCTATCAAGAGTTAAAAACAATGTATGGTCAATTAGTTGGTCAGTTTAACAGATATATGGGACATGTTAGCTCTAATATTGGTGGAGTTTACGAAAACTTTAAAACTGCTGATCAAGAAGGTACAGTATATACACATACCTCGAAAGATCATCAAAAAAGAGCCTTAGCTTTTGTTAATAATGAGTTATTTAAAACACCTACTTGGTTAATAGATCAAAATATTATTGCAAAAACACAATATTCTGGTTCTGTTGATGAAATTAGAAGCTTACAAGTACGTACTTTAAACAAAATTTTAAAAACTGGTCGTTTAACTCGTTTAATTGAGAATGAAGTTTTAAACGGAACTAAAGCGTATACTTTTGTAAATATGATGACAGATCTTAGAAAAGGGATTTGGGCTGAACTATATACAAATAAAACAATTGATGGTTACAGAAGAAATTTACAAAGAGCACATTTAGATCGTTTAGACTTTTTATTAAACAAAGCTAAAAACCAAAGCGGAGTTAGAAGAAGCGGAGGTTATTTTAAACAAACTGCAGTAAATATTAGTCAATCTGATATTAAAGCAGTTGTTAGAGGCGAATTAAAAAGAATACAAAGAGATATTAAACGTAGTATTCCTAACGCTCGTAACACAATTTCTCGTTACCATTTACAAGATGCAGCAGATAGAGTTAATACTATTTTAAATCCAAATAAATAAGATTAATCTATTTATATAAAATTTAAAAAGGCAACCAAATTGGTTGCCTTTTTTTATTAATCATTTATAATAAAATGCGGTATTTTAGCAACATTCCAATCTATTACCAAACCTTGTGCTAATGATTTTGCTATATCTGGCTCGTATAAATACTCACATAAATAAAGTGATGCCTCAAAAGATTTTGCGCCTCCGGCAGACGTAATATATTTTCCGTCGTGAACAAATAACACTTCCTTTCTAATATCTAAATCAGGAAACATGGTTCGCATTTTATCAATATCCGAAGGAAATGTAGTTGATACTTTTCCGTTTAAAACTCCAGCCTTTGCCAATACAAAAGCGCCATCGCAATGAGAAGTTATAAACTGCGCCTCTTTATCAACCATTTGTACAAATTCAATCAGTTTTTTATTTTCTAAATCGGTATCTAAATGATGTTCCGCACTTGGCACCACTAAAATATCAATCTTTGGTAAGCTATCTTTTAAATAATTAAAATCAGGCAAAATTCGCATTCCTTCAAAAGTAGTAATCGGTTTATCAGTATCAGCAACCGTAAATACATTCATCGGTTTAATTCCTTTTCTAAAAACAGTATGTTGAAAAATATCAAACGGCGCTGTAAGTTCCGTATTAAAAGTTCCGTCCATTATTAAAAACGCAACATTGTACCTGTCTTTTTTTAATTTAGGAAACACCTTTTTGGTTACCTCTTTCTCTGTTTTGCTGATGTTTTTTTCACCGCAACCAATCAACATTAAAACAATAACACTTAACATTAAAACTCTCATAAAATACATTTTAACGCTAAAATATTAAATCTAGCTTGCTTTTAGCATTCGTTTTTTATATTTACTACTTAAATAACCAAATCACATGAAATCATTTTTAAAATTCTTGTTAATTATTTCACTTACAATTAGTAGTTGTACTTCAAAAAACACAGAAAAAATTGAAGTAGACACGAAAGTAAAAAACACCTATGTAAAAGATAACTTTACTAAAAAAGAGGTTACTATTACGATGCGCGATGGTGTTAAATTACACACCACTATTTACACCCCTAAAGACACGAGCAAAACCTACCCAATTTTAATGCAAAGAACACCTTACAGTTCTAGACCTTATGGAGACGGTAAATTTAAAACCAAAATTGGTCCGAATACCATTTTAATGAAAGAAGGAAACATTGTGGTATATCAAGATGTTCGTGGTCGTTGGATGAGCGAAGGTGTATATGATAATATGCGTGCTTATATTCCTAATAAAACACCAAAGCAAGCTGATGAAACTACCGATACTTACGATACCATTGATTGGTTAGTTAAAAACACACCGCATAACAACGGAAAAGTTGGTACATGGGGAATTTCATATCCTGGGCATTACGCTACGGTTTCTGCAATTGATGCGCATCCTGCTTTAAAAGCAGCCTCACCACAAGCTTGTATTGGCGATTTCTTTTTTGATGATTTTCACCATAACGGTGCATTTTTGTTAAGTTATTTCAGAGCAATTTCTTTATTCGGAACTTACAAAGATCAACCAACGGATTCTGCTTGGTATTCTTTTCCTAAAATGGATACACAAGATCAATATCAATTCTTTTTAGATAAAGGATCTTTAAAAAACCTCAACGATTTTTTTCAATATGATAAATTAGATGTTGCATCAACTAAAAAGAAAGATCAAATTGATGATTTTTTCTGGAAAGAAATTGTAGAACATCCAAATTATGATGAAACTTGGCAAAGCAAAGGAATTATTCAACATTTAGATAAAGTTCCGTCTACCGTAGCAACTATGATTGTTGGTGGTTTGTTTGATGCTGAAGATTTATACGGCTCTTTAGAAACCTATAAAAACATAGAGAAAAATCAACCTAACAATTACAATACGTTAGTTTTTGGCTCTTGGGATCACGGTGGATGGGCAAGAAATAAAGTAGCCAATAAAGTTGGAAACTATTATTTTGGAGATTCAATTTCTTTAAAATTTCAGAAAGAAGTAGAAACAAAATTCTTTAATCATTTCTTAAAAGGTGACGGCTCTAAAAATAGCGGGTTACCTGAAGCATACGTTTTTGATAGCGGTAAAAAAGAATGGAAATCATATGATGTTTGGCCTCCAAAAGAAGCGAAAAAACAATCGTTTTTCTTATCATCAAATCAAGAATTAACAGCATCAAAAAAAGACAATTCTAAAGTTGATTTTATAAGTGACATTAAACGTCCTGTTCCATATTCTGAAGATATTAAAACCGTATTCACACCAAGAAAATACATGACGGATGATCAGCGTTTTGCTGCACGTAGACCAGATGTGTTGGTTTATGAAACGGAGGTGTTAACAGATGATTTTACGTTAGCTGGTGATATTTTAGCTAAATTAAAAGTAGCAACGACAGGTTCTGCTGCCGATTGGATTGTTAAAGTTATTGATGTGCATCCTGCAGATCTAAAAAACGACAACAAAGAAATGCAATCGCATTTAAAACTAAGTAATTACCATATGATGGTTCGTAGCGAGGTTTTACGTGGTCGTTTTAGAAATAGTTTTTCGAATCCAGAACCGTTTACACCTAATATGAAAACGGATGTAAATATTAAATTACAAGATGTATTTCACACCTTTAAAAAAGGACATAAATTACAAATACAAGTACAAAGTACCTGGTTTCCTTTAATTGATTTAAATCCGCAAACCTATGTAGACAACATCTACAAAGCTGATGAGAAAGATTTTAAAACACAAACACATTCAGTTTTTTCAGATTCTAGTATTGAATTTACGGTATTAAAAAAATAATGATGGCTACAAATCATACCGACGTATTAATTATTGGTGCCGGATTATCGGGTATTGGCGCTGCTTGTCACCTATCAAGAAAAAACCCTAACAAGAGTTATAAAACTCTTGAAATGAGAGCCGAATTAGGCGGTACTTGGTCGTTATTTAAATACCCAGGAATTCGCTCTGATTCGGATATGTATACCTTCGGATATTCTTTTAAAACATGGGATGCTTCTAAATCATTTGCCGATGCGCCATCTATTTTAGAATATCTAAACGAAGCTACTGACGAATATAAAGTACGTGATAAAATATGTTATAACGAAAAAGTAATTTCCGTAAATTTTGATACTAAAAAAGCAATTTGGACGGTTATTACTCAACATCAAAAAAGTAAGAAAGAACATACTTATACTGCTAATTTTTTATTTTCATGCAGTGGTTATTATAGCTATAAAAGTGGTTACACGCCCGATTTTGAAGGGATGACTAATTTTAAAGGAACCATTATTCATCCGCAGCAATGGCCTGAAAACTTAGATTACACCAACAAAAAAGCAATTGTTATTGGTAGCGGAGCAACTGCTGTAACCTTAGTGCCCGAAATGGCTAAAAAAACAGCGCATGTTACCATGGTACAACGCTCGCCAACCTATATTGGTGCGCTACCTAATAAAGACAAAGTTGCTGGTTTTCTAAAAAAAGCACTGCCTAAAAAAACGGCACACAAAGTAATTCGTTTTAAAAACATTCTTTTTTCGATTGCTTTTTACAACACCTCTAAAAAGTTTCCGAATTTTATGAGAAACTTTATCATTAAAGGGGCAAAAAAGCAATTAAAAGGTTTTCCTGTCGAGCCTCATTTTACACCAAACTACAATCCGTGGGATCAACGTTTTTGTGTGGCGCCTGATGGCGATTTATTTAAAGCCATAAGAGAGAAAAAAGCATCTATAGAAACCGATCATATTGATTGTTTTACAGAAAACGGATTGCGTTTAAAATCAGGAAAAGAACTTGAAGCTGATATTATTATTACGGCCACAGGTTTGCAGTTGGTTGCCTTTGGTGATGCTAAAATTAGTGTTGACAACATTCCTTTTAATCCTTCGGATAAATTAACTTACAAAGGCTTGATGTTAAATGACCTGCCTAACTTTATCTTTTTTGCGGGTTATACCAACGCTTCTTGGACATTAAAAAGCGATTTAACAAGCGAATATGCAAGCCGACTTATTAATTTAATGGATAAAAAAGGACATAAAGTTGTGGTACCTAAAGTTAGTGATATGAATATGGAAACTGTACCGCTTATTAATTTAAACTCGGGTTACATACATCGTTCTACAGCAAACTTACCAAAACAAGGAAGTAAATTCCCGTGGAAATTATATCAAAATTGGATTTACGATTATTTCACATTACGTGTAAAATCAGTTAAAGATGATACTTTAAAGTTTAACTAATTATTTGTACCAATTGTAACGTCAACCTGAACTTGTTTCAGGTTCGCATCATAATATATAGTTTCTTGTAAGTATGAGATTCTGAAATAAATTCAGAATGACGCGTTGTTATTTAGTTTGATTTATATTCTGTAAACAACTAAATTCGTTGTTGTGTGATATTCATTATAAAAAAAAGGATGTTTTAATAACTACCATTAATCAACAGTCATACTCAAAAATCAAATTAAATGATTGAGAAAATTAAAGGAGTATCAAATTTTGGAATATTCAAGAATATAGAGAGTAATCCAAAATATAGTAATTTTAATAAACTAAATCTATTTTACGGATTAAACGGTAGTGGTAAATCAACGATATCACATTTATTTTCTTTAATTGAATCAAATGAATCCATATCTAGGTTTCCAAATTCAAAATGGAGTTTTGAAAAAGGCGGAAAAATTTATTCCGAATCAGACAAATTTGAAAGTGATTTTAATATTAAAGTTTTCAATGCTGATTTTATAGAGCGTAACATTAATTGGAACGATACAATTAAAGGAATTCTTGTCGTTTCAAATGATAAAAATGAAGAAATATTAAAACTAAAGGATAAGAAAAAAGAAAAATCAAAAATTAGTTCGTCTATAGCTCAAAATGAATTAACACTTAACGGAGAAAGGAAACAAAGGTTTAATAAGAAACAACAGTAATTTCCTGTCAGAATCTGCAAAAAACATTAAACAAAAGTTTCAATTAATTGAGGTTGAAGATAAACACTTGTCTAATTATAATAAAACAAAAATTGAAAGTTCTTTAAATAAAAATAAAGATAATATTAGAAAAGCTTCATTGACTATTCAAGAAATTGAAAAGTTAGCTCAAACTATAAAGCCACAAGACAAAGATAGAATTGAAACACCTGACTTTTCAGTTTTATCTCAAATAACTTCCGGTTATGAAAAAATAATTTCATTATTAAATTCAAAAATAACATCAGAAGTTATTGATGGTTTAAAGAATGATTTTAAAAAATCTGATTGGGTTAAATTAGGACTTGAACTGCATAAAGCCGAAGACAATTGTTCTTTTTGTGGAAATAACATCTCTAAACAACGTATTTCTACTTTAAACAATCATTTTAGTGATTCTTTCAAAAATCTACAAGAACAACTATCTAAAGCCATTACTTGGATAGATGAACTAAAAACAACAGAATTGCCATCTTACAAAGCACTTTATAAAGAATATCAAGCTGAATACGAGGGAATTAAAAAGAATATTGATTTTGAGAATGAAAAACTAATAAAAGCACTTGATAAATGGAAAGAAATACTTAAAACTAAGGCTTCAAATCCATTTGAAATTCCTAAAACTTCAGTTTTAAATTTTAATGAAACCAATTTAATTAAGCTTTATAAAAAGGCAACAGAAATAATTAAAAGCCATAACAAAAAATATTTAAGTGCTTCGACAATTATACAAGAGGCAAAGAATAATCTTGAAATTGAGTACATTAAAGATGAAATTAAAAGATATGATTTTTATAAGCAAAAAAACATTGAACTACATACTATTCAAAAAAACAAGGAACTTCAATTAGAACTTGAAAAAATAAAAATGGATATCAAACAATTGAATTCATTAATTTCTACGGAAGCTCTGGGGGCTACTAAGTTTAATAATGATTTATGGAAATTCTTAGGAAGAAAAGATATAGCTTTAGATCCACAAGAAAAAGGAGGTTATAAGTTACAGAGAAATGGAAACCCTAACACAAACGGGAATCAATTAAGCGAAGGAGAAAAAACAGCAATAGCTTTTGTTTATTTTATAAATAAAATATTAGAAAAAAACAATAAGATTAAAGATACAACCATAATAGTTGACGACCCAATTTCAAGTTTTGATTCGAATAATTTATTTAGTTCGTATTCATACCTAAAACTAAATTGTAATGAAGCGAAGCAATTATTTATATTAACACATAACTTCAATTATTACAGACTTGTAAGAGATTGGTTCGAAACCAAAAATAAAAAGCAAAATCAGAAACACCGAAAAGACCCTTCTAAACCAGAAACCATATGTAATATTTACTCAATAGAATCGAACTTTGATACTAATCAAATGCGTTTTTCTTATATTAAAGATGCAGACCCTACTCTCTTAGAATATACCTCAGAATATCATTACTTGTTTAAAAAACTAATAACTTATTCTAATGAGACTCATTTAGATTTAGACAAAGCCTATTTATCTGCAAATGCTTCTAGAAAAATACTTGAAACTTTTCTAAAATTCAAACACCCTAAAAGGTTAGGTGATTTTAGACAATTATTACAAAAAGGGATTCAAAATACATCATTTAAAGACAAAGAAGAATATATCTATCGTTTTATAAACAAATATTCTCACGCACAGGACTTTGATAATGATTCCTCTGACAACAAACTGGACGAAGGTTCCAATGTTATAAAAGATATTTTGAATCTAATTAAAGAAATTGACGAAATTCATTACAAAGAAATGATTGAAGTTTGTGAAAAACAAACTTAAACCTTATGTAATTTATAAAGACACTATCTCATAAAGTGTGTAATTTTTAAGTAACAAAACCCACTTACAACATCTTCAAAAAATCATTTCTATCAATTTCACGAGCGCCTAAACTTTCTAAATGTTCGTTATGCACTTGGCAATCTATGAGTTTGTATCCGCCATTTTTGGCTAAGTGAATAAAAGCAACTTTACTCATATTACTTGCTTTACTAAACATACTTTCTCCGCAAAAAACCCCGTTTCCGGTATCAACTCCGTACAGACCCGCTACGAGTTTATCATCAATCCAAACTTCAATAGATTTTGCGATTCCTTTTTCGTATAAATTAATATAAGCATCTTCCATATCATCAGTAATCCAAGTTCCTAACTGATCATTTCTATCAATATGGCGACAATTAAAAATAACATCGTTAAACGCTTTGTTTTCGGTAATTGTAAAACCTTCTTTTCGCAATACTTGACGCATCGATTTAGAAACTTTTACTTCCTGAGGAAATAAAACCATACGTTCTGGTGGCGAATACCAAACAATTGGTTCGCCTTCATTAAACCATGGGAAAATTCCGTTTTTATACGCATGTATTAACCGTTTGGCAGATAAATCTCCACCAAATGCCAAAACACCATCTTCATTTGCGAATTCGTAAGGCGGAAATACTATTTCTTCGGGTAACCAAATCATATAAAAACTGTAATAAACACTGCAAATATAATGCAGTTTTCACCATACTAATAATAAAAAAACTGCTTTGATTTCATTTTTTATAATTCTTGAAGAAATAAAAACGTATCAATTCAATTTTGCATAATTTTGCAACATGGTAAAAGAACTTCAACTACGCGTTAATTTAATAGAAGAAAAGAAAGAAGATATCTTAAAAAAGAAAGCTTCTAGAAAATTAGACATCGCTATTACTAACATAACTACTGTAAAAGTGTTACGTAAATCTATCGATGCGCGTAAAAAAGACGTGGTTTTTAATTATAAAGTAGCGGTTTATATTAACGAACCTTTACCTGATACTCCTGATTATATTTTTGATTATCAAGATGTATCTAACGCAAAAGAAGTTCATATTATTGGCTTCGGATCTGCAGGAATGTATGCAGCGCTTCGTTGTATAGAATTAGGTTACAAACCAATTGTTTTAGAACGTGGTAAAAATGTACAAGATCGTCGTAGAGATTTACGTGCTATTAATCAAGAGCATTTTGTAAATGAAGATTCTAATTACTGTTTTGGCGAAGGTGGTGCCGGAACCTATTCTGACGGAAAATTATATACCCGTAGTTTAAAACGTGGCGATGTTCGTAAAATATTCGAAAACTTGGTGCACCATGGTGCTGCTGAAGATATTTTAATTGATGCGCATCCGCATATCGGAACGAATAAATTGCCGAAAATTATTCAGAATATTCGTGAGAATATTATAAAATACGGTGGTGAAGTTCATTTTGATACCCGCGTTACCGATTTTGTAATAAAAAATAGTAAGCTACAAGCCATACAATTGCAAAACGGAAATGAAATGACTGTGAATTCAGTAATTTTAGCAACGGGGCATTCGGCAAGAGATATTTACGAATTACTTGATAGAAAAGATATTTTATTAAAAGCAAAATCATTTGCAATGGGAGTTCGTGTAGAGCATCCGCAAGAAATTATTGATCAGATTCAATATAGTTGTACTGGCCAAAGAGATGAATTATTACCTGCAGCGTCATACAGCTTGGTGCATCAAGCAAATAACAGAGGTGTATATTCGTTTTGTATGTGTCCTGGTGGATTTATAGTGCCGGCTGCAACTGCAAACGGAGAAGTTGTTGTAAACGGAATGTCACCTTCTCGTAGAAACAACAAATTTGCCAATTCGGGAATTGTCGTTGAAATTAACATCGATAAAGACTTATATAAATATGAAAAATTCGGTGCGCTTAAAGGTTTAGAGTATCAGAAAGATTTAGAAAAACTAGCTTTTAACGCTGGTGGAAAAAGTCAGGTTGCCCCTGCCCAACGTTTAACCGATTTTGTAGAAGGTAAATTATCGTCAAGTTTAAACGAAACTTCTTATCAGCCAGGTTTAAACTCAGCACCAATGCATTCTTTATTACCAAAGTTTATTGGTAGTAGATTGCGTAAAGGTTTTGATGCTTTTGGAAGAAAAATGCACGGTTATTATACTGCCGAAGCAAATATTATTGGAGTAGAATCTCGCACCTCATCTCCGGTAAACATCCCTCGAAAAGAAAATTTAGAACACCCACAAATAGAGGGTTTATTTCCTTGTGGAGAAGGTGGTGGTTATGCAGGTGGAATTATATCTGCTGCAATGGATGGAGAACGCTGTGCTGAAGCTGCAACTGCTAACTTATAATTAACGATATTTCTTTGATTTATTTCTAATTACCTTGTATTTTTGCATTCTCTAAAAGATGCTTAGAGACGTAAGTAAATGAAAGTTAAGAAAAGAAGAAATAAAAAGAATGTAAAACCACACGTTAAGCGGTTACACAACTACTACCAACGTACCGGTTTTTACATGTTTATTTGGGAAAGTTTAAAAAAAGCTTTTTGGCCAATAGTAGCTGCAGTTGTAGGTATATTTTTATTTAATAAATATGTTTATAATATTAACGACGGTTTACAGACGGTTACCGAAACTTTTTCTAGACTTGGTGTATTAACTACTTTTTTCATTTCTGAAACAATACTAGGTTTAATTCCGCCAGAGATTTTTATCGCTTGGTCTAAAAAAACAGCAGATCCTGTTTTAAATTTATCGCTATTAGCAACATTATCTTATTTTGGTGGATTAACGGCTTATTTTATAGGTAGAGCTTCCTTAAAAATTGCTTCTGTAAAACTTTATTTAGAAGTTAAAATGGCTAAAAACCTTAAAAACACCAGTA
Organism: Tenacibaculum retecalamus; assembly: GCF_027941755.1. NCBI lineage: Bacteria > Pseudomonadati > Bacteroidota > Flavobacteriia > Flavobacteriales > Flavobacteriaceae > Tenacibaculum > Tenacibaculum retecalamus. The sequence goes on along the minus strand of NZ_CP115916.1, from coordinate 644,261 downwards.
AATGGGGTGGCTTTTTAATTTTAGTTGGTGCCTTATTACCATTACCTTTTGCTATTAGTTGTTTAACAGCTGGTATGATTAAATATCCGTTTAAAAACGTAGTGCTTTTTGGACTATTTCGTTTTTTACGTTTTGCCATTTACGCTTGGGCCATTTTTAAAATGGTTAATTAAAACAATAAAATATATTATTACTATGGGATTAACGAACAACGATATTTTTAAAAAATTAAGAGTAGCTCACAAATTTCGTGATACTGATATTATTGAAATCTGTGCTTTGGTTGACTTTAAAGTTTCTAAAGGTGAATTAGGTGCTTTTTTTAGAAATGAAGAGCATCCTAAATATATGGAGTGTGGCGATCAAATTCTTAGAAATTTCTTAAACGGATTAGTAATTCACTTAAGAGGACCAATGCCTAAAAAGGAAAAATAAAAACGACATAGTAAAAAATAATAAAAAGCCTTCTGATAACAATATCAGAAGGCTTTTTCCCTTAAATACATCTATAGTCTCTAGCTAATAAATGATACTACAAATGTATTTTAACTTAACTACGTAACAAAAGGGATATCCGCATTTAAAGGTGTGGTTTTACGTAAAACGAAAAAAGAGAGCCACAGGCTCTCTTTTTTGTATATATACTCCTTTTTATATTAAAAAGGTAAATCGTCTGGTTCGTTAGCAGATAAATCTGGTGCTGGTTGAAACTGATCTACAGGAGGTGTGTTTTGAGATGAAGCTTGTGCTAAATTCTCTATTCTCCATCCTTGAATCGAGTTAAAGTATTTTGCAACTCCTTCTGGATTAATCCATTCTCTACCTCTTAAATTAATAGATACTTTTACATCTTGACCAACAGCATAACTATTTAAAACATCACATTTATCCTGTACAAATTCAATCATAATCATTTGTGGATACTGCTCATCTGTAGTAACAACTAATTCACGTTTTCTAAATCCGCTAGCTCCAAATGTTTGTGTTTCGTTAATTAATTTAATCTTCCCTATAACTTCCATATTCTTATCTATTTAATTAAAAGCACTTTCCAAGCACTTTCTACATCATTACTCTTTAAGTATTCTTGTGCAAATGTATGTTTTTTTTCAGTTGAAAGCGAAACATATTTTGGATGTTCTTTCGCAAAGTTATTAACAGTTTCTTCATTTGGCAACTGCTCTACATTACCTAACATGCCTAAATTATTACCTGTTAAAACAGCACTATTTCTAATTTCAGTCGGAATTTGATCTACACCAATTCCTAAAGTCGAAATTGGTTTTGGAATTTCAAAAAATCCATCTCTTGCCCTAGAATAATAGCTTCCTCCTGCCCTAGCAACTAAATCTATTTTATGTTGATCTATACTTCCGTCTTCAGCTAAAACATCTTCATTAATATGTAATTTAACCACTTCGCAAACAATTAAATTCCCTGCGCCTCCTTCGGTTCCGGTATAAATAATATCGGTTACTTTACATTCAAATTGTACGGGTGATTCTGCTACTCTAAAAGGAGCTACTTTATCAGAAGGTAACATTGTAAATCCTGCTTTTTCAAACTCATTAACACCCTTCGGATACATGGTGCTGCTTAATGACATTTGTTGTACAATATCATAATTTACCACATTAATAACCACTTCTCTTGTTTCTTCAGCATTATCTAACGTATGTTTTGTTTTATTACCTCTTACACTTCGTGCTGGAGAAAAAATTAACATTGGTGGATTAGCTCCGAAAACATTAAAAAAACTAAACGGTGATAAATTCGGATTTCCTTCTTCATCAATAGTACTTGCAAAAGCAATAGGTCTTGGCGCTATAGCACCTAATAAATAACCATGTAGTTTTGTTACAGGCAATTCTTTAGGATCGAGTGATAACATATTTTATTTTTTAATGTAAAGATACTACGCTTTTACAAATTAAGTTATTCTATAGAATAGTTTATATTTGACTAATGACATTTTTTAAGAATACTTATTGGATAAAGCGAATTACAATTTTTGTATCACTATTAATTGTACCTTTTATCTTATGGAATACTTATGTGTTTTTTCAAAAATTTAAAGAAGAAGAAAGAGGTAAAATTGAAATCTTTGCGGTAGCTTTTAAAGAACTAGCCTCTAACCCCAATTTAAACGAAAACACCAACTTAATTAATAAAGTTTATGAAACTATTGAAAACATTCCTACAATTCTTGTAAATGAAGATGATACAATTAATTTACATAGAAATTTAGATAGTCTTAAGTCTAAAAACCCAACATATCTTCTAGAGCAACTAACGATAATGAAAAGGCAAAATGAGCCTATCATTATTGAATATTTTGGAATTACCCAATATCTTTATTACCGAAACTCCGATTTATTATACAAACTTAAATACTATCCGTTAGCTTTATTATTAATTTTAGGACTCTTTGTAACCATTGTATATATGGTGTATAAATCGAGTAAAGTTGCGGAACAAAACAAACTTTGGACAGGTATGGCCAAGGAAACAGCGCATCAAATAGGCACACCGCTATCTTCTTTATTAGGTTGGATTGCTATTTTAAGATCTGAAGATGTAAACGAAGAATATATTGTTGAAATTGAAAAAGATGTTGACCGATTAAGTACCATTGCCAATCGATTTTCTAAAATTGGCTCTTTACCTAAATTAAAGGAATATAATATTGTTTTAGAAACACAAGTAGCGTTTAATTATTTAAAAACTAGAAGTTCTAAACAAATTAATTTCTCTTTTTCTTCGGATAAAAAAACACTTTCTACATTGTTGAATATTGAGTTATATGGGTGGGTAATCGAAAATTTAATTAAAAATTCGATTGATGCCATGCAAGGAAAAGGAAGCATTTCATTAGATATTAAAGAAACCACTAAACTTATAAAAATTACTGTTACCGATTCTGGTAAAGGAATTCAGAAATCGCAATTCAAACAGATATTTAAACCCGGTTTTACCACAAAAAAACGTGGCTGGGGGTTAGGTTTATCACTCTCTAAACGTATTATTGAAGATTATCATAGTGGGAAAATCTACGTCTTAAAATCTGAAATAGGAAAAGGAACTACTTTTGAAATTCAGTTAAACAAGGTTTAAAGTGATTGTCTATAATTTTTACCTATTTAATTAACGTCAACCTGAACTTGTTTCAGGTTCTCATCATAAACTAGCGCTGTCTAGTGATTCTGAAACAAGTTCAGAATGACGCGCTGATGTTTAGTTTATTTTTCTTTGTGATTATGCCTCATAGACCAGCCAAAAGCAAAACTTGCTATTGTCCAGATTACTAAACTAATCAATGTTTTTCTTAATGTTATTTCTTCGCCATCAAAATACGGCCAAACAAATGTCATTATAACAAACATCCACAAACCCCAAACCAATCCTGATTTTTGCCATTTTTGTAATTTCATTTTATTCAAAATTACTTGCGATACTTTCTGCTAAAACAACAAAATCTTCATTAAGTAATTTTACTTTTTCTATAAACTGAATATCTGCCATGGTATTTAACGGAATTAAATGTACATGCACATGCGGTACCTCAAGTCCTATTACACTCATACCAACACGTTCACAAGTAATTGTTTTTTCTATCGCCTTTGCTACACGATATGAGAAAGACATCAATCCGTTATATTCTTCTTCTGACAAATCGAAAAGCTTATTTTCTTCTCTTTTAGGAACTACTAAAGTGTGTCCTTTTGCATTCGGATTTATATCTAAAAAAGCGATAAAATTTTCATCTTCTGCAATTTTATATGAAGGAATTTCTCCGTTTATTATCTTCGTAAAAATACTTGCCATAATTTTTGTTTTAATGTTTCCTCGAGCGCAATTGAGCGGTTAAAATTAAATCTCTACTCTGCTCTACCTCACAATAGTAAGTAAAAATAAAAAAAGCGCTGCAAATGCAGCACTTTTATCAATAAATATTTTAAAAGATATTATCTCGAAATCTCCATAATTTCGAATTTCATAATTCCATTAGGCACATTAATTTCGGCGATATCACCTACTTTATTCCCTAACAATCCTTTTCCGATAGGAGAATTTACTGATAATTTTCCGTTTCTAATATCTGTTTCAGAATCTGCAACCAAAGTATAAGTAAATTCCATCCCATTAGTTGTGTTTTTTAATCTTACTACTGAATGAATTAATACCTTAGAAGTATCTAACTGACTTTCATCAAGAATACGTGCACTTGCAACTACATTTTTAAGTTGTGCAATTTTAGTTTCTAATAATGATTGCTCTTCTTTTGCCGCATGGTACTCTGCATTTTCACTTAAATCACCTTTATCAATAGCGTCACCAATTTCTTGAGAAACTCTTGGCCTTTCCGTATGCTCTAAATGTGATAACTCGTCTTTTAATTTCTTTAATCCTTCTGCACTATAATATGATACTTCACTCATAATTTCTAAACTTTAAAAATCTCACACCGATAGGAATGAGATTGCAACAAATGTACAAAATATTTGTAAATTCGTTGCGTTAGTTTAATAACGCTATTTTAAAATAATGAAAAAAATATTTTATCTATTTAGTTTCTTAATCACTTTAAGTTGTAGTGATAACACACCAGTTAATGATTGTTTTAGAGGGATCGAAATAAATGCCATCATAGATTTAACATTACCAGAATTTCAGGGTTTATTAGTTCCCGATGGCGAATCTCAAAATATAATTCAAGGCCGAAATATTTATATTTTTAGAACAGGTAGTAATGGTTACAAAGCTTTTGATAGGCAATGCCCAGAAACCACTTGTAATTCGTTAATGACTTTTGATGGAGTGCATATTATATGCCCTTGTGATGATAAAAAATATAATTATTTAGCAAACGGAGCACAAATTGAGAATGAAGGTTGTGCTGCTTTAATGTATTTTGTTACTCAAATTAATAGTTCGCAATTAAGAATATCTCGTTAAATCTATTTATCCTATACTTTAGATTCTTATTTTTGCGATAACAACAACACACTAAAATATTTATCTTGAAAAATTATTTTTCTTCAGACTTTAAATTGGGCGTTCTTGGTGGCGGACAATTAGGTAGGATGTTACTTACCGAAACACAAAAACTTGACATTTACACCTTAATTTTAGATAAAAATCCAGAAGCTCCTTGCGCACAGATTTGCAATGAGTTTCATCAAGGAGATTTATTTGATTTTGATACCGTTTACAACTTCGGAAAAAAAGTAGACGTACTAACCATCGAAATAGAAAATATAAACATTGATGCACTCGATAAATTAGAAGCCGAAGGTTTAACTATTTATCCAAAGCCTGCAAACTTAAGAGTAATTCAAAACAAGGCACATCAAAAATTATTTTATAAGGAACACCAAATTCCTACTGCAGATTTTTCTCATTATGCTTTTTTAGAAGAATTAAAGCATTCATACGAAAATAATGTCATCGAATTTCCTTTTGTCTGGAAAGCTGCACAGTTTGGCTATGATGGTAATGGCGTAAAAATAGTTCGTAATTATGAAGATTTACAATCACTACCTAATGTTGAATGTATTGCTGAAAAATTAGTTCCTTTTAAAAATGAATTAGCAGTAATCGTTGCTAGAAATTCATCCGGAGAAATAAAAACATATCCTGTAGTTGAAATGGAATTTCACCCAGAAGCAAATCAGGTTGAATATGTAATTTGCCCTGCAAGAATTGATAATTCTGTTGCTAAAAAAGCACAAGAAGTTGCTTTAAATATTGCTAAAACTTTAGACTTCGTCGGATTATTAGCCGTCGAAATGTTTCAGACAAAAGAAGATGAAATTTTAGTAAACGAAGTAGCGCCAAGAGCACATAATTCTGGTCATTATTCAATTGAAGCAAGTTATACAAGTCAGTTCGAGCAACATTTAAGAAGTATTTTAAACCTTCCTTTAGGAAATACCGAAAGTAAGGTTGCCGGAATTATGGTAAACCTAGTTGGAGAAGAAGGTTATACAGGCGATGTCGTTTACGAAAACATGACCGAAATTTTAAAAATTAACGGTGTTACACCACACATTTACGGAAAAAAAACAACCAAATCTTTCCGTAAAATGGGGCACGTAACGATTGTTAATAAAGACATTAATGAGGCGCGAAAAATAGCCCAACAAGTAAAAGAAACAATTAGAGTAATAGCTAAATAATTACTCGTCAAGCTGAATTTATTTCAGCTTCTCACCCAAACTCATGAGATTCTGAAAAAGTTTAAGAATCTCATTAAAAAAAACATAAAATTATGGTAGGAATTATAATGGGAAGCGATTCAGATCTTCCAATCATGCAAGAAGCAATTGATATTTTAGAAGGTTTTGATATTCAAATAGAAGTAGATATTGTTTCTGCTCATAGAACTCCAGAAAAATTAGTTGACTATTCTAAAAATGCTCATAAACGCGGAATAAAAATAATTATTGCTGGTGCTGGTGGCGCTGCTCATTTACCAGGAATGGTTGCTAGTATGAGTCCGTTACCAATAATTGGAGTTCCTGTAAAAAGCAGAAATTCTATTGACGGATGGGATTCTGTTTTATCAATATTACAAATGCCTGGTGGCGTTCCTGTAGCTACAGTTGCTTTAGATGGTGCAAAAAATGCTGGTATTTTGGCAGCTCAAATTATTGGAGCTTCTGATAAATGTGTTTTAGACAAAATTATCGCATATAAAGAAGGCTTAAAGTTAAAGGTTGAAAAAGCTTCGGAACGTGTAAGAAAATAGATTATTATGAATAGACCTCACAGGTTTTTAAAACCTGTGAGGTCTGAAAAAAGAATAAATGAATCCACTTTTACAAGATTTTAATACACCTCCTTTTTCTAAAATTACAAATGCAGACTATAAACCTGCCATTGAAGAAGGAATAAAAATAGCAAAAAAAGAAATTACTGCCATTGTAAATAATACTGATGCTGCTACTTTTGATAATACCACAGTAGCTTTAGATTTTACAGGTGAAAAGCTGAATAAAATAACTTCTATTTTCTTCAATTTAAATTCTGCTGAGACCAATGATAAAATTCAGAAAATAGCACAAGAGGTTTCTCCTTGGCTAAGTGAATTTAGAAATGATATTACGTTGAATGAAGCTTTATTTAAAAGAGTTAAAACTGTTTTTGATGCTAAAGACAATTTAAATTTATCTCCTGAGCAAGAAATGTTGCTAGACAAACAATACAAAAGTTTTGCTAGAAACGGCGCTAATTTAAATGAAACTGACAAAGTAGAATTACGCACAATTGATGCTGAATTATCTAAACTATCATTAAAATTTGGAGAAAATGTATTGGCTGAAACCAATGCTTTTGAAATGCATTTAACTGATGAAAATGATTTGTCAGGTTTACCTGAAAGTGTAAAAGAGGCTGCCAAAGAAGTTGCAAAATCAAAAGAGAAAAAAGGTTGGATTTTCACTTTAGATTATCCAAGTTACATTCCTTTTATGACCTATGCTGACAATAGAGAATTACGTAAAAAATTAGCCATTGCTGCTGGTAAAAAAGGATTTCAAGATAATGATTTTAACAACGAAGATATTGTTTTAAATATTGTAAAACTTCGTCATAAAAGAGCCAATTTATTAGGCTACAAAACACATGCTCATTTTGTTTTAGAAGAACGAATGGCAGAAACACCAGAAAAAGTGTTATCGTTTTCTAACGATTTACTAGCCAAAGCAAAACCTGCTGCAAAACATGAGTTTGATAATTTAGCTGCTTACGCTAAAAAATTGGATGGTATAACGCAACTTCAAAAATGGGACGGTGCTTATTACGCAGAAAAATTAAAGAAAGAATTATTTTCTTTAGATCAAGAATTGCTAAAACCTTATTTTAAATTAGAAAATGTAATTGACGGTGTTTTTGAAATTGCAGATAGATTATTCGACTTACAGTTTGAAGAAATCAACTCGATAGATAAATATCACGAAGACGTAAAAACATACAATGTAACAGATATAAAAGGGAATTTTATATCTCATTTTTATGCAGATTTTCATCCAAGACCAGGAAAAAGAAATGGCGCATGGATGACTTCTTACAAATCACAACAAATAAAAAATGGAGTTAATGAACGACCACAAGTTTCAATAGTTTGTAACTTCACAAAACCTACCGAAACAAAACCATCATTATTAACCTTTAACGAGGTTACAACGCTATTTCATGAATTTGGACATGCGCTTCACGGAATGCTCGCTAACACAACTTACAATAGTTTATCAGGAACTTCAGTTTCTTGGGATTTTGTTGAATTACCTAGTCAGGTTTTAGAAAACTGGTGTTACGAAAAAGAAGCTTTAGAGTTGTTTGCAAAACATTATGAAACTGGAGAAACGATTCCGATGGAATATGTTGAAAAAATAAAAGAGTCAGCTAGTTTTCATGAAGGTATGCAAACGCTTCGTCAGTTAAGCTTTGGATTATTAGATATGAGTTGGCACTCACAAAATCCATCAGAAATAAAATCTGTAAAAGATTTTGAAACCGCTGCATTTTCTGAAACAAAACTATATCCTGATGTTGCTAAAAATTGTATGAGTACCGCTTTCTCTCATATTTTTCAAGGAGGATATTCTGCTGGATATTATTCTTATAAATGGGCAGAAGTTTTAGATGCTGATGCTTTTGAGTACTTTTTAGAAGAAGGTATTTTTAATAAAGAAGTAGCTGATAAATTTAAAAATAACGTTTTATCTAAAGGAGGAACAGAAAAACCGATGGAATTATACAAACGTTTTAGAGGTAAAGAACCTAAACCTGATGCGTTGTTAAAGCGTGCAGGTTTGCTTAACAATAATTAACATTATTTCTTCTTTAATCGGTTTTTCATTTGTTATTTTTATCCAATGAAAAATCGATTTTTACTTGCCTTTCTTTTTCTTTCATTTTTCTCTTTTGCTCAAATAAGCATTAAAGGAAAAGTAGTTTCTAACGATAATAAACCTATAGAAGGTGCTTCGGTTTACCTGAACAATACAACTGTGGGAACCATAACTAACGCTAAAGGAGAGTTTTCATTTGAAACAAAAAACGGGCAGTTTGAACTTATTATTTCTTATTTAGGTTTTAAGAAAATAAACTATTCTTTAAACACTTCAACCTATAAAAAATCGTTACTTTTTAAACTTTCTGAAGAAACAAATATTTTGGATGAAGTGGTTCTTCAAAAAACAAAATACAATGAAGATTGGCATTATAATTTAAGTAGATTTAAAAGAGAATTTATTGGCACAACAGAAATAGCCAAAAATTGTAAAATTCTAAATCCTAAAGTTTTACACTTTGAATTTGATGCTAAAAACAATATTTTAACTACTTATGCAACAGCACCTTTACAAATAAAAAATAAGGATTTAGGCTACAAAATTTCTTATGATTTGGTGAATTTTGTAATAAATAAGAACTACAGTTCTTACTTAGGATATTCTAAATATACGCAATTAAAAGGTGGAAAAAGAAAACAAAAACGTTGGAACAAAAACAGAGAATTAACTTATAAAGGCTCAGTAATTCATTTCTTTAAATCTGTTATAGACGATTCGTTTACTGAACAAGGTTATGTAATTAATCAATTTAAAAGAGTTAAAAACCCAGAAAGACCTTCAGAAGATGAAATTAAAAAAGCAAGAGAATTAATTAAATTATCTCGTTCTTCCATCGTTTTTAGAAAACAAATTGATGCCCCAAAAAATGCGATTGACTCTGCAAGAATTCTTTTAAATAAAATTAGATTACCAAAATTTAGAGACTATTTATACAAATCTAAATTAACTAAAAATGAAGTTTTAACTTTCAAAAATAACTTTTATCAACTTTCTTTTAAAGATAATTTAAGTATTGTTTATAATAAAGAACTTGAAGAAGAAGGTTATATTTTAAGACTTCCTTTTAGTAAAAGAAGAAAAAAACTACCTCAAACATCTTCTGTATTTCCATTTAAAAAAAATAGTTTGGTAGATAAAAATGGTCTTTTAGTAAATCCTTTAGATGTCTATTATGAAGGTTATTGGAGTTATGAAAAATTTGCAAATTCTTTACCTTTAAATTATACGCCAGAAGATTAGTTGTTATTTTTTTTTAAAAATCACTCTTATTTTACTGTTTACTTATTCTTCGATTCAATCCACTTACTCATATATTTTGTAGCCTGTAAGGTTTGATGTTGTAATAAACTTCCAAGAAAATTATGCGTTCGATGCGTTTCTACATTTTGTTGAAGTTGATTAACTCGATCTACAAACGGCTGTTCAATGTTGTTTTTATCATAAATAGTATTGATAATCTCAACTCCGTTTTCTTGTAATTCTTTCCATTTTTTTTTATCAGAATACAACTCAACCGCTCTACTAGAAAACTTTTCAAAATCATCCGCTATAAAGCCATTCCAGTCAAAACCATCATGCATTCCTTCTGCTCCGATTAACGTTGTTACAGATGGTGTTCCACATAACATTGCTTCAGTAAGTTTCCCTTTAATTCCTGCGCCAAAACGTATTGGTGCCAAAACTACTTTTGCATTTCGTACAACTTCCATTGCATCATCAGTAAAACCTTTTACGATGAACCCTTCTTTTTTATTATGCAACTGATTTATTTGTTGCGTTGCATACGCCCCGTAAATATGTATTTCTGTTTTTGGTAGTTTTTTTCGAATAGAGTTCCATATCAATTTTAACTGTAAAACAGCATCTACATTTGGTGCATGGAAAAAGTTACCAATAAACACAAAATGCTCTCGATCTTTAAAAGGTTTCCATTTTTCAATAACCTCTTGATCAATTTTATTTAATAAAAAAGGCAAATGATATAATAAACGTTCATCAATTTTAAAAACCTCTTTCAATAATTTCACTTCATAAGAAGAAATAATTAAACTTAAATCACATCGTAATATTGCTGCTATTTCTCGTTTTGCATCATCAGACTGCAACAAAGCATCCGAAGAAAATGTTTTCCTTTTTTTAATTGTTGATGACGTGTTTTGCGTAAAAAATGTAAATCTTCAGTATCTAAAATCCGTAAAGCATTCGGACAATTTTCAGCAACACGCCAACCAAATTGTTCCTCCATCATAAAACGATCGAACAACACAATATCCGGATTCACATCAACAATAAAATCATCAAAAGAAGTAGAATTTAATTCAATACTAACCTCTTTTACTCCAATTTCAGATAAATTAATCGCTTTTTCGCCCTTTTGTGCAGGCGATGCAAATGTTATTTTGTAGTTATTCTTTAAAAATAATTCAATTAATTGCAACATTCTACTTCCTGCGGCAGAAGAATTGGGTTCTACCCAAACATAGCCAATAATTAATAATTGCCTCATTAATTCATTAATTGCTTTTTATATACTGATTGCGCATTTTTTGCCCAGTCAACCACTTCTTTAATTTCTATTTCTGTTAATTTGGCATCAAAATGTGTCCAAGTATACGAATCAATCGGCATTTTTAGTTGTGCAACCTCTTCCCAAACTTCTTCCATTTTATGCTCTTTTCGTTTTAAAGAGTAACTTTTCCATTCAGAAAAATTTAATTCATCTTTCCCTTCTTTAACATGATCTGCCATCCAAAAATTAACAGGAGTAATGTTACTATACCATGGATAGTTAGTTGCGTTACTATGACAATCGAAACATGCCGATTTTAAAATTTTATGCACATTTTTAGGCGGATTTGTTTCCGATACAAAAGGTTGAACAGTACTTAACTCTCCATTATTTTTTTTAGGTTGAAAAAATTGCATCACCACTAATACCACAATTATTAGTGCTATTATTTTCTTTAGAATTTTCATAAATTTCATTTGAGTTTTTAAAGATATGAAAACTTAATTTATCGACAAATAATTGTATTTTTGTAATCATTATTTATGAAAAAAAAACACAACTCATGAAATACGATTTAATCGTTATTGGTTCTGGTCCAGGTGGATATATTGCTGCAATTAGAGCCGCTCAATTAGGATCTAAAGTAGCAATTATCGAAAAATATTCAACTTTAGGTGGTACCTGTTTAAATGTAGGATGTATTCCTTCTAAAGCTTTATTAGATTCTTCTCATCATTATTACGATGCTGTGCATCATTTTGAAGAACATGGAATTTCGGTTGAAAAGCCTTCTTTCGATTTTGGAAAAATGGTAGACCGCAAAGCTAAAGTTGTAGAAACTACAACAGGAGGAATTAAATATTTAATGGACAAGAATGATATTACTGTTCATGAAGGTTTAGGTTCTTTTGAAGATGCAACACACGTAAAAGTTACTAAAAACGATGGGACATCAGAAGTAATTGAAGGAACAAATATTATTATAGCAACAGGTTCTAAACCATCTACATTACCATTTATTTCTTTAGATAAAGAACGCGTTATAACATCAACCGAAGCTTTAAAACTTAAAGAAGTACCAAAACACTTATTAGTAATTGGTGGTGGAGTAATCGGTTTAGAGTTAGGTTCTGTTTACAAGCGTTTAGGTGCTGATGTAACTGTAATTGAATATGCTCCAAAAATCACTCCTACCATGGATGCTGATGTTTCTAAAGAACTTCAAAAAGTTTTAAAGAAACAAGGTATGAAGTTTAACACAAGTCACGGTGTTACTTCGGTAGAAAGAAACGGAGACGAAGTTGTTGTAAAAGCAACCAATAAAAAAGGAGAAGAAGTTACTTTTAACGGAGACTATTGTTTAGTTGCTGTTGGTCGTAAAGCATTTACTGAAGGTTTAGGATTAGAGAAAGCTGGCGTTAAGCTTACTGATAGAGGAATGGTTGACGTAAACGATCATTTACAAACTAGTGTTTCTAATATTTTTGCTATTGGTGATGTTGTTCGCGGAGCAATGTTAGCACATAAAGCTGAAGAAGAAGGTGTTGTTGTTGCTGAATTTTTAGCAGGACAAAAACCACATATCGATTATAATTTAATTCCTGGTATTGTGTATACATGGCCAGAAGTTGCTGCTGTTGGTAAAACAGAACAAGAATTAAAAGATGCTGGTGTTGCTTATAAAGCTGGTAAATTTTCTATGCGTGCTTTAGGAAGATCTAGAGCTAGTGGAGATACTGACGGATTTGTAAAAGTATTAGCTGATAAAAATACGGATGAAGTATTAGGAGTTCATATGGTTGGTGCACGTGTTGCCGATTTAATTATGGAAGCTGCCGTAGCAATGGAATTTAGAGCTTCTGCTGAAGATTTAGCAAGAATATGTCATGGACATCCAACATACTCAGAGGCTGTTAAAGAAGCTGCAAAAGCTGCTTGGGACGGAAAACCTTTAAATGCTTAATACAAAGCTTTAAAATATATTTTAAAAAAGCAATCTCGTTTGGGATTGCTTTTTTGTTTCTTAACCAATTTTAAAGTAATTTAGTTGAAAATAACACAAACAAGTTATTACCCACATAGAAATGACACCTAAACAATTAGAGTATTTAAGATATGTTACTAAATCAAATATTTTAGTACATGCGAAACAAAACAATACAGATATCAACGAATTAATTGTTTTTTTAAAATCATATAAAATAATATCTAAAAAAGAAAATTCAAATTCTTTTGAAATATCTGATGGGGTTATGTTCGACAAACTTTTAGAATTAAAATCCATAGATGAATTTAAATTATGGTATTCTCAAAAAGATAAGAATACCTTTAATAATGACTTTAGAAACTCAACTATCGGACAAGTAAATCAATCTTCAACTGTATTTGGTGACACAAAATTAAATAACAGAACAGATAGCAGTAAAGTTGCTTTAAAAAACGGTTTTATGCTAAAGTTTTGGAAGTTAATATCTGAGAACAAACTTATTTCAAGTATAATAATGTTGATTATAATATTTTTACTCAAAAAATATTATAACATTGATTTAGGGTAAAATAAAAGAGAAATAATTGAATTTATTTTAACAAAAAAATCCGAACTCAATGAGTTCGGATTTTTTATCTTTTAACTTTTTTAGATTATTGAATTCCGTAAAAAGAACTCATGTTATCTTCAATATTAGAAGCTTTTTTAATTGCTTCATACATTTGAAAAGATTTGTTTTTTCTTTCGTTTACTAAACGTTTTCTGTAAGAATCGTAGTTTGGTAAAGCTGTTGGTAATGTTTTAGAAGTAACTTCAAAAGCAAATAAACCTTTATCTCCTATTACATTTTTAACAACGGTGTTTTCTTTTGCGTTTAACATAGCTCCTACTACTTTTGGTTCAAACCCTACACCAGAAATTGTTGGTGATTGTAAGTTTACATCCGTAGCATTTTTAACTGTTACAGTTACTGATTTTGCCATTTCTGCTAAAGTAGCTCCGCTAATTTTAGCTTCAATTAATTTAGCTTTTCTTTCTTTTGTTAAAATAGGACGAACGATTGCGATTGCTTTTTCAACTGGCATTAAACCTTTTTCCGTTTTAGCAGTTAAAATAGCTACTACATAACCACCTTCAACATCAAAACGTTTAGATAATCCTGTGTTTACTTCTGAATCAAAAGACCAAGTGATTATTTCTCTTTCTTTACCAATACCTGGTACAACTTCATCTAAAGATTTTAAACCTACTGCTGGTAAAGCTGTTAAATTTTTCTCTTTTACAACTTCATCAAAGTTTTTACCGTTTGCTAATTCTAAAGCAAAAGTTTCTGCATTTTGAAAAACAGTATTTTCTGTTTCTTCAGAAGCTTCTATCTTACGACCAAATGTTGCTAATTTTACAACTGATTGAAAGTTCTTTTGATCATCAATTTTAATTATATGGAATCCGAATTGAGATTTAACAACTCCCATGTCTCCTTTTTTACCTTCAAAAACAAAGTCTCTAAAAGCTGGTACCATTCTGTTGTAACCAAACCAATCGTAAAATCCTTCTTTTTCAACCGAACCTTTATCCGAAGAAAATTCTTTTACAAATTCTCCAAATTTAGATTTGTTTCCTTTTAATACAACTAACAAACTATCTGCTGTACTTTTTGCTTCTTCTTCTGTTTGAGTTACAGTAGCATCTGCATTTGACAACCCTACAAAAGGAATTAAAATATGACTTGCTTGCGCAGAGTCTGGTAACTGAACAACTGTCGTTATTTTAGATAACTTAAAGTGGTTTGCGTCTTTATATGGTCCAAAAACATCACCTTCTTTTCCATTAAAAATTTCTTCTGCAATTACCTGTGGTACTTGTACTTTAAACTTGTAATTGTTATCTAACGTAATATCTGAATCATTTTCTGATAAAAACTCAGTATAATTAGTTGTATTTTTTAATCCTTTAACTGAAATATTAGCGCTGGTAACTGAATCTTCAATTAGCTTAGCAACTTCTGCCTTAATAGCTACTTCATCATCAGAAGTTGGTTTAATATCAAACTTTACAAAGTTAATATCTCTAGAAGCATCTACTTGAAAGTTTTGCTCGTGTTTATTTATATAACTCTTAACATCGCTCTTTTTTAAAGTAACTAAACTATCAGCAATTGTTGTATAAGGAACATATACGTATTTACCTGAAACCTTTGTGTTTTCTGTTAAGTATTGTGCTTCACCTTCTTTTAAAGAAGCTCCTAAACCAGCTGCAACAAGATTATCGTATGCTGTTTTTTCAAGATTGTTTTTTAATGAAAACATATAGTTTTGCCAATTTTTCCAATCAGCACCGTTTTCTTCTTTAATTGTTGCTAAAAATTCTTTGAATTTATTTTTATCAAGAATATTTGATGTTTGAAACCTTGGATCATTTAAAATAAACTCTGTTTCATACAATTTATTCATAATATCAGCATCTCCAACAGTAATTCCTGCTTGTTCTAACTGAGTTTTGTATATTTTTTGTCTGATTAGATTTCCCCAAACTGCTTTTGCAGCTTGCATTTCAGAAATACTATTACCAGTTTGTGCTTTATAAGCATCTAAAGCTTCCGCAAATTCTTGGCGCGAGATTGTTTCTCCATTTACTTCACCAATTTCATTTACTTTACTTGCATTAAAAAAATCTGATATTGTAGAAGGGTCTAATACAAAAGCGAAAAGTGCTAAACCAATTACAAGAATTAAGAACATTGAACGTTCTCTAATCTTCGATAAAATTGCCATACGTTATTTATTTTATTTACAGTGAGCGAAAATACAATTTCATAGTAAACAATGCAATCTTTTTTTAAGCTGTTTTCAATAGAGTTCTACTTTGCTTGGAATAAGTTACGATTACTCTTCTTTATCGACCGTTTTTAAGTAAAGTGCATCGATTTTAGTAGCACTAACTTTTAATATTTTAATGTAAAATTTATCGATTTCTAAAATCTCATCTTGTTCGGGAATCGTTTCTGTATGATCGATAATAAATCCACCTAAAGTTTCGTAGGCTTCTTCCTTAGGAATATTTAAATCGTATTCTTCATTTAAATAATCGACTTCTAAACGTGCCGAAAAATTAAATTCTTTATCATTTATTTTCTCCTCTAATAATTCTTGACTATCATGTTCATCTTCAATTTCACCAAATAACTCCTCTACAACGTCTTCAACAGTGATGATTCCTGATGTACCTCCATATTCATCAACAACAACAGCAATACTCTTTCTTTTTTTCATTAAACTATTTAAAACATCATTGATAATCATTGATTCTGGCACAAACTCTACAGGTAATAATATTGATTTAATAGAGCTAGGTTTCTTAAACAACTCAAAAGCATTTACGTATCCTAAAATATCATCTAAAGAATTTTTGTAAACCAAAATTTTAGACAAACCAGTTGTTATAAATATGTTTTTAAGTGCATCTACTGATTGATGTATATCAATTGCCATAATTTCGGTTCGCGGCACCATAATTTCTCGTGCTTTTACCTTATGAAACTCTAATGCGTTTTGAAAAATTTGAATTTCAGAATCAACCACACCTTCATCATCTCTACCTCCATCCAATTGTTCTGAGATATAATGTCCTAATTCTTCTTTGCTAAATTCTGTTTTAGCTTCATCTTCTCTAATTTTAAAAAAAACAAATAAGCAGAAGTCAGAAATTTTTGTGATAACCCAAGTTATTCCGTAAAACAGCAAGTAGAATATATATGCTGGAACTACAAAAACCTTAAGTGTTTCGTTTGCATAAATTCTGAAAATTGTTTTAGGCAAAAATTCAGCGGTTACTAATATAAGTACTGTAGAGACTACTGTTTGTGTTAACAGATTTAAATCATCTAATAAATAATTTATAAATATAATGTTTGTTGGCAACAGTGTTTGAAACCAATTCATTAACAATTGTCCCATAAAGTAACTGTAAATTACTAACGCAACATTATTACCCACTAACATAGTGGTAATAAATTTTGATGATTTCTCAGTAAGTATTGCTAAAATTTTAGGTAAAAAACCAGCTCTTTTTTTTCTAACTCAATATGTAATTTATTGGCAGAAACAAAAGCTATTTCCATTCCTGAAAAAAAGGCTGAAAACAATATAGAAGCAAAGATTATAATGATTTGGAATTCCATTATTGTTGTTGATTTCTCTTTGCTACTTTTCTTCTAAAGTGGCGTTTAAAAAAGAAAATTAAGGTAATAAAGATACCAAAGCCAAACATAATAAGCGCTTCTTGTTTATCTGAACTCCATTTTAAGATGCCTTCAATAAAAAAGATTACTCCAAGTACAAGGTATCCGTATTGTAAATATTTCCAAAGTGTATTCATATTATTTTATTTTTGATCCGTCTGAAAGTCTCCAGTAATATCTTTAGCAATCCATTTGGTTAAATCTTCTCTAGACTCAAAACCAAATCCATTTATAGTATCTCTTAATGTCGTTAATCTAAAACCATCTTCGGTAAAAAAATAATGTTCTTTTTGATCCCAAAATAATTGGTTGGTTTCTAATTTTGTATGTTCCCTGTGATTTAAAATTACCACATTTCCTTTAATCTCAGAAACACTTGTTTTATTATACGCTATTGCATAATTACCTGTAATAGTTGTAGAATCCTTTCCTCCTTTATCAATCGAAACAATTTTTATTCCTTTAGGAAACTCGTTATAAGGATGCTCCTTACGGTTAGAAAAATCATAAAAAACAGCTGCATTTGTTTTTGATGTTATTTTACCTGAATCTTTTTTTATGTGATAAATATTTTTAGCCATACCAATAGGCATGTTTTTATCTGCCAAAAAATCGCGTACTTCTTTTTTAGAGTTGGTACAAGAAAAAAGCATTGCTACCATAAAAATGGTAGCAATGCTTTTACATATATGTATTGAATATGATTTCATTCCGTTTATTAAGGAATACGCACTGTTTCTCCTATCCAACATCCAATCCTATGAGTTCCTCCAGATGCTACACCTTTTTGAAATACTAATTTCTTAGATGGCATGTTCTTTCTATAACTAGAAATGTATCTGTTAGCCCCACAACCTGGATCTACTTTTTTAGCTTTTAATGCTTTATTTAAAGCAGCTACGTATACCATTCTTTTTTCAAATTCATCACTACCACAAGAATTTGCACTCTTTTGGTATAAACTAGCAATAAACAAATAAGCTTTCCCCATATTAGGATTATACTTTAATGCTTGGTAAGCTAAAGCTCTTGCTCTTGCACCACTTGCACCTTGCGCTTCTCTTAATTTATACTTCGCCTTTACAAAAGGATCTGTTTCTAAATCGAATGCTTTTTTTCTCATTTTAGCAGCACCACTTCTATCTCCGTTCTTAGCTAAAACTCCAGCTACGAAATTAAAAGCATCCGAAGATTGAGTTACATCTGCATATGCTTTTGCCAATTTCTCGTATAAAGGATCTGTTTGACAACCTTTATTATGCATTCTATTTACAGCTCTTTTTAACCAAACACCATCAGTTTTCTTTCCTTCAAAATCCCTAGTATAAATAGGTATTAATCGTTCGCATGTTGCAATTTTAGAAATCATAGCGTCTAAACCACCTTCTACTTGACCTAAAGCATCTGAATTAATAGTGAATGCTTTTAAGTTTCTTCCCTCTCTAGCGTCAATAGTTCCTAAAGAATCTTTTTCTTGTAACTTCGCTATTCTCTTATTGTAATCTTCTAATTTTACTTCTACAGATTCCATTACATCATCATAAGTATCAAATACTTTTTGAGGATCTGTATCTTTATTCTCTTCTGCAATAGCTTTAAAATATCTAAAAATATTTTTTACACTCATGTCTGTAGGAGAAATATCGTATGCCTTCTTTAAAATTTCAAAAACTTCTGCATCAGTAGCTAATTTATTTTTTATCAAAAGCTTAGCGTAATCACTATGCACTTTCGCAGGTCTTTTTCCTGGAAAATTTAACAATCTAGCGTTATAAATTCTTTTTGCTAACGGATAATCTTTAGTGTTCTTAGCAACTTTAGCCCCTAATACATATATATTGACTGATAATTTTGGGCAATTAGTTAATAAATGCTCTAAATTTATTTTAGCAGCGTCATATTTCTTTGTATTTGCATCTCCTTTAAAAAGATTATACTTTACATTACAATCTTGCCCCGTTTGTGCATTAACACCATTTACGGCTACAAACAAAAATAAACCTGTTAGTAAATACGTAATTTTTTTCATCCTGTATTAGTTTTTATTAATCAATTTTTCTTTTATTAAACCACTTAAGACTATTTAAAGACAAACTTAATCTAATATTAAAATAGTTTTCTTTTGCTAAGTTATTATCGGTTGTTCCTTTTTGCCCATATTCAAATCCAATGTTTACATTTGATAATTGTCTTGGCAATGGTAATCCTAAACCAACATTTATGCCAAAGTCCTTAATTGCTGTAAAATCATTAGTTGTTTTCACTAACAACCCAGTATCTTCGAAACGCAAACCTGCTCTATAGGTAACTCTGTCCCAGTAACTTGAAATTGAATTTACTTTAGGAATATAGTATCCTCCAATTGAAAACTTACTTGAATCGTCGTACTTATACCCTGCTCCATTAGATATCAAAGAACTATTAGTTCCTAATGCACTTTGCATCTGTTGATTTACTCCTACATACCATTTATTCTCTTTCCCTAAACCAACTCCAAAGACTGTTTTCATAGGCATATTTACATCTCCTGTTACTTCTCTATTAAATAACGTTTGTTTTACATCAAGTTCTCCATTAGTTGCAGAAAACGTAAACATTTTCTCATTTCCGTTTGCAGACAAATCGCTATCTACAGTAACTGACGCACCTAAAAATAGGTCCATTTTATTTTTCAATTCTCGTTTATACTGCGCTCCTAATTTAAATTGCCCCCCTCTAATATTAACAGATTCTTCATGCTTTGTTGGACGCAAATTATTTAGCCTTTGATTAATAATATTATTTTCTAAATTCCCAAAAACATAACCAGCCTCTATACCTAAAGACAGCCCTTCATAAACATACATACCAAAACTGGCATATATTTTATTTGTACCACCTTCTCCGCTGAACAAAGAAACATCTGTTTCATCTTTATTATCTAATAATGAATATCCTACAGATGAAAACGGCTGTAAACCTACCGAGAAACCAGCTTTTTTACCAATAGGAAACCCTAATGAAATGTATCTTAAATTTGTTGAATTACCTGATTGTGATGAATTTTCTTCCTTAAGTGTTAAAAAACTTACACTACCACCTATACCGTAAGTAGCAACAGTCAAGTCTGCATTTGCGGCTGGATTGGTAAAGTTTAAATGAAACCTATCTTTTAAAGCAACACCAATACCTCCCATAGATGCTTGTTCTACCGTTACTGCTTCAAAATTTTCTCCAATTCCAAAATAAGAATATGGTGATGCACTATTTCTTTGGGCTGATATTGTTACTGTGCTAAGCACTAACAATCCTAATATATATCTCTTAATCATTTGTTAAATTATATGTCAAAACAGTATGTAATCCTTCCAAAACAAAATTTGGATGGGCAAATATGCCACTTTTTAATTGTTTAGCCAAGAAATATGTGTCTCCTCCTGTTAAAACAACTGTTAAATCTCCATACTCACTTCTATATTGATTAATAACACCCTCAATTTCATAGCAAACACCATTTATAATCCCCGAATGTATTGACGTATTTGTATCCCTTCCTATAAATTCAGCAACTTCTGTTAATTCTAATAATGGTAATTTAGAAGTGAATTTATGTAATGCTTGATACCTCATTTTTAAACCTAATGATATTGCACCGCCTAAATACTCTTTTTTATTATTGATAAAGTCGAAAGTAATACAAGTACCTGCATCAATAATTAACACATTTTTATCTGGATATTTTTTTGTAGCGGCTGCGGCCAACGCTATTCTATCAACACCTAATGTTTCGGGAGTTTTATATTTATTTTTAAACGGAACTTTAGTTTTCGAATTTAAGTGTATCGGATCTAATAAATCACTAATTTCTTGTACTACTTTTTCTGAAATATTGGAAACTGAGGACATAATAGTTGCTGAAATAGAAAAATTTTTAATAATTTTTTCTATTTCAAACACAATTTCTTCCTTCTTAAAAACAAAGATCTCTTTAATTGTATTCAATTCAAAAACAGCTGCTTTAACTCTTGTATTACCAACATCAATAATTAAATTCATCTTTACATTTCTTAGAATTCAAATTTACAATACATTTTTTTTAAAACAAATACTTTGTATAATTAAAAAACGGTTGTATATTTGCATCCGCTTAACGAAAGTAGCAAACTGGTGCCTTAGCTCAGTTGGTAGAGCAAAGGACTGAAAATCCTTGTGTCCCTGGTTCGATTCCTGGAGGCACCACTATAATTTTCTCAATGTAATTGTGAATTTTATTTTGTTACTTTAATAAAGCAATCAACGGTGCCTTAGCTCAGTTGGTAGAGCAAAGGACTGAAAATCCTTGTGTCCCTGGTTCGATTCCTGGAGGCACCACCGAAAAAACCCGAACTTTTGTTCGGGTTTTTTGTTTTTACAACATAAAAAACTCATTGTTTTAGCAATGAGTTTTTAAGTTTTATTTTAATCTGAATTGCATCTCTACGGGTAAATGATCGGAAGCCTCACCAAAATCATTCAATACTTTTCCGCTTACATATTCAATAGAGTTTTCGGTATAAAAAATATAATCTATTCGTTCGAAAGGATTTTTACTATTAAATGTATTTGAAGGGTTTACAGCGTTAAAAGCAGCGTTTCCTATTCCCTTCATTTTAAATATTTTTTGAACTGCCGCACTTTCATCTCTTGCTCTTGAATTAAAATCACCCAATAATATTGTTGGATACTTATCCTTATACTGATTAAACAACTCTAAAACATATTCGAACTGACGCACTCGTGTTGACTTATCAAAAGCTTCTAAATGAATATTTATTAACACCACTTCTTTGCCTTCTAAAACAACTTTTACAACTTGCGCCAATCTTTCTAAATACAATGCATCTCTATAAAAAGGATTATCTGGTACACGCTCTAAAACAATGCGCTCGTACTCTTTTAATTTATATTTACTGATGATTGATTGCCCTGAAATTACTTTTCCGAAATGCATACTTGGTGGCCAATACGGAAAAGGCACATATCGTTCATCCCAATTTACACCTCTTGCTGCATAATTATATCCTAAGTTCATAAAAGCTTTTTCTTGATCTACCTCATAAGACCTCGATGCTTTGTAATCAATTTCTTGAAAAGCAACAATATCTGGATTTACTTTCTTAAGTTCCGCTTCTACCTTTTGCTGATTATCTTCAAAAAGTTTCCTTGGTTTTGCTACCGGTAAATTATTTGTCATTCCACTTAAATAACCCACATTATAAGTTACAATACTGTATATTGAATCATTTATTACAGCTACTGGGTTTTCATTCTCTAACAACTCGGCATATTCTTTTTCATCTATTGTTGGTGATGATGCCCAGAAAAAAAGATTGCAAATGCAATCATTACCAAAACAAGTAGCCTTAATATAGGTTTTATTATATTTTTCATAAAATTTAAAGAAATGTTAAAATTACTTTCAAATTTAAACTTTTTTAAAGAAGCGTAGTCATAGATATATAAATAAACCCTTAAAATTTTACAAACATGAAAAAAATAATAGCAATATTAGTTGTAGCGCTTAGTTTTAGTTTATCTACTCAAGCTCAAAAAGGAAAGAAAAATAAATTAGAACGATTAACTGTGGCACAACAAACAGAGTTGGCTGTTAAAAAGATGACCTTAAATTTAGATTTAACAACGTCTCAACAAAACCAAATAAAACCTTTATTGGCTGAAAAAATTGCAAAACGTAAAGAAATGCAGGAGCAAAAGAAAGCGATGAAAGAGAGTGGCGAAAAAAGAGTAAAATTATCTGCTGATAAACGTTTTGAAAAGAAAAATAAAGCTTTAGATAATAAAATTGCTTTTAAAGCCGAAATGAAACGCATCTTAGACAAACAACAATTTGAAAGGTTTGAGAAAATAAACAAGAAAAAGGCTCACAAAGCTAAAAAGAAAATGAAAAATAAAAAACGTAGAAAAGCTTCTAAAAAGAAACATAAAGAACACGAAAAAAAGTAAATAATAGTAGATTAGTTTTTTGATTGAAAGCCCGATTTTGGAAACAAAATTGGGCTTTTTACGTGATTCTGGTTTTGCGTTAGGGATTGAAGTGGCATCCTTTTTTGAGGCACGAAAAAAAGATACAACGTAAAGCCCGACCTTTAGGTAACGCCCAAATATTACTCCTTAAACCAACTTGAATATTTTACATAATTATTAGCAATTCGGTCAATTTCTCCTGAAATTAATTCTTTAGAAACGTCTTTAATTTTTTTGGCTGGCACACCGGCATAAACACTTCCGCTTTTTACAATTGTATTCTTAGAAACCACTGCTCCGGCTGCTATTATCGAGTTCGATTCCACAATACAATCATCCATAATTATGCTTCCCATACCTATTAAAACATTGTCGTGAATGGTACAACCGTGCACGATTGCATTGTGCCCAACAGAAACGTTATTACCAATTGTTGTAGGTGATTTTTGATAGGTTGCATGGATTATTGCGCCATCTTGAATATTTACTTTATCACCCATTTTTATATAGTGCACATCGCCTCTTATTACAGCGTTAAACCAAACGCTGCACTCTTTTCCCATTTGCACATCGCCTACAATTGTGGCGTTTTCTGCTATGTAACAATCTGCTGGTATTTGAGGAGATTTACCGTTTACTGCTTTTATAATTTTCATTCGTTTTTATTTAAAATATGATAATAAATTTGCTTTTTTTGATGCGGATACCATTACTTCTTTTCCGTTAGATAAAAGTACGCTTCCGCCTTTACCTTTTTTATATTTTACAATTTCGTTTACGTTCACCAAATATGATTTGTGCACACGTGCAAAACCGCTTTCTTTTAAAAGATCATCAAAGTGTTTTAAGGTTTTACTAACTACTTTCTTCGTGTTTTCGAAATAGATTTCGGTGTAATTATCGTCTGCCTTGCAAAACAAAATATCACTAACCGAAATAACTTCAAATCCGTCTTGTTGCGGAATCGTTATTTTATTTAAATTAGCAATGCTTTTGGTTGTTAAAACAGTGTTTTCTAACGTTTGTTCTTTTGTTTTAATTTCTTCAACTAAGTTTACCGCTTTAATCAATTCATCTATTGAAATAGGTTTTAATAAATAATACGTTGCTTGATTGTTTAAGGCTTCTATTGCATAATGATCGTAAGCAGTTACAAAAATGGTTTCGAAGGTTTGATTTTCTATCTTTTCTAACAAATCAAATCCGTTTCCGTAAGGCATTTCTACATCTAAAAACACCAAATCTAATTCGTGTTCTTCAATTAATGTTTGTCCGTCTTTTATATTATCCGCCTCTCCTAACAACTGAATATTTGGGCAATATTTTGTTATATAATTCCGCAAAATATCTCTACCAATAGCTTCATCTTCAATAATGATTGCTTTTAACTTCATCTTTAATTTTTCTTTAAAATCAGTTCGACTTTTGTTCCGCTACCATCTTCAAAAAGATCCGAAACTGTAACATCAATTTTATCTTTGTACATACTATTTAAAATAGCAATTCGATTTTCGATAGTACTAATTCCTTTCGATTTTTGCTTTAGCTGATGTTTTGTTTTCATTTCCATCGACTTTTTACGTCCTACTCCGTCATCTTGAACAGTTATTAAAATTGTATTTACTGTTTGCTGACGCATAGAAATCTCTAAATTCCCTTTTTCTTTTTTATAACGGAGTCCGTGCCAAATAGCATTTTCGATATAAGGTTGTAATAACATTGGCGGAATAGAAAAGTTTTCTTTTTTGATTTTTTCATCAACAAACATTACATACTCAAACTTGTCTTTAAATCGATTATGCTCTAACTTCACATACAATTCTAACAGCTCTATTTCTTTTGCTAACGGAATAAAATCTTCATCAGAATTTTCTAAAACTGACCGCATTAATACTGAAAATTCTGATAAATAACGATTCGCACTTCGCTCATCATTTACAGCTATAAAATTATTTACCGAGTTTAAGGCATTGAATATAAAATGCGGATTCATTTGTGATCGCATCGACTTTAACGCCAATAAATTATTCGCTAATTTTTGTTGTTTATTGGTTCGAAACATAAAATACACCAACAAACTCATTAAAAAGAAACCTCCTATTAATGAATAAATAATCAGTTTTTGTTGCTTATTACTTTCCTGTATTAATTGCTGATCTTTATAAGCCAAGCTAATTTTACTATCGCTTAATTGCTTATCTTTTTCAAGACTTCGGATTCGGTTTTGGTTGTTTGCTATTTTCTTTCCGAACCTTTTTACTTGTTGAATTTCTTGCTCTTTTTTAGAATATAACGTATCCACCAACTTCACATAATCCTGATAGCTTTCTAACGCTTTTGTATAATCTCCTACTGTTGCATATACTTCTGATAGTTTACGCGTTGCATCTTTTTCTATAATTAAATCTTCTTTACTATTCGCGTCTTTTATACTTTTCTTTAAAAAAGGAATAGCTTCGTTATAAGATTCTTTTTGAATATAGGCGTTTCCTATCTTGTAATTTATTTTTTGAGAGGTAATAGAATCTACCAACGATTCTTTTTCTTCCGTTTCAATAACAATATCATCTGCTGCTACCAAACTTTGTTTTCGCAATTGAATTTCATCATCATACCTACGAGACAAATTATAAAAATCAGCTACTTTTTGCTGTTCTTTTAAAGCTCTTTTTTTATTTTCTTTGGATGCTAACTTTAAGGAGTTTTGAAAATACCCATCTGCTTTCTTTGTTTTTCCCTGAGCGGCAAAAACTTCTGCCAATTTTGAATTTAAATCGGTTATTTTAGGTGTTACATAATCGTTTTTTGCAATTTTTAAAGCTTTGGTATAATTAGTAGTAGCTTTAGCATAATTCTTCTTTGCCATAAACACATCTCCCAAACCTTCATAGCTCTTTAATTTTTCGTAATTGGTTAGTTTACCCTCCAGGCTTTCCCGATAATTCTTTTCACTATCATCATATTTATTTACTAAAAACTGTGTTTTAGCCAATAACAAACGAACACTTGCTTTGTTATCTTCTCTTAAAGACACGCTATAGTTTTCTACTGCTAAATCATACTGTTTCCAATAAAAATAAACATCACCTAACTCTTTATATGTAATTGCTTTTCGGCTTTTAGAAGATGAATTTAAAAGCATTTTCTCAATAACGGCTAAACTTTTATCAATATCTTTTTTCTTGTAAAAATTTACAGAATCTAAATACTTCGGATATAAATCTACTTTTTTTCGACCATACGAACTTAGTTTTGATTTCCTCTTCTGATTAAAATCTTCAACCACTACCTTAATATCTTCATTATCTTTAATCGTATAATAAATAGTTTCAAATCCCGAATGGGAAACAACTAATTGATTACCTGTTTTAGCGGTTACAATATATTGTCCTTTTATGTGTGAAAAATTAAATACGTTACCATTTACTTCTACAACCGCATCTTTAATAGATTGATTTGTAGCTTCATCAACAACCTTAACTTTTACCGAAAACTCTTTCCCTTTCTCTTCAAAAACTTGAGAATAACTAAAAGAAAAATTCAACAATAATAATGTAAATACTATTTTAAAAAATCTATTCATATTTTATTTATTACTGTAAACATACACACAAAAACTGAGTTCAAAAAATGAGACTTCCTAAAAAACAACACTTAAAAATACTAAAAAGTTGCTTTCACTCATTTTACAAACCACTTTACTCATTCATTTTACACACATACTCATTCGCTGTTTTATAAAAAGAAAGTTGCTTGTAGATTTGACAGTATAAAACAACAAACTATGAAAGCATTCCATATTATTATTTTCCTTTTTTTATCAGCAACATTTTTTGGTCAAACATTAAAAGACAGCAAACCTTTTATTGAAGTTACCGGAAGCGCTGAACTGGAAATTAGTCCTGATGAAATTTACTTAGATCTTCGTTTAAAAGAAAAGATGAAAAATGGTAAAAAAACAACACTTACAACTTTAGAAAACGCTCTAAAAACAGCACTAGAAGCTATTGATATTCCTAAAACTGATTTATTCATTTCTGATATTAATTCGGTTATTTCAAAAACGGGTTGGTTTAGTGAAGAAGTCTTATCTATTGGTAAATATTCATTAAAAGTTACCAGTCCGGATAAATTAAAAAAGGTATTTGAAGTTTTCAAGAAACTTAAAATCACAGACACAAAAATTACCAAAGCGACACATTCAAAATTAACATTTTACAAAAGAGAAAATAGAATTGCTGCAATAAAAGCCGCGAAAGAAAAAGCTAATTATTTATTAAATGCAATAAACTCATCTACAGGAAAGCCTTTAAAAGTAAATGAAACAGCACATCAATTGCAAAATTTCGCACAGTTAAATCATTTAAATATTACTTCTGAATATAGTAGTATTTCTAAAACGAAAAATTACAGAAAAAATATTGTTCAATTTGAAAACATAAAACTAACCTCTTCTATATATGTTGTTTTTGAAATTAAATAAACAACATAATCAAAATTCTATTAACAATTTAAAACATAAAATTATGAAAAACTCTATCCTAAAAACAATCTTCATTTTTACTTTTTTAATATCAATAGCGGGCTATGCTACCAACCCTAGAAAAGACATCAAAAAACAAACAACCAAAGTTGCGCTATTATTAGATACAAGTAGTAGTATGGACGGGCTAATAAATCAAGCAAAAGCACAATTATGGGAAATTATTAACGAATTATCACACGCCAAATGTGATGGAAAAACTCCAACGCTAGAAATAGCTTTATACGAATATGGTAATAGTAGTCTATCTTCTAATGAAGGATATATTCGCCAGGTTTTACAGTTTACAAGTGATTTAGATGATATTTCTGAACATTTATTTTCTTTAACAACAAATGGTGGTAGCGAGTTTTGCGGACAAGTAATTCAAACCTCTTTAAATGAACTAGAATGGGGCGATAATAAACGTGATTTAAAAATGATTTTTATTGCTGGTAACGAACCTTTTACACAAGGAAAGTTAAACTATAAAGATGCTATTACCAATGCTAAAGAAAATGACATTACTGTGAACACTATTTTTTGTGGTGATTACGATCAAGGTGTATCAGGGATGTGGCAAGACGGAGCCGTTTATGGTGACGGAGATTATATGACGATTAATCACAACAAAAACATTGTTCATATTGTAACGCCTTACGACAACGATATTATTATTTTAAATAAACGTTTAAACAAAACCTATATTCATTACGGAAGTGCCGGGTATTCTAAATATACAAATCAGGCAAAACAAGATGCAAATGCTGAAACTTTAGATGAAGTTGTGGTGGTAAAACGTGCGGTTAGTAAAAGCTCTAAACTATATAATAACTTTGAATGGGATTTGGTAGATGCTTCTGAAGATAAAAAAATTGATTATAATAAGTTAACAAAAAAGCACCTTCCTAAAAACTTACAAACCAAATCATCAAAAGAAATTAAAAAATATGTTGATACTAAACGAAAAGAAAGAACTGAAATTCAAGAAAAAATTCAGCAATTAGATAAAAAAAGAAAACAATATATTGCTAAAAAACAACGTGAAAGTAGTGCTAAAAACGAATTAGAAAGTGTAATGATTAAAGCGATAAAAAAACAAGCAAAAAAGAAAAAATATTCTTGGTAAAATTTAAATAACAAAAAAAACGTCATTCTTTGCAAAATGCTAGAATGACGTTTTTTACCTAATGTCTTTTTTACTTTACCTGTAAATCTTGTCCGATACTAATTTCATTAGTGCTTAATCCGTTTACCTGTTTTAATTTACTAACAGATAATTGATATTTTCTTGCTATAGAATATAAAGTATCTCCTTTTTGCACTTTATGATATTCATTTGTTGCAACAGTTTTAACCCCTTTTGTATGCTTAGCCTTTATTCTGTCGTATTTTGTTAAACCGTATTTTTTTATAATCGATATTAATTTTTGCGGATATTTTTTATCCGTCGCGTACCCTGCTTTTCTTAATCCATAAGCCCACCCCTTGTAATTGGTATGTCCTAATTTAAACAAACTCGCATAACGACTTCTTGTGAGTAGAAATTGCGAATGATCTTCGTATGAAGTTTCTGGATATTTATATTTCCTAAAACATTCTCCCTTTTCATCATCATCATGAGTTACACTTTTTCCTTGCCAACCTTTATGGCATTTTATTCCAAAATGATTGTTCGAACGAACCGCCAAGGCACTTCTTCCACTTCCCGATTCCAATACTCCTTGAGCTAGAGTAATACTTGCAGGAATTTTATGCTCATGCATTTTTCTTACCGCAATTGGTGCAAACTTATAAATATATGTAAGTGTATGATTTCCGTTTGTTTTTATCGGTTTTGGTATTTGCTCTAACTGTGGAAGTTCTGGGTAAACTTCTTTTTGCTCTAAAACAACGATTTTTTTACGGCTTTTAGTAACTATATTTTTATTCGATCCACAACTCACTAAAAAAGTAGCGCTTATTACTATATAAAAAACTGATTTTATTTTCATTAAACTTTTATTAACACTTTATTTTTATTTTTCAACTTTTGATTAACTCCTGTAATTCCCTGTAAGCCACCTGTATGAATTGCGACAATTTTACTGTTCTCGGGAAATTCATTGTTCTTAATCATTTCTATAATTCCAAATAACATTTTAGCTGTGTAAATAGGGTCTAACGGAATTTTTGTGTGTTCCTTAAACTCGTTTATAAAACGAATTAAATCTGTATTATATTTTCCGTAACCTCCAAAATGATATTCGGTTTGTAAACTCCAATTATCATATACTCTTACTAACTTCTCTATTTCTTTCTGTAAGAAATCACCTTTTAAGGCAGGAAAACCAATTACTTTTTGATGCTTTTTTGCTGTATTTATCAATCCCGAAATTGTTCCTCCAGTTCCTATTGCAGCACAAATATAATCGAAATTCTTATCTTCTTCTGTTAAGATCTCTTCGCATCCTTTAATCGCCAATTCATTCGTTCCTCCTTCAGGGATTAAATAAAAATTACCAAACTCGTTTTTTAACTTACTTATAAATTCTTCGGATGTTTTATTTCGATACACTTCTCTTGAAACAAACTTAAACTGCATTCCGTTTTTATGTGCTTCTCGCAAAGTTGAATTTCCTGCCAACGTTTTTTCGAGATTCTCGCCCAACTCATCACCACGAATAATTCCGATAGTCTTAAAATCAGATAAATTTCCCGCAACTGCTGTCGCTACAATATGATTAGAAAACGCCCCTCCAAAAGTTAATAACACTTTTTTTTGTTGATTTTTTGCAGCTTCAATATTATATTTCAATTTACGAAACTTATTTCCTGAAACAAACGGATGTATTTTATCTTCTCTTTTTATAAACAACTCCACTTTTTTCTCTTCTAAAATAGGAAGAAAAATTTGTTGATTTTCGCTTATAAAAACCTGATTAAAAAAAGAGTTATATATACTGTTCAATGCAAAAAATATTTATGTAAAAATAATAGAAATCTCAATTAATTTATAGCTATTTTTCACTTGATTTTATAATAAAAAAAAACGATTTTAGCTTATTAAACTTATGTCATTATATAAAAACAATGGATTTAAATTTTGAAGAAATAATTAAAGAAACTTTTTTTAAAGTTAAAAATATGGATGACAGTGGAAAAACTGCTTCTTATATTCCTGAATTAGCACTTATAGATTCCGAAAATTTTGGGGTTCATATAACTACTATCAATCAAGATAACTTTGGTATAGGTGATTGTTATAAAAAATTTTCGATACAAAGTATAGCCAAAGTGTTAGCACTTAGTTTAGCCTATAAACTTTTAGGAAATAAAATATGGAATCGGGTTGGGGTTGAACCATCGGGTACCGCATTTAATTCTTTAGTGCAGCTTGAGGCTGATAATGGTATACCAAGAAATCCTTTTTTAAACGGCGGTGCGCTTGTTATTTCTGATATTTTATTAAGTCATTTAAAAAATCCTAAAGAAGATTTTTTAAATTTTGTTCGTCAAATTTCTAACAATACTACAATTGATTATTCTAGTAAAATTGCAGAGTCAGAAAAAGCGGTTGGCTATCGAAATATAGCCTTGTGTAATTTTATTAAATCCTTCGGATGTATTGATAATAACCCCTCAGATGTTCTTGACTTTTACTTTAACCTTTGTTCATTAGAAATGAGTTGCAAAGAATTATCTGAAATGTTTTTATTTTTAGCTAACAATGGTATTGGAGCACCTTCTAATCAAAACATTATAAGTGAAAGTGAATCTAAAAGAATAAATGCTTTGATGCAAACTTGTGGATTTTATGATGAATCTGGTGAGTTTGCTTTTAAAGTTGGACTTCCAGGAAAAAGTGGTGTTGGTGGTGGTATTATAGCAATACATCCAGATCAATATGCTATTGCTGTTTGGAGTCCGAAACTTAATAAAAAAGGAAACTCTTATAAAGGAATGAAGTTTTTAGAGGAGTTTACCTCAAGAACTGAGCTTTCTATATTTTAAAAAATCAGCAATCATCGTATTTATGATTGCTGATTTAAATGAGCTAACACACTATTACACTCTAAAAACCTGTAACCTGTTCTTCTACTTTTTCCCAGTCGTGCATTAAATTTTCTAAGCTTGCCTTTTTAGCTTTATATTTTTCAAAGAAATTAGGACGAGATGAAACTTCGTCATAATTATTTGCTAATTCTAAATCTATCTTTTCAATTTCTTTTTCTAAATCAGCAATTTGAGTTTCAATTTTATTCAGTTTATTTTTAAGTTTTTTCAACTCTTTTTCTTGCTCTCTAGATAATTGATGTGCCTCTTTTTTAGCTACTGGTTTATCAACTTTAACAACCGTTCTTTTTTCAGCTTCTCTAAGGTTTTCCATCTTATGCTGATCTAAGAAATAATCAATATCTCCTAAATACTCTTTTATAACCTTGTCTTTAAATCCGTAAACAGTTGATGTTAATCCTTGTAAGAAATCTCTATCGTGAGAAACCACGATTAAAGTTCCGTCAAAGTTTTTTAAAGCTGTTTTTAATACTGTTTTAGAGGCAATATCTAAGTGATTTGTTGGCTCATCCATTATTAACACGTTAAATGGCGATAACAATAATTTACATAAAGCTAAACGGTTACGTTCTCCACCCGACAATACTTTGGCTTTTTTATCTACAGCGTCTCCACCGAATAAAAAAGACCCTAACATATCTCTAACACGCATTCGGTTTGTATCCGAAGCAGCATCTTCCATTATTTCTAAAACTGTTTTTTCTGGCGGTAATTCTTCGGATTGGTTTTGTGCAAAATATCCTATTTCTACATTATGTCCTAGTTTAAGGTTTCCTGTAAACGGAATTTCACCAACCATCATTTTTGCTAAAGTAGATTTCCCTTGACCGTTCTGACCAACAAAAGCAATTTTACTGTTGCGCTCAATCATTAAATCAACATCTTCTAAAACATGCTTATCTCCGTAACTTTTACTTAAACCATCAGCTTCAACAATAATTTTACCTGGCTCTTTAGAAATATTAAAACGAACATTCATTGCCGCATTATCATCCCCATCCACCTCAATAAGTTCTACTTTATCTAATTGCTTCATTAACGATTGCGCCATCGAAGCTTTACTTGCTTTTGCCTTAAACTTATTAATTAAGTGTTGCTTTTGCTTAATTTCTTTCTCTTGATTTTTCTGCGCCTGTAATTGCTTTTCTTTGATTTCAGCTCTTAAAACCAAAAATTCAGAATATGGTTTTTTATAATCATAAATCTGACCTAAAGAAATTTCAATCGTACGGTTGGTTACATTGTCTAAAAACATTTTATCATGCGATACCAATACAATGGCTCCAGAATACGATTTTAAAAAATTTTCTAACCAAATAATAGACTCAATATCTAAGTGGTTTGTTGGCTCATCTAACAGTAAGATATCATTATCTTGTAGTAATAGTTTTGCCAATTCGATACGCATTCTCCATCCACCAGAAAAGGTATTGGTTAATTTATCAAAATCTTCACGCTGAAAACCTAAACCTTGTAAAATTTTCTCGGTATCTCCTTGGTAATTATATCCACCTAAGAGCTCGTAACGTTCAGTCAAATCTGTTAAATCAATAATTAACTGACTATATGCTTCACTTTCATAATCGGTTCTTGTAGCTAGCTGATTATTAATATCATCTAACTTCAACTCAATTTCTTTTATTTCTTCAAACGCTTGATAAGCTTCTTCTAAAATAGTTCTTCCTTCTACAAAATCGATATCCTGACGTAAGAATCCCATGCGAATATCTTTATCAAAAGCCATCGTACCACCACTGGTTTCAATGTCTTTAGAAAGCACTTTTAAAAGTGTAGATTTCCCGGCTCCATTCTTACCAATCAATCCGATTCTATCACCTTTATTTAATTTAAAAGTAATTCCTGAAAACAAATCAGACCCCATAAAAGAGACTGACAAATTGTGTACGTTTAACATAAAATTTTGCGTAAATTTGAAAAATGCAAAGCTACTTAAATTATGATTAGAAAAGGAACAAAGTTATATAGTGTTTTAAAAGGTAAATGTCCTCGTTGTCACGAAGGTGAATTTTTTAAGCATAAAATTACTCTTAACCCAAAAAAAGTAACGCAGTTACATGATAACTGTCCGAGTTGTAATTTAAAATACATGATGGAACCTTCTTTTTTCTTCGGGGCAATGTATGTAAACTATGGCTTATCGGTTGCTTTATTTGTAGGTGTTTTTATTATTTCTAAAATGATTTTTGGCTTAACAATATTGCAAAGCTTTATTTCTATCATCGTAGTTTCATTATTACTAATACCTTTTACACT
Organism: Tenacibaculum retecalamus; assembly: GCF_027941755.1. Lineage (NCBI taxonomy): Bacteria > Pseudomonadati > Bacteroidota > Flavobacteriia > Flavobacteriales > Flavobacteriaceae > Tenacibaculum > Tenacibaculum retecalamus. The sequence goes on along the minus strand of NZ_CP115916.1, from coordinate 609,812 downwards.
GCGTTTATCTAGAATAATATGGATAAATATTTTTATCGGATATAATAAAAACGCAAAAGAACTACAGTCTGAAAGATAATTAATCTACAAATCTTTTTATATCAGTATCTCTATCTAATTCGTCACCGTTTTCTAAGTGATTAAATAGGTTTTTAGCTATTGTAGGCTCAATCATAACACCACGTGTTCCTAAACCGTTTAAAACAACTAATTGTTTATATTTAGGATGAACGCCAATCATTGGTCTTCTATCGCTTACTGTAGGCCTAATACCTGCGGTATGATCTTTTATGGTGTAGGGAACTGTAATTATTTTCTTTAATTTTTCTTCTAACTCTTGTTTAGCTTCTTGTGTCGGGTCACAGGTTTTATCTGTCCAATTAAATGTAGCTCCAACTTTATAGTTATCATTACCAATTGGCATTACAAAAAAACCTGATTTTAATAAAAAATCAATTTTTAAAGACGGTGCATGAATTACTATCGATTCTCCCTTTACCTCATTTAAAGGTAAATAATTAAAAAAAGGATTCTTTTTTATTCCAAAACCTTCACAAAAAACGATTCTATTCGCTTTTATATGCTGATATTGAATATCTTCTTCTGATATATTTAATAAATCATACTCAAAAGGACTTTCTATTAATCTATTTGAATTTCTAATAAAATCTCTGTAAGATTTTACAAGCAAAGCTGTATCTATTCTTCCTGTTCCTGTAAGTTCTCCAAAACCAAAATCACCAACAACACCTTCAATATTTTCCTTACTAATTTTAGGATTCATATAATGTAATAAAGTTGGTTTATCTAAAGCTGAAAACCAATTATTACCATCACCAACACTTGTAAATGCTTTTTTAATAGAAAACTTGTGATCTAATTTCACACCTAACTTATCTTCTAAAACTTTATAAAAAGGTAGTGCTATTTTTATTTGTTCATGCCCATTCCATGCAGCATTAAAACGCTTTAATATAACAGGATTATAAACGCCTCCTGCTACTATAGATGAAGTTTGTGAATTGTTTTCAAAAATTACAAATGATTTATTTGCATTCTGCAACTCTTCTGCAAATGCAATTCCTGCCAAACCTAAACCTACAATAATATAATCTACCTCAATTTTCATAAGTCAAAAATACTATTTATTACAACAAAAAAGAGCTTGCAATGCAAGCTCTTTTTAATTTTTATAATAAGTCCGGAATTAATAATTCCACATATCCATTTCGCGATTACGAATACTCTCTTTAACTCTATCAGCTTCTAATAACTGGAATAAAGAATTACCTCTAACATAGTCTTTAATAGATCTATCTCCGTAAATATTCTCTTCTTTCATTATAGTAGAAGTAAATCTTCTAGCGTTTAATAAGTTATCATAAGACAAAGGATGCGCTGAGTTTTTTGGATTGAAAACTTTAGAAGCATGTAAGGTATTTCTTGCATCTGGAAAAAATACCCAGAACAATTCATACACACTTTCTTTATCATCAATCTCTTCAACTCCTAAAACTTGAACATCTGGTCCCATAGGTGCTAATGCAAGCATACGGTACTTTAATTCTCCTCCTCGTTTATCAAAATACCAAAGACCTTTTATTAAGTATCCTTTAATATCTGTTGATTGTACCGAATAAGGATCCATATTACCATAACCATCATCACGTTCGTTGTAGGTCATCTGTTTAATCTCATCCATTCCTATTTTAGTTGTAAAATAAGAATCACTATATACTTCTTTAATTTCTCCGTTCTTAATACCTTTTAATAAAGTATCAAACAATGAACGTCTCGTTAAACCTGCATTGGTAGTATCAATTGGATAATAATAAGGCAAATTGATTTTCTGATTTAAATCTACATATTCCCACACCACTTTAGACCATAACACATCTCTATCGCTAATATAGCCATAAGGAAGTGGTTTATCGTCTTCTGAAGCTATTTGGGCTTCAGATTTAAATCCGATCTCTTCAACCTTTTGAGAATTTAAGAGGTTAGCTTGTGCACTTGCTAAACTTGCAGTAGCAAAGGCAAATAAAACCATATAAAAACGCTTCCAATTCATACTTTAAATTTTTACTTATTAATTAGTAATCTCAATATTCACAGGTAATACTTTCTTAATCTTGTAATTAGATCCTGAAACTGATGCTTTAATATCATAAATAGTAATTACATCATTTCTTCTAGCTTTACCTAACGCTTGTTTTGCTCTAGCTGATAAGTTTCTACCATTAACAGGTATTGTAACCTGACCAGGAACTTTAATTTTAAAACTAGATACATTTAATTTTAAATCGAATAAGAAATCTGGTAAACCGGCAGCTACATTGATTCTAGCAACACTTTGCTTAGGCATTTTTACAGTACCATACTGACCTCTTACCATACCTACTGCTGGTGGTATGTCTTTAATTCTGTATTTTTTTGGAGTACTAATTTTTCCTCCTCCTGGTAATGTTGCAGAAACTCTAATAGTTACCTCACTTCCTTTACCTGGGTTCATTACATATTTATCTCCTTTAACTCTTCTTAAACCTGGTGCTGATGCAGAAACTTTATTTCCTGAAACTCCTGGTACTGATATCGTTAATGGATTTGATAAACCACGATATACAACATTCATTTTATCAGCAGAAACAACTGCTTCATTTGGCTTAGGAATTACTGAATAACCTCCTAAAATAGGGATGGTTACTAAAGAATCGTTTTCCATAAACTGAAACTCTCCTTTTAACTCCTTATCTCCAACTGAACCTGCTGGTCCATCTAAGATAACCTGACCTGCTTGAATTTTATCAGCTGGCATTTCTTTACCGTTAACGATAACTTTTTCAGCTGTTAAATTAGGATCATTTTTACCTAATACAATTTTACCAGATAATTTTTCACCCGGATAGTATGCGTTTTTATCAAAAATAACCATGGCATCATAGTTTGTCATTGATACTGCGCTTTCTAATTCACCTTGTAATAAAGCTGTTAATGCATCAGATTCAGTCGTTTTAATGTCTGCCTGAATTTGTGTTAGCTTTGTTAAAGATGCAATTAAAGGAAACCCTTCGTAGTTATAACTTAACCAGTTTTTTGTAATTCCGTCTTGTCCTTTAACATCTTCTGTGCTAAAACGAGCTTTTACTACTGTAGATAATTTAGACTCTCCTAAAACACCTAAAGACTCTTCTCTAAACTGATTCATTTTATCTACAAACTCTTTCCCTTTAGGTGTAATTTTTCCGCTTGCGAAAAAATACTGATCTAAAAACCCAGATTTATCCATAGATTCATAAGCTTTCTTGTCTTCTAAATCACTTGTCATTTGAGTTTTTAATGCCCCAATATAAGTGAAGAAGTCGTCTGCCATTACTCTAAGCTTATCTGTTTTTTCTTTAGCTTCACCATACTGCTTTGCTTGTTCAGTTGCTTTCAGGGCTAAAGTTTCATACGAAGCTGCATTTTTCTCGGTAGCTCTAATATTAGACTCCGATAATTTTTCATTCATTAATCCGAAGGCTGATAAAACTTCTTTACTCATGTTCATTGCTAACATCGCAATAAATACAAGGTACATTAAGTTTACCATCCTTTGTCTTGGTGACTGTTTTCCTCCTGCCATCTTTAATTAGTTTGTTTAGTTAATAAAAATTAGATAAAACTAATTAATTATTTAGTTGACATTGCCGTTAACATACCACCATATACTCCGTTTAAAGAAGATAAATTAGTTGCTAATGATTGCATTTGTTCTTGTAAACGTTGAGAATTTTCAACTAAAGAAGAGTTTAAATCAGCTTGTTTACCTGCGTTTTCAACTTGCGTAGTATACAACCCGTTTAAAGATTCTAATTTTGCAGCTGCCATAGACATTTGCTCGTTGTATTGATTTGTAGAAGATACTGTTTTAGAAGTAGCTGTTAATCCTTCTGCAGCTCCTTGGAAATTTTTAATACTATCTCCTAAACTAGAAATTAAAGTAGCATCTAATTTTGCTTCTTTTAAAATACCATCTAATTTTTGAGATAACATACTTTGCGCTTCTTCTGGTGAAGCTTCTTTTCCTTTTTTACCTAAAGATTGTCCGTCTGCTAACTCTGGATAAACTTTTGTCCAATCTAAGTCATCTTCAATTGGTTCGAATGCAGAAATAGCAAAAATAATTGCTTCTACAACTAAACCTAATGTTAACATTACACCACCTGTTAATGGTCCTATTTTAAAGTGCATGATTTTAAATAAAGCTCCTAGTATTACTACTGAGGCTCCTAAACCATACGCCATGTTAAAAATTTTCTTAGTTGATTTTGATTGTGCCATAATTTTTTGTAATTTTTGGGGGTTCTTATTATTTATTCTTGTTTGTTTTTGTGCTATTTATTTTTACTTGTACCTAAGTAATCTTGTACCGTTCTAAATCCGATATAGCTTCTTGCTGTATCTGCATATTCCCAGTCACGTGAACTTACTTCTAAAAAGTATGCTACATCTTTCCAAGAACCTCCACGGATAATTTTTCTACGGTTTTCTTTAATCTCTACGTTAGGATTCATTGTTGATCCCATATAGTAAGACATTTGATTATAAGCTGTATTGGTCCATTCTGCAACGTTACCTGCCATATTATACAATCCATATTCATTCGGATTAAAAGAAACAGCTTCTACAGTATATAATGCTCCATCAGCAGCATAATCTCCACGTACTGGCTTAAAGTTTGCTAAGAAACATCCTCTATCACTTGTAGTACTTGATTCACCCCAAGGGTATTTACCATAATCTAATCCACCACGAGCAGCATATTCCCATTCTGCTTCTGTAGGTAATCTAAAAGAAGGAACTAATCCTAACTTTTTTCTAGAACGTTGAAAATTGTTTTTAGTTTGTGTTCTCCAATGGCAAAATGCTTTTGCTTGATTCCAAGTAACTCCAACTACTGGGTAGTTTTCATAAGCTTTGTGTGCAAAATATTCTTGGTGCATTGGATCGTTATAAGAATAATTAAAATCTTTAATCCACACAGTTGTATCAGGATATACATTAATAACTTCATCTTTCATAAAGTCTTTTCTGTTTTTTCCTGTTTTAGCTGCTTGCTCATTATCGAACCAGTAATATCTATAATTTAATAACTTCGTATTAAATGTTCTTATTCCGTTTAAAGACTCATCTTTCTTTAAATATAAAGAATCCATTACTTCAACATAGTCTACATCTGGATATTCTTGTTGTTCCCAAACAAGTTCTTCTTGCCAATTCAATGGTTTTAAAGAATCCATTCCTTCTCCTAACTCGTAATAGTTTTCACGCATGTACTTTCCGTATGGCGACTCATTTACTGTATCTGCTGAAGCAAATGCATATAACTGAATACCCTCTGCATTTTTACCTGCGGTTGCCGGGTCGATGTCTCCTCCTGAAGCAAATTCAGCTTGATATGCTAATTTTGTTCTTGTAATAGAATCTCGCACCCAAAATACAAACTGTTTGTATTCGCTATTTGTAATTTCAGATTCGTCCATATAAAAAGGCTGAACCGTAACAGTTTTAGTTGGTGCATTCATTGCTCCTAACGGGTCTTCATCTTGCTTACCCATAGTAAAAGAACCTCCTGGTATTTTAGCCATTCCGAATGGTTTCTCTGCAAACCACTTTCTTTTTGACTTTTCACCTACTAATTCTCCTCTATCACCACTTGAACCACAAGCGTATATTAAAGATACTAACAATGTAAATACTACTATTTTCTTCATATTATTTCTTTCTTATAAAAGAGGTCGTAAACCTATTATTTTTTTTATTAAAAAACAATTACGTGTTATATTTTTTTTAAAAACAAATATAACTGTGTCCTAAACAAGCTTTTGCTGTGCTTTAAACCACCTGTTTGGCATCTTTCGTTTAAGCGCTTGCTCGTAATCTTTATAGTTACAAGGTATTAACGCATGTCTTTTATGTTTATTATTCGTTATTAAATTTATTTCCATCCACCAACGACCACTTTTATCACTTTTATAAAAATTTATTGGATCGTCATCACTTAAAAGTACTGTGAATTTCTGATAATTTTCTTTTGTTACAAACGGGTAATCTTTTGCACGAGCATTAACTCCTTCAATAAAATACCAAATCATCTGAGCAATTAAACTTGCTGTTTGATTATTTGAATCTAACCTATGATTGTATTCATAAACTCCAAAAGAAGTTACTTTATCACTTATTCCTGCATATCTTGCAATTGCACAGATATCTTCTCCATAAAAACCATTTGGTGACGCATTATTATTTGCTGGTGCTTCACTTTGACGGACACAACCAATATCGATACTAACCAAATCTGCGTCTCTTAATATAGGTTCAACTAAAGTTACATCTTTTACTTCACCTAACCTAAAAGCATCAAAATATAATTTATCTAACAACTCAATTTCTTCTTGTGAATTAAAAAAAGTTTGATACCCTATATTACTGTAATTAAACAAATTATTAGGTTGTTCCATAATCACTTTACTTAAAAAAGAATTAGAAGACAGCTCTTCATCTATAGTACCTAAATCGAAACGACTATCTACAGACACCAAGTTAACGGTTTGCTCTAAAGCATCGTAACCTCTGTAATTTGCATATGTTACGTCTTGACTACCGCCAATTATAATCGGAATAATTTTTTTCTTTAATAAGTATTCTATGGTTGTTTTTACAGCAAAATAAGTATCTTTAAGAGTATCTCCTTGTGCTATATTTCCTAAATCGGCTATTTGAGTTTGCCAATTACCTGGAAACAATTCATATAGTTTTTCGCGAATAGGTTGCAAATTCTCGCCACAACCTTCGTTATTTACTGCGCCTCTTCCGTCTTTCACACCTAAAATGGCAATATTTATTTCAGAAAGATCAGGAAACCCGTTTTCAAGAGTATGAATCGCTATATTTTTCCCCAAAGCACTTACTGATTGCGACATTAAGTGCGCAACCAAGGTATCATTGATAGGAGTAAAAAAACTAAAATTCATCTTTTCTGGGGACTAAAGAATTGGCAATATACTATTTTTTATGAAACCTTTTTTATTTCTTTTTTGTTGCTTTCTTTTTAACAACCTTCTTTTTTGTTGCTTTTTTCTTAGGAGTCTTAGCTTCTATTAGCTTCACAGCTTCTTCTTTTGTCATTTTCTCAATTTCTGTAGTTTTCGGTAATTCAACTTTAATTTTACCTTTAATTACATTGAAACGACCCCAACGAGCTTTTTCCACTCGAATACCAACATCTTCCCAATTATGAAGTACTTTATCTATCTCCTTTTGCTTTTTAACCTCAATCAACTCAATAATATCATCCGTAGAAAGGTTATCAAAATCGTATTTTTTATTTACGTTGATAAAAATAGAATTCCATTTTAAGAAAGGTCCAAAACGACCTACTCCTTTTTGTACTGGTAAATCTTCATAATGATAAATTGGCGCATCTGCTTTTTGCTTCGCAACAATTAATTCTTCTGCTCTTGGCAAGTCTACCTCCATCGGATTTTCACCTCTATCTAAAGACACGAACATTGTTCCGAATTTAATATAAGGACCAAAACGTCCATTAGAAACAATTACTTCTTCCTCTTGAAAAGTTCCTAAATTTTTTGGAAGCAAGAATAACTCTAACGCCTCCTCCATCGTGATGGTTCCTAAATGCTGATCTTTATTTAAGCTCGCAAATACTTTCTCTTCATCTTCGGGAGCACCAATTTGTGCTATCGGACCAAATTTACCTAAACGTACTAAAACTGTTTTTCCAGATTCTGGATGTTTCCCTAAAATACGTTCTCCACTTTCTCTTTCTGCATTTTCCTTAACATCTTCTACATTTTCATGAAATTTAGTATAGAAACCTTTTATCATTTCTATCCAGTCTTCATCTCCTTCAGAAATATCATCAAAAGAATTTTCAACTCTTGCTGTAAATCCGAAGTCTAAAATATTTGAAAAATTTGCAACCAAGAAATCGTTTACAATATTTCCGATATCTGTAGGGACTAATTTATTTTTATTTGAACCCGTTTTTTCCGTCAACATTTCGCTTTTAACAGCTCCGTCAGACAAAATCATTTGTTCGTAATTTCTCTCTACACCTTCATTTTCTCCTTTTTCTACATACCCTCTTCGTTGTACTGTAGAAATTGTTGGTGCATATGTTGATGGTCTACCGATACCTAACTCTTCTAATTGTTTTACTAAAGATGCTTCTGTAAAACGATACGGTGGACTCGTAAAACGCTGCGTTGCGTTTATAAAAGTATATGCTAAGCTTTCACCAGTTTTTAAATTTGGCAACATTCCTGCTTGCTCTTCTTCTTCATTATCGTTTCCTTCTAAATACACTTTTAAGAAACCATCAAACTTTATCATTTCACCGTTAGCAGTGAATATTTTTTCGTTTCCTGAGTTCTCAATTTTAACGTTGGTACGTTCTAATTGCGCATCACTCATTTGTGAAGCCAACGTTCTTTTCCATATTAAGTCGTACAATCTTGTTTGATCGTACTCACTATTTATAGCATGCTTTTTCATATCGGTAGGACGAATTGCTTCATGGGCTTCTTGAGCTCCTTTTGCCTTCGACTTAAAAACACGTTGTTTGCTATATTCTTTTCCGTAATAGTTACTAATTTCTTCTTCGGCTGCATTTCTTGCATCTACAGATAAGTTTACACTATCTGTTCTCATGTAAGTAATTAAACCGGCTTCATATAAACGCTGTGCTACTTGCATTGTTTTCGCTACAGGAAAACCTAATTTCCTAGAAGCTTCTTGCTGGAGTGTTGATGTTGTAAATGGTGCTGCTGGAGATTTTTTTGCTGGTTTTTTGGTTAAATCAGCAATAGAAAAATCGGCCGCTGAACAAGACTTTAAGAAATCTTCAGCTGATTTTTTTGAATCGAAATTCTTCGGAATCGTTGCTTTAAATGTTTTCCCTTCTGTATTAGAAAACTGAGCAACTACCTTATAATGTGTTTCTGATTTAAAATCAAGAATACTGCGTTCTCTTTCTACAATTAAACGAACTGCAACAGATTGTACTCTACCTGCTGATAAGCCTCCTTTTACTTTACGCCATAAAACAGGCGATAATTCATACCCAACAAGCCTGTCTAAAACTCTACGTGCCTGTTGTGCATTTACCATATTATAATCGATATCTCTTGGATTTTCGACTGCTTTTAAAATGGCGTTTTTTGTTATTTCATGAAAAACAATACGTTTTGTATTATCATCATTTAATTTTAATTGTTCTTTTAAATGCCACGCAATTGCTTCACCCTCTCGATCCTCATCACTCGCTAACCAAACAGTTTCTGCTTTTTTTGCTAAAGCTTTTAACTTCTTAACAACGGGCTTTTTATCATCAGAAACAATATATTTCGGACTAAAATCACCATCAACATCAATTCCTAGTTCTTTCGATGGTAAATCTGCGATATGACCATAGCTAGATTCTACTTGAAAATCTTTACCTAAAAATTTCTCAATTGTTTTTGCTTTTGCAGGTGACTCAACTATAACTAAATTCTTTGCCATATCTCTCTTCAATTATCTCTTTTTACACCATATATATAATGATGTTTAGAATCTGCAAAAGTAGAATGTTTTTTTTAAAAAAAACATTTTGTTTAAAATTCGACTTAAAAACAAAAAAACAGCTCAATATATTTCTGCCAATTTGTCACTCAAGTTGCTTTTTGGTTGTATCTTTGCAATCATTTTTATTATGAATATGGAGCACACTGAAAAGGTTATAGATGAACAATTACAAGGACAAGCTCTTGTAACTGAAAAGAAGATAGAAAACACTAAAAAATTATTTATAGAAAGTTACGGTTGTCAAATGAACATGAACGACAGCGAAATTGTAGCTTCTATTTTAGCTGAACAAGGTTTTAACACCACTCAAGTTTTAGAAGATGCTGATTTAGTTTTGGTAAATACTTGCTCTATTAGAGAGAAAGCTGAAACTACAATTCGTAAACGTTTACAAAAATACAATGCTGTTAAAAAAGTAAATCCAACCATGAAAGTGGGGGTTTTAGGATGTATGGCAGAACGTTTAAAAGAAAAATTTTTAGAAGAAGAGAAAATTGTTGATTTAGTTGTTGGACCAGATGCTTATAGAGATTTACCTAATTTATTAGAAGAAATTGATGCTGGTAGAGATGCCATTAACGTAATTTTATCTAAAGAAGAAACCTATGGTGATGTAGCTCCTGTTCGTTTAAACTCTAACGGTGTTTCAGCATTTGTATCTATTACGCGTGGTTGCGATAATATGTGTACTTTTTGTGTGGTTCCGTTTACCCGAGGTCGCGAAAGAAGTAGAGATCCCAAAAGCGTTTTAGAGGAAATTAAATCGATGCATGATCAAAACTTTAAAGAAATTACTTTACTTGGTCAAAATGTAGATAGTTACTTGTGGTATGGTGGCGGATTGAAAAAAGATTTTACTAAAGCTTCTGAAATGGCGCAAGCTACCGCGGTAGATTTCGCTCAGTTATTAGATATGTGCGCTACAGAATTTCCTAAAATGAGATTTCGGTTTGCAACTTCTAACCCGCAGGACATGAGTTTAGATGTAATTCATACCATGGCAAAACATAAAAACATTTGCAAATACCTTCACTTACCTGTTCAAAGCGGAAGTAACGCCATGTTAAAAGCCATGAATCGTCAACACACACGTGAAGAATACAAAGAATTGGTTGACAACATCTTTAAGATAGTTCCAGAAATGTCATTATCGCAAGATATGATTGTTGGTTTTTGTGGCGAAACAGAAGAAGATCATCAAGATACTTTAGATTTAATGAGATATGTAAAATACGATTTCGGTTTTATGTTTGCTTATTCTGAAAGGCCAGGAACTTTGGCTGCCAAAAAAATGCCAGATGATGTTCCTTTCGAAACTAAAAAAAGGCGTTTACAAGAAATCATCGATTTACAGCAAGAACACGCTTTATATAGAACACAGCAGCATATAGGTAAAACGGAAGAGTTTTTAATTGAAGGAACTTCTAAGAAAAACCCGAATGAATGGAAAGCCAGAAACACACAAAACACCGTATGTGTTTTTCCTAAAGAAAATTATAAATTAGGTGAATTTGTAATGATAAAAATAGAAGATTGTACGTCGGCAACCTTAAAAGGAACTGTGCTTGGCTATTCAGATAATAATTAATTTTTAGAAAAGAGAAGCAAGAGAAATGATCAGTCCTTTTCTCCCTATTCTTTTTTCTCTATTCTAAAGAAAAAATATGGAAAACCTACAAGCGATAAAACAACGTTTTGGAATTATCGGTAACGATACACAATTAAACCGCGCTATCGAAAAATCTATTCGTGTGGCTCCTACTGATATTTCAGTTTTAGTTACCGGAGAAAGCGGTGTAGGTAAAGAAAATATCCCAAAAATAATTCATCAGTTATCACACAGAAAGCACGCAAAGTATATTGCTGTTAACTGTGGTGCTATTCCTGAAGGAACGATTGACAGTGAATTATTCGGACACGAAAAAGGTGCTTTTACAGGAGCTACAACCGCTCGTAAAGGGTATTTTGAAGTTGCCGATGGCGGAACCATTTTTTTAGATGAAGTAGGTGAATTGCCATTAACAACACAAGTACGTTTATTACGTGTTTTAGAAAATGGTGAATTTATAAAAGTAGGATCATCACAAGTACAAAAAACCGATGTTCGTATCGTTGCAGCTACCAATGTAAACATGCAACAAGCTATTTCAAAAGAAAAATTTAGAGAAGATTTATATTATCGTTTAAGCACTATTGAAATTGATTTACCCGCTTTACGCGATCGTAACGAAGATATTCATTTATTATTTCGAAAATTTGCTTCAGATTTTGCACAAAAATACCGAATGCCAACAATTCGCTTAGATGATAATGCCACAAAAATATTATTGAATTATCGTTTTCCGGGTAACATTCGTCAATTAAGAAACTTAGCAGAACAAATTTCTGTTGTTGAAGAAAGTCGTTTAATCACTGCCGAAAAATTGATACAATATCTCCCGAAAAACAATGGGAATTTCCCTGCGGTAATAGGGCAAAAATCTAGCAATTCTGATTTTGCCAACGAACGAGATATTATGTATAAAATCTTGTTTGATATGCGTAATGACATCAATGATTTAAAAAAATTGACGTTAGATTTAATGCAAAATGGAGATGCAGAACAAGTTAAAGAAGAAAATCATGGATTGATAGAAAGAATCTATCAAAAGCAAGAACAACCAGAAGATCAAAATATTGAAGTTGTTCAAATTCCGCAATCATCCGCTACTCAAAACAATTACGAGTATGCTGAAACTATTGAAGAAGACGAAAATTTATCTTTACAAGAAAAAGAAATTGAAATGATACGTAAATCTTTAGAAAAAAACAGCAATAAACGTAAATTAGCAGCTAAAGAACTAGGGATTTCTGAACGAACTCTATACCGAAAAATAAAACAATACGATTTATAAAAAAACAACAGTTCGAGTGCTTTCGTTTTTTGGTCGAAAATCGATTACTTCTCGATACTTTTTTTTATTTTTCGCTACCGTTTCAATTCAAAAAACAAAGTGACAATACGCTTAAAACAATGAGAAAAATTATTTACATCACATTAATTTCTATCGCCGCAACAATTTTAATGATAAGTTGTGGAGCGTATTCATTTACAGGTGGGAATACAGGAAAAGCAAAAACCATTCAAGTTGATTTTTTCCAAAATCAGGCGCCTTTAATCGAACCTACATTAAGTCAGAAATTTACACAAGATTTACAAGACTTATTTACACGTCAAACAAATTTAACCTTAGTAAAAGCTGGTGGCGATTTACATTTTTACGGTGAAATTGTAGATTATCGTATTACACCAATGAGTGCAACTGCCGATCAAACAGCAGCACAAAATCGTTTAACGATTTCGGTAAATGTTATTTACGAAAATAAGTTAGAAGAAAAAGATAATTTCGAAAAACGCTTTTCTTTTTATTTTGATTATGGTGCTACGCAACAATTATCAGGAGGTGTATTAGACAGTGCCTTAAAAGAAATTTTAGAGAGAATTACACAAGATATTTTCAACGCATCAGTTGCTAAATGGTAATCATTGGATAAAAAAAACTACATACAAATTTTAGAAAAACCAGTACTCATTTCGCAAGAAATTAGTGCTGAGCTAAAAAATGTTATTCAACAATATCCTTATTTTCAATCAGCAAGAGCTTTACAATTAAAAACTTTAAAAAGTCAGCACAGCTTTAAATACAATAACGAATTAAAAAATACCGCTGCTTATACCACAGATCGCACTGTTTTATTTGATTTTATTACTTCAGAAACATTTAAAGAAAATTCAACTGTAAAAGAAGAAAAAATACGCTTAAGAGAAATTATTCTTCCAAAGAAAAAAACAAAAGAGATAACGAAAATTAAAGAAGAGTTATCAATAGGTAAACCTCTTTCTTTCTCTAAGCAGGAATCATTTTCTTTTAACCAATGGATGCAACTTTCTTCTAAAAACACAATAATAAGAGAAACAGCTCCAGACCCTAAAAAAATCATTCCTGCAAAAAGTTTAGTTAAAAAAGATATCATCGATCGTTTTATAGCATCCTCACCCAAAATACCACGCCCAAGTAAAACGAATCCTACTGAAATTAAGCTTGTTAAAAGCAAAAAGAAATCGCAATTAGCAACCGAGACTTTAGCCAAGGTGTATCTTGAACAAAAAAAATATGACAGCGCAATACAGGCTTATAAAATATTAAGTTTGAAATATCCAGAAAAAAGTGGTTTCTTTGCAGACCAAATTAAGAGAATACAAATTTTACAAAAAAATAAATAATGACAACGTATACTTTACTTTTAGTGTTAATATTGATTGTTGCAATAGCATTAATCTTAATTGTAATGGTGCAAAACCCTAAAGGAGGTGGATTATCTTCTGCTCTTGGTGGTGGTAGCGCTCAAAACATTGGTGGCGTACAAAATACAAATAGTTTTTTAGATAAATCTACTTGGACTTTAGCTATCGCAATGTTTGCTTTAATTTTAATCGCAAACTTCGCTATACCTAGAGGTAACTCAGCTGATGCTCCTCAATTAGATAGCGCTTTAGAAAACGTAAAAGCTACAACTCCTGTTGCAGTTCCTACAACAAACGATACTACAAAAGATAGTGTAAACTAATCTTAACAACATATAATATCAAATGCCAACGTAATGACACGTTGGCATTTTTTTTACATACAATTTAATGGATTTAGAAAAAGTGGCATATAATTTTTAATGGCATAATTTCTGACTATTTTTAAAGCATAAAAACAAACACTTAATCATAACTTATATAAAATGGGATTAAATATTAAACCTTTAGCAGACAGAGTTCTTGTAGAACCAGCTGCAGCAGAGACTACCACAGCATCAGGACTTATTATTCCAGATAACGCGAAGGAAAAACCACAAAAAGGAACTGTTGTTGCTATAGGAAACGGAACTAAAGACGAGCCTTTAACTGTTAAAGTTGGTGATACTGTTTTATACGGAAAGTATGCTGGAACAGAATTAAAACATGAAGGAAGTGATTATTTAATTATGAGAGAAAGCGATATTTTCGCTATCATATAATTTTTTCACCCACTTAATAATTAATAAAAAAAAGATCATAAAATGGCAAAAGATATAAAATTTGATGTAGACGCTCGCGATGGTTTAAAACGCGGAGTAGATGCATTAGCAAATGCAGTAAAAGTAACTTTAGGACCTAAAGGAAGAAATGTAATTATTTCTAAATCTTTCGGTGCGCCACACGTAACTAAAGATGGTGTTACCGTAGCAAAAGAAATTGAGTTAGAAGATTCTTTAGAGAATATGGGAGCTCAAATGGTAAAAGAAGTAGCTTCTAAAACCAACGATTTAGCTGGTGACGGAACTACAACTGCAACCGTATTAGCACAAGCTATTGTAAAAGAAGGTTTAAAAAATGTTGCCGCTGGTGCAAATCCTATGGATTTAAAGCGCGGTATTGACAAAGCCGTTACTGCTATTACTGCTGATTTAGCAAAACAATCTCAAGAAGTTGGTAATTCATCAGAAAAAATACAACAAGTAGCTTCTATCTCAGCAAATAATGATAAAGTTATTGGAGATTTAATTGCTACCGCTTTTGGTAAAGTTGGTAAAGAGGGTGTTATTACTGTTGAAGAAGCAAAAGGAATGGAAACCTATGTTGACGTTGTGGAAGGAATGCAATTCGACCGCGGATATTTATCTCCGTACTTTGTTACTGATGCTGATAAAATGGTAGCTACTTTAGAAAATCCATATATTTTATTATTTGATAAAAAAATATCTAACCTACAAGAAATTCTTCCAATATTAGAACCTGTTTCTCAATCTGGAAGACCTTTATTAATTATTGCTGAAGATGTTGACGGACAAGCATTAGCTACTTTAGTAGTTAATAAATTACGTGGTGGTTTAAAAATTGCTGCTGTTAAAGCTCCTGGATTTGGAGATCGTAGAAAAGCAATGCTAGAAGATATTTCTATCTTAACTGGTGGAACTGTTATTTCTGAAGAAAGAGGTTTTTCTTTAGAAAATGCTACTTTGGATTTATTAGGAACTGCTGAAACTGTTACTATCGATAAAGACAATACTACAATTGTTAATGGTGCTGGCAATGAAGAACTAATTAAAGGACGTGTAAACCAAATTAAAGCACAAATTGAAACGACTACTTCTGATTACGATCGTGAGAAATTACAAGAGCGTTTAGCGAAATTAGCCGGTGGTGTTGCTGTTTTATACGTTGGTGCTGCTTCTGAAGTAGAAATGAAAGAAAAGAAAGATCGTGTTGATGATGCTTTACACGCAACTCGTGCTGCTGTAGAAGAAGGTATTGTTGCCGGTGGTGGTGTTGCCTTAGTGCGTGCTAAAAAAGTATTAGAAGCTTTAGCTACTGAAAACTTAGATGAAACTACAGGTGTACAAATCGTTAACAAAGCTATTGAAGCACCTTTAAGAACAATTGTTGAGAACGCTGGTGGCGAAGGATCTGTTGTTATTAATAAAGTATTAGAAGGTAAAAAAGATTTTGGTTATGATGCTAAAGCTGAAGTATATGTTGATATGCTAGAAGCTGGAATTATCGATCCTAAAAAAGTAACTCGTGTAGCGCTAGAAAATGCAGCTTCTGTAGCTGGAATGATCTTAACAACCGAATGTGCTTTAATTGATATTAAAGAAGATGCTCCTGCAATGCCTCCAATGGGTGGCGGGATGCCAGGAATGATGTAGTGGAAAATCGCCACTGGTAAGTTATTCTTATTATGAATACATTTATTTCATAAAAAAACCTCGAGAAATTTCTCGAGGTTTTTATTTTTATATTTTTTTACGATGATTGATTCTCTTATATAAATTAAGCTAAATGAAATGCTAGTAGAAATAAGGAAATCAACTTTAAATCTTACGCTCTACAACATAATCTATCATTTGTTGCAAGGAGTTTTTATATGCTGATTCTGGGAAGTTATTTAATATTGCTAATGCCTTATTTTTATAACTATGCATTTTAGTTGTCGCATACTCTAAGCCGCCATTTGTGTTCACAAAAGCTATAACTTCTTTTACACGTTTTTTATTAGTGTTATGCTTTTTTACAGAATTGATCAACCAAGACTTTTCTTTTTTAGAACAGTTGTTTAAGGTATAAATTAACGGCAATGTCATTTTTTGTTCCTTTATATCAATACCGGTTGGCTTCCCTATTTCATCTTCTGTATAATCAAATAAATCATCTTTAATTTGAAAAGCGATTCCGATATATTCTCCAAACTTTCGCATTTTCTGCACTATCTCATTACTTGCGCCTACTGATGCTGCTCCAATACCACAACAAGCAGCTATTAAGGTTGCTGTTTTCTGTCGGATGATTTCAAAATATATTTCCTCGGTAATATCTAGTTTCCGTGCTTTTTCTATCTGTAATAATTCACCTTCGCTCATTTCACGCACTGCGATAGAAATCAGTTTAAGAATATCAAAATCTTCATTATCAATAGAAAGCAATAGCCCTTTTGACAATAAAAAATCACCTACTAAAACGGCTATTTTATTTTTCCAAAGTGCATTTACAGAGAAAAATCCACGACGACGATTACTATCGTCTACAACATCATCATGTACTAAAGTTGCGGTGTGAATTAATTCTACTACCGAAGCTCCTCGATAAGTTCGTTCGTCAAAACCACCATCAGAAACCATTTTGGCTACTAAAAAAACAAACATCGGCCGCATTTGTTTTCCTTTTCTACGAACAATATAATACGTAATTCTATTTAATAAAGGAACCTTTGACAACATCGAATCTTTGAACTTAGTCTCAAAGAGTTCCATCTCGTTTTTAATGGGAAGTTTAATTTGTTCTACTGGCTTCATTATTCTTTTTTTTGAGAATTTATTTTTAACTCTACTCAATAATAAAAATGCCACACGTCTAATCATTTTATTAAACTTAAACTCAAATAATATATCTATTAACTGATCTATATCAACTAAGTTATGATACTTATTTATTCGCTCATCAATTTTTTTATCAGGGTATTTGTGATAAACATTATCAACTAAGAAATAACATAATTTCCAAGTAAACAAATGTTTTTTTCTCCAGTTTTTTCGATACTTTTCAAAAGTATTTTCTCCCTTTTTAACGTAATTTAAAATATGTTCAGTTACAGTATCGGCACTTCTTAATGCATACCGAATTCCTTCCCCACCTAAAGGGTTAATTGAAGATATTGAATCTCCAATAGCTACGACATTTTTTGTGTAAAATTTTTCTGAAAAATCTTTAGTCGTTCTCACAGACCCTCCATGTACATCAATAGTTTCGCTGTCTCCAGCTTTCATATAATCAGATATAATACGTTCAGTAATTTGCTTGAGTGATTCTGAACCTGTGGTTACATCTTTTGACACCATTTTTGCTGTCCCTACTTTCAATATATTATTATCCATAGGGAAAATCCATGAATACCCTTTGTAACACCATTTATCACCTAAGAAAAAAAACAGGTCATCTTTAAACCTATTATAAACGCTATCAGATACTTTAATCATGTACTCAACACCAGTACTAACTTCCATCTTTGGAAATTCACTTTTCTTATTGTAAATTACTTTTCTTGATGGCCCCGTAGCATCTACTATTAACTTAGCTTTTATGGCTAAGTTAGTCGTTCTTTTTTTGATTGTAAATATGCTATAATTTCACCATCTTTTGTGTACTCTTTTGACACGTATGAAAACCCCATTAAAACATCACCTCCATTAGCAGCACAATCATCTGCCAAATATTGTCTGAATTTCGCAAAATCTAATACGACTCCTTTATTTTCATTGGCTGTCCATTGCTTACATTCGTTTGAACTTTGCATCGTAAAGTTTTTCCAATACCTACTAACAACAAATTTAGGAAGCTTAAATTCGTTAAATCCTTGCAAAGACATTCCTGCACTTGAAAAATTATTGTCGTAAAAAGAAGTAAAACGCTCTACTAATAAAACACTCAGTCCTGATTTAGCTATATTTCGAGCACATTGTCCTCCAGCTGGATCCGCTCCTATTACGATAACGTCGTATTTTTCTTTCATTAATTTTAAGATTTATTTGCTAGTTGACCACAAGCTGCATCGATATCTTTTCCGCGTGAACGACGAACGTTTACGGTAATATCATGCATTTCTAAATTCGATATATAATTGTTGATTGCTTCTGGACTTGCTTGTTGAAACTCACCATCATCAATAGGATTATATTCTATTAAATTAACCTTACAAGGAACGTATTTACAAAACTGAATTAAGGCATTAATATCCTCTCTTTTATCGTTAATTCCTCCCCAAACTACATATTCGTACGTAATCATTCTCTCGGTTTTCTCGTACCAATATTCTAACGCTTCTTTTAAATCTTTTAACGGAAAAGTAGCATTAAATGGCATGATAGATGTACGAACCTCATCAATAGCAGAGTGTAATGAAACAGCTAAATTAAATTTAACCTCATCATCTGCCATTTTCTTAATTATTTTAGGCACGCCTGATGTAGAAACCGTAATACGTTTAGGAGACATTCCTAAACCTTCTGGAGACGTAATTTTATCGATCGATTTAATTACGTTGTTGTAATTCATCAAAGGTTCTCCCATCCCCATAAAAACAATATTAGAAAGCTTTCTATCATAGTACAACAAGCTTTCTTTATTGATGGCTGCTACCTGATCGTAAATCTCATCTGGATTTAAGTTTCGCATTCTTTTTAAACGAGATGTTGCACAAAAACGACAATCTAAACTACAACCAACTTGGCTAGATACACAAGCTGTTGTTCGTGTTTTTGTTGGTATTAAAACCGACTCTACCACTAAACCATCGTGTAAACGAACTGCGTTTTTTACAGTACCGTCTTTACTACGTTGCATATTATCAACCTGAATATGGTTGATAACAAAATTTTCGTCTAGCATTTTACGAGTGTCTTTCGATAAATTGGTCATATCATCAAATGAATGTGCCGATTTACTCCACAGCCATTCATATATCTGATTACCACGAAATGCCTTATCTCCGTTTGCTACAAAAAAATCACGTAATTGTTCTTTTGTTAATGCGCGTATGTCTTTTTTCTTAATTTCCATTGGGTGCAAAAATACACAAAACCTCACAAGTAATCTTGTGAGGTTTTATAATTCGTTTAAATCTATAGTATTATAAAATCAACATCGCATCTCCGTACGAGTGAAATTTATATTTTTCTTTAATTGCTTCTTGATATGCTTCCATCATAAAATCGTGTCCTGCGAAAGCAGAAACAGTCATCATTAAAGTTGATTTTGGTGTATGAAAATTTGTAATCATACAGTTTGCAACACTAAAATCAAATGGAGGAAATATAAATTTATTTGTCCAACCATCAAATTCCTTTAACTTACGTTTAGAAGTAATTGCAGATTCTGTTGCTCTCATTACAGTTGTTCCAACAGCACAAACTCTTTTCTTTTTAGCTAAAGCATCGTTTACCATATCTGCAGTGGCTTGCGTTACATTAATCTTTTCAGAGTCCATTTTATGCTTCGATAAATCTTCTACCTCAACCTGATTAAAAGTTCCTAAACCTACATGTAACGTAGTTTCAGCAAAATCTATTCCTTTAATTTCTAAACGCTTCATTAAGTGTTTAGAAAAATGTAATCCTGCTGCTGGTGCTGCAACAGCCCCTTCATGTTTTGCATAAATTGTTTGGTAACGATCTTCATCTGTTGCCTCTACCTCACGCTTTATATATTTAGGCAATGGTGTTTCCCCTAACTTTACTAATTTCTCTCTAAACTCTTCGTATAGACCATCATATAAAAAACGTAAAGTTCTACCTCTTGATGTTGTATTATCAATAACCTCAGCTACTAAACTTTCGTCATCACCAAAAAATAACTTGTTTCCGATTCTAATCTTTCTTGCTGGATCTACTAATACATCCCACAAACGATTTTCAGCATTTAACTCACGTAATAAAAATACTTCAATACGTGCGCCAGTTTTTTCTTTATTCCCGTACATACGAGCAGGAAAAACCTTTGTATTGTTTAACATCATTACATCTCCTTCATCAAAATAATTGATTAAATCTTTAAATAATTTATGTTCAATTTTTTGAGTATCTCTGTGCAACACCATTAAACGTGCTTCATCTCTATGCTCTGATGGATATTCTGCTAATAATTCATCTGGTAATTCAAAACTAAAATTCGATAACTTCATAAATCTTTTTTTCGTATGCGCAAATATACAATCTCGGCATAGGCCTTGTCAAGCAATTCGGCTTTTATTTTCCTTTAATCGTTTCTATTCCTACTTGTTGCATATCTTTCCAAAAATTACGGTACGATTTCGTAACTACTTCTGCATCTAAAATTTCAATACTTGTTTTTAATGCTAGTGGTGTAAATGCCATTGCCATTCTATGATCGTTATAAGTGGCTATATTTATATTTTTATTGATGCTATTTGCAACCTTTAAATGCAAACTTTGATTAGTTATACTAATATTTGCTCCTAACTTAGTTAATTCTGCTTTTAAAGCTTCTAATCGATCGGTTTCTTTTATTTTTAAGGTATGTAATCCTGATAAATCACAAGCAACTCCTAATCCAAAACAAGTTACTGTAATCGTCTGAGCAATATCTGGCGCATTTTTTAAATCCTCGTTTAAAATAGCAGTATTATGTATTGCTTCTTTCGTTAAAACAATGGTGTTTTCTTGAAACGTAGTTACAACTCCAAAATGATTATAAATTCTTGCTAAGCAATTATCACCTTGTAAACTATCTTTTTTATAGGCTGATAATTTCACTGACGATCCTATTTCACTCAATGCAATTAGCGAATAAAAATAAGATGCAGAACTCCAATCTGATTCTACTACGATATCCTGAGCAGATACTTCAGGTTGATTTTTAATAGTGATAACACTCCCCTCAAAACTTGCAGAAACACCTATTTGATGTAACAAAGTTAATGTCATTTTTATATACGGAACAGAAGTAATATTACCTTTTAATTCAATTACTAATCCGTTTTTTAAACTTGATGCAATTAACATTAAAGCCGAAATATATTGACTACTTACATTACCATCAATAGCAACTTTAGCTATCAACAATTCTTTTCCTGTAATTTTAATTGGCGGGTATCCGTCTTTTTCTAAATACTCAATATCGGCACCTAAGTCACGAAGAGCATTTACTAATATTTCAATCGGTCGATTATGCATTCTGTCTGACCCTTGTAACACTTTTACAGCACCTTTTTTACTAGCAAAAAAAGCAGTTAAAAAACGCATTGCTGTACCAGCATGACCAATATCTGCAATTTCATTTTCCGACGACAATGCTTCTTGTAAATGATGCGTATCATCAGAGTCTGATAAATTATGAATGCTAATATTCGGATATAATTGCTGTAAAATTAATAACCTGTTAGATTCACTTTTTGAACCCGAAATAGTTACTTCAGTATTAATTTTAGAGTCTTTTTTGGTTGCTAGTTGTAAGTTCATTTATGTAGACTTCCTTATGTTATATCGATTCAGAATGACGTTTTGATATTGAATTAGACATTCATATTATTTATTTTTCCACGCATTATTCCATCCTTTTCTTACAGCGTGAAAAACTCTAAAAAAGAAACCAAAAACTAAAGCTTGAATTAAAATTCTTCTCCAATCGAAAGCTATTCCTTCAAATAATAAACTTGCAATAAAATTGGTGATAATAAACATTAAAAACAATACAGGAACGTAGATTAACAGATATTTAATTAATGATATTTTGTGAATCAATTCCGTTTCTTCGTTAATGTTTTTATTTAATTTATCTTCTAGTTTTTCGAAACTCATTATCTATTTTATTCTTTTATTCACCACATATATGGCATAAAAAATACTAACAGTTACTTTAGTTAACCAAAAACGCTTCCATTTTCCTTCTGAAAAATTAATAGTGTTTACAGTTTCAAAATCCGCAGAAAATAAAGCGCCTCCACTATTTACTAATAATGAGAATATTGATACAACCACTAAAAAAGGAACACCTACTTTAAGTACATTAATCCAAAAAGATCCTTTTTGTATATTTTTAATAAGACTCATCTATTTTAATTTTTCGTTGTTATGATGACGATCGTGATCGCGTTTTGTTTTTATATCTAATTTTTTATCAAAAGCTTCTTGAAGGTTAATTCCAGTTTGGTTTGCTAAACACAATACTACAAACATAACATCTGCTAACTCCTCACCTAAATCTTTATTTTTATCGCTCTCTTTTTCACTTTGTTCGCCATAACGACGTGCAATAATCCTTGCTACTTCTCCTACTTCTTCTGTTAATTGCGCCATGTTTGTTAATTCGTTAAAATAACGAACTCCATGATTTTTAATCCAATTATCAACTTCTTTTTGAGCGTCTTGTATATTCATTTTTACTTCATCATTTAAAATTCAAATATAAATATTTCTTTCGGGCTAATTAATTCGCCATGGCGGATTTTTTCTATTCTTTCCTGCTTTAAACAAAACAATCTTATTTCCATCAGGATCTAACAAATGTGCTTCTCGCCACAACCAACTTTCGTCTTTTGGTAATTGTGAAAATACAATACCTTTTTCTTGAAGATTCTTTAATAACTCATCTAAATTTTCATCTTCAAAATAAACAACAACACCGTTCTCTTTAGGCAACGCATCTACCAAGTGAATTGAAAAAGTAGCTTCACCTTCTGGTACTTCAAAACGGACATACCTAGGTTTTGCATCTACAATAAGATGCAAACCTAGTTTTTGGTAAAAAAGCGTTGCTTTTTCAACATCTAAAGACGGAATTGTAACTTGATTTAAATTCATGCTACAACCTTTTCTTTTTTAACTACTCTAGATAACATCCATAAGAAAAACAAACCTATTATAGTCATAATTGTTATAATCCACCAAGTTTTATCAAACCCCAAAGCAGCTACTAACTGCATTCCTGAATTATGACCAAAAATATGTGCCAACGAAAAAGCAATACTATAATATGCCATATATTCTCCTTGATTTCCTTTTTTTGCACGCTCCATTACAAAAGCATTCGAAAACGGAAAAGCAATCATTTCTCCTATTGTCATAAACAACATTCCGATAATTAAAACACCTACCCAACCTGTTAAGTTTAGTACTAAAAAACTTATTCCTGTTAAAAACAAACCTACAAACATTAAGCGTTCTTTTGAATATTTACTTTCTTCTAACCACTTGATTAATGGCATTTCTAATAAAAAGATTAAAAAACCATTCATCCCCATTAACAAACCAATCTCTAATTCAGATAAATAATGAGCATCTTTATAATACAACGGAATTGTTGAAAAATACTGTAAAAACACAAATCCGAAGATAAACATCGCTACAAAAAACACCCAAAAAGCCTTATCTGAAAATACGGAAACAGGGTTCTCTACTTTTAATTCATCTAATGTTTTTGCTTTTTTAGGATTCAATACATTCATTAATAAAAAAGTAGCCAAAATACATGTAATACCATCAACCCAAAACAACCCATTATAACTTAAAGAAGTAATAATAATTCCGCCAACTGCTGATCCTGCAGAAAAACCTAAATTTATTGCCAAACGAATAAGTGTTACCGAACGTGTTTTATTTTCAGGCTTACTGTAAGCACTTAAAGCAACAAACATAGCAGGTCTAAAAGTATCTGCAACTAACATTACAAAGAAAATACCAATACAAAAACCATAAAAAGTAGTTACAAATTGTAATGCTAAAAAGAGTAAACCTGTTAAAAACAAGCTTGTTTTCATTACTTTATACGAGCCTATTTTATCGGTTAATTTTCCGCCTAACCAAGAACCAATAACAGAACCTAAACCAAAACAAGTCATAATCCAACCAATATCAGGCTTAGAAAATTCTAGTTTTTCTGATAAATAAATTGACAAAAATGGAATTACCATTGTACCCGCTCTGTTTATTAAGGTGATTAAAGCGAGCCACCAAACTTCGGTAGAGAGCCCTTTAAAAGTCTCGATATAATTAAAGTATAGTTTTTTCATAATCTGTGGTTTAGTTGTTTTGAGTTTGATATAAAAATAAAAAGTCCGACTGTGAAGTCGGACTTTTTATAATTGATATATTTTATATTTAAATAATCATAATACATAAATAGCCCGACAGGTACCGTATCTCACGATCCATTTACATTGCTTATATGTATTAAAATTTGTCATTTTAGTATTAATTGAAGCGTAAAACTATAAAAAAAAGAAATAGGTTTTACAAAACACTATTTTAAAACCTTATTTCATATTGATTCTAAATAAATTACTCCTAATTACTTGTTCGCTTCAAAGTAATTCTCGACTCTGCTCGAACTAACAACTATTATAAATTTATTTCTATTGAATTTTATACAAAATAGGCTTACTTGGAGTGGCATCATTCTCAAAAGGAGCAATCATTAAATTTAAAAAATAGGCTCCGTCTTTTATTGAATTTTTCACGTAAATAAACTCTGTAATCGTTGCATCAAAACGAATTTCATTTGCGGTATTCCAAAAAGCATTATGTGCTAACAACTTCCCTTCATCTTTTTCTTTATCTACCGAAGGTAAATCTATTAACAAATGTTTTATTCCTATTTCTTTCAAATAAGAAGCGGCTGCTTCTAATAAGTAAGGCGGGTTTGTATTTGAATAACGAGTGCTTGTTTTTTTATCAGAATTTGGTAAAGTTCTAATAACAACTGCTTCGCTTTCTTTTCCTTTTAAAATCTTTTCTAACTGTTCTTTGGTAATAACAAAATCTCCATTTTTTATCTCCTTCGGTATTATTGTTACCACCTCAGCTAAGAAGAAAAATGTTTGTAAGTTTTTATTTACAGAGTGTATTTTTTTTGTAATATGCCCAACACACTCGGTATGTGTTATGTGCGCATGCGGATTAAAAGAAATATTGTTAAAATTAACATCTGCTCCTTTAGAAACGCTACCAATCCAATCACCTTCTTTTACTGGCTTAATTTCTGGTTCACCAACATACCATGCATTTATATTTTCTTTTAAAACATCTATTGAAATAGAAATATCTAACGGTTCTGATAAATCTATTTGATATTTTTTCGAATTATGCTGTATCTCTGCAATCATGTTTTTCTTATTTAATTATAAATAATTCTGAAGCTAAACCGTCTGCCAAAAACTTTCCTTTTGGAGTTGTTTTTAACTTCTCGACTCCGCTCGAAGTGACACTAATTTCTAGCAAACCTTCCTCTATAAATTTTTGTGATGAAATTAATAATTGCTCTTTAAAATCTTCATCAACCTCATTTAATGAAACGCCCCAAATAGTTCGTAAGCCTGTCATTAAATATTCGTTAAACTGATCTTCTTTTGATAATTCTTCTATTTCATTAGGGAGGTTACCTTGCTGAAGTTCCTTTATATATTTTGCATTGTTGGCAACATTCCAACTACGATGTGTTTTACTAAACGAATGTGCAGATGGACCAATACCAATGTATTTTTTACCCAACCAATAACTTGTATTATGTTTCGAAAAATAAGCTGGTTTTCCAAAATTTGAAATTTCGTAATGTATAAATCCGTTTTTGGCAGTTTCTGCTACTAAAATATCAAAATGCTCTTTTGCTACCGTTTCATCGGGTTCGGGATATTTTCCGTTTTTCACAAAATTATCCAACACTGTTTTTGGCTCAACTGTTAAGGCGTAGCTTGAGATATGATTCACGCCAAAATCGAACGCTATTTGTAAGTTTTCTTTCCAGCGTTCGTTACTCATATTCGGAACACCATAAATTAAATCCACCGTAATATTATCAAAGCTGCCAATGGCAGCAGATAGGCAATCTCTAGCTTCTTTTGAATTATGTGCACGATTCATGCTTTTTAAATCCTCTTCAAAAAAAGATTGCACGCCAATACTTAATCTGTTAATAGGTGATTTTGCTAATTCTAAAATTTTAGCTTCGGATAAATCATCAGGGTTGGCTTCTAAAGTAATTTCTGGATTTTCTATTACTTTATAATTTTGATGAATAGCATCTAACAACGTTTCTATTTCTTCTTTTGATAATAAAGATGGTGTTCCTCCTCCGAAATAAATAGTTTCTATCCTTTCGTTTGCTAATTCTTCTTTCCGTATTTCAAGCTCTTTTACCATGCATAAAACCAAATCATCTTTCTTTTTTAAAGAAGTAGAAAAATGGAAGTCGCAATAAAAACATGCTTGCTTACAAAACGGTATGTGTAGATAGATTCCTGCCAAATCAGTTTAGTAAATTTTTATCTTTTTTATAGTGATAAATAAATTGCTCTACGTTTTCTAGTTCAGAAGGTCTATTTGTAAGAGAAAAGGACTTTATATAATCAGAATCTATTTGTATAATTAATTCAGGTTTATACTCTTCAATTCTTTTATAAATAAGGCCTACATCAATTAACTCTTCCATATACTTATAATTTCGTAAATCTAAATTAATAAAAATACCAGAAGTTGAAAAAGGAGCAAAATTTCGTATCAATTTTAATATATTATTAAAACTTTCAGTATTGTTTTCAATATATTTATTAAAAGAACCTTTATCTTTTTCTTTCCATAAAGACATCATCATTTTATAATGTGAGTGCTCTTTTGTTAAATCGTAAAAAAAAGGAATAGGTTTGCCTAAATATTCTTCTTTTGTTTTAAGTACAATCAAGCTTTCTAATTCCTTTTTAATTGCTATTTTTAATTGAATTGTCCTTGTAAAATAACATAAGTGGTAAATACTTAACTTTTTTGCTAATTCAATAATACCTTCATTATTATTTCTTTTATCTAAAACAGAAGCAATTAATTCTATAACTCTTAAAAGATAAGTCGAACCTAAAACATCTTTCTCTGTTTCTGGAAATAAATCTAAATTTGAAAATATGAAGTCATATAAAAATATATGATTTAGACTATCTTCGATTATTAAATCTTCTATAACGCTATAGAAACGATGAACTTCTAAATTATATTTATCTCTCAAATCAATAAGAACACTTTCTAACTCTTTTTCATTTTCATCAATTATATATTGAAGTATTTGCCTATTTTTTACAACAGAAACTTTTCCCTCCATATGATATGAAAAATATTTTTCGAAATGATTAGGATGATTTATTTTGAATTGAATATTTGAAGTTTCAATAGCGTTTTTGCCATTATTAGACTCCATTCTCATAATAAAATCTTTATTATCTGGAAATAATATTTCTACAATTCCTTTGGAATGCTCGTTAAATATTTCATCTTTATTTACTACACTTGTTGAGTACTTAATTATAGTACTACTAGCTATTAACTTTTCTTCTATATTAGGAAAATTATATTTTTTTATAACATCAAAAACATTAGTGTATTTCACTTTCAAATATTCAATCCAAAATAAATCTCTTAAATTAACTTCTTCTCCAATAGCAAAAGCACTCACAAAAAAACTATTAAAAACTCTTATTACTTCTCTAGCACTTCTAAAATAATGAGGCCTAAATTCATTTCTAATCTCATTTATTTCTTCTTTTCTATCAGAAAAACCTAAATTATCAATTACTTCTTTAAATTTTACATTAAAAAAATGTTTAAAATCAACTGTTTCAATTTTAGGTAAATGAATTGGAATATTAATAATTTTTTCTAAAAATAATTTTCCATCATCACTTGTTTCTCCATAACGTTGCCCTATTGCTTTAGCTACATGATTTTCATCTAAAGCAACGATATATACAAAATTATTAAAATTCGCATTTAATTTTATCAGCTTTAAAATAGTATATATTTCATCTTTATCAAGACGGTCAATATCATCAATAAATACGACTATTTTATATTTAGATTCCTCTAGTTTTTTATTGATATTATCTATTATCACCTCTAAAACAGGCTTTTCTCCTGTAAAATCTTCGCCTAAAGATTTCATGATTTCACTTATATCTAAAGTAGCACTAACTTTATTTGAAGGACTTAATCCCGCAGAAGCAGAAACTTTAATAGCTTTTGCATATTTACTATATTTTAAAAGCTGTTTTCCTACTTTTTGAAGTATTTCATTTTCTTTATTAACAAACATCATTTTTGAAAGTCCATCAAAAAAATCAAAAAGCATTTCTTCTTCGGTGCTATATCTCCAAGGATTAAAATGATATTTTAAAACCCCTTTTTGTCCTTTTCCTTTTTTCCCTAAATCAATTTTATTTTCAACTAAATTTAAAAATGACGTTTTACCCTCACCCCATTTACCATAAATACCAATAGTTAAAGGCTCCGAGTTATTTGAATTATTTTGAATTATTTTTTGAACTTTTTTAGCATAATGCTTAAAGTTAAAAAGGTCTACTCCATTTTTCCCAATTGGCAAATCACTTAAATTCATTATCTATTCTATTTCTTAACTCGTTTTTCATTCTGCTTCACAAAACTTGCCCAACCGGTATAGTTCTTTCCTCCTACTTTTGTCCCTGAATTATAGTGATGACAAACCGCGGCTGCTAATCCATCAGTAGCATCTAAATTTTTAGGCAATGTTTTTAAATTTAATAACGACTTTAGCATTAAAGCAACTTGCTCTTTACTTGCTTTTCCGCTACCTGTAATTGCCATTTTAATTTTTAGTGGCGCATATTCTGTTACTGGTATTTCACGTGACAATGCTGCTGCCATAGCCACTCCTTGTGCACGACCAAGCTTTAACATCGATTGTACGTTTTTACCAAAAAAAGGAGCTTCTAATGCTACTTCATCAGGTTTATAAGTATCTATTAATTCAATCGTACGTTCAAAAATTAACTTTAGTTTTAAATAATGATCGTCGTATTTTTTTAAAATCAATTCATTCATCTGAACGAATTCAATTTTTTTTCCTACCACTTTTATAATTCCGAACCCCATAATAGAAGTTCCGGGATCAATTCCTAAAATAATTTTCTCTGTCTTCAAATTTTAATTTCTATAAAGCTAAACTAATCAATTAAATAATGATTTTTATTAAGTAGTATTTTACTAAACTTCTAAAGAAGTAAACTTAAAAGTATTTCCGTCAAACAATCCTTTATCAGATAATTTTAACGCGGGTATTACCAACAATGCCATAAAAGACAAGCTCATATAAGGTGCTCGTAATTTACTTCCCATTTGTTTAGCCATTTCATCTAACGCGGCATACGTTTTACCTATTTCTTCAGCGGGTTTATCAGACATGATTCCTGCTACAGGTAACGAAACTATTTTTTCTTCGGATGCTGAAACAGCACAAACTCCGCCTTTATTAGCTATTAATAAATTTACGGCCTTACATATAGCTTCATCAGAAACTCCGACTGCTATAATATTATGAGAATCGTGCCCAACCGAACTAGCAATAGCACCTTCTTTTAACCCGAAATTTTTAATAAAAGCTATTGATGGATCAGCATTTTTATAACGATTTACAACCGTCATTTTTAATACATCAGTTTCTGTATTAGAAACTAAATTTCCATTTTTAATCAAAGCATCCGCTTTAACTTCATTCGTTACCAATTCACCATCTAATGCTTCAATAACTCTAATTTTTGCAGCAGTAGATTTAAATTCAAAATCAACTACTTCCTTTTTATCTGTATTAAAATTATTCAACACTTTAAAAGGAACTGACTTTACAAACGACTTTCCGTTTTCAGCAACCAATTCACCGTTTATATATGTTTGTAAAACTTTAAACTTCTCTAAATCTTCAACAATAATAAAATCTGCATTATCTCCTTGTTCTAACAAACCAACATCTAAATTATAGTGTTTTACAGGATTTATACAAGCCGCTTGTAATACTTTAAAAACATCTATTCCT
The DNA here is from genome assembly GCF_027941755.1 of Tenacibaculum retecalamus. Taxonomy (NCBI): domain Bacteria; kingdom Pseudomonadati; phylum Bacteroidota; class Flavobacteriia; order Flavobacteriales; family Flavobacteriaceae; genus Tenacibaculum; species Tenacibaculum retecalamus. The sequence continues at coordinate 579,286 of NZ_CP115916.1, read as the reverse complement.
TTTGCTACCGCACGCTCACACAACTCATTTAAATGACCTAACAATAAATCATCAGGATGCTTATCATCAGAGCAAAACATCATATTTTCGAAATGATCAGGCAATAAATCAATCAATGCTTCGAAATTTTTAGCCGCACTTCCTTCACGAATAATTACTTTCATTCCTTTTTGAAGCTTCTCTAAAGCCTCATCATAAGTAAAACATTCGTGGTCGGTAGAAATTCCTGCCGATATATATTTTGTAACATCATCGCCTCTTAAACCTGGCGCATGACCGTCAATAGGTTTGTTATTATTTTTTGCATGCTGAATCTTTTTTAAAACCTCTTCATCATCAAATAAAACTCCAGGATAATTCATCATTTCTGCTAAATACTTGATATCAGCATTTTCTAGCATCAATTTAATATCTTCAGAATCGATAATTGCCCCTGCACTTTCAAAAGATGTTGCAGGTACACAACTTGGTGCACCAAAATTAAATTTTAACGGAACTTTTTTTCCGTTTTCAATCATAAACTCAACACCTTTTACACCTAATACATTTGCTATTTCATGCGGATCAGAAACAGTTGCAACCGTACCATGAACAACTGCTATTTTAGCAAATTCTGAAGGCACTAACATTGAACTTTCAATATGAATATGCGCATCTACAAAACCTGGAAGAATATAATTGTCGACAGCGTGATTAACTTCTCTAATTACTGTTATTTTTCCGTTTACAACCTCAACTTCTCCTTTGTAGATTCGTTTGTTTTGTATGTCTACTATATTTCCTTGTACAATCATGCTATTGGTTTTAAAGCTACAAAAATAGGTAGTATTTACGCATAAAAAAAGCATCCTTTCGGATGCTTTTTACTATTTATTTTTTAACATTTGGTGATTCACCTGCTAAAATTTCAGCATTTGCATTTTCTTCAAACTTCTTAAAGTTTTCTCTAAATGAATCTGCTAATTTATGTGCTGTTTTATAGTACTCTTCATCGTTATTCCAAGCTTGTCGTTGGCTTAACATTTCTGAAGGAACTCCAGGACATTTTCTTGGTTGTGCTAAACCAAATACTGAATGTGTGTGGTAGTTTTCTTCGTTTACATCACCTAAAGCTCCGCTTAATGCAGCGTTAATCATGGCACGTGTATATTTCAACTTCATTCTATGACCAATTCCGTAAGGACCTGCTGTCCAACCAGTATTTATCAACCAAACATTTACCCCTGTTTCTTTCATTTTTTCGCTTAACATTTCTGCATAACGAGTTGGATGTAAAGGCATAAATGGCGCTCCGAAACATGCTGAAAAACTTGGTAATGGTTCTGTAACTCCCGCTTCTGTACCTGCTACTTTAGCTGTATAACCTGATATAAAATGGTATGCTGCCTGACCTGGTGTTAACCTAGATATTGGAGGCAATACACCGAAAGCATCTGCAGTTAAGAAAAATATATTTTTAGGATTTTTCCCTGTTGATGGTGTTTGAATATTTTCGATATGATGTATCGGGTAACTTACACGTGTATTTTGTGTAATTGACGTGTCATGAAAATCTACATCTCCTTTAGCATCCATCACAACATTTTCAAGGATTGCTCCTCTTTTAATAGCTGCGTAAATCTCTGGTTCTTTATCTTTAGAAAGGTCGATTACTTTTGCGTAACAACCACCTTCAAAATTGAAAACAGTGTTTTCAGAAGTCCAACCATGTTCATCATCACCAATCAAACTACGATTTGGATCTGTAGATAATGTTGTTTTACCGGTACCTGATAATCCGAAGAAAATAGCCGTATCACCTTCTTTACCAATATTTGCAGAACAATGCATTGGTAAGGTGTTTTTAAACACCGGTAAAATAAAGTTTAATGCAGAAAAAATTCCTTTTTTAATTTCACCTGTATAACCTGTTCCACCAATTAAAGCAATCTTTTTTTCGAAGTTTAAAATAGCAAAGTTATGCTGACGTGTTCCGTCAACTTTTGGATCTGCCATAAAACCTGGTGCATTAATTACGATCCATTCTGGAGAAAAATCTTTTAATTCTTCAGCTGTTGGGCGTAAAAACATGTTATATGCAAACATGTTACTCCAAGGATATTCGTTAACTACTCTAATATTTAATTTGTAATCTGCGTCTGCACAAGCATAGCTATCACGTACAAATATTTCTTTATTAGAAAGATAATCCGTTACCTTATTATATAACTTATCAAATTTATCTGAATCGAAAGGTAAATTTACATCCCCCCACCAAACTTCATCTTTTGTTATAGCATCTTTAACAATAAAGCGATCCATTGGTGAACGCCCAGTAAATTCGCCTGTTTCAACAGCTAACGCTCCTGAACTACTATTTACTCCTTGTTTTTTCTCAATTGTTATGTTGTGTAATTCGTCTGAAGTTAATTGATAACGAACCGTAGCATCCTTAATTCCTAAGTTATCTAACGATATCGTTTTCGTATCAATATTTGTCATCTTAAATTAATTTAGTTGTGTTTAATTTCACACAAAAATAGTGCTTTTTGATTAAACTGATTAATCATTGAAATATTTTATCAACTATTATTACTTAATAACTTTTTTTAAGAACCGAAAAGCCATCAAAGACCAACCTATTATTAACAACAACCCTCCTAGTGGAGTTACAAACCAAATCGACTTAGCCGGTACTCCTATTAAGTGTATCATATAAATTGATCCTGAAAATAAAATAATCCCGCCTATTAATAAAAAACTGATACTATTCTTTTGTTTTAAATTAAATTCTTTAAATGTATTTACAAAAAGTAAGAGTAAAACATGTAAAAATTGATATCTCACTGCTGTTTCAAAACTTTGCATTGCTGCTGGACTTAATTTTGATTTCAAAGCATGGGCTCCGAAGGCTCCTAAAACAACTGCGATAATTCCTAACACAGCTGCTATTGTTAAATTTTTATACATTTATAGTGTTTTTGTTTAATTTTAAACTTTTTTAACGATATTGTGACTTCAAATTTTAAGACAACTAAAGTACATTATAAATGAGAAATATATTAATTATTGGAGCAGGTAGATCTTGCTCGTCTCTTATAAAATATTTATTAGATAAATCTACATCAGAAAACTTACACCTAACTATTGGTGATGTTTCTATTGAAAATGCAACATCAATAATTAATAACCATAAAAATGCGACTGCAATAGAGCTAGATGTTTTTAATGCAGCGCAACGTACGGAAGCTGTAAAAAACGCTGATATTGTTATCTCAATGCTCCCTGCTCGTTTTCATATTGAAGTTGCCAAAGATTGTATCAATTATAATAAACACATGGTTACAGCTTCTTATGTTTCTGATGAAATGAAAGCTTTAGACGAGCAAGCAAAAACGAAAGGTTTAGTGTTTATGAATGAAATTGGCTTAGACCCAGGAATAGACCACATGAGCGCAATGCAAATTATTGATAAAATTCATGACAAAGGTGCTAAAATGTTACTTTTCGAATCTTTTACTGGTGGATTGGTTGCTCCTGAAAGCGATACTAATTTATGGAATTACAAATTTACATGGAATCCAAGAAATGTTGTATTAGCTGGCCAGGGTGGCGCTGCCATGTTTATTCAAGAAAACACATATAAATACATACCTTATCACAAACTTTTTAGAAGAACCGAATTTTTAAATATTGATGGCTATGGTAAATTTGAAGGCTATGCAAATCGCGATTCTTTAAAATATAGAAGCATCTATAATTTAGAAAACGTACCAACAATGTACAGAGGTACGATTAGAAAGGTTGGTTTTTCTAGAGCTTGGAATGTTTTTGTTCAATTAGGAATGACAGATGACTCTTATACTATTGAAAATTCTAAAAACTTAAGTTACCGTGATTTTACTAATTTATTTTTAGCTTATTCTCCTACTGATTCTGTAGAATTAAAATTCCGCTCTTATCTAAAAATAGATCAAGATGATATTATGTGGGATAAATTTTTAGAATTAGATATTTTTAATGCTGATAAAAAAATAAGTCTTGCAAATGCAACTCCTGCTGAGATATTACAAGAAATATTGTCAGAAAAATGGACACTTGAAGCTGATGATAAAGATATGATTGTAATGCATCATAAATTTGGGTACGAAGACAAACAAGAAAAGTATCAAATAGAAAGTAGTATGGTTATTAAAGGCGATGATCAAACGTATACTGCAATGGCAAAAACTGTTGGTTTACCTGTAGCGATGGCTACTTTACGTATTTTAAATGGCAATATTACAACCCCTGGTGTTCAGTTACCAATTACCAAAGAAGTGTATGCACCTATTTTAAAGGAATTGGAAGAATATGGAATCACTTTTGTAGAGAAAAAAGTACCGTATTTAGGTTATAACTCAGAAACTTTATAGCAATATATTTAACTCAATTCTAAATTTATTTTCTAATAACTTAGATAAGTTACAACATAGTAAACTACTATTTCATAATATAAGAAAGGCATCAATTTATTGATGCCTTTCTTATACACCTCTTTTTTTTAAAGAATAAATATAGCTTGATTTTTAAATAATTTAAAGTTAGTTTTGCAGCCCCCGATTTTTACTAATTAAAACAGTATCACACCCTTAACACTATTTAGTTAAATTTTAAAAATCAACAATGAAAAAATCAATCTTTTTTTTAATCACTTTCTTTCTTTTATTTTTCCAATCCAATACTACCACTGCTCAAGACAATTTTAAAACTCCTTACGGAAACAATAAAGCTGTTGGAAAATATGTTAAAATAAATGGTGCTAAAATTTATTATGAACAGTACGGAAAAGGAGAACCACTATTAATAATACACAGTTGTGGTACAGATATTAAGGCGATGGAGTATCAAATTGACTACTTTAAAGATAAATATAGAGTAATTGTTGCTGATAGTAGAGGGCAAGGTAAATCTGAATTAAAAACAAGATCTTTAACCTATCTTCAAATGGCAAAAGATCTAGAAAAACTTACAAAACATTTAAATTTACCTTCAATAAACATTCTTGGTTGGAGTGATGGTGGTATCATTGGGTTAAAAATGGGTATCAGAAATAAAGTGAAAATTAATAAAATCGTTACCATGGGCCGAATTTAAGATTCGACAATACTGCGGTTAACGACTGGGCAATTCAGCAAGTTAAAGATATGCACGCTCAAACATTAAAAATGATTAAAAAAGGTGATACTTCTAAAGACTGGAAAAAAGAATTAAAATTAGATGAATTACTTTTAAACCAACCAGATATAAGTCATGCCGATTTACAAAAAATAAACGCACCTGTATTAATTACAATTGGAGATAGAGATATTATTAAAAACCAACATGCTGTTGAAATTTTTGATAATATTAAAAAGTCTCAATTATGTATCGTTCCTGGTGCAAACCATGGGATTCCTCGTAATAGCGCAAAAAACTTCAACGAAATAGCAGAGAAGTTTTTAGCAAGCGATTTTGATTACAGTGATAAAAACTAACTGTAAAAATTACATTTTTAAATAAAATTTTTTGGTAAGATTCACATAGGCATCAGTATACTGATGCCTTTCTTTTTCTATAACTAAATTTTCTTTTTCAATCTCTTTTTCTTCAAAAGAAAACGCTAATAAACTTCTTTTTATTTTGGTGTTTTTATTGCCTTTTACATGGCAAACTTTATTTAAGAACAAATTATTAGTATTCGCTAACTTCACAAAGTTCTCTTCTTCCTTAAAAGGAATAATAACAGAGAATATTCCTTTTTTTGATAAAATTTTTGAAACCCCTATTATTAATTCTTCAAAAGATAATGACGAGGTAAAGCGTGCTTTATTACGAGCTTCATTCTCAGTCTCAAAATTATCAGTATAAAATGGTGGATTAGAAACTATAACATCATACTGCTCTTCCTCTTCTGCCATCTCTTTAGCAAATTCATTAAAAGAAGCATTGTAGCAAAACAATCGATCTCCCCAATCTGATTGCTCAAAATTCTCTACCGTTTGCTCATAAGCATCTTCATCAATTTCAACAGCATCAACAGTCATAGCATCACTTCGTTGCGCTAACATTAGCGAAATAACACCTGTACCAGAACCGATATCTAAAAGGGCATCAGGATATTCTCCTAAAAAACACCAAGCTCCTAACAAAACGGCATCAGTACCAATTTTCATGGCTGTTTTATCCTGATTTACAGTAAACTCTTTAAATTGAAATGGTTTCATTTAGAAAAATCTTCCGATTATTTTATCTGCATTAAAAAACAAGTACAAAACAACAACTAGCACTCCTATTAAGTACAATCCTTTCTTTGGCTTTGTTTCTTTTTTATTACCAAAACGTCTTTTAAATTTCATTTTTATTATATTTTATGATGGACAAAATAGTTTTAATTTGCAGGTTTTATAGCTCGCAGCATTTCTCTTTTTCCGGGAGGATCAGGCAAACGCTCAACAGTAAAACCGACAGCTTGCATTGCTCTACGCACACTTCCTTTTGCTGAATAAGTAACTAAGATTCCGTTTTCTTTTAAAGCTTCAAACATCCGTTTAAAGATATCTTCTGTCCATAAATCAGGTTGATGTTCTGCTCCGAATGCATCAAAATACACTAAATCAAATGCTTTTTTATCTTCTATATCTTTAAAAAACTGTTGACGTTTTGTTAAATAAAAGTTTTTAGTTATTTGATGTTTCTCTTCCCAAGATAGCGAATGCATCTTATCGAAAACTGCTTGTTTACTTGTTGCCTTTAACTCAACAACATAGTTCAACTTTGCAACCTCATCACATACTACTGGGTAGGCTTCTACACCTACATAATTAACTGTTTTATCACTTTCCAAAAAAGTGATAAAACAGTTTAAACCTGTACCAAAACCAATTTCTAAAATAGAAATTTCGGGTTTATTTTGTAACGATAACCCGCTTTTTATAAAAACATGATATGCTTCTTGTATTGCACCGTGTTTAGAATGATAGTGCTCATTCCAATCTGGTAAATGGATCGTTGTAGAACCATCGGACGTTATAATAATTTCTCTTTTAATAATCTATTAATTATTTCATTAACACTCCGTGTGCTAAAAAAGAAAATTCTTTTTTAGGTTCAGTAATTTTTTCAATTTCTTCTTTCGTTTTCCCTGCATCTTCAGCGTAATGGCGTAATTCATCAATAGGAGTTACTTTTACAAAAGCTTTACCTTCAATAATTACTTCTTTGCCTTGGCTATCTAATGGCATAAAAAAACCATAATCTTTAAATTTAACCATTGTTTTTTTATCCGCCGCAGGCAAAACCATCCAACATCCTTTTTTAGTACAAACCTCACCTATTTTAGAAGCAAACTTTACGTTTATCGTATCTCCAATTTTTAATCCATCAAATTTATCAGACATTTGAGTTTCAGAAAGCGCATTTGTACTTTCTATCTTTTCCCCAAATGAAGTAAATTCAATTTTTGGTGTTACATTTTCTTTCGTTTCTTCTTTCTTTTCTACTTTACAAGCAACCATTAGGAAGCTTAAAAACAGACCGTAAATCAGTATTCTTTTCATTATCAGTGTATTAAAATTAATATATAGCAAATATAATTATAATTTATGAAGTGCTTCTATTAACAAATCTTTATACAGCTACTTTTTGTACCTTTGTAACACTGATAAACCAGTATTTTATGGACTTAAATATTCAACAAGTAGCACAATCAAAAATTGATTCAGTAGATTTTAACAACCTAGCTTTTGGTCGCACTTTTACAGACCATATGTTTGTATGTGATTTCGCTGACGGTGAATGGAAAAACCCAACAATTAAGCCTTATGAGCCTATGCAGTTTGAGCCATCGGCTAGAGTTTTTCATTACGGACAGGCTGTTTTTGAAGGTATGAAAGCATTTAAAGATGATAATGATGCTGTTTTCTTGTTTAGACCTGAAGACAATCATACGAGAATAAATGTATCTGCAGAACGTTTAGCAATGCCCGCTGTACCTAAAGAGGTGTTTTTTGAAGGATTAGAGAAATTATTGAATTTAGATAAAGAATGGATCAAAAAAGGATTGGGAAATTCTCTTTACATACGTCCTTTTATTATTGCTACCGAAGGTGCTATTGCAGCTTCACCTGCTGAAGAATATAAATTTATTATTATTTGTTCACCTGCACAATCATATTATGCTGGTGAGGTTAGAGTATTGTTTGCTGAAGAATATAGTCGTTCTGCTAATGGTGGTGTTGGTTATGCAAAAGCTGCTGGTAATTATGCTGCTCAGTTTCACCCAACGCGCTTAGCCAACGAAAAAGGATTTCAACAAATAATTTGGACTGACGCCAATACGCATGAATATTTAGAAGAGGCAGGTACCATGAATATCTTTTTTAGAGTTGGTGATAAATTAATTACAACACCTACCAATGATCGTATTTTAGATGGAATTACCCGTAAATCTATCATTCAGCTTGCTGAAGATAATAATATAGCCATTGAAATTCGTAGAGTATCAGTAGCTGAAATTAAAGAAGCTGCTAGATTAGGGGATTTAAAAGAAATTTTTGGATCGGGTACTGCGGCGGTTATAAACCCAATTAAAGGTTTTAAACATCAAGAAGATGTTTTTGAATTACCAGAAATTAACGATTCATATGCAACTCTTTTCAAAGAAAAACTAGTGAATATACAATACAATAAGGCCGAAGACAAACATAACTGGAGGGTTAAAATTTAGGTTTCATCAAAAAAAAACTATCTTAGTCATTCAAAATAAGATATTTAAAAATTCTAAAGGGGGAAAATGAGAAATATTATACTTGCATTATTATCAATAATTATAGGGTTTGCTTTATCTTTATTTACTTTAAATACCTATTTAAAAGGTGCTAGTAAAAATGATAAATCTGAAGAAACAGTAACAAAAGAGGCTATAGTAACAAAAAAAGTCACTCCTGAAGTAAAAGAAATAGAAAAGCCTATTGAGGTTGAAAAACCAGTAGAAGTTGAGGAAGCAGCGACCAATGACACGGAAGAAAAAGAAGAATCAGCAATAAATACTGATAACGTTCAGGAAAGCTTTGAAAACTGGAACGCCTACAATAAACAAAATATCGATTTAATGTCTACTTTTATTCCTCTTGATAACAAAGGAGCAATAATGGACAAAGGTATCTTCTTAGTTTCATTACGTACAGGAGCTTATATTGCTATTAAGTCTATAAATGAAAAAAATGAGATTCAATATCAATTAACCAATATTGAAGATCCTACCAGTATTAAAATGAAAAAATCAATGGTCAGTAAAGCTACCATCGCTTATCAATATTTTAAAATGGAAGGAAAAAAACTTCCTCGTTATGATTTTGTAGATTTAGAAGGAACATCACATAATAAAGCAGATACAGAAGGTAAAATAATTGTTTTAAAATGTTGGTTTATTACTTGTAAAGTTTGTGTAGAAGAATTTCCACAATTAAATGCTTTAGTTGATAAATATAAAGATGATGATATTGAGTTTGTTAGTTTAGCTTTTGATGAAAAAGATAAACTGGTTGAATTTTTAAAAACAAAACCTTTTAAATACACTACTGTACCTAACCAGAAAAAGTACATGGCTAAGAAGTTAAAAGTAAAACAATATCCAACACACCTTATCGTAGATGCTAACGGAGTTATCCTTAAAATGGTTAACAATGTAAAAACCTTAACATCAGAATTAGAACGCGTTGTAGGTAAATAACTACCAAATATTATAAACAAAAAAGAGCCTCATTAACGAGGCTCTTTTTATTTGTCTAAAATCTCTTTTATATTTGGTTTAAAGTAATTTGATCCTTTTAATACCTTACCATCTTCACGATATATTGGTTTACCATCTTCACCCAACTTACTCATATTACTTCGCTGAATTTCATTAAAAACTTCTTCTATCTTATCTTGCATTCCGTGTTCGATAATCGTTCCACATAAAATATACAACATATCACCCAAGGCATCCGCAACCTCTACTAAATCGTTATTTTCTGCGGCTTCTAAATACTCTTCATTCTCTTCTTTCATCAACTCAAAACGCAGTTTTTTTCTGTCGTCAGAAATTGTTACTGTTGGTTTGTTTTGAATATTTAATTTAAACGCTGAATGAAACTCGTGTACTGCTTTTATTTTATTCTTCATCTGGTGTATTTTAATTTATATTTTATTCAAATAATTAGTTTAATCTTCTTCATTATAAAATCATTCTTTAACTTTGCTGAAAATATAATTTTATGTTTAATCTTATCGCTGCAAAAATGTTTACTCCTGGCAGAATTGTTTTTGCTTGTATATTCGTTATTGCTTTTATCATTTTAATGTTTTATAGCTATAAGAAAGATGCAAATAACAACAACAAACACTATAAAAATTCCGCTATTTATGTAGCCATAGGAATACTGAGTCTAATCATTCTTTTATTTCTTGCTAAATTTTTGATTAAAGGTTAAGCCATTTTTTCTACTTCACTTAATTTATCGTGATTTAGTATTGTGTAACCTTCCTTATCAAAATAAGAGGAAGCCGCATATTTCATATCTATTTCTAAATTAGAGAAATTATAAGATGTTGCTTGATATACATTTTGTCCAAAAGATTCTTCGTAATATTTAAGTAAAATATACACTTGCCCATCCATTTTTTTTATTTGTTCTGTTGTGTATTTAAATAACGGACTTTCATTACCTATTTCATGTACAACTGTCCAAATTGTTGGTAAGTACATTATACTATCTCTTTCTAGTTTTAGTTGATAAAATTCTCGTTTATACACCCCTTCTTTATTTTCTTCATTTAAAACCAAAGTAACTTTAATTTCAGGCTCAATCATTACCGTTTTTCGATTATTCATTAACCGAAACATTAACGCTTTATTTTCTTTAAAGTCTCTTAAAACTAAATTATCACTAAAACGGATGGCTGCTTTTGGTTTAGAAAATCGACCATATAACAATCCAGTAATAAAAGAAAAAGATAACAAACCTAACATAGCTTCAAAAGAAGCAACAATATTAGATGCTACACCATGCGGAGCAATACCACCATAACCTACTGTTGTTAATGTTTGTGCGCTAAAAAAGAAACCATTTAAAAAATCATATAAAAAAAATTCATCTGGCTGTGTAATTTCTTCAATACCTATTAAAGTATATAGGAGCCCGAAAAAAATGTTTAAAAAGGTATATCCTACAAATACTAAAAGAAAAAATTTAGTCCAAGACATCTCAACGAAATAGGTGTATAAATCATCTATATTAACGTTTTTGTTTACATGAATTACATTAGAACTTCCGTCTTTATTAATAAGTCCTCTACTGTTTTCTTGGGAATTATAACCCAATCCTGGATCTTTAATTTTTCTTGCCATTACATTATTTTACTTTGTAAAAATACAAAAACCGATTCTTTAATAAAGAATCGGTTTTTTATGAATGAATTAAACTATTTACTTAGTTTTTTACTGATAAAAAATTATAGTTTTTAGCGTAAAAATTCATTTGCTCTTCAAATGTTGTAGGCTGTGTAACTTTTACATTTGTAACATTACCTTCTTCATCTACTTCTGTTACTAAAACAGGGTTTACAAATCCGCTATAAGGAGCTGATGTAAATTTTTCATTACGATCTAAAACTTCTTTATGAATTGCCTGATCTACTTTAACACCGTAACCTTCAACTAATGCTTTAGCCGCTTCAAAATCTCCTTCAGATTTAATTCTTTGTGTTTCTTTTAATAAACGCCCAAAAATTTCACGAAGCTTCATATAATCGTTTACAACGAAATAAGTTTTACCATCTTTAGTAACTTTCTCTATTACATTTTCTTTTTGTCCTTGCTCGAAAGACCAAGCAGAAACCCATTGGCGATTTACCATATGATCTTCTTCAATATCATCTCCTAATTTAATACGAATTAATTGTGCCATTAATCCGTTTCTGATATAACCATCATAAGCCGCCTTACCAACTTTTTCCCAATCACTTACCAAGCCTAATTCTTGTAATTTAGGATCCATTAAATAATACAACCCTACTAAATCAGCCCTACCTTCTTCCATTGTAGATGCATAGTTTTTTAATGTTTCTTTTGGCTGCCCTACTCCTTCGTTTATAAGACCCGAAGCATGACCGATTACCTCGTGTAAAGCAGTGTGTAACTTATCCGCTAATTTCCCGTATTCAAGTTCTAATTTTACTTCTTCTTCACTATACGCAAACTCTTTTAATCTACCAGAACCACCAGCATTGTTGTAAGCGTCAATAATGTTTCCTAATGAAACTGATTTAGAACCGTGCTCTTGGCGAATCCAGTTATTGTTTGGTAAATTTACTCCAATTGGTGTACTTGGTGATGCATCACCAGCTTCACCTGCAACATTTACAGTTTTATAAGAAACTCCTACTACATTTTTCTTTTTATGCTTTTCATCTAACGGAGAATTATCTTCAAACCATTGTGCGTTATCAGATAAAACTTTCATCTTTTTAGACATATCGAAATCTTTTATTTGCACTACAGTCTCGTAAGAACCTCTATATCCTTTAGGATCATTATACACTTCTATAAAACCGTTTATCCAGTCGATATTTCCTTCTGTTGACGTAGCCCAAGAAATACAATATTTATCCCAAACATCTAAACTACCTGTTTTGTAGTACTCTATTAACAATCCTAAAGTTTCTCCTTGTTTTTCATTTTCTGCAACACCCTGAGCCTTCTCTAACCAATACACAATTTTATCGATTGCAGCTCCATACATTCCGCCCGATTTCCAAACTTTTTCTACTAATTTTCCGTTTTCACGAACTAATTTAGAGTTTAATCCAGCTTCTATCGGCTGCCCTTTTGGTCCTTTATATGCTGTTTTATAAAAAGTTTCAACATCTTTACTTGTAATATCTGTTCCGTAAAAATTAATTGCTGACGCTAAAACATTATCAACACCAGCTTTTTTATTTACCTTTTTGGCGTCCTTTTCATTAAAAACAACTTCTAATGCTTCTATAGATAAAGTAACGTTCACTTCTTTTAATAAACCAACTAAATAATCTTTAGAAAAAGCAGGCTTAATTTTATCGTTAGAATAATGGTGATGAATTCCGTTTGAAAACCAAACACGCTTTAAATAGGTAGTAAATTTTTTAAAGTCTTCTGAGTTTTTATCTCCTTTATAATTAGTGTTTACTTTCTCTAAAGCAGTTCTAATCTCTATATTATGACGGTAGTTTTGATCCCACATAATATCACGCCCTGATAAACCAGCTTGCGTTAAATAATACACTAACTTTTTTTCTTTTAACGTTAATTCCTCAAACCCCGGAATTTGATATCTTAAAACTTTTATATCCGCAAATTGCTCAACCTCATGGTTAAACTTCGCTTCAGTTTTTACTTCTTCTTTTGTTTCTTTAGCTTCTTTTTTATTATCCACTCCACAAGAAACCAATAAGCTAACTGCAGCAGCAGTATAAAGCATTTGTTTTAATTTCATTTTTATAGTTTTAAATTGATTTTTCAGTTGATAAATGTACAAATTTTAAATTTCGTTATATCTAAAACAATCGGTTGTATGATCATTAACCATACCAGTAGCCTGCATATAAGCATACATAACAGTAGAACCTACAAACTTGAATCCGCGCTTTTTTAAATCTTTTGATATTTTATCTGACAATGCTGTTGTTGCAGGTACGTCTTCTCGTTTATCGAAACGATTTTTAATTGGCTTACCATCAACAAAACCCCGAATATACTTCGAAAAAGAACCGAATTCTTTTTGAACTTCCATAAAAAGTTGCGCGTTAGAAATTGCCGATTTAATTTTTAATTTATTTCTTATAATTCCGCTATTCAATAGCAACTCATTATACTTATCTTCATTATAAGTTGCAATTTTTTTATAATCAAAATCATCAAACGCTTCTCTAAAATTTTCTCTTTTCTTTAAAATGGTAATCCAACTTAAACCAGCCTGAAAAGTTTCTAAAATCAAAAACTCAAATAAGGCTTTATCATCGTAAACAGGAACGCCCCACTCTTTATCGTGATACGCTATATATAACGGATCATCACTCACCCAAAAACATCTTTTCTTCATTTTCTTGTCTTTAAAGTTGAAAATTACTGTTAAACAAACTAAAAATCAATGAAAAACGGAATAATTTTTGCAACTTTATAGGTATCTAATTTACAGATTATGAAAACTTTAAAATATTTTTCGACAGTAATCATCTTAATAATTTTCTTTTACGCTTGTGGATCTTCATCTATAAAAAATAAAACTACCGTAAAAGAAGAACCTGTTGTTATTAAAAATGACAGCTTAGAGTATGAAATTACAATTATTGATATTGGTTTTACGACTTATTTAAACACCATTGCAAGATCGCCAGGATTTCATTCGCAATTTTATTTAGAAAATAAAAACCGAAGATATGTTTCTGTATGGAATTCTAGAGTTAACAACCCTATTAATTTTAACACCAACATTTACGAGAACATCATCGACTATAACCAAAATGTTAATTACGGCTACGACGTAAACTACAAACTTTTTAATTATTTTGAGTTTGCACAACGTAAATACCGAATGACTTTACGCTAAAAAATAAATAACTTTGTAAAATGTATATTTGCCAAAAAATTAACAGTACAATATGAAGTTTTTACGAAATTTACTCGCATCAATCCTTGGTTTTTTTATAGCCATCTTTTTAATCTTTGCCTTTTTTATTGCCATCGCCTCTATTGTTGGCTCTGATGAAGAAATTGTCGTAAAATCGAATTCTGTTTTAGAATTAGATTTATCAGCAACCGTAAAAGATTACGCTCCTAAAGACGATAATCCGTTAGCCGAAATTTTAGAGTTAACTGATGAAAAGCTAGCTTTAAACAAAATAATTAACGCTATCGAAAATGCTAAAACAGATAGTAACATTAAAGGAATCAGTATTAAAACAGCATTAGTAAACGCTGGTGTAGCACAAACGCAAGCCATCAGAAATAAAATTGAAGAATTTAAAGAGAGTGGTAAATTTGTGTATGCCTACAACGATGTATATTCACAAAAGAACTATTATTTAAGTTCGGTTGCCGATAGTTTATTCTTAAATCCTGTTGGTGCTATTGATTTTAAAGGTTTGTCTACCGAAGTTTTATATTATAAAGATTTTGAAGATAAATACGGAATTAAAATGGAAGTGATTCGTCACGGAAAATACAAAAGTGCGGTTGAGCCGTACTTAACGAATAAAATGAGTGATGCTAACCGCGAGCAAACTACTTCGCTTTTAAAATCTATCTGGTCAGAAATTACAGACGATATTAGCAAAAGTAGAAACATAACTACCGAGCAATTAAATTTAATTGCTGATAATGCCAATGGTAGAAACGCAATAATTGCTAAAGATCATAAATTAATTGATGCTATTATTTATGAAGATGAATACGAAGCAAAACTAGCCTTAAATGCTGATAAAAAAATAAACACAATCTCTTTAGCTGATTATATTAAATCTGGAAAAGGACGAATTTCTTCTACGTCAAAAAATAAGATTGCTGTAATTTATGCACAAGGAGAAATAATGTATGCTGAAGGAAATGAAAATATTATTGGTCAAGGAATTATAAACAAAGCATTACGAAAAGCAAGAAAAGACAAAAATGTAAAAGCAATTGTTTTACGTGTTAATTCACCAGGAGGTAGCGCTTTAGCTTCTGAATTAATTTGGCGTGAGTTAGAATTGACAAAAAAAGAAAAACCGTTAATAGTTTCTATGGGTAACGTAGCCGCTTCTGGTGGATATTATATTGCTTGTAATGCTGATAAAATATTAGCAGAACCTACCACAATTACCGGTTCTATTGGTGTTTTTGGTGCTATTCCGAATTTTAACAAATTTGCAGACAACATTGGTATTAATGCTGAACAAGTATCTACAAACAACAATCCTAACTATAGTATTTTTGAACCTATGGATAAAAAATTCTATGACGTTACCAAAGAAGGTGTCGAACAAATCTATACTACTTTTGTAAACCGCGTTGCAACTGGTCGTAACATGACTTTCGAACAAGTAAACGAAATCGCTCAGGGTAGAGTTTGGACAGGTAAAGAAGCGCTTGAAAATGGTTTAGTTGACAAATTAGGTAACCTAAATGATGCTATTAAAATTGCAGCTGAATTAGCCAAAGTAGAAACATATAAGGTTCGTAATTATCCTAATTACAAAAAAGATTTAAAAGAAGCTTTTAGCTTTTCTCCTTTTGCTAAAGTATCGAAAGAAGATATTTTAAAAGAAACATTAGGTGATGAAAATTACCAACTATACAACAACATCAATCAAATGAAAAAATTAAAAGGAATTCAAGCAAGAATGCCTTACATACTTCAAATAAAATAAGCAAAATAAAAAAGCCTTGACAATGTCAAGGCTTTTTTATTATAAATAATTTATAATCGTTTTATAAACCGAAACTCTCTTTTACTTTCGCTACATAATCTAACTTTTCCCAAGTAAATGTTTCTACTTCTCGCTCAACAGTTTCTCCCATTGGGTTAGAAAATGTTACCGTTTTCTTTTCTGATTTTCTTCCCATGTGCCCATAAGCAGCAGTTTCAGAATAAATAGGTGACCTAAGTTTTAAACGTTGCTCGATAAAGTATGGACGCATATCAAAAATAGTTTCTACTATTTTACTAATCTCACCATCTGTTTTATCGATCGTTGCAGTACCATATGTTTCTACATTAATACTTGTTGGCTTTGCAACACCAATAGCATAAGAAACTTGCACTAAAACTTCTTTACATAATCCTGCAGCAACTAAATTTTTTGCAATATGACGTGTTGCATAGGCTCCAGAACGATCTACTTTAGAAGGATCTTTTCCTGAAAATGCTCCACCACCGTGTGCTCCTTTTCCACCATAAGTATCTACAATAATTTTACGTCCTGTTAAACCAGTATCTCCATGAGGACCTCCAATTACAAAAACTCCTGTTGGGTTAATGTGGTACGTAATACTATCTGTAAATAACTTCTGGATACTAGCAGGTAATTTAGCTACAACTCTTGGTATTAAAATAGAAACAATATCAGACTTTATTTTAGCTAACATTACAGCATCATTCTCATCAAAATCGTCATGTTGTGTAGAAATAACAATCGCATCAATTCTTTGCGGTACATTATCATCAGAATACTCAATAGTTACTTGAGATTTCGCATCTGGTCGTAAATAAGTAATATCGCTATTCTCTCTGCGCAACTCAGCTAACTCAATTAACAAACGATGAGATAATTCTAACGCCAATGGCATATAGTTTTCAGTTTCATCGGTTGCATAACCAAACATCATTCCTTGATCACCTGCTCCTTGATCTTCTGGATTTGCTCTTACAACACCTTGATTAATATCTGGTGATTGCTCATGAATTGCAGAAAAAACACCACAAGAACTACCATCAAACATATACTCACTTTTGGTATATCCTATCTTGTTAATTACATCTCTTGCAATTTGTTGAACATCTAAATATGTTTTAGATTTCACTTCTCCTGCCAACACTACCTGACCTGTAGTTACTAATGTTTCACAAGCAACTTTCGATGTAGGATCAAAAGCTAAAAAATTATCGATTAAAGCATCAGAGATCTGATCCGCTATCTTATCCGGGTGTCCTTCAGAAACACTTTCAGAAGTAAATAAATATGACATAAAAATTCTTTTTAAAAATTAAATAAAAGAAAAACTTGGATTGCTTGGTCGCGTAAAGGAGTAGATAATTACTGCTTTAGCATTTTATTTATGAACTCGCGTTCAAAGAGGTTGCAATCAGTCAAATTTTTCCTCAAAATTATATTGCAAAGTTATACATTATTTAACACACAGAAAAACAAACGGGTAAAGAAATAGAAACTATTGATACAATGATAATAAAAAGTAATTTTCGTAAAATTGTTTTGGTGAAATATTTGATTACTTTTGTAGTGTACAAATAAGACATTAACCTAAATAAAACAGAATAAAATGGCATTAGAAATTACAGATGCAAACTTCGAGGAAGTAGTATTAAAATCAGACAAACCAGTATTAGTTGATTTTTGGGCAGCTTGGTGTGGACCTTGTAGAATGGTTAGGCCAATTGTAGATGAAATTCATACTGAATATGAGGGAAAAGCTGTAGTAGGCAAAGTAGATGTTGATAACAATCAAGAATTTGCGGCTAAATACGGTGTAAGAAATATACCTACTGTTTTAGTATTTAAAAACGGTGAAGTTGTAGACAAGCAAGTTGGTGCAGCTCCTAAAAAAGCATATACTGATAAAATTGATGCTGCTATATAAACAGCACATTTATAATATATCATTGAAAAGGTTTGGCTAACGCTAAACCTTTTTTTATTTTCGAAAGATATATGATTGATTTAAATAACACTTCATCAGAAATAAGAAACTTAGAGTTACTTGCCAAACAAGTTGTTGAAGGTTTTATTACAGGGATACATAAAAGTCCGTTTCACGGATTCTCTGTAGAGTTTTCAGAACACAAACTATATAATAAAGGAGAAAGCACTCGCCATATAGATTGGAAGTTATTTGCTAAGACCGAAAAACTATATATTAAGAAGTACGAAGAGGAGACAAATTTACGTTGTCATTTAATTATAGACAATTCCGCCTCTATGCACTACCCTATTCTAAAAACCCAGTCGGTACACAATTTAAACAAAATTGGTTTTGCTGCAGTTGCCGCTGCATCATTAATGGAAATTTTAAAAAAGCAACGAGATGCCGTAGGTTTAAGTATTTATTCTGATACTTACGAATACTATGCTCCAGAAAAAGGAAGCGAACGTCACCGTAAGATGTTATTAAATCAATTAGAAAGTTTACTTACCACAAATTCTAAAGCAACAACAGAAACCTATAAGTATTTGCATGAAATTGCAGAAAAAATTCATAGACGTTCTTTAATTTTTCTTTTTACGGATATGTTTCAAACATCAAAAGACGAAGAAGTACTTTTCGACGCATTAAGACACTTAAAATTTAACAAACATGAGGTGATATTGTTTCATACTTATGATAAAAAAACAGAATTTTTATTCGATTTTGATAATAAACCTAAAAAATTTATTGACGTAGAGACAGGAGAAGAAATAAATTTACATGCCGAAAACATTCAAGAAAACTACACAGAGTTAAGCTCTAAATTCTTCAATAATCTAAAAAACAAATGCTTACAATATAAAATAGATTACATACCTGTTGATATTAATGAAGGCTATAATAAGATACTAACTGCTTACCTTGTTAGCAGACAAAAAAAACATAATTAATCTCTTTTTTATTTAAAAAAAGGTTCTATATTTGCAACCGCTTAGAGCAATTAGCAACGGTCTGGTAGTTCAGCTGGTTAGAATACCTGCCTGTCACGCAGGGGGTCGCGGGTTCGAGTCCCGTCCAGACCGCAAAATTATCTAAGCAATAATTATAGTACAATGCTACAAGCAACGGTCTGGTAGTTCAGCTGGTTAGAATACCTGCCTGTCACGCAGGGGGTCGCGGGTTCGAGTCCCGTCCAGACCGCAAAAAGCTTCTCATTTATTTGAGAAGCTTTTTTAATTTTAAAAACACCCTACACCGCATTCCCAATTACAACTTAATTTACCTCCTTCTTAAAAATTAAAAACTAAATATTTAGTTACTAGCTTCAATCCTTTTATTATATTAGCATGCTTTTAGTATTTTGATGTCTACTAAAAACAGCTTAAAAAAGCACATCAATAATAATATAAAAAAAATAAAATGAAGAAAATTTTATTATTGGCTTTATGCATTGCCTTCAATTACAATGCTATAGCCCAGAGTATTAATTTAGAAACGCCTTTACCAGAAGAGCAAAGTATTAAAAAAGGTGTTTTAGAAAACGGACTAACTTACTACATTCACAAAACTACCGTTACTAAAAATGTTGCTAGTTATTACATCATACAAAATGTAGGTTCTGTTTTAGAAAAAGATAATCAGCAAGGATTAGCTCACTTCTTAGAGCACATGGCTTTTAACGGAACTAAAGACTTCCCTGGAAAAGGAATTTTAGATAAAATGCAAGAACACGGACTTGTATTTGGTAGAGATATTAATGCATACACATCTTTCGATGAAACTGTTTATAATGTAAATAATATCCCTACAACACCTGAATTGATAGATACTGGTTTATCTATACTACATAACTGGTCTAACTATTTATCTTTAACTGAAAAAGAAATTGATTCAGAAAGAGGCGTTGTTAAGGAAGAGTGGAGAACTCGCCAAAACGGTGGTATGCGTGTATTACAGCAAAATATTGGTACAATGTTTAACAACTCTATTTATTCTAAACGTTTACCTATTGGTAAAATGGATGTCATAGAAGGTTTTAAATATAAAGCTTTACGAGATTTTTATCATGACTGGTACAGAACAGATTTACAAGCCATTGCAATTATTGGTGATGTAAATGTTGATGAAATTGAAGCTAAAATTAAAAAATTATTTTCAACTATACCTGCTGTAAAAAACCCTATCAAACGTACTGAGGTTCGTATTTCAGACAATGAAGAACTTATTTATGATATGGGAATGGACAAAGAAGTAACTTCTTCTAGTATTTCTTTCGGTATCCGTCACAACAAGTCTTTAAAAAATGAAACTATTGCCGATTTAAAAGAAAGCCTTTTAAACGGTATGGCAACATCGATTATTTCTACAAGATTAAACGAAATCAACCAAAAACCAGATTCGCCTCTTTTATTTGCTTCTGTTCGTTACGGTAGTCTTTCTAGATTAAACAATGAGTTTAGTGCTCGTATTGTACCAAAACCAAACATGCAACATAAAGCATTCGAATTGGTAATTTCTGAAATTAATAGAGCTGTTAAATTCGGGTTTACAAAAGCTGAAATAAGTAGAATTATTGCTCAGTATACAAGTTCTTACGAAAACCAAATTGCAGGTTTCGGAAATAGAAGTCATGGTCAGATAGTAAGAGGAATTCAAACTAATTACTTAGAGAATTCTCATATTACAGACATCAAAAAGGAATTTGAAATTGCTAAAGTAATTTTTGGTCAATTAACTCAAAAAGAATTGTTAACTCAAATTCAAAAATTATATCTTAAAAACAACAGATCTATTGTTGTTACAGGAGTTAAAGGAAACAAGAATATAACAAAAGCAGCAGCTCTTAAAATCATTACTACTATTGAGAATGATAAAACATTAAAAGGATACGCTGAAGAAACAAATGTAAAACCTTTAATGTCGGGTGTTAATTTAGTTACTGGTTCTATTACTTCTGAAGAAGAGAATAAAGAAATTGGTTCAACTATATTTACATTAAGTAACGGAATTCAGGTTCACTACAAATTTGTTGACAAAAACAAGAATGATGTAAATTTAAGCGCTGTTAGTTATGGAGGTCAATCTTTATTAGATGAAGAAGACTTACCGTCAACAGTATTATTAGGCAACGTTATTCAAATGTCTGGTTTAGGTGAATTTTCAGCAGTTGATTTACCAAAAGTACTTGCTGGTAAAAAAGCAAGTTCTAGAACAAGTGTTGGTAACACCTCTGAAAGCGTATCAGGATCTTCTTCTACAAAAGATGTTGAAACAATGATGCAATTAGTAAACTTACGTTTTACAAAACCTCGTTTTGATGAGACTTCTTACAAAGTATTAATGCAACAAGTAGAAGCTTTTTTAATTAGAAAGAGCGAGCAACTTCAATCTAAGATGCAAGATAGTGTAACAACTATTTTATACGGAAAAAATCACCCTACAGAACGTTTATTTGATAAAAAATTAATGTCTGAAATGTCTTTTGATAAAATGAAGACTATTTATACAAGTAGATTTGGAAACGCTGGAGATTTTAAATTCTTTATCGTAGGAGATGTAAGTAAAGAAACTATCAAACCTTTATTAGAAAAGTATATTGCTAGCATACCTACAACTAATGAAAGAGAAGAGTGGAAAGACAATTCAGTAGATTGGATTAACAATAAAATTGATAAGGATGTATTTTTAGAAATGAAAGATCCTAAAACCTCTGTTCGTGTAGTGATTAAAAACGACATGAAATACTCTTTAAAAAACTCAATTTTAATGAGAGCTATAGGAGACGTGTTACAATTACGTTACACAGAATCTTTAAGAGAAGAAGAAGGAGGAACTTATGGTGCTAGAACTAGAGGTTCTATTTCTAGAAGACCTACTCAAGAAGCTACAATATCTGTAAATTTTGATTGTAATCCTGACTTAGCTGAAAAGTTAATCGCAATTGTTCATAAAGAAATTAAAGCACTAGAAAGTGGTGATATTAAACAAGCTGACTTAGATAAAACTCTTGCTAACTTCCTAAAAGCTAGAGAAGAAAGTAAAAACTACAATAGATTTGAAATGAGTTTATTAAAAAACGCTGTATTAGAAGGATATAATATGAATGATCCTAAAAACTATGAAGATATTGTAAAATCAATAACCATTAAAGATTTAAAAAACATCACAAAGAAGTTATTGAAAAATAGCAAATCTTACGAAATTGTTTTTAAACCTAAAAAGTAAAAAATAATTATTTTATAAAAAGCTTCTCATTTATGAGGAGCTTTTTTAGTTTTATATCGGCTCATTTATACTACTTATAGCTTTACATAATCCGTTTATCTAAAGATTTTACTTTTTAAGTAAATTAAATTTGTTTTTGACAATTTAATTTCTAGATTTGTCTTTTATAACAACAACAACAGTTACAATGACATTACAAAACATTTGGCAAGGTTTCTATTTTTACTTTTATTTTTTTAATAAGAGCTGAGACTTTGTACCATATTGTTAACCAACAAATATAAATTATAAAGTCTCGATATATCGAGGCTTTTTTTTGATTAAAAATGAAACAAATTATAGCAATTCAAGGAGCAGAAGGATCTAATCATCATAAAGTTGCTCGCGATTTTTACGGTACAACAATTCAATTAAAAGAATGTATGTCTTTTGATGTTTTGGTAGATAGCTTATTAAATAAAACAGCTACTATTGGCATTATGGCGCTAGAAAACACAATTGCTGGCTCTATAATTCCAAACTACGCTTTAATTGATAAAAACAATTTACACATCATTGGAGAAGAATATTTAAATATTCACCATCATTTAATGGCACTTCCTAATCAACAAATTGAAGACATTAAAGAAGTTTGTTCACATCCAATGGCATTATTACAATGCAAAGAATTCTTTAAAAAATATCCGCATATAAAATTAGTAGAAGATGTAGATACTGCCGAAGTTGCTAAAAGAATTTCAACAAATAAATTAAAAGGAGTTGCCGCAATTGCTCCAAAAATTGCTGCTGATATTTTTAACTTACATATTATTGAAGATGAAATTCAAACTATAAAAGACAACGCTACACGATTTGTAATTATACAAACAACGGCTCCTGATAACGGAATAGACCGAATAAACAAAGCTTCTATAAAATTTCAATTAGATCATAAAAGAGGAAGTTTAGCCGCTATTTTAAATGTATTGAGCGACTGCAAAATGAATTTAACAAAAATACAATCGCTACCGGTAATAGAATCACCATGGAAATATTCATTCTTTGTTGATGTTACTTTTAATGATTATAAAGACTACCAAAAAGCAATTGCTATAATAAAAATCATGGCATTAGAAACAAAAGTATTAGGAACCTACAAAAACGGAAGAAAATGATTCAGCCTGCAAAAAGATTAGAAACCGTTCAGGAATACTATTTCTCTAAAAAACTAAGAGAAGTTAGAGCGTTAGCTGCTGCCGGAAAACCAATAATTAATATCGGAATTGGAAGCCCAGATTTACAACCACCAACTAAAGTAATTGACGCAATTCAACAAAGCTTTAACCATGCCGTTGCTCATAAATACCAAAGTTACCAAGGCTTACCTGAGTTAAGAAATGCGATTAGCAAATTCTACCTACAACAGTTTAAAGTTGCTTTGAATCCTGAAAACGAGATACTTCCTTTAATGGGCAGTAAAGAAGGTGTGATGCATATTTCTATGGCTTTTTTAAATGAAGGTGATAAAGTTTTAATTCCAAATCCGGGGTACCCAACTTATACTTCTGTCACAAAATTAATAGGTGCCGAACCTATTTTTTATAATTTAAGTGATACAGATAATTGGCAACCAGATTTTGAGGAATTAGAAAAGTTAGATTTAGCTGATGTAAAAATTATGTGGGTAAATTATCCGCATATGCCAACAGGAGTAAACGCAACTATAGCAACTTTTAAAAAACTAATTGCATTCGGAAAAAAACATCAAATTTTAATTGTAAACGATAATCCGTATAGTTTTATTTTAAATGATAAACCTCTTAGTATTTTACAAATTGATGGCGCTAAAGAAACTGCTTTAGAATTAAACTCATTAAGTAAAACCTTTAATATGGCCGGTTGGCGAGTTGGTATGGTTTTAGGAAATGCTAATTTTATTGAATCAATTTTAAAGGTAAAAAGCAATATGGATTCTGGTATGTTTTACGGAATTCAAAAAGGAGCAATTGAAGCCTTGCAACTATCTGATGATTGGTTTTCAGAGCAAAATAAAATTTATGAAGAACGCAGAAATTTAGTATTTAAACTAGCAGATAAATTAAACTGTACTTACAATAAAAACTCAACAGGATTATTTGTTTGGGCAAAAATTCCTGAAGGAAAAACATCCGAAGGAATTGCTGATGAAATTTTATATCAAAAAGATATTTTTATCGCTCCCGGAACCGTTTTTGGTTCTCAAGGAGAAGGCTATATTCGATTTTCATTATGTGTATCAACAGAAACGATTAAAGCAGCAATCAATAGAATTTAAAACAGCATTCTGAATCTATTTTCAGAAGCACATCAAAAAGACAAAAAAAATGAACGTATTTGTAATCGGTGTTGGTTTAATTGGCGGAAGCATGGTTTTAGATATTCAAAGAGAATATCCTGAAGCTGTTATTTACGGAATTGACACTAACGAAGAGCATTTAAAAAAAGCGTTAGAAATTGGTGTAATTCAACAAAAAGCAACATTTAACGATTTAAAAAAAGCGGCTATTGTAATTATTTCTGTCCCTGTTGATGTTCAGCTAGAAATACTTCCTAAAATATTAGATGCAATTTCTGATACTTGCTTAGTTTTAGATGTAGGCTCTACAAAAGCTCAAGTTTGTAAAGTTGTTAAAAATCATCCGAAGAGAAGAAATTTTTTAGCAACCCACCCTATTGCAGGAACCGAATTTTCAGGACCAACAGCTGCTCATGAAAATTTATTTCAACAAAAAACAAATATCATTTGTGAGGTGGAAAAAACAGCTTTTAAACTGCAAGAAATTGCTTTAGAAATATTTTCGAAATTAGGAATGCGTATTCGATATATGGATGCAGAATCGCACGATAAACATATTGCTTACGTATCACATTTATCACACATCAGTGCATTTATGTTAGGTAAAACTGTCATCAATAAAGAAAAAAATGAACGCGATATTTTTGACATGGCAGGCTCTGGCTTTGCCTCTACCGTTCGTTTAGCAAAAAGTTCGCCCGCCATGTGGACACCTATTTTTAAACAAAATAAAGAGAATGTAATTGAAACACTTGATGAATATATTAATAATTTACAGCAATTTAAAAAACTGCTATTACAAGACGATTTTGCTGAAATTTATAATGAAATGGAAAGTACAAATCACATAAAAAAAATATTAAACGGAATAAAATAAAACCAAAATAGCTGTAATTTTGAGTACTTTTTAAAACTGTAATTTTATTACTATCAAAAACTAAAGAGCAACTTACTAAGAAAACGGCACAAATAATTAAAAGATGGAAAACAAAAAAGAATTAAGAACATGGTTAAACGACATGAAACTGGCACATCCATTAGTAATTGCCGAGCCATGTAGTGCCGAAACCGAAGAACAAGTTTTAAAAATTGCACACGAATTAAAAGATACTGACACCAATTATTTTCGTGCCGGAATTTGGAAACCAAGAACACGTCCAGGTAATTTTGAAGGTGTTGGTGCTTTAGGTTTAAAATGGTTGCAAAAAGTTAAGGAAGAAACTGGTATGAAAACCTGTACCGAAGTTGCCAATGCTGCCCACGTAAAATTAGCTTTAGAGCACGATATCGATTTACTATGGATCGGAGCACGATCTACCGTTTCTCCTTTTATCATGCAAGAAATTGCTGATGCTTTGCAAGGAACCGATAAAATTGTTTTGGTTAAAAACCCTGTAAATCCCGATTTAGCCTTATGGTTAGGCGGAATTGAAAGATTATACAACGCAGGTATAAAAAATTTAGGTGCAATTCATAGAGGTTTTTCTACCTACGAAAAATCAAAATATAGGAATATTCCAGAATGGCAAATTGCCATTGAATTTCAAAATAAATTTCCTGATCTACCTTTAATTTGCGACCCTTCACATATTACGGGTAACAGAGATATGATTTTTGATGTTTCGCAAACTGCCTTAGATTTAAATTTTGATGGATTAATGATTGAAACACATTTCGATCCTGAAAATGCTTGGTCAGACGCTGCTCAACAAGTAACACCAAATACCTTGAAAAAAATTACCGAAGATCTTAAAATCCGTAAAGAAACCGAAACCGACTCTTCTTACAGAGAATCTTTAGATAATTTAAGAGCTCAAATAAATGTAGTTGATGATCAGCTTATCGAAATGATGAGTAAAAGAATGAAGGTTGCTGATAAAATCGGACTTTTAAAGAAAGAGAAAAATGTGGCCGTTTTACAATCTAGACGTTGGAATGAAATTTTAGGGAAAATGATTTTAGAAGGTGAAACAAGAGGTTTAAGTGAAGAATTTGTTTTAAAAATGTTTAAGGCAATTCACCAAGAATCTATCAATCATCAAGAAAAAATTATTAAAGGATAGTTTTACTCTTCTTTATATTATAAACACACAAATTACCTATCTAAAATAAAAAAAGCGCCAATTGGCGCTTTTTTTATTTTTTTAACCTCTTAAAAATATATCTTGTAATAAAAATACCGTTTTTATCTCCTTTTCCCCCATAACTTTCAACACCTGAATTTACAAAAGCTAAATCCCAGCCTTCCTCAACCATTGTATTTATCTTAGAACTAATTACAGCATCATTTGCTACAATATTTTGAAATCGTATACCTCCTAAATTAAAAAAGTTTAACAATTTTGTTTCATCAAAATTCTTAACTCTAATCTCTGAACGATCAGATTTATTTCTTTTGTCTTTTTCTTTTTCACTTGATCTAGTAGATGTAAAACTTTTATAATCTCTATTTTCGTTTGACGAAAGTAATCTTGACCTTCCTAATCCATTTGGAATAGTTGACTCAACACTAGTGATTACTTTATACTCGTATTTTTGTGCGTTTACTGAAACTACACCTAGTAATAAAAAAGCAATTGATAGCAATAAATTTTTCATAGTAATTATTTATTTTTAAAATTAAGAAGCGAATATACATTTTTAATTTAGAAATTTCTCATCTTTGTTTTATATGACAGGAACGGTTTATAAATCTACAGGAAGTTGGTATTTGGTAAAGTATGAAGAGGTTTTATACAAATGCCGAATTAAAGGAAAATTCCGTTTAAAAGGTATCAAAAGTACCAATCCAATTGCTGTTGGCGACAAGGTTGATTTTGACCTTGAAACTAAAAACAATGAAGAAACTGGAGTTATTACAGAAATTCACGAACGTGATAACTTTATTGTTCGTAAATCTGTTAACTTATCGAAGCAAACACATATTATTGCTTCTAACATCGATCAGGTTTTTTTATTAATTACCATCAACAATCCACCTACTTTTACCACTTTTATCGATCGCTTTTTGGTATCAACAAGAGCCTATCGAATTGACACTATTTTAGTATTTAACAAAATAGATTCTTACGAAATAGAAGAACGCGGAGAGATTTTATATTTAAAAGACATTTACGAAACTATTGGTTATACCTGTATAGAAGTATCTGCCAAAGAAAACACAAATGTAGAGCTGATTAAAAAAATGATGCTCGAAAAAACATCGATGTTTGTTGGGCATTCGGGAGTAGGAAAAACAACTTTAGTAAATGCAATTGATGCTTCTTTAAATTTAAAAACCAAAGAAATTTCTGATCAACATAATCAAGGAAAACACACCACTACATTTGCTGAAATGTTCGATTTAAATCTCGAAAACTCACAAGATGCAAGAATTATTGATACTCCGGGTATTAAAGGTTTTGGTGTTGTTGATATTGATAAAGAAGAATTAGGCGATTATTTTCCAGAGTTTTTTGCGTTAAAACAAGATTGTAAATTCAATAATTGTATTCACGTAAACGAGCCAAAATGTGCTGTAAAAGATGCTTTAGAAGAAGATACTGTTTCATGGTCTCGCTATAAAAGTTATTTACAAATTTTAGAAGGAGAAGAAGAACATTACCGTACTGATATTTGGGAAAAAGATCAAGAATAAATGAAAGCTGTTATTCAAAGAGTATCTAAAGCAAGCGTGACTATTGAAGGTGAAAAAGTTGCTGATGTTAAAAGTGGATTACTTATTCTTTTAGGGATTACGAATGATGATACGAAAGAAGATATTGATTGGTTGTCTAAAAAAATAAACAATCTTCGTATTTTTAATGATGCTAATGGCGTTATGAATAAATCGTTAATCGACAGTTTAGGAGATGCTATTATTGTAAGTCAGTTTACGCTACAAGCCTCCACTAAAAAAGGCAATCGCCCAAGTTATATGAAAGCTGCAAAACCAGAAATTGCAATCCCTTTATATAAAGAATTCATACATCAGTTTGAAAAAGATTTAGGTAAAAAAGTACAAACAGGTGAGTTTGGTGCCGATATGAAAGTAGAATTATTAAACGACGGTCCTGTTACTATTATTATTGATACTAAAGATAAGGTATAAAAACGTTGATTATGAAACTTATCAACGTACATACGCATCGTAAATCTTATAACAATTCAACGATCTCAATTTTAAATTGTGAACCTAACTCAATAGATTTTAGCATTCCTTTTTCTGTCGGAATTCATCCGTGGAATATTATCAAGGAAAAAAT
The DNA here is from genome assembly GCF_027941755.1 of Tenacibaculum retecalamus. Lineage (NCBI taxonomy): Bacteria > Pseudomonadati > Bacteroidota > Flavobacteriia > Flavobacteriales > Flavobacteriaceae > Tenacibaculum > Tenacibaculum retecalamus. The sequence continues at coordinate 550,086 of NZ_CP115916.1, read as the reverse complement.
TGATTCCGAAATTAATTTTATCGAACAACAATTACAACTTGAAAATTGTTTTGCTATTGGCGAATGTGGTTTGGATAAGTTATGTAAAACGGATTATGAACTTCAATTAAAGGTCTTTAAAAAACAGATTCATTTATCAGAAAAATATCAAAAACCATTAATCATACATTGTGTAAAATCATTTGAAGAGATATTTCATTTAAAAAAGACACTAAAACCTCAACAAAAATGGATTATTCATGGTTTTAACAAAAACAGTCAAGTAGCTTTATCCCTAATAAAAAATGGTTATTTTTTATCCTTCGGAAAAGCATTAACTACTGCTGCTAAATTGCAAAAAACGTTTAAAGAGGTTTCTTTAGATGCTGTTTTTTTAGAAACTGATTCCGATGAAATTGATATTAGTGCTATTTACCAAAAAGCAGCTTCAATAAAAGAGCTAAAAACTGAAGAATTAACAAGGAGAATACATCAAAATTTTAATACGATATTTATAAAATGAGTTGGTTAGAGAGAACGGAATTATTAATTCAGAAAGAAGGAATTGAAAAACTACAGAATTCAAATATTTTAATTGTTGGTTTAGGTGGCGTTGGTTCTTTTGCAGCCGAATTTATTGCAAGAGCTGGTGTTGGCAAAATGACAATTGTGGATGGAGATGCTTTTGATGAAACAAATATAAACAGACAATTACCCGCTTTAAAAAGCACCATAGGTAAATCGAAAGTAACTGTAATAGCAGACAGAATTAAAGACATAAACCCTGAAATAGAATTAAAGGTATTGGAAGAGTTTTTATCGCCAGATAGAGCTTTTGAAATAGTAAATAAAGAATACGATTATGTTTTAGATTGTATTGATAGTATTACGCCTAAAATTAATTTAATTGTTGCGGCTAGAAGAAAAAAAGTAAAACTAATTAGTGCAATGGGTGCCGGCGGAAAATTAGATGCAAGCAAGGTGGTTGTTAAGGATATTAGCAAAACTAAAAACTGCAAAATGGCACGCGCACTAAAAAAGAGGTTAAAAGAACTAAATGTTAACAAAGGTGTAATGGCAGTTTATTCTGAAGAAGTTCAAATACCTGAAAGTTTACAACTTACAAACGGTGTTAATTTTAAAAAATCTTTTTACGGTACTATTAGTTATATGCCTGCTGCTTTTGGATTGCAAGCAAGTTCATTTGTTATAAATAAAATTTTAACAAAAAAATAATCTCCACGGAAACTATTTTTTAATTATATTTGTTCTAAATAAATTCAATTATTAAAAATAAATCATAATGAAAAAATCAATTTTAGCCATTGCTCTTATTGCAATTACTGCTGTTTCTTGTAAATCAGAAAAAAATAAAGTAACTGCTAACGAAGAAGTTAAAGAGGTAGCAAAAGTAGAAAACGTACTTAATTCTTATAAAGCAAATGTAACAGAATCTACCGTTACTTGGAAAGGAAACAAACCAACAGGTTCTCATAACGGAGTTGTTAGTATTACAACTGGTATGTTTGATATTGAAAACGGTGTTGTTAAAGCTGGAGAATTTGTAATTGATATGACTACAATTTCTTGTACTGATTTAGAAGCTGGTAATGGTAAAGAAAAATTAGAAGGTCATTTAAAAAATGAAGACTTTTTTGATGTAGCTAAATTTCCAACAGCTAAATTCGTAGTTGCAAGCTCAGAAACTAAAGATGGTAAATTACAAATAACAGGTAACTTAACACTTAGAGGAACTACAAAAAGTATTACAATTCCTGCTACAGTAACTGAAAACGAAGGTACTGCTACTTTTAAAAGTGATGTTTTTAGTATTGACAGAACAGATTTTGGAGTAACTTATAGCTCTAAAAAGTTTGACGCTGCTTTAAAAGATAAATTCATTAATGATTTAATGGAAATTTCTTTTGACATTAAAGCTAAAAAATAATTTTAGAATTCCTAATAAAAAAAGGGTTGACATTGTCAACCCTTTTTTTATGCTTTAATATATTCTTCAACCTCAAAGAGTACTTTAAAATGTTTTAATATTTTTTCTTTTACTTCTTCTTCGGATATTTTTTTACCGAGTTCAACTTCCATAGAAGTAACTGCTTTCCCTCTAATTCCACACGGAATAATATTATCGAAATACCCTAAGTTTACATTTACGTTTAAAGCAAAACCGTGCATGGTAACCCACCTACTTGCACGAATTCCCATAGCGCAAATTTTTCTAGCAAACGGTGTTCCAACCCCAAGCCAAACTCCCGTTTCACCATCGCTACGTTCTCCTTTTAAGCCATATTCTGCTATCGTTAATATAATTGCTTCTTCTAGTAAACGTAAGTATTTATGTATATCTGTAAAGAAATTTTCTAAGTCAATAATAGGATATCCCACTATTTGTCCGGGACCATGATACGTTATATCTCCTCCTCTATTAATCTTATAAAAAGTAGCTTTTTTTTCTTTTAACTTTTCTTCGTTTAATAATAAATTACTGATATCGCCAGACTTACCTAAGGTATATACATGCGGATGTTCTACAAATAAAAAATGATTAGGCGTTACAATTTCTTCTGTCGCATTCCTTTTCTTTCTTTTTAAAGCAACAATTTCATCCAATAACTCAGTTTGATAGCTCCATGTTTCTTTATAATCTTTTCGACCTAAATCGCTGACTGTTATTTTTTTATTCATAAATTAGCGTTCTAAACAAGCCCCCAAAGGTAGGTAAAAATAGTTTTAAGCTGTTATATTAAATACCCGATAACTCGATAATTATGATTAGAAAAAACGTTCTTTTAGTAGTATTAACTTTCATTTTGTTTGTTAGTAATTCATTCTCTCAAAACTACTGGAATAAAACAGCCAAAAAAACTTTATCTTTTCAGGAAAACGAAATACTTACTAGAAAAAATACGCCACAAAAATACGCTTTAGCTTCTTTAGATTTAAATAGCTTCAAAAACTCCCTAACAAATTTACAATCAAAAAATAGTAAAAAAATAATTACGCTTCCTAATTCAAAAGGGAAATTAAATAGATTTTCTATTCAAGAGACTTCATATTTAGCACCTAAGTTAGCAGCAAAATTTCCGATGATTAAATCGTATGCTGCCCAAGGAATTGATGACCCAACTGCAACTGCAAAAATCAGTATAGGTACCAATGGTTTCCATGCTATAATTTATTCAGTTACTGATAATATCATATATATAGATCCATATACTAAAAACAGAAAGCAATATATCATTTATAAAAAAAATGACATAATAAGTGATAAAAATGATTTTACCTGTAATGTTGAAGCTGTAGCTGCTAAAAAAACAATAACTACATCAAGCCAACGAAGAAATGCTAATGATGGTAAATTAAGAACTTTTAGAATTGCTATTGCCTGTACTGGGGAATATTCACAGTTTCATTTAAATAATCAAGGAGTTAATATTGCTGCAACTGATGCTGTAAAAAAAGCAGCTGTTTTATCAGCTATAAATACTACAATGAGTCGTGTAAACGAAGTTTACGAAAGAGATTTAGCAGTAAAAATGGTTCTTGTAAATAATAATGATGATTTAATTTTTTTAGATGCAGCTACTGATGGATTAACAAATAATAATTCTGATGACTTAATTGATGAGAGTCAACAAAAATGTGACGATCTAATTGGTGATGCTAATTACGATATTGGTCATACTTTTAGTACTGGTGGAGGTGGTTTAGCTAGTCTAAGATCTGTTTGTGTTACTAACCGTAAAGCTAGTGGAATTACTGGTCGTAGTCAGCCTATTGGAGATCCTTTTGATATTGACTATGTAGCACATGAAATAGGTCATCAATTTGGTGCTACTCATACACAAAACAATGATTGTAACAGAACAAATGCTACTGCGGTAGAGCCTGGAAGCGGTTCTACAATCATGGGATATGCTGGTATTTGCGATCCTGATGTTCAAGGAAACAGTCATGCTAATTTTCATGCAGTAAGTATTTCTCAAATGTGGGCACATGTACAAAACAGCGGTAATTGTGCTACTCAAACAAATACAAACAATGATGCCCCAGTAATAACTGCTGGTACAGATTTTAGCATTCCAAAATCTACTCCTTTTGTTTTAAAAGGAACAGTTACAGATGCGCAAGGGCTAAGTAGTTTAACTTATAATTGGGAACAAACAGATAATGAAATAGCAACAATGCCTCCTGAATCAACAAATACAGCAGGCTCTACATTTAGAGCTTTACCTTCTAGCTCTTCTCCTGACAGATACTTACCAACTCTTGCAAATGTTGTTAACGGAACCTCTAACCCATGGGAAGTTCTTCCTGAAGTTGCTAGAGACTTAAATTTTGCATTTACGGTAAGAGATAATCATCCGGGAGGAGGAAGCTCTGCAAGAGATAATATTAAAATTACAGTTACCGATGCTGTAGCTTTTACGGTTATTGCACCGAATACTAGTGTAACCTGGAATACAGGTTCTACGCAAACAATAAGATGGAATGAAGGTACAACAGATCAATTCCCTATTAACTGTACTAAGGTTAATATTAAACTTTCTATTGACGGTGGAGTAACTTTTCCTATTATTTTAGACCAAGATGTTACCAATGATGGTGCCCATGACATTGTTGTTCCTGACAATCCAACAACTTCTGCTCGTATTCTTGTTGAAGCTGCCGATAATATTTTTTACAATGTAAATACTACTAACTTTACTATTAACTCTACCATTCCCACATTTTTAGTTTCAAATGAAACTGAGAAACAAACGGTTTGTAATATTGATAATAATTCTGTTGATTATACTTTAAATTTTGATTTTGTTAACGGATTTACAGAAACAGTAAATCTGTCTGCTACAGGCTTACCAAACGGGGCAACAGCTAATTTTAATCCAACCAGTATTAATGCAGACGGTAATGTTATAATGACGATTAGTAATTTAGACGGAAGCCCCCAACAAGATTATACAATACAAGTTGAAGGGCAAGCCAATACAGTTACTCAAACAACTGAAGCACTCTTAAAAGTGATTGGCACTAATTTTTCAACTCAAAATTTAACTGCGCCAGTAACAAACGCTACAAATGTTAGTATTACACCTAATTTTGAATGGGAAGCAAATTCAAATGCAACTTCTTATAACATTGAAGTAGCAACAGATGCTAGTTTTAATTCTATAATAATTAATGAAACAACGGCCACCAATTCATACATACACTCTACGTCCTTAACTGAGGTCACAAATTATTATTGGCGTGTAAAACCTATCAATAATTGTGGCGAAGGTTCGTTTTCAAATAGCAATATGTTTATGACAGAAACCCCGTCATATTGTGATTCAACTTTTACCGACGAAACCTACGGAGCCGAACATATAACCAATGTTACTTTTAATACAATTAACAATACTTCAGGAAATAATTCTGTAGATGGATACGAAGATTTCACTGCGATAACAACAAGTATTGAGAGAAAACAAGAATACCAAATAAGCGTAACTTTTAATACGGATGGATACCAAGATCATTGTTATGTTTTTATTGATTGGAATCAAGATTATATATTCGATAAGGCAACAGAAAGATATGATTTAGGAAATCAAACAGCTGATATTGCAACGGCAACACTAAACATAACAATACCTGAAGATGCATTACTAGGAGAAACTCGTATGAGAGTTATTATAGAATATTATGAATTAGGAACATCATCGAATGGAGATGGAGCTTGTGATTCTGATCATGAAAGTGAATGGGGAGAAACGGAAGATTACACCGTTAATATTGAAGAAAGTTTTGCTACTGATAATAATTTATTCACTGATTTAAACATATATCCGATACCTTCTGACGGAAAATTAACCATTGATTTTAAAGTAAAAGATAAAAATTTAACAATCATTAGATTGTTTGACTTGGTTGGTAATTTATTAAATACTCAAAATTTCTCAACAGTTTCGAGTAATTTCAATAAAGAAATTCAGTTTCCTAAAATAAGTAGCGGTGTTTACTTACTTCAAATAGAAAATGGCGGAAAAACAAAAACACAGAAAATAATTATTCAATAAAAATTTACAAATAAAAAAAGCGAGCTTAATAGCTCGCTTTTTTTATTTGTAAAAATCTTGGTATTATAAATTATACTTTACTGTAAACATTGCAATTCTAGGTTGAATTACATATGTTGAATTACTTACGAAAATATCATTATTACTATTTTGATTTAATGCTTTAGAATCCAATAAATTGGTGGCACTTAACCTAAATTCCCATTTACTATCTTTTTTCTGATAAGTTAAATCTGCTCTTAAAAAACCATATTCATCAATAGTTTTACCTCCGTTAACTACTTTATTAAAGGTGTATTTAGAAGTGAATATAAATTCCTTTAAGAAAAGTATATCTAAATTAGCATACGGACTATGTGTTGTAAACTTATTTTCAACTCCTCCAATATCCGAATTATTAATTGATACATTGTAACCTACGTCAAAATTTGGTGCTTTTTTAAAATTCGTACTAAACCTTGAAGTATATGATTGTGAAAATGTTTTTGTTAATCGATTTGAAACTACATTCGTTTGACGATTCGAAATCAAACTATTCGATTTAGAATGTGATACATTACCTCCGAAACGCACTTTAAATTTTCTAAAACTTTTTTGAAAATTTGCTCTTGCTGAAATTGTTTCATCAGGAAAAGCTGAATTAACAGAAGTTCTTACACTATTCACATCAATAAACTGCGTGTTATTTTTTATCACATCAGCTCGTTTACTATAATTTACTGACCCAAAAATATTCGTATAATTAAACATATTAAAACTAAAATAGTTTAAACTCAAATTATGATATAATGAGTTTTCTAGTTCTCTATTACCAGAATACAAACTATTATAATTATTAAAAACATACCCTTCTGCTAACTGATTTACATCAGTAAAACTAGTTTGCATATTATAGCTTAATCGTAAAGTTTCAGATTTTTTTAAGCTAATTTTAATTGAAGCATCAGGTAATATTTTCGTAAAACTATTTCTAACCTCCGAACCTAACTGTGTGTTTTTAGATACATAATTATGTGCTGTAAATCCTTGATCGAAAGTAAAAATTCCTGTTATAAATTTATAGTGTAAACCGGCATAAATATCACTGAATGTAAAATCTACATCGTTTATACTACTAACCTGTGTTATCGCATTTTTAGTACCTCCTAAAATCTCAAAAATATCAGAGTTAAATTGTTGGTTACTTTGTGTGGTACCTAAAGTGATGTTTAAATTACTTTTAGGGTTAATCACGTAGAAGTAATCTAATTTCGCATCAAATTTGTTGGTTTTTATTCTTTTATTCTGACCTAAATTAAACGGATTTGCATTTACATCAGCACCTATTAAATTTGCAAAAGATAATTTCTCTAACTCTGCATTATAAAAAGGATCTTCATCTTGCCATAAGTGCAATGCCTCAAAAGCAAAAATATTTTTTTCGTTTAACGTATAATAATACTTTAAATTCTGATTGATAGAAAAAGGACTCTGCTCAGAAACCTGATCAATAGGTACTATTTCATCTGCTGCATTTAAGTATGTTCTTGATGATAAAGTGTTTTGTAATTGCTTTTGTTTCGAAATTTTAGCAAAAATATCATAATCAAACTGATTATTACTATCAGGCTTATAACTTGAACTTATTTTAAATAATCCTAAATCACTTGTTTGATTGGTTGTGTTCTGAGTTAGTTCTGTATCGATATACTTTACTGATGAAGGGTCATTCGAATCATAAGCAGGTAAATTGTTGCTATCTATACCTGCATTTGAGTATACACGACTTGTAGCCTCTTCCATATCGGTTTCATTACCCGAATAAATTGCAAACCCGCTTAAATCCCATGTTTTCTTTGGCGAATAACTAAAGTTTACTGCTCCGAATCGAGATTCAATTTCTTTTGCTCTATTATTCTTCATTGTTAAAAAAGAAATATCGCTAGAACCTACATTAAAGTTTGTTCCATTATTTTCACTTAATCCTCTAAAACCACCTGTAAATTTAAAATAATCTCTTCTTGTAAAGGATACTTCTCCAATATCATTTACATCTGTTATAATATTTACACTGTATTTTGGGTTGTAATAAAATAACTTAGGTGTTACAATATATCTATTGTTTTTCATTCCTACTCCTAAACCAGCAGTAATCTCACCAAACCAAAAGTTTTTCTTTCCTTCTTTTAATTTAATATTAATTACGATGTTATCTTCATTGTCTGTTACGCTACTCATTTGCCCAACTTCACTATGATTTTTTAAAACCTGAATTTTATCAATCGCATCAGCAGGAATATTTTTGGTTGCTATTTTAGTATCACCATCAAAGAAATCTTTTCCTTCAACCATAATTTTCTTTACAGCTTTTCCTTCTACTTCTATTTCTCCATCATCATTTACTTCAACTCCAGGAAGGTTTTCTAATATTTCTCCTAATTTTTTTTCAGTTCCGTTTTTAAAACTATCCGCATTATAAACAATCGTATCGCCTTTTACTGTTACGGGCATTTTGTAGGTAATATTTACCTCATCTAAGCTATTATCTTTTTGTAAACTAATGTCTTTTACAAGATCTTGTTCCTTAGTTTTTATAATAACGTCAGATGTTTTAAAACCTATATAACTTATCTTAATGCTATAACTTGAATTCTTTTTAAGATTTAATTTAAAGTTCCCTTTCGAATCTGTAAATCCATAAGAATCTAATTTTTTTGTAACCGTATTAATCGCGATTGCATTTGCCATTTCTAAAGGAACTCCAATACTATCTTTAACAACTCCTTTTAGCGTTATTTGGGCATTGGTTATCCATGTAGTCAAGAAAATGACTATTAGTAGTGCTTTTTTCATTTGTAAAATGTGTGTATGATTTTAATGTTTTGTTATTTAGAAACGACCACCTCTTCCGCCACTTCTTCTTCCTCCACTAAAACGTTCTCTCATTTCTTCCATCTTCACTTTCATTATTTCAGTGTATTCTTTTCTAGTAACTTTTTTCCCTTTTTCAGGTTTAGTTATTTCAATTTTTTCTGATGGATTCATTGTAATTTCTGAACACAAAATAGTAGTTCTTCCTTCATTAATTTCTAAAATTAATCCAGGTAATCCCCAGTAATTCCCAGGATCGTTACTAACTGGCACTTGTGGAGTGTACCAAGCAGTAACTATCGTTTCTTTTGGTAATTCTAATTCCTTTTTAACCTTTGTTGAATCTTTTTTAGTCTCATTTTTTCTAGGTCTTCTCATACTTCTCCAGTTAAAAGCTGTATTCTTTTTTACTAAAGTTGCTTTATAACATGTGTAATTACCTATTTGTTTGGTTTCACTTCCTAATTCCCAATTTGGTTTTTCGGCTGCTTCAGAAATTAAAAATTTTTTACCAAAAGCTTCTGTCGATTCTAACAACGTTCCTTCTTTTACATTCTTGTATTTTATTCCACCTCCAGAAAAACCTCCAAACCTACGGCCTCTTCCAGTAGTAGGTGCTGCTAATTTTTCTTGTTCTTTATAAACAGATTCTTCTCTCGTAAAACTTAAAATAAACGTTTTCTCCAACATACTTTTCATACGCTGCATGATTTGTTTTTTTCGTTCTTCAGACATATCTCTTCCTCCAAAATCACTATTCATAGTAGTCTTAGATTCATATACTGCCTTACCTTGAAAATTAGCTTGTGAAAAAATCGTAATCGATAAACACAGAAAAAAGATGGTTGTAATTTGTTTCATTTTTTGCTTTTTAATTTTATAACTCTTAATTGTAATTAAGTGTTAGACTCAACAAAACTAAAAAGGTTTAATGCTATCCTTGTATTTGAATACTAAATGAATTTCCATCCTTACTTTTACGCTTACTTTTAAAACGCTCCATTATTTCTTTTGAATGCTTATCCATTATTTTATCAAACTTTTCTTGTGTTACTTTTTTTCCTTTTGATGGTTCTTTGATGTTAATTTTATCTGATGGATTCATTACAATTTCGGTACAAACTATTGTTTGTTTTCCGTCTTGAATTTCCAAAATCAACCCTGGTAATCCCCAAAATTCTCCAGGCTCATTACTTACAGGTATTTGTGGTGTATACCAAGCAACAGTTTTTACGATTACTTTTTCTTTTTTCTCTTCTCTTTCTCCATCTGTCATAGAAAAAGACGTTCTTGTTTCTTCTCTTTCCCTTGTTGCTTTATAACAAGTATAATTACCAATATTTTTTGTTTCGGAAGTCATTTCCCAATCAAGTTCATTTAATTTGTCTTTAATAAGAAATCGTTTCCCGCTAATTTCAGTTTTATTTACAAATCGTTTTTCAGTAATATTTTTATATAAAATATCAGTTCCGCCCCCACTTCCTATAACTTTAAAACTTACTCCGTTTTGAGCCTGAGGAGCAGATAATTCTTCATTTTGTTTATAGGTAGATACTGATTTATTAAAATTTAAGGTGTATGTTTTTTGAAATTGCTTCATCAACTGAGCTTGTAATTGCTTCTGAATATCTGAATTACCTCCTTTTTTTTCTTTCATTTTAAAATCTACTTTCCTATGCGTTTTATAGATTGCCTTTCCTTGAAACTCTTGTGCGTTAATTACTACACTTAAAAATAATGCTGCTAAAAATATGCTTTTTTTCATTTTTATAATTTTATATTGTTTGATAGTACAAATATGAGTAAAGAAACCTTCTATCAAAGTTAATGAGTGTTAACTAATGTTAAGTAACCTTTATAAATTCAGTATTACATGTATCTTTGAAACATGGAAAATAAAAAATATCGTTGGATTTTATATTTTATCATTATAACTATACTTACCACAATTAGTGTACAAATATATTGGAACTATAAAAACTACGACCAAAATAAACAACGTGTATTAAATGAAATACAGATAAGTTTAAACGATGCTGTAAATAGTTATTTTACTGATTTATCTAAAGATAAGTTTTATGCGGTTATAAGAGGAAAAGATGCTGATTCTAGTACAGGGAAAAACATTTTTAAAAATCTCTTTCCAGGGTTAAAAAGAAAGAAAAATACTGTAAAAAAAAACATTACAACTAAAGATTCTGTTGATTTTAAAATAAATAGTATCAGTTTTAGTAGTAATAATGCATCTGAATTTAAAAGTATTGATTCGGCTTTTATTAATAGTATGAGAATCAAAAAAGACTTGGATACAAATAAGTCATTAATAACAATTCGTCAAGATTTTCATCAATCAGATAAAAACAGCATAAAACATAAAACAACTGTTTTTACGGGAAGAAAAGCAATAGATAGTTTAAAAATATTGAAAAATTTAGAAACTATATTTATTTCTATTCAGTCGGATACTATTGATATTAAAAAATTAGATTCATTAGTTTCTAATCGTTTAAAAAGTAAAAAAATACAATCTGATTATAGTTTAAAACATTTTAAATCGGATACACTTTTTAATTCATCTTTAAAAAATAATACAACAGCTTTTCTTTTAGAAACCAATGCACAAACTTCTTTTTTGAAAAAAGATGAACAAATTAAACTTCAGTATTCAAACCCAACTTACGAGGCGTTAAAAAGAAGTTCAATCGGAATTCTATTATCATTTTTATTGTCGCTTGCTGTAATATCTAGTTTGTTTTATTTGCTAAAAATTATAAATCAACAAAAAGAATTAGCTGAGATAAAAAATGATTTAATCAGTAATATAACACACGAATTTAAAACACCAATTACAACAATATCAACAGCTATTGAAGCTATTGAAAACTTTAATATGATTGATGATAAGGAAAAAACTAAAAAATATCTTTCATTATCATCATTTCAGTTGAAAAAACTACATCAAATGGTTGAAAAATTATTGGAAACAGCCACGTTGGATAGTGAGAAACTAATGCTTAAAAAAGAAACGGTTGATATTACTGATGTTATTGAACGTATTGTAAATAAACATCGATTTGTAACTACCGATAAAACCATCAATTTTTCAACAAACAAAAAAGAAATTGTATATAATGTAGATGTTTTTCATTTTGAAAATGCCATTTCAAATTTAATTGACAATGCTATAAAATATGGTGGCGATATCATTGAAGTTAATATTAATTCGGTATTAAATAATATTGAAATTAGTGTTGCTGATAATGGAAAAGGAATAGAAAAACAGCAACAGGAAAAAATATTCGATAAATTTTATAGAGTTCCGAAAGGAAATACACACGATGTAAAAGGCTTCGGAATTGGATTGTATTACACCAAAAAAATCGTTGAAAAACATCTTGGAACTATAAGTTTGAGTTCAGTTGTAAAAAGAACCATTTTTAAAATAGATTTACCAAATGACTAAAAAAATAAAAATTGTTTTAGCTGAAGATGAGCCTAGTTTAGGTCAGATTGTAAAGGAAAGTTTAGAAACTAGAGATTTTGAGGTTTTTCATGCCGAAAATGGAGAAATAGCATTGGAACTATACCAAAAAGAACAACCTGATATTTTAGTATTAGATGTAATGATGCCTAAAAAAGATGGATTTACATTAGCCAAAGAAATTCGACAACAAGATGCGCAAATTCCGATTATATTTTTAACGGCTAAATCGCAAACAAAAGATGTTTTAGAAGGCTTTGAGCATGGCGGAAATGATTATTTAAAAAAACCATTTTCTATGGAAGAACTTATTGTTCGTATTCATTCGTTATTAAATAGATTGGTTTTAAAAAATGATAATAAACAAATTGTTATTGGCGATTATATTTTCAATCATCAAAAACAAGTATTACAACATGAATCAACCGAAATAATACTTACGCATAGAGAATCGGAATTATTGTTTCATCTTTATCAAAAGAAAAACGAAATTTTAGATCGTTCATTTATTCTTAAAAAATTATGGGGTAATGATGATTTTTTTAACGCACGTAGCATGGATGTATTTATTTCTAAATTACGTAAGAAATTAAAACACGACGAAAATATTCAAATTGTAAATGTGCGAGGCTACGGATATAAATTGATCTGCTAAAACCTTTTGAAATCCCTTTTTTTATGTAATTTTACCATCTTGAAATTCAAAAACTATGCATGTAGCAATTGCCGGAAATATAGGCGCAGGTAAAACAACATTAACACAATTACTAGCCAAACATTATAATTGGGAACCTCATTTCGAATCGGTAGATGAGAATCCTTATTTAGATGATTTTTATGGTGAAATGGAACGTTGGTCTTTTAATCTGCAAGTTTTCTTTTTAAACAGCCGTTTTCGTCAAGTTTTAGAATTAAGACAGTCCGGTAAAAAAATTATTCAGGACAGAACAATTTATGAAGATGCTCACATTTTTGCACCCAACTTACATGCAATGGGTTTAATGACAAATCGTGATTATAGTAACTATTCTTCATTATTCGAATTAATGGAAAATTTGGTAACTCCACCAGATTTATTAATTTATTTACGTGCCGATATTTCTACACTTGTAGGGCAAATTCATAAACGTGGTCGTGAATACGAAAACTCAATTAGCATTGATTATTTAAGCCGATTAAATGAGCGATACGAAGCTTGGGTTAGTAAATATACCAAGGGAAAGTTGTTAATTATTGATGTTGATAATTTAGACTTCGTTAAAAATCAAGAAGATTTAGGTTCTATTATCGATCGAATAGACGCTCAAATTAACGGGTTATTCTAAACCTCTTTTAAACTCACTTAATAAAATAGCAGTTGCAGTAGCAACATTTAAACTCTCAGTTTGCTGAATTTTACCAAACCTGGGAATGGTTAATTTATGTTTTACAATTGCTGAAATTTCTGTAGAAATTCCGTTTGCTTCATTTCCCATTACTAAAACAGCTTTTTCTGGCAATGCGACTTTGTATACATTACTTCCGTCCATATCTGCCGTATAAATTGGTAATTGAGTGTTAGATAAGAAATCAGGTAAATCAACATAAGAAACATTCACTCTAGTTAAAGACCCCATGGTAGATTGCACTACTTTTTGGTTATAACAATCAACCGTGTTTTTAGAACAAACAAGCTCTGATACTCCAAACCAATCACATAAACGAATAATAGTTCCTAAATTACCAGGGTCATTTACTTCATCTAAAGCCACTATTAAACCTGTTTCATTAATTTCTTTATCTTCTGGTATTTTAAACAATCCTAAAACCTTATTCGGTTTTTTTAAAGTGCTAATTTTTTTTAATTCATTAGCTGATATAACAGTAAGCGCTATTTCATTTGCAACAACGAAAGATTCATCTACTGTAAAAACATGTGATGCCTCTAAAGAAGAATTTAATAATTCTTTTACAACCTTTATACCTTCAGCTACAAATAATTTATGCTTTTGGCGATACTTTTTTTGCTGTAAACTTGTTATTAACTTCAGGTTGCTTTTAGATAAACTCATTATTATTTTTTTAACACATTATAACCACTAAAAAACAGTATTTTTGATCTTTAAAATACGAGGCGTAAAGTTAATGAAAAAACTTGCTATCTTCTTTTTATTAGTAGTCTTATTCAGTTCTTGCAATACGATAAAGTATGTAAAAGAAAATGAGTTATTGCTGGCAAAAAACACTGTATATATTGACAGTGTAAAAAACTCAAGCGAAAAAATTACTGAATTATTAATGCAACGACCTAATGCAAAAGCATTAGGTGTACCTTTATCTTTATATTTTTATAATTTAGGAAACCCAGAAGCGCCAAAAACACCTAGTAAATGGGGTGAAAAGCATCCAAATACGTATTCTTTTTTCAAAAAAGGTTTTTCTGAGAAGCAAAGTATTTCAGTCGCTAAAACTTTTATAGGCCTTAACAATTGGTTTTTAAACAGTGGAGAAGCGCCTGTTGTTATTGATGATAAAAAAACAAAAAGAACAGCGGCTAATCTAAATGCTTATTTTCAAACTGAAGGTTATTTCCGATCAAAAGTAACCTCAAAAAAAGATACCATTGCTCATAAAAAAGGAGCTGTATCTTATTCGGTAACAAAAGGGAGTCCTTCATTTTTAGATTCAATTCACACAAAAATATCTTCTACTATTCTAGACTCTCTGTATAAAGAATCCAAAGAAAAAAGTTTTCTTAAAACCGGCGATCAATATAACGATGGTAATTTTATAAAAGAAGCTAATCGTTTGGTTGAATTATTTAGAAACAAAGGAATTTATCATTTTAATGAAAATTATATTTCTTTTGATAATGATACGCTTAATAATTATCAAAAAACAGGAGTAGATATTAATATTTCTGATCGCGTTATTCCTTTTAAAGTTCAAAAAATAAAGAGAATAAATGTATATACCGATTACACTTACAATAAAAGAGATTCTATTCATAAGGATTCTACTTTATATAAAGGTGTTAACTTTTATGCTCATAAAAAATTAAAATACAATCCAAAGTTCTTATCCCAATCATTATTTATTAAACCTAACACGGTATATAATGATGTGTCTAGAAATTTAACCCGTACACATTTAAGAGGTTTAAAAAACTTTAAATCAACTTCTATTCGTTATAACGAATTAAATGATCACGAATTAGAAGCGAATGTTTTTTTAACACCTATCGAAAAGTACACCTTAGGTATAGACTCTGAATTATCTCGTTCTAACATTCGAAATTTTGATGTTTCTCTAAAATTTTCTCTAACAAACAGAAATACTTTTAAAGGTGCTGAGATTTTTAAATTTTCAACTTTTGGTTCTTACTTTAATTCTAATAATGGTCCTGGTTGGGAAATTGGTGCGGATCTTTCGTTAGAAGTACCTCGTTTTATGGCTCCTTTTGGCTTACAAAGACTGGTTCCTAAAAAGATGTTTCCTAGAACAAAGTTTTTTGTAGGTGGTGGAGTGCAAAAAAACATAGGTCTTGATAATCAAAACGTCACAGTTGGAATCGATTATAAATGGAACTATAACAAACAAAAATCTATCCAACTAGAGTTCTTTAATACCCAATATATTCGTAATTTAAATGTAGACAATTATTTTAGTGTATACGCTTCTGAGTATTCAAAACTTAAAGAGGTTGACAACGCAACTGTTACTCATACACTACCACAAAACAGCCCGAGTAATTCAGCAGATATTTTACAATTTATTCAAAATGTGGCACGAGACATCCCTTTTGCCAACACAAACCCTTCGGAATACCAAGACAACCTTAACATTCTGAATCGTTACAATATAATTACTTCTGATTTTTTAATTCCAGAAATTGCCTATAGCTACACTTATAACAATCAAGAAAATGCGAAAGATGCTAATTTTTCTTTTTTAAAGCTTAGAATTGCAAATTCTGGAAATATTATGGGAATACTATCTAAGCAAACAAATAACAGAGGGCAAAAAACTGTTTTTAAAATTCCTATTGCTCAGTATTTTAAAACAGATATAGAGTATAAAAAATATTGGAATTTGGGAAACAACACTGTCTTAGCCCACCGAACTTTTTTAGGGGCAATTATAACCTACAATAAATCAAGTGTTCCTTTTTCTCGTAGTTATTTCGCAGGGGGCTCAAATGATATTAGAGCTTGGAGAACCTATGATTTAGGCTCAGGAACTAGACAAACAGGTTTAGAATATAATATTGGTAGTATGAAGTTTTTATCGAGTTTCGAATATCGATTTAACATGCTAGGATCTTTAAAAGGGGCATTATTTGTTGATGCTGGAAATATTTGGGATATTACAGACTCTCAATTTACAGAAGAAACTGCTAAATTTAAAAATATAAAATCAATAACAGACATCGCTGTTGGTTCAGGTTTTGGACTCCGTTATGATTTTAAATTTTTAATTGCCCGACTAGATTTAGGATTCAAAGTACGAGAGCCATACTTAGTTGATAATCGTTGGTTTAAAAATTTTAATATTAAAAGTTCTGTTCTAAATATCGGAATTAATTACCCTTTTTAACTAAAACGTTATCGGTAAAAATTATAGCAACTTAGCTAAAAATTTGTAGCTTTGTCATTCAAAATAACAACTGTAAACTAAAATTTCAAAGAATGATAAAAGCTGGCGTTGCTACAGGAAAAGAAGTACAAGAAATATTTCAATTAGCAAAAGATAAAAAATTTGCGCTACCTGCTGTAAATGTTGTAGGGTCTGATACCGTAAATGCTGTTTTAGAAACTGCAAAAGAATTAAACTCACCTGTAATTATTCAATTCTCTAATGGAGGAGCTCAATTTAATGCAGGAAAAGGTTTATCTAACGAAAATGAAAAAGCTGCTATTGCTGGCGCTGTTGCAGGAGCAAAACACGTTCATTTATTAGCTGAAGCTTACGGAATTCCTGTTATTTTACATACCGACCATGCTGCTAAAAAATTATTACCTTGGATTGATGGCTTGTTAGATGCAAGTGAACAGTTTTATAAAGAAACAGGAAAATCTCTTTACAGTTCTCATATGATTGATTTATCAGAAGAACCAATCGAAGATAATATTGAAATTTGTAAAGCATATTTAACTCGTATGAGTAAAATAGGAATGACTTTAGAAATTGAATTAGGAATTACCGGAGGAGAAGAAGATGGTGTTGATAATTCGGATGTTGATGTTTCTAAATTATATACACAACCAGAAGAAGTTGCCTTTGCTTATGAAGAATTAATGAAAGTAAGCGATCAATTTACAATCGCCGCTGCTTTTGGTAATGTACATGGAGTTTACAAGCCTGGTAATGTGAAATTAACACCAAAAATATTAAAAAATTCTCAGGAATATATTTCAAAAAAATACAATGTTCCTCATAATACTATCGATTTTGTTTTTCACGGAGGATCAGGATCTACTTTAGAAGAAATTAGAGAAGCTATTGGCTACGGAGTTATAAAAATGAATATTGATACTGATTTACAATATGCTTTTACAGAAGGTGTTCGTGATTATATTTTAGCTAAAAAAGAATATTTAGCAAGTCAAATAGGAAACCCTGATGGAGCAGACCAACCAAACAAAAAACACTACGACCCACGTAAATGGTTACGAGAAGGTGAATTAACTTTTAAAGCGCGTCTTAAAAAAGCTTTTGAAGATTTAAATAATGTAAACACATTATAAGCTTTAACTACTTATAATAAAGCACTTAGAATATTCTAAGTGCTTTTTTTTGTTGAAAAAACTAAAGTTCATAAAAATCATTTACATTTGTAGCCAGCTCATTTTCTTAAAATGAATGAGTTAATTACAAACAAACAACAAAATATAAACTAAACTATGGCTTGGTTTAAACGTAAAGACAAGGGGATTCAAACCCCTACAGAAGAAAAAAAAGACACTCCTAAAGGCTTATGGTATAAAACACCAAGCGGTAAGGTAATTGATACAGATGAACTAAAGAAAAACCTATATGTAAGTCCGGAAGACGGGTACCATGTTCGTATTGGAAGTCATGAGTATTTTGAATTATTTTTTGACGACAATAAATTTGAAGAGTTAAATTCGAAATTAACATCTAAGGATCCTTTAAAATTCGAAGACACTAAAAACTACCCAGATCGTTTAAAAGCGGCTCAAAAGAAAACAGGTTTAAAAGATGCTGTTCGTACAGCTGTAGGAAAATCAAACGGAAAAGATATCGTTATCGCTTCTATGGATTTTGCTTTTATCGGTGGATCAATGGGAAGCGTTGTAGGAGAAAAAATAGCAAGGGCTATTGATTACTCTATAAAAAACGAGCTTCCTTTCTTAATGATTTCAAAATCTGGAGGAGCACGTATGATGGAAGCATCATTATCGTTAATGCAGTTAGTAAAAACATCAGCTAAACTAGCACAATTGGCAGAAGCTAAAATTCCGTATATTTCATTATGTACTGATCCTACTACTGGAGGAACAACTGCTTCATTTGCTATGTTAGGAGACATTAATATTGCTGAACCTAATGCTTTAATTGCTTTTGCCGGTGCACGTGTTGTAAAAGACACTACAGGTAAAGAATTACCTGAAGGTTTTCAACGATCGGAATTTGTATTAGAACATGGTTTCTTAGATGGAATTTACGAACGTAAGAATTTAAAAAAACAAGTAAACTTATATATCGATTTAATACAGAATCAACCTATAAGAGCATAATAAAAAAGCTAGCTAACGCTAGCTTTTTTATTATTACATTTTTTATGAATTTAAAAAATAGTTGTACATTTGCCCCTTCAATGCAAAAGCATTGTATACATTAAAATCATTTAAAACAATATTGGTATGTATTTAACTAAAGAAACAAAAGAAGAGATTTTCACTAAACACGGTAAAGGAGCAAACGATACCGGTTCTGCAGAAGGTCAAATTGCATTATTCACACACAGAATTAATCACTTAACTGGGCACTTAAAGCAAAATCGTAAAGATTTTAACACAGAGCGTTCATTAGTTAGAATGGTTGGTAAGCGTAGAAGCTTGTTAGATTACTTAAAGAAAAAAGAAATCAACAGATATCGTGCAATTATTAAAGAATTAGGAATTAGAAAATAATTTCTTTCAAAAAAAGAGGCTCTATAAACGTGCCTCTTTTTTATTTTACAAAAAGTTCATTTCTATCTAACTAATAGAAATTTATATAAAAAACTCAAAATTTTTAACAACAATTTTGAATTTCCATTGCAACAACAAACAATAACAACACAACAACAAACAATTTAACAATTTAGAATTAAAATTTATGATTCCAAAAGTATTTAGAGAGGTCATTGACCTTGGAGATGGAAGAACCATCTCATTAGAAACGGGTAAGTTAGCAAAACAAGCCCATGGTTCGGTTGTTGTTCAAATGGGAAAAGCAATGTTGTTATGTACTGTAGTATCTAGCTACAAAGCAGGAACAGTTGATTTCTTACCATTAACGGTAGATTATAGAGAGAAGTTTGCAGCTGCAGGTCGTTATCCAGGTGGTTTCTTTAAAAGAGAAGCTAGACCAAGTGATGGTGAAGTATTAACAATGCGTCTTGTAGACCGTGTTTTACGTCCATTATTCCCAAAAGATTACCATTCAGAAGTACAGGTAATGATCCAATTAATGTCTCATGATGAAGATGTTATGCCAGATGCATTAGCAGGTTTAGCAGCATCAGCAGCTATTCAATTATCAGATTTCCCTTTCGAATGCCCAATTTCTGAAGCACGTGTTGCTAGAGTAAATGGAGAATTCGTAATTAACCCAAACAGAGCACAATTAGCGGAATCTGACATCGATATGATGATTGGAGCATCAGCTGATTCTGTAATGATGGTTGAAGGTGAAATGGATGAGATTTCTGAAGAAGAAATGGCAGATGCAATTAAATTTGCTCATGAATCTATTAAGATTCAGTGTGCTGCTCAGGTTCGTTTAGCTGAAGCTTTCGGAAAGAAAGAAACAAGAGAATACGAAGGAGAAAGAGAAGACGAAGAAGTTGCTGCAAAAATAAATGACCTTGCTTACGATAAGTGTTATGCTATCGCTAAAAAAGGAACATCTAAGGCAGAACGTTCTGCTGCTTTTGCTGAAGTAAAAGAAGAAGTAAAAGCTGCTTTTACTGAAGAAGAATTAGCAGATTATGGTGATTTAGTTGGGAAATATTTCAATAAATCTCAAAAAGCTGCTGTTCGTGAATTAACTTTAGCTGAAGGATTACGTTTAGACGGTCGTAAGACTGATGAAATTAGACCAATTTGGTGTGAAGTAGACTACTTACCATCAACACATGGTTCATCAATCTTTACTCGTGGAGAAACACAAGCATTAGCAACAGTAACTTTAGGAACATCTAGAGATGCAATGAAAATAGATATGCCATCTTACGAAGGTGAAGAAAATTTCTATTTACACTATAACTTCCCTCCTTTTTGTACAGGTGAAGCAAGACCATTAAGAGGAACATCTCGTAGAGAAGTTGGTCATGGTAACTTAGCGCAACGTGGATTAAAAGGAATGATTCCAGACGATTGTCCTTATACAGTAAGAGTTGTATCTGAAGTATTAGAATCTAACGGTTCTTCTTCTATGGCTACAGTTTGTGCTGGTACAATGGCATTAATGGACGCAGGTGTTAAAATGACAAGACCAGTTTCTGGTATTGCTATGGGATTAATTTCTGATGGTGATCGTTACGCAGTTTTATCTGATATTTTAGGGGATGAAGATCACTTAGGTGATATGGACTTTAAAGTAACTGGTACTTCTGAAGGAATTACTGCATGTCAGATGGATATTAAAGTAAAAGGATTAGGTTACGAGATTTTAGTGAATGCATTAAAACAAGCTCGTGACGGTCGTTTACATATTTTAGAAAAATTAACAGATACGATTGCTGATGCAAACGAAGAAGTTAAAGAGCATGCTCCTAAAATGATTAACAGACGTATTCCTAATGATATGATTGGTGCATTTATTGGATCAGGAGGTAAACATATTCAAGAATTACAGAAAGAAACAGGAACTACAATTGTAATTACTGAAGATGCTGTAACTGAAGAAGGAATTATTGAAATCTTAGGAACTGATCCTGCTGGAATAGAACAAGTTATTACTCGTATTGAGTCTATGCTTTTTAAACCACAAGTAGGTAGTGCTTACCAGGTTAAAGTAATTAAAATGTTAGATTTTGGTGCGGTTGTAGAATATATGGATGCTCCAGGAAACGAAGTTTTATTACACGTTAGTGAATTAGCTTGGGAACGTACAGAAAATGTTACCGATGTAGTAAATATGGGTGATATTTTTGACGTGAAGTATTTTGGTCAAGATCCAAGAACTCGTAAAGAAAAAGTTTCTCGTAAAGCATTGTTACCAAAACCAGAAGGTTTTGTTGCAAGACCACCAAGAGATGACAAACGTTCTGGAGGGCGTGATAACAGAAGCAGAGATAATCGTGGACGTGATGACAGAAAACCAAGAGAACCTAGAAAAGAAGAATAAGAAATCTTTCCTATAAATTAAAAAAGGCAACCAAATGGTTGTCTTTTTTTGTTTTAAACTAAAATAGGCTGCTAAAAATAGCAGCCTATATAAAAAGAGTATATTACTTTGATCATTCCCCAATAATCCTAAACTAAATAGTTACTCTTTAAATAATCCCTATAACAAAACAAGAAAACATTGTTTTACCCTACTTTTAATTTTAAAAAAATAAAATTCTACTTTTTCGCGTATCTTATTTTAGTTTTATTTTTCTTTGCATTCTACTCATGAAAATACAACGAATAACATATTTATCAATAGGAACCAACCAAGGTGATAAGTTCAATAACATTCAAAATGCAATAAATTTAATTGCTGATAAGATTGGTGCCATCCTTAAAATTGCGTCCGTATATAAAACACCTTCATTAGGTTTTGATGGCGCAGATTTTTACAACACTTGTATTAAAGTTTCCACTTATTTACCTCCAGAAAGCTTAATTAAAAACTTACTTGCCATAGAGAAAGAATTAGGAAGAGCAAGAAAAGATACAAATGGTTATGCCGACAGAATTATTGACTTAGATATTGTTTTATTTGAAGATGAAATTATTTTCTCTAAAAATCTTATTGTACCGCATCCGCGGATGTTAGATCGAAAGTTTGTATTAATTCCTTTAGTAGAAATTGCTAGAAACACTATTCATCCGATAGAAAAAAAACATTTATATATTTGTTTAGAAAACTGTACAGACGATTCTGAAATTACACCTATTAAAGAGCAATTAAAAAGACCGACTCCTATTACTGAAAAATACAATTACATTGCTATAGAAGGAAATATTGGTGCAGGAAAAACATCCTTAGCTAATATGATGTCTGACGAATTTAATGCTAAAGTTGTGTTAGAACGTTTTGCTGACAATCCGTTTTTACCAAAATTTTATGAGGATAATGAGCGTTATGCTTTTCCGTTAGAAATGAGTTTTTTGGCCGACAGGTATCAGCAATTAACAGATGATTTAGCGCAGTTCGATTTATTTAAAAACTTTATTGTTTCTGATTACTATATTTTTAAGTCTTTAATTTTTGCTCAAGTTACTTTGCAAAAAGACGAGTATAAACTATACCGTAAAATGTTCGATTTAATGTACAAAGAAATCACTAAACCCGATTTATATGTATACTTATATCAAAACACAGAACGTTTGTTAGAGAACATAAAAAAGCGCGGGAGGGATTACGAGCAAAATATAGAAGCTAGTTATTTACAAAAAATACATGACGGTTATAGCAATTTTATAAAAACACAACAAGGGCTAAATATTTTAATTATTGATGTTTCTGATTTAGACTTTGTAAATAACTCAGAAGATTATGAGCTTATCATTAATAAAATAAAAAACCATACTATAATTACGGGCTTTATGGGTTAATGCCCTTTTACATAACAATTATATTCTTTCTATTTCGATATTAATAATAGTTCCTCTACCCTTTTTAGAGTCTACCATTAAAGTCCCGTCTATTTTGTCTAACCGATTTTTTATATTTACATAACCCAAACCTTTTGGAGTTTCATAAAAGTTAAAACCTACGCCATTATCTTCAAACATAATACTTAAGCGTTTGTTATCCGATAAATTTACATTTAACTCCATAAAAGAAGCCTTTGCGTGTTTAAGTGTATTGGTTATTAATTCTTGAATTATTTTAAAAACTTCTGCTTTTATATCTTGAGGCAATCCATTTATTTTTTTCTTTGGATGCACAGTAAACGAAGTAACTATATTACTTGAATCACCAATGTTATTTAAATAAATTTCAATAGCATCACAGAAATCATCTCCTTTTTTTTGATCAGAAATTAATGAATGAGATATATTTCTTACTTGTGTATACGTATCATCTATTTGAATGCTTACTTTTTTAAGGTGTGCTGGGTTTGTAATTTTCGTGCTTCCTAATTGAAGTTTAATTGCCGCTAAATTACCACCAATGCTATCATGTAATTCTTGAGCAATTCTTTCTCGCTCTATATCTCTTCCTGTTATATTTGCCTTTATTAATTCTAATTCTTTTTCTTTATATAATGTTGTTACTTTTTGCAAATTAATTTCTTTCTCTTTTTTATTTAATTCACTTTGTGCTTGAAGTCTTAAATAATAATTAACAAGCACACTTATAACAAGTACTAGAAGAATTAAAAAAGAGGCCAACATCAATTTTTTATTCTCCTTTTCTTTTTTCAAATTAAACTCTTGTAAATCTTGATCTTTCTTAAGCAATACGATTTCTTTTTCTTTTTTTATTGTTTCATATTTAACCTCTAATTCATTAATTTTTTCAACTTTTTGTAACTCATTAATAGAGTCTCTTATTTTAAAATAATTTGAATTATGGTAATAGGCATCTTTATAATTATTTCTTTTTATTGCTAATTTCTTTAGCTTTTCATAAATTTTCAATTGCCTTCCTAACAGCCCATACTCTATTGCATCAATAAGAGCTACACTATAAGTTAAACCTGCATTCTCATAGCTTTTAAGAAAAACATATATATTACCTAAACCAATTTTAGCTTCTGTTTTTAATTGATAAAAGCCTTCTTTATTACTTATAGCTATTGTTTCGGTATAAAGTTCTTTTGCCTTATCTGTATTTTTTTGTTCTACTGCATTATCAGCTAAATTTAAAAGAATTACAGCCATTGCTTTGGCGTTATTTTCTATTAAACTAATATCATATGCTTTTTTAAGAAACTCATTAGAAGCATTGTATTGTTTCAATTCGCCATAAATCATACCTATATTTATATAACTCCCATAGGTAATTTCTTTATCTTCAACATAAGACAAACATTCTTTAAAGGTACTGAGTGCTTTTTTTAAATCTTTATCATTGTAATATGTTAAAGCTAAACCGTGTGTGTTAGCATAATAAGAGTATTTTTCATTATATTTTTGAGCTTCTTCTATTCCTTTTATATACCATTTTTTACTTTCGCTATTCAGTCCTTTTATATTGTAATTTTTTCCTAAAAGATTATAAATGGTTGATTTTCTTTTTGCTTTTAAGGAATCTCCTCCTTCTGTATTTAATCTAAGTGATTCTTTAGCATAAAAAATTGAAGAATCTATCGCTGTATTTCGATTAAAATAATAGGCTAAAATCATATTACTATTCATTAAAGCGTATCGAGATTTAATCGATTTCTTTAACTCTTTAGCCATCATATACGCCTTTTCTGGCTCATTATTATTCAAAAGAAAAAAAGCTTCACCAATTAATTCTTTTTCACTTTTAATACTGTTGTCTCTTAATTTATTTATTTGACTGTTACTTACAATGCTACACAGAAACAACCACAGTCCTAAATATTTAAAAATAAATTTAATCATAATCAAAAATAGTCATTTATAGCTATAAATATTTTCTAAAAAACACAGTAATTATTCGCTTTAATATAATTTTAGAGCACATAATTTAGTCAAACAATCTCAATGAATATCACATTTATTATAGCAACTAAAAAAAGCAGCTTAAAAGCTGCTTTTTCTTATTTTTTCAATTCTAATTTCTCTGCAAAATAATCACAAAAATCTCGCATAGTTGCGGCCATTTTAGCATCGTCTGTAGCTCTTTCAAATGAAGCTGCCATAGATACTAATGTTTGATGATAAAACTGCTTCATTTCATCAACAGGCATATCTTTTGTCCAAAGATCCATACGTAAAGTATCTTTTTTCTTATGATCCCAAACCGATAACATGATTGCCTTAGAAGGTTCGTTATCAATTCCGCCATCTTCAGCATTCCATGAAATTTCTTCAGGAATTTTATTCTCGTCTAACCCTACCTTAAATGTTATTTTAGAAGTGTGCTCTATCGCCATTATTTCTTTGGTTTATATTTTGAATTCTTGAAGATTTCCTCTTCGTTTTTTTGTAATAATTCTTGCAAAGATACATCATTCTTTTGCATGTACGAACGCACAATTTGCCAACCAATAAACTCTCCTATTCTACCTGGTGACTGATTATCTTGCTCCATATAAAACTTAGAAAAAGGTGCAATATCTATAAAACGTTTATCTAATTCTTTATTGGTACTATACAGCATATCTTTTTCAATAAAATATTTCCAAATATGTTCTTCATTATTTTTTGCCCAATCATATTTAACTAGGGAGTATCCTATTTTTTCTTGATCAGAAACCATCGGTAAATAGGTATCTAACAAATACATTCTCTTTCCTTTTTGAATTATCTTATCAATAAAACTTCTTTGTTTACCCGCAAAGACTTGTGCATTTATTATTGCTTTTGCTACATCTACAATAATATGTTTTTTATCATTGTTTTGTTTTACATAAACAGGATAATCGTTATAAAATGGATGCTTTTTACCAAGATAAGCATCTAAAGAGATTAGCAATAAACTATCTGCATATACAATTCGATTATCATAATCGATATTTGTTAACATTGTAATTACTCTCGGACTTTTAAACTTCGGATTGTAATATTTTAAATGCTTAAAAAGTGATGTTAACTCAGCTCTTAAACTATCTATGTTTTTATAAACTTTTTGAGTTTCGTTAAACAATTCTCTTTCATCTTTGTTATTTATTTTATTTACCCAAACACTATCGTGTTGTGCTGGAAATAACAACGGATATTTGTTTTTTGTTTCGTTTAAATTATTTGAAGTTGTAGTATAAAAATCAACGTCAAATCGATCTATATTTACAACAACATCAATATTAGAAACATCAACCTTAAAATTAATAGTTGCCTCTTTTTTACAAGACATTAAACCAGTAACTAAAACACAAAGTGCTAAAAATTTTCTCATGAAGTTTAGTATATTTACATTCAATATTACAACGTCAAAATTACTAAAATAGTTTATATCCTTTTTATATAAATCTTTAAAAATCTATCTGATTATGAATACACCTAAAGTTTCAGAACATATTGTACAATGGCTAAAAGAATACGCAACAAATGCTGGCGTTAACGGGTTTGTAATTGGTATTTCTGGTGGTATAGATAGTGCTGTTACCTCAACTTTATGTGCAAAAACTGGTTTACCTACTTTATGTGTTGAGTTACCAATTCATCAAGCAGAAAGTCAAGTAAACAGAGCAAATGAACATATTAAACAGTTAAAAGAGCGCTTTAGTAATGTTACCGAAGGTGAAGTAAACTTAACAAGTACTTTTGAAAATTTTAAAAACATAGTTCCTAAAGTTGAAAAATCAGCGAAAACCGATTTAGCCTTAGCAAATACACGTGCGCGTTTACGCATGACTACTTTGTATTATTTTGCAGGTTTACACGGATTATTAGTGGCCGGAACGGGTAATAAAGTAGAAGATTTTGGCGTAGGTTTTTACACCAAGTATGGTGATGGAGGTGTTGATTTAAGTCCTATTGCAGATTTAGTTAAATCGGAAGTGTTTGACTTAGCTGCGCATTTAGAAGTGCCACAATCAATTCAAAAAGCACAACCTACAGATGGTTTATTTGGTGATAGCAGAACAGATGAAGATCAAATAGGTGCGTCGTATGATGAATTAGAGTGGGCAATGCAAATGCAAAATGAAGGTAAAAGCAATGCTGATTTTTCTGATAGAAAACTAGAAGTATTTAAAATATACACTCGTCTTAATCGAATTAACCAACACAAAATGATACCTATTCCTGTTTGCGAAATACCTAGTAATTTAAAGTAAATTAACCAACAGCATTTGTCGTTTAATCTTTTGATACGCACGTTTTTTATGTCCGTTCGAAATTTTAAACGGCAACAGTACAATCAATCTTAGTAGTTCAAAAAAATCTAGCAATTTTTTCATAATATCTTTTTCTTTTTTTCGTTTCGAAATTACAGAAAATATATGATATAATAAAAGAGGATAAACACTTATATATTAATACCTAAACCACGCGGTTAAGCTTCTCAAATAAACGCTTTTTTAAATCGGTGTAATTAGAAATTTCTTCGAGATCTAGTACTGCATTTTGAGTTTGTACTTCGTGCATAATCTCTTTAATTTTTTCTTCAATCAAAATTCTTCTTAAATTTAACACGGCATCTGAAACTAGTTTAGGTAATATTTTCACCGTTTCTGTTACAAAAATCTCTTTTCGCTCCCAATCGCTTAAAGAATATTTTTCTTCATCCATTAAGATATTGGTTACTAAATTTGATATTTCTTGATTTTCATGCATTATTAATTGATCAATAGAAATTTTTTCATCTTGATTTAACTGATGCACTAATTGATAATAAGTTAATTTAAAAATTTCGTTGGCAAACTCAATTTCATCTTCTTGTAAATTTAAATACAACTCATTAGAAACTGTATTTTGATATTCTTCTTTTTCTAAAACAGGACGTCCTTTTTCATCAACACCATCTACCCAGTTTACAAAATCAATTACTTCATTTCCGTATAGTAATAATATTCTTATAATTTCTTTTTCTAAAATATTAAGTTGATCTATTTTTTGACGTCCTTTCCCTCCTCCTTTTACAAGACCTAAAGCTGTTTCTTGTTGCTGTGAATATTCAACTTGCGGCTGATAAGAACTATTACCTTGACCCTGTTTATTTGAACTAGCCATTCCTTTACTAATTAGCTGCGCTAATTCGCTAAACAAAACACGTTCAGAAATATCCATAATACGCGCACATTCTTGCACGTATACTTCTCTTTGAATACCATCAGGAATTTTAGAAATACTGGTAACAATATCACGAATTAATCCCGCTTTTTTTACAGGGTCGTTCGCAGCGTCCTCCATTAATAAAGACACTTTAAACTCAATAAAATCTTGTGATTTTTCTTCTAAATATTGTTTTAATTCTTCTGTAGAGTGTGCTTTTGCAAAACTGTCAGGGTCTTCTCCTTCAGGAAAAGAAACTACTTTCACATTCATACCTTGTTCGAGAATCAAATCGATACCACGAATAGAAGCTCTAATTCCGGCAGCATCACCATCAAATAAAACAGTAATATTTTTAGTTAATCGATTTACCAATCTAATTTGATCAGAAGTAAGCGCAGTACCAGAAGAAGCAACCACATTTTCTACTCCCGATTGATAAAAAGAAATAACATCGGTATATCCTTCTACCAAATAACAGTTATCTTGTTTTGCGATCTCTTTCTTTGCGTGATAAATTCCGTATAAAATTTTACTTTTATGGTAAATATCACTTTCTGGAGAGTTTAAATATTTTGCTGCTTTTTTATCATTGGTAAGTATTCTACCTCCAAAACCTAAAATTCGCCCCGACATACTATGTATCGGAAACATTACACGACCTTTAAAACGATCAAATTTTTTAATTTGTGCACCACCTTCCTTTACAATTGTTAAACCTGTAGATTTTAAATATTTTAAATCATAGCCCTTTGCTAATGCAGCATCAGTAAAATTAGTCCATTCATCTTTACAATACCCTAAATCGAATTTTTCGATAATATCTTCCCTAAAACCTCTTTCTTTAAAGTAAGACAATCCGATTGCACGCCCCTTTTGACTGTTCATTAATACATCGTGAAAATAATCTTTAGCAAATTTAGATGCCAAAAACATACTTTCTCTTTCGTTCAGCTGCTCTTTTTGCTCGTCAGACTGCTCGGTTTCTTCAATTTCGATATTGTATTTTTTGGCTAACCATTTAATTGCCTCTGGATATGTGTAATGCTCGTGTTCCATCAAAAAAGAAACCGCGTTCCCACCTTTTCCTGTACTAAAATCTTTCCATATCTGTTTTACAGGCGATACCATAAAAGACGGAGTTCTCTCATCTGTAAACGGACTTAAACCTTTAAAACTACTTCCAGATTTTTTTAATTGCACAAACTCTCCTATCACCTCAGCTACTTGGGCGGCTTCAAAAACTTTCTCTATCGTTTGTTGGGTTATCATATAGTGTAAAATACAGCGAACAAATATACTCGTTTTATATATTTTGTTGATTAAAAAGAAATAACATCAGTATTTTATTTGCTAAAAACTTATAAATATATAGTTTTGCCACAAATTACCCATCATGAAAACATATATATCATTCATATTTACAATATTACTAAGTTTAAATGTTGCTTCACAAGAAACAATTACCATTCCTGATATTGGTTTAGAAGAATGTCTAATCGATTTAGGAATTGACTCTAATGGTTTAAACGGAAGCATTTTAGTTAGCGATGCAAGATATGTCGTTAATTTAAATATAAATGACCCTATAACCAATAAATTATTACCAAACGTACATTCGAAAGTTAAAGATTTAACAGGTCTTGAAAGCTTTCCTAATTTAAAACGTATCGATTGCTTTGGTAATAATATTACTAAAATAGATTTATCTAAAAGTACCTCTATTACTTTTTTAAATTGTAGTGATAATAAAATAGAGCGTCTTGATCTTAGTAACAACACCGAATTAGTTTATGTAAGTTGTGATAATAATGAGTTAACAGAACTTATTATTGGAAAAAATGAAAATCTTGAAAGTTTATATTGTAGCTTTAATCGTTTAACCAACTTAGATGTTAAAGGTTGTACAAAACTAGAAAGTTTAGATACTACTAGTAACGAAATTGATGCTATTCTTGTAAATGACAAACAACTTAACAATATCCCTCAAGGGTGGTATAAAGACGATACTGCTGCATACACAAACAACTTAGACATTAACGAAAGTGTTGAAGTTAAAACTGTACAAGAAAGCAAACCAACGGTAACAAAACCAGTTAAAAAAGCGCAACCCGTACAGAATAGCTCATCAAAAGAAACAGCTTCTAATTATTATGAAAAGTTTCAACTTTCTGTCGTTACTGAATATGATAAATTAGTTTTAACAACGGCACATTTACAAAGTAAAAAGAACGAATTACAACAGCAATATAATTTAAATCCAGCTCAGTTAACCGAATGGATTAATAAATACTCAAGCTTACTAGTTGCTAATAAAAATGCTGTTAAAAGTACTGATGTTGGCTTACCTCAAAAACATTCTGTTGCTTATTATTCTAAATTCAAGAAATCAGCTGTAGAAGAGTATGAAAAAGCTATTTTAACACCTTCTTACTTACAAAGTAAAAAAGAAGAAGTGCAAAAGAAGTACAATTTAAATACTGAAGAGTTTACTGAGTGGATTAATTTACTTGGAAATTCTGCACTTAAAGCTAAAACTGTACACCCACAAGAAACAGCAGGAAGTTATTATGAAAAATTCCAAAAATCAGTTGCTAAAGAATATGAATATGCTGTTTTAAATGCAACTCATTTACAAAAGAAAAAAAGCGAAATACAGCAAAAATATAATTTAACTGCAGATCAACTTAATCAATGGATTAAAAAACATAGTAAAGTTATAACGCACTAAAGCACTTTTAACACAAAATAAAAGAGACCACATTTATTAAAATGTGGTCTCTTTTTTGTTTTAATTTATCAAGTTTGCTCGAGCTAAAATGTTTTTAACTATAAAAATGTTATTCTGAAAATAGATTCAGAATAACGCTTTGACACTGAATTACGAAACAGCTCTTAATTTCTTTAAAGCTGATTTTGTAACTTTAGATTCTGCATATTCTTTGGTTACCTTTAACTCTTTCTCATCAGAACTAGGCATATCAAACATTGCGTCGGTTAAAATAGCTTCACATAACGAACGTAATCCCCGAGCACCCAATTTATACTCAATTGCTTTATCAACAATATATTGTAATGCTTCTTCTGTTAAAGTAAACTCAACATCATCCATCGCAAATAACTTTGTATATTGCTTTATAATAGAATTTTTAGGTTCTGTTAAAATGGCGCGTAATGTTTTTGCATCTAATGGATTCATGTAACTTAATACAGGTAAACGACCGATAATTTCTGGAATTAATCCAAATGATTTTAAATCAGACGGAATGATGTATTGCAACAAGTTACTTTCATCAACCTTATCTTCATCTATTGAAGCACTATAACCAACTGCTTGCATATTTAAACGCTTACTGATGATTCTATCAATTCCTGAAAAAGCACCACCAGCGATAAATAAAATCTCTTTGGTATCTACTTCAATAAACTTCTGATCTGGATGCTTTCTTCCTCCTTTAGGAGCAACATTTACAACAGATCCTTCTAATAATTTTAATAACGCTTGCTGAACACCTTCCCCAGATACATCTCTAGTAATTGATGGGTTATCTCCTTTACGAGCTATTTTATCAATTTCATCAATAAAAACAATACCTCGTTGTGCTTTATCTACATCGTAATCTGCGGCTTGTAATAAGCGACTTAAAATACTTTCAACATCTTCACCTACGTAACCTGCTTGCGTTAAAACGGTAGCATCTACAATAGAAAATGGTACGTTTAACATTTTAGCAATTGTACGTGCTATTAATGTTTTACCAGTACCTGTTTCACCTACTAAAACAATGTTAGATTTTTCTATCTCAACCTCATCTTCATCATCTTTAGACTGTAATAATCGTTTATAGTGATTATAAACGGCTACCGACATTCCTCTTTTGGTTTCACTTTGTCCAATGATATATTCATCTAAAAAAGCTTTAATTTCTTTTGGCTTTCTTAACGTTAAATCTTTAGATAATCCTTCTGATATAGCTCCTTTAACTTCTTCTTCTACTATTCCGTGTGCTTGCTCTATACATTTATCGCAAATGTGCGCATCCATACCCGCAATTAATAAATCGGTTTCTGGTTTTTTACGCCCACAAAAGGAACATTCTAAGTTTTCTTCTTTCGACATTTTATGCTACTTTATAACGTTATAACGAGTTTACAACGTAATCTCGTTATAACAGTAATATATTATTTTCTTGTTAAAATTTCATCTACCATTCCGTACGCTTTTGCTTCGTCGGCTTTCATCCAATAATCTCTATCAGAATCTTCTTGTACTTTTTCGAAAGTTTGTCCTGAATGATCTGCAATGATATCATATAATTCAGTTTTTAACTTCCCGATTTCTTTTACGGTAATTTCCATATCAGAAGCTTGTCCTTGTGCACCTCCCATTGGTTGGTGAATCATAATACGAGAATGTGGTAATGCAGAACGCTTCCCTTTAGCACCCGCACACATTAAAACAGCGCCCATAGATGCTGCCATACCTGTACAAATTGTTGCTACATCTGGCTTTATAAATTGCATGGTATCGTAAATACCTAAACCTGCATAAACGCCTCCTCCTGGAGAATTAATGTATATTGAAATATCTTTGCTCGCATCAACACTTTCTAAGAACAATAATTGTGCTTGAATTACATTGGCTACTTGGTCGTTAACTCCTGTACCTAAAAAGATAATTCTGTCCATCATTAAACGAGAAAAAACATCCATTTGGGTAATGTTCATCTGACGTTCTTCCATAATATATGGCGTTAAACTACTTGTTATTTTACCTAAATATGTGCTGTTTATTCCGTGGTGCTTTGTTGCGTACTTTTCAAATTCTTTTCCGTAATCCATTTTAAAAATGTTTTTTGGGTTATATGGTGTAAATATAAGAACTATTTCGTTAGTATATTGTTACCGTTTATGGCTAAAAAAACCTGAATTCACATTCAGGTTTCTTATGTTTTTTAATCTTTACTGAGGGAAAATTAATTCAACCAACCTAGTTTTTAATAATCAGGTTACTTCGCTCCTCGCAATGACATTTATTTATATACTTCTTTAATGAAATCTTCATAAGAAAGTTCTTTCGAATCAAAGCTCATGTTCTCTTTATAAAAACCTAATAATTTTTGGCTAATTAATTGAGATTGTAATTTTTGAGCTTCTTCTTGGTTTTGTAATACTCTACCAGCGATATCGTCTAACTCTTTTTCTTCTGGATTCATGTTACCAAACTGTGCCATTTGCGAACGGATAAATCCTTTTGCATAATCCACTAATTCTTTATAATCAATCTTAATATCGTTATCCTTCATAACCTTTCCTTCGATTAATTGGTAACGTAAACCTTTTTCAGATTTATTATATTCAGCTACAGCTTCTTCAGCAGTTAATTGCTTTTCACCTGCAGTTTGTAACCACTTTTGTAAAAATTCAGTAGGTAACTCAAATTTTGTGTTCTCTACTAAGTTTTCAGTAATTGCATTTAATAATTGCTGATCTGCTTGTTGCTGAAATTGTTTTTCTGCGTCTTCTTTAATTTTATCTTTTAAATCAGATACTGTACTTACACTTCCGTCAGCAAATAATTTATCAAATAATTCTTTGTCTAATTCTGCAGCTTCTGTTTTTGTTACTTCTTCAATTGTAAAAGCAACAGCAACATCTAAACCATGAACCGCTTCATGAGCAACACCTAAAGCATCTTGCAACTTGTGCTCATCTTCAAATAAACTCTTTGTTTTTAACTCTAAAACATCACCAACTTTAGCACCTACAAACTTCTTTATGTTTGTTTTACCTTTAATATCTTTTACAGAAATTGTTGATTTTTTATTAATTTCTTCTGCTTCGTTTGCAAATGTACCTGTAATGTTAGCTTCTTCTGTAGCTGCATCAATAGGTGATATTTTACCGTAACGTGTTTGAATATTTTCAACTTCTTTAGTTAATAACTCATCTGTAGCGATGATGTTATATTGCGTAACCTTATTTTTAGGCTTCAAGTTTACATCAAATTCAGGAGCTAGCCCTAATTCGAATTCAAAAGAAAACTTCTCCGCATCCCAATTAAAATTATCTTCTATTCTTGGTAATGGATTTCCTAAAATATCTAATTTTTCTTCGGCTAAATATTTATTTAATGATTGTTGTAAAAGTTTATTTACTTCATCAATCATTATTGATTTTCCGTATTGTTTCTTAACCATTCCCATTGGCACTTGACCTTTTCTAAATCCTGGAATGTTTGCTTTTTTACGGTAATCTTCTAATTGCTTTGTTACTGTAGCTTGATAATCTTCAGCAACTATATCAACTTTTATAACTGCGTTTAACGCATCTACGTTTTGTTTTGTAATATTCATCTTAAAATATGTTTCTTTAAAATCGGGTGCAAAATTACTCTTTTATTTATTTAGAAACAAGACAATCAGTTACAAGAGCAAAGACTTGTTTTAAGCTTGCGTCTTGATTCTTATCCTCTTGGCTCTTTTTACTTCTTCTCTTCTTTTAATAACGAGAACAAGAATGATCTGAATATTGATAACAACACACTAAATAAGAGTGCTGTGAAAAATCCGTTTACGGCAAAACCGCCCACCAAATTACTAGCTAATAATATAATAACTGCGTTAATTACAAACAAGAATAACCCAAGCGTTACAATAGTTGCTGGCAAAGTGAAAAATACTAATAACGGACGTACAAACATATTTAACAACGAAATTACTAACGCAACAATTACTGCGGTTACATAACTTGTTACCGTTACTCCTGGCAATACACTTGCTAATACGATAACTGCTAACGCGGTTAGCAATAATTTTAAAAATAGTTTCATTACTTTTATTGTTTTACTGATAAAAAGCGATAATCGTACCAAAAAAGATAACCTGTAAATTTGTCAGTTTTAAGTTGATATCTTTATTTTTTTAACCACACGAACCTAAACGATGAACAAAGACAATCTACAAAACTACATACAATCAATACTGCCAATGCCTAGTGAAAAAGCAAAATTATTGACAGAAAAATTCGAATTGATTGAAATTAAAAGCAATCTTGATATTTTAACTGAGAACAAAACTCCGAGAGCGACTTATATATTAGAATCTGGACTCGTAAGATCTTACACAGTTGATAGTAATGGCAATGAAATTACTACCAATATTTTTTCTCCTTTTTGTTTTGTAAACGACTTTCTATCATTTTTTAAACAAAAACCTAGTAGCGAAAATTTTCAAAGCCTTACCGATTGTGTTTTATGGAAAATGAAATACGAAGATGTACAAGAAAGTTTTCATAGCATACCTGAATTTAGAGAGTTTGGTAGAATGATGTTGATTCTGAATTACTCAAACCTTAAAGATCGCATGCTAGGTATGATAAAAGATTCTGCCGAAAAACGCTATTTAAAATTAATGAAAAAGCAACCTGAAATCCTTAAAAGCGTGTCTTTAAAAATCGTAGCTTCTTATTTAGGTATTACCGATACTTCGTTAAGTAGAATCAGAAAAGAAACCTCTTTAAAATAATATAAATACATTTAGCATCAAAAAATCAAGTTGATTCCTAAAGCGTTTTCTACTAACTTCGCTAACTAAAACCACTATTTTTCTAATTAACAAATGCGATATTTTATACACTTAGGATTCGATGGTACCGATTACAGCGGTTGGCAAAGACAGAATAACACCCAAAATACGGTTCAAGAAACCTTAGAGCAAACACTTTTTAAACTCTTTAAGAAAAGAATAAGCGTTTATGGTTGCGGCAGAACCGATGCTGGTGTACATGCTAGCCAATATGTTATAGACATCAATATTGATGAAGCACCTAAATTCGATTTAAAATTTAGGCTGAACAAAAATCTACCCAATAGCATCGCCGTTTTTGAAATATTTGAAGTCAACGAAGACCAATATGCGCGTTATGGAGCAGTATCACGCACCTACGATTACTTTATCCATTGGAAGAAAAACCCAATACTATTTCACAATAGTTCTTTTTATGAAGATTTAATACTAGACTTCCACTTAATAAAAAAAGCTGTGGCTCTTATTCGTAAAACTAGAGATTTTAGAGCATTATGCAAACAACCACATTTATACGATAATACACTGTGTGAGATAAGTAATTGCGAATTATTTATTGATGAAGCACAAGGACGCATGCGCTTTACGATTACCGGTAATCGTTTTTTACGCGGCATGGTAAGAATTTGTGTTTATTATTTACTAGAAGTCGGACGCTGTAAAATAACTGTAGATGAATTTAACGAAATTTTAAACCTGAAAAGAGAGCTAAAAGTTAAGTATTCTGCACATCCAAACGGTCTTTTTCTCAGTAAGGTGGAATATCCTTTTTTAAAGCTGGATGATTCACAAAATTTGGTAAAAATGCTGAGTGTTGGATTGGAGTAATTAAACGCTAACAGAAACACCTCCAAAAATCAATTTAAAAAACCGATAAGCGCTGTATAAAAATCCTTCGGATTTTCTGCATGTAGCCAGTGCCCTGCGTTGGCTATTTTTTTTATAGTAGAGTTCGGAAAATGCGCATTGATAATCGGCTCTTCATTTACCGAAATATAACCTGAATTTTCACCTTTTAAAAACAAGGTTTCTCCTTCAAAAACGGTAAACGAAGGTAAGGCTTCTCCAACTTCGTTATTATTTTCTGTTAATGATTTTAAATTAAAACGAAAAGCTAGTTCATCTTTCGTTTTTCTGTACACGTTTTTCAGTAAAAATTGTCGCACACCAGCTTCTGGAATTAATCCTGACAGTTTTTCATCAATCAGTTTTCGTGAATTTTGAATCGTAAAATCAACCGAATTTAAAGCTTCTAAAATATCATGATGATGTGGCGGATACATTCTTGGCGAAATATCGGCAACCATTAATTTATTTACCAATTCTGGATACTCAGTTGCGAATAACATTACTGTTTTTCCGCCCATAGAATGCCCTAATAAAGCTACCTTTTCTAAATTATGATGTTGTATGTAATTATACAAATCGGCAACCATTACTTCGTAATTAAATTCATCAGAATGAAAACTACGACCATGATTTCGTTGATCTATTAAATGCACCTCAAATCCGTCTTCACCTAATTTGTTCGCATGACTTTTCCAATTATCACCCATACCAAAATAACCGTGTAAAATTAACAACGGTTTTCCTTCACCTACTATTCTAGAGTGTAAAATTTGCATCTTATTGTAATCTGTGTAAATACATATTTACCACGTTTTCTAAACCTAAATACAACGACTCAGAAATAAGCGCGTGCCCTATAGAAACTTCCGCCAAATTGGGGATATTTTCTTTAAAAAATTTGATGTTTTCTAAACTTAAATCATGTCCTGCGTTAATACCTAAACCTAATTCGTGTGCTAAAATTGCAGCATCAGTATAAGGTTTTATAGCTTTTTTATTACCTAAATCAAATTGTGTAGCAAATTCTTCAGTATATAATTCAATACGATCTGCTCCTGTTTTGCCTGCGGCTTCAATCAACTTTAAATCTGTATCAATAAAAATTGAAGTTCTAATTCCGTTATTTTTAAATTCAGAAATCACTTCTTGTAAATACGATTGATTTGCAACAGTATCCCAACCAGCATTTGATGTTAAAGTATCTACACTATCTGGCACCAATGTTACTTGTGTTGGCTTTATTGCCAACACCATTTTCATGAATTGATCAATCGGATTTCCTTCAATATTATATTCGGTAGTTACAATCGATTTTAAATCATAAGCATCTTGGTAACGAATATGGCGCTCATCTGGCCTTGGGTGAATTGTAATTCCTGCTGCGCCAAAATCCTGAATATCGACTGCTACCTTTAATAAATCAGGTGTATTTCCTCCTCTAGAATTACGCAACGTCGCAATTTTATTAATATTTACGCTTAACTTTGTCATCTCATAAAATTAGATTACAAAGATAAATCATTAAAACATTTTAAACTATATTCGTAGTAATGAATATCAACGATTTTATACTGAAAGAAATTAAAGCACTTACTTTAAAAAGCACTGTAAAAAGTGCTCAAAAAGTATGTAAAAACTTACCTATAACACATATTCCTATTATTGAAAGCGGAAAGTTAGTTGGTTGCTTACCAGAAAGCGATATTCAAACTATTGAAGATAAAAATCAACAACTTAGTGAATACGCTTATTTGTTAGATCATTTTTATGCTAACGAGAAAACTACCTTACTCGATTTAATTGTGCTATTTGCTGATAATGACTGTAATTTAATTCCCGTTTTAAATAAAGAAATGCAGTATACTGGTTACTATGAGTTAAGCGATGTTTTAGATGCTTTTGCTGATAGTCCTTTTTTACACAACGAAAGTGACACTTTAACCATAGAAAAAAGCAAAAATGATGCTTCAATGGGAGAAGTTGCCCAAATAATTGAAACCAATGGCGCTAAATTATTAGGACTCTATATTTCTTCTGAAAATCAAGATAACATTCAAATTACCTTAAAAATAATTACGGAAGAAATAAATGAAATCATTCAAACTTTTCGCAGGTACGATTATACTGTTATCACAAAACATGAGGACGATTTTTACTTAGAAGAATTAAAAGACAGAGCCTCTTATTTAAGAAAATACTTAGATATGTAATTTACATATCTCTATCCTAAAAAATTATTACAAGTGAAAAAAGTAGCTATTTACGGTCAAGCTTATACCATTTCTGCTGAAAAGGAAATTAAAATATTAGTATCGGCATTAGAGAAAAACAAGATTGTTGTTTTTTTTGAAAAAGAATTTTATGACTTATTGGTTGAAAATAATTCTTTGACAAAAAAATATCCTACATACGCTCATTTCAATGATTTATCTAACTCTTTTGACATGATGTTTACTATTGGAGGTGACGGAACATTCTTAAGAGCTGCAACTTATATTCGTGATTTAGACATTCCTTTTTTAGGGATTAATACTGGTAGACTCGGTTTTTTAGCTACAGTACAAAAAGATCAGATTGAAGAAGCTGTTGCTTTGTTATTAGAAAATAATTACACAATTCAAAACAGGTCTTTATTACAAATAGAAACTACACCACAAACAGAAGAATTTACAGAACTAGATTTTGCTTTAAACGAAATAACTATCGCTCGTAGAAACACCACTTCTATGATTGGTGTAAAAACATATTTAAATCAAGAATACTTAACAAATTACTGGGCAGACGGCTTAATCATATCAACACCAACTGGGTCTACTGGTTATTCTTTAAGTTGTAATGGTCCTGTAATACTACCAGATTCTAAAAGCTTTGTTATCACCCCTATTGCACCACACAACCTAAACGCAAGGCCAATGGTAATACCAGACGACACTGTAATTCAATTAGAAGTAAGTGCTCGTGAAAAAGATTTTTTAATCTCGTTAGACTCTCGTATTACAACGATACCATTAGGAACACAAATAAAAATACAGAGAGCTTCTTTTACTATAAAAAGTATTTTACTTCAAAATCAATCACATCTAAAAACACTAAGAGGCAAGCTTTTATGGGGAGAAGACACTCGTAATGAATCTTTATAAATACACTTCATAGCAATAAAACCTCAAAAAAAGGTTAATCAAGAAGGTAGATTATTAACTTTTTAAAGCAAATTCATTTTACTATATTTGCACGCTATTTTTACAATGAAGAAACTTTTTTTATTCATATCATTTGCTTTAACAGCAATTACAATACAATCGCAAACTCACGAAGTAGGTGTTTTCGTTGGTGGCTCTAATTATATTGGTGATGTAGGTCGTACAAACTACATATATCCCAATAAGATTGGAGGTGGTTTAATATACAAATACAACCTAAACCCCAGAATCGCGTTAAGAGGAACTTATACATACATCCCTGTTTCTAATAAAGATAGTGATGCTGAAAATTTATTCCGTCAAAAAAGAGGATATCAATTTACAAACAATATCCATGAATTTGCCGCTGGGTTAGAATTTAATTTTTTTGATTATAATATTAGCAACTACAATACAACCTTCACACCTTATTTATTAGCTGAAATTGCCGTTTTTAACTACTCGAGCCCTGTAAAAAGAACTTCTCCTACTACAATTCGTTTAAAAAATAAATTTTCATATTCTTTACCTGTAGGTATTGGTATTAAAGGGAGATTAGATGATCATTTAGCTATTGCATTTGAAACAGGAGTTCGTTTTACACTAGTAGATGATATTGATTTTACAACGGATAAAATAGCTAATTTAAATTTTGGCGGCACAGGAAATGATTGGTATGTATTTACCGGGTTATCAATAGTATACTCTTTCGGACGACCTCCGTGTTATAAAGGATTAACAGAATAAAAATGAAAGACAAATTACATAGTATTAATTTACAGAAAGTTCCAAATCACATTGCCGTTATTATGGATGGCAATGGAAGATGGGCAAAAGGTAAAGGAATGCAACGTGTTTTTGGTCATAGAAATGCTTTAACTGCAATTAGAGAAACAGCTGATGCTGCGTCAGAAATTGGTGTTAAATTCATTACTCTTTATGCCTTTTCTACTGAAAACTGGAACAGACCTAAGTTAGAAGTAGATGCCTTAATGAGCCTACTTGTCAATACTTTAAAGAAAGAACTTCCAGATTTTCAGCGTAAAAATGTAAAAATAAATGCCATTGGTAATCTTACTAGCTTACCAAAAAATGCGCAGAAAATTTTAACTAAAGTTATTGATGAAACTAAAGACAATACCAAAATCACGTTAACCTTTGCTTTAAGCTATGGTTCGAGAGAAGAAATTGTTAATGCTTTCAAAAATATATCTGAAAAAGTTGTTAATAACGAGCTTGATATTGAAAAAATAGATGAAAAAATTATAAATAACCATTTATATACGTTTAATTTGCCCGACGTTGATTTAATGGTACGTACAAGTGGGGAACAAAGAATCAGTAATTTTTTACTTTGGCAACTAGCATATGCAGAATTATATTTTACAGAAATATTATGGCCAGATTTTAGAAGAGAAGATCTTTTTGACGCCGTAATAGATTATCAAAACAGAGAGAGAAGATTTGGAAAAACAAGTGAACAGATTGAGACCAATGAATAAATATTCTTATTTAGTAGTATTTTTAATCGCTTTTTTATCAGCGAATACACAAGCACAAGACATCATAACTAAAGACAGTATTGCTACAAGTAATGTCATCCCCTACAAAAAAGGAGAACAATATTTTCTTGGAGGTATTACGGTTACTGGTCTACAAAAATTTAGTGAACAAACCATAAGAGTTTACACAGGTTTAATAGATGGACAGCCTATAAAGTTACCTGGAGATAAACTTACCAGTGCTATTAAAAAACTTTACGAAAGCAAACAGTTTAGCGATGTTGATGTATATCTATCTAAAAAAGATGGAGAAACTGTTTATTTACTATTTGATGTTACTGAACTACCTCAATTAGCTGACATCTCAATTTCTGGTCTTAGTAAATCAAAAGCAAGAGAACTTAAAGAAGAAACTGAGCTTAAAAAGGGTATTATGGTTACTGATAACCTAATCGTAACTACTAGAAATTATATCAAAAAGAAATATACCGATAAAGGTTTCTTAAAAACTAAAGTTTCTCTAACAACTAAAAAAGACACTTCTGACATAAACACTGTTAGTATGGATATATTTGTTGATAAAGGGAAACGTATAAAAATTAAAGAAATTAATTTTACAGGAAACACAGCAATGTCTAGTGGAGCCTTAAGAGGATTCATGAAAAATACTAAACGTAAAGTTTTAGGTCGTTTTTGGAAAGCCTCAAAATATGTCTTAGCTGATTATAAAGAAGATTTAGAAAGCATTCTTGAAAACTACAGTGAAAACGGATATCGTGATGCTCGTATTTTATCAGACAATCTTATTTGGAATGACGACAATACTATTAATTTAGAAATCACCTTAGAAGAAGGGCGTCAGTACCGTTTTGATGACATTAAATTTATAGGTAATAAAAAATTCTCAGATGAATTTTTACAGAGATTATTGCGTATTGACAAAGGAGATATCTACAATGGAAAAGTTTTAAAAGAACGTATTTCAGGAGATGGGTCGCCTAACTCTCAAGACATTCAAACACTTTACCATAACAACGGATATTTATTTTCTCAGATAAACGCGATAGAAACAAAAGTAAAAAATGATTCTATTACTGTAGAAGTTCGTATTCGTGAAGATGAGCAGGCTACTATTAAGAAAGTATCTGTGGCTGGTAATGAAAAAACAAATGACCATGTTATTTACAGAGAATTACGTGTAAAACCAGGTGATTTATTTAGTCGTGAAAACATTATTCGTTCAATTCGTGAAATTGGTCAATTAGGATTTTTTGATGCGAATGTAACTCCTGATGTTAAACCTGATTATCAAAACAAAACTGCTGATATTGAATTTTCTGTTGTAGAAAAAGGCGGTAGTCAAATAGAACTGCAAGGTGGTTATGGTGGTGGATCATTTATTGGTACCTTGGGATTATCTTTTAATAATTTCTCTATTAGAAATATTTTCAATAAAGAAGCCTATAAACCACTACCAATGGGTGATGGTCAAAAATTATCATTACGTTTACAAACAAGTAGAACCTATAACACCTATAGTTTCTCTTTTACAGAACCTTGGCTAGGTGGTAAAAAGCCTCAATCTTTATCTTTTTCAGTTTATTTATCTGATCAATATAGATATGACTATAATACAAACTCTGTTGATAAAAATCAAAGTTTGAGTATTATAGGTGCTTCAATCGGCCTAGGAAAGCGTTTAAATTGGCCTGATGATTACTTTTCTTTATCTCAAAGTATAAGTTACCAAGGAATTGAGTTACAAAATTATGGATACCGTGTAGGTTCTTCAAATGACGTTATTAGTGATGGTAATCTTAACAACTTAGCATATACAATTGCTTTTGGTCGTAATTCAACATATCCAAGTTTAATTTTTCCTTCATATGGTTCAGATTTTTCGTTAACTGCCAAAGCTACTTTTCCATACTCATTAGTCAATGGCAAAGATTATGATGAACCTGAAAACCCAACTAACAGTGAAAGACAGGCTTATTTATCTGATAAATACAAATGGCTTGAGTATTATAAAATTACTGCAAAAGGAAAATGGTATACCTCTTTATCTCAAAATAATAAATTAGTCTTAATGTCTAATTTTGAAATGGGGTATTTAGGATCTTATAATAAAAAGCTAGGGTTAACACCTGTTGAAAGATATTTTGTTGGAGGAGACGGAATTGCTCAAGGGCAACTAGATGGCCGAGAAACTATCGGATTAAGAGGTTATGAAAACAATAGAATATCTTCTGTAGATGGAGGCTCTATCTATAATAAATTTCAAATGGAATTACGTTATTCCATAACAGACAAACCTTCTGCATCAATTTATACTTTAGGATTTTTAGAAGCAGGGAACTCTTATAACAATTTTAGCGAATTTAATCCGTTTAAACTGAAACGTTCTGCTGGGTTAGGTGTCCGTATATTTATGCCTGCATTTGGTTTACTAGGTATAGACTTTG
The DNA here is from genome assembly GCF_027941755.1 of Tenacibaculum retecalamus. Taxonomy (NCBI): domain Bacteria; kingdom Pseudomonadati; phylum Bacteroidota; class Flavobacteriia; order Flavobacteriales; family Flavobacteriaceae; genus Tenacibaculum; species Tenacibaculum retecalamus. The sequence continues at coordinate 505,901 of NZ_CP115916.1, read as the reverse complement.
CTCATGGATTTGATCCACTACCTGGACAAATTGAAAAATCTGGTTGGCAAACACATTTTATTATTGGAAGACAGTTCTAAAACCTTACATTTGTGATGTGTCCGGTTTTTTGGCACGGTTTTTTCTAAACACATTATAGCAAGATGAAAAAAAACATTTTATCAATAGTTCTTTTACTTATTACTAGTAGTATTGCTGTTGCACAAAAAAGTCAACGCATCGCCTATATCGATATGGAATATATACTTCAAAATATCCCTGAATATTTAGAAGCTCAAAATTCCTTAGATGCTAAAATTTTAAAATGGAAAACGAAGTTAGACAAAGAAAATAGAGCTATAGAAGTTCTAAAAACTGATCTAACAAACGAGAAAGCTATTTTAACAAAAGATTTAATTGATGAACGCGAAGAGGACATTACAATTCAACAAGAAGCTTTACGTAGATTAGAATCTTTATACTTTTACTCTAAAGGTGATATGTATAATTTAAGAAGACAATTAATAAAGCCTATTCAAGATCAAGTTTTCAATGCTGTTCAAACAATTGCTTCAAGAAAAAAATATGATTTTGTTTTTGATAAATCTGGTGAGTTAGTAATGCTATATTCTAACAAAAAACACGATATTAGCGACCTTATTGTTAAAATGATTAATATTGATCAGAAGAAACAAGCAAAAAAAGATAAAGTTGCAGCAAAAAAGGAATTACTTAAAAATGAAGGCTTAAGTGATGCGCAAAAAGCAAAAACAGCTAAACAAGAAGCACTCAGAAAGAAAAAACAAAATGACAAGCTTGCTAAAATTAAGCTAATAGAAGAAAAAAGACAAGCGAAGCTACAAGAAAGGGCTAACAAAAGAAAATTGATAATAGAAAAAAGAGAAGCCTTAAAAAAAGCACAAGAAGAAGCTAAGAAACAAGCAATACAAGAGAATAAATAAATCAAGAATAGAGAACATTAAATTAAATTAAAACAAAGATGAAACATTTTAAGACGTTAGTATTAGTTGCAATTTTCACAATTGGATTAGGTAGTGTGGCAAATGCACAAAAAACTGCACATATAAATACAGATAAATTATTATCTGAAATGCCTGCAACTAAAGCTATGAAAGCTGAGTTAGAGAAATTAAATAAGACCTACCGTGACGACATTGAAGCTATGGCTAAAAAAGCAGAAGCTAAAATGAAAAAATACGAAGCAGAAAGTAAAAGTCAAACACAAGAAGTAAACCAAAAAAGAGCTATTGAAATTCAGCAAGACAGACAAAGAATTGGTCAGGCTCAGCAATCTGCTAGTCAGGAGATGCAGAAAAAATACCAAGAAAAAACAATTCCTATTTTAAAGAAAGCTGAGCAAGCAATTAAAGATGTTGCAGCTGCTAAAGGAATTATTTATGTATTTGATGCTGCTCCTGGTAAAGGATTAATCGTTTATGATAAAGGTGAAGACATTTACGGAGCTGTAAAAGCTAAATTAGGTTTCTAATAAAACCTTTAAAATATTTTATAAAAATCCTGCTGAATTCAGCAGGATTTTTATTTTTGTATATCTATGACTAAACAACAGCAACAACCTATTGGTATATTTGATTCAGGTATAGGAGGTACTTCTATTTGGAAAGAGATTCATGCGTTACTTCCAAACGAAAGCACTATTTACTTATCCGATAGTAAAAATGCTCCTTATGGACAAAAATCAAAAGAAGAAATACTTAATTTATCTATTAAAAACACTGAGTATTTAATTAATAAAGGTTGTAAGTTAATTGTAGTTGCTTGTAATACGGCAACCACAAACGCTATTGAATATTTAAGAAAAAACTATACTGTTCCCATCATAGGAATTGAACCAGCGATAAAATCGGCTTCAATTCAAACTAAAACTCAAATTATTGGTATTTTAGCTACAAAAGGAACACTTAACAGCGCTTTATTCGAAAAAACATCTGCTACTATTAACAACAACATTACAATCATTGAGCAGATAGGAAATGGTTTAGTTGAACTCATTGAGAACGGAAAAATTCATTCTTCAGAAATGACAACCTTATTAGAAAAACATTTAAGTGTTATCCTAAAATCAAATTGTGACTGTATTGTTTTAGGCTGTACGCACTATCCTTATTTAATTCCTCAAATAAAAAAAATTATTGGAAACGATATAAAAATTATTGATTCTGGTGAGGCTGTTGCTAAACAAACAAAAAAGGTTTTACTAGAAAATAATTTATTAGCTAATTCGAAAAATAACATTATCAATAAGTTTTACATCAATAAAGAAAAAAATGTATTGGAATATTTATTAAAAGATTACAGTAAAATTTCTATTGATATTTTAGATTTTTAAAAACTCCCGTTAATGTTTGGACACGCTGAAGCTCTACGTTTTCTGCATAAAACATCTATACCAAAAGAAACTTGGTGAAAACCTCCATTAGAAAAAACCACTTCTCCACTTTGTTGAGTGTACGTATACGCAAACATTAAGTTTTTGTAATTCACACCTACAATAGGAGTTATATAGCTTGCAACTCCAAAAACACTGCTATCTAGACTTCTTCTATAAGATAAAGCTGCCCATAATTGGGTAGCTTCAAACTGCTTATAAACTTTAAAATTTAAATCTGCTATTTTCTCACCAGTTTTATCCTTGTATTGCAACATAACAGAAGGTTCATATTGTAACTTATCTTCATCTCCAAAAAAGTAACCTGCTCCAATAATATAATTTCTTAAATTATAAGACTCAAAATCAGGATTTAAATCGTTTTTTGCAGACAGCATAATATTTTTCACCGTAAAATAAGATGAAAAACCTTTATGATGGTATGCCATACCAAAATCGGCATTAAAATAAAAATCACTATTAATAACCTGACTAACTGCTGGATCGTTAACAAAATTTCGTTGATCAACTTCATTTTGAACTACTGACATTGAAAGACCAAATGACAACTGTTTAAACAAGTTTTCATTCCCCATATCTATATGATAGGCATAAGTTCCTTGTAATCCTTTTTGAGAGTGATAACCGTTTTTATCATTAAAAAGAATAAACCCATAACCTGCATTTGAGTTCTCATTAAATTTAGCATGAAAACTTGCCGTTTGTAACGAAGGTGCGTCTTTTACTCCAATCCATTGTTGACGTGCAGTTAAACGTAACTTTCCACAATCACCAATACCTGCTGCAGTTGGATGCAACAAATAAACATTGTCAGATAAATAATCTGCATAGATTGGCAATGTTTCTTGTCCATAAATTTTTGATATAAAAATCACAAAAAATAAGGCAATAATTTTTTTCATATTTCTCTCCTAATAAATAGCTGTCAAATATAACCAAGAGTCCTTAAAAATTTCCTTAATTCTCAAAAAACTACTTTTATTCTTCATTTTTTAACATCTTAATAATTTAATCGATAATTAGATGGGGTTCTTCCTTTCAATTCTTTAAATTTTCTATTAAAATTAGAAATATTTATAAATCCAGATTTTTCAGACACCTCAATAATTGAATACTCACTATTTTTTAAAAATTTACAAGCAGTTTCAATTCTAAGCTCATTTAAAAAAGTGAAAAAGGTTTTATTTGTTCTTTGCTTAAAATATCTACAAAAAGCATTAGAAGTCATGTTTGCTACACCTGCTATATCATCTAACTCAATTTTATTCGTAAAATTACTCAAAGTATAATCCATAACATCCCTCATTCTTTTTCCTTCATTATCAGAATACCTTTTTTCATCCAAAAATGATGAAAGAGATATCGTCTCTGATTTCACAATAATAGTTAGTATCTTAATAAAAACAGTAAACTTAACGATATCCCTACTTTTTTTAATTTTTACAAATAATTTCTTTATTTTTTTTTGATTTGAAACTACACTAAAACTACTTTTAATCATGCTAAAAAACATCGAAATCTCCTTAAAATCATCTAATTCAAAAAAATGATCTCCAAATGATTTTTTTGTAAAAAAAAGAGAAATCATACAAGACTCTTTAATTAATGAATTATCACTTTTAAAAACATGCGGCTGATTACCAGCAAGTACTAAAACATCATCTTTTTTATATTCATTAACTGTATCTCCAACAATTAAAGTTCCTTCTCCTTTAAGAATATAACAAAGTTGAATTTCTTCATGTTGGTGTAATTTATCATAAAAAAAAGACCCTTTATCTTCTTGATAAATTAACCCTAGGTTTTTAGTTTTCGGAATTTTAAATGGTAAAACTATCATTCATCAGATTTTAAAACAAAACTATAATATATTATCCTAAAAATTAAATACTATTATTATTTAAGGTAAAATAATATGCTATATGGATAATAAATGAGAAATCTACTACGTGTATCAATTATAACTTTGCCTAAAAAAACACCATGAGTATAAATTGGAAAGGAGTTATGCCAGCCGTAACCACAAAATTTACTAACGAGGATATTCTAGATTTTAATATGTTTGAAGTGAATATTAAAGCGCAATTAGAAGCTGGAGTTCACGGAATAGTTTTAGGAGGTACTTTAGGAGAAGCAAGTACATTGTCTGACCAAGAAAAAAGAACACTTACAAAAACCACTGTTGCATTAGTGAAAGAAAGAGTTCCTGTCCTAATAAATATTGCTGAACAAACAACCAAAGGAGCAATTTTAGCAGCACAAAAGGCCGAAGAAGACGGTGCTAAAGGATTAATGATGCTACCACCTATGCGTTACAATGCGGGAGACAGAGAAACTGTAACTTATTTTAAAGCTGTAGCTAACAATACATCTTTACCCATTATGGTGTACAACAACCCAGTTGATTATAAAGTTGAAGTTACTTTAAATATGTTTGATGAATTGCTAAAATGTGATAATATTGAAGCAGTTAAAGAATCTACCAGGGATATATCTAATGTAACAAGAATTAAAAATCGCTTTGGAAATAGATTGAAAATTATGACAGGTGTAGATACTATAGCTTTAGAAAGTTTACTGATGGGAGCTGATGGCTGGGTTGCTGGGTTAGTTTGTGCTTTCCCTAAAGAAACAGTTGCCATTTATGAGCTACAGAAAGCAGGAAAAATTAAAGAAGCTTTAGAAATTTATCGTTGGTTTTTACCATTGCTAGAGTTAGATATAAATTCTAAATTAGTACAAAACATAAAATTAGCTGAAGTGGCTACTGGTATAGGTACCGAAAATGTTCGTGCTCCTCGTTTACCTTTAATTGGTACCGAAAGAGCACAAGTATTAAAAATTATTGAAAACGGATTAAAAAATAGACCAACCTTAACTGATTATAAAAATTTATAAAATGATTACAGGAAAAAACTATATAGGAAGCACGTTATCCGCTTCAGGAAAAACAACATATACCACATTTAATCCTGAATTAAATAAGAAAAACAACACTGTTTTTACAGAGGCTACTGTTAATGAAATTAACGATGCCATTTCTTTAGCTTCAAAAGCATTTAAAGAGTACAGTATTGTTTCTGGAAAACAAAAAGCTGGTTTTTTAAATGCTATCGCAGATGAAATTTTAGCTTTAGATAATGAATTAATAAAAATGTATTGCTCTGAAACTGGTTTGCCAGAAGGCAGAGCAAAAGGAGAACGAGGAAGAACTATTAATCAACTACGATCTTTTGCTGATTTAGTTTCAGACGGTTCATGGGTTTCTGCAACAATTGATACTGCTATTCCAAATAGAGAACCAATACCAAAATCAGATATCCGAAAAATGAATATTCCTTTAGGACCAGTCGTTGTTTTCGGAGCAAGTAACTTCCCTTTAGCTTATTCAACCGCTGGAGGTGACACCGCTGCCGCATTTGCTGCTGGATGCCCCGTAATTGTAAAATCACATCCAATGCATGCGGGAACCGGTGAATTAATAGCATCAGCAATTATAAAGGCTGCTAAAAATACAGGAATGCCTAATGGTGTTTTCTCTAATTTAAATTCTAGCGGAATTGAAGTTGGACAACAATTAGTTGCTCATCCAAAAGTTAAAGCAGTAGGTTTTACAGGAAGCATAAAAGGCGGTAGAGCTTTGTTCGATTTGGCTGCAAAACGTGAGGAACCTATTCCTGTTTTTTCAGAAATGGGAAGCGTAAACCCAGTGATACTTTTTCCTAAAGCATTAGAAAATCGAGCAGAAACCTTAGCCACAACATATGCCAATTCTATAACCGTAGGTACAGGGCAATTTTGTACAAACCCTGGTTTAATTTTAGGAATTAAAGGAGCTCATTTATCAAAATTTATTAATGATTTGGGGCATAAAATTGTAGCGATAAATCCTAGTTGTATGCTACATCCAAATATTATAAAAGCTTATGAGAATAATAAACAAACGGCAATTACTCAAAAAGGATTAACAGTTGTTGCTGATTACGAAAGCGAAGTCCAATCTAATTATGCTCACCAAGTAATTACAACTGTTAAAGGCGAAACATTTTTAAACAATCCAAAACTACATCAAGAAGTCTTTGATCCTTTTTCTATGGTTGTACAATGTGAAAATGCAATTCAACTAGAAAAAATAATTTCGAAATTAGAAGGCCAATTAACAGGTACTATAATTTCTGATAAAAATGAAGTTGCTAGTTATCCAACTATCATTTCTGCTTTACAAAACAGAGTTGGACGAATTATATTTAATGGCGTTCCAACAGGTGTAGAAGTTTGTCCATCTATGGTTCACGGTGACTCATACCCTGCCTCTACAGATAGTAGGTTTACTGCAGTTGGAATTCATTCTATAAAACGTTGGGTACGTCCTTTTAGTTATCAAGATTGGCCAAATGAATTATTACCTGATGAATTAAAAAACGAAAACCCCTTGGTGATTTTACGTACAGTTAACGGTAGCATTACAAAACAACAAATACTTTAACAAAAATTAACACTTTCTTTAGAAAATCAAAAAAACTAAATATTACTTTTGAGTAAGCTAAAGAAATTGAAAACAAAGCCAGCTTCGTTTTTCTTAATTAGAGAGATTTTGAAGGGTTTTTTCTAGGAAGAATACAAGCTGGCGATTCAATTTAGCATGAAAAAAACTTTCTTTTGCGTTGATGCGCATACTTGCGGGAATCCCGTAAGAGTTATCACTGGTGGTAGTCCAAATTTAATTGGCGCTAACATGAGCGAAAAGCGACAACATTTTTTAAAAAAATATGATTGGATTCGTAAAGGATTAATGTTCGAACCTCGCGGACATGATATGATGAGTGGTTCAATATTATTTCCTCCTCACAATCCTAAAAATGATTTTGCTATTTTATTTATAGAAACTTCTGGTTGTTTACCAATGTGCGGTCATGGAACTATAGGAACCGTTACTATTGCAATTGAAGAAGGCTTAATTACTCCAAAAATTCCTGGAAAAATAAAAATGGAAGCTCCTGCTGGTTTGGTAAATATTGAATATGGTCAAACTGGTAAAAAAGTTGATTGGGTAAAATTAACGAATGTAAAAAGTTACTTAGCTGCTGAAAACTTAACAATTGATTGCCCAGAATTAGGTGAAATTACTTTTGATGTTGCTTACGGAGGTAATTATTATGCAATAGTAGATCCTCAGAAAAATTTTTCTGGAGTACATGATTTTACCGCTAGTAAAATCATTCAATATTCTCAAATTGTTAGAAATAGAATTAATGAGAAATATCCTGATATGTTTATTCATCCTGAAAACAATACTATTAGAAATGTAACTCACATGCTATGGACAGGCAATCCGATTGACCCAACATCATCAGGAAGAAATGCTGTTTTTTATGGCGATAAAGCTATTGACAGAAGCCCTTGTGGCACAGGAACTTCAGCTCGTTTAGCACAACTATATGCTAAAGGGAAATTAAAAATTGGAGAAAAATTTATTCATGAAAGCTATATCGGAAGCAAATTTACTGGATGTGTAGAGGAAGAAACTTCTTTAAATGGTAAACTAGCAATTATACCAAGTATAAAAGGTTGGGCAAAAGTATTTGGGTATAACACGATTATTATTGATAGAGAAGATGATCCGTATGCTTATGGTTTTCAAGTAATATAATAACGTAATTCATTATTAATTTTCATGAAAATAATTAAAGAAAACATACTAAATAACCACTGTTATACTGTACTTGTTTATCAAAGGATAAATAAAAAACTAGGTATCGATTTTTCAAAAGAAGAAATTGAAATTTTTCTTGAAAAAATACTAAGGGAAACAAATTTAGAACACTACGAAAAGAAAGGTAAAAATTATTATATCACCAATAAAGAACACAATATAAAAATTACAATTAATTCAAATACTTTTAGAGTTATAACTGTAGATAAAATAACACATTAAATGTCGAAAAAAGTATTGATAATCGGAGGCGGTATTATAGGATTATGTACTGCTTATTATTTGCAAAAAAAAGGGAATAAGGTAACTATAATCGATAAATCCGATTTTACAAGCGGTGCTTCTTATGTAAATGCAGGTTTTATAACCCCTAGCCATATTATTTCTTTAGCAGCTCCGGGGATGATTAATAAAGGAATTAAATGGATGCTAAACCCTGAAAGTCCTTTTTATGTTAAACCTCGCTTAGATTATGATTTTTTAAAATGGAGTTGGTTGTTTAAAAAAGCTTCCACTACTCAAAAAGTAGAAAGTGCCATCAAAGTAATTAAAGATATTAACCTTCTTAGCAAAAATCTTTATGAAGACATCAAAGCTTCAAATGATTTCGATTTTTTTTATCAGCATAAAGGATTGTTAATGTGCTACCAAACTGATAAAGCTGGCGAAGAAGAATGGACTACTGGGCAACGCGGGATTAAAGAAGGGCTACATGTTGAAAACTTAACAAAAAAACAAGTTTTAAAGCTAGAACCTGATGCAGGTTTAAATATTAAAGGAGCCGTTTATTACCATTCTGATGCACATATGACACCCAATGAATTTATGCCTCAGTTAAAAAACTATTTAGTAAAAAACAATGTTACTATTTTGGCTAATGAAGAGGTTTTAGATATGAATTTACTGGGAGATAAAGTATCATCGATAAAAACTGATAAACAAGAATTATTTGCAGATGAGATTATTGTAGCTACAGGTTCTTGGTCACAAAAACTACTAAAAAAACTAAATACAACAATTCCGGTTCAGGCAGGAAAAGGGTATCGAATAAATGTGTCTAAAAAAACAGGGATTACAATTCCTGCTATTCTGATAGAAGCCAAAGTTGCAGTAACACCAATGAATGGATTTACGCGTTTTGCTGGCACTATGGAAGTTGATACAATTAACCATACTATAAATACACGAAGAGTTGATGCGATTGCAAAAGCTGGTGAAAAATATTATGATAGATTAAAAATTGAGCAACATGATATAGACAACGCCGCTTGTGGTTTAAGACCTTGTTCTCCTGACGGATTGCCATATATTGGACGCTTATCTAAAGTTAAAAATGTAACTATTGCAACAGGGCATGCAATGATGGGCTGGAGCTTAGGTCCAGCAACCGGAAAATTAGTTTCAGAAATTATATCCGAAGAAAAAACAAGTTTAAATATTACGCCTTTTAATCCAAATAGATTTGATTAAAAATAAAACATCCACTTTAAATTAAAGTGGATGTTTTTATTTTATTTCTTAAAATTAGCGATTCCTTTTTCTAACCAATTATAATATTCATCTACATCTGGTGTGTAAGATACAGGAACTATCAGATTAGATTCGTCATGCGCCATTAATACATAAAATGGTTGTGAATTTGCTTTGTATTTTATGGTTTGTAATTCACTCCACTTTTGTCCAATATATTTTAATTTCTTCCCAGGGTTTAATTTAGAATTTACAACCTCATCTTCTTTTAAAGCTCTTTTATCATCTACATATAATGATATTAAAACAACCTTGTTTTTTAAAATATTTAGCACCTTAGGTTTTACCCAAACATTCTGCTCCATTTTACGACAATTTACACAAGCATGCCCTGTAAAATCTATCATTACTGGTTTCCCTACTTTTTTAGCATATGCAAGCCCTTTGTCATAATCGTGAAAAGAAACAATATCATGAGGAGGCATTAAATGCGCTCCTTCTGGTAAACCGCTGTGAGTTTTTTCAGAATTAGTCTCTGAAACTACTAGTGTATTTTTCTTTGTAAACCCTACTCCATATGGAGACTCACTATAATGTTGTGGTGGCGGAAAAGCACTAATTAAATTTAAAGGTGCCCCCCATAAACCTGGTAACATATAAATAGTAAATGATCCTACAATTAACCCTAAAGAAAGCCTACCTACAGAAATATGTTTCTGTGGGCTATCATGAGGCAATTGAATTTTCCCTAATAAATAAAATGTTAAAGCTCCGAATATTGCAATCCAAATAGCAATAAAAACTTCTCTTTCTAGTAGATGTAATTGTAAAACTAAATCGGCATTCGATAAGAATTTAAAAGCTAAAGCTAGTTCTAAAAACCCTAATACAACTTTCACTGTATTTAACCAACCTCCTGATTTTGGTAATGAATTTAACCAACCTGGAAAAGCTGCAAACAATGCAAATGGTATTGCGATAGCTGATGAAAATCCTAACATACCTATAATAGGTGCGATACCCCCTTTTGAGGCAGCCTCTACCAACAATGTTCCTACAATTGTACCAGTACAAGAAAATGATACAATTGCTAAGGCTAATGCCATAAAAAAGATTCCTATTAAACCTCCTCTATCTGCTTGTGAATCTACTTTTGTTGCCCAAGAACTCGGCAATGTAATTTCAAAAGCACCTAAAAAAGACACTGCAAAAATTACTAAAATTAAAAAGAAAGCGATATTAAACCATACATTAGTTGACAAAGCATTTAAAGCATCAGCACCAAAAACACCTGTTACTACAGTACCTAATAATACATATATACCAATAATTGAAATTCCGTAAATAATTGCATTTTTTATTCCTTTTGCTTTGCTTTTACTTTGTTTCGTAAAGAAACTTACCGTCATTGGAATCATCGGGAAAACACAAGGTGTTAATAATGCTGCAAACCCTGATAAGAAAGCAATAAAGAAAATACTTAACAATCCTTTTTTATCTTTCTTAGTGTCATCATCTACTTTAGCAACATCAGAATTTGTTTTCTTTTTAAATACACTTTTCGTTAAATCAAAAACCAACTCAATTTCTTTTGGCGGCAAACATTGTTCTTCAGTACAGGCAATAAACTCAACAAAAGCATTAACTACTGTAATTGTAGGATCAACTAGTTCTATTTCTTGTTCAAAAACAGCTTTATGAGCAAAGGATTTTATATTCATTCCTGCTTCACTAAATAGTTTTGTAAACTTTACTTTTCCTTTAGGTTCTTTGGTATTTCCTATTATTTTTAAAGTTCCTCCATTATCATCATACGTAAAAGTTGTGGGTATAGGCCACCTTTTGGCACTTCTTGAGAATACAAACTCCAACCATCTTCAATCGTTGCTACTGTTAGTAACTTATATTTTGAATCTGTAATTTTTTCTACTTTGGTTGTCCATTTAATCGGATTAAATATCTGGCCTGTTACCGTTAAATTTATCAGTAAACTAAACAGTATTATAAATATTTTTTTCATCTAAATTTTATGGATATTTAATTAATAACAAAAGATAAATCTATTTCTTTAGGAGGTAAACAATTTTCTCCCGAGCAAACCATATACTCAACAGTTCCTTTTATAATAAATTTTTCATTTGTTTTTAATCTAATACGTTGCTTAAAAACTGCTTTATTATCAAAATATTTAATGCGCATTTCAAACACCTCATCATCTACAACATGCCCTTCTCCTTCTTTGGTGTTTCCTTTTTTTAAGTAACGTTGATCTCCCGTAAATGAAAACACTGTAGGTAATGGCCTCCTTCAGGAATTTCTTGAGAATAGATATACCACTCATGATCTAAGGTAGCCGTAGCTATTAATTCACTTTCTTTATCAGATATCTTTTTTACGCTAGTAGTCCATTTTACAGGATTATGAATTTGCCCATAAGAGACAAGGCTTATCGTAAAGATTAAGATTGTTATTAATTTCCTCATTTTTATACAATTAAAACTGTTATTCTATTTTTTGTAAAAATAGCATCTTTCTTGCTTAAATCAGCAACAATAAAAAAAGTTTAACTTTTTAATTTTTAAACAAAAAAAAGAGTAATCATTGCTGATTACTCTTTGCTAGTAGCGGGAACTGGACTCGAACCAGTGACCTTCGGGTTATGAGCCCGACGAGCTACCTACTGCTCTATCCCGCGATTTTCGAGTGCAAATATACTGCTATTTATTTGTTATACCCTAATAAAAAATAAAATTTATTTTTTATTAGGGTATAACAAACAATTGTCATTACACTATCTCGAAATTACAACCTAAATCTCCCTATAATAGCTTCACAGGATAACCGATGAAATATTTTACAAAAAAAGATTATTATAACAGAATTTTTCGTTTTATTTACTAAAAATCTATTTATTAAATATGACTGATAACTCTATTTCTTTATTGAAAAGAAAAAACAATGTTATATTAAAAAGAAGTTTTGATATTTTTATTGTTTCTATCATACTACTTCCCTCATTACTACTAATTATACTAGCTTTTTTACTAACCAAATTAACTTTAAAAGAATCCGCTATTTTTTCACAAATAAGAGTAGGAAAAAATGATAAACTATTTCTAATATACAAGATAAGAACAATCTCTAATATTCAAAATGAATGTTTAGAAAAGTCAAATTTTAAAATTTCAACCTTAGGAAAATTCTTAAGACTTTCTAAAATCGATGAATTACCTCAACTATTCAATGTTTTAAAAGGAGATATGAGTTTTATTGGCTCTAGACCAGAGCAACCAAATTATGTTGATGAATATTTAAAACAAAACCCTTCTTTTAATTTAAGACATATTGTAAAACCAGGAATTACTGGCTGGGCTCAAGTTAACCTCCCTAAAGCTAAACCAAAAGATAATCTTGATAAATTAAAATTTGATTTATACTATATAAATGAATACTCATGGAAATTAGATTTTATAATTTTAATAAAAACTATCAAAATAGTTTTGACATTGAATAGTAATTAATTTTAAAATAGAATTTTCATTAATACTTTTAATTTTTTAGAATAGAATAAGTGTTTAAATTATGAAGACAATATTTATAGATAGAGATGGAGTTATTAACAAAGAAGTACAATATTTACATAAAATAGAAGATTTTCAGTTTATAGAAGGTGTTTTTACTAGTTGTAAATATTTACAAAAAATAGGCTTCAATTTAATTATTGTTACAAATCAGTCAGGCATAGGAAGAGGTTACTATACTAAACAAGATTTTAATATTGTTAATAACTGGATGTTAAATGAATTTAAATGCCAAAATATAAATATATTAGATGTTTTATATTGTCCACATAAACCAGAAGACAACTGCAAATGCCGTAAACCAAAAACTGGAATGTTTGAAATAGCTGATATTAAATATAAAATAGATAAAAAAAAATCTTGGTTAATAGGAGATAAAGAAAGTGACATTAAAGCAGCAAACAACTTTGGTATAACAAATACTATATTAGTTGAAAGTGGACATAAAGTAAATAAAAAGCATAGTAAGGCTACCTTTATCACACCTTCAATTAAACATATAAGTAGTTTTATAAATTATTAAAGATAATGAATACAAATTTTAATAATAAAACTATTTTAATAACTGGTGGTGCAGGGTTTATTGGATCCAATATCGCTTTTTATTTACAAGAAAATTATCCTGATAGCAAAATTATAATTTTTGATATTTTCAGAAACGAAGAAATTTTTAGTTCTGGTAGTTTAAAAAGTTATGGTCATTATAAAAACTTAATAGGTTTCAAAGGAATTATAATTTGTGGAGATATTACTAATGATCAAGATTTAAATAAACTTAAAAATTACAAATTAGATTATATTTTTCATCAAGCTGCTATTTCTGACACTCGTGTTTATGATCAAGAATTAATCATGAAAACAAATGTTAATAGTTTTTATAAACTTTTAGAAATTGCAAAGAATAACAATTCAACTATAGTTTATGCTAGTTCTGCTGCAACATATGGTTCAAGTCCTTCCCCTCAAAAAATTGGTGACGACTCTCCTGAAAACCCTTATGCTTTTTCTAAATACTGCATGGATCAAATTGCTTATAAATATTTAAAAGAGCACTCTGAAATGCATATTATTGGGCTTAAGTTTTTCAATGTCTATGGTGAAAAAGAATACTTTAAAGAAAAGAGTTCTTCTATGATACTTCAAATTGGACATCAAATTTTAGCAGGTAAATCACCTCGTTTATTTTTTGACTCAGATAAAATAATGCGAGATTTTATTTACATTAAAGATGTTGTTGAAGCTAATATATTAGCCTGCTTTGCAAAAAAGAAAGGAGTATACAATGTTGGTACAGGTATTAATCGTAGTTTTTATGATATTGTAAGTATATTACAACAAGAATTAAATACAGATTTAAATATAGAATATTTTAAGAACCCTTACACAGGTTATCAAATGAATACTAAAGCGGATATTAGTTTAACTCAACATTCTTTAAAATTTAAACCTAGTTATACTCTAGAAAAAGGTATTAAAGAATATACCCCTTATATAAAACAAACATTTAATTGGAATAATAAATAATGAAAAGTATTTTAGTTATTGGTGATATTATAGTTGACAATTATTTAGTTGGTAGTATTGATAGAATATCACCTGAAGCACCGGTTCCAATAGTAAAAATAGATAAAGAAACATCAGTGTTAGGTGGTGCTGGTAATGTAATTAATAATTTATTGGCTTTTGGAGCTAAAGCAGATATTATAAGTGTAATAGGCGACAATGAAAATTTCTCAATAATTGACAAATTATTAAAAGATAAAAACATAAACACAAATCATCTTATACAAGAAAAAAATAGAACTTTAACTGTAAAAACTAGAGTCTTATCTTCTAACCAACAAATAGTTCGTTACGATAAAGAAGATATAAAAGAAATTAGCGATAGTACTTCAAATAAAATCATAAAACTATTTGAAAGTATTATTAAAAATTATAATATCGTTATTCTTTCTGATTATGGTAAAGGAGTCTTAACTGAAAAGATTACTAAAAACATCATTAAAACAGCTAAAAAGCTAAAAATAAAAGTACTAGTAGACCCCAAAGGCTATGATTACTCAAAATATTCAGGAGCTTATTTATTAACTCCAAATAAAAAAGAAGCTAGTATTGTTACTAACTTTGACATTGACAATAAAAATTTAGAAACTGCCATTCGCAAACTAAAATCTGATTATAAATTATCTATTTCTATAATTACTCTTAGCCATGACGGTATTGCTGTTTATAATAAAGAACTAAAAACATTCCCTACTAAAACAAAAGAAGTATATGATGTTACTGGAGCTGGTGATACTGTAATAGCTGCAATAGCTTTCAAACTAGCCCATAAACAAACTATTGAAGAAGCTATAGAGTTTGCTAATTTAGCTGCAGGTGTTGTTGTTGGTAAAACTGGAGTAGCAACTGCTACTATTGATGAAATTTATGCTCAACAATATAATATCAAAACAAAAAATGAAATAAAAAAGATTGTTGATCAATTAAAGAAACAAAACAAAAAAATAGTTTTTACGAATGGGTGTTTTGACATTTTACATTTAGGTCATATAAAGTATTTAGAAAAGGCAAAGAAAGCTGGTGATGTTTTAATTATAGGTATTAATTCAGATGCATCTGTGAAAAGGTTGAAAGGGAAAGATCGCCCAATAAACAATGAATTTGATAGATCTTACCTCATAAATTCATTGAAAACCGTAGATTATACAGTTATTTTTAATGAAGATACTCCCTATGAATTAATTAAAATAATAAAACCTGACATTTTAGTAAAAGGTGGTGATTATAAAAACAAAAAAGTAATTGGTAGTGATATTGTAAAAAAAACAAAGTTAATTGAGTTTATAGAAGGAAAAAGTACGACTGAACTAATTAATAAAATAAAAAAATGATATTAGATAACTTAAATGAACATATTCTAGTATTAAAACTAACAGTCAATCAACATAAAGATGATATTATCCTGATTGCCAATGAATGTATAACTCGTTTAAAAACTGGTGGTAAAATTATTATACTTGGTAATGGCGGTAGTGCTGCCGATGCTCAACATATGGCTGCTGAGCTTGTTGGTAGTTTTAATAACAAGCAACGAAAAGCTTTAGCTGCTATAGCTCTTACTACAGATACTTCTATACTCACATCTATAAGTAATGATTATACTTATGACAATGTTTTTTCTCGTCAAATAGAAGCGTTAGCTACAGACCAAGATTTGGTAATTGGTATAAGTACCAGTGGTACTAGTAAAAATGTTATCAATGCACTTAAGGTTGCAAAAAACAAAAAATGCTTTGTTGTTGGTTTAAGTGGTAATAAAGGAGGAGATATGAATACAATATGTGACAAAAACATTATTGTTAATTCAACACAGACTTCAAGAATACAAGAAGTTCATTTATTTATTGAACATAGTATTTGTGATATTATAGACAGATATTTTTTAAATTAGAAATATATAAATGAACCCTAAAAATTTAATTGTTATTGATCGGTTGGTTAAGCCACTCTATATGATAATGAGTAATTTAATCAGTAAAAAAAAAACAAACTCTAATAATCAAAATTTTATAGTACTGAAATTTTTTGGTTTTGGCAGTATTACTAGAATAGTACATGTTATTGATACTATTGGCATAGCTAAAAGTAAGGTTACATTTATTACACTACATAAAAATAAAACCTTAATTGATTTACTTAATTTAAATGCTATTTATGTAAAAACAGACACGCCAATAGCATTAATAAGCAGTCTCTTCAAACTAATAAATCAAATATGGAAAACTAAACAGTGTACTATATTAGATATGGAAAGAGTTTCAAACCTATCTGGTATTTTCAGGCTAATTATTAGTATAAAAAAACCTAGTCGTTCGTTTTATTTTAAACCTAAAAACACAATTAAAAAAGGACATCATTATATTTCTTTGTTTAATAAGCCAACTACAGAAGCTATTGCTGAAATGTTTGGTAAGAAATATAAAAACCCAATTACAAAAAACATCAATAACACTTCCTCAAACAAAATATTTATTAATATAAATGCAGGAAACTATTTTCCACAACGTAAATTTACATTATCAAAATATATTGAATTAATTAAAGAGCTTCATTCTGAAACCCCAGATTGGCATTTTTACTTAACGGGTACAACTTCAGAATATGAATATGTTGAACTGTTTAAAAAACGCTTAATAAATAATAAAATTCCTCCTAGTTTATTATTTAATATTGCTGGTAAATACAATCTTTCAGAATTTGTAAATAATCTAAAAAAAGCAAGAGTACTTATTACTAATGATTCAGGCTACTTTACATTTAGCTACATTTTTCAAAGTTAAAACTGTTGGGATCTGAGAATTCAACATCATCACGTTTAATAGGTTATAAAAACAGTCAACAAATGCTAAATTTAGATTTAAATTTAGAATGCGCTCCATGCTTCGTTCATCCTAAATCAAAGGTAGCAAAGCATTGTAACGGAAAGCTACCTTGCTTTACATCCTTCAAACCTAAAGAAATGGCTTTAAAAATTAATAAATTTGTAAATGACTATTAATATATACTACTAACAATGAGTACTTCAAAACATATAATATTTTTAAACCCTCCTGGGGGTAATATATTTATTAGAGACTATTATTGTTCTAAAGTATCTAAGGCATATTATCTGCCACAACCTGTAGATTTATTAATTCAATCTTCTTTCTTTAATGAACCTGAGTATAAAATCTTGGTATTAGATTGTATTGCTGAAAATAAAACTGAAATAGAAGCTCTTAAAATAATTAGAAACTTTAATCCTAATTACATTATTGGTTTAATGGGATCAGTTTCATTAAATGAAGACTCTTTTTTTTATAAAAAGGTAAAACAACAAAATCCCAATGTTTTAATAGCATGCTCTGGCGATTCCTTACTCGAAAAACATAAAGAAAAATTTAAAAAATATAAATGGTTAAATGCTATTATTACTAATTTCTTTAAAGATGGTTTTAAGCAATACATAGAAGGTGAAAATGAAATTGAGGCCTTGTTTATTATCAAAAAGGAAACTTATTCGTTAAAAACAGTAAGCGTTCAAAGCCAATAAATATGGCTTTACCAAAACAGCATTTATTTAAAGGTAATTATAGAATGCCTTTTGCCAATGCACTTCCAATAGCTACCGTTTTAACTAATTACGCCTGCCCCTATCCTTGCACATTTTGTATTATGTCTTCTTTACCTTATACAACCCGTACGGCAGCTTCTATTATTGAAGAATTAAAATATCTAAAAGCAAGTGGCTATAAATTTATTTATTTTTCTGACCAAACTTTTTTTCAATCAAAAGCAATTACAAACGAAATTTTAAATTGGATGATCGATGTAAATTATGGGATAAATTGGATGTGTTTTTCTAGAGTTGATGTTCTAAATCAAAACGAATTAAAACTAATGAAAAAAGCAGGATGCTCCTTAATTATGTTTGGAGTTGAATGGGCTGAAGATGATTTACTAACACATTACAAAAAACATTACACAATACAACAAATAGAAACAACCTTCGCTTTATCTAAAAAAATAGGAATCAAACGTCTAGGCACTTTTTTATTAGGTGTACCCGGGCAATCCAAAGAATCAATATTAAATACAATAGCTTTTGCAAAAAAAATTGATGCTGATTATGCTTCATTTAACATTGCTGTACCTAGAAGTAACACTTCTTTTAGGACAGAAGCTTTAGAACAAGGCTTAATTAATGATTCATTAGAAGTGATGGATCAATCGGGAAATGAAGTTACAATTGGCACTGGTGTTCTTAGCAGAAAAGAATTACAAAAACTTAAAAACAAAGCTTATAAATCTTTTTATTTTAGGCCTAAATATCTTTTTAAAAGAGTGATTAGTATTAGTAATTGGATCGAATTTAAAATTCATTTAATCGAAGGTTTCTACATATTCAAAGGTTTTTTTTCAAAAAATAAATCTACATGATAAAAGGAAAAATAACAATATTGAATGTATTAAAAGTTTTATGGCTAGTATTCTCCTTTATAATTATTATATGGAAAGGGGTTATTCCTGGAAGCAAAAAAGTCAATACTGATTTTAACAATTACTATACTGCTTCAAAGCTCGTTCTTGAAGGAAAATCAATTCATCAATTTTATAATAACGATTGGTTTTATAAACAGGCGCAAAACTTAGGTATAAAATCTGGAGCAAAATTTTCTCCTTTCCCTCCTATTACTGCTTATGCTTATATCCCTTTAACTATATGGGAGCCTTTAAAAGCTAAAAAAAAATGGCTCATATTTAATGTATTACTATTAATTATCTTGCCTTTTAGAATAAAAGAAATAACAGCATGGCCGCTAATTACAACTATGCTTTTTATTTCTTTATTTTCAATTCCTTTAATAAGTTGTTTAATTTCTGGACAAATATATTTAGTTATTGCATTTATTTTACTAGAAGTTTTTGGCCAAGTATATATGAAAAATAAACCTTTACTAATTAGTTTACTTATTGGAATTACTAGCTCTTTGAAATATGTTCCAATTCTTTTTTTAGGATTTATAATTCAAAATAAAAATAAGTACAACATTATATTCTATACCCTTTCCTTCATTGGAGTTTCTATTCTACTCCTTTTTTTGATAGATAATAAGGCTTATTCTTCTTTTTTTCAACATTTTCAATCTCATATACAAGGGGATTTACCAGGGCAAGGAAAATATTCTATTGGCTTTCAATCTATTGATTCTTTACTCAACAATTTATTTGTATATGATAGTATTAAAAATCCATTTCCAATTATTAATACTTCTAT
The DNA here is from genome assembly GCF_027941755.1 of Tenacibaculum retecalamus. Taxonomy (NCBI): domain Bacteria; kingdom Pseudomonadati; phylum Bacteroidota; class Flavobacteriia; order Flavobacteriales; family Flavobacteriaceae; genus Tenacibaculum; species Tenacibaculum retecalamus. The sequence goes on along the minus strand of NZ_CP115916.1, from coordinate 485,907 downwards.
TCTAAAACCAATTATTAAATATTCATTTTTTACAGGAATTGTTAGTATCCTATTTATATTATTTAAAAAGAATAAATTTAAAGCTACTCCTATTTTTGTTTCTATTTGTTTAATTAGCATTTTTCTACTATTACCCGCTACAGCTTCTTATCATTTTTTACTATTATTACTTCCTCTTTTAATTATTTTTAAATGGTTAAAGAGCTTCAAATCAAAAACAGCAATTAGTGTAGTATCGCTACTATCATTAATTACATTTAGTGTTCAGATACATCATATCCCTGACCTTAGCAATTTTTTTACTATTAATTTATTATTGCACTATCCGAGGTTTTGGGTATTATTATGTTTATTTTTGGTTTTGTCTCATCATTATAATAATCATCTTTCTAAAAATTATGGCTAAATTATTATTCTTACAAAATATGGATTATGAATTTGTTGGCTCAATGTACATATCATCTATGGTAAAGAAACATGGGCATGAATGTGATTTAGAAATCGGACATCAACTAAAAGATTTTGAAGAAGTAATTCAAAAATTCAATCCAGACATAATAGCTTTTTCTATTATGAGTGGGAGTCATAATTGGGGTAGAAAAATAGCAAAAGAAGTAAAGAAAAAATATAATATAACAACGTTATTTGGTGGTGCTCATCCTACTTTTTTTCCTGAATTTATTAAAGAAGAAGGTGTTGATTATTTAATACGTGGTGAAGGAGAAGAATCCGTATTAGATATACTTGATGCAATTGATAAAAATAAATGTTTTAAAAACACTCCAAACTTATCTTATATTGATAATGAAGGCAAAACAAAACATAATTCTCTTCGTAACTTACGTAAAGATATGGATGAATATCCCTATCCTGATAGAAAACTATATCACACTCTTGATAAAACACAACATAGACAAGTAAGAAATATAATTACATCAAGAGGCTGTCCCTTTCATTGTTCGTTCTGTTTTGAAGATGCCATGCGCGCTTTATATAAAGGAAAAGGAAAATATGTAAGAATTCGTGATATTGACAAAGTAATTGAAGAATGTCTTCAATTAAAAAGAGATACTCCTGTAGAAGTGATTTATTTTGCTGATGATGTTTTTGGAATGAACCGATCATGGCTATACGAATTCCTCGAGCGATATAAAAAAGAAGTAAACCTACCCTTCATTTGTTTAGTTAGAGCTGATTTAGTAGCTGCTGATAGAGATTATGCATTTAACTTAGCTAAAGGAGGATGCCAATCTGTATTTTTTGGAGTAGAGTCTGGTAATGAAGACTTAAGAAATCAAGTTTTAAAAAAGAAATTAGATGATAACGAAATTATAAAAGCAGCAGAACTATTACATGAAGCAGGTATTACATTTAGAACATATAACATTTTAGGCTTACCAGATGAAACTTTAGAAGATGCCTATTCAACAGTAGAACTAAACATTAAAATTAAAGCTGATTACCCTTGGTGTTCTATTTTCTCGCCGTTTCCTGGTACTGAATTAGCTGATTATTCATTACAGAAAGGCTACTTAAGTCCAACTTTTTCCGTTGAAGAGTTGGATAAATCTTTTTTCCTTTCCTCTCAATTAGAACTTCCTCATAAAAGAGAATTGCAAAATTTACAGAAGTTTTTTCAAACGGCTGTACTATGGCCTTGGACATTTCCCTTTATTAAAAGAATTATAAAATTACCACCTAATTTTTTATTTAGAGCTTGGTTTGGTATTATTTATTTTTTGGTATACATACGTTCAGAAAAACGAAATTTTTGGGAAACTTTTAAATTTGCAATTAAAAATTACAAACATGTTTTGGTAAAAGAGTAGTATCTTAAATTCTATACCCAAAAATGGATTTTAAAAGCACATATTTGACTCAGTAATCTAAATAGGAGCATAGTATATATAGTAAAATGAAAAAAAAAACATTAAGATACTTACCTATTTTGTTAAATCTTTTTAGGAGTATTCTAACCCCTATATTAACCTTAATATTATCCTATATAATTGTAAATTATTTTTCTAAGTCTCTTTGGGGTAATTTTGTAGAAGTACATCTTTATTTTTTTATTGCTTTAATTTTTTCTGATTGGGGTACAAAAACTTATTTACAAAAAGCTTTTAGTACTAATCCTAAAAATATGGTTATAACATGGCAACAACAACTTTTAACAAGAGTTCCCATTCTTTTTTTAAGTATTCTAGCCCTTGTTTTATTAATAGACTTAAATAACTTTAGTCTAATCATATGGTTTCTAAGTGCTTTTATTTATAATTCTTTTTTATCCATTTTTTTTTATAACAGAGATTATCTCCTTCTTATAATAATTGAACTAAGTAGTTTCTTCTTTTTAAACTTGTTATTATTTTTAAAGAAAGATCATATTACAATAGATGAATTAATTCTTTTCTATGCTTTGTATATGTTTTTAAAAGCTATTTTTGTTTCTTTTAAATATTCTTATTTTTTAAAATTTAAGTTTTTTATCATTAATTTTTCAAATTTAAAATTTGGACTTCCTTTTTTATTAATTGGTATTACTGGTTTTTTACATTCTAAAATAGATATATATACTTACGCTTTTTTCCAGAACAATATAGCTTTAGGAGAGTATCAAATCATATCTTCTTTCTTTATATTTTCACAATCTATAATAACTATCTTATTATTTCCATATATTAAAAACATATACAGAATTAATATAAAAAGCATAAAAAAAATTCGTTTTCAAATAGCTTTTTTAGGTGTTTTTTTTAATTCTATAATTACACTAATTATTGCTTATTGTTTAGAGAATTATTTTGATATAACATTAACTCCCTTTGAATATCTAATAGGTTTTTTTATTGGATACCCTACATATATATATAGTATTAAAATTCTTGAATTATTTAAATTTAATAAAGAAAGAAAAGTTGTAATAATTAGTATTATTGGACTATTTTTAAATTTAATTTTATCAATAATATTCTTATTTTTAGACCTTAACACTTTAGGTGTATTGTTAGCAAATGCTATAACACAAATAATGACTATGTTTTTCTACTCCTTTCTTTTTAAAAAATAATATTTGTTATGTAAATATATTTTTAGTTAATCAATTTTATTAGTTGGATTTGATTTAATAAACCTTAGCAAGTAAGGCTCAAGTGTAATTTGACTATCAATTTTATTCATATTCTTTTTATATGAATTCCATTCATTTCTATATCGAATAAAAATCTTACTCTTTATCACTCCCAAAAGAGAAAAAATTTGAGAAAGAAAAAGCTTTAATTTCACATCACTTTTTACTGAATCAAAATGATGACTTTCATTCAAATTCATAGATTTATTTAAAAAAAAATAATTTTTAATAAATAATTTTTCCCAATCTTTAAAATACGGATATTTTTCGTTTGCTTGAATAATTCCAAAATTTTTCAATACAAATTTGTTTGTAGCTTGGATTTTTTCAACAGGAACTTTTGTACTCCAAAGCAACTCATTAATACAAAGCACCCCACCTGTTTTAAGAACTCTTCCTATTTCTCGAATCATTTTTTCTAAATAATCGCCTTCTTGTATTCCAAGAACAGACTCTATATAAATTTTATCAAAAAAATTAGAAGGAAAAGGGATATTTTGTGTTTCCTCTTCAAGAAGACTAAGAATAATTTTATCTTTTAAACCACAGAATTTAATTCTAGAAGTAGCTTTTTTTAACATTAGTTTACTTTTCTCAACCCCATAAAGTTTAATCGACTCACTATGAGAAAATGTATGGATTAGAGAAGACCCTGTTCCAAAACCAATTTCAAGAATTTTTTCATTCTCAACAGGAATTAATTCATTCAATAAAACTTGCGTTGCTTTCTTTCCTTTTGGATGAATGTATTCTTTATTAATGGTATTAAAAAAGGTCAAAATATTTTTATCCATTCTGAGTTTTCTTAAATAAAGTCTTTATACATCAAAAATATTATAAAAACCTGATGTATCATGAGTTTAAATATAGTTAAATTTGATTTTACTACGATGCATTTATTAATAAAATTGAAACCAACAATAATTTATTTTTTACCTTTATCAAATGAAAAGTTCTCTAAAAAATATAAATAAAAAATTATTTCCAAGCAAATATCAATTTTCGCCAGAGTGGATTGTATTAGGAGTTAATAATGTTTGTAACCTGCATTGTAAAATGTGTGATGTTGGAAACAAAAATTTAGAGAGTAACTTTGCCCAAAATTTAGTTGGCACACACCCAATAAATATGCCACTAAATTTGATTAAAAAAATAATAGATCAAACTTCAAAATATTATCCTAGTTCAAAATTAGCATATGCTTTTACTGAACCTCTAGTTTACCCACATTTATTAGAGTCCCTAGAATATGCTAATAAAAAACAACTATACACTACTATTACCACTAACGCATTAACATTAAAACATAAAGCAAAAAAATTAGTAGAGTCTGGTATTAATGAAGTTTATGTTTCATTAGATGGACCTCAAGAAATTCACAATGAAATTAGAGGTCATAAAAAGTCTTTTCAGAAAGCTATAGAAGGTATTGAAGAACTTCTTAATGAAAAAAGAAAACCTCTCGTTAAAGTTATTTGTGCAATCACAGAGTGGAATGTTGGTGCTATGCACGAACTATTAGACTCATTAAAACACCTCCCTATTCAAGATATTGGTTTTATGCATACCCAATTTATAACAAAAGAATCTGCTGAACTACATGAGAATTCTCCTTGGAATTTATTATATCCAGCATCTGATTCAAATGTAGACCTTATAGATTTTGAAAACATGGACTTAGATTCTTTATTAAATGAAATTGAGACAATTAAAAATTCTACGTATCCTTTTAACGTTTATTTTTCACCAGAAATCACATCAAAAGAAAATTTAGAACTTTATTATCTTCAGACTGAGAAAATAATAGGAAAACTGTGTAATGCGGTATATACAAGTATCATGATTAAATCAGATGGTTCTGTTATTCCGGCTCATGGCCGATGTTATAATTTAAACTTAGGAAATATGTACGATCAATCTTTAAAAGGCATATGGTCTTCTGGAGCATTAAAAAAATTAAGAACGGACTTACACAAAGCTGGTGGACTTTTCCCTGCTTGTAGTAGATGTTGTAGCGCTTTTTAAATATGAAAAAAACCAATAAAATTATAATATTCAACCCAAAAAGCGCAAATGGAAAACATAGAATACCTAATTCTATTTTACAAGTAGGCGCTTCAATTCACGATAAATACGAATATATATTTGTTGATGGGAATTTAGAAGAAGATCCTTGGCAAACCATTTTAAATTATTTTAATACAGGAGAATTCAAATATTTTTGTTCTACTGTGATGCCTGAGCCTCAACTTAGACAAGCAATTCCTTTTGCAAAAAAACTAAGAGAATCATTTTCTAATATTACAATTATATGGGGAGGTTATTTCGCTTCAAATCAGTATGGAGTTTGTATGGATTCTCATTTAGTAGACTATATTGTAAATGGCACTGGAGATATCACTTTCCCTACTTTGTTAGGCGTTTTAGAAGGAGAAAAATTAGATAAAGTGAATTTTGAGGAAAAGTTAGGCGGTATTGAAAACTTAATTTTCAGAAATAGTAAAGGAGAAATTGTTAGAACGAAAAAAGAAAAATTATTAGATCAAGATGCGTTACCAACTTTGCCTTACACATATTTAGACACTTTTTATCCTCTAAAAAATTATTTAGCAAAAACTTTTATGGGAAAGACAACTTTGTCTTATCATTCTAGTATGGGGTGCCCGTTTACTTGTTCATTCTGTGGAATTGTACCAATTTTCAATGGTAGGTGGAAAGGGAAATCAGCAGATGGAATGTATCAAGATGTGATATATTTTAAAGACAAATACAATATTGATGCAATAGAATTTCATGACAATAACTTCTTTACTTCAAAAAAGAGAGTCTTAGAATTCTCTAATTTAATTATGAATGACAATATTAAATATTGGGGAGAAGGAAGAATTGATACCCTAAATAAATATTCTGATGAAGAATTAAAACTGATGAAACAAGCAGGTTGTGAAATGATTTTCTTAGGTGCTGAAACAGGGAATGATGAGGTATTGAAACAAATGAACAAAGGTGGTACACAATCTGGAAAAATGATTAAAGACTTTGCCTTACGAATGGGGAAAGCAGGGATAATTCCAGAAATGTCATTTGTTTTAGGAATGCCAGCTGACACTGAGGAACAAGTATACAAACAGATTCTTTGGGACATCAATTTCATAAAAGAAATTAAAGAAATTAATCCAGATACAGAAATTATTATCTACTTATACAGTCCAACACCTACAAAAGGATCAGAATTATATAAACAAATTTTAGAAGCAGGTTTTTCTTTCCCAGAGACTTTAGAAGAATGGATATCACCAAGTTGGGAAAGTTTTGATTTACGAAAAAACCCACTAACACCTTGGCTAAAACCATATATGATTGACACTATTAGAAATTTTGAAACTGTTTTAAACGGTTATTACCCTACAGTCTCTGATTTTAGAATTAAAGGCTATAAGAAAAGTTTATTAAAACTAGTTTCTGGTTATCGATATCGATTAGGGTTCTATAAATATCCATATGAAATAAAAGTATTACATAAAATTTGGAAGTATCGCCAGCCAGAAATAGAAGGCTTTTATTCAGAATAATTTTAGATATGAGAGCTTTCATTAAAAGAATTATAGATCCATTTATTCAATTCTGGTTCAAGAAATATTATAAAAAACCAAGACGGTTTAGATATGCTGATTTAGAAGTACTCGTATATCCTGAAGTATTCCCTCCACATTTTACATTTAGCACAAAAATTCTATTGAATTATATCAAGGAGCTAGACATGGAAGGAAAGACTTTTTTAGAATTAGGATGTGGTTCGGGAATTATTTCGCTTTTTGCATCTTCAAAAGGAGCAAAAGTTACCGCAACAGATATCAATAAAATAGCTTTGAATGCTTTAAAAGATGCAAAAGTTAAAAACCACGTAGAAGTTGATGTTTTATATTCGGATTTATTTGAAAATGTATCAAAACAACAATTTGATTTTATTTTTATAAACCCTCCTTATTATCCAAGAGCACCAAAAAATGATCAAGAAAAGGCTTGGTTTTGCGGTGAAGAATTTGAATACTTTCAAAGGTTATTTCAACAAATTTCAAAACGTCCTTTTAATGAAGATATTTATATGATTCTTTCACAAGATTGTAACTTGAAAAGGATTTTTAGAATCTTAAAAAAAAATAATTTAACTCAAATTTGTATCGATGAAAAAAAAGTTACAGGAGAAATAAATTATATCTACAAAATAAAAAAAAATGAAAAATTCTAAAGCACCTTTTCTCGTTAACACACTCAAAAAAGTTCTTGTTCTATTTTTATTTTTAGAGGTTTTGCTCTTTTTTGTGTATACATACAAGAAGTCTAAAGAATTTGAAGATTATGTTTCTTTAAAGGTTGAAAGCAATGTACATCCAAGCATGACTGAAGATGAGGTTAAAGAAATGTATAATGAAAACAATCAACTTAATATGGTATGGGCCTTTTGTTAACTACAAATTAAGTCCCTTTAAAGGAAAATATAATAACATCAACTCTGAAGGGTTTAGGAAAACAACAAATTTTAATGAAAATTCTAGAGGTGAAAAAATCAGAATTTATTGCCTTGGCGGATCCACTATGTATGGCATAGGTACAAATGATATCAATACGATTCCTTCAATATTATCTCAACGATTAAGAAAGAAATATCCCAATCTGAAAATCGAAGTATTAAATTTAGGAATTCCTGGTTTTACAAGAGACATGGAATTAATTCTTTTACAAGAACAATTATTACAAAAAGATAAAGGCCCAATTTTGTGATTTTTTATGATGGTGTTAATGAGGTTTCAGCAGCTTACGAAAACGATGATATTAGAATACCAACCAATTCAGTTAACAGAATTGTAGAATTCAACACAAAGAGAGACTATACAAAGCGATTATATCTTTTTCTAAATGCGAGTTATATTTATAAAATGGTGTCTTACTTAAAAAAGAGACTAAGAAAAACTACAACAATTTCTTCTAAGAAAGAATTACCAAAAAAGATAGTAAAAAATTATCGGAAAAATATAGAACTAACAAGTGCAATTGCGAAGAAATATAATTTTAAAGTTTTCAACTTTTTTCAACCTGTACTTTTCATAAAAAAAACAACTTCTTCAATTTTAGAAACAAAAATGAAAGATGCAAGAATATATTTTAAAGATACATATTTAAAAACATACTCCATAATAAAACAAGATTCATTATTGAATAAAAACCCAACATTTACTAATATAAGTGCTGCTTTTGATGGCTATTCAGAACCTATTTATTCTGACATTTGTCATACAGGAACAAAAGGAAATGAAATAATTGCTAATGAAATTCTAAAGAAAATAACACCTTCAATTAATAGTTTCGATAATTAAATAAAAGTGTTTTATTTAAAATAAAGTATATACAAATGGTGAAAGCACTGAGTTTTCAGTAAATAAAATTAATGCACTTAATAATATAAGTACTATAATTATTGGTAATAACCAATACTTTTTTTGTTGAATTAAAAATTTTAAAAATTCTAAGAAGATAACAGACTTATTCATTTAAGATAGTTTTTTGTAATCTATAATATTTTCTTTGTCAACCCATCCTTGATTTTCTTCTTTTTTGTTTTTTAATCGTAAGAAAAAAGTAATTGGACTAATACAACAATAATACAAAAATCCTAATATAAAAAAAGAAGATATTTCACCTAAAATAAATCCAATGAAAAACCAAACAAATAAAAATGGGTAAAAGGTTTTGGGTAATATTAAAGTAATCAAACTTAAAATAATTAAAACCCCGATTAGAAGGTTTTGTTTCAACTCAAATAAAACTCCATTCTTATAAAATAAAGTTACCAAAATAATACAACAAAAACTTATTAATAATAATCCGAATTGTTTTTGTTTTTTTCTTTGACTACTATTTTCTTGAATAATCTTTAAGCCAGTCTTAATCCATTTCATATTCTTGAATTTTTGTAAGTTCTGTAGCTATATTTTTAGTGTTTTTAGTTTTCAAAACAACGTGATTTCCTAAAACTAAAACATCCATATCTGTTTGAAAGAAGCATCTTAAGGCATCTAAAGGCTTAGAAACTATAGGCTCTCCTCTAACATTGAAAGACGTATTTATTAAAATTGGGCAATCAGTCTTTTCTTCAAATTTAGAAATAAGTTGATGAAGTAAAGGATTATCATCATTATCTAAAGTTTGTACTCTTGCCGTTTTATCTTCGTGAATACAAGATGGAATTTTTTCTTTTTGGCTACTCTTATAAGTAAATAACATGTATCTAGAACCCTTGCAATCAGGAAACCACTCTTGAGCTCTCTCTTTCAAAATAATTGGTGCAAATGGTCTAAATCCTTCACGTTTTTTAATACGCATATTTACATGTTTTTTCATGTCTTCAAACAATGGACTTGCTAAAATACTTCTATTTCCCAATGCTCGAGGTCCAAACTCCATTCTACCTTGAAACCAGCCAACAATTTTTTTATTTTTTAAGTACTCAGATACGTCTTCACAAAGAGTTTTACCTATTTTAGTCTCAAATTGAATAGAATATTTATGTAAATCTGCTTTAATTTCTTCAGAGCTAAATGATGGATCTAAATAGATTTGTTCTTTAAGTGAATCATTTATGATAACTCTTTCTTTATTTAAATAATGATACCAACCAATAAATGCAGCGCCGGTAGCAGTTCCGCTATCGCCAGAAGCAGGTTGAATCCATATTTTTTTAAAAATTTCTTTCTGTAAAATTAATTCTCCATTAGCTTTACAATTTAAAGCAACACCTCCAGATATGCATATATTTTCTAATCCAGTAACTTTTTTAGCATAAGAAACTAATGTTATTAAAAAATCTTCTGTTACTACTTGAATTGAACTTGCTATATCCATATAAAAACTATCTATTTCCTCTTCATGTTTTCTTGTGAAGCCTTCCCAAAACAGTACAAAAAGCTTTCTTAATTGTAGATTCTCCTTTATCAAAAGAAAAATAATCCAAATTTAAAAAGACCTCTCCTTTTTCACTTATCGATACAAAATTATCTAAAATGAGCTGTTTATAAATTGGTTTTCCATAGGGTGCCAATCCCATTAATTTGTATTCTCCTGAATTGACCTTGAAACCACAATATTGTGTAAATGCACTATATAACAACCCGAATGAATTCGGGTAATGCTGTTCTTTTAAAATTGAAACTTTATTTTTTTCCCCAATTCCAATAGTGGTACAGGCTTTTTCTCCAACACCATCAATAGTTACAATGGCACTTTTTTCAAAAGGTGAGGTAAAAAAACTACCAGCTGCATGAGCTTCATGGTGTTCAGAAAAAATAATTTCCTTATCGTAATTCAGCTCTTTTTTAATAACTACCGGAATCCATAATTTAGTTTTGATCCAAGACTTTATCGCTTTTCTGAAAAATTTAAAAGCAAAAGGAGTTGTTTTTTGAATAGTATTTATGATACGATCAAATTTCAAAAAAGGTTTTTCATAAAAAACTATAAGTGATATTTTTGAAATATCAATACATGCTTCTTTCAAACAGTATTCGATTGCCATTTTAGGAAATTTTTGGTCGTGTTTTATTCTTGAAAAACGCTCTTCTTGAGCAGCAGCAATGATTTTTCCATTGTGCAATAAGGTAGCTGCAGAATCATGATAAAAAGCTGATATTCCCAAGATATAAATCATTTACTTAATTTTTTTTATTAGAATTCTTATAAAAATTCATTATAATTTCAATTATTTATATAATATAAAGTAGCTATTCTGTCTTTTTCTAAAAATACATCAAAGGGTTAAAAAAAATACCTCCTACAATATTAAAAGGACTTTTTTATCTCTTTTATGTAATGTTTCTAATATACTTTAGCTAGTCAATATTATAGTCGTTTCCTTATTACTTATCATTGCTCAATATAATTTACTTCAACTTCAGATACCTCTCTTATACTCATTGATGTTTCTAAACTTTTATAAGGAGCAAATTGTTCAACATCTTTTCTATTATATAAAATTCCTAAGAAAGGATATTCTTCGTGCTTATGAGTAGGTAATGATGTTAGTAGGTTTTTCACCTCACTTTCAAGTATATTCCATTCATTACTCAATCTTAAAGCTGAAGGCTCCATAAAAGTAATATACCCTAGTTCAAACATTACATGATCTTTACTATTACTGTAAACGACACCTTCTGTAAGAGAATTTTGTTTTAGTTTTAAACTATTATTGAACTTAATCAGTGTATCATTCAATTGTTGATAAGTTAAGAACCCTGGGAAATCATTTTGAGGTGAAAACAATTTGTTAATATTACTTTCATGACACCACATACATTTTGCTGGTTTACCAGCATTTGTATGTTTACTATTTGCTGAATTAATTCTGTTTTTATTTACGTCAAATATTCCAAATTTTAATTGTCCGTTTTCCATTATTTCTATAGTCTCATACTCTACAATAGTATTGTTCTTTGAGTCAAATTCAGTTGATAAAAATAATTGCTTTGTTTCTTCTTGGTTAGAGTATTCAATAATTCTATCCTCTAAAGAAACTCGTGAGTTATTTATATAACCTTTTGATATATTTAATTTGTAATTAGATAAGAGTGTATCTAATTTTTCAGGTACATTAGTAATTGCATAATAATGTTCAGGAGATCCAATTAACAACGAAATATATCTCCCTAAATCTATTGAATTCTTCTGTTTATATTCATTTGATGTTTTAATCTTGTTATGTAGAATCTCTATTTTTATAAGAGCTTTTTCATCAAGAGCAATATCATTAATTCTTACAGAAAAAACACCCTTAACTTCAGGTAAAACAACAGAATTTAAAACTTTAGCTCCAATCATAGAGTAACACCAATATAGGCTCGTTCTCGCTTTTTCAATTGTATCACCCTCATAAGATTTGTTCCATCTTAAATTGATTATATTTTCCTTTTTTTCTTTAGTTGAAGAGCATAAACAAGAAAATTGCAAGATAATACTTAGATATAAAAAGATATTATTATTATTATTTGTTTTCATAATTATTTTAAGAACTTCATTATTATTTGGGATAATAATAATGATTTTATTTTCATTTTAAAAGCGTTTACGTAATTTCCTTGTCTAAGCTCTTTAGAAGCATTTACTTCATTTACAATATACTTAACTGCATAATCGTAATATTTTCGAGAGTATGTTCTTTTAAAATCGATATCTCTATCGGTTGTAGTTTTCCAATCAGGCTGTATCGTAATATTTTTTTCTATTTCATTATACAATGAAGTTCCTTTTATAGGATATGCAACGGTAATTGTAAAATGTGTTGGATTTGCAGCTTTTAAATACCTAACTGTTTCATAGATATCTTCTTCTTCCTCTCCAGGATAACCAACCATAATAAAAGTACCTGTTTCTACCCCTAAAGCGTTTGTCTTTTGAATTGCAGCTTTTACTACATTAATATCTACACGTCTATCCATAGCGTCAACAATTTTTTGTGAACCACTTTCTGCTCCAATCCAAATTCTAGAACACCCCGCTTCTTTTAAAAGTTGTAAAACTTCATCGGTTAATCTCTCTGCACGCGTAATACATTCAAAAGGAATAATAGCATCTTGTTTTATAACTTCTTCATGAAAACTTTTAATCCATTTATGGCTTACTGTAAAAACATCGTCAACAAACCAAATAGAATCCGGCTGATACTTATTTTTTAATAATTTTAATTCTTGAGCAACTAAGTCTGCAGACCTTCTTCGATAACTTTGCCCATAAACGGCAGTACTACACCATTTACATGTATATGGGCAACCACGTTGTGTACTTACAGTCATAGAGCTTTGTCCATGGTGTTTTTTCCAAGTTTCTAAATACTTATAAACAGGTATTGCTTCTCTATTAGGTAATGGTAAATCAGTTAAATCTTTTATTTTTACTCTCGGGGCTGTTTTAATAACTTTTTCATCAAGTAAAAAAGCGATTCCTTGAATCGTGTTATAACTCTCATTATTAAGAATTGCTGAACATAGTTCTAAAGTAGTTTGTTCTCCCTCACCTATAACCAAAAAATCAGCGCCTGCTTTTAGGTAATTCTCACAGTTATAAGTTACATCTGATCCGCCAAGTATAATCTTAACACCTCTTAACTTAGTGTTTGTTTTAAGCTTTTTAATCAATTTAATGACATTAATTTTTGTCATTAAATTAGTATAAATAGCTATCGCCTTAGGTTTTTTCTCTTCAATAAACTCTAATTGCTCTTGAAATGAATAGAAAGTACTATCATATACATGATTTTCAATTTTATTTTTATTAAGATAACTTGATATATACAATAATCCTAAAGGAGCATAAGGCCGCATAATTTTTTGCTCCTTATCATCTTCATATAAATAATATGCATGGGTTAAAACTACATTCATTTTTTTATCAATTCAATTATAAAATGATCTGCATATCTCGCTAAAAAACGATTTGACAATCTTTTTTCGATTATTTTTAAAACATTCCAAATAGGCTTTTTCGTTAAAAACGATTTTTCTAAATAAGAAGGTGGAATTACGATTCCTACAGGAGAATAATTAATTACTGTATAATTTACCTTAGACATTTCAATTATTTCTTTTGGGTTAAAATACCAAGTTGGCACTTGTACATCATCAACATTCACCAATAAAGTTTCATTTGTATTTCTTCTTTGAGCCTTTTTAAAACTTCCTTTAACTAAAAAATAAAGTTGTTCCCAAACACAATTTTTAGGCATCAGTACCATTATTAATCTTCCTTCAGATACTAGTAGTTCGGAAGCCTTTTTCATAAACTTTCTTAACTCTTCATAAGAGAGGCAATTCAATCCTCCAAAATTCGAAAAAATAACATCAAATTCTTTTTTAAAAGAATCTTTTGAAACTTTTTTACAATCTAAAACTTCAAAATTTAAATTATTATAGCTATTCTTTTTATTTGCTACTTTAATCATTTCTTCTGAAATATCTGTAGCTATTATATTATGTCCTTTTTTTGCAAAAGCAATTGCATCTACACCTGTTCCGCAATTTAATTCTAAAACATTTACTTTTTTTTCTGATGAAAATACATGCTCAATATTTTTATAAACTTTTTTACGTTGTTCCCTACCTATTTTAGTATTTGTAAAGGTATCATCGTATGTTTTTGCTGCAATATCAAAAAAACTAGTCATTAATATTCTCTAATTTATTTAATTGCAATTTATTTATTATCGAGGTAGTTATGTAATATGGTAATAAGAAAACTAAACGCCATTCATAAAATTTCACTTTAAAAGGATTTCTTAAAATTTTTTTCAAATTAAAAACCCCTTGGCTTCTTCTAAAAACCCTGTGAACATATCGTTGGAGTTTTCTATAAAATTTTGAATTAAACGACCCTTGAAACATCATTGCTAAATCGTCGGAATCTGTCCAATTAGCTTTTATTTTAAGGTCATCTTTTACTTTTTCGTAAAACTGAGTTCCTGGTAACGGATAAGAAACAGAAACACCTATATTATCAGGCAACAAATTTTGTATCATATCAATCGTTAAATCAATATCTTCTTTGGTTTCATTTAAATATCCAAACTGGATAAAGAAAGCTACTTTAACATTTTTTTCTTTCAACAAACGAGTAGCTTTTTCTATTTGAGCTATAGTTGTTCCTTTATCCATAGCGTCTAAAATTTTTTGAGAACCACTTTCGGCTCCAATCCAAACCTCGGTCAATCCACTTTCGGCTAATGCTTGAATATTATCTTCTTTTAATAAAAGATCCGCTCTACTCTGTATATAATATTCTATTTTTATGTTCTTTTGTTTTAATAGAACATTAAACTCTTGAACCCATTTTTCTTTCAATCCAAAAATATCGTCACACATCCAAAATTTATCAACTCCATAATTTTCTTGTAAATAACTAATATGATTTACAATATATTTTGGAGAATGTGAATTGTATCTATTTCCATAAATTGGTTTTGCACACCAATTACACTTAAAAGGGCAACCTCTTGTCGTAGCAATATTTAAGGTAAACTCTTTACCTCCTTCTTTCCATATTTTCTTATAATCTTCAATATTAACTAAATCCCAAGCTGGGATAGGAAAGCTATCTAGCTCTTTATAAACAGCTCTTTTAGGTGTTTTAATAATTTCTCCTTTCTCATTTGTATAAACAACACCATTAACGATTAGTGTATCATCTTCATTTTGGAACTTATCTATTAACTCTTTTAGGGTTACCTCACCCTCTCCTTGAATTATAAAATCTGCACCTGCTTCCAAATATTTTTCATAATGATCAGTAGCATCAGAACTATTAACTATGACTTTACAATTATTATTTTTTGCTTTTGAAATCATTTTAAATGCTGCTTCTCGCATATTGGTTAAGCACATTTTAGTAAGGTAATTAAAACCGTCATCATAAAGCACAAAAACATCGGACTTATTAGTCTTTAAAAAATAATCTAAAGAATCTATATTTTTCAATAAACCTGTGTCAAACAAACTAACTAAATGACCTTTTTCTCTTAAAAAAGACGCTGCATATATGGTTCCTAGTGGAGGAAAAGGAGTTTTATTATTCCACTGCTTTTCGTCAAACCGATAAAAATAAGAATGTGAGAAAGCAATATTAAGCATATTCTTGTGTGAGTTTTATATTATGTATTTTTTCTATTTCTATGTATTTTTCATTTAATTTTGATAACACTTTTTTTTGAAAATTACTAGGGTGATGCTTTGAAATATTTTCAGAAGACTTAAATGCTAGTTCAAAATCTTCTTTAGATAAATGGTTAAATTTATTATTCCATTTTTTAATTGTTATTTTCATAAAAAAAAGTTCTATACAATTACCAAATTTGGAATCTAATAAGTTTTCGATAATTTTTGGCAAAACACTTTTACAACTAGTCTTAATATTTTCTTCCCTTCTATTAATGTTTGGAAAAAAACTATACACCCATTTATTTTCTTGAATAAATCTATTAAATGTAGTTTCTCCATACAAAGGAATTAATGTAGCTATTTCTGTGGCCGTAAACCTATTTTCTTCATCTATTTTTAAATACCCGCTGCTCATAAAATAATTTACACAAAAATATTTTTTTGAATTTAGTAAAAATATTTTCTTGTATAGTATTAATAAAGTTCTTGCTATCCAAATTCTATTCTTTTTTGTAATAATAAAAAAATCAATATCACTCTTTTCGTCAAAATACCCTTTAGACAACGATCCAGAAATACAAACACTCTCAATGTACGGGAAGTTCGATATAAGTTTAGCTATCTTCCATGCTTTTGGCATTATATTTTCAGCATTTTTATTTCCTTTAAGCCTTCTAACTAAAATACCCTCATCATTAATAGCTGAGTAATACCCTTTAATATTATAAATAACTCCTTTTTGCTCTAAACTTGACAATTCTTTAACCATCTTATCTTTCCCTTTAATATCAGAAAATTTAAAAATCTCTTCAGAAGTTAAAGGGTAATTAAAAATAGAAAAATATGATATGGCTTTTAAAATATTCATTTCTTAATTTCTATTTGAAGAAGTGTTCTTTTATTGATTTTTATTCTTTTTTCATCAAAAATCCATCCCCATTTATTAAAATATTTAATTGACGAGATTAAGTGATAAAAGAAAACTTTACTACTTCTATATGATTCTTTATTATAGGCATGATAAACAAATGCCTCCGGTAAAAAAAAATTTTACATATTTCTCCAACTCTTCTAGTTAAATCTAAGTCTTCAAAATAAAGAAAAAAACGCTCATCAAAACCATTCATTTTTTTCAAAACACTCGTTCTGAAAAACATAAAACAACCCGACACATATGGTATTTCAATATTACTATTATAATCAAAACCTCTTAATTCATACATCTGGTCATTCTTTTGAATCATTTTTTTTACCGGCGAAAAACGTCTAATGATCAAATCTTTTGGGCTTGGAATTAGCTTACATAAAAATTGTAGTTCTCCTGATGGATATAACACTTTAGGTGTGCTCAAACCTACTTCTTTATTTTTATCCATAAAAAGAGCTAATTGACTAATAGCATTTTTACTTAACCTTACATCTGGATTAACCACCACATGATACTTAGAGTTTAAATTAATCGCTTTTCTTATACCAATATTATGAGCGCTACCATATCCTAAATTTTCATTATTATATATATATGTTAGATTTTTATACCCGTCAAAAGAAATTTTATTATTTTTAATAGAGTTATCTATTATATAGATATATAAATCCACCGATGATGTTAAAAAATCGTTTATTAACTTTTCTACCTCACTAATTATATTATTATAAAGAACAATTGAAATTGTTAAAGTCATCAAATCACTTTTCGCTAATTTAGTGAATTTATAAACAAAGAAACAAGTCTTATTTTTAGTTTTAAAAATAAGACTTGCTCTTCTAGAAAAGTGATTTTAACAACACAAAAGAACAAAAAAAAGAGCAATCATTTCTGATTACTCTTTGCTAGTAGCGGGAACTGGACTCGAACCAGTGACCTTCGGGTTATGAGCCCGACGAGCTACCTACTGCTCTATCCCGCGATTTCGAGTGCAAATATACCCCTTTTAATTCCTCATATCCAAATAAAACTAGCTTTTAAAAAAATAAAATTAGTAACTCTAAGAATAACAGCATTATAAAAAAAAGTTTTTTTAATTCAAACAACTTATCTTTGCCGCATGACACATAAAGCAGGATTTGTAAACATCATCGGAAACCCAAATGTGGGAAAATCAACTTTAATGAACGCATTGGTTGGCGAGAAATTATCAATTATTACACCTAAAGCACAAACGACAAGACATCGTATTTTAGGAATTGTTAATGACGACAATCATCAAGTTGTTTTTTCTGACACTCCAGGAATCATTAAACCTGCTTATGAGCTACAACAATCTATGATGGATTTTGTAAAATCAGCTTTTGAAGATGCTGATGTATTAATTTACATGGTAGAAGTTGGCGAGAAAGAATTAAAAAATGAAGCATTCTTTAATAAAATCATTCACAGTGAGATTCCTGTTATCCTATTATTAAATAAGATAGACAAATCATCACAACAAGAAGTTGAAGATAAAATTGAATACTGGAAAAACAAAGTGCCTAATGCATTTGTTTATGTGATTTCTGCCTTAGAAAAATTTAATATCGATACTGTTTTTTCAAAAATAATAGAATTACTACCAGAAGCACCAGCCTTTTATCCGAAGGATCAATTAACAGATAAACCTGAACGTTTTTTTGTAAATGAGAAAATTCGCGAAAAAATTCTAACACATTATAAAAAAGAAATTCCGTATTCGATAGAAGTAGAAACTGAAGAATTTTTTGAGGAAGAAAGCATTATAAAAATCCGCTCGGTAATTATGGTGGAACGCGACACTCAAAAAGGAATAATTATTGGTCATAAAGGAACTGCTCTTAAACGTGTAGGAACAGAATCGCGTAAAGACTTAGAGTTGTTTTTTGATAAAAAAGTATTTTTAGAACTCTACGTAAAAGTAAATAAGAATTGGCGTTCTAATGAACGACAGTTAAAACGTTTTGGCTATAAAGATTAATTTATTTTTCGTAATAATAACTTTGTAAAAATTTTTAATTCATCCATTTGCTTTTTACCTGTAGATTTACCTAAACTTCCTACAAGATAAAACGCCACCCATATAATGGGTAAAACAACCATCATTACTACGGGGAATATTGACTCCTTTTGTAAAGACCAATTGCTGTATGCCATTATTCCGAAAATTAAAAAAGCAATAGCAACAATAAAATGCAAGAACATAAAGAATGTCCATACTTGTGGCTTCGGATCAAATAGCCCTTTAATTAAAGAAGTTGTTTCAGATAATTTTTCTATTTCGAGATATAACTGAGGCGACCAAAAATGAGTTTCCTTTTTAGGCACATCAATAATTACATGATTGTCTACTATCCTCATTTCATAAACCGTTACATCTGATAAATGATTTTTAATTTCAGCCAACAAAATTGCAGAATTCATCTTAAAATCAATTTGAAACCTTGGCTTTAAAAAAATCTGATTATATAATTGATCATCCATACTTATAAATTATTCGCCTACAATGTAGTAAAAATAGTATACTATTTAAAATTCGGCTTAATTTCATAACGTAAGTTGTATCTTTGCACAAATTTTTGCATAATGAGTAGTATTGTAGCCATTGTTGGAAGACCTAATGTAGGTAAATCCACTTTATTTAACCGTTTAGTACAACGTCGTGAAGCTATCGTAGATTCTGTAAGTGGAGTTACGAGAGACAGACATTACGGAAAGTCTGAATGGAACGGAAAGGAATTTTCTGTAATTGATACTGGTGGATATGTTGTCGGGTCGGATGATATTTTTGAAGGAGAAATACGTAAACAAGTTCAGTTGGCGATTGATGAAGCTGATATTATTGTTTTTGTAGTTGATGTTGAGCAAGGAATTACTCCTATGGATGATGAAGTTGCTAAAATATTACGCCAAGTTAAGAAGCCACTAATTATGGCTGTTAACAAGGTAGATAATGCAATGCGTGATGCAGATGCTGTTGAATTTTACAACCTTGGTTTAGGTGAATACCACACCATTTCATCAATAAATGGTAGTGGAACAGGTGAATTATTAGATGCTGTTGCCAAAGAAATTCCTGAAGAAGAAGAGGTTGAAGAAAACGAACTTCCTCGTTTTGCTATTGTTGGTCGACCTAATGCAGGAAAATCATCATTTATCAATGCGTTAATTGGCGAGGACAGAAACATTGTTACCAATATTGCTGGTACAACCAGAGATTCTATTGATACAAAATATAATCGTTTTGGTTTTGAATTTAACTTAGTAGATACTGCTGGGATTAGAAAAAAATCGAAAGTAAAAGAAGATTTAGAATTTTATTCAGTAATGCGTGCAGTTCGTGCTATTGAACATTGTGATGTTGCAGTTTTAGTTATTGATGCAACTCGTGATTTTGAAGGACAAGATGAAAAAATATTTTGGTTAGCTGAGAAAAACAAAAAAGGAGTCGTTATACTTGTCAATAAATGGGATTTAATTGAGAAAGAAACGAATACCATGCGTGATTTTGAAGCAAAAATAAGACAGACCATTGCTCCTTTTAGTGATGTACCTATTATCTTTACTTCAGTATTAACAAAGCAACGTATTTTTAAGGCAATCGAATCTGCAGTAGAAGTTTTTGAAAACAGAAAACGTCGTATTCAAACAAGTAAATTGAATGAAACAATGTTAGATATTTTGGCTCAAAACCCTCCACCTGCAATTAAAGGAAAATATGTAAAAATTAAATACTGTATGCAACTACCTACGTATACACCACAATTTGCATTTTTCGCTAATTTACCTCAGTACATTAGAGAGCCATACAGACGTTATTTAGAAAATCAACTTCGTGAGCGTTACAATTTTAATGGAGTACCTATTATTATTTATTTTAGACAGAAATAATAATAATAGCTTTAACATATTTTAACTATTTAAAAGTAGTTTTTTCAGTTCCTTTACGAATCATTAAATAATTCATAAAAAAGGCAATGAAAAAACTACTTTTTGTTTTTACGCTATTACTTACTACGAGTATTTTTGCACAATCTTATCCATTTAAAATTACAGGTAAGATAAATTCTGGAAAAGAAAAAACACCAATTGAAGCTGCTACAGTTCATTTAGAAAGAATAAAAGATAGTACTGTTGTTTCGTACACAATATCAAACGACAAAGGTCTTTTTTCGTTAGAAGGAAAATCTTTTCATAAAGATTTAAAATTATTTGTTTCTTATATTGGAAAAGACAGCTATGCTAAAGCAATTTCTTTAGGTGAAAAGACAACTTTTAATTTAGGTATTATTAATCTAAAGGAAGAAAGCAACTTACTTAATGAAGTTGTTATTACCTCTAGAGCTCCTATTACCATAAAAAAAGACACATTAGAGTTTAACGTAAAATCTTTTAAAACAAAAAAAGATGCTAATGTTGAAGATTTATTAAAAAAACTACCTGGTGTAGAAGTTGATGAAGCTGGTAAAATTACTGTAAACGGAAAGGAAGTAAATAAAATTTTAGTAAACGGAAAACCTTTTTTTGGAAACGATCCTAGTATCACTACTAAAAACCTAACAAAAGAAATTATTGAAAAAGTTCAGATTACTGATACAAAATCAAAATCTGAAGCTTTTGCCGGTGAAAAAGGCGATGCCAATAATAAAACAATAAACCTTACTATAAAAAAAGAAAACAACAAAGGTTGGTTTGGTAGAGTTTCTGCTGGTGCAGGAACAGACAAGCGTTACGAAGGTGCAACGATGGTTAATCGTTTTAACAACGACCAACGTTTTAGTGTTTTGGCCAGCACAAACAACATTAACTCTCCTGGTTTTAGTTTTGGAGAGATTCAAAAAATGTTTGGTGGTGGAAATAATTGGATTGGCGGAAACGGTAGCTTCAGTATTAACGGAAGACGTTTTGGTGGTGGAAGCGGAATTGTAAAATCTAAGACTGCTGGTGCAACTTATGCTGATCAATACGGAAAAGGCTTGGATGTAAATGCTAATTATTTTTATTCTGGTAGTAATTCAAGTGACGAATCAAAGAGCAATAAAGAATATACACTTCCTGACGGAAAATATTTCTCTAATGCTATCTCAAAATCAAATGATGAAAATCATAACCATAGTATTACTACTGAGTTTGATATCGAAATAGATTCAACCTTCTTAATTAATGTAAAACCTTCTTTTGTTTTTAATAAGAGAGAAGGAAGTAACAACAGGCAAGAAGAATCTTTAGATGAAAGTAATAACTTAACCAACAGTTACACCAGTAATTCTTACGCTAAATCTGAAGCTAACAATTTTAAAAACACTATTGATGTTACTAAAAAAATAGGGTCTAAAGGTGCGTTTATTAAAGCATCTATTACTAATCAAATAGATAAATCAGATACTGAAGAAGTAAACGAATCTACTATTGAAGTATTTGGTAGTAATGCTAGTATAGAAAATAGAGATCAAAAAAGTACTATCTCAAATAACTTAAATAGCTTTAATACAATGATAACTTATCGTTTTCCTTTAGCTAAAAAATTATTTTTGGATGCAAAATATAGTTATCAAAGTGATGAAAGAGAAAATAAAGAAGATACTTATGACTTTAATAATACTTCTCAGCAATATGCTGATTTTAATCAGAACTTAAGTTCTGATTTTACGTATAATGACATTGCAAAAACACCTTCTTTAGAATTGATTTACAAAACTAAAAAATGGCGTTTTAATTTCGAAACAGGTTATGTAAACAGAACTTTAGAGAACAACGATAAATTACGCCCTAATTTAAGTTTAAATAAGAAGTTTAACAACATCGCTTTAGATGCAGGATTTAGATATCGATTCGATTCAAAAGCTTCTATTTATTTCGATTATCGTTTAACAAACAGAGTTCCTGGCATTAATCAAATTCAACCTTTCGAAAACGTTAGCAATCCATCAAATATAATTACTGGTAACCCAGAATTAAAACCAACGCAAAATCACCGAGCTTATATTAACTTCAATAAATATAATTGGCAAGCTGGTACTGGAATGTATCTGTATATAAGCGGAAGTATGTTTAAAAATCAAATTATTTCTAACACTACAATTTCTGATGAATTTATTAGAAATTCTACCTACGAAAATACTGATGGAGGTTACGACTTTTTTGGAGGAGGTAGCTATAGTAAAAAGGTAAAATTAGATTCTATTACTACTTTAAAACTTAGAGCAGGTTCAAATATCAGCATATATAAAAACTTTAATATTCTAAACAATATAAAAGAAGGGGCACAAACAACTGCGTTAAGACCTAACTTAGGAGTAACTTTAGAGTGGAATAAACTTATTTCTATTGAAACACGCTATGACGTTTCTTTTTCGAAAACAAAATACGATATAAACACTACTCAAAATCAAGATTTCACAAGGCAGACATTAACAATAAGAACAAAAACAAATTTTCCTAAAAAATTAGAGTGGAGAAATGATATAAAATATACTTATAATCCTAATATTGTTGGTTTTGATAAAGCAGCTTGGTTTTGGAATGCAACCTTAGCTTATTCAGTATTAAAAGACCAAGGAACTATCAGTTTAAAAGCCTATGATTTATTAAATCAAAATACAAATGCGCAACGTAGAGCTAGTTCAAATTACATTGAAGATTCTCAAAGTACTGTATTACAACAATATTTCATGTTAGGCTTTAGCTGGAAATTTAACAGCTTAGGTAAAAAAGGAAAAGTGCGAGATTACAATATGCATTTTTAATCACTAAATTATCACTTAAAAAAGTCCTTATTTTTATAATAAGGGCTTTTTTTATACCCGCATTAATGAAAGCTAAATAAGTCTTTTACGACTAACAGTTTACAATTTTGTAAATTTGCAATAGATTAATAAATAATTTCATGGTAATTAGAAAATTAAACACGTTTAAAGATATTGAATTACCCTTACAACTAAATATTAGTTTTAAGAAAATCTACGATATGTTTAAAGAGTATACAAGTGACAACTCTAAAAACCATCCTTTTAATGCATCTGCAAAGCTTATCATAAATGAAGTTGAAAAACACCCTGAACTTATAAACGGATTTTCTGACCTCACGTTATTAAAAAAACATGAAGGAATTATAGATGTTTTACTAGAAGCATTATTCCCTGAAATATTAACGCTAAACGAAATTAAAGCAGCTACCATTCCTTTTTCTTTTACTTCTTTTAAATTTACAAAACGTTTAGAAAACATCCTTAAAAACGCAGGAGAAGATTACGAACTAAAGGTTAGAGATTTTGAAGATGACAAAATGTATATTATGGCATGTACGTTTATTTTAAATGCAGTATACCAACATCCTATTGATTTAAAACGTCCTTTTTTCTTTGATATTCCTGATAAAAATTTAGAAAAACTAAAACATTACCGAGTAGCTTTTAACGGTGATTTTATGGATGTTACTCCCTCTGCTACCGCACCAAAAATAACAGAAAGCGATATTAAAATTCTTTTAGATAATTATGATAACATTGATGTTTGGAAAGAAAAATTCCCACCAAACAGTTATATTTTTAAAGGATTTGGGTTAATGAATTTATTTGATGTTACCGCTGATGAAAATATTTCATCAATAAGAACGAGTCTTTTACAAAAAGATGACGGTAGTATTGTTGAAAAACTTCGTAAAGATTTAAGTGAGTTTTATAATATTAAAGATTTAAAAGTTGGCTTTTCTATATTTGAAGTTTCTAATTTATCATTACAAAAAATAAGAGTTAAAAAATCTGAAAGTATTATTTTATTAGATGATGAAAAAGAAATAACATGTAGCACTTTTTTTTGTGATCATTTAATTTCTAAAATTTTTTACGAGCAACAAATAATTGCAATTTCTAACACTAAAAATTACGGAAAGTCATCAAACGAAAATGAATTTTCTCTTAGGTTAAAAAACAAGAATATTGGGAGTATTTTACTAATTCCAATCAAAGCGAGCGAAAATAACGATGTTGCTTTATTAGAAATAGCTTCACCAAGAGCATATGAATTAAATTCTGTAAATCAACAAAAACTATCTGATATTATTCCGGTTTTTAAAGCAGCCATCGATCGCTCTTCTAAAGAGTATTTAAATATTTTAGAAGCAACTATTCAAGAACATTATACTTCTTTACACCCAACCGTAAAATGGAAGTTTTATGAAGCTGCTGAGCAATACCAAACAGACCTTTATTCTAAAAAAGAAAATATAAAAATCGAACAAATTGTTTTTAAAGATGTATACCCTTTGTTTGGTCAATCTGACATTAAAGGATCTTCTTTAGCCAGAAATAAAGCAATTAAGGAAGATTTAATAATACAACTTACTTTAGCTATAGCTGTACTTAAAAAAGCTTGTGAATCTGAGAAATTACCTATTTACAAAGAATTAATGTTTCGTGTAAATGAATACTTAAATAAAGTAACGAGTTGTTTAAAATCTGGAGATGAAATTGTCATCTTAAATTTTCTTAAAAATGAAATCTACCCTGTTTTCAAACATATTAAAGAAATTAATAACAGCTTAACAACCATTGTAAACACTTACATGGATCGTTTAGACAACAATTTACAGGTAGTTTATGAAAAACGAAAAGCATATGAACAAAGTGTTACTTTACTAAACGATAAATTAGCCAAATTTATAGATGCTAAACAAGAAGATGCGCAAGCAATGTTCCCGCATTATTTTGAGCGTTACAAAACAGATGGTGTAGAATACAATATGTATATCGGAGAATCTTTAACTAAAGATAAAAAGTTCGATGAAGTTTACTTATACAATCTTCGTTTGTGGCAATTAAAAGTTATGTGTGAGATGGAAAACGTGGCAAACACCACACGTAAATCAATGGAACATGATTTACAAGTTGCCTCTTTAATATTAGTGCATAGCAATCCATTATCTATAAAATTTAGAATGGATGAAAAACAATTTGATGTAGATGGTGCTTATAATATTCGATACGAAATTATAAAAAAACGAATAGACAAAGTTCATATTAAAGGAACTAATAAACGACTTACAATTCCTGGTAAAATTGCCATCGTATACTCACAAGATAAAGATGCTAAAGAATACTTGAAATATATTAAATATTTACAATCTAAAAAATTATTAGGTGAAGTTGAAAATCTAGAACTCGAAAATTTACAAGGTGTTTCTGGACTAAAAGCTTTACGAGTAGCAGTAATTTACCAAGAAGATTTTGACAGTAAAAAAACAATCTCTATCGATGAATTAATGGCTGAATTTAAACAATAAAAAATAAACCCTCAGAATTAAATTCTGAGGGTTTATTTTTATAATATCCCTGCTGTTTCTTGTATTCTAAAAGCAACCGCAAAAGCAATTACACTTGCAATTATACCAATCATAAAAACGGTATAAGTAACTCGTAATAATTTATATTTCCTATTTAAAACTAAGCCTAAAAAATACAAATCTTTAGTAAGTGATCCGTATAAATAATCGCGATCTTTCATCATTTCATCCATTGCCCATTCAAAATCTGGCAAGTTCATTTGATGAAAATTTCCGAAGAATAATAAATTTACTTTTTTATTTGCAACATCTCCTTTTGTAAACTTACCTTCTGTTACATTTGGTCGCGTAGCCATTATTGATAAAATGATAGAAGCAACGGTGAACAAAATAAAAACAATTGACGGAATAATTAAATAATGATTCGACGGATTGTCTAATTTCGGAATTAAAGTAGACAGTGTCATCGAAATAATAATTGCATTTACCGATAATAAAATATTCGCTTTCGTATCTGCAATATCACTTAAAGTAATATGATTTCTTAAAGCCACACGAAACATTGTTTCTATACCTCGTTCTGGCAATTCTACTTTATTTTTTTTAAGTGCTAAGGCTTCTTTTTTCTGCTTTAACTTCGCGCTTTCTTGTGCTATTTTTTTTGAGTTTTTAATAACTTTGCTAAATTCTTACTTTCTCCTTTTCCCCAATTTTTAGTCGCAAAATCAGTATGAAATCTATGATTTGTTAAAAACTGAATGTTTTCTTCATTCCACTTCTCATCAGAAACAATACATTCTTTAGTTAATTCCCATTCTTTTCTTAACAAAGAAGTGTAATCGCTAAAGTTCTTACTTCCTAAATGAGAACAATCAGCATCACGAATTATTTTCTCTAATTCAGAAGTTGGTTTTACGCCCATTTTTGTTGCTAAAATTAGTTTTGAAACTTCTGAAACAACCTTTTCGGAAACGTTTTGCTCGTTAAAAAATGCTTCCGCAATCTTAACACTTTCGTTTTCATGATTTTCAATCGATTTTGTATAACCGGTATCATGAAACCAAGCAGCTAATAATAAATGGTTTGCAGATTCTTCATCAATCTTCAATCCCTCAATCAATATTTGAGTTTTCTCTACAACTCGCTGGGTATGAAATACACTATGATACACAAACGAAGATTCTAATTTTTCGTTTAAAAAATTAACTACGAAATTTTCAGCTTCAATTAATAAATTTTTCATCAAAATGGTTTTAACTATAGTAAAAATAATATTTAATTCTTACTAAGTGTAAGTTTGTCGAATATATTACGACTATCTTACTGTTAACTTATAAAATATAGTACAAAATCAATTTAGTAATTGATTTTGTACTATATTTTTTGCCCAAAATTTTCGTATTTTTAATATTAACTAAAAAAAGGATTTTGATATGCTAACTTGGAAAAACATTATACATTTTGCTGTAAACGGAAATCCAACTCCATCAAAGAGGGTTGAAAAAACAGAAACTGAGTGGAAAGAGCTACTAACTCCTGAACAATTTAGAATTACACGTCTAAAAGGAACCGAACGCCCTTTTTCTGGCGAATTATGTACATCTTACGATGAAGGGCAATACAATTGCACATGTTGCAACACCCCTTTGTTTGATTCGACAATTAAATTTGATTCAAGTTCTGGCTGGCCTAGTTTTACCCAACCAATTACCGAAAACGCCATTAAATACCACAAAGATAGTACACTAGGAATGGTTAGAGTAGAGGTTTTATGCAATACTTGCGATGCACATTTAGGACATGTTTTTCCTGACGGATATGAGCCAAGTGGACTAAGATATTGTGTAAATTCAGAATCTATGCAGTTAGCTGAAAGTAATTAAACTTCACAACAAATAAGAACAAATGACAACTAAAAATTTACAAACAACTACTTTAGGTGGTGGATGTTTTTGGTGTACAGAAGCTGTTTTTCAAAAAGTAAAAGGAATAGAAAAAGTAGTATCTGGTTACGCTGGCGGAAATGCTCCTGGTCACCCGACCTATCGTGAAGTTTGTTCTGGCTTAACAGGTCATGCAGAAGTTATACAAATTACTTTTGATGCTGCTATTATTTCTTACGAAGATATTTTAGTTATTTTTATGACAACACACGACCCAACAACCTTAAACCAACAAGGAGCCGATCGTGGAACAGAATATCGTTCTGTAATTTTTTATCACAACGATTCTCAAAAAGCATTGGCTACTGAAGTCTTAAAACAAATACAGCAATATTATGAGAACACAATTGTTACAGAAATAAGTGCTTATACCAATTTTTACGAAGCAACTCAAGAGCATCAAAATTATTATATCGAAAACACAAAGCAAGGATATTGTACATTTGTTATTGAGCCTAAATTAGCGAGACTTAGAAAATTACATGCTGATAAATTAAAGTAACTTCTATTCTCTTGTCAAAAAAATTATGAAACTAAATATTCAAGATACTTTTAACAACGAATTACCTGCTGATAAAATTACAGGAAGCGAACGCCGACAAGTTTTAGATGCTTGCTTTTCGTATGTTGAACCTAAAAAAACAGCTAATCCAACATTAATTCACGTTTCAAAAGAAATGTTAGAAGCTGTTGGTTTATCCGAAGAAGATGCAATATCTAATAATTTTTTAAATGTTTTTACAGGGAATAAAGTGCTCGAAAACACACACCCGTTTGCCATGTGTTATGGCGGACATCAATTTGGTAATTGGGCAGGGCAATTAGGTGATGGTCGTGCCATTAATTTAACCGAAGTTGTACACAATAATAAACGTTGGGCAATTCAATTAAAAGGCGCAGGTGAAACTCCGTATTCTAGAACCGCAGATGGTTTAGCCGTTTTACGTTCTTCAATTAGAGAGTATTTATGTAGCGAAGCCATGTTTCATTTAGGTGTTCCAACCACGCGTGCATTATCGTTAAGTTTGTCTGGTGATGATGTTTTACGGGATGTTTTATACGACGGAAATCCTGCATATGAAAAAGGAGCAATTGTAGCTCGTTTGGCGCCAAATTTTATCCGTTTTGGTAACTTTGAAATTTTATCAGCAAGGCAAAACCATCCTACTTTAAAAAAGTTGACTGATTATACCATCAAACATTTTTATCCTGAAATTACATCCGAAGGAAAACAAAAATATCTCGATTTCTTAACAGCAATAAGAAATAAAACTATCGATATGATTGTGCATTGGCAACGCGTTGGTTTTGTACACGGAGTGATGAATACAGATAACATGTCGATTCTCGGATTAACAATCGATTTTGGCCTTACGGATGGTTAGAAGGCTATGATTTTGGTTGGACACCTAATACAACAGATAATCAACACAAACGATATCGCTACGGAAATCAGTCGCAAATCGGACTATGGAATTTATTTAAACTCGCAAATGCTTTGTATCCGCTTATTGAAGAAGTAGCTCCTTTACAAGAAATTTTAGATGTATATGCTGATATTTATAGCCAGAAGCAATATGAAATGATGAAATCTAAATTAGGTTTATTTTCTGAGGATGCAAACGATAAAGAGTTAATTGGGCGATTAGAAGAAACCTTGCAATTAACAGAAACTGACATGACGCTGTTCTTTAGAAATTTGTCAACTATTACTACAAAAGATGATTTCGAGAGCGCTTTCAAAAAAATTGAAATTGCTTTTTATACGATTGATGAAGTTAAAGGTGAAATTAAAAATCATTGGGCCGATTGGTTTAATCGTTATTTAAAAAGACTACAACAAGAAACCTTTTCTGATCAAGAAAGAAAAGAAAAAATGGATTTAATAAATCCAAAATATGTACTTAGAAATTACATGGCGCAATTAGCAATTGATGCTGCTGATAAAGGCGATTATAAATTAATTGATGAATTATATCAACTATTAAAAAATCCGTATTCAGAACAACCAAAAAATGAAAAATGGTTCGCAAAACGACCAGAATGGGCACGTCATAAAGTTGGCTGCTCTGCATTAAGTTGTAGTTCGTAAAAAAAGAGTAACTTTAGGTCGACATAGGAGGTTCTAGTTAAAAAACATACCTATTTTTTAACTAGAACACAACTCTCAATAAACGAGCTAATAATTATGAAAATAACATTCGAAGTAAATAACCAATCAAAAACTATTACTATTGATGATGGTAATACACCTTTACTTTGGGTGATTAGAGATATGCTTAACTTAAAAGGAACCAAATTTGGCTGTGGTAAAGCAGCTTGTGGTGCCTGTACTTTACATGTTGATGATCAAGCTGTTCGCTCCTGCTCTTTTCCTGTTAAATTTGCAGAAGGCAAAAAAATAACTACTATTGAGGGTTTAGGAACCGAAGAGAGTTCTCATCCCGTTCAACAAGCTTGGGTTGAAGAAATTGTTCCTCAATGTGGTTATTGTCAACCTGGTTTTATGATGGCAACTGCCGCTTTATTAAACGAAAACCCAAACCCTACAGATGATGAGATCGACAAAAACATTGTAAACATTTGTCGTTGTGCTACGTATTACAGAATGCGAAAAGCAATTCATCGCGCTGCTGAATTAAACAATACTAATCTTTTAAAATCTTAAATTATGAGTGCTAAATTATCACGTCGTAAATTTTTGGTTCGAGGAGCTCTAGGTACGATAGGTGTTGTTGCTGTAGGAACCTATTTATTCAGAAATCCTATACGAAGAAAAGTTTTAGGATATTTAAATTCAGCAGAATCTCCTTATTCAGGAAGCGGAATGAAACCAATGATATGGTTTGAAATCACAAAAAACAACACCATTATTTTACATTCTCCAAAGGTAGAAATGGGACAAGGAACCTTTACGGGTTTAGCACAAATTGCAGCGGATGAACTAGGTGTCTCAATAAAACAAATTGATGTTGTGCATGCCTCAACTGCTACCGGAAATTTAGATTCTTTCGCCACAGGCGGAAGCACCTCTATTGCTAGTTTATGGCAGCCACTGCGTGAATTAGCAGCTACAACTCGTGAAATGCTAAAGATAGAAGCTGCTAAAAAACTAGGTATTGAAGCAAGTACTTTAAAAGCAAATAAAGGTGTTTTTTCTGACGGAAATAAAACAATATCTTTCCTAGAAACAACTAAAGGTGTTAACGAATGGGGAATTCCTGACACCCCAAAACTAAAAGATATTAGTACCTATAAACTTGTAGGAAAACCAATACCAAGAATAGATTTAAATGCAAAAGTTTTTGGAAATCCAATTTTTGGAATGGATGCAGAAATGCCAAATATGGTACATGGCGCTGTTGTTCGCGCAACACATATTGGAGCCAAATTTATAGATGCAGATACTACTGATGCTGAAAAGTTACCAGGTGTTATAAAAATTATTAAAGAAGATGATTTTGTAGGTGTAGTTGCTAATTCTTACACAGAAGCTTTAAATGCTAAAAACGCTATTAAGGTTAGATGGGAATATAACAACACTTTAAACACTGAAAATATTGAAGAAATGATGAAAGTTGGTAAAGGAAATCCAACTATCATTCAAAAAATAGGCGATGACATAGAGGATGAAGCAAGTATTTCGATGGAATTTAAAAGCCCGATTGGAGCACATGCGCAAATGGAACCGAATGGAGTTTTAGCTTTTGTTGAAGGAGATAAAGCAACAATTAAAATTTCTACACAAGTAGTGGCACTTACAAGAAAAGAAGTTGCTGCTCGTTTAAATATTAATGAAGAAAATGTGAATGTAATCCCTACGTATTTAGGCGGAGGCTTTGGGCGCAGATTACATACGCCACATGCTGTTCAGGCAGCTGTAATGTCGAAAGCAGTTGGTAAGCCTGTAAAGTATTTTTTCACCCGAAAAGAAGAATTTCAGCACGATATGTTTCGTCCGCCAACACATCATATTGTAAAAGGAACCTTAAATTCTGATGGTATGATAAAAGCTATACGTCACGATTTTTCTAGTGGAGATGTTGCTATAGATTCGGCAATGTTACCAGGTTTTATAAATACTATTTTAGGTGCCGATATTGGTGCTATTCGTGGCGGGTTTTGTCAATACGGTTTAATTCCGAATATTCGTGCAGTTTCTTGGCATGTAAAACTACCTTTTGCAACCAGCTGGTGGCGTAGTCTAGGTTTACTAGCAAACACCTTTGCATGGGAAAGCATGATGGATGTTTTAGCAGAAAAAGCAGGTAAAAACCCTATTGATTTCCGCTTAGCTCATATTCAGGACGATGAAAACGGAAAACGATTAAAAGCAGTTATTGAAGCTGCTAAAAAAAGTGTTAATTATAAAAATGAAGCCGAAAATGGCCGTGCAATGGGTTTCGCCGCCTCAACAGATGCGGGAACACCTTGTGCACAAATTGCTGAAGTTTCTATAGAAAATAATCAAATTAAAGTACATAAAGTTACCTGTGCTATGGATCCCGGAATTGCAGTAAATCCAGATCAAGTAAGAGCGCAATGTGAAGGTGCAATTATAATGGGTATAAGTGCCTCTATGCATGAACAAATGTTTGTAGAAGAAGGACAATTACAACCCACAATCTATGGCACATATGATATGGCTTTAATGAAAAATGCTCCGAAAGAAATTAATATTATTTTACTTCAAGGCATAGATAAACCTGGCGCAGTAGGCGAACCTCCTTTAGGTCCAATTGCCGCAGCAGTTGCAAACGCTGTTTATCGATTAACAGGAAAACGATTAACTTCTTTACCTTTAAAATTAAGTTAATACATGACTCACGAGTTCAAAGAAATTATACAGCAAATTATTTTAAATCAACAAAACGGAATACAAAACGTATTAGCTACCGTAGTAGACTTAGATGGTTCTTCGTATAGAAAGCCCGGAGTTCGAATGCTACTATCTGACAACGGAAAAATGATTGGAGCCGTTAGTGGAGGTTGTGTAGAAAAAGAAGTTCAACGAAGGGCACATTCAGTTTTTGGAGATCATAAATCGAAAGTTATAACCTACGATGGGCGTTATCGATTAGGTTGTGAAGGTATTTTATATATTTTATTAGAACCTATTAAAATTTCAACCGAATTTATTCGTTCTTTTTCTGATAGTTTATCTAATAGAAAATCATTTAAAATTCAATCTTTTTATAAAAAAGAAGATGAAGTTTTCGGGAATTTTGGTTCTGTAATTCAGTTTAATAAAAATCAGAAATTTACTTTTTCTGAACATTTTAACCCAACAAAAAACGAACAATCACTTGTTTTTAAGCAAACTCTAAAACCTTTATTTCGTTTGTTGATTATTGGTGGAGAACACGATGCTGTAAAACTTTGTTCACAAGCAACTCAATTAGGTTGGGAGGTAGATGTGATTACATCTATTAACGACCCGAAAGAATTAATAGATTTTCCTACAGCAAAATCGGTAGTAGCACAAACTCCTGAAATTATTGATTTAAACGATATCAATGAGCATACTGCAATTGTACTTATGAATCATAATTTTACGTATGATTTGCGTTGGCTCGTAAAATTACAAGAGCAAAATCCAGTATATATCGGTATTTTAGGTGCTGCCAAACGACGTGAAAAATTACTAAATGAATTGTTTGATTTTGCTCCTGAAATAAATGATGTTTTTTTAGACAAAATACACACACCTGCAGGTTTGCATATTGGTGCAGAAACTCCGGAAGAAATTGCATTGTCTATTTTAGCAGAAATTTTATCGGTAGTTCGTAAAAAAGAAGTGTTTTCTTTAAAAAAAATTACAGGTAAAATTCATAACTAATTTATGAAAAAAACTGCTATCTTAATACTTGCGGCAGGGAGTTCCAAAAGAATGGGAACTGCAAAACAACTACTTCCTTACAAAAAAACCACTTTATTAGGCTGGGCTATTTCGCAAGCAAAACAAACAAAAACAAGTAGTATATTTTGTGTTTTGGGAGCAAATGTAACAAATATTAAAGAAAAAATTAAGCAGCATAAAATTGATATTATTTTTAATACCAATTTTAAAAACGGATTAAGTAGTAGTATTGTTGCTGGAATCAATCATTTAATTACTGAAAATTTCGATGCTGTTTTAATTATGTTAGCCGATCAACCAAATGTAAATTCAAGGTACTTAAATAAGTTGATAATTACATCCGAAGAAAATCCCAAGAAAATAATAGTTTCTAATTATACAGATAAAATTGGAGTTCCCGCTATATTTCCAAAACACTATTTTAATCAATTAGTAAATTTAAAGGGAGATAAAGGGGCTTCGCTTTTTTTGAACAATCATGTATCTGAAACTATAAAAATGCCTCTTTTTAACTTAATTGATATTGATACGAAAGAAGATTATCAAAAACTAATCAATAAATAGTATTTTTACAGTTCAATTAATCACTTTATGAATTTTAGATATTTTCTATATTTTGTCACTCTTTTTTTAATAACAGGTTGTGCTACATTTAAAGCTCAATATGCTACGAAGCAAAAAAAAAGAAATAAATTCTGATAAAAAAATTGCACACTCTTTTTATTTAGTTGGTGATGCTGGAAATTCTGATTTAGGCTCAGTATCGCCTGCTTTAGCATATCTAGATAAACATATTAGTAGCGCAACCGAAAACGCTACCCTACTTTTTTTAGGCGATAATGTTTACGAAACAGGTATTCCTTACGAAAACTCTAAGCAATATCCTTTAGCAAAGCATAGAATTGAAGCACAAACTGCTATTGCTAAAAAATTTGCTGGGAGATCTATTTTTATTCCTGGTAATCACGATTGGTATCATGGTTTAGACGGATTAAAAAGAGAGGAAAAATTGGTTGAAAAAGCATTAGGCAAGAACTCTTTTTTACCAGAAAGTGGCTGTCCTCTAAAAAAAGTAACCATCTCTAAAGATGTTGTTTTAATTATTGTCGATACACATTGGTATGTTACAAACTGGGACAATCACCCTAAAATAAACGACAATTGTGAGATAAAAACAAGAGTAAAATTTCTTGAAGAATTTAAAGGATTAATTAAAAAAGCAAGAGGCAAAACAACCATTATTGCAATGCATCACCCAATGTTTACAAATGGTTCTCACGGTGGTTATTATTCTTTTAAAAGTCATATGAGTCCGCTTCCAGTTTTAGGAACTTTAAAAAATGTTTTAAGGAAAACAACAGGAATTACCAATACCGATTTACAAAACAAAAAATACAACGAGTTAAAAAAACACATTGTAACATTAGCACAAGAAAACAATAAAACTATTTTTGTTTCGGGGCATGAGCATAGTTTACAATATATCGTTGAAGATAATATTCCGCAAATTATTAGCGGTTCTGGCTCTAAAACTACCGCTACCAAATTAACCGGAGGAGCTAAATTTACTTATGGAAATCAGGGTTTTGCTAAATTAGATATTTACGAAGATGGCTCTTCTAATGTTCGTTTTTATTCTGTGAACGACAAAAAAGTTGTTTACCAAACCAATGTTTTAAGGCCTGATAAAAAGAAAAACTTTACAACATATCCCGAAACCAAGATTTCAGAAAAATCTGCCGCAGTATACGCCAATAAAGAAGTAACAAGAAGTGGTTTTTATCGATATTTTTGGGGAGAACGCTACCGTAAACATTTCGGAACAAAAGTAACCGCACCAACAGTAAATTTAGACACTTTGTTTGGCGGATTAAGGCCTGTAAGAAAAGGTGGAGGAAATCAATCTAAATCTTTACGTTTACGCGATAAAAAAGGACGTGAATATGTAATGCGCGCTTTGCGTAAAAATGCAGTTCAGTATTTACAAGCCGTTGCTTTTAAAGATCAGTATTTAGAAGGTCAGCTTGATAAAACATATACCGAAGGTTTATTGTTAGACGCCTTTACAGGTTCACATCCATACGCGCCATTTACAATTGCAACGCTGTCGGATGCAGTAGGTATTTATCATACAAATCCTGTTTTATATTATATTCCAAAACAAAATTCTTTAGGCTCTTTTAATACTGAATTTGGTAATGAATTGTATATGATTGAAGAGCGAGCTGCTTCTGGGCATGGAGATAAAGCTAGTTTTGGTTTTTCTGATGAAGTAATTAGTACCGACGATTTATTAAAAAACTTATCTAAAAACGAAAAACATAAGTTAGATGAAGCCGCTTACATTAAAGCGCGGTTATTTGATATGTTAATTGGTGATTGGGATAGACATGAGGATCAATGGCGTTGGGCAAAATTTAAAGAAAACGGAAACACTATTTACCGACCTATTCCTAGAGACAGAGATCAGGCATTCTCTATCATGGGCGATGGCGCTTTATTAAATTTAGTTACAGAGATGATTCCCGCGTTGCGTTTAATGCAAGCATATCAAGAAGATTTAAAAAGCCCGAAATGGTTTAATTTAGAACCTTACCCTTTAGATATGTCACTAATAAATCAGTCTGATAAAAGCGTTTGGAATACTCAAGTAAAACATATTACAACTAATATTACTGATGAAATTATAGATGCTGCTTTTAAATATTTTCCGAAAGAAGTACAAGGTGAAACCATACAAATTATCAAGAAAAAATTACAAGGAAGAAGAAAGAATTTACAGAAAATAGCTGATAACTATTTTAATCACATTAATAAATTTCAAGTAGTTAAAGGAACCGATAAAGACGATTGGTTTGAAATTGATAGACTACCAAACGGACAAACAAAAATTACTGCTTACAGAATTAAAAAAGGGGAAAAAGAAGCTATTTTTCATCAAAGAACTTATAAACATGCTCAAACAAAAGAAATTTGGATTTATGGTTTAGATGATAATGATATGTTTGTAGTAAAAGGAACAGGAAAAAACTTGATAAAACTGAGAATTATAGGAGGTCAAAATAAAGACACTTACAACACCATTAATGGCAAAAAAGTAAAAATATATGATCATAAAACAAAGAAAAATACTTTCATTACCAATAATGGAGACATCAAATTAACGGATGATTATGAAACCAATGTATACAACTATAAGAAGTTAAAAAACAATGCAAATACTTTAACTCCGCTTATTGGTTTTAATCCCGATGATGGTTTTAAAATAGGACTTTCTAATACCTATACAACTAACGGATTTGAAAGGAATCCGTTTACCTCACTACACAACATTTCTGGAGCGTACTATTTTGCAACTAACGGATTTGAATTAAAATATGCTAGTGAATTTGCAAACATTATTGGTCATTGGAATCTTGGTTTTAATGCAATGTACACAAGCCCAAATTACGCTATAAATTTCTTCGGATATGGAAATAATACCGTTAATTTAGATGCCGATGAAACTAAAGAAAAAGACTATAATCGAGTTAAAATAAGAAAATTAATTGCAGGATCATTTATGCAATGGAAAGGTGATTTAGGTGCCGAAATAAAATTAGGTATCAACTATCAATCTTTTAAAATTGATAAAACCCTTAATCGATTTATCACAACACAGGCCGTTGACTTTAACAATCAGGACTTTTTAAATGCTGAAGCAAGTTACTCTTTTGAAAACACTGATAACCCTGCTTTTACAACAATGGGAATGAAAACTGAATTATATGTTGGCTATACCGCCAACTTAAGTAAAAACAACAAATTTGCTTATGTAATACCGTCCATTTCTTTTAATTATAAGTTAGCCACTAGTGGTCAATTAGTATTTGCAACAAAGGTTAAAGGTCATTTTACTTATGGCAATGATTTTGAATTTTATCAAGGGGCAAATTTAGGTGCAAACAACGGTTTACGTGGTTACAGAAACGAACGTTTTACAGGGAAAGATGCATTTTATCATAGTTCAGATATTCGATTAAATTTAACAAGATTAAAAACAGGTTTATTACCATTACATATTGGTATATATGGAGGCTTTGATTACGGAAAAGTATGGCTAGATACTAACGATTCTAAAAAATGGAATACTTCTGTTGGTGGTGGAATTTTCTTTAACGCTGCTAATATGGCGACAGCAAACCTATCTGCCTTTAATAGTAATGATGGTTTACGAATAGCTTTTGCTATGGGATTTAACTTTTAACAAAAAACAATGATGACACAACAAATAGTATTAATTTCTGGCGCTTTATTTGGCGGATTAGCTGTAATATTTGGTGCCTTTGGCGCACATGCTTTAAAGAAAATTTTATCTGAAACACAATTAAAATCGTTTGAAACAGGTGTAAAATACCAAATGTATCATGCAATTGTTTTACTCTTTGTAGGAAGTTCTTTTTCAAACCCAAATCAATTTATGAGTTGGTCGTTTATTATAGGAGTATTCCTTTTCTCTTTTAGTATTTACGGATTAATTTTATCGGATGCGAAAGGTAAAAAAATGAAGTTTTTAGGCACAATTACACCTTTAGGCGGTTTATTTTTAGTTATAGGTTGGGTAATGTTATTACTCGAGTTTATTTAATCTTAAACTCGTACAACTTCCCTCCTAACGATTTTGTTTTTTCATCGGCAATATAAAGTGTTGTATCGTCTATAAAACTGATACTTTCTTTCTGAGAAACATACCCTAAATAAAATTCTTTTACATCACCAGAGAAAAAATCATCATCAACAAAATTGGTAAATATAAATACCGATTGATGATTTAACAAAGCTACTTTTTTTCCGTTATGAGAAATTGCTGCTGCAGTTATCGAACAGTGTAAATCTGTACAGGTTTTAAAAGTTGAAATGCGTTTTGCAACATGATTTCCTTTTACTGCAGGAATCTTATATAAGGTAGTTTTACCTGACTTATTTTTCACTCTACTCTTTGTAAAAATATATAAAAACCCGTTTTTGTAC
Source organism: Tenacibaculum retecalamus (assembly GCF_027941755.1). NCBI lineage: Bacteria > Pseudomonadati > Bacteroidota > Flavobacteriia > Flavobacteriales > Flavobacteriaceae > Tenacibaculum > Tenacibaculum retecalamus. The sequence continues at coordinate 447,043 of NZ_CP115916.1, read as the reverse complement.
GCCAAGCTTTCGGCATCAAAAAAACGATCTTTCTTTTTAGGCGGAAACTTATCTTGATCAGGATAAGAAAACTTAATCTTTTCTACCTCAACTTTATCTTTAATCAATAAATCTTGATCGTTTATTTTAAGTATTCTTAAATTTTTTCGCTTATTATTGTTGTTTCCAAAATCAGCGATATAGATATTTCCTTTTTCATCGGATGTGATATCTTCCCAATCGTTGTTTTTAGCATTAACAAAAACCTCTCGTATAACCTTTCCTTTAATGTTAATACCATAAACAACAGGTTTATTTCCGCTATCATTTAGCATCCAAATTAAGTTAGCTCCTTTTATTTTTTCTATTCCAGAAACCTCATCTAAAGCATTTGGCAAATCAGCAAGCACTTTCAGCTGTCCAAAATCCTGACAACTAATTATCAATAAGAAAGAAATAAAAACAAGGCTTTTTTGCATAAAAAAAAATGTTTTACCAGCTACCACCAGCACCACCACCGCTAAATCCACCGCCACCAAATCCACCTCCGAAGCCACCGCCAAATCCACCAGAAGAACCACCAAAACCTCCGCCGCCGCCAAAACCACCACGGCCTGCGTTACTTAAAATGATGGTTTCTAATATATCTCTTGATGTTGAGCGTTTGTAATTTCGCTTTCCTCCACCTCTATTTCCTTTGTTCCCTCTAGAAATAACTATAAAAAAGATGACTACAATTATAATAAAGATGATGAAACTAAAATCTGTATCTTTTTTAGTTTTTTTACGAGTTCCTTTATACTCGCCGTTTAAGACTTTAAAAATAGCATTCGATCCCGCGTCTAATCCTGCATAGAAATCGCCTCTTTTAAATTGCGGAATAATATAATTTCTAGTGATTTCACCTACAATTCCGGCAGTTAGTTTATGTTCTACTCCATACCCAGGAGAAATCCATATTTTTCGATCGTTTTTTGCTAAAAGTATAAAAACACCGTTATCTTCCTTTGCTTGGCCAATTCCCCATTCATGTGCCCATCTCGGAGTTAAAACACCAATACTTTCGTCATTGGTTGTATCGATAATTCCTACCACAATTTGTGTAGAAGTAGTATCTGAGTATTTAATTAATTTATTTTCTAAAGTTGCTTTTTGAGCATCAGAAAGTAAACCAACATAATCATAAACACTTGTTTGTTCTTTTGGTTTATCTGGAATTTTATATCCCTGAGAAAATGTTGTTTGAGTAAACAACAATCCGATTACAAAAAATAAAATATGTATAGTTTTCTTCAAGCTTATTTATCCTTTAGATATTTCGTTAGACAATTCGTCTTCGTCATCATTTTGCCAAGGAAAATGAGTTTTTAATTCTTGTCCTGCTTTTAAAACCCCTTCAACAATTCCTTTTTTGAAATCGCCTTGTTTAAAGTGACTTTGCATGGTGTTTTTTGTCGTGTCCCAAAAATTAGTTGGCACTACTTTATTGATACCTTCATCACCATAAATCACAAATTTATGATCTTCAACAGCTACGTAAATTAAAACAGCATTCTGTTGTTTGGTTTCAAACATTTTTAAAGAATGAAATACTTCTAAAGCACGATTAAAAGCATCATCTTTATTTGATGATGCTTCTATGTGTACTCTTATTTCACCAGAAGTATTCAATTCAGCTACTCTAATAGCTGAAACAATTTCTTGTTCTTCTTCTTTGGTAAGAAAATCTTCTACTTTAGACATTTTTATTTTTTAGTACCAAAATCGAAATTAACATCCGGCGCTTTTTCTGCACCTGCTTCAGCTTCAAAATAAGGTTTTCCTTCAAAACCAAACCATCCTGCTAAGATTGAATTAGGAAATACTTTTACGTGATTATTATATGGCTTAATAGCCTCGTTAAAACGAGTTCTAACCGTTAATATTTGATTCTCTGTACTTGCTAATTCGTCTTGTAATTTTAAGAAATTCTGATTTGCTTTTAAATCAGGATAACGTTCTACAGAAACTAATAATTTAGATAACGCACCGCTTAAACCAGCTTGTGCTTTTTGAAATTGAGCCATATTTTCTGGTGTTAAATCTCCAGCATTAATCGTTGTAGAGGTAGCTTTTGCTCTTGCTTCTATCACTTGAGTTAATGTTTCTTTTTCAAAATCGGCAGCTCCTTGTACCGTTTTTACTAAATTACCGATTAAGTCACTTCTTCTTTGATATGCAGTTTCTACATTACCCCAAGCCTCAGCTACATTTTCATTTAACCTTACTGCTGTATTGTTAAATCCTACAACCCATTTAAAAATTACGAATACAACTACTCCAACAATAACTAAAGGCACTAACCATTTTTTCATAATTTTTGATTTTTTTTTATAATTGATTTTTGATTTTTTGTAATTCCGCTTTTACTCTTTCTAACCTACTAATAACTTCGTGATTATTAATCACATCATCCGGATTCCTTTTTAATTTTTGCTTTGCGCCTTCTAAAGTAAATCCTCTTTCTTTTACTAAGTTAAAAATTAATTTAAAATTTTCAATATCATCTTTGGTAAATAATCGATTTCCTTTAGCGTTTTTTTTGGGTTTAATTACCTCAAACTCTTGTTCCCAAAAACGAATTAAAGAAACATTCACACCAAAAGCATTAGATACTTCTCCTATTTTATAATATCTTTTTTCAGGTAATTCTACATACATTTTTCAGTAAATTCTAATTAATCGTATGATTGCCCTTTTTGTTGTGATGCTTTTTGCATTGCAATAAACTCTTCCGGAGTTAAATCTCCATAATAATAGTAAATAGGGTTTACAGGTCTTCCGTTTTTATGCACTTCATAATGTAAATGCGCTGCTGCTGAACGCCCTGTATTCCCTACATAGCCTATAATATCGCCACGTTTAACTTTTTGTCCTTTTGTTGCTGCCATTTTACTCATGTGTGCATAAATGGTTTGATACCCGTAACCATGATCTATATATACTACTTTTCCAAAAGTAGCGCTACGATGTGCTTTTTTTATAACTCCGTTACCGGATGCAAAAATAGGAGTACCTTTTGGAGACGTAAAATCCATTCCGTTATGCATTTTCCACGATTTTAAAATAGGGTGTAAACGCATACCGTAACCAGAAGCCATCCTTTTTAAATCTTCATTTTTTACAGGTTGAATTGCTGGTATTGACGCAAGCATTTTCTCCTTTTCTTTTGCTAAACTAACAATTTCGTCTAATGATTTTGATTGTACGACCATTTGTTTCGATAATATTTCTATCTCTTTAGTCACATTGGTAATCATTGCACTATTCTTAAAACCTTCTAAATGCTTATATCTATTTACACCACCAAAACCAGCTTTACGTTGTTCATCGGGTATCGGGCTAGCTTCAAAATATGTTCTATAAATATTATCATCTCTCTCTTGTAGTTCCGATAATCTTTCAGACAATACACCGAGCTCTTTATTCATCAGCTCTGTATGCAATTTAAAGTTTTCAAGCTCTCTTTTTTGAGCTCTCTCATTCGGCGACATTAAAAATTGACTAAACCCAATAAATCCGAAAAAAGCAATTAATAACGCCCCCACAACTCCTAGGAAAGACTTTTTAAATGTTTCACTTTTTTTCGACTCTATTTTCCGATATGATAAGGTCTCGGGGTCGTAATAATATTTTACTTTCGCCATAATGCTAAATGTACTATTTTTGTGCTCGTTAAACAAGCAACTTTATTTAAGGGGTTGTGTTTGGAAACACACAAATTTACAAAATGTTTTAAAACTACTTTTCTTTAGTTGTTTTTTAATGATTATTTAACAAAATTTCGAGCTCAAACTATATGAAATCTCAAGAAATAAGATCTAAATTTTTAGAATTCTATAAATCTAAAAACCATAATATCGTACCATCTGCACCGATGGTATTAAAAAACGACCCTACTTTAATGTTTGTTAACGCAGGTATGGTTCCTTTTAAAGAGTATTTTTTAGGACAGAAAAAAGTAGTTAATACTCGAGTTTCTGATTCTCAAAAATGTTTGCGTGTTTCTGGAAAACATAACGATTTAGAAGAAGTAGGAAAAGATACCTATCACCATACATTATTTGAAATGCTTGGAAATTGGTCTTTTGGTGACTACTTTAAAGAAGAAGCAATTGCTTGGGCTTGGGAATTACTTACTGAAGTTTATAAAATAGATAAAGACATTTTATATGTTACTATTTTTGAAGGTGATAAAGAAGAAGGTTTAGAAAAAGATACTGAAGCTTATGATATTTGGAAACAATACATTGCTGAAGATCGTATTTTATTAGGTAATAAAAAAGATAATTTCTGGGAAATGGGTGCGCAAGGCCTTGTGCACCTTGTTCAGAAATTCATATAGATATCCGCTCTGCGGAAGAAAAAGAAAAAGTATCGGGTGCATCATTAGTTAATTTAGATCATCCACATGTTGTTGAAGTATGGAACTTAGTTTTTATGCAGTACAACCGTAAAGCAAACGGAAGTTTAGAAAATTTACCTTCAACACATATTGATACTGGTATGGGTTTTGAGCGTTTATGTATGGCATTGCAAGGCGTTCAATCTAATTACGACACGGATGTTTTTACACCGATTATTAGAGAGATTGAAACTATTACCGGTGTAAAATATGAAGACACTTCTGTTACTGGAGACGAAACAGACATTGCGATTCGTGTTATTGCCGATCATGTTCGTGCTGTAGCATTTTCTATTGCCGATGGTCAGTTACCAAGTAATACTGGTGCTGGTTATGTTATTAGAAGAATCTTAAGAAGAGCTATTCGTTACGGATTCACTTTCCTTAATCAGAAAGAACCTTTTATCTACAAATTAGTAGAAACATTAAGTGAGCAAATGGGAGATGCTTTCCCTGAGATAAAAGCACAGGAACAGTTAGCGCATAATGTAATTAAAGAAGAAGAGCACTCTTTCTTAAAAACATTAGAACAAGGTTTGCTTTTATTAGATACGATAACTGCTAATGCTGCTGATAAATTAATTTCTGGAAAAAAGGTATTTGAACTAAAAGATACTTATGGTTTTCCTGAAGATTTAACGGCTTTAGTTTTATCTGAAAAAGGATTTAGCTACAATGAAGAAGAATATAAAATAGCTTTAAAAGAGCAACAAGATAGAGGACGCGCTGCAACTGCTATTGAAACTGATGATTGGAATGTTTTAATAGAAGATGATGAGGAAGAGTTTATAGGTTACGACACTTTAACTGCTGATGTTAAATTAACACGTTACAGAAAAGTAACTACAAAAAAAGATGGTGAGCAATACCAATTGGTATTTAATATGACGCCTTTTTATCCTGAAGGTGGAGGGCAAGTTGGTGATGTAGGTTATATAGAAACGTCTAACGGAGATGTAATTTATGTAGTTAACACTAAGAAAGAAAATAACCTTATTATTCACTACACTAAAAATTTACCAGATAATTTATCAGAGAAATTTAAAGCAGTAGTAAATGAAGAGGCTAGAAATTTATCTGCCAGTAATCATACTGCAACACATTTACTACACCAAGCATTACGTACTATTTTAGGAACACATGTTGAACAAAAAGGATCATTAGTAAGTCCAAAACACTTACGTTTTGATTTTTCTCATTTTTCTAAAGTAGATGCTGATCAATTACAAGAAATAGAAAACTTTGTAAATGCTCGTATTCGTGAAAATCTTTCTTTAGTTGAAAGAAGAAACATACCAATGCAACAAGCTATTGACGAAGGCGCGATTGCTTTATTTGGAGAAAAATACGGAGATTCTGTAAGAGCTATTAAGTTTGGTCAATCTATGGAATTATGTGGAGGTACTCACGTAGCACAAACTGGTGATATTTGGTATTTTAAAATTAAATCTGAAGGAGCTGTTGCTTCTGGAATCAGAAGAATTGAAGCGATTACAAATGTTGCTGTTGGAAATTATTTTGAGGATGTTGAACGTAACTTTTCTGCGGTAAAACAATTATTAAAAAATCCTAAAGATATTGCCAAATCTGTAAATAGTTTACAAGATGAAAATACAGCTTTAAAAAAGCAAGTGGAGCAATTATTAAAAGAAAAAGCTCAAAACCTATCTGGTGAATTAAAAAATCAACTGCAAGAAGTAAATGGAGTACAGTTTTTAGCAACTAAAGTAGATTTAGATGCTAACGGAATTAAAAACTTAGCTTTTGCTTTAGGTAAAGAGTTTCAAAACTTATTCTTATTCTTTGCTTCATCAGAAAAAGCTGACAAAGCAATGTTAACATGTTATATTTCTAAAGAATTAGCTGCAGAACGTGGTTATGATGCTGGAAAAGTAGTTAGAGAACTAGGAAAACTGATTCACGGTGGTGGTGGTGGACAAAATTTCTTTGCTACTGCTGGTGGTAAAAACCCAGGCGGCATTCCGAAAGCTTTAGAAAAAGCGAAAGATTATATTGTTTAATCATAATACAAACAATACTTTATAGCAGCTAAAAAATTATAAATAAGTTTAGCCCCGATTGAAGCGTTTGTTTGAGCTCTTTTTTGATTTTTCTTCAAAAAAAGCGAGTGCGTAAAGCGGGAATTAGCTTCTAATTATTAAAAAAGGTTCAAAGAACATATTCTTTGAACCTTTTTAGTTTAATGCTTTTTTATAAGTTGCAATTGCTCTTTCTCTTGCTAGCTTATGTTCAACCATTGGTTGTGGGTATGTTAATTCATCAAAATCTTCAACCCATTTTCTAATATATAGTAAGTCTTTGTCAAACTTCTTTAACTGTGCTTCTGGGTTAAAAACTCTAAAATACGGAGCCGCATCGCAGCCTGTACCTGCTGCCCACTGCCAATTTCCATTATTTGCAGATAGTTCATAGTCTAATAACTTCTCAGCAAAATATGCTTCTCCCCAGCGCCAATCAATTAACAAATGTTTACACAAAAAACCTGCTGTAATCATTCGAACACGATTGTGCATATAGCCAGTTTTATTTAGTTGTCGCATACCTGCATCAACCATCGGATACCCCGTTTCTCCCTTACACCACTTCTTAAATTCGGCTTCATTATTCCTCCAAGGAACAACATCATATTTCTGTTTAAAATTATTGGTAACCACTTTTGGAAAATGAAATAGTATTTGCATAAAGAATTCTCGCCAAATTAATTCATTTAAGAAAATAGCATTCGTTTTTAAAGCAAATTGAACCATTTTCCGAGCACTTACTAAGCCAAACCGAAAGTAAGGTGACAAATACGATGTTTTATCTATAAAAGGGAAATCACGAACCTCATCGTAATTCTGTAAACTTGATAAATTATATGGTTTTACCTTTATAGGACTTTCATTAAACCCTATTGATTCTAAAGAAGGCAAAACAGTTGTAAGTTTATGAAAATCAGAAAATGTAATTGCAAACTCTTTTAAATCTACCTCAGCATTAAAATTTTGTAACCACTTATTTTTATAAGGTGTATAAATAGTATAAGGTAGTCCATCATTTTTTACAACTTCATCCTCTTCAAATACAACTTGATCTTTATAACTGTAAAAATCAATACTATTGGACTTTAAAAATTCTTTAACTTTAGTATCCCTTTTAATAGCGTAGGGTTCGTAATCTTTATTTGCATAAACCGCTGTAATATTAAACGTTAACAACAACTCTTTCCATACCTCAATAGGATTTCCTTTCTTAACTAACAGTGAAGATCCTTCAGTTTTTAACGTTTCATCTAACACTGATAGTGTTTGATAAATAAAAGAGACTCTTGCATCGTCTTTCGGTAAGCTCTCTAATATTTCTTCATCAAAAATAAATACAGGCAATACTTTACTTTTAGATTTTAAAGCATTATACAATCCTACATTATCTTCCAATCGTAAATCTCTACGAAACCAGAATACAACAACTTTATTTACCATTAAACATCTTTTCTAAAGTTACAAACCTATATTCAAAAATTGTTTTTAGCTGCTTTTTTATAAATACTACTTGCGCTATATCTCCTAAAAAACCAAACGGAATTTTATATGATATTTTATCTTTCATTAAGGTATTTCCGTTTGCTAATTTTTCGAACCAATGCTCATGATGCCACATTGAATATGATCCGAAACGTTGTTCGTCAATAAAAAACTCTTGCTCCTTAACCTGTGTTATTTCTGTTACCCAATTTGTTTTAATAAAAGCTACTGGAGATACTTTATAAGTTATAATTTGACCTTGATATGCTTTTTCATCAACTTTAGATGTAATATTAAACCCCATTTTAGGAGGTGTAATCTTCGCTAAATTTTCTGGTGACGAAAAATAATCCCAAGCCTTTTCTAACGGAATTTTTAATTCTTGTTCTGCTTCTAAAGTATAAATCCCTGAATGCTTCTTAAAATTAATCATTTATAAAAGCTTGGTTATTTTAGAACTCATAGGTTTTGTTATTGAATAAAAAACATCAATAAACCTTCCTTCTTCATCTACTAAATACTTTTGAAAGTTCCATTTTACTGAAGAATTCATTTTACCGTTCTTACTTTTTTGTGTTAACCATTGGTATAATGAATGTTGCTTATCTCCTTTAACATCTAGTTTTTCTGTCAGAGGAAAATCTACGCCGTAATTTAAACGACAAAATGATTGTATCTCTGACTCTTTACCTGGTTCTTGACCACCAAATTGGTTACATGGCAAACCTATAACTACTAATTTATCTTTATGCTTAGCATACAATTCTTGTAAACCATCATATTGCTTTGTAAATCCACATTTAGAAGCTACATTAACGAATAGTATTTTTTTTCCTTTGTATTGGTTAAGATCTAATTGTTTCCCATCAATTCCTTCAATCTTTATATCATATAAAGATTCTTTAGATGCTACAGTTTGTGCGTTTCCTAAAAAACTAAATAATGCCATAAGTAAAGTTATTTTTAATGTTTTCATTTATTTAAGTGTTATTCTTTCTATTTCTAGTTTAAATTTTTCATTCTTTTTATTCCCTATCAGAATTGCTATTTCGGTTATTGTAGTTGCCGAGAAATTATCAACATTTAATTTATAACCTCTAAAAGAAGCATAAAATTTATTTAATGGCAACTCTATTTCTTCTGTACTTTTTGATGTTTGAAAAGATTGGATGTACCAAAAGCGTTGATTATTTTTAGCTTTAATTCTAAACTGATATTTTTTACCGTCTCCTTTTAGCTTGAGAACAACTTTAGTTTTATCTGTATTAAAATTAATATTTAGAGGTAATCGAGTCATTGCAAACCCACCGTTATTATCTAAAGAAACATTACCAGAAAAAATCATCTTTTTTTCTTCATCAAGCTTCATTAAAGAGTTAGATATTCCTCCCATAACGTCATCATTAGTTATGTACCAACTTTGGTTACTACTATTTTTATCAAAAATTATAATTTCATCATTCATACATAAAAAAACACTAAGTATTACCAACCATTTCATTTGCTATGTGTTTTTATTAGTAGTCTCTTAAATTTTTTATCGTTTAGAAATTTTATTATTACTTATACTTTGTTGCCTTGTACACTTAAATCTTCCTTTTTCGAATTCTCGTTTTGCTTGGTGCTTCGTACTTCTGCCTTGGACTCTTGCTCTCCATAATTTAAAACTAGAGAGCTTTAATTCTTTGCGCATTAATTCAATTACTTGTTGTTCTTTTAGTCCAAATTGAAACTTTATAGCATCAAAAGTGGTTCGATCTTCCCAAGCCATTTCTATTATTCTATCTAAATCTCTATAAGTCATAATATTGAAAAATTAATAAGCTCGCTTTTATTTATTGATTAAAGCATTTATCATTCCTTTAAAAACAAAGGCATGAAAAGGTAAAACTGAATACCAATACAAACGCCCTAAGACACCTTTAGGTCTAAACACGGCTCTTTGGTATAGTTTATCTTTTACAATCTTAAATTCTAACCAAGCCTCACCTGGTAACTTCATTTCGGCAAATAACAACAATCGTTTTTCTTTCTTATCAGCTAATAATACACGCCAAAAATCTAATGGGTCACCTGCTTCTAAATTTGTATCATGTGTTCTTCCTCTACGCAAACCTACTCCTCCAAATATTTTATCTACGTAGCCTCTTATTTTCCATAAACCATTAAAACTATACCATCCGTTTTTACCTCCTATAGACCAAATTTTATTTATTGTAAAGTCTTCATCTGTGATTTTTACAGAACGAATGTCTTTAAAACAACCATACTGCGGTATTTGAATATGATCAGACAATTGGTCTTTAAAAGTACCGCTACTAATTGCATCTTTCCAACTTGATACAACAGCGTTTTGTTCTATTCTTTGAAATGCTAACTTTACCGCATCTTTATAACAAATAGGCTGTACATCTAAAAGCTGATTAATATTACTAGCTTTAGCAATTACTTCAACCTTCATACTATCCACTAATGCTTGTGCCAGATTAAATGATGTTGATGTAACGAAATACAACCAATACGATGATAATTTTGGAGTTAACAACGGTAATGTAAAAATGTATCTTTTAAAGCCTCTTACTTCTGCAAATTGCAAAAGCATTTGCTTGTAAGTAAGTATTTCTGTTCCACAAATATCAAAAGACTTATTATATAATTCTTTGTTTCCAACTGCTCGTTCTAAAAAGGCTAACACATCTCTAATAGCAATAGGTTGTGATTTAGTATTTAACCATTTTGGAGTAACCATTAATGGTAATTTCTCTACAATATCTCTAATAATTTCAAAAGATGCACTACCACTACCTACAATAATACCAGCTCTAAATGTTGTAAGTGCGTATTTTTTTGATTGCAAGTTCTGTTCAACTTGAAAACGAGAAGCTAAGTGTTTAGACAAAGAACTATCATTAACAATACCACTTAAATATACAACTTGCTTACAATTCGTTTTTTCAACTAAGTTTTTAAAATTTTTAGCGCAACGTTGTTCTAAATCTTCAAAATTAATAGCATCAGTTGCCATTGAATGAATTAAATAATAGGCAACATCTATATCTGAAGGAAAAACAACATCCTCCGTGTTTAAAAAATCTACTTTTATAAACTCAATGTTTTTTTTATATTCTATTTCATCAGGAACTCGATTTAAATCACGTACACAACACACCAATTGATGTCCTGCTTCTTGCAATTTTAACACCAATCTTTTAGCTATATAACCTGTGGTTCCTGTGATTAGAATTTTCATTTATTTTGGTCTTTGATATGATAATCGTTTATATTTCTCTGCAACCATATAGGTATCTAAACCATTTACTGCTGCAATTTTCTCTTTTGATAGATTTAAAAAACCATCTTCTGAAAGCATTGAATCTTTAAAATACAAGTCGGTTACTTCTCCTAAAACCAAAATAGTTCCGTTTGCTTTTATATGATATTCTTCTAGAAATTTCATTCCTATTTGCAAAGGTGATTCTGTTACGTAAGGAGCGTGAAAGCTATTTTTGTACTCTGGTGTTAAATCAGTTTTATTAAATTCTGATATCCCCGATTCATATTTTGCAGAAGTATGGTGCGCATCTTCAATTATACCTTCACAAACTGCATTTACAGTGTAAAAACTTGTTTTCTTTATATTGTCATAGGTATTACGTGCTACTGTGGTAGGACGTAGTACAAATCCTAAAATTGCAGGACTAGAACCATAATGAACGACTGAGCTAAAAATAGCCAAGTTTGTTACTCCATCCTCAGATTCTGTAGCAATAAGGTTTGCTGATTTATAACCCGAAATACTGTTCATTAAGTTTATTTTATATAGATGCTCCATCTCATCTATTGCCTCTCTAGATAAATGCATTATATATTTTTATAATTATTAATTTTAATATTTGTAGCTTTTAAATCGTGCATTAAATTATACAATCCAAAAAAGGTTCTGTTAATGTAAATAAAATGCTTTGAACCTCTATTTCCATTCATTTTTTTCAACTCTGTACTTTTAGAATATTTCTCGCCTAACGCTGCTATTTTACCGAAGAAATTTTCATCAGAAAAATCAAATTCTTCTTGTTGAAACGGCTGTGTAAATAAAGATAACATCTCATAAAACAATTCTTTAAAAAAGATTATTTCTTCCTCAGTATCATCCTTTCTTAAAATTTCTAATTCATATAACTTACTTTCAAAAAAAGCTGGATTATCGATATTATCTCGCACTGCTAATTCGAAATATGGTACATAAAAACTTTGAGGAACCTCTTTCATACATCCGAAATCAATAACAATTAAATCGTTTTCTGGTGAAACCAAAAAATTACCAGGATGCGGGTCGGCATGTACTTTTTTTAAGACATGTAATTGGTACATGTAAAAATCCCATAATGCTTGTCCTAACTTATTTGAAGTTTCTTGATTCAATCCTTTTTGGGTAAACTCAGAAAGATGAACACCATCCATCCAATCCATCGTTAAAATTCGATCAGAAGAGAATTCTTCGTAATACTTCGGAAATTTTAAGTTTGGTATCTTATTACATGCATTTGCTATCTCATTACTTTGAGCTAATTCTAGTATATAATTAGTTTCTTCTAATAATTTATTTTCAACCTCTTTAAAATACTCATCAGAACCTTCACCCTTTATATTAAACATTTTCATTGCAATTGGTTTTACCATTGCTAAATCGGTAGAGATACTATTCGCAACACCTGGGTATTGAATTTTAACTGCCAATGTTTTGTTGTTTACTGTAGCCCTATGCACTTGACCGATACTTGCCGCATTTACAGATGCTACTGTAAACGTATCAAAAACCTCTTCAGGTGTTTTCTTAAAATATTTTTGAAATGTTTTTACAACTAAAGGATCAGAAAGAGGCGGAACTGAAAATTGCGATAATGAAAACTTTTCTACATAAGCGTTTGGCAACAAGCTTTTTTCCATGCTTAGCATTTGCGCTACTTTTAATGCCGATCCTTTCAGTTCTTTTAAACCGTCGTAAATATCAGTTGCATTATCTTCATTTAACTGCTCTCTTGCTTGCTCTTCTGTTTTTTTTATTTTATTACCGTAATATTTAGCATAATTCACACCAACCTTAAGCCCTGTTGTTACAAGTTTGGTTGCTCTTTCTATTTTAGATGTTGGTATTTTGTCTAGTCTTTTCATACAGATGCTCCTTTTTCTTTCCACAAAAACTTAGCTAAATCAATTACACTTTTTACAGGTGCAATTTGCTGAATATCAAAACTAGCTTTGATAGATTTTTCTATAAAAACATCTGTTTTTTCAAAGTTTGATGACTCATCATCAATCCAAAATTTCAGCACCATTAATAACTGGATCCAATAACCTTCTGAGATTGTTTTATCTTGAATTTCGTTTACTTTATCATTCTTAAAATCTATTTTTTCTAAACTAATACCACTTACAAAATGTATAAACTCAGTTCTTAATTTTTTTAAAACTGATAATTTTGAAAAGTTTGATTTCACATCTTTAAACTGAAACAAAACGTAAGATCTGTTTGCTGTTAACAATTCGAAAAAAGTAAAATAGAAACTTAATAGCTTATCTTTTGATGAGTACTCTTTATAAGCTTCCGTTTTATGTAATAAATGAATTGTTTCTTTTGCAAAGATTGCGAAAATTGATTTTTCTAAACTTTCAAAGCTTGAATAATGCTTGTAAAACTCTGACTCTTTAAAATTATTATCTTCTGCAAATGAATAAATAGAAGAAGGTTTTCCAGATATTAAAACTGAATTCATATACAGTTCTACTATTTTATCTTGGGTAATATTCTTTTTTTTGCCATAATTTTAATTATAAAATACGATGTATGCGTTTAAACTTGTTGCGATCGTCATCCATATTAAATACGGAAGTATTAGTAATGTATAAACTCTTATTTTCTTTAAATGATCAAAGGTGAAATAACCAATTAGAAACCATAATAATGTAATAGAAACTAATCCGACAATTGTTAATTGTTGGTTGAAAAAAAAGTAATTCCAACTTACATTTAAAATCCACTGAGCTATAAATAGCGAAAGTAATTTTTTGTCTAAAAATTTATACTCGAAACTTAATTTGGTCATATAAAATGAAAACAATAACATTATTGTTGTCCAAGCTGCTCCAAAAACCCAACCAGGTGGTGTCCATGGTGCTTTATTTAAAGAAAGATACCACTCTTTTTGAGAGCCATCTTCCATTAACAAGGTTCCTATACCCAGTGCTAAAAAATTAACTACTAAGAATAGTAAAAACCGTATGTATTTATTTTTTTTCAAACTTTTTGATTTTTAAATAATTGAATATCAATTGTGCTGAAAACAACATAGTAAATGCATAAAAAACGTCTTCAAACGGAATTGTAAACAATCTAAACCCCATGTTTTCATCATTATTATACCAAACAACTGGTTCATCAATAAAACTTCCGGTTAATATTCCGTTTACGATTAAAAAAGGAATTAAGATGACTAAAAAACTAGGTAAGTATTCTTGTAATGTTTTTAGATGATATTTTAACGCATAAAAAAGCAATACTAAAAAGAGTATAAAATTTATCGTTGTATATAGTTTTCCAAAATTAAAAATCAATAAAACTAATGCTGTAAGAATCAATAAAAAACTGATAATTATTGCCGCCCCTTTAGATAATTTGAATTTGGGTACTAAATATTTTAATACTTCATGAGTAAACAAACAAGCGTAGGGAATACAAAAGAAAAACAACCATTCTTCAATAGGCATTTTAAAAATTTCTATTGATAAATGATAATTTGAATTAAATCCCCAAACTCCGTATTTTGTAAACAATCCGTCCCAAATTAAAAAAGGAATTGCAACCAATAATATACTTATAAAGGCTTGTTTAAAGTATTGAATAAAATGGAATTTTTTTTCAATTATACTATACAATAACGGAATACTTAAACTACCTAAAGTTAATATGAGGTACAGATAATGACTCATTGCTTTTTCTTAAAATATTTAAAAGGTACTAATAACATTCCGAAACATTCACCATCTGGTTTACCTAAATGTTTATGGTGAATTTTGTGTGCTTTTCTTAATCCTTTTAAGTATTGATTATTGGTGTTTTTAAACCATTTAAATCGTCTATGAATTAAAACATCATGTACTAAAAAATAGGCTAATCCATATAATAAGATACCCAACCCTATGAAGAACATGTAATTTAGTTCCGGTCTAATTCCAAAATAAAAAAGCATAATACTGGGCGTCGCAAATACTACAAAAAAGGCGTCATTTTTTTCAAAAACATGTGGATATCCTGGCTGATGATGATCTTCGTGTAAAAACCAGCCGAAGCCATGCATTATGTATTTATGGGTACACCAAGTAACTCCTTCCATTATTATAAACACAGCTAATGTAATTAACATGTAGTAAAACAAAATCATAGTGAAGTATTTTTAATGATAAACTTATCTAAATAATCAGAGCTATCTTTCTTTTTAAGCATTATTTTTAAGAATGATTTATCTTCTTGTATTTTTTTATTGTATCCTAAAATTTTAGGAGTTTTTTCTTGTATAACTAATCTAACATATCTTAAATGAATATTGTTAGAATGAGTTTTAATCAACTCATCTAACCTCTTCTTTTCTTTGTTAAAAATACTTAATTTACTCCAAGGAAAAGTTTTAAACTTTGCTTGTTTCATTTGTAGTGAAATTACATATGCTTGTATATTTATGTTTTTATTTTCTTGATATGTTTCAATATACCTCAACTCATCTTTTTTAGATAAGACACTGTGATATTTAACAACATAATCTGGGGTGACATCTTGATAATTAACTAAAAAAAAACATAACAGTAATAAAAAATTTAAATTCATTAAATTAAATTTAGTTTATACTTTACATAACTTCTGGCTAGTAAATTTAGCTTCATTGAATTTGAAATACGCACTCTTTTTTCCATAATTTCGGTATGATGTACGGCTTTTAATTTTTTTAACAATCTATTATAATATCGGTAAGCCATATATACACCAAACTTAGCCTCAACTGGTAATTTTAAAACTCCATTCTGAAAAGCATACTCAAAATCTGACTCAATATCTTTAATAATTGCTAATTTTGATTGTTTATCAAAATTTTTAAAATTCACATTAGGGAAATACGATCTATTTAAATCTTCAAAATCATCTTTCAAATCGCGTAAAAAATTTACTTTTTGAAACGCAGAACCTAACCGTTGCGCTGCATTTTTAAGCTCGTCATATTTTTCTTGATTTCCATTAACAAAAACCTTTAAACACATCAACCCAACAACATCTGCCGAACCATAAATATACTCTTTATACTCCGCTTCTGTTTCATAAGTAGTTTTATACAAATCAGCTTTCATGCTTTTTAAAAAAGCTTTTACCATCTCGTCTGAAATATCATATTTCAAAACAGTGTGTATGAATGAATTTATAATAGGGTTTAAACTAATACCTGTCTTTTTTGCTGAAAAATATTCTTTTTCAAAACCAATTAGAAGACTTTCTTTATCATAATCGTGAAAAGAGTCTACAATTTCATCTGCAAATCGAACAAAGCCATAAATATTATAAATTGCCCCTCTAATACTTGGCGCCAGCATTCTTGTAGCCAACGAAAAAGATGTACTATATTTTTTAGTTACAAGCTTACTACTAGCGTAAGAAACTTCATCGAACAGTTGTTTTTTCATATTAATGGTGGTTTTTCATAATTAAATCAGAAGCAATTTTACCAGATATTAAAGCTGGTGGAACCCCTGGATATGGAACTGTTAATTGCCCTGTAAAAAATAATTTTTTCACTTTTTTACTTTTTATCTTTGGTCTTAAAAAGGCAGTTTGTGTTAAAATATTGGCCAACCCATACGCATTACCTTTATATGAGTTATAATCTTTCTTAAAATCATTAACACAAAAACTTTCTTTAAATAAGATATGTTCTTTAACAGATTGCCCTGTTAACTTCTCTAGTCGGTTTAAAATAATATTAAAATATTCTTCCCTAATCTCTGGAGTATCATTTATACCTGGAGCTAATGGTATTAAGAAAGTTGCAGCTTCTTTACCCGCTGGCGAAAAAGAACCATCTGTTATAGAGGGGAAGCTTGCATAAAATAACGGTTCTTTAGGCCAACTAGGGGTATCATAAATAGTTTTTGCATGTACATCAAAATCAGTATCGAAAAATAATGTATGATGACAAACATTTTCTAATTTTTTATCAAAACCTACATAAAATAATAGTGATGATGGTGCGAATACTTTTTTATCCCAATACTTTTCAGAATACTGCCTATATTTCTTTGGCAATAGTGTTTCTGTATGATGATAATCCGCACCACTTAAAACAATATCTGAAGAAACAAATTCTTTATTTACAACCATTCCTGTTGCTTCACCAACTTCATTTACAACAACCTCCTCTACATTTGAGTTCACCTTAAAATCAACTCCTAAATCAGTAGCTAGCGTTATCATTGCTTCAATTACTTTATACATTCCACCCTTTGGATGCCATGTACCTAAACCAAAATCAGCATAGTTCATAAAATTGTAAAATGCAGGAGTATTACTTGGTTTAGCTCCTAAAAATAAAACAGGAAACTCTAAAATTTGAATTAATTTCTTACTTTTTATTTTTTTTCTAACTTGTGTTCTTATAGTAGAGAAAAACTGTGTTATTTTTCCAATAGTAACAGGTGTTACTAATTCTAATGGAGAAACCCCTGGTTTATAAACCAAATCGTTTATAGAAACATCATAATTATATGCTGCTGATTTTAAAAAAGTTTTTAAGTGTGCTGCACTCCCTTTTTCCTCCCTTTCAAAAACTTCATATATCTCCTCTAAACTTCCAGGTATTGTAATTGAGTCTTTAACATCGAAATACACCTGGTATGCTGGAGTTAACTTTTCTAACTCATAATAATCTGAAGGTTTTTTTCCAAAATCAGCAAAAAATTTCTCAAAAACATCTGGCATCCAATACCAAGTAGATCCAATATCAAAAGTAAATCCATCTTTTATTAATTGCCTAGCTCTACCCCCTACGGTTTCATTTTTCTCTAAAACAACAACTTCATTACCTGCTTTCGCTAAATAACACGCTGCCGCAAGAGAAGAAAAACCTGAACCTATTATTAATATTTTTTTTTCAATGCGATACCTTATTAATTAATATTAGTTGCTCAATTAATTTTCTATTAAGATAAGAAATCTATTGAGTCAATCAAATTTACATTTTTTGTTTAACAAAAACAAAAAAAGAGTAAACAAAATAAAATTAACCAAAAAAACTACAATGTTTTTAACAATGATACTACTGATGGATATAGAGAAATATCAGCTTCAAAATCAATTTCTTTTACTTTTAAAGTTTTACTACCAACAGCGATTAATTGATGTTCTGTCCCCTTAATAATATCATTAATTTCCTGAAAATAACTTACAATCTTATCATCATAAGGCTGAACAGTTAATGATGTTATAAAGCAAATTTTAGTATCACTTTCAAAAAAATAA
The DNA here is from genome assembly GCF_027941755.1 of Tenacibaculum retecalamus. NCBI lineage: Bacteria > Pseudomonadati > Bacteroidota > Flavobacteriia > Flavobacteriales > Flavobacteriaceae > Tenacibaculum > Tenacibaculum retecalamus. The sequence continues at coordinate 428,541 of NZ_CP115916.1, read as the reverse complement.
TCAAGATTACTTAATGGCAAGCTTTGCCCTAGATAGATTGTTGAATTCCCCCTTAAAACAAGTTCATAGTTTAAATACATCAACCCAAGCTCATGTACCTCATTTTCTGGCAAAAATAAAACATAAGTAGTTTCTGAATTAATTACAGAATACTCTAATCTCTCTGTGCTAATTTGAATTTTCTGAGCTATTAAATTAGATATGAAATGCTCGTGCGCTGGCAACAATGTATCTGTTTGCCACAATAAACCTATATGTCCTAAAAAAGGAATAAAAACATCTTTAAAAATCTCTCTAAATGTTTTTTTATTTAACAATTTATTATAAGTATTATTAAACAAAACTTTATCAAACTGAAACATAGAGAGCTTAAACGAATTAATCGCCTCATCATCAACAGCCACTTTAAATGCCAACTCTCTTGCTTTAACAATAATCGTTTCATTAGACATTTCAGCTATTTTAGAAATTTTATGGTTATTTGTATTTAACAAAACAACATTTAACAATTTCTGTAAATTATCTGATGAATAATATCGAATATTAGTATCTGTTCTTTCTGGCGATAATAACCCATACCGTTTCTCCCAAATACGAATAGTATGCGCTTTTACCCCTGAAACATTTTCAAGATCTTTAATTGTAAAAGAATTTTTAATGTTGTTCAATTTATATCTCTTTTAATTAAACAAAGATATCTTTTTTATCTCAAAAAAAATTTACTAATTATTGCTAACGATTTTATCTTTATTTTTGAACTGAATTTTATCTTGCATCAATGATTCTTCACACTCAAATTCCTTTAAAAAAACAACAATTACATCAAATTAACTACAACTCGAAACTATTGTTATTGGGTTCTTGTTTTTCAGAAAATATTGGAAATAAATTAGCGTATTACAAATTTCAATCCGCAGTAAATCCGTTTGGTATTTTATTTCAACCTAAAGCGATTGAAACACTAATTACAAATGCTATCAATCAGAAAAAATATAGTGATGAAGACATTTTTTTTCATAACGAACGCTGGCATAATTTTGAAGCACATTCTTCGTTAAGTTCTACGGATAAAAACGAAATAACAAACAATTTAAATACTGCCAATACAGCAACACTTAACTATTTAAAAAACTCGACTCATATTGTAATAACATTGGGGACTTCTTGGGTATATCGCCATATTGAAACGGATACTATTGTTGCCAATTGTCATAAAATTCCGCAAAAAAAATTTTTAAAAGAAATTTTATCTGTCGAAGAAATTACAGAAAGCTTAGAAGCGATTATCGCCTTAATTAAAACAACAAACAACAAGGTTTCTATCATTTTTACCGTTTCGCCAGTTCGTCATTTAAAAGATGGTTTTATAGAAAATCAACGTAGTAAGGCGCATTTACTTTCGGCGATTCATCAAATTATTGAACCTCAAAATAACACGCATTATTTTCCTTCATATGAAATTATGATGGATGAATTACGAGATTATCGTTTTTATGCAGAAGATATGATTCACCCGAATAAAACAGCTATTGATTATATTTGGGAACGTTTTTCTGAAGTTTGGCTTTCTGAAGAGACTCAACAAACCATGAAAGATGTAGCAACTATTCAAAAAGGATTAACACATCGTTCTTTCAATCCTACTTCTGAAGCGCATTTAAAATTTTTAAAAAACCTTCAACAAAAAAAGGAAACACTTGAAAAAGCATTTCCTTTTATGAAATTTTTATGATTATCCGTACTAAAATGTAATCGTAAACCTGAGCTCGTTTCAGCCTCTCATCAAAAATCGCTATGTATTATAATGAGATTCCGAAATAAATTCGGAATGACGTTGAAATTATAATTTTTACTTAAAACGGAAATTCAATATGTTTTTTAGTTATTTAACCAAATACTGATCTACATTTTGCCAAGGCTCACCGTTAATCACATCAATTCCTTGATTTGCTAAAAACTGCATTGCTTGTCCGCTTCTTCCGCCACTTTTACAAACTGCAATTACTGGTTTATTCCAAGATTTAATCTCCTCTACATTTACGGGTATTACAGTTAAAACAATATGTTTTGCTCCTTCAGAATGCCCTTCGTTCCACTCAGCTAAAGTACGTACATCTAAAACTACTGCATCTTTATCTAAATATTCTTGTATTTCGTTTGCCATGTTTTTCTTTCTAAATAAATTAAATAATCCCATCCGTTTGCTATTATTAAGACAACAAATGTAATCCGTTTTCAATTAAAGTTCTGTAACTCTTGTTGCTTTTTAAACTTGTTAAATATTCTTTAAGTTCTGTTTTCACTTTAAAATTTTGCTTAAAAGCCAATTCATACAATTCTAAAGACAACAACCAATCCTCTTTAAAATCGTTTTTTAGTTTTGTAAAAACTACTGATATTTCTTTTTCTGAAACCTCAGCAGCATTTCTCATTTTTCTCACTTCATCATATAACCTATATAATTCTTTTTGCGAAGAAGTATATGCTATTTTATGTGTTTTTGTTTCTGATACTTTCCCTAAGTTCTCGAAAGAAGCTACATCCGCAGATCCTGAATATGCCGAAACTACTTCTTTACCAATTGCCATATCGTAAATTCCCCATGCTGGTTGAAATAAGACTTGCTCTTTATAAGTAACTGTGCAATTTTTTAAGGAAACTATTAGAATTTTACCTCTTAAATCACGAGTACCTGTAATTACTTTTCCTTTTACAACTACACCACTTTCAAACTCTAGCATTAAATCTTCGCCTTCATAAATTCCGTATGCTTTTAAATCACGCGGACTCATGTCTTCAATATGTAAATTGATCCCTTTTAATTTCCCTACTGGACATCCAAAACCTTCGGCGTGGTATGTAATTCCATGCCCTATCAATTCTTTATCTCTATTTGCTAAAGCTGTTGGACCTGTAGTTTGCATATACGCCACTTTCCCTTTTGCATCTTCAATTACATTTGTAAATATTCCTGACACTTGAATTCCTGTGCTTAGTTCTATGGTTCCTAAATTGTTAGAATCAATTAATTTTTGAACCCCTTTTAAACCACCTGTTCTAAGCGCCATTGTATTTGCAAATTCATTTAAAACCATGCTTAAATGTGCAAAATTAGGCGTTACAAATAATTGTGGTTGTGGTTTTGTTATATCAAAACTCATATTTGCAGCATCAACAGAATAGGCTACTTTTTTAACCTCTTCTTTCATACACCACATACTTTCTCCTATTGATGACAATAAGCCTGCTCCGTATATCTTCGGATCATCCAGTTCACCTATTAAACCATACTCAACTGTCCACCAGTGTAAGTTTCTTATTTGTGCCATTTCTGACAATTCGCCCATATTATCTTGCAGCCACTCTACTTTTTCTTGAGCTTCATTAATTTCTTTTTCTGTTGAATTTGGATTCTCTTTTAAAATAGATAATAATCTAATTGCCTCATACATTTCATAATCTTTCGATGATGAAATTGCTTTAGACCCTATTTCTCCAAATCGACGTAAATATTCAGAATACTCAGGGTTTGCTATAATTGGCGCATGACCAGCAGCTTCATGAATAATATCTGGTGCAGGTGTATATTCTATATGATTTATAGTACGCATATCTGAAGCAATCACCAAAACATTATAGGCTTGAAACTCCATAAATGCATTTGGGGGAATAAAACCATCTACCGAAACCGCAGCCCAACCAATATCTTTTAAAATACGATTCATACCTGCCATATATGGAATATTCTCAACAGAAACACCTGTTTGTTCTAATCCTTTTAAGTAAGAAGCGTGTGCTACTTTACCTAAATAATCAACATTCATACGCATTACATAACGCCAAACCGCCTGGTTTTGTGCTGTATACTCGTTATAAGGTTGTTTTACTACAAATTTGTGTAAATGCTTAGGTAATTTTTTCGTGATTTCATTTAATTCAAAATGAGACTCCATATAGTTGTTTGTTTTGCTGGGTAAATTTAAGTTTTTTATAGTTCACAAAAAATCCATATTCGTTAAATTATATATTTTGTACTTTTACCTTTATCACGAAAACAAACAATTCAAAGACATGAGAAATCGCGGAAATTTAAAAATTAGGTTTTTAATTGGTGCAGCAATTGCATTATTCGCTTTAGTAAAGTATTGTTCTAGCGCAGAAGTAAACCCCTACACTGGTAAAAAACAACATATTTCTATTTCACCAAAGCAAGAAATTGCAATTGGTTTAAGTAGTGCTCCACAAATGGCTCAACAACATGGGGGATTATACCCTAGCCAAAAATATCAAGATTTAGTAGATAATATTGGCAAAAAACTAGTAGATAATAGCATTGCCAGAGAATCTGGTTATCCTTTTGATTTCCATTTATTAAAAGATGAGAGAGCCATTAACGCTTTTGCCTTACCAGGCGGGCAAGTATTTATCACTTTTGCTTTGTTTTCTAAACTAAAAAATGAGGATCAATTAGCAGGTGTGTTGGGACATGAAATTGGTCATGTTATCGGTCGTCATTCTGCTGCTCGTATGGCTAAACAAGATTTAACTCAAGGTTTACTTTCTGGTGCTTCTGTTGGTTTTGACCCTAGTACAGCTCAAGGAATGGCATCTATTGCCAATGTAATTAATATGAAATATGGTAGAGGTGACGAACTAGAAAGTGATGATTTAGGTGTTAAATTAATGATAGATGCTGGTTACAATCCTGAAAGCTTAATTGGTGTAATGGAAATTTTAAAACAAGCAGCTGGCTCTAATAGAACTCCTGAATTTCAAAGCACACACCCAGACCCTGAAAATAGAATTGAAAAAATAAAAGAGGCCATTCGTAAGTACAGAAAATAACTACAAACGTCATTACTTCACTTTGTTCGTAATGACGTTTGTAGCTATTTGATATTTACAGATTGCTTCGTATCTCACAATGACATATTAGAAAATAATTCTGTAACATTTCTAATAAAAAAGCTACTTATAAATATAATATTCAAAATATTTAGCTATGAGTTTTGGAGGTGCAGTTTCTAGTATGGTTACCAGCATAAAAAATAATAAAAGAAATCGAAAAAGTACTTTTGAGAAACTAGAGAGCTATCAAAAAGATGACAACGACTCCTTACATTTTACTAAAAATGTTACTGAAAGTGAATTAGAAGAGATTAAATTTCGAGTAAGAAAAGAAAAAAGAAGCTCCTTAATTAAAAATATCGTGTTCTTAATTATCGCCTTTCTATTCTTATACTTTCTAGTTGGTTTTGTTATTTTTTAAAACGCAACAAACAGGATACGAACTATCTTGTATAACATCTATAAAACTGTAAATAAGTCTAGCCCTGATTGAAGCATCTGTTTGAGCTCTTTTTTATTTTTCTTAAAAAAAGCGAGTGCGGAAAGCGGGAAACAGCTTCACCTAATTTATAACAAACAATCGGTTTCGTTATTTTTTAAAAAAGAGCTAAAAATCTTTCTTACTTTTGTTTTTCAACACACAACAAATGAACAAGAAAGTAATTTTAATGATATTAGATGGTTGGGGAATTACCCAAGACCCCAAAGTATCTGCCATATATAATGCAAAAACTCCTTTTATAAATTCGCTATACGATAAATTTCCACATGCTGAATTACGTACAGACGGTGAACACGTTGGTTTACCTGAAGGACAAATGGGAAATTCGGAAGTTGGACACATGAATTTAGGTGCAGGTAGAATTGTATATCAAAATCTTGCTAAAATTAACAAAGCTGTTAAAGATGGTACTTTAGCGCAAGAGACTGAATTATTAAACGCTTTTGAATACGCTAAAAAGAATGATAAAAATGTTCATTTTTTAGGATTGGTTTCTAACGGAGGAATTCATTCTCATATAGATCATTTAAAAGGATTATTAACAACGGCAAACGAACACAACTTAAAGAACGTATTTCTTCATGCTTTTACTGATGGTCGTGATTGTGATCCAAAATCAGGAAAATATTTTATTAATGATATTGAGCAGCACATGCAAAAAACCACTGGTGAATTGGCAACAATTACAGGTCGTTATTATGCAATGGATCGTGACAATCGCTGGGAAAGAGTTAAACTAGCATATGATGCTTTAGTAAACGGAAAAGGTGATTTCTCTACAAACGCCACCGAAAGTATTCAAGAAAACTATACTGAAAAAATTACTGATGAATTCGTGAAACCTATTATTATGGTAAACGAAAACAAACAACCCAAAACAACTATTAAAGAGGGTGATGTAGTTATCTTTTTTAATTTTAGAACTGACAGAGGTCGCGAATTAACAGAAATACTAAATCAAAAAGATTTTCCTGACCTTAATACTAAAAAACTACCGTTACATTTTGTTACCATGACAAATTACGATGAAACATTTAAAAACGTTCATGTAATTTACAATAGCGATAATATTAAAAATACCTTAGGTGAAGTTTTAGAAGCTGCAAATAAAAAACAAATTAGGATTGCTGAAACCGAAAAATACCCACATGTAACATTTTTCTTTTCTGGCGGAAGAGAACAGGAGTTTAAAGGTGAAAAGCGTTTATTATGCCCATCACCAAAAGTAGCCACGTACGATTTAAAACCTGAAATGAGTGCTTATGAAATTCGCGATGCTATTGTTCCTGAATTAAAGAAAGGAACGGTAGATTTTGTATGCTTAAACTTTGCTAATGGAGACATGGTTGGTCATACTGGTGTTTTTGAGGCAGCTGTAAAAGCCTGTGAAACTGTAGATAATTGTGTAGAAAGTGTTATTACAACTGCTTTAGAAAATGATTACACAACTATTTTAATTGCCGATCATGGTAACTGTGAAACAATGATGAATCCTGATGGAACTCCTCACACAGCACATACCACAAACCCAGTACCAATGATTTTAATTGACAAAGAATTAAAATCGATAAAAAATGGTGCTTTAGGTGATATTGCTCCAACTATTTTACGACTAATGAATGTAGCGCAACCTAAAGAAATGACACAACATTCACTTATTTAAAACATTATGATAAAAAAAACAATATACACACTGATTATTTTATTAATCGTCTCTTGTGCAGCTGTACCAAAAAGCCCTGTAAAAAAGGATAAAGACGGAGACTTAATTGGTATTGCTACAAAAAAAGATTTTCAACAAGAACCATACGCTTCAGAATGGTTTAATGACTTTTACAGCTACTATGAAATAGACAAAAGTGCTACAGACAGATTAAAGCCTCATTTAAAAAATATAACTATTAAAGGTTTTATGGGAACTTGGTGTGGTGATAGCCAGCGTGAAATTCCTAACTTTTACAAAACGCTAGATCAAGCTGAATTCGACTACAAAAACTTAGAGTTAGTAACTGTAAATCGCAAAAAAACTGCGAACGGTTTAGAAAAAGGATACGATATAATTCGTGTTCCTACTTTTATATTTTATAAAAACGGAAAAGAGATTGGTCGCTTTGTAGAACACCCTGTTGATGGTAGTACAATTGAAGAGGATATTTTTAAAATAATTTCTGGTAAACCATACACACATCCGTATCAAAAATAACCGTAAATTTGCGCCTCAATATTTTTAAGATGATTAAAGCTAAAACTAGAGAAGAAATAGAAATTATGCGCGAAAGTGCATTAGTAGTATCAAGAACATTAGGTATGCTTGCCAAAGAAGTAAAACCTGGAGTCACTACTTTACACCTTGATAAACTTGCAGAAGATTTTATTCGTGAGCAAGGAGCTATTCCTGGTTTTTTAGGATTATATGATTTTCCAAATACACTTTGCATGAGTCCAAACTCACAAATTGTTCATGGAATTCCTAACAATACTCCTTTACAAGAAGGTGATATCATTTCTATTGACTGTGGTGCTATTAAAAATGATTTTTATGGAGACCATGCTTACACTTTTGCTGTAGGTGAAATTGCTACAGAAACAAAAAAACTTTTAGATGTTACTAGAGAAAGTTTATACGTTGGTATTCGTGAATTAAAGGTTGGTAACCGCGTTGGTGATGTTGGTTTTGCTATTCAAAATTTCACTGAAAAACATGGTTATGGAGTTGTTCGTGAATTGGTTGGTCATGGTTTAGGACGTGTTATGCATGAAGATCCTGAAATGCCAAATTATGGACGTAGAGGTCGTGGTAAAAAATTTATTGAAGGTATGGTTGTAGCTATCGAACCTATGACAAATATGGGAACTCATAAAATATTACAACATAACGACGGTTGGACAATTACTACTTTAGATAATAAACCTTCGGCTCACTTTGAACACGATGTTGCGATTGTTAATGGTAAACCTGAGTTACTTTCAACTTTTAAATACGTACACGAAGCTTTAGGTATTGAAACTAATGAGGAAGACGAGTTTAGAGCTTAAATTATGAAATCAAAGCAAATTATTACTGTTTTTATTGTCGGAATAATTTTTATAATTCTAGCAATTGTGTTTAAAGTACTTCATTGGATGCTTGCTCCTGAATTACTTGCAATAGGAACTTTACTTTTAATAATTTCTTTTATTTTATTTATCATAAAACTATTTACAAGTAAAAAATTTAAAGACATTTTAAATAAATAATTGAAGATTTTCAAATCCATATTAAACACGATTCCTAGGCTCTTTTTAATTAAAGCTAGTTATTTGGCTCGTCCAATAATTGCATGGTGGTTAAAAGGCAATAATTTTACCGATCCTATTGATAGTAAATCATTCCGTAAATTTTTACCTTATGGCTACGGTGTACAACGAGAAAATGCACTTTCTCCTTCTACACTATCATTAGAAAGGCATCGTTTACTTTGGTTATACTTACAAAATGAAACCGATTTTTTTTCTTCGGATAAAAAATTAAAAGTTTTACATATTGCTCCCGAGCAATGCTTTCTAGACATTTTTAGGAAACAAAAAAACTTAGAGTATATTACTTCAGATTTAGAATCTCCAATTGCTGATGTAAAGGCTGATATTTGTGATTTACCTTTTAAAGACAATGAGTTTGATGTTGTTTTTTGCAATCATGTTCTAGAACATATTCCTGATGATACCAAAGCAATGCAAGAACTCTATCGCGTTTTAAATACTGGTGGTTTTGGAATATTTCAAATTCCGCAAGACTTAAATAGAGAAATTACTTTTGAAGATGACACTATTACCGATCGTAAAGAACGTGCCCAAATATTCGGTCAATACGATCATGTACGCGTGTACGGACGTGATTACTTCAATAAACTTCGTTCTATAGGCTTTAAAGTTGATGAAGTTGACTTCACAAAAAAAATCGCTCCAGAAAAACTAGAACGATTTGCTTTAATGAAAGGCGAAATTTTACCGGTGTGTTTTAAAAATTAGTTTACAAATTCTTGTAAATTATTATCTTTATCATTGTACAATAGAACTACTTTTAGCTCAGGATGCTTTACTAAAAATTCTTTTGTTTTATCTAACCCCATAGCTAAAAAGGCAGTTGCATAAGCATCAACATCAGCACAGTCTCCTTTTAAACGCACAGACACACTTAAAAGATTACTTTCAAAAGCTAATCCAGTTTTTGGATTTACCGTATGCACAATTCTCTCTCCCTTTTCATTCATTTTATACTTCCTATAATTTCCTGAAGTAGCCATAGACTCCCCATCTAATTCAATTACTTTTTGAAGTGATCGTGTACCATCAACATTTGGTTTCTCAATAGCAACTTTCCATAATTTTGAATTCTTTTTTCCTCTTGCTCTTATCTCACCTCCTATTTCTATCAAATAATTAGTCACTTTTTTACTTTCTAAAAACCAACCAATAACATCAACACCATATCCTTTAGCAAAAGCATTCACATTAAATTCAATATGATTTGAATCACGATATACTTTACTATTTTTAAGCATTACCTTATCAAAACCAACACCAATCATCAGATTATTGATTTCTTCGGATGATAAATTTTTAATTTCATTACCCGAACCAAAACCATAGGCATTGATTAATTTGCCTATTGTTGGGTCAAAATAACCATCCGTCTCTTTATATATTCTTTTCGCTTTATCAAAAACATCTATAAACATAGCATCAACAACAATAGTTGTATCTCCTTTGTTAATTTTAGAAATATCAGAAGTAGGCACATATGTTGATAATGATTTATTCACCAAATAAAATAAGCTGTCAATCGATTTTTGATAATCAACACCGTCTAAATAAGTAATATGATAAGTTGTTCCGAAAACGAAACCTTCTAACTTAACTTCACTAACCTTATTTTCTTGTTTACAAGCTGTTAATAAAACGATTATTACTGCAGCGGCGGAAAATATTTTTTTAATCATCTTTTTAAATTTGTTGACAAAAATAATCGATTATTACTTCATAAAAGATTGTTAATTCTCTTTTTTGTAACTTCATTTTTATAAATTTGTCTTACTATTACACAAATAACCCTCACACTAAAAACAATATAAAAATGAAAAAAATATTTTTATTTCTTACAACCGCATTTTTAATAACATCTTGTGCTTCTACCAAAGAATTAGAAGCTATAAAAGCAAAACATGAACAAACAAAAGAAGAGTTGGTAGCTGTAAAAGCGAACTTAACAAAGTGTTTGGTTGAAAAAGAAAGCTGCGAAGACAAAGTTTCTACATTAAAATCATCTGTAGGTGATTTAAAAGCGGATAAACAAAACACACTTCAACAAGTAGAAAACTTGACTGTTTTAACAAAAGGAGCTAATGATAATATTAAAGAAACATTAACTCAATTAAGTAAAAAAGATAAATACATTAATAGAATTAGAGCTGCTGCCTCTAAAAAAGATTCATTAAACTTAGTTGTTGCTTTTCACTTAAAGAAGGAATTACAACAGGGTATTGATGATGAAGATATTCAAGTTAATGTTGAGAAAACAGTGGTTTTCATCTCTATTTCTGATAAATTATTATTCAAAAGCGGAAGCTATACTATTTCAGAGAAAGCTTCAAAAGTTTTAGAAAAAGTAGCTACAGTTGTAAACGGTCAGCCAGAAATGGATGTAATGATTGAAGGGCACACAGATAACACACCAGTATCAAAAGGATCTAGCATCAAAGATAATTGGGGTTTAAGTGTTTTACGTGCAACTTCTATTGTTCGTGAATTACAAAACAAATACAGCGTAGCACCTAGCAGATTAATCGCAGCAGGTAGAGGTAGTTATGTACCTTTAACCACAAACGACACTCCTGAAAATAAAGCAAAAAACAGAAGAACAAAAATCATTATTCTTCCTCGTTTAAATCAATTTTTTGAATTGTTAGAGCAAAAAGCTGAGTAATCACAAACTCTCATAATATTAAAAAGACTACTCTAACGGGTAGTCTTTTTTTATTCAAAAAAAGTAACGTTCTTTGTGTTCTAGAACCAAATTTACCATGCTAAATATTATTTTACCGAAGAGATTTCAACTATTAAAAACATTTAGTTTAACTATTTTATTTTTTGCATTTATAGTTCGATTTGTTTTATACATTTTAGCTTTTAAACACATCGATTTTTCGTTAATAAAACTAATAAAAATATTTATTGTTGGTTTATTTTTCGACATCAATAATCTACTTTATTTAATTAGTATCTATGCAATATACCTACTAATTATTCCTTCAAAATTTCACGGGAGTTTACTCGACAAAATCATTACCAAATTCTCTTACGGACTTTTCTTATTTGTTTTTATTTTTTCTTTTTTAGCTGAAATTCCTTTTTGGGACGAATACCAAAGACGTTATAATTTTATTGCCGTTGATTACCTTTTATACACCTATGAGGTTATTGAAAATATTCATCAATCGTTCCCTTTACCCTTATTGATTGGGATTATTGTTTTAGTATTGGTTTTTAGTATTCGTTTCGCATCAAAGAGAAACGCTTACAAAAACACTTTTAATAATTCCGACACTTTTAAATCGAAGCTTATTCCTACATTAATCATATTAATTAGTTTAGGTTTTTGCCATAACTACATTACAAATAATAATGCAGAAGTATTTACAAGCATCAATGAAAACGAACTCGCTAAATCTGGCATGTATTCATTTTTCGCTGCTTATGAGAGTAATGAACTGGACTATAACGAGTTTTACGCAACACTTCCGAAGAAAAAAACGTACAAATTACTTTCAGAAAACATAAAAGCATCTAACGACAGCTTACTAGCAAAAGATAACATATACCGATATACAAAAAACGACAGCACAGAACTAAAACCTAATGTAATTTTCATAGGCTTAGAAAGTATCAATGCTCGTTTTATGCAAAGCTTTACAAGTACAAAAAACTGGACTCCAACCTTAGATTCACTAGCTAATAATTCAGTATTCTTCACAAGTTTATATGCTACAGGAACAAGAACTATTAGAGGTATTGAAGCTATCAGCTTAGCTATTCCTCCAACACCTGGCCGAAGTATTGTTAAACGCGAAAACAATGATAATTTAGCTACTATTGGTGATGTTTTTAAACAAAAAGGGTATAGCAGAACTTTCTTTTATGGAGGTGATGGTCATTTTGATAATATGACAAATTATTTTAGCTACAACGGATTTGATATTGTTGACAGAAGAAAATCACATCGTTTAAAAGAAGAACTACCTACTAATAGAACACGTATTGAAGATGATGAAATGACTTTTGAAAATGCTTGGGCAGTTTGTGATCAAGATCTTTTTAATAAAGTATTAAAAGTTACTGACGAAAAAGCAAAAAGTAAGCAGCCTTTTTTTAGTTTTATCATGACAAGCTCAAATCACAAACCCTATACATATCCTGATAATGTTGTTGATGTTCCTTCAGGGAAAAACGTAGAAGGAGCCATAAAATATTTAGACAAAAGTTTAAATGAATTCTTAACAAAAGCTAAAACAAAAGCTTGGTATAAAAACACAGTATTTGTTATTATGTCTGATCACTGTGGTTTTAGTGCTGGTAGAACTGAAATAAACGTAAGAAATCATCATATTCCTGCTTTCATTACCAATCTAAAAAACCAAACCCCAATTAAAATAGATAAATTAAGTTCTCAAATAGATATATTTCCAACCCTATTCGGGTATTTAAATTGGTCTTACAACACGAAGTTATTCGGAACAGACATCAATAAAATGCAGCCAGAAGATGAACGCGCATTTATAGGAAATCATCGTAAGGTAGGTTTATTAAAAAAAGAGAAGTTATTACTATTAGAAACCAACAAAAAACATAAATCGTACCGTTGGAATAAAGATAAAAATGAAATCACACCAACAAAAACAGATTCTTTATTCTTAAACGAAACAATCTCCTATTATCAAGCCGCTTTTGACCTATTTAAAAACGGAAAATTAAAAGTTAAAAATTAAACTAACACGCTATTTGTCAATCAAATAATTAACCGTACATTTGCAGACCTTTTTTAAGGATAAATAAATATATTAATAAACAAAAACTAATCGTGTAATTATGAACACATTAAGTTACAAAACGGTATCAGCAAACAAAAACACTGTTAATAAAGAGTGGGTTTTAGTTGATGCGGACGGGCAAACGTTGGGTCGTCTAGCTTCTAAAATAGCAATGCTAATTAGAGGTAAGTACAAGCCAAATTATACTCCTCACGTAGATTGTGGAGACAACGTGGTTGTTATCAACGCAGAAAAAATTGTTTTAACTGGTAAAAAGTGGACTGACAAGTCTTACATCCGTCACACAGGATATCCAGGTGGACAAAGATCATTAACTGCTACAGAAATGTTCGAAAAAGATCCTACAAGATTAATCGAAAAAGCAGTAAAAGGAATGTTACCTAAAAACAAATTAGGTAGTGCATTATACAAAAACTTGTATGCTTATGCAGGTACTGAGCACCAACAAACTGCTCAAAACCCAAAAGCTATTAACCTTAACGATCTTAAATAATGGAAACTGTACACAAAATAGGTAGAAGAAAAACAGCTGTTGCTCGTATTTATCTTTCAGAAGGTAAAGGAAACATTACTGTAAATAAAAAAGAGTACAAAAACTACTTTACAACAGGAACTTTACAATACAAGATCCAACAACCTTTAATGTTAACTGAGAACTTAGAATCTTATGACATTAAAGTAAATGTATATGGTGGTGGTATTACAGGTCAAGCAGAAGCAATTCGTTTAGCAATTACTAGAGCATTAGTAGCTATTAACGAAGAGCACAGAGCTGTGTTAAAGCCAGAAGGTTTATTAACTCGTGACCCTAGAATGGTTGAACGTAAGAAATTCGGTCAGAAGAAAGCACGTAAGAAATTTCAGTTCTCTAAGCGTTAATATTTATCACTGCTTTGCAAAAAGCTTTGGTTTTGTATTTTCAAAAAGAGACTGTTATAAATTAATTTTTAACAGTTTAGTATCTAAATATTTCAGACTTAATATAACTACTGAAATATTGTGAAAACAGAACGTAAACACATTTTATTAAAATGGCAAATATTCAAGAATTATTAGAAAGTGGAGTGCACTTCGGTCACTTAACTAGAAAATGGAACCCTAACATGGCTCCTTATATTTATACTGAGCGTAATGGTGTTCACATCATCGATTTGTATAAAACATCTGCTAAAATTGATGAAGCTGCATTAGCTTTACAAAAAATAGCAAGCTCTGGTCGTAAGATCTTATTCGTTGCAACTAAAAAGCAAGCGAAAGATATCGTAGCTGAAAGAGCAACAAACATTAACATGCCTTTTATTACTGAGCGTTGGCCAGGTGGTATGTTAACAAACTTCGTAACTATTCGTAAAGCTGTTAAGAAAATGGCTACTATTGATAGAATGAAGCAAGATGGTTCTTTTGATGCATTATCAAAAAGAGAAAAATTACAAATCAATCGTCAGAGAGCTAAATTAGAGAAGAATTTAGGTTCTATTTCTGATATGACTCGTTTACCTGCAGCTGTTTTTGTAATTGATGTAAAAAAAGAGCACATTGCTGTTGCTGAAGCACAAAAATTAAACATTCCAATCTTTGCATTAGTTGATACAAACTCTGATCCAAGACCAGTTGATTTTGTAATTCCTGCAAACGATGATGCTTCAAAATCTATTGATAAAGTATTATCTTATATTACTGATGCTATCAATGAAGGCTTAACTGAAAGAAAAGCTGACAAAGAAAAGACAAAAGTAGAAAAAGCGCCTGCTAAAACAGAAGCTAAAGAAGAAAAAGTAGCTACCGAAGCAGCACCTGCTAAGGAAGAAACTAAATAATTTCAATTTAAAGGTTTCATTAAATTGAAACCTTTAAATTTTTTACAACAATATATTTACAACTAAAAATAACTACAGAAATGTCAGTAAAAATTAGCGCTGCAGACGTAAAAAAATTAAGAGAAACTACCGGAGCTGGTATGATGGATTGTAAAAATGCATTAGTAGAAGCTGAAGGGAACTTTGATAAAGCAATTGATGTTTTACGTAAAAAAGGACAAAAAATAGCTGCTAAAAGAGCAGATAGAGAGTCTACTGAAGGTGTTGCAATCACTAAAATTAGTGATGACAATACTTACGGTGTTGCTATTGTATTAGCATGTGAAACAGATTTCGTATCTAAAAATGATTCATTTAAAGATTTAGCTTCTCAATTTGTTGCTATTGCTTTTAATACTAAAAGTAAAGAAGAATTTTTAGCTGCTGATTTTGGTGGAGTAACTGTTGCTGAGAAGTTAATCGAGCAAACAGGAGTTATCGGTGAAAAAATCGATATTACTTCTTTCGAAAGACTTGAAGCACCTTATGTAGGAGCTTATACTCATATCGGTA
The DNA here is from genome assembly GCF_027941755.1 of Tenacibaculum retecalamus. Classification (NCBI taxonomy): domain Bacteria; kingdom Pseudomonadati; phylum Bacteroidota; class Flavobacteriia; order Flavobacteriales; family Flavobacteriaceae; genus Tenacibaculum; species Tenacibaculum retecalamus. Next base: position 412,738 of record NZ_CP115916.1, on the reverse strand, counting down.
AAATTGCTGCTATGGTTGGTTTATCTGAATCTATAGATAAAGCTGCTGAGTTATCAAAAGACTTAGCTATGCAAGCTGCTTCTATGGGAGCAACTTCTTTATCTTACAAAGGTTTTGATCCTGCTTATGTAGAATCTGAAACTGAAGCAAGAATTGCTGCTATCGTAAAAGACAATGAAGAATTAGTTCGTTTAGGTAAAACTTTAAAGAACGTTCCTCAATATGTATCTAGATTACAATTAACTGATGCTGCTTTAGCTAAAGCTGAAGAAGAAGCTAAAGAACAATTAAAATCAGAAGGTAAACCAGAGAAAATTTGGGATAAAATTTTACCAGGAAAAATGGAAAGATTTATTTCTGATAATACAACTTTAGATCAAGAACAATGTTTATTAGATCAAAAGTTTATTAAAGACGAAAAGAAAACTGTTGCAGAATATGTTTCTTCTTTTGGTGACGTAGAAGTTAAAAACTTCGTAAGAATCACTTTAGGATAATTCTTACCAATATCTTTATAATTAAAACCATCCAATTTTTTGGATGGTTTTTTTTATTTTATCAAAATTTAAACTCAAAAAAAAAACGTAGTTTTGCATAACTTTCAACAAAACTATGCAATACAAGAGAATCCTTTTAAAATTAAGTGGCGAATCATTAATGGGAGACCGTCAATACGGTATCGACCCAAAGAGACTTAAAGAATACGCACAAGAAATTAAACAAGTACTAGAAAAAAATGTTGAAATTGCTATCGTTATTGGTGGTGGAAATATTTTTAGAGGAGTGGCTGGTGCTAGTCAAGGTATGGATCGCGTACAAGGTGACCATATGGGAATGTTAGCAACCTGTATTAATGGTTTAGCTTTACAAAGTGCCTTAGAAGACGAAGGAATTCATACGCGCTTACAAACAGCTATTGAAATTAAAGAAATAGCAGAACCTTATATTAAACGTCGTGCAAATCGTCATTTAGAAAAAGGACGCGTGGTTATTTTTGGTGGAGGAACAGGAAATCCTTATTTTACAACTGATACCGCAGCTGTATTAAGAGCAATTGAAGTAAATGCAGATGCAATATTAAAAGGTACACGTGTTGATGGTATTTACAACGCAGATCCAGAAAAGGATGAAAACGCTGTAAAATATGACAAAATAACATTTAAAGATGTTATTAAAAAAGACTTAAAAGTAATGGACATGACCGCATTTACTTTAAGTGAAGAAAATAAATTACCAATTATTGTTTTTGATATGAATAAAAAAGGTAATTTATTAAAATTAGTTACCGGAGAAAAAATTGGAACGATAGTTAATAACGAATAAACTCAAAGAACCTTCTTCTTTTTTTTAAGAAGGCAATAAAACGAACAAAATGAACGAAGAGATAGATTTTATTTTAGATTCGGCCAAAGAGGCAATGAACAACGCTATAGCGCACTTAGAAAAAGAATTACGTACTATTAGAGCTGGTAAAGCTTCGCCTGCAATGCTTGCAAATGTACAAGTAGATTATTATGGCTCTGCAACACCTTTAGGACAAGTAGCTAATGTAAGTACTGCAGATGCAAGAACCATTACAGTTCAGCCTTGGGAAAAAAACATGTTACAAGAAATAGAAAAAGCTATTATGCTTGCAAACTTAGGTTTTAACCCAATGAATAATGGTGATAATATTATTATTAATGTACCTGCGTTAACTGAAGAGCGTCGTAAAGAATTAGCTAAACAAGCTAAAGCAGAATCTGAACATGCAAAAGTAGGAGTTCGTAATGCACGTAAAGATGCAAACAACGACATTAAAAAAACTGATATTTCTGATGATTCAAAAAAAGATGCAGAAGCTGAAGTTCAAAAAATAACAGATGTTTTTATTAAAGATATTGATGCTAAAGTATCTGTAAAAGAAAAAGAGATAATGACAGTTTAATTATTTCTAACAAACTTTAAAAAGAGTGTCTTTATGACACTCTTTTTTTTCGTTTAATTGGTTCATTTACCATAACTTTGCAAAAAATATTTGAATGACTTTTTGGACTAAAATCGCTGGATTTATATTACGAAACCGATACTTGGTTTTAATTGCTGTTGCTATTATCACAGCACTTTTAGTTTCTCAAATGAAGTACATGCGCTTCTCATATACTGAGGCAAATTTACTTCCTAAAGATCACGAAGCAAACATACAATACGATCAGTTTTTAGATATTTTTGGAGAAGAAGGTAACTTAGTTATTTTAGGAGTTAAAGATTCAACTATTTTTACACCTGCTAAGTTTAATGCTTGGAATAATCTTGTAAAAACTTTAGATAGTGTAAAACAAGTAGATTTCACACTATCTATTGCAGATGTTAAGCAATTGAAAGCTGATAGAAAACAACGAAAATTTGTTCTCGAACCACTATTTGATAAAGCACCTACTACCAACGAAGAGGTAAATAAAATAAAAAAACAACTCTTCGAAAAACTTCCTTTTTACGACAACTTACTTTACAATGAACAAGGTACTTTACAAACTGCCATTTACATAAATAAAGACATTGTAAACACCCCAGCTAGAAGAGATTTTATTGCTGAAATTTTAATACCTACTGTTGAAAAATTTGAGAAAGAGCATCAAATAGATGTCCGCATGTCTGGAATGCCATACATACGCACCATAAACTCTCAGAATATAATTGATGAAATGCAGCTCTTTGTATTAGGAGCTTTAGGTATTACAGCTGTTATTTTCTTTTTCTTTTTTCGTTCTTTTAGAGCAACATTTATCACATTATTAGTTGTAGGTATTGGTGTTGTTTGGGCTTTCGGGTTTATTGGTTTATTTAGATATGAAATCACTGTATTATCCGCTTTAATTCCGCCATTAATTATTGTAATCGGAGTACCAAACGCTGTTTTCCTTATCAATAAATATCAGCAAGAAATAAAAAAACACGGTAACCAAGCAAAGTCATTACAACGTGTAATTTCTAAAATTGGTAATGCTACATTAATGACAAATATTACAACAGCATCAGGTTTTGCAACCTTTGTTTTTGTAAAAAGCCAGCTACTTAGAGAATTCGGAATTTTAGCTTCAGTAAATATCATTAGTATTTTTATTTTAGCTTTATTAATCGTTCCGATTATATACAGTTTCATGCCTCGCCCTGAAAAAAAACATTTAAATCACTTAGAAAAAAAGTGGATGGGAAATGTTGTTTTTTGGATGGAACGAATGGTAAAACAACGACGTATTACTATTTATATTACTACAGTAATCGTTATCATGCTAAGTATGGTCGGTTTGTTTCAAATTCGTGTTTCTGGTAGTTTAATTGAAGACATGCCTAAAGGAATGCAGTTTTATAAAGACATTAAGTTTTTTGAAACTGAGTTTGGCGGAATTATGCCTCTAGAAATTTTGATTGACACCAAAAGAGAAAAGGGTGTGATGAAACTTTCTACGCTAAAAAAGATGGAAAAGTTAAATGAAACTATTGAAACTTTTCCTGAGTTATCAAAACCTATTTCTATCACCAACTTAGTTAAATATTCTAAACAAGCTTACTATAAAGGAAACCCAAAATATTATCAATTGCCAACCAGTCAGGAAAAAGCACACATTTTTGCTTACACAAAGAATTCTGATAGCAATTCGGGCATGCTGAAAAACTTTGTTGATAGTACAGGTCGTTACGCACGTATCACAACTTTTATGAAAGATGTTGGTACCGATAAGATGGATATTATTCAAGATCGCCTAAATGCGGTTATAAAGAAGCAATTTCCTGAAGAAAAGTTTACTGTTTCTATGACAGGAAAAGCATTGGTTTTCTTGAAAGGAACTAACTATTTAATTAAGAACTTAGTAATTTCTTTATCGCTTGCAATACTATTGATTTCAATTTTTATGGCGTGGATGTTCCGATCTTATAAAATGATTTTTATATCATTAATCCCCAATATGCTTCCGTTATTAATTACGGCTGGCCTAATGGGTTTCTTTAGTATCCCTATAAAACCATCTACAATTTTAGTTTTTAGTATTGCTTTTGGAATTTCTGTGGATGATACTATTCACTTTTTAGCAAAATACCGACAAGAATTACTAGCTAATAATTGGAAAGTAAAACCAGCTGTTTATTCAGCATTACAAGAAACTGGAGTGAGTATGTTTTATACATCAATCGTATTGTTCTTTGGCTTCTTAGTTTTTACACTTTCTAGTTTCGGAGGTACAATTGCTTTGGGAGGCTTAGTTTCAGTTACCTTACTATTAGCAATGGTATCTAACTTATTGTTATTACCTTCTCTCCTTTTATCTTTCGAAAAGAAAATAGCAAATAAAAGAGTTTTAAAAGATACCAAATTTAAAATACTACCTCCAAAAGAGGATATAAATAAAAGTAAATAAGGTTCTTTTAATCCTTTTAAATTAATTTTTACAACCATAAAAAAGGGTTAGCAATTGCTAACCCTTTTTACATTCTTTTTCACAATACCTTAATATAGTCTTTTTCATAACTATTTTTTTTTAATTTCCAAAATATACTTACTATTGTAGTATATTTTTTGCTTTTAATCCCCTTAAAGTACAGTACAAATATACAATCAATTTAATGTTTAAGCAACTGCGTCTTTACACAGGTTGTATAGATTTATGGATATAGCACCAAATAGTATTGGAGAATACACTAAAAAAAGAGTATCAGATACTCCTATAGATAAGAATTCAGAAGCATATAACTTCTATAAAAAAACAATACCTAAATTCATAGGAGAGGCCATATATATCTATTCTTTTAAAGAAGAGAAAATGTTATATGCTCATGGTTGGGAAGAGTTATTAGGGTACAAAAATGAAGAAATAACAATGCTTAAAATAGTAAGCTGTACCTCTCCCCGACATTTTAATTTTTCTAATGAACTTAATGATAAAGCGCTTCAGTTTTTAAAAACAAAAACAACAGAACTAGAAAAATATAGTTTTACACTAGAACTTGAAAAAATTGATAAAAATGGTGCTATTGTTCCGTTATTTTCTAGGGTTGGTATTTTTAAATCTTCAGAAGGAAAGGTTGAAGAAATAATTGGTGTTTCTCAAATCATAAAATCGCTTAAGCATAGTAATGTAATGCAATATGCTGCATATGGTCCAGACACCTCAGATTTTGAAGAAATCTTAAACAAAGAATTATTTAAACATTTTGCTATTTCTAGAAAAGAAAAAGAAGCACTAAGTATGGCTGCCAAAGGCCTTGCGTTTAAAGAAATCGCCAACGAATTAAAGGTAAGTCAATCGGCAATTGAAAAACGAATTATACCATTATACAAACGTTTTAAAGTAAAAAGCTTACCCCATTTAATTAGTTTTGCTCACACAAATCACATTCTTTAGCATTTAATGGATTAGATTTATCTTTTTGATTTTAGCTGCATTTACCCCTATTTCAAGTAGCATTTCCGTCCATTTATCCTCCTGACTTAAGGTGTTTTCGTTGCCTAAAATCCAAATAATATTTTTATTTGCAATAATGTCGCAATTTTCTTTATTAATTTCACCTGTATTAGTGGGGTCTAAAAATTGTAGAATCTTTTTTGGTGTAATTAACTCTTCTTCTATTGGCTTACCCGGATTCACGTCATCAATTACCAAATAATCACTTTCTTTCCACGACCAAATTCTATGGATATTTAATTTTGTATTTTCTTCAATAAAGAAAAAACTAAATAACTTCATAGCACTCGTATACAAACAAATTTTATGCTTTATTGATAATTCATTTAAAACTCCTACTCCCAAACTAGTTTTTCCACAGAATTGTGAACCGAAAACTAGCAAATGATTTCCAAAATCATTTGCTTCAATAAAATTAAAAACATCCTTTTTTTCTACTTCTTTAATTTTAAAATTCCATTGACTTAATCGAAATTGAAACGGATAATTAGCATAATGTTGGTACATTTTAGTCAGATACCAATAACTTGAAGCTCTTAATAAATAAATAAAAAGACCAACGACAATGATTATTGTAAGTTTATCTTGTAATCCGTTTATATATAAACTGTATAGCACTGCACCAAACCCGAAAAAGGCAACATCTGTAATTGTATCATACGCTATGTTTAACCATTTTGGATTAAATATATATTTTTCTTTTTTAGGGATGAAAAACATCTTGTTTGAAGATGTTTTTTTAGTTAGCAATGATCCTAAAAAATTATACGTTTCAAATAAAAACCAAAATAAAGTTACCATAAGACACGCGTAAATAGGATTTTCGTATCCTTTTATATCTTTAATATTATCATATAAGATAAAAGAAGGCACAAAGCCTAACGCCATATGACCAAATTGATTTGCTAACCAGGAATATGTTAATGTTACACCCCTATGAGAATCTTTACCTATTAAATCTTTTTTAAACTGATTTAAAACAGTTTTTCTTTTAATTTTATCCATCTTTATAAATACAGTTGTAAAAATACACTACTTTTAAAATTATCTTATGAAAATCAATTATAATCTACATTGATTGTTTTATTTCAAAAAAGTATCTTTGCTTCTCAATTTTTTAGAAGATGAAAAGAAGTAGCGTTAAAGAATTATTACATTCTGATAAATTTTTACAAGAAGTACATGTAAAAGGATGGGTTAGAACCTTTAGAAGCAATCGTTTTATTGCTTTAAATGATGGCTCTACCATTAATAACATTCAATGTGTTGTAGATTTTGAAAACACAGAAGAAGAACTTTTAAAAAGAATTACAACAAGTGCTGCGGTAAGTATTACTGGTACTTTAGTTGAAAGTGAAGGTAAAGGACAAAGTGTAGAGGTTAAGGTTACTAAATTAGAAATATTAGGAGATTCTAATCCAGATGAATATCCTATTCAACCTAAAAAACACAGTTTAGAGTTTTTAAGAGAAAATGCACATTTACGTATTAGAACCAATACATTTAGTGCGGTTATGAGAGTTCGTTCTGCCTTATCTTTTGGAGTTCACAAATACTTTCAAGAAAACGGATTTAACTACGTTAACACACCAATAATTACAGGGTCGGATGCTGAAGGTGCAGGAGAAATGTTTCATGTATCAAATTTCGAAACAAATAAAGCACCTTTAAACGAAGAGGGAGACATAGATTATACCAAAGATTTTTTCGGTAAAGAAACCAACTTAACAGTTTCTGGTCAGTTAGAAGCTGAAACTTACGCAATGGCTTTAGGAAAAGTGTATACTTTTGGCTATACTTTTAGAGCTGAAAATTCTAATACAACACGTCATTTAGCAGAATTTTGGATGATTGAACCTGAGGTTGCATTTAATGATTTAGATGCAAATATGGATTTATCCGAAGATTTCATTAAATCGGTTTTAGGTTACGTTTTAGAAAACTGCAAAGACGATTTAGAATTTTTAGACAATCGTTTAACTCAAGAAGAAAAATCAAAACCACAAGCAGAACGTAGCGACATGGGATTAATTGAAAAATTAAACTTTGTTGCAGAAAATAACTTTAAAAGAGTAAGTTATACAGAAGCTTTTGATATTTTACGTAACTGTAAACCAAATAAAAAGAAGAAATTTCAGTTTCCTATTACAGAATGGGGAGTTGATTTACAATCAGAACACGAGCGTTATTTAGTTGAAAAACACTTTAAATGTCCGGTAATTTTATTTGATTACCCAGCTACGATTAAAGCTTTTTACATGCGTTTAAACGACGATGGTAAAACAGTACGTGCAATGGATGTTTTATTTCCTGGAATCGGAGAAATGGTTGGTGGATCGCAAAGAGAAGAGCGTTTAGATGTTTTAAAATCTAAAATGGCTGATTTAAATATAGACGAAGAAGAATTATGGTGGTATTTAGACACTCGTAAATTCGGAACAGCAGTGCATTCTGGTTTTGGTTTAGGCTTTGAGCGTTTAGTTTTATTCACAACAGGTATGAGTAATATACGTGATGTTATTCCTTTTCCTAGAACGCCACAAAACGCAGAGTTTTAAAGAAATCATAAAATTATATACTACAATCGTCATTCCTCACAGAATGACGATTTCTTTTTAACCTATTTCATATATTTGTAAGTATGTTAAAACAAGGTTTACATTATAAGTTACTTCAAAAATTATCTCCACAACAAATTCAGTTGATGAAGTTAATTCAATTACCTACACAAGCTTTTGAAGAAAGATTAGAACAAGAGATTGAAGAAAATCCTGCTTTAGATACTGGTAAAGAAGAACCAGAAAACTTCGAAGACACTTTAACAAATGCTGATGATTATGATGAAGGAAGTGAAAAAATTGACACTGACGATATAAATATTGATGAGTATTTAAGTGACGATGAATACCCGAGTTATAAAACACAAGCTAACAATTATTCGGCAGATGATGAAGACAAACAAGTTCCTTATGCAGCAGGAACAAGTTTTCATCAATCATTAAATAGCCAATTAAATACTTTTAGAATTAATGAAGAGGAACGTGCTATTGCTGATTTTTTAGTTGGTAGTATAGATGATAGCGGATATATTCGTAGAGAAATTATCGATTTAGTAGATGATTTAGCTTTCACTCAAAACGTATTTACGACTGAAGATGAAGTAGAAAAAATTTTACTTAACGTAGTCCAAAAATTAGATCCGGTTGGTGTTGGCGCACGTGATTTAAAAGAATGTTTGATTATTCAATTAAAAACAAAATCAGAAAAAGAAACTAGAGCTTTAGCTATTGATATTCTTGAAAATGCGTTTGATCACTTTGTAAAAAAACATTACAAAAAACTTCTAGAAAAGTTTACTATTGATGAAGAGCAACTAAAAGAAATAATTACCGAAATAGGTAAATTAAACCCAAAACCTGGTAGTTCTTATGCTGGAAACAACAAGATAGCAGAACAAATCGTACCAGACTTTTCTATTCAAATTATTGATGGTGTTTTAGAACTTACTTTAAATTCTCGTAACGCGCCTGAATTACATGTTTCACGTGAATATAACAACATGTTAAAAGGTTATAGTGATGCTAAAACCAAAAGTAAAAGCCAAAAAGATGCAGTATTATTTATTAAGCAAAAATTAGATTCTGCAAAATGGTTTATTGATGCTATAAAGCAACGCCAACAAACATTATTAGTTACCATGAATGCTATTATGCATCGTCAAGAAGCTTATTTTTTAACTGGTGATGAACGTAAGTTAAAACCTATGATTTTAAAGGATATTGCTGACGAAATTCACATGGATGTTTCAACGGTTTCTAGGGTTGCTAACAGTAAATATGTTTCTACTCCTTACGGAACAAAACTAATAAAAGCATTCTTCTCTGAATCGATGAAGAACGATCAAGGAGAAGATGTCTCAACACGAGAAATCAAAAAAATACTTGAAACAGTAATTCAAGAAGAAGACAAACGAAAACCACTTACTGATGAAAAATTGGCTAAACTTTTAAAAGAAAAAGGATACCCAATTGCTAGGCGAACAGTTGCTAAATATCGTGAACAGTTGGATATATCTGTTGCACGATTACGAAAAGAAATATAATGCGTTGGCATAAATTCATATCTACTATTTTACATCCAATTGTAATACCTACAATTGGTATTATTCTGTATTTCATCATAACGCCTATTAATTTAAGTCGACATCAACAATACACAATATTAGGTGTTGTATTTGTTGTTACTTATGTTATACCTATACTTTTATTAATCCTTTTAAAAGCTATCGGCTATATAAAATCATATCAAGTACACGGAATTAAAGAACGTAAAATTCCGATATTTTTTATGATGACTTTACTATTTTTTTTAGGTAAGTTTTTTCTAGAAACAACCATTATTAGAGATTTAAGTTACCTCTTCTTTGGAGTTGTATTTGGATTGGGTTGCATTTACATTCTTTTTATCACAAAAATAAAAACAAGCTTACATTTATTGTCTATTGGAGCAGCAACAGGATATTTTTTACTCTTTCAGCAAATACACAATACTTTTATTTTGCCAATTATTATTGTGTTTATATTACTTTCTGGACTCCTAGCAAGCTCTAGACTTTACTTAAAGTCTCATTCTGCAAAAGAAGTGTATCTTGGTTTTTTTATTGGTTTAATAAGCCCATTTATCGCTTATTACTTATTATAGTAAATAAAAGCTTAATCCGAATCGTGCAATCTTAGTATTAATTTTATTTCCGTTTAAATAAGCATTTTTAAAAATGGGAGTTAATCCGTAATATGCATGAAAATTAAAAGTTCCATATCCTACAGAAAGAATTACACCAGTTTGAAACTTATTATATTTATTTAAGTTAGAGATATCAATTTTCACCCCAGCATCAGTGTAATTGAAATTATTACTTATGTTGTAACTTAACTTAACACCTGTATAAAATCGCCAGAAAGAGTAAGTATTTACTGTTGATGATCTCCAACGAAATTGTAAAGGCATTTCAATATTATGTAGCTTTAGCTTATTATAACTAATTGTATTATCTACTTGAAAATTATTTAAACTTCCTTCAACGACTTTTAAACCATGATTAAATGAATCGAAACCATACCCCACTCCAATACCCAATGCTATTTTTCCGCTTTTAATTAGCGGAATATCTTTTATATAACCACCTGAAAACCCGAATGAAAAACCACTTTTACCGACTTCTTTTGGCTGATTATTCAATCCGTTATAGGAAACATTAATATACAATTGATCTTCCCAATAGCGCTGCCCTATCTCTAAAGAATCCTTTTGAGCATAGCTATTTATTGATAAAAAAAATAAAAAAAAGGTATAATGTTTTTCATATTACTTAACTAACGTTAAATATAAGATTAATTGTATAAAAAAAGAGCAATCTTCCGATTGCTCTTTTTTTTATTTAGCTAAAAAGTAATTACTTTTTAATATCACTTGCTTTGTGAGTAGATAAACTTAATTTAAGAGCATTTACATCTCTTAATTTCTCACGAATATCGGCTAATGTACCAACACTCGATTCTTTATCCATCTTAATAGATGTGGTCATAAATGGAACTTCAGCTTCTGATACATTTCCTCTTTCTAAGAAAATAAAAGAAGGTACATCATCTGGTGTAGCAATCTTATCGTTTAACTGAATTCTATTAAAACCTGTACCATATTTAGCATCTTTTGCCTTACCAACATAAATTGTACTCACTAAACTTTTACGTTCTAGTTTCTTTACTTCACTTGCACTAGGTAAACGTGGAGCTTCGATTGCTAAATCGCTCTCTCTCATTACTGTTGTTACCATGAAGAAGAATAATAACATAAAAACAATATCAGGTAGTGAAGAAGTATTCACTGCTGGCATCTCTTTTTTCTTCTTATTAAATTTAGACATACTTAAATTGTTTTAATACTATTGTACATTAGTTGATTCTGTATCAGATATAATTTGAGGATAACTACTCTTAATATCTTCTACTTTTTTTCTTAATGCATCATCTTTTCTTGCACTTGCTTTAAAAGCTTTATCTAATTCCGTAAAACTCATACCGTATTTTTCTTGGCATAATTTATTACGTAATTCTGCATATGCTTTTAAAAGTTCATTTTGAACAGATACATACATGCCAAATTCAGTACCTCTATCACTTTCAACAGCGATAATTGCTTTGTTTGGATGATCTGACGAACTAGGATCTTTTGCTCCTTTACAATAGGTACAAGATGCTCCTGCATCTTTCCCTGGCATTGGATTACCAATACCACCACCGTTATCTATAAATTTAATAGCTGCATCTTTTAAGTCTTTTAACTCCATTCCTTCATTCTCTACGAATAACTGATTGTTTCTGTTAATACTAACTTGAAAAATGTTCTTTTCTTTTACAATAGGTGGCTTAACATCTGTTTTTTCAGCTAACTTTTTAGGGATACCTGAATCAACATCCATTGTTGTTGTTACAAGGAAAAATATAAGTAGCAAGAATGCAATATCTGCCATCGAACCTGCATTAATTTCTGGATTTTCTCTTCTTGCCATAATAAATTACGATTTAACGATTCCTTTTAATAAATCTACTACAAAGAATGCTCCTGCAATAGCACCTAAAATCATGGTAAAACTAATTCCTGTTCCTACCCATTTAGAAATACTTCCTTCTGCAACTAGCTCTCCGCCATCAGCACCTATTACTTGTCCGTTTGAAGACAACATATAAGACACTACAAAAAGCACCGCTAAAGCTGCAATACCTAATGCCGTTTTCTTTAAAGCGGCAGGGTTTTTAAACATGCTTAATAGTGAAATCACTATAGCAACGATTACGATTCCGATTAGTAAATAATATGAATAACTTACTAAAGGAGAAACAGCATCTGAAACAGCTTCTTTATTATCAGGATCTATTATTACAACGTTTACAAATAACGCGATACCAATTAATGATATTGCAGCTACAAGTAATGTTAATACTTTATTATTCATACGATTGATTATTTTTTATACTTAGCTAATAAGTCGATTAAAGAAATAGAAGCATCTTCCATGTTGTTTACAATACTATCGATTTTAGAAACGATGTAATTATAAAAAATCTGTAAAATAATTGCTGCTACAAGACCAAATACAGTTGTTAAAAGTGCAATTTTAATACCACCTGCTACTACTGCTGGAGAAATATCATTTGCTACTGCGATTTTATCAAAAGCTTCAATCATACCAATTACAGTACCCATAAAACCTAACATCGGTGCTAATGCAATAAATAAAGATAACCAAGAAACATTTTTCTCTAATAATCCCATTTGTACACCACCATAACCTACTACTGCTTTTTCAGCAGCTTCTAAACCTTCATCAGCTCTTTCTAAACCTTGGTAAAAAATAGAAGCAACAGGTCCTTTTGTATTTCTACAAACCTCTTTAGCAGCTTCAACACCACCAGAACTTAAGGCATCATCAACACTAGCTACTAATTTCTTAGTATTCGTTGTTGCCATGTTTAAATAAATGATTCTTTCAATTGCAATTGCTAAACCTAAAATTAAAGCGACCAATACGATACCCATAAACTGAGGATCTCCTTCAATAAAACGTTGTTTTAACTCTTGGTGAAAAGTTTTCTCTGCATCTTGAGCATTAGCAGACTGAATAGCCCCTAAAAACATAAATCCTGCAACAGTTAGGAAATTTACTACTTTCTTCATTTTGTTATAATTAATTTTAATAGTTAACGGGTTAAAAATACAAATTTTGTTATAAAAAACTCTTTTTTTTATCAAAAAGTAGTTCTTTGCTTGTACTTATTACACTTTTAATTTTCTATGTGGCAAGTAACAAAAAAATCTTGGTACATTAAAAAAAACTGTGTTATTTATAGGTTTTTTATTGTTTCCTCTACTATTTCAAGTAGTTACACACGTTAAAAATGAATTAAAAAACATGTTTTAACTAATTTCTCCTCTTAATGAAGTTTCAAAATAATGCTTAAATTGTTCTTTTGACAGCTTCTCTCCCAATAAATACATCATTTTTGCAACTGCGGTTTCGGTTGTGATATCTTTTCCATCAACAATTCCGATTCGTTTTAAATCTGAACTTGTTTCGTAATGTCCTAAAATGACACTTCCTCCTGCACATTGGGTTACATTCACAATATAAGTACCTTCAGCTACGGCTTTTTCTAATAAATCAATAAACCATTTTTCTGTAGGGGCATTTCCTGCTCCGTAAGTTTCTAAAACCACCCCTTTTAAATTAGGAATACTTATAAAACTTTTTACTACAGATGCCGTTATGCCTGGGAATAATTTTAAAATAGCTACGTTATTATCTAAATTCTTTCTAAAAACAAGTTTTTTACCTTCACTTTTTGGCGTAAACAACATTGGATAATTAAAATTTAAATGAACACCACTTACCACTAAAGGTGGATAATTCATCGAAGCAAAAGCTTCAAATTGCTCGGCATTTATTTTTGTTGTTCTATTTGCTCGGTATAATTTATACTCAAAATACAAGCCAACTTCCTGAATTACTGGCTTTCCGTTCTCATAAGTTGAGGCTACTTGTATTGAGGTAATTAAATTTTCTTTTGCATCTGTTCGTAAATCTCCAATTGGTAATTGAGAACCTGTAAAAATTACAGGTTTCTCTAAGTTTTCAAACATAAAACTAATTGCTGATGATGTATACGACATCGTATCAGAACCTGTAAGTACTACAAAACCATCAAATTTATTGTAATTATCAGAAATAATTTGAGCAATATCAATATAATAGTTCACACTCATGTTTGATGAATCAATAGGTTCATCAAAAGAAATCGTATCAATATCACAATGTAATTGTTGCAATTCAGGAATTTTACTAGATATCTGACTAAAATCAAACGCCTTTAATGCTCCGGTTTTATAATCTTTAACCATACCTATGGTTCCTCCTGTATATACTATTAAAATTTTAGGCTTATTTGACATTATGACACTTTTATTATAGGTAATTTAATATTGGAATAATTTATGTTGTAAATTTATCAAACAAAATTGACACAAAAATTTAAATCTAAATAAATATGATAGGATTTTATATTCTAATAGGTATTATCTCTTTATTCAGCTGGATAGTAAGTAATACACTTAAAAGAAAGTTTAAGAAATATTCGCAAGTTCATTTACGTAATGGTATGAGCGGAGCAGAAATAGCTCAAAAAATGCTAAACGACCATGGTATTAATGACGTAAAAGTAATTTCTACACCAGGTATGTTAACAGATCATTACAATCCACAAAATAAAACCGTTAATTTAAGTGAAGGTGTTTATAATCAACGTAACGCATCTGCTGCTGCAGTTGCTGCTCACGAGGTTGGTCATGCTGTACAACATGCAAAAGCATATCAATGGTTAACGATGCGATCTAAATTAGTGCCTATCGTTAGTATTTCTTCTCGTTTTTCTCAATGGATGATTATTGGTGGTCTTATTTTAGGTGCCGGTGCTGGTCAGCCAGGAATTGGACAAATGGTTGCTATTGGCGGACTTGTTTTTATGGCAATGGGAACTTTGTTTAGTTTTATTACACTTCCGGTAGAATATGACGCAAGTAATAGAGCGTTAGCTTGGTTAGAAAATAAACATATTGTAACTCGTGAAGAATTAGCGGGCTCTAAAGATGCTTTAAAATGGGCTGCAAGAACATACTTAGTTGCCGCATTAGGTTCTTTAGCAATGCTTTTATACTGGGCGTTACGTATTTTAGGAAGTAGAGATTAGGCATTCTAGATACGTTTACATTTCTTTCTAAATAAAAAATGTTCTCGGAAAACCGAGAGCATTTTTTATATTTATATATCTTAGTCTTAAGACTTAATCATTTAGTTTTAAAACTGCCATAAATGCTTCTTGTGGAATTTCTACATTACCAACCTGACGCATTCTCTTTTTACCTTTCTTTTGCTTTTCTAATAACTTACGTTTACGTGAAATATCTCCACCATAACATTTTGCTGTTACATCTTTACGTAAAGCTTTTGTTGTTTCACGTGCTATAATTTTAGCTCCGATTGCCGCCTGAATAGGAATATCAAACTGTTGTCTTGGTATTAACTGTTTTAATTTTTCTACAATTTTCTTACCAATTGTATAAGCATTATCGGCATGTAATAATGCTGAAAGTGCATCAACAGGATCGCCGTTTAATAAAATATCTACACGAACTAGTTTAGAAGTACGCATTCCTATCGGAGAGTAATCAAATGAAGCATATCCTTTAGAAACTGTTTTTAATCGATCATAGAAATCGAAAACAATTTCTGCCAAAGGCATATCAAACGTTAACTCAACTCTCTCTGTTGTTAAGTAAGTTTGATTTACGATCTCTCCTCTTTTTTCTATACAAAGCGACATTACTTGTCCTACAAAGTCAGATTTTGTAATTATTGATGCTTTAATAAAAGGCTCTTCAACTTTTTCTAATCTAGACGGATCTGGTAAATCTGTTGGATTATTTAACAATACTATTTCCGTCGGATTTTTCTTTGTATACGCATGATAAGAAACGTTAGGAACCGTTGTAATTACGGTCATGTTAAATTCACGCTCTAAACGTTCTTGAATAATTTCCATATGTAACATCCCTAAGAATCCACATCGAAAACCAAAACCTAATGCCGCCGAACTTTCTGGCTGAAACACCAAAGAAGCATCATTTAACTGCAACTTTTCCATCGAATTACGTAATTCTTCGTAATCTTCAGTATCAACTGGATAAATACCTGCAAAAACCATTGGTTTTACATCTTCAAACCCATCAATAAGAGTCTCTGTTGGGTTCTCAAAGTCAGTAATAGTATCTCCAACTTTTACTTCTTTTGCAACTTTAATTCCTGTAATTAAATACCCTACATCTCCTGTTTTTACTTCTTGTTTTACTTCTTGTTCTAACTTTAAAGTACCAACCTCATCTGCTTTATATTCGGTACCTGTTGACATGAATTTAATACGTTGATTCTTTTTAATAGAACCATCAATTACTCTAAAGTAAGTTTCAATTCCTCTATATGAATTATAAACCGAATCAAAAATTAATGCTTTTAATGGCGCATCTGGGTTTCCTTGCGGTGGCGGAACTTTTGCTATAATTGCAGCTAAAATATTATCTACACCAAAACCTGTTTTTCCACTTGCGTGAATTACATCTTCGGGTTCACAACCTAATAAATCAACAATATCATCTGTAACCTCTTCAGGATTTGCAGATGGTAAATCAACTTTATTTAAAACTGGAATAATTTCCAAGTCGTTATCTAAAGCTAAATATAAATTAGAAATTGTTTGCGCCTGAATACTTTGAGCTGCATCAACAATTAACAAAGCACCTTCACAAGCTGCTATTGAACGAGATACTTCGTAAGAAAAATCTACGTGCCCAGGTGTATCAATTAAATTTAAAATATAATCTTCACCTTCAAACGTATATTCCATTTGAATTGCGTGCGACTTAATGGTAATACCACGTTCACGCTCTAAATCCATACTATCTAATAACTGCGATTTTTTTTCTCTCTCAGTTACTGCTCCTGTATAATCTAGTAATCTATCGGCAAGTGTACTTTTACCGTGATCAATATGTGCAATAATGCAAAAATTTCTTATTTTTTTCATCAATATAAAATTTCTCAATCCCTTAAAAAATCTAGAAAACAATTTTAAAAGACATCTTATTTTACTAAATACCCATTATGGGTTTCATTCGTCGTATTCCTAACCTCTTATGACCGACAAAGATACTTTATTGAAAAACGTTGTACAATTAAATATTTATTCAATAAAAAATAAAAAGTAACTTTGCACCATGGTAAAAATTGGTAATATAGAACTTCCTGATTTTCCGCTATTATTAGCGCCGATGGAAGATGTGAGTGATCCACCGTTTAGAGCATTGTGTAAAGAGAACGGTGCTGATGTTGTTTATACTGAATTTATTTCTTCGGAAGGACTGATTCGCGACGCTGCAAAAAGCGTAATGAAGTTAGATATTTACGAAAAAGAACGCCCTGTTGGAATTCAGATTTTTGGTGCAAACCTAGAATCGATGTTAAAAACGGTAGAGATTGTAGAAAAATCGAAGCCTGATATTATTGATATTAACTTCGGATGCCCTGTTAAAAAAGTAGTTTCTAAAGGTGCTGGCGCGGGTATTTTAAAAGACATCGATTTAATGGTTTCTCTTACTGAAGCCATGGTAAAACACACCAATTTACCTGTTACCGTAAAAACACGTTTAGGCTGGGATCATGATTCTATTAAGATTATAGAAGTTGCCGAACGCCTACAAGATGTTGGTTGTGCTGCAATTTCTATTCACGGTCGTACACGTGCACAAATGTATAAAGGTGATGCTGATTGGGCACCAATTGCTCAAGTTAAAAATAATCAAAGAATGCACATTCCTGTGTTTGGAAACGGTGATGTTACTTCGCCAGAAAAAGCAATGGAAATGCGCGATAAATACGGATTAGATGGCTGTATGATTGGTAGAGCCGCTATTGGTTATCCCTGGTTTTTTAACGAAGTAAAGCATTATTTTAAAACAGGTGAATATTTAGCAAAACCAACAATTGCGCAGCGAGTAGAAATGGCTCGTAGACATTTACAAATGGCTATTGATTGGAAAGGACCTGTTTTAGGAGTTTTCGAAACAAGAAGACACTACACAAATTACTTTAAAGGGATTCCGCATTTTAAAGAATACCGTATGAAAATGGTTACTTCGGATGATGCAAAAGATGTTTTTGCTGCTTTTGATGAAGTAGAAGCTAAATTCGGAAATATGATTATTCCTGAAATAGGTTAAGTTTATTTCTCAATAAAATCTTTAGAAATTCTTGAACTTGCTACCTTAGACGCTATAAATCCCAGTATTGAAATGGTAAGAATTACCACTAGTAAATTCACCCATCTAAATTCAACTGGATAAGCTAGGCTTTCGGTAATCATAAATAGTTCGTAACGTTGTTGTACTAACACTAATAAAATACCAATAACGACACCTACAATCATACCCATAATGGTTAATAAAAAACCTTGAAGGATGAATATTTTTTTAATTTCATCAATACTTGCACCTAAGTTGTATAAAGTTTTAAGGTTTTGACGCTTATCAATAATCATCATAATTATCGACCCTATTACATTAAACAAAGCGATAGCAATTATTAGTGTGAAAATTAAATACGAAATGAAATTTTCGGTATTAATAACCTTATAATACAAGGCATTTAATTGCGCTCTTGTTTTTACGTTAAAAGCAACCCCTAAATTATTTTGCAATTCTTCTTGAAAATCATCTAAATCAATATTTTCTTTTAGTTTTAACTCTATTCCCGAAATTTGATTCTCATCATAATTCAATAATTCCTGCGCTAAAGATAACTCAGTAAAAACATATTTATTTTGAAACTCTTCTGAACCCGAATACGCTCCGATAATTTGTGTAGATACAGATCGAAAAGCATTATTTACATTTACAAACCCTTTACCTGGCTTTGGCACCATAATTTGCAAAGGCTCTCCAAAATTTAAAATACTTAACGAGAGTTTATACGAAATTCCGTAACCAATAACTGCTGTATTTTTAAACTCAGGATCTACCCAAGTTCCTACAGCTAACAGAGAATCAACAGGAATAATACCTACATAATTTTCATCAACTCCTTTTATGTAAGCTATCTGGCTCTTGTCTTTGTACTTTAAAAAGACACGTTCTTCTATAATTTTTGAAATGGTCTTTATTTCGGTATTCTGAATTAATTGCTGATGAACAGCATTAGAATACTCAAAAGATTTCCCTTTTACAGTGGTTATTTTTATATCTGGGTCAGATGCGTCAAGTAGTGAATCACTAAATGTTCTTAACCCTGAAAAACCAGATAAAATTACAAACAATGCTAAAGCACCTATTACAACGCCAAAAACAGCAATAAATGTAATAATATTTATTGCGTTTGTACTTGTTTTAGAAAACAGGTATCTTTTAGCTATGTATAAAGAAAATTTCAATTTTAATAAATCTTAAATATTATTTTAAATAAAATTTATTAACGTTTTTGGCGACGTGGTAAAACATCTGGATTTTTAATAGGATCTACATCATCACCTTTTAAAGATTTATCAATATCTTCGATATAATCTAAACTATCATCACCAAAAAACAATAATTCTGGCATTCTTCTTAATTGATGTCTTGTTCTTTTCGCCATTTCATGACGAATCAATGGTGTGTTCGACTTTACACCGTCAACAATCTCATCTCTTTTATCAGAAGGAAATACGCTTAAATATACTTTCGCAACACCTAAATCTGCAGTAACCGAAACTTTAGATACCGATATAATCACTCCTTTCATTCCATCTTGTGCAGCACGTTGTAAAACATCTACCAAATCTTCTTGTAATACTCCTGCAATTTTTCGTTGCCTATTCGTTTCTTCCATGCTGCAAATTTAAGGATAAAATTACGGAGTGTAAATTTTATTTTTTATTGCATACATTACCATCCCTACTCTATTTCTTACATTAAGTTTTGTAAACAAACTATCACGGTAACCATCAATAGTTTTAGGGCTTAAAAACATCTTTTCGGCTATTTCTTTATAGGTTAACTCAGAACAAGCTAACTTCATGAATTTCATTTCATTACCTTTAAAAGACACGTTGTTATTTCCATTTTTTCCTGAAACTGAATCTAATAATAATGTGGTAACATTCTTTGTATGATAAAAGCCATTATCCATCATTTCTATCAGTGCTTTTTCTAACACTTCCTTTTGAGTATCTTTCAATAAATAGCCAACAGCACCTGCTTTTAACATTTTTAAAATGGTATTATCTGCATCCTCAACTGATAACGCCATTACATGCACATGTGGATGATGCTCAACAATCCATGCAGTTGTTTCAATACCGTTCATTACCGGCATATTAACGTCTACCAGTACTATATCTGGAATATTTTTAGGTGATGCAGAAAATTTATCGGAGACTTCTTTTCCGTTTTTACAGGTATATAATACTTTAAATTTATCAAAAGTATTAACCATCCCTTCAATGGCTTGAGACAATAACGTATGATCATCCACAACAACAACCGAATACTTCATAATTTTGTAGGTTTAATTAGTTTTGTTGAAAGGGGAAAATAAATTTGGTTTCTAAATATAGTAATTTATTATTAAACTTGTTCCTTTTTGTGGTTTTGACTTCATTTTAACCACTGCATTTATAAGCTTTGCTCTTGCTTTTATATTTTGTAGTCCGATACCTTTTGTGTTTTTTTTATTCATTTCAAAACCAACGCCATTATCTTTAACTACAATCTCTATAACAGATTCATTATAAGAAACATAAACATCTAACTTTGTTCCTTTTGAATGTTTTATTGTATTTGAAAAAAATTCTTGTAACATTCTAAAAATAATAATTCCATGTTTTTGGTTAATTATTTTTTCTTCTCCCGTAATCACTAAAGTTGATTCAATATAATTTAGTCTATTAAAACGTTCAACCTCTAATACTAAAGCTTCTTTTAATCTTATATTATTTATAAAATCTGGGTTTATTGATTTAGACAGCGCTCTTATTTCTGTTAAACTCCTCGTTATTGTTTGAGAAATCTCCTCCATGTTTTCGGGTGACGCATGCTGCATCTGTATCTTTGCTAAAGTTAAAAGTTGCCCGATATTATCATGTAATTCCCAACTAATATTTCGCAAAGTTTCTTCACGTATCTCTATTTGAGTTTCTGCAATTTCTTTTTCATAACGTTTCTTGTTCTCTTCCCTTTCTAATAATAATTTGTTTTTACGACGTTGAAAAACGGTAAAAAGAATAATTAAAAAAACGACTCCAAGTACCGTTAAAACAGTTACTCCTATAAGTGCTATATGTTTTTCTTCCAACATGTTATAATTCCATAAATAAAACAACTATGCATAATAATTGTAAGTACTATTTGTATTGCAAATACATCAATGTTATTTTCTGTGTATACAAACTCAGAAACTGCTGTTAATGGCAGTGTACCTAAATAGTACAACAGAAACCCAACCGTAATCCAAAAAGTAATATCTTTTTGATAATTTAATATTTTATCAGACAATAAAAATTCTCTTAAATATAAAACAAAATTTATACTAACTAATATAGTCCCAATAACAAGTATAGAAACGATATATTTTGACATGACTTCTTGCCCATAATAAAATCCTAAAACACAATAAATTATATTAAAAATAATTAAAGCACATTTAATATACGCCTGTGTTAGTTTTTCTTTAGAAATGTCTTTATAAAATAAAAAGATAAGATTGTATTCAAAAAAGACTAAAACATTATAAATGAAATTGGTAAATGTTCCTGGTTCATTAATAAAATTTCTATAGAACAAAATAAAAAACTCTATTAAAGCTATTAAGCATACGTAGCACAAGAAATATCTTATTTTTTCATAACGAAACGATTTCCTGTATTTTATAAGATATAAAACAGGAGAGATAAACGTTAAAATATATGCGATGTTTAAAAGCTTCATTTTACTAGTATTACATTGGGGGAATTGATCCTAATTTATTTGAACCAGAACTATCATCATCTCCTGATAAATTTTTCAAAAACATTCCATTTTTATTTTTCGAAACCTTACTATTATCATATAACCATTTATATCCTTTTTTAGCGAGTATTGACTTAAAGGTTATTGGATTCCCTTTTACAGATTTTAACGGATCAAATGTCACAAAATTTTCTCCATCAATGGTGGTCGTTGGCATAAATATTAAAGTTTGATATCCAGCTTCTTTGGAATTTGATTTCTTATTAGGATATGCTGCCGAAATAATATTAATACCTGTTAATGGTATGTTTTTTTGCACACATAAGTTTTCAATATATCCTAAATAGTTTTTTAATTCCTCTATCGGATACGTATTTACTCTTGTATCTTCAAAACCTAAAGATTTTTCTAACACAAATTTTCTAGTAGAATCATAAGCTTCTAACATATTTACAATTTCATTGTATTTAATCATGTTTGTTGGCCTTCCTTTATCAGCATAATTAAAAGTACCTTCAATCACTTTATGCTCACTTTTTTCGTGGCTACGCTTGCACTCATGTTTCTCACAAGAAGTCATAAAAAGTATAAAAGCTATCGCATAAACAACAACTAATAGCTTTAATAAAACAGTTTTTTTCATCGTAATTTTATTTTTTAACATGCTTAAAGATAGCTTCTTATTATTTAATAAGACAAACAATATTTACAAAAACGGATACTAAAGCACACCAAAACAAACAACTAACAAATAAAGCCATCTATAAAAACAGGAAAAACACTTTAAAGACCGCAATGGTTTTACTGATTTTTATCATAGCATACACTCTTGTATTTACTACGTTAATTCCTAATAGATTTTATTATTTTTACAAAATGAATAATATAGAACACATTGGTATTGCCGTAAAAGATTTAGAAAAATCAAATGAATTATTTGCTTCACTTTTTGGGAAACCTCATTATAAAACTGAAGAAGTAGCAAGTGAGGGCGTAAAAACTTCTTTTTTTAAATCAGGAGTAAATAAAATAGAGTTATTAGAGGCCACAAAACCCGAAAGTCCCATTGCTAAATTTATAGAAAAAAAAGGAGAAGGCGTTCATCATATTGCCTTTGCTGTTAACGATATTAAAGCAGAAATAAAACGATTACAAAAAGAAGGTTTTACGGTATTAAATGAAACCCCTAAAAAAGGAGCAGACAATAAACTCGTTGCTTTTTTACACCCTAAAACAACAAACGGAGTTTTAATTGAGTTATGTCAAGAAATCGAATAACACATTCATTTAAAATTTCTTAAATATTTGTATCTTGCAAAGTCTAAAACGCATATTAAACAATGACAACCTCTTTTGATTCTTTTCAAAAACGCCGTTTACAATCATCCTATGTTTCTGTAGTCGTAAGTATTGCATTGGTGCTTTTTATGATGGGTGTTTTAGGTTTAATTTTACTAAAATCTACTAAAGTAGCCAATCACTTTAAAGAAAAAGTAGTGATGACACTATTTTTAAAAGATGATGTAACCGACAAACAATTAAAAAAATTTAAGGAAACCATTCAAAAAGAAAGCTACACCAATAAAGTTATATATATAACAAAAAGTGAAGCTGCTAAAACTTACAAAAAAGATTTAGGTGAAGATTTTTTAAAATTTTTAGGAGACAATCCGCTTAAAAACGGAATTGACATTTACTTAAAAGCAGCTTTTGTTACTCCTGAAAAAATGGATGCAATTAAAAAGTCTTTTGATAAAAACAAATTTGTTGCAGAAGTAAATTACGACAAACCTTTAGTTCAATTACTAACAAAAAACATTCAAAAAATAAGCTTCTGGTTATTAGTTTTAAGTGGTTTCTTTGGTTTAGTAGCTATAATCTTAATCAACAGTTCTATTCGATTATCTATTTACTCTAAAAGATTTAATATTAAAACCATGCAAATGGTTGGTGCTACCAAAAGTTTTATTCGTAAACCTTTTATTTGGCAAAGTATTAAACTAGGTGTCTTAGGCGCTTTCATCTCTTTAATTGGCTTGGCTTTTGTAATTTATTATACAAATAAATACATTCCTTCTTTAGAGTTATTAACCGATTACGTTTCATTAGCGTATGTAGTTGGCGGAGTTTTATTCACCGCCTTTTTTATTACATGGATAAGCACCTTTTTTGCTACTCAACGTTTTTTAAACTTACAAACGAACGACTTGTATTACTAAGATTATATGAAAAAAGAAAACACTCCGAAACAAGAATTTTTATTCGGCAAACGAAATTATATTATTATGCTAATTGGTTTAGCTGTTATCTCTTTAGGTTTTATTTTGATGGCAGGTGGCGGTAGCGACGATCCTAATGTATTTAACAAAGAAATTTATAGCTGGCGCAGAATTCGTTTAGCACCAACTTTAGTTCTTATTGGTTTAGGTATTGAAATTTATGCTATTTTCGCCAACCCTAAAAAAATAAGCATGGATTTATTAGAAGCTATTATTCTTGGAATTATTCAAGGGCTTACCGAATTTTTACCAGTATCATCAAGTGGTCATTTAGAACTAGCAAAAGCTATTTTAGGCGACACCTCAGTACCCGAAGAAAGCTTAACTTTTACTGTTGTATTGCATTTTGCAACCGCTTTAAGTACTTTGGTTGTTTTTAAGAAAGAAGTTGCTGAAATTTTTAAAGGATTGTTCCAATTTAAATGGAATGAAGAAATGAAATTTTCTTTAAAAATTATTATTTCTATGATTCCGGCAGTAATTATCGGATTATTATTTGAAGAACAATTAGAGTCTTTTTTTGGCGGAAAAATACTATTTGTAGGTATTATGTTATTAGTTACAGCTGTGTTATTATTATTTGCTGATAAGGCTAAAAACACCAACAAGGAAGTTTCTTTTAATAACTCATTACTTATAGGTATTTCGCAAGCAATTGCAATGTTACCTGGTATTTCTCGTTCAGGGGCAACTATTTCTACGTCTGTTTTACTCGGCATTGATCGTAATGAAGCTGCTCGATTTTCGTTTTTAATGGTAGTGCCACTTATCTTTGGTAAAATAGCAAAAGACCTGCTTAGCGGAGATATTAATTTTCAATCTTCCGAAATTGCTCCAATATCAGCAGGATTTATAGCTGCTTTTTTAGCAGGTTTAGTTGCTTGTAATTGGATGATTGCACTCGTTAAAAAAAGCAAATTATCATACTTTTCAATTTACTGCGCAATTGTAGGATTAATTGCTATCGGATACTCTTTATTAAATTAATATGAAAACGGAAGAAGATTACAAAAACGGACAAGTTTTATTGATTGATAAACCTTTAGAATGGACTTCTTTTCAGGTGGTTAATAAACTGCGTTGGGAAATAAGACAACGTTTCAATATCAAAAAAATAAAAGTTGGGCATGCTGGAACTTTAGATCCATTGGCAACAGGTTTATTGATACTTTGTACAGGTAAAAAAACTAAAATAATTGATACGTATCAAGGTCAAATAAAAGAATACACAGGTACTATTACTTTAGGAGGAACAACACCTAGTTACGATTTAGAAACAGCGGTAAACGAAACTTTTTCTACAGAACATATTACTGAAGAATTTATTCATGAAACGACCAAACAATTTACGGGAGTCATTCAGCAAAAACCACCTATTTTTTCAGCCATAAAAAAAGAAGGTGTGCGTTTATATGAACTAGCTAGAAAAGGTGAAACTACCGAAATAAAAACAAGAGAAGTTACCATTCCTTTATTTGAAATAACAAACATTACAGGTAACAATCTTGATTTTAGAGTTATTTGTAGTAAAGGAACATACATTCGTTCTTTGGCTTATGATTTTGGAATTGCTTTAAATTCTGGTGCTCATTTATCAAAATTAAGACGAACTAAAATTGGTGATTTTCATGTTGATAATGCAGTAAGCGTAGATGCTTTTATAAAATCTTTAGAAACAGAATAGATTTCACACCAAATTAACATCATAAAAAAAAGACTGGAATATCAATTTAATAAATATTGATATTCCAGTCTTTTTTTAATTAATTAAGATAGATAAAAGTATATTATGACTTCTTCTTCTTTAAAAAACGATTATACCAACTTTCTAAAATTGATACTTCCCAGTGATTTTCTAATTCTTGTTTTGTTTGAATTAAGTTATCAAAAACAATCGTTTTTTCTGTCACGGCTTTATTTTTAATCAACTTTTTAAAGTCTTTCAACTCTTTATACTGTGTATATTCACCTTGCTTAAAACACACATTCATTCTATCTAACAATTCAACATCGTATTGTTGTTGTAATTGTAAAATAAAACCAACTTGTGTATCAATATCAGCATTAGACAACTCCGCATTTTCTTCCGCAGAAAAAATAATAAAACGATTATATTTTACATCAAATGAAGCTTTAAAACCTTCATCATCTGCTTTCCAATTTTCAGTAAAAGTTTTTAACTGTTCATTTAATCCATCTATTTCCTGCGGATAAAATTTTCTGTTACATGGATAAATCCAAACTTTTGCATCTTCTGATAAAGTACTAAATTCTACTAACATAATTATTCTTTCTAAACCGCAAATATACAGAAAACAAAACCTCCTTCTTGAGAATCAAAAAGGAGATTTATTATTTATAAAAATGATTCTTATTTTAAAAATGAAACAAGATTTTCTTGAACATCTTCACCTTTGTTTTTATTATACCAAATCTGTAAGTCTTTTTTAAAATTGGCATCTAAACTACCATGTTCTGCTTTATAATCAGCTACCATTTTAGTTGCAATAGTTGGTCTTGGCTCCCAAGTATCAATCACCTGATTATTTTTACTTAAAGCTATTAATTTAGGAATAGACCTACCGCCGTTGGTTAAAAACTCATCCATTAGCTCAAGATTTTCATCTCTTAAAACAACTTTTAATTGAATGTTTGAATTTTCTTCAGCTATTTTATTGATAACAGGTAAGTTTTGAGCCGCATCGCCGCACCAACCTTCTGTTAAAACCAACCAAGTTTGTGGCTCTTTTATGTCTTTTAATTTTGCTATCGTTTCTTCTGAAATTTTTATAGTTTTATCTAAACGTTTCATTCGTTTATCGTTTAACAAACTATAATTTAATAAATCGTCAGACTGGTTTGGTCCTGTTGATTTACCTTCATCTAATAGGCTTTTTACTAAAACCCTATATTCCGAATATGAAATGGCTTTTTCTAAACTATTTTCTATAATTTTTTTCATCTTACTAATCTCTTATGATACAAATGTATTTCTTCTCTTTAAAATACAAAGCAACTTAAGTTACAGTACTTAAAAAGAGCTTTTATAGACGTAGTTAAATTAAAAAACTTACACTTCTTCTAATTTCTGTTTTTCTAATGCTTGTAAATTCGTAACAATATCTTTTGTCATAGATGCTAAATCGAATTTATGATTCCATTCCCAATCTTTTCTTGCGTGAGAATCGTCAATAATTTGAGGCCAACTATCAGCAATAGCTTGTCTAAAATCTGGCTTATAACTAATTTCAAACTCAGGAATATATTTTTTAATTTCTGCTGTAATTTCTTTCGGTGTAAAACTAATAGCCGCTAAATTATAAGAAGTTCTTGTTTTTATTTTTTCTGTATCAGCTTGCATAATCTGAATAGTTGCATTTATAGCATCATCCATATACATCATTGGCAAACGGGTGTTTTCTGATAAAAAACACTCATAAGTTCCTTTTTTTAAAGCATCAAAATAAATATCAACTGCATAATCTGTAGTTCCTCCTCCAGGTAATGTTTCCCAGCTAATAATACCAGGGTAACGAATACTACGCACATCTACTCCATATTTTTCATGATAGTAATTACACCAATGTTCACCAGCAACCTTACTTATTCCGTATACTGTTGACGGCTCCATAATTGTTTGTTGAGGCGTATTTATTTTTGGTGACGTTGGTCCAAATGAAGCCATAGAGCTTGGCCAATATACTTTTTGAATGTGTTTTTCTCGCGCTATTTCTAAAACAGCTAATAAAGAAGACATATTTAAATCCCACCCTTTTAATGGATATTTTTCTGCTGTTGCAGATAGCATTGCTGCCATTAAATATACTTGCGTTACTTTATATTTCTCAACTACTTCGAAAATTCGCTCTTTACTAGTAGCATCAATAATTTCGAAAGGTCCTGAAGTCATCATTTCTTCGTTTCCTTCTCTAATATCAGAAGCTATTACATTCTCGTTTCCGTATAAAGAACGTAGCTTTTCTGTTAATGCTGTTCCAATTTGCCCGCAGGCACCTAAAATTAATATAGTATCGTTCATTTTTAAAAATTCAAAAATATAGGATTGCAAAGTTATTAAATTTCATAATTCGTAAAAAATATTTCTACTTTTTTAATTATCAACAAAATAACAACATAAATAACTGATTACAAACTTATAATTTTCTTCTTATTCATAAACCAAGTAAAATATGTACTTTTATCCCTTTAATTTTCTAATAATGAGATACATTTTATTCGTTTTATTTTCTTTTATATTGATTGTTTCTTCTTGTAAAAAAAAGGGCATTGAAAAAAATGCTCCGGTTCAAAAAACTGGAATGGATGCCATTGTTAAACACTCGAAATACACACGTTTAGACGAAACCTCTAGTAAAGAAATAAAGGAATGGAAAACATATTTTACTGCGGAAGAGTTTATTCAGCAATTAGAAAACGTTTCACCTACTGAAGCTTTAAATAGCGCATTAGAACTAAAAACATTAACAAAACAACTAAAGGATAGCTTAACTATAAAAACGCTAAAAACACCTGCATTTAAAGCACGTGCTAATGTTTTTGAAAATGAAGTTTTAAGGTTGGTTGATATGACTTATATCCCGGCAATTACTTCCAAAGAAATAAACGCTCAAGTAAAAAAAGTACTTGCCCTTTTTGGAAGTATGAATCATAAAATAAATACCGTTTACGCTAAAAAAAGATTTGATAAAGAAATTGCACTAGATAGCCTTTTTAATTTTAAATAGATTTTAACGCCTCGTATACCAAGCTACTTTCAAAACCTCGATACAATAAGTAATCAGCTATTTTCTTTTTTCTTTTAAATAAATTTGTTTCTGTTACTAACTTGTTTTTTTTATTTACTAAACTATATAGAGTAGCTATATAATCTTCTTTATTAATTTCTTTTAAAGCCGTTTTTATATTGTATTCAGAGATGTTTCTGAATCTTAACTCTCTAACTATTCGTTGTTTTCCCCATTTTTTTATTCTGAATTTTCCTCTTGCAAAACTTTTAGAAAATCGCTCTTCATTTAAAAAATTATCTTTTAGTAAACTTAAAAGAATTATTTCTCGAGCTTCAGGAATTATACTATACTCTCTTAACTTATTTTCTACCTCTTTATGGCAACGATCTTGGTAAGCACAATAATGCTCCATTTTTCGCTTAACCTCATCAACAGTAAAAACTTTTTTATCCATAGATCAAAAATACAAATCCTACTTCCATTTATTTAAAAAAGAAATTACCTTTTCTTTATAACTTGCACCTATTGGTATTTCTACCGAATCTACTTCAATATCATTCATTGTAAATGCTGATATTTTGTTTGTATTAACTATATAAGACCTGTGAATTCTTAAGAATTTTTTATCTTTTAATTCTTCTTCAATTTCTCCAATTTTATATTTAGCTACAATTCGTTTGTTGTTTACTGTGTGTATTTTTATATAATCTTTTAAACTCTCAATAAAAATTATTTCCTCTATTTTTATTTTGTGATGTTTGTTTCCAGATTTAACAAATAAAAAATCTTCTAGGTTATTTTTTTCTGAGACAGAAGTAGATACAGTCACCTCTTTTTTATCTCTTAAAAAACGATCAATTGATTTAAAAAAACGCTCAAAAGTTATTGGTTTTAACAAATAATCTACAACCTCTAAATCGTAACTTTCAATTGCATAATCTCTATAAGCTGTTGTAAAAATTGTTTTAGGTGGGTTTTTAAGTGTTTTTAAAAAATCGATTCCAGTAATATTTGGCATTTTTATATCTAAAAACATCAAATCAATTTGTTGCGTGTTTATAATTTCGAATGCTTTTAAGGCATTATTACATGTTGCAACAACCTCTAAAGCATCAATTTTAGAAATATGATTTTCAATTAATTTAATTGCCAAAGGCTCATCATCAACTAACAAACATTTTACTTTCATAATTAATTTCGATTAACATTTAACACAACTGTAAAGGTACTTTTAGAACAATCTATATTCAAATTATAGTTATTTTTATAAATTAAATTAAGCTGTTTTCTAATGTTAATAAGCCCAATACTTTCTTTATTTTTTGGTTGATAGTCTTTAGATATGGTATTCGAAATTTTAAAAGTAAATTCTTTTTGGTTATTTAAAATATGAATATCAATTTTTGGTGAACCACTATCTTCACCAGCCCCATGTTTAAAAGCATTTTCTACTAACGACAACAAAATTAGTGGTGGTATTTCGGTATCCTCCTCTATATTTGTTGTAAATAAAACTTGTAATCGATCATCATAACGTAATTTTTCTAATTCAATATAATTTTTAAGCAATTCTATTTCACTTGAAAGTGATACAAACTGGCCATTACATCGATATAATACATGATCTAATATTTCTGAAAGTTTACCTATTGAAACAGATGTTTTTGGTGAATTACTAACAGATAATGAGTATATATTATTTAATGTATTGAATAAAAAATGCGGATTTAACTGTGCTTTTAATGTTTTTAATTCGTTTTTCGACTTTTCTTTTTCTAAAACCAATCCTTTTTCTTTTACCTTCTTGTAGTCCATAAAATATTTTGTGGAAAGAAAAATAAAAGTCATTAAATACATACTAGGAACATAATAAAATAGTAATTTTTTCCAATCCATTAAAATTTCTAAAAAAGGTTCTTGCGTAAAAGTTCCTCTTCGTACTAAAATTTCTCCAACATGTACAATTAAAACCCTATCAAATGCTGCTAGTAAATATGTTCCAACTAAAAATAAAATAATTGCTTTTATATATTTTTTCTTCAATAAAAATTTTGGAATTACGTAATAAGCTAAAAAATAAGAGGTAATTATTTGCGGAATTAAATGGCACAACGACATTACAAAAGTTCGTGAAAAAGCAAAGTTTTTTTGATGACTAAACAGATCTTTAGGAAAGTCTAGCGCGAAAAAAACGCACCAAAATAACACATGTTGTAATATTTTATTCTTTTGAAAAAACTTAATAATGGCTATTGTTGTAATCATAACGGTAAATATATAAATAGCTTCATCAATAATAATTACAAATCGATAAATCTGCGTTTTTCACTCCTAAATATAACCTTTTACCTCCTAAATGAATCTTTTAAACTAAAAAAAATCAAACGTCGATTTTTTACACTCATTCGTCTATTAATTAAATATAGTATTATAATCAAACTCATATTTGCATCATAAAAAACACATCAAATGAAAAAAATACTATTTGCACTTTTACTATTAAGTGTTATTCAATTATCTGCTCAGACAACGCTTACAGGTAAAATTGTTGAAAAAAACACAAAACAACCTTTAGAATTTGCTACTGTAATTTTAACTGATGTAACTACTAAGAAACTTATTACTGGAGAATCTACTAACAACAAAGGAGAATTTTCTATCAAAATAAAAAAAGGAAATTACAACGTTAAAATTGAATTCATTGGTTTTAAAAACCACTTAATAAACAATATTTCATTAACAAAAAATCACTCAATAGGCACAATTCTCTTACAGGAAGATGCTCAGGCATTAGACGAAATAGAGGTTGTTGCAGAAAAATCTACTGTAGAATATAAATTAGATAAACGTGTTTTTAACGTAGGAAAAGATTTAATTTCAAAAGGAGGCTCTGTTAACGACATTTTAAACAGTGTACCGTCCGTTAATGTAGATATTGAAGGTGCTGTAAGTTTACGAGGAAACACCAATGTTCGCGTTTTGATTAACGGAAAACCGTCTGTATTAACGGCTAACAATGGGTTAGAATCTATTCCCTCTGAAAGTATAGAAAAGATTGAAGTAATTACCAATCCATCAGCAAAATATGATGCCGAAGGTACTGGGGGAATCATTAATGTTATTTTAAAGAGAAATAAAAATGGTGGCTTTGGAAGTTCTTTACAGTTAACAACAGGTACTCCTGATAATCATCGTATTAATTATAACGTAAATTATAAAAAAGAAAAATTCAATCTATTCTCTAATGTTTCATATCGTTATAGATCTTTCAATGGAGATGGTTATTTAAACAGAACGAACTACAACAATGGTACTATTGATTCATTTTCTAACAGAACAACAATTTCAAATAGAAACCGACGTACTTTTAATCTTTACTTTGGTAGTGATTATTACATAAATGACAAAAACACACTAACATTAAGTTATTATTACAGAAATAATACAAGTAAGAATAAAGTAGATTACACATTTAATTTCTTAGATAATTTAAAACAACCAGAAAATATTTTAACCTCTAAAGAAGCATACAGAGAACCTCAAGTTGCAAATCAAATTGAATTAAACTATGTAAAAACATTTGCTAAAAAAGGACAAAAGCTTACTGCTAATTTTCAATATGATTTTTGGAACGACGATGAAAATGAATCTGTAGAAGAACAAGAACTTTTCCCTACTACCTCAGCCATTAACTTGTTAAAAAGTAGAGATATAGAAAGTAGTAAAGACTTTTTATTTCAAACTGATTTTAAGTTACCTATCAATGAAAAATCTCATCTAGAAATGGGTATTAAAGGTGAAATTAGAAATATTAATAGTGACTATAAAGTGTGGGACAATACTGTTTTAATAGATAGTTTAGATAATTTGTTAAAATACAACGAACGTATTTACGGAGCATACGTGCAGTATGGAAATAAAAAAAATAAACTGCAATATTTATTTGGATTGCGTGCCGAATATGCAAACACAGGTAGTACAGATAGGAATAATAAATTTGAAACTTCTAAAAGTTATACTGATTTGTTTCCAACAGCGCATTTTACCTACAACTTTAACGATGCTGCAAATATGCAATTAAGTTACAGTAGAAGAATAAGACGTCCTAGTTTTTGGCATATAAATCCTTTTGGAGGGATTTCTGATCGACGTAATATTCGTGTTGGTAACCCAGACTTAAACCCAATGTATACAAATTCTTTCGAATTAGGTTTCTTAAAACGCTGGAGTAAATTCACTTTTAATCCTTCTGTTTATTATCAGAAAACAACAAATGTATTTGAAACTTTGGTAACTCCAAATACTGATGGTGCTTTAATTTCAAAGCCTATTAATTCTGGAACTGAAAACAGATTTGGTACTGAATTAGCTATCCGATATTCTCCTTATAAATGGTGGCGTTTATCTAGTGAGTTTAATTACTATTCTTTTAATCAAAGAGGCCTTTATACAATTGATGATAGCACATGGTCTACCCGTTTAAACTCTAGAATGAAATTTTCGGGACTAACGCTTCAATCAAGCTTTAACTATAGCGGAGAAAGACAAAGTGGTCAAATATTCACAGAAGCTCAATATAGAATGAACCTGGGGGTTAGTAAAGATTTTTGGAGCGACAAGGCAACCGTTACCTTAAACATGAGTAATATCTTAGATTCTAGAGTTCGTAAACAACTAATTACAGGTGAAAATTACACTACAAATAGCTACAACAAACCTGCCGGCAGTCTTACATCAATAACTTTTACCTACCGATTTAATCGATCTAAAAAAGACAGAGATCGTTTACCTGATTAATTCATATTGCAAAGACTGCTTTATACCTCGCAGTGACAAGTAAATCTTAACAATAAAAAAAGGGATGAAAACTTAAAGCTTTAACCCCCTTTTTTTATTGTTTACTTATTTTATATTAAGCCATTTTAACTCGTAACCACATTTTAAACTTCGTTATTAAGAAGAATAAAATAGGTACAGCTATTAATGTTAAGAAGGTAGCTATTAATAAACCATAAATTACAGTCCATGCTAATGGCTTCCAAAAAATTACGTTATCTCCTCCCATGTATATTTTAGGGTCAAAATCTGCAAACAATGTAAAGAAATTTATGTTAAACCCAATTGCTAAAGGGATTAAACCAAGAATGGTTGTAATTGCAGTTAATAACACGGGTCTTAAACGTGCTTTACCTGCTCTTACAATTGCCTCAAACAAATCGTTTGTTTCTAAATAAGCTGTTTCCTCTAAACCTAAATCAAGTTTTTTCCTATCAATTAATAGTTGTGCATAATCTAGTAATACTACTCCATTATTCACCACAATTCCTGCTAATGATATAATTCCCATCATGGTCATCATAATAACAAAAGAAGAACCTGTAATTACCATTCCGCCAAACACACCTATAAGGCTTAACAAAATAGAAATCATGATGATTGTTGGTTTTGAAATGGAATTAAATTGAAAAATCAATATAAAGAAAATCAACCCTAAACCAGTTAATAATGCCCCCATTAAAAAAGCCATTTGTTTGTTCTGTTCTTCAATTTGCCCTGTATAATCTATTTTGATGTCTTTAGGCATTCCTTCAAACGATTTCATTTCGTTTTGTACTTGATTTACAATCGCGCCAGCATCTGTAAAACCTGGTGACAATTGAGAATATACCGTTACAACTCGCTTAACATCCTTATGCTTAATGGCACTAAACCCTGAATTATTACTATGCTCTGCCACTGCAGAAATTGGGATTTCTTTTATTTGCCCCGTATTGTCTCTAAAAGTTATTTTCTGATTAAAAATAGCACTAGAATTGTATCTATTCGCTTTATTAAAACGAACATATATATCATAATCCTCACCATTCTCTTTGTAAATCCCTGCTTTGGCACCAAAGATAGAATTACGAATTTGTTGTCCAACTTGTGATGCGTTAACCCCTAATTCTCCAGATTTTTTTCGATCTATAAGAACTTGCATTCCTGGTTTATCTTTATTTACATCTATCTTAATTTCATCTACTCCAGGTATATTTCTTGCATTGATGAAATCACGCATTTTTTCTGCAATAGCGATTAACTCACTATAATCATTTCCTTCTATCTCAATATTAATTGGCGCACCAGCTGGTGGGCCATTCGCATCTTTTTCAACAGAAATTAAAACTCCAGGATAAATACCTACTAAAGCTTGCTGTACTTTTTGACGCAATAATTCACTATCTTCTCCCCTACGGTATTTATACTCGCGCATTGAAGCTGTAATTTTTCCTTTGTGCGGTAATTCACCTCCAGAACCTGCATCAGCAGTCGGATTCCCAGCACCTTCACCTACTTGCGAAACGGTACTTTCTACTAAGAAGTTATAATCACCATCTGTATATTGTGCATCATTTAAAACAATATCAACCCTCTTTTCAATTTGCTTGGTAATTCTGTTTGTTTTTTCAATATCTGTTCCTTGCGGATACTCGATATAAACAATAATTTGATTTGGCTTATTATTAGGAAAAAACTCAACTTTAGTACGTTGTGAAGCTAATGATGCTCCAAATGCAATAAAAGAGATAATAAGTAAAGCAAAAGTTCCTCCTATTAACCAATATGGTCTAGATTTAGATAATGCGCGACGTAGTTGGCGCTCATACCAATTTTCTAAACGAGGTAGTACTTTTGTTTGAAAAGCATTTGCCCAACCGCGCAAAAAAAATCGATACACCCAAAGCATTATTGCTGTAAAAACCATTAACGCTCCTAAACCTCTATAAGTTCCTCCGATTAAGTATACCAAAATTCCGATAATTGTCATAATTGCCGTTGTGGTAATTATCTGTTTTAAAGGCATATTTTTATCTTCAGTACTCATAAAATTAGAGACCAATACCGAGTTAAAAAAGATAGCTACTATTAATGAAGAACTTAATACAATAGCCAATGTAATTGGTAACAACTTCATAAATTCTCCCATTACTCCTGGCCATAAACCTAATGGAATAAAAGCTGCTACTGTTGTTGCTGTAGAAATAATAATAGGAAATGCAATTTCTCCAATACCTTTTTTGGCTGCATCAACTCTACTCATTCCTTCCTCATCCATTAAACGATATACGTTTTCTACAACTACAATACCATTATCTACCAACATTCCTAGTCCCATAATCAACCCGAAGAGAATCATGGTATTTAATGTGTAACCTAATAAGTTTAAAATCATCAACGACATAAACATAGACATCGGAATTGCAAAACCTACAAAAATTGCGTTTTTAAATCCGAGGAAAAACATTAAAACCATCACTACTAAAATAACACCAAAAAGAATATTATTTACTAAATCATCTACTGCTGCTATAGTTACTGAAGATTGATCGTTCGCTATAGTAACCTCTAAATCTGAAGGAAAAACATTTTCTTTCGCATCCTGAACCATTTTCTGAATCTGCTCTGCAGCAGCAACCATATTTGATCCAGCACGTTTTTTAACGTCTAGCATAATAACTTGCTCCCCGTATTGTCGTGCATAAGTTGTAATATCTTTTTCTTTAAATGTTACATCTGCAACATCTTTTAAGTAAATAGAATTTCCTTTTTCAGATTTTACAACAAAACTTTCTAAATCTGACGGCTTTTCTATTTCGCCCAAAATACGAATCGTACGACGTTGTCCGCTTGTAATTAAATTACCTGCAGACATGGTTGAGTTACCACCGTTAATCGTATTTATAATATCACCAAAGCTAACTTTTGCTGCTTGCATTTTATAAATATCTACAGCGACTTCAACTTCTTTGTCTTGTACACCACGAATATCTACTTGTTTAATTTCTTGCAATCCTTCAATTTCATCCTGAAGATATTCTCCAAACTCTTTTAATTTTCCTACCGTATAATCTCCAGAAATATTAATATTAAGAATTGGCATTTCTTCACTCATACTTAAAGCAAAAACGTTAGGTTCTACTTTTGCTCCATTAAAAGTTGGCCAATCCTCACTAGAAGTTTCAGAATCTATTTCGTCTTTAACTTTTTGTTTTGCTGCTTCTACTTCTATATGCTCGTTAAACTCAACAATTACCATTGAGTAATCTTCTTGAGATGTAGAAGTGATTTCAACAACGTTACTTACCGTTTTTAGTTT
Source organism: Tenacibaculum retecalamus (assembly GCF_027941755.1). NCBI lineage: Bacteria > Pseudomonadati > Bacteroidota > Flavobacteriia > Flavobacteriales > Flavobacteriaceae > Tenacibaculum > Tenacibaculum retecalamus. The sequence continues at coordinate 375,495 of NZ_CP115916.1, read as the reverse complement.
TTCTTCTAACGGATCCGTAATAAGTTTCTCGATATCTTCGGCCGTATTACCAAAAAACGGGGTACTTATATAAATTTTTGTTTCTTTAATTTCTGGGAAACTCTCACGAGGCATTTCAAAAAAAGCAGAAACACCTAAGTAAAAGATAACTAACATCACCACATACATGGTAGTTTTGTTGTTAATTGCCCAAGAAGATAAGCCAAATTCCTTATCTACCTGTTTGTTCTTTTTAGACATATTTATAATTTTACTTATGAGTTAGTTTAAAATTTGTACTTGCTGACCATTTTGAACACTACGAGCACCTTCCATAACAATTTGATCACCCGCTTTAACACCTTCTAAAATCTCTACAACATCTCCTTGTGTTTTTCCTGTAGTAATAATTACTTGTTTTGCTGTACCCATTTTATCTTTTAAAGCGGTAACAACATACACATATTGTTGCCCTTTTGCATTTTCTGAAATGATACTTTGTGGAATTAACAAGGCTGCTGTATTCGTGTAATCATTAATTTTTAACTTCGCTGATAAATTTGGTTTTATACTTCCGTCTTTATTATCAACAGCTATTTCTACTTTAAAAGTACGATTTGCTGGATTGATAAAATTACCTGCCTGACGCACACTTGAATTGATCTTTTTTCCTAAAACAGGGAATTCAACTTCAACATTTTTTCCTTTTTTAATAGAAGTAATATAACTTTCTGGTACTGCTGTTTCGATATACATTTTAGAAAGATTTACAATTCTAAAAATTTCAGCTCCCATTCCGGGTGCAACCACCGTTCCTTGCTCCTTAATTACATCGTCAATAACTCCAGAGAAAGGCGCTTTTATTACCGATTTTCCTAATTGTCTTTTTAATTGACTTACAGTATTTTTTTGTGCTTCGTAAGTAGTTTTAGCTTGTAAAAACTGTATTTCTGAACCTATTTTTTGATTCCATAATCGTTTTTGACGTTCGTAAGTAGTTTCTGCAAGTGCTGCCTGTGCTTCTACTTGTGCTAATTGATTAGATAACCCACCATCATCAATTTTAGCTAATGATTGTCCTTTTTTTACATATTGTCCTTCTTTTACATAAATTCGAACCAATTGCCCAGCCATTTCTGGATATATTAAAACGTTTTGCTTCGTTTTTACATCTCCTTGTAATTCTAAATAATGATTAAATACTGTTTGTTTTGCTGATATAATTGTTATTAACGGTACTTTTTTATTAGTATCTAATGTCGCTATTTTAGCGTTTAATACTTTAACACTTGCTGATAATGTTTGTATTTGAGTATTTAAAGCTGTTTTTTTAGCACGTATTTTTACCAAATCGTTAGAAGCAATTACATCTTCAATTGATTGTTTTTTATTTCCTCCGCAGGAAGCTAAAATTAGTGTTACTGCGAGTAGTGAATATATTTTTTTCATTATAGGTAATTTTATTTTAGTGGTATGTTTAATGCGTTTTCTAATTGTGCCTTTACTGCTATTACGTTCAACATAGATTGTACGTAATTATTTTGTTGTGTGTATAACTGATTTTGCGCTTGTAATAAATCGAAACTTGATGAAAGTCCTTCAAAAAACTTTATTTGTTGTTTTTTCTCTATACGCTCAGCCAATCCTAAATTTTTCTTTGCAGTTTGAAAACTTTCAATACTAAGCTGATAATCACTTTTTGCAGTTTCTGCTTGCAATTTTAATTTTTGCTCAATATTTTTACTTTGTATTTCTGCGTTTTCAAGTTCTATTCTTGCTCTCGCTGTTTTTGATCGTCTTCCAAAACTACTAAATATTGGCACATTTAAACTTACTCCTAATAGTGAGTAATCAAACCATTCTTGAGAACCTTTAAGAAAATCAAAGTCATTTGAATTTGCACTTGCACCGTAATTTACAAATGCCGATAATGTTGGCAGTGCTTTACTTTGCTCTAATTTCATTAAAAGCTTTTTGCTTTCCGTTTCATTTTCTGCTATTTTAAAATCGATATGATCATCAACATTAAAAACTTTTGCTAGCAAACTTAAATCTGTATTTGCAAGAACTAAATCATCTAAATTATCAGTTACTACAATCTTTTTTTCTATTGAATTACCTAAGGCAATGTTTAACATTTTATAAGCAATGCTTTTCATTCTTTTGGCATTACTATAATTGTTTTCAATAGTACCAAGTGTTATTTGTAGCTGCTCTACGTTTTCTAACTCTGTTAATCCGTTTTCGTATATTTTTTGAGTTTCATCTAGGTTTTTTTGAAGTGCCGTTCGGTTATTCTCTAAAATATCAATTGTTCTCTCTATAACCAATACATTTCCGTACGAGTTAATAACGGCTTCTCTTGTTGCCAACTCCGTTTTTTCTTTAGCCTGTTCTGATATTTTTAAATATGTTTTTGCCGATTGTAATCCGACTAAATAAGAACCATCAAAAATTAATTGCTTTAAAGTCAATGAAGCGTCCATTGTTTGTTTCGTTCCAAAGTTCACTGGCGTAAAAGTTCCTGGAGCACCACCAGAAATTTCAGCAGGCAATAACGAAACTTGTTGTTTTAACCAATTTTGATAATCTACCTTTCCGTTTATTTGAGGTAAACCCATCGTAGTGGTTTCCCATTTTCTCTCTTTAGCTGCTTCAATATTATTTAAAGCTATCTTATTTTCGTAATTGTTTTTTATCGCATAATCAATTGCTTCTTGCATTGATATGTTAAGTTCTTCTTGCGCAAACAGAAAGCTCGTACAAAAGAATATAAATACACTATATATGTATTTCTTCATTGGTTTTAATTTTGATTTATTGTTTTTAATTGTTTCTCTAACTCGTTAATTCCTTTTGGTGTTGCAATTGCTCTTATATGGTATTCTAAAATTTGGTACTCAATCTTCATTAACTCTTGCATTTCACTACCATACATTTCGGTTTCAAAAACACCAAAAATTAATGTGAAATAAAAATTAACTATCAACTCAATATTTAAACCTTCTCTATAAAAACCTTGTTCAATTCCCTTTTCAAGGTTATCAACATTACAATCTCTAAACATACACACTTCACGCTCCATTAAGCTCGTGTATGTTTCTGGATAATACTTTTTAAGCTGATACATTGGTGAAGTTTTTGCATTTTTAAACATTTCTTTAAAAATTGCTTTTACAGCAAACTCTTCCTCAATTGCGTTATATCCTTGCTCTTTAATGTTAATAATAGCCTCATTAATCGTATTATGAACTGCTCCTGTACTGGCATCAACTAATTCGGTTTTTTTTGAAAAATATTTGTAAAGAGTCTTCTTTGATATCCCAAGCTCTCTTGCAATATCATCCATCGTTATACTTTTAAACCCTAAGGTTAAAAACATTTCTCCTGCCTTATTTATAATTTTATCTCTCATAATTCTGGCAAATGTACGGCAGGAAACTTTAGAAACAAAAAAAGTTTCCTAAGTTTTAATGTTTTTTTAACATTCTCTTCTTTCTAAAATTTTTGTTTAACGTATTTTTACAAAAAATTTAAGATTTGGACATACTACAATATCAGTCAGACTTTTTATCTTACCTAGAATCTAAAAAAATTATTAGAGAACCTAAAAACCTATATGAACCTATAGATTACATTCTTCAAATAGGCGGCAAAAGAATCCGACCAATACTAACTCTTATAGCTTCAGATATTTTTTCTGGAGATTATAAAAAAGCAATGCCTGCCGCTTTAGCTGTTGAAGTGTTTCACAACTTTACACTAGTGCATGATGATATTATGGATGATGCTCCTTTAAGAAGAGGACATAAAACTGTTCATGAAAAATGGGATATTAATAGAGGTATTTTATCGGGAGATGCAATGCTTATACTTGCTTATCAACATTTCGAAAACTACAATCCTGTTGTTTTTCAAAAACTAGCGCAATTATTTAGCAAAACTGCTCTTGAGGTTTGTGACGGACAACAATTAGATGTTGATTTTGAAACAAGAAATGATGTTACTATCGAAGAGTACATTAAAATGATTACCCTAAAAACATCTGTTTTAGTTGCTGCCGCTTTAAAAATGGGCGCTATTGTTGCCGAAGTTAACGACGATCAAGCGCAACATTTGTATAATTACGGATTAAATTTAGGAATTGCCTTTCAATTACAAGATGATTATTTAGATACCTACGGAAATCCAGAAACTTTTGGAAAGCAAGTTGGTGGTGATATCATCGAAAACAAGAAAACTTTTCTTTATTTAAAGGCTTTAGAAGTAGCAAATGACGATGACAAAAAGAAATTAAGTGCTCTTTACAACGAAAAACAAGAAAATATTTCAACAAAAATAAGTACTGTTTCTGCTATTTTTTCAAAAAACAACATACCCAAATTTACGCACGAACTTATTGAATACTACACAAATAAGTCTTTCGAAAGTTTAGCACACCTAAACATTTCTAATCAAGCCAAAGAAGGCTTGCGTTTGTTCGGTGAAAATTTAATGAGCAGAAAAGTATAAAAAAAGTTTTTTTATTTAAAAAAGTTACTATTTTTGCAGTCCTAATTTAACCGATCCTATAGCTCAGTTGGTTAGAGCACCTGACTCATAATCAGGTGATTCGAGGTTCGAGTCCTCGTGGAATCACGTTTAAATTCAACCACTTACAGCAATGTAAGTGGTTTTTTATTTTAATTGAGTTAATCTTGCTACATATTTACCAATCACATCAAACTCAAGATTAATCTTACTACCAATAGTAAAATTTTTAAAAGTAGTATGCGCCAATGTATATGGTATAATCGCAACACTGAATTCATCTTTCTGAGAATTCACTACTGTTAAACTTACTCCGTTTACAGTAATAGACCCTTTTTCAATAGTTACATTATCACCATCAAAATCATAAGAAAAAGTAAAAACCGTGCTCCCATCTTCATCCTTAATATTTTTACATACCCCGGTTCTATCAACATGCCCCTGTACAATATGACCATCTAAACGAGCACCTAATTTCATGGCTCGTTCTAAATTAACTTCATTTCCTTCTTTTAAATCTCCTATATTAGTTTTATCCAGTGTTTCTTTAATTGCTGTAACAGTATATTCATCATCAACAATATTAACTACTGTTAAACAAACACCATTATGAGCCACACTCTGATCTATTTTTAATTCACCAGTAATATCACTAGCAACAGTAATATGTAAGTTTTCTTTATCTCTTGTGATTCTTTTTACAATTCCAAGAGTTTCAATTATTCCCGTAAACATTCTCTAAATTTTAATTACTTTTGTTAACATCAAAAATACAACTTTTACGTACGAAAGTAACTATGGATACTACAAACAAAATTATTGTTGGAATTTCAGTTGGAGATATAAACGGAATTGGAATTGAAATTATTTTAAAGACTTTTGAAGACAAGCGTATGCTTGAGTTTTGTACTCCTGTTATATTTGCTTCAACAAGATTGATTTCTTACCACAAGAAAAACTTGAAATTAAACACTAATATTCAAGGTATTAATTCGATTGATAAAATTTCGCATGACAAAATCAACTTAATGAATTCTTGGAATGAAGAAGTTAAGATTGAAATAGGAAAAACCACTGAAATAGGCGGTAAATTTGCTTATAAATCACTTGAAGCTGCTACAAAAGCTCTTAAAAACAATCATATTGATGTTTTACTTACTGCACCAATAAGCAAAGAAAACATTCAATCTGAAGACTTTAATTTCCCTGGACACACAGAATATCTAGAACAAAACTTAGACGGCAAGAGTTTAATGGTTTTAATGACAGATGAATTACGAATCGGTTTAATTACAGGTCATATTCCTATTTCTGAAGTAGCACAAACAATTACTCCAGAATTAATTAAAGAGAAAGTTGAAATTATGCACGCTTCATTAAAGCAAGATTTTAGCATTAACAAACCTAAAATTGCCATATTAGGGCTAAACCCTCATTGTGGTGATAACGGAATTATAGGAAGCGAAGATGATAAAATTACACGCCCGGTAATTGCCGAAATTAAAGAATCTGGAAAGTTAGTTTTCGGGCCTTATGCCGCTGACGGGTTTTTCGGATCTCAAACTTATAAACAGTTCGATGGTGTTTTAGCAATGTATCATGACCAAGGACTCGCTCCTTTTAAAACGCTATCTTTTGGTAACGGTGTAAATTTCACTGCTGGATTAAACAAAGTAAGAACCTCACCTGATCATGGAACAGGTTTCGATATTGCTGGTAAAAACAAAGCAAATCCTTTGTCATTCAAAGAAGCTTTATTCACCTCATTACAAATATTTAAGAACCGAAAACAACATATAGAACTAACAAAAAACATACTAAAAGTTAAATAGTATTTTTTTTAACGTAAAATATAAAAATATAAACATTTTTTATATCTTTGCACGCTCAAATTGATCTTACAGATGAAAGACATAAAAGAATTCAATATACCTTTTGTAGGTTTAAAAGAAGGAAGTCATTTATTTCAATATCAAATTGAAGAAAAGTTCTTTGAAGCATTTCAGTTTGATGAATTTAACGATACAAACCTAACCGCGGATATTAATTTTGTAAAAAAAAGCACCTTATTCGAGCTTACTTTTACAATAAAAGGTACTGTAAACGTACCTTGCGATACCACTGGAGAACCATTTGATTTAGAAATTGATGGTGTTTTAGATTTAATTGTTAAATTTGGCACTGAATATAATGACGAACATGATGAAATTTTAATACTTCCGCATGAAGTATATGAAATGAACGTTGCTCAATATATATATGAGTTAATTGTTTTGTCAGTTCCTAGTAAAAGAATTCATCCAGCTGTTTTAAACGGCACGATGAAATCTGATGCTTTAGATAGATTAAATGAATTAAGAATAAACGAAGAAAAAACTGTTGAACAAACGTCAGCAGACCCAAGGTGGGATAAATTAAAGGATTTACTAACAGATAAATAAAACATAAAATGGCACATCCAAAGAGAAAAATATCGAAAACTAGAAGAGATAAAAGAAGAACTCACTATAAAGCTTCTGTACCTCAAATAGCTGTTGATCCTACAACTGGAGAAGCTCATTTATACCATAGAGCTCACTGGCACGAAGGTAAATTATACTACAGAGGTCAAGTAGTATTAGAAAATGCAGTTGCTGAGGCTTAAAAACTATTTCTCATAAAACAAAAAAACCCTCTATTTGAGGGTTTTTTTGTGTTTTTGCGTTAAAAATTATTTTTTTTGATGTTTTTTCTTTAAAAAAGTGAAATAATTTTCAGTACTTTTGAAAACTGGTTTTACCACAAAACAAACAATTATGACTAAAATAACTGCAGCGATTTCCGCAGTAGGAAAATTTGTTCCTGAATACATTTTAACAAATGAGGAACTAGCAACAATGGTAGATACTAATGATGAATGGATCACTAGTAGAACGGGAATCAAAGAAAGAAGAATCTTGAAAGGCGAAGGCAAAGGAACTTCTTTTATGGCGATTAAAGCAGCTGAAGATTTACTTCAAAAATCAAAAATAGACCCTAAAGATATTGATTTAGTAATAGTTGCTACTGCAACACCCGACATGCTTGTTGCCTCAACCGCGGCCTACACTGCTTCTCAAATAGGAGCTGTAAATGCTTTTTCTTACGATTTACAAGCAGCATGCTCTAGTTTTTTATTCGGAATGTCTACAGCTGCTAAGTATATAGAAAGCGGTCGTTATAAAAAAGTATTACTAATTGGAGCCGATAAAATGTCCTCAATTATCGATTATACGGATAGAGCAACATGTATCATTTTTGGTGATGGAGCTGGAGCTGTATTATTCGAACCAAATACTGATGGTTTAGGCTTACAAGATGAATACCTAAGAAGTGATGGTGTTGGTAGAGAGTTTCTTAAAATTGAAGCTGGAGGTTCTATTTTACCTACTTCTGAAGAAACACTTAAAAACGGACAACATTTCGTACATCAAGAAGGAAAAAGTGTTTTTAAATACGCTGTTTCTAACATGGCAGATGTTTCAGAAAAAATGCTTACCCGAAATAACCTTTCGAAAGACGATATTGACTGGTTAGTTCCGCATCAAGCAAACAACCGAATTATCGAAGCTACAGCAAATAGAGTTGGTTTAGAATCTGAAAAAGTAATGGTAAACATCCATAAATATGGAAACACCACTTCAGCTACTTTACCTTTATTAATTGCTGACTATGAAAAGGATTTGAAAAAAGGAAATAACTTAATTTTTGCAGCATTTGGTGGAGGCTTCACATGGGGAGCTATCTATTTAAAATGGGCATACAATTCATAAAAAACCAAACAACTAAAATTAGGAATATGGATATTAAAGAAATTCAAAATCTTATAAAATTTGTAGCAAAGTCAGGCGCAAGTGAAGTAAAGTTAGAAATGGAAGATATTAAAATCACCATTAAAACTGGAAGTGAAACCCCTGAAACTACAATTATTCAGACAGCTGCCCCAATGGGTGTAGCTCCTCAAATGATGGCGCAACCTCCTGTAGCAGCAGCTCCAACAGCTCCTTCAAATGATAATTCAAGTGCTGAAGAAGATTCTAAATACATTACAATCAACTCTCCAATTATTGGAACTTTCTACAGAAAACCATCTCCAGACAAGCCAAACTTTGCAGAGGTAGGTAGTGAAGTAAAAGTAGGTGATACTGTTTGTGTTATTGAAGCAATGAAATTATTTAACGAAATTGAATCTGAAATTTCAGGGAAAATCGTTAAAGTATTAGTAGATGATTCTTCTCCTGTAGAATTTGATCAACCATTATTTTTAGTAGATCCATCTTAAATAATATAGCACTCCAAATAAAAGTAAATACTTCATATTTGGAGTTTTAAAATTTTTAGAACGTATGTTTAAAAAAATATTAATTGCCAATAGAGGTGAAATTGCGCTACGCGTAATTAGAACCTGTAAAGAAATGGGAATAAAAACTGTTGCTGTTTATTCTAAAGCAGATACAGAAAGCTTACATGTAAGATTTGCCGATGAAGCAGTTTGTATTGGACCAGCACCAAGTAATGAATCTTATTTAAAAATGGATCGCATTATTGCTGCTGCAGAAATTACAAATGCTGATGCTATTCACCCTGGATATGGTTTCTTGTCAGAAAACGCTAAGTTTTCTAAATTATGTGATGAACATGATATAAAATTCATTGGAGCTTCACCTGAAATGATTGACCGTATGGGAGATAAAGCAAATGCTAAATCGACCATGATAGAAGCTGGCGTACCATGTGTACCTGGTAGCGAAGGTGTTATAGAAACTTTTGAAGCTTGTGAAAAAACAGCCATAGAAACTGGCTACCCTGTAATGCTAAAAGCATCAGCTGGTGGTGGCGGAAAAGGAATGCGTGCTGTATGGAAAGCTGAAGATTTAAAAGAAGCGTGGGATTCTGCACGTCAAGAATCTAAAGCTGCATTTGGTAATGATGACATGTATATGGAGAAGCTAATTGAAGAGCCTCGTCATATTGAAATTCAAATCATTGGAGATTCTTACGGTAAAGCATGTCATTTATCAGAAAGAGATTGTTCTGTACAACGTCGTCATCAAAAGTTAACTGAAGAAACTCCTTCTCCGTTTATGACGGATGAGTTACGTACTAGAATGGGAGATGCTGCTGTAAAAGCTGCTGAATACATTAAATACGAAGGTGCTGGAACTGTAGAGTTTTTAGTAGATAAACACCGTAACTTCTTCTTTATGGAGATGAATACGCGTATTCAAGTAGAGCATCCAATTACTGAAGAAGTAGTTGATTATGATTTAATTCGTGAGCAGATTTTAGTAGCTGCTGGTGTGCCTATTTCAGGTAAGAATTACTTACCTCAATTACATTCTATTGAATGTAGAATTAACGCAGAAGACCCTTTTAACGGATTTAGACCTGCACCAGGTAGAATTACTTCATACCATGCACCAGGAGGTCATGGAGTTCGTATCGACACCCATGTATATGCAGGTTATATGATTCCATCTAATTATGATTCGATGATTTCTAAATTAATTGTAACTGCACAAACTCGTGAAGAAGCAATTAACAAAATGAAACGTGCATTAGATGAATATGTAATTGAAGGTGTTAAAACAACAATTCCTTTTCATAGACAGTTAATGGATCATCCTGATTATATTGCTGGTAATTATACCACCAAATTTATGGAAGATTTTGAAATGAAATAATATTAAAAAGACTGTTTTAAAAGACAGTCTTTTTTTTTTGAAAAATTGTAATTATTTAATACTACAACGACTATTAATAGATAAAAATAAAACCATGAAAATTAATTTTAATCTATTATTAATAATCTTTGCTTCGTTTAGTTTAAATTCTCAGATAAACAAGCCAAGTTTAAGTCCGAAAAAGATAACAAAACAACAAGTAGGTTTAGCTACTATTACATTAGAATATGGACAACCTAATAAACAAGGGCGAAAAATATTTGGTTCATTAATTCCTTTTAATAGATTATGGAGAACAGGAGCTAATGGTTCAACAAAAATAACTACTGATAAAGAAATTACACTTGCAAGTCATATAATTCCTGCTGGTACTTATGGGTTATATACTATACCAAACAAAAAAGAATGGACTATTATTATTCACAAAAAAAGTAGTTTATGGGGAGATGCTGGTTACCAAAAAGAAAATGACTTGTTAAGATTTACAGTTCCCGTAAAAAAGACAAAAGATACTAACGAAACTTTAAATATTAATTTCGAAAACTTTACTGTTGATGGTGCTGATTTAATATTAAGTTGGGAGAAAACTAAAATAATTATTCCCGTTTTTGTAAATTCTGATGCTATAATTCAAGAGCAAATAAATACAAAAATTATTAATTCTAAAACAAGTGCAAAAGCTCAAACATATTTTGATGCCGCTCAGTTTTATTATTTAAAAAATAAAGAATTAAATACTGCTTTTGAATGGTTTAAAAAAGCTGAAAAATTAAGACCTAGTGCTTTTTGGTATACTTATTATAAAGCCGAATTAGCACTCAAGTTAAACAAAAAAAACATTGCGAAGCAAGGTGCTGAAAAATGTTTAAAAGCTGCACAAAACAGTAAATCATCTGATTACGGATACATTTCTAAATGCTCCTTATTACTTAAATCAATTAACTAAAAACTATTTTTCAAAACTTGATTTCTCTGGTAATATACTCTCAAATGCATTGGTTATATCTTGCATTACTTTATCATAATTTCTAATATGTATATTATCATTCAAACAAACAAGTTTATATGTTTGTTCTCTAACTGCCTTAATAGCTTTTTTTGATTTAATGAGTAATGGAAACATTTTAGTATCTTGATACGTATTATACGGCACAAAATTCGAACTACATATTTGCCATGTTTTAAATAACTCAGGAGTATAATCATCATTACTTCTAAACCTATGCTCAGACATTTCAGTAAGTTCCTCATTACAATGCTTCCAAACATCTTCAAAAGTAGATTTTAAAAAAGGTTGTGCATTATGAGGAGTACGAAGTGTAATAAACTCATTATAATACTTCAATAACTTTGTTAACCTTCCTCTCTTACCGTAAGACGGATCGTACCATTTTGCGTGATCTCTTTTAAAAACCTCCTTCTTATCAAAATGTTTATTGATAAGTCGTATGTTGTTTTTAAGCATTTTTTCGAATTGAGAAATACCTGTATTTTTTCTAAAAGTAGCAATATCTTTAGGTAATCCTCCTTCAAAAAAACGAGTCTTAGGAACAGTATTCGTAATAAAAAAATCATCATTAAAATACACAAATCGCTCTGACAAATCAGGAATTTTGTGCATGTAAATTTCTATTAAATTCGAATTAAAAACTGGTAAGTACTGTTTTGGAATATAATCTGAATGACTTACCAAATTTATTTTAGGATGATTTTCATCTAACCACTCTGGTTTTTGACCACTCGTAACAAAATGAATTTTTCGAACCCAAGGAGTAAATTTATCAATACCTCTAAACCAATATTTTAAAAATCCATGATCACGAAAACGCGCTTCAGAAAGCTCATTCACTGAATTATCTATTTTATTAGAATACTTCGAAAATTCCTTAATCCATTTAGGATCATCCATATCAACCCAAGTAACCACAAAATCTATCCCCATCTTATTTATATAAAAATTAAACGAATCTGTATAAGATTCAAAAGTAAGTTATTTTCAATATAAACATAGTCATATTACCTAAGAATTACAGGTTATCCAATAATTCTATATCACTAAAATATTAACATTTCAATAAAATAAAAAAACTAACAGAGAACAATCATAAAAAAACAACGGGTTTACCAAAAATAAGCAGTGTTACAATTGTTACAAATAATGAGGAATTTTCCAGTACTTTTACAACGCTAAAAACAGTAGTGTTTTAATAACTAAATTAGGTGGCACAAACCAAAAGTGCATAGCAAACAGTATTGGTGGCTACTAAAATCATAATAGCATATATTAAAAAACTTTATAATGGATATTATATTACAACCTTGGCCTTGGTATCTATCGGATTCACTAATTGCCTTTGTGCTTTTCTTGTTTTTTTACTTCGGAAAAAACTTTGGCATCTCTACAAATCTAGAAACCATGTGTACCATTGCAGGTGCGGGTAAAGTTTCTGATTACTTTAAAAAAGATTGGAAAGAACGTGATTGGGCACTTACTTTTTTGGTAGGATTAATTATTGGCGGCTTTATAAGCATTACTTATTTATCAGCAACAAACACAATTAATTTAAACCCAAAAACCGTACAAGAATTAGCCGATTTAGGTTTTGTCAATGCAGGAAACTCATATGTACCTTCTGAAATTTTCAGTATCGAAAACATGCTTACTTTAAAAGGTTTTTCAATTTTACTAATTGCCGGAGTTTTAATTGGCTTCGGAACTCGCTATGCTGGCGGATGCACTTCTGGCCATGCTATTACAGGCTTAAGTAGCTTACAATTACCATCGTTAATTGCGGTAATTGGTTTTTTTATAGGTGGTTTACTAATGACATGGGTATTATTCCCTTTAATTTTCGGATAACATGAAAAATATAAAATTTTTAATAGTAGGTATTTTATTCGGAATTATTATGACAAAATCCGAAGCCATTTCATGGTATCGAATTTATGAAATGTTTAAATTCCAATCCTTCCATATGTACGGAATTATAGGATCGGCAGTAGCAGTTTCTATGGTTTTGATGTATTTCTTTAAAAACGGAAAAATAAAAGATTATCAAGGAAACAAGATCAATATTAAAGAAAAGAAAAAAGGGATTATAAGAACACTTGTTGGCGGAACCATCTTTGGGTTGGGTTGGGCTTTGGCAGGCGCTTGCCCTGCTCCTATTTTTGTGTTAATTGGTCATGGTATTTTCCCTATAATTATTGTTTTAATAGGTGCAATGTTGGGTGCTTTTATTTATGGACTACTAAGTAAAAAACTACCTAATTAATTCTTAACAATAATTAGTAGCTGTTTCCCGCTTTTCGCACTCGCTCTCTGCGAGGAGCTCAAACAATTGCTACAATCGGGGCTAAACTTATTTATTGTGTTTAGGTTAAATTTTTAGTCTCTTTTTTCTATTATATCAGTTCGAGTGAAGTCGAGAACTACTTTTATAATCAATAATAACTAGCCTTAAAATTAAATAATTTATCAATTATAAAGTTTTCACTCCTTCATTAAAACAGCATCCAATAAATTGGAGTTTGTGTTATCAACCACACTCCAATTATATATTTTAGAAAGTTGATAAATCTTCGATAATTCTTCAAGTAAACGCACTTTAGCATCCTTTTGTAGTTTAGACACTGTAATTGTCGATTGTATCTTTTCAATCGCTTTAGCATTCAATTTATTAAACTCAGTCTTTGAAAAAGTATTAAACTGACTTTGTTGTAAATCGAAATACTGAATATCAGGAGATATCAAAACTTCTTCTTTCGGAATTTTGTTGATGATTATTCGCCTACCAATACTATCTATTTGAATTTCTAACTTCGATAAATCATAACCAACCTCAACTTTAGCATTAACAGAAAGAATTGCTTTTTTTTCGAAAGATAAATAATCGTATAAATATTTTTTAGTATCAGAGAAACTATACATTTCAGAAAAAACACCTTCAGAAACTACTAATTTACTTAAGTTTTGTATGCCGTTTAAAACAACTTTAATTTCTTCTTTTTGATGTTTCTCTTCTTTCTTTTCATACCAAAACTTGGCAATTAAAAAGCCCAATAAAAAGATAGCTAAATATTTAAGAATACGCATACTTTTATTTTTCTATAAATATAAATGATAAACAATCAATTATAAATATAAAAAAATATATTTACTGAAAGGTTTATAGCTTAAGCTTCTTTTTCTTCTTCTTTCGGAAACGCTTGCTTATTAAATATGAACAGCAACGCAACTCCGATGCTTATCCAAGAATCTGCTCCGTTAAAAATAGCATTAAAAAAAGTAAAACTTTCTCCTTCATACATCGGAAAGTATAACATATCTACCACTTTTCCGTAAAATAATTCACCGTAAGGCTTATCAGAAAATAATGTTGCTACATTATGGTACGAGCTATCGAAGATTACTCCGTAAAAAACAGAGTCGATAATATTACCTACTGCACCAGCTAAAACTAATGCAATTGCAATAACAATAGCTGTATGTGCTTGTCTTTTTATGGTTTGCCATAGCCAGTATACAATACCAGAAACTGCTACAACTCTAAATAAAGTTAAAAATAACTTACCCGCTCTACCGCCAAATTCAAAGCCCCAAGCCATACCATTATTTTCAGTAAAATGTATTTTAAACCAATCACCAAAAACAACTACTTCTTCTCCTAGTTGAAAATGTGTTTTAACATATATTTTACTGATTTGATCAATTAAAATTGCTAAAACTACGGTAAGTATTGCTATATTTTTTTTAGACATTTTATAAATTTAATAGCAGCTAAAATAAGAAAAGTATTCGTTTTTATTCCGTTATTAGGAGAACATTAGCGTTCATAGAACGCACTTTAAAATCGTGGATAGCTTTTCTGGTGTTTTTAGTATAAAACTGCTGCTTATAACTATTTTCATTTACACGTATTTCTCCATTTTTTGTTTCAACACTTACGGCACTTTTCTTTGGTAAAACAGCAGAAACATTTCCTAAAAACAACTGAACCAGCGCATTTCTCTTTACTTTATGTAAGTTTACAGTTCCTTTATCTATATAAATATTTAAATCTCCGTTATAACTTTTAGATGTTATTGCAATCGTTTTCCCGTAGATATTTACAATCTTATTTTTTGGTATTTTAATTATTGCCGCAGCTCGTTGCAGTCGTTTTGTAATATATTTCCTAAAAACGGGTTCCTTAAATGTATTAAAATCAAGTTTAAAGCCTACTTTTAAAATGTCATTTTCTTCTGTGATAAGAATTGTATGTGTATTCGGATTTTCATCTAACAATATTACTTCTATTTGGTTACTTGTAGCAGTTTCAATAACTACATCGTCCAATCCATCTGTAATAATTTCTATTTCTTCTGATTGAAAAGTGCTTTTTTTAATTAATTTTTCTTGAGCAAAAAGAAACATGTTTGTAAATAAAAACACCTTTAAACAAACGTACTTAAAACAAAAGAAACCTCTAAAAAGAGGTTTCCTATTATTATTGTAACTATACAAAATCTTATTGTTTACGCTTTGCCTCTATACTTAATGTAGCATGAGGAACTAATTTTAAGCGTTCTTTCTGAATTAATTTTCCTGTAACTCTACAAATACCATATGTTTTATTTTCAATACGAACTAGCGCATTTTTTAAATCACGGATAAACTTTTCTTGACGAATAGCTAGTTGCATATTTGCCTCTTTTGCCATTGTGTCTGAACCTTCATCAAACGATTTAAATGTTGGTGAAGTATCTTCTGTACCATTATCTGAACCGTTTTTATAAGAAGCTTGTAATAAGCTTAAATCTTCTTCTGACTGCTTAATTTTATTTAAAATGATTCCTTTAAATTCTTCTAAATCATTATCGGAGTATCTTATTGTAACATCTTCCATAAAGCTATATTTTTTCAATTAACATTCTACTATTTATGGTATCGAATTCAATTTCTGTACCATCTTTTAAAACATCAACAAAAACTAATTCATTTGTTAATGTTTCCGCTTTAATATAAGCGGCATTTGCTGCTACAGACTCTTGTAAATCAGCAGCTTTTAAAATGGTTAATTTTATTTTATCTGTTACTTCTAAACCAGAATCCTTACGTGCATTTTGAATTCTGTTTATCAATTCCCTTGCAACACCTTCTTTACGTAAATCTTCGTTTATTGTAACATCTAAAGCAACGGTTAAACCCTCTGCATTTGCTACCAACCAACCTTCAATATCTTTAGAAGAAATCTCTACATCAGCGGTTTCTAAATTAATCATTTTCTCATTAATCTCAACAGAAATAGTTCCTTCTTTTTCTATTTTGATAATATCTTCTTGCGTAAATTTCTGTATCTCATTCGCAATCAACTTCATATCCTTACCAAACTTTGGCCCTAAAGCTTTAAAATTTGGTTTTATTTGTTTTACTAAAATACCTGAAGCATCGTCTAACAACTCTATTTCCTTAACATTTACCTCTGATTTAATTAAATCAGCAACTGCTAAAATTTCTTCTTTTTGAGTTGCATCTAAAACCGGAATCATTATTTTTTGTAATGGTTGACGTACTTTTATCTTTTCTTTAGCTCTTAACGATAAAACTAATGAAGATATTGTTTGTGCGTTTTCCATTTTACGTTCTAAAGACTTATCAATTAAATTAGCATCGTATTTTGGAAATTCTGCTAAGTGCACACTTTCAAATCCTTCGATATTTGTTGTGCTAACTAAATCTTTATACAATTTATCCATAAAGAAAGGCGCTACTGGCGATGCCAATTTAGCTACCGTAAGCATACAAGTATATAAAGTTTGATATGCTGATATTTTATCTTGTGCGTATTCGCCTTTCCAAAAACGTCTTCTACACAAACGAACATACCAGTTACTTAAATGGTCTTGTACAAAATCAGAGATTGCTCTCGTTGCTTTTGTTGGTTCATATTCTGCATAAAAAACATCAACTTTTTGAGCTAAAGTATTTAATTCTGATAAAATCCAACGATCAATTTCTGGTCTTTCGTTTAAAGGAACCTCAGCTTCGCTATAATTGAAATTATCTAAATTTGCATATAAACTAAAGAAAGAATACGTGTTGTAAAGTGTTCCGAAAAATTTTCTACTAACCTCTGTTATTCCGTCTAAATCGAACTTTAAATTATCCCAAGGATTTGCGTTCGATATCATGTACCAACGCGTAGCATCGGATTCATATTTATCTAACGTTGAAAACGGATCTACTCCATTTCCTAAACGCTTCGACATTTTTTGTCCGTTTTTGTCTAACACCAATCCGTTAGAAACAACGTTTTTATAGGCTTTATCATCAAAAACCATGGTTGCAATAGCGTGTAAGGTATAAAACCATCCACGAGTTTGATCTACTCCTTCGGCAATGAAATCGGCTGTTTTCCAACCTTCTTCTACCAATTCTTTATTTTCAAACGGATAATGCCATTGTGCATACGGCATAGAACCAGAATCGAACCAAACATCAATTAAATCTGCTTCACGTTTCATCGGTTCTCCTGAATCAGAAATCAAGGTGATTTTATCAACTACATTTTTATGTAAATCAACCGTATCATAATTTTCGTCTGACATATCTCCTGATACGAAATCAGCAAAAATATCTTCAGACATTACTCCAGCTTTTACAGCCTTTTGCATTTCTTCTTTTAACTCAGCTACAGAACCCATTATTTTAGTTTCCTTACCATCTTCTGTTCTCCAAACTGGTAGTGGAATTCCCCAAAAACGAGAACGTGACAAGTTCCAATCATTGGCATTTTTTAACCAATTTCCAAAACGACCTGTTCCGGTTGATGCTGGTTTCCAATTAACCTCTTCGTTTAAAGAGTGCATACGTTCTTTAACGTCTGTTACTTTTATAAACCAAGAATCTAACGGATAATATAAAATAGGCTTATCAGTTCTCCAACAATGCGGATAACTGTGCACATATTTCTCTACCTTAAAGGCTTTATTTTCTTCTTTTAATTTTATCGCTATTTGTACATCTACTGATTTTTCTGGAGCTTCTCCATCAGCATAGTATTCATTTTTAACGTACATCCCTGCAAACTCACCTACTTCTTTAGTAAACTTACCTTGTAAATCTACTAAAGGAACTAAATTATCGTTCGCATCTTTAACTAACATTGGTGGTACACCTGCATCTTTACAAACAATAGCATCATCAGCTCCAAAAGTTGGTGCTGTATGTACAATTCCTGTTCCGTCTTCCGTAGTAACAAAATCTCCTGGAATTACTCTAAACGCATCCTCAGCATTTTCATAAGGTAGTACATACGGTAATAATTGCTCGTATTTAGTACCCACTAAATCTGCTCCTTTACATTCTGCTACAACCAAGTAAGGTATTTGCTTATCATCTGCTTTATAACTTGCTAAATCTGCTTCATTTTCAACAGCCTTAAACTTCTTTCCTGCGAATTGCTTTCCTACTAAAGGCTTTCCTAAAATTACTTGCGTAGGTTCGAATGTATATTGGTTAAATGTTTTTACTAAAACATAATCAATTTTTAGTCCAACGGTTAGTGCTGTATTACTTGGCAACGTCCAAGGAGTAGTTGTCCAAGCTAAAATATGAACATCACTTCCGTTTTGTAAAATACTTGGTAGTGTTTCGGTAACTGCTTTAAATTGTGCTACAACAGTAGTATCGGTAACATCTTGATAGGCTCCTGGTTGATTTACCTCATGAGAGCTCAATCCAGTTCCTGCTTTTGGTGAATATGGCTGAATTGTATATCCTTTATACATCAAATCTTTGTTATAGATTTGCTTTAACAACCACCAAACAGTTTCCATATATTTTGGTTTATAGGTAACATACGGATCTTCCATATCTACCCAATATCCCATTTTTTCGGTAAGTGTATTCCAAATATCCGTATACTTCATTACTGCTTTTTTACAAGCAATATTGTATTCTTCTACCGTAATTTTAGTACCGATATCTTCTTTGGTAATTCCTAATTCTTTTTCTACACCAAGTTCCACTGGTAAACCATGGGTATCCCAACCAGCTTTACGCTTTACTTGAAATCCTTTTAAGGTTTTGTAACGGCAAAAAATATCTTTAATGGTACGTCCCATTGCGTGGTGAATACCTGGTAAACCATTTGCTGAAGGTATTCCTTCAAAAAAGATAAACGGCTTGTTATCATCACGGGTAGTTATACTTTTTTCAAAAATGTTGTTTTCTTTCCAGTAATTAAGGATTTCATCAGCAACATTTGGCAAGTTAAGCCCCTTGTATTCAGTAAACTTCGTACTCATTTTGTAATTGTATTAATTGAATTGGCAAAATTACGTATTTTCTTGTAATTGTAGTAGTTGACACTAAAAAAAGCCCTTAAATAAAGGCTTTTTAATTCGATTCTACTTTTTAAGAAATACCTCTCTCTTCTTTTATTTGTTCGTAAGCAGCTTGAATTTTTTGAAATTTCTCTTTCGCTCCCTGTTTATGTTCCTCTCCAAAGCCTTCTAATTTATCTGGATGGTATTTTTTAGCCATCTTTCTATATGCTTTTTTCAATTCGTCGTTGGTAGCTGTTTTGGTTATTTCTAATATTTTATATGCGCTATCTGACTCATTATAAAACATCGCTTTTATTGATGAATAATCAGGGTCGTTTATATATAAATATCCCGCTATTTTTCTTATTTCTTCTTCTTCGGATGAAGCTACTTGTCCGTCTGCTTTTGCTATTCCGAATAAAAAATGTATTAATTGTAATCGAGAAGAATGCGACATATGTTGGCGGATTTGCATACACACCTGACGGGTTGATATCTGCTTTTTAATAATTCCGCTAAATAACTTAAACGCATGATTTGCCCGTTCTTTTCCATACATTTTTACAAAATGCATACGCACATAATCTAACTCTCGTTGATCAATTTTACCATCTGCTTTAATAACTACTGAGGCTAAAATCAATAAAGTGATTTCAAAATCGCCAGAAGTAGCCCTTCCTCTTCGTTGCGGTTCTGATTGTCGTTGATATTCTTTTTGTTCTGCCGTAAAATCTTCTACCGAAACTCCATCAATAAAACTACCAACTGCAAACCCTATAATGGCACCTATTGGACCACCCATTGTAAATCCTGCTCCGGCTCCAAGCCATTTTGCAAATTTTCCCATTTTTTAAATTTAAAGATGTAAATATACTATTAAGTCTTTACAAAAAGCAGCATTTGTTTTCGCTTGATTTTTGCTGTTAAATAAAGTACCTTTGCTTAAATTATTTAATTAAAAATTATGTACCCAGAAGAATTAGTAAAACCGATGCGTGACCAATTAATCGATGCTGGTTTTGACGCTTTATATACTGCCGAAGATGTTAATACAGCTTTAGCAAAAAAAGGAACAACTTTAGTAATGGTAAACTCTGTTTGTGGTTGTGCGGCAGGTACTGCTAGACCAGGAGCGATTGCTTCTTTAGGAGCTGACAAAACTCCTACAAACTTAACTACTGTTTTTGCAGGTGTAGAAAAAGAATCTACCGCTAGAGCAAGAGAACTTATGGTTCCTTTTCCTCCGTCATCTCCTGCAATTGCATTATTTAAAGATGGTAACTTAGTACACATGTTAGAGCGTCACCATATTGAAGGTCATTCGGCTCAAGCTATTGCTCAGAACTTAGCAGGAGCTTACGATGAATTTTGTGAATAATAATTCGCATTAGAGTCAATAAAAAAATCCAGCAAATTTGCTGGACTTTTTTGTTACACTTTTTTTATTACACTGGTAACAATACCCCAAATAATAAAATTATTTTCTTCGGTAATTTTTATGATTGGATAGTCTGGATTTTCAGGTTGCAACCATACCTCATCTTTTTCTACTCTTAATCGTTTTACGGTAAATTCTCCATCTAAAAAACAGATCGCTATTTTATTGTTTTCAGGTGAAATACTTCTATCAATCACCAATAAATCGTTATCATCTAACCCTGCACCAATCATAGATTGACCACTAACTTTGGCAAAAAAAGTAGCCTCTTTATTTCGTATTAACTCTTCATCTAACGAAATACGTGTTTCTTTAAAATCATCCGCAGGTGAAGGAAATCCAGCAGAAATACCAATATCCATAAAAATTGCCCCTGCACTTTCATTCATTTCTTTTGGCAATAAAAAAGTTAATGCTTCTGTTGTTTTCATAAATTATTTTACCCTAATAATATCGTTAATATTTGTGGTGTATTTTGGCGATAATCGCTCTTGACGCATTTTCCAAGTACGTTTTAAATCTTGATTCGCTAATTTAACCTTATCTGACTTAAAAGTCAGATTTATTTTATCAATAGCTTGCATTAGTGGTTTATGCTTCGGATTTTCAGTTTCAAACATATTTATTTGATAATTATCCGACGGTACCAACCCTGTTACAATAACTCCTGCTCGCTTGTATTTTACGCCTTTTTTAAAAATAGTTTTTACGGCTTCTACAGCACTTTTGCTTATTGTTAAAGTTGAATCTGTTGGATATGAAAAAACAACCGTTCTGCTTGCACGATGTTGTTCGCTATCTTTTTTATGACGGTCGCTATGCAACACAACCATAACCATATGGCAACTTGAGTTTTGCTTGCGTAATTTTTCTGCACAACTTACTGCGAAGGTTGAAATACGTTCTTTTATATTATCAATATCAGAAAAAGTATGTTCGAAACTTCGTGTGGTGGCAATTGCTTTTTTAGTAACTGGCTCGTCTAGGAATATCTTAGAATCTCCTTCTAAGTCTTTTTTCAATTTCCAAATGGTGATTGATAAGTTTTTGCGAACCCAAGTATCATCTAATTGTGTAAAATCGTAGGCTTTTATACATCCTTTTGCTTGTAGCTTTTTTGATAAACGGCTTCCTATTCCCCAAACGTTTTCTATCGCTGTCCATTTTAAAGCTTTAATCCTTTTCTCTTCAGAATCTATTACATACACTCCTTTTGTTTGCTTCGGAAATTTACGCGCAATCTTATTCGCTATTTTAGTTAATGCTTTGGTTGGCGCAATACCTACACAGGTCGGAATTCCTGTCCACTGTAAAACTTTACTTCTAATTTCGGTTCCGTATTCTTGGAGATTATAATTTTCGAATCCTTTAAATTGTAAAAAAGCTTCATCGATGGAATACACTTCGATATCTGGAGAAAACTGCTCTAATATTTTCATTACTCGAGTGCTCATATCGCCATACAGCGGATAATTGGAAGATAATACCGTAATATTATGTTCTTTACAAAATCGTTCCCATTTAAAAATTGGCGCACCAAACGGGAGGTTTATGTTTTTAGCCTCGTCGCTCATCGCAATTACACAACCATCATTATTGCTTAAAACAGCAACTGGTTTCCCTCGTAAATTCGGATTAAAAACCCGTTCACAAGAAGCATAAAAATTATTACAATCTACCAACGCATACATATTGGTAAAGGTAATTAATCTTAAGTTTTAGTCTTCTACAAATTCTAAAATATCTGCTGGCTGACATTCTAAAGCTTTACAAATTGCTTCTAAAGTTGAAAATCGAATTGCCTTGGCTTTTCCTGATTTTAAGATGGATAAATTTGCCGTAGTTATCCCCACAATTTCTGCCAAATCTTTACTTTTCATCTTGCGTTTGGCAAGCATTACATCTAAGTTTACAATTATTGGCATAGTTATATTGTTAGATCGTTTTCTTGTTTGATTTGATTTCCTTCTATCAACACCTTACTAAATATCATTAAAAACAAACCGAAAACTATCATTAACAATGATAAGTATTTAGAATCTCCTCCAAAATAAACCACATATTTTACATCAATAAAAAAAACAGCAAAACTTAAAAAGAAAGAAACAAAGTTAGCTAAAGCTATAAATTTCCCTGCTTTAAAAAGGAATAAAGAGGTATTATTATTAAAATAATCTTTTATATTTTTTAATAATAAAATTCTAATTAAAAACGATGCTCCGTACATAAAGAAACTAAATGTTATAGATTTTGTTACAATTACTGTTTTCACAAATAAAGAAGGCGAATCATTATCAAAATGCCCAAAATGTAATACATCTTTTTCAAATACTAATGCGAGTGCTACTAATATGTTATCAAATAAAAATAGGATTAATATTGACACAAAAAGAATAAATGTTATCTGTTTAAATAATTTTAATTTTCTCATAATCTATATAGTTAAATCGTTTTCTTGTTTCATGTTTTTAGATACTTTAAAAATTTCAGAAAGCACCACAAAAAACAACCCGAAGCAAATACATAAATAATGTGTACTGATTCCAAAATCAAAACTTATTTTAGATTCAATAACTAGTTTTAATCCAACTTCACTTATAATCATTAATAAACCTGCTATCATTAAAACGTTTCCTGCTGATTTTAAGTTTGCAATTACTTTTTCTGTAAAAATTCGAGAGCGAACAAATTCATTTAAAACCAATCTAAATTTATAAATTGTGTAATAAATCAATAAATAAGAAAGTAAAAAAATCGCGAAAAAAACTTTGTGCAGTATCGTTATACTTTCGGTAATATTTATTTTTAAAAAATCACTTGTAATATTTTCTGACAGTATAAAAACAGCGGGGATTCCTAAAATTAAAAAAGGAACTACGCAGCTTGTAGTAATAAAAAGAAAGTCAACCAGACTTTTTAGTATGTGTAATTTTCTCATAATCTATATAGTTAAATCATTTTCTGTTTGAATTTCAATTCCTCTTTTTACAATTTGTGCAAAAATGAAAATCACTACTGATAAGAAAACAAAATCACTTGAGAATAAGTACATCTGAAAACCATGTTTTTTACCAATCAATTGCATGTGCGTGTTATGCACAATAGCTAAAATCCATAAATAGAAAATACCATAACTTATTTGTTGCATAAATTTTTGAACATTCATATTAAATGGGTGTTTCATATTTAAGCTTCTAAGTAATTTTATTACTAAAAATGCAATATAAGCTTCAGTTGCAAATAGTAATATTTTATACCCAACAATAAATGAATATTGCATAAAACTATACTCTCTGTATTCAAAAAGATTCATGCCTTCATATAAATTTCTTGAAACCTCTGGGTTGCTAATACTTAGCAAATAAGTTACTAAAATTGCTCCGGATTTAATCATTAATCCGATAAATGCAAACCATGAAAAAAATTTCATAATTTTTAATATTCTTTCTGTTTTCATATTTTTAAGCTTTAATAATTTAGGTTATGTCAACCTGAACTTGTTTCAGGTTCTCATCACAACTACAGCTTACTGTAAAATGTGATTCTAAAATAAATTCATTTACACTGCAAATATAATAAAATTATCGAAAAACAATAATTTATTATTAATTATTGATAATTAAACTTTTCTTATTTTTGCTGTATGATTAAGAAATTAAAGATTGACGGAATTGATAAAATCATTATCAAACGATTGGTTGCAGATGCTCGTATACCTATTTTAAGTATTGCCCGCGAAGTAGGAATTTCAGGAGCTGCCATACATCAACGTTTACGAAAACTAGAAGCTTCTGATTTAATTGATGGCTATAAAATGACATTAAACCCGAAGGCTTTAGGCTATAATACTACCGCTTTTGTAGGGGTGTTTTTAGATTCTTCTAGCATGTATTCATCAGCAATAAAACGTTTAAAAGAAATCCCTGAAATTGTTGAAAGTCACTATACAACCGGTAATTATGCTGTTTTTATTAAAATTTTGTGTAAAAACAACGAAGATTTAATGCACTTGTTAAATAAAGATATTCAAAACATAAAAGGGGTTTCAAGAACAGAAACTTTTATATCTTTAGACCAACAAATAGACCGACAAATAAAAATTTAAAAACCCCGAATGAACGAATTTATTTTCTACTTTAAAATGGGCTTATTTCATGTACTTGATATTAGAGCTTACGATCATATTTTATTTTTAATAGTACTTGCCGTTGTATACTTATTTAAACAGTGGACAAAAGTATTATGGCTTATCACATTATTTACCATTGGGCATTCTATAACCTTAGCTTTATCGGCTTACGGAATTTTAAATGTAAACAGCAATTTGGTGGAGTTTTTAATTCCGTTAACTATTTTTATTACTGGTTTAATGAATGTGTTAACCGCTAAAAAAGCATCCGTAGGAAAAGAAAATCAGAATTTATTTTTTGCCTTATTCTTCGGATTAATTCACGGGCTCGGTTTTTCTAATTATTTTAAAATAATGATTGGTAAAACTTCTGATAAATTAGTACCTCTTTTAGAGTTTGCAATCGGTGTAGAAGCCGCACAGATTATTATCGTTTTAATCATTTTATTGATAGGAACCTTAGCGCAATCTATATTTAGTGTAAATCGTCGCGATTGGATTTTAATTATATCATCAATCGTAATTGGTTTCGCTTTTCAAATGATGGTAAACCGCGTTTTTTGGTAAAAATTTAACGACACACCTTTTTTAATCTGCCTATCTTAGCACTTCACACAACTTTAACTTTGAGTAAAAAACAATTAAAATACGACAAAGCCTATTTAAAAATGGCGCAAGAATGGGGTAAATTATCACATTGTAAACGTAAACAAGTAGGCGCTATAATTGTTAAAGATCGTATGATAATTTCTGACGGATACAACGGTACGCCATCAGGATTTGAAAATTACTGTGAAGACGAAGAAGGTTATACAAAATGGTATGTTTTACATGCCGAAGCAAATGCCATTTTAAAAGTTGCCGCCTCCACACAATCATGTAAAGGAGCTACTTTATACATTACACTTTCTCCTTGCCAACAATGCAGTAAATTAATACACCAGGCAGGTATAAAACGTGTTGTATATGCTGAAGCTTACAAAGACACCTCTGGTGTAGATTTTCTAGAAAAAGCAGGTGTTGAATTAACCAATTTACCTTATGAACAAGAATAATTTACCTATATATTTTTCAATTGCTGTAGTTTTCGGTATTCTTATCGGAACTTTTTTTAGCAACGGAAGCTCAACTAATTTTATTAGCAAGAATTCATCCAACGAAAAAAAGATAAAACGACTCATTGATTATATTCAAAGTGATTATGTTGATAACGTAAATACTGATGAATTACTAGATGGAGCTATTAAAGAAATGCTTGGTAAACTCGATCCACATTCAGTATATATTCCAAAAGAGAACTTACAACTAGTAACCGAAAACATGCAAGGTAATTTTGTAGGAATCGGAGTGCAATTTCGTAAGATTGGCGATACAATTACTGTTATTGCTCCTATAAAAGGAGGACCAAGTATAAAAGTAGGTATTAAAGCTGGTGACAGAATTTTAATGGCTAATAAAGATACTTTGTACGGTAAAAACCTACAAACTCCTCAAATAATGAAAGCCTTAAAAGGGAAACCTAACACAAAGGTAGACGTTCAGATTTATAGAAAAACAACTGATAGTATTTTTAATGTAACCATAAACAGAGGTAAAGTAAATATTAAAAGTGTTGATATTGCCTACATGTTAAACGACAGTGTTGGTTACATAAAGTTAAACCGTTTTGCACGTAATTCTTACCGAGAATTTAAAACTTCTTTAGATACTCTTAAAGAAACCGGAATGACCGATTTGGTACTTGATCTTCGTGGAAATGGCGGTGGATTTATTGATATTGCCAATAGTATTGTTGATGAGTTTTTAGAAGATGATAAATTAATCGTTTTTACAAAAAATAATAAAGGAGATATTAATGAATCTTTTGCCACCAATAAAGGTGATTTTGAAAAAGGTGGGTTATATGTTTTAATTGATGAAAACTCTGCTTCGGCTTCAGAAATTGTTGCAGGTGCATTACAAGATAACGACAAAGGAATTATTATTGGACGTCGTTCTTTTGGTAAAGGATTAGTACAACAAGAAATGGATTTAGGTGATGGTTCTGCTGTTCGTTTAACAACAGCTCGTTATTATACTCCAACTGGTAGATCTATTCAGAAACCATACACAAAAGAAGCACCTTCTTCTATTTATGCAAACGATTTAGAAAACAGGTATTCTAACGGTGAATTATTTAACCGAGATAGTATAAAAACTATTGATAGTTTAAAGTTTACAACCCCGAAAGGTAAAATAGTATTTGGTGGTGGTGGAATAATCCCCGATCATTTTGTAGCTGTTGATACCGCAACCTATATTCCTACCATATTTTTTAGACCTTTAAACGACTTCGCATTTACCTACGTAGATACCAATCGTAAAAAACTAGAGAACACCACTGTTAGCGATTTTATTGACAATTTTGATACAAATAACGAAGTATCTAATGAATTTTTAGCAAAACTTAAAAGCTATAGACTTTCTGAAAAAACAAAAAATCAACTTAAAAGAAACTTAAAAACATTAATTGCTCGCGAACTTTTTAGCGACGAAGGTTTATATAAGGTAAACGAAGCAGATGATAAAATGCTTCAAAAAGTATTTGAATTAGAGAAAGAGAACTAAACTTCTTTTTCTACTCTTTTATTTTGATAAACAGCTGTAATTGTTAAATTCTCAGGACAAGATTTTATTTGCACAAATTCATCTCCTGTTTTCACAAAACCAGTTTGTAGTATTTTAAAATAAAGCCCTGGCAAGTTTTGTTTCCAAAATTGTTTTACCATTTTCATGTCATTAAAGCGAACGCCTAATTTTAAGCAAGGCAAACGTGGTTTTGTTACCTCTAAAATAGTTTCACCAACCTTAAAAGTATCCCCTACATGAAGTTTCGACTCATCTAAATCATCAACTGTTAGATTTTCGCCAAACATACCTAATTGCCAATCTAAATTTGGGTGTATTGCTTTCCAATACTCATAATGCTTTAAAGAATATGCGTACACTGCCTTGTCTACTCCACCATGATTTTCCCTATCACAAACCGTATCTCCAACAACATCTTCTATATCTAAAAAAATAGGAGAAGTTACTGGATATTTAAAAATCCCTGTAGTAATAAATTCTCCTTTCCAATTAACGTCCTTTCTATCACCAATATTTGTAGATACAATTTTCATTTAATCTAATTTTTATTTAAAATACTTTTATTTCCTAAAACACTTATACCTTTTTATCATACGTTACTCCCCTATTTTAAATCGCTGAGGAATTGTATTTTAAACAAATAACAATGGCTCATTATATTTACATCAGTTAAGATATAAAAAGGGGATTATTTTAACTGACTAATTAAGAATACACATAAGGGGTAACATTCTTAATCAACACGTTCAAGAAAAGGAGCTTTAAGATATAATCCATAAAGGGGAGATTATATTTTATGTCTCCTTTTTTTTACTCCTTTCAAAATAAAAAACGCTTATATCGTTTCTACACACGCTTATACTTAAATCGCATTCATTTAAAGATTTACTTTACAAAGAACCTTAATAGAAGTATACTTTTGAAATAGTTAAAAGCGGTAATTAACATAACTAATTTCGGGGGGGGAAATACATTGTGTTTTTTACTGCTTTTTTATCTGAAAATAGTATTATTCTTTATAAACTGATTCTTGAAACGTTCGCTAAATAATATTTTGTGGTTATTTTGTAAAATCAATAAATTATCTTCAAAATAAATCTCCTGAATCTTTGCTGTGTTCACCAAATAGTTTCTGTGAGTTTGTGTAAAATCTGCATCACCAAGTAATTCTTTAATTTTGATTAACGATAATTTTATTAAATAATCATCTTCATTACAAACCAGTTTACAGTACTTTTCTTTTACTTCTACATAAATAATAGAATGCGTATCAACCTTCATAATACTTCTTTTCTTTTTTACGAATAAAAAAGACGGACTTACAATTGCATTTTTATCACTTAAGCTAATACTACTTGATTGTTCATGAAATTTCTCTAAAGCTAGTTCTAATGAATATAATAATTCTAACTTATTGAAAGGTTTTAACAAGTAGGTATATGGCCTTGTAAGCTTTGCTTCATCAAAAACAACTTTACTTTGCATACTTGTTAAGAATAAAAAAGGAACTTCAATGTTTTGTTTATTTAATCGATGTGCTAACGAAATACCTTCTGGTTTTCCATCAATCATAATATCAAGAAGGATAACATCAAAAAAACGATTCTTTATTTCTTTTTCAGCCTCAACTGCATTTTTAACATGAACAACTTCGTAATTATTATCTTCTAAAAAATCAATAATTTCTGAAGCCTCCTCATCTAAATCTTCTAAAAGTAGTAACCGTAAATTAGTCATTGAAGCAAAAATGTTTTTAGTGTTTGTTTTTACGAAGATACTTCTTTAGATAATAAGTCTTAATCAAAAAACTACTTAGCTTTCTGTAATATAACGCATTATTATGAAAAAGAACTACAAAGTAATCTTAACGTTTTGTTGCGTTACAACGTTGAATCCAAGGTTGTTTAGTATCTCACAATAACAAAACACTCGTCATTACGGGGAAGAATGACGAGGTAATCTTAAATATTTAAAACTCACCAAATACAAATTGCTTCACTGCATTCGCTATGACGTAATAAAACTGGTTCATACTTCGAAATCATAACAAAATAAAAAAAGAGGTAAAAATACGAGTGATTTTTATACCACTCGTATTATAATAAAATTAAGCTAAAGGCAACAATATAACCGCTGTGGTACTTGTTCCTTCTTCGCTTTTAAAGAATAATGTTCCGTTGTTTTTTTTAACTAGCGTTTGGCATAATAACAAGCCTAATCCAACACCTTTAGAACGATCAATTTTATCAACAGATAAATCTTTTAATGCATTAATTTTTTGAAGTTTTTCTTCAGCTATTCCAATACCTGAGTCTTTAATTTCAATGCGAGCTAGAATCTCTGAATATTTTTCTGTTTTCACAGAGATACTTCCAGAACCATCCATGTATTTAATCGAGTTATCAATTAAATTACGGATTACTATTTTTAACGATTCTTTGTCTGTAAGCACAACAATATCACTTTCTAAATTACTAGAAATTGAAATATCTTTCGCTTCTGCTAAATCTTCGTAATCGAATAATACCTGTTCTATAACAGGTTGCAATACGTGATCTTCTTGAGAAAAATTTAACTGATTACTTTGCTCTAACGACCAATGCAATACATTGTTTAATAAATGACTCGTACTTTCGGTAACTGCAATAGCCGATTTCGTAGCTTCTTTAATTGCAGGTAAATCGTTATTAGCAATATGCTTCGCTAATTTTTGATGCTGCCTTTTTATGCTATTTATAGGCGAACGTAAATCGTGGGAAACCACAGAAAACAAATAACTCTTGGTGTTATTAGCAATATTTAAAGCTTCTTTCTGCTCTGTAATAAGCTTATTTTTACTTTGCAATTTTTTATAAAAAAAAGCCAATCCACCTAAAAAAACTAACAAACCAGAAGCACCGAAAAGCAAACCTTTTTGAACTACTTTTTGACGTTTTATTTGCTCATCTTGTACAGCAATTTCTTGTTGTTTTTGTGCAACTGCTATTTTTTTATCCTTTTCAGTCAATTGCCAAATACGATCTCTACTCGTAATAGAATCTTTCCACTTAATGAATTCTCTATAATACCCAACACTTTCTTTATAACGTTTTCTATTACGTTCAACTACCGCCATGTTTTGGGTTGCGTTTTGTTTTAGCTCTATATTAGAATATAATTTAGCTAAGTCATAGGACTCTTTAAATAAAGGAATAGCTTCATTATCTAAATATTGGCTATAATACACGTTAGCGAGTTCCATTTTTGTCCTAATTAAAGAGAGAGTATCATTTTTCTTAATTAAAGAAAACTCTTTATCAAAATAATATTTAGTTTTTTTAAAGTCCTTTTTATGTAAGTAACACAACCCTAAATTATGATACATAGTCTTTCTCGTTTCTTCTCTAAAAATGGTGTCTTTATCTATCCACTTTTCAATATTAAGGATTGTTTTATCATACTTTTTTTGACCTAAGTAAATGCCACTTAACAAAACTAATTTGGACAATTCATAATGCTTATCATTCGTAATTGACAATAAACTAGACAATGCTTTTTTATAAAAACCTTTATCATAAGCACTATAAGCAAGGATATAATTTAAATAATTTTTTTCCGCAATATCCTTTGTTAGTGATAAAGCCCTATTTGAATATGCATAACAAGAATCATATTCTTTATTTTTAAAAAAAACATAAGATTTACAAAAAGATATTTCTTTAGTTTTATTGCAGATTTCCTCTCCTTTTAGATACATAGAATTGAAACTCTTTTCTTTTTCTTGCTGCGAAAAACCAAAAGAGGCAATAAAAAGTATTAAAATATGTATATATTTTTTCAAAAAAACTAGATTAAAGATGTAGGTGGTACTTTTATTGGAGTGGTTACAGTTCCTCTATCTAATTCTGGATCTTCATCATCATCTCTTAATAAAACAGCATCCGTAGAACTTCCATCATTTATTTGATATGTAAACTGCACATAGTATAAATCGTACTCTGTAGTTTCTTCATCACAATTAAATTCTACACGAAAATCTCTACACTGAATAGCCCCTGTAGTTCCGTCTTTTTTTAGAATTGTTGTAGGTTTAATTCCGTAATAATTTAAATAAATTGTATTTCCTTTTAAAGGTAAACCACTGGTGTTTTCTACTGGGTTTAATGTATTACTTGGTAAGTAAGCTAATACCGTTAATATATATGGCACATTATTACCCTTTTCAAATTCAGATACATTAACTAATGGTCCTGATGGCTTATTTGCAGCAGGAATATTCGTGTCAAATTCTAAAAACTGAACTAGGTTCAATGTTACTCCGTTAGTTGTTATACTCATCTTATTCTTATTAACTAAAGCTATAAATTTACAATAAAAATTCTTTTAATACATCAGCAATCTTGCGATTATCAGATAATTGCGGAATTTTATTTTGTCCGCCAAATTTACCTATCGATTTCATGTATTCATGAAACCCACCTTTTTTAACCTTTCTAATAATTAATGGCTGTAAAATTTTTCCTGAAATTAAATCGAAATAATATACATTTTGGGCTTGCATAGAAGCATCAATTTTTAATGCTAATTCCTGTAAATTATCTGGCTCATTTTCAAATTCGATAAACCATTCGTGATATGGCAATCCGCTTTCCGGATTTACCTGTGGTGCTACTGTAAACTCACTTATATTTACATTAGTTCCTACAATTGCATCGTTTAATGCTTTTTCTACTTCTTTACCAATTACATGTTCGCCAAAGGCAGAAATAAAATGTTTTATACGACCAGTTACTTTAATTCTATATGGCTTTAACGAGGTAAACTCAACAGTATCGTCAATATTATATCCCCAAAGACCTGCAGAGGTATTTAAAATAATAGCGTAATTAACGCCTAATTTTATATCCTTTAAAGAAATACGTGTTGGATTTTCGTCAAAAAACTCAGTTGCAGGTATAAACTCGTAAAAAATACCCGAGTTTAATTGCAATAACATTCCCTTTTCGATTTGTGAATCTTGATAAGCTATAAACCCTTCGGATGCTGGGTATAACTCTATATAATCAATCTTTTTACCTATTAAAGTTTCGAATTTATTTTTATATGGCTCGAAATTTACACCTCCGTATACAAAAAAGTTAAAATTCGGAAATAACTCTGAAATCGTTTTTCCTGTTTTATCAATTAGCTTCTCAAAATACATCTGTACCCAAGACGGAATTCCGCTAATAACAGACATGTCTTCATTAATAGTTTCTTCAACTACTTTATCAACCTTCGTATCCCAATCTTCAATACAATTCGTTTCCCAACTAGGCAAACGGTTTTTTAGTAAGTAATTAGGCACATAATGTGCTGCAATTCCGCTTAGTCGTCCTAATTTTATACCATTCATGTCTTCTAAAACCGGACTTCCCTGTAAAAAAATCATTTTACCATTTACAAAACTAGCATCGTTTTTTTCGGCTGCATAAAACAACAAAGCATTTCGTGCCGCTGTAATATGGGTTGGCATAGATTCTTTTGTAATAGGAATGTATTTTGCTCCAGAAGTGGTACCTGAAGTTTTAGCGAAATACAACGGTTTTCCTTTCCATAATATATTTTCTTCACCTGCAACCATTCTATCTACATAAGTGCGTAATCCTTCGTAATCATTTACTGGAATACGTTTTTTAAAATCTTCATAATTATTGATAGAAATAAAATCATGATCTTTTCCGAAGGCAGTTTTACACCCTTCTGCTACCAAATACTGAAAAACTTTTTCTTGAGTTTCATGAGGTTTATTTGCCCATTTATAAACTTGCTTTCGTACTTGTTTTGCAAAAGGAATTGCGAGGATTGATTTAATGCCCATTTTAATATGAAATGTTTTAATTCTATAAATACCATTATTTTACGAACAACAATGGTATGTTTACTATTGAAAATCTACGTAATCTGTCGGGTTAACAGGAAAACCGTTACTCCACAACTCGAAATGTAAATGTAGCTCTGTAGTTAATTCACCTGTAGAACCAACACTTGCTATTGCTTCTCCAGATTTTACAATATCACCTTGCTGTTTCAGTAATGTTCCGTTATGTTTATAAACCGATATAAACTCGTTAGGGTGCTGTATGGTAATCACATAACCTGTTTCGGCAGTCCACTCTGCTAAAATCACTGTTCCATCTGCGATTGCTTTTACAGGCGTTCCTGTTTGCGCAACAATATCAAGGGCATAATGCTTATCATTCATACTAAACTCTTGTGAAACATTACCTGTTAAAGGTGAAAAGAACACTACTTTAGCTCTACCTTCAGCTCCTTCTAACAATGGGTAACGATCTTTACCCTCAACCTTTGCCCTAAACAAAGAATCTTGTTTTGTTGCTTGTAACTTGGCTTCGTCCAGTGTAATACTTTGTGCTTCGTTTTTTATAGAATCTATTTTTTCGGGAACTATTTCTCCCGTTAAAACAGGCCTTAGTACCTTTGTATAGTGCTCTATAATTGCCAATCGCGTTTTTAAAGAATCTGCTTCATATACTAATCGCGTAGCTTTCTTTTTTAATGAGGTAGATGAGTAACCTGGTATGTATTCTCTTAAACCTGTAAAGGCAATTAATAATGAAGTTAATACGATAAGTAATACCGAAAATACACCGCCAAAAACAAACACGTTTAGTCGTGATAATTTTAACGAAAATTTTTCTTGAAAAGTGTTTTCATTTAAAATTACCAATCGATATTTATCAACAAGTTTTTGTTTAAACTTGCGCTTATTTTGAATTTTTGTCACTTTAATACTGGTTTGGATTTCAAATATACAACGAAAAAATTTCGAATCTATTTTTTATAGAAATTCATCTCATCGATATAACTCCAAACTTTAGCAACTAATAATGGCTGAATATTCTTTTGAGATTTGATTCCGTTACGAATCATAGTAGAGGAAATTTGTACAATTGGCGCATCAACCCTATGAATTTTGGCATGATCTATAAATTGATTTTCAACGATTCCGTCTGAAATTCTTGGATATACATATATCTTATAATCTTCTAAAATAGCTTCATAATTACGCCATTTATGAAAACTTTTTAAATTATCTTCTCCCATGATTAAATTAAAATTATAATTTGGGTACTTTTCTGAGATATGTGTTAATGTATTAATCGTATAATTTGGCTGTGGTAAGTTAAACTCAATATCTGACGGCTTAATTTTATCGTATTGTTTGGTTGCCAAGTACACCATTTCTAAACGGTGATTATTATTTAATAAAGTGCTTTTCTTTTTAAACGGATTGTGAGGTGTAACAACCATCCAAATTTCATCTAAATCAGAATTTTCAACCATGTGATTGGCGATAATTAGATGCCCGATATGAATGGGATTAAAAGTACCAAAATACAATCCGATATTTTTCATAAGCTTGCTTAAAACTTCTTTTTACTATTAAGAAATAGTTTTATCTAATTCTAAAAAATCAGCTACCAAATCTTCTGTTTCTTTTAAAGCAACTTCTAAATCGTAGTTTTTAATAATTTTATCAAACTGTGGTGCCGTTGCTAACTCAACCGATGCTTTGGCAATACGCATGTTTATTTTATCTTCACTTTCGGTACTTCTTTTCTTTAAGCGAATTTTAAGCTCATCAACACTAGGTGGCTTTACAAAAACAGCTAATGTTTCTTCTGGAAATTTATGTTTTATACGCAAACCTCCAACTACATCAATGTCAAAAATAACGTGTTTTCCTAATGCCCAAATACGTTCTACTTCTGTTTTTAAAGTTCCGTAAAAATTATCTCGATATACTTCTTCCCATTCTAAAAACTCGTCGGCTTTAATTTTATCTTTAAAATCTCTTGTAGAAATAAAATAATAATCTTCACCATCAACTTCAAAACCTCTTGCTTCTCTTGAAGTAGCAGAAATAGAAAACTCTAAATTAAATTTTTCTTGTTTTAATAAGTGACGAACGATTGTTGTTTTCCCTGATCCTGAAGGTGCTGAAAACACAAATAATTTTCCTTTAAAATCTTTAGACATTTTATAAAACGTTTAAAATTTGTTCTTTTATTTTTTCTAATTCATCTTTCATTTGAATCACTATTTTTTGCATTACCGCAAAATTAGCTTTAGAGCCCATCGTGTTTACCTCTCTTCCGATTTCTTGGACGATAAATCCTAATTTTTTTCCATTAGAATCTGCTGTATCTAACTGCTCCAAAAAATATATTAAGTGATTTTCTAAACGAACTTTTTCTTCGTTGATATCTAATTTCTCTAAGTAGTAAATAAGCTCTTGCTCGAAGCGATTTTCATCAATTTCAAGCTTTAATTCTGTTAAAGCTTTTTGTAAACGATCTTTTACGTTTTCTACTCTATCTCCGTCTAACTTTTTAACTTCTTCTAAAGCTGATTGAATATTTGCTATTCGTAATTTAAAATCATCTTCTAACGATTTTGCTTCATCAGTTCTATAAGCTATAATTTCTTTTAAAGCTTCATCAATATGCGCGTCAATCTGAGTCCACTCATTTTCATCTAACTCTTCACGATCGGTCTTTAAAGCATCTGGCATTTTTATAGCCATTTTCAATAGCTCAACATCATTATCTGAACCCGTAAATAATGTGTTTTTTAACTGCTGAACATACTCTAATACAACATTTTTATTAACCCTTGTTGAGGTTTCTTCTGCAGTCATTTCTACCCAAATAGAAAAATCTATCTTACCTCTCACTAAATTACTAGCTAGTTTTTTACGAACCGCTAATTCTTTTTCTTTATAATAAGATGGCATTCTGGCATTTAAATCTAAGTTTTTACTGTTAAGTGACTTGATTTCAATGGTTACTTTTTTCGTAGGTAAATGTAATACGGATTTTCCATAACCCGTCATAGACTGTATCATATTCTCAATTTAATAAAGCGCAAAGATACATTTATTTATTTTTAGCAGCTACCTGTTTAGTTACCAAAAAGACTCCTAAAAAGATTAAAAGAGTTGCAACTATCTTCACGGTATTTAAACTATCACTTCCTACTATCAACGCATAAATTGATGCAATAACTGGCTGTATATAAATAAAAACACTAACCGTAGTTGGCTTTAATTTTGATAATGCAAATAGATTAAACAAGTATGTTATACAAGTTGTAAATAACACTACAAAACCTACCTTAAAATAAATTGATGCAGGCATTAATTGCCATTGAACCTCTGTTAATTCAGAGAAGCCAAACGGAATCACAAATAACAGCCCAAATAAATACAACCACTTTACAAATACGATCGGGTTGTATTTTGCGATTAGCTTTTTTACTTGTACTAAATACATTGCATAAGAAGCAGCGTTGATAAACACTAAAAAGTTACCCAACATCATATTTTTAGCGTCTACATTTGATGAACTCCCGTAAACAATTAAAATAATCGCGCCTATTAACCCGATTACAACTCCCGTTATTTTCCTTAGAATTAATTTTTCTTTTAAAAGAATACTTGCAAAGATTAAAACCAAAATAGGTGCCGTTACCATCATTACCGATGCACTGATTGGTGTTGTATAATTTAATCCTTTAAAAAAAGTAAGCATATTAAACCCTACTCCAAAAAAAGCAGCAATCATTATTTTTTTATAATCCGATTTTTCTATTGGTTTTGCGTTCACAAAAAGCCCTAGCAACCAAAAAACAATAGTTGCACCACCTACACGAAGCAATATAAAACCAAAAGGCTTAATATATACGGGCATAACTTCTTTAGCTACCGTAAAAGTAACTCCGTAAATAAGGGTAGCAATTGATGCTGCTATAAGCGCCAACGTTCTTTGATTCATTTTTTACATGTTTAATATCGCTGCAAAGATGAAAATTATTGTTGGATTTTATTCAAAAAAAAACACTGCAAAATGCAGCGTTTCTCTTTTAATTTATAACCTTCTTTAATTAATCTACTAAAGGCGGTACTCTTAATAATTGCCCTGGATAAATTTTATCAGGATGTGATAACATTGGCTTATTTGCTTCAAAAATTACAGGATACTTCATTGCGTCTCCATAAAATTCTTTTGCAATTTTACCTAAAGTATCGCCACTAACTACGGTATGAAATTGTGCCATTGCTGCAACATCAATTTCTTCAACCTCAGCAACGGTCATATTATCTTCTACAGATGCAATTCCGTTTGTATTTCCAACGACTAAAACAACCTTTTCTTTTGTTGCTAAATCTGATGCTTCACCAGAAACCGTTGCCTTATCATCGTCGATTGCTACAACTAAGTTTTCAACAGATAATTCTAATTTGGTTACTGCATCTACTAATTTTGCAGATTTCTCAGCAGCTTCTTCTTCAGTTGTTTTTCCAACACCAAATACTTTGGCACCAGCATTTTTAATAAATGAAAAAATTCCCATTCTTTTTTTGATTTTTTGTTAATTACTAATTTACTTTCTGCTTACTAATATACACTTTTTATGCCATTTTTAATTATTAAGAAAATAATTTTTAAAGTCAGAAGGTAATTTCTACTTTAATAAACAGCAAAAAAGCCACACTTTAAAAGTATGGCTTTTCTTATTATTATAATGTGTGAAATTTATTCCTCAAACGAATTCCACCCTTGCGCTTTTAATGCAATTTCTTGATCTGCTCTAGTTACTAAATTCATGCCTTGATTTTCTTCAACCATATGACCAATAATTGACAAATTTGGATTTGCTTTAATTTTATCGAAATCGGCAAGTGGTACGGTAAACAATAATTCATAATCCTCACCTCCACTTAAAGCAATCATCGTGCTATCCATCTTAAATTCTTCCGAAGTAGAAATCACTTGTGGATCTAAAGGTAATTTATCTTCATAAATTTTACAACCCAACTTACTTTGTGTACAAATATGCATAATTTCAGAAGAAAGTCCATCAGAAATATCAATCATTGCGGTTGGTTTTACTTCTAGTTCTTTTAATAATCCTGAAATATCTTTACGTGCTTCTGGCTTTAATTGGCGTTCAATTAAATAAGTATAATTATCTAAATCTGGTTGATTTTGTGGATCTACCTGAAATACTTGTTTTTCTCTTTCTAAAACTTGTAACCCTAAATAAGCGGCACCTAAATCACCAGAAACAACGAT
This sequence comes from Tenacibaculum retecalamus, assembly GCF_027941755.1. Lineage (NCBI taxonomy): Bacteria > Pseudomonadati > Bacteroidota > Flavobacteriia > Flavobacteriales > Flavobacteriaceae > Tenacibaculum > Tenacibaculum retecalamus. The sequence goes on along the minus strand of NZ_CP115916.1, from coordinate 336,657 downwards.
TAAATCAGTTGCTTTAGCGCCGTTTCGATATACAATATCTTCTTTTTTTGCCGTTCCTATTGCGGTAATCGAAATTAACATTCCTTTAGTCGACGAAGTTGTATCTCCACCAATTAAATCCACCTTATAAGTATCGCACGCTAATTGAATACCGGCATACAATTCTTCTAACGCTTCTAACGGAAACCTATTTGAAACAGCAATCGATACCGTAATTTGTTCAGCAACACCGTTCATTGCATATACATCTGATAAATTTACCATTACCGCTTTATAACCTAAATGTTTTAAGGGCATGTAACTCAAATCGAAATGCACACCTTCTACTAATAAATCGGTTGTTACCAATAATTCTTTATCAGTTGAACCGATAACAGCTGCATCATCGCCAACTCCTTTTTCAGTTGATGAATTATGCGTTTTAAAATGCTCCGTTAAATGGTTTATCAACCCAAATTCTCCTAACTGAGCTAATGATGTTCTTTCTTGGTTTTTATCTTCTAACATTTTGCAAAGGTACTAAACATAGCTTTTAAACAAAACCAATCGTTTTTAAAATAAATATAAGGTTTTGTCGTTTTTAAATGTTTTATAATTAGTATATTTTTTAACTTTATCGTTTTTTAAACGAAACATTGTTATTAATACAAAAAGAATGGTTAACACAGCTAGCATACATCAAAATCAGTATATAAAAAGGAAACAATATTTAATGTTTTTTTTAAGTCTACTCTTTTTTTCCTGCAGCTCAGATAATGACGAATTGATAAAAGAAGTAGCCGTTAAAGTTAATTTTACACAAAACTGGGATGCTGTTACAATTGAAAAATCAGATTTAAATAACACCCAATTTACTAACAAATCAGGAACTAAACTTACCATTAATAACTTACGTTATTTAATTTCAAAAATCACTTTAACAGATGGCGCTGGCATTTCTACCATTTATGATGGTTATCAATTAATTGATTTAAATAATAAGGAAAGTTTAACTACTGATTTATTTTCTAAAATAACTGAAGGAACCTACAATCTATCTATAACCTTTGGCTTTAATAACGACGACAACATTAATATTTATAGTGATTTAACTACACTTCCTTGGGATACGAATCGTAACAGCTATCATTTTATGCAACTTGATGGGGAGTTTTTCAATGAAGAAAATACTTGGGAAGACTACAAATTTCACACTACAAACTATATAGATACTAATATTACTGACAACAAAGGCACTTTTTTCACTGTTGATTTAGGCTCAATAAATATTAAAGACAATGCTACTATAGAAATCAGAATGAATGTTTCTCAATGGTTCAAAACCCCAAATGATTGGAATTTAAATGAACTAAACTCAATGTTAACAGAAAATCTTGATGCTCAAAAAAAATGTCAGAAAATGGGAGAAATGGTGTTTTTAGCTTAGGGAAAATTTCACAATAAACTTATCATACACCTCACAACATTTATTACCTCTTTTAAATACCTTTACTAAAAAAATCATCTTAAAGTACTCAGAACAAAAAGCCTAACTTAAAAGCATTTTTACTTTCACTATCTGATAATGATTTTGTTAATAATTTAGATTTTCAAGAATAATCAGAAAATCTAATAAACCCATCAAAAAACACAATGCCGACTTGTGTACTTAACTGATACTTATATTGTATATTTGCAAACTATTTAGAGTTAATCCACTTAAATAATGATAAAAGTTTCAGATACAGCAAAAAACAAAGTTATCGAGTTAATGACTCATGACGGTTTTGATGCTACAGTAGATTTTGTGCGTGTTGGCGTAAAAAGCGGAGGTTGTTCAGGTTTATCTTACGACCTAACTTTTGACAAAAGCACACAAGAAAACGATAAAATTTTCGAAGAGAACAACGTTAAAATCGTTGTTGATAAAAAAAGTTTTTTATACTTAGTAGGAACAACATTAGAATATTCTGGAGGTTTAAACGGAAAAGGATTTGTATTTAACAATCCGAATGCAAACCGTACCTGTGGATGTGGCGAAAGTTTTTCACTATAATATTACAACTCAATTATGAGCAAGTATACAGAAGATGATTTAAGAGAAGAGTTAAAAACCAAAGAATATGAATATGGTTTTTATACTGAAATAGAAAGCGAAACCTTTCCTAAAGGACTGAATGAAGACGTAGTTCGTGCAATTTCTAAAAAGAAAAACGAACCAGAATGGATGACCGAATGGCGTTTAGAAGCTTTTAGAGTTTGGCAAACAATGGAAGAACCAGAATGGGCAAATGTTCATTATGAAAAACCAAAATTCCAAGACATTGCTTACTATTCTGCACCGAAAGAAAAGCCAAAATTAAATAGTTTAGATGAAGTTGATCCAGAATTATTGGATACTTTTAAACGTTTAGGTATTTCTTTAGATGAGCAAAAAAAACTAGCTAATGTTGCTGTTGATATTGTAATGGATTCAGTTTCTGTTGCAACAACTTTTAAAGAAACATTAGGAGAAAAAGGTATTATTTTTATGCCTATTTCTGAAGCTATTCAAGAACATCCAGAATTAGTAAGAAAGCATTTAGGAACCGTAGTTCCTACTACCGATAATTTTTATGCAGCGTTAAATTCAGCAGTTTTTTCTGATGGATCTTTTTGTTATATACCGAAAGGCGTTCGTTGCCCAATGGAATTATCAACTTACTTCAGAATTAACGAAGGAGGAACCGGTCAGTTTGAAAGAACATTAGTAGTTGCCGATAAAGGTAGTTACGTTTCTTACTTAGAAGGTTGTACTGCACCAAGTAGAGATGAAAACCAACTACATGCCGCAGTTGTTGAGTTAATTGCATTAGATGATGCTGAAATTAAATACTCAACAGTTCAGAATTGGTATCCTGGAAACGCTGAAGGAAAAGGTGGTGTTTATAACTTCGTTACCAAAAGAGCTATTTGCGAAACGAACGCAAAAGTTTCTTGGACACAAGTTGAAACAGGATCGGCAGTTACTTGGAAATACCCTAGTTGTATCTTAAAAGGAAACAATTCTGTTGGAGAATTTTATTCAATTGCTGTAACTAATAATTATCAGCAAGCTGATACTGGAACGAAAATGATTCACTTAGGTAAAAATACCAAGTCGACTATTATTTCGAAAGGAATCTCTGCTGGAAAATCACAAAATTCATATAGAGGTTTGGTTCAAATTGGATCACGTGCAGAAAATGCTCGTAACTTCTCTCAGTGTGATTCTTTATTAATGGGTAACGAATGTGGCGCACACACGTTTCCATATATCGAAACTAAAAATAAATCAGCACAAATAGAACACGAAGCTACCACAAGTAAAATTGGTGAAGACCAATTATTTTACTGTAACCAACGTGGTATAGATACCGAAAAAGCAATTGCATTAATTGTTAACGGATTTAGTAAAGAAGTACTAAATAAATTACCAATGGAATTTGCTGTTGAAGCTCAAAAACTATTAGAAATTAGTTTAGAAGGCTCTGTAGGATAATAAAAGAAGGTGAAATGAAAAAAATAGTATTTATAATACTTTCTATCTTAGTTATTGGTTGTAAAAAATCAGAAAAGAAAGAAGTTAAAAACGAAATCAAAAAAACTGAAGTAAAATTATTTCAGTTAGTTGGAGGTTCTATTTTAGTAAATAAATTAGAGGTTTTTTCGCAAGATACAACTTACACAGGGCAAACAAAACAATTTACTGATGCTTACTACGTAATTTCACATCCGAAAGGAAATTTAATGTGGGATGCTGGTTTACCAGAAAATCTAGTATTACCAGAGCCTGTAACTCCGGGTGATGGAACATTCACTGTACAAAGACCAGACTCTTTAGTAAATCAATTAAAAACTATTGGTTTTAAAATTGAAGATTTTAAATATTTTGCAATGTCTCACTCGCATTTCGATCATACCGGGCATGCAAACTACATGAAAGATGCAACTTGGTTGGTACAAGAAAACGAATATAATTCGGTTGCTGGAGATTCTTTAAAACAGAAAAATCCTGCGGTAGCAGCATTAAAAAATGTTAAAAAATTAAATGGTGATTTTGATGTTTTTGGCGACAGTACTGTTGTTATAAAATACATGCCAGGTCATACAGTTGGCCATCAAGCTTTATACGTAAAAGTATCAGGTATTGAAAAGCCAGTTTTATTAACGGGTGACTTATATCATTTTGAAGAGAACAGAGCCAGTAAAGGTGTTCCTTCATTCAACTATAATGTTGAGCAAACTTTAGAAAGCATGCAAAAATTTGAAGCTTTCGCTAAAGAAAAAAATGCTGAGGTGATTATTCAACATTCACCAAAAGCTTTCAAGAAATTACAAAATCTATTAAAAAAGTAACTAGTAATGTTAAAAATAGAAAACTTACACGCTAACATAGAAGATAAATCAATTTTAAAAGGATTGAATTTAGAAGTTAAAGCAGGTGAAATTCACGCAATAATGGGGCCTAATGGTGCTGGTAAAAGTACGTTAGCCAACGTAATTGCAGGAAAAGAAGAGTACGAAGTTACAGATGGCTCAATAGAGTTAAATAACGAAGATATAAGCGAATTAGGCTCTGATGAAAGAGCGCACAATGGTGTATTTTTATCTTTTCAGTACCCTGTAGAAATTCCTGGTGTTTCTGTTACGAACTTTATTAAAACAGCAATTAACGAAAACCGTAAAGCTAAAGGTTTAGAAGATATGCCTGCTAAAGACATGTTAAAAATGATTCGCGAAAAATCTGAATTATTAGAAATAGATCGTAAATTTTTATCTCGCTCTTTAAACGAAGGTTTTTCTGGAGGAGAAAAGAAGCGTAACGAGATTTTTCAAATGGCAATGTTAGAACCTAAATTAGCTATTTTAGATGAAACAGATTCTGGTTTAGATATCGATGCATTGCGTATTGTAGCTAACGGTGTTAATAAATTAAAATCTAAAGACAATGCTGTAGTTGTAATTACACACTATCAACGTTTATTAGATTATATAGTTCCTGACTTTGTACACGTATTATACGATGGTAAAATTGTAAAATCAGGTGATGCTTCTTTAGCTTTAGAGTTAGAGGCAAAAGGATATGATTGGATTAAGGAAGAAGTTAATTCTTAAGAAAAATGGAGTTAAAAGATAAATTAACCACGTCGTACGTCGCTTTTGAAAATGGTTTGGATATCAATTCGGATATACACGATATTAGAACAAAAGCGCTACAGAACTTTGAAGAATTAGGCTTTCCTACTAAGAAATTAGAAGCTTGGAAATACACCTCTTTAAACGCTGTATTAAAACAAGACTATAGTATTTTTCCTTCTTCGGAAAACACTGTAGAATTGGCAGATGTTAAGAAATATTTTATTCATGATATAGATACTTATAAAATTGTATTTATCGACGGAAAATATAGTTCTTTCTTATCTGAAACTACACATGATAAGATTGATGTTTGTTTAATGTCATCAGCATTAACAAAGCCAAAATATAAAGCTGTTATTGAAAACTATTTCAATAAAATTGCTAAGCAAGATAATTTAACATCGTTAAATACTGCTTTTGCTAATGAAGGTGCTTACATCAACATTCCTAAAAATGTAGAAGTAGACAAGCCAATTCAGGTTATCTATTTTACTACAGGCGCTGAGGAAGCTACGATGACACAGCCTCGTAATTTAATTGTTGCAGAACAAAATGCACATGTTCAAATTATAGAACGTCATCAGAGTTTAACTTCTAATTCGGTTTTAACAAATGCCGTAACAGAAGTGTATGCTGCAAAAGATGCCACGGTAGATATTTATAAGATTCAGAATGATAATGAAAATGCTTCTTTGGTAGATAATTCTTACATAGAGCAAAAATCAAATAGTGTCGTTTCTGTACATACTTTTTCTTTCGGAGGAAATATTACACGTAATAACTTAAACTTTTATCAAAGAGGAGAGCATATCGATTCTATCTTAAAAGGAATTACTATTACTGAAGGAAAGCAACATGTAGATCATCATACATTAGTACATCATATAGAGCCTAATTGTGAGTCTCATCAAGATTACAAAGGTATTTATGGTGATCGCTCTACAGCTGTTTTTAATGGAAAAGTTGTTGTTGAAAAAGAAGCTCAGAAAACAAATGCTTATCAGCAAAATAATAATATTTTAATTAGCGATAAAGCAACAATCAATGCAAAACCTCAATTAGAGATATTTGCTGATGATGTAAAGTGTTCTCACGGTTGTACTATTGGTCAGTTAGACGAAGATGCGTTGTTTTACATGCAACAACGAGGAATTCCGAAGAAAGAAGCAAAAGCTTTATTAATGTATGCCTTTGCTAATACAGTATTAGAAAGCGTAAAAATACCTGAAGTTAAAAAACGAATTAACAAATTAATAGCTAATAAATTAGGTGTTAATATCGGATTCGATTTATAACATAAAAATTAGCATTTTACTATAAAAGACCATTCAGTATTGAATGGTCTTTCTTTTTTTAATTGGGTTTTGTAATGATGTAAAAAACATTTCGTCAAAAGGAATAACCAAAACTTAAAACTAGAAAAAGATGCGCAAAACAATAATACTCTTCAGTTTACTATTTATTAGTATTCAATCGCAATCACAAACCGATGTTTTTAACGCTCTACTTAAAACTTATGTTAGTACAACAGGAAATGTAGATTATAAAGGACTAAGAAAAAATCGTGCTTTATTAGATTTATACTTAAATCATTTAGAAAAAACAATCCCTGGTAAAAGATGGTCAACTTCAAAAGCAAAAGCATTTTGGATTAATGCTTACAACGCATATACCATTAAATTAATATTAGATAGTTACCCTTTAAAGAAGATTACAGATATTAAAAGAAAAGGGAGAAATGCATGGAAAATACCTTTTGCTATAGTAGGCAGAAAAACATATTCTCTTGATTATATTGAACATAAAATATTACGTCGTTGGCATGACGATCCTAGAGTTCATGTAGCTATAAATGCAGCTTCTAAATCAGGCCTCGTTTTGCAAATTATGCTTTTACGGCTGAGAATATTGAATCGGAATTAGAATCGTTAATGCGAGGCTTTATTAACGATAATACTAAAAATAAAATATCTTCTAGTAAAATTGAAGTTTCAAAAATGTTTGAGTGGTATCAAGAAGATTTTACAATAAAATATTCTTTAGTTGATTATATAAACAAATATTCTGATATTCAAGTGAACGATAATGCTAGCGTTAGTTATTTAGAATATAACTGGAACTTAAACGGAATATAAAACGCAGCCCCTTATTTACTCCCCTAATATCGGAAAAACATTTGATGTTTTTTCGATATTATTTTTATTATAAGTCTAATGATTTCAACACCATTCTTAATTCCATATAACTATAATCCATCGCTACTTTTTCTTTTAAGTCGGTTAAACTTTTAAAAGTTACACTTTCAATAGCTTTTACAATTTTGTTATATTTTTTTAACGGAATGAGTTCTAACACATCAATGTCACCAGTTTCAATAAAACTAGCTAAATGACTCTCTATTGTATTAACCGTTAATCCTCTTTTTGATGCTATCTCTCTAACTGAAACACCTTCCTTAAAAAGCTTAAATGTTACTTCTCTTGTAGGGATTTTATCTTTTTTTGATTGTTCTTCCTGTTTAATTCCGTGTTCTTTACAATAACTACTTACAGTATCTAAAATTCTACCACCATATTTTTGGACTCTAATTTTCCCCATTCCATCAACTTTTAATAGTTGTTGTGCGGTTTTAGGAAGCGTATCACAAATAGCATATAACGTTTTTTGAGTGAAAATTTGAAAATGAGGAATCTTATTTTTTTTATGAATTTCATCACGTAAATCACGTAAACTTAATGCTAAAATAGGATCTCTAGAAGAACTTATTTTTTTCTTCTTAGCTTTTTCTACATTTTGCAAAACTGCGTTAGCTCTAATCTTTAAATAGTCTTCAACTTGAAAACCATCTTTTAATTTCAAAAAACAAAATAACTTTATAGACAATGCATCCTGCAACGTATAAATTTGTTTTTCTAAATCTTTTTCAACGGCTTTGTTATCCGTAGAAAAAGAAATTTCTTCCAATGGTTTTTTAATAAATTCTTCTGTTTGATTGATAAAATAAGCCACTGCTTTTATAAAACGTTCATTAATAGCTTCACTATTTTCAGCTAAAATATCATCTTCTGAAAGTTGCTGTAGTTGAATTTTAAAACCGTTTGCAATCTTTAACAAGGCAATAGCGCCGTTATCTTTTATCGTCAACAACTGATCAATTATAGTACCGTTTAAGCTCGTTCTATTTTTATAAAAAATATCAATAGCTCTGGTTACTGGATATAAAAATGTCCTGAAATCAAACAATTCAGCAATTAAATTTAGTTGATAGGTTTTTTCTGCCTCACTTAAAACGCTTTCATCAGGAAGATTCTCATTTACATTTTTATTAAAAGAATCTACAGTTTTATCATTAATAATCGAACTATTTTTAATCTGTGTTTTTAAAACAATTCCTTCTAAAGTTGTACACCTACTAAGAGCTACATAAGTTTGCCCATGTGCAAAAGATGCTTCTGCATCAATAATCGCTCTTTCAAAAGTTAAACCCTGGCTTTTATGAATGGTAATTGCCCAAGCCAATCGTAATGGAATTTGAGAAAAAGCACCAGTAACATCTTCTTTTATCTCTTTGGTTTCTTCATTTATCGAGTAATTTATATTCTCCCAAGTTTCTTTTTTAGTTTCAATTTCAGCATCGTCATTCGGACATTTTACATAAATAGTATCATCATCTATCATTGTAATCTTACCGATTTTACCGTTAAAATATCTTTTTTCAGGTGAACTGTCATTTTTGATAAACATTACCTGAGCACCAACTTTCAATTCAAGTTTTTCACTATTGGGATAAGCATTCTCATTAAATTTACCAGAAACAATTGCTTTAAAAAAAACACTTTTTTTCTTTAGCTTTTCTAATTCTAAGTTATTAATAGCGTCCGCACGTCTGTTATGCGTTGTTAAAGTAATATAACCGTCGTTTTTCTGTGGTTCAAAATCCGGATTATATCTTTTGTTCAATATTTGTTCAGATTTTTCTGATAAAGAATCATTTCTAATCTCATTTAAAATAGCGATAAATTCTTCGTTATCTTGTCTGTAAATTTTCTTTAATTCAATACTTACTGTGTTTGATTCTTGAAAGGCTTTACTACTAAAAAAATAAACCGAATTATAGTGCTGTTGTAACAAGCTCCATTCGTTTGGTTTTACAACAGGTGACAATTGTTGCAAATCGCCAATCATTAAAACTTGGGCGCCTCCAAAAACTTTATTACGGTCTTTATATTTACGTAAAACTTGATCTATACCGTCTAATAAATCCGCTCTAACCATACTAATTTCATCAATAATAACTAAATCTAACGATCTTATAATGTCTATTTTAGTTTTATTGAATTTACGTTGTTGATTGGTTGTATTTGTTAATTGATTGGGTAAGATTGGCTCAAATGGCATTTGGAAAAAAGAATGAATAGTAACTCCTTTAGCATTAATTGCTGCTACACCAGTTGGCGCAACAATAACCATTCTTTTTAAAGACTCACTTTTTATTTTATGTAAAAAAGTAGTTTTTCCGGTACCAGCTTTTCCTGTTATAAAAAGATTTCTATCTGTTTTTTCTATAAACTGAATGGCAAGCTCTAATTCTCTGTTTTCTGTCATTGCAAAATTATGCTACGCTTCTCTTAAAGTTGTAAAAATAGTTTTTTTAAGATAGTAATTTGTATAAATTAACAAGAGCCAATATTATTTATAAACAGAATAAGACTATACTTTATTCTAATCTTAATATTTTTTCCATTTTTCTCCCTATAACTAACTTATCTATCAATTTTTTAAAAATGCATGTATTGTTTGTATACTTCAAATTCATCGTTTATTTTTTAATTAGATAGCCACAAACAACTCCTTTAATTATATGTGCATTAGAATGGATTTTTGCACTCTCAAAAAACGTTTTAAATGTTAATTTATTTCAATAAGTGATTGTAATTTATTTTCATCATAACCTGTAAACCATTTTACTATCTGATGAAAGTCTTATTTTTTTTCACTCTATTTTTCCAATCTATTCCAATAAATAGGATGAATCGTTACAAACATCTTCTTATAAAACTCTACATCAATATATCCAAATCCCACAACTATTGGTCCTGCCCATCATTATTCTTCATTTCATTTTAGCGCAAAAAAAAACCTCAATCTATAAATAGATTGAGGTTTAAAAGAAAGGCAACGACCTACTCTCCCACCATTGGCAGTACCATCGGCGCAAATGGGCTTAACTTCTCTGTTCGGGATGGAAAGAGGTGAGCCCCATTGCGATAATCACCTTAAATCGTTCAGTATATTTCAACTGTATAAGTTAACATACTAGTAAAATCATATCGTAAATTATCAAAAGAGTTTGCGTCCCGGCTCGAAGACCGGGAACTATACATAAGCCTATGGGTTATTAGTAATACTCGGCTATGACATTACTGCCTTTACACCTGTATCCTATCAACGTGGTAATCTTCCACGACCCTTTAAAGAAATCTCATCTTGTGGTGGGTTTCGCGCTTATATGCTTTCAGCGCTTATCCCTTCCCAACGTAGCTACTCTGCAATGCTCCTGGCGGAACAACAGATACACCAGAGGTTAGTTCAACTCGGTCCTCTCGTACTAAAGTCAAATCCACTCAAATTTCTAACGCCCACAGCAGATAGAGACCGAACTGTCTCACGACGTTCTGAACCCAGCTCGCGTGCCACTTTAATGGGCGAACAGCCCAACCCTTGGGACCTTCTCCAGCCCCAGGATGTGACGAGCCGACATCGAGGTGCCAAACCCCCCCGTCGATGTGAGCTCTTGGGGGAGATCAGCCTGTTATCCCCGGAGTACCTTTTATCCTTTGAGCGATGGCTCTTCCATGCGGAACCACCGGATCACTATGCTCTACTTTCGTACCTGATCGACCTGTATGTCTCTCAGTCAAGCTCCCTTATGCCATTGCACTCTACGCACGGTTACCAAACGTGCTGAGGGAACCTTTAGAAGCCTCCGTTACTCTTTTGGAGGCGACCACCCCAGTCAAACTACCCACCACGCACTGTTCTCATTGCTGAGTTAGATTCTAGATAAGCAAAGGGTGGTATTTCAAGGACAACTCCACAACGCCTAGCGACGCCGCTTCATAGTCTCCCACCTATCCTACACATTACTTATCCAAAACCAATACGAAGCTATAGTAAAGGTTCACGGGGTCTTTTCGTCCCGCTGCGGGTAATCGGCATCTTCACCGATACTACAATTTCACCGAGCTCATGGCTGAGACAGTGTCCAGATCGTTGCACCATTCGTGCAGGTCGGAACTTACCCGACAAGGAATTTCGCTACCTTAGGACCGTTATAGTTACGGCCGCCGTTTACTGGGGCTTCATTTCATTGCCTCGCCGAAGCTAACAACTCCACTTAACCTTCCAGCACCGGGCAGGTGTCAGGCCTTATACATCATCTTTCAATTTAGCAAAGCCCTGTGTTTTTGATAAACAGTCGCCTGGACCTTTTCACTGCGGCTCATCCGAAGATGGGC
>NZ_CP115916.1:0-320000 GCF_027941755.1 Tenacibaculum retecalamus | reverse complement strand
AAGCAAGAAGCTCGGGATTTTAATATATATACGGTAAGATTGTTACCTACATTTCTAATGCTTTCTTAATGTTATTACCCATTAATAACTCTTCCGGATTTTCTAACGCTTCTTTAACAGCAACCAAGAACCCAACAGATTCACGACCATCAATAACTCTGTGATCGTAAGATAATGCAACATACATAATTGGTTGAATTACTACTTCACCATTAACAGCCATCGGACGGTTAACGATATTGTGCATTCCTAAAATTCCACTTTGAGGAGGATTTAAAATTGGAGTTGATAACATTGAACCGAATACACCACCATTAGTGATTGTAAATGTTCCACCAGTCATTTCATCTACTGTAATTTGTCCGTCACGAGCACGTAAAGCTAAACGCTTCACTTCACTTTCAACACCTCTAAACGATAAGTCTTCAGCATTTCTAATTACAGGAACCATTAATCCTTTAGGATCAGAAACTGCTATAGAAATATCTTGAAAATGATTTTTTATTTGGTAATCTCCATCAATCATAGAGTTTACATCAGGATACATTTCTAAAGCTCTAACAACTGCTAAAGTGAAGAAAGACATAAATCCTAATCCAACACCATGTTTTGCTTTAAAATCTTCTTTATATTGTTTACGTAAATCGAAAATCGGCTGCATGTTCACTTCGTTAAACGTAGTTAGCATAGCCGTTTCGCTTTTAACAGCAACTAAACGTTGTGCTACTTTACGACGTAACATCGACATTTTTTTACGCTCTGTACCGCGAGAACCATTTGCTGGTTGCGTTCCCATAGAAGGTACAGCATTTACTGCGTCATCTTTTGTAACACGACCGTCTTTTCCTGTTCCTTTTACTGAAGCTGCATCGATTCCTTTTTCAGCTAAAACTTTCTTAGCTGCAGGAGAAGCAGTTCCGGTTGCATACGTTGCAACTTTCACTTCTTCTTTCTTAGGTGCTACTGTTTTTGGAGCTTCTGCTGTTTTTGTTTCAGTTACAGATCCACCTGCTGGTTTTGCAGCACTCATGTCTATCAAACAAACTACAGCACCAACTTCTACAGCATCACCTTCTTCAGCTTTTAAAGTGATAATTCCGCTTTCTTCCGCAGGTAACTCTAACGTTGCTTTGTCAGAATCTACCTCGGCGATTGGCTGATCTTTTTCAACATAATCACCATCTTCAACTAACCAAGTTGCTATTTCTACTTCTGTAATCGATTCTCCCGGAGAAGGAACTTTCATTTCTAAAACACTCATGTTTCTTTATTTTTATTCTGAAATATTTTATTTCTTTTATTTGGGCGTTCGGGCGAGCTTTTCACTGTATCTTTTTTGCTACATTCTCGATACAAATTTGTTCATTCTTCACAAATTTACTCGAACTGACAGCAAAAAAGGATGCCGTTTCAATCCCTAACGCACTTACTTATTATCTATGGTATTAATCAAAAACTTTGTCTAATACTTGCTGATGTCTACGTTTATACCTTGCACTTGAACCTGCAGCTGGTGCCGATTTATAATCTCTCGATGCACATTCTAATTTTGCCAATTCAAAACGCTCTAACATATAACTCCAAGAACCCATATTTTTTGGTTCTTCTTGTGCCCAAACATAACGAGTTACATTCGGATACCTATCCATTGCAGCTTTAATTTGATCGTTGTGTAATGGAAACAACTGCTCTATTCTTACAATAGCAACATCTTCTCTTCCTAACTGCTCACGTTCTGCTATTAAATCATAGTAGAATTTACCTGAACAAAATACCATTTTTTTCACATTATCAGTAGCAATAGTATCATCAATTACTTCTTGGAATGTTCCGTTAGCTAGCTCTTCAATAGTATTTACAGCTTTTGGTAAACGCAATAAACTCTTTGGAGTAAAAATAACTAAAGGTTTTCTAAAATCACGTTTCATCTGACGTCGTAAAATATGATATATGTTCGCTGGAGTAGAACAGTTTGCTATCGTCCAGTTATCTATTGCAGATGATTGTAAGAAACGCTCTATTCTTCCTGATGAATGCTCTGGTCCTTGACCTTCATATCCATGAGGTAACAACATTACCAATCCGTTTTGCAACTTCCATTTATCTTCCGCAGAAGATATATATTGATCGAACATGATTTGCGCTCCGTTGGCAAAATCACCAAACTGAGCTTCCCAAATAGTTAAAGTATTTGGTGCTGCCATAGCATAACCATAATCAAATCCTAAAACTCCGTATTCTGATAAGTGAGAATTGAAAATGGTCATTTCTCCTTTATTCTTCGGGTTTGTGTTTAATAAATTAACACGTTCTAACGTTTCTTCATCACGCATAATTGCATGACGATGAGAGAAAGTACCTCTTTCTACATCTTCTCCAGAAATACGAATATTAAATCCTTCTTCTAATAAAGTTCCGTAGGCTAAATTCTCTGCAACTCCCCAATCTAATAAATTTTCGTCAAAAACCATTTTCTTACGTCCTTGTAAAATACGTTCTGCTTTACGCACAAACTTGTATCCTTCTGGAGTTGTAGAAATAACTTTTGCGATATCTTTTAATCCTTCAACCGAATAAGTAGTATCTATCGGCTGTAACATTTCTTGTAATTGCTTACGCACAAATCCATCCCAAACTTCTGGCATGAATTCTTGAATTTTCGACGTAGTTTTCTTTTTAGATTCTGTAAACTCAGTTTCTAAATGTGCTTTAAACTCGTCTGTAATTTGTTTTACATAATCACCAGAAATACTTCCTTCTGCCACCAATTTAGCAGCGTATATTTCTTTGGCATTTTTATGCTTAGAAATCGCTTTGTATAATTTAGGTTGTGTAAAACGAGGCTCATCACCTTCATTATGCCCATATTTACGGTATCCTAATAAATCAATATAAATGTCTTTTTTGAATTTCATTCGATATTCAACAGCCATTTCCATTGCATGACAAACCGCTTCAGCGTCGTCTGCATTTACGTGTAATACTGGTGATAATGTTACTTTTGCAACATCAGTACAATATGTACTAGAACGAGCATCTAAATAATTAGTAGTAAAACCTACTTGATTATTTACTACCACATGAATAGTTCCTCCTGTTTTATAACCGTTTAAGGTCATCATTTGAGCTATCTCATACACAATTCCTTGACCTGCAATTGCAGCATCACCATGTACTATAATTGGTAATATTTTACTATTATCTCCTTTATAATCTAAATCTACTTTAGCACGAACAATTCCTTCAGCAACCGCAGCTACTGTTTCTAAATGCGATGGATTTGGAACCAAATTCATCTTCATTTTTTGCCCGCCTTTATAAGCTTTACTTAGTGTTAAACCTAAGTGATATTTTACATCTCCATCAATATCTTGATCTTCAAAATCTTTCCCTTCAAATTCGCTAAATAAATCACGAACTGGTTTTTTAAAGATATTCACCAGCGTATTTAAACGACCACGGTGTGCCATTCCTAATACACATTCTTCAACCCCATATTTTTCGGCAGCATCACGAAGTGCAACACTTACTCCTGGAATTAAAGTTTCTCCTCCTTCAACAGAAAAACGTTTTTGACCAACATATTTAGTTTGTAAAAAACTCTCGAAAGTTGAAGCTTGATTTAATTTAGTAAGAATGTATTTCTTAGCTTCAATATCGTAGTTAGACTTATTATCGTTTTTATTCAAACGACTTTGCCACCACTTTAATTCTTCTGGATTACGGATATACATATACTCAACACCAATAGAATCGCAATAAATTGCTTTAAGGTGTTTAATAATTTCAGAAAGCGTACTTGCACCCATCCCTAAAATATCCCCTGCATTAAAAACAGTTGATAAATCCTTTTTATTTAATCCGAAATTCTCTAAATCAAGTGTTGGTTGATATTTTCTACGATCACGAACAGGGTTAGTCTCGGTAAAAAGATGACCTCTTGTACGGTATCCGTTTATTAAATCGATTACTAAAAATTCTTTACGTACTTCTTCAGGTATTTCAACAGAAACCTCATCATCAGTCAACGAATAATTTTCGTTTGCTAAATCGTATCCTTGAAAAAAACTTCTCCAACTTGGTTCTACTGCATCCGGGTTTTTTTGATACTGTTCGTATAAATCACCTATAAAACCTGTATGTGCTGCGTTTAAGAACGAAAACTTGTCCATATATATTTACTATGCTTTTCTATCAATAAGAATAATGGTGACAAAAATACAACTTTTACTAAAAATAGGCCTTTTTTTTATGCTTATTTTGAACTTATCAATGATCTACTTAGATAAATAAAACAGCTTACAAACGCTAAGTCCACAAAATAAGACTTTGAAAATCAGTTAGAACCATTTTTTATTTCATTTTTTATCAAAAAATGTTTGTAGATATAAAAAAAGCTCTTAAATTTGCACTCGCATTTTAAAGCAAGTCCGCTTTAAATTCCTCCTTAGCTCAGTTGGTTAGAGCATCTGACTGTTAATCAGAGGGTCTTAGGTTCGAGTCCTAAAGGAGGAGCAAAATAAACGAAGGCATCGTAGCAGCCGATAATTGCTACAATATACATATTTGTTCTATATGAACATTCCTCCTTAGCTCAGTTGGTTAGAGCATCTGACTGTTAATCAGAGGGTCTTAGGTTCGAGTCCTAAAGGAGGAGCAAAAAAGGCTTACATTCGTGTAAGTCTTTTTGTATTTTTACACTATGCTATTTCCTAAAAAACTTATCCAAAAAATATCATCTCGTAAAGAAGATACTTCACTCAGGTCTCTTGGCAGTCAAACTCATTTAATCGATTTTTCGTCCAATGATTACTTAGGATATGCCAAGTCTGATTTAATTTTCGATCAAACGCACCAATTTTTAATTGATAAAAACATAAAGCAAAACGGAGCAACAGGCTCTCGTTTACTTTCTGGAAATCATAATTTATATACTAGTACTGAAAAAGAACTCTGTGAGTTTTACAATTCTAAAGCAGGTTTAATTTTTAATTCAGGTTACGATGCTAATATTGGCTTATTCTCATCAGTACCTCAACGAGGTGATATTATTTTATATGATGAAGTTATTCATGCTTCTATTCGCGATGGAATTCAACTTTCAAACGCCAAGTCTTATAAATTTAAACATAATGATTTAATTCATTTAGAAGAATTATTAAAACGATTTCAACAAGAAAACAATCATATTTATGTCGTTACTGAAACTGTTTTCTCTATGGATGGTGACTCGCCAGATTTAATTACTTTAGTTAAAACTTGTAAAAAAAACAACGCCTATTTAATTGTAGATGAAGCACATGCTATTGGTGTATTCAATAAAGGACTTGTTCAAAAATTGAATTTAGAAAATGATGTTTTTGCTAGAATAATAACTTTCGGAAAAGCATTAGGTTGCCACGGAGCGGTAGTTTTAAGCAGCAATGAGCTAAAGCAATACTTAATTAATTTTGCTAGAAGCTTTATTTATACCACCGGATTATCACCACATTCATTGGCAACCATAAAATTTGCACACTTAGCACTTACAGAAAGTAATTCAAGTGAGCTACTTCAACAAAATGTCAGCTTTTTTAATCGAGAAGTAAAACGACTTAATTTAAAGTTTATAAAAAGTAATTCTGCTATTCATTGCTGTATAATTCCAGGTAATGAAAAAGTAAAATCAGCTGCAAAAAACCTTAAAGAAAAAGGATTCGATGTAAAACCAATTTTATCTCCCACAGTAACAAAAGGAGAAGAAAGATTACGTTTCTGTTTGCATACTTATAATTCTAAACAAGAAATCACTAATATTTTAGAACATCTTGCTATTTTTGTTTAATTATGGAAAATACTTTTATAATAATAGCAACCTTTAATTACTCTTCAGAAGCTCATATAATTAAAGGTAAATTAGAATCTAAGGGTGTTGAAGTTTTTTTAGCTGATGATTTTACAATTGATGTTGATCCTATGCTAAGCAATGCTGCAGGTGGTGTTAAAATAAAAGTGCATAATTCTGACAAAGAAAAAGCCTTGGGTGTTTTAAAAACCATAAGTGAATATTGTGTAAGTGATACAGGAGAAAAAATAACTTGCCCTAAATGTAATAGTAATAAAATTAATTATTTTTCTACTATAAAGGATTTAAAGTCTTTACTTCATTTTTTGCTAGGATTTTTGATTTCTGCACTACCCTTTTACATTAAGTATAAATATCGATGCGAAAACTGCAATACTGAATTTGACAAATGAAAAAATATTTTATAACAGGAATTTCTACTGAAGTAGGAAAAACTATAGCATCAGCTATTATAACCGAGGCACTAGAAGCTGATTATTGGAAACCTATACAAGCTGGGGAGTTAGAAACTTCCGATTCACACAAAATAAAGCAGCTAATTTCTAATTCAGCAACTATAATTCACCCAAACTCCTATGCATTAAACACACCTATGAGTCCGCATGCGGCAGCAGAAATTGACGGAATCACTATTGAATTATCTAAAATTACCGAGCCAAAAACCAACAAAAATTTAGTTATTGAAGGCGCTGGCGGACTATTAGTTCCGTTAAATAATTCGGATACCATTTTAGACATTATCAAACCTGATTATAAAGTAATTGTTGTTTCTCGTCATTATCTAGGTAGCATTAACCATACTTTATTAACGGTGAATCTATTAAAAGAAAAAGGTTTTGATATTGCGATCATTTTCTCTGGAAATGAGCATAAAACAACAGAAGAAATTATCAAAAAAATGACAAACGTTACTGTAATTGGTCGCATTGATGAAGAACCTTATTTTGATAAAAATGTAATTAAAGAATACGCCGAACTTTTTAAAGAAAAGCTATAACGTCATCCTGAACTTGTTTTGGGGTCGCATAAAACTCTATTTTGCATTATACAAAAGGAACCTAATGAGATTCCGAAATAAATTCGGAATGACGAAACCGTATAATAAACATATTAAACACAAACGTTAACGTCACTCTGAACTTGTTTCAGGGTCGCACAGCACAATGAAGTAAAGTTATGTTTACATACTAGCTAATAAATACCGGACTACATTTTATATTGGAGTAACCGCAAATCTATCTGAAAGAATTACTGAACATAAAAAAGGGGAAGCATCAAAATTTACTAAAAGATATAATGTCGTTGATTTAATCTATTTCGAAGAATTTTCTGATATCAACCAAGCAATTTCTAGAGAAAAACAATTCAAAAATTGGCACAAAGAGTGGAAAATAAATTTAGTTAAAGAATTAAATCCTACTTTAAAAACATTAGATTATTAACTACTTTTGATGCGATGCTGAAACAAGTTCAGCATGACAAAATTATGACACTTCAAGAAAGAGATAAAAAACATTTGTGGCATCCGTTAAAACAACACCAAACACATCCTGATAGTTTAGGAATTGTAAAAGCGAAAGGATGTATTATAACAGATGAAAACGGCAATGAATATATCGATGCTATTTCATCTTGGTATACTTGTATGTTTGGGCATTGTAATGATTTTATTACCAATCGTGTTTACCAACAAATGCAAACATTAGATCAAATAATGTTTAGTGACTTTACACACGAACCTGCTGTGAAATTATCCGAAGAATTGATTAAAATCCTTCCAGAAAATCAAAACCGAATTTTCTTTAACGATAATGGATCAACAGCGGTAGAAGCTGCCATAAAAATGGCACTGCAATACTATTTTAATAAAGGTGAAAAACGAACTACTTTCATTGCTTTTGAAGATGGTTTTCATGGTGATACTTTCGGGGCGATGTCGGTTTCTGGATTATCGGCTTACAACGGTCCGTTTGAAGATTTTTTAATGGATATTGAGCGTATTCCTGTCCCGAACGGGAAAAACAATCAAGAAATTTTAAAGCAATTAGAAAAAATCGTTGCTAAAAATGATATCGCTGGGTTTATTTACGAACCTTTAGTACAAGGTGCTGCCGGAATGAAAATTCATGAAGCAGAAGATTTAAACGAGATTTTAAATTTTTGCAAAGAAAATAATATTTTAATGATTGCCGATGAAGTAATGACTGGATTCGGAAAAACTGGAAACCATTTTGCTTCGGATGAAATTACTACAAAACCAGATATTATTTGTTTAAGTAAAGCTTTAACTGCTGGTTTAGTGCCGATGGCAATTACCTCTTGTACTGAAGAAATTTATAGTACTTTTTTAAGCAATGATATTGCAAAAGGATTTTTTCATTGTCATACCTATTCTGCAAATCCTATTGCTTGTAGCGCTGCTTTAGCAAGTATCGAGTTACTACAAACTACAGAAATTCAAGAAAGTATTCAAACTATTATAGCTTCTCACAAAACGTTTGAAGAACGTATTAAAAAGCACCCGAAAGTAACCACTACACGTACTAAAGGTGTAATTTTAGCAATCGATTTAAAAACCAATGCAAATCGTTATGGTACTTTACGAGATCAATTATTAAAACACTTTATGAATGACGGCGTGTTTTTACGACCGTTAGGAAATACCATTTATATTCAACCGCCTTATGTAATTACAAAAGAGCAGTTACAAAAAGTATACACCACTATCGAAAAGGTTTTAGATATCTTCTAAAACCTTTTCTTTAACTAATAAATTTATTTCTTCTTGTGTTTCTTTAATACGCACATATAAATCTTCATAAATCCATTCGCCATTAGTTCTTATTCCGCGAATAATTAATGTTCCCTTTCCGCTTGGTCCCGAAATCGGAATTGAGAAATCAACATCACCTTCATCGTTATTTATTGATATATTTCCTGATGGAATTCCGTATTTCTCAATTGGCTCCCCTAAAAACCGAAGTACTTCTTTATTTTTAGAAGCTTCTTCTATAGCATACTCTACAGGTGTAGCATTTGTAATCATTTCTGATATACCAAAAAACGCAGCACCAATACCAAAAACAAATAATAAAATAAGTCCAATACATCCGCAGCCGCAGCCACCAACGGGCACTACCCAGCCCCAATTTCTACCAAACCAACTTTTTTGCTGATGTTCACTCATAATATCAAAAAATTTAGTGCAAGATAATTATTTTTATTTCTTTCATATTCGTTGATATTACTGTTATTTTTGCATTGATATTATCAATCATTTTAATGTGATACTGAAACAAGTTCAGTATGACGGAAATAAATTATGAAAGAACCAATTTCTATTACCTCTTTTGCTTCCGTTTCTGCTATAGGAAGTACTCCTGAGCAAATCTGGGAAAACTATTTAAACACCAAACATTTCTTAACACTAAAAGAAAATGTGTGGACAGGTAGCTTAAACCAACAAGATAAACTTGCTATTGAAGAAATTAGAAATTCTGATAATAAGTATAAAAATTTAGACGATTCGGTTATATACACTTTATATGTAGCAAGAAAGGCTATTGAAAAAACGAATTGGAATTCTGAAGATAATTTCGGAATTAATATTGGTTCATCACGTGGAGCAACTTCTTTATTTGAAAAATATCACAAAGAATTTTTAGACACCGGTAAATCATCAACCTTAAGTTCTCCAACAACTACTTTAGGAAATATTTCTTCTTGGATCGCCCACGATTTACAAAGTAACGGCTCTGAAATTTCACATTCAATTACTTGTTCTACAGGATTGCACTCTTTGTTAAACGGCGTTGCATGGTTGCAATCAGGCATGTCAGAAAAATTTATGATTGGTGCTAGTGAAGCTTCTTTAACTGATTTTACGATTGCCCAAATGCAAGCACTAAAAGTGTACTCGAAAGAAACCGATGAATATCCGTGTAAAGCTTTCGATTTAGAAAAGAAACGAAACACCATGGTTTTAGGGGAAGCTGCTGCCGTTTTTTGTTTAGAAAAAGGAGTTCAAAAAAATGCAATTGCGCTTATTAAAGGTGTAGGTTATGCTACTGAAGTTTTAAAACACAATACTTCGGTTACCGCAAATGCTGATTGTTTTCAAAAGTCGATGAAAATGGCTTTAGGTACAATTTCTCCTGATGAAGTTGATGTTATTGTAATGCACGCACCAGGAACTATTAAAGGAGATTCATCTGAAATTAACGCTATTCAAAAAGTTTTTTGTAACAAAACACCGTTTTTAACTACTAATAAGTGGAAAGTAGGGCATACTTTCGGTACTTCAGGCTTACTTAGTTTAGAATTAGCCGTCTTTATATTGCAACATCAAAAAGCAATTGAAGTTCCGTTTGCAAAAAAACAAAATCAACCTAAAAAAATAACTAAAGTATTAGTAAATGCAGTTGGTTTTGGTGGGAATGCCGTTTCTGTTTTATTGACGAAATAATAGTGCTTCTTTCAGTCAATTTATTTACTTTTAGTAACTTATTAAAATAATTGCTTTATGATGGAATGGTTTAATGAATTAACTTCTTTTCAGAAAATGTATTGGGTTGTTACAATTACTGCAACCATAATATTTTTATTTGTTCTTATAAGTACTTTTGTGGGAGCTGATACTGATGATATAGGTGATGTTGATGCCGAAATAGATGCCGATACTGGTGCCGGATTTCAATTTTTCACCTTTAAAAACATGGTTGCTTTTTTCACCATTTTTGGATGGAGCGGAATTGCAAGTATCGATGCAGGAAACTCAAAAGGTATTACCTTATTTATTTCTATTTTCTGTGGATTATTAATGATGACAGCAATGGCAGCATTATTTTACTACATCAGTAAATTAACTTCTAGCGGAACTTTAAAAATGGAAAACGCGCTAAACGCTATTGGCGAGGTGTATTTAACCGTAGGAGCTAAAAAATCTAAAATAGGAAAAGTACATGTTAAAGTACAAAACTCGTTAAGAGAATTAGAGGCGCTTACAAATTGCGATACAGATTTAACACAGGGAACTGTAATAAAAGTAGTTGAAGTAACACCAAACGGATTATTAATTATTGAACCTCAAAAATAAAAATTGACTATGCTAAAATTAACACTATTACAAATTGAAGGCTTTGCGGGACCTATCGGAATTATTATTTCGATTCTCTTTATTTTTATCTTATTTATTACCTTAATTAAACGCTATAAACGATGTCCTTCGGATAGAATTTTAGTTGTTTATGGTAAAGTTGGTGGTGGCCAATCGGCAAAATGTATTCATGGTGGAGCCGCATTTATTTTTCCGGTAATTCAAGATTACCAGTTTTTAGATTTAACACCTATTTCGATAGAAGTAAATTTAGTAAACGCACTTTCTAAACAAAATATTCGTGTAAACGTACCAAGTAGATTTACCATCGGAGTTTCTACCGAGCCAGGAATTATGCAGAATGCTGCTGAACGTTTGTTAGGTTTAGACCAAAATAACATTCAGGAATTAGCACAAGAAATTATTTTCGGACAATTACGTTTAGTAGTTGCATCGATGGACATTGAAGAAATTAACTCAGATAGAGACAAGTTTTTAACCAATATCTCTAAAAGTGTAGAATCTGAATTAAAAAAAGTAGGTTTAAAATTAATCAACGTAAATATTACCGATATTGTTGATGAATCTGGCTACATAGAAGCTTTAGGTAAAGAAGCTGCTGCACATGCAATTAACGCCGCTCGTAAATCGGTTGCCGAAAAAACTAGAGATGGTTCTATTGGTGAAGCAAATGCTGTGCAAGATGAAAGAACACAAGTTGCTGCCGCAAACGCGCAAGCCGTAGAAGGAGAAAATACCGCAAAAATTGCTGTTGCTAACTCTGATTCGTTAAGAAGACAACGTGAGGCAGAAGCAGAACGTACTGCAATTGCATCAGAAAAAGTACAAAGTGCAAACGCTTTAAAAGAATCGTATGCTGCCGAACAAGAAGCCGAACTTGCCAGAGCCGAAAGAGAACGTTCTTCGCAATTAGCAGATATTATTGTACCTGCTGAAATTGATAAAAGAAAAGTTGAAATTGATGCCGAAGCAAAGGCCGAAAATATTAGACGAATTGCAAAAGGGGAAGCGGACGCGATTTTCTTAAAAGCGGAAGCTGAAGCAAAAGGTTTGTATGAAGTATTAACAAAACAAGCGGCTGGTTTAGACCAAATTGTAAAAGCGGCTGGTAACGATTCGCAAAATGCAGCTTTATTATTAATTGCTGATAAATTACCTGAACTGGTAAAAACACAAGCAGAAGCTATTAAAAATATTAAAATTGATAAAGTTACTGTTTGGGAAAATGGTGGCGGAAAAGACGGAAAATCGTCTACCTCTAACTTTATTTCAGGCATGTACAAATCGGTACCGCCATTACAAGAAATGTTTAATATGGCAGGTATGCAATTGCCTGAATATTTGAAAGGTAAAGAGATTCCGACTGAAATTATTGAAGATACAAAAGAGGATAATTTACCTTCTTAAACTTTAAAATAACAATTATAAAATTCCGCTTTCATAGCGGAATTTTTGTTTTTAGCAATTCTTTACTTTCTACGGATAAAAATGGTTAATAAATAACTGTTTTGATTCAGAACTAGATACAAGCGCGTCATTCTGAATTTATTTCAGAATCGCATTTTTACAACAAACAGTATTGACTCTTGATGAGAACCTGAAACAAGTTCAGGTTGACGTAACATTTAGTAGCTATTTATTTGGATGATTTTCACCTATTCTTTACATTTTACAGATAAAAAGAGTTAATAAATAAGCTGTGCCGATATAGAACACTATACAAGCGCGTCATTCTGAATTTATTTTAAAATAACATCTTTTCAACAAATAGTATTGACTCTTGATGAGAACCTGAAACAAGTTCAGGTTGACGTAACGTTTAGTAGCTATTTATTTGGATGAAATTGAGGAATTTAAAATATTACAACAATATAGATTCCTCTTGATTTGATGAAGAGAAATAAAAAAATGGCTATCAAGCGGTACTTTTGTAAATAGGGTTAGCCCTGATTGAACGGTTTGTTTGAGCTCTTTTTTACTGTCTGATCGAGTGAATTTTGAAGGATGAAAAATTTGTATCGAGAACAGCTGAAAAAAAGCGAGTAGTGAAAGCAGGAAATAGCTTCTAAAAAGAATAGATTGCCAATTAGTTTTTTTATTTTTGACAACACAAACAACTTGAATTTATGAGTGAAGTAAGACATAACTGGACGAAAGAAGAAATTCTTGAAATATATAACAAACCTATGATGGAGCTTTTATACGAGGCTGCAACGATTCATAGGAAGAGTCATGATCCTAATGTAGTACAGGTTTCTACATTATTATCTATAAAAACTGGTGGCTGTTCTGAAGATTGTGGGTACTGTCCGCAAGCGGCACGTTACCACACCAATGTTGATGGAAACGATTTAATGTCGGTACAACAAGTAAAAGCACAGGCTTTAAGAGCAAAATCGGGCGGAAGTTCTCGTGTTTGTATGGGAGCTGCTTGGAGAAACGTAAAAGACGGCCCAGAGTTTGACCAAGTTTTAGACATGGTAAGAACCATTAACAAACTAGATATGGAGGTTTGCTGTACTTTAGGTATGGTTACCGAAAACCAAGCGCAACGTTTGGCTGAAGCTGGTTTATATGCCTATAATCATAATTTAGATTCATCGGAAGAATATTATAAGGAAGTAATTTCTACACGTGGTTACCAAGATCGTTTAGATACCATTAGCAATGTTCGTAAAACAAACGTAACTGTTTGTTCGGGTGGAATTATTGGAATGGGAGAAAACGCTGAAGATAGAGCAGGTATGTTAGTGGCTTTATCTACTTTAGATCCTCAACCAGAATCTACACCAATTAACGCACTAGTTGCTGTTGAAGGTACTCCGTTAGAAGATGAAAAACCTGTAGAAATTTGGGATATGGTGCGTATGGTAGCTACTACACGTATTGTGTTACCTGAAACGCAAGTACGTTTATCGGCAGGAAGAACGCAAATGAGTAGAGAAGGACAAGCAATGTGTTTCTTTGCTGGAGCGAATTCTATTTTTGCAGGTGATAAGTTGTTAACGACTCCGAATCCTGATGTAAATGAAGACATGAAAATGTTTGAAATGCTAGGAATGAATCCTCAAAAACCATTTACTAAAAAAGTACAACCACAATCGGTTGAAGCTGCTGATTCTAAGTTTGAAACTTTAGGTGAAAAACCTAAATGGACAAGACCTGAGCACAAAATTGAGCGTAACGAAGAGAAAAAGCAAGAAGCTTTGGCTTTTAGAAAAAAATAATTTCAATTTTTCTTAAATATAAAAAAGCGCCAATATTGGCGCTTTTTAATTTTTATAATCTATAATAAATAGTGAAAATAAATTTTCACTTTTCAGCTTAAAACCAAGCTTTCTTATTATTTTGGTAAGTTTCTACAAACTCTTCATCAGTTTTTGTTAAGTACATAATACCTTCTACTAAACCTATAATCCAAGGAATGTAAACTAAAAAAGCACCTATTATAATACACATTAAAACAATAGATAATAATGTTCCTCCTAGCATAATTAGTCCTTCTTTTGTATACCCTAAGATAAACTTATGAACTCCAAATCCTCCTAATACAATAGCTAAAATACCTGCTAAAATTCGTTTACTTTCTTGAGTTGGAACTGGTTTTCCATTTTCATCAATTACATTCATTTTTTTTGTTTTTAATAATTAGTTGGTGCTAAATTTATAAAAAAGCTACGTCATTTGGCTCCCAAAGTTCAATTTTATTTCCATCTAAATCTATAATCCACCCAAACTTACCGTAATCGTACTCTTCTATCTTACCTAAAACCTGTACTCCTTTTGTTTTTAGCTCCTCTAATAATTCTACCAAATTTTCTACTCGGTAGTTAAACATAAAGTCTTTATTTGATGGTTGAAAATGTTTGGTATCTTTTGTAAACGGACTCCATTGTGTAGATGCTTCTTTTCCTTCATTATCTTTCCACCAAAAGGTACAGCCCCAATCATCCGTATTAAACCCTAAATTATTTTTATACCAATCTTTGGTTTCTGATACATTTTCGGTTTTAAAAAACACACCACCTATTCCTAAAACTTTACCTTTTTTCATTATTTCTTTTTTATAGCTGATTCATAAATAGCAATCCATTCTTTAACGGTCATTTTTGTACAAAGTTCTTTGATTAAATCAAACGGAATTTCTTCTATTTTCTTGAATCGAATACAACTTTTACCCATATCTAATTTACGTTTACAATGCTTCGGATATTCAGCAACAAACCAATCATATAATTCTTTTTTAGCATAAATTCCGCTATGATATAAATTGATTGAATTTTTCTGTGAAGCAATATTTATAAACGGAAGTGGCAGTTTAGGATCACAATGATAACCATCAGGATATATAGCATGAGGCACATAATAACCAATCATATTATAACTCATACCTTCTTCAAAACCTTTGGGAAGATTATTTTTTATAGTATTCCGCAGTTTTTCTAGAATTGCTTGTCGATCTTCCGGAATTTGCGCTATATATTCTTCAGGTGAATTGGCTTCGTATTTCATGGTAACTAATTTTAAAAGTTACAAGTTAACAAAATTTTGCTTTTATTTTATCTACAATTGTTTGTGCTAGTTTTTCTTTACTTTCAACCGTCCAACCTGCAACATGTGGAGAAAGCAATACATTATCAGCATTTATTAAATATTGAAATGCAGCTGGCATCTCTTGATTTACAAATAAATTCTCAAAAGATTTTTTCTCGTACTCTAAAACATCTAAACCTGCTCCTAATATTTTACCAGATTTTAAAGCATCAACCAAATCGGTAGTAACAACCGATTTTCCTCTTGCCGTATTTAATAACCAAAAAGGATTAGAAAAAGCATTGATAAAATCTGAATCAATCATATTCATCGTTAAAGCTGTTTGTGGAGTATGTAAGCTTAAAACGTCCGATTTTTCTTGTAATTCTTTTAACGAAACCTGGGTGCAATTTTCATCGTCAACATTCGGTTTAATATCATAACACAGAACTTTCACGTCAAAACCACGAAGTTTTTTTGCAAAAGATTTACCCATATTACCATAACCAATTAAACCAACTGTTTTTCCGTCGAGTTCGATTCCACGATTATCTTCACGCAACCATTTTCCGTTTCTAACTTCTTTATCAGTTTTATTCAACTTATTAAAAAGTGATAATAACATTCCCAAAGTATGCTCACCAACCGCATTGCTGTTTCCTTCAGGAGCTGAAATTAAATACACTCCTTTTTTCTCAGCGTAGTCACAAGCTATATTTTCTAAACCAGCACCTACTCGACCAATAAACTTAAGGTTGGTCGCTTTATCTAAAAAAGTAGCATCAATAGAAAATCTACTTCGGATGATGATTCCGTCATAGTGATGAATTTTAGCTTCAATTTCTAATTTTGTAGACTTATAATCTTCTTCATTTGTAAAACCTGTATTATTTAACTGCTCTAATAACAAAGGATGATTTGAATCTAAGTGAAGTATTTTCATTTTTTATCTGATAAAAAAAAGCCTTCTTTTCAGAAGACTTTTCAGTTTAATATTGTTCTTTTTCGTTCGGAAAGTCTTTTGATTTTACATCGGCTATATAATTTTGAAAAGCGCTGGTCATTTCTGAATATAAATCTAAATACCTACGTAAAAAACGCGGATTAAATTCATGTGTCATTCCAATCATATCGTGGGTAACTAATACTTGTCCGTCTACGCCACCACCAGCTCCAATACCAATCACCGGAATTGTTAAACTTTCGGCTACTTTTTGAGCCAAAGCTGCCGGAACTTTTTCTAAAACCAAAGCAAAACAACCTAATTCTTGTAATAATTTAGCGTCTTCTAATAATTTCTCTGCCTCTTCATCTTCTTTCGCCCTAACAGTATAAGTTCCGAATTTATAAATAGATTGAGGTGTTAATCCTAAATGCCCCATTACAGGAATACCTGCGGTTAATATTCTGGATACAGACTCACCTATTTCACTTCCTCCTTCTAACTTTACTGCGTGTCCACCAGATTCTTTCATCACTTTTATAGCAGATTCTAAAGCACTTTTAGAATTTCCTTGATAAGTACCAAAAGGTAAATCAACCACCACTAAACAACGTTCAATAGCTCTTACTACAGAACTTGCATGATATATCATTTGATCGAGTGTGATTGGTAAAGTCGTTTCGTGACTCGCCATTACATTTGAAGCTGAATCGCCTACTAAAATGACATCAATTCCTGCACCATCTACAATTTTTGCCATCGTATAATCATAAGCAGTAAGCATAGAAATTTTTTCTCCGTTCGCTTTCATTTCTACTAATGACTTTGTCGTTACTCTTTTATATTGTTTTTTAGCTACTGACATTATTTCGAATTTTCTTGATTGTAAAAATACGCAATTAATCGATTTAATTATCGCATAAAATCAAGTAACAATTCTAATATCTTTAATTTATTAAAGTTCATAATCTTCTGTTAATCCGATTCAGTTCGTCATTTTTTTAATAGCTTTACGTTATAAACTACACTATCATGCATAAAACAATCACTTTTCTTATCATTTTTGTATTTACGAATGTTGCTAATGCACAAAAAAACACAGCACATATCGCTATTAAAAAAACGATTGAAACTTTTTTTGATGGACTTCATAAAGGCGATAGTACACTTGTTACTTCTACTTTACATGCGACTATTAGCATACAAACTACTTTTACAAATAAAAACGGTATTAAAACCTTAGTTACTGATACGAAGAAAAAACTTTTAACTGGAATTGCCAATAAAAAGCCTGAGCATATTTATTTAGAAAAACTATTATCTTGGGACATTAATCTTGATGGAAATTTAGCTTCTGTTTGGACACCTTATGAGTTTTATTTGAATGGAAAATTTAGCCATTGTGGAGCCAATTCTTTTCAGTTGTTTAATAACAACGGAAAATGGGAAATAATTTATTTAGTAGATATGAGACGTAAAAATGATTGTAGAGCTTCTAAAAAATAACCTATATTTGACACAATGGATGGAACAAATACTTTAACACCCAACAAATGGGTAGATGCTTATGCTGATTATTTATTTAATTATGCTGTGGCTCGTGTAAATGATTCTAATATAGCCAAGGATTTAGTGCAAGAAACATTTTTTGCAGGTCTTAAATCTGCTAAAAACTTTCAAGGCAAGGCTACCGAAAGAACTTGGTTAGTTTCAATATTAAAAAGAAAAGTAATTGATCATTATCGAAAAATAAACTCTAATAAAGGACAGGCCGAAGTTAGAATGAGTTTTTATGATAGTGGCGATAATGAAGGGAATTGGATTGAAGAACGCGTACCACAATCTTGGGATAATGAAGCCGAAAAGAATATTGAAAATGAAGAGTTAAAATCTCAATTAGAAGATTGTATTGATAAACTTCCTGAAAAATATGCCATGGTTTTTAGAATGAAAACCATTCAAGAATTTGAAACTGAAGAAATTTGTAAGGAACTAAATATCACTGCGTCAAACCTATGGGTTATTATTCATAGAGCAAGAACTCAGCTAAGAAGTTGTATGGAAAAGAACTGGTTTAATAAGTAAGAAATAATGTTTAAGAAATTTAAAATAACATGTGATGAAGTAACTGCTATTTGCGATAAAGCGCAATATGGTGAAGCTTCATTTTATGAAAAACTACAGCTCAACTGGCATTTATTAGCCTGTAAAATATGTGCTTTGTATTCTAAACAAAATAGTAAAATGTCTGATATTTTTAAAATGAAGGCTAGTAATTGTAAAAATGAAACAAAGTGTTTATCTAAAAAAGACAAAGATGCTTTAAAAGAGCAATTAAGTCAATTTAATTAATTGTTTAGTTTATATGTAATTGATTTTTGTTAGATTGAAAACGGAATTTATTTTAAAATAAGTTCCGTTTTTTTATACCTTTGAATCAAAATTAAAACCATGCATTTTCTTCCTGAAAAAATTGATACTTATGTTGTTAATCATTCACAACAAGAGCCTAAAATACTACAAGAGTTAACCAAAGAAACCTGGCAAAAAGTATTAAATCCTAGAATGTTAAGTGGTGCTTTTCAAGGAAGGGTTTTATCAATGATTTCAAAATTAATTAATCCGAAATCAATTTTAGAAATTGGTACTTATACTGGTTATTCTGCCTTGTGTTTAGCGGAAGGTTTATCCGAAGATGGAAAACTTTACACTATTGATAAAAATGAAGAGCTAGAAGAGTTACAAGCTACTTATTTTAAAAAATCAGCTTATAAAAGTCAGATTCAACAGTATATCGGAAATGCGATTGATATTATTCCGACTATAAATACCAAATTCGACTTAGTTTTTATTGATGCTGATAAATCTAATTATCTAAATTATTTCGATTTAATTATTGATAAAATGAATACAGGTGGTGTAATTTTATCTGATAATGTACTTTGGAGTGGTAAAGTAGTAGAAGCTCTTAATCCGAAAGATATTGATACCAAAGTTCTTTTAGAATATAACAGAAAACTTAATGAAGATAATCGCTTAGAAACTGTTTTATTACCGATACGAGATGGGTTAACAATTAGTCGTGTAAAGTAATTTTAAAAATTTCTTTTTATAGAGCCTGTAAAATCATCAATATTGTCTTTTACTTTGTTTACTTCATTATTGATGTCTTTTACAAAATCAGTATCTATTCCTTGATTTTTTGCGCTATCATTAATTTCTTTCTTGATATCATTGGTTGCATCCTTAACCTGACGTATACCTTTTCCTAGTCCTCTAGCTATTTCAGGAATTTTATCTGCTCCGAATAACATAACGACTAATAACAAGATTACAAAAATCTCAGGACCTCCTATAAATAAAAATACTACATTCATTGCTACAAAGATAATTAAAATCAGTAGTTAAATTCTTTATAAAATAAAAAAAGCCAAACTTTACGTTTGGCTTTTATATTTATGATTTATAAGTAATTAATCTGCAAGAATAATTGCTTTATTATCTTTCATTTCTAAAGTTCCAGATTTGATTGCTAAAGTTAATACTTTATCATCTTCTGGTAAACTTACTATGCTGCCATGTAAATCATCAAAAATTAAATGATTTTGTGTATGTACATGTACTTTTACAGTTCCTTGATTTAAAATAGACACGACTGGTGCGTGATTATTTAACATCTGAAATTCACCGTTAACACCTGGTACAGTAACAGAATCAACTTCTGACGAAAACAAAATAGCTTCTGGAGTTACAATTTCTAAAAACATAATTTCAATAGAATTTATTATTATTAATTGTTACTATGCTTCCGCTAACATTTTCTCACCATAATCAATAGCTTCCTGAATAGAACCTCTTAAGTTAAATGCTGCTTCTGGATACTTATCTAACTCACCGTCCATAATCATATTAAATCCTTTAATAGTGTCTTTAATATCAACTAAACAACCAGGTATACCTGTAAACTGTTCAGCTACGTGGAATGGCTGAGATAAGAAACGCTGTACACGACGTGCTCTGTGTACTACTAACTTATCTTCTTCAGATAATTCTTCCATACCTAAAATGGCGATAATATCTTGTAATTCTTTATAACGTTGTAAAATCTCTTTTACTTTTGTTGCTGTATTATAATGCTCGTCTCCTAATACTTCAGCAGATAAAATTCTTGAAGTAGAATCTAAAGGGTCTACTGCAGGATAAATACCTAATTCGGCAATTTTACGAGATAATACTGTTGTTGCATCTAAATGCGCAAACGTTGTTGCTGGTGCTGGATCTGTTAAATCATCTGCAGGTACATAAACTGCTTGTACAGATGTAATAGAACCTTTCTTAGTAGAAGTAATACGCTCTTGCATTGCTCCCATTTCTGTAGCTAATGTTGGTTGGTATCCTACTGCTGATGGCATACGACCTAATAAGGCTGATACTTCAGAACCTGCTTGTGTAAAACGGAAGATATTATCTACGAAGAAAAGTACATCTTTTCCTTGTGCTTCTCCTGCTCCATCACGGAAATATTCTGCAATTGTTAAACCTGATAAAGCAACACGTGCTCTTGCCCCAGGTGGCTCGTTCATTTGTCCGAATACGAAAGTAGCTTTCGAATCTCTCATTCCTGGCTTATCTACTTTAGATAAATCCCATCCTCCTTCTTCCATAGAATGCATAAAATCATCACCATATTTGATAATTCCAGATTCTAACATCTCTCTAAGTAAATCGTTTCCTTCACGAGTTCTTTCACCTACACCTGCAAATACAGATAAACCTCCGTGCCCTTTTGCAATGTTGTTAATTAACTCTTGAATTAAAACTGTTTTACCAACTCCTGCTCCACCAAATAATCCAATCTTACCTCCTTTTGCATACGGCTCAATTAAATCAATTACTTTAATACCAGTAAATAAAACTTCTGTTGATACTGATAAGTCTTCGAATTTAGGTGCCTGACGGTGAATAGATAAACCTGCATCTCCTGTTTTAGGTAAGTTTCCTAATCCATCAATAGCTTCACCTGTTACGTTAAACAAACGACCATAAATATCGTTTCCTATTGGCATTTGAATTGGGCTTCCTGTAGCGATTACTTCTGTACCTCTACTTAAACCATCAGTCGCATCCATAGAAATAGTACGAACTGTATCTTCACCTATATGTTGTTGAACCTCTAATACTAAAATTGAACCATCAGCTTTTTTAATTTCTAATGAATCGTAAATTTTTGGTAATTCAGTATTTCCTGTATTAAACTCAACATCGATAACTGGACCAATAATTTGAGAAACTTTACCTGTTATTGTAGACATTACTATATGTAATTAAAGTTATTTAATTTGCTATGTGAGCTTTAGCTCATTTTTCAAAGTGCAAAGGTAATTTTTTTAGTGGAATTTAAAAAGTCTTTCACGCTATTTTTACTAAAAATATTGCATAAAAAAAAGCCTCACTTCCATGAGGCTTTTAATATTATAAATGCTTTAATTAAATTATTTAGCTAATTTAATTTCAACACGTCTGTTCTGAGCTCTACCAGCTCTTGTTTTGTTATCAGCAATTGGGTAGTCTTCACCAAAACCTGCAGAAGTTAATCTTGCAGCAGCAACACCAGCTTTAGAAACTAAATAATCTAAAACAGCCTTAGCTCTTCTTTCAGATAATTTTTTATTACTAGCAGCTCTACCTTGGCTATCACTATGACCTTGAATGCTAAAGTTTGCTTTAGAATATTCTTTCATAATCGCAGCAATTCTGTCTAAGTTAGCAGTAACTCCAGGCTTAAACGTTGTTCTACCAGAGTTAAAGTAAATAGCTCTTGCGAAGTCATTTAATTTTTTCTCAGCAGCTTTTGTAATTAGTACTTCTGGACATCCATTGTTAGAAGCAACACCTGCTACATTAGGACACTTATCGTCTTTATCTAAAACGCTATCTCCATCAGTATCTGGCCAAGGACAACCTGCATTAGCAACAGGATCTGCAACAGTAGGACATTTATCTTTACCATCAACTACACCGTCTCCGTCAGTATCAGGACACCCGTTGTTAGCTTTTGTTCCTTTTTCAGTAGGACAAGCATCGTCTTTATCAGCAATCCCATCACCATCTGCATCAGGACATCCGTTTAAAGCAGCTAAACCAGCAACTTCTGGACATGCATCATCAGCATCCTTAATACCATCATTATCAGTATCAGGACATCCGTTGAACTCTTCTAAACCAGCAACTTCTGGACAAGCATCATCTTTATCGAAAACACCGTCACCATCTGTATCAGTTCCTCCAAACTTAAACACTAGACCAACTGAATGCTGAAAGTGATCAGCTACATTATCAGAAAAACCACGTTTATATCCTGATTGAAAATTTAACCCTAAATTGTCATTAAACCAAGTATTAAAACCAAAACCTCCGTTTAACATACCTTCAGATCCTTCAACAATTGTAGAATTATCATCAGCTATATTAACACCATTAGTGTAACCCCCACCTAAATAAACATAAGGATCAAACCAAGAAGTTTCTCCGAACAAATTATTTAAGTCATACTTTACATTTGCATCAATAGCCCAATAAAGTTCATCTGTATCATTTTCGCCTCTAAAAGTTTCAATTTTATTTAAAGACCCTGCTAATTGCAAAGTAAAACCATCGTTTAAGTACTTATCAACAGTTACTCTTGAGATTGAAGGTAATACATTCCAATCTGTAGTCCCAGCGTAATCTTTAGCAATATTCTCTGCATTATTACTTTTCCCCCACGGGTATTTAAAGTCAACAACGTTAACTCCGAATCCAACCACCCAAGGATTATCAGAATCTTGTGCGTTTACCGTCCCTAAAGTAGCGAACGTAAACAAAGCTATCACAGCTAATTTGATTTGTTTCATTATAAAAAATTTAAATTAAAAGTTCGTTTATATTAAGCAAATGTAAGTTGTTAAAACTTATTTACAAAAGTAAATCTATAAAAACTTGCATTTATTGTAAGTTTTTATAGATTTACTTTAAATGACACCCAACTCTTTACCTACTTTTACAAAGGCTTTAATTGCTTTGTCTAAATGTTCTTTTTCGTGCGCCGCTGACAATTGCACACGTATTCTCGCTTTTTCTTTTGGTACCACAGGAAAGAAAAAACCAATTACATAAATCCCCTCTTCTAATAATTTATTTGCCATATTCTGAGAAAGCTTTGCATCATATAACATAACAGGTACAATTGCGGCATCGGCCCCTACTAAATCGAAACCTGCTTTTTCCATTTCTGTTCTAAAGTAATTGGTATTCCATTCTAACTTATCTCTTAAAGAGGTATCGTTAGAAATTAAATCAAAAACTTTTAATGCTCCTCCTACTAAAGAAGGCGCTAATGAGTTTGAAAATAAATACGGACGAGAACGTTGACGTAATATTTCGATAATTTCTTTTTTACCTGTCGTATAACCTCCCATTGCACCACCAAGTGCTTTTCCTAAAGTACCGGTTACGATATCAACACGATCCATTACATTTTTAAGTTCAACAGTACCACGGCCTGTTTTACCTATAAATCCGGTGGCGTGACACTCATCAACCATTACCATTGCATCGTATTTATCCGCTAAATCACAAATTTCATCAAGCTTTGCTACAATTCCATCCATAGAAAAAACTCCGTCAGTAACAATAATCTTAAAACGATGTTCTTGCTTATTTGCTTCAATCAACTGCGCTTCTAAAGAACTCATGTCATTATTATCATAACGATAACGAGCTGCTTTACACAAACGAACTCCGTCTATAATAGAAGCATGATTTAAACTATCTGAAATAATAGCATCATCTTTTGTTAATAAAGGTTCAAAAACGCCACCATTTGCATCAAAAGCAGCAGCATACAATATCGTGTCTTCAGTTGTATAAAATTCTGCAATTTTTGCTTCTAGTTGTTTATGAATATCTTGAGTTCCACAAATAAAACGTACAGACGACATTCCGAAACCATGCGTATCCATAGTATCTTTTGCTGCTTGAATTACCTCAGGATTATTTGACAATCCTAAATAGTTATTAGCACAAAAATTAATTACCTCCTCGCCAGTTGCTATTTTTATAGCAGCATCTTGAGATGATGTAATAATACGTTCTGACTTATACAATCCGGCATCTTTAATTTCCTGAATTTCTTGCTGTAATTGTTCTTTTATTTTTCCGTACATAATTTATATTTTAGTTACATCTACAATCGATGTGGTATTTATATTTAAAGGGTCAAAGTTAATTGTTAAACTTCTTCAACCAAAATTTCTTCATTAATATATATGAGTAGTTTTTTATCAACCTTAAAATCCATCGATTTTAACACACGTTCATATCGTAATAATTGTTGGTGATAACTCTTGGATGGCTTTCCTGTTTTATAATCTATAATAGTTACTGCATTATTCGTATCAAGTACCAATCGATCGGGAATTAAAATCTGATTATCAACATCAACAATTTCACGCTCATTATATATAGTTACTTCGTTTGAATAATAATGTTGCAAATCTGAATGACTTACAATTTTATTAATATCCGTTTTAATCGTTTTTGCTTGCTCTTTATCTATTACACCTTGTTGCTCATATTGATTCACTATTTTTTCTACATCACGCTCTGTTGAAATTTTCGCCATCATTTCGTGAATCAAGTTACCAAACTCAATTGCTTTACCTTGCTCAGTATTCCAAAGTTTTGAAGCACTTGCCAACATATGAATATTGTGTTCTTGCCAAGGTGTTGATATAAATTCTTCTTGAATCGCTGCCAAAGAAGTAATTTCTTTACGCTCACTAGTTCTTGATAAATTCCCAAAAGAGTATTCTAACTGATCATTATTCCATAGATTTTTTTCTTTTAGATAATTGATAAATATTCCTGAATAAAAATTGATATTCTCTTCTCCTTTAGCTGTAATTTTATATTCGGTAATAATATGTAGCTGCTCTACCGAACGCGTTAAAGCAACGTATAAAAGATTAAAATTATCTAACTCTAGTTCTTCTCTTTGTTGGTCGTATATCTCTAAACTTCGCTCGTTTATAGCTTTTAAATCTTTATTAAACGGCACTAACAATTCCTTGAAATTTTCAAAATCGATAGGTAAATCATCCAACCATATTTTAGGATTTATTTGCCTGTAAATTTCTAAATCGTACGGAAAAATAACCACCGGAAATTCTAGTCCTTTCGATTTATGAATCGTCATTACCTGAACAGCGTTTCCACTTTCGGGAGCCACAATGCTTAAATTTGCTTTTTTATCTTCCCAAAAATCTAAAAACTCCTGAATACTCGTTCCTTTTCTTTGCTGTTCTAAAACCACATCTAAAAAGAATTGCACATAGGCATCTGAAGAGTTTATTAATTTAAAACTTCGGATGATTTCCTCTACTTTTTCATAAAACGGTAATTGATGAAAATCTGCTAATTCAAAAGAAACTTGATAGTTTGCTAGCTCTTTAAAAATCGCATCATTCGGCTGATGAATCATTGCTGATATAAAAGCATGTTTTTCCGTTTTCAACGCTAAATGATCATGTAAGAAATACAAAACTTCTAACAGTGCTTCTTTATCATTCGGATGTTGAATTACTTGTAAAACATCAACAATAAAATTTACTTTCGAGCTGTTTTGCAACAACAACGTTTCTGAAGAAATAATGTTAATTCCGTTTTCAGATAAATAATTTGCAACTGCAATTCCATCTTTTTTCTTACGGACTAATACACAAATTTCATTTAAAGAAAAATCGGCTTCTAAACTTTTAATTGTTTCTAATATTTTCTTCGGATATTTTAAAACCTCATCCTCTTTTTCTTCTTCCTTATCTAAAAAAGACAACGAAACGTATCCACCTTTTTTTGCTGTCGTTAATTGCTTGTTTCCATCAACAAATAACTGCTTATAATTTTCATTTTGAAGAAAATTTGAAGTATGCTGAAAAAACTGATTGTTAAAATCTATTACCTCTGTATAGCTTCTATAATTAGTCTCTAGTGTTTTTATTTCTTTCGGAACATGAAACGGATTCTCAACATCTGATCCTAAAGAAATAAACTGCTCTGCTTTACCGCCACGCCAACGATAAATAGCTTGTTTACCATCACCAACCAACAATAAATTACTTTTTTCTTGCGCTAATGCATTGTCGATTAACGGAATTATATTTTGCCATTGTAACACCGATGTATCTTGCATCTCATCAATAAAATAATGCATAAATCGCTGTCCGATTCTTTCATAAATAAATGGCGCAGGTTGGTCTTTTATATTGTCAGAAATTAATTGATTAAACTCGGCATTTAATCGGATATTATTTTCTTCTTTTATATGTGTTAATTCTAAATTAATATGATTTAAAACTGCTAAAGGAATGATGCTTTTTAATGCCAATTTGTTCATTAAAAATTGCTGATACAATTCTTCTGATTGACTGTATAAATTCAACAATTCTGGCAAAACACTTTCAATAGTACTTTTTATGTCGTCTGATTTTGACTTTGCATAAAAATTATTTTCTTCGATACGTTCGCGAAGTTTTGAATCTTCGAAAAACTTTGCTTTCTCTGGATTTTGAGATAACGCCAAAAAATGATTCGGCAACATCGATCGATAAAAATCTTTATGATTTATTTGTGCCGTTTCTATAATCGCTATTCCCTGATTACCAATATCTACAAATCGAGTTTTTATCTCTTTTTGATGTTTAGAAAGTTTAGTTTTTAAGTTCGTAAAATCAGCTAGTTTTTTATCCGCCAGTTTTCTAAAATGCCTCGTATCGTCTTCATTTAATAAAATTCTAGAAAACTCATTTAGCTCCAACGAAATATCCCACGATTTATCATCATCTGCTTTATCAAGTGAAAAATCAATTAATAATTTCGTTAAATCTTTATCAGTTCCAATTTTAGAAATCAATACATCAACAGCTTCATTTAATAAAGAAACAGCATCCATTTCAACCTCAAAATTTAGCGACAATCCTAAATCGTACGCAAAACTTTTAATTATTTTATGCGTAAAACTATCAATCGTAGTAATTGAAAAAGCGGAGTAGTTTTGTAAAACAGCGTCTAATATTTTCTTACTTCTGTCTTTAACGGTTTGTTTATCAATTTTAATTTCATTGATAATAAGTTGAAACAAATCGTTTTCTTTTCCTTCAGAGAATTCTTGTAGATTTTCTAATACACGCTCTTTCATTTCACCAGCAGCTTTGTTGGTAAATGTAATCGCTAATATTTTCTGAAAAGTGAAAATATCATCAGAACTCAATAAAACTTTTAGATATTCTTTTACAAGCGTAAACGTTTTTCCGCTACCAGCAGAGGCATTGTACACTTCAAAATTAGAAGAATTTTGCACAGAGTATTTTTTTTATGCAAAGTAATCTATTTAGAGAAAATAAGAAAGCAGAGAACAGAAATATTGTTGTTTACCCTCTAAACAAAAAGAAATCTTTTTTCATCGATTCAATTTTAGAATCGTCATTTGTTATAATATAATCTATTGCTTTTTCGGTAAAGGTTTTTCCTTTTTTGGTAAGTGATATAATTTGATTTTCTATAACAATCATATTATTTTTTCTAGCTAAATCTACTACCGATTTTGCTTTTATTTTATGCCAATTTATATGCTCATTTAAATGATTAATATGTCTTTCTCTTTTTTCAGTATGATTATTTAAGTGCAACAAAAAAGTAAGCAATTGCACTTCTTTTTGTTGTTGCCTGTTTCTATAAATTACTGAAATTAAACCTCTATTGGGAGCCAATAAATACACAAAAAAGAAAATTAAACCAAGCATACTAATCATAGATCCAGATATTGAAGCATCTAACCAATGCGCTACCCAATAACCCGAAATGGCCGAAAACACACCAAATAGCCCTGAAAAAACCAACATTTTCTTTAAATCATTCGTTAATAAATAAGCGGTGGCCGCTGGCGCAATCATTAAAGCAACTACTAATATTGCTCCGACCGCATCAAAAGCCCCAACAGTTGTTATAGATGCCACACTCATTAATCCGTAGTGAATTACAATTGGCGAAAAACCTAAGGCTGTTGCCAAACCAGCATCGAACGTGCTTATTTTTAGCTCTTTAAAAAAAGCGATTAAAAGGCTTAAAGTAATTACTAATATTGTTCCTATAATCCATAATGATTTCGATCCGATATCTGTTCCGTTAATTAATAACCGATCAAACGGAGCAAAAGCCAATTCACCCAACAAAACAGCATCTACATCTAAATGAACATCGTTTGCATTTTTGGCAATTAAAAGTACACCAATACTAAACAATGCTGGAAATACTAAGCCAATTGCAGTATCTTCTTTTACCAATTTTGTTTTCTGAATATACTCAACTAACACCACAGTTAAAATTCCTGATAAGGCTCCCATTAAAATTAATAAAGGTGAATTTAAATCGTGTGTGATAAAAAAACCGATTACCAAACCAGGTAAAATCGAATGGCTAATAGCATCGCTAATTAATGCCATTTTTCGTAAAACCAAAAACACACCAGGTATTGCACAAGCAACTGCTACTAAACTTGCTATTAATTGTATTTCTATCTGAGCACTACTCATTTTCTATATGTTGATTATATAAATTACCTGCGAACTGATATCCTTCTTCCGTCATTGACCACATTTTACCTTGTACTTTTATATATTCTTTCTCTTCTAGTTTTTTTAAAGTACCTCTTGTATATCCTTGGAAGTTATTTAAAATTCTTACCGCATGCGGATGTGATTTATCTTCGTGTGTCTTAACAAGGTCGAACATAAAAGACAAGGTTTTATGCAACTGTAAATCGCGTCTGTTCTTTAAAAAACGAATCTGACGAAAAAGCAATCCCCTTGAAGGTGAAAAAATAAATGAAAACACTACAAATACTGCGGCAACCAACACAATTACAGGCCCTGTAGATAAATTAGATTGACTTGCGCTAATTCCCGTACCCACAACACCGGCAAGCGAACCAAAAACAGCTGCTAAAACAACCATGGTACTTAAACTGTTTGTCCATTGACGTGCTGCTGCTGCTGGCGCTAATAACATGGCACTCATTAAAACAACGCCTACTGTTTGCAATCCTAAAACAATTGCTAACACAATGAAACAGGTTATTAAAGCATCAATAAATTTTATATTAAACCCTAAGGTTTTTGCATAATCTGCATCAAATAATAAGAGTTTGAATTCTTTCCAGAAGAGCAATAATACCGCTAAACAAATCGCTGTAACTATTGCCATAAACCAAACATCTTTAATTAGCAATGTTGCTGCCTGCCCAAACAGAAATTTATCTAAACCTGACTGATTTGCATTTGGTAATTTCTGAATAAAAGTTAAAAGTAACATTCCGAATCCGAAGAAAACAGAAAGAATAAGACCTAAAGCTGTATCTGTTTTTAAATGCGTGTTTTTTACAATTCCGCGTATCCAAAAGGCTCCTATTAATCCACTTATCAAAGCTCCTAGTAACAAAATATTAGTATCTTTTGTCCCTGTAATTAAAAACGCAATGGCAATGCCCGGAAGTGATGCGTGTGAAATTGCATCGCCCAATAAACTTTGTTTTCTTAACACTGCAAAACTACCTAACATACCACAAATAGCACCTAAAATTGCAGTACCAATAGTAATTGTTCGAAGTGTATAATCTGTAAAAACGAGTTTAAAATATTCAGGAAAGTCGATAGTCGTTAGCTTTTAGAGGTTAGTATTTTTGTTTCGTAAATATTTTTGCAAACCTATTATCATTTTTGAAAGTTCTACTAATTTCTCACGAATCTCATTTTCAGATTCTTCAGAAATAAAATTTTGTCGTTTTGCAATCGAAACACAAACTACACATTCATTTGTAGAACCTAATGCTATTTGTAAAAATCTATTAAACTGTTTGTCTGTATCTGCTGAGCCTTCAGCAATATTCAATGCAATAGAAACAGCTGCTCTATTAAATTGAGGTTTTAATCCAAAACGTTCTGTATCTGGAAAATTATTTGATGTTTCATAAGAAAAATCGACAAATTCAAGTGCTTTTTGATACACTTTCAAATCTTCAAACTTGAATTTTATTTTTCCCATTTTTATTGATTTTTTTCTTTTCTAACCACTACTCACTAAAATCTAAAAAAACTTACTGCTGCACACTTACTTTATAATTAATTCCGTAAGTTTTTGTTAGGTTATCATCATTGAAAATTTCTTTAACGAGTACCTGTTGCTATTTTTTTTACGTTTAAAAAAGTTACCCAGTCGAAATATTCAGGAACCGTTTGCAAATCGTGATGTACTACAACCACTGTTTTTCCTGCTTTTCGCAATTCTTTTAAAATATTGATAATAGTAATTTCTGTAGTTGCATCTACCCCCTGAAAAGGTTCATCCATAAAATAGATAGCTGCATCTTGTGCCAATGCTCTCGCCAAAAAAACACGTTGTTGTTGCCCACCTGAAAGCTGGGAAATTTGTCGGCTTTTAAAAGCTAGCATCCCTACTTTTTCAAGCGCTTCTAATGCTGTTTTTTTTTGTGATTTCCCTGGACGTTTTATCCAGCCTAAACTTCCATAAGTTCCCATCATAACCACATCTAAAGCTGTGGTAGGAAAATCCCAATCTACACTTCCTTTCTGCGGAACATACGCAACTAATTTTCGTTGTTTATCATAAGGTTTTCCATAAATAGAAACACTTCCGGCAATTGGATTTATAATTCCTAAAATAGATTTTATCAACGTAGATTTCCCAGCACCGTTTGGATCAACGATTGCCATTAAAACTCCTTCTGGAATAGCCAAATCAATATCCCAAAGTACCGGTTTATAGTTATAAGCAACTGTTAAATCATCAACTGTTACTGCGTATTTTGTTTCCATATTATTTTAATGCGTTAACAATCGTATTTACATTCGCTTTATACATACCTATATAAGTTGCTTCTTCTGTTCCTGCACTTCCTAATGCGTCAGAATATAAGGTTCCGCCAATTACCACTTCTTGATCTTTAGATTTTACTGCTGCCTGTAAAGCTTCAATAGTTCGTTTTGGCACAGAACTTTCTACAAAAATTGCTTTTACGTTATTTTCTATAATAAACTTCGCTAACTTCTGAACATCCTGAACACCAGCTTCTGTTGCAGTTGATAATCCTTGTAAGCCTACAACATTAAATTGATGTTGATTTCCAAAATAATTAAAAGCATCGTGTGCAGTTACCAATATTCTTTTCTCTATTGGCAATTCGTTTATTTTGTTTTCAATCTCTTTATTTAAAGCTTTTAATTTCTCTAAATATTCTTTAGCATTTTGCTTATAAAAGGCAGCATTTTTAGTGTCTATTTCTGTTAATTTTTCTGCTACATACGATGTTATCTTACTCCAATTATTAATATCAAACCAAATATGAGGATCGTAATTTGAAGCGAACAACGCTGAATTTATCAAGTTTTTTTTATTAATTACATCAGAAACAACAATCGTTTTTTTATTTTGATGTTGCATTTTCTCAAAAACCTCTTCTAACTTTCCTTCTAAATGTAATCCGTTGTAAATAACAACATCAGCATTAAATAATTTTGAAACATCACCCTCGCTAGCTTTATACAAATGCGGATCTACTCCTGCACCCATTAAACCTTTAACCTCTAGTTTATCGCCTCCAATATTCTTTACTAAATCGGTAATCATCGTAGTCGTTGTAACTACTTTTAATTTATCATTTTCGTTTTTTGCTTTTTTACCACAACTTACTGCTAATAAGATTACAAATAATAATGCTATTCTTTTCATCTTAATTTTTTTGTATATAAATATTGTTTGCTACTTTGTTTGAAATCGTCATTTCTTTCTCGTTAATTTTTACTAAAAAAGAATCATCAAAAGGTTCTTTATCTAACACTTCGATATTGAGTCCTAATCCGATTT
Organism: Tenacibaculum retecalamus; assembly: GCF_027941755.1. NCBI lineage: Bacteria > Pseudomonadati > Bacteroidota > Flavobacteriia > Flavobacteriales > Flavobacteriaceae > Tenacibaculum > Tenacibaculum retecalamus. The sequence continues at coordinate 287,591 of NZ_CP115916.1, read as the reverse complement.
CTTGCTTGTCTAAAAAACGTAAAAATTCAGAAGAAGTATCGTTTACACCTACACAAACTCCTTTTTCGTTTTTTTGCAGGGTAGCTAACAAGCTTTTTTTTATTTGTGGTAAATTCCCGTCTTTATCAGGAATTGGATCTCCGTGTGGATCTCTTTTAGGATGTCCTAAAAAAGCATCTAACTCGTCTATTAATTTTGGCGATTTTATATGCTCTAATTGCTCTGCTACTTCATGCACTTCATCCCAAGAAAAATTAAGTTTTTCTACCAAAAAAACTTCCCACAAACGATGTTTACGAATAATACTCGCCGCAGTTTTTTTTCCGAGTTCGGTTAACGTAACACCTTGATACTTTTTATAAACAACCACTTCTTTATCAGATAGCTTTTTAATCATATCTGTTACCGAAGAAGCTTTTGTTTTTAATCGCTTAGCAATAGCATTTGTACTGATTCCTTTATCAGATATTGCTGCTAGGTGATAAATGGTTTTAATATAATTTTCTTCTGATTGGCTAAACATTGTATTTTTTTGACTTTACAAATATATAAATTTTCATTTATATAAAATAATTTTTAGTCTTATCTAAAAATTATTTTACCTTTGTGAAAAAATAATAAATAAAGTACCCATGAAAAATGCTGTTTTTTTAATTATTCTATTTACAACTACCATCGTAAAAGCACAAATAATTACAGGAAAAACAACCAATACAAAAGGAGAAACAGTTCCTTTTGTAAACATTATTGTAAAAGGAACAAACACCGGAACAACAACTGATGAAAACGGAAATTACACGATAGAAACATCAAAAAGTAAATTTGTTTTAATTGCTTCTTCTATTGGATTTTTATCAGAAAGAAAAAACATCCGCTTAAAATCATCCGAAGAAAAAAAAGTTGATTTTATTTTAACAGAAACTACCGAAATTTTAGATCAAATTACCGTAACGGGAACAAGAACAGACAGAAGAAGTACTAAAAACCCTGTAATTGTAAACGTAATTAACAGTGAAACTTTAGCAGACGTACAAGCATGCAACTTATCTGAAGGCTTAAAATTTCAGACTGGACTGCGTGTAGAAACCGATTGCCAAACTTGTAATTACACGCAATTACGTATGAACGGATTGGCAGGTGGTTATTCTCAAATATTAATAAATGGACGACCAATTTTTAGTCCGCTAACCGGTTTATATGGTTTAGAGCAAATACCTACCAATATGATAGATCGCATTGAAGTAGTTCGCGGTGGCGGATCTGCATTATACGGATCGAGCGCTATTGGAGGAACCGTTAATGTGATTACCAATGTTCCTAAAAAAGACGATTATAGTATTCAATATACTTATCAAAATTTTAAAGGAGCTTCAGATCATATCATTGCTGGTAATGCAACGGTTGTTAATGATGCTAAAAATGCTGGAATTTCTTTTTTTATCAACAATAGAGCTCGAGAAATTTACGATCACAATGGCGATAACTTCTCTGAATTACCACAATTAAAAAACAACTCATTTGGTACTAATTTATTTTTTTTACCGACAGAAAATCAGAAGTTAGAAATTAACTTCAGTAAAATGAATGAATACCGTTATGGTGGCGAAATGATTAAAAACACACCACATTTTGCGTTACAATCCGAAGAAAGAACACATGATGTATATGTTGGTAATATTGATTATCAAATTAATTTTAATGAAGATAAAAGCTCATTAATTACCTATTTTGCTTCTCAATACACCGCCAGAGATCATTACACAGGTATTCGCCCAGAAATAGGTACTCCAGAAGATACAGCGCATTTGGCAAATCCACCTTACGGGAATTCTGAAACGACAACTTATCAAGGTGGAATTCAGTTTAATCATAAACTAGAAGATTTCTTACAAGGAAATAATGTATTAACTATTGGTGGTGAATTTGTGCAAGATGATGTGTATGACGAAATTGATGCTTATAAATATGTTGTTGATCAGGTTACTAAAAACTATGGGTTTTTTTTTCAGAGTGATTGGGAAATAAACGAAAAGTGGAATTTACTTGCTGGTGTTCGTTATGATCATCATAAATTAAATGCTTTAAAAAGAGACGGAACCAAAAAATTAATAGCCAATAATGTGGCGAGTCCACGAGTTTCTTTACTTTTTAAACCTTTTGATAAAACACAAATAAGTGCCACTTGGGGAACCGGTTTTAGAGCGCCACAAGCTTTTGATACCGATTTACATATTGCCTTTGCAGGCGGCGGAATATCGAGAGTACAACTTGCTGATGATTTAAAAAGAGAACGCTCTAATAGTTATACCGTTTCTTTTAATTACGATCAACCAACAGAACATTATATATACGGCTTTACAGTTGAAAGTTTTTATACCAACTTAAATGATGCTTTCTTTTTAGAATTTATAGGGGAAGATGAATTTGGTGAAGTTTTTGAAAAAAGAAATGGTGATGGAGCTATTGTAAAAGGAATTACTTTAGAAACAAGATTAAACTATGACGGAATTTTTCAGTTTGACGCTGGTTTTACGTATCAATCAAGTAAATATAATACTGCCATTAATAATTCTGATGCTTTAAATCCGAAGAAAGAATTTTTACGCACTCCAACTACTTACGGATATGCAACAGCAACATATACACCAAATCAAAAATTTAAAACAGCCTTAAATTTAGTGTATACTGGCACCATGGATGTATTGCACCTAGCGTCAACTAACAACTTAATTGAAGATGAATATTTTAAATCTCCTAACTTCTTTAATGTAGGTATTAAAACAAGTTATAATTTTGAATTACAAAAGCTAGATAGTAATATCGAATTTTTTGTAGGTATTAAAAACGTTTTTGATGCTTATCAAACAAATTTCGATGTAGGCAAGGAACGTGATAGTAACTTTATTTACGATCCTGCAAACCCAAGAACTTACACTTTAGGCTTTAAAATATTTAAATAGCAAACTAATACATACAGCATACTGAAACCGTGTAGATTATATAATCTGCACGGTTTTTTCGTAATCTACAGTTAATATTCTCATAACAAAACAAGCTTTCATTAACATTTAAGAAACATTCTAATAAAACAAGCATAATTTGCCTGTAACATTAGCTTTACAATATAACGCCAGATTTGCAGTGTATTTAAGAACTCAAGTTAGTTATAATGAAAAAAATAATAGTGATTACTCTTTTAAGCCTTTGCAGCTTTGTTTATTCTCAAGACAAAGGAACTGTAGTTGGTACACTTACAGATAAAGAGATGAATAATGAAGCATTACCATTTGCGAATGTCTTTATAAAAGGAACCTCAATTGGTGCAACTACCGATTTTGATGGTAAGTATACACTTAATGTTCCAACAGGGAGCCAAATAATTGTATTTAGTTTTGTTGGATATCAAACCGTAGAAAAACAAATTGTTGTTAAAACAAATGAAACATTAACCCTTAACCAAGAATTAGGCGCCAACGAAGGTGTTGCTTTAGATGAAATTGAAATTAAAGCCAGTACAAGTAAAGATAAAGCGAGTGCTTTATTATTAGACCAAAAGAAAGCAATCGTAATTAAAGAAAGTATTGGAGCCGAAGAATTAGCTTCAAAAGGAATTTCTGATGCCGCTGGTGCAGTTGCTAAAATAGCCGGAGTATCAAAACAAGAAGGTTCTAGCAATGTATATGTTCGTGGTTTAGGTGATCGCTACTTAAACACAACAATGAACGGACTTTCATTACCATCAAACAATATTGCTAAAAAGAACATCGATTTAAATTTATTTCCTTCGGATATCATTCAAAATGTATCGATTAGCAAAGCGTACTCATCAAATTTTTACGGTGATTTTGCTGCAGGTAATATCGATATTTCTTCAAAAGAATACAATGGTAACGGTTTTGCAGAGGTAAGTATTAGCTCTGGCGTAAACTCAAGAGCAATGGGCGAAGACTTTAAAAAGAGTGAAGGAACTGGAGATTTCGGATACTACAACCGTTTTAAACATGATCCGTTTGCAGTCGTACTTTCTCATGGTGTAGATCCTGTAAATGGAGGAAATCCAATTAACAACGCTATTAGCTTTAACGCAGGTAAATCATTCAATTTTGAAAGTGGCGCAAGATTAAGTCTTTTTGGTACCGCTTCTTTTAGTAGAGCTTTTGAATATAGAGAAGGCTCAATTGCTGATTTTTCGAATGTATTTAAAAAAGAATATCCAAACGCAAAAGAATACAAATACTCAACATCTACCACAGCAATGGTAAGTGCTTTATATAGAATAAACAACGATAATAAGGTAAAATTCACCTCTTTATTCCTAAACAATTCTGGAGATGAAGTTGGATACTACGGATATAAAGGATTAGGAAAAAACAGAGATGCCTTAAGAAATACAGATGAAGGTTTTTATCAAATGAATGTTCAGTACAATCAAGATTTAGTTTTTGTAAATCAATTAACTGGAGAACACAAATTTGAAGATGACAAATTTAAAGTAAGCTGGGGAATTGGATACAACAATGTATTTGCTCACGAACCTGATAGAAAAAGAATTAGTATAGAAAACTTTCAACATACCTTGGATAACGACCCAAGTACTAATGCTGTTTTTTACACAAACAACTCATTTGACAACCAACGTTATTTTCAAAAAATTATAGACGAAGAATTAAACAGCAGAGTAAGTTTAGCTTATAAAGCTAATGAAAACTTAACTTTAAATTTCGGATATAACGGTAGAACTAAAGAAAGAGATTTTAAAAATATCAGGTATGGTTATGACATCTTAGATAAGCAATACGCTGTAACAGATGTAAATAATTTTAATGCTATTTTTAATATCAACAATGCTCAAATTTTAAAAAATCAAACAGGTAAATTATTTAAGTTAGATGTTTTTAGAAAGTTACCTTACTTTCAAAACAGTAATATTGCAAGCTTACCTGGTTTAGACGAAAACACCTACAACGGTACATTAAACATACATGCTGGTTTTATTTCTGCTGAGATTAAATCTGGTGAAAAATGGGTGTTTTCTCCTGGGATAAGAGTAGAATCTTTCAATCAAGATATTTCTTATAACGTAATTAATATCAATCCAAATGATCCTGGTTTTAGAAATGCTTCTGAAACATTTTTCTTACCAAGTTTAAATATTAAATACGCATTAAATGAAGATCAGAACTTACGTTTTAACTTCAGTCAAACAGTATCAGTTCCAGAATTTAAAGAAGTTGCCCCTTTTATTTACGAAGGTATAGGGCAAAGAGTGGGTGGTAATCCAGATTTATTAAACAATCCATCATACTCTAAAATATTTAATTTAGATGTAAAGTACGAGTGGTTTATCTCTAGAGACGAACTATTATCTGTCTCAGCATTTGGTAAACAAATTAACAACCCTGTAAACTTAGTAATTGCAAATAGTGCAGCAGGAGATCAACGTTATTTTAGATCAGGTGACAAAGCAACTGTTGCAGGTATAGAACTTGAAGCTCGTAAGAACTTTGTAAAAAACGAAGATGATGACACTGTTTTATCTGCTGGATTCAACTTTACTTACATGTATACTCACCAAGATTTAAAAGAAAACGTAAGCGGAATTTCTGGTTACAGCACTACTTTTAATAGAGATAGCGATGAGCTACAAGGAGCGTCACCATTCTTAATAAATGCAAATATTAACTACACCCCAACCCACTTTAAAAACTATAAACCTATTACATCATTAGTTTTTTCTTATTTCTCTGACAGAATTGATGCCTTAGGAGCTGGTAAATTAGGAAACATAATAGAAAAAGGGATTCCGACTTTAGATTTTGTTTGGAAAAATAAATTTGGTGACAAATGGGATGTAACACTAAAAGCTAAAAACCTTTTAGATCCATCAATAAAAAGAGTACGAGAAAATACTTCAATAGGCGATGTAGTTTTATCTGAATACAAAAGAGGAACCAATATTAGCTTAGGACTTAAATATAAATTTTAACACAGAACATAACTTTAAACATAATTAAACTTTAAAAAAATGAAAAATAGAATTTTATTAGGATTAGCTTTAACTGCTACATTACTTACATCTTGTGTAGAAGATGGTACTGCAGATATTATTATCAACGACAACAGTACTACCAACAACAATAATGGTGGTGGGTCTACTAACAATGAGGTAATCACAATGCAAGGTAATTACACGGCAGATTTAACTTTAGATGCTACAAAATCTTATTTAATTACAGGTCCCGTAATTTTTGAAAACGGTACTACATTAACAATTCCTGCAGGAACAATTATTAAAGCTGCTGCAACTGGTGCAGATGTATATTTAGCAATCGCTCAAGGAGCGAAAATTATGGCAGAAGGTACTTCTAGCCAACCAATTATTTTTACATCTAACGCAACAACACCAAATGCTGGTGATTGGGGGGGATTAATTTTATTAGGAAAAGCACCTATCAATTCAGTAACTGGTGGTACTGCTACTTCTACTTCAGAAATTGCAAGTTTACCTTATGGTGGTGAAACTGCAAATGACGATTCTGGTGTTTTACGTTATGTAAGAGTAGAGTATTCTGGTGGTAAAGCTGATGGTTCTTCTGAAAACAATGGATTTTCTTTCTATGGTGTTGGTAACAATACTACAGTAGAATTTATTCAAATGTTCGAAGGAAAAGACGATGGTGTAGAGTTTTTTGGTGGTACAGTAAACGTAAGTAATGTTTCTGTAGTAAATGCTGAAGATGATTCTATCGACTGGACAGAGGGTTATACAGGAACAATTACAAACGCTTATGTAAAACATGGTACTGATCACGATAAAGGTTTTGAATGCGATGGTTACAATACTGATATCGGAAACTTATCTAGTTCTAACTTCTTTTCTAAGCCTACCGTTACAAACGTAACTATTGAAGGTTTAGGTTCAGGAACTGCTAATGAAGCTATCCGTTTAAGAGCTGGTACTCAAGGTATCTTTTCAAACATTTTATTAGTTGGTTTTGCCGAAGGATTTGACCTTGATGGTGACGCTACTGACAATCCTACTGGTAACGGAGTTACCTCTGGTGATTTAAAAGCTACGGATGTAAAGTTTGATGATGTAACTGTTAAAGTAAAAAACGACACAGGTGTTGCTTTTACTGATGCTCAATTTGTTACTGAAAACGCTGCAGCAACAGGTACAGATTATGCTACTTGGGGAGCTAACTGGACAAGACAATAAGAAATACATTTCTTAACTATTAAAAACTGAGCATAATTGCTCGGTTTTTTTGCATTTAATACTATAGGCAACGAAACTAAAAAACACTATTTTTGATACTACTTAAACCCTGTTTTTAAGTGCTTTGTTTACCATTAAAAAACGAGTATAATATTATTTAATTAGATTCCAAAAATGCCTCAAAAAAACGACTTAAAAGAAATAGCAAAACTCTTTTTTAAACTAGGGAGTATTGGTTTTGGTGGCCAGGCAGCTCATATTGCTATGATGGAAGATGAAGTAGTGAAAAAGAGACAATGGATGACCCAAGAACATTTTTTAGATCTTATAGGCGCCACTAATTTAATCCCTGGACCAAACTCAACAGAAATGACCATGCATTGCGGTCATGAAAGAGCAGGTTGGAAAGGATTAGTCGTTGCAGGCTTCTGTTTTATTTTTCCTGCGGTGATTATCACTTCAGTATTTGCTTGGCTGTATCAAGAATACGGACAGTTACCAAAGGTTGAACCTTTTATTTACGGTATAAAACCGGCAGTAATTGCTATTATTGTGATGGCAGGCTACAGACTTGGTAAAAAAGCAATTAAAAATACCGAATTGGCCGTTTTAGGAGCCATTGCATTAGTAACTTGTTTATTAGGCATTAATGAAATTCTAACACTTTTTGGCTGCGGTATACTTGGTTTAGGATTGTATTTCTTTAAAAGAAACAAAAACAATTTACATAATTTTATTCCGCTATTAGCCTTTCAGGCAAGTGAATTTGTAAACTTAAGTAACATAAAAATACTAGTAACCTTCTTAAAAATCGGAGCCATACTATATGGTAGTGGTTATGTATTATTTGCCTTTTTAGACTCCGAATTAGTAGCAAATGGCTGGTTAACTCGCCAAGTATTAATCGATGCTGTTGCTGTTGGTCAAATTACTCCTGATCCTGTTTTATCTACCGCTACTTTTATCGGGTGGCAACTAAACGGAATAATTGGTGCAATTGTAGCTACAATCGGTATTTTTTTGCCCTCATTTATATTTGTGTTGGTATTGAATCCATTAATACCAAAAATGAGGAATTCTAAAATTATTCGTTCGGTTTTAGACGCAGTTAATGTTGCTGCCGTAGCTTTAATTATAGCTGTTTGTATAAATATGGCAAAAGATACTTTAGTAGATTGGCGAACGATTGTTATTGCTATTACTAGTTTAATTGTTGTTTTTGGCTTTAAAAAACTGAATAGTGCTTTTATAGTTTTAGGGGGGTCTATACTGGGTTATGCATTGACTTATATTTAGATTTTTGCTAATACTTTAATCGAACTTATATTGTTTGATTTAGAGTATCTTTGCAAAAAAAATAATCAATGCAATTTTCAGACTTACATCTTAATCCATCTATTTTAAAAGCATTAAGCGAAGAAAAATATCACACAGCTACGTTAGTACAGCAGAAAGTGATTCCGTTAGTGCTAGATAAAAAAGATGTAATTGTTGGTTCGCAAACAGGATCGGGTAAAACCGCAGCTTTTGCATTGCCTATTATCCATAATTTAGCGCAAGAATTAGCTTTAGTTCCTGAAAGAGGTCCTAAAAAAATAAAAGCTTTAATCGTAAGTCCTACCAGAGAATTGGCCATACAAATTGAAGAGAGTTTTAACACCTACGCAAAACATACCAACATACTTACCGGCGTTGTATACGGAGGAATATCAACAAAAGCACAAAAAGAAACTTTAGCAAAAGGAGTAGATGTTTTAGTAGCAACTCCTGGTCGTTTAATAGATCTTAATGAACAAGGAAGCATCGATTTAAGCTTATTAAAAACTTTTGTTTTAGATGAAGCTGATTTAATGTTAGACATGGGTTTTATTCAAGATGTTAAAAAGATTGAAGCCTTATGTCCTCGTAAAAAACAAACGCTTTTATGCTCGGCAACTATGCCCGAAAAAGTGAGTGATTTGGCAAAGCAAATGCTATATAAGCCAGAAACAGTTAACGTAATTCCTACTGATAACACGGTTAACAAAATTGGTCAACTATTATACTACACACCTAAAAAACATAAGGTAGATTTATGTTTACACTTACTACGTAATACAATACAAGGTCGTATTCTTATTTTTAGACGTACCAAATTTGGTGTTGATAAATTAGAGCAAACACTTATAAAAAACGGATATAAAGTAACAAGTGTTCACGGAGATAAAACACAAATTTTACGTAACCAAGCTATTGAAGATTTTAAAAGCAATAAAGTAAATATTTTAATTGCTACAGATGTTGCCGCTCGTGGTATTGATATTCATAAAATTGATGCCGTTATTAATGTAGATATACCAAATGTACCTGAAACGTATGTTCACCGAATTGGTAGAACTGGTAGAGCAGGAAAATCGGGTATTGCTTTTTCGTTTTGTAGTGCAGACGAGACTAGCTACATAAAAGAAATTCAAGAATTTTTAAAGAGACCTATAAAAATCATTGAAGATCACCCGTTTCTTTTAGTAAAACCAAAACACATAAAACAACCAAATACTATCAGTAAAAATAAAAAAGGACGTAAATCTGAAGCTTCTAAAAAAGAAGAAGAAACGCTGGTATTAATCCACTTACAAAATAAAAAATGCTCCGATAACAAAATAATATCGGAGCATTTTGTTTTAAATCAATTATTAATCGTAATATTGCAATATAATAATTAAACAATGGGACTTACCAAATCAGAAAAATTTACACCACAGCAAAACGATCTTGCTAAAATAGCTAAAGTGCTAGGCCATCCTGCTCGTATTGCTATTCTGCAACACTTATTTAAAATTAATTCGTGTGTTTGTGGAGATTTAGTAAATGAAATAGGATTGGCGCAACCTACCATTTCTCAGCATTTAAAAGAGTTGAAAAGTTTAAAATTGATAAAAGGTAACATCGAAGGAACCAGTGTTTGTTATTGTATTGATCAAGAGAATTGGACAACCATAAAATCTTTATTAAATAACTTTTTAAACCTCGACAGCGAATCGAATAATTGCTGTTAAAAAAATTTACAATTATCCATCGTAATATTACAATTAAAATAAAAAGACATGAAATTATCAGAAATTAAAAAACATTTAGCATCCTTAAAAACAATTGCTTTTCAATTACCAAATGGAGATTTAGTGCCAAACCATTTTCACGTAACAGAAGTTGGGCGTGTAACTAAAAACTTTATCGATTGTGGCGGAACTGTAAGAAACGAAGAAGTAGCAAACTTTCAGTTATGGGAAGCTGATGATTATGATCATAGATTGCATCCAGAAAAATTAACACATATTATTGAGCTGTCTGAAAAAGTATTAAATATTGCAGATTTAGATATTGAAGTAGAATATCAAGGCGCAACAATTGGTAAATATGGATTGGATTTTGACGGAACAAATTTCGTGTTAACGGCTACTAAAACGGATTGTTTAGCAAAAGATAACTGTGGTATTCCGCAAGAAAAGCCTAAAATGAAGTTAGCAGAAATACAAACACAAAATGCTTGTTCACCAGAATCAGGTTGTTGTTAATATACTAAATTGATAAAAATGTATCCAGCTATAAATAAAACAATATTGGATTTACCTTTTGTTTCCGAAGAAAGAAAACAAATATTGAATCCTTTACTACAATACATTCAGGAAAAAGCGACTAAAAAAGAGCCTATAAATCTTAATTTTATTTGCACCCATAACTCAAGAAGAAGTCACTTAGCACAAGTTTGGGCGCAAACTATGGCGCATTATTATACGGTTTCTTTTGTGAATAGTTATTCGGGCGGTACCGAAGCTACAAATATGAATAGTACAATTGTTGCGACATTAAGAGATAACGGGTTTAAAATTGAATCATTATCAGCAAACACAAACCCTGTTTATGCTATTAAACACAGTGATAACTTGCCTGCTATAATCGGTTTTTCTAAGAAATATGATGATGACTTTAATCCGGTTTCAGCGTTTTGTGCAATCATGACATGTTCGCAAGCAGATGGTGGCTGTCCGTTTATTTCTGGAGCAGAAAAAAGTTCCCAATTACTTTTGAAGACCCTAAAATATATGATAACACTCCGCAAGAAAAAGAAAAATATTTAGAGCGTAGTTTACAAATTGCAGCAGAAATGCACTATGTTTTTTCTGCTATAAAATAATTATGCTTTAAACTTCATCCCTAAATGGACAACTTTTTTAGTTTCAAAGAATTCTTCTTCAAAGAAATCTGGTAAATCATAAGTAGTTGCTGATGTATATTTTTCTAGCTCTTCGGTTAAATCACCACCTTTTAAATACAGAATACCGTTTTTTAAATCGTGGTTTTGTTTTTTGGCAATTTTTCCTTTTGTCCACCCAACAAAAGTTTCCATTTGCGCTACTGCTCTACTTACAATAAAATCATACGTGTCTTTTACTTCTTCAACACGACCATTCGTAGTTTTAACGTTTTGTAAACCTAAACCTTCAGCAACTTCGTTTACTACTTTTATTTTCTTACCAATAGAATCTACTAAATGAAATTGCGTTTCAGGAAATAAAATTGCTAATGGAATACCAGGAAATCCGCCACCTGTACCAACATCCATCACTTTAGAACCTGGTTTAAACTGCATAACCTTTGCTATTCCTAATGAATGTAATACATGTCGCAAGTACAATTCATCAATATCTTTACGCGAAACCACGTTAATTTTTAAGTTCCAATCCTCATACAATTCTTGTAGTTTAGAGAACTGTTCTAACTGTGTTTCAGTTAAATCGGTAAAGTATTTTTTTATAAGTTCCATTGATTATTTTTTTCGTTGCAAAAGTAAAAAACTAATTCGTAATAGTTAATTATCTAACAAAAGATATATTTCTTGTTAAAAAGTTACTACTAAGCAATAACCATCGAGTAAAAACGTTTATTTTTGCGATCCCTAATATACAATAAATGAAGACAATAAACTTCTCAAGGATAGACAACGCAAAGTTCTTTCGAACTCTAAATAAACGCGTTAACTCATATTTCAAAGAAAATAACATTAAGCGTACAGGTAATTGGAAACTATATTCTAAAGCAATTATCATGTTTGCTACTTTTTTAATTCCTTTTATTTTAATACTAACCGTTACAATGCCACAATGGCTTATGGCGCTACTTATTGTAGTTACAGGTATTGGTATGGCTGGTGTGGGTATGAATGTAATGCACGATGCTAACCACGAATCATTTTCGAGCAAAAAATGGTTGAATAAATTAATGGGAAGTAGTATTTACATTTTAGCAGGTAATGTGTATAATTGGAAAGTACAACACAATGTATTACACCATACATTTACCAATGTAAAAGGACATGATGAAGATATTGATGCGGGTAGAATTATCCGTTTCTCTAAACATTCTACTTGGTTACCAATACACAAGTTTCAAAAGTTTTACTCTATATTTTTATATGGATTATTAACTATTAACTGGGCTATAACTACCGATTTTAAACAAATGAGTAGTTATTTAAAACGTAAGTTATCGTACGGTAAATTTCCGAATCCTAAAGTAGAATGGACAAAATTAGTAATATCTAAAGTAGTTTATTATTCGTTGTGGATTGTATTGCCTTTATTGGTTGTAAATATTGCTTGGTGGAAAGTTTTGCTAGGTTTTTTTATTATGCATTATACAGCGGGTATGATTTTAAGTGTTGTTTTTCAATTAGCGCACGTAGTACCAAATACAAAAATGCCTTTACCTGATAAAGAAGGGAATTTAGAGCATACTTGGGCAGTTCACCAATTATACACAACCTCTAACTTTGCTCCTAAAAATTGGTTAGTTAACTTTTATACTGGCGGATTAAATCATCAGGTAGAACATCATATTTTTCCTCATATTTCTCATGTTCACTATAACAAATTAGCAAAAATTGTAAAGGAAACTGCGGAAGAGTTTAACTTACCGTACAACGAATACAAAACAATGTCGAGAGCTCTTATCGAGCACTTTAAACAATTAAGTTCTTTAGGTAAAGAGCCACAATTAGCATAAACAACACAACAAACAACACAACAAAATGTCACATCCATTATCGGACAGAATTAACAGTTTACCAATCTCACAAACTTTAGCAATGGCTGCTAAAGCAAGAGAGTTAAAGGCAGCAGGTAAAGATATTATTAGTTTAAGTTTAGGAGAACCTGATTTTAACACGCCTGATTTTATTAAAAATGCCGCTATTGAAGCAATTAATCAAGATTATAATTCATACACTCCAGTTGATGGATATGTGGAATTAAAAGAAGCTATTTGCGTAAAATTTAAACGTGATAATGATTTAACATACGCTCCGAATCAGATTGTGGTATCAACAGGTGCAAAACAATCTATCGCAAATATTGCACAGGTATTATTAAATCCGGGTGACGAAGTTTTATTACCAGCTCCGTATTGGGTAAGTTATTCAGCAATTGCAACTTTATGTGAAGCTAAATTTGTTGAAATCCCTTCTTCTATCGATAGCGATTTTAAAATTACTCCAGCACAATTAGAAGCAGCGATTACACCTAAAACAAAAATGATTTTCTTTAACTCACCAAATAATCCAAGCGGAACTATTTACAGTGAGGCAGAATACAGAGCGTTAGCAAAAGTATTAGAAAATCATCCGCAGATATATATATTATCTGATGAAATTTACGAACACATTAACTACGGAACAAAACCATTTAGTTTTGCTGCTATCGAAAACATGTTCGATCGTACTATTACCGTAAACGGATTGGCAAAAGCCTTTGCTATGACAGGATGGAGAATTGGTTTTATTGGTGCTCCAGCATGGATTGCTAAGGCCTGTACAAAAATGCAAGGTCAAATTACATCAGGAACCAACTGTATTGCACAACGTGCTGCAATTACGGCTGTTTTAGCAGAACCTGTTAAAGTACAATATATGGTTGATGAATTTAAAACTCGTAGAGATATGATTTTAGGTTTATTAGGTGAAATTGACGGATTTAAGCTAAACGTACCAGAAGGTGCTTTTTATGTTTTTCCTGATATTTCTGCTTTCTTCGGAAAAACAGTTAAAGGAACTGAAATTAAAAATGCAAGTGATTTTTCTATGTTGCTATTAGAAGAAGCTAATGTAGCTACCGTTACAGGAGAAGCTTTTGGCGCGCCAAACTGTATTCGTATGTCGTACGCAGCATCAGAATTACAATTACGCGAAGCTGTAAAAAGAATTAAAGAAATATTGAGTTAATCTTTTAGAATTCAAACAATCTAAATAGGTTTTTATAATAAATAAGGGTAGTAATTTTAAAATTACTACCCTTATTTATTTCTTTTAAGATATTTTTACAAAGCTGTTATTTAAAGAAATACTTATAATGAACATATTACTTGCTATTATTAATATACTTTTTAACCCTTTTTCTTTTTTAATTTTTATAGCTTTTTCATTTAAAAAAAATTCGTATTTTTTTACTAAAGAAGCAACAAATGTTACAAAACTTAAACTAGTACCTTATTTATGCTTCTATTCCATTTATCTTATTGTTATACTTAGCTTAACTTATCTTTGTAGTTTATATATTGATTTTAATATTTGGGACGTTTTTGTTCCTAAAAACTTATTAATATCAGCCGTTACCTGGTTAATAACAGGGTTTACTCTGCGTGTTTATTTAAAAGGAATGGAAGGCAATATTATGGGTTTTATATTTTTTCCATTACTTGCATTATCTATCCTTACGCTAACTGTATTTAGTTTTTTTGATGTATTATCTTATCAAAAACTTTTAACACTACAACTTTCTGAATTAAAAATTAATTTTTGGATTAGACTGCTAATACATTCTTTTTGCCCATTTTATATTATCCTATTTCTTACCAATAATAATGTAGAAAAAGAGAATCCAGATTGGATAGCTCCATTGATAAGCAGTTTAATACTACAGGTTTTATTCTTTAGTATTAATTGGGTAATTATTTATTTATTTGGTAATTCACTTACGTTTTCGCAATTTTTTGGAGAAGGAGAAACCATTATCTATTATATACCAATGATTGGAGGTTTCTTGCTTTTCATTTTATTCTTTATATCTAAAATAATATCAACTAAGAAAAATGAACAATACAAATTAGAAACTATATCTTATTATGTAACCTTTATTAATTTTGGCCTTATCATCTTAGAAGCAATAAACTACCTAAACCTAATAAGTTCATCTTTTTAATGAGTAGTGCCACTACAAAACACACAATACTACTATTTAAAAAATCATCATTACAACAGCTAATCCAAAAACTGAAACCTTCAAAATTGTAGCTGTTTTACTATACAAGTTAGCGCTACTTCTTCTTAATTTATTTTTAACTCTAAATAAAGATTCAATTTTCATCGAGTTAATATTCTCTCGAATCTCTTGTTTATATGCTGATGTTAAAATTCCTCTTTCTACGACTAAATTATTTACAGTTGATTTCATGGTTGTTGATTTTTAATTGACTACACTAATTCGACGGCTATCAAAATAAAATGTTACACCACAATTTTTAAATAGCACTTAATTAATCGATAATAAAACGAAGTGACTCTTTTATAAAACTCAATATTTACGGCTTACACCAATCAACAAACACTATCAATAAACCTCAATAACTACTAGTTAAATTTAACAAACTTTAACTAAAATACACACTCTAAAATGGCACTTTAAATAAATGTTTACGCTTCTTTTTCTTTAACTTTTTTAGATATAACACTTTCTTATCATAATCAATAAAAGCTTTGCCACTTTCTAAAATATCTGCACCAATAATTCCTGTTACTTTTTCGGCATTGTGTAGTGTTAAAGCTGTATTTACATGTGTTAAATCAAACAATACTAAATTACATTGATTTGTTTTCCATTTTCCGATTTTTAATGAATTGTTATCTGATTTCCTAGTTTCCATGTCAGTTGCGCCAGCTCCAGCCGCTTTCACTTCACTCTCTTCTGATATTAACTTAAAATGTGTAATTAAATCTAGTCCTACACACGAATTCGAAGCACCAGTATCTAAAATAAACGTACCCTTTACACCATTTATTTCTGCCTTTAGCTCTAAATGATTGGTGACTATTTTTTTAAGTTTAATTTTAATATATTTCTTTTTCTTTAATATTTTTTTCAGACCTGCCATTTCTTGTACTTTTGTAACGTAAATATACAGCAATAAATGATTACCGATACTCACACACATTTATATTCAGAACAGTTTGACGAAGACAGAAACGAAATGATGCAACGCGCAAAAGAAGCGGGTGTTTCTCGTTTTTTTATTCCTGCAATTGATAGTTCGTACACAGAACGCATGTTCGATTTAGAAAAAAACTACCCAAGCGATGTGTTTTTAATGATGGGTTTACATCCTACCTCTGTTAAAGAAAATTACAAAGAAGAACTCGCACATGTAAGAGAGTGGATTGACAAGCGTAATTTTTATGCGATTGGCGAAATAGGAATCGATTTATATTGGGATAAAACATTTTTACCCCAACAACAAGAAGTTTTCAGGACTCAAATTCAATGGGCAAAAGAAAAAAAATTACCTATTGTAATTCATTGTCGTGATGCTTTTGATGAGATTTTTGAGGTATTAGAAAGTGAAAAAGGGACTGATTTATTCGGAATTTTTCATTGTTTTACAGGAACTTTAGAACAAGCACAAAAAGCTATTTCTTACAACATGAAATTAGGAATTGGAGGAGTTGCCACATTTAAAAACGGTAAAATAGATAAATTCTTAAACGAAATTGATATCAAACATATTGTTTTAGAAACCGATTCACCGTATTTAGCGCCAACTCCCTACCGAGGGAAAAGAAATGAGAGTGCTTATGTAGCTAATGTGGTAGATAAATTAGTAGATATTTACGGGTTAACTTTCAATGAAATTGCTGAAATTACCACTCAAAATTCAAAAGACATTTTTAAAGTGTAAAAAAGCATGAAAGAGATTGACAAAATCGCTTTAATTAAAATTGTAAACGGAAAAATATTAAGCACAAGATCTAAGGGAAAAAAGAAGTTTTATATTCCCGGAGGAAAAAGAGAAAGTCAGGAAACCGATCAGGAAACCCTAATTAGAGAAATTAAAGAAGAATTAAATGTAGCTATTACACCCAATACAATTATGTATTTTGGTACTTTTATAGCACAATCTGATGGCGACAAAACAGGAATTCTTGTAAAAATGACTTGTTATAAAGCTGAATATTTAGGAATACCAGAACCAACTAGTGAAATAGGAGAAATAAAATGGTTAAATTCCAACGATTTAGGCATCATTTCGGAAGTCGATAAAAAGATATTCAAGAAATTAAAAGAAAAAGGAGAGTTAACTTAATTAGTATTTTGAAAACAGAAATTACATATTACAAAACGCCTATTGGTACTGCAAAAATTGTAGGTGATGCCAACGGTATTCAAACTGTTTCTGTTATAAATGATGCGATTGAAACTTCCGCAAAAATTCCACTTTGTTTGCAAGACTGTGTTACACAGTTGAACGAATATTTTAACGGAAACAGAAAAATATTCGATTTAAAATTAAATCCACAAGGCACAGAATTTCAACAAAAGGTTTGGAATGAATTATTAAACATTCCTTTTAATAAAAGCAGCACTTATTTAAAGCAAACCAAACAAATTGGTGACCCAAAAGCAATTAGAGCAGTAGCATCTGCCAACGGCAAAAACCCTATTTGGATAATCATTCCCTGTCACCGAGTAATTGGCTCAGATGGTTCTTTAACAGGATATGCTGGCGGAATATGGCGCAAAAAATGGTTATTAGAACATGAAAGCGGCTGTAAACAACAAGTCTTATTTTAAAACTCAACATAATTATTCGAAGCTATTTCCCGCTTTTCGCACTCGCTCTCTGCGAGGAGCTCAAACAAATGCTACAATCGGGGCTAAAAACAAAAACTATCATGTAATTTCAGTGTTTTCCGTAAATCCACAACAGTAATAAACATCAACATGATGCATTTAATTTAGTTCGGCATCGCATACTGTAAAGAATATTGCATAATAAAAATTCGAACCTGAACTAAATTCAGGTTAATGGATTCAAGTTCTTATTAATTCAAATTACGTTTTTCAATAAAAAATTTCTTCAATAAAAAACCACACTCCTCTTCTAAAACACCTGTTACCACTTTCGTTTTCGGATGTAGTTTTGTTTGCAATACACTAAAACCTAATTTTGGCTCGCTGGCTCCGTATACTATTTTTCCTATTTGTGTCCAATAACTTGCCCCTGCACACATCTGGCAAGGTTCTAACGTAACATATAGCACACAATCTTTTAAATATTTTCCACCTAAAAAATCAGAAGCTGCAGTAAAAGCTTGCATTTCGGCGTGCGCAGTTACATCATTTAACATTTCTGTTAAGTTATGAGCCCTTGCTATTATTTGATCTTTAAAAACCACCACTGCACCTACAGGAACTTCTCCTTTATCAAAAGCTGTTTCAGCTTCTTGCAGCGCTTTTTTCATAAAATAAGTATCGTCAAACGGATTTATTTCCATGGTATTGGTAGTGTTTTCTACAAAAGTAGCTCAAATTAGTTATTTTTACCAAAAATTACAATTTTGATTTCTATCAACACCACCAAAAATAAAAAAGTTTATTTCGCTTCTGATCAACATTTAGGCGCACCAACTGCCGAAGCTAGCTTTCCTAGAGAACAGAAGTTTGTTCGCTGGTTAAATGAAGTTAAAGAAGATGCTGAAGCTATTTTTTTATTAGGTGATTTATTTGATTTTTGGTTTGAATATAAAACCGTGGTTCCAAAAGGATTTGTGCGTGTTTTAGGAAAATTAGCCGAAATTAAAGATAGCGGAATTCCGATTTATTTCTTCGTTGGAAATCACGATTTATGGATGGCTGATTATTTTGAGAAGGAATTAAATATCCCTGTATTTCATAGTCCACAAGAGTTTTCTATAAACGGAAAAACACTTTTAATTGGGCACGGTGATGGTTTAGGCCCAGAAGACAAAGGTTATAAACGTATGAAAAAAGTATTTACTTTTAAACCTTTTAAATGGTTATTTCGTTGGTTACATCCTGATTTAGGAGTACGATTAGGGCAATACATGTCCGTTAAAAACAAAATGATTTCTGGCGATGAAGATTTTAAATTTTTAGGAGAGGACAAAGAATGGCTGGTTCAATATTGCAAGCGCAAATTAGAAACCAAACATTATGATTATTTTATTTTTGGCCACCGTCATCTTCCTTTAGAAATTAAACTGCAAGAAAACAGTGAATATATAAACACTGGCGATTGGGTGCAATATTTTACCTACGGAGTTTTTGAAGGTGAAAAATTATCTTTAAAAAAATATAAGTCATAAAAAAAGCACCTTTTCAGGTGCTTTTTATTTATAGATAATTGTTGTTTTTTTAGAATTTAAATGCAAATCCTGCTTTAAATGTTGTTCCACTAAATCCAAATTGATTTACTTCCCAAGGATATTTAAAACGGCCTCCTAAATTCGTAGAAAGATCACCTTTAGGATCTAACACATCTGGGTAAATATCAAATAAGTTATTCACCTGTGCTGTGAAAGAAATCATATCTGAAAATTCATAACCAAAAGATAAATCAGTAATTACTTTTCCACTAAAAGTTTGATCATTAGCTGGATCTGTTGCATGTTGCCATGTTACTTCACCAAAATAAGTGTTATTTAAATTCGCTGTAAACTTATTAATTTTATAATCTGCTCCAAACAAGAACTTAGTACTTGGTCTAGCGCTAATAATTCTTGCCTGTTCTTTTCTATTAAAAATAGCATTCTTATAACCCGACAATTTCGTTGGTGTTTTTACCTCACCTTGTAATTTTGTGCTATTAAGATTTAAAGCTACGTTTAGTCCTAATTTACCTGAAGCAAAATCAATATTTTTATAACGCATTGTATAATCTATACCTTCTGTTTCAGTATCTGCAGCATTTATAAAAAACTTAATACTTGTTACACTATTGTCATCTAAAATTTGTTGCACATCAGCATTTGCATTTCCGTTATCATCTGTTCCTGTAATTTCTCCAGAAAATACAACTCTGTCAGTAATTTTAATATTATAATAATCTAATGAAATTGTAAAGTTATTAGATGCCTTTACAGTTAAACCTCCAGAGAAACTTTTAGAAGTTTCAGCAAACAATGAAGCCACTCCTAAATCTTTAATTACTGGACTTACATTATTAAATGTTCCTTGATTTGATATTACACCCGCAGTAAGCAATGTTTGCACGTTACTTAAATATACTTGATGTAAAGAAGGTGCTCTAAATCCTGTACCATATGAAGCTCGTAACACCCCTGCTTCACCTAATTTATATCTCGAGCTTACTTTCCAAGAAGTATTTCCTCCAAAATCAGAATAATTTTCATGACGAACAGCCCCAGCAATTAAGAATTTTTCAGAAACATCCCAATCTAAAGTAGCATATCCACCTATATTGGTTCTAGTTTCACTTAAAGCATTACCTGGTTGTAATCCTGGAAAAGACTGAGCTCCTCCATTAACATACGATTCTTCCTGACCAGCAGTTACATCAAATTGTTCCTGACGCCCTTCAAAACCAAGACCTATACTTACGTCCCCAAAAGAACGACTTACATCAAAATTCCCTATGATATTACTAAAAGCATACGCTCCTACATCAAAAGATGTTGGGCTAGCCAATCCTAAAGATGTATTAAAAGTGTTCCCTACTGTATATCCTACAGAATTTTTACCATAAGTAGCACTTAAATCCGCATCAAATTCACCTAACTTAAACTTAGTTCCTCCTGTAAACAAGAAATCTTTAATATCAGTTTCGAAAGTTGGTTGAAAACCTTGATAATCTCCATTACCATCGTTAAAAGGGTTGTCAGCCGGATCAGTAGGTATACCAGGAAAATAAGGTGTTCTATAAAGTGCAAAACTGCTACCTTGCCTAATATTAAACCCTCCAAAAGCATATACCTTTGTGTTTTCATTTAAAGGAAACTCAGCATTTACAAATAAATCTCCTTTTTTCATTTCTGGCAATCCAATTTGCATTCCTAAACCAGGATTGTCTTGTGTCCATTGGTTATCTATAACCCCTCCAAACAAAACATCTTTCGTAACAGAGTTAGGTCTATTTGTTTTTTCTTGATAACTCAACCCAAGTGTAGCATTTACAAAACCACCATTACCAAATGTAAATGTGTGGTTTACATCTGCTGCAGTATTAAAACCATCGCCTTCTTTTGTTACTCCAGCGCTAACATTAACTTTCGTGAAATCGATATCTTTCTTTAAAATAATATTGATAACTCCTGCAACGGCATCAGAACCGTATTGTGCAGATGCTCCATCACGTAAAACTTCAATTCTTTCGATTGCTGCTGTAGGAATACTTTTCATATCTACACCAACTTCTCCTTTACCAGGAGTGTCGTTTACATATACTAAAGCACTTTGATTTTTACGTTTACCGTTTACTAAAACCAATGTTCTACTTGGTCCTAATCCTCTTAAATCTGCTGGATCAAAGTGAGCGGTACCATCAGAAATTGCCTGAGTACTTGAGTTGTAAGAAGGTATTGCATACGTTAACATTTGAGCAATGTCTGTTTGACCAGTAGCTTCTAACTCTTTTAAACTTACATTATCAATAGGTACTGCCGAATCTAAAATAGTTCTAGGCTTCGAACGGTTACCTGTTAATACAACCTCGTTTAGAACATTTCCTTCTTTTAAAACAACGTTTACATAGTAATTTTCAAAAACTATTTGTTCCATTGATGTAAACCCTACAGAAGAAAACACCAAAGTAACTGGTAATTCTTTTACATCTAAAGAAAACTCTCCATTTTCATCTGTACTAACACCTCTTACGGTATTTTTTTTCAAAACATTCACAAAAGGAAGCGGTTCTCCACTTTCATCTATTACTTTACCTTTAATTGTTTGCCCAATTAAAGTAGAGGTAAAAGTCATTAATAAAACACATGTAAAAATTTTTAATTTTTGCATTACTGTGTTTTTTTGGTTAATTTTTATATCCATATTAAAATAGTTAATTTTTGTTAAAAATACTAATATATACAATACACAACAAGTAAATGTGTAAAATTATAACACTAAATAAATATATTTCATAATTGTAGGTTTTATTTTTTCAGCTTTAACCATACTTTAACAACGGTTATTTTCTTATTATTGTAGCTTTGTTTCACGAAAAATAAAACATATTTCAATTACTATGGATGTAGATGTAAGAGCTATCAATGAAAAGATCGAAAGAGAAAGCGCTTTTGTTGATTTATTAACAAACGAAATGAGTAAAGTTATCGTTGGTCAGAAATATATGATTGAACGATTACTTATAGGGCTTCTTGGTAACGGACACATTTTACTAGAAGGTGTACCTGGCTTAGCAAAAACCCTTGCCATTAACACTTTATCTAAAGCAGTACAAGGTAGTTTTAGTCGTGTGCAGTTTACCCCAGATTTATTACCTGCCGATATTGTTGGAACCATGATTTACAACATGAAAGAAAACGATTTCATGATTAAAAAAGGCTACCAATCTTCGCTAATTTTGTATTAGCTGATGAAATTAACCGTGCGCCTGCTAAAGTTCAATCTGCTTTATTAGAAGCAATGCAAGAGCGCCAGATTACTATTGGCGATGAAACTTTTAAGTTACAAGAACCTTTTTTAGTAATGGCAACTCAAAATCCTGTTGAACAAGAAGGAACGTATCCGCTTCCTGAAGCTCAGGTTGACCGTTTTATGTTAAAAACAGTGATTGATTATCCGAAGTTAGAAGATGAACAAAAAATTATGCGTGCCAACTTAAGTGGTGCTTTTGAAAAAGTGAATCCGGTTATTTCTGTAGACCAGATTATAAAAGCTCGTGAAGTTGTAAACGAAGTATATATGGATGAGAAAATAGAAAAATATATTCTAGACATCATATTTGCTACTCGTTATCCTGAACGCTATAATCTAGAAAAACTACAGCCTTTAATTAGTTTCGGTGCTTCGCCTCGTGGAAGTATCAATTTAGCAAAAGCAGCAAAATGTTACGCTTTTATTAAAAGAAGAGGTTATGTAATACCTGAAGATGTTCGTGCAATTGTAAACGATGTTTTACGCCACAGAATTGGAATTACGTACGAAGCAGAAGCTGAAAACATTACTTCTTTAGATATTATAAATTCAATAATTAACGAAGTACAAGTGCCATAATCAATTATCAAGAAACAACAATCAGTATTAAAAATATTGCTGATTATGAAACCTGTTAACTGACAATTGAAAAGAAATGGATACAAAAGAGTTACTAAAAAAAGTTCGTAAAATAGAAATTAAGACACGTCGTTTGTCTAATCATATTTTTGGAGGAGAATACCACTCAACCTTTAAAGGTCGTGGTATGACTTTTTCTGAAGTGCGCCAATATCAATACGGAGATGATATTAGAGCGATTGATTGGAATGTAACTGCGCGTTATAACGAACCTTATATAAAAGTTTTTGAAGAAGAACGTGAGCTTACCATGATGTTAGTGGTAGATATTTCTGGCTCTGAATCTTTTGGTACTTCTAATCAATTTAAAAAAGATACCGTTACCGAGATTGCTGCAACACTAGCTTTTTCAGCCACACAAAACAACGACAAAGTTGGATTGATTTTATTTTCTGATCAAGTAGAACTTTATATCCCTCCTAAAAAAGGGAAAAGTCATGTGTTGCGTATTATTAGAGAATTGATCGAATTTAAACCTAAAAGCAAGCAAACAGATATTAGTGAGGCTTTAAAATTCTTATCAAACATTATGAAAAAGAAAGCGATTGTTTTTTTACTTTCTGATTTTATGGATGATAATTATGAGCGCACACTAAAACTAGTTGGTAACAAACACGATGTTACTGGTATTAGGGTATATGACAAACATGATGAGGAAATTCCGAATTTAGGAATGGTACCGATGGTTGATGCTGAAACAGGAACTACACATTTAGTAAACACAAGCTCATCATCCGTAAGAAAACAATACAAAGCAAATGCCTTAAGATTAACTGATTATTTCGAAACTACTTTTAAGAAAAGCGGTTCAGGAACCATAAATACTCGCGTAGATGAAAGCTATGTGACAAAATTACTAGGTTATTTTAAACGAAAATAAAAACTATCTATTTTAATCGACAAGATAAAAATGAAGACTAAATTACTCTACATATTCTTACTTATTTATGGCGTTGGATTTTCACAATCTGACAAAATAAAAGTTGAAATTGATACCACCAATATTAGAATTGGAGAGCAATTTCAATACAAAATTTCGGTAGCTGAAACTGAAAACGTTATCCTTCCTAAATTAGAAAACTTAAAAGGATTAGAGATAATTGATACATTAAAAATAGATACTGTTAAAAATAAATTAATTCAAAAATATATTTTAACAGGTTTTGATAGTGGTGCATTTTACATTCCGCAGCAACAGGTTTTCATTAAAAACCAACCGTATTTAACAGATAGCTTGTTAATTAATGTAGCAACCGTAGCTATTGACACTACTAAAATTAAAAAATTCCCGATTAAAGGAATTAAAGGAGAAGCATATCAATTTGATGATTTTAAAAATTATTTCTGGTGGGCATTTGCTATCCTTATTGTAATAGGGTTATTACTTTATTTCTTTGTTATCAAAAAGAAAAAAGAAACAGAAGAAGAAATTATCGTTCCGTTATTACCGCCTTATGAAGAAGCTATTGAAAAACTGCAAGAGTTAGATAAAAAATTATTGTGGCAAAACAATAAAATTAAAAAATATTATAGTGAGTTAACCGAAATTGTAAGAGGTTATATAGAAAGGGAATTAAACATACCTGCACTAGAAATTACTACGGATGAATTAGTTGCTATTTTAGATGATTTAAACGAAGTTAAATCGATTGAAACAGATAAAGAAACGATTTATAAGCTACGAAAATTATTACAAGAATCCGATTTAGTAAAATTTGCGAAGTCTAAACCGATGGCACATCAAATTGAAAGCGATCGTAAAGATGCTAAAAGTGTATTAGATAATTTGAAACCTAAAAAAGAACCAATAGAAGATGAAGTGGAATAATTTTGAATTTCATAATCCCGAATTTTTATGGTTGCTGATATTAATTCCGTTATTAGCTTTCTGGAATTACTATTCTAGAAAAAAAGATAGTGCTCAATTAACAATATCAAGCGTTAAAGGTTTTAAAGTACAAGGTTCAATTTTACCGAAATTAAAACCTTTATTATACCTATTACGACTAGCTGCTTTAACATGTTTGGTTGTTGCTTTAGCCAGACCAAGAAATGTAGCAGTAAGTAAAAAAACAAAAACAAACAGAGGTATTGATATTGTTATGGCAATTGACGTATCTGCAAGTATGTTGGCTAAAGATTTAAAACCAAATCGACTAGAAGCACTTAAAAAAGTGGCGGCCGATTTTGTAAATCGTCGACCAAATGACCGTATCGGTATTGTGGTTTATGCAGGTGAAAGTTTTACTCAAACACCAATTACGAGCGACAAATCTATCATTAAAAGAACCATTTCTGAAATTAAATGGGGACAATTAGAAGGTGGAACTGCTATTGGCATGGGATTAGGATCTGCAGTAAACAGATTAAAGGAAAGCAAAGCTAAAAGTAAAGTTATTATTCTTTTAACAGATGGTGTAAACAACGCAGGTTTTGTAGATCCGAAAACAGCCACCGAACTAGCAAAAGGAAACGATATTAAAGTATATACTATCGGAATTGGAACTAATGGAATGGCAGATTTTCCTTGGGCAAAAGATCCTCGAACAGGTAAAATTTCTTTTAGAAAACAACAAGTTGAAATAGATGAAGCCTTGCTAAAACATATTGCTAATGAAACGGCTGGTAAATATTTTAGAGCCACAGATAACACGAAGTTAAAAGCTATTTATGATGAAATAGACAAGCTTGAAAAAACAAAAATAGAAGAATTTAAGTACTATAATTATACTGAAAAATATCGATTATTGGTATTTTTAGCTGGTATCTTTTTATTGCTAGAATTCACATTAAAAAACACCTTATTTAAAAGTTTTATATAAACAATGTATCGTATAGAAGAACCAATATATTTTTATCTGTTTGCAATTATTCCAATAATAATTGTTGTTTTCTTGTTGGTTTTATGGTGGAAAAAACGCACTCAGAAAAAATTCGCAAGTGCAAAAACATTCGCTAAAATCGCACCAAATTCATCTACTTTTAAATCGATTTTAAAATTGATTTTCCTTTTAATCGGACTCTCTTTTTTAATCGTTTCATTGGTGAACCCTAAAATGGGAACCAAGTTAAAAACAGTAAAACGTGAAGGTGTTGATGTAGTTTTTGCTTTAGATGTTTCTAAAAGTATGTTGGCAGAAGATATTGCGCCAAATAGATTAGAAAAATCAAAGCAAATTATTTCTAAAATTATTGATAAGTTAGGAAGTGACAGAGTCGGAATTATAATTTACGCAGGTAACGCATATCCATTATTACCAATTACCACCGATCATGCGGCGGCTAAAATGTTTTTACAAAATGCAAATCCAGATATGGTTTCGAGCCAAGGAACCGCTATTAACGAAGCCTTAAACTTAGCTAAAACTTATTATGATAACGACGAGCAAACCAATCGTTTTTTAATTATCATTTCTGATGGTGAAGATCATCAAGAGGAAACAAAACAGGTTGCTCAGAATATTTCTAACGAAGGCGTAAAAGTATATACTATTGGTGTTGGTACCGAAAAAGGAGGTCCTATTCCTATAAAATTAAATGGTGCGCTTATTGGTTACAAAAAAGACAGAAAAGGAGCAACCGTAATTACCAAAAGAACAACAACTGTTTTACAAGATATTGCTGAAGCATCCGAAGGAAAATATATTGACGGTAATAAAACGGACAATCCTGTTAAAATTATTGAAAATATTATTACCAATGCCCAAAAAAGCGAATTTGAAACAAAACAATTTTCTGATTACAAAGATCAGTTTCAATGGTTTTTAGGAATCGGATTGCTATTTTTAATTATTGATTTATTCTTTTTCGAGAAGAAAACTAAATGGGTTAAAAAAGCAGATTTATTTAACGAAGAAGGTTCATAGAACTTATTTTATAAGAAATGAAACAACTACAAAACATACTATTATTATTTTTAATGTTGATAACTATAACTGTATCAGCACAGCTAGACACCTTAAAACTACAGCGTGAAGCAAGAAGTTTGTTACGTGAAGGAAATAAACTGTACAACAAACAAAAATTTAGTGATGCTGCCATTTCTTACCGAAAAGCGCTAGGAAAAAACAGTACGTACGACAAGGCAAGCTATAATTTTGGAAATACCTTATATCAAGAAAAAAAATATAAGGAAGCTGTTGCGCAATTTGAAGTAACCGCAAAAACATCAAAAGATAAATTTGCAAAAGCCGAGGCATATCACAATATTGGAAATGCACAAATGGAGCAAAAACAATATCAACAGGCTGTAGATGCATATAAAAATGCATTAAGAAGAAATCCGAATGATGATGAAACCCGTTATAATTTAGCTGCTGCTCAAAAAGATTTAAAGAAACAGCAACAACAAGACAAAAAAGATAAGAATAAAGATAAAAAAGATAAGGACAAAAAGGATCAGAAGGACAAGAAAGATAAGGACGACAAAGACAAGCAGAAGGATAAAAAGGAAGACAAAAAGGGCGACGACAAGGACAAGAAGGATCCAAAAGACCAGAACAAGCCTAACAAGGATGACAAGAAAGACGAAAAGCAAAAGCCCAAACCTCAACAAGGAAAAATGTCTCCTGAGCAAATGAAGCAACTGCTAGAGAGCTTAAATAATGAAGAGAAGAAGACGCAAAAGAAAATGAATGTTAAAAAATCGAAAGGAAGAAAAGTAAAACAAGAAAAAGATTGGTAAATTTCCGATTTTTAAAATCTTAGTTATTTTATGCTTTTGAAAATGAATATGAAGTTTAAATTATACACATCATTATTAATCTGTTTTATAACACTAACTATTAGTGCACAAGAAGCTGCATTAAAAGCAACTGTTAGTAAAAATAAGTTAGGCGTTAATCAACGTTTGCGAATTGAATTTTCGATTAACAAACAAGGCGCTGATAATTTTAAAGCTCCAAACTTTAAAAACTTTAAAGTTGTAGGTGGCTCAAGTCAATCGGTAAGTCAATCATGGATAAACGGTAAAGCAACCTTTAGCCAATCGTATACTTATATTATTCAGCCAAAGCAAAAAGGAGAATACAATATTCCTGCTGCATCAATAGAAATTGATGGGAAAACAGTAAAATCAAACCCTATAAAAATTATTGTTATAGCTGCTGTTGATGTTCCTAAAAATCCTAACGATCCAAATTATATTGCAGATCAAAATATTCATTTAGTTGCAGAATTATCTAAATCGCAACCCTATGTTGGTGAGAGTATTTATGTTGAATATCGCTTATATTTTAGTGACAATGTAGGTATTTACGATAACGCAATTACAGAAGCTCCACAATACAATGGTTTTTGGAATCAAGAGATAAAAAGAAACGGAAGCCCTGTAAAAACAGGAATGTATAATGGTGAACGTTACCGTTATGCCATATTACATAAAGCACTTTTAGTACCAACAAAAGACGGAAAACTAACAATAGACCCTATGAAGATGGATATTGTTGTTGCCGTACCTACTGGGCGTGCCGATTTTTTCGGAAATGTAATCACAAAACAAGTTCGAAAAGAGTTTTCTTCTGCCAAAAAAGTAGTTCGAGCAAAAGCTTTACCTCTTGATAATAAACCTGAAAATTTTACTGGTGCAGTTGGTGAATTTTCTTTTGATGTTTCTTTAAGTAAACAAACATTAAAGGCTAATGAATCTTCACAAATAAAAGTAACAGTTAATGGTAAAGGAAATTTAAAATTATTTGAACTTCCGAAAGTAGAAACACCTAAAGAACTAGAGATTTATCAACCAGAAAGAAAAGAAAAAGTAAGTGTTACCGCAAGCGGATTAAGAGGTTCGGTTGCCGATACTTATACCGTAGTACCTGAATTTAAAGGAAAATATAAAATTCCGAAAACAAGTTTTTCATACTTTAATCCGAAAGAAAAAGTATACCAAACTATTACAACTAATGATTTATATGTTGTTGTTTTAGAAGGAAAAGAATTGCCTACAAATACGCAATCAAATTCTACGACCAAACAAGATGTAAAAATTACTGGAACCGATTTTAAGTACATTCAAACTTCAAGTAGTTTTGAATCAATAGAGAAATCAGATTTTTTTAAATCTATCTTATTTTACATTTTATTGCTGTTGCCTATAATTTTAATTCCTGTTGCTATTTTTATCAACAAGAAAAAAGAAGAACGCGATGGAGATGTTGTAGGAAACAAACAACGTAAGGCAGATCGTTTAGCTAAAAAATATTTATCGGAAGCTGAAAAAGAGCTAGGAAATAAAGAAGCTTTTTATGAAGCTTTAGAAAGAGCTTTACATAACTATTTAAAAGCTAAGTTAGGAATAGAAACGTTGGATATAAGTAGCGATAAAATCACTGATTTATTACATGAAAAAAAAGTTAACAATACCGCTACAAAAAACTTTATTGAAGTTTTAAATGATTGTGATTTTGCTCGATATACGCCAATTACCGACTTACAGATGAAAGAAGAATATGAAAAAGCAAAACAAGTAATAACACAACTAGACAAACAATTATAATGAAACAAGTTATTGCACTACTATTGTTTTTTACCACAACTATTATGTTAGCACAAACTGCTGACAAATTATTTGTAAACGCCAACGCTTTATATAAAGATGGAAAATACCTAGAAGCAATTAAAAATTATGAAGCTATAGAAACCACAAAAAACGTTTCGTCTGAATTGTATTATAATTTAGGGAACGCATATTATAAATTAAATAAAGTAGCTCCCGCAATTTACAACTACGAAAAGGCACTACAATTAAATGCTTTAAATGAAGATGCTCTTAATAATTTAATCATCGCAAAACGATTAACTTTAGATAGAATTGAAGAATTACCTCAATCTATTTTTCAAAAAATAAATGAAAATTTCTTGCAAAAATTCACTTACAACACTTGGGCTACACTTGTTGTTATACTTTCTTTTTTAGCCACTGCTCTATTTTTATTATTTTATTTTTCGTTTACACCAAGTAAAAAAAGACTCTTTTTTATAACTAGTAACTTTTCTTTTTTACTATTGATTGTTGGTTTGGTTATAACCTATTCACAATACAACCAATCAAAAAATACAGTAGAAGCTATTATTTTTTCTGAAGAAGTTGAAATAACAAATGAACCAACAAAAGACGCTAGCGAAATATTTACGCTACACGAAGGAACAAAAGTAAAAATAATAGATACGGTTGATAAATGGAATAAAATTAAATTAACTGATGGAAAAACAGGATGGATGCTTTCTGAAAATTTAAAGTCGTTAAACAAGTTTTAATTTTAATTTAACAAAAAAGACAAAAACCTTTCTTATTTTTGCACGCAATTATAAAAACAATTCATTGAAAGTAAAAATCGCACTCTTTTTCTTTATTTTATTTACGAGCATGATTGTTGCGCCTACAATTATTACTTTGATTGACCAAGATCAAGATATATCTATCTTTTTAAACTTAACTGAAGAGGAAGAGGAAAATCAAGCAAAAAAAAACACGAAAGAAATAAAAATATATTCTACTACTAATTCAGATATATTTTTCACAAAAAATCAGAAAATAAAAAATGTAATTTATCTTTCTAAAAATTACGTTTCTGAATTTTTAAAAATAACAACTCCTCCACCAGAATTTGCTATCTAATTTTTCAAATTATTTAGTACAAATTATTCATTTTTCAATCAAAAAAATCACTCTGAATTTTCATTCGGAGTATAAATATATATTTTATGTTTAAAAAAATTAAAAACGATTTCCCTGCAAGTATTGTAGTGTTTTTCGTAGCATTACCATTATGTTTAGGTATTGCATTAGCTAGTGGAGCACCTCTTTTTTCTGGAGTAATTGCTGGGATTATTGGAGGTATCGTTGTAGGAGCTTTAAGTGGTTCTAAAATTGGAGTTAGTGAATCCGCAGCAGGTTTAGCTGCCATTGTTTTAACTGCCATCGGAACTTTAGGTGGTTATGAAAACTTTTTAGTTGCCGTTGTTTTAGGAGGTGTTATTCAACTTGTTTTTGGTATTTTAAAAGCCGGAATTATTGGTTACTACTTTCCATCATCAGTAATTAAAGGAATGTTAACCGGTATTGGTATTATTATTATTTTAAAACAAATTCCACATTTTTTCGGATATGATGCAGAACCAGAAGGTGCCGATAGTTTTATTGAAGCATCAGGAGAAAATACATTTTCTGCTATTTTAAATGTTTTTGATAATATTACTGTAGGATCAATGGTTATTGGTTTTATTGGATTAGGTATTTTATTATTATGGGATAAAGTTCTTAGTAAAAAAGGTAAAATTTTTAAATTAATACAAGGCCTTTAGTTACCG
Source organism: Tenacibaculum retecalamus (assembly GCF_027941755.1). Taxonomy (NCBI): domain Bacteria; kingdom Pseudomonadati; phylum Bacteroidota; class Flavobacteriia; order Flavobacteriales; family Flavobacteriaceae; genus Tenacibaculum; species Tenacibaculum retecalamus. The sequence continues at coordinate 255,710 of NZ_CP115916.1, read as the reverse complement.
TTGTAGTGGGTATTATTTATTTTGTAGCAACACAAGGTAGCGAAACATTTTCTATACAACCATCACATTTAGTTAGTGTACCAATTCCTGAAAATTTAGCTTCATTTTTAGATCAATTTACATTTCCAAATTTTAGTGCGATTACTAATCCTGATGTTTGGGTTACAGCTTTTACAATTGCATTAGTAGCTAGTTTAGAAACTTTACTTTGTGTAGAGGCAACAGATAAATTAGATCCGCATAAAAATGTTACTCCAACTAATAAAGAATTATTAGCGCAAGGAACAGGAAATATCTTATCTGGTTTAATTGGTGGTTTACCAATTACACAAGTAATTGTTAGAAGTTCTGCAAATATACAATCTGGTGGTAGAACAAAAATGTCGGCAATTATTCATGGTTTACTTTTGTTAATATCGGTAATTTTAATTCCGAATTTATTAAACAAAATACCGCTTTCTGTATTGGCAGCAATCTTACTGATTGTCGGTTATAAATTAGCAAAGCCAAGTTTATTTAAACAAATGTACACTTTAGGATGGAAACAGTTTATTCCTTTTGCAGTAACAGTTCTTGGTATTGTTTTTACTGATTTATTAACAGGTATTTCATTAGGTTTAGCTGTAGGAGTAGTTGTAATTTTAATTAAAAGTTACCAAAACTCTCACTTTTTACATATTGAAGATAAAAGTAATGGAGTACATAAAATTAAAATGACCCTTGCTGAAGAAGTAACTTTTTTTAACAAAGGAGCAGTATTAAAAGAATTAGATAGCTTACCAAGAGATACGTATTTAGAATTAGATGTAACCAAGACTAGATATTTAGACAATGATATTGTCGAAATTTTAGAAGACTTTGCATATAAAGCTAAAGAAAGAGATATTAATATTAAACTTATTTCTGAAAGAGGGATTATCGAAAACCCACCTAGTTTTATTCAGTTTTTTAAATTACGTCCAAAAGCAGCATAAACTTAAGCATTATGAAAAAACAAAACATATTAGTGCTTTCAGACTTAAAAAACTCTACTAACAGCACCTTAAAAAGTGCTGTTAGTATTGCTAAAATGATTAATGGAAATATCGATTTACTTCATGTAAAAAAACCAATCGATGTTGTTACCAAAGAGAGTCAATTATCAGCAATTAGAACCTTAAATAAAGATTCTATCGAAACCAGTAAGAAAATTAAAAACATTATAGATCCGACTGCAAAAAAATACGGTCTTACTATTAATTATAAATTTTCTGTTGGTAATCTTAAAAACGAAGTAGAACAATATATAAAAGAAAAATCGCCCGATGTAATTGTTTTAGGTAAACAAAAAAAATCGCCTTTTAATCTTTTAAACAATAATGTTACCGATTTTATTATAAATAAATTTAATGGTACTGTTTTTATAATTCAGGATAAAAATGAATTAGAACCTAGCAAACCAATATCATTAGGGGTATTAAATAGCGGAAAATCTTTTTTAACATCTAAAACTACAAAAAGTATTGCAACACATGTTGTTAAACCAATTGTATCTTTTAACCTTTTTAAAAACAAAGAAGAAGCAAGTGTTCTTAAAAATGATTTAGATAAAGAAGATGTTAGTTATGTTTTTGAAAAAAACAGTAATACTATTAAAAATTTAGCTAGTTACTTGGTAAAAAACAAAACACATCTTTTACATATAAACAGAAAAGACAACAAAGAATATTTAACAAAAACAGATATTAAAACTGTAATTAACAAATTAAACGTATCGCTAGTATTAACATAGCAGCAGTACAAATTCCATGAAATGGTTTAAAATATAAAAAGTTAAGAAAATGTTTTCTTTTAAAGCTAACATAAATACATATATCCTATTTTATTTTTTAATAATTAATTATCTTGGTAGCTACTTAACGTAATATTTTTATGAAAAAATTATTCTCAAATTTTAAAGGAGATTTATTTGGTGGTATTACTGCCGGAATTGTAGCACTTCCCTTAGCATTAGCTTTTGGAGTATCTTCAGGATTAGGATCAAGTGCTGGTTTATATGGTGCAATTTTTATTGCCTTTTTTGCTGCCCTTTTTGGGGGTACAGATACGCAAATATCTGGACCAACTGCCCCAATGACAGCCGTAAGCATGGTTGTTGTTGCTGGTATATTAGCAGCCAATGATGGTGATATTAATAAAGCCATGCCTGCCATTTTAACTGTATTCTTACTAGCAGGATTATTTCAAATTTTATTAGGTATTTTAGGCTTAGGAAAATACATCCGTTACATTCCTTATCCTGTAGTATCAGGCTTTATGACTGCTATTGGATTGATTATTCTGATCACTCAAATTTTACCTTCTGTAGGTTATTACGCCAAAGAAGACGCACAATTTGTAGAACAGTTTAAACCGCAAGCAGAAGAGCTAATTTTAGAAAACATCTTAAAAGAAGAAGCAGGTGAAGGTATTTTAGTTTTAGAAGATTTTAGAGAAACCATTAAAAGATCTGAGGCTACTACGCAAGCTGATATTTTAAAAGAAAGTAAAACGTTAGCTGGTAAAGAAGCTTCTGGTGCTTTAGGTGCCCTAAAAGTATTACCAAGAGCTTTAAGCAATATCAACTGGTTAGAATTATTATTAGCACTGGGAACTATTATTATTATTTACGGCTTTAAACGAATTACCACTGCCGTACCAAGTACACTAGTTGCCTTGGTTGTAATGACAAGTATCGCCTTAGGTTTTAGTTTAAACTATCGTCCTATCGAAGAAATTCCAGGAGGATTTCCGATTCCAAATATGGATATTTTCACTAATTTTAGTATCTCAAGTATCACGCCTTATATTTTTACAGCATTAACATTATCGTTATTAGGTGCAATTGATTCATTATTAACCTCAGTAGTTGCGGATAATATGACTAAAACAAAGCACAAACCTAATAAAGAATTAATAGGACAAGGTATTGGTAACAGTGTTGCTGCAATCTTTGGAGGAATCCCTGGAGCAGGAGCAACTATTAGAACCGTTGTAAACATCAATTCTGGTGGTAAAACAAAACTATCAGGTATGGTAGCTGGTGTTATGTTATTGATAATTCTATTAGGACTAGGCTCTATTGCTTCTAAAATTCCTGCTGCCGTATTAGCCGGTATTTTAATTACTGTAGGTATTGGTGTAATGGATTATAAAGGTTTAAAAGCAATTCCTAATTTACCTCGTGATGCTAAAATCGGACCTTTTAAGGTTAGTTCAGAAGTAATCATTATGATCGTCGTATTACTATTATCTACTTTTTGGAACTTAGTATACGCCGTGGGTATTGGTTTAGTAATTGCCTCGTTAATGTTTATGAAGAAAATTGGCGATTTAACTGCCGAACGTTCTGATGTAAAATCATTAAATGAAGAAGCTTGGGCAGATGAAAAAGACTTTCCGAAAGAATTAAAAGAAGAAGTTTTTATCAAGCATATTAAAGGCACTTTATTTTTTGGTTCAACAAGCGATTTTCAAGCATTGGCAAAACAAATTCCTAACACGGCATCGAAAGTAGTGATTCGAATGGGAAGAATGCAGTATATAGATCAATCTGGGTTATATGCTTTAGAAGATATGTTAGTAGATTTAGAAAAAAACGGCGTAACTGTTTTACTGGTAGATGTATTAAAACAACCTCGTTATATGATGGAACGTATTGATATAATTCCTGATTTAATATCTGAAGATCATATTTTCGACACCTTTAACGATTGCCTTTCATGGGTAAAATTAAATGTATCAAATAAAAAAAATAAAAAATAAAAATTATGCCACACAGAAATAAAGCAATAACAAAAGACGCTCAAGACAAATTAACACCAATGATTGTGTTACAAGATTTTATTGAAGGAAACTCTCGTTTTATTAGAGATGAAGTTCACACAATAGATCATAAAGCGTTGATTGATCAAACAACAGATAGTCAACATCCTAAAGCAATTGTGCTTTCATGTATAGATTCTAGAGTTCCTGTCGAATTAATTTTCGATCAAACTATTGGTGATGTTTTCGTTGCTCGTGTAGCAGGAAACTTCGAAAATACAGATATTTTAGGAAGCATGGAGTATTCATGTAAAGTTGCAGGAAGCAAATTGATTTTTGTATTGGGTCACGAAAGTTGTGGAGCTGTAAAAGCCGCTTGTGATCACGTAGAACTAGGAAACATAACATCAATGTTAAACAATATTCAGCCTGCAGTAAAAAAATCTACTGAGGAAATTTCTGGAGATCATAACTCTTCTAACACTGAGTTTGTTGACAGAACAATTGAAAACAACGTACAGTTAACCATTCAGAGAATTAGAGAGAAAAGTCCTATTTTAAATGAAATGGAAGAAAGTGGAGAAATTAAAATTGTTGGTGGAGTTTACCACATTAGTAGCGGAAAAGTAACTTTACTATAAACTACAATAATTTTTAAAACTTAAAATCCGAAGCTAATCACTTCGGATTTTTTTATATCTCGACTTCTAAAGTTTCTTCAATCTCAGGAATTGTTACTTCTCCATCATCTTTAATTATTGATGGAAAAATTGTTGGCGCTATCTTTTTAACAGGAACGTATAAAATAGACTCTTCTAAATTTTCTTTGTTTACAAACGGAATCGTATCATTCATTTTTCCGAAGAAAATAAAAACAACACTTAGAATTAAGCCTATTTTTAAAGCGCCAAAAACACCACCTAATATTTTATTAATAATTCCTAGTGAGGCAAAATCAGCAATTTTAGTTAATGCTTTACCTAATAAGGATATTGTAATTATAATAACAATAAATGTTGCTGCAAATGCCGCTAATGAAATATACTTTTCATCCCAAGTAACACTATCTTTTAACCAATCGGCAATAAAATAAGAAAAGTGTATTGCGCCATAAACTCCAGCTACTAAAGCAACCAAAGAAGCAACCTCAACAAACAAACCTTTCATCAATCCTCGTATAAAGCCAAAAAGAAGTAAAGCCGCAATAATAATATCAAATGTATTCATCAGTATGTTTTAAAGTCTTTTGTCTAAAAATTGTAACAACTCCCCTTACGCCAACCTAAACTCGTTTCAAGTTCTCATCACAACGTACTATTTACTAAAAAGATGTAATTCTAAAATAAATTCAGAATGACGCTTTGATATTGAGTTATGAATCAAAATGGGGATTCATTTTTTCTAATAAAAAGCACTCAAAAATTATGTGTGCAGATTGTGCACCAAATATACACAACTCATTTGTATCTTTGCATACTCAAAAAACTCAGATGGAGAAAGAAGTTAACTTAAAAGAAAAATGGGCTTTTCTGATAAAAAATTTATCAGATCAATTTGCCGACGGTGACGAGTTAAATGTAGATGCTGTTATTTATTTAATCGGCGTACAAGAATTAGGGCAAGGGCAACGAAAATTTAAAAAGGATGAAAAAGTAAACTTAATGCATATTGCTATTTGCAAGCTTTTAGAACCTTACGGATATTACGAGTTCGATTTCTTTGATGAAGATGGTTGGCCACATTATAAAACCTTAACCGAATTGCCAAACTTAAAACCTGGCGAGCAATCTGTTTTAATAAAAGAAGCAATAATCAATTATTTTGAATTGATTAACTTTTTTAAACAGTAATTAGTCGTTACTTCTAATAAAACAAGAGCAATTTCATAAAAAAGAGATTGCTCTTGTTTTATTTAAGTAACACTTAGTTTTCTAATCATTTTTGATAAAATTTTAGGAAAAAAACGTTTTACATACACCGCTAACCTTTCTTTGGCTCCGCCGATATACACTTCCTCACGTTTATTTTTAATAGCTTTTAGCATCAATTTAGCAAAACGGTCAGGATCAATTCCGTTTTCGGTGGCGCTGTCCATTTTATTTTGCGGAGTTCCATCACCCGTTAATGCATTTTTAGACACATTTGTGGTTACAAAACCAGGGCAAACCAAAGTTACCGAAATATTGTCGCTATAATGCTCGGCACGTAAACTATCAAAAAAACCATGCAATGCATGTTTCGTTGCCGCATAACTCGATCGCAGTGGAGTACCAATTTTACCAACAATACTGGTAGTTATCACAAAATGACCTGCTTTATTTTTAATAAAATAAGGTAATAATGCTTTAGTTAACGCCACGGTGCCTAAATAATTCACGTCCATTAAACGTTTATCCACAAAAACATCCGTGTTTTTTACTAACGAACGTTGACTAATACCTCCGTTATTAACCAAAACATCAATTGTTCCAAAACACAACATTGCTTTGTCAACTTTAGGCTTCATGTTTTCATACTTTTCTAAATCAAGTGTAACAATTTTTACTTTTGAAGGATTTTTACACACATTTCTAACTTCTTCTAAGGTGTTTTTATTTCTAGACGATAAAATTAAATTCACATCATAATTTGATAATTCAATTGCCAATGATTTACCAATACCAGAAGAGGCTCCCGTAATCCAAAACACTTTATTTTTAAGACTCATATTTATATTTGCTTTATAAAACTTCACTAAAATAAGCAAGAAAAAATAAAAACGGTACACTTCTTGGATAGAAGTTAGCAAATGATTAGTTTTAAAACCTTATTAGCAACCCTTTAAATTATAATGATGAAAAAATTACTGGCTCTATTAATATTCGCCACTTCAATAGTTAACGCTCAATATACCGTTAAAGGAACCATGACCCCTCCAGAGAAAACCGATTGGGTTATTCTCTATAAAATAGAAGGAGCTAAGCAAAAATTCATTGCAAATTCCACAATAAAATTCGATACTATAATTGTTAGTGGAGAAAAACAAGTATTAGGAAAGTTTCAACTTGATTTATCAGAAGACGCTAAACCTGGTGCGTACAGAGCTACTTACAGAAACAAAGGTGCCGGATTTGTAGATTTTTACTTTAACAAAGAAAATGTAGAATTTATTTTCAACCCTAAATATCCAGACCAATCAGTTGTTTTTACTGCTTCTAGAGAAAACAAATTGTATAATGAATATTTAGAAGCTTATGCTTCAGTTCAAAATAAAATTGACGGAAATCAAGGTACTTATGTTACAGATGGCGACAAAGAAGCCAAAAAAGCATATAAAAAAGGATTAAAAGAGCTTGAGGATGTGCAGGATATGTACGAAAATAAATCGGAAGGTATGCTTGTAAACCATTTTATCAAAGCAACACAACGATACAATCCATCTAGTCCTATTGACAATATGGAAGACTACAGGACATCTACAATCGATAACTTTTTTAAATATATTGATTTTAATAGTGATCCTTTATACAATTCATCTTTTTTAATGGATCGTATTACCGATTATGTTTTCTATTTAAATTCTTCTGAAGACAAGCAATTACAACAAAAACTTCTTCGAAAAGCTATTGTTACTGTAATGAAAAAAATCCCTAGTGGTAAATTAAAAAAAGCTACTATAGAGTTTTTAATAACTTCTTTAGCTGATAAACGTAATGGTGAAGCTGTAGATTGGGTGTTAGATGAATATTATGATGAATTACCTGCCGATCAATTTGACGCAGACTTTAAGAAAGAAAAACTAGAACTATTAAGAGCTACTATTGGTAGAATTGCGCCAGATTTTTCTTGGGATGAAAACGGAGAAGAAATAAAGTTATCTACCTTAAATGATGGTGAAAAGTATTTATTAATATTTTGGAGTACTGGTTGTCCTCATTGTGTTAAAGAAATACCTGTTTTACATGAATCTATGAAAGAACGTAACGACATTTCTATCGTTTCTTTTGGTATTGAAAAAGACAGTATTGCATGGACTGAGTTTGTTAAAACGTTACCTAATTGGCATAATGCTATAGGAACTCATCCAACATGGAAATGGGATAATGAAACTGTAAAAGCATACCAATTATTAGCAACTCCTTCTTATTTTGTATTAGATAGTAATAAGAAAATTATCGCTATGCCAGATCACATGGAAGATGTTCAAAAATACTTTGAGAAAAATTAAAGAATACTTAAATAAGTAAAAACAAAAAAAATCAACAATTTAATTGTTGGTTTTTTTTGTTTTAAAAATATAAGAACGCATCTTTTATATGATGTATCTTATAATTGTCTTTATTTTTTAGCATCGCAATAATATCAAACCGTACTTCAACATCTAAGTCTTTTTCAATTACATAATTATCTATTGCCATAACTAGTAATTTTATTTTCTTCGGATTAACAAAATCTTGCGGATTTCCGAAATAAGTACTCGATCGTGTTTTAACTTCTATCGCAACTAAAACAGCTTCTTTTTGTGCAATAATATCAACCTCCGCTTTTTTAAATCGGTAGTTTTTTTCAATAATTAAGTACCCGTTTTCTTGTAAATATTCAACCGCTAATTTTTCTCCTTCCTTACCAAGTTCGTTATGTTGTGCCACTAATTAAAATTTATGGTTGTCTTTTTTTCTTGAATACCAATCTCAACTGTTCTACCCATAATTAAAGCTCTGTTATCAGGTTCGTGACTCGCAGGAAAATCGAATAAAACAGGAATATCCTTTGGCAGAACATCTAAAATTAATTGTTCTATTGAAGTTCCCCAAGGCGTTGTATTCTTTTTAATTTTTGTCATATCACCTACAATTACTGCTTTTACTTTCGTAAAATATCCTGCACGCTTTAAACTTTGTAGCATTCTATCAATCGAATACTTATACTCTCCTATTTCTTCAATAAATAAAATTTTACCATACGTAGATATTTGACTCTTTGATCCTAACATTGATGCTAAAATGGCAATATTCCCTCCTACTAATTCTCCATTTACTCTTCCTGGTCGATTGTGTTTCGAACTCGGAATTTCATACTCTAAACTCTCACCAAACAATGCTCTTTTAAGCGATTCAACACTTTTTGCTATTACTTCAGGAGCATCTTGCATGCTTGTTCCCATAATTCCCTGAATCGTCTCAACTCCTAAATTGTGGATATGATTATGAAAAGCAGTTATATCTGAGTAACCTATTACCCATTTCGGATTTTTCTTAAAATTAGAAAAATCTAATTTATCTAAAATTCGTACCGAACCATAGCCACCACGAGCCGACCAAATTGCTTTTATATTCGGATTATCAATTGCTTCTTGAAAATCTTCACAACGCTCCTCATCGGTACCCGCAAAATGATGTCCTTGATTAAACATGTGTTTTCCATAAACAACTTTCAATCCCCAACTTTCAGCTAACTTTTTAGCTTTGTTTATAACATGTTTTCTGTTTTTTAAAATTCCCGCAGGAGCAACAATTGCAATTGTATCACCTATTTTTAAAGAAGGCGGAGTTATTAATTTCATAGTTTGTGTTTGTGAAAAAGCTAATGAAATTGTTAGTAAAAAAGATAATATTAATAAGTTTCTCTTCAAAATTTGGTCTTTTTTCTTAATTCTATTAATCTAATAAGTATAATCTATGTAAATGTACCCATTTTATAACAGTTTAAAAAATTGCTTTTTCGTACTTTTGCGCTTTAATTTTAGCATAAAAAAATGAGTACACCAAAAAGATATACAATTACAGCAGCATTACCTTATACAAACGGACCAATACATATTGGCCATTTAGCAGGCGTATATGTTCCTGGAGATATTTACGCACGTTTTTTACGTCAAAAAGGAAGAGATGTAATTTACATTTGTGGTTCTGATGAACACGGTGTTGCAATACCAATGCGTGCAAAAAAAGAAGGTGTTACTCCACAAGATATTATTGATAAATACCACGGAATTATCAAAAAATCTTTTGTTGATTTCGGAATTTCATTCGATAATTACTCACGTACTTCTTCTGAAATTCATCATAAAACGGCTTCTGATTTTTTTATAAAATTATACAACGACGGTGAGTTTATCGAAGAGGTAACAGAACAGTTGTATGATGCAGAAGCAAATCAATATTTAGCAGATCGTTTTGTTGTAGGTACTTGTCCAAAATGTGGAAACGAAGAAAGTTATGGAGATCAATGTGAAAAATGTGGTACAAGTCATAACGCTACAGATTTAATAAATCCTAAATCGGCAATTACTGGTAATGTTCCTTCTTTAAAAGAAACAAAACACTGGTTTTTACCTTTAGATAAACATGAAGACTTTTTACGTAAATGGATTGTTGAAGGACATAAACATGATTGGAAACCTAATGTTTTAGGTCAATGTAAATCTTGGATTGATGATGGTTTACGCCCACGTGCCGTAACTCGTGATTTAGATTGGGGAATTCCTGTACCTATTGAAGGAGCTGACGGAAAAGTACTATATGTTTGGTTTGATGCGCCTATCGGTTATATCTCTGCTACCAAAGAATGGGCTGCACGTGAAGGTAAAAACTGGGAAGATTATTGGAAAAAAGACGATACGAAGCTAGTACACTTTATTGGTAAAGATAATATTGTATTTCACTGTCTTATTTTCCCTAGTATGTTAAAAGCACATGGCGATTTTATATTACCAGAAAATGTGCCAGCAAACGAATTTTTAAATTTAGAAGGAAACAAATTATCAACTTCTAAAAACTGGGCAGTTTGGTTACATGAATACTTAGAAGACTTTCCTAACCAACAAGATGTATTGCGTTATACTTTAACTGCAAACGCACCAGAGAGTAAAGACAATGATTTTACTTGGAAAGATTTTCAAGCAAAAAATAATAATGAGTTAGTAGCTATTTTCGGTAATTTTATAAATCGAGTAGTTGTTTTAACAAATAAATATTACGATGGTAAAGTACCTGCTGCTGGAGATTTATCTGAAGTAGATGAAGACACTTTAGCTTCTTTAAAAGAGTTTCCGAATGTAATCGCTAAATCTATTGAGCGTTATCGTTTTAGAGAAGCTTCTCAAGAGTTAATGAATTTAGCTCGTTTAGGTAATAAATACTTAGCTGATGAAGAGCCTTGGAAAATGATTAAGGTTGATGAAGAACGTACTAAAACAATTATGAATGTAGCATTACAAATTGCTACAGGATTAGCTGTTTTATCTGAACCTTTCTTACCTTTTACTTCTACGAAACTAAAAAACATCTTAAATATCAGTCATAACGAGGAGTTTTCCGACGAAGTTATCTCTTCTGATAATGAAATTGCCACATCAAGTAGAAAAAACTTGACTCGCAATGACGAATTAACTTGGGAGGATGTTTCTGAAAAACAAGTTTTAATTGCTGCTGATCATCAAATTAACGAAGCTGAATTATTGTTTTCTAAAATTGAAGATGTTGAAATTGAAAAACAACTGGCAAAATTAGAAGCTACTAAAAAAGCAAACGAAGCTGAAAATAGAGTTTTAGAGCCTCAGAAAGATACTATTGAGTTTGATGATTTCACAAAAATAGACATTCGTATAGGTACAATTATAGAAGCTGAAAAAGTTGCTAAAACTAAAAAGCTTTTAAAACTTACCGTTAATGTTGGTTTAGATATTCGCACCATTGTTTCGGGTATTGCTGAAAGCTTTAAACCAGAAACTATTATTGGACAACAAGTAAGTGTTGTTTGTAATTTAGCACCACGTAAATTAAAAGGAATAGAAAGTCAAGGAATGATTTTAATGACGGATACTCCTGATGGTAAACTAGCCTTTGTTCAGCCTTCTGAAAAAGTAACTAACGGAGAGTTTATTTCTTAAAATTCACTAAATTGAACAACAAAATAAAAAACCTTTTATAAAGGTGATAATATGGAAAAAAGTAAATTATTAATAGAAAATTTTGATCCTATAAAAAAGGCTCTAATAGACATTAAAGATATGTTACTTTTTATTGAATCACAATCCTCTGGAAAAAGCACTTTAGCTAAGTTAATTACCATTCTAAATGATTTTAATTTTAAGCAAAATGAAAATATAAAATTAGTTGATGAATTAAAAAAATATAATTTAGAATCATTTTTAAAAAGTAATACTAAGATAGAATACAAAACATTATTCTTTAATTTTACTTACAGTAAAAATGAGGAGATAAAGCTTGATTATGAAAGTTATTATAAAAGCTTTAAACTTGAAAATAAAAATTTAAAAATAAAAATAGATCTTATTAATTTAATGATAATTAGCATTCATATTGATGACAAATTATCACTCTTATTCGATGAATTATATAAAAATAGTTTTTTTGGGATTAATCAGAAACTTAAAAAAATAAACTTTGCAGAGCATTTCCTATACGTTGAAGTTATTTTGGAATGTTATAACATGGATACTACTGACTTAAATGTTCTTGAACATTTATTCGATGTCGTAAGTAAAGTTTTCCCTTTTATCAGACCTATGGATTCTATGTATATTCCTGCTGAAAGAATGTTATTACCAATTATTAGTTCTAATATTGCTGGTTTAATACATAACAAGGTTAATATTCCTAGTCATATAATTCAAGTCACTCAGGAATTTGAAAAGGCTATTCAAAATGTCGAATCTATCGATTTAAATATTATTGGAGATCTGAAATACAAAAGAAAAGCGGGAACATCATATATTTACCATAATAGAAGTCAAAAAATTCAACTAAAGGAAGCCTCTTCTGGAGTTCAAAGTGTTTTACCTATTTTATTACTTATTGAATCTTCCTTACAAAACAAAAATTATATTAATCTTAATTATGTAGTTGAAGAACCAGAATTAAATCTTTACCCTAAAGCTCAGTATGAGCTAATTAAATATTTAGTTAAAAATTGTTTAGAAACAGGGGAAAATAACCTAAAATCTAAGAATTTAATCATTACTACTCACAGTCCTTATATCTTAACCGCTGTAAATAATTTATTATTAGCTAACTCTAAAGGAAAAACAAATAAAGATGAAGTTCAAGAAATTATAGACTCATCAAGTTGGATTAATCCAGAGAAGTTTAATGCTTATGAAGTAAAAGATGGTACTGTCAAAAAAATATTTAATTCTAAAATTAAATTAATTGAAGAGACAATTATTGATGAAGTTTCTGAATTAATGATTGATGATTTTAAAGATTTAGCCTCAATAGTGTAATGATAGATCAAATTAAACAAAAATACAACTGTTGTAATAATATTTGTCACGAAGAACATTTAACTAATTTCTATATAAATGACATTTCAAATGGTAAATGCATTACTTCTACATCTGTTATGAATGCTACTTGTTTAATAGAAAACACCGACAACACTAAAATAGATTTCATAGCTGTTGATAGCTGTCTTATTTGTGATAATTCTATTGAAAAATGTGATGTACTTGTTACAAAAAAAGAAACCATTTGGTTTATTGAATTAAAAGAAATTAGTCAAGAAGGAAGTAGAGAACAGTTCAAAAAACGAAAAAAAAATTACAGAAAAAAAGCAACTTCACAAATAGCGTCTACGATTAATGACTTTAAAAATAAAGGAATTGATTTTTGTAATTATAATGTTGCTGGTTTAATTTGTTTCCCTCCATATTCACCGTTAAGTATTCCTAGTAATATTCCTACGACAGCAACTCAAGTAAGGATATTAGAATTTCAAAAGGCATGTGGATTTACTGAACTTCATGAAGGAAATTTTTTAAGCCTATAAAAACAACATTTTAGTATATTCGTAGCCTCGCAATAATTTGCGAGGCTTTTTATATCAAAAAAACTATGAAAAAACTATTCAAACGTGTCTCTTTAATCATCAATTTAAAAACTCTTATTATTGCTGGGTTATCTGTTTTATCTACCACTATTTGTTTGCACTTTCATATAAAAGCTAACTTTCCATTAACCTTAATAAGTACGGCTATTGTTTTTCCTATTGTATTTTCAATTGGTGGTGCTTATAAACGTAGAGAAGTTGCTTTAGATGAATATGGCTCAATAAAAGCACATGGTAGAGCTTTATATTTTGCTGTAAATCATTGGTTAGAAAACCCACCTAAAGAATTAACTACCGAGTTAAAAAAACATTTAAGAGAATTATTGCAATCTTGTAAAGAAATGTTTACGCATCCTATACCTGAATTAGAAAAAAGAGAAAAAGATATTTATAATAGTTTTGAAAACTTATCGCTATTTATAAAAAAATTAAGAAGTTACGGATTGCCATCAGGTGAAGCCTCTCGTTCGAATCAATTTTTAAGTAAAATGATGATTTCTTTCGAGCGTATTAAACATATCTATCAATATAGAACTCCAAGAACATTACGAACCTATAGTGATATTTTCATTGTACTTCTTCCAATAATTTACGATCCTCATTTTGCAGAAAATGCTACCAATTTTAATTACGGATTACAATTTGCTGTTCCTGTTTTGTTTAGTGTTATTTTAGTCGCTTTAGATAACATTCAAGCGCATTTAGAAAATCCTTTTGACCAACAAGGAGAAGATGATGTAGAAATTAACGTAGATAAATATATTAAAAACTTAGGATAATACCCTACCTCTTTAAAATACATATAACAAACCTCACAATTTAAAAATTGTGAGGTTTTTTTATTCAAAATTCATAATCAAAATACATTAGTTTTAGGTTTATTTAATTTACAGGTAATATTGTTAATATTTCGGTAATGTTAAAGAAATACACTTGTAACTTTTTACTAACCTTTTTAAAACTTCATTTCGAGTAAACAGAAATAGTTTTGTGGTCAACAAAAACTTACTCAATGAAAAAATTCCTACTACTATTTACATTATTAACTACTTTACTTACTTTTGCTCAGAAAAAAGCAGGTATAAAAGGTAGAATTTTAGATGAAAATAACATGCCTTTAATAGGGGCAACTATTATCGTTAATTCTGAAAACTCTGGAAATTATGCTGATTTTAATGGTTACTATGAAATCTTAAATTTATCAGAAGGAACTTACAATCTTCAAGTTTCTTTTATAGGTTATCAATCCTTAAACAAAACAGTTACAGTAACTAACACAATTAAGTTAGAAAACTTTTCTTTAAAACCAGAAACTAATAATTTAAAAGAAATTATTATTAAAGGAAGTATTACTCGCGGGCAAGCTAAAGCTTTGAATCAACAAAAAAACAAAGATAATATAACCAATATTATTGCTGCAGATCAAATAGGAAAATTTCCAGACGCTAACATAGGAGACGCTTTAAAAAGAATACCTGGTATTACAATGCAAAATGATCAAGGAGAAGCACGTGATATAATCATTAGAGGTCTAGCCCCACAATTAAACTCGGTTACTTTAAATGGTGACAAAATACCTTCTGCTGAAGGTGATAATCGTCGTGTACAAATGGATTTAATTCCAACCGAAATGATTCAATTAGTAGAAGTAAATAAAGCTGTTACTGCTGATATGGAAGGTGATGCTATTGGTGGATCAGTAAACTTAGTTACTCGTTCTGCTCCTGCCAATTTTAGAGCTTATTTAACAGGTGCTTATGGTCAAAACCCGATTAGAAACACACCTAATTATAATTTTTCTGCTTTAGTAGCTAATAGAGTTGCTAACAAAAAACTAGGCTATGTGATTAACACTACTTATAATTCTAATGAATATGGTTCTGACAACGTAGAGTTTGAATGGAAGTCTCCTACCGAAATTAAAGAGCATGATATTCGTCGTTACGATGTTAAACGTAATCGTATGAGTGTAGCTGCGAATTTAGATTATACAATGAACTCTAACAGTACTCTATATTTTAAATCAATTTATACCAAACGAAACGATTATGAAAACCGTTATCGCTTACGCTATAAAAAGAAAGGAGATCAATATAAAATTTCAAGACAAACAAAAGGAGGTGTCAATAATGATGAAAACAATAATACTCGTTTAGAAAGACAGAGTGTTTATAAACTATCTTTCGGTGGAGAACATATTATATTTGGTAATGTAAAATTAAACTGGAAAACAAGTTTATCAAAAGCAAAAGAAGAACGACCAAATGAACGCTATATAACTTATGAAGCTAAACAAAAAGGTTCAGATATTGATATCTCTCAAGAAGGATTAAATACTCGTTTTCCTTACTTTACATCTGTTTCAGGATTTAATAACAACACCAGTGAATTTGAATTAGATGAAATTTCTGAAGAAAACAAATATACAGAAGAAAAAAAATATAGTTCAAATATGGATGTTAAAATACCTTTTAACAACTCAAGTGATTATAAAAACTCTTTAAAATTTGGTGTTAAAAATAAGTATAAAGAGAAATTAAGAGACAATATTTTTTATGAGTTTGATACTGATAATTTTAGTTCGTACGCAACATTAGCAACTACACCAAGTGCCGATTATACCTTAAAAGGATTTTTACCAGGAAGTCAATATAAATCAGGAACATTTGCATCCAAAGAATTTTTAGGAAATTTAGATTTAAAAAGCGGAGAATTAGTTTTAGATGAATTTGTGCCAGAAAACTACAATGCTAACGAAAATATATTTGCTGCTTACGCATTATGGAAACAACGTTTAGGTAATAAATTAAGACTTTCAGTTGGTTTACGTGTAGAAAAAACAAATACAGAATATACAGGGTATTCTATTGACGTTGAAACAGCATCTAATTTAGATGATGTAACAACTATTACACAAACTAAAGATTACACCAATTGGTTACCTAACTTACAAGCTAAATATAATTTTACAGATAACACCATTGCAAGAATAGCATGGACAAACACCATAGCACGTCCTAATTATTTCGATTTGGTTCCTTACCGTAATTTAAATAGTGACGATCAAGAAGCAGAATTTGGTAACCCAAATCTAAAACCTACCGAATCTATGAACTTAGATTTAATGTTTGAACATTATTTTGCTAATGTTGGTATTGTTTCTATCGGAGGATTTTATAAAGATTTAGATAACTTTATTTATGAAATTACTAAAGATGAAAATTTAACAGTTGGTGGAACTACAAATACCTATCAAGTAACACGTCCTTTAAATGGAGGTACTGCTGAAATATACGGATTTGAAGCATCAATACAACGAAAATTGAACTTTTTACCAGGCTTTTTACGTAACATTATAGTTTACGGAAACTACACTTATACTGATTCAAAAACTACTGGAATTCAAGAAAGAGAAGATGGTTTAGCATTAGCTGGTGCAGTAAAAAACATGATAAATGGTTCTTTAGCTTATGAAACAAATAAATTTACTCTAAGAGCCTCGTTAAATTACGCAGGTGATTATATTGATGAGTACGGTGGAGAGGCTTCTAAAGATCGATTTTATGATACACAGTTTTTTGTCGATTTAAATACTAGTTATTCTATCACTAAAAATTTACGCGTTTTTGCTGAAGCCAAAAATTTAACTAATCAAGAATTACGTTTTTATCAAGGAACAAAAAACCAAACGATGCAATCAGAATTTTATAATTTTAATTGGAATGCTGGTATAAAATATAATTTCTAATTCATGAAAAAAATTATAAGCCTTAGTATGGTATGTGTTATTTTGGCTAGCTGTAAAGTAACAAAAATACTACATACTAACCCACAGTTAAAACCTGTTATAGCAATAACAGCAAATGCAGAAACAACACCTGTTACTTCCTTTAATGATGCGGCTGATGACCCTTGTATTTGGATAAACCCAAATAATGTAATGCAGTCAGTAATTATAGGAACCAATAAAAAGGAAGGTTTAGAAACCTATAATTTAGATGGTAAACGTTTAGCAACCTATAAAATAGGGCGCATTAATAATGTTGATATTCGTAATGGTTTTGTTTTAAACGGAAAAACTGTTTCTATAGTTACTGGAAGTAATAGAACTTATAATACACTTTCTATTTTAATAGTAAAAGAGAATGGTGAGCTACAAGATATTGCCGCACGTACTATTAAATCAACACTGAAAGAAGTATATGGTTTAGGTATGTACAAAAGCACCAAAACAAACACTTTTTATGTTTTTATTGTTGGTAAACGAGGAGGAGTAGAACAATGGGAACTCTTCGAAAAGAACGGAAAAATAGATGCTAAAATTGTTAGAAATATCATTTTAGGCGGACAAGGAGAAGGTATTGTTGCTGATGATTTTCATGGAAAAGTTTATATCGGTCAAGAAGATAAAGCACTTTGGAAATATGATGCGGAACCAAACTCATCAAACATTAGAGTTAAAATAATAGGTACGAGAGACTTAAATATGAAATCTGATTTTGAAGGCGTAACATTATATGATTCTGGAAACGGAAAAGGCTATATTTTATTATCTTCTCAAGGAAACAATAGTTATGCAGTTTTTGATAGAATAAGCAATCAATATTTAGGAAGTTTTTCATTAAAAGATGGTATTGTTGATGGTACTAATGATACCGATGGCATTGATGTTACTAGCATTTCATTCGGAGATAAATATCCTAAAGGTTTTTTTTTAGCACAAGACGGAACTAATAACACAGCCAAGGATAGTTTAGCTCAAAATTTTAAAATAGTCGATTGGAAAAAAATAGAAAGAGCATTAAATCTTAAATAAAAAAACAACATTTTACTATATTTGAAACCTCACTTTTTAGTGAGGTTTTTTATTTTAAATATTACGCTATGCAACTCCTCAATTATATAATTTCTCGTACAACTATTTCTCAAAAATCGATTCAAAGTACTATTGAATTGTTAAATGAAGATTGTACCATTCCTTTTATTGCACGTTACCGAAAAGAAAAAACAGGGAATTTAGACGAAGTTGAAATCGGACAAATAGTGCAGCTTAAAGAACAATTTGAAGCTTTAGAAAAAAGAAAAGCTACAATTCTTAAAGCTTTGGAAGAACAAGATGTTTTAACCAGTGAATTAAAGGCTAAAATTGAAAAAACTAACGATCTTACTACGTTAGAAGACATTTATCTTCCCTATAAAAAGAAACGTAAAACCAAAGCCGAAACTGCTCGTAAAAACGGATTAGAACCATTGGCGAAGATGATTATGAGTCAGCGCGTAAACGATTTGGATTTTACCGCATCAAAATATACATCCCACGAAGTGGAAACTAGTGAGAGTGCTTTAGAAGGCGCACGGCATATTATTGCTGAATGGATAAATGAACGTACCGATGTTCGTAACAATATCCGTCATCAATTAGAGCGTTATGCTACTATTTCAACAAAAATAATAAAAACTAAAAAAGATGAAGATGGCGCTCAGAAATTTAAAGATTATTTTGAGTGGGAAGAGAACTTAAATCGCATTCCGTCTCACCGTTTATTAGCCATTCTTCGTGCAGAAAAAGAAGGCTTTATCCGTGTAAAAATCGCTATCGATAATGAAAGAACCCTTCAGAAAATTGAAGATAGAGTTATCAACTCTCAAAACGATTGTGCTACTCAAATCGAATTAGCAATTGCTGATGCTTATAAACGATTACTATTACCTTCTTTAACCAACGAAGCAATAACGCTTGCAAAGGATAAAGCAGATGAAAATGCGATAACCGTATTCGCTAAAAATTTACAGCAGTTATTATTAGGATCTCCTTTAGGTGAAAAACGAATTTTGGCTATCGATCCTGGTTTTAGATCGGGTTGTAAAGTGGTTTGTTTAAATAAGCAAGGTGATTTATTACACAACGAAAATATTTATCCGCATGCACCTCAACATCAATCATCAGAAGCTAAAAATAAAATTAATTCATTAGTTAATAAGCATCAAATTGAAGCAATTGCTATCGGTAACGGAACTGCATCAAGAGAAACTGAACAATTAATAAAAAGTATTCCGTTTAAAAATACGGTTGATATTTTTGTGATAAGTGAAGCTGGGGCTTCTATTTATTCAGCCTCAAAAATTGCAAGAGATGAATTTCCTGACTATGATGTTACCGTTCGTGGCGCTATTTCTATCGGGCGAAGATTAGCCGATCCTTTAGCTGAACTGGTTAAGATTGATGCAAAATCTATCGGAGTTGGGCAATATCAACATGATGTAGAACAATCAAAATTAAATAAATCCTTAGATACCGTTGTAGAACATTGTGTGAATAAAGTAGGTGTAAATATAAATACAGCAAGTGCTTCGTTGTTAAGTTATGTTTCTGGTATTGGCTCGAAATTGGCAGAAAACATTGTGAATTACCGAAACGAGAATGGCGCATTTAAAAATAGAATTGCTATTAAAAAAGTGCCACGTTTAGGCGGAAAAGCATTTGAGCAATCTGCTGGATTTTTACGTATTAAAAATAGCGACAATCCGTTAGACGATTCTGCTGTACATCCAGAACGTTATACTTTAATAAAACAAATGGCAAAAGATGCTGGTTGTAAATTAGCAGATTTAATAGGCAATACAACCGCTTTAAAACAATTAAAACTACAACACTATATTACTGATTCATTTGGTTTACCTACGTTACAAGATATTGTAAAAGAATTAGAAAAACCCGGACTAGATCCACGTGAAAAAGCAAAAGCTTTTAGTTTTAACGAACATATTAAAACCATCGATGATGTAAGATCTGGAATGATACTTCCGGGAATCGTAAACAACATTACTAACTTTGGTTGTTTTGTAGATATTGGTGTTAAAGAAAGTGGCCTAGTACACGTTTCTAACCTTTCTAATACATTTGTTAAAGATGTTAGTGAGCATGTAAGCTTGCTACAACATGTAGAAGTAAAAGTGTTAGAAGTTGATGTGCAAAGAAAAAGAATTCAGCTTTCTATGAGTTATAATAATTCATAGAAGATTAAATTCTTTAATGTTATTTAACCTCTCTTGAAGAACCTAACATTTCTGTAGCTTCTAAAACAATCATGTATGCTTTCGGATCATGTTTTTCAACAAGGTTTTTAAGTGTCATAATCCTGTTTTTATTTATCGATAAAAAAATAATATTCCGTTGATTTGTTTGAGACAAATCATTTCCTGCTATTAAGGTTCCTGAAATTCCCATTCTAGAAGTTATTACTTTATTAAGTGTGTTTAAATCCTCTGACGCAATGTGTACAATTTTGTTTTGTTTACGTCCCGTAAGTACCAAATCTATAAACTTACTTGCTACAAAAATACTTAGCATTGCCCATAAAGCGAGTTCTAAATTTTTAAAAACAATTGCTGATAAAAGAACCACAAAAACATCTAATGTTAAAATTACAGTACCTGGTTTAATTCCGTATTTATCTTTTATTATACGGGCTATAATAGCTCCTCCACCAGCAGAAGCATCTCCTTTAAATATAATTCCGATACCTAAACCTACACATAATCCACCATAAATGGTCGAAAGCAAAGTATTCGTACTTAATACCGGAAAATGTAGCATTTCTCTAAATAAATCAATAAACAAGGCTAAAGAAACAATAGAAATCATTGTTCTAAATGCAAACCGTTTCCCTATATATTTTACACTTATTAAAAGTAACGGAACATTTAAAAGCAGCAATAATAATCCTATAGGAATATTAGATACAAAATTTAATACAATTGATAAACCAGCAGTACCTCCTGTCGCAATTTTATTTGGTGCTAAAAAACCAACAACTCCAATCGCTAAAATTAAACTTCCACTAATTATAAATAAATAATCTTTAAGCGCTGTTTTTATTTTTTTTCCTTTCATAATTTGCCTTTTTCACAAAGCAAAAATACTCTTAAAATTAAAAACGCTACATGCTTAACCCTGTTTTTAATTAAAGTAAAACTCAGAATTATGTTTAATTCTGAGTTTTGTAACTGTATAAAATTGTACATTCTTTTTAAAATACTACTTGTTACCAAGCATTAATAATTCGTTACAAATTACTTCGGTTATATACCTCTTTTCACCTTCTTTTGTTTCATAAGATCTTGATGTTAACTTACCTTCAATAGCAACTTCGTTTCCTTTTTTAAGATACTTTTCTATAATCTCTGCCGTTTTATTCCACGCAACTACATTATGCCATTGCGTGTCGGTAATTTTTTCTCCCGCAGCGTTTTTATAAGTTTCATTAGTTGCTATTGATAGTTTTGCTAACTTTTTACCGCTTTCTAACGTAATAATTTCTGGATCATTACCTAAGTTTCCTATTAACTGTACTTTGTTTCTTAACGTATTCATAAGATAAGTTTTTAATGATTATTATTTGCCAATTCGTTTTGACACTGCAAAGATGAAACACAACACAAATTAAAAACGGTTAGTAATCATTTGTTTTCGTTTGTAAATGAATGTAAATGCTTAATTAAATTGAATACCTTTGTTTACCAAACACTTAGACTATGAAATTTCATTTAGAAACTGATCGATTAATTTTAAGAGAAATACGAAAAACTGATATTAACGGAATGTTCGAATTAGATTCTGATGAAAAAGTACACAAATATTTAGGCAAAAAACCCATAAATACAATTTTACAAGCCGAAGAGAATATTCAGTTTATTCATCAGCAATATAAAGAATTAGGTATCGGACGATTTGCTTGTATTGAAAAGGCAACAGGGCAATTTATAGGTTGGTCTGGCCTAAAACATAATACTGGTGAAAAAGAAAAACTAAATGAACATAAAGATTTTGTAGATATCGGTTATCGTTTTATTCCGCGTTTTTGGAGAAAAGGATATGCTTCTGAAACTGCTTTCGCTTGTTTAAAATTTGGTTTTAAAGAGATGAATTACGACACTATTTACGGTGCTGCAGATATAGAAAATGTTGGTTCTAATAAAATTTTACGCAAGATCGGATTACAATTTGTAAATCAATTTAATTACAAAGAAGTAAAAGTGAATTGGTATGAACTTAAAAAAGCGAACTATGGAAAGTAAAAAATGCTTAGAATGCGAAGAAAAAGTAATTGGTAGAGTTGATAAAAAATTCTGCTCAGATTATTGCCGAAATTCCTATAATAACAAAGTAAATAAGGACAGTAAAAATCTTATAAGAAATACCAATAATCGTTTACGTAAAAACTATAAAATTCTTACCGACTTAAATACAACAGGTAAAACAAAAGTAAGCAGGCGTAAGTTGTTTGATAAGGGTTTCGATTTTAAATTTATTACCTCAATTTATACAACAAAAACAGGAAACACTTATTATTATGTATATGATCAAGGTTATTTAGAGTTAGAGAACGAACTTTTTCTGTTAGTCAAACAAGATTAATTTACTTACTTTTATAATATTATAAAATTCAATATGAAATCATTAAATAATTTCCTGGCTGTTATCATCATCATTTTAACAGTTTATTGGGCCTCTAGCGATACAACTCCTGTAATTCCATCTGCTAATAAAGAGTTTAAAACCACTGATTTTTCTTTAAGTAATGCACTGTTTCATTTAAGAAACATTTCTAAAAGAGCACATCATACTGGATCTCCAGAACATAAAGTTGTACAAGATTATATTGTTAACGAGTTAAAAGAATTAGGTTTAACCACCGAAATACAACAACAAACAGTTATCAATAAAAAATGGAGAGCAAGTACTACGGCTCAGAATATTATTGCAAAAATTAAAGGTAGCGGAAACGGAAAATCACTATTACTTTTAACGCATTACGATTCGAATCCACATTCTTCTTTAGGTGCCAGCGATGCTGGATCAGGAGTAGCAACAATTTTAGAAGGGCTTCGTGCTTATTTAGCTAAAAACGAACAGCCAAAAAACGACATTATTATTCTTTTTTCTGATGCAGAAGAGCTAGGATTACTTGGCGCTCAGGCTTTTGTTGAAAATCATCCTCTTGCCAAAAATATCGGAATGGTTTTAAATTTTGAAGCCAGAGGAAGCGGAGGTGCTAGTTATATGCTCATGGAAACAAACGGAAAGAATAAAAAAATATTAACCGAATTTTTAAACTCTAATCCCAATTATCCAGCTGCAAACTCATTAATGTACAGCATCTATAAAAAATTACCCAACGATACTGATTTAACAGTTTTTAGAGAAAACGGGAATATAAACGGATTCAACTTTGCCTTTATTGATGATCATTTTGATTACCATACTGCGCAAGATTCGTACGAAAGACTCGACAGAACAACTTTACAGCATCAGGCGGAATACTTTACAACTTCACTTAATTATTTTGCAAATTCAAATTTAACAAACACCAATAGTGATGTAGATTATATTTATGTAAACTTTCCTTTCATGAAACTTTTAAACTATCCGTTTTCATGGGTTTTTCCGATGTTTTTAATTGCCTTACTAATTTTTATCGCACTTATTTTCTTCGGATTAAAAAAAGCTAAAATAACAGTTCATGGTGTCGTAAAAGGATTTATTCCTTATACAATCGCACTTGTTCTTTGTACTGGTATATCTTACGGATTATGGCAATTAATTTTACTTATCCATCCAGAATATGCGGATATATTACACGGCTTTACTTATAACGGATATCAATATATAATTGCTTTTATCTTACTAAATTGTTGGCTTTTATTTAAAATATACAATAAATTTAACGAAGAGAAAACTACCGATCTTTTTATTGCGCCTATTTTTATCGGGCTCGTTTTAAACCTCTTTATTACACAATATTTACCAGGTGCTGGATTTTTTATCATCCCTATTTATGTAGCTTTATTAATTTTAGGGATTTTAATTTTTATGGATCTAAAGGCAAAATCAAAAGCTACTTTGTTTGCCATAATTTCTATTCCTACAATTTACATGATTGTGCCTATGATCCGATTATTTCCGGTAGCCTTAGGATTAAAAATATTGTTTCTATCAGCTTTTTTATTAGTCTTAGTCTTCGGATTTATACTACCAATTTTTCATCAACAAAAAAAGAAAAATGGTTGGCAAACTATTACAGGGTTAGCAACGATTTTCTTCTTCGGATTCGCAACTTTTAATAGCGGATTTTCAATCGACAAGAAAAAACCAAACAGCATTGTTTTTATTCAGAATTCTGATAATAATACTTCTTATTGGGCAACCTATAATAAAACTTTAGATGGTTTTACCAAACAAGTTTTTGAAGATGATTATATCGAAGGAAACATTCCATATACAGAAGGAAAGAGTAAATACAACACTACTTTTAGTTATCACAAAAAAGCAGAAAACAGAAACTTTAGTATTTCTAACATTGCTATAAATCAAGATACAATTATTAACAATGAAAGATTGTTGAATTTTACCATTACCCCAACACGTAAAATTAACCGATACGAATTTATAAATAATGAGAATATTACCTTAAAAAACTTAAAAGTAAATGGCGCTTTATATGATGATGGTAATAAATTTGTTGCCGATATAGGTACTTTATTAATTTATCAAATGGCAAATTCAGATAAAGATCTTACGGTATCTTTTACGATCGATAAAAATGTAAAACCTAACCTTACTTTAAATGAAATATCTTACGATTTATTATCAAACAGAAAATTCGATTTAAAACCGCGAAGTGAAATTATGATGCCAATGCCATTTGTGGTAAACGATGCTATTATCTGTTCTAAAAAAATTAAGTTATAAAAAAAAGCGTCCAACTAAGTTTAGTTGGACGCTTTTTTTATCGTTTTAATAATGTACTAATCTATGTGAGAAACACGCAATGTGTTTACCATTCCTTTTGCTTTTACAGGCATAGATGATAAGTTTATCATAAAATCTCCTGTCTTCACAAAACCTTTTTCTTTACATATTTCATTAATATCTTCAAGCGTATCGTCGGTACTTAAATCACGATCGTAATAATACGCTCTAACACCCCATAAAAGATTTAACTTACCTAGTATTCTTTTTTCTGAAGAAAAGGCTAATACGTGCGATTTTGGTCTCCATGCGGAAACCTGAAATGCGGTGTATCCACTATTTGTTAAGGTAGTAATTGCTGCTGCATTAATATCATCTGCCATTAAAGCTGCGTGATGACATACCGATTTTGTAATAAATCTATTGGTACGAATATGTGGCGCTTCTTGAGGCACTTTTATCAAATCAGAATACTCAACACTTCCAATAATTTCTGTCATTTTTTTAATAACACGTATTGGGTGTTTTCCTACGGATGTTTCTCCAGAAAGCATTACTGCATCTGCTCCATCCATAATTGAATTTGCAACGTCGTTTACCTCAGCTCTTGTTGGCACCGCATTTTCTATCATCGTTTCCATCATTTGCGTAGCAATAATCACAGGAATTCTTGCTTGCTTAGCTCTTCTTACCAACATTTTTTGAATCAACGGAACATCTTGCATAGGTACTTCTACACCTAAATCTCCACGAGCAACCATTAATCCATCACAATACGGAATTAAAGCATCAATATTTTCAACAGCTTCTGGTTTTTCAATTTTTGCAATTACCGGAACTCTGTATCTCGATTTTTGCTTAATTAAGTCGCGTAACATTCTTAAATCCTCTGGGTTTCTAACAAATGATAATGCAATCCAATCTACTTCTTGTTCTAACGCAAAAATGGCATCTTTTTTATCTTTTTCGGTTAATGCTGGTAACGATATATTGGTGTTTGGTAAATTAACGCCTTTTTTAGATTTTAAAGTACCTCCTACAATTACCTTGGTGATTACTGCTGTTTTTTTATCCGTAGAAACTACTTCAAATAATAACTTACCGTCATCAACCAATATTTGCTCACCTGCTTTTACGTCTTTCGGAAAACGCTGATAAGTCATAAAGGCCTTTTCTTTTGTTCCGGTACATTCTTCTGTCGTGAAAGTAAAAGTATCGCCTGCTTTTAACTCAACGCCATCATTCATTACACCAACCCTAAGTTTAGAGCCTTGTAAATCGGCTAAAATTGCTACATTATATCCTCTCTCTTCATTAATTTCTCGTATTTGACGAATACGTTCTTTTACATCATCATAATCAGCATGAGAAAAATTAACTCTAAAAACATTTACTCCAGTAGCTGCCATTTCAGCTAAAATTTCTTTCGTATTTGTTGCAGATCCTAAGGTGGCTACAATTTTTGTTTTTTTGTTGTGTGGCATAATTTAAAATATTAAAAAGTCTTTCGACTTTAAAGATTCTACCTCTACTTCGTATGAGGTAATAATTTGCGGAATTTTATTTATTTTTTCTATTGTTTTCACAATATATTCAAAATTAAAATCTCCTGTTATTTTTAAAAAAAAATCAACTTTTTTTTTCTCTGGAACAAGACGTGTAATTGAATCGCTCTCATTAAAAAGGCTTGTTGACACAGTTTTACGGGTTGACTTATATACATTGGTTATTAAAAACCAATCACAATCTAATGTTATATCTACATACTCATATACTGAATAAAAAGATTGATGATTTTTTTGGGTGAAGTCTAAATCGTAATTCGCTTTACGAAACTTTACATGCAAATATTTATTTAATAAATATGCTAACTTACATTCATCTAATACTGTGTGAATGCCTATTAATGCATAATCATTAGTAGCGAATTCATTAATATTCAATGTATAACTAGTCATAAAAACAAGTATTTGCTTTTAGCTAAATTACTGAATGTATCTAAAATATAATGTAAAATTTACGAAAAGGTTTTCGCGCTAATGTTAAGAGTTTTCCATTTGACTTTGCATTGCAAAATACACTCTTTTCGCAGCTATTTCTTCTGCTTTTTTCTTTGAAGTGGCTCTACCCTTACCTATAATATTTCCGTCAATACTAACTCGAACACTAAAATGTTTCTTATTTTGATTTCCAGAATCTTCGTAAGATTCGAACTTATACTTTTTCTTGTTCTTTTGACACCACTCAATAACATATCCTTTATAGCTAGATATTTTACCTTCTAATCTTTCAATATCTACATAAGGTAATACTACTTGATCGTAAATAAATTGATTGCAATAATTGTAACCTCTATCTAAATAAATAGCACCAATTAAAGCTTCAAAAATATTACCGTAAATATTATTGCTAATATTAGCTTGAGAGATATTACTTTTTATGAATCGAATTAAATCTAAATCTTTTCCTAAAGTATTTAAGTGTGCTCTACTTACTACTTTCGATCGCATTTGAGTTAAGTATCCTTCGTCTCCTTCCGGTACTTTTTTATACAAATAAGAGGCCATTACTGAACCTAAAATTGCATCACCCAAAAACTCTAACCGTTCGTAATTAATAGGGTGTCCTTTTTCATCAACTAATTTTAAAGACCTGTGTGTAAACGCTTTCTTATAATGCGAAAGTGTTATTGGTTTAAAATTAAGCAGCTCTTTTAATTCGTAGTAAAAAACTTCATCCTCTTTGTTTTGGGGCTTAACGATTCTACGAAGAAAATTCATGAGAAATTAATCTAGTTTTCTAAAGACTACACAAGCGTTATGACCTCCGAATCCAAATGTATTACTCATTGCAACTTTAATCTCTCTTTTTTGAGGTTTGTTTAGCGTTAAGTTTAACTCTGAATTAATATTCTCATCAACGTTAACGTGGTTAATCGTTGGTGGTACAACACCGTGTTCCATTGCTAATATAGATGCAATAGATTCAACAGCTCCGGCAGCACCTAATAAGTGACCTGTCATAGATTTTGTTGAATTAATGTTGATGTTTTTAGCATGCGCTCCGAAAACTTCAGAAATAGCTTTTAACTCAGCAACATCTCCTAAAGGTGTAGAAGTACCATGTGTATTAATATGGTCTACATCTTCTGGTTTTAAACCTGCATTTTCAAGGCAATTTTTCATTACAGCAATAACACCAATTCCATCAGGATGTGGTGCTGTCATGTGGTAAGCGTCAGATGACATTCCTCCACCAATAACTTCTGCATAAATTTTTGCTCCACGTGCTTTTGCATGTTCATATTCTTCTAACACAAGTGCCCCTGCTCCCTCTCCTAAAACAAAACCATCACGTTCTGCATCAAAAGGCTTCGAGGCAGATTTATGGTTTTCATTATTAGTAGAAAGTGCGTGCATTGCATTAAAACCTCCAACACCAGCATATGTAATAGCAGCTTCACTACCTCCTGTTACAATAACATCACAATGTCCAAGTCTAATATAATTTAATGCGTCTATCATCGCGTTTGCTGATGATGCACATGCAGATACCGTTGTATAGTTAGGTCCCATAAATCCATTTTTAATAGATATATGACCTGGTGCGATATCAGCAATCATTTTAGGTATAAAAAATGGATTAAATCTTGGTGTACCATCTCCGGCTCCAAAATTCATAGCTTCGTTTTGAAAAGTTTCTAAACCTCCAATACCAGCTCCCCAAATTACACCTACTCTAAATTTGTTAATTTCGTCTAGATTTAACTTCGAATCTACTATTGCTTCATCTGAAGCTACCATAGCATATTGCGTAAATCTATCCATTTTACGCGCATCTTTCCTGTTGATAAAATCAGTCGCGTTAAAGTTTTTTAACTCACATGCAAAACGAGTTTTGAACTTGGCAGCATCGAAATACGTTATAGGCGCAGCTCCGCTAACTCCGTTAACTAAGCTATTCCAATACTCTTCTTTATTGTTTCCTATTGGCGTTAATGCGCCAAGTCCAGTTACTACAACTCGTTTTAATTGCATATAAATTATTTTTTAGCTTCTTCGATATAGCTTACTGCTTGACCTACTGTACCAATGTTTTCTGCTTGATCGTCTGGAATTTGGATATCAAATTCTTTTTCGAATTCCATGATTAATTCAACAGTATCTAAAGAATCTGCTCCTAAATCGTTTGTGAAGCTTGCTTCGTTTGTTACTTCGTTATCGTCTACTCCTAACTTGTCTACGATAATCGCTTTTACTCTTGATGCTATGTCTGACATAATTTGTTTGTTTTAAAGTTTAAAATCGAGGCAAAAGTACGAATCTTAACTATTAATTCTAACTTTTGCTCAAAAATGTGTGGTCTAATATAAAAAAAATATTGAATATTTTGCTACAAACACCACCGTTGTTAATAATTATTCTTTTTTTTGTAGCAACAAAATACCATAATTAACATGAAACGTATCGTAATTTTTGCTTCTGGTTCTGGTTCTAATGCTGAAAATATTATTAAATACTTTCAAAATTCCAATATTGCTACCGTTACTCACGTATTGTCTAACAATGAACATGCCAAGGTTTTTGATAGATGTGAACGTTTAAATATAGATGCTTCGTTATTTGACAAAGAGAACTTTGTAAAAGAAGATACTATTTTAAATTTTTTACAAGTTGAAGCCGATATAATTATACTTGCAGGATTTTTATGGCGTATTCCGGCTAAAATAGTTACTGCTTTTCCTAATAATATAATAAATATTCACCCTGCATTGCTACCAAAATATGGTGGTAAAGGCATGTATGGTATGAATGTTCATAAGGCTGTAAAAGAAAATAATGAAACCGAAACTGGTATTACAATTCATTATGTAAACGAAAATTACGACGAAGGTGCTATAATTTATCAAACGAAAACTAATGTGCTTTCTTCAGATTCAGCAGATGATATCGCAAATAAAATTCATATGTTAGAGCAAGAACACTTTCCTAAAATTATAGAAAATGTAATTTTAGAAAATGTCTAAAAAAATATTACGTTGTTTGGAAGGGTAAAAAAACAGGTGTTTTCACTTCGTGGAATGTTTGTAAAAAACAAATTACCGGATTTGAAGGTGCCCAATACAAAGCTTTTATAGATAAAAAAGCAGCCGAAATTGCTTTTACTAAAAACTACAGTGATTATATAGGTAAAGAGACTAAAAAGGTTGTTTTATCCACTGAAGAAAAAGCTAGTTACGGAATACCGAATTTAGAAACTATTGCTGTTGATGCTGCTTGCGCTGGAAATCCTGGTGTGATGGAGTATCGTGGTGTTTTAACAAAAAGCAAAAAAGAAATTTTTAGAATGGGCCTTATAAAAAAGGGACTAATAACATTGGTGAATTTTTAGCTTTGGTACATGGAATAGCACTCTTAAAGAATAAAAAAATGGATACTTATCCTATATATTCTGATTCTAGAATAGCAATGAGTTGGATTAAAAAGAAACAATGTAGAACCAACATAACTTTTGACGCAAGTAATAAAGACATCTTAGATTTAATAAAACGTGCCGAAAAGTGGTTAAAAGAAAATACTTTTAAAAACCCTATATTAAAATGGGAAACTAAAGCTTGGGGGGAAATTCCTGCTGATTTTGGTAGAAAATAAAATAACCGAGTAAAACACCCGGTTATTTCTATTTTTTATATAAATACGAACTCTTTAAAGCTATTTAACAGCCATTTTTGTTTCTTCTCTCCAAGTCTGAACGCTAGCAATAACATTATCTGTATAATCTATCTCTTTTAAACCGTCTTCTTTCCACATAAACCATTTACCTACTTTTTTGCCCGCTTCATAATGTGCAATTGTTTTCTTGCTTCCTTCAGTATCAAAAGAAATCCAGGTTCCTGTTAATTTTTTATTTTTGAAAAAACCCTGTTCTTTTACCTTGCCGTCTTTATAAAAATAAGTTGCTTTTACTAAATCTCCTGACTTTTCAAATTTTGGCGCTTTATCCTGAGCTTGCAATAATGAGACTGATAAAATACAAACAGCGATTACTAATTTTTTCATATCTAAATTTTTTATAATTAACACTTATAATCCAAATATATGAATTATTTTACAAATAAGAAACATTTACATGACATTAATTTAACATTGAATTTTTGTAACTTCTTTTTTATTTTAAAAAGCCATAAATTTATCTAATTTAATTCCACCTTTACATTATGAACATTACACAATACATATTCGTCGGTCTCGTAGCTTTAATTCACATATACATTATGTTTTTAGAAATGGTTTTATGGACAAAACCTAAAGGGATAAAAACATTCGGTTTAAAAAACAAAGAATTTGCAGAAGAGACAAAAGTACTGGCTGCTAACCAAGGCTTATACAATGGTTTTTTAGCCGCAGGTTTAATTTGGGCTATGATTACTCAAAAATTAGATGTTGCCATTTTCTTTTTACTCTGTGTTTTTATTGCTGGCATATACGGAGCTTATTCAACAAAAAAACCAAGAATTTTTATCATTCAATCAATACCTGCTTTAATTGGTATTTTATGGTTGATACTGTAAATTGCGCTCATTATAAAAATAAATACTACTAATTATACATTTTATTAATTTTTAAATTTTACACATGAAAAAGTATTTAGACCAAATTCAAAACCTACTCGTAGAGTACTCTCCAAAGGCTTTAACGGCTTTGGTTCTTTTAATTGTCGGATTATTTGCTATTAAAATGATTGTTAAGGTCTCTAAAAAAGTGATGAATAAGCAACATGTTGATTTAACACTTCAAAAGTTTTTAGGCGACTTACTTAGCTGGTCGTTAAAAGCCTTGCTTTTTGTTACTGTAGTTTCGCAATTAGGAGTTGCAACTACTTCTTTTGCTGCTATTATTGGTGCTGCAGGTTTAGCCGTTGGTTTAGCTTTACAGGGTTCACTTTCTAACTTTGCTGGTGGTGCTTTAATAATGATATTTAAACCTTTTAAAATAGGCGACTTAATAGAAGCTCAAGGAATTAAAGGTGTGGTAAAAGAAATACAGATTTTTACCACTCAATTAAATACGGCTGGTAACAAATTAGCGATTATTCCAAACGGTACACTATCAAATGGAAATATTATTAATTACACTGCAGAAGGAAAATTGCGTGTAGATTTAACTTTTGGCGTTTCTTACGATGCTGACATTAAACAATCAAAAGAAGTTTTAATGCAAGTTTTAACAGCAAATCCTAAAGTATTAAAAGACCCTGCTCCTTCTGTAAATGTATCTGAACTAGCAGATAGCTCAGTAAACTTTGCTGTTAGACCATGGGTTAATGTAGCAGATTACTGGGATGTTTATTTTGAAACTACCGAAAATGTAAAATTAGCACTAGATAAAGCTGGCATTGAAATTCCATATCCTCATGCTGTTGAAATTCAAAAAGAAGGTTAAACTTTCTTTTTTTCAGGAATAGCAATAAAATCTTTTAGATAAAAAGGCTCAAAATAAGCGACATCTTCGATGTCGTTTTTTTGGTACTTATCATAACTTAATTTTGCCATTTCTTTTGCTGACGGAAATTTATCGTCAATAAAAAATGCATTATTATGAGTAATTACGTCCTTACATTTTGCAGCTCCATCACCTAAGAAATAAACTTTCCCTTTTGATAACTCTTCTCTAAAAGAATCTTCATCAATTATTTCTGCTTTGATTTCTCTTACTTGTTCGTAATTTGGGTTGTACACTGCAGCATACACTTCCATTCGTCGTGCATCTAACATTGATACAATCAATCCTTCTTGGATAGAAATACTGTAGGCTAGCGATTTTAAAGTTTCTATAGAAATTAATGGTTTATTTATCGCAAAACACATTCCTTTTGCTGCTGAAACACCAATACGAAGTCCCGTATACGAACCTGGCTCTTTACTTACAGCTACTGCGTCTATCCTTTCTGAAGTAATATTTACTTCCTTTAAAAGTTCTTGAATAAAAGGGTGTAATTTTTCTGCATGCGAATAATTACCATCATTTAGTTCTCTAATTGCTAAAACCATTCCGTCTTTTGCTAAACTAACAGAGCAGTTTTTTGTTGCAGTTTCTATGTTAAGTATCAATGCCAAATTCTAAAAATTTAGGCAAAGATACTCTTAAAAAACAAAAAACTCATCAGCTAAAAAGTGATGAGTTTTATTGTATATAAATTATTTTTTTAATCTAATAAGATATCTTCTCCGTAGTAAAACTTTAATACTTTGGTTGTAAATACGTAGTTGTATTTTGCTCTAATTAGTGCGCTTTCAGCATTTACTAAACGATTACGAACCTGATCATAATCAAATTGCGTCATCGAACCATAATCATAACTTACTTGTGCATTTTTAAAAGCTTCTTTTTGTGCTTCTAAAGAAATTTCTGCTGCTTCAAATGATTTCGATGCTGCTTTTGCATCTTGAAAAGATTTTTCTATTGTTTGCTGCAATTGCAATTTCTGACTTTCTAACCTTGTTTCAGTAATTAATTTACTAATTTTTGAACGCTCTACACTCGCATCGGTCTTAAATCCATTAAAAATTGGAATACTAACATTAAAGCCAATACCGTACCCTAAATTGTTATCTAATTGAGTTAAAAAATCTGTGTTAGAAAAACCTGTTGGCAAATCTAAATTATATCCATAATTCGTTCCAACATTTCCTGATGCTGTAACAGATGGCATATACGCCGATCTTGCAATCGCAATAGAAAGATCTGCATTCTCAATATTTAATTTTGCTCTAGTTATTTCTGGCCTGTTAGTTAATGCCTTTTTATATACTTCCTCTGAAGTACTGTAAAGCATTGCAGCAGATGGTGAATCTATTTCAATTTTTGCTACATCAAAACCATTAAAAGGCACTTGTAATAACTGTGAAATATTAAGTAATGCTAAATTTAAAGCGTTCTCTTGAGTAACTAAATTCTGTACATCGTTTGATGCTGTAGATTGCACATTTAACAAATCACTTTTAGGAACTGCTCCTGCTTCAAACTGTGCTTTTGCACGTTCAATTTGCTTTTTACTAATAGCTGCTTGCGTAGTTGCAACAAGTAAATTTTCTTTAGCAAACAAAGCGTTTAAATACGAGTTAACAACACGTAAAGCAATATCATTCTCAATCACTTCTAAATCTAACTTACTTCCTTCTACACCTAATTTTGCCTGCTTATAAGTATTTAACACTCTATAACCGTTAAAAACTGTAATACCTGTAGATAAACCAAAAGAACCACCAAAATTACTTGTAGAAACTCTATCTTGAGAAACTGGATCGAAACCAGAACCAAATCTTAAATTACCTCCAGTAGAACCACTTAAAGATGGTAATTTATTTCCTCTAGCACTTTTTACATCAGCTTCAGCAATATCAATATTAAGCATATTCTGCTTTATTGTAATGTTGTTTTCTAATGCGTGATTAACACATTCTTTAAGTGTCCATTGTTTTTGAGAAAAACCAGCTAGCGTAGTAAATAAAGCTGCGGCTATTACAAATTTTGTTTTCAAAACGAATATTTTTTTGTTCATTATAATTAGTCAATTGATGTTCCAAAAAAGAAACAAACAGTAACAAGTTGTTTTAAAGCTAATTACCGTAATTAATTATTTTTCAACTGTTTGATTTCGAACATTTACAGTTCTGAAACTGAACAATTGTTTTAGTTTTTTTTATATGACGACTAAAAGCAGCATATGTTACAAAAAAAACGCACTAATTAAAATATTACTTTTTAGCCATTTTTTTATGGCGATAAATAAAGTAAGATAAAACACCTACTAAAATATAAGGGAACACCATTAAATAGGTAATTCCGTTATTAACACCTTCAGCCATCGTTTCGTTTCCTCCTTCTACTACTGCTTTACACATAGCACACTGCGCAGATGCATTTACAGAAACAATAAATAAAACAAATAAGATATTTTTTTTATACATAATATGGAGATATCATTAAATACACAACTACACCTGTTACTGCAACATACAACCATAATGGAAATGTAATTTTTGCTATTTTTTTATGTTGAGGAAAATTACCTAAACGTGCTCTCATAAATGTTATTAATACAAAAGGTATTACTACTATTGATAATACGATATGAGTAAATAAAATAAATAAGTAAATATACTTTACAACGCCTTCCCCTCCAAAACTTGTAGAATCTGAAGTCATATGATATGCCACATACATTACTAAAAATAATACTGAACAAATAATTGCGGCAGTGGTTAATTGTTCGTGTAATTTCTTGTTTCCTTTTTTAATCGCTACTACAGCGGCTATTAATAACAATGCTGTTAATCCGTTTACACTCGCATAAATTGGCGGTAAAAAAGATAATGGTTCAACATTTGGTATTTTAATTCCGAATAAAGCAGCTACAGCTAATGGAATTACAACTGAAACTATGGTAATCAGTTTTTTATATTTTTTTTCTTCAGTGTTCATACTATTCTTTTAAAAGTAACTTAATATCTTGTTTTAATTCTGTAATTTGATTTCCAAAACCATGTTCATCTAATGCTCGATAGTACATGATCGGATTTCCATGTTCATCGTAACGCGAACGGATATATCCGTTTTTATCAACCAAAGCAAATAAACCCGAATGCTCAAATCCGCCATGAGAAACCTCACCCTTACCCGCAAATAGTTTAAAGCCTTCATTAGATAAATCATAAACAACATCCTCTGATTTACCTGTTAGCAAATGCCAATTTTTATGGTTAATTCCGTTTTTAAGTGCGTATTGTTTTAATTGATTTGGCGTATCAATATCTGGAGTGATAGAAAAAGAGGCTATTCCGAAATTAGGGTTTCCCATAAATTCATTTTGAATGGTAACCATTTCTGCATTCATTAAAGGGCAAATTGTGGGACAAGTAGCAAAGAAAAACTCTACCACATATACTCTACCTTTAAAATCATCATTATTAATTGTTTTTCCATCTTGATTTACAAACTCAAAAGCAGGTACTTTATTAAATTTATGTAAATCGGCAGTTTGAAAATGTTTTATAATTTTTGGTACGGCATAAATACCGAACAATAAAATAATAAAAGAAATGCCTACGTATGAATACTTATTTTTTTTCATTTGAAATGCTATTTTTTCTTCGGTCGTCACTGCTGTTATTCTTCTTCAATGCTAGTTTATACTCAACTAAAACAACACTTATGTCGTCAATCATATCGTTTTTAAGTTCTGCTACAGATTTCATCGTGTATCCGAATAAATTTTTATCTTCTAAACTATTAATTGTCGATTTACCCCTTCTTAAATTAAGTTCTTTATCGATAATATATGCTTTTTGTGAACGGAAATTTGCATCTAAAGGGCTTGGCGTTTTAAAACTTTCGTGTAAAGCTTCCATTTCTTCAGCTGACGCAAAAACGAAATCCCATCTACTTAAATCTACATTAACACTTAACATTTCTTTTAAGTCTTCTACAGCTTCTTTTTGACTCTCATCAACTAAAGAAATCATTTGAAAACTTACATAATTAGAGAAATTCTTATAAATTTTTTCTTTTAAATTATACACTTCTCCTTTTACTAAGTCGATATCATTTCCTAAAAAAGTAACTACGGTAACTCTTTTATCAAAGGTAAAATTCTTATCAATTAAAGAAACATCAATAACGTTTTTAGATACTACTGGTAGTTTTCCAAAATTATGTGTACCTAATTGTAATAAAACATAAAACAACAAAGGCACTATAAATAGTGCAAATAAGACAATAAACTTTTTAGTTTTACCCATTTCAATTCCAAATTAAAGTCAAAAAAAGGTGGTTAAAACCACCTTTTTTTTAAAAATATTATTTGATTACCATTTTACTAATGGCGCTAATGTTTCATTTAAATAATCTCCTTCTATCAATACTATAAATAATAAATAAGAAACTAAAAAGACGAGTATCCAAACGATTGATCTTCTAAACCATTTTTTTTCACCCTCTAAATGCATAAATGCCCAAGCAATATAATATGCT
The DNA here is from genome assembly GCF_027941755.1 of Tenacibaculum retecalamus. Classification (NCBI taxonomy): domain Bacteria; kingdom Pseudomonadati; phylum Bacteroidota; class Flavobacteriia; order Flavobacteriales; family Flavobacteriaceae; genus Tenacibaculum; species Tenacibaculum retecalamus. The sequence goes on along the minus strand of NZ_CP115916.1, from coordinate 218,312 downwards.
TTTACTAATGTTAAGATAATAAAAAACCAGTTTAACCAACTTGTTCCCCATCCATGTAAATGCATTGCATCTGGTTTAACAATACCAAAAGCTACTTCTACAGTGGTTATAATTGTTAAGATTGCTAAAACAATCCAAATTCTTTTTTTATTTGATTCCTGTGCGTGACCCATTTTTAATATCGCTTTTAAATTATACTAAGTAGAAGAAGGTAAATACAAATACCCAAACTAAATCTACAAAGTGCCAATATAAACCTACTTTTTCAACCATTTCATAATGTCCTCTACGCTCGTAAGTTCCTAAAACTACGTTAAAGAATATAATGATATTAATGATGATTCCTGATAATACGTGAAAACCATGAAAACCTGTAATAAAGAAAAAGAAATCTGCAAATATCGGATTACCGTATTCATTTACTTCTAAATTAGCTCCTTCAACAACTTGTTTTGCTAAAGCTAATTTCTCTAAACTTTCTGTTCTTGATAGGATTATCTTTTGTTTCGTTTCAGGATTTAATCTTTCTGTTCTAATTAACAAAGAAGGATCTGCTTTAAAAGCTTCTTGAATTTGTGCTACTGAATATTGAGAAATTGTTTCTTCCTTTTCAAACCACACTCCGTTTTCACGAGTATGTTGCACTCTATCATCTTTTCTCTCTGCATGCACAAAATCTGCTAAAGCGATTTGATGACCATCTTTTACGAATTGTAAGATATGATTGTTTGAAGTTTTAACTGCTCCATAAGAACCGTTGATAAAGTTTTTCCACTCCCATGCTTGAGATCCAACGAAAATAATTCCGAAGATAATCGTAGCAAACATATACCAAGCTACTTTCTTTTGTTTCATTTGATGACCTGCATCAACTGCCAGCACCATTGTTACTGATGATACAATTAAAATAAATGTCATTAACGCTACATAATACATCGGTGCGTGTACACCATGCAATCCCGGAAAGTGTGTAAACACTTCATCGGCAATTGGCCATGAATCAATAAACTTAAAACGTGTTAAACCATACGCTGCTAAAAACCCCGAAAAGGTTAATGCATCAGATACGATGAAAAACCACATCATCATTTTACCATAACTAGCGCCAAATGGTTTTTCACCACCTCCGCCCCAGGTTTCTTTTTTATCAGAATTTACAGCATTATTTGCTTCCATAAATCTCTTTTTGTTAATTTTTGTTAAAACAGTGCGCCAAAATTACGCATTTTTCATCATCTTATGAAATAGAAAAAGAAAAATAGATAAATCCATAAAACATCTACGAAATGCCAAAAGATGCCACCTAACTCAAACCCAAGCATATCCGCTGCTGAATATTTCTTTTTAAAATGATTATAAATTACTACTAGCAATACAATTACACCCGCTAATAAGTGTAAAATATGCATAAATGTTATTCCTAAAATAAAAGATGTAGACACGGTACTTTCTGGCCTGTAAAATACAATCCAACAGATTTTAATTCATTAAAACCTACATATTGATACCATACAAAGCCTAAACCCAACACTAAAGTGGTTACTAAAAGCCCAAATGACGCCTTTAAATTATCTTTTTTTAATAATTTTTGAGAAAAAATTAATGTAACACTACTCAATACAATTAAAACTGTACTGATGTAAAATGCCTGTGGTAAATCGAAAGTAACCCAATCTTCTCGGTTCATACTAATAACATAAGCACTTGTTAATCCTGCGAAAAACATTACCATACTTATCATCGAAATCCACAACATTGGTTTTGCAGATTTTCTTTTACCTTGTTTTAATTCTTCTTGTAACGTTTGTTCACTCATTAGTGTAAAAATTTATCTACCACATAAATTATGGGTACGATTGTAATATAAAAAACACTTGCCAACATTAACTTTCGGGCATCAGTATTTTTTTCTGATTTATATAATTGAAAAGCATAATACAACATTAACAAACCTAATAATAAAACTATGACAGCAGTTAATGGATAAATATATAAGTTACCTGTTACTTTTAACACCGGAGCAACCGACATTAAAATCATAATACAGGTATAAAAAATTATCTGTACAATAGCTCCTTTGTCTTTTTTATCCATAGGAAGCATATGAAGGCCAGCTTTATTATACTCTTCGAACTGTAACCAACCTATTGCCCAAAAATGTGGAAATTGCCAAAAAAACTGAATCATAAATAAAAAACCTGCTTCAACACCAAACTCGCCTGTTGCTGCAACCCAACCTAACATAAAAGGAATTGCACCAGGAATAGCACCTACAAAAACAGCTAAAGGCGTTACAGCTTTTAAAGGCGTATAAGCACTTGTATATAAAAATATTGAGATTGCACCAAATAAAGCGCATTTAGGATCTATTGCATATAATATTCCAATACCTGCAATCGTAAAAATTGTTGCAATTATTAATGCAAAAGTTACACTCATTCTACCAGCTGGCAAAGGGCGATCTTTAGTACGCTGCATTAACGAATCGATATCTTTTTCTATAACTTGATTAAAAGCATTAGATGCACCTACCATTAGATAACCACCTATTGCTAATAATAAAACTACGGTATAATCAATTGTTTCAGCTCCTAATAAATAACCAGTAATAGATGTAAAGACAACACTAATGGATAAACCTATTTTGGTTAATTGCTTAAAATCGTTAAATACTGATTTTAAAGAAGGTTTAGTATGTATAGGTGAGATAGAATCCACTTTTAGTTTTATTTTTTGCAAAGATATTTCTTTCTTCTTTAATGACCATAAAAAAAAATAGTAATCGAAATATAAAAAAAATTAAAAACTACTTTGTGGTTTAAAAAAAGGTGTTATATTTGCACCCGCATTCAGAGTAATGCAACGTTCTTTAAAATAATTTTTGACTACGCGAAAGTAGCTCAGGGGTAGAGCATCACCTTGCCAAGGTGGGGGTCGCGGGTTCAAATCCCGTCTTTCGCTCTGAGACTTTCTTAAAAATATACCAAATTTGATTGTAGTACAATCAAATCACGCTGAAGTGGTGGAATTGGTAGACACGTTGGACTTAAAATCCAATGACCCTTGGGTCGTGCGGGTTCAAGTCCCGCCTTCAGTACTAAGCCTCGCTTTAATTAGCGAGGTTTATTTTAAGAAAGCAGTCAAAAACATATACATATACCAGCTGAAGTGGTGGAATTGGTAGACACGTTGGACTTAAAATCCAATGACCCTTGGGTCGTGCGGGTTCAAGTCCCGCCTTCAGTACTAAACCTTAACATTTATTTGTTAAGGTTTTTTTATTTTTAACACTTCCATAGCAGTTTACAACCTCTTTTTTTATACAGTTTTTCTTTGTTTATTTTTATCAACTAATAAATTATCTAAAAGAATAAACAACAATCCTTTTTTACTAAATCATATCATTAACTCTCGTTTTTTAAAAAATGGAATATTCTTTGTAATCTATTAATAAAAGAAACGTCTAAAGCATCAGATTAAAATAACAAACCATGCGCAAACTACTTTTAGTAATAAGCTTAACTTTTTTTATAAACTCCTTCGGACAAACAAGTGTTTTTAATACTTTATTAAAAAAGCATGTTAACAGTACTGGATTTGTAGATTATAAAAACCTACAAAAAGAAGAAGCTAAACTTGATTCTTATTTAAGCTATTTAAACAAAACGACACCTCAAAGAAATTGGTCGGCAGCAAAAACCAAAGCCTTTTGGGTAAATGCCTATAATGCTTACACTATAAAAATAATCTTAGACAACTACCCTTTAAAAAGTATTTTAAATATTAAACAGAAAGGAAAAGATGCTTGGAATATTCCGTTTGCAAAAGTTGGAGGCAAGACATATACTTTAAATTATATTGAGCATCAAATTTTACGTAAAAAATTTAACGACCCTAAAATTCATGTAGCCGTAAATTGTGCTTCTGGTTCTTGCCCGCAATTAGGAAATTTCGCTTTTACAGAAGTTAATTACGAAAGTAAAACGGACGAATTAATGAAAAAGTTCATTAATGACGCTAACAGAAATAAGATAACTGCTAATAAAATACAGCTCTCAAAAATTTTCGAATGGTTTAAAGGTGATTTTACCAAAAAAGGTTCACTAATAGATTTTATTAACAAATATTCTAATATCAAAGTAGCTACAAAGGCAAAAACCAGCTTTTTAAAATACGATTGGAGTTTAAACGGAAAATAGCTCGTATTACTACTTTTAGCTACAGAAATTCTGAAAACAATTTGTATTTTTACTCCTCAACCTAAAGAAACACATGTCAAAAACATATTACGATCCTGCCGATTTACGTAAGTTCGGAAAAATAACAGAATGGAACGAGGAACTTGGAAACAAATTCTTTGATTATTACGGAAAAGTATTTGAAGAAGGCGCTTTAACTGCTCGTGAAAAAAGCTTAATCGCCTTAGCTGTTGCACATACAGAACAATGTCCATATTGCATAGATGCGTATACAAAAGATGGCTTAGAACGTGGAATCACCAAAGAAGAAATGATGGAAGCGCTTCATGTTGGTGCTGCCATAAAAAGCGGTGCAACTTTAGTTCATGGAGTTCAAATGATGAACAAAGTGAATAAACTTGAAATGTAATTATTTTCAAAAATGACTCCTCGAGCACAGTTGAAAGGTAATATTTAGGTTTCGACTGCACTCGACCTGAAAGAATTCTAAAATATTAAGATGAAAAAATCGCTTTTAGCAAGAAATAACGATTTAGCAAATACGCAACGTCAATTGGAAATTTTATCAAACGGAATTTTTGCTGACGGAGAGTTGCCAACCTTTGCTAAAAAAATAAAGGAAACTAATCAGTTTCCACTACGCCCTAAAAAACTAGAAATTTTACAGATTAACTTAGGTTATATGTGTAATCAAGTTTGTGCGCATTGCCATGTTGATGCAGATCCGGATCGTAAAGAAATTATGACGACCGAAACCATGCAGCAATGTTTAGAGGTGATAAAAAAAACAGGAGCGCACACTTTAGATTTAACAGGTGGCGCACCAGAAATGAATCCGAATTTTAGATGGTTTGTAGAAGAAGCGTCAAAAGCAGGAATTACAGATTTTATTGTTCGTTCTAATTTAACAATCATTTTAGCAAACAAAAAATACCACGATTTACCAGCCTTTTTTAAAAAACACAATGTACATGTAGTTTCTTCGATGCCGCACTGGACACGTGGAAAAACTGATAAACAACGTGGTAATGGTGTTTTTGATAAATCTATTAAAGCGCTACAAATGCTGAATGAAGTTGGCTACGGAATGGAAGGTTCTGATTTAAAACTCGATTTGGTTTACAATCCTTCAGGAGCATTTTTACCTGGAGATCAAATGGCATTAGAAAACGACTTTAAAAAGGCGTTGAAAGATGATTTTAACATCAATTTTCACAATTTATTTGCAATTACAAATTTACCAATCAGTCGATTTTTAGATTATTTAATTGCTTCTGAAAATTATGAAGATTATATGTATGCTTTAGTAGAAGCTTACAATCCTACAGCAGTAGAAAACGTAATGTGTACCAACACTTTATCGGTAAGTTGGGATGGATTTTTATATGATTGCGATTTCAACCAAATGTTAAACTTAAAAGTAAACTCTAAAGTAAAACACATTTCCGACTATAACGAAGAATTGTTACAAAACAGAGATATAATTATCAATCAACATTGTTACGGTTGTACTGCTGGCGCAGGAAGTAGTTGCCAAGGTGTTGTTGCATAACAGAGGTTGTCATATCGAGCACAATCGAGATGTTAAGCTATTTAAAATGATAGACTATTTTTGTTATAGTTCTTAAACCTTAGTAAATAAGTTTAGCCCCGATTGAAGCATTTGTTTGAGCTCCTCGCAGAGAGCGAGTGCTGAAAGCGGGAAATAGCTACTAATTATTTTTAACGAGATGAATAAATTTATATTTTTTTCTTACTGATTTCAATAAATTCTTTCTCTCAAAAAAGTTTGAAAAAATTATTGAAGAAACACAATACAGAAAGTGTTTCGTATGTTTTTGTTGATGATTTAAACGAAAAAATAAAAAAAACTTTCGACCCCGCTCAAGGCGACAATAAAACTATTTTATTAGACGCTAGAGAATTAAAAGAATACAACGTAAGTCATCTTAAAAATGCCATTCACGTTGGTTATGATAATTTTAATTTGAGTAAAACCACTGCTAAATTAAAGGATAAAAATGCAACAATTGTTGTGTACTGTTCACTCGGAATCCGATCTGAAGACATTGCTGAAAAACTTCAAAAAGCAGGTTTTAAAAATGTTTATAATTTGTTTGGCGGAATTTTTGAGTGGAAAAACAGCAACAACAAGGTATATACATCCGAAGAAAAAGTAACAGAAAAAGTACATGCTTTTAATAAAGATTGGAGTGTTTGGCTAAAAAAAGGCATTAAAGTTTATGAATAAAAATTTACTTTTAATATTTACAAGAAATCCTGAGTTAGGAAAAGCAAAAACGCGATTAGCAAGGTCTGTTGGCGATAAAACTGCCTTAACGATTTATAAATTTCTACTCGACAAAACTAAAGAAGTTACACAAAATCTTACTTGCGATAAAGCAGTTTATTATTCGGTAAAAGTTCGTGATAATGATATTTGGGATACTAATATTTATCAAAAACATCAACAAAAAGGAGAAAATTTAGGTTTTAGAATGCAAAACGCGTTCAATGATTCTTTTGATGCTGGTTATGAAAAAGTAATGATAGTTGGTAGCGATTTATACGATTTAACACCAAATCACATTAATGAAGCATTCGCTAAATTAAACACTAACGATGTTGTGATTGAGCCTGCAGAAGATGGTGGGTATTACTTACTTGGGATGAAAAAATTACAACCAAACATTTTTCAAAATAAAGAATGGGGAACTTCAACTGTTAGAAAAGATACCCTTAACGATTTACAAAAAGTAACTGTACATTTGTTAGATGAGTTAAATGATGTAGATGTTATTGAAGACATTGAAAATCATGAAGCTTTTCAACAATTTTTAAAATAAACGTCATCTCAAGCATTATTGAGAATTAAAATATTTTTTAATTTAAAAATAGAAGCGCAGCTTTAGAGAGATAATATATTAGGTCTCGACTGCGCTCGACCAGACAATAAAGATGAAGAAACAACAATTACAAGAAACAATAGATTTTTTAAAATCAAACGGAATTACGAATCCTGAAATCGGAATTGTACTTGGTACCGGTTTGGGTAAACTAGTTGATGAAATTTCTATCGAAAAAGAAATTCAATATTCAGATATTCCACATTTTCCACAAGCAACGGTTGAATTTCATTCAGGAAAATTAATTTACGGAACATTATCAGGTAAAAAGGTTATTGTAATGTCTGGTCGTTTTCATGTTTATGAAGGGTATAGCCTTTGGGAAGTTACTTACGGAATTAGAACCATGCACGGTTTAGGAATTTCAACTTTATTAATTTCTAACGCTGCCGGAGCTATCAATCTTTCTTATAAAAAAGGCGATTTAATGCTATTGGAAGATCATTTAAATTTACAAGGCGGATCGCCATTAGCTTTTAAAGGAGCAAACGAGTTCGGAAATATTTTTGCTGATATGTTAGCACCGTATTCTAAAAAAATCAACAGTCAGCTGAAAGGAATTGCAAAAGACAACGACATACAATTGCACGAAGGCATGTATGCAAGTGTAGTTGGTGCACAATTAGAAACAAGAGCAGAATATAGAATGTTACAAATTCTAGAAGCTGACGCTGTTGGTATGAGTACTGTACCAGAAGTTATTGTTGCCAAACAACTAAACTTGCCCTGTGCAGCCGTTTCAGTATTAACAGATGAATGTGATCCAAAAAATTTGCAACCTGTTAATATTGAAGAAATTATTGAAGTTGCCGGAAAAGCAGAACCGAAAATGATTACATTATTTAAAGAATTAATTTTAAAATTATAGAGCCAAGATTTTTACATACAAGAACCAAGATTAATATTAAAAACATCCTGTTTCTTGCCTCTTGATTCTTTCATCTAAAGAAAAAAATGAGTTACCTAGAAACCACACATAACGTTTATAAAGAAGCAGCATTAACACCAGATGTTGGCTTATGCTGTACTACAAACCCAATTTGGGAATTACCAGGATTAAAGATTCCTAAAATTATGCAAGAAATGAATTACGGATGTGGTTCTACTGTTCATGCGCGCGATTTAACTAACAACCCTAAAATGTTATACGTTGGTGTTGGTGGCGGGATGGAACTATTACAATTTGCCTATTTTAACAGAAATAAAGGCGGCGTAATTGGTTTAGATGTAGTTGATGAAATGCTAGAAGCATCTCGCAAAAATTTTAAAATTGCTGAAGAACAAAATGACTGGTTTAAAAGTGATTTTGTTGATTTACGTAAAGGTGATGCCATGAATTTACCTGTGGAAGACAACTCGATTGATGTTGCCGCGCAGAATTGTTTATTCAATATTTTTAAAGAAGACGATTTACAAAAAGCAATTGCAGAAATGTATCGTGTTTTAAAACCAAACGGAAAATTGGTGATGAGCGACCCTACTTGCGAGCAAGAAATGAACGACGAATTACGTAATGATGAACGTTTACGAGCTTTGTGTTTAAGTGGAAGTTTAACCATTGCTAATTATGTAAAAGCCTTAACCGATGCTGGTTTTGGAACCATTGAAATTAGAGCACGTAAACCTTACCGAATTTTAGATCCCAAGAATTACCCAACAGATGAATTAATTTATATAGAATCTATTGAAGTTGCCGCAATTAAAGACCCAATGCCAGCTGATGGCCTTGCGTTTTTACAGGAAAAGCAGCCATCTACTACGGTGACGAAGATTATTTTGATGACGGATTAGGACATACCTTGTTGAAAAATCAGCCATTAGCTATTTGCGATAAAACAGCAGCAGCTTTAAAAGCTTTAGGCAGAGATGATATTTTCTTCTCAGAATCTACCTTTCATTATGATGGTGGTGGATGTTGTTAATCACATACTATAATAAAGAATGAAACCCTTACATATTGTGAGGGTTTTTTGTTTGTTTTTAAGTTACTTTTCTGATAACTTCGCTTAATTCTTAACATTAAGAATTAAAAATCAATATAATTAGCACCAACCCAAAATCACAAAAAATGAAAGTTACAACTGAAAAAAATGAAAAAGTTGCTAATATGATATTTGCATCTATTTATCCCCTTTACTGGAATAGATTAGAAAAAAATGGTAGAACAAAAGAAGAGTTTCATCAAGTAATAGAATGGTTTACTGGCTTTAACGAAACTAAATTGCAATCACTCATCGAAGAGAAGGTAACATTTAGAACGTTTTTTAAGAACGCAAAAATCCATCCCAATGCTTATATGATTAAAGGAGTAGTTTGCGGTTATCGAATTGAAGAAATAGAGAGTGAGTTTGATTTATATAAACAGTGCAGGCGCATGGAAAAACTTATTGATGAATTAGCAAAAGGTCGTAAAATGGAGAAAATTTTACGAGTAGAAAAAAAGTAAAATTGACACTAATAAAGTATAAATCATTGACTTTAGTGACTTGCCTACAGAAACACTTTTAAAAAACTATAACAGCGTAGTAAAAACGCTACAATTTTACCATACAGATTCCGTTTTAAAGCACAATGAAAACACTTAAAAAAACACACCATCAGCTTACTGAAAAGAAAACTTTAATCCGTTTATTAAAATATGTAACGGGTTTGGTTAGTATAATATTTCTATCAATAATACTACTATTCTCTTTGGTGTATTTTGAAGTGTTTGGCGCTTTACCTAACAACGAAAAATTATCATCAATAATAAATGAAGAAGCCTCTTTAATATATTCTTCGGATGATGTAATTATCGGTAAAATTTTTACAGAAAATCGAACCAACATCAACATATCACAAATACCAAATCATTTAAAAGAAGCTTTAATTGCTACGGAAGACAAACGTTTTTATACTCATAATGGTTACGATGGTCAGAGCTATGCAAGAGTGCTATTTAAAAGTATTTTAATGCAAGATGCTTCTGGTGGTGGTGGAAGCACCATTACACAACAATTAATTAAAAACTTATACGGACGAAAGTATCACGGATTTTTAAGCATGCCCATAAATAAGATTAAAGAACTTATTATTGCTAGCAGAATGGAAAATTTATATTCTAAAAACGAGATACTTCAATTGTATTTTAATTCGGTTCCTTTTGGTGAAAATATTTTCGGAATAGAATCTGCCGCTAATCGATTTTTTAATAAAAAGGCAAATGAATTAAATGCCGAAGAATCTGCGGTGTTAGTTGGTATGTTAAAAGCAAACACTTATTACAACCCAAGGTTGCATCCTAAAAATGCTTTAAGCAGAAGAAATATTGTGCTACAGCTTATGAAAAACGAACAGTATTTAAATACCAAAACTACGGATAGTTTACAAAAATTACCACTTACACTAAGCTATAAAAACCTTGATTTAAAAACAACTGCTGGGTATTTTTCTTATCAAGTAAAGAAAAAAGCTGTTAAAATAATAGATAGCATTAATGAAACAAGAAATATAAAACACAATTTAGAAGCCGACGGTTTAAAAATATATACCACGTTAAATTACAGTATTCAAAAAATTGCCGAAAAAGCGGCAAAAGAACAACTAATAGCAAAACAAAAGGAATTAGATAAAGAACTGCAATCGAATATTTTAAAAAATAACTGGTTAAAAAAGAATCGTTTTTCTTCTAAAAAAGACAAACAAAACAAAACCTTTAAGTTGTTTGATTGGGACAGTACTAAAACAATAAAAGGTACTAAAATTGATAGTTTATGGCATTATGCAAAAATGCTTAATGCGGCTGTATTGGTTACAAATCCTAAAAACGGAGCAGTTATCAGTTGGGTAGGTGGAAACAATTTTAAAATACTTCCTTTTGATATGGTTTTATCGCATCGTCAAATAGCTTCTGCTTTTAAACCAATTTTATATGCTACAGCCATAGAAAATGGCATTTCGCCTTGCGACTATTTTGACAACGAAGAAAAAACATATCCCGAATTTAATAATTGGAAACCTCAAAATGCCGATTATAGCTCAACACCCAAGAGTAAAGTTGCGTTATGGAATTCTCTAATCCATTCTATGAATTTACCAACTATCGCTCTTTATTTTAAACTCGAAAAAGAATTGCTAATCAATTCGTGTGAAAAACTACAATTTCCGAAGGTTACTAATAACGCTCCGTCTATTGCTTTAGGAACCTTAGATTTATCATTGTCTGAAATAGCAAAAGCCTACGGTAGCTTTGCTAATAATGGTGCCATGAACGACTTTTACATGATTACTAAAATTACCGATAAAGAAGGTGCTATTATTTATGAAAGTAAAGAGCAAAAAACCGAAGAAGTCTTTAAAAAAGAAACTACTGAGACACTAACAGCCATTTTACAAAAAGCTGTTGACCAAGGCACGGGAGCTAAAATTAGAAACACTTATAAAATTAAAAGTCAACTTGCTGCTAAAACAGGTACTGCGCAAAATTATACCGATGCTTGGTTTCTTGCCTACACCCCCAATATTGTTTTTGGTACTTGGGTAGGAACCTCAACAAATACGATACATTTCAAAAGCGGAAAAGGTTCAGGTTCGTCACTGGCCTTACCTATTGTTGCCAATATTATTAAAGAAATAGAGAAAGACGCCGAACTAAGTAAAAAATACCTAACCAATTTTGATATTCCGGAAGATGTTTACGAATCAATAAAATGCCCTGCTTACAGACAAAAAGGAATTAAAGGTTTTTTTAATAGACTTTTTGGCAAAAAGAAAAAGAAGGAAGACTAGTCTTTACAGCTTTGAAATACTTAATTTTATTTTTAACTTGTTTTCTGATAACTTAGCTAAAGCTGATAAAAAAATCAAGAATCTTTATATAATTAAGTTTGCAAAATATTTAATGAATGATGGATAAAGATAAATTTAGTGATAATTATAATTCTTTACTTAAGTCTTTTTCTGAATTGCTCATTGAACAAGAATCTAAGAAAAGAACTAACTATTACAATAGAGAAAAAACAGAGCTTATTGTTAATAAACTTGGCCATCTTAATACTAAAAAAGTTGGATTAATAATTAATAAAATAGCTGCATATGGATGGTATGCTGATGATTTCTCTTATGAATCAAGTATTGATGTTAATTTGTCTTTAAAATATATATACGGGAATTTCCCTGAGAAACTAGACAGTTATTTCTCAAAACATTATAGTTGTAAGATTGATAAAATAGAACAAAAATTAATATTAAAATACCCTAATAGGAAGTCAATTATATCTGAAGCTTTTTATGCACATAGAAGAGGTTTATACCATTCATCTATTTGTTTGACAATAACATTAATTGATGGAATATGTGATGATGAATATGATTCAAAATTTTTCAAAAACAAAAAGAATTTACCTGAAATAAATTTAAATCTAGACAATTTAAATAAAGAATACTTAGACTTTTTGATCTCACCAATTAAGAAAAAAGGTGTCATAAATGGATGGGAAAAGGAACTACATAAGTATCCCATTAGGTTGAATAGGCACGAAATAATTCACGGTAAAGATGTTGACTATGGAACATTAATTAATTCTTTAAAGATGATATCAATGTTATCATATATAAACTATGTGTTGGATATATTTAAGAGAGATTAATACTTTAGCAAATTAAAAACTATTTATTAAAAGTAATCGCTCGTTTATTCCCTTTCAATACTTCCATCTAAAAAAATTTAAATCAAACACTTTACAAATAAACCTAAGCAAACAACGTAGCAAAAGCCTCTTCTATTTTACCAACTAAAACGAGTTTTATACCGTGGTTTTTAGAAGATATTTTATTGTATTTCGATGCTACTAATGTTTTATATCCTAGTTTTTCAGCTTCTAAAATACGCTGATCAATTTTAGAAACCGGTCGTATTTCTCCTGCCAAACCAACTTCGGCAGCAAAACAAACATTCGGATTAATCGCTAAATCTTGATTCGATGATAAAATGGCTGCAACAACGGCTAAATCTATCGCTGGATCGTCTACATGAATTCCGCCCGTAACATTTAAAAACACATCTTTTGCACCTAACTTAAAACCTGCTCTTTTTTCTAGAACAGCTAAAATCATGTGCAATCTTTTTAAGTTATAGCCAGTTGTAGAACGTTGTGGTGTACCGTAAACTGCGGTAGAAACCAACGCCTGAATTTCGATCATTAAAGGACGAATACCCTCTAAAGTTGATGCAATTGCGGTTCCGCTTAAATCGGCATCTTTTTTTGAAATTAATATTTCAGACGGATTAGATACTTCTCGTAATCCGGTAGATAGCATTTCGTAAATTCCGAGTTCGGCAGTAGAACCAAATCGGTTTTTCTGAGAACGTAATATTCTATAGGTATGATTTCTGTCGCCTTCAAATTGTAAAACTACATCTACCATGTGTTCTAAAATTTTAGGTCCTGCAATGTGTCCTTCTTTATTAATGTGACCAATTAATAATACCGGAGTTGAAGTTTCTTTGGCGAATTTTATCAGTTCTGCGGATGTTTCACGGATTTGAGAAATACTTCCCGGTGAAGCTTCAATAGAATTAGTATGTAAGGTTTGGATAGAGTCAATTACCAAAACATCTGGCTTAACTTCTTCTATATTTTTAAAAATTTGCTGTGTATTTGTTTCGGTAAGTATTAAGCAATTAGAATTTGTAGCTTCTAAACGCTCGGCACGCATTTTAATTTGCGACTGACTTTCTTCACCCGAAACATACAATACTTTTTGCGGGATTTTTAAAGCGATTTGTAACAACAAGGTCGATTTACCAATTCCGGGTTCACCACCTAATAAAACAACAGCACCTTTTACAATTCCGCCACCTAAAACAGTGTCTAATTCGTTATTTTTTGTTTCAACACGTTCTTCTTGATTTAACTGAATATCTTGTACTCTTAAAGGTGTAGCAACTCTTTTTTTGGTACTCTCAGGGCTTTTCCAACTTCTTTTTTCTTCTTTCTGAATTACCTCTTCAACAATGGTATTCCATTCTTTACAAGTATTGCATTGTCCTGCCCATTGCGCATGTTGCGCTCCGCAGTTTTGACAGAAAAAAGTAGTTTTGGTTTTAGCCATTTAAGTTTAGTTGTAACGTTTATAAAGTATCAAAGTTACAAAGTAATATTTAATGCTATTGATTATTTTTAACGTCTGTATAAATTTTATTCTAAAAAAAAGTGAATTCCTAAAATTGAATTCATTTCAGTTTTTAATTTACCAGAGTTATGCGATGCTGAAATAAATTCAGCATGACACGGTAGTATGATTTTTATAATTACGAAAACAGCTTCTTAAACACAGCCGAACAAAAATAGCTTATAACTAAAGTTTATAAAGAAACTGCGTTAGCGATTGAGCGGCATGTTTGAGCTCTTTTTTGTTTTTTCAAAAAAAGCGAGTAGCGAAAGCGCGACCTGCAAGGGAACGCCCTATTACTTTTTATTTTTATTATAGATAGGTAAGAATAAAAATGCTAATCCGCCAAAGACAATAATCATCGCCGTTTGGGCTGTCCACATAATCCAACCAAAAGCGGTTGCTGGTTCTTCTGCAATACCAAATAAAGCTAAGGCACCTGCAACAGCTACCGGATATAAACCGATACCTCCGTTGGTTGCTGCAATACTAAATCCGCCTGCAATAAAACCAATTAAAACACCTCCTAAAGGAACATTTAAACCATTAATTGCGGGTATTGTTGCCCAGAACATTAACACATACATTGCCCAAATAAATACGGTATGAAAAATAAACGCCCATTTATTTTTCATTTTAAATATGCTCATGACACCTTCAACTAAACCTGAGATAAAGTTTTTTATTTTTAGACCAATTCCTGATGTCGCTTTTTTTACATATCTCAAAAAGATAAATCCGGCTACAATAAGAGCTGCTAATATTGCTACTATTTTTAGTGGATTAAAATTCTTTGTTAATAATTCATATATAAAATCGAACTGTACAAATAACGTAATGGCAATGATGCTTAACATCATAATTAAATCTGCCATTCTTTCGGCTACAATAGTTCCGAAGCCTTTTTCAAACGGAATATTCTCGTAATTAGTCATAACTGCAGCACGAGAAACCTCTCCTGCTCTTGGCACTGCATAATTAACTAAATACGCTACTAAAACCGCCATGGTGCTATTACCAAAATCTGGCTTATAACCCATTGGCTCCAGTAAAAACTTCCAACGATATGCTCTAGACAAGTGACTTAAAATTCCGAAGAATAATCCTAAAGCTATCCACCAATAATTTGCCTCTTTAAAATAATCTAGTAAAGTTGCTATAGACACTTTTGACAAAGAGTACCAAACCAAAAAACCTCCCAAAACGAGAGGTAATATAATTTTTAATGTTTTTTTAATATTCAAAATTATGTAAGGGTATTATCTTCTTCGTTAGGAAAAACTAAAGAAGGTTTAAAGTTTTTAGCTTCTTCTAATTCCATAAAAGCGTATACGATAAGTATTAACACATCTCCTTTTGCTACTTTTCTGGCAGCGGCACCATTTAAGGTTATTTCCCCACTATTTCTTGGCCAGGAATTGCATATGTTTCTAAACGTTCGCCATTATTGTTATTCACAATCTGAACACGTTCTCCTTCAATAATTCCTGCGGCATCCATTAAATCTTCATCAATGGTAATGCTTCCTATATAATTTAAATCGGCACCCGTAACTTTTACGCGGTGGATTTTAGATTTTACTACTTGTACTAACATAGTGCAAAAATAGTTTTTTAATGATTAATGGGTTGTTTTTGAATGATTTTATTTTAAACGGATATTATCTATCAATCTAATTTCTCCTGCAAAAACTGCAATAAATGCCCGATATTTATGTTCAGACTCTTTTTTATCGATGGTTTTTAAAGTTTTTTCATTGGCAATCGTAAAATATTCAAGTTCTAACAACGGTTGTTTTTTAAACTGTTTTTTTACCCACTCACTAACTTCACTTCCGTTTTTAGTGATAAATTTTTTCTTTGCTTTTTTTAATGTTTTATAAATAAAAGGAACCAATTCTCGATGTTCTTTTGTTAATCTCGCATTGCGTGAGCTCATTGCTAAACCATCTTTTTCACGGTAAATATCACATCCTTTTATCTTTACCGAAAGTGCATGTTTTTCAACCATCTTTTTGATGATTTGTAACTGTTGAAAATCTTTTTTCCCGAAGTAAGCAACATCAGGTTCCACAATTTCGAACAATGTTTTTACGATAGTTCCCACTCCGTCGAAATGACCATCTCTAAATTCACCTTCCATTTGATGTTCTAATCCATCAAAATTAAAACGTTCTGACACAATGTTTTCACTATATATTTCTTTTACAGAAGGAAAAAATAAAACATCGCAAACAACGCTTTCTAAAAGCTGAACATCGTTATCAAGTGTTTTAGGGTACTTTACTAGGTCTTCTTTCTTATCGAATTGCGTTGGGTTTACAAAAATGCTTACTACTGTAATATCATTTTTTTTCTTTGACTCTTTAACAAGCGACAAATGACCTTGATGCAAGGCCCCCATTGTAGGAATGAATCCAATTGACTTATTAGCATTTTTTATATCTGATAAGAATTCTTTTAATTCTGATTTAGATTTATAAACTTTCATTCTATAATAGTTGGAATACATGCAAAATTAGCAATTTAACACCATTTTAGCATAAATTTTCTTATTTTTGCGTCTTCAATAAAATAGACAGACTTAATGAAGGATAAGAGAATATTATATGTTTCATCGGAGGTAACACCTTATTTACCAGAAACAGAATTATCATCTACTGCATTTAATGTTGCTAAAAACGCACATTCTAAAGGAGTTCAAACCCGTATTTTCATGCCTCGTTATGGGGTAATCAACGAACGAAGACATCAATTACATGAAGTTATTCGTTTATCTGGTATGAACTTAATAATTAACGACATGGATATGCCTTTAATTATTAAAGTAGCTTCAATTCCTAAAGAAAGGATGCAAGTGTATTTCATTGACAACGAAGAGTATTTTAAGCGTAAAGCGGTTTATTCTGATGAAGATGACAAAATGTTTAGCGACAACGACGAACGCATGATTTTCTTTGCGAAAGGCGTTGTAGAAACTGTTAAAAAACTAAACTGGGCACCAGATATTATCCACGTTCATGGATGGATGGCTTCTTTACTTCCTTTATATTTAAGAGAATTTTATAAGGAGGAACCATTGTTTACCGAAAGTAAGATTGTAACTTCGATTTATAATAATAATTTTGAAGGGGAATTGAATGGGGAATTAGCAAAAAAAGTGCGTTTTGACAAAATTGATGAGTCAAAAATAGCAACTGTAGCTACACCAAATCAAATTAACATCTTAAAGAGTGCTATTGAAAACTCAGATGCTATTGTAAAAGGTAGTGAAGTATTGCCTGATGAAATTAATGCTTTTATTGATGAAAAAAGTACTAAAATTTTAGAATTTCAATCAGAAGAAGTACTAACTGAGGCATATTTACAATTTTATAAAGAAAACGTTTTAGAATTAAGCGAATAATAACAATATAAATGATTAGAAAAATTGGTGTTTTAGGTATTAGTATGCTATGTTTTGCAGCTATAATATCATGTGAAAAAGATTTTAACAACGTAGGAAACGGAGTTGTAAATAACACAAAATTTGAAACAGGTGAAGTATTAATTGATGTAGAAATTGAACAAATTGACATATCCGACTTGAATGCAAACCCTTTATATAATTCAGTTAGAGCAGATAATATTAGTATCGGAACACTCGGAGAATATTGGCTAGGTGTATCTAAAGGTGACAATTACAAAACGATTGAAGCATCTTTTGTTAGTCAATTGTCTTTACCTACTGATTTAAAAATTCAAGATGTAAAACCAGCTACTGAAGATGGAGATTTAGATTCTATTTTTGTACTTGACAAAGTAGTACTTAAGTTGCCATATACAGCAACGAGTATTGGAAAAGAAAGTGATGGAAAACCTAAATTTAGATTAGACTCTGTTTTAGGAGATCCAAATATTGCTACTTCATTAAAGGTTTTTAAAAACGGAACTTATCTAAACACATTAGATCCTAATAATCCTGCAAATTCAAATAGCTTTCAATCTAATCATTCTTATATTGAAGATGGTTTATTAAGCGAAAATGCTGGATTCACATTTAAGCCTAGTGCGATAGATACCATGTTAATATTAACTAGAAATATTAGCAACGGGAATACTTATCAAGATACAGTTAAATTGGCAAATAAAGCCCCTTTTTTAACTATCCCTTTAGAAAAAACAGAAATGGAGAGTCTTTTTTGGGATAAATTTGAGGGAGGAGAGTTTTCTGATTTAGAATCTTTCAATGCTCATTTTAGAGGTTTAATTGTTAAAGCTGAAGGTAGTAACGGAGCTATGGTTCCTCTTAGTTTATTAGGAGTTAATACTTCTGCTAGCCTTGATTTTCACTATACCATTACTACTTTCGAAAAAGAAGCTGGACAAGCTGTTTTAGCCTTAAAAGACACTTTACCTAGAACTTATTCTTTTCCTTTATCGGGTATAAGAAATAGTATGTATAAAATGACAGCGCCTACTGTTGCGGCTCCTGCTAATAACTTTACTATTCAAGGAACTGCGGGAACTATGGCTAAAGTAACAATTTTAGATAATACAAAGCTTCAAGAATTAAGAGATAATGATTGGTTGGTTAATGATGCTACTTTGTCTTTTTATGTTAATCAAACAATTAACACCGATAATAATACAATACCCCAAAAGTTATTTCTTTATCAGAATAAAGATAATGGAAGTGGAGGAGTATCCCCTACACATATTTCAGATGCTTATACTGAAGCAGCAAGTTTTGGTGGTTCTTTAGAGTCATCTGATACTACGCCTGAAAAATATTCTTTTAGAATTACTGATTATCTCTCAAATTTATTAACACAGAGTGAAGAAGCAACCATTGATCCATTAATTTTAAAAGTATATAACACTACTGATACGCCGACAAATTCGGCATCTGTTAGTTCATACAATTGGAATCCTAGAGGGGTAACATTACAAGATGGTGATGAAGCTGCAAACGGAACTAGAAGGGCTGTTTTAAAAATATCATATTCTAAAGAAAAATAAGATTTTACTATGTGTGGAATAACTGGCTATATAGGTAATAGAGATGCTTATCCAATCGTGATAAACGGACTGAAACGTTTAGAATATAGAGGATATGATAGTTCTGGAATCATGATGTATGACGGACAAAGCATACATTTATCTAAAACTAAAGGAAAAGTTGCAGATTTAGAAGTCATCACTAATAACGATGAAAAAAGAAAAAAAGGAACTATCGGAATTGGACATACTCGTTGGGCAACTCATGGAATACCTAATAATGTAAATTCTCACCCTCATCTTTCTGAATCTGGTGATTTAGTTATTGTTCATAATGGAATCATTGAGAACTATGATACATTAAAAAAAGAATTAATATCAAGAGGGTACTCTTTTAAAAGTGATACCGATACTGAGGTTTTAATAAACTTAATTGAGGAAGTTAAAAAAAATGAAGGTTGCAAACTGGGTAAAGCTGTACAATTAGCACTTACGAGTGTTATTGGAGCTTATGCAATTGCGGTTTTTGACAAAACAAAACCAGATGAGCTAATTGTTGCCCGTTTAGGAAGTCCAATTGCCATTGGTATTGGAAAAGATAACGAAGAATTTTTCGTAGCTTCTGATGCCTCTCCTTTTATCGAATATACAAAAGATGCTATTTATTTAGAAGATGGTGAATTAGCCATCATCAAAAAGAATAAAGAAATTAGAGTTCATAAAATTCAAGGTGACAAAGAAATTGATGCTAACATTCAAAAACTTCAATTAAGCTTAGAGCAGATTGAAAAAGGTGGATATGATCACTTTATGTTAAAAGAAATTTACGAACAACCTAAAGCTATTATAGATACTTACAGAGGAAGAATGCTTCCTGATGAAGGCATAATTCGTATGGCTGGTGTTGATGACAATATATCAAAATTCACAAATGCAAATAGAATTATTATTATTGCTTGTGGTACTTCATGGCATGCTGGATTAGTAGGTGAATATCTTTTTGAAGATATGGCTCGCATTCCTGTTGAAGTTGAATATGCTTCTGAGTTCAGATATAGAAATCCGATTATTAACGAAAACGATGTCGTAATTGCAATTTCTCAATCTGGAGAAACTGCTGATACTTTAGCAGCTATTAAATTAGCAAAATCTAAAGGCGCATTTGTTTTTGGTATTTGTAACGTTGTGGGTTCTTCTATCGCTAGAGAAACTCATGCAGGTGCATATACACATGCAGACTCTGAAATTGGTGTTGCATCAACAAAAGCATTTACTACGCAAATAACAGTACTTTCGTTAATTGCATTAAAATTAGCGAAAGCAAAAGGAACTTTATCTACATCTGCAGTAAATACATATTTACAAACGATGCAGCAAATTCCTTCTCAAATAGAGAAATTACTACAAGCTGATGCACAAATTAAAGAAATTGCAAAAGTTTATAAAGATGCTAAAAATTGCTTGTATTTAGGTAGAGGATTTAACTTTCCTGTTGCTCTAGAAGGCGCTTTAAAGTTAAAAGAAATTTCATATATTCATGCAGAGGGATATCCTGCTGCTGAAATGAAGCACGGACCAATTGCTTTAATTGATGAAAACATGCCAATTTTTGTAATTGCGACAAGTAAGGGTCATTACGAAAAAGTAGTAAGTAATATTCAGGAAATTAAATCAAGAAGTGGTAAAATTATTGCTATCGTTACTGAAGGTGATACTACTGTAAAAGAAATTGCAGATCACGTTATTGAAATTCCGGATACTGAAGAAGCTTTTACGCCGTTATTAACTACAATTCCTTTTCAGTTATTATCGTATCATATTGCGGTATTATTAGAAAAAAATGTAGATCAACCTAGAAACTTAGCAAAATCTGTTACGGTAGAGTAGTCACGAATGGGGGCACTTTGATTTGCCTTTTTACGACCTCTTTTTACAGGTAAAATAGATATAAGGGTTCCACTTTTGGAGCCCTTTTTATTTTCAAGAACAAGAGGGATTTTAAAGTTTATATTCAAAAGGTGTAATTTATTCTCCTTGTCATAGTTCACGGTTATAGAGTCTACAACAACCTTCAGAAACTCCTTTTTCATCTCGTCGGTAATATCATTTTGATTTTTGATATGCTCAGAGAAATTATCAAACCATTTTTTTTCAGTACCAATCTGTTTTAATTTATTATTTAAGACTTTATTAATTTCATATCTTAGTAACAATGGTTAAGCAAGTACTTCATAAAATAATCTCAATGACTTTAGTAGTGTTACTTTCTACTATGTCATTTACTATTGATATGCATTACTGTGAAATTTCATATCTTTGTAACAATGATTAAACAAATACTCCATAAAACAATCTCAATATCAATGGCTTTAGTAGTGCTACTCTCTACGATGTCATTTACTATTGATATGCATTACTGTGGAGGAACTTTAGTAGATACTGAAATATTTCAAAAAGCAAAAACTTGCGGAATGGAAATGCAAGAATCACAAACTAAAGATTGTTCAATCACTAAGAAGAATTGTTGTAATGATAAACAGACCGTTATTGATAGTCAGAATGAATTAAAATTATCTTTTGAAACACTTTCTTTTGAACAGCAACAATTTGTAGCTTCATTTATCTATACCTACATCAACCTTTTTAAAGATGCGGATGAAGATATTAACTCTTACAGAGATTATGCTCCTCCTTTGGTCGTCAGGGAATTATACAAACTTGACGAAACATATTTAATTTAATTTTTAAACAATAGACTGTATTGTCCTATAACTGAAATGTTATAAGGGTGATTTCTTGTATTCGGTATTCTCACAGATACCAATGTCTAACTGTTTAAAAAATAAATCAATGCTAAATAAAAGCATCAAATTTTTAATAGAAAATAAACTCGTTGCAGTTCTACTACTTACGCTGTTTGTAGGATGGGGAATTGTACACGCACCTTTTAATTGGGAAACAGGCTTTTTACCAAGTAATCCTGTTGCAGTAGATGCTATTCCTGATATAGGTGAAAATCAACAAATCGTATTTACTAAATGGGATGGTCGTTCGCCACAAGATATTGAAGACCAAATTACCTACCCACTAACAACATCATTACTTGGAATTTCAGGAGTTAAAACTATTCGTAGCTCATCTATGTTTGGCTTTTCAAGTATCTATATCATTTTTGATGAAGATGTAGATTTTTATTGGAGCAGAAGTCGAATACTCGAAAAGTTAAATTCGCTACCAAGTAATTTACTACCTGAAGAGGTTAATCCATCGTTAGGTTCAGATGCTACAGGATTAGGGCAAATATATTGGTATACTATTGAAGGTAGGGATGAGCAAGGAAATGTAACAGGCGGTTGGGATTTACACGAAATACGAAGTGTACAAGATTATTACGTTAAATATGCGCTTTCATCTGCAAGTGGTGTTTCAGAAGTAGCTTCAATAGGTGGTTTTGTGCAAGAATATCAGATTGATGTTAATCCAGAGTTAATGCGACAATACAATATTGGTTTAAATCAAATTGTAAAAGCAGTTAAGGAAAGTAACAAAGATATTGGAGCGCAAACTATTGAGATAAATCAAGCCGAATACTTAGTAAGAGGTTTGGGTTATATAAAGTCCATTTCTGACATCGAAAATGCGGTTGTTACTGCTGAAGACTTTACAGCAATTAAGATAAAAGACATTGCAAAAGTTACACTTGCACCAAAAGCAAGGAGAGGAATTTTAGACAAAGAAGGTGCAGAAGTTGTTGGTGGAGTTGTTGTAGCAAGATATGGAGCAAATCCTTTAGAGGTAATTAATAATGTAAAATCTAAAATAAATGAATTAAGCGCAGGGTTACCTTCAAAAGTATTGAAAGATGGTCGAACATCGCAACTTACTATAGTGCCTTTTTATGACAGGTCAGAACTTATTAAAGAAACATTAGGAACACTCAAAGAAGCATTAACATTAGAAATACTAATTACCATATTAGTTATCATTATTATGATGTTTAACCTTCGTGCTTCCATTCTCATTTCAAGCTTACTTCCTGTTGCTGTTTTAATGGTTTTTATAGCAATGAAACTCTTTGGAGTAGATGCTAATATTGTGGCACTATCAGGAATTGCAATTGCCATTGGAACTATGGTTGATGTTGGCGTTATTCTCTCCGAAAACATTATTAGACATTTAGAAGAAAACAAAGAAAAACTACCTATTAATGATGTTGTTTATAATGCAACAACAGAAGTTTCAGGAGCAATTATAACTGCTGTACTAACAACAATAATTAGTTTTGTTCCTGTATTTACTATGATTGGTGCAGAAGGGAAATTATTTAGACCTTTAGCATTCACAAAGACCTTTGCTTTAACAGCTTCTATTATTGTTGCCTTATTTTTAATTCCTCCTTTTGCATCCTTTTTATTTCAAAAAAGAAGCATTAAAAAGGTATCAAGATTAATTATCAATAGTCTTTTAATTCTATTGGGAATAACAGCACTAATTTATGGATATTGGCTTGGATTTATTTTGATTGCTTTCGGAATTTCATCTATTTTAAAATCGCAAGATAAGGTTATAGAAAAGCAAGCAAACTATATTGATATCATTATTTCTACTTTAGCAATTATATTCCTTTTAGCCGAATATTGGCGACCTTTAGGAGTTGATAAAAATATATTTTGGAATCTCTTTTTTGTGGCTATTATTTGTTTTGGGCTTTTAGGTATTTTCACATTATTTAGAAGATATTATACACGTATTTTAAATTGGGCTTTAGCAAATAAAATACTCTTTCTATCTATTCCAACAGCGATTGTTATTTGTGGGTTTTTAATTCTAAAAAATACAGGTAAAGAGTTTATGCCTTCACTTAATGAGGGTTCATTTCTACTAATGCCAACATCAATGCCACATTCAGGTGTTGAAGAAAATAAACGTGTTTTACAGCAATTAGATATGGCTGTCGCAACTCTTCCTGAAATTAAAACCGTTGTTGGTAAAGCTGGTCGTGTAGAATCTTCATTAGACCCTGCTCCTTTGTCTATGTACGAAAACTTGATTCAGTATAAACCTGAATATATGTTGAATGAAAATGGAGAACGGCAACGTTACAAAGTGAATAGTGAAGGCTTGTTTGAATTAAAAAGTGGAAGATTTATAGAGAATCCAAATAACTCTAAAAAGACTGTTACAATACCTGAGATAACAGTAAAAGAACTTATAGAGGATAGCGACGGAGAGTTTTACAGGAATTGGCGACCACAAATAAAATCAGCAGATGATATTTGGAATGAAATTGTACGTGTAACAAAATTGCCTGGAGTTACATCTGCACCAAAACTACAACCTATTGAAACACGTTTAGTAATGTTACAAACAGGTATGCGTGCGCCAATGGGAATAAAAGTTAAAGGTCAAGATTTAAAACAAATTGAAGCCTTTGGTGTGCAATTAGAAGCTATTTTAAAGCAAGTTGAAGGTGTTAAAATCGAAGCCGTTTTTGCTGATAGAATTGTTGGAAAACCTTATTTACTAATTGATATTGATAGAGAAAAAATTGGGCGTTATGGTATCTCTATACAAGACGTACAAGATATTTTAATGGTGGCTGTTGGTGGAATGGAAATAACACAGACTGTTGAAGGTAGAGAACGTTATGGCGTTCGTGTTCGCTACCCAAGAGAATTAAGAGCTAATCCAACAGACTTAAAGAATATTTATGTGCCTGTTGCAAAAGGTGGTTCGATTCCTTTAGGAGAACTAGTTACAATTAAATATGAACAAGGAGCGCAAGTCATTAAAAGTGAAGATACTTTTTTAATTGGCTACGTACTGTTTGATAAATTGAGTGATTATGCAGAAGTAAGCGTTATAGAAAATGCACAAGCATTAATTCAATCAAAAATAGATTCAGGAGAATTAACTGTTCCTAAAGGAATTAACTACCAATTTACAGGAACGTATGAAAATCAGATAAGAGCCGAAAAAACGTTAGCAGTTGTAGTACCATTAGCATTATTAATCATTTTTTTAACCCTCTACTTTCAATTTCGTTCAGTAGCAACTTCTTTAATGGTATTCACAGGTATTGGAGTAGCATTTGCAGGAGGTTTTATAATGATTTGGTTGTATGGTCAAGATTGGTTTTTAAACATCAATTTCTTTGGTGAAAATCTGCGAGAATTATTTCAGATGCACACCATTAACTTAAGTGTTGCAGTTTGGGTTGGTTTTATTGCACTATTTGGAATTGCTACCGATGATGGCGTTGTGATGGCGACCTACTTAACACAAACATTCGACAGGAATAAGCCTACAACCAAAAAAGGTATTAGAGCGTCGATTGTAGAAGCAGGAGAAAAACGTATTCGCCCTTGCTTAATGACAACAGCTACAACCATTTTAGCATTACTACCTGTATTAACTTCAACTGGTCGAGGAAGTGATATAATGATTCCTATGGCTATACCAAGTTTTGGCGGAATGTTAATCGCATTAATAACCTTATTTGTTGTTCCTGTTTTATATAGTTGGAAGCAAGAAATACAACTTAAAAAGAATTAAGATGAAGAAACTATTTTATATACTATTTGGTGTTTTAAGTTTCAATGTTTCTAATGCACAAGAGTTAAAAACATTAATTAAAGAAGGATTAGCAAATAATCCTAAAATTCAAATATTCGAATTAAAACATCAAGTTGCAAAAGAAAAAGTAAGCGAAGCAAATACACTTCCTAACACTCAAATAGGTGTTGGTTATTTTGTAAGTGAACCTGAAACACGAACAGGAGCGCAACGTTTTAAGATTTCTGCTAAACAAATGTTACCTTCTTTTGGTTCAATAACTGCAAGAGAGAATTATAAAAATTCTTTGGCAGATGCTGTTTATGAAGATGTTGTTATCGCACAACGAAAATTGGTAGCATCCATATCGCAATCCTACTATAATTTATATGCATTGAAAGAGAAACAGACTGTTTTAAATGAAAACATAGTCTTACTTAAAACCTATGAAGAGTTAGCATTAACTTCTGTTGAAGTTGGAAAAGCATCAGCGGTAGATGTATTGCGCTTACAGATGCGACAAAATGAATTAGAGCACCTCAAACAAGTTTTGGAGCAAGATTATTTAGGAGAACAAACTGTATTAAATAAGTTGTTAAATAGAGAAAAAAATATTGTAATATCTATTGATACTGAATTAACAATGCCTTCTGAAAGTGTGCTAATCAATTCAGAAAATTTAGCACTACACCCTGAACTATTAAAATATGAAAAACTCTACGAATCTATTGAAAAATCAGAATTATTAAATCAGAAAGAAAGTAATCCTATGTTTGGGATTGGATTGGATTATATCGCAGTTTCAGAAAGACCAAATCTAGACTTTAATGATAACGGAAAAGACATTATAATGCCAATGGTTAGCGTTTCTATTCCAATTTTCAACAATAAATACAAGTCTAAAACAAAGCAAAACAAGTTACTTCAAAAAGAGATAAACTTTCAAAAGAAGGACAAATTAAACCAATTAGAAACAGTGCTTGATAAAGCGGTTAAAAAAAGTAATTCAGCGAGAATAAGTTACAATACACAAACAAAAAACTTAAAACAAGCCAAAGATGCCGAAACCATTTTAGTAAAAAATTACGAAACAGGAACGATTAGTTTTAATGATGTACTCGATATTCAAGAACTACAATTAAAGTTTCAAATTAACCAAATCGAGTCTATTAAGACCTACTTTTTACAGGGAGCAATTATTAACTATTTAACAAATTAAAATTCAATTAAATATTAACTATAAAATCAATTAAAAATGAAGACAGTAAAAACAATTTTAGGAGTTTTAGTATTAGCTTTAATGCTAGCAACAGTATCGTGTAAAGATGCTAAAAAAGAGGACTCAACTACTAAAACGGAACAGTCGGAAAAGAAAGGAAAAGAACATACATCTGATTATGTGTGCCCAATGCATTGTGAAGGTAGCGGAAGCGATGCGGAAGGTGAATGTCCAAAATGCGGAATGGATTATAAAAAAAACAAAGAACATAATGCAAATGGGCATAAGCATTAATTAATACAGAATGTGGCAACATTTAATGGATGTTGCTACATTTAATATTACAGTTAGTATTCTTATTGAATTTAAAATTATCAAAATGAAACATACTTATAAAATTTCTGGAATGACTTGTGGCAGTTGTAAAGCATCGGTCGAAAAAAGTTTAAATGACATACAAGATGTTACTAATGTTGAAATTAATCTTGAAAAGGAAGAAGCAATAATTACAATGAGTAGTCATATTGAAGTAAAAACATTACAAAAAACATTGCCTTCTAAATATGCAATTTCAATGAAGGAGCATAAAAATGTTTTCGCTTCTAAACAAAATTCAAATTTTGGTATAGAAGAAGAAAAAAGCAAGCTTCAACAACTAAAACCTTTATTATTAATTATCTTTTATATAGCAGTTGCAAGTATACTATTACATTATCAAAATTGGAGCTGGAGCGAATTTATGCTTGATTTTATGGGTTTATTCTATATTGTATTTAGCTTCTTTAAAATGTTAGATTTAAAAGGATTCCCCGAATCTTTTAAAATGTATGACCCTTTAGCAAAACGTATTCCCATATACGGATGGATTTACCCTTTTATAGAAATTGCTTTAGGTCTACTATTTTAATGCGGTTTGAAGTGAATATAGCTTTAATAGTTACGCTTGTTGTATTAGGAATAACCACTATTGGAGTAATTAAAACACTTTTAGACAAAAAAACAATACAATGCGCTTGTTTAGGAACAGCTTTGAAGTTACCAATGACAGAAGCAACCTTTATAGAAAACGCTATTATGATTATAATGGCAGTATTAATGCTAATTGGAATTAATTAAAAAATAAATTATGAAAAATTTAATAATAGTACTTGTGTTAACAGTTGCAGTTTTGAGCTGTAAAAGAGGAACAAAGCAAACAGAAAAAAACGAACATAATAATCATGTTACAACATCAGATAAGAATGGAGTACCTAAGAAGAAAGTGTTAATCCCACATACATCTACAATGAAAATGATTGGTGACACTCACATTCATATTGATTATTCTTCGCCAGGAGTTAGAGGACGAATTATTTTCGGTGGTTTGGTTGGTTATGATAATGTATGGCAAGCAGGAGCGCATAATGCAACTTGGATAGAAACCAATAAGGATTTAATCATTAATGATAAAGTTCTTCCAAAAGGGAAATATGGCTTTTTCACAATTCCATCAAAGGAGGATTGGACTATAATGATTAATAAAAATTGGGAGCAACACGGAAAAGATGAATATGATGAAAAGGATGATGTGATACGATTTAAAGTAACACCAATTATTTCAGATAAAATTATAGAGCATTTAGAGTATAAAGTAAATAAGATTAGTGAAACCAAAGGTACTATTTCTCTTGCATGGGAAAAAGTGACAATTAGCTTTCCATTTAGAATAAATCAATAAACTAATTAAGATGAAAAAGGTATTAATTTATATTGGAATATTAGCTGTTGGTCTACTTTTAGGATGGTGGTTTTTTGGAAATTCATCTAATGAAGAAACTGAACACAAACATTCTGAAACAGCTAAAACTAATCAAATGTGGACGTGTTCTATGCATCCGCAAATAATGCAGCCAGAAGCAGGCGATTGCCCTATTTGTGGTATGGATTTAATTCCTGCCGAAACAAGTGCAGAAGGATTAAATGCTAATGAGTTTAAGCTAACAAAGAACGCAATGGCATTGGCTAATATACAAACGTCTGTTGTTGGTTATAACACAAGTGACGATGCAACAATTAAGCTCTCAGGAAAGATTGTTGAAAATGAAGAAGCAAACGTTGTACAGGCGAGTTACTTTTCAGGAAGAATAGAGCGCTTAAATGTAAATTCAATAGGAGAAGAAGTAAGAAAAGGCCAATTATTGGCAACTATTTATTCACCAGAATTATTTGCGGCACAACAAGAGTTAATTACAGCCTCTTCATTAAAAGAAACGCAACCTGCACTATATAAAGCGGTTCGCAATAAATTAAAACTCTGGAAAATTTCAGAAAACCAAATCAATCAAATTGAAGCCTCAGGAAAAGTAAAACAAAACCTTCCTATTTACGCAACCGTTTCAGGAACTGTTTCAGAAAAATTAGTTGAACAAGGCGATTATGTTAAGCAAGGACAAGCCTTATTAAAAATAACAAACTTAAATACTGTCTGGGCACTGTTTGATATCTATGAAAATCAAATTGAGCTATTTAAAAAAGGGCAGGATATTACGGTTACTACAACTGCGTATCCAAATAAAGAATTTAAAAAGAAGGTAGATTTTATTGACCCTACCTTTAATTCAGCAACAAGAACCCTTAAACTTCGAGTAGTATTAAATAATAAAAAGCGTGAATTCAAAATAGGAATGTTTGTTGAAGGTCGTATAAAAAATACACTATCAAACGAAGGACAAAGTTTAATGATTCCTGCAACTGCAATATTGTGGACAGGAGAACGCTCTGTGGTTTATTTAAAAACAAATCCTGATGAACCAATTTTTGAAATGAAAGAAGTCACAATTGGTAGGCAATTAGGAGAACAATACGAAGTTGTTGATGGACTTAAAAATGGAGAACAAATTGTAACAAATGGCACATTTACAGTAGATGCTTCTGCTCAGTTACAAGGTAAAAAGTCAATGATGAATAAAGGTGGTGGGAAAATGATGACGGAACACGAAGGACACATTGGTATGGAAATGTCAAGCATCACAGAAAATGAACGTCTTAAAGTGTCTGTCAAGTTTCAGGAACAATTAAAAATGGTTTTCAATAGCTATATAAAATTAAAAGATGCATTAATTAAAGACGATGCAAATAATACTTTAGAGAATTTAGCTAAAGTCGAAATGAAACTACTAAAAGATAAAAAAGCACATACGAATTGGATGACTTTAAAAAATAATATTAAATCTTCCGTTAGTTCAATTTCAGATACAGCAGATATAATAGAGCAAAGAAGCCACTTTAAGTATTTGTCAATTAATTTAATAAATGCTATTGAAACCTTTGGAATAAATGAGAAGGTTTACAGTCAATTTTGTCCTATGGCTGATAATGATAACGATGCATATTGGTTAAGTATAGAAGAAAAAGTACTAAATCCATATTTTGGCGATGCAATGTTAAAATGTGGTAGTGTAAAACAGGTGATTGAGTAAATTACTAAAAAAAGACTTCTCAAAGAAACTTCAAAAAATTAAAACAGATATTGAAATTTTAAAGAACAAATTAAATCAGTAATTAATTTATAATATAAAAAAAACCGAAGAACTATTTCTTTGGTTTTTTTTATTCCTTTTCGAAAGTAAGATACACCGGAAAATGATCTGAATATCCTCCTTGATACCAAGGACCAATATAGGTTCTAAAAGGACTATTTTTAAACTTTCCTTTATAAAAACGCAACCAATCTTCTTTTAAAATATCCGCTTTTAAAAAGCTAAAATTACTTTTTTCTGCATCAAAAAAATCTCTTGAAAAAATAATTTGATCAAACAAGTGCCATTCTTTGTAAAAAGTTAAAGTTCCTTGCCCCTTTTTAAATAACGATTTCATAGGATTGTATAAATCATCAGTAACTAAAAAATCTTCAATACTCTCACTTATTGGATCATCATTAAAATCACCCATAATGATAAATTTAGCCGCGGAATCTTCCTTTTTTATAGTATCTAAAACCTCATGTACGTGTTTTGCTGCTTTAATCCGTTTATCTTTGGTTTCCATATCTCCATCTCTTCTAGAGGCCAATGATTTACTAAAACATATAGTAACTCTCCATGTAACTTTCCTTTTACCACTAACAAATCTCTTGTGTAATCAACAGCACCTTTATCATCAGTTAAATGTAGCGAATGCACATCCGAAGTTATCACTTTAAAAAAGTCTTTATTATAAAGTAACGCTACATCAATTCCTCTTTCATCAGGAGAATCATAATGAACATAATTATAGTTATATTTTGATAAATTTTTATGTTTTGCTAAATCTTTAACAACCTTAGCGTTTTCAACTTCTGCCAATCCGATAATAGCAGGTGGAAAAGCAGATTTATTTTTACCAATTTGACTGATTACAGAAGTCAATTTTTTAACTTTATGACGGTATTTTTCATGATTCCATTTGCGTTTACTTGCTGGTGTAAAATCATCATCCGCAGTTAAAGGATTATTAGTAGTATCAAACAAGTTTTCTACATTATAAAAAGCAACGGTAAAAACATTTTTTCTTTTTGATCTTGACATTCAATAAATTTTAACGAAAGTACTAAATAAAAAAACACGCTATAAATAGCGTGTTTTTTAATATTTTAAAAAGTAATAATTACACTACTCCTTGATCTAACATTGCATCAGCAACTTTTACGAAACCAGCAACATTTGCTCCTTTTACGTAATCTACAAAACCATTTTCATCAGTTCCATATTCAACACAAGATGCGTGAATATCATTCATAATTTGGTTTAATTTTGCATCAACCTCTTCTCTAGTCCAGTTATAACGTAATGAATTTTGACTCATTTCTAAACCAGATGTTGCAACTCCACCAGCATTTGATGCTTTTCCTGGAGCGAATAAAATTTTAGCTTCTAAAAATGCTTCAACTGCTTCTGGTGTAGAAGGCATGTTTGCACCTTCTGCAACACACATACATCCATTTGCTAATAATGTTTTAGCTTCTTCACCGTTTAACTCATTTTGAGTCGCACAAGGTAAAGCTACATCACATTTTGTTCCCCAAGGACGTTCTCCTTTAAAGAATTTTGCATTTGGATATTTCTCAACATACTCATTAATTCTTCCTCTACGAACATTTTTAATCTCCATAACGTGTGCTAATTTCTCAGCATCAATTCCGTCAGCATCATAAATATATCCCGATGAATCAGACATAGTAACAACTTTACCACCTAATTCAGTAACTTTTTCAGTAGCATATTGCGCTACGTTTCCAGATCCTGAAACCGCTACTATTTTCCCACTAAAAGAATCTCCTTTAGTTTTTAACATGTTTTGTGCAAAATACACATCCCCGTAACCTGTAGCTTCTGGTCTAATTAAAGAACCACCCCAAGATGCTCCTTTACCTGTTAAAACACCAACAAACTCGTTACGTAATTTTTTATATTGACCGAACATAAATCCGATTTCTCTTCCTCCAACACCAATATCTCCCGCAGGAACATCAGTATTTGCACCAATATGACGGAATAACTCAGACATAAAAGCTTGACAAAAAGCCATTACCTCACGGTCAGATTTTCCTTTTGGATTAAAATCAGAACCTCCTTTTCCTCCACCCATAGGTAAAGTGGTTAATGAGTTTTTGAATACTTGTTCAAATCCTAAAAACTTTAAGATTGATAAGTTTACAGAAGGATGAAAACGCAATCCACCTTTATACGGTCCAATAGCTGAATTAAATTCAACTCTATATCCTCGGTTTACTTGAGTTTCTCCTTTATCATCAACCCAAGGAACTCTAAACATTAAAGTTCTTTCTGGCTCCACCATTCTTTCTAACAATTTTTTTCCTTGATACTTAGGATTGTTTTCAATAAATGGAATTACAGTTTCTGCTACTTCGTGAACAGCTTGTAAAAACTCTGGTTCATTAGAATTACGTTCCTTAACGTAATCCATAAATGCATTTATTTTAGATTCCATAATTTTAATTATGTTATATTATGATTTAAACAATTTTGTTCCGCAAATATAATTAATTTACAATTTGTTAAATTTAAAAAGATCAATTATTTGCTTATTTTTAAGAATTTAACACTCTTTTAATTTAATATATTTCAATAAACGATAACTCTTGGGAAAACCTACACTTTTTTCATTTTAAAATCATAAATTTGCAGCTTAATTATTCCGAAAAAAAAGATGTTAGATAAAGTAAAAGAACTGATTGGTGATGTAAAAGCTTTTCAAGCAACTTCTAAAGAAGAAGTTGAGGCTTTCAGAATAAAATATTTAGGTAGTAAAGGTTTATTAAAAGATTTATTTGCCGAATTTAAAAATGTTGATGCTGCAATGCGTAAAGATTTTGGGCAGGCATTAAATAATTTAAAAAAATCTGCTGAAAGTAAAGTTACCGAATTAAATGACACTCTAGATAACGCTGTTGAAGATAAAGGTATTTACGGAGATTTAACACGTCCTTCAGAACCAATAAATTTGGGTTCTCGTCATCCAATATCTTTAGTGAAAAATCAAATTATTGAGGTTTTTAATAGAATCGGATTCACTGTTTCTGAAGGACCAGAAATTGAAGATGACTGGCATAATTTCACTGCCTTAAACTTACCAGAATATCACCCAGCACGTGATATGCAGGATACTTTTTTTATTGATAAAAATCCTGATACTTTATTAAGAACACATACCTCATCGGTACAAGTTCGTTATATGGAAAATAACGAGCCGCCAATTAGAACTATTTCTCCAGGAAGAGTTTTTAGAAATGAAGATATTTCTGCGCGTGCGCACTGTATTTTTCATCAAGTAGAGGGTTTATATATTGATACTGATGTTTCTTTTGCCGATTTAAAGCAAACGCTTTTATATTTTACAAAAGAGATGTTCGGTAAATCAAAAATCAGATTACGTCCTTCTTATTTTCCGTTTACAGAGCCAAGTGCCGAAGTAGATATTTACTGGGGATTAGAAACAGAAACTGATTATAGAATTACAAAAGGAACCGGTTGGTTAGAAATTATGGGCTGCGGAATGGTAGATCCTAATGTATTAAAAAACGCAAACATCGATCCTAACAAATACTCTGGATATGCATTCGGAATGGGGATTGAACGTATTGCCATGTTATTATATCAAATTCCTGATATTAGAATGTTTTATGAAAACGACAAACGTTTCTTAGAGCAATTTAAATCGGTAATTTAATAAAACAATATAAAGACGAAAGCTCAAAACTTTCGTCTTTCCTTTTAAACTAATTAAAATGAAAAAAGACATACACGTACCTAAAGTTGAAAATGTAGAAATTGCCATCACTTTAGAAAAAAACCAGACAGATAATACTGATGAATGGTGTGTATACATCATTAATAAAAAAGAAGTGCCTTTAGAAATGGTGGTAATTGTTTCTCAAGGATTTTCTGAAACAAAAAAAACGTCATTGTTCCGCAGAAAAATAGATTTATTGCCTGCTAATTCGTTTTCTAAATTTGAAATAATGCAACCAGAATTATTTGCTTTAGACAATCAATTTCAAGTTACTTTCTTCGAAAACAATGTTTTACATGACAAAACATTTATCTTTCAAGAAGGTACAATTCAAAAAGGCTTTTTTAGAGACATTGATATTTTAAATAAAAAAGGAGTTGTTTGTAAATAGGTAACACTGTATTTCTTCACAACAAATCAAAAAGATTAATTATACATTGAAATGGAACAAAATCAAATAAATGTTATTCTTACTGGTACAACTGGAACCTTAGGTTCTCAGGTTTTTTATGAATTATTACAACAAGATAATATTAAACATATATTTCTTCCTGTAAGAGAAAAAAATGGAAAATCAGCATTGCAAAGAATTCAAAACATATTGAATAATGATGCTACTCCAACATTTATTTCAGAAAATAAAGATTTAATTTATCAGAAAATAAAAGTTTTAGATATGGTTGCTTTCTTTAAGCCTGCAACTTTTTTATCAAAAGAAGAAACTAATTTTTTTATTCACTCGGCAGGAAGTGTAAATTTATCTACTGATGAATCGCAACGAGATATTATTTTTACTGGCGTTTATGAATTTACAAAAGATGTTTTTAATGCCTTTTCTTCCTACATCACAAAATTTACCTATATAAGTACCGCGTTTAGTATTGGTAATATTGGCGGGTTAATTGATAATGATTATCACAGTACAAAAAAACCTAAATACCGTAATTTCTACGAAGAAGCAAAACACACTACCGAAAAGTATTTATTAAAAAAAGGAAAAGAAAATAATATTGCCATTCAAATATTAAGACCTAGTGTTTTAGGAGGTAATATTTTTAAAAGCGCTCCTTATTTTATTTCAAACTACATGGTTTATTATCTTTTAGGTAAGTTTTTTTATAAAAACCCGTTGGCAAATACTTCTATTAGACTTGCAGCAAACTTTAAAACAGGTTTAAATATTATTCCTGTTGATTATGTTGCCAAAATAATAGCCAACGTATATCAAAAACAAATAGTACAACTTAACATTGTGCACTCTAAGAGTACAAACATTGTAAAAGGAATGGGAAGAATTTTAAAAGCGGTGGAATTTAATAATTTCACTATTTTAAATTCATCAACAGGAGGTGCCCTCTTAAAAGGTAAAAACAGGCTAGAAAGCATTTATTACAAAACTATTGGCTTGCATTTAAACCAATACCTAACTTCTGAGCCTTATGAGTACGATACAAGCTTATTAGAATCAATACTACCAATACCCAAATATAATACCGAAGACTATTTAGAAAACACAATTAGTTACGCTAAATCAAGAAAATTTAAAGGAGAAGATTGGTAAATCTAAAATTAAAAAAGAAGTAACCTTAGTGCAAATTAAGGTTACTTCTTTTTTATTATACCATTGTTATTAAATTAATCGAATACCTTTTTTAAAAATTAATAGTAGTAATTACACTTAAAATAAAAACGCTCATATGTTTGTTGATATTCAAAATACAGTCGCCAATTTTTCTTCATGGATATGGGGAATCCCTTTATTAATATTACTAATCGGTGGCGGATTATGTTTATTTGTATATTCAGGCTTGGTTCCTTTTAGATATATGGGGCATGCCATTGCTATTTTAAGAGGAAAATACGACAAACACGATTCTCCTGGAGATTTATCGCATTACGAAGCCTTATCATCTGCCATTGCTGCAACGGTAGGAATGGGAAACATTAGTGGTGTTGCCATCGCGATAGCCACTGGTGGTCCTGGTGCTATTTTTTGGATGTGGGTAAGTGCTTTTGTAGGTATGGCAACCAAATTTTTCACCTGTAGTTTGGCAATAATGTATCGAGGTGAAGATAAAGAAGGAAATGCAAAAGGAGGACCAATGTATGTAATTACCGAAGGTTTGGGTAAAAAATGGAAACCTTTAGCTATTTTCTTTTCTACTGCTGGTTTAGTAGGAACTTTGCCTGCCTTTCAAGCCAATCAACTAACACAAACCATTATTGATGTTTTTAAAGTAAATCAAGCTAATGAATTTACTGCTAAATTATTAATCGGATTAACAATTGCAGTAATTGTTTCGATGGTAATTTTTGGCGGAATCCAACGAATAGGAAAAGTAGCAGGTAAATTAGTTCCCATAATGGTAGTTGTTTATTTATTAACTGTAATAACTATTTTACTTTTAAAGTTTGATAAAGTTCCTGGAATATTTTCACTAATATTTACCGATGCTTTTTCAGGGAAATCAGTTTTAGGTGGTGCATTAGGAGCTTTAATAATTACCGGAGTTAAACGTGCTGCTTTTTCTAACGAAGCAGGTTTAGGAACCGCACCTATGATGCACGGAACCGCAAAAACTAAAGAGCCAATTAGAGAAGGTTTAGTGGCTATGTTAGGCTATGCAATAGATACCTTATTGGTTTGTACATTAACCGCATTGGCAATTTTAGCTTCTGGTGTTTGGCAAAATTTTGATGGTAACGGTATTTCAATGACCTTAGCTGCTTTCGATTCGGTTTTACCTTATCATTCAGGAAGTATCATTTTAACCATTTGTGTGTTAATTTTCGCTTTTTCAACACTGTTTACCTATTCATTTTACGGTTTTAGTTGTTTAAGCTTCTTAACAAGCTCTAAAACAGGAAAATATTACAATTATTTTTACATATTGGTAATTGTAATCGCTTCTATTATTAAGCTAGATTTTGTTATCAATTTAATGGATAGCGCCTATGCCTTAATGGCAATTCCAACGGTACTTTCTACACTTATTTTAGCTCCGAAAGTTAAAAAAGCAGCAAGTTTATATTTCCAAAAGTTAAAGTCAGGCGCTTTTGATTAAACATTCTTTTCTATATAAAACAAAACACCTATTGTAATTTATAGTTACCATAGGTGTTTTTATTTTGAAGCTATTTCCCGCTTTTCGCACTCGCTTTTTCCACCGCCGTTTTCGATACAAATTTTTCATGCTTCAAAATTCACTCAAACTTACAGTAAAAAAGAGCTCAAACAAATGCTACAATCGGGGCTAGGCTTATTAACGAATTTATTTCTATGCTATTTTTTTACTGGCTAAATCAACTATAAAAAACGTCATGCTGAATTTATTTCAGCATCGCATTACTTTTACAAATATAAGGATGAGAACCTGAAATAAATTCAGGTTGACGGATTCTATACTGTTTGAAATTAGCATCGCAAAAACTAAGATCTCTAGAAAATCAGGTTGTGAAACTACACTTTCTCTATTAACGTTTCATTCTCAAAAATCAATCCCTCAAAACCAGTATTCATAAAATTTCTGATATTTTGATGATCACTTCCATTCGGACTCCCTAGAACATCATTAAAATAATATTGTGCAAAACAAATCAACGTTTCTTCTTTGGTTAATTCTTGTTTCAAGGCAAAAGAAAACACTTTACACGAACCTAAATTTTCGGTGCTACTATTTTGTAAATCTCCATTTTTAAATGCAGATGGAGTAAAAACATAGTTCTCTTCAACAACACTCATCGTTTCTGAAAAATTAATGTCTTTCGGAGTGTTTCTTAATTTATTTTTAAAATTTTCTACCGTCATTATTATAATTTTTCTGAAGTCATAAGTGAATCCTTTTTAACAAGCTCTTTGATAACCTTTAAAGACATTGAATCAATTAATTTTTGAGATTTTTTAATCTCCTTTTTAAATGCTGTGCTATCTTTTACAATATCTGTTGTAGTTGTTGCTGTTTTAGCA
This sequence comes from Tenacibaculum retecalamus, assembly GCF_027941755.1. Lineage (NCBI taxonomy): Bacteria > Pseudomonadati > Bacteroidota > Flavobacteriia > Flavobacteriales > Flavobacteriaceae > Tenacibaculum > Tenacibaculum retecalamus. The sequence continues at coordinate 180,066 of NZ_CP115916.1, read as the reverse complement.
TACCAATTATTCCATGCAGAAATTATTGCTATTTGGGTTTTTAAAGAATCTCCTTTTGTTAGAGCCACTTCACTTTGGTACTGCTCTTCTTTCAGTCTAGAAATAGCCGCTTTTTCGATATTCATTAAAATTGATTTAGCAGTATTTTTATCAGCATTTAATAATGTAAAAGCGGATGTTAACGAAGTAACACCTACATTTTTTAAGGTAGTTTTAGATACTTTATCTATTCTATCATTATCAGTATGATAAAACTGATCTGTAAAATGCCAAAATAAAACACTCGGAATATCAGCCTTTAAAAACGGAACATGATCACTTCCTCCTTCAAAAGGATTTGTACTAACTACCCAATTTGCGCGTTTACCTTGCTCTTTAAATTTATCAATTAAAAAATCATTTAAATAATGAGGTTTCATTTCGCTTAATTTCATTTTTCTACCTCCCCATTCTGTATGTTTGTCTTTTCCGCGTGTCCAAATAGCACTTGGGTCTGGCATTTTTTCAATTAAAAAAGTACCTCCCGTTTTTTCGGTGTCTTCTCCAACCATATCAAGTGAAATTCCCCACTTTATATCTTTAGCCCTAATACTATCTTCTTTAACATATCGGTTTGTAGAAATAATTTCATCTCCCCATAAAAAAGTTAATGTTCTGTTCGGTGTAAATCGCTTCTCTTTTATAAATTTTGCAGTAAGAGTTGCCATTTCTAAAGCCACTCCTACTCCTGTTGCATTATCATTTGCACCAGGTTCTTGTATGTGCGCACTAAAAACTAAACGCTCTTTAGGGGATTTCGTCCCTTTTACATCCGCAATAATTGTTAATTCTTCTGATGGATAAATGTTCGTTTCTACATTTACGTTTAAAACAACCTTACCTTTTAATAACTTCGCTTTCAATTTTTCTTTAGCTTCATAAGACATTGCAATTGCCCATGCTTTTATATCTTCATTTAAAGGAATAGTTCTAAACTGAATAGAAGTCTTATTTTTTTTAGGCTGTAAATATTTCGGATTGCTATAAGTAATCACCCCTACTGCTCCTCCTTCTACAATAGCTTGCTTAAATATTCTACTAGGGCTTGTTTCTGCAAAAACAATTTTACCTTTTATATTTAATGTTTTTAGTTTCTGTATATCTTTTACATAAACGACTTCTGCAGTAACACCTTCTTTGGGTGTGCTGTGCGAATTTAAAGCAATCATGTTTCTATTGGTACTATGTTGTAACAAAGGAGTTTCTTCACCAACTATTTTCACCTCAGCATTAACAGATTCCCATGTTGGTTTTTCAAGTGGTCTTTTTTCAATTCTGTAAGTTAAAAAATCAGTATTCGTAGCAACACCTTCTTTTACAAATCCAGATTTTTCAAGCTCATCAGCAATTCTGTACACGCTTTTATTAAAACCTGTATTACCCACAACTCTCCAATATTTCTCGACGAAAGAAGTTGTTTCGAAAGCTAAATCGCCTGTAAATTCTTTATTAAGAACATCAAAATAATTTGAAGAATTTAAAACTTGAATCTCTTTTTCTTTCTTACAAGTAACAAAAGTTACAACAAGTACTATTACTAAAAGTATATTTTTAAACATGATATTTTTTTGAAGTTTAAAAGTACTATTTTTTTATGTTGAGAAACATATTTAACTATAAAGTTATAAAGCTAGTCATTTAGTATTCATTTTTATTCTAACTACTTTTAATCCTCCTTTTTATTTACGTAATTTTGCACTTTTAAAATTCAAGAAATGTACAGAACGCAAACTTGTGGCGAATTAAGAGCCTCACACATAAATACTGAAGTTACCTTATCTGGTTGGGTACAAAAATCTCGTGATAAAGGTTTTATGATTTGGGTAGATTTACGTGATCGTTACGGAATTACACAGTTAATTTTTGACGAAGCTCGTACCTCTAAAGATTTAATGGAAAAAGCCAAAACTTTAGGACGTGAATTTGTTGTTCAAGTTACCGGTACTGTTATTGAAAGAGAATCAAAAAATAAAAATATTCCTACTGGTGAGGTTGAATTATTAGTAACTAGTTTAGAGATATTAAACGAAGCTAAAACTCCGCCTTTTACTATTGAAGATAAAACGGATGGTGGTGAAGATATCAGAATGAAATATCGTTACTTAGATATTCGTCGTAATCCTGTAAAAGATAGTTTGATCTTTAGATCGAAAGTATCTATGGAAGTACGTAAATATTTATCTGATCAAGAATTTATAGAAGTTGAAACACCTTATTTAATCAAGTCAACTCCAGAAGGAGCACGTGATTTCTTAGTGCCTTCAAGAATGAATGCAGGTCAGTTTTACGCATTACCACAATCACCTCAAACCTTCAAACAACTATTAATGGTTGGTGGAATGGATAAATACTTTCAGATTGTAAAGTGTTTTAGAGATGAAGATTTACGTGCCGATCGTCAGCCAGAATTCACACAAATTGACTGTGAAATGGCTTTTGTAGATCAAGAAGATATTTTAAATATTTTTGAAGGGTTAACACGTCATTTACTAAAAGAAATCAACAACGTTGAAGTAGATAAGTTCCCAAGAATGTTATTCGATGACGCGATGCGTTTGTATGGAAATGACAAACCAGACATCCGTTTCGGAATGGAGTTTGGCGAATTAAATGACGTTGCACAGCAAAAAGAATTTAAAGTATTTAACGATGCTGAATTAGTTGTTGGTATCGCTGTTCCTGGAGGAGCAAAATATACAAGAAAAGAAATAGATAAATTAATCGATTGGGTACGTCGTCCTCAAGTGGGAGCTTTAGGAATGGTGTATGTAAAATGTAACGAAGATGGTACTTTTAAATCATCTGTAGATAAATTTTACGACCAAGAAGATTTAGCAAAATGGGCAGAAAAAACTGGCGCAAAAGCTGGTGATTTAATCTGTATTTTATCAGGAAACACTACTAAAGTACGTGCGCAATTATCTGCTTTACGTATGGAAATGGCAGAGCGTTTAGGTTTAAGAGATCCGAAGGTATTTGCTCCGTTATGGGTAATTGATTTCCCATTATTAGAGCTAGACGAAGAAACTGGTAATTATCATGCAATGCACCACCCGTTTACGTCACCAAAACCTGGTCAGTTAGCATTATTAGATACAAATCCTGGCGATGTAAAAGCAAACGCTTATGATTTGGTATTAAACGGAAATGAAATCGGTGGAGGTTCTATTCGTATTCATGATAAGGAAACGCAAGCTATTATGTTTAAGCATTTAGGCTTTACGGAAGCTGAAGCTAAAGAACAATTTGGTTTCTTAATGGATGCTTTTGAATACGGTGCGCCACCTCACGGAGGTTTAGCTTTCGGATTGGATAGGTTGGTTGCTATTTTAGGCGGACAAGAAACAATTCGTGATTTTATTGCATTCCCTAAAAACAACTCTGGACGTGATGTAATGATTGATGCTCCGGCTGCTTTAAACGATCTGCAATTATCAGAATTAAGTATAAAATTAGACTTAAAAGAGTAACTTACTTTTTTATAAAATATATAAATCCCGTTCTAAATTTAGAACGGGATTTTTTATTACTTTTAAATCATGAAAAAAAGAAAATTCTAAAAATTGTTTTAATAGTTTTTGCTGCTATTTTAGTTCTTATTGGTTCACTACTTCTCTTCGGATACTTTTATATTAACCAAGCATATGATACCGAAAACAAACCTTTTAAACATTATGTTGGTTACATTGATCAAAGTAAAGCTCTTTTAAACGATAAACACCAACTATGTAATGATGGTAGTATTTATCACACCTATAGTAGTGCAAGTTTAAAGGCTTACAAAGGCTCTAAAAAGCAATTTAGAGATGCAATAAACACGCAGTTTAACACAAATAATTATACAGAATCTGGTTATTTAAATTATCGATTTTTAGTGAACTGTGAAGGAAATGCAGGATGGTTTGAAATTATTGAAATGGATTTAGATTTAAAAGAAAAATCTTTGGATTCTAAAATGGTAAATGAGTTATTAACCTTTACCTCAAAACCAAAAAATTGGAATGTTATTTCTTATGATGACAAACCGCAAAATTATTACATGTACATATCTTATAGAATAGAAAATGGAAAAGTTACTCAAATTATCCCTTAGCCTTATACTTATTATTAGTTTTCTGTCTTGTAAAAATGAAGAAAGCAAAAGAACTTTAGCCGAAAAAAGATATAAAAAAGCCGTGTTTTTCACACAAGGTTCAACGCCATTTCAAAACGGAATTACAGAAGCGATAGAAATAGATTCTACTTATGTAGAAGCAGTTTACGAATTATCCGTGGCATATTTAAAAAGAGGAATGCCAAATAAATGGAAACCGCAATATGATAAGGCTTTAAAACTAGATTCTGTAAACCGAATTCCTTGGCGTGGATACTTATATTTATGGTTTTATAGAGATTACAAAAAAGCAATTGCCGATTTTGATAGTAGTGATATTTTAACACCTAATTTTATTGATGCTCCGCAAGGCTTAAGTGTAGATTGTTGGCGAGGAATTGCTTATTTAGGCCTAAACGATTATAAAAAAGCTATTTTTTATTTTGATAAATATATCGATAAAGAAATTGAAGATTTTAGTGAAAGTTCTGTGGATGTTACTGCCTTTTTATACAAAGGTATCGCGTATCTCGAATTAGAAAACTATGTAGAAGCTCAGCTTTGCTTTGATCGTGTTATTAAAAATTCGTACGGTTTTAGCGCTGATGCAAAATACTACAAAGCTTTTATATTTAAAAAACAAGGTGAAATTGAAAAAGCGACTAAGCTGTTAGATGCTGCTATAAAAGATTTTAATGATGGCTATTATAATCAAAGACCCTATGTAGAAACTTTACGTCAATTATATTTAGGCGATTATAAAGAGTTACAAAAATCATTATCTAACAAATAAACTATCGAGTGACTATTTTTAGCTATTGATTTCCAATAGATGCTCTATGTATTAAAGTTACTTTTTCATTTTAATTATTACAACAATCGTTATCATTTTAAAAGTTTACATTTGATATTAAAATTCAAAAAAGATTCTATGGAAGGTTTTTTATTTATAACACTCATTTTATGTTTCTATTTTCTTAACAGAAATATAAACAGCAAGTTTAAAGAGCAAAACTTAACTATTGAAGATTTAAAAAACCGACTTCGTTTTCTTCAAAATGAAATTCTTTCAAAAAGAACAGCTTCCGAAACAAAAGAAACAGTTGTTGTAGCTAAAAAAACTGTAAAGGATGAACCGATTAAAGTAGTAAAACCTACTACTATTGTTCCCGAAAAAAGCATCGGAAAAACAATACAACCAGTTCCAATTGTTGACACTCCACAAAAACCTACTTCAGCTATAACTCAAAAACAAGTTGTACAGCAAAAAGTTAAAACAACTCCAAAAAAATCTTGGTTAAACTCATTCAAGGAGAAAAACCCTGATTTAGAGAAATTTATCGGTGAAAACTTAATTAATAAACTCGGAATCTTAATTTTAGTTTTGGGAATTAGTTTCTTCGTTAAATATGCAATTGATAAAGATTGGATAAACGAACCTGCAAGAGTAGGTATTGGTATTTTATGCGGTTCGCTTGTTATGGCTATTGCTCATAAACTAAAGAAAAACTATGCTTCTTTTAGCTCCGTTTTAGTAGCCGGAGCAATTAGTATCTTTTATTTTACTATTTATATTGCGTTTAACGAATATCAATTATTTAGCCAAACCGTTGCTTTTAGTATAATGGCAGTTATTACTGCCTTTAGTAGTTTAGTTTCTGTTTCTTACAACCGTCAAGAATTAGCTGTTTTATCATTAATTGGCGGATTTGCTGCACCTTTTATGGTAAGTACTGGTGAAGGTAATTACATTATATTATTCACATATATTGCCATTTTAAACATTGGTATATTAGGTATTTCTTATTTTAAAAAATGGAAGATTTCAACTATTCTAGCGTACATTTTCACTACCATATTATTTACTAGCTGGTGCGCCTTAAAAATAGGTGAACCTTCATTTTCACATACAGGAGCCTTAACTTTTGCTACTATCTTTTATTTTATATTTAGTATTACTATTGTTTTAAATAACCTTAAAAACAAAGGTGTTTTCTCTGCAATAGAGTATCTTATTTTGGTTGCGAATACGTTTGTGTTTTTCGGAACGGGAATGTTAATACTAAATGATTTAGACTCTAATCTTACTGGATTATTCACATTGTTATTAGCGGTTTATAATTTAGGTTACGCCACTGTTTTATATAAAAAATTCGGATTAGATAAAAACGCAATATATCTCTTAATTGGCTTAGCACTTACTTTTGTTACACTTACAATACCAATTCAATTTGAAGGAAATCATATTACCTTATTTTGGGCTGCAGAAGCAGTGTTGTTATTTTGGTTGTCACAAAAATCGAAAATTAATTCTTTTAAAATAGGCGCCGTAATTGTACAAACTCTAACGCTTTTTAGCTTATTAATAGATTGGGATCGTTATGGTTCATCCGAAGAATTATCAGTAGTTTTTAATCCGTTATTTATTGCTGGTTTTATGGTAAGTATTTCGATGTTTTTAACGTATTGGTTATTACAAAAAGAAAAGGAAGTTGTTGCTAAAGTTTTTCTGCTAAATATTAATTTTTACAAAAAATTGGTTTTAATTCTTGCGGTTCTTGTAAGTTATTTCACAGGAATTTTGGAAATCAGTTACCAAGCAGATCAGTTTTTAGAAAACACTTTTTCAGTGTTATCTTTCCCACTAGTTTATCATTTTGTTTTTGTGGCTGTTTTATTATACTTAACGGCAATATTAAAAAACAAAGCATTTTCTAAGTTCGTATTATTAATAAGTGGTTTTTCTATCTTATTTTATATTCTTTCTTTTTATAAGTTTCCAGCAAACGAAATGGCTCAAAATTTCATCGGCAACACCCATTCTAAATATGCTTTTTACTTTCATTATATTGTTGTAGCGTGTTTAATTTATTTCGGATATCAGCTATTTAAAAAAACACATTCAATTTTTAATATAAAAGCAACGAAAAGCAAGTGGTTGCCTTGGTTATTTACTTTTGCGATTGTATATGTATTAAGTAATGAAATAATGACCCATGGTTTGTATATTTCTAATACGGTTGATGTAGTTGAATTAGCCGAAAAATTTCCCGACACTGAAGATAATCGATACTTAAAAAGCAATTTTGTAAACACACAAGTGCAAGAAACTAAAACACAAATTATAAAAATAGGATATCCAATACTCTGGGGTGTTTTTTCTTTTATATTTTTAATTATAGGAATAAGAAGACAGTGGAAAACATTGCGCGTAATTGCACTTTCGTTGCTAGGTTTAACGATTGTTAAATTGTTTATGTACGATATTAAAAACGTATCAGAAACCGGAAAAATAATTGCTTTTATTTTATTAGGTATTTTAATATTAGTGATTTCTTTTGTGTATCAAAAAATTAAAAAATTAGTAGTTGATGAAACCTCAGAAAAAGAAGACAACAATGAAGAAATATAGTTTATTAGCAGCCTTTTTTATTGCAATTACTGGATTTAGCCAAAGCCATAAAGGATCTTTAGATACAATTAAAGAAGATGGTTTACATAAGATAATGCTATCTCAAAAGATACGTTCTTCAAGTAGTGATAATTTTAATACTTTACGAATAAAAGATGCTCAAAAAAACGAGGTTCCCTATGTTTTAATTTATAATAACGACAGGAATTTTTCTACTTTTAAAACGGTTAAAATAGCGTCTAAAAAAATAATTAAAGATTCTGTTACTTCTATTGTTATCAAAAATGAAAGTGGTAAAAAGCAAGATTATATTACACTTAAAATAGCAAATACTAAAATCAGAAAAAGCTATAATGTATATGGTAGTGACAACGGAAAAGATTGGTTTGGTTTGGTTTCTGATAAAAAACTATCTTATATAAATATTCCTAGTAAAACGGCATCAGGAAACGTGTTTTTAGAAAAAACGATTGATTTCCCACTAAATACTTATGCATTTTTACGTATTAATTTTAACGATAAAAACTCATTACCTATCAATATTTTAGAAGCTGGAGTTTATGAAAGTAAGTTTTTTACGCAAGCACCTTTAGAGGTTTCTAATTACAAACAAAAAACTGTTATTTTAAAAGATAAAAAAGTAACTCAACTTAAATTTTCGGCAGAAAATGCTCATAAAATAAATACTATTTCGTTTAATATTACTACTGATTTTTTTCTGCGTAACGCAAAGGTTATCGTAAAGAGAACTCGTAAAATTAAAAAACGTATTGAAACTTATGATCAAGTAATTGCCAGATTTCAATTGAATTCTAAAAACAAAAATACGTTTGTTCTTAACAACTTAAATGAAAAAGGATTTAGCATAGAAATCGAAAATAAAGACAATCCGCCTTTGGCGATAGAAAACGTACAATTATTACAAAAACCAGTATACCTAATCGCTAATTTAAAGCAACAGAAAAAATACACAATAGTTATTGATACTACACTTAATAAACCTTCGTACGATCTAGGTAATTTTATTTCTAACAAAACAATTGCCCTAAAAGAAGCAAGCGTTTTAAATTTTTCAAGAATTGAACAAGAAGCCGTAAAACAAAAAAACACCCCTTTTTGGAAAACTAAAATTTTTATGTGGCTTTGTATTGTTTTTGGCGGATTTTTAGTTGTTTATTTTGCCTTTGGTTTGATAAAAGATATAGATACTAAAGAACAGTAATAACTAAACCGAAGCTATTTATTTTTGAAGTTAAATTCAATAATATCTATTTACATGAATTAGAGTTATTTCTTAGCTAAAAACTGTACCATTTTATCAGGAAAATCAGTAAAACCACCATCTATATTTGCTTCAAAGAATAATACTTGTAGCATTTCATCGAAAGAAGAAAACTCATCTAGTTGATCGGCTCTAAAAGTATACGGATGCACTTTTAATCCAAGTTTGTGCGCATCAGCAACCAAAGAAGTAAACAACCATTTTCCGTTTTCTTTTTTATTCAAAATTTGCTTGTACCACGGTCCAATTCCGTCAGCATACGTTACAAAATGGTCTAATTTTTTTGTTTCTTCTGTAAACTCAATTAATTGTACTAAGAACAAATCAGATTCTAATTCTACCCGAACTCTTTCTAATTCTTTGGCATCAAAACATTGAAAAATACAATTGTCACTTTTTGTTTTATAACCATAATCTGACAAAACAGCTAAAGTGATTTTAGCGATATCTTTTCCGTTTTCGTGATGGAATTCCGGGTTTTTAATCTCTGGATAAATTCCGATATTTTTCCCTGTACTGTAATTTAAACCCTGAATCAATTCTATTTCTTGTTCAAAAGAATGCAGTTTAAAACTTCCTTTATTTTTAGGAAAACGACTCTCGTAAAATTGCTCTCCAGTTTTTGGGTCAAAACGTTCGGTTACTTGTAATTGCTGCAACTCATCAAAAGTAAAATCAATTACATAATATCGATTGTCTTTTCTTTTTTTATCAGGAAAAACCTCAGCAACATTGGTAACATCCTCTAAATAAATATCATGAATAACAATTGGCACATTGTCTTTACTTAACACCAAATCTTGCTCAATATAATCAGGATTCATAGCGTAGGCCATTGCTTTTGCTTCCATTGTATGCTCTGGTAAATATCCTGATGCTCCACGATGTGCAATTACTATTTTACTTGAATTCATATTATTATTCTGCTTCTTATTTTCAACTCTATTAACAAAAACATTTCCTAAAAATAATACTTTTGTAATGACTAACTTTAGAGTATTCAATCTATAAAAATAAAAAAAGTCAAGAGAAAATTCTCTTGACTTTTAATTTATTCTAAAAATATATTGTTTAGTTTAACATAGAAGCTCTTGAACCTCCTGGAGCAAAAATAGCTCTCATTCTAGATTTTTGACCTTCAGAGAACATTGTCATACAAGCATCATCAGTATAATCCATATAGTTCATTGTCATATCAGTAGATTTACAATTAACTGTTGGATAAGAAGGACATCCGTAATTTGGAGCATCAGAGGATGGAGTATCAGCTACGTAATCATCTTGACGACATCTACCATCTCCCCAAATATGACGTAAATTTAAGTAGTGACCAACTTCGTGAGTCATTGTACGACCACCATCAAACGGAGCAGATACATAACCTGTTGTTCCAAAATACTGTGGAGAACACACAACACCATCTGTAGCAGAACTACCTCCTGGAAATTGAGCATATCCTAAGATACCACCACCAATGTTAGCAACCCAAATATTTAAGTGAGTAGCTGGTGTTACTGGAGGATAAGCAGATTTTACTGCATTATTAGTTCCCCAAGATGAAGTAGAGTTAGAATGTCTAAAAGTTCCCGCTAAAGTAAAAGTAATTTCAGAATCTGCTGCACTACCTGCAAATTCAGAAGGTGTATTACCTGCATCAGAATTTTGCTTTCTAAAGTCGTTATTTAAAACTGTAATTTGTGAAGCAACTTGTGCGTTACTTATGTTTTCTTGAGAATTACTGTATACAACGTGTACATATACAGGTATATTAACAACTCCTAAATTGTCTGGCTCTGGAGTAGTACCTCCGCCTCCGCCAGTGTTTCCACCACCGTTTGTTGGTTTTCCTTTAGCAGCGATAAGTTTACGTGTAGCATACTCGATATCGTACATTTTCTTGTACAATCCTGGATTTTCTTTTAATTGTTGGTTTAAAACTCTCATTGAGTAACACTTGTCATTTCCTCCCCTATGTTGAGCCTCATCAGTCTCTACATAAAAGTCGCTCATATCAATTGCTTCTTGAGCCGGTAAAACCGAATCATTACTATTGTCTTGACATCCTACTAAAACGGTAGCAGCAACTGCTAATGTTAAAAAAATTCTTTTCATGTTATAAAAATTAAAAAGTTAGTTAAGTTTTGCCTATTGGCATTATTAATTTTTAAAAAACACCGAATTATTATTTTTGCAAATAATCATCTTTTTTCTTATCATTTTGATAAGTTTTTGAAGGATTTTTTATCGATGTCCAATATACTCTTTTTTTCAAATCTTAAAAAAAAGTTAAAAAAAACTCGCACTCCCTTTAAAATAGACTTGGGAACGCCAATTTCTAAAAAAAATAATATGTTTAATTTTTATGAAAAAAACAGGATAAACGGCAATTTTAAACATTTAAAACTAAGAATAATGCAAATTAAACACCAAAAGTTTAATTTTTTCACAAAGACAAATCAACACTTTAAATTATTTACAAAAAACTATATTTGTTAACTTAAAAAAACAATTATGGAAAACTCATTTAACAATAAAATTCTAGTAGCTCAAGTATCAGAAACAGATAGAGTTGCTTTTTACAAAAAAACCTATGCACATGTTGGTTTAGGGGTATTATTATTTATCGTATTTGAATATTTATTATTGCAAAACGCTACAATAGTAGAGTTTGCTTTATCGATGACCCAGGGTTATAAATGGCTATTATTATTAGGTGGTTTTATGTTGATTACCAATTATGCAGAAAGTACTGCCTTAAAAACATCTGACAAAAATTTACAGTATTTAGCATACTCGGGCTATGTATTTGCAGAAGCATTTATTTTTATTCCGCTTATTTATATGGCAATTTCTTACACTAATAATTTTGAAATTATTAAACAAGCCGGAATTGTAACTTTAGGATTGTTTGTAGGAATATCATCAATTGTATTTATCACTAAAAAAGATTTTTCTTTTATAAAAGCAGGCTTAAGTGTTGGTTTCTTTATTGCAATCGGACTTATTATTGCGGGTACTTTATTCGGTTTTAATTTAGGTTTATGGTTTTCTGTAGGAATGTGTGTGTTAGCTGCAGGTACTATCTTATACCAAACCTCTAACTTGGTTAACAAATTTTCTACCGACGATTATATACCGGCTGCATTAGGCTTATTTGCTTCTTTAATGTTGTTGTTTTGGTATGTTTTACAAATTTTTATGTCGAGAGATTAAAAGACAATAAATTTAAAGCACTCTAAAATTAATTTGAAGCTATTTCCCGCTTTCAGCACTCGCTTTTTTTAAGAAAAATAAAAAAGAGCTCAAACAAATGCTTCAATCGGGGCTAGGCATTTCTACACAATTTAATATGTAGATAATACTGAATTTAGTTCTCCATCGCATCAAAAGTAGAATTATGGCAAATTAGGATGTGAACCTGAAATAAATTCAGGTAGACGGATTCGATTTATTATATCTTTTTTAGATAAAATTTAAACAGACTCTAAAAAAAAAGACCTCACAGATTTTTAAAATCTGTGAGGTCTTTTTTTTAGATATAAAATGCTATTCGCTAAAAGAAATTTTTAACTCAACATCATTTGTGCTCTTTTTAAAGCGGTTACCAAAACATCTATTTCTTCTTTAGTATTATAAAAAGCAAACGATGCTCTTACTGTACCCGGAATACAATAAAAATTCATAATAGGCTGTGCGCAATGATGCCCTGTACGAACGGCAACACCCAATTTATCTAAAATACTACCAATATCATAAGGATGAATTCCTTCAATATTAAATGATATTACAGATGCTTTATTAGTGGTTCCGTATATTTTTAAATTTTCAATTTTCTCTAATTCTTCTGTTCCGTACGCTAACAGTTCGCTTTCTTGTTTTGCAATGTTATCAAAGCCAATAGCATTCATATAATCTATGGCAGCTCCAAAAGCAATTCCTCCACAAATATTAGGTGTTCCTGCTTCAAATTTATGAGGCAAACCTGCGTAGGTAGTTTTTTCGAAAGTTACGGTTTCAATCATCTCTCCTCCTCCTTGATATGGCGGCAATAAGTTTAACAACTCTTCTTTACCATATAATAAACCAACACCTGTTGAAGCCACACATTTTATGAGCAGAAGCTACATAAAAATCAGCATCTAACTCCTGAACATCTGGTTTTATATGCGGTACTGCTTGTGCACCATCAATTAAAACATAAGCTCCGAATTTATGAGCTGCATGAATAATTTCTTTTATCGGATTTATGGTTCCTAAGGCATTTGATACATGGTTACAAAAAACCAATTTTGTTTTTGAGTTTAATAACTCATAGTAAACATCCATTCGTAAAGAGCCATCTTCATTCATAGGAATGACCTTTAAAATGGCACCTGTTTTTTCACAAAGCATTTGCCAAGGAACAATATTCGAGTGATGTTCTAAAGCAGAAACGATAACTTCATCTCCCTCTTTTAACAAAGCTGCAAATCCTGAAGCTACAATATTAATACTATGCGTTGTACCAGCGGTTAAAATAATCTCGTATGATTGTTTTGCGTTAAAGTGCTTTTGAACTTTAAGGCGTGCCTCTTCATATTTATCTGTTGCTTCCTGACTTAAAGTATGTACGCCTCTATGAATATTCGCATTGTAATTAGAGTAATAATCAACAATAGCATCAATAACCACTTGTGGCGTTTGTGAAGTTGCTCCATTATCAAAATACACTAATTTTTTTCCGTGTACTTCTCTATTAAGAATAGGAAAATCAGCTCTAATTTCGTTTACATTAAACATATAAAAATCATTATTTTAAACAAAGGTACTGCTTGCTTTTTCAAATACAAACATCAAACAATTAAATTCTTACATTTGCTAAAATTGTTTTATATGAAGAATTTAAAAAGAATACTCTTACTGGTTGTTGTAATATTAGCTGTGGCTGTTTATTTTAATTATCCGAAGTTAAATATTCTTGCGGGTTATTCTGCAAAAAACACCGCTTCCTCAGTTTTTTTAGCGGAACGTAGTTTAGCATTTACTGATAAAAACGACAATGATTTTTCTCCTATTAACTTAACTTCTGATGAAATAAACAAAGAGGAGAAATCGGCTACAGGTACTGCTTTTGGTCTTTTAAAAAGAAAGGCAATTTATAGAGAAGGTTTAGGTGCTGTTTTAATAAATGACACATATGATGTTTCTAAAAAAACATTGGTTCCTAAACGTAGTAAACCTGATAACTCTACGCCGTTTCCGTATGGAAATGCTGATCAAAAAGATACGCTTTTTTCAAATATTGATTACAAAAAACTTAACGAAACTATTGATACTATTTTTAATGATGTAAATCAAACTCGTTCGGTTTTAGTTATCTATAAAGATCAAATTATTGCTGAAAAATATAGCGACGGATTTGATAAAAATTCTAAACAATTAGGTTGGTCAATGACCAAAAGTATTACCAGTACTATTGTTGGAATTTTGCAATGCGAACGAAAATTATATGTGAATTCTGATAATTTATTTGAGGAGTGGAAAAATGATGAACGAAAAAACATTACGCTTCATAATTTACTACAAATGAATTCTGGTTTAGAATGGTTGGAAGACTACAATACAATTTCTGATGTTAGTAAAATGCTTTTTCTTGAAGAAGACATGACTAAAAGTCAAGTAAAGAAACCTCTTGCAGGAAAACCAAACGAAACTTGGAACTATTCTTCGGGAACCACCAATTTAATTTCAGGGCTAATTCGTAAACAATTTAACACGCATCAAGAATATTTAGATTTTTGGTACAGCGCGTTAATCGATAAAATTGGCATGAATTCTATGCTAATAGAAACCGATATGAGTGGTAATTACGTAGGTTCTTCTTATGGTTGGGCAACAGCAAGAGACTGGGCTAAACTTGGACTTTTATATTTACATAATGGAGAATGGAATGGCGAGCATCTTTTTGATAAAGATTGGGTAGATTATGCGACAACTCCAACTCCTGGTTCTGACGGATGGTATGGTGCACAAATTTGGTTAAATGCAGGTAACAGATATCCTAATGTACCAAAAAACATGTATTCTTTTAATGGTTATAAAGGACAAAATGTATTTATCTTGCCAAACGAAAATTTAGTAATCGTTCGTACAGGGCTTACCAAAAATGCAGATATGAATACACTATTAAAAGGAATTATTACTTCAATTAAAAATTAAACAATGAACCCATATTATTACGTACTTTCTGTAAACGGAATCCTTTTAGTATTTAGTATTCTTTTTTACTTGTTTCCGCCTAAAAAAATAAATGCTATTTATGGTTACCGAACTAATAGAGCCATGAAGAATGAAGTTGTTTGGCAATTTGCTAATACTTATTTTAATAAACAATTCTTAATTTATTCTGCAATTTCACTTATTGCGTCATTAATATTGGCTTATATAGCTAAAGAGTTAACCTGGCAACCTATGGCAATTATGTTATTGTCTTTAGCGGTATCTGTTATTAAAACAGAACAAGAGATTAATAAGAATTTCGATGAAGAAGGGAATAAAATAAAGTAATTTTAATGGCTATTAACTGGCTTCATACTATGTGATTCTGAAATAAATTCAAAATGACGGTAAATACATAATTTTAAGAGTAAAAAAATAAACGTTAACTTGAACTTGTTTCCGAGTTAACGTTTATTTTTTTCTTTTATTTTTGATAAGTTTACTTAATGTACTCTTGCTTTAATAAGGTAATATCGTCAATAATTTTTTGCATATTCTCTTTTTTGGTTCCATCATACGAACCTCTAATTTGTCCTTTTTTATCAATTAAAACAAAATTTTCAGTATGTACAAAATCATTTTCATCACCATCTCCTTCATCTAAAACAGCAAAATAATGTTTACGAGCTAAATTGTAAATGTGTTTTTTATCACCTGTAGTAACATTCCATTTTCCGTCAATTACTCCTTTCGCATCCGCATATTTTCTTAATTGAGGTACGCTATCCATAACCGGAGTTACCGAATGTGATAAAAACATAATATCATCATCATTTTTATAATGTGTTTGTAATTCACTCATGTTATAAGCCATTACAATACAAATTGTTTGGCAACGCGTAAAAAAGAAATCAGCTACATAAATCTTATCTTTATAATCGGCATTTGTAATTGTTTCTCCGTTCTGATTTATCAGTTTAAAATCGCCTATTTTATGATTTCTAGATTTTTTTCTTACAGAAATATCTACCAGTTTTGGATTGATATCTGCTGGATTATAAATAGGTAATTTCTCTTCAACTTTTACTAAATGATAAAAAACAGGAATACCCACCGCGCAAAAAACAATTAAAAAAAGTAAGGTGCTTTTTGATTTTTTAAAGAATTTTAAATCCATTTTAGTGTTTTTTTTTTGCAAAAATACGACTAAAAACAAGGCTTATTTATCTTATATCATAAAAGATTTGTTAAAACCAAACCTCATCTATGCTACAAACTTTTACAGCTCTTATGAAAAACGTACATTTGTCCGATTTTAAATTTAGATATACACCTTTATGGAAATTTTAATAAAAGCATCACAATTTATTTTAAGCTTATCGCTTTTAATCGTTTTACACGAATTAGGGCATTTTATTCCTGCTAAAATATTTAAAACCAAAGTAGAAAAGTTCTATTTATTTTTCGATTATAAGTTTTCATTATTCAAGAAAAAAATAGGTGACACTGTTTATGGTATTGGTTGGATTCCGTTAGGAGGATATGTAAAAATATCAGGAATGATTGATGAAAGTATGGACACCGAACAAATGGCATTACCGCCACAACCTTGGGAATTTCGTTCTAAACCAGCTTGGCAACGTTTAATAATTATGTTAGGTGGTGTAATTGTAAACTTTATTTTAGGTATCGTTATTTACATTTGTTTAATGTATGCTTATGGTGAAAAGTTTTTACCAAACGAAAGTTTAAAAGATGGTATTTGGGTACAAGATCAGTTAGGTAAAGATTTGGGTTTACAAACAGGAGACAAAATACTTTCTGTTGATGGTGAACAAATTCAGAAATTTAGAGAACTTCCTTTAGAGTTTATTAATGGAAACAATTATACAGTTGAAAGAAACGGTGTAAAAGTAGATAAAGTAATTCCTATTGATTTTATTTCTAAATTAATTGATCGCGGTAAAAATGCTGGTAGCTTTATCTCGCCAAGATATCCTTTCATAATTGCAGGCTTACAAAAAGATTCATTAAACGCAAGCGCTAATATTCTTGCAAAAGACATTATTACTGCAATTAACGGACAATCGATAACATATTACGATCAAGCAAAACCTATTTTACAAAACTTAAAAGGGCAAGATGTTACTGTTACTTTAAAAAGAAATAAAGAGGTTTTAAACGTTCCAGTTAAAGTTTCTGAACACGGAAACTTAGGTGTTGTTTGGGGAGCTGTATCTTTAATCGATTTAGAAAAATTAGGGTATTACGAACTGGCAGAAAAATCATATTCTTTTGGTGAAGCTATCCCTGCCGGAACTACAAAAGCATGGACTACCTTAACGAACTATATTAAACAAATGAAAAAGATTTTTAATCCGAGTACAGGCGCTTATAAAGGTTTAGGAGGGTTTATTTCTATTGGGAGTATTTTTCCTGCTGAATTTAGCTGGCAATCTTTTTGGAACATCACCGCTTTCTTATCAATTATGTTAGGTTTCATGAATTTATTACCAATACCTGCTTTAGATGGTGGACACGTAGTATTTACCTTATGGGAAATGATTACTGGTAAAAAACCTGGTGATAAGTTTTTAGAGTATGCACAGTTAACAGGTTTTGTTTTACTGATTATTCTATTACTATTTGCTAATGGAAATGATATTTTTAGGCTATTTAAGTAATAGTACAAAGACTACATAAACAAAAAGCATCGTAATTTTTACGATGCTTTTTGTTTATATATCAATGGTAGAATTACTTACTATGAAACTGTTTTTTTATAAAAAAACTAATATGGTTATTAAAAATTAAACACTTTTGTTTTATCGCTTAAAAAACAAGTATTCAAGATGAAAAACAACATTTATAAAAGTCTTTTTATTACGTTTTAAGCAACAAAAAGCATCCTACCAATAGAATGCTTTTTTGTTTTTCTAAGTAGTTAATCTACTATTTATTCATGTTTTCTGTAGCACGCTTTTCTAACTCTGCTTGAAACTCTTCCATTACTGGTTTTACGGTGCTTTCTGGAATTTCTGCTACCTTAATATACATTAAACCATCTATTGCGTTGTTAAACTTAGGATCTACATTAAAAGCGACCAAACGTGCATTTTGTTTCACATATTTCTTAATTAAAACAGGCATACGTAATGCTCCTGGTTCAATTTCATCAATAATTTTATCAAACTTTTGCATATCTGCTTCTGTAGAGTCAAATACAAAATCTTTATCTGCATCCTTTAACTTTACTTTATATTCTTTTTTAGGGTGAATGTATTGTGCAACATACGGATCGTAATAATGAGATTTCATAAACTCAATCATTAACGATTTAGAAAAATCAGAAAACTGATTACTAATACTTACTCCACCCATTAAATATTTATACTCTGGATAACGTAATGTTGTATGTACAATTCCTTTCCATAATAAAAACAAAGGCATAGGTTTTTGCTGATAACTTTTAGCAATAAAAGCCCTACCTAATTCGATCGTGTTTTGCATCATCGGATACAACTCAGGCTCTATTCTAAATAAAGTATGAATATAAAAACCGTTAATTCCATGTTTTTTATAAATATCTTTACCTAAGCCCATTCTATAAGAACCTACCAATTCATTTTGTACATTATCCCACAAAAAAAGATGGTGGTAATACCTGTCGAATTTATCTAAATCAATTGCCTTATTTGTTCCCTCTCCAACTTCTCTAAAAGTAATTTCTCGTAATCGGCCTATTTCATGTAAAATATTCGGAATTTCTTTTGCGCTCGCAAAAAACACCTCGTAATTTTTACTTTGTAATAACCTACTTCCTTTTTCTCTTAAATCATCTACCTCTTTAATAAATAAATCAGGTGTTCTCTGAGAAGTTATTTTGCTTACTTTTTTAGGTATTTTTAAATTTTGTGTTGATAAAATTTTCTGAGAAGCTTTCTCAAAAGGATTTGCCAACATATATGTTTTCTTTCTTATAAACTCATAAAAAGAAGGCACATCTTTATATTGTTCTTGATCTTTTACAGAAATTGGCTTTCCTATTCGTACTTTTATTATTCTCTTGTTTCTCGAAACTACTTCAGATGGAAGTTTTGCTGTTCTTAACGTGCCACTAATTTTAGATAAAATATAAAATAACGGGCTATTTTTAGCATGGAAATAAATAGGAATTACAGGAACTTTTGCTTTTTTAATTAAACGTACCGCTCCTTCTTCCCATGGTTTATCAATCACTAATTTACCATCACGATGTGTTGAAACTTCACCTGCTGGAAAAATACCTAATGGCTTACCTTCACGTAAATGCAATAATGCTCCTTTAATACCTGCCAAACTCGATTTTGCATCCTTTCTACTTTCAAAAGGGTTTACTGGCATTATATAAGGCTTTAGAGGTTCCGCTCTATGTAATAAAAAATTTGCGATAATTTTATAATCTGCTCTTTTCTCAACCAATAACTTCATTAATAAAACACCATCAATCCCTCCTAAAGGATGGTTAGATATTGTAATAAAAGGCCCCGTTTTGGGAATTCTTTTAAAATCCTCTTCAGGTATTTCGAACTCAATTTTACAATCGTCTAAAATACCGTTTAAAAAATCAAGATCAGACTTATCTTTGTTATTATCATACAATCTATTAACCGCAGAAATACGTAAAATTTTCATCAACGTCCAACCCAAAAAAGTTCCGGCAGCACCGAACTTATCAACTCCAATAACTTTAGCAATTTCTTTTGATGTAACTAATCCCATTAATTCAAATTTGGCATAAACGCAAATATAATAGAATTTTGCGAGATTTTCAGTTTTTATTGTATAACCAACTGCGCAGTTTCAGTATTAATCTGACTAATTATTGATTTTCCTTTCTTGCGGATTTCATTTATAGCGTCTTCATTAAAATGACGAATAGTGTAAAGTGTTACTGCTTTATATGATTTTATTGTAAACCTGTTTTTTAAATCATCATAAAAAGTATCAAAATTATTGTATTTATCATCAACACAAACTGAAAAGCTAATTGCTGAATTC
Organism: Tenacibaculum retecalamus; assembly: GCF_027941755.1. Classification (NCBI taxonomy): domain Bacteria; kingdom Pseudomonadati; phylum Bacteroidota; class Flavobacteriia; order Flavobacteriales; family Flavobacteriaceae; genus Tenacibaculum; species Tenacibaculum retecalamus. The sequence goes on along the minus strand of NZ_CP115916.1, from coordinate 160,002 downwards.
TGAATTAAATTAACTTTTAACTTATATTCATCTAGCTTTTCAAAAACATCACTAATGTTACTTTCTACCATAAAAGAGAAATCTTTTGCTGATATTGAAACCAAAATCTGATCTTTTTTTACAATAAAACAAGGAACTTCGGGAGTAATTTTCTTACCTCTACCTACGCAAGTTCCTTTATTAGACAAATCATCAAAAGAACGAACAAATAACGGAATGTTTTTTTGCTCTAACGGCTGAATTGTTTTTGGGTGAATTACTGATGCTCCGTAAAAAGCCATTTCTATGGCTTCGGTATACGATATTTCATGTAATAATTCTGTTTCGGTGAACACACGAGGGTCTGCATTTAAAACACCTGTTACATCTTTCCAAATTGTAACACTTTCGGCATCTAAACAATATGCAAAGACGCCTGCGGTATAATCCGATCCTTCTCTACCTAAAGTTGTTGTTTCTACACCAACTCCACCTAAAAATCCTTGTGTAATATTTAATTGAGCAGAAACTACGTTTTCTTTAATCAGTTGTTTCGTTAACTCCCAATTAATCTTTGCATCCCTATAATTAACATCTGTTTTTATATATTCTCTTACATCTAACCATTGATTATCTACACCAACTTCTTTTAAATATTCACTAACAATAGTGGTTGATAATAATTCACCAAAACCAACCATTTGATCATAAACATAGTTATAATCTTCTGATTTATTTCGAAGCATAAAACCACTCAATTCACCTAATAAATGAGCTACCTTTTGATAAATATTATGCTCTTTCTCAAATAAACCATGTAATATCTGATAGTGAAAATCTTCTACAATACTTAAAACCTCCTTTAAATTGTTCTTCTTATAAAAGTAAGCATCTACAACATTTTCAAAAGCATTTGTCATTTTTCCCATTGCAGAAATAACAACCAATGTATTCGTTGTGCCTTCATGTTGTAAAACTTTTACTACATTTTTAACACCCGCAGCATCTTTTACCGATGCCCCTCCAAACTTAAATACTCTCATTACAAAATTGTGTTAAGTTTTTTTCATTCATATGGCAAACTCTCCATTCATCATAAACCGTTGCTCCTGTTTTTTTATAAAACTCAATTGCATTTACATTCCAATCTAATACTTCCCAAGCAACTCTTTTAAATCCGTTTTCTTGTGCATATTTCATTACTGAACCATATAATTTTTTTCCAGCACCGATACCTCTTTTAGTTTCAGTAACCATTAAATCCTCTAAATGAAGCGCTTTTCCCTTCCAAGTAGAATAACGTTCGTAAAAAAGCGTCATTCCTATAATGGTTCCGTCTGACTCTTCTGCTACAAATGTTTTAAATTTAGGATTCTCAGAAAATCCATCATAAAGTAAATCATCAACAGTAATTTTAACTGCTGTTGGTTCTTTTTCAAAAATAGCCAATTCAATTATTAAGTTTAATATTGATTGTGCATCCTTTTTTTCTCCTGATCTAATTATAAAACTCATTTGTAGATAATTTTGTGTAAAGATAAATTTTAATAAATTCCTTTAAAACAAATAGAAAATTAAAACACATCGTTTGTTTTTGTTCAAAATTTTAAAATACGAAATCGTTGTAGAAACGTAAAAAAGTTGGCATCTTTGTACCAACAACACAAAAGTTACTATGAACAACAAGCACATGACTCTTGGAGAGTTTATTATTGGCAATCAAAAAGATTTTAAATATTCTTCTGGTGAATTATCTCGCTTAATAAACTCTATTCGTTTGGCTGCCAAAGTGGTAAACCATGAAATTAGAAAAGCAGGATTAGTAGATATTACTGGAGCTGCTGGTGACATTAATGTTCAGGGAGAAGCACAACAAAAACTAGATGTGCTGGCAAATGATCTTTTTAAACAAACACTTATTAATCGTGAAATTGTTTGTGGTATTGCAAGTGAAGAAGAAGATGATTTTGTAATTGTTGAAGGTCAGCATAAAACAAACGAAAACAAATATGTGTTATTGATGAATCCTTTAGATGGTTCATCAAATATTGATGTAAATGTATCGGTAGGAACTATTTTTTCTATTTACAGAAGAGTTTCTCCAGATGGTACTCCTGTAACTAAAGAAGATTTCTTACAAAAAGGAAACGAACAAGTAGCTGCTGGTTATGTAGCTTATGGTACCTCAACCATGTTAGTTTTTACTACTGGTAATGGTGTAAACGGATTTACATTAAACCCTGCAATTGGTACTTTTTACTTATCACACCCAAATATGCAATTTCCGGAAATTGGTAAAATATACTCGGTAAGCGAAGGTTATTTTACGTATTTTCAAGAGGGAATGAAGCGTTTTTTAGTGCACTGTAAAGATTTAAATGAAGCTGATAACCGACCGTATACAGCTCGTTATGTTGGATCATTAGTAACCGATTTTCATAGAAACATGATTAAAGGGGGAATTTATATTTATCCTTCAACTACAATTACGCCTAACGGAAAATTACGTTTACTATACGAATGCAATCCAATGGCTTTTATTTGTGAACAAGCTGGCGGTAAAGCTTCTGACGGATTTACAAGAATTATGGACATAAACCCAACTGAATTACACCAACGTGTTCCGTTTTTCTGCGGAAGCAAACAAATGGTCGAAAAAGCGGAAGAATTTATGACTAAGTTCTCTTCAAATGAAAAACCATCATATTAAATAATAACATTTATTTATAGTTAAATAAATTATCGATAAGGCAAACAGTTGTTTGCCTTATTTTTTTGAATTAAATTTACATTTATATAAAAGAAAAATTAAACCATTAAAAAACATACAATTATGGCTTTTGAATTACCAGAATTAGGATATGCATACGATGCATTAGAACCAAATATAGATGCTAGAACTATGGAAATTCACCATAGCAAACACCATAACGGATATACATCTAAATTAAATGCAGCAATTGCTGGAACTGATTTAGAAGGGAAATCTATTGAAGATATTCTTGCTAATTTAGATATGAGTAACGGTGGTGTTCGTAATAATGGAGGTGGATTTTACAATCACTCTTTATTCTGGACAGTAATGAACCCTAACGATAGAGGTTATTTATCAGGAGAATTAAAAGATGCTATTGAAGCTGCCTTCGGATCTAAAGAAGCTTTTATTGATGCTTTTTCTAAAGCTGCTGCAACACAATTTGGTTCAGGATGGGCTTGGTTATGTGTACTTCCTGGTGGTAAAGTAGAGGTTTGTTCTACTCCAAATCAAGATAACCCATTAATGCCAGGTGTAACCTGTGGCGGAACTCCAATTTTAGGATTAGATGTTTGGGAGCATGCTTATTACTTAAACTACCAAAACCGTCGTCCTGATTATATTGATGCTTTCTTTAAAGTAATCAACTGGAACGAAGTTGAAAAAAGATATTCAGAAGCTAAATAGTAACGTAGTTATTATTTTACAACTTACTGTTAATAAATAAAAAAATCCGAAGCTTTAAAAACTTCGGATTTTTTTTAGTTTAACAAAAACTTAAACCAACTTTGTTAAAGCCATAATAATTCCTAAATGAATTCCTTCATGTAAGTTATTAAAAGAAATTGCTGTTTCAATAGAATCTAACGTAAAGCCAAGACTTGTTTCATACTCATTAAATTCGGTAAAAATACCTGCTTCGTAATCTTCTTGTAAAGTATCTGGCAACCCTACTAATAGTTCTTTTACTTCTTCAAACTCTTCTTCTGTAAATGTTTCTGTAGGTAAAGTTCCTTTTTTATAAGTTTCTATTAATTCATCAGAAGCTAGGCAATTTAATCCTGATAATTTATAATTCAATAATTGCTGTGTTACTACCAAATGAGCAACATTCCACGCAATGTTATTTTTAAACCCTTCTGGAATTTTATGTAATTGCTCTATTGATAAATTATCAACTTTATTAAAAACTAATGCTCTCGATTTTTTTAAAATTTCAAATTGGTTGTTCATTATTCTACTTATTTTAGCGTACATCAAAGATAATTATTAAACCATGAAGAAAGTATATTTTTTACAAACTTGTGATACTTGCCGACGTATATTAAAAGAAGTAAATATTGAAGGATTTGAAAAGCAAGAAATAAAAGCAAACCCTGTAACTGTTAATCAGCTAGAGGAAATGAGAAAACTAACAGATAGTTATAAAAGCTTATTTAATAAAAGAGCGAGATTATACAAGGAACGAGATTTAAAAAACAAAACAATTACCGAAAACGACTACAAACAGTTTATTTTAGAAGAATACACTTTTTTAAAACGTCCGGTTTTTATAGTTGATGACAACATTTTTATTGGTAATAGTAAAAAAGTAATCGAAGCTTTAAAGGAAACAATAAATTAATTATTGAAACGGATAATCTCTTTTCTTTTAGAGTTTTACTTTTCATCAGAAAATAAAAAACTACCAGTACATAAGGGGATATGTTCTTGGTAGTTTTTAAATTATACATTATTAATTAACGGGGGATTAATCAATAAAAAAGGGGGTAATTAATTGATGCTATTAAATATGGAGGTAATTAATAACTTCGGTACAAATATATTCCTATAAAGCGCACATAAATCATTTGTAGTAGTTTTGATGTGCTTTTTACGCTTAAGAATTAATAAAAAATCAAACGTTTATATATTGTAGTATAAAAGTCTATAATTCATAATAACTACTTTTCATAAAAATTAAGACACAAGGTCTAAGGTATTTTTATTAATAACCTACAACCCGTTACTCCAGGTATTCGCAGTTGCTATTATGTTTATTTCAGGAAATATTCTTTTAAATAATACGACAATAGCTTTGTGCTTTTTTCATCGCCGTTAATTATTCCAATAGCATATTGTAATGACATAAAAAGGGTATATTTTAAATTAAAAAACTTTCTTCACCTCTAAGAATAGATAAAAAATTTAAGTAAAACTGCAACATAAATATTTTTTTGACAGTATAAAGGATTCCTTTTTTTTAAAAAAGTTAATTTAGCCATTAATAAAACATTTAAAAAACTGATGCCCTTTAAACCATATATATCTTTTTTTAATTGTACTACAACTGTTTTCTTATACTACCTATAGCCAGTCGTATGAAAGTTTTAAGTATTCTATAAAAAAAGATGACAATACCTTCTTAACTTCCGAGTTACTTATAGATCATAACGGATTTACTTGGTATGCCACTAAAGATTGGGTGGTAAAAGATTTTGGAACTTCTAAAGTATATATCCCATTAAAAGGCTTAAAAGGAAAACCAATAACTGTTCACGCTTTTTTACAAGACAATGATGGAAATATTTGGGTGGTAACCCCTTTTGGAGTTTACACCATAAATTATAACGATTATCGTGTTACAAATATTATAAAAGGAAGTACTTCCTTTGAGATGTATATTTCTATTATTCAACAAAAAAAAATGGGCATATATGGGTAAGTACAAATCAAAACCGATTTTTAGAATTTAAAGGACACACGCTTATAAATAATTATAAAATAGACACAGCGCAAGAAAACTTCTTTTTACTTTACTTAAATAAAAAAGATGAAGTTGTTATGGTTAGTGAATATTTAGTTTATAGTATAAAAAATAATCAATTACAATTTATAACAACCAAAACACCCGAAGAAATTTTAATTCCCTTATCAACTCCTAATAAAAACTCCGTAAACAAAACAGGTGTTATACACTACGGGAACAAGGAAATTCCATATACTTATTTTACTGAAATAGGCATGTATAAAGTATATAATAAGGAATGGAATACTAATAAACTATTAAACGACCGAAGAGTTGATTTAACCTGGGTTATAAAAAACAATATACTTTCTACTACGCATAAAGATCTTATTTGGTCGCAACAATTTCAGTTTAAAAATAAACAATGGCATTTAAACGACGTATCTAAAACAAATATTCATGCAAACATTCAATCTATCCTTCAGGATTCGTTAAACAATTATATTGTAAGTAGTAACCCTAATCAAATTCGTAAAATTAGAATTGATAATAATTTTTACACAACCTACTTAGTCGACTCCGTAAACCCTATTAGTACCCGATCTATTATTAGTGATGCAAAAAAAAACATATTTGTAGCTTCTTATTCTGGTTTATTTAAAATAGATTCTTTAGATATTACCCATAATATTTCTAATGAAAGTAATTATGCCTTTTTACAAAAAAATGATAGTCTTACATGCTCTAATGATGTTTATTTACTAACAAAACATAATTTTTCAAAAAACGATATTCAATATTTCAATCAGAAAAATTGGCCTACCATTGATTCAGGAATTCAAAGTTTAGCTTATAAAAATGAGAACCAAATATGGATAGGTTCCTTAAATGGTTTGCATCTTTTTGATGAAAAAACAGAAAGCTTTGCCAATTACAGCAAATTAAATAAAGCGCACAATTTAAGTGACACCTATATAAACGACATCTTACAATTACCCAACAATAAAGTATGGTTAGCAACCAACAATGGCGCTTATTTATATAACTCTAAAACAAAAACGGTCATACATTACTCTAGTAATAGTAAAACTCATAAAATACCACACACAAAAGTATTAGATATTCATAAAGACAAACACAATATTGTTTGGTTGGCTGGCGATAAAGGTTTGGTTGCTATTGACAGTAATGGTGTTACCAATCAGTATTTAAAAAAAGATGGTTTAGCAAACAATATTGTTTGCAGCATGTTAGAAACTAAAAACCACCTATGGGTGGGTACTTATGATGGTATTAGCCGCGTAAATTTAACCGGAAACAAAAAGCAATTTTCAAATTATTTAAAAGGCCATGAATTTAACCACAGTTCTAGTTACAAATTAAATGATTCTACCTTGTTTTTTGGAAGCATGAATGGTGTTTACAAAATACTCACTAATAAAGTCCCTAAACGCAGCACCTCGCAAAAACTAGTTCCTGTAAGTTTAACAACATTTCAAAAAGAAAAAGATACTATTATTGAAGAATTTAATATAAAAAACCTAACAAGAATTAAATTAGATCACGATGCTAATTATTTTGAGTTTAAGTTTGCATTGAACAAGTCTTTTAATCACACAAAAAATAATTTTTTATATAAAATTGAAGGGCTTACCAAGACTTGGATTCCTTTAAATAACACAACAACCATACGCCAATATGGGATACCGTCAGGAAACTATGTATTAAAAGTAAAAGGCATAAATGAAGAGGGAATGCAGGCTATTAACGAAATTTCGCTTCCTATTCATGTGTCTCAAATATTCTATAAGACAATATGATTTATCCTTGTATCTATCAGCTTTTTATCAATAATTGTATTTGTAATATTTTTAAGGGTAAAACGCAGAAATACAATAGAAAAAAGACTACGATCGGATGTAAGAGATTTAAAAATAAAAGCATTAACCATGCAAATGAATCCTCATTTTATCTTTAACATAATAAACAACATACAAAGTGATTTAATTCTTAAAAACACCGTAAATATTAATGATTATATTCATGCTTTTTCTAGTTTACTACGAACTACTATGAATATGACTACTTCTAATTTTATTAGTGTAAAAAATGAAATTGATTATTTAGAAGCTTACATAAAGCTACAAAAATATCGACTTAATAATGGTTTTTCTTATCATTTTGAAATCACGACTACCTCAAAAAACATAGACCTTAACAACATTAACATTCCTTGTATGTTACTGCAGCCCATTGTTGAAAACGCTATTTTACACGGTTTAGAACCTAAAGAAGATTCAAATAAATTATTAAAAATAACTATCGCTGTAAGTGATATTGTTGAAGTTTGTATTGAAGACAATGGTATAGGACGTATAAAAAAGAATACAACTAAACAAAAAAACAATGAACCTCATGCTATGGGACTTATGAAAACAACCATAGGTTTACGAAACGAATTAAGACAAAATAAAATAACCTTTCAAATTATAGATTTAGTTGATAAAAATACTCCTTTAGGCACAAAAGTTGTTTTTAAAATACCTTATAAATAAAACTTAACTAAAAGTAAAAAGCTTCATAATCGTAAAGATTTTGAAGCTTTTTGTTGGCCTACAAGGACTCGAACCTTGAATGTCGGTACCAAAAACCGGTGTGTTACCAATTACACCATAGGCCAATAAGTTATTGCAAATATAAAAACAAAGTTTTAAATTCTAAAACCATTATTCTGTTTTTATAAAAAATCCTTACGAACTTCGTAAGGATTAAGTTGGCCTACAAGGACTCGAACCTTGAATGTCGGTACCAAAAACCGGTGTGTTACCAATTACACCATAGGCCAATAACTTATTGCGGGTGCAAATATAATACAAAGTTTTATTTCGACAAATTTTTTATGCTTTTTTTCATTTAACACAATTTTATATCGACTTTTGGCTAGTTAACTATCTCAAAATTATATTTTTGTTTTCAGTAAAAAACCAACAGTTATTAATACTTTCGTACTTTATTATACAGAAAACTATGAACGAATTTAACTACAAAAAATGGAATGTCCTTTTAGGATGGTTTTCATTTGCCGTGGCACTAATCACATATACACTAACCTTAGAGCCTACAGTTAGTTCTTGGGATTGTGGAGAATACATTTCTACCGCAGTAAAATTAGAAGTTGGGCATCCACCAGGAGCCCCGTTGTTTCAAATGCTAGGTGCATTCTTTGCAATGTTTAGCAACGACCCTAGTCAGTGGGCAAAAATGGTAAACTTTATGTCTGGTTTAGCCAGTGCATTTACAATTTTATTTATGTTTTGGACCATTACCAACTTAGCTAAAAAAATGGCTATTAAAAATGGTAAGTTCAGCAAAAACGAAGCAATTGCTGTTTTAGGTAGTGGTTTAGTTGGTGCTTTAGCTTATACATTTTCTGATAGTTTTTGGTTTAGCGCCGTTGAAGGTGAGGTGTATGCAATGTCATCTTTTTTAATGGCCTTATTATTTTGGCTAGGATTAAGATGGGAAAGTGAAATTAATACGCCAAGAGGAAACAAATGGTTAGTAGTAATTAGTTTTGTGGTAGGACTTTCATTCGGGGTACATATTTTATCACTTTTAGTGATTCCATCTATTGTTTTATTATATTTCTTTAAAACTTATAAAAACATCAATATAAAAACAACTGCAATCGCAACACTTATTTCAATACTTGTTTTAGCTTTTGTTTTTAAATTCTTGTTTCCGTTTACACTTAAATTCTTTAGTGTTTCAGAATTGTTTTTCATCAATCAAATAGGATTACCATTTAATACAGGAACCATTGTTGCTGGTATTGTTTTAATCGCCTTATTTTTCTTCGGATTGAAATATACGCGTACAAAAAACTTAGTAATGGCAAACACTTTAGTGCTGTCTGTACTATTTATTATGATTGGTTTTTCATCATGGTTAATGCTACCAATTCGTGCAAATGCCGATACTGTTATTAATGAAAATAATCCGTCAAGTGCCCGTGAACTATTAGCGTATTATAATCGTGAACAATATGGTGATGCTAATGTTTTTTATGATAAATATTACTCTGTTGCGCATGACAGAACACAAGATGCAGATCAACCCTATAAAGATGACAAGCCTAAATACGAAAAGAAAAACGGAAAATATGTTATTGTAAACAAATACAAAAACGTATTACCAAACTATTCTAGCAAACACAAAGGTTTTATACCTCGTATGGTAAATCCTGCTTCAGAGCAGCATTACAAAAGTATTGCCGGAATTCCTGCCCGAAGTAAAAGACGACCTACGTTTGTAGAAAACATGAAATTCATGATTGATTATCAATTCGGATACATGTATGGGCGTTATTTTATGTGGAACTTCGTAGGACGACAAAACGATACACAAGGGCATTTAGATATTGAAAATGGTAATTGGTTAAGCGGAATCGATTTTATTGATGAAATGCGCTTAGGATCGCAACAAAACCTACCAGACGACATTAAAAACAACAAAGGACGTAACAAATACTTCTTCTTACCTTTAATTTTAGGATTAATCGGGTTGTTTTATCAATCTAAAAAAGATAAAAACAATTTATATACCCTTGCCCTATTCTTTGCTTTTACTGGTTTTGCTATTATATTTTACACCAACCCAAAACCTTTTGAGCCTCGAGAACGTGATTACGCCGTAGTAGGATCGTTTTATGTATTTGCCATTTGGATAGGTTTCGGAGTATTTGCATTGTATGAGTATCTAAAAAATTACGCAAACAAAAGAACCGTTGCCATTGCCGTTTCTGCCGTTTCACTATTAGCTGTTCCTGTTTTAATGGGAGTTCAGAACTGGGATGATCATGATAGAGACGATCGTTATGTTTCTCAACTAAACGCACAAACCTATTTAGAAAGTTGCGACCCAAATGCTATTATTTTTACCATTGGAGATAATGATACTTTTCCGCTTTGGTACATGCAACAAGTTGAAGGTGTACGACAAGATATTAAGATTGTAAATACCAGTCTTTTTCAAACTGCTTGGTATATCGACCAAATGAAAAAGAAAACCTATGAGGCAGATCCTATTCCGTCGCAATTAACACACGATCAATATAAATACGGAACTTTAGACGTTGCTTATTATTACCCACTACCTCAATTAAAAGATTCAATTCTTCCTATTAAAGATTTTATGCGATGGATTGCAAGCGATAATGATGCTACATATTTAGAAGTTGCTGAAGATTCTAAAGAAAAATTTTATCCAACAAACAGAATTAGAATTCCTGTAAACAAAGAAAATGCTTTAAAAACAGGATTGGTAGCACAAAAAGATGCTAATAAAATTGTTGATTATATCGATATTACTGTTGATGACCAAGGTTTAACCAAAAATAGAATCTTAATGCTCGATATTTTAAATAATTTCGATTGGAAACGCCCAATTTATTTTACCGGCGGCGCCAATGCAGATGAAGAATATATTTGGTTAAAAGATTATTTACAGCTAGATGGAATGTCGTACAAATTAGTGCCGATTAAAACGCCTAACAAAGGAAGATCAATATTTGATATGGGACGCATCGATCCTAAAAAAATGTATGACAACGTTAAAAAATGGGACTGGAAAACCATAAACAACGGTAAAATTTATTTAGACGAGCAAAGCAAACGTAACGCAATATCAATCCGAAATAACTTAATGCGTTTGTCTGAAGAATTTCTGAAAGAAGGAGATTCTGTTAGTGCTAAAGATGTATTAGATTTATCATTATACAAAATGCCAATTAACGATTTTGGACATTATAGTATTTCTTTAGGATACCCAGAGTTGTATTATAACATAGGAGATATTGATAAAGCTCGTGAAACTGCTGAAACATTAATAAACGTTTTTCAACAAAAATTAAAATACTACAGCACTTATAAAGATGAAGATGTTGATTTAATTCTTGATAATTTAGAAACAAATTTATACATGTACCAAAACGTTATTCAGCAAATTTCTAAATATGACAATGACATGGATTATGGAAAAAAAGCTTTTGAAAGTTATCTAAATCATGCACGTTTGTTTAAACACCTAATGTCTGACGAAGAAGAGCAAGAACAATTTCCTCAGGAATTAGATACTATCAAGCCTTAATATTTAAAAATATTGTTACATAAAAAAAGCGCAGTTACTAAATATAGTAGCTGCGCTTTTTCACGTAGTAAGTTTAGTTTTATTACTTAAACTTCAAAAAAATGTATGTAAAAACACTATCGGTGTTTCACGATAATTATATTATTATAATACCAAAATAAACCTTAAACGTACTGCTGTACTAAGCCAATTAAAGTATTTGCATCTTGCTCACCAGTTTGGCGCCATTTCATCTCTCCTTCTTTATAAATCATAAAAGTCGGATTTCCTTTAACACGTAAAGCTTCTGCTAAAACTTCGTTCTGTCTAATATCAATCTTAATTACCTTTGCTTTATCTCCTAAAGCAGCAGCAACATCACGCAGCGTATCTAAACTAGGTTCATACTCACTCCAATCAGTATAAAAATCAATTAAAACTGGCTTGTTAACACTTATAATCTCACCAAACTTTGTCATGCTATATAATTTATATATGTAAAATCTATCAAAACTACTATTTTTTTTTCAATTAAATATTAACATCTGTTAAAAACCCTGAAAATCAACCTTTTTTCAATTCTATTACCGTTATTTCTGGCCAAATACCTACTCTACCAGGAAAAGCGTGGTAACCAAAGCCTCTATTTACATTAATATATCGCCCAAATTCTTTATATAAACCTGCCCATTGTTTGTAAACGTATTGAGACGGACTCCATTTAAACCATCCTGGTATTTCAATTCCGAATTGCAAACCGTGTGTATGCCCGCTTAACGTTAACTGATAATTAAAATCGTCTTTCTTCACCTTATATTCCCAATGACTCGGGTCATGACTCATTAATATTTTAAAATCTTCTTTATTTATTCCTTCGGATGCTTTTTTAAGATCACCGGCTTGATTGAAACCTTTCCCCCAGTTTTCTACTCCAACCAAGGCTATTTTTTGTCCATCTTTTTCAATATATCTATTTTCATTACACAATAACTCGAACCCTATTTTAGGATGGATTCCTTTTATTGCTTTGAAATTAGCAACTTTATCTTCCTCATTTTTCCATTTAGAATAATCTCCGTAATCATGATTCCCAAGTATAGAATATTTTCCAACAGGAGCTTCTAATTTTTTAAAAACATCAATCCAATCATCCATTTCATGGGCAAAATTATTTACAATATCGCCCGTAAATAAAAGTAAATCCGATTTTTGCTCATTAATTAAATCAACACCATAACTTATTTCTTCTTTGTTGGTAAAACTACCCGAATGTATATCGGTAACTTGCGTAATTGTAAATCCGTCAAAAGCATCAGGTAAATCTTTAAAAGATAATTGATATTTTATTACTTTATAATTATACTTTCCTTTAAAAATACCATATAAAATACTTGCAAACGGAATCGCTGCAATACCTAAAGCCAACTTTGCTACAAAAGATCTTCTACCTGCCAAGGGTTTTGTTTCATTTGATGATAAAAAAGAAATTCCTTTTCCGATAATTCTTATCACATCTTCGCCAAACATAATTACCAAAATAAATAATTTAGGTATTAATGCCATTAAAAGCATACCTACTGCCCATTGAAATTGCGGCGTTTGCCCTGAGTTTCTATCCGAAGAAATAATGGTGTAAAAAAAGTTAGCATATACAAGCAAACCGATAAACAACCATCCGTAGCGGATAAATTTATTCTTAGTTATTGTTTTAATTGCCTGAAAAGCATAGCCTTCAAAAACAATAATAAGTATTGAAATAATGACAATTGTTACCAACAAACGTGACATATATATCTATTTTAAAATCGCACAAAGATAAGTTGATTATTAAAAATCTATTTTTAACATCTTGTTAAAGTTTTGTAGTTTTACCATCGAAGGGAACTTCGATACTTTTACAGGTTAATTCCGACAACTAAATACTGATAATCAACTTATACTAATAGGTTTAACATATAAAAATGGCAGATCAAAAACGACTTTTTTTACTCGACGCTTTCGCATTAATATTTAGAGGATACTATGCTTTTATAAAAAACCCACGAATTAACTCGAAAGGGATGGATGTTTCTGCTATTTTGGGCTTTACAAATTCGTTATTAGATGTTATAAAGCGTGAACGCCCTGATCATTTAGCGGTTTGTTTTGACCGTGGAGGATCTGTTGCCAGAGTAGAGGCTTTCCCTGAATATAAAGCAAACAGACAAGAAACTCCTGAGGCGATAAAAATTGCAGTGCCGTATATCGAAGAAATTTTAAAAGCAATGAATATTCCTGCTATTATAAAAACAGGATATGAAGCCGATGATATTATTGGAACTTTAGCTAAAAAAGCCGAAAAAGAAGGTTATAAAACCTATATGGTAACACCCGATAAGGATTTTGCACAATTAGTTTCTGAAAATATTTTTATGTACCGACCACGTTTTGGTGGTGGATATGAAACTTGGGGAATACCAGAAGTACAAGAAAAATTTGGCGTAGAAAGACCCGAACAAGTGATTGATTTCTTAGGAATGATGGGTGATTCTGTTGATAACATTCCCGGATTACCTGGTGTTGGCGAAAAAACAGCTAAGAAGTTTTTAGCACAATATGGCTCTATGGAAAATCTGTTGGCTAACACAGCAGATTTAAAAGGTAAAATGAAAGAAAAAGTAGAGGCGAATGCCGAACTTGGAATTTTATCAAAAGAATTAGCTACGATTATGCTGGATGTTCCTGTTGAGTTTCATCAGGAAAATTTTGAAATGTGCCAACCAAATATCGAAGCGACTAAAGAAATTTTCACCAATTTAGAGTTCCGTCGTTTAACTGATAATTTCTTAAAAGCTTTTGGAGTTAGCGAAAATACATCCGAAGTAAAAAAAGAAGAAAAAACAGCTGCCAAACCAAAAAAAGTAGCTGATAAAAGTACCGCTGGGCAATTCGATTTATTTGCTGCTCCGGGTGCAGGAACTATTACCGAAGTTGAAATTGCTTCTGGTTACAGAAACATCAATAATACCAAGCATCTTTATCAGCATGTAAATTCTCCTTTATCAAGAAAATTATTATTAAACAAGTTAATGCAACAAGAGTCTGTTTGTTTTGATACAGAAACTACGGGTTTAAAAGCCTTAGAAGTTGAATTAATCGGGATTTCTTTTTCTTGGGAAATTGGCAAAGGATATTATGTTTCTTTTCCAGAAGATCAAGAAGAAACAAAAGCAATTTTACAAGAGTTTTGTGCGTTTTTTGAAACCTCAACAATTGAAAAAATTGGTCATAATTTAAAATACGACATCAAAGTTTTATCAAATTACAACATTCCTGTAAAAGGAAAATTATTTGATACCATGATTGCGCATTATCTGATAAACCCTGATATGCGACACGGAATGGATATTTTAGCAGAAACCTACTTAAATTATCAGCCAGTTGCTATTACAGAATTGATTGGTAAAAAAGGGAAAAATCAACTTTCTATGCAACAAGTTGAAATTGACAAACAAACCGAATATGCCGTTGAAGATGCCGATATTACTTTACAGTTAAAAGAACATTTTACCAATGAATTAGAAAGTGGGAATGTTACTAAATTATTTAATACGATTGAGACTCCACTAGTTTCGGTTTTAACAGCCATGGAAATAGAAGGAATCAATTTAAATGTTCCTTTCTTAAAAGAGCTTTCTGTTGATTTAGCGAATGATATTGAACGCTTAGAAAAAAGTATTTATGAGCAAGCTGGAGAAGAATTTAATATTGCATCACCTAAACAATTAGGAATTGTTTTATTTGAAAACATGCAATTGGTAGAGAAACCAAAAAAGACAAAAACAGGGCAATACTCAACTGCCGAAGATGTGTTGTCTTTCTTAGCAAAAGAGCATCAAATTATTAGAGATATTCAAGAATATCGTCAGTATAAAAAATTACAAAGCACTTATGTAGATGCTTTACCAAATGAGATAAATACCAAAACCGGTCGTATTCATACTTCGTATGCGCAAGCAGTTGCCGCAACAGGAAGATTGAGTTCTAACAACCCAAATTTACAGAACATTCCTATTCGTACAAAACGTGGTCAAGAGGTTCGTAAAGCTTTTATTCCGCGGGATGAAAACTATGTATTAGTTGCTGCGGATTATTCTCAGATTGAATTGCGAATTATTGCTGCTTTAAGCGAAGAAGAAACCATGATTGAAGCCTTTAAAAATGGCGAAGATATTCATACTTCAACAGCATCAAAAGTTTTTAATGTTCCGTTAAGTGAAGTTACTCGCGAACAACGAAGCAATGCAAAAACAGTAAATTTTGGAATCGTATATGGTGTTTCTGCCTTCGGATTAAGCAATCAAACCGATTTATCTCGTAAAGAAGCAAAGGCGTTGATTGATGCGTATTATGAAACCTATCCGAAGTTGCGAAATTATATGGCAGAACAAGTAGATTTTGCTCGTGAAAACGGTTATGTAGAAACCGTTTTAAACCGTCGCAGGTATTTAAAAAATATCAATTCTCAAAATGCAATTGTGCGTGGTGCTGCAGAACGTAACGCAGTAAATGCACCTATACAGGGAAGTGCTGCTGATATTATTAAATTAGCCATGATTAACATTTACAATCGATTTGAAAAAGAAGGTTTTAAATCGAAAATGCTATTACAAGTGCATGATGAATTGGTTTTTGATGCCCATAAAGATGAGTTAGAAATTATTAAACCAATTATTAAAGAGGAAATGGAAAATGCCTTTAAAATGGCTGTTCCTTTAGATGTTGAAATTGGTGAAGGAGAAAATTGGCTACAAGCACATTAATTAAGAGAGAAGATGGAGTTAGATTATATAGAAAATGTAAATGGTTTTGATGAACATGTTGTTCGTTTATACAATTTCGACAAAACCGAAGCTGTTAAGTTTAGAGATTTAATTAAGGAAACTGTTATTGAAAAAAGACAAAAATTAAATTTAGCAGAGGTTGATTTTATAGCGCCACGTAATTGTAATTTAATTTTCGGTTTGTTTAAATCTGATGAAGGAATATTAACCAAAGACAACGAAACTTTTTTTTGCGTACTAACTTTAAACGGATTTAATACTATGCTAGAACTGATAGAGCCTTATTGCAATAAAGATTCAAGGAGTTATCAATATTTATATGATATTGATAACCCAACCGAGTTATTATTCTGCCCTAGCGCTACTAGTTATGACGAATAGCGAATAAATTAATGAAGAGTTTACTTAACAATAAACTCTTCATTCTGAATCCAATTCGCTCTAAGTTTAAAAACTGTTTCAAAGTAAATTACTTGTTCAGGTTGTTTTCTTGACAAGAAATTACCAGTGTCCCAAACATGGTTATTATTTTCATCAATAATTGCTCTAACTGTATATTCTTTTGGTATTAATAATTTGAATTCGACTTTTTGAGAAGATGAAATATATCTTGTTTTCACAACCTTTTTATTGTTTAAAAGTTGAATTATAATAGGATGCTTTGTTTCTTTTTTCACCTCTAAAATTATGCTTCCATAATCTTCGGTTGTTAATGTTTTAAATTGATAGTTTAACGAATCGTTTGTTGTTTCATATAAATCGATAATTCCTTTCGGTAAAACATCAAATTTATAATTCATTTTAGGTGTCTTTTTAAACAAAACAGCCAACTTATTTATCGTTTGCTTTTTTACTTCAAAATCAACATTCATCGTATCTTTATCTACCAATGAAAACTTAGATTTATCTACATGAATAATAGGATTATTAGTGTTTAAAAATATGGTATCATTTAAATGTAAATTTATACCTACAGCTGATGAAACACTTAAAGAATCAATTTTATTTTTACGCAAACGAACTCTTATTGTATCTCTAAAATTTGTATTGGATACTATAAAATTTAACGAATCTTGTTTTATAGGAGTATGCCAATAATTAAGTGTGTCTGTTTCTTTTTCGTATTGAGAAAACGACTTAAATGTTTCTGGAACCTTTGATAATAATTCAATTTTCATCTTTTCACGCTCTCCTTCGTAACCAAACTCAATTTTTCCTTTTACAACTTCTTTTCCTCTTTTAAACTTATACGGTTGTAACTCTTTAAAAAGACGAATCGGTTTCGTTATCAAAGTATCTTTTGGTAAAGAAATAGTATCAGTATAAAAACCTATTTCATCTGTTTTACTATTAAAAAGGTAATTTTTTGATGCTTCTTTTAATGCTAACAATAAATACTTTCCATCACGCAAATTGGTAAACTCAAAGTTACTAGAGTCTAAGGTACTGGTAACATAATTCGGCTTTTCCTTGTAAATAATCGAATCGTTATAAGTACTATCTAATCGATATAATAAAACTGATATGCTTTTTAATTTTTCTTTTTTAAATGCATTCGCAACAGCTCCTGTAATCTTTAAAGAATCGATATAATTCCCCGTAGAAAACACATATTTAAAGCTCTCTAACTTATTGTTTTCATTATTATCCTGAACTGCACTTCCGAAATTAAAAGTGTACGTTGTATTTGTTTTTAGAGTATCTAAAATTTCAATATTAATATATTTACTTGGTGTTCCTTGTGGTGTTATTACTGGTGGATATTTTAAAGGTGGAGAAACTACTAGTTGCTTCGTTAAATCTTTTAAAACAATGTATTCGTCAAATTCTATTTTGATATTTTTTTTATCAAAATTAATTGTTTCATAAGGCGGATTCGCTGTCATCATAATTGGCGCATCTTCATCTTTAGGATCACCTTCGGGTCTTCCTTTTCGTGCACAACTTAATATGATTACAGATACTAAAACGACTAAAAATAATAACTTATTTTTCACAAATTGAGTGTTTAATTCCAACATCAAAAGTACTAAAATAACAGCAACAAAAATCATTCTTTTTTAGTATAAGCCATGGTAGCAATGCTAATCGTAATGTTTTTAACTTTTAGTAATTCATTACAACAAGCAACTAAAGTTGCGCCTGTGGTAATTACGTCATCGATTAAAAGAATATGCTTATTTTCAAAAACCTTAAAATTTGTTAACTTAAAATTTGTTTTTGAATCTGAAAAGCGCTCAAAACGATGTTTAAATGTTTGTGTTTTTGCGATGGATGACTTAATTAAAACTCCTGCTTTATATTCAATATTTAAAATATCACTTAACGACTCTCCGAATTTTGTAAGTTGATTATATCCTCGTTTTTTTAACTTTTTTTTATGCAATGGCACCGGAATAATGTAATCAACATTATTAAACACGTCAGATTCTTTAAGTTGACTTCCAAACCAATTTGCAATAAACACTCCTATTTCTGGTTGATTTTTGTATTTTAATTCATGAATAATTTTTTGAGTAATACCTTGTTTTTGGTAATACATAAAAGAACGCACGTTTTTTACAATAACTTTACCATAAAAAGGAGATAATAATGTTAGGTTTACGTATTCATTATCATCTATAATAGGTAATTCATTACAACAAATAGCACACAAAAATTGTTCGTTCTGCAATAATGTTATCTTACAATTAACACATAAATTTGGATAAAATAAATAGAATATATCTTTTAAATATTGCATATTTACAAGAATTTTTAGAAGAAATATACGAAAAACATAACAATACACTATTTTGAGTAAAAAATTTAATTTTTTTAAAGAAGCTATAAAAAACTATAAAACAGCTGGTACTCTTGTTCCTAGTTCTAGATATTTAGCTACAAAAATGCTAAAGGAAATTAACTTCAAAAAAGCTGAAGTTATTATCGAATTAGGCTCTGGAAACGGAGCGATAACTCATGCTATTTTAAATAAAATTCAACCAAAAGCTGTTTTAATTTGCTTTGAAATTAACGATGCTTTTTACGAGGAGTTAAAAAAAATTAAACATCCGCAGTTAATTGTTTTAAAAGCGTCTGCCGAAAACATGATGGCAGAGATTAAAAAACTAGGATATACACAAGCAAATCATATAATTTCTAGCCTACCTTTAACGATTCTTCCCAAAGAAATATCTCACAATATTTTACTCGAAAGTTATCATATTTTAAAGGATAAAGGACTATTTATTCAATACCAGTATAGCTTAACCTACTTCAAAAAATTGCAAGAGTTTTTCGGAAAGGATATCAAACTAAGTTTCGAACCACTTAATTTTCCTCCTGCCTTTATTTATAACTGCATAAAAAATAGTACCTTAGTGCCGAATACACCAAACTATTCATCATAACCCCCAAATGAGTACCAAAAAATTAAACAGTAACGGTTTTATTGCCTTTTTGCTGCTATTGATAATTACAATTGGATTATTGTCTTATCAAAATGCTAGTGAATATGCTGATTTAAAAGATGTTTTTAAATTAGAAAAAGAAGAGCTAGAATTAGAATTGAATCGTGTTATAAAAAACTATGAAGGGGCTGTTTATAATAAGGATAATGCTTATTTAAACCTTAGTAACAAACTTCACGATATAATAAAACTTAAAGACACGATTAACAGCTTAAAAAGTACTGATTATCGTTTATTTCGCTTCTATAGAAAACGAATTTCTAGTTTAGCTAAACAGAATGAAATTCTTTTTAAACATATTGACTCCTTAAACTCTGTAAACAATCAGTTATTATCAAAAAATGATAGTGTATCAGAAGTTTTAGCGCTAAAGGAAAGTCAATATATTAAATTGAATTACAAGAAAAACTATCTTGATCAACAAGAAAGAGCTTTAAAAGAAAAAGTAGCCATTGCAGAAATTATTAAAACTTCTGTAATAAAAGTAGCAGCAATGAAAAAAGAAGAAGTGGTAAACACACTTCTACCACTAGATCTAGCAAAACAGATGCTTTTAAAATAGAATTTAATCTACTAGAAAATAATGTTACAAATCCTGGATATAAAGCTATTTATATTCAAATTGTAAATAACAGCAGTGTTATTTTCCCTGCAAAGGAAGTTGTATTAAAAAATACAGAAAAAATACTTTGTAATGATATTTTAACGGCCAAATACCATAATAAACAACTATCTGTAATTTCTTTCATTGATGTAAATCGAGATGATATAAATGAAGGTTCTTATAAAATAAATGTTTTTGTTGATGGTGCTTTTACCAACGATACAATTATAGATCTTAAATAAAAAAATGATATAAAACCATATAACCAACATTAATCCCCCTTAATTATGACCCCTCAAAAAAGAAAAAACTCATTTGTTGTTCTACTACTTGTTTTAACCCTTTTCCTAACACTTTATTCGTTTCAAAAATCGAGTCAGTATAACGACCTTCAGGAAGTTTTTCAGCAAGACAAAGCTGATTTAGAAAAAGAATTAGATGAAATGATTAAAGATTATACAGATGTTGTTGTTCGTAAAAAGCGACTATCTAAAAGGCTAAAAATAGAGCTTGTTAAGATGAATAATCTACGTGACTCTATTAAAAACATGCGAATGGATAACTATAACTTAATAAGAAGGTATAGAAAAAAAATTGCAAGTTTAGAACGTGAAAATAGAAACCTTTTTATAAGAGTAGATTCTCTTAACACAGCCAATCATGTATTATCTCAAGAGAATGTAATTACGAATGAAATTTTACAGCAAAAAGAAACAATTAATACTTCTTTAACTGAAAAAAACAAGGAATTAGAAAAAAAACAAAAGACACTTGAAACCAAAATTGCTATTGGTGGAATTATAAAAACAAGCCCCGTTAAAGTAGTTGCAATGAAAGAACGCAGCAGTGGAAAATTAACCTCTACATCAAGATCTAACAGAACAGATGCTTTTAAAATTAATTTCGATTTATTAAAAAATGTAATTGCCAATGCTGGTGAAAAATCTGTATACATTCAAATTATTGATGAAAACAAAAAAGTAGTAGCTCCTAAAGGAGTTACGAACTTAAAAGATGGTGGTAAGGTTCAATATACCGACTCCATTGAAATCAACTATAACAATGACCAATTAAGTCTTGTTTCACTTGTTTTAGTAAATAGAGACGACATTAATAAAGGTAAATATACCGTAAGTGCTTTTGTTGACGGAGTATATTCCGGAGCAGCAACTCTTAATCTTAGATAAAAAAGACTTAAAACAACTAAAAAAGTGAAGAATTCGTTTAATTCTTCACTTTTTTCATTTAGAATAGTATTAGTTAAAAACCTTATTTTATTTTTGCACTATGGCAAAACAAGAAGATCAATTTAAAAAAGTATTATCGCACGCAAAAGAATACGGTTATGTATTTCAATCATCTGAAATTTATGATGGGTTAAGTGCGGTATATGACTATGCTCAAAACGGAGTTGAGTTAAAGAAAAACATTAGAGATTATTGGTGGAAAGCAATGGTGCAAATGCACGAAAACATTGTTGGTATTGATGCCTCTATCTTAATGCACCCAACTACTTGGAAAGCTTCAGGCCACGTAGATGCTTTTAACGATCCTTTAATTGATAATAAGGATTCTAAAAAAAGGTACAGAGCCGATGTTTTAGTAGAGGACTATTGCCTTAAAATTGAAGGTAAAATTGAAAAAGAAGTCAAAAAAGCTGCCAAACGTTTTGGTGATGCCTTTAACAAAGAAGAGTTTGTTGCTACTAATGGCCGTGTTTTAGGATATCAAGAAAAAATAAATACTATTTTATCTCGTTTAGGTAAATCTTTAGAAAAAGAAGATTTAGCTGACGTAAAGTTACTAATTGAAGAATTAGAAATTGCAGATCCATTAACAGGTTCTAAAAACTGGACAGAGGTTAAACAGTTTAACTTAATGTTTGGAACCAAACTAGGAGCCTCTGCAGAAAGCGCGATGGATTTATACTTACGTCCTGAAACTGCTCAAGGGATTTTTGTAAACTTTTTAAACGTACAAAAAACTGGTAGAATGAAAATTCCTTTCGGAATTGCACAAACCGGTAAAGCTTTTCGTAACGAAATTGTTGCACGTCAGTTTATATTTAGAATGCGTGAATTTGAGCAAATGGAAATGCAATTTTTTGTAAAACCAGGAACTCAAGAAGAATGGTATAACAAATGGAAAGAAAACCGTTTAAACTGGCACTTATCGTTAGGTATGGGCGCTGAAAACTATCGCTTTCATGACCATGAAAAATTAGCGCATTATGCTGATAACGCGGCTGATATTGAGTTTAAATTTCCTTTCGGATTTAAAGAATTAGAAGGTATTCACTCTCGTACTGATTTCGATTTAAAAGCACATGAAGAACACTCTGGTAAGAAATTACAATATTTCGATCATGAAGAGAACAAAAGTTACACGCCTTACGTAGTTGAAACTTCAATCGGATTAGATAGAATGTTTTTAGCCGTATTTTCAAACTCTTTACAAGAAGAAGCTTTAGAAAACGGTACCACAAGAACTGTATTAAAACTACCTGCTATTTTAGCACCTGTAAAAGCAGCCATTTTACCGCTAGTTAAAAAAGATGGATTGCCTGAGGTTGCACGTAAGATAATGGAAGATTTAAAATGGGACTTTAGTGTATCTTATGATGAAAAAGATGCTGTAGGGCGTCGTTATCGTCGTCAAGATGCTAATGGTACACCTTTTTGTATTACTGTTGATCATGATACGTTAAATGACGATAGTGTTACCATTCGCCATAGAGATACGATGGAACAAAAACGTGTTCAAATATCAGAATTAAAAAATATTATTAAACAAGAAGTAGATGTAAGAAATTGGTTACAAAAAATGTAAGCAATATTCTTATCAATAAAATAAAAATCCTATCATTATTAACATGATAGGATTTTTTACTTTTGTACTATTAAAATTAAAAATAATGAAAACAGCACTAAAAATATTATTCATCATCTTTTTATTATGGATGCTTACAGGAGCTTATCTTTTAAATACTGAACATCCGAAGGCACAAATTGTAATGGGATTAGGTGTTTTTTATATGGCTTTTGTATTAATGCCTGTATTTATTTATTATCGATATAAAGATAATAAATACAAGAAATATATCATCAATGATCAAAAAATAAAAGAATGGATTGATAACAGTAACGAATAAAAAAAGGCTTCATTTAAAAATGAAGCCTTTTTAGTTTATTTATCTGTAACGTTATTATGTACGTTACATAAAATTATTCTTAGTTATTGATTGTCCAAGAAACAAAGTATTGAGAACCTGTTGCTCCAACACCTGGTGCACTAAAGTATTCTTTACCACCAATATTAGCAGCTCCTACTTTAAACATCGACTTAATAGAAGGCACTTTATAGTTTACTTGTGCATCCACAACAGTTCTAGCATCTACGATACCGTCATAAAAAGAAGACTCCCATAAAAATTCATCTTGCCATCTTACGTTTACATTAAACCCTAAGTTTTTAATCACGTTTGCTTTACCAAACTGAAACTTAACCTTGTGCTCTGGTGTATTAAATCCTGCTTCGAAACCTGGATTTGCTGCTTGATCAAAATCAAACTTAGAATACGTATAGTTTAATCCTACATTAAATCCGTCTAACACTTTCGTATTTAAACCAATTGTAGCACCATAAGAACTAATATCAGCATCTGAATTACTGTCTAAAGAAACAACTTTAAAGTCTCCAGCTGGTATTGCACTTACAGCTGCTAAAGTACCTACAGTACCATACAATGGTGCTATTACGTTTTTAGACGCAACGAAGTCTTTATACTTATTGTAATATACATTCAAATCAATTGCAATTCCTTTTGCAACCCCTCTATACCCAACTTCAAAAGCAGTTACATGTTCTGGTTTTACAAACTCTACATCAGATTTAACTAAATCAGCAGGATTACCTGTACCTGAGAACTTATTAACAGAAGCTAAAGTGTATGAGTTTTCATATGCCATTCTACCTGTTAAGACAGCAGTAGGACTACCATTTATTACTGCACCTCCTGCACTTAAGTCATAAGGACTTGATACATATCTATCGATGTTATCAGGTGCTGTACCTAATAAAATACCATTACCTGCATCTAAACCAATGTATTGATCTTGTGTTGTTGGGTTTCTAAAACCTGTTTGTACAGATGCTCTAAAGTTATGATTTTTATCTTCACCTGCTGCATATGCTAATGATAAACGAGGTGATACGTTTCCGTCAAAGTTTTGAGCTTTGTCATAACGAGCAGAAGCAGTAACTTTTAAACGGTCTTCCATTAATTTCTTTTGAATTTGTGTATATACACCAAACTCATCATAATCAATTGGTCCATCAGCATCAGTAAAAATTGTACCTCCAGAGTTTAATACATATTGTCTGTAAGAACCACCTACTTGTACTTCTGCCCAGTCAATATAATCTTGTAAATTTAAATTAGCATCTACATGGTATAATTTTGTTTCATCCTGAAACTTAGCCCCAGTCTTAATATCTGGATCTTGCTTTACAGTTTCGAAAGCAGCATTAAATTCACTTGTACCTGGCACAAATCTTCCAGTATCAGCATATGCTCTTGCTGATGCGTGAGCCATTGCTGGTGTTATCCCTGTGCCACTAGTTATTGTTCCAAGATATCCTTGTGCATACTGTGTAAACCAATCTACATCACCTTTCCAAGCTCTGTTAATATTAATTGCAGCAAAACGAGTATCGTAAGAATCTCCTGCATCCTCTTTAGTCATATAACCACGAACAAAGAAACTTTTTCCTTTAAACTCTAATTTGTGTTGCTCCATGTAGAAATTTTGGATATTATATCTACTCTGTCCTTGATAAATAGTATTACCTGTACCAAACTTAGAATTCCAAATAATTTCTAAACGGTCATTCCCCCAAGGTCTATAATGTAATGAACCACCAAACTTTACACTTTTAGCTTCATTAGTCATTAAATCAACATCTTTATATCCTGTTCTAGAAATTTTGGCTGTACCAAAAGTTCCTGCAGGTGCACTTGCAAGCGCATCAAAATCTAACGTTTGCGTAAAATCATCACCATACACATTTAAACCGTTATAAGCAGTATTACCTGTATGATCTGTTGCAGACCCTCCATTTTCATCTCTATAATCAGTAGCATGCCATTCCTCACCTTTTAAATAAGACAATGTTGTTTTTGCAGCAAATTTATCACTAAAAACATGTGCCATACGAATACTTGTATCGTAAAAAGTATTGTCTCCAGCAGCTTCTTGACTTGTCATTCCTGTTTTTAAAACATAGCTAATCCCTTGGTCATCAAAAGGACTTTTACTTGTCATAAACATAATACCGTTAAAAGCATTTGCACCATATAATGCAGAAGATGCTCCTGGTAATAACTCTACTGTTTTTACATCTAATTCAGACATCCCTAAAAGGTTACCTAAAGCAAAGTTTAATGCAGGAGAAGAATTATCCATTCCGTCTACTAATTGCATAAAACGTTCATTTGCAAAAGTTGCAAAACCACGAGTGTTTACAGATTTAAAAGTTAAACTGTTAGAATTAATATCTACCCCTTTTAAATTCTCTAATCCGTCATAAAAAGAAGGAGAAGAAGTATTTCTAATTGCTCTAGCATCCATTCTTTCAACCGTAACTGGAGATTCCATAATACGTTCTGGAGTTCTAGAAGCAGAAATTACAACCTCATCTAAAGATGTTGCATTTTCAGTTAAACTAACTTCAACAACTTGATTGTTTTTAGTTATTTCAACGTTTTTTGACTGATACCCTAAAGAAGAAATCTCTATAGTAAAAGGTGGTGTATCCGTCACTTTCATTGTAAATTTTCCATCAAAGTCTGTAGATGTTCCTACGGATTTTCTTAAAACCTTAATGTTTGCCCCTGGTAATACTCCCCCAAGAGATGCGTCATTGACGGTACCTGTTATGGTCGTCTGAGCAACCATTGTTGCCGCACCAAATAGTGCAAAAGCAACAAGTAATAGTTTTTTCATCATAATGTATAATAATTTGTTAACTGATGTGCAAAATACAATTTTTTTTTATTTGTGAAATAATTAACCTTCATTTTATGATAATCTAAAAATGTAAGCTTCATTTTTAAACATCCTTAATTTTTTATTTTTATTTAATAATCTTTATTTCAACTATTCTACAAATTGTATTTTTGCATAAATATATGTACTTAACTTGGAAATAATACCTTCTATTTTTGACTTCGTTACCACTCAAAAAACAATAGTAACCATTGGTACTTTTGATGGCGTTCACATCGGGCATCAAAAAATTATTAAGGAATTAATTGAAGAAGCTAAATCAACCAATAAAAAATCAGTTTTATTAACTTTTTTCCCGCATCCGCGGATGGTTTTACAAAAAGATGTATCTATAAAATTAATAAATACGATTGATGAGCGTGCTGCACATCTTAAAAAATTAGGTTTAGATTCTTTAATTATTCATCCTTTTAGTAAAGAATTTTCGAGACTTACTGCACTAGATTTTGTTCGTGATATTTTAGTAAATCAATTAAATACTTCTAAATTGATTATTGGCTACGATCATCATTTCGGTAAAAACAGAGAAGGAAATATAGAGCAACTAACAGAATATTCTCATTTATATGATTTTACGGTACAGGAAATTCCTGCACAAGATATTGACGAGGTATCGGTAAGCTCTACTAAAATCAGAAAAGCACTTACGAACGGGCATTTAAAAACAGCAAATAATTATTTAGGTTATAACTTCTCTCTAACAGGAAAAGTAGTTAACGGAAAAAAACTAGGCGGCACAATAGGTTTTCCTACCGCTAACATTGATGTTTTAGAAGAGTACAAATTGATACCTAAAACTGGTGTTTATGTGGTAAAAGCTGTTATTAAAAATATTACCGTTTTCGGAATGATGAACATAGGCAACCGACCTACAGTTAACGGAGAACACCAAACAATTGAAGTTCATTTTTTCGATTTTAATGCCGATTTATATAATGAAAACCTTACAGTAAATTTACTTTACTTTTTAAGAGATGAACAAAAATTCGATTCGGTAAACGATTTAGTCATCCAACTAAAAAAAGACAAAGAAACCTCACAAACCTACCTTAAAAACAATTAGTCGTTAGCATTGCCAAAGTCTGCCGCTTCTTATATCTTTGCGATTCTTAAAAATTTAAAAAGATGTTACAGGTTCAGTTTATTAGAGAAAACAAACAAGCTGTTTTAGACGGATTAGCAAAGCGTAATTTTGCCAATGCCGAAGCAATTATTAATGAAGTATTAACTTCTGATGAAACTCGTAGAGCTACACAAGTTTCTTTAGACAATATATTAGCTGAATCTAACAAAATATCCAAAGAAATTGGCGGTCTTTTTAAAGCTGGTGAAGTTCAGAAAGCGAACTTGTTAAAAGAAAAAACAGGGCAATTAAAAGAACAGTCTAAGCAATTAACCGAAACGTTAAATACTACAGCAAACGCTTTACAAGAATTATTATATACAATTCCGAATATTCCTCATGCATCTGTAAAAGCTGGAAAAAATGAAGAAGATAATGAGAAAATTTTTAGTGAAGGAACCATTCCTGAATTAGGAGAAAATGCATTACCTCACTGGGAATTAGCCAAGAAATACGATATTATCGATTTTGAGTTAGGTACAAAAATTACTGGTGCTGGTTTTCCTGTTTATAAAGGAAAAGGTGCTCGTTTACAACGTGCGTTGATCAACTATTTTTTAGATAAAAATACAGCTGCAGGTTATAAAGAAGTACAAGTTCCTCATTTAGTAAACGAAGCCTCAGGAATTGCAACGGGTCAGTTACCAGATAAGGAAGGACAAATGTATCATTCAACTGTTGATGATTTATATTTAATTCCTACCGGTGAAGTGCCAATTACCAATATTCACAGGAATGATTTAGTTAAAGAAGCTGATTTACCAATTAAATACACAGGTTATACTCCTTGTTTTCGTCGTGAAGCAGGTAGTTATGGTGCGCATGTTCGTGGTTTAAATCGTTTACACCAGTTTGATAAAGTAGAAATTGTTCGTGTAGAGCACCCAGATAATTCGTACCACGCTTTAAGCGGAATGGTAGAACATATTAAAGATATTTTACGTGATTTAAAATTACCATACCGTATTTTACGTTTGTGTGGTGGTGATACTGGTTTTACATCGGCTTTAACTTTCGATTTCGAATTATATTCAACTGCGCAAGAGCGTTGGTTAGAAATTAGTTCGGCTTCAAACTTTGAAACTTACCAAGCTAATCGTTTAAAATTACGTTTTAAGAACAAAGATGGTAAAAGTCAGTTTGTTCATACATTAAACGGAAGTTCTTTAGCGTTACCTAGAGTTTTAGCGGGAATTTTAGAAAATTATCAAACAGCAGACGGAATTAAAATACCAGAGGTATTAATACCTTATTGTGGTTTTGATATGATTGATTAAGTAGGTAAATCTAAACATGTTTTAGACTTACAGAAATCATTTATAAGATTCTGAAATAAATTCAGAATGACATTAAAAATAAAAAATGCCAAGTTTCAATCAAGAAACTTGGCATTTTTAGTAATTCACCCTTCAAAAATGAATTAACTTTATATATTTAGTTGACAATCATAAACTAAATTCGTCAACCTGAACTTGTTTCAGGTTCACATAATTCAGTTACTAATTTTCCTTTAGATGAGATTCTGAAATAAATTCAGAATCTCACTATATATTTTTAGTTGGCAACCACTGCCACCATTAATCTTTTGTATTTATTCATTTCTAATAACGCTTCAAAATACTTTGTTATTTGTCCGTTATTCATAAACTCATTTGCATTATTCTTTGCTATCTGATATTGTGTATTAAAGTTTTTCATAGTATAAATTGTTTGGTCTTGTTATCAGTAAGACAAAGTTCGTGCCAAAATGTTACAAGACTTTCAAAAAAAGGACACCTTTTAATACAAATTTAACAATATTGTTCTGTATTTTTGATTGATGAAAAAAGCTGTTATTCTATTTAATTTACTGATTTTTAGTTTGTTTTGTTACGCACAACAAAACGAATTTATTGTTGCTGAAAATTATTTTAGAAACAATGAATATGAAAAAGCAATTCAGCTCTACAAGAAACTACACGATAAAAGTCCGTACAATTACACCTTTTTAAAAAGACTCGTAAGCTGTTATCAAGAAACAGATCAGTTTTTAATTGCTGAAAACCTATTATCAAAAGAATTAAAAGAAAAACCAAGTTTAAGCTACCTAAATGTTATTAGAGGTTATAATTTCGAACGACAACAAAACGATGTTGAAGCTGATAAACAATACAAAACAGCTCTTAAGTCGTTAGATGAAAGGGACACTTATGGTAATGTTATTGCAAGCCTTTTTAAAAATTATAACAAATTAGATTATGCTATTGAAGCCTACACAAAAGTGATGGCAAATAATCCAGATGCGAATTACGGATTTCAATTAGCACAAATTTATGGTGAAAAAGGAAACTTCTCTAAAATGTTTGAATCGTATGTTAATTTGGTTGATAAAAATGAAAAATACCTTAACAACGTAAAGCGTTTTACCAGCCGATATATTAATGATGATGCCGAAAATGAAAACAATATTTTATTTAAAAAAGCATTGCTGAGAAAATCAATTAGCAATCCAAAAAATATTTGGAACGATTTATTATCTTGGTTATTTGTTAAGCAAAAACAATACAGTAAAGCACTTATTCAGCACAAAGCATTACTAGCCAGAGATGCTGATAATTTAGGGAAAATTGCTGAGCTAGGTAAAATAGCGCTAGACAATGAAGATTACGAAACAGCAAAAGAATGTTTCGATTTAATGATTGAAAAAACCAATTATCCGAGTGATAAGTTTAATGCCATCAATAATAATTTAAAAATAGCTATTGAAACAAAACAAACGGATGTTGATACTCGTTTTAAAGAAGTATTTGATGAATACGGAATTAACAAACTCACCTTTCGCACACAAATAGCCTACGCTAATTACGTAACATTTACCAAAAACAACCCTGAAGAAGCAGTTAAAATTTTAGAAAAAGCAATGACTTTTGCCAGCTCTAGATTTACAAAAGCAATGGTAAAACTTAAACTAGGTGAAGTTTTAGTGTTTACGAATAAGTTTAACAAAGCATTAATTTATTTTTCTCAGGTTCAAACAAAGTTTAAAAATCATTTTTTAGGACAAGAAGCACGCTTTAAAGTAGCACAAACCTCTTATTTTAAAAACGATTTTAAATGGGCAAAAGCGCAACTAAAGGTTTTAAAAGGATCTGCAACGCAATTAATTGCCAACGACGCAGCAAATTTATTTTTAACAATTTATGATAACGAACCAAAAGACAGTATTGCTTCTGGATTGAAAGAGTATGCTAAAGCCGATTTATTAGCTTTTCAGAATAAAGATACCGAAGCAATTACTATTTTAAACGAGATTATTATAAAATATAAAGGGCAACCTATTGAAGATGAAGCATTATTTAAACAGGCTAAACTTTTTGTAAAACAGCAAAAATACGATGAAGCAATTTTAAGCTTCAATAAAATAATTGCTTTAGATAAAAAAGGAATTTATATTGATGATGTGTATTACCAATTAGCAGAATTGTACAATTTAAAATTAAATAACCCCGAAAAGGCTAAAGAATACTATCAAAAGATTATTTTTGACCACGCTTCTAGCATCTATTTAGTTGATGCTCGTAAAAAGTTTAGAAAACTAAGAGGCGACCAAATTAATTAATCAATGTACCAATGAATTACCGTAGCAATTGTTACAGTATATAATTGATACATCTTTACATTAAATAACAAAATGTATATATACAACGTAACTATAAGTATTGACGAAAGTGTTCATGACGAATGGATTATTTGGATAAAAAATCATATCCCTAAAGTTTTGGCTACTGGTCGTTTTTTAAGCGCAAAATTAACACAGGTTTTAGTTGAAGAAGAAATGGGCGGAGTAACATACTCTGTACAATATACTGCAAAGACACGCGAAGATTTAGATAATTATTACAAATACGACGCCGATAAACTGCGTTCTGATAGTTATAAAAAATTTGCTGATAAAATGTTAGCTTTTCGTACTGAGCTACGAGTAATCAATGAATTTTTTCCTGCTGAAGCAAGTAATTAAACATGAAACATAAAATTTATAAAAACAGAAAAAAGATATTATTTACAGGTATCTTTCTAACTGTTTTGGGTGTTATTGTAGGGTATTGCAAATACGGAACCGAACCTTGGGAAACCATTGGTGGGTTTTTAAGTGGTTTTGGCGTAGCAACATCATTCATAACATTCGGATTTAAAGATCCAGCAAATAAATAACCAAAAATAGCAATACAAGGATTTTTATTTACTCTTGTTTCTAATAATCTTTTATCATAAACAACTATGACAGTAAGAGCAAAAAAACATTTAGGACAACATTTTTTAACCGATGAAGATATCGCTAAAAAAATAGCGGATGCATTAACCGAAAATGGATATGATAATGTATTAGAAATTGGTCCTGGAATGGGAGTTTTAACGAAATACTTATTAGAAAAAAAGCCAAAAATTACGGTAATGGAACTCGATTATGATTCAGTTGCCTATTTAAAAGATACTTTTCCGTTAGAACATATTAAGTTAGATACCACTGCAAAAAAGTTCGAAATTCTTGAAGGTGATTTTCTAAAAAAGAATATTGTTGATATTTTTAAAGAAAAGCAAGTCGCTATTATTGGTAACTTCCCTTATAATATTTCTACTCAAATTGTATTTAAAGCTATCGAAAACAGAGAATTTGTTCCTGAATTTGCAGGAATGTTTCAGAAAGAAGTAGCCAAAAGAATTGCAGAAAAAGAAGGAAGTAAAGTGTACGGAATCATGTCTGTCTTAACACAAGCTTTTTATGATGTTGAGTATTTATTTACGGTTCCGCCAACCGTTTTTAATCCGCCACCAAAAGTAGATTCTGGAGTTATAAGACTTATCAGAAAAGAAAATTATACCTTACCTGTTGATGAAAAATTATTTTTTAGGGTTGTAAAAACATCCTTTAATCAACGAAGAAAAATGTTACGCTCTAGCTTAAAATCTTTCAACATTTCTGATTCTTTAAAAGAAGACCCTATCTTTACAATGCGTCCCGAGCAATTATCCGTAGATCGGTTTATCGAATTAACAGATAAAATTGCAAAAGACAATATTTAAAGAGTATTCAAAATATTTAAATTCTGATTATCGAGTAAAATTGCAAAATATGGCATTTGAAATCACCCAAGAACTTCTAGAAAATGTAACCCAATACATCGCAAGTAAAAATGACGATGCACTTAATGGGTTATTTAGCGAAATTCACCATGCAGATATTGCTGAAATATTAGACGAACTATCGTTTGATGAAGCAGTTTACATTATCCGTTTATTAGATAGTGAAACTACTTCAGAAGTATTGATGGATGTTGATGATGACGTTCGTGAAAAAATATTAGAACAATTAACTGCAAAAGAAATTGCAGAAGAAATAGATGAACTTGACACTGATGATGCTGCCGATGTAATTGCTGAGCTTCCTGAGAAAAGGAAAAAAGCAGTAATGCAAGAAATTGAAGATGATGAACATGCCAAAGAAATTGTAGAATTATTACGCTACGACGAAGATTCTGCTGGTGGTTTAATGGCAAAAGAATTAGTAAAAGTAAATGAAAACTGGACGATTCCGCGCTGTGTAAAAGAAATGCGTATTCAGGCAGAAGAAGTTACACGCGTACACTCTATTTACGTTATTGATGATAGCGGAAAATTAAAGGGTCGTTTATCATTAAAAGATTTATTAATGGCATCTGCCAAAGCAACCATAGCCGATGTTTATATACCAAAAGTAGATTTTGTAAATGTAACTGATGAAGCCGAAGATGTTGCTAATATTATGCGTAAGTACGATTTAGAGGCAATACCAGTTGTTGATGAATTAGGCGTTTTAGTTGGTAGAATTACTATTGATGACATTGTTGATGTTATTAAAGAAGAAGCAGATAAAGATTATCAATTAGCAGCAGGTATTACACAAGATGTAGAGGCTGATGATACTATATGGGAGCTTACACGAGCACGATTACCATGGCTTTTCTTAGGATTAATTGGTGGTGTTGGAGCCTTTATGATTATGGAGAATTTTCAAGAAATGTTTAAAGACAATGCTGTTTTATTCTTTTTCACGCCCCTAATTGCTGCCATGGCAGGAAATGTTGGAGTACAATCTTCAGCAATTATTGTACAAGGTTTAGCAAATGACGATGTAAAGGGAAGTGTTAATAGTCGTTTAGTTAAAGAAATGCTTTTAGCAGCGCTTAATGGCCTTGTGTTGGCAGTCTTTTTATTTGCCTTTATATGGATGTATAATGGTGACGTACGTAGAGCTTTTGCTATTTCAATTTCTTTAGTAGTTGTTATAATTGTAGCAGGACTAATAGGAACTTTTATTCCGTTGTTTTTAGATAAACGTGGTATCGATCCTGCAATTGCAACAGGTAGCCATTTATTACAACAAGTAACGACATTTTCGGAATCCTTATTTACTTTTGGATTGCCAAAATGATTATTGGTTTTTAATAGTTTGCGTTGTTGTAACTTTATCTAATAAATTATCAATCTTATCTTTGGGTATAAAACCTTTAAGCATTAAAACGGCTCCGAAAACAATTAATAACACACCCATTCCTCTTTTTATTCTATAAATAACTAAAGGTGTTAGTTTGTTTTTTAATTGTTTTGCTAGTAGTATTTTTGCTAAATCGGTAAGTGCATATCCTAAAATTACCGTACCAAAATACCAAAATAAATACTTCGGATTCATATCATATGTTGGTCCAACAACTACTATTAAACCTAACCAAAAAGCAAGTACACCAATATTTATAAAGTTTAAAAAAAAGCCTTTAAATAATAATTTAATATAATTATTATTTTCAGGAATTACCACATCGGGCGCCTGCGATTCCTTTTTATTATTTTTATCTAAGTACGTTATCAATCCGTAAATGATAAGTACCAATCCACCAATCAAAAATAAACGTGGGTCGTCTTTAATTTGTTCTAGCAAACTTCTACTTCCGAAGTAGGCAATTAACATAAAAGAAATATCTCCTAAAATTACACCAATATCAAAAGCAATAGCAGCTCTTGCTCCTTTTAAAACACTTGTTTTTAAAAGCATAAAAAACACAGAGCCAATCATAAAAGCCATGAAAACACCTACTAAAAAGGCGTTTTTTAAATCGTAAAAGTCCATTTTTTAAAGATACAGTTTTAACTACTAAACATCATCAAAATCAATTACTACTTTTGGGGTGGTAGGGTGTGCCATACAGGTTAAAATAAAACCTTCTTCTAATTCACTATCAGATAAAATAGAGTTCTTAGACATTACAGCCTTTCCTTCGGTTACTTTAGCGATACAACTGCTACAAACTCCTCCTTGACAAGAATACGGAGCATCTAATTTATTACGTAAAGACGCTGATAAAAGAGTATCTGTTTTCTCCATCGAAAAAGTTGTTTCTTCATCATCTAATAAAACAGTGATTTCTGATTTCCCATCAGGATAGGTTACAGGTATTTCTTCATCTGTTGTACTTGCAGTAAATAATTCGAAATGAATGTTCTCTTTCTTAAAATCGTTTTCTTGTAATGTTTCAGAAACAACATCAATCATAACTTCTAGCCACATAAATAAACAGCATCAAAAGAAATATCTTTATGAATATTTTTCATGAAATAATTCACATGATTTTTATCTATTCTTCCGAATTTACTGTTATTACGAACCTCTTGACTAAAAATATAATGCAAATTAAATTGTGTAGGATATTGTGTTGCCAACGCATTTAACTCATCGAAAAAGATAGTTGTTTCTGCTTTTTTATTACCAAAAACTAAGGTAAATGTTGCTGTAGGTTCGTTTTCTAACACTGCTTTTATCATCGATAAAACTGGCGTTATTCCGCTACCTGCTGCAAAAGCAATGTAATTTTTATCCGCCGCAGGCGCTAATGTAAACTTACCTTCTGGTTCAGAAATTTCTATTGAAGTGTTTTCTTTCAGTTTTGTAGTTGCATAGGTAGAAAATATTCCTTTTTCTACCGCTTTAACCGCTACTTTAACCTGATTGCTATTTGGTGAGGCACAGATAGAATACGCTCTTCGTATTTCTTTATCGTTTATTTTAGTTTTTACAGTAATATATTGACCTGCAACAAAAGAATATGCTTCTTTTAGTTCAGCAGGAATTGTAAATAAGATAGAAACAGCATCGGCAGTTTCTTTAATTATTTTTTCTATTGTTAGTTTATGAAATGTAGACATGTATTGTATTTAGAAACACAAAAATAAGCAATACTAAACGAACCTTTTGTTAGTAATAACATAAAAAACAATACCTAAGATTATTATACATAAGAAAATTATGTATATTTGTTGCGAGTCGCAAAGGCAAAAAAACAAAAAATTACCGTTTAATAATTACAAAATGGGAAATCAGAAATTATATAAAGGTTCGTTACAAACCATCATTTTAAAGCTATTGGCACAAAATGATAAAATGTATGGTTATGAAATTACACAAAAGGTAAAAGAGCTTACCAAAGGGGAATTAAAAATTACCGAAGGCGCTTTGTACCCTGCCTTACATAAATTAGAAGCCGAAGGTTTGTTAGACGTAGAAGTTGCCAAAGTAGGGAATCGCTTACGTAAATACTACAAACTTACCGAAAGCGGCACCAAAGAAACTGCCAATAAATTGGAAGAAATGCAAGAGTTTTTAAAAACAATGCAGCAATTGGTGAATCCTAAATTTAGTTTGGAGTAAGATGGAAAACAATTACGAAATCACCGAAAAACAGTTGGCTTTTTTGGAAGGTTACATCAAAAGAAAAAAGAAATTTACTGAACCTGAAGATGTTTATGAATTGATGGATCATTTAATTAATGATTTTGAAGCAACAACTGAAGATGGAAATTTATCGCAGTATTTGTCAACCAAATCTCATTTTATTTTTAAATACACTGGCAGCCGAAAAAATAAAGAAGAAGCAATTCATTGGGAGTATCAAAGAGAGCTATACAAACAGTTTTTTAGTTTTTTTCATCGCTTAAAGTACTTGCCATTTACAGCTTTACTATTTACTTTTTTATATTTATTTTTTATTCAGTTTAGTTTTTCTAATAAAGTTTTAGCGGGAGTTTTTGCAAGTTTAATTGCGTTACCTATGATAACAGGTTATGTAATTACATATCACAAAAATAAAAAAATAAAAAAACTAGTTTCTTTTAAATACTTAGCAAATATTATGCTATTACCTATGCTGTTTTTACAATGCTTTAACTTAATTTCTGATTTTTTAAAAGAAAACCGATTTTTGTTTTTAACATACACTTTTATAGGAGTTATCTTATGTTTTTCTGCAATTATAGTTGTGTTAGAAAAAAGAAAAGAAATCCTAAAAAAATATAAACATTTATTACAATAAGCTATGGAATTAACTAACGAACAAGTACAGAGAATCGATAAATACTTAGATGTAAAAGGTGTAAAATTCATTGATTTTAGAATTGAAATAATGGATCATATTATTTCTCAAATAGAAAAAAAATTAGAGTCAGAAAATACTGATTTTGAAACAGTTTTTTATCAAGTAACCGACGATTGGAATAAACAATTAAATAACACAACTAGTTGGCTTTTCGGATTTGCATATCCTGCACCAAAAATTGTTATTAAGAAAGCTAAAAAAGTTTTTACAACTTATTTTATACTTTCTTTTTTACCACTATTTATCGCCTTTTTAATTGTTTTAAAAAGTAAAATGATGCTAAATGAAGTATTGGGTTACCTCACTGTTGCATTAACAATAGTATTATTAATAGTTTCATCTTTCTACACCTTTAAAATCTGGAAATCGAAAGAGAAAACAGTGTATAATTTTATTATAAAAACACAACTTTTAAATTTCCTTGTAATGCCTTTAATTATAATCGGCAACTCTATTATTGATTTCATAAATGTTGGTATTTTAGGTTATATGATAGTTACTACTTATGCTGTTCGGTTATTTTATATAAAACATCAGCAAGAAAAAGAAAGATATAAATTATTAGTAAAATAATACGAATATCTGTTTTTGATTCATAATTCAAAATCAGAGCGTCATTCTGAATTTAGTTCAGAATCACATCTTCATAATAAACACCATGTTATGATGAGAACCTGAAACAAGTTCAGGTTGACGTAGCGTAAGTTATTATAAATCACCGATAATCAAGCAAAACAAAAACAATGCAACTAACCCAAGAACAAACCAAAAGAATTAACGACTTTTTAGAAGGTATTGGTGTTGATTATATTGATATCCGTTACGAAATGGTAGATCATATTGCGACTGAAATTGAAGAGAAAGTAACCGATACTGATACGTTTTTCGAAAATCAACGCTTTCAAACCGTTTTTGTTAAATACATGTTGAGTAAAAAAGATGCGCTGCAAAAAAAATATCAGAAAATAGTAAAAAGGAGATTTTGGGCTGATACTAAAATAATATGTAAAAACATGAGTATAGAAACTCTTAAAATTAAAAACCTTTTATTTTTAGCTCTTTTAACTAGCCTAACATATTCGCTAAGTCTATTTAACACAAAAAACGCCCTAATTGTCTTATTTATATTATCCGTTGCTCTTTATTGCTATAATGGTTATACATTACATCGAATTTTTAAAAAATATGGTCAAATTAAATTAGTCCAGTCTTATACACTTCTACTAGGTTTTATATCATATATCCCTTTATATATTATAAATAACCCTTTTACTATTTATTCTGAAAAGCATTTTGAATTATGGAAATTATATACACATACAATATTTATTTATTTAGTTTTTTTACTATGTAAAGTACTCCTTAATGACAAAGAAAAAATTGATACTAAATACCGATATTTAACAGAATAAATGATATTAGAGCGTCATTCTGAATTTAGTTCAGAATCACATGTTCATAATAAACAGTATGTTATAATGAGAACCTGAAACAAGTTCAGGTTGACGAGAATAAACTATTATAAAAATATTGCTCAAACGCATTTATTTAAATTATGGAATTGACAAAAAAGCAAATACAAGAAATTGATAATTACATTACTGTTTGCGGGATAAAGTACTACGATGTAAAAACAGAAATCGTAGACCATTTTGCTTCAATATTAGAACTTCGTTTGGATGAAAATCCTGATTTAGATTTTAAAGAGGCTATTATAGAAGAGCATAAAAAATTTAGTGATCGTGGATTTAAAAAATTGTTAGCAACAAAGACAAAAACAACGCATAATCGTTTTGTAAAACAAACTATCATAAATTTTAAATCGTTTTTTAAACTCCCGAAAATCATTATTATAATTTGTTGCTACTTATTATTGTATAAAATGGTGCCTTATTTTAATGATATAAAAACTTTTTTTATGGTTTTAACAGTTTTTGGTTTTATACTAATTCTTCAATTAGGAATTCGAATATTTATCAACTACAAACAAAAAAAGAGAGGTTTTTAGCTTTAAACAGAATGACTTTATTTTATCAAATAGCGAGTAACATGTTTATTTTATTTAACTGTATTCTTTCTTTTAGAACTGATAAAAGCTTTTTAAATAATGGCTATAACAATATTCATTTGGGTGTTTTTGTACTAATACTATTACTGTATTGGAGCATGGAATATGTATACCAACAAAACAGAAAACAGATTAAAAAACAATACCCAAACGTATTTATTTAAATGATGAAACTCACTGAACAACATATAGAACACCTTTACAAATTCACGCGTCAACATTATGTAGAACATTACGATGTGCAAACCGAATTAGTAGATCATTTAGCAAACGATATTGAACAAATTTGGGTAGCACAGCCACATTTAAAATTCGAACAAGCGCGCGATGTTTCTTTTAAAAAATTCGGAATCTTCGGGTTTATGGATGTTATTGAGGAGAAACAAAAACAACTCAGAAAAAAGTACAGAACCATTTTATGGCGTTACGTAAAAAAATGGTTTCAATTTCCTAAAATAGTTATAACCATCAGTATTTTTATTTTCTATTTTTTCTGTTTACAATTTAAAGTCGGCCTTTATTTATGTATTACTTTTGTAATTTTCCTAGCAATTATTGATTTATATATTGTTCATAAATTACAAAAAGAAGTAAAAAAACGTTTTACAAAAAACAATAAAAAATGGATGTTAGAAGACACTCTTTTTAATGTAGCCAGTTTTGGCGGAATAATAGTTGGGTCTAATATTCCACAATTTATAAACCAAACAATAGATGATACACCTTCTAGTGTAGCTGCATTTTTTATTGCGCTGTTTTTAACAGTAGCTATAATATACTCCTACGTAACGCTGATTGTTATTCCGCAAAAAGCAGAACAGCTATTAGAAGAACATTATCCTGAATATAAAATCGCTCGATAAATGAAATTAACCGAACAAAACATAGATAATCTATACAAATTCACGCGTCAACATTATGTGGAACATTACGATGTGCAAACCGAATTGGTAGATCATTTAGCTAATGACATTGAAAAAATATTAGCAGAACAACCTACATTATCTTTCGAGCAAGCACGCGATATTTCTTTTAAAAAATTCGGAATTTTTGGGTTTATGGATGTTGTTGATCAAAAAATCGTTCAATTAAATAAAAAATACTTTAGGCTTATTTTAAGTTTTGTAAAACAATGGTTTCGGTTGCCTAAAATTATACTTACACTTTGTTTTATTGTATTGTTTTATCAATTGCAAAATTTAACGATTGCCTATTATATTTATAGTGGAGTATTTTTTAGCGTTATTCTTTTAGAAACAGTTAAAATGTTTCAATCAAAAAGAAAAATCAATCAAAAAGTAGCTATAACAGGTAAAAAATGGTTGTTAGAAGATATTTATTTAAGGCAAGGTTTAGGAAACTTAGCGTTAATTATTTTTTATGCGTATGATTTGTTTTTACCACACGACGATGGTTTTATTGCAATGAATCAATTTAGTCGTTGGTTATCCGCAGCTTTAATCGTTTTAACAATTTTGATTGGTTATATCACCCTAATTGTGGTTCCCAACAAATCAGAGGAATTACTAGCTAATCATTATCCAGAATATAAATTGACTTAATTCTGTATTCATCAACCTAAACTTGTTTCAGATTCACATTACAACAACGTAATTTTTGGTGTGATTCTGAAATAAATTCAGAATGACGTATCAATATTACAAAAACTACTTTTTACCATCAA
The DNA here is from genome assembly GCF_027941755.1 of Tenacibaculum retecalamus. NCBI lineage: Bacteria > Pseudomonadati > Bacteroidota > Flavobacteriia > Flavobacteriales > Flavobacteriaceae > Tenacibaculum > Tenacibaculum retecalamus. The sequence continues at coordinate 119,149 of NZ_CP115916.1, read as the reverse complement.
CAACAATAACAATTTCGCCTTTTGCAGGTTTTTCTGTATAATATGATAAAACTTCTACTACTGTTCCTCGCTTGGTTTCTTCAAACATTTTTGTCAATTCTCTAGAAACTGATATTTGTCTGTCTTCTCCAAAATACTCACCGAAATGCGCTAATGTTTTTAATAATTTATGCGGACTTTCATAAAAAATCATGGTACGTTTTTCTTCGGATAAAAGAGTTAATCGTGTTTGGCGACCTTTTTTAACCGGTAAAAATCCTTCGAAAACAAATTTATCGTTCGGCAAACCAGAATTTACCAATGCAGGTACAAAAGCAGTAGCTCCAGGCAAACATTCAACATCAATGTTATGTTGTACACAAGCACGGGTTAGTAAAAATCCAGGATCAGAAATTGCAGGCGTTCCAGCATCAGAAATTAAAGCACAAGTTTCACCATTTTTCAACCTATTTAAAACACCTTCAACCGATTTATGTTCGTTATGCATGTGATGACTGTACATTTGCGTACCAATCTCAAAATGCTTTAACAATTTACCGCTTGTACGCGTATCTTCCGCTAAAATAAAATCCACTTCTTTCAAAATTCTAAGTGCCCTTAAGGTAATATCTTCTAAATTTCCAATAGGTGTTGGTACCAAATACAATTTGCTCATAGTACAAAGCTACAACAAAGTTTTAGTATCTTTTTAAATTTTACAGATGTCATGTAAAAAACTATTGCTTTGTTAGTTCGAGTGATTTTGAGGCACGAAAAATTGTATCGAGAACTAGTTAAAATTCTCCATAATTTACTTCTCGATACAAATTTTATTCATTTCAATCATAATATTTACTCGAAGTGACAAAATTGAATCTTTTAACAATGTATTAGTTCTGTTTTGAATTTAAAAAGGTATTACATTTGTGCTATGCCAAAAAAGCTGTTAAAAAATATTAATTTTCCTTCGGATGTTAGGCTACTAACCACCAATCAACTTTCGCAATTAGCTAAAGAATTGCGCGAATTTATTATTGATGTAGTTGCTACAAAAGAAGGTCATTTAGGTGCAAGTTTGGGCGTGGTAGAACTTACAATTGCCTTGCATTATTTGTTTGATACACCAAATGATCAATTAGTTTGGGATGTTGGACATCAAGCCTATGGACATAAAATTTTAACAGGTCGTAAAGATATTTTTCATACCAACAGGCAGTTAAGCGGAATTTCAGGGTTCCCAAAACGAAGCGAAAGTGAATACGATACTTTTGGTGTTGGGCACTCATCAACCTCAATTTCTGCGGCTTTAGGTATGGCCATTGCTTCTAAATTACAAGGTAATAACATACATCATATTGCGGTTATTGGTGATGCTTCTATCGCAAGCGGAATGGCTTTTGAAGCTTTAAATCATGCTGGCGATACGAATGCCAATTTATTGGTTATTTTAAATGACAATGCTATTGGAATCGATCCATCAGTTGGAGCTTTAAAAGATTATTTAACTAGAATTAAAGCAACCAGATCTGATATTGAGCAACACAATATTTTTGAAGCCTTAAATTTTGATTATTCTGATCCCATAGATGGTCATGATTTCGAAGCACTTTTATCAGAGTTAGAACGATTAAAACAGGTTAAAGGACCCAAATTTTTACACATAATTACCACCAAAGGAAAAGGTTTAAAACAAGCAGAATTAGATCAAGTAAAATACCATGCTCCTGGTAAATTTGATAAAATTTCTGGCGATGTATTGCCAAAAGAAGCTAGTAAGTTTACAAAATATCAAGATGTATTCGGAAAAACAATTGTTGAATTAGCGCAACAAAATGATAAAATTGTAGGAATCACACCTGCAATGTTAACAGGAAGTTCTTTAAAATTAATGTTAGAAAAATTTCCAGACCGTACTTTTGATGTTGGTATTGCCGAACAACATGCTGTTACTTTGGCGGCTGGTATGGCAACCCAAGGAATCGTTCCGTTTTGTAATATTTACTCTACTTTTTTACAGCGTGCTTACGATCAAATAATTCATGATGTTGCCTTACAAAATTTACCGATAATTTTTTGTTTAGACAGAGCTGGTTTGGTAGGAGAAGATGGCGCAACACATCACGGAGTTTTCGATTTAGCTTACTTAAATTGTATTCCGAACCTAATAATATTCGCACCTCGCAACGAAATTGAATTGCGAAATATTTTATACACAGCACAATTGGGCTTAGAAAATCCGATTGCGATTCGGTATCCGAGAGGCTATGGAAAACTAGAAGACTGGCAATTGCCATTTAGCAAAATAAAAATAGGAAAAGGAAGTTGTTTAAAAGAAGGAAACAAGCTTGCTATACTTTCCATAGGAACTATTGCTAATAACGTTTCTGAGGCTATTTATCAGCTTAAAAACCATACTACAGTTGCGCATTACGATATGCGATTTGTAAAGCCTTTAGACATTAATTTACTAGATACTGTTTTTAATAAATTTGATGCGATTATAACTATTGAAGACGGAACCGTAAAGGGCGGATTTGGAACAGCTGTTTTAGAATACGCTTCAGAAAAAAATTATAAAGGAACCATTAAGGTTTTAGGTATTCCTGATGAGTTTATTCACCAGGCAACGGTAGCAGAATTACAAGAAAAAATTGGTATCGATAGTTTATCAATAAAAAGCGAAATAGATAATTTATTAAAATAAAAAAGCGAATCAATTACGATTCGCTTTTTTTATATATAAAATAATAATTCTTAATTATTTAAAGCTTCTGCTCCACCAACAATCTCAAGGATTTCATTAGTAATTGCTGCCTGACGTGCTTTGTTATATGTTAATAATAACTCATCACGTAATTCAGTTGCATTATCAGTTGCTTTATGCATTGCTGTCATACGAGCACCGTGCTCTGAAGCGAAAGAATCACGAATTGCTTTATACAATTGTGTTTTTAATGATTTAGGAATCAACTCTAAAACAATTTCTTCTTTAGAAGGTTCAAAAACGTAATCTAAATTTACATCTTCATCACTTTCTACTGGTTCAATTGGTAAGAATTGTTCCACCTGAGGAATTTGTGTTGCTGCATTTTTAAATTGATTGTAAACAAGCTCTATTTTATCATAAGAACCCGCTACATATAAACTCATTAATTTCTCAGCAATTTCAGCAACGTTATCAAATGTTAAATCATCGTAGATATCACTTCTGTTTTCAATAACATTGTGTTCTTTCGATAAGATATCGTTTCCTTTTTTACCAATCGCTAATAAATCAACAGTTACGCCACTGTATTTATTAGCGATAGTTTTAATTGTTTCTTTAACAATAGAAGAATTAAAACCACCACACAAACCTCTGTTTGAAGTAACTGCAACTAGTAATACATTCTTTACTTCTCTTTGGGTTGAATATTCTCCACTAGCATCACTATCTAAAGTAGCGCTTAAGCTTTGTAATAATTCAGTAAGCTTAGATGAATACGGGCGCATTGCTGTAATTGCATCTTGAGCTTTCTTTAACTTTGCAGCCGATACCATTTTCATGGCAGAGGTGATCTGCATTGTTGATTTAATAGAAGTAATTCTGTTACGTATTTCTTTTAAGTTCGCCATACGAATAGTGTTGAGTATTAAATAATAAGTATTGAGAAGTTATTCCTCAATACTTATTATTAAAGTCTTTTATTAAGCTGAAAATTTTGCTGAAACTTCTTTTGCAGCAGCTGTTAAAGTATCAATTACTTCATCAGTTAATTTACCTGCTTTTAAAGTATCTAAAGTATCTCTATGCTTAGCATTTAAATACTCGATATAATCTCTTTCAAATTCTTTTACTTTGTTAACCGGTACATCTTTTAACAAGTTCTTAGAACCTGCATAAATGATTGAAATTTGGTCTTCTACAGTATAAGGATCGTTTTGTGCTTGCTTTAAAATTTCAACATTACGTTGACCTTTAGAAATCACATTCATTGTAGCTGCATCTAAATCTGAACCAAACTTAGCGAATGCTTCTAATTCACGATATTGAGCTTGATCTAATTTTAACGTACCAGATACTTTTTTCATTGCTTTAATCTGAGCGTTACCACCAACACGAGATACAGAAATACCTACGTTAATTGCTGGACGAACACCAGAGTTAAATAAATCTCCATCTAAGAAAATTTGTCCATCAGTAATCGAAATTACGTTTGTTGGAATATATGCTGAAACGTCTCCTGCTTGTGTTTCAATAATTGGTAATGCAGTTAAAGAACCTCCACCTTTTACAATTCCTTTTAAAGAATCTGGTAAATCGTTCATTTCACTAGCAATCTTATCATCATTGATTAATTTTGCAGCACGTTCTAATAATCTTGAGTGTAAGTAAAATACATCTCCAGGATATGCCTCACGTCCCGGTGGTCTTCTTAATAATAAAGAAATCTCACGGTATGCTACTGCTTGCTTTGATAAATCATCAAATACAATTAATGCAGGTCTACCTGTATCTCTAAAAAATTCTCCAATTGCAGCTCCAGCAAATGGTGCATATACTTGCATTGCTGCAGGATCTGATGCATTTGCTGCTACGATTGTAGTATAAGCCATTGCGCCTTTATCTTCTAACATGTTAGCAATTGCTGCTACTGTTGAAGCTTTCTGACCGATAGCTACGTATATACAATATACTGGTTGCCCAGCATCATAAAATTCTTTTTGATTTAAAATGGTATCAATTGCAACGGTAGATTTACCAGTTTGACGGTCACCAATAATCAACTCACGCTGACCACGACCTACAGGAATCATAGCATCAATAGATTTAATACCAGTTTGCATTGGTTCAGTTACTGGCTCACGATAAATAACACCAGGAGCTCTACGCTCTAAAGGCATTTCGTAAGTAGTACCTTCAATTGGTCCTTTACCATCAATAGGCTGACCTAATGTGTTTACAACACGACCAACAATACCTTCACCTGCTCTTAAAGAAGCAATACGTTCTGTACGTTTTACGGTAGAACCTTCAGTTACACTTGTTGAAGCACCTAATAATACAACACCTGCATTATCATCTTCTAAGTTTAATACGATACCTTCTAATCCGTTTTCGAATTCTACTAATTCACCGTATTCTACATTAGATAAACCGTAAACACGAGCAATACCATCACCTACTTGTAATACAGTACCTACTTCGTTTAACGTTGCTTTCGCTTCGAAATTTGTTAATTGTTCCTTTAAAATTGCTGAAACTTCAGCTGGTTTAATTGCCGCCATCTTTTATAATTTGATGTAAAATTAAATTTGTGGAATATAATGACTATTGTCAAATTCTCTTCTTAACTCATTGAATTGATTAGAAATACTTGCATCATACTGCACATCTCCAACACGTAAAATAAATCCTCCTATAATATTCGGATTTACTATATTTTCTATACCTGCGCTATTTCCTGTAATTTCTACAATCTTCGCTTGTATTTTATCTTCTAACTCTTTTGTTAACGCTACTGCTGTAGTAACTTTAGCAACCTGTATTCTTTTATCATAATCGTAAATAAGAGCATATTGCTTTGCAATTGGCTCTAACATAATCATACGTTTATTTTCTTCTAATAAGTTAAATAAACCTTTTACGATATTATCTACTTTATCACCAAAAAGTGCTACTAAAACTTTACGTTTATCTGCAGCTTTAACTACAGGGCTTTTAAGCATTCTTTTTAAATCACTACTATCTGCAATAGTTTCTGCGATAAACTTCATGTTATCGTTTACTAAAGAATCATTGTTTGTTTCTTTAGCAAGATTTAATATTGCTTTTGCGTAACGTAATGCTGGTCTTGCTCCTTTCATTGATTGCTTAGTTTAAAGTAACCTCTTTTAACATTCCATCAACAAGTTTTAATTGCTCGTCTGAAGATGCTAATTCTTTTCTTACTAATTCTTGAGCGATATCGATAGATAAGTTTGCTACATTCTTCTTTAATTCAGCGATTGCAGCTTGTTGCTCTTGCTTTATAGTAGCCTTTGCATTTTCTATCATAATAGAAGTTTGCTCTTGTGCTTCTTCTTTAGCTTCAGCGATAATGTTTTCTTTAATCTCACGAGCATCTTTCATCATTGCATCTCTTTCTGCACGTGCTTCTTTGATCATTTTTTCATTATCTGCTTGTAAGTTTTGCATTTCTTTACGAGCGTTTTCTGCTTGATCTAATGCACTTTGAATACCTTCTTCTCTTTCATCTAAAGAGCTTAAGATTGGTTTCCAAGCAAATTTTGCTAGTAAAAATAATAAAACAAGTAAGATTACTGCTTGCATCGCAAATAATCCAATTGGAAAATCGTTAAAAATATCCATAATACTTAAAGTGTCTTTTGTTGTTTAATTGTAAAAACACTTCTGCAACCAATCGTTGCAGAAAGTGTTTTTGTTTTTTTGAGTGTCGGAATTATTTCCCTAAAAGTAAAGCACCAAATGCTAATCCTTCTAATAATGCTCCGATAATGATCATCGCTGTTTGAATTTTACCAGCAGCCTCAGGTTGACGAGCAATTCCTTCCATTGCTTTTCCACCAATTTGACCTAATCCGATTCCTCCACCGATTACGATTAATCCTGCTCCAATTAAATTGTACATACTATTTATATTAAATTAAACAAAAATTAAAATTCTTAATGACTCGCGTCTGCGTGGTCATGTTCTTCTACTGCCATACCAATAAATAAAGCAGAAAGCATTGTAAAAATAAATGCTTGTAAAAAAGCTACTAATAACTCAATAACAGTTAAGAATAATGTTAACAAGAATGAAATTCCCGTTGCTCCTACTGTACCGAATTCAGCTTTTAACAACACCATAAGTGCTGCAATACCCATTACTACCGAGTGACCTGCTGTAATGTTAGCAAATAAACGAACTAATAACGAGAATGGTTTAATTAACAAGAAACCTGCTAATTCTAAAACCGCTAATACCGGTCTTAATAATTTTGGTACACCTGGCATCCATAATGTATGTGCCCAAAAATCTTTTGTTCCGCTAGAGATATAAACTACTAAGGTAAATAACGCTAAACATACTGTTACAGCTATTTGTCCTGTTACATTAAAACCTAATGGCGTTAACCCTAATAAATTTGATATCCAAATAAAGAAAAATACCGTTAATAAATAAGGCATAAACCTCTTGTATTTCTTCTCCCCAATATTTGGTCTTGCAATCTCGTCTCTTACATAAATAACTAAAGGTTCTAAAACACGACCAACTCCTGTAGGAATTGCTCCTTTCTTGTAGCCTTTCGCTAAAGAACGAAAACCAAGAACCATTAATAAACCTGCTAATAAGATACCAAATACACTCTTAGTAATAGAAAAATCTAAAACAGTGTGTGCATTTGTTGCATGATGAGCTTCATCAAAAGCAACATTAGTAGCTCCTTCATTTAACTCGTATATTTTACTGTGAATTTTTGTTAACTGAACTCCACCTGCATCAACAATAACATGACCGTCATCATTATGATGAAAACTTGAAGACATAAATGTTTTTAAACCTTTACTTGTCCAAACAATTACAGGTAACGGAAAACCTACATGATTTTTCTCTCCTGCATCGTTTGTATACGAAAACAAAGAGAAATCGTGAGAATCCGCTAAGTGATGTTTAATATAGTCTTTAATTTCTTCTTTGGTGTTTACTTTTCCACCATCGCTATCCGAAGATTGCTTATCGTCACCACTAGCAAACACTCCAAATGAAGTAAATACTAATGCTAAAACTGTAAAAAATTTGATAGAATTTTTGGCTATCATCATACCTTTATAAATATGGGTTATGGTCTCTAAATTTCCGTGCAAAGGTACACATTTAATTAAAACTACAAACCGTTTTTTTATTTAGTTTTTCTATTGTGTTTTCGTCTTATTGTTTTCCTTAAAAAATCACGAAACTATTTGCTATTCAGCAGTTTTGAAACGGCAATCGCTTCTGAAATCAAAAAAATAAACAACGGAATCACTAACGAAAACCTCTCTGGCTTTGTAAGTTCTTCATTTGCAAAAACCGAAACTTTAAAAATCAGGACAAAAAATCCGATTTTTAAAAACACTGAGGCCAAATACGCATACCCAGCTTGGTTTATTAATTTACAGGCTACTAACTCTACAATTGCATAAACAATCACTGCAGCTATTACATGAAATAGGTAGATTGAAAATAATGAATAAGAAAGATAAATTTCTTTAGACTGTAAAATATAATCGTGTGGAAAATAACTTACTGCAAATACTATAAAAATAGCAGCAAGGAAAAACAAAATTCTTTTAATCATTATTTTTTGAAATTTTTGTAACTTGAAGTATCACCGAGAACATTGCTAAAAAAACTGCTGCAAGCGTACATATTTTTGAGTATAATTCTCCGTCATTAATATATTGCGTATCTAACCATTTACCTAGTAAGTTACCTAAGTAAATCGTTAAACCCATTTGAAAAGCAATACTCGTAAACCGAATGTATTTATTAAGCGGTTTTTTCTTTACGTTTTTGCTCATCTTTATTTAATTCTTTTACAGCACCCTTCATAGCACAAGTTGCGTTAAATGACGCACCTGGCTCTACTGAAAGTTTACCAATAACAACATCTCCATTTATATTTGCTGATGTTTTTACTGTTAACGTATTTGAAACGATTAATTCTCCAGAAAATTTCCCTTCTACATCGGCATTTGTACACTCTACTTTTCCTTTTACAAAACCAGATTCGCCAATAATAACTCTACCATTGGTTTTAATTGTTCCATCTAAAGTTCCATCAATTCTAAAGTCTCCTTCAGAGATAATTTCTCCAGTTATCTGTGTATTTTTTCCTACAATATTTCTTTCTGACACTTTGTTATCGCTTGTTTTTTTACTTTCTTTACTAAACATATTTAGGGGAGTTAGGATGTTATTTTATTTTTTTAATTGATCTAATATTTCTTTTGCCTTTACACCTTCCTCTTTTGTAGCATAACTAACCGCTACAAATTCTAAGGCTTTTTTATACGTTTCTTTATCTTTATATTTACCTAAAGACAAGGCTTTTAGGAGTGCAAATTTAGGAATTAATTTCGAATTAGCATTTACAATAGACAAACTATCTACCTGACCTACAACGTTTTCAAACTTATTTTGCTTATATAAATAGTAAATTTCTTTGTATTTATTTAATACAATATCTTCCTCTTTATCTTCTATTAACTTTTTATTCGGATGCAATATTATTTTAGCAAACGTAGTTTTCGGGTATTTATTTAAGATAACATCTTTGTATAAATTTGCCTTTTCTTGATTACCTATACTTGTATAAATTTGATATAAATGATAGCTTATTGGTAATTCTAATTCATTATTTACTTTCTCTTTTTGTAAGCGCTCTAAATTTTTAACAGCAAGAGTCGTATTCTTAAATTGCTCTTTATAAATTAAACCTAATTGATATAAAGCATTATTACGTGCTTCTTTTAAATTTGCTATTACTTTTTTATCCGTAGGAATTTCATCTAAATAAGTAGCTAACTCATATCGTATATTCACAACAGGTTCGGTAGTATTATCAACAACATCATTAATTAAACTTGCTGATTTATCTGATAATCGCCAATTGTCTTCTAGCGGACGTGTACCCCAAACTCTTTGAAAATCTGCTTTTCCAAAACCTAAAGCTTGTGTGTTGTAAAAATACCACTTGCCTTTATTATTCGTATTATTTATAGATGCTCCGCCGCCAAAAGAACTTCCGAAATTTTGTGCATTTAATAATTGCTGCTTATTCGCCTCGTCTTCAGCCTTAATTCTTTCAATATAGCTTTCAAAAAATGCAGTTTGCTCATCTTTTGTCATTGCAGCAAGCTTTAAAATACTATCGTTATTTTTAACAAGTGCTTCGTGTATTCTTAACGTTGTTAATCCTTTATTTTTTCTTCGGATCCTTCTAATCCTTTTTCTTGATCAAACTCTTTTGATGTAACTTGTAAAACACTATCGTAGTACGAACCTGCTAATAAGTAGTTTTCTTTATCAAATGCAATATTCCCTAAACCTTCGTAAGCATATGTTTTCTGATAATTATTATTAGTTTTTGCAGCTATTGATTTTTCAAAATAATTAACTGCATTTGCTATTTTATTTCTACCAACTTCTAAAACACCAGCCTGATAATAAAGTGCGTTTAAAAACTTACGGTTATCCGAATCTCTGATGAGTTTTTTTAACCTTGCTAAAACAATTATTGAAGCTGAATCGTTTTCAGTATTCTTAGCCATTTCAATATTTGCTCGAATACGATATTTATACGGAGCTTTTTTTGTTGCTGCTAATTTATTAAATACCACTCTTGCTGAATCTCTATAATTTAACTCACTATAAATTTGCCCTAATACAAACATGTTACGAGCTGCTTGCTCTTTATTTTTAAATATTTTTGAGGCTGCTGTTAAATGTTCAATTACTTTTTGAATGGTATCTGTTTTTTGATATGCCATTGCCATTGCAGTATGTGCCTGTTCTCTTATTTCATCAGGAAGTTCGGCTTCATTTTCTTCAAGTTCTAGTAAGAATTTTAAAGATTCTATCGCTAGTTTTTCATTGTCTAAACGGATATTTGTTTTTGCTCTCCAAATTTTTGTTTCGCTAATTAAACTAGCATTCGGATAATTTACAATAATGTAGTTAAAAGCTTCAATTGCAGGTATAAAACGTTGGGTATAATATCTAGATTTACCTAATAATAAATAAGCATCATCTATTTGACGGTTTTTTTCATAACCGTTTATATTCATTGAATGCTTCTGAATTGCTTTAACTGCTTTTTCTTCTGCCTTATCAAATGAGGTTAAGTTTTCAACCTCTTCTTCTTCATTTTCATTAAAGCCAGTGCCAGGTTGTAAAACAGGAACTATTATTTTGTTTTCATCAAAACTAATTGGTTCTATTTGTAAGCGTTTCCAAAAATTATCTTCATACTTACTTTCAATTTCTTGTAACCCTTTTAAATAGGCTTGCTCTCCATTAAACAGCACATTGTATTTTGTAGTAAGTGCGTGAAAATTTCGATTTAAAAAAGCGTCTTTTTTTGCACTACACGAATACATTATTGCTAAAAGCAGACTGAAAACTAATAATTTGGAAAGTTTATTCATATAGTTATACTTTTACTGTACAACAACTATAATTGTAAGTTTATTGCATGTAAAAACGTAAAAATAACAATAAAAAGATAATTTTTACACACCTTGTGTAAATTTAAAAAAGAAAAAAGGAGCTAAACAATGTATTTTACACTTCGTTTAGCTCCTAATCTATAAATATTTTCTATACAGAAAAATAATCTTCTAGCTCTTTTAAAGTTTCTGGTGAGGTATTAATATCTTTCACCACATTTCCTTTATCTAAAACAACTATTCGTTCACAAACATCTGTTACATGGCTTAAATCGTGACTAGAAACCAATACGGTAACTTCTTTGTTTTCAGTTAAGTTTTTGAGGATTTTTTTTAATCTAATTTGAGTTGTTGGATCTAAATTAGCAAAAGGCTCATCTAAAATTATTACCTGCGGATTTCCCATTAAAGCGGCTACAATTCCTGCTTTTTTCTGATTTCCTTTACTTAAATCTCGTAAGTATTTTTTCTTCCCTAAAATCTCTTCATTAAAAAATTCATCAAAAGGAGCTAAAAAAGAAGCAACATCTGCTTTATTCATTCCTCGTAAATCACCAATAAAATCGAAGTACTCTTCTGGAGTTAAGTATCCTATTAAAAAAGATTCATCTATAAATGACCCTGTAAAAGTTTTCCAATCTTCGCTTTTATTTACAACAACATCGTTGTTTGTAATTTCTCCAGTTGTTGGACGAATTAAATCTAACAAAATATTGAATAATGTAGTTTTTCCTGCACCATTATTCCCTACTAAACCAAAGCTTTGTCCGCGAGGTATATCTACTCGTTCTACATTTAAAACTTCTGCTTGTCCGTATTTTTTTGAAACTGTATTTATTGTAATCATAATGTTTTCTTTAAGGTTTGGTTTATTTATGCTTCTTTTCCGAAAGCATTAATCATAGCGTATTTGTCTTTGATATATTTTTTTTCTATCAAATTCATAAAGTAGTTTTTAAATACTAATCCGACTACTCCTATTAAAGCAACTAAAATATAGCCAGAATTATAACCAACAAAACTGTTGAATATCCAAAATATAGCCATTGGCAATAACATTAATGGTATAACAATAAGAAATTGTGTTGCACTTGTTCCTTGGGTATTACCAAAACCTCCTTTAGTTAAATCGATTCGTTTTCTATTAAAAGATCCTGCGTATAACAAAAACAATGAATTAAAACCAATATTAAAAATAGCACCCACGGTGATCATTAAAAATATTTTTGTTCCGAAGTATAAATAAGGAAAACTTAAAAAGTATAATATTGTAGTCATCGCAACCATTAAAAACCATTTAGAATCTAAGAATTTACGGTATCTAAAACTCTGACTCATTAACATTTTATAATGTGCACTATCCCAAGCAGGAATGAACTGTCCGTAATTTAATGTAAAGCCACCTGTTACAAACAAGCCTGCAAACATTAACATGGCTGGCATGTCTTGATATGTTTTTTGCGTAAAGAAAATCAATCCATAAAAAAGAAATAAGAACGACATTAAAAAGACTGTTTTTGTTCTTTTGTTTCTCCAAATTAATCGAATGTCGTTTTTTATAAACGGCGAAATATCTCCTAATTTCTCTGTCCAAGATAAATCTGCTGTATTTGCTTCTTCGGTTTTTATTGCAACCAAATCATCTAAATATACTCTAGATCTTAATAGTTTAAAATTCACATAATATAACACTGCTGCAATAATTATAGGAACAAATACTAAAATAGAATTCGCAACAATTGCATCAAATATTAATTGACTGTAAACAGATATATCAAAACTTGTAAATTGTTGTAATATTGCTAAGCCTACTAATAACGTAACAATAAATGCAAATACTTTATTGTTTTTGTTGATTAAAAAATTTAAAAAATTAATTGCTTGAATTACAAAAAACATAGCGATTAACCATCCTAAAACTCCTATGGTATTATAATCTTGCATTATTAAAACAACCGAAAACGGAATGTAAAAAAACAATGACAAGAAGTTAAATCCTGAAAAGGCTGATTTCCCTAAAACATAATGTACTAATTTCTCTTTTTTAATAGGAAGAATCAATAATGGTTTAATATTCATTACTGGTAATTTTTGCATCAAGTAGCGGAAAACTAAATCTCCGAGAATAACAAAAACTAACATTGAATTTACAATTTGTAACGGATCTTGTTCTGGAAATAATTTCTTTAAAATAAAATATCCTCCAACTCCAATACTTAAAAAGGCAGCTACCATATAAAGAACAAAAAAGCCCATTATTATTTTTAAAGCAATTCCTTTTTGCCAATATGAAGAACGAAAATATTGTTTCCATTCTAGTTTTAAAAAGTGTGCAATCATTTGGTTAAATTATTAATTGATTATTTAATTAGTATCATTTATCAAGTATTTGTTACATAAAAAAGCATCAATTTTTAAAATTGATGCTTTTACTAATTCATATTTCTACGCCATTTATGCCCATTGACAAATAACACCTCCCATAAGCGCAAGTGTTACTACCCAATATCCTGCATTAATAGCCACATATTTAAAGCTTTTTCTTTCAAATAATGCTTGGGTTCCTAAAATTGGTAATCCTATTAATAATCCTATCATAGTACCATGAAGTGCACCGTGACCAAAAGTTCTAAATCGGTCTCCATAATTAGCCATAAATTTCTGAACGTAAATAAATGCATCACCTGTTTGCTCTGCAAAGCCAGGCTCTCCCATTAAGGTAGATTGTACTCCCCATTGATGAATTACTAATGTTTGTAAAACAAATGCCATTAAAAAACTCAACACATATGATAATCCAAAAATCAATGCCATATTCGATCCTTTCATCAACTCATCTGTAAAGCCAACTTCTTTCATCCAAGCGTTTTTAAAAAGTAATTCATACCAAATAAATCCTACTACTAACGGAACTAATCCAGCAATTGCTGTAATTAAAAAATTAAATTTCATAAATATAAAGTTTTGATTTGTATCCAAATATAACGATTACTATTTAACTACACATAACAACTCCTTTAATTATCAACAAGTTACAAATAGATATTCTTTTTAAAAAAAATAGTTTTACAGTCACTTTACACACAAATTAATACCATTCACACATATCTGGTTTCGTAAAATATATTTTCATTGCATATTTGTACTATAATACACAAGGGGAATCATATTGGTCAATTGGGGGATTAATCAATAATGAAAAAAAACCACTACTTAAAAAAGTAGTGGTTTTTTTTGCAATTAGCTTAACTATAAAACATAAAAAAAGCTCAAACAAGAAGTTGTTTGAGCTTTAATTTATTAAATCAAAAATATTTCTTAAGCCTCGAAAGGAGTTATAGAAACATATGATCTGTTATTTCTTTTCTTTTGGAATTTTACAACACCATCAACTTTAGCATGTAAAGTATGATCTTTCCCCATGTAAACATTTTCACCTGGGTTATGAGTTGTTCCTCTTTGACGAACAATAATGTTCCCTGCAATTGCAGCTTGTCCTCCAAAAATCTTTACTCCTAGTCGTTTCGATTCTGATTCTCTACCATTCTTCGAACTACCGACACCTTTTTTATGAGCCATCTCTCTAAGTTTTTAAAGTTAATTATTTGCTTAACGCTTCAATTAATTCAGCTTTCTTTAAAGAAGTATATCCAGTGATACCTGTTTCTTTAGCTAAAGCTTTTAATTCAGCAACAGTCATTGAACTTAAGTCCTTAGATTCCGCTTTCACTTCTACTTTAGGAGCTGCCGCTTTAGTTACTGTTTTTTTAGCACCAGATGCAGCAATACCTTCGATTTGAATCTCAGTTAAATACTGTCTGTGTCCGTTTTTCTTCTTGTAACCTTTTCTTCTTTTCTTCTTGAAAACGATTACTTTATCACCTTTTAAGTGACGTAATACCTTTGCAGTTACTCCTGCACCTGTTATAGCTGGGGCGCCAATAGTTACGTTCCCTTTGTCTTCAATTAGCATTACATTATCAAAAATTACTTCTGATCCTTCTGCGTCTTGTAAACGGTGTACGAATACCTTTTGGTCTTTTGCTACTTTAAATTGCTGCCCTGCTATCTCTACGATTGCGTACATACTTTTTGTTTTGCGTTATACTTGTTTAACATTTTCCTAATGAAAATGCGGATGCAAATATACGTTTTTTCATGACAAATAAGCTCTAATTCAGAAAATTAATACTCAATTTTAAAAAAACAAATTATTCTACTTTATTACTGTAACGAATAACTTAATTTCACGTCCCATAGATCAAAATCAGTTAAAACTAAAATTTTATCAATGAAAAAAAGTATTATAACTCTTACTACTGCTTTGTTTATTGGCTTTGCTGCTAATGCACAAAAAGTTGAATTTGAAGAGTACAAATTAGACAATGGTATGCATGTAATATTGCATCAAGATAAATCTGCTCCTGTCATAATTACTTCTGTTATGTATGGTGTAGGTGGTAAAGACGGTGATAGAAAAAGAACCGGATTTGCTCACTTTTTTGAACATCTTTTATTTGAAGGAACAAAAAACATTAAAAAAGGAGATTGGTTTAAAATTGTATCTTCTAACGGAGGAAGAAATAACGCAAACACGTCTCAAGACAGAACTTACTATTATGAAATATTTCCTTCTAATAAATTAGAATTAGGTTTATGGATGGAATCTGAGCGTTTATTACACCCTATTATTAAAAAAGAAGGGGTAGATACTCAAAATGAAGTTGTAAAAGAAGAGAAAAGACAACGTACAAGACCTTACTCTAATCTTTTACCTGAAATTTCTAAAAATATATTTAAAGTACACCCATATAAAGATCCGAATGTTGGGTATATGGAACACTTAGATGCTGCAACTTTAGAAGAATTTTTAGCTTTTAACAAGAAATATTATGTCCCAAACAACGCAACTTTAGTTGTTGCTGGTGATATTGATATTGCTTCAGCTAAAAAAATGATAAAAGATTATTTTGGACCAATACCAAGAGGAGCAGATGTAGTTAGAACTTTTCCGAAAGAAGAACCAATTACTAAGGAATTTAGAGCAAAGGCTTATGATGAAAACATTCAAATACCTGCTATTATCGGTGCTTATAGAACTCCATCTTTTAAAACTAGAGACTCTAAAATTTTAGATATGATTTCTACTTATTTAAGTGGAGGGAAAAGTTCTATTTTGTATAAAAAAATGGTTGATAAAAAGAAAATGGCATTAGCTGTTCAGGCAGTAAATATATCTCAACAAGATTATGGAGTGTATGCGCTTTTCTCTCTTCCTTTAGGTAAAGTTACTTTAGATGCATTGATGAAAGAAATTGATGAAGAAATTGTAAAAATACAAAAGGATTTAATTTCTGAAAAAGCATTTCAAAAAATTCAAAATCAATTTGAAAACAGGTATGTAAACTCTAATTCTAGCGTTGTAGGTATCGCAAACTCTTTAGCGAGATACCATGTAATGTATGGAGACACCAATTTAATTAACTCAGAAATAGATATCTATAGATCTGTTACTCGTGAAGAAATTAGAGAGGTTGCTAGAAAATATCTAAATAAAAATCAGAGATTAATCTTAGAGTACTTACCTAAGAAAAAATAATATAAAAAGATGAATACAAAAATTTTATCAATAATAGCAGTTATAACAATGTCTTTTGCTGTTAATGCGCAAATAGACAGAAGTAAAATGCCTACCCCAGATCCAGATCCTGTGGTAAAATTAGGAAGTGCAGAAAAATTCTCTTTAGATAACGGAATGACCGTTATTATGGTAGAAAACCATAAACTACCAAGAGTTGCTGCAACATTAAGGATAGATAACAAACCTTATTCTGAAGGAAATATTGCCGGTGTTTCAAGTATAATGGGAAGCTTATTAGGTAGGGGAACCGCTAATATTACAAAAGATGAATTTAATGAAAAAGTAGATTTTTTAGGTGCAAGTGTTGGTTTTTTTAGCACTGGTGCTTCTGCAAGATCATTAAAAAAATACTTTCCTGAAGTATTAGGTTTAATGGCTGATGGTGTAAAAAACTCACAATTTTCTCAAGAAGAATTTGATACCGAAAAGAAAGTTACTTTAGAGAATTTAAAGTCAGCAGAAAAAAATATTCCTGCTATCGCTAATAGAGTTGAAAGCGTATTGTTATACGGTAAAAATCATCCTAACGGAGAATTTACTAGTAAAAAAACAGTTAACAATATTACTTTAGATGCGGTTAAAAACAACTTTAACACATACTATAAGCCTAACAATGCTTATTTAATTATTGTTGGAGATATTAATCCTTCAGAAATTAAAAAATTAGTAAAAAGCTTATTTTCTGATTGGAAAAAAGGAACGATTCCTGCTGCTAATTTCCCTAAACCAGAAAATGTTGCTACTACAGAGATTAACTTTGTAAATATGCCAAACGCAAACCAATCTGAAGTTGCTGTTGTAAATACAATAGATTTAACTTTAGGAGATAAAGATTATTACGCTGCGTTATTAGCTAATAAAATTCTTGGTGGTGGTGGTTCTGCACGTTTGTTCCAAAACCTACGTGAAGACAAAGCATATACTTATGGTTCATATTCTAGAGTAAGTCAAAGCAGAACTACGGGAGTTTTTAGAGCATATGCAGGCGTAAGAAATGTAGTTACAGATAGTGCTGTTGTAGAAATACAGAAGGAAATAAACAAAATCCGTTATCAAAAAGTATCTGAAAAAGAATTACAAGATGCCAAAGAAGAATACATTGGTGGTTTTGTAATGGATGTTCAAAAGCCAGCAACTGCTGCTAACTATGCACTAAATATTGCTTTATATAATTTGCCTCAAGATTTTTACGCAAACTATATTAAAAACATCAACTCAGTAACAATTAATGATGTTCAAAATGCTGCTATCAAATATTTTAGAGGGGATAGAGCCAGAATTATGGTTACAGGTAAAGGAATTGATGTTTTAAAGAATTTAGAAAAAAATTCTGATTATAAAATCAACTATTTCGACACCGAAGGAAATCCTACTACTAAGCCAGCAATGACGTTACCTATTCCTGCTGGAATTACAACTTCTTCAGTAGTTGACAAATATTTTACTGCAATTGGAGGTAAAGAAAAAGTAGCAGCAGTAAAATCTGTAATGATCGTTTCTACTGGAAAAGTTCAAGGAATTGATTTAACAATGACTCAAAAGCATGCAGCACCAAATAAAACGGCTGTTGTTGTGACAGGAATGGGACAAACGTTAAGTAAGCAAATTTTTGACGGAACTTCAGGTTATGCTGAGCAACAAGGTCAAAGAAGAGATTTAGATGGAAATGATTTAGCAGCAGCTAAATCAGCAAATGCACCTTTTGCAGATGCAGCTTATAAAGCAGGGAAATTAGACAGAATAGAACCAATTGATGGTGAAAACTTCTATGTTATTAAACATAACAAAATGGAGATTTTTTATAATGTCAAAACGGGTTTAAAAGCTAAAGAAGTTAGAACTGTAAAAGGACCACAAGGTGAAATGAAACTACCAACCACTTTTTCTGATTATAAAGAAGTTAATGGAATTAAATTCCCACATAAAATGGGACAAAAAATGGACCAATGAATTTATCTTTTGAAACTAAAGAAGTAAAAATTAATGAAGGTGTTTCTGATGCTGATTTTCAGTAAATAGAAAACCTTAAAATAATTAAGAGAGCCAAAGCGAAAGTTTTGGCTCTCTTTTATTTTGATCTATTTGTAATCCAAACTCCCAATAAAATAATTCCTCCAGCAAATAACTGTATCAAACTTAATTTCTCTCCATCAATAATTCCCCACATTACGGCTACAATCGGAATTAAATACGTTACAGACGAAGCAAAAATTGGCGATGAAATATGAACCATATCATAAAAAATAATCTTAGCAATTCCTGTTCCTACAATTGATAAAACAGTAATATATCCTAACGAACTCATTACATGAGTATTTGTTTGAAAAGTGCTAAAAAAATCGGTAAAAAGTAACACTATGAATGCAGGGATAATTAATACTAAAAAATTCCCTGCTGTAATTGCTAATGCATCTACATCAGATAAATATTTTTTTATAATATTTACATTAAACGCATAACCTACAGATGCAATTATTACCAAAATAGCATACCAATAGTTTTGATTTGGATTTAACTCAGATCCTTTTAAAATAAGAATAAGCGTACCTATCAAACCAACTAAAATTCCAATAAATTGTTTCTTTTTAAAAGAAAAACCAAATACTAAAGCTCCAAAAATAAATGTATTAAAAGGTGTTAACGAATTTAAAATTGCAGAAATTGAGCTATCTATTCCTTTTACTGCGTACACAAATAAAAATACAGGAAAAAACGTTCCTAAAAAAGCGGTACATACAATATATTTAATATGTTCTTTTTTTATTTTAGAAATACTTTTAAATCCAATCAATAATAAAAAAACTGCGGTTATTAATATTCTAAGCGCACCTACCTGAATTGGCGTTAAACCAATCAAAGCCTTTTTCATTAAGATAAAAGAACTCCCCCAAACTATCGAAAGCACCGTTAAATACAACCATTTTCGTTGTTGATTACTCATTTTCAATCCATTTAAACACAAAAATCGTTTATTTCACTTTATAAACATTATTTTATTAATAACTTTGCTAAATAACCCAATAAATTAAAATGATGAAAATTCAAAAAATAATATTCGCTTTAACTCTTGTTAGTTTTTTAGCCGTTGGATGTAAAACCGAAGCAAAGAAAAATGATGCAACTAAAGAAGAAAAAACTGAGGTTGCAGCAAATACAAAAGAACTTTCTTTAAGTATTTCTGGAATGACCTGCGAAATAGGATGTGCTAAAAAAATAGCTTCTGATTTATCTAAAAAAGAAGGAGTATTAGAAGCTAACGTGGTTTTTAACGACAGTATTGCCAATGTAAAATATGATGCAAACATTACAAACAAAGCCGATTTAATTGCTTTTGTTGAAGGAATTGGTAGTGGAGACATGTATAAAGCTTCTGAAACAAGTAAAAAAACTTGTGAAGAGGGATGCAAAAAAGCATGTTGCGTTAAAAAAGAATGTACTGCAAAAACAGCTGCTGAAAAAGAAGCATGTGCAAAAAAAGGAGCGTGTAAAAAAAGCGAGGCTGAGAAAAAAGCATGTGCTACAGATTGCAAGAAAGAATGTTGTGCTGAAACAAAAAAAGCATAATTTTAGCTTAAAAATAAAAATCAAGCTTCTCTTTTGAGAGGCTTTTTTTATGCGTTTATCTTATCTTTGTAAAAACTTTTTTTGATGAAAAAACACTTTCCACTCCTAGTAAAAATTTCGTTGATTGCTGTATATCTTATTTTTTTAGCAGGATCGGTAGTTCGCATGACAGGATCTGGAATGGGCTGCCCAGACTGGCCAAAATGTTTCGGATATTACATTCCGCCCACTTCTGAAGAGCAAATTACTTGGCAACCCAATACCGAGTATAACAAAGGAATGATAATCGTTAAAAACAATGTTTTATTCGTTGCCGAAAATGATTTAAAAACAGCACAAGAATTCATTAGTACCAACTGGGTGAAATACACTAAGCATAGCTACGCAAAATTTAATAAATTTCATACTTGGACAGAATACATTAACCGATTAACTTCTGCTTTGGCAGGTATTCCGTTTTTGTTTTTAATTTTTGTTTCCACTAAATTCTGGAGAGAAAAGAAGCTTATTACCTTTTTATCATTCGGTGCTTTCTTTTTAATGCTTTTTGAAGCTTGGTTAGGAAAAACCGTTGTTGATACTAATTTAAAACCCACCATTATTACCATTCATATGGTTGGTGGTTTGGTAATTGTTGCCTTGTTATTATGGCTCTATTTTATTGCATCAAAAGATAAAAACCTCTCAACTGCACTCGAGGAAACAAATAAAAAGAAATACAATTCGCTTTTTAATAAATTATTAATCGTTTCGGTAGTATTTTCTTTAATTCAAATTGCGCTCGGAACTCAAGTTCGTCAATTTATTGATGAGCAAGTAAAATTATTTGGTTTTGATAATAAACATTATAGCTTGCTAAACCCTAGTTTTAAGTTTTACTTTCATCGTTCGTTTACCATTGCAATTGTGTTGGTAAACTTGGGGATATTTTACTTAAATCAAATTAAAGATTTAGGTTACAAATTGGTGAATTGGATTGTTTTTTTACTGTTTTTAGAAACTATGACTGGTATTTTAATGTATTATGCTGATTTTCCTATCGGAACACAAGCAACACATTTACTTTCGGGTGCTGTATTATTTGGATTACAGTTTTACTTATTGCTACAAAATAGCAATGTAAAAAAGTAGTTTTACAGCAGCTAAACTTCATAAATAAGCTTAGCCCCGATTGTAGCATTTGTTTGAGCTCCTCGCAGAGAGCGAGTGCGGAAAGCGGGAAATAGCTTCAGAAAAAACTACTGCTTCCACTCTAAAGTTTCTAACATATGAATCATATCTTTTTTGATATATTCAACTGCTGGTAAAATAGAATCGTAATTAGGTTTGGTGTAAAAAAACAGTGAGCCTTTTAAAAAATGATTGGTGCTATCGGTAACATGAAACTGTATTTGTGAAGCCGCATTACCGGAAATTTCACACATTTTACCGTATATTTTTTTATCTGTATCGGCATAGTCTCTCCAAGAAATATGATCGGCTTTTACGGTGTGTTCTAATACCAATTTTTCGGCTTCTAACAAGAGCTCTCGCAAGTTGTTATTCACTGGTCGGTATGTAATATGAACCGATGCTTTTAGCTTAGGATACTGGATTTTTAACCAATTATTTGGCAGATTTTCAATTGCGGCGTTTTTTGCCACATCAAAACGATATGGTCTCGTTTTATTTAAGGTATTATACCCCAATTCTGGATATTCTAAGCTTAAATATCCTTTTGGTTTTGGCATAACATCTTCGCCACAACTTATTAATAACATTACTGATATCAACAATAAAAATTTACGCATTTCGTGTTACTTTTATCTGTTTTATACGCTTTTTATCAAGCGCTTCAATAGTAAACGTATATTTACTAAAATTTATTTTCTCTCCTTTTTTAGGGAACTTACCTGATACTTCTAAAATAAAACCTGCTAAGGTTTCACTTTCTCCTTTTGCATCTTCAAATTTTTCTTCATCGTCATCTTCTAAAACACGACAAAAATCTTTGATGGTAGTTTTTCCTTCAAAAATATAATTATTTTCATCGATTTTAGAATACGTTAAATCATCATCATCAAACTCGTCATTTATATCTCCTACAATCTCTTCAATAACATCTTCTAGCGTTACAATTCCACTTGTACCGCCGTATTCATCAACAACAATTGCTAAGTGTTTTTTCATTTCTTGAAATTCACTTAACAAATCGTCTAATTTTTTGTTTTCAGGTACAAAAAAGGCTTCTCGTAGTAATTTTTGCCACTCAAAACGTTTTTCATTCAAATACATCAGTAGGTCTTTTGCATATAAAACACCTCTAATATTGTCTATATTTTCTTGATAAACAGGAATTCTTGAGTATCCGTTTTTTAAGATTATTTTTAAAACCTCCTCATATGTTGTGTCATCTGCAATAGCACAAACATCGGTTCTTGGCTTCATAATTTGTACCGTTTCGGTATTACCAAAGCTTACGATTCCTTCTAAAATTTTTTGCTCTTCTTTTGTTGTTGCTCCACTAGAAGTTAATTCTAATGCTTGTGATAAACGCTCTACAGAAAAATTATTATTCTTGTTTCCTAATTTGTTCTCTACAATACTTGTTAATTTTATAAGAGGCGTACTTAACGGTGTTAAAAAAACATTTAAAAACTGAATTGGTTTTGCCATAAAACTTGCAAACTGCATCGATTTTCTGGTTGCGTATACTTTTGGTAATACTTCGCCAAATAACAAAATAAGAAAAGTTACCAAAACAACTTCTATCAAAAATTTTACTCCGTCGGAAAATTCACTAAAAAAAAATTCTCCTAAAGATGCAAATATTAGTACGATGAGAATATTAATGAAATTATTTGTTATTAAAATAGTTCCTAATAATTTCTTCGGATTTTCAAGTAATTTAACAACCGTACTTTTTCCTTTTGATGAAGATGAAAGCTCCTCTAATTCGGTTTGTGAAATAGAAAAAAAAGCGACTTCTGTTCCTGAAACCAAAGCAGAACAGATTAACAAAAAGAGTACTAATAAACAATTTAATGTTGTTAGCAAATCGATATTAATTATTGCCAAAAACAAGGAGTTGGGTTCTATATCCAATTTTTAAAATTTAAGTAAACTAAAATGGTAAATCATCATTTTTTTGAGGCATTACATTTGGTGCAACACTATTTCCTGGAGTTGCATTTGGAGTAGAAACCCCGTTACTAAGTTCTTTTTTAGTTGATAAAAAAGTCATTTCCTGTACTTGAATTTCTGTTGCATAGCGTTTTTGCCCATCTGCTTCATATTGACGCGTTTTAATACGTCCTTCACAATACACTTTATCTCCTTTTGTTAAATATTTCTCACAAATTTCAGCCAACTTATTACGCACAACAATATTATGCCACTCCACATTGGTTACTTTTTCTCCCGTTTGGCGGTTAGTATATGTTTCGTTTGTTGCTAACGGAAAACGACCAATAGCATTCCCACCTTCAAAATAATGCATTTTTAACGCATCACCTAAATGACCTATTAAAATAACTTTATTAACTGTTCCTGCCATAATTTACCCATTTGTGTAAAACCAAATATACAAATTTACTAGTTGTTATTTAAAAATTCATTTAAAAAATTATCAATCAAAACTGGTACTGGAAACTGCTTAATATCTTTCCATAAAATAGTTTTTTTATTGATAGTTGATGTTTTTACAATCCAAAATTTTGTAAATAAGTGTTGATGTGATAATTTATGTACAATATCTTTTTTATTAAATAAAGACAATGTTGTTTCTTTAGGAAAAAGGGTTGCAAACTGTTCGTTATTAACTAATGTTGTTTCAGAAATTGGTTCTTCTGTTTCCAGTAATGGAAACTGATACAATCCTTGCCAGATTCCTTTACCTACTCTTTCTTCCAAGACTGTTTTTCCATCATCGGAAACAACTACTAAGAAATTAAAATAACGTTTTTTAACTTTTATTTTTTTCTCTTTTACAGGAAGTTCTTTAATTTGTTTTTTAGCTAAAGCTACACAACTATCTGAAAAAGGACACGAATTACATAACGGATTTTGTGGCTTGCATTGCATTGCACCAAAATCCATAATTGCTTGATTATAGATTCCTGGTTGCAAAACATCAATTAGTGTTTGTGCTAATTCTTTAAATTCTTTGATTCCTTTAGTAGAATTAATTGGCGTATTAATTCCGAAGTAACGTGCTAGAACTCGATATACATTTCCATCAACAACCGCAACAGGCTCATTGTAACAAACAGAAGCTATTGCAGAAGCTGTATAATCTCCAATTCCTTTTAACTTTAATAACTCTTTATAATTATCAGGAAAAACACCATTTAACTCATTAGCTATATATTTTGCTGTAAAATGCAAGTTACGTGCTCGTGAATAATAACCCAATCCTTGCCATAATTTAAGTACTTTACTTTCATCGGCTTTTGCTAAGTCGAATACCGTTTTAAACTCGCTTGTAAATGTTAGAAAATAAGGCAATCCTTGAGCTACTCGTGTTTGCTGTAACATGATTTCACTTAACCAAACTAGGTAAGGATTCTTCGTTTTACGCCAAGGCAAATCTCTTTTATTTTTTAAATACCAGTGAATAAGTTGATTAGCTGATTTCATTTATGTAAATTGAGCCAGCGAAAATACTGTATTTTATTTAGATATTTTTATTCTTATTATTTTCCGAATAGATTAATTATCATATATTTGCACCCTCATTTTTAAAAATAAATTCAAAATATATATAGAATGACAAAAGCAGATATCGTATCTAAAATTTCAGATAAGAGCGGGATTGAAAAAGCGGATGTTTTAGCAACTGTTGAAGCGTTTATGGACGAGGTAAAGGATGCATTAGAGAGCGGAGATAATGTATATTTAAGAGGTTTTGGTAGTTTTATCATCAAAACTAGAGCAGAAAAAACTGGTAGAAATATTTCAAAAAATACGACTATTAAGATTCCTGCACACAACATTCCAGCTTTTAAACCATCAAAAGTGTTTACAGAGGGTGTTAAAACTAAAGTATCTGTAAAATAATAAAATTATTAACCAAAGGTCTTTACCGATAAAGACTTTATAAAACATTTTAATTATGCCAAGCGGTAAAAAAAGAAAGAGAGCTAAGATCTCTACACACAAAAGAAAGAAAAGAGCAAGAGCAAATCGTCACAAGAAAAAGTAAGCTAACGCTTACTTTTTCGTTGCTTTTAATAGCTTATTAAGTTCATTGACACTAAGGTTTAGACACCTTAAAATGGTATAAAAATTATACCTGTTTACAAATTAATCCGTCTTCGTAAAATTTTACGTTGGCACAAAACTATATTCAGAATGAAAACAGAATTAATAATTCGTTCAAATTCTTCTGATATTGATTTCGCCTTACTAAGAGATGGTAGACTTACTGAATTAAACAAAGAAACAAGCGATAATAAATTTTCAGTCGGAGATGTTTTTCTAGCAAAAATAGGAAAAGTGATGACTGGTTTAAACGCCGCTTTTGTAAATGTTGGTTATCCTAAAGATGGTTTTTTACACTATCATGATTTAGGATCGCAAGTACAATCTTTAAATAAATTCATTAAGAAGGTAAGCACAGGTAATTATAAAGAATTCACTTTAAAAAACTTTCGTTCTGAGAATGATATCAATAAGGACGGGAAAATTAATGATGTACTAAAATCAGGTCAAAATTTATTAGTACAAATTGTAAAAGAACCAATATCTACCAAAGGTCCGCGTATTAGCTCGGAACTATCAATAGCTGGTAGGTTTTTAGTTTTAGTTCCTTTTTCTAACCGAGTATCTGTATCTCAAAAAATAGCAGATCCTAAAGAAAAAGAACGTTTAAAAAAATTAGCAAAAAGCATCAAACCAAAAGGGTTTGGGCTTATTTTACGTACTGTTGCCCAGAATAAAAAGGTAGCAGAACTAGATAAAGATTTACAAAATTCACTTGAACGTTGGGAGAAAATGTGTAATAGCATTGCTAACAAAAACACACCAACAAAAATATTAAGTGAGTTAAACAGAGCATCTTCTATTTTAAGAGATGTAATGAACGATTCTTTTACAAGTATTGTAACCAACGATGAAGATTTAATGATCGAAATTAAAGAGTATTTACAAGAAATATCTCCTGAGAAGGAAAATATTGTAAAACTTCATAAATCTGACACACCAATTTTTGAGAAATTTGGTATTGAACGTCAGATAAAAACATCATTTGGTAAAACAGTTTCTATGAGCAAAGGTGCGTATTTAGTTATTGAACACACCGAAGCCTTACATGTTATTGATGTAAATAGTGGTAATCGCTCAAATAAAGCTTTAAGCCAAGAAGAAACTGCTTTAGAAGTTAACTTAATTTCTGCCACCGAAATAGCACGTCAGTTACAATTGCGTGATATGGGTGGGATTATAGTTGTTGACTTTATTGATATGAAGAGTACTGAAAACAGACAGAAATTATATCAGCATTTAAAAGATGCAATGTCTTTAGATCGTACAAAACACAAAATTTTACCTCCGAGTAAGTTTGGTTTAGTACAAATTACAAGACAACGTGTACGACCTGAATTAGAAATAAAAACACGTGAACCAAACCCTAATAAAAACGGAGAAGTTGAAGCTCCTATTGTTTTATTAGATAAAATTGAAGCTGAATTAGAGCGCATATTAAATAACGGTAAAGACTACAAGGAAATTACATTAAATGTACATCCTTTTATAGCTGCTTATTTAACAAAAGGCGTTAATTCTATTCGTTTTAAATGGTTTGTACAACACAAAAAGTGGATTAAAATATTACCTAGAGATGCATACCAATACTTACAATATAAATTCTTTTTAAAGAAGAAAAAAAGTAAGTAAGGCAATCTTATTATGAAATAAAAACCCGTTTCTTTCGAAACGGGTTTTTTTATGCGCTAAAACCAAAATCCTAAATTAAATAACCAATAGTTTTCGTTATGGTCTGGTGACCAAGAATACTTTAATTCTACTGGCTCTATGAAGGTTTCTACATTATAGCCTAAGGCATATCCTGACTTAGTATTATCAAATAATTTTTCTACTTGAAAGACATTCTCTTCTACACGTGCATAATTAGCAACAAACGTTGCGTAATGTTTTTCTAAAAATTGATATCTTAAATTAAATTCAGATTTTAAAAAAGATTGGTTATTTAACGAACCTGTTTCATAACCATAAAAAGAGGAGAAATTATTAATATAATTTTTATTGTAACCACCTAAACGGTAGTCAAATATTTGTGATGATTTTTTTCCTAAAGTATATCCGGCTCCTGATATGTACTGAAAAGTTAATTTATTATAAAAAGTTGTTGCAAAACCCAACGTTCCTGAAATTTGAGAAAATTGATGAAAAGGTTCACTTCCCTGAACCAATTTGGGCAATTTAACCTTCCTATCTGACCACATAAACCATTTAAATCCTAAACCCGCATAAAACCCTCCAGTTGGAAACATTTTTTTATTATAAGTATCTAACTTCAAGAAAGAATAAGTGTTAACATAATTACTTTTATCAAAAAAAACCTCTTCTCCGTTTGCCAAAATATTTTCGGAACTTAATCGAATGTATTTATTTTCAAGACCAATACCAAAGGCAAACTTCTTATCAACTGTAGTTTGAAAATATACTGCATTGGTAAAATCTACATACTTACCATTTACAAGGTTATTTTGATGTAAAAAACTACTATTAAAAGAATTGTATCTTGATTTAAACCCATAACTAGGAATCAATCCATTATCAATAAAATAATTAAAATCATAGCGAATATTGTCTCCTATACCAACATCTAAAGAGAGTTCGTCATTTTGTGTAATTAATTTTTTATGGTTGTAGTTTAATAAAACTGCTGATTTATATAATAAATCATAATGCAAACCAATTTTAAAATAAGACTGTATTTTTTCTTCTTTAACAAGTAACTCTAATTTTTTTCCTTGAAAAGATTTATAAAAACGGTAATTAATTCGGTTAAAATTTCTAGAAGCAGTTAGTGCATTAATTTTTTTTGAAATGTCTTTATACGAAGTACTATCTCCTTCCTTTAGCTGTAGTTTTCCTAAAATATAATTATTCGTATAGTTTTTATTTCCTTTAATAATAATTCGATCAACTAAGAATTTATCTTCTTCGATTTTATTTATTACCGGTACTCTTTTTCGTGTTTGTAACTTTGCTATACTATCAAAAATAGCGGTATATTTTTTAGCTTTTTTTATCCCTTCTCGTAATATTTCATCCTTTTTATCAAAAGAAATTACACTATATTCTAAAATTTCTGGACGCAAATAAACATTTAAAAGACGCACCTGCTCATCAGAGTTTTGGTACATCTGAAAATTTACTATTTGCATTAATACCGCAGCAACAGAAGAGAGTTCGTGTTTTTTTAGTAATTCTCCCTGAACATTTACTCCAATAATAAAATCTACACCTTTTTTCTTCATGATGTCTACGGGAAAGTTGTTCACTACACCACCATCAACTAATAACTTTCCATCAATTTCAACAGGATTTAACAACGAAGGAAAGGCTGCACTTGCTCTTAAAGCTAAAGGCAATGATCCTTTATTTAAAATTACTTCCTCCCCAGTTTCGATATTGGTACCAATGCAATAAAACGGAATTGGAAGTTTTGAAAAATCGGTAATATTATCAACCGGAGCTAATAATTCTGTTAAATAATTCAATACATTTTGTCCTTTAGACAATCCTAAAGGAAGCCCTACTTTACCTTCTTTTATCGGTAAAGAAAGTGCATATTTCTCTCCATATTGTTTTGTAAAAAAAGGCTTATCTATTCTATCAATTTTATCTTGAATCAAATCCATAAAATCAACATCTAAAACTACCTGTTCTATTTGATCCGCTGTATAACCAGCGGCATATAAACCACCAACAATAGCACCCATACTCGTACCGCCAATATAATCTATTTGTACTCCTGTTTTTTCCAACTCTTTTAAAACCCCAATATGAGCAAAACCTTTAGCACCTCCTCCACTTAAAACTAACCCTACTTTTGGTTGATTTTGCGCCAGCATAATTGCAGGTAAAAACAATATGATTAATAACTTTTTCATTCTTTTTCTTTTTGATAAAACTGATATATTTTTTGAGCTCTTGAAAAACCAACAATTTCTTTTAATTCTTCTAATGTAGCTTCTTTTACTCTTTTTGCTGATTTAAATTTACGCAATAAATTAGTAATGGTTTGTTTACCAATATCAGGAATTTGTTCTAATTCGGATTGAATAGCGCTTTTACTTCGTTTGTTTCTGTGTAATGTAATTCCGAATCGATGAGCTTCGTTTCTTAAAAACTGAATTATTTTTAAGCTTTCTGATTTCTTATCTAAATATAAAGGCACAGAATCTCCTGGATAATAAATTTCTTCTAATCTTTTTGCAATTCCAATTATAGCTATTTTTCCTCGCAAACCTAAAGCGTCTAAACTTTTTAAGGCTGATGATAACTGACCTTTTCCTCCATCAATAACAATTAATTGTGGTAATGGTTGTTTTTCTTCTAACAAGCGTCTGTAACGACGAAAAACCACTTCTTCCATCGATGCAAAATCATCAGGTCCTTCCACTGTTTTAATATTATAATGACGGTATTCTTTTTTACTCGGTTTTCCGTCTTTAAAAACTACACAAGCAGCAACAGGATGCGTTCCTTGAATATTCGAATTATCAAAACACTCTATATGGCGTGGTTCTTCATGCAGACGTAAATCTTTTTGCATTTGCCCCATTATTCGTTTTACATGACGATCTGGATCTACAATTTTTATTTGCTTAAACTGCTCCATGCGATAATACTTCGCATTTCTTTCTGATAAATCTACAATTCGTTTTTTGTCTCCTAATTTAGGTACGGTCACTTTTATTTGCTCTCCTAAATTCACCTTAAAAGGCACATAAACTTCTCTTGATAAGGAATTAAATCGACTGCGAGTTTCTATAATAAACAACTCTAACAATTGCTTGTCAGTTTCTTCTAGTTTCTTTTTAATCTCTGTAGTGTATGATTGCACAATTGCGCCATTCATCACTTTAAAAAAGTTTGCATAACCGTAAGTTTCATCAGAAATAATAGAAAAAACATCTACGTTATTAATAGACGGATTTACAATAGTAGATTTTGCTTGATAATTTTTTAAAGAATCTAATTTGTCTTTAATTTTCTGAGCTTCTTCAAACTTCATATCCGAAGCAAAATCGAGCATTATTTGTTGTAATCGCTCTAAAATTTCTTTAAAATTTCCTTTAAGAATATTTCTAATTGCCCTAATTTCTTCGAAATAATTATCTTCATGTTGATGCCCTTCACAAGGCCTTTACAATTACCCAAATGATATTCTAAACAAACTTTATACTTGTAAGAAGCTATTTTTTCTTGACTTAAATCGTACGTACAAGTTCGCAGCGGATACAGCTCTTTAATTAAACTTAAGAGTGATTGTACCATTTTCATGTTGGTGTAAGGTCCAAAATATTCAGAACCATCTTTAACAACTCTTCGGGTAGAAAAAACTCTTGGAAAACGTTCTTTTTTTATACAAAGCCACGGATATGATTTATCATCTTTTAATAAAACATTGTAACGTGGTTTATACTTTTTGATTAAGTTGTTTTCGAGCAATAATGCATCCGTTTCAGTATCAACAACAACATGCTCTATCCGAACAATTTTTTTAACTAAAATTCGCGTTTTACCATTCTCATGAGTCTTCGTAAAATAAGAAGAAACACGTTTTTTTAAGTTTTTAGCCTTTCCTACATAAATAATCACCTCATCTTTATCAAAATATTGATAAACTCCTGGTGAAGAAGGTAGTGTTTTTAGCTGAAGTTCTAATGAAGTTGGCATACAACGAAAATACAATTTTATAAAGATATGTAAGTTGCTATATGTACATTTACACTAATATTTATTTACTACACAATGCAACAACCAATTCCTTTTTATAAAGAAGAAATCAATAGTTTAAACGCCGTTTTAATTGCGTTAAAAAAACGGTTACTTACAACTCGTATTTTACGTCTTTTGGCATTCTTAACCATTTTTTTTTCAGCATATATAGCTTTTACAAAAAACAACTTATTTTTTATTGTAAGTGTTATCGCTTTAATCGCTTTTGTTTATTTAGTAACAAAACACTTAGGTTTAAAACAAACAAAAAGCCTTCTAGAAGCAAAACTGACTATTAATAAAACAGAAATAGCTGTTTTAAATGGTAGATTCTCTGATTTAGAGAGTGGAAAAAAATTTACAAATCCCGAACATTATTTTAGCAATGATATCGATTTATTTGGTGTTGGTTCTTTCTTTCAATATATAAACAGAACGGCAACCAATGAAGGAAAAAAGTTATTAGCTACTATTTTAACGAGTAACGATATTAACAATATTGAAGAAAAACAAAAAGTAATACAAGAACTTGCGTTAAAAGTAAAATGGCGTCAACATTTTACAGCTGTTGCTAGTTTAATAAATACAAAAACGGCAATACCTGTTATTGTAAAATGGGTGCATTCTTATGAGCAGAAACTGCCTTCTTTCCTAACACTTTTTTCATATGTTTTTTCTGCTATTTCAATTATTTTAATTGGTTTATTAAGTTTTGCTGCTGTTCCGTTTTCTATACTTTTAATCTGGTTTATAATTGGTTTAACAACTACTGCTTTCTTTTTTAAAAACATTCAAGAATTAGCTACTGAAACTACCAAAGCAAAAGAAACATTTAATCAATACCATCAGTTATTAGCACAGATAGAAAATGAGGAATTTACCAATTCAACTTTAAAAAACAAACAAGCACAAATTCAACAAGAAAATAAAAAGGCATCTACAATATTTAAAGAGTTTTCTAAAAAACTAGATGCTTTCGATCAACGTAATAATATTATTATTGCTGTTGTTGGTAACGGACTTTTTCTTTGGGATATTCGCAACACTATTAAAATAGAAAAATGGATTGCCACCTACAAAAGCACTGTTGAAGAATGGTTTAATGTTGTTTCTTTTTTTGATGCGCAAAACTCGTTGGCAAACTTTGTTTTTAATAAACCCGAGTATATATTTCCTACTATAAATAACGAAAAATCAGTTTTAAACGCAGTGAATTTAGGGCATCCTTTATTAAATGCCACTAAAAGAATAGACAATGATTTTGTAATAGAAAACGAAGAGTTTTTTATTGTTACTGGCGCAAATATGGCTGGGAAAAGCACTTTTTTAAGAGCTGTTTCGTTAGCAATTGTAATGTCTAATACTGGTTTACCAATATGTGCTGAAAATGTAAAATACAATCCGGTTAAATTAATTACAAGTATGCGGACTTCAGATTCTTTAAACGATGATGAATCTTACTTTTATGCCGAACTAAAACGTTTAAAATTTATTGTAAACGAAATTAAAACAGAAAATTATTTTATCATTTTAGATGAAATATTAAAAGGAACAAATAGCATGGATAAAGCCATCGGTTCTAAAAAATTCATTGAAAAACTAAACAAATCTCATTCTATCGGAATAATAGCCACACACGATGTTAGTTTATGTGAATTATCAAAAGAATATAACACCATTAAAAACTATTATTTTGATGCTGAGATTATAAATAACGAGTTGCATTTTGATTATAAAATGAAAAACGGCGTGTGTAAAAACATGAACGCTTCCTTTTTATTAAAGAAAATGGAAATTGTTTAGCTCTTTATTTTTTCAGTAAACTTTATCATAATAAAACTATGATAAATGGCAGGAAATAATTGAATCATTAAACCGTATCTTTGTTATATGAGCAAACTTATTGATAATTTTGGTAGACAAGTCAGCTATGTTCGACTGGCTGTAACCGATCGTTGTAACCTACGTTGCCAATATTGTATGCCCGCTCATGGTATTGATATTGTGCCACGAAAAGAGCTATTAACTTATAAAGAAATGTACCGTCTTATTCGCGTACTTACCGAATTAGGGGTTAACAAAGTTCGTTTAACAGGTGGCGAACCCTTTGCACGTAAAGATTTTATGTCGTTTTTAGAGATGCTATCCTACAACGATTTATTAGAAGAAATTAACATTACTACAAACGGAGCATTAGTTGCTAATCATATAGAGACTTTAGAAAAGTTAGAGAAAATAAAAAACATCAATTTAAGTATTGATAGTTTAGACACTCATAAATTCGCGAAAATTACACGTCGCGATGTATTTCCAGAAGTATATAAAACTTTCGAGTTATTAGAAAACAGCTCATTAAACTTAAAGTTAAATGTAGTGGTACAATCTGGTTTTAATACAGATGAGATAAACGATTTTGTGGCCTTAACAAAAGATAAAAACATTGCAGTTCGTTTTATTGAAGAAATGCCGTTTAACGGAAAAGGACAGCGTGATATTAAAGAAAACTGGAATTATAATAAAATTATAGCAGAAATAAAATCTAAATATAACGTAGAAAATATAATTTCAGAAAAATCATCTACTTCACGTAATTTTTCAATAGAAAACCATCAAGGAACCGTAGGGATCATTCCTGCTTTTACACGTACTATTTGTAACGATTGTAATCGAATAAGAATTACTTCAACCGGTACTTTTAAAAATTGTTTGTTTGATGATGGTGTTTTTAACTTGCGCGATTTTATTCGTAACGGTGCAAGTAACGACGATTTAAAAGAACTTTTTTTATCTCTGATAAAAGAAAAGCCCGAAAATGGATTTATAGCAGAAGCAAATCGTAAAAAAGGAAGTGTTTCCGAAAGTATGAGCACAATCGGTGGTTAATTTTAATGTAATAATACGTCATTCTGAACTTGTTTCAGAATCACATCAAGAATATGATTTCAGTACAAGAAGCAAAAAATATAATATTACAAAATACAGTAGATTTTGGAATCGAGGAAATTCCGTTTATAAAATCTGTTGGTAGAGTTTTAAAAGAAGATATTATTGCTGATAGAGATTTTCCTCCTTTCAACCGTGTTGCTATGGACGGAATTGCAATCAATTATTCTTATTTTAAAAATAAGCAACGTAACTTTAAAATTGAAGGCATTCAGCCTGCAGGGAGCAGGCAATTATCTATGCAAAATTCGGCAAACTGTATAGAAGTAATGACTGGCGCTGTATTACCTAATAACTGTGATACCGTAATTCGTTATGAAGATGTTGTTATAGAAAACGGAATTGCAACAGTTACTGTTGATGTTATAAATGAACATCAAAATATCCATCCAAAGGGAAAAGACAAAGTACAAGGAATTGTTTTAATTAACAAAAACACTATTATTTCTCCTGCTGAAATCGGTGTGATTGCTACTGTGGGTAAATCGACTATTACTGTAGCCAAACAACCGAAAGTAATGATTATTTCTACTGGCGATGAATTGGTTGATGTGTATGAAATTCCTTTAGATTATCAAATAAGAAGGTCTAATGTATACACGTTGGTTTCGTTATTAAATGAACTGAACATTCCTTCTGAAACAGCACATATTACTGATAATAAAACTATTTTAAAAGAGAAGATTGCTTGTTACCTACAAGAATATGATGTGCTTTTATTTAGCGGAGCGGTAAGTAAAGGTAAATTTGATTTTTTACCCGAAGTATTAATCGATTTAGGTGTAAAAAAGTTGTTTCATAAAGTTGCACAAAGACCCGGAAAACCTTTTTGGATGGGACAAACTGATAATTGTAAAGTATTTGCTTTTCCCGGAAATCCTGTTTCTACCTTTGTAAATTGTTTAGTCTATTTTTATCCGTGGTATTATAAATCAGTAAACGTAAAACAACCTGAAGAAACGGCAATTTTAGCTAACGATATTGTATTTAAACCTAATTTAACGTACTTTTTACAAGTAAAATTAAGTTATCGTTTTGGACATTTAATTGCAACTCCTATAAAAGGAAATGGTTCTGGAGATTTAGCTAGTTTAGTAGCAGCTGACGGGTTTATAGAAATATCAAAAACAGAACAAATTGAATTAAAATCAGGAACCGTTTTTCCTGTAATTAGGTATAAATAATGCCTTCTCGATACCAATTTGATTTTTCCTATCGGACATCAAATTCACTCGAAGTGACAATTTGTTTATAAATATCATGTTGTTTTTATTAAAAATAATTACTTTAAAACAGCATCTAACCTGTCAGTTCGAGTAATTTTATTGAAATGACAATGGAAATAAAAATGTATTGAGAACTCTTATGAGATTAAAATGAAAATCTACTATGTGTACATATTAAAATGTGCTGATAAATCATATTATACTGGTTTTACATCTAACCTTAAGCAACGATTAGTTGAACACAAAGAAGGAAAGTACAAAGAAAGTTATACTTATAAAAGAAGACCTTTAGAATTGGTTTTTTATTGTGAATTTACAAATGTAGAAATGGCTATTGAAAAAGAAAAGCAATTAAAAAAATGGTCAAGAAATAAAAAAGAAGCGTTAATAAATGGCGAATTTGAAAAACTTCCTAATTTAGCAAAGAAGAAATTTAAATAGCTTCTCGATACTAATTTGATTTTTCCTATCGGACATCAAATTCACTCGAAGTGACAATTTGTTTATAAATATCGTGTTGATTTTATTAAAAATAGTTACTTTAAAAACAGCATCTAACTTGTCAGTTCGAGTAATTTTATTGAAATGAAAATGGAAATAAAAATGTATCGAGAACTCTTATGAGATTAAAATGAAAATCTACTATGTGTACATATTAAAATGTGCTGATAAATCATATTATACTGGTTTTACATCTAACCTTAAGCAACGATTAGTTGAACACAAAGAAGGAAATCACAAAGAAAGTTATACTTATAAAAGAAGACCTTTAGAATTGGTTTTTTATTGTGAATTTACAAATGTAGAAATGGCTATTGAAAAAGAAAAACAATTAAAAAAATGGTCAAGAAATAAAAAAGAAGCGTTAATAAATGGCGAATTTGAAAAACTTCCTAATTTAGCAAAGAAGAAATTTAAATAGCTTCTCGATACTAATTTGATTTTTCCTATCGGACATCAAATTCACTCGAAGTGACAATTTGTTTATAAATATCGTGTTGATTTTACTAAAAATAGTTACTTTAAAAACAGCATCTAACTTGTCAGTTCGAGTAATTTTATTGAAATGACAATGGAAATAAAAATGTATCGAGAACAACTGTTACTTTTAACAACCTATTCTAATATTTAGAAACTAAAAATGAACAAATTCACCCATATAAACGAGCAGAATCAACCTAAAATGGTGAATGTTTCTGATAAGAAAATTACCAAACGAACTGCAATTGCAAAAGCTACGATGTTTTTAGGATCAGAAATTATTTCTCATTTTAAAAAGGATGATTTAATTACTAAAAAAGGACCCGTTTTTCAAACGGCAATTATAGCGGGTATTCAGGCAGTAAAAAAAACATCCGATATTATTCCGATGTGTCATCCGTTATTAATTAACGGAGTAGATATTGATATAAATATTATCGACAATGAACAATTAGATGTTTTTTGTAAAGTAACTATTGAAGGAAAAACAGGTGTTGAAATGGAAGCTTTAACAGGCGCATCAGCAACTTGCTTAACAATTTATGATATGTGTAAAGCTATCAATCAAGAAATGGTGATTAAAGAGGTTAAATTAGTTGAAAAAACTGGCGGTAAATCGGATATTAAAAATGGATAAAAAACATCAAAAACACGCAAATATCACCAAAAAATTAAATGATAATTTTGCAAGCAATGAAGTTGCTATTTTAGGAACTAAATGTGGTGTTATTGCAGAGTTAGTAAACAAGGTTTCAACTAAATTATCAAACTATAACTTAGCGTATTTTGATGCTTCTCACGCAAAAGATCTTGATAAAAACATCGTAACCGAATATACCTTTCACCATGAAGGTAATTTACAAGTAAACACAACCTCAAGCGTTAATAAGTTTGAGCAACGTTTACAGTTTATTAATCATGATTTTGTGTTTATAAACGGAAATCATTATCAAGGTGCCAAACAAATTTTAATTTTAGATGATGAAAAAGAAGCATCTATAAAAAAACGTTTAGATCAAATTACCAACATCCAATTTATTGTAAAACTAAATTCGGATACTAAGATTTTTGATTGTTTATTAGAAAAATTTCCACTGATAGAAAATACAACTTGTTATATGATTCAAGATGTTGATAAAATTACAAATCACATTGAAAATTTAATAAAAGAAAATATTGCACCTGTTAAAGGACTGGTATTAACTGGCGGAAAAAGCACCCGAATGGGAACAGATAAATCTGAATTAGATTATTATGGAAAACCTCAAAAAGAATACGCAAAAGAACTCTTAGAAAACAATGCTTTAGAAACCTTTTATTCCGTACAGTTACCCGCTAACAAATCAACCGAAATTCACGATACATTTTTAAACCTAGGTCCTTTTGGCGGAATTTGTTCTGCCTTTCAAAAAGATCCTAATTCAGCTTGGTTAGTAGTTGCTACAGACCTTCCTTTTGTAAATGATGACTTAATTCAGTTGTTATTACAAAAACGAAATCCGAGTAAAATAGCAACAGCTATTAAAGGAAAAAGCAAAGAATTTCCTGAGCCTTTAATTACCATTTACGAACCAAAGGCGTATACTAAATTGCTACAATATTTAGCACAAGGATACTCGTGTCCGCGTAAAATGCTAATTAATTCTGATGTTGAAATTATTGAAATTGATGACCATTTGATTAGAAATATTAATACGCCAGAAGAATTTAGAATCGCTAAAAAAGAGATTCATAAACATGAATAAACTCATAATAATAAAAGGTGGGCAAAAACATTTCATTTTTAGGATTATAGCGGCTATTCTTTATGCTTTTGCTCTTTATATTTTAGCGCAATTTTTCATCAATACATCAATATCAACTGTCGAAAATTACACAATCTCTTTTTTACATGTTCTAAAATTCGAAGTGTATCTTATAACACTTGCTCTATTAGCTTCAGTTGTTAATAATCATCATTTTAATATTAAAGACAAAACATATCGTAAATATTATTCTGTTGGCCTTTAGGTTATGGAAAATGGCAAAATATAAGCAGACTTACTTACGCATCAATTTATTTAAATAACAACGATATTTACGAAGTAATTATTTGGGATGAAAACAATGATCGTTTTAAAATTTCATTTCATAAATTAGAAAAAGATGCTGTAGAAACAGCAAAATATGTAGCCGATAAATTAAGTATTGATTATTATACAAAATAAGATGTGAGCAATTACAAAAATAAGTTAACAAGCTGTTTTTAAGCACTCTGTTTATAAATAATGTAATTCTATATCTTTTAAATAGAAAATAAGTAACATTATTTCGTTTTACTAATTTTGATGAAATATTTATATTTTTTTATCAATAACTATTAGTAATTTTACAACTCCTATTTTATATATAAATGAAAATAACAATTGGTCGAGTAGATAAGGCTGATTTTCCAGAATTATCGCTCTCAGGAATCGATTTAAAGATTGATTCAGGTGCATACACCTCTTCAATTCATTGTGCAAATGTTGAGGAAATAAATGTAGGTGGTGAAAATTTGATTAAATTTACGTTATTAGATCCTGAACATTCTTTGTACAATAACAAAGAATTTAAAACAAAAAAATATAGCTCAAAAGCTGTAAAAAGTTCGAATGGAATTTCAGAAATGCGTTTTTTAATTAAAACTGAAATATTTATTTTTGATACATTATTTCCAATTCACCTAACTTTAACAGAAAGAAAGGATATGAAATTCCCTATATTACTAGGCAGAAAGTTTCTAAGTAAAAAATTTATCATAGACACAGCAAAAAAGAATTTATCTCACAAATTAAAACACAAAGAATAATGAAAATTGTAATTTTATCTAGAAACCCAAAACTATACTCTACAAGTAGATTAGTTAAAGCTGCTGAAAAAAGAGGGCATGAAGTTTTGGTGGTAGATCACTTAAAATGCAATATTGAAATTGAAAAAAAATCTCCAAAAATATTTTATAAAGGAGAGTATTTAAACGATATCGATGCGATAATACCTAGAATTGGTGCTTCTGTTACTTTTTATGGTACCGCAGTTATTCGTCAGTTTGAAATGATGAAGGTTTTTACTGCCGTTTCTTCAACAGGTTTGGTAAGATCTAGAGATAAGTTAAGTAGTTTACAAAAACTAGCAAGAGCCGGGGTAGGATTACCTAAAACTGTTTTTACAAATTATACTAAAGATGTAGAACATATTATCGACTCTGTAGGTGGGGCTCCATTAGTATTAAAACTATTAGAAGGTACTCAAGGTTTGGGTGTTGTTTTAGCAGAAACACAAAACGCAGCAACTTCTGTACTAGAAGCTTTTAATGGTTTAGGCGCAAGAGTAATTGCGCAAGAGTTTATTAAAGAAGCTGGTGGTGCAGATATTAGAGCATTTGTAGTAGATGGAAAAGTAGTAGGCGCCATGAAACGTCAAGGAAAAGAAGGAGAGTTTCGCTCTAATTTACACAGAGGAGGTAATGCTAACATTATCGAGTTAACCGACGAAGAAGAAAGAACAGCTTTAAAAGCAACAAAAGCCATGGGCTTAGGTATTGCTGGTGTAGATATGCTACAATCATCTAAAGGACCTTTGGTTTTAGAAGTAAATTCATCTCCAGGTTTAGAAGGGATTGAAATTGCAACAGGAAGAGATATTGCCAAAGAAATTATACGTTATTTAGAATTAAATGTTGAATAAACCTTTTGTTCTTTTAGGAAAAGAAATTCCTGAAGGGCAACGTACTGTTTTAGATTTAAAAATCGCCAAATTACATACACGAACCACTGTAAACGTTCCTATAATTATAGAACGTTCTCACAAACCTGATCCTGTAGTTTTATTACTTGCAGGTATTCATGGAGATGAGACCAACGGTGTCGGAATAATTAGAGAAGTTATCAGTTTAGGAATTAACAAACCTAAAAATGGAACCGTTATTTGCATTCCTGTTTTTAATATTTTTGGCTATTTAATTCAAACAAGAGAATTTCCTGACGGAAGAGATCTAAACAGAATGTTTCCTGGAACTGTAAACGGTTCTTTAGCGAGTCAGTTTGCGTATCAATTCTCGAAAGAAATTGCGCCTTTTGTAGATTATGTAATAGATTTTCATACTGGTGGTGGCGAACGTGATAACATTGCGCAAATAAGATGTAGCAAGGGTGATGAAAAGGCCTTAGAATTGGCGAAAGTTTTTAATCCGCCAATGATTGTTTTTTCTAACAACATAAAAAAATCTTTAAGAGATACATTACACAAAATGGGTAAAACTGTTTTGCTTTTTGAAGGTGGAAAATCAAAAGATTTAAACCCCACTATTATTAACGAAGGTGTAAACGGAACCAAAAACATATTGATTCATTTGGGTATGATTAAAGGTGAAATTACTGTTAGGGCTACTCCCGTTTTTGTACATAAAGCAAAATGGTTACGCGCTTCAGATTCTGGTATGTTTAAAGTAATCGCGAAAAACGGAACTTTTGTGAAAAAGAAAGAAGTTTTAGGTATTATTCAAGATCCTTTTGGTGAATTTAAAAAGGTGGTTTATGCGCCATTTAACGGGCATATTTTTTGCATCAATAAAACACCTATCGTAAATAAAGGAGACGCTTTGTTTCATTTGAGCATAGAAGAATCTGTTATCTCTAACGACAACTTTTAAAACTTACAATTAATACTTCCTATCATATTATAAATTATAGAAGTTTATAATATGATAGAAGTAATATTAAAACCATTTTTTTCTTTTAAAGAAATACAACAATCCGAAGAAAAGAAAAATCATAAAACCCCACAAAATATAATATCCATTTGCATAGTGTAATTCAGGAATATTATCAAAATTCATCCCGTAAATACCTGCAATAAAAGTTAAGGGTATAAATATGGTAGAAATTACAGTTAATACTTTCATTACCTCGTTCATTCTATTACTAACACTTGTCATATACATATCCATCAACCCCCACAACATATCTCTATATATTTCTATGGTTTCAATAACCTGAATTGTGTGGTCATATAAGTCTCTAAAATAATTTAGCGTTTTAGATTTTACTAGTTTGCTTTCGGCTTTTTCAAGTTTACTAACGATCTCTCTTAAGGGAAAAATCGAACGTCTTATTTTTAAAGCTTCTCTTTTTAACGCCTGTATTTCTTTAACAGTATCGTTATTGGGATTTGTAAACAAAAGTTCTTCTAATTTTTCAACTTTCTCGCCCATGGTTTCTATAATTAAAAAATAATTATCTACCACAGCATCCATTAAAGCATATAATAAATAATCAGAGCCATTACTTCTTATAATACCTTTTGATGTTCTAATCCGCTCTCTAATACCATCAAAAACATCTTCTTCAGACTCCTGAAAAGAGAGTACATATTTATCTCCAAGTATAATGCTAATGTGTTCTACTTTTAAATGTTGGTTTGCATCATAATACAACATCTTAAAAACTACAAAAATATAATCGTCATATTCATCTATTTTTGGTCTTTGATTAATGTTTACAGTATCTTCTAATATTAAAGGATGCAACTTATAGTGGTTTCCTATTTTTTGAATAGCATCTACATTATTAAGTCCGTTTATATTTATCCAAGTAGTTGTCTCAGTTTCTTTATAGCCAAAGCAGCTTTCAATTTTATTTATTTTCTTTTCCTCTAAAGAATCTTTTGTATAATCAAAGGCATTGATAAATAACTGAGTACTTTCTTTATCTCCTGTATAAGTGATTGTGCCAGGAGGAAGCCCTATTTTTTTCTTAAATTTAGATTTTTTCATTTTAGATAAATTAAATAACACTTGCTCTTTTACATCATAAACATTTCATCTTCTTCTATAAAAGTCTTAAATTCTATTGTGTAACCATTAGGGTCTTTCACGAAAAAAGAAACGTGTTCGCCGTTTTTATCTTTTAAAAATGTTTTTGTTATAATTGTTTCTGATGACCAATGATTAATTCTGTCATGCATTTTTTCCCATTCTTCAGCATCTAAAACAATTCCGAAATGAAAAGAAGGTAGCACATCTTTTTCAAAGGTATAATTAGGATAATCGAAATTAAATTTCTCTACTAAAACATAGGTCAATTGGTTGTTAAATAAATTTATGTCTAACCAATCGCTGGTTTCCCTACCACAATTTAAACCTAAATCTTCTGTATAAAATTTTTTAGTTTCCTTAATATTTATACAAGGAAGCGATAAATGGAAAATAGATGCCATGTTTTTAAGCTTTTTTTGATAATCTTTCTGTTAAATAAATATACTATTTTAGCTATTTAATAAGAAGTAGACTTCTTTTGAAAAATACAAATTATTTTTGATTTTGTATCAACTCAATACTTTTATAAAGTATTACTGTATTTGGTATTGTTATTTTTCTATTTCCTTCTGGGATATATAACAATACATAAAAACCCGTAATATTTTTAACCTCACCTGTTAAATCATATTCTTTATCTATAATTTTTATAGTATCTCTTATACGCATTGGATGGTAAAAAAACAAAATTACACTTGCTGTTAAGTTAGACAAGATAGACCATTGTGCAAAAAAACCAACACCTAATACTGCTAAAATAGAAGATGCAAAAACACCTATTTGCTTAAATTCTATTCCTAAAATTATAAGAACTAAAAAAAATGCAAACACATAATAAATTAAGTAAAAAAGGTTGAGGATTATTTTTCTTCTATGCGGTTCTATAGCATTTTTAATTACATAACTTTTGGTTATTTTTTTAGTTAAAATAACTAAAACAGAAAGCACAATTAATAATATTAATAGTAGAATGTATTTGTTCAATAAAAAATTACTCATTATTGTTTTAATTGCAAAATTATGTTTTTATTTTTTTTATAATTGATTTTATTTTGAAAAAATTATATTTGATAAATCAATTGTAATCAACTTATTATGAAGAATATATTAATTCCATATGATTTTTCTGAAGAAGCTATTAATGCTTTAAACTATACTAAAAAACTTTTTAAAGGTTTAGATATTTGTATTTATTTGTTAGATGTTTATATCGCTGAAAAACCACATTTATTAAGCACCGAAAAAAGTGAAGAATGGTTTAATGAAATGGACAATGAGATTGAAGAAGAATCAAAGTACCTAATTGACATTCTTAATAAAGAAACGGAAAATTTCGAATATCAATTTATAATTAACTCAACCTCGTTAATAAAAGCAATTAAAGAAGCTGTTTCTGATAAAAAAATAGATTTAATAATTTCTGGCACAAAAGGAGCTAGAAGTTTAAAAGAAACTTTTATTGGCACAAATACCATGAAAATTATTAACACTATTAATAATTGTCCGATATTAATTGTGCCAACAAACTATAAATACAAACTGTTACATCAAATAGTATTTTCAACAAATTA
This sequence comes from Tenacibaculum retecalamus, assembly GCF_027941755.1. NCBI lineage: Bacteria > Pseudomonadati > Bacteroidota > Flavobacteriia > Flavobacteriales > Flavobacteriaceae > Tenacibaculum > Tenacibaculum retecalamus. Next base: position 75,261 of record NZ_CP115916.1, on the reverse strand, counting down.
TAAAAGGCCTTTTAATAATAAAGAATTGAAATCGTTGCTTCAATTGAGTATTTTAAAAGATTGCCCAATTGAAGTTATAAATCTTTCTGAAGAATACACTTTAAATAGTAAACAGAAAGCGCACAAAATGCAGTTAAGAGAAATTTTTAAAGACTTAGGCGTAGAATATAAAAAAATAGATTGGGACGACTCTGAAACTAATACTTTAGAAAACTATATAGAAAAAACAGAAAGCGAATTATTAGTTTTAATAAATCATAAGCACAATTTTTTAAATCGCCTTTTAGAAGAAAACGTGGTTAAAAAATCTGCTTTTCACAGTAAAATTCCATTATTAATTTTACCAGAGCTATAAATAATTTAATCATTAAAAAATCTTTCTGTTTTCCCTCCACTAATCAACAATATTAATGAGTAAAAAATCTTGTAGCGATTTTTTTATTTTTATTACATCTTAATTAAAACTATTAAAAAAAGAATATATAATCATATGTTAATCATTTTTAAGTTAAAATTAGTTTTTTAGGTTCTCTTAAAGTAGAACAATGGCAAACTACTTAATTACAGCTAGTTTGGTAAATTAATTTTTATTTTAGCTAGCACTATTGAAAAATATTATAGTACAATAATTTAATACTATTATGCTATATTAAACTATTACCTATGCATTAACTTTGGTTACTCTCAAAAACAGAGAAATAAAATTGGAGCTAGAAAAACTATTAAAAGAAACAAAATCAAAAGCAATTTTCCTTTTAAAAGACAACGGAGAAACTATTGATTTTTACCCTAAAGAAAATGAACTGGGTGATTTGCAAGATAAAATAACAGTGTTTAAAGCCACTATTTTTAATATGAGCAATCATTTTTTCAGTAATTATTTTAATACGGAGTTGAAAGAAATTATTTTAAAGTCTAATAACGAAAACATACTTATTATTAAACATAAAGAATATATACTATGTTTTTTATCAGACAATAGTATAAATGTAAGTTTATTAGAACTTATTTTAAAAAAAGAATTTAACCACTAACTATAAAACACTAAAAAAATGCAAGAAATTTTAGACAAATTAGTAACTAACGTAAAAGAAAACATTTCAGGATACATCGGAATTAGCGTTGCTGAAATGGCCTCAGGAGAATCACTTATTTCAGACTCTGCTTTAGACGGTTTTGATCCTGCTTTAGCATGTGCTTACAATGTAGAAATTATTAATGCTAAACGTAAAGCAATGAAAGCTTTAGGGTTAGAGGAGAATTTAACCGATATTCACTTTAACTTAGAGACTCAAATACATATCATTAATATTTCTCCAAGTGGTGATTATTTCGTCTACTTAGCTGTTGACTCTAAAAAAGCAAATTTAGCGCTTACTAGAACGCTTTTAAACAAATATAAACAAGAGTTAAACAATGAGCTATAATGCCATTGAGGTAACTAATTATAATTTTGAGAACACATTTGTTGATTTTATAAATTCTTATCAAGAAGCTTATAAAAACAATGTTCTACAAAATGCACCAGCCCCCCTAGAAGTGCAAAAAAATACTTCAGAGAAAAGAGATATTAAAACAATACTTGAAGATTTCTTTTTTTCTCCAAAATATGATAACGTTTTGGATGCTATTGGTTTTGGAAACACAAAAACTGTAGAAGGTTAAAAAAAAGCGAGAATTTCTTCTCGCTTTTTTTTGTTCAAATTATCAACCATTAAAAAACCTCAACTATAAATAGTTGAGGTTTGTATTTGTACTCGAGGCGGGAATCGAACCCGCACTTCCGAAAAAACTGGATTTTGAATCCAGCGCGTCTACCAATTCCGCCACTCGAGCATTAAGTAGTCTGCAAATCTATAAAAATATTTTAATTAATTCGTTTAAAAATAACTTTTAAACTCTCAAAATAGTTTTACTTTTGCAGTAACAACAACACTAACTATAAATACAATTTTGTAAATGGCTACAGATCAAATAAGCCCAAAGATTTTTGCTTGTTCTCAAAGTACCGAACTAGCAGCGCAAATTGCTAAAGAATACGGAGTAGCACTTGGTAATGTAAAAACAACACATTTTAGTGACGGTGAATTTCAGCCTGCATTTGAAGAATCTATAAGAGGACGAAGAGTGTTTCTAATTGGTTCTACTTTTCCTTCAGCCGATAATTTAATGGAAATGTTATTAATGTGTGATGCTGCTAAACGTGCTTCTGCAAGACATATTACTGCTGTAATGCCATATTTTGGATGGGCTCGTCAAGACAGAAAAGACAAACCTCGTGTAGCTATTGGTGCAAAATTAGTAGCAAAATTGCTAGAATCAGCAGGAGCTACAAGAATTATGACCATGGATTTACATGCGGATCAAATTCAAGGTTTTTTTGAAAAACCAGTAGATCATTTATTCGCTTCTACCATATTTTTACCATATGTTAAGAGTTTAAAATTAGATAATCTTACTATTGCTTCTCCAGATATGGGAGGATCTAAAAGAGCATATGCATATTCTAAATATTTAGAAAGCGATGTAGTAATTTGTTACAAGCAACGTGAAAAAGCTAATATAATTTCTCACATGGAATTAATTGGTGATGTAAAAGGTAAAAATGTAATTCTTGTTGATGACATGATCGATACGGGAGGAACACTTACTAAAGCTGCCGATTTAATGATAGAAAGAGGAGCTTTAAGTGTGCGTGCAATTTGTACACACCCAATACTTTCGGGCGATGCTTATGACAGAATTCAGAATTCGAAATTAACGGAGCTAATTGTTTCTGATACAATTCCTTTAAAAAAGAGTGTATCTAAAATAAAAGTGGTAACTTGCGCCACTTTATTCGCTGATGTGATGCATAAAGTTCAAGACAATACATCGATTAGTGGACAATTTTTAATGTAAATAAATTTAACAAACAAAGAAGTAATGAAATCAATTACAATCAACGGATCACAAAGAGAAAGCGTAGGTAAAAAAGCAACTAAAGCCTTACGTAATGCTGGACAGGTTCCTTGCGTATTATACGGAGGAAAAGAGGCGGTACACTTCTCAGCAGAAGAAAAATCATTTAAGCCTTTAGTATTTACTCCAGATGTATTTACTGCTACGATTGAAATAAACGGGACTAAATACAGTGCTGTTTTACAAGATATCCAATTTCACCCAGTTACAGACAGAATTTTACACGTAGACTTTTATCAAATCTTTGAAGACAAAGAATTGACTATGGAAATCCCGGTACGCTTAACAGGTACTGCTAAAGGTATCACATTAGGAGGGGCTTTACGTCACAACTTACGTAAATTAAGAGTAAAAGCTTTACCAGCTAATTTACCTGACTTTATTGAAGCTGATGTTACTAGATTAGAGATTGGAAATAAATTATATGTTACTGAATTAAAGAATGATAACTATTCTTTATTACACCCAGATAACACAGTAGTTGCTCAAGTACGTATGTCTCGTAACGCAGCGAAAGCAGCAGCAGAAAGTACTGATGATGCTACTGCAGAAGCATAAGAAATTGTACTACAATTTTATAAAAGCGTTACCTTTGTGTAACGCTTTTTTTATTTTTACCGCATGGTTTTAAACTCATTATTTAAAAAGTTACTTAACTTTTCTAAAACACATTCAACAGATACAGCGCAACATTCGATGAAGAAATTTTTAATTGTAGGTTTAGGTAATATTGGTGATAAATATGACAATACACGTCATAATATAGGTTTTAAAATAGTAGATGCCTTTGTAAAAGAGCACGATGCTAGTTTTGAAACTGAAAAACTAGGTGATATTGCCAAATTAAAAATCAAAGGAAAAACAGTAATCGTTTTAAAACCGAGTACTTATATGAATTTAAGTGGAAAAGCGGTAATGTATTGGATGCAACAAGAAAATATTCAAGTTGAAAACTTATTGGTAATTACTGATGATTTAAATATCGATTTTGGAAAACTACGTATAAAACCAAAAGGTAGTTCTGGCGGACATAACGGATTAAAAGATATTCAAGATAAATTTAATACAGGTGCTTATCCTCGTTTTCGTTTTGGTGTTGGTGCCGATTATGGCAGAGGCCGCCAAGTAGATTATGTATTAGGCGAATGGAACAAAAATGAAGAAAGCGAAATGATTGAACGCATACCAACTTCTGTTAACGCTATTACTTCTTTTATTACAGCCGGAATGGCTAATACGATGAATGAATTTAACGGTAAATAATTTTTCTTATAAACATAAAAGGCTCAACGTTAATTAACGTTGAGCCTTTTATGTTTATTCTTTTCAATTCTTAATTATCACTTGCAAACCACTCTGCAAAACTTGTATCAGTTTCTTGTAGTTTTATAGCGTGAAGTTTAATATTTTTTGGAAGTCTGTTTTTAATTTTTGAAGCAAAATCAATTACCATCATTTCACTTGTTGGTTGATAATCTACCAAAATAACATGATGACCTCTATCTTTTAATTCTTTAGCCAACTCAATATGAGGTGTGTTTTTATTAAACACGGTAGCATGATCAAAAACATCAACAATCTCTTCTTTTACAATTTTCTTTAAATCTGTAAAATCAATTACCATTCCGTATTTCACATTCGTGTTATCAGTAATAGGTTGCCCCATTACGGTTACAGAAAGCTTATAACTATGACCGTGAACATTTTTGCATTTACCATCATAACCATATAAAGCATGGCCTGTTTCGAAACTAAATTGCTTTGTGATTCTAATATTATTCACTATCTTTTGTATTTTTTATTACCTCTGTATTTGTTGTAAAAATATACAATTGCTACCCCTGCTGCTAAAATGGCAAATAAATAATCTCCTCCCATAATTTACGTTTTTTATTCGCCAAAAGTACGAATTTGTTTTACAATTTTTGTTAATATCCAAACGAAACCTATAGAAATAACAACTCCTATAGCTATTGATACTATCGGGTTATGATAAATCCATCCACCTAATTCATATCCTATTTTATAACTTTCTGTTTCTTCCATCTGTTTATTTAAAAATGATTTTTATTTTTTGAACTTTGCCAATGCTTTTTTAGTGAAATCAGATAATACCAACTTACCTGACGTTTCGGCTCTTTCTATCAATAATTCTTGCCAATACTCAGTTCCTTTCCACAATGCCCTTTTCATTTCTGATAAGGCTTCTGGATTATAAGAAGCCAATTTTTCAGTAAAAAGAGTTAACTCTTTATCTAAATCGGTAATAGAATCAAAAACACGCGCGTATAAACCTTTCTCTTTTGCCCAATAAGCATTTTTCCAATTAGAAGCATCTAGAGTTAATTCTGCTAAGCCACTCACACTAATTTTACGCTCTACAGCAGGCGCAATTACAAACGAGCCAATACCTATTGTAAATTCAGATAATTTAATAGAAGCGTGCTCAGTTGCCAATACATAATCACAAGCTGCTGCTAAACCAACTCCACCACCAACAGTTTTTCCTTGCACCCGACCTACAATTAATTTAGAACAACGACGCATTGCATTTAACACGTTTGCAAAGCCCGAAAAGAATTGTTTTCCATCTTCCAAATTATCAATTGCAACGAGTTCATCAAAAGAAGCACCTGCACAAAAAGCACGATCTCCTTCAGATTTTAAAACGATTACTGATACTTCATCGTTACTCGATAATTTATCAAATTCATTCGCTAAACGCGCTAACAATTCACTCGGAAACGAATTACTTGCCGGATGCCCGAATTCTACTACTGCTATTTTATTTTCAATATGCGTATATAAACTTCCGCTTTGTCGAGTTGTTGTCATTTTGAGATTATTTTATCCTCAAAATTACACTTTTTGTGAGCGTGATAAAAACGTATTTCTAAATTTAAAAATTAAAGGAATTCCACGAGCTATTATCCAAGCAAAAAAAGCAATCCAAATAGCATGCAATTTATAATCTATCGAATCAAAAAATAATAAAGTCGGAATAAAAACTAGTCCTGTTGAAAGTAATAATACATTTCTTAAATATTTCATTTCTCCCATTCCTTTAAACATTCCGTCATAAATAAATGCTATCGAACAAATTGGTTGCATTACTAAAATAATCCAAAAAGTATTATAAAACTCAGTTAACACTTCTTGTTCTTGTGTAAAAATATTTCCAATAAAATTATAAAACCCAAATCCGACAAGTGCTAAAATGCTACCAAATGCAAAACCATAAATAATTAGTTTATTGCCTAATTTAACTAAGTTGGTATAATCTTTTGCTCCTAATAATTTTCCAGACAATATATTTCCTGCGGATGAATATCCATCAATCATAAAGGCGCCCATTAACCATAAATTAAGTCCGATTGTATAAGCAGCAATATATTCTTTTCCGTATGAGGTTGCATAAGAAGTTGCAAAATACAACGCCGTATTTAAAGCGATTGTACGAACAAATAGATTTAAAATCATATTTATAAACCTCGGAATTTCTTTATTAAAAGGAAGCTTGAATTTTAATGAAATATCGGTTTTTATTACTAATAAACACCCCGAAATAAGTGCCATTACAATTTGTGCTATTACACTTGCATAAGCAGCTCCCGCAATATTCATTGCAGGTATATAACCCTCTACACCGTATACTAAAACAACATCAAATACTATATTTACTGCAGTACCAATAATAGCGATTAGCATTGGATAATAAGTGTTTTGTAGCCCTCTAAAAGTACCGAAAACAGCAATTACAAATAGCGTAAACGGAAAACCAAAAACACGTATTTTATAGTAATCTATCGCATATTCTAAAATAGTACCTGAAGCATTGTAAAACTGAAATATTTCTTTCGTAAACGGATAACTAATTCCTAAAATAATTAAACTCGTTATCAATATTATTAAAATTGCTTGTGCTGGTAAATTTTTAACCTCGTCTAATTTATTAGCGCCAACATATTGTGAAATGATAGACGAAATTCCGCTACGAGCTTGCCCGAAAACCCAAATAAGCATCGATAAAAAAGCACCTACAATTCCGATTGCAGCAATACTTTCTGTTGCATTATAATCAATATTTCCTACAATTGCTAAATCTGTCGTAGACAATAAAGGCTCTGCAACTCCCGCTATTAAAGCCGGAAAAGCGAGTTTGTTAACTTTTTTAAAACTGATATCGTAACTCATATTCTCTTATTCACAACAAAAGAACAGTTATTCTTGTACACTAAGAAGTAAATCTGTTAAAATAACCTATTTTTAGTATTAATTATCTTTGTATATTACTTGCTGTATCAAAATTATAAAGCCACAAAAATATTTTATGAAACATATATTAGTTCCTATTGGTTCAACAGACAACTCAATAAATACCTTACAATATGCAATAGATTTTGCCGAAGCTGTGAATGCGAAAGTATTTGTAATGCGCGCCTATAAAGTATTATCAAAAGCAGGAGCTTTTGTAAATGCTGATGATACGATGCAGCGAGAAACAAATTTATATTTACGAGCGATGATTAATGCTGTTGACAGAAAAAATGTAACTATAAAAATGATTTCTGCTAAAGGAAATGTGTTAGAAAGTATTACCTCTATAAACAGAGAATTAAATATCGATTTAATTATTATGGACTCTAAAAGTAATTCTATTAAAGACGAAATGTTTTTAGGAAGTACTTCTGGTAGTATTTTAAAACAAACCGATATTCCTATGTTGGTTGTTCCTGAAGGTTATAAATTTATTCCTATAAAATCTGTGTTAACCGCTTTTAAATCGGGAGTTATGAATAAAAAAAACGTGCTAGATCCTTTGCGTAAAATTTTAGATACTTTTGTTGCTTCATCTAATTTATTGTTGGTAAAAACACCTAACTATACCGAAGAAGATTTAGTTTTAGATGCCGCATTAAAAAGCACTCAAAACAATTTAACGGTTACAGAAAACGCTACTACTTTTCAAGGAGTGTTAGAACATTTTCAAGCCCACAATCCTGATTTATTGTGTGTGTTTAGAAGAAAGAGAGGGTTTTTTCAAAAACTTTGGGAAAGTAATACAATTCTAAAAAAAGAATTTCATTGTAGTATTCCTTTACTTGTTTTAAGAGGAAAATTATAATATTAACAAACTGTTTAGAGAGGTTTTAAGCCGTTATTCTGAACTTGTTTCAGAATCAAATCATACCGACAACCAATTTGTATGAGAACCTGAAATAAATTCAGGTTGACGAAAATTGATCTTTCTAAACAGTTTTACTTTTTCACCAACATTCGCTTAATTTCATTCAACTTCATTAAAGCTTCAATTGGCGTAAGAGTATCAATATTTGTCGCTAAAATTTCGTCACGAATATCTTCTAACAAAGGATCGTCTAATTGAAAAAAGCTCATTTGCATATCTTCGTGTTGGCTATCTTTTAAAACCTCTTTTACTTCTTTATGAGCGTTATTTTCCTCTAATTTTTTAAGAATTTTTTGCGCTCTACTAATTACCAAATTCGGCATTCCAGCAAGCTTAGCAACATGAATACCAAAACTATGATTGCTACCACCAGCAACCAATTTACGCAAGAAAATAATACTATCTTTTAATTCTTTTACTGATACATTAAAGTTTTTAATTCGCTTAAACGTCGTTGTCATTTCATTTAATTCGTGATAATGCGTAGCGAATAGCGTTTTTCCTTTTGATGGATGCTCGTGTAAATATTCGGCAATAGCCCAAGCAATTGAAATTCCGTCGTAAGTAGAAGTTCCTCTACCAATTTCATCTAACAATACCAAACTACGTTCTGATATATTATTTAAGATTGATGCGGTTTCGTTCATTTCAACCATAAAAGTAGATTCTCCCATCGAAATATTATCACTCGCTCCTACTCTGGTAAAAATCTTATCAACAATACCAATTCGGGCATTCTGAGCCGGAATATAACTTCCCATTTGAGCCAACAAAACAATTAAAGCTGTTTGACGTAATATGGCTGATTTACCCGACATATTAGAGCCTGTAATCATGATTATTTGTTGCTGGTTACGATTTAAAACCACATCGTTTGCAATATACTCTTCGCCAATTGGCAATTGTTTTTCTATTACTGGGTGACGCCCATTTTTAATTTCTATATCTGTGCTGTCATCCATCATCGGACGAACATAGTTGTTATCTATTGCCAATTGAGCAAACGACAATAACACATCTATCTTTGCAATATTTTGAGCATTTTGCTGTACTGGCTTTACAAAGCCAATAATAAACTGAACTAGTTTCGCAAAAATATCTGCTTCTAATTGCTGAATTTTCTCTTCGGCTCCTAATATTTTTGTTTCGTATTCCTTTAACTCTTCGGTAATATAACGCTCGGCATTTACCAAAGTTTGCTTACGAATCCACTCTTCAGGAACCTGATCTTTAAACCTATTTCGAACCTCAATATAATAGCCAAAAACGTTATTAAAGGCTATTTTTAAACTCGTAATACCCGTGTGTTCTATTTCGCGAGCCAACATTTTATCTAAATACTCTTTACCTGAATTAGAGATACTTCTCAGTTCATCTAACTCTGTAGAAACTCCGCTTGCAATAGCATTTCCTTTATTAATATTCACCGGAGCTTCTTCTAAAACTGAAGCAGTAATTTTATCAATTAATAGTTTACAATCGTGTAATTGCTTCCCTATTTCTTGTACTGTTTTGTTATTCGTTTTTTCTGCGGATGTTTTTATCGGAAGAATTGCTTTTAACGAATTTTTTAATAAGATAACCTCTCTAGGAGAAACCTTACCTGTGGCTACTTTCGAAATCAACCTTTCTATATCTGAAACCTGATTTAATTGATACGCAACAGTTTCGAAAAAAGCATCATTATCTATTAAAAACTTCACCAATTCATGGCGTTTTTTAATCTGCTCTAAATCTTTTAACGGTAATGCCAACCAACGCTTTAACAACCTTCCTCCCATAGGAGAAATTGTTTTATCAATAACGTTTAATAACGAAACAGCATTTACATCATTTCCGCCGTATAACTCTAAGTTTTTAACGGTAAAACGATCCATCCACACATAATTATCTTCAGCAATTCTGCTTATCGATTGAATATGTTCTATTTTATTATGTTGTGTTTCCGACAAATAATACATAGCTGCACCACCAGCAACAATACCTTGCTCTAATTCTTCAACTCCAAATCCTTTTAAATTTTTAACTTTAAAATGATTACTTAATAATTCGTTTCCGTATTCCTTTTGAAAAACCCAGTCTTCTAAATAAAAAGTATGAAAACGATTGGCGAACAATTCTAAAAATCGTTGTTTATTTTTTTTCTCAACCAACACTTCACTTGGCGTAAAGTTTTGTAACAATTTATCGATATACTCTTCGTTTCCTTGCGCAATTAAAAACTCTCCTGTAGAAACATCTAAAAAAGAAACACCTACTAATTTTTTTCCAAAATGTACTGCGGCTAAAAAATTATTCGATTTTGATTGTAATACCTCATCATTTAAAGCAACACCCGGAGTAACCAATTCGGTAACACCACGTTTTACAATCGTTTTTGTCATTTTAGGATCTTCTAACTGATCACAAATAGCAACACGTAATCCCGATTTTACTAATTTAGGCAAATAGGTATTTAACGAATGATGCGGAAAACCAGCCAAAGCAGTTTCGCTTTCGCTACCGGCACCTCTTTTTGTTAAAATAATTCCTAAAATTTTAGATGCTTTTACTGCATCTTCACCAAAGGTTTCGTAGAAATCTCCCACTCTAAACAGTAACATTGCATCCGGATATTTAACTTTAATTCCGTTGTATTGTTGCATTAGCGGAGTTACCTTTTTTGCCTTTGTTTTTGCCAACTTTTTAGATTTTTTCAATTAGTTTTGCGAAGATAAATATTCGATTTTAAAGTTAACATTATTTATGAGAAAACTAAAAAATAGTGAGTTAGGTAGAATTACGGTTGATGAGTTTAAACAAACCGAAAAAACACCCATCATTGTCGTGTTAGATAATATACGTAGTTTAAATAATGTGGGATCGGTTTTTAGAACTTCGGATGCTTTTTTGATTGAAAAAATATATCTCTGCGGAATCACAGCTACTCCGCCAAACAAAGAGATTCATAAAACAGCTTTAGGAGCTACCGAGTCCGTTGCATGGGAACATGTTGAGAGTACAATTGAGTTAGTTGAAAAATTAAAACAAGATAACGTTAAAGTATTAGCCATTGAGCAAGCTGAGAATAGTACGAAACTAAATAAATTTACTCCCGAAGCTAATCAAAAATATGCCGTTGTAATGGGAAATGAAGTAAAAGGCGTACAACAAGAAGTAGTTTCTGCTGCCGATTTTTGTATTGAAATTCCGCAATTAGGAACTAAACATTCCTTAAACATCTCTGTTAGTTGCGGTGTTGTACTTTGGGATTTATTTAATAAGATGACTTCATAAATATACGACATTACGAAAGAAGTACAAACGAAGTAATCTCATGTTTTGAAACCATCTATGTTACAGATTGCTTCGTGCCTTGCAATGACGAAAGGTTAAAAACGCAATGACATATAAAAACGCAACATCATAAAAAACAATTAATTCTTTGTGTTTTTATTTTAAACAAGCTAATTTAGTTGCCTTAATTAGTCCCCCACTAAAATTTTTAATTAAAAACTATTACTATGGAAAACAAAAACTTACAAGAAGTGGCAATGACTTTAAGTCCTGACGGAGATACTGGTGGAAACGGAAGTGTTGGTACTGGCGGAACAGGAGGTACTGGTGGTGGCAGTGGTAGTAGCCAAGGTGGCGATGGTAAATAAACTTATTTATAACACCTTGTTTAAAACAAGGTGTTTTTTATTTTATGACTAAAAATTTTCTCTTATTTTCTCTTATTCTTTTCATTCAATTTTCTTTTTCATACAATAGAGAGTTAGATTCTGTTAATTTCTATTTAAAAAAGGCAAATAACATTTATATCCCAAAAACATTCCTTTTCTTAAAAAAGCAGTTTTTTATGCTAATGAATCTGGCATTGATTCTTTAATAAAAAAAACTAATTTTCTATTAGGTACTAATTCTTATTTTAGTAACTCAACAGAAAACCTTCTTTTTGCTAATAAAAACATTCATAAACTTTTCTTAAAAAACAAAGACTCCACTTTACTAGCAAAACACCTACACTTTAAAGCTTTAGAGCACAAAATTTTATTAAACATTGATAGTGCTTTTTTTTATTATCATCAATCTAAAAACATCTCAAAAAACTTAAAAGACTCTTTAGCTGTAGGAAGGCGTTTACTAAGCCTTGCTAATTTACAACGCCAAGCAAGAGATTATTTAGGTGGTGAAGTAAGTGCTATAGAAGCCTTACAATATTTAGAACCTATTAAATCGAATAAATATTTAGAAAGAAATTATACTATTTTAGGTTTAGTCTCAGATGAACTAAATCAAAAAAAGAAGCTTTATTTTATTATAATAAAGCATTAAATTATAATAAAATAAACAATAACAATATTGGGTATTTATATATTATAAATAACATAGGACATCTTTATCAAAATCAAAACAACCACCAAAAAGCTATAACTTATTTTAAAAAAGGATTAGCCTTTGATAGTATTAAAGAAAAATACCCAATACAATACGCTTTTCTATTAGAAAATTTAACTGTTAGCAATTTTTTACTGGGTAATAAAAAAAATGCGTTAAAACAGTATAATGAGGTTTTAAAAATTAGAGAGAACAATAATAATCCTAGTGAAGCTAGTGTTGCTTTAATTAATATTTCTAATTATTACAAAGATATTAATCAAAATGAAAAGGCACTTTTACACTCAAATAAAGCATTGAAATATGCCAAGCAAACACATAATAACAAAAAATGGCTAGAAGCTTTAAAGAATCTTTCAAACTTAACAACAGGTAAGCAATCAACAAACTACCTACAACAATACATTAAACTTAATGATAGCTTGTTTACTAAAGAGCGTCAACTAAAAAATCAGTTTGCTAAAATTAGGTACGAAACTGATAAAAAAGAAAAAGAAAACACTGTTTTAAAGTCTGATAACGAAAAAAAGCAAGTAGAGATAACATATCATAAACAACAAAAAACTATTGGTTGGTTGGCAGCTGCAATTGGTTTACTATTATTTGGTGTGAGTATCTTGTTTTTCTTTTTTAGAAAAAGAAAACTATTATACTTGGCACAGTTAGAAAGAGTAAAAGCAAGAGAACACGAGCGTCAGCAAATTGCAAAATCATTGCACGATGAGGTCGCGGGAGATTTGCGTTTATTACACCAAAAGTTAGAAAAATCTAATTTATTAGAAGAAGCAAAAAAACTGGATGCCGTTAAAGAAAACGTACGTAATTTATCGCACCAATTAAGTAGTATTAGTTTTGGTAAAGTTTCTTTTAAAGATCAAATAATTAATTTAGTAAGCGATTATTTCGAACTAGATTTTAGAATAACTGTTGCTGGGTTGCAAGAAAACGAATGGCACACTATAAATGATGCTATTAAACGCTTACTATATTTAAGCGCTCGAGAAAGTATACAAAACAGTAAAAAGTACGCACAGGCAAGTAAAATAAGTATCGATTTTATTGTACATAAAAAATATGTACATTTGACTATTACTGATAATGGTATTGGTTTTGATACTAATATCAGTAAAAAAGGAATTGGTTTACAAAACCTACAAGAGCGTGTTGAAGAGTTAAGCGGAACTCTAAACATTGAAAGCGAAAAAGGTAACGGAACCAAAATTAGCATACAAATCCCCATAAATGTCTGGACAAATAAAAATACTCTTAGTTGATGATCATCAATTAATAATTGAAGGAATTCTTTCGTATTTAAAAGATATTGATAATTTAGAAATAGTAACTGCAAATTCTTGCGATGAAGCTTTTTCTAAAATAAAAACAGCACTTCATAGCAATCCGTTTCATATTGTTTTTACCGATTTAAGTTTCGATAACAATAACGGAAATGTTATTTTAGATGGAGGTGAAGCTTTAATAAAAGCGATTCAACAAGAAGAAATTGATATAAAAACAGGTGTAATTACTGGTCATTCAGAAACCAATCGTGTTTTTAATGTTATTCATAACTTAAACCCTTCTGCTTATATTTTAAAAGGAAATTGTAGTACAGATGAATTAACTTTTGCAATTCAAAAAATGTTAAAAGATGAGGTGTATTATACCCATGAAATCCATCAAAAACTTTTAAAAAGAGCATTAGTTGAAATTCAAATGGATGAGATTGCCATTCAAATTTTAAAAGAGCTACCAAACCATGCTAAAATTGCCAATTTAGAAGGTATTATTAAAAAAACAGATGGTTCTTTAATTAAAATACGGTCTATAGAGAGTAAACTAGCCAAACTTCGCACCGATTTACAAGCGCATAACAATACAGACCTAATATTAAAAGCCAAAGAATTAGGTATTATTGATTAACCCACACGGTAAACTACACTTTTTTTTGCGGTAATTACATTTTTAAAACACAGTGTTTATTATAGATTTGCTGTATAGTTTAATACTATATGGGGAAATTGAGAAAAGAAAAATCAAAATAAACCTTTCGGGCACTACTGAAAGGTTTATTTTTTTTTACAAAAACACCACCACGGAAACACACATTTTTTTTTGCGGTAATTACATTTTTAAAACAAAAAAACCACTATATATTTGTAACATCAAATTTTCGAATATATGGGGATAAAAACGAAAAAATGATATTTAAGGGAAATAACCTTCTAGAAATACCTAGGGGGTTTTTTTATTTTTAAAAAAAGTTAAAAAACTCATATTCAAATAAATACTGAGTAAAAACACAGTTTTTTTTGCGGCAATCCCTTTTATAAATTTAAAATACTGTTATATATTTGTAATGTTCTTTTGAACAAAATTTAGGGGGTATTAATTAAATTTTTAAAAAAATGGGGATTTTTTTATTAAAGAAAACTACACGTGTTTTTAACGAGTTCTTATCAACTTTATCTGAGTTAGGTAAAGGTGCTGGTTACGCTTTAAAACACTAGTGTTAGTAAACTTAAGGGATAAAACCTTCTTGATAAAATTATCAAGGAGGTTTTTTATTTGCCTAATTTTAAATTGTAAATTGCTTTTTTAATTATTCATTACAATTTAAATGGCAAAATACATTGTTGCGTTAGATCAAGGTACTACAAGTTCTCGTTCGGTAATTATTAACGAATTGGGAGAAATTATTGCAATGAATCAGCAGGAGTTTGAACAAATATTTCCGCATCCTGGCTGGGTGGAGCATAATGCTGAAGAGATTTTAAATACGCAACTTTCTACATTAAAACAAGCAATTCAAAAAGCTAATATTTCACCTGCTGAAATTGTTGGAATTGGTATTACCAATCAAAGAGAAACCACCGTTGTTTGGAATAAAAAAACAGGTAAACCCATATACAATGCTATTGTTTGGCAAGACAAACGAACTGCTAGTATTTGTGAAAAATTAAAAGCAAGAGGATTAGAAAACTACGTACGTAAAACTACTGGCTTAGTAATAGATAGTTATTTTTCTGCCACTAAAATAAATTGGATTTTAAATAACGTTAAAGATGCTAAATTAGAAGCCGATAAAGGAAATTTATTATTCGGAACTATTGATACTTGGTTACTTTGGAATTTAACCAACGGTAAAGTTCATGCCACGGATTATAGTAACGCTTCTCGTACCATGCTGTATGATATTAAAAACTTATGTTGGGATGAAAAATTATTAAAAGAACTCAATATTCCTATTGCAATGTTACCTGAAGTAAAACCCTCTTCACATCATTTTGGAAATTATGAATTAGATGAATATAAAATTCCGATTGCAGGAATTGCTGGTGATCAACAAGCTGCACTTTTCGGGCAAGCATGTTTTACTAAAGGTGAAGCTAAAAACACCTACGGTACCGGCTGTTTTATGTTAATGAATACCGGTGAAAACCTTGAATACTCTAAAAACGGATTGCTAACTACTATTGCCTGGGGAATTGATAATAAGATATATTATGCACTTGAAGGAAGTGTATTTGTTGCAGGATCGGCAATACAATGGTTACGTGACGGATTACAAATTATTAGCAATGCTGATGAAAGTGAAGCTTTAGCTAAACAGGTTAAAGGAGAAAATCCTGTATATGTTGTTCCTGCTTTTGCTGGTTTAGGTGCCCCATATTGGGACATGTATGCACGTGGTGCTATCTTCGGATTAACTAGAGATACAGGTAAAAATCATTTAATAAAAGCTACTTTAGATTCACTTGCCTACCAAACTAAAGATATTTTAGAGGTAATGCAAAAAGACAGTGAAGTTAAATTAACTTCCTTAAAGGTTGATGGTGGAGCTTGTGCTAATGACTACTTAATGCAATTTCAGGCAGATATTTTAAACACAAAAGTTGAACGACCTGAAATTATTGAAACCACCATTATGGGCGCTGCTTATTTGGCGGGAATTTGTGTGGGACTATGGAAACAAGAGGATATTTTAAATAGACGAAAAATTAACAACACCTTTACTCCTGCTTTTCCTTCAGAAAAAAGAGAGAAATTATACGCTAAATGGCAAAAAGCTGTTGAACGCACTAAAGATTGGGAAGATTAAAATTATGGCAAAATTCAACAATAAAATTACTTCGAGAGTTCAACAATTTATAGCAGCACAAAAAGTGTTTTTTGTAGCGACCTCTCCTAAAAACGGACGTATAAATTTATCTCCTAAAGGAATGGATTCTTTTCGTGTTTTAAACGAAAATCGCGTAGCTTGGTTAAGTGTTACTGGTAGTGGTAATGAAACCTCAGCACATTTATTAGACGACAATCGAATTACTATTATGTTTTGTGCTTTCGAAGGAGCACCTAATATTTTACGTTTATATGGCACGGCAAAAGAAGTTTTACCAAATGATGCTGAATGGGATGATTTAATTACTCAATTTCCAAAATTATCAGGAACTCGTCAAATATTTGATGTAACTGTTGAAAGCACACAAAATTCATGCGGAATGTCTATTCCTTTTTATGAATACAAAGAAGAACGAAATGAATTATTAAGTTGGGCAGAAGAAAAAGGAGATACCGGAATTGAACAATACTGGGAAGATAAAAATAAAATTAGTATTGATGGGTTAAACACCAAGTTTAAAGATTAAATTTAATTTAAATATTAAGCTGATTTCTAACAATTTCGAGAACTCCTGATATAACGAACTGAACCTCAACATATCATTAAAGTTGACAAAATTTAAAAATGTGTACTTTCCTAAAATTAGTAGATAATTCATGAATAAGTTAGAAATAGTTAAGAATAAACCGAAAACATTAGGATACGTTGATATAACTATAAAAGCAAACAATAACTATATTTAATCCAAAATTCGCTTTTTTTAGTTCTTATGCTAACCTTTAACCAAACTCTAAAAACTATTTAGTAGAATATATTATTTTCCAACATCATTATAAATATTTACTCTTTTAGTAAAACTTCCGCATCTTTGCTTCAAATTAAGCATTGTGGATTTTAAAAATAAAGAACTTATCATATTCGACTTTGATGGAACACTTATTAATAGTATTCCAGATTTAACGTTGGCTATAAATAAAATGTTATCACATTATAATTTATCACCTTTAACAATAAAACAAGTTACTCCCTTTATTGGTAATGGCGCAAAGCCTTTGGTAAAAAGAGCGCTAGAATATTCAATAAAAAATAAAGAAGTCTCTACAACACTTTTAAATGAGGCATTCGGAATTTATTTCTCTGCTTATAAAGAAGTTACTTGTGATGAAACATATATGTATCCTGATGTTTTAGAAACATTAAATTATCTACATAAAAAAGGATATAAAATGGTGATTTGTACTAATAAACCTTTTGGTTTTGTTGAACCCATTTTAGATAAGTTATCAATTAAGCATTTTTTTAAATGTTGGATTGGAGAAGATTCTCTTTCAAAGAAAAAACCCAATGCTATTCCGCTTTTTCACTTAGCTAAAGAAATGAATGTTACTATTAAAAAAAGCATCATGATTGGTGATTCTAAAAATGATATTCTTGCAGCACAAAATGCTAATATGGAAAGTATCGGTGTGAGTTACGGATATAATTACAACGAAAATATTTCAGATTATAACCCTACCATAGTGATTGATAACTTTGCTGAGTTACAAGAATTGTTTTAACATGGATAAAATTTATAATGTAGGTATTATTGGTGGTGGAATTTCTGGTGTTGTTGTAGCGTTAGAATTAGCTAAACACAACGTTGACACTATTTTATTTGAACAAGAAAAAAGTCTTGTAAATGGCCTCCTTTTTGTCATTTACATGCTGGCGGTAATTTATATCCCGACATTTCTGATGAACAATGTAAAATACTTATGAAAGAAGCGATAGGTATGGCAAGATTATTCCCACAATCTATTGACGAAAGACCTACTTTTATTAGCATTCCTACATCAGAAAAATACGAAGTAGGTAAAATTAATAGTCGTCTTGAAATGCTGGTCGAGTATTACAAAAAATTAATAACCGAAGATCCTTTTAATAAAGTTCTCGGCGCTCCAGAAGATTATTATAAAGCATATACTAAAGACGATTTAAATGCTTTAGCAAAACAACCAACTGTTAAACATCCAAAATCAGCTGATGAATGGATGTCGAATACTATTAAATTAATTGATTATAAAAAATTAAAAACACCGGTATACATAGTTCAAGAATATGGGTGGAATCTTTTTAGGTTAGGAGCCCAAGCTCAATTAGCTTTAAATAAAACCGAGAAATGTACTCTAAAAACTAATACTAATGTTACGAATATTAAAGATGTTCGTAATAAAAATGTAGATTACAACTGGGAAGTACAGACTAGTGATTCATTGTATAAAGTTAACTATTTGATAAATTCATGTGGGTTTAAAACAGGAGAAATTGATACTCATTTAAACTTAAATGCAGCTCGTTTAATTGAATTTAAAGCTGCCTATGTTTCTAAATGGAAACCTATTTCAGGTTTAATTCCTGAACTTATTTTTCACGGTGAACGTGGTACACCAAACGGCATGGTACAACTGACCCCTTATTGTGAAGATTATTATCAAATTCATGGAATGACAGCGGATGTTACCTTATTCAAAAATGGATTGATACACTCTAAAAATAATGAACCGCAGCCTGAATTTAATGATGCTATTAATCAAAAAATACATCATGGTTGGAAAAAAGAAGAAATAAAAACAAGAACTGAAAACGCTATTAAACTTGTTACTCAGTTTGTACCTTCATTTAAATCTGCTACCGTTGGAGGACCTCCACTTTACGGAGCCCAACAAATTCATGGTGATGATCCAAATTTAAGAGTTGGTGAAGTTAGTTTTCCTTATAAATATTATGCACGATGTGAAATTATTAAAGCCTCATCTGCCTTAACCGTTGCAAATAAAATAATTCATAAAATCCAGGAAGAAAAAATTATCCCTTTAATTCCAAAAAGCTTACCTCAAAATTTATTATTAGATCGTATTTCAAAAAACGAAATTAACAAACTAGCTAGTAAATTAGCCATTCAACGTGGTTACCCAAAAGCATTATCTCAACTGGTTATTGATAGAAAATAATACTACTTTCTAAAACCTGATAAAAATCATGTTTTAAACAAATATATCTGTATACTTTTGTGGTGTTAATTTAGATACAATATGATACAATTAGTTAATACCCCTCTAGTTTCTTGGACAAACGGTACCATTATGATTGCAATATTTGGGTTGGTTTGTATAGGGCTAGTTGTTACACTTTTACTTCTTATAAGTACTGGCAAGAAAAAAGAATAGCAAATTGTATTAAATATTTTTTTAATAGTTGATTTTAGGAGAAGTGCTCTGTTTATATGTTGGTGGTTTAACGTCTAGAGTACTTCTTCTTATTTAAAAGTAGTTAATTTAAGAAGAAATGGTGCTGTTTATATACTGGGGGATAGTATTCAGAACATTTCTTCTTATTTAAATGCATTTAAACCAGTAATATCTAAACCGGTAATTAATAAATGAACATCATGTGTTCCTTCATAGGTAATTACGCTTTCTAAATTCATAGCATGTCTCATAATAGAATATTCTCCTGATATTCCCATAGCCCCTAAAATTTGCCTTGCTTCTCTTGCTATTTTTATAGCCATATCTACATTATTACGTTTTGCCATAGATATTTGAGCAGATGTTGCGCGTCCTTCATTTTTTAACACACCTAACCTCCATGTTAATAATTGTGCTTTGGTGATTTCAGTAATCATTTCGGCTAATTTTTTTTGTTGTAATTGAAACTGACCTATAGGTTTACCAAACTGTGTACGCTCTTTTGCATAACACAAAGCTGTGTCATAACAATCCATTGCAGCACCAATAGCACCCCAAGCAATACCGTAACGAGCGGCATCTAAACACAACAAAGGTGCTCCTAATCCAGATTTATTTGGTAATATGTTTTCTTTAGGAATTTTAACATTATCAAAAATAAGCTCACCAGTTATTGATGCCCTTAACGACCATTTATTATGTGTTTCGGGTGTAGAAAAACCTTCCATACCTCTTTCAACAAGTAAACCATGAATACGTCCTTCTTCATTTTTTGCCCAAACCACTGCAACATCACAAATTGGCGCGTTAGAAATCCACATTTTAGCTCCGTTTAACAAATAATGATCTCCCATGTCTTTAAACTTGGTTTCCATGCCTGACGGATTACTTCCATGGTTAGGTTCTGTTAAACCAAAACTCCCAATCCATTCGCCTGATGCTAATTTTGGTAAATATTTTTTTCGTTGTGCTTCATTTCCGTAATTATAAATTGGGCCCATTACTAACGAAGATTGTACCGAAGCTGTTGAGCGAATACCACTATCACCACGTTCTAATTCCTGCATAATTAATCCGTAGGAAATTTGATCTAATCCTGCGCCTCCATATTCAGTAGGAATATACGAACCAAAAGCACCAACCTCAGCTAAACCATTAACTAATTGTGTTGGGAATTTTGCTTCTTGCGCAGCATCTTCAATAATTGGAGATAAATTTTTCTTTACCCATTCACGGGCTGTATCTCTAACAAGTTTGTGTTCATCAGTTAACAAATCATCAGTTTGATAATAATCAGGTGCTTGAAATAAATCGGCTTTCATAAGTTTACTTTAAAGTTAATTACTAACGTTGTATATGTTGATGATTTGTAAATTAATTACAGTGGTTCTATTTAAAAGTATTGATTCAAAAATACTCAAAAAAAAGGTTTTTAGTAGCGATTTATGTATGTTTGTAATAGATGAGATTTACGCTAGGACAACAAGAACGATTAAAGAGCAAAAAGCTAATAGAAAAACTATATGAAGAAGGGAAATCTATAAAGGTTTTTCCGCTTCGAATGGTATATGTACAAACTGAACATACTTCAAAATTTCCTGTTCAGGTTGGGGTTTCTGTTCCAAAAAGGAATTTTAAAAGCGCCGTTGATAGAAATCGCATAAAACGCTTATTGCGAGAAACCTACAGAAAAGAAAAACACACGGTTTATGACGCTGTAAATCAACCGTATGTATTTATGATTTCTTATCTTGCAAAAGATGAATGGACGTATGCTGATATAGAGCGTAAAATGCAGAAATTATTAACACTTTTTGTAGCAGAAACTACCAAGGATGAAAAATAGAAAAGTACTTTTTTTTAGCGCTCTAGTTATTATCTCATTGTTATTCTCATTTCAATCTCGTTTTTTTGAAATAGCGAAACAAATAGAAATTTACAATAACTTATTTAAAGAGTTAAACATTAATTATATTAATGAAATTAACCCTGGTGATTTAACCGATAAAGCAATTAAAAACACGCTTAAAAACTTAGATCCTTATACCAATTTTTACAACGAACAAGATGTTGAAGATGCTCGTATTCGTCGTGAAGGAGAATATGGTGGCATCGGAATTACTACTTTTTACACAAAAAAAGGAATTGTTATTGCGGAAGTTTATAAAGGTTTTTCTGCGGATAAAGCAGGTTTAAAAACTGGGGATATTATTACCACTGTAAATGGGCAAAAATTAATTGAATTAGAGAGAAGTCAATATTCTCAAATGATAAAAGGAACTCCAAATAAAGAGCTTTCTTTAATTATTCTTAGAAACAACATCGCAAAAAACATCAGCTTAAAGCTAGATAAAGTTATTGTAAATCCAGTGCCTTTTTACGGTATGATTGATGCCGAAACTGGGTATATTATTTTAACTCAATTTACCAATCAGAAGGCAACACAACAGGTTTCTAAAGCTTTTAGTGAATTGAAAGAAAAGGGAATGAAAAAATTAGTGTTCGATTTACGTAGTAACCCTGGTGGTTCGTTATTTGATGCCGTAAATATTACTAATTTATTTATCCCTAAAGGATTAAAAGTAGTTGATACTCGTGGTAAAATTAAAAAAAATAGCAGAACTTATAACACCAATAGAGAGCCATTAGACACTGAAATTCCTATCGTTATTTTAATAAATGGGCGTTCTGCATCGGCTTCTGAAATTGTTTCTGGAGCTTTACAAGACTACGATCGTGCCGTAATTATGGGCGAACGTTCTTTTGGTAAAGGTTTGGTACAGCGATATTTTGAGCTGAATTACGGAACCCAAATGAAAGCAACTATTTCTAAATATTATACGCCTAGTGGCCGTTGTATTCAGGAATTAGATTATGCTAATCGCGATACTAAAACAGGTAAAGTTCCAAAGTTTTCTGACGGAGCAGTAAGTTTATTTACAACACAAAACGGACGAACAGTTTATGACGGTGGCGGGGTAACACCAGATATAAAAATGAATTTTTCTAAAAAAACTACCGAAACTAAAAAATTGCTCAAATCAAGAGCAATCTTTAATTTTGTAACTGATTTCACGAATAAAAATCAAAATTTAACTACTGATAACTATTTTTTTAAAACTACTGATTTCAAAAATTTTAAAAACTACTTATTAAACAAAGACACTGTTTTTATAACTAAAGAAGAAAAATTATTTAAAACCGCATACCTTGCTGTAAAAAACAATGCTACCATTTCATCAGAATACAATACCATTCTTCAAAAATTAAAAAAAGAAAAAGTTAGTAAAATAGCATTGAATGAAGATGTTTTATCTAAAAATATACAAAACGAAATTGTAAAGCGATATGCCTACAAAGAAGGGATGTTTAAACATCAACTTCAAAATGATGAAACCATAAATAAAGCAGTAAACTTACTAAAGAATCAAAAAAAATATAATGCTATTTTAACAAAATAGTATCCATAACATAATTTGTATCTTTGACCTTTAAAAATAAATATGTCAAAACCCAACCATAAAGAACGTACCAGAGCCCAAGAATCTACCAATGCCATAGAAAAATTATACATTTCTATGCGTCATTTATTTAGTCGTGGTTTTTATAAACCGATGGGAATTTCTGGAGAAACATTACGTAAATCATTATTACAATTAAGACCCGAAATTTACGGATCGATTGCTGAAGATAAAACCGAATTAAACGGTTTAGTGTATATTATAGAGCGATTACCTGAAGGAATTGAAGAATGTCAGTTTATCTATTTAACAGCCGATGAAGGTTATAGAAACTCTAAGTTCAAAACAATTGTTCCTCCAAAAAGAAGAAGAAATTGTTACCGTATTGATAAGGATCAAATGAATATTGAAATTACGCGTGGTCGTTCTGAAATTTACGATATTCTTACGCATCTTACTTTCTTATTTATAGAATCTCATAAAATTAAAGATCGTGTTGTTATTGATAATGGCGATAGTTTTATTAGAGAATGGGTGCATTTAGAAGAGGTTGTTTTGTATAACAAAACACTTACTGATGAAGAAAAAGATGTAATTGTTGTGCACCTTGGTAATATCTTAGGGCGAACATACGACGAGGTATACGATGCTTATAATACCTTTGCTACTGAAGAAAACCCGAATCGTTTTTTCCACCTTATTTATTGGTTAGGTAAACTCGCTATAAACGAAGCACTTTTAGAAGAAAAACGCTCTGTAAAATTTAGTGCTGTTTTAATTGAAGAAATTGGGCATCATTTTTATGGTGAAATTTGGGCAAACAACATTAAAAAAAATCTTGTAGATAATAATTTACTAGAACGTCCTATTCATATTATTAGTGCCAATATGCACAGTGTTATGAATAGTATTTACGCACAAAACGCCTTACCAAAAGAAACAAAAAAACATAAAGGGTTTGAGCTTTTTGAGGTATTAAGTAATGCCAATAGTCAACCTTTACAAAAGGCTGTTAAAAATTACGCATCAGAAAACGGCTTGATTTATTTAAAAGATACTTCAGGAACCAATATCAATGTTCAAATTATTGATACTGAAAAAATCGATTTAGATACAACTTCATATGAAAAAGTAAATTCTGTAAGTGAAAAACCAGTTATTATTGTAATGGATTATGCTTTCGGAGAACAAGCATTTGAAACAATGGATGAACTGTTGAAGCCTTATAAAACAGGAAATAAATCTACTCATTTAAATGTTCTTTCGGTTTCTATTATGGGGAAAGCTGGTATTTTAGAAGGTGGTAAAGGTGATATTATGATTCCTTCTTCACATATTTTTGAAGGAACTGCTGATAATTATCCGTTTAAAAACGAATTAGCAAAAGAAGATTTAGAAGGGTTCGGTGTACAAGTTTTTGATGGAACGATGGTGAGTGTATTAGGAACTTCTTTACAAAATAAAGACTTACTTAAATTCTTCCACGATTCTACCTGGAATGTTATTGGGTTAGAAATGGAAGGCGCGCATTATCAAAAAGCAATTCAGTCTGCTTCTAAAATTAGAGGAAATGTACGCGAAGATATTAAAGTAAGATATGCATATTATGCTTCAGATAACCCGTTAGAAACAGGTGCAACACTTGCTTCTGGAGGATTAGGAATGAGCGGAGTAACACCAACCTATGCGATTACTCAAAAAATATTAGAACAAATATTTTAGTCGCTAGGCAATTGCCAAAAAATAAATTTTAAAAAGGCTTCTTTTAAGTAAAAAAGAGGCCTTTTTTGTTTTTTATCCGATTTTTGAGAATTGTTTTGCTCATAGCCTTTTTTCTTGCTTTATATTTGCATTTACAACACAACAATACAACAACAATGAATATCTTAATTTTAGGATCTGGAGGTAGAGAGCATGCATTTGCTAAAAGCCTTTCAGAAAGTAACAAAACAAAAAATCTTTTTGTAGCACCTGGTAACGCTGGTACAATTAAAGTAGCTACAAATATTGCTATTAATCCTACCGATTTTAACAAAGTAAAAGAGGTTGTTTTACAACACAACATTACGATGGTAGTTGTAGATCCTGAAGCTCCTTTAGTAGCGGGTATTCACGATTTTTTCTTAGCAGATAACGACTTAAAAAACATTCCTGTAATTGGACCTAAAAAAGACGGTGCTTTATTAGAAGGAAGTAAAGATTTTTCGAAGCAGTTTATGATAAAACATAATATCCCTACTGCAAAATATCAATCATTTACCTCTGAAACTTTATCCGAAGGAAAAAACTTTTTAGAAACCTTACAACCGCCATTTGTTTTAAAAGCTGATGGATTAGCAGCTGGTAAAGGTGTTTTAATCTTAAATGATTTAAACGAAGCTAAATCAGAATTAGAAGAAATGCTTTCGAATCAAAAATTTGGAGACGCTTCATCTACCGTAGTTATTGAAGAATTTTTAAACGGAATTGAACTTTCTGTATTTGTTTTAACCGATGGGAAAAATTATAAAATATTACCTTCTGCAAAAGATTACAAACGTATTGGTGAAGGTGATGTTGGCTTAAATACAGGTGGAATGGGCGCTATTTCTCCAGTTCCTTTTGCTACGGATGATTTTTTACAGAAAGTAGAAAATTTAGTCGTAAAACCAACTATTGATGGTTTACAAAAAGACGGAATTGATTATCGCGGATTTATTTTTATCGGATTGATGAACGACAACGGAAACCCATCAGTAGTAGAATACAATGTGCGTATGGGAGATCCTGAAACAGAGGTTGTTTTACCAAGAATTAAATCTGATTTACTTGATTTATTTGAAGGTGTTGCCAACCAAACTTTGCATGAAAAATCATACGAAGTTACTTCTCAAACAGCTACAACGGTAATGTTAGTTGCGGGTGGTTATCCTGAAGCTTATCAAAAAGGGAAAGAAATTACGGGTTTCGAATCGGTAAATAACGCTATTGTTTTTCATGCCGGAACTACCGAAAAAGACGGAAAAGTAGTCTCTAACGGAGGAAGAGTTATGGCTGTTACTTCTTTTGGCGATACTATTGAAGAAGCACTTGAAAAGTCTTATAAAAGCATTGACAAAATTTCTTTTGAAGGTATGAATTACCGAAAAGACATCGGTTTCGATTTAATCTAAAATTAGAAATAACTTATATATCAAAAAAAGCGTTACTTTAAAAGTGACGCTTTTTTTATAATTATTGATTAATCCCCCAATTATCAATATGAATATCTTGTGTATTATACTACAAATATCAACATAAAAAACAAGTTGAATTATAACATTTGTACGGATTGCTTAAAATTTTGTGTAAATGACAAAAATTACTGTTTATTCGGTTTTAAGTTAAAAAAACACTTAAAATCAACAACTTACAACCAAAAATAATTTTAAAGTACTGTAAACGCTATCGGTTTTTACATTGCTTTTTCTAAAGTAAACGAAAACTCAGATCCTTTTCCAAAATCACTTTTTAGTAAAATGGTTTCGTTATGTGCTTCAATAATATGCTTTACGATAGACAAGCCTAAACCAGAACCACCTTGTTCGCGAGAACGACTTTGATCTACTCGATAAAAACGTTCAAATAAACGAGAAATATGCTCTTGCTTAATTCCCTCTCCGTCATCAATTATTTTAATAATAAACTTGTTTGGGTTATAGGTTTCTATACTTACGCTGGTTATTCCACCTACTTTACCATATTTTATAGAGTTAACTACTAAATTAATTAAAACCTGTTCTATACGCTCAATATCGCCTTTTACAAAGCAAGGAAAATCGTAAAGACGATCAAACATTAAAGTAATGTTTCGTTTCTTCGCTTTCATTTCAAACAAGTCAAAAACATTTTGAACAAGTTCTAGCATATTAAAAGTTTCAATATTCATCTTCATTCCCTCAGTTTCTAATTTAGCAATCATGTCTAAATCTTTAATAATTGAGGTTAATCTCTCTACTCCTTTATTTGCTCGTGCTAAATATTTGGTTCGGATTTCTTCATCTTCTGCCGCACCTTCAATTAAGGTTAAAATATAGCCTTGCACGGTAAAAAGTGGCGTTTTTAATTCGTGAGCTACGTTTCCTAAAAAATCTCTTCTAAAAGAATCTCTTTGTGTTAACACAGCTATTTCTTTACTTCTTTCTTCTACGTATTTTTGTACACTATTTGTTAATTCTTCAATATCAGTAGTTACATTTTTTCTTTCTAAATCATTTGCATCTAAAATAGAAATGTCTTCATATAATTTTTTTACTCTTTGATATATAAAGTACTCCGCTCGGTATTGAATAATAAGAAATGAGGCTATAAACATTACAATTCCGAAAACAATTACAGCGCCAATACCTAATCGATTAACTAAAAGAAAGTACGATAATAAAGCTATTACTATAGATATTGAGGTAGAATACAATGCCGACCAAAGGGCATATCGGTATGTTTTTTTAATTTTTTTCATTATAAAAAAATAGCTTAAAATAGCATATTAGTCAACCTGAATTTATCACAAGTTTACATAATTATTGATTAGCAGCTTGATGTGATTCTGAAATAAATTCAGAATCACATCAATCACTTTAAAAATAAAGGTTAACGTTTTTTGAATTATTATTTATCGTCCTCTAAAACAAACTTATAACCAACTCCTTTAACCGTTTTAAAGAAATCGTCTCCAATTTTTTCTCGGAGTTTACGAATATGAACATCAATTGTTCTTCCTCCTACCACGACTTCATTTCCCCAAACACTGTCTAAAATTACTTCTCTTTTAAATACTTTGCCTGGCTTTGATGTTAATAATGATAATAATTCGAACTCTTTTCTTGGTAAAGCTATTTTTTTATCGCCTTGAAAAACCACATATTCATCTCTGTTAATAACAATATCACCCACTCTGGTTGTCGCGTCTGTTTCTTCTTCTGTTTTTAAACGTCTCAATAAAGATTTTACTTTACTTACCAATACTTTCGGTTTTACCGGTTTTGTAATATAGTCGTCGGCACCAGCATCAAAACCTGCCATTTGTGAGTAATCTTCACCACGAGCAGTTAAAAAAGAAATAATTACATTTTCTAACGCTTTAATACCTCTTATTTTCTGACACGCTTCAATACCATCCATCTGAGGCATCATAATATCTAATAATATTAAATGTGGCGTTACTTTTTTTGCTAGTTTTACAGCTTCAGCACCGTTGTTTGCAGTAAAAACTTGATACCCTTCTGATTTTAAGTTATATCCTACTATTTCTAAAATATCTGGCTCATCATCAACTAGTAAAATTTTAACATCATTCGTATTCATAGGTCATTTTATATTGTGTTACCCAAAAGTAACTATAATATTATAAACCCTGTTCGCTCTTGTTTAACTTAACATTCATTTAATCATTCATAAACATTGGCTTAAATCTAACTACTACTAATACCCAACCATTTCTCGTTTATTTATAGAGGTTTTGTATCTTTAAAAAAAGAAATAAAAAATGCTAGGTAAAATTAACTTACAGAATATCTTGTTTTTAGATATTGAAACGGTTCCTGAGGTGGAATTATTTGCTGATTTATCTGAAGAAAAACAAGAATTGTATGCTTTAAAAACGCAATATCAACGAAAGGATGAAATTAATGTTGAAGATTTTTATCATCGCGCCGGTATTTGGGCTGAATTCGGAAAAATAATCTGTATTTCGGTTGGGTACTTTGTAGAAAATGATGGAGAAAATCAATTAAGAATTACTTCTTTTTCTTCGGATGATGAAACTGTTATTTTAACTGATTTTAAAAAATTACTCGACAAACATTTTAATCAAAACAAGCATTTATTATGCGCCCATAATGGCAAAGAATTCGATTTTCCGTACATCGCACGCCGAATGATTATCAACCGAATTGACTTACCTAAAAAACTAGATTTATTTGGCAAAAAACCATGGGAAGTTCCGCATTTAGATACCTTAGAGTTATGGAAGTTTGGCGATTACAAACACTATACTTCTTTAAAGTTATTGACTTCTATTTTAGGAATTCCTTCACCCAAACAAGATATTGATGGTAGCGAAGTAGCCAACGTGTATTATAAAGAAAAAAACTTACCGCGTATTGTTGATTATTGCGAACGAGATACCGTTGCCGTAGCACAATTAGTATTACGTTTTTTAAATAAACCGATGCTAGCCGAAACAGCTGTTGTTAAGGTTTAAGTTATTGTATATTTTGATAAAACGCTGTCAATTCGAGTGAATTTTACGATTGAAATAAGTAAAATTTATATCGAGAATAGGGTTTTTGCTACATAACGAGTTCTCGATACGATTTTTTAACAAAAATCACTCGAACTGACATTCTAAAAACCTAGATTGTTATGTACAATTTTTATTGTGCTGTTAAAATAAACCAATGCTCCCTGAAACAGCTGTTATTAAGGTTTAAAATTACATCTAGTTTTATAATAAATCTTATAAAAAACGATTCTACTCTCCTTCTATTTTCATAGAAAGCTCTAACCAGCGTTCTTCTTTGGTTTCTAAATCATCTGATATTTGCTGAAGCTCTATTGATTTATCATTAATTTCTTCAGGAGAAAATTCAGCTCTATTAAATTTTCCCTCAATCGTTTCTTTCTTCTTCTGCAATCTTTCGATATCTTTTTCAAGTAAACCCCATTCGCGTTTTTCATCAAAACTTAAAGCTACTTTTTTAGCTACTTTAACGGGTTTTACAACCTCTTTTTTTACCTCTCTAGCTTCTTTTACTTTAGAATCTTCATAAGCTCTAAAATCAGAGTAATTACCAGGGAAATTTTCAATTTGTCCTTCACCTCTAAACACAAATAAATTATCTACAATTTTATCCATAAAATAACGGTCGTGAGAAACCACCATTAAGTTACCAGGATAATCTAATAAGAAATTCTCTAATACATTTAGCGTTACAACATCTAAATCGTTAGTAGGTTCATCTAAAATTAAGAAATTTGGATTTTGAATTAAAACTGCACATAAGTACAAACGCTTTTGTTCTCCTCCACTTAATTTTTCTACAAAATCGTATTGTTTCTTCTTGTCAAACAAAAAACGCTCTAGTAATTGACTTGCAGATATTTTTCGTCCTTTAGATAACGGAATATATTCACCAAATTCTTTAACTACTTCAATGACTTTTTGTCCTGGTTTTATTTCAATTCCTTTTTGGGTGTAATACCCAAACTTTACTGTTTCACCAACTGTTACTTTTCCGCCATCTAATTCGATAGCTCCAGTTAACATGTTTAAGAAAGAAGATTTACCCGTACCGTTTTTACCAATAATACCAATACGTTCTCCGCGTTTAAAAACATAGTCAAAGCCATCTAAAATTACTTTATCGTCAAATGATTTTTTCATTTTATGAAGCTCTAAAATTTTACTTCCTAAACGCTCCATGTTAATTTCTAACTGCACTTCATGCTCGTTACGTCGTTGGTGTGCTTTATCTTTTATTTGATTAAAATCTTCAATACGAGATTTAGATTTTGTAGTACGTGCCTTGGGTTGGCGACGCATCCAATCTAATTCTTTTTTAAATAAACTTTTAGCTTTTCCTAAATTAGTTGCCTCTAGTGCTAAGCGCTCTTCTTTATTTTGTAAGTAATATGAGTAATTTCCTTTGTATTTATATAATTTACCTTCATCTAATTCGATAATCTCATTACACACACGTTCTAAGAAATAACGGTCGTGTGTAACCATAAATAAGGTTATTTTTTCTTTGGCAAAAAAGGCTTCTAACCATTCAATCATTTCTAAATCTAAATGATTGGTAGGTTCATCTAAAATTAATAAATCTGGCTTTTTAATCAATACAATGGCAAGCGCTAAACGTTTCTTTTGTCCACCTGAAAGTTTATCTACTTTTAGTGCTAAGTTATCTAGTTTTAATTTTGATAATATTTGCTTGTATTGTGTTTCAAAATCCCATGCATTGTACTGTTCCATTTGCTCGAAAGCTTCTTGAAACGCATCTACATTATCAGGATTTTCTACTGCTTTTTCGTATTGCTTTATTACTGATAAAACTTTGTTATCCGTAGAAAAAATAGTTTCTTCTATCGTTAAATCAGGGTTTAAGTTATCCGCTTGCGATAAATAAGCAATATCAATGTCTTTTCGACTAACAACTTGCCCTGAATCAGATTCATCAACTCCTGCTATAATATTTAAAATAGAGGTTTTACCACTACCATTTTTAGCAACAAAAGCTATTTTTTGATCTTTATTGATTCCGAAAGAAATGTCTTCAAATAATACTTTTTCTCCGTAAGCTTTTGCAATGCCTTCAACCGATAGGTAATTCATATTCTATATTTTATGCAAAGAAACAAAAAACCCGAGCAAATGCTCGGGTTTTATTTATTTAATCACAAGGCGATAGCTAAGGTTTTTATTTCTTAAGCTTTCCTTGAAATAAAAATCTTATTATTTCTTCATCAATTTAGTTGTTAACGATTTTTGACCGTCATTAACTTCTAAAACATACATTCCTGTTGTTAGGTTTGTAACATCAATATTCGAAGAATTTAATTTCCCTTTTTGCACAACTCTTCCGATTGCATTTACAATCTTATACGTCATGTTTTTAGCTTTAGATGCTAACTTAACTTGTATAAAATCTACTGATGGATTAGGATATGCCATTAAGTTAATTGAAGACTCGTTTCCTAAATTTTGGGCATCTACATCTCCAAAAACTACATTAAAGTTAGACGTTGTTGCTGTAATATTTACCGTATAATCTTCTACTTCACCGTCTGCAAAAGTTTCACAAGCTGTTTGTGCTGCATTATACTTCATTGAAACACGCATTCTTGTTTGACCTAAAGTTGCATTAGATGGTACAGCAACTGTTGCTGTTAAGTTATTTGCGCTTGACGAAGATCCTGAAACTACTTTCTCGCTATCTGCAAATGTTCCATCTTGGTTAAAGTCAATCCAAACTGCCCAGTGCTCTGTATATGCTGTTCCAGAAAAACCTGCACTTACTACCATTGAGTTTGAACTTCCTTGACCTAAGGTTGCTACTTTAGAGGTAAAATCTCCGTAACCACCATTTCCTGGAGTTGCATTAGTCATTCCGCCTAGTTCTACATTATCAATCCACTCATAAGTAGATCTGTTTCCTTTTGACGCACAATAAGAAATCTGATTAGATAAAGTTGTTACATTTACAACGTTACTTGATGCTGATACATTATCTGCTGCATCTTTTGCTCTTACAGAGAAATTGTATGCTGTAGCAGCTGTTAAACCTGTAATATTTGTAGATGTTCCTGTGGTAGAACCTAATAAAGTTGATCCTTGGTATACATCATAACCTGTTACTGCTACATTATCTGTAGATGCTGACCAGTTTAATGATAAAGTAGTTTGAGCTACACTTGACGCTGATAAACTAGTTGGTGCAGTTGGTGCAGTAGTATCTGCCTGAGAATTTCCAATTACTACGGTATAATCTTCTACTTCACCATATTGAATAGAAGCCTCACATGCTGTTGGTGTTGCATTGTATTTTAATACCACTCGCATTCTTGTTGCTCCGTTTAGTGCTGATGTAGGTACTGTAAATGCTCCGCTTACTGGAGTTGTTTTAGATTTTGCTTTTGTCCAAACTGTTTCTCCTGCATCAGAAAAATCTCCATCTTGGTTATAATCAATCCAAACACCATAGCCTTCATCATACGTTGTTCCAGTCCATTTTGGAGTAATCGTAATTGTATTTGATTCTC
Organism: Tenacibaculum retecalamus; assembly: GCF_027941755.1. Classification (NCBI taxonomy): domain Bacteria; kingdom Pseudomonadati; phylum Bacteroidota; class Flavobacteriia; order Flavobacteriales; family Flavobacteriaceae; genus Tenacibaculum; species Tenacibaculum retecalamus. The sequence continues at coordinate 42,141 of NZ_CP115916.1, read as the reverse complement.
CTTTTGTTAAGTTCGTTGATATTGATGTGTGATCAGAATATCCGTTTCCTCCAGCAGATGTATTATTGATTGTTCCTAAAACAACTTTTTGAATATATTCATCATTTACACTAGCCCCTTTTGATGTACAATAAGAAATTGTAATTGCTGGCGTTGTAAAGTTTACCGAAGTACTATAACTTGAATTTCCTGAAGAACATTTACTACGTACTTGAACTTCGTATGTTGTTGAAGCAGATAAACCGCTTAATACTTTTGTTGTTGTTGAAACAGCACTTGTAGACCAAGAAGAAGCTGAAGTAGCTTTGTACCTTACATCATAAGTTGCTCCTGTAACTGCTGCCCAATTTACGGTTGCTCCTGTAGCAGAAATACCTGTTGTAGAAACACCTGTTGGTACTGTTGCATTACACGCCACTGGGGTACCTGTAACTCCTGTTACAATTAAAGAATAGTTTTGGCTACCACCAGTTAAAGACCCTTTATGAGTTACTGTTATTGTATATGTTCCTGAAGCTCCTGATACATCTACTCTTTCATAAGGATCAACATTGTTGTCTCTTTTAGCATTGGTAGTTGCACCTGTTAATTCGTATGGTAAATATGTTGTTCCGTTTTTAGAAACTCTAATATCTAAATCGTTTACTAAAACAGGCGTAGTTGAATTTACTGTTGATGTTGCAGTACCTGCTCTATCGACCCAAGAAATAGACGCTAATAAAGGGTTAATTCCGTCAGAATCAACAGTAATCGTATACGTTTGACCCGATGTTAATGTTAACTCTTCTATTTTAGAAGTATTTCCTTTATTGGTAATTGCTTCAGCAGCTCTTTTGGTATGTAATAATCCCCATCCAAAAACAGCATCTGGTCCAGTAACACCAGCATCATCAGCAGTATGAAGCGCTAATCCTTTTAAAGTCGCCGCTTTCATAAAACTACCATTGTTTAAATTTTTGTGATGTTGTTGTAATAAAATTAAAGAACCAGCAACATTTGGCGAAGCCATAGAAGTACCTGTAATCGAATTATAAGCAGTATCACTATTATCATAAGTAGAATATACTCCTGAACCATTACCTGTAATATCTGGTTTGATACGTAAATCATCCGTTGGACCTTCACTACTACTTGGTGCAATTGATACAGAAATTAAATTTCCGTTAGCATCAATATTTGCATCTTGTGCATTAGCAACAACTAAGTTGTTTTTAGAAACTGAATGTCCTGTTAATTTATCAAATCCATACCCTCCTGTTGGGTTTGTATTCGCGCTATTATCGCTACCATCATTACCTGCAGCAACAACCATTAAAAAGTTTGGAGCGTTAAATAAAATCTCATCCCATGCTCTTGATTCTTCAATATATCCACCAAAATAATTTTGTGGTAATTGAACTTGACCTTGCTGATTTCTTGTTGCATATCCGTAAGAGTGATTAGAAATTAACATTCCGTTTGATGCAGCTGATGTTACTTCGGCTTTATCATTATTCCAATCATAACCTACAGCTTTTGCGTGTGGTGCCATTCCTTTTGCATTTGCATCAACACCCGATGCCATAATAGTACCCGTTACGTGAGCTGAGTGATAATGTTTTGCAGTTGTTCCGTCTCCAATAGAAAAACGATTGTTTCCTCCAGCACCATCATATTCTTGGTGTGTTGTTCTTGCCAAACCACCATCCCAAACATGGGCAGTCATTCCCTGACCCATTAAGTTTAAACCTAGTGATCCTCCTGAATTTAAGTGATTTGTTCTTGTAGATTTTGCCGCAGCAACGTTAGAAGTGGTATAGTAAATAGGTTTTCCGTTTACAACTCTTTGTAGTTCAACTAAATTACCTTTTTTGGTTGTAAACTTAGTTTTCCAACCTTTTTGTTTTGCCATTTGAATGGCTTGTTGTTTTTCTGTTTTTGCAATTTTTTGAAAGTCTCCTTTCATTTTTTGAAGCTTCGTCAAATTATACTTACTACGAATTTGCTCTACTTCTCTCTTGTCTTGAGCTTGTGCCTGAAAATTTAATCCAAAGACAACACTAGCTAATACAAGACCTTTTAAGTACTTGTGTTTCATTTTTGAAGGGTTTAAGTTGGTTAGTTGACTATAAATGATTTTTAATTAAAAAAATCTTAATATATTGTCATTTATTCCGCAAATATAGCAAAATATTAATATATTCATAATTATTTAGATAAATTACAGGTAATACCCAAAAACACCTTTTTAAAAAACCTTATAAACCCAGTAGTTTACTGGTTTTATCTTTTAGTCTATCTATCAATAAATTACGTTTAACAATTTCGTATTATTAATTTTTGGAAGAAAAAAATCGTATTTTTATTAAAAATTACACAAATGCTTCAAATAAAAAATTTAGAAATAAGTTTTAAAAATGCTCCTCCCGTTATTCAAAATGTTTCTTTTAGTTTATTACAAAACGAAATCGTTGGAATTGTAGGAGAAAGTGGAAGCGGAAAATCGATTACTTCTTTAGCTATTTTAGGTTTACTACCAAAATTTGCCACTATAAAAGGGCAAATATTATTTGAAGAGCAAGATTTGTTAACATACAATAATGATCAATTTCAAAAAATTAGAGGTAGTAAAATAGCGATGGTTTTTCAAGAACCGATGAGTTCTTTAAATCCTACCTTAACTTGCGGTATACAAGTTGCAGAAATTTTACAGCAGCACACTAATTTATCAAATCAAGAAATAAAAAAAGAGGTTATTACCTTATTCGAAAAGGTTAAACTTCCAAGACCTGAAGCCATTTACAACTCATATCCGCATCAAATAAGTGGCGGACAAAAACAACGGGTTGTTATAGCCATGGCAATTGCCTGTAAACCAAAACTTTTAATTGCTGATGAACCTACAACTGCGTTGGATGTTACCGTGCAAAAAGAAATAATTTTACTTTTAAAAGAATTACAAGAGGAATATAAAATGGGAATTATTTTTATCTCTCATGATTTAGCCTTGGTTTCAGAAATTGCAGATAATGTGGTGGTAATGAATAAAGGTAAAATTATAGAGCAAGGTAAAGCTGATGAGGTTTTCATGAATCCGACAGAAAACTATACTAAGGCGCTTATAAACTCAAAACCGAATACTAAAAAACGTTTTAAAATATTACCAACCGTAAACGATTTTATTAATAATACGGTAAATAAAACTATATATTCTGATGAAGAACGTACCAAATTTCATCAAAAAATATATAATCAACCACCATTATTAGAAATAAAAAACTTACACAAAAATTTTATATCTAATGCTTCTTGGTTTGCTAAACCTACCATTGTAAAAGCAGTAAATGAAGTGTCTTTTAAAATTTATGAAGGAGAAACTTTAGGGCTAGTAGGAGAGAGCGGCTGTGGAAAAACGACCTTAAGCAGAACTGTTTTACGTTTAGAGAACGCAACATCGGGGCAAATAATTTATAACGGAATAGATATTACCAAGCTATCAAAATCAGCATTTAAAAAACTACGGAAAGAGATTCAAATTATATTTCAAGATCCGTTTTCGTCTTTAAACCCACGAATTACTATTGGTAACGCCATTCTTGAACCGATGAAAGTCCATAATATTTTAAATTCTACTAAAGATCGAAAAGAATATGTGTATAATTTATTAGAAAAAGTTGGGTTAGACAAAGAACATTTTCATAGATATCCGCATGAATTTTCTGGCGGACAGCGACAACGAATTGGTATTGCTCGTACCATTGCTTTGCAACCAAAATTAATTATTTGTGACGAGTCCGTTTCGGCGTTAGATGTATCGGTACAAGCACAAGTTTTAAATTTATTAAATCAATTAAAAGCTGAATTTAACTTTACTTATATTTTTATATCTCATGATTTATCTGTGGTAAAATACATGGCCGACCAACTAGTGGTGATGAATAAAGGTAAAATAGAAGAAATTGCAGATGCTGATGAAATTTACAGCAATCCAAAAACCAATTATACCAAAACATTAATAGCGGCAATACCAGAAGGTTTGTAACTTTTTTCAATGCTTTATTAATGGTATATTGCACCGTTAAAAATCGAAAAGAAAATATGAAGATAATAGTTCCAATGGCAGGAATTGGGTCTCGTTTAAGACCTCATACACTAACAACTCCAAAACCTTTAACAGTTATAGCTGGTAAACCAATAGTACAACGTTTAGTAGAAGATATTACTTCGGTTGTAAACCAACCAATAGAAGAAATTGCTTTTATAATTGGTACTGCTGCAAAAGGTTTTCCTGCGGATACTAAAGATAAATTAATTGCAATTGCCGAAAGTTTAGGAGCAAAAGGCTCAGTATACGTTCAGGAAGAAGCCTTAGGAACTGCACACGCTATTTATTGCGCTAAAGAATCATTAACAGGATCATGCGTAGTTGCTTTTGCTGACACTTTATTTAAAGCTGATTTTACCTTAGATGCAAATGCTGATGGTGCTATTTGGGTAAAACAAGTAGCTGACCCAAGTGCCTTTGGTGTTGTAAAACTAAAGGATGGTGTTATTACTGATTTTGTTGAAAAGCCAAAAGAATTTGTCTCTGATTTAGCAATTATCGGTATTTATTACTTTAAAGATGGTGATAAACTTCGCGAAGAAATAAAACATTTAATAGATAATGATATAAGACCTACTGGTGAATTTCAATTAACTGAAGTTTTAGAATCTTTAAAACAACAAGGGGCTAAATTTATTCCTGGTAAAGTAGATGCTTGGATGGATTGCGGTAAAAAAGATCCAACGGTTGATACCAACAAACAAGTTTTAGGTTTCGAACAAGCCGATGGCAACAATTTAGTAGCTACAGACGTTGTATTAGAAAACTCAGAAATTATTCAACCTTGTTTTGTGGGTAAGAATGTAGTTTTAAAGAATACCAAAATAGGACCTTTTGTTTCTATTGGTGAGAATAGTGTTGTTGAAAATTCAACAATCGTAAATTCATTAATTCAAACAAATGTTCAAATATCTAATGCAAAATTAGACAATGCAATGATTGGTAATCATGCAAAATACAATGCTAATTATACATCAGTAAGTATAGGTGATTACACAGATCTTACATAAAAAAAAACAGCATCAAGCATCAAGAATTAAGGTATTTTTATCTTTTTTCTTGATGCTTTGTTCTCTATTTATCTACTCTCAAGATAGTATTCCTGCTGCAGAAGCTCTCACCGAAAAAAAGGACATCTTATTTCAAGAAAGTTTCTTTAAAGCACTCTCGCAAAAAGCAATATTCAATTACAAAAAAGCTATTGAATATTTAGAAAACTGTAATCAATTAGTACCAAACAACAAATCGGTATTATTTGAACTTTCTAAAAACTATTTAAAACTAGGAAGAAATATTGAAGCTATAGAGTATATCAACTTAGCACTAAATAAAGAACCCGATAACCTGTGGATGCTAACTCATAAAGTAACTATTTTAAGGAGAGTTGCTCATTTTGATGAAGCCATAATTACCCAAGAAAAAATTGCAGAAAAACATCCAAAGAAAAAACAATTATTGGTTTTTTTACATTTACAAAACAGAAATGTTGTTGCTGCAAAAAAGGTGTTATCTGAATTAAAAGAGGCAAAATTATTAAATTCGAGGCTACGTAGGATTTTAGAAAAATTAAACAATACTCCGCCTAAAACTACAAAATCAATAAAAAATAATTCAAACACTGATTTACGTTCAGCTTTCGAAAAAGAAAAAACATATAACAGTTTAAAGCTTTTATTAGAGGAGCTAACTATAAATAACCATAGTGATTTATTAAAATACAGTGAACAAGGTTTAACCTTATTTCCGGCACAACCTTTTGTTTATTTAATGAATGGAAAAGCGCTTAACAATAGCAAACAATACAAAAAAGCTTTGCAGAGTTTACAAAACGGCATTGATTTTGTAATTGATAACAACGAAATTGAAGCAAAATTTTATTTAGAAATGGCCAAAGCTTATAAAAAGTTAAACAACACTAAAAAGGCAAAATCCTTTACAAATAAAGCCACTAAAATTCTAAAATAGGTTTTCTTACTATTATAAACTTTATGAAATATTTTACAATTCTTATTATATTATTTTTAAGTTTTTCTTCATGTAAATCGAGTAAAAACTTGACTAATAACTCAACAGTAGTTAAAGAAATGTCTGCTCGAAGAGTAGCTAAAAAACACATTGCTGCTAATTTTGATAAAAAAACAATTGACGCACGTTTAAAAGTTAATTATAAAAACGCCAAAGAAAAAGTCGGATTTTCTGTACGTATGAAAATTAAAAAAGATCAAGTTATTTGGTTAAAAGGGATCAAGTTTATTACTGTTTTTAAGGCTAAAATTACGCCTACAAAAGTGCAGTTTTATTCTCCTTTTTATAAAAATTATTTTGAAGGTGATTTTTCGATGCTTAAAAAATTACTAGGTACAGATATAAATTTTCAGCAATTACAAAACATGTTATTGGGACAGTCTTTATTTAATGTAAAATCGAAGCGACATGCTGTAGAAATTTCTAACAAATCATATCAGCTTTCACCAAAAAAGCAATCCGAATTATTTGATCTCTTTTTTTATGTAAATTCACTTCATTATAAATTAAACAAACAATCGGTTATAAATAAAGAAAAAAAGCAACGTTTAGATATTTCATATCCTAAATATGCTAATAAAAAAGGTGTCTTATTTCCTGAAAAAATTAAGATCAACGCAAAACAAAATAATTCGTTTACCAATATTGATATTACAACACGTTCGGTAGAATTTAACACAAAACTGAACGTTAGTTTTAAAATGCCAAGTGGCTATAAAGAAATTAAATTATAATGAAAAAAACTGTTTTATATCTCTCATTTTTATGCCTTTTCACCGTAAGTTTTTCTTCTTTTGGTCAGGAACGAAAGACCTTAGAAAAAAAACACAAAAAGCTAAAAAATGAAATTAAACAGATTAATAATTTATTATTTAAAGCTAAAAAACAAAAAGGAAATGCTTTAGATGATTTAAAAGATATAAGTCAAAAAATTGGTGCTCGTGAACGTTTAATTAAAGTAATTGAGCTAGAATCTCAAAAACTATCAAAAGAAATAACGCTAAACGAAAAGCAATTAGCCACCTATAATGAGCAGCTTAAAAAGTTAAAAAAAGAATATGCTGATATGGTTGTAAAAACTCATAAAAGTAAGTCTCAACAAAGTAAAACTATGTTTTTACTTTCGTCTGAGAGCTTTTATCAGGCTTATAAGCGCTTAAAATACATGCAGCAATACAATGATTATCGAAAAAAACAAGGAGAAGATATCGTTGTAAGATCAAATGAAATTAAACACTTTAACGATTCTTTAGTGCAAAAGAAAAAAGCTAAAGAGTTATTAATTTCTGATGAAAAATCGCAGAAAAAAGAAATAGAATCTGATAAAAAAAGTCAAGAAAAATTAGTTTCTAAAATTAAAAAAGAAGAGAAAAAATACAAGCGCGATTTACAACGTAAAATAAAAGAGGAGCAACGAATAACAGCTCGTATCGATAAATTAATTAGAAATGCCATTGCCAAAGCAAATAAAGGAAAGAAGACAACTAAAAAAGCATCGTCTGGTTTTGTTTTAGATGCTGCTGAAAAAAAGCTATTAGTAAATTTCGAGCAAAATAAAGGGCGTTTACCATGGCCTGTAGCCGGAATTATAACACGAAGGTATGGTATACAGCCACATCCTACATTTTCTGGAATAAAAATTAATAGCCCTGGTTTACATATTGTTACCAAAAAAAATACAGATGCTAAAAGTATTTTTAACGGTAAAATATTAGCCTTACAATCACAATCTGGTGGTAAAAAATCGGTATTAATACAACACGGTAATTATATATCAGCATATAACAACCTAGAAAACGTATATGTAAAAAAAGGAGATAATATAAAAACTGGAGAAAGAGTAGGAAAGGTTTTTACTGATAAAATTTCAGGCAAAACAAAGCTTCTTTTTGTGCTATTTAAAAATACTTCGAAATTAAATCCAGCAAACTGGATACGTACAAACTAAGATAAATGAAAAATTCTGCAAGTTTTATCATCATTATTACTGTTATCATTGCCTTATTAGTGATTGGTAAAGGAATTTTAATACCTTTTATTTTTGCCTTAATTTTTTGGTTTTTAACACGTGAAATTCGTAAAACAATCTACAAAATACCGTTTGCTAAAAAGTTTATTCCTATTTGGTTAAGTAATGTTTTTGTGTTTACATTTATTGTTTTAAGTTTTGGTTTTGTATCAGGAATTATTACCAATAGTATTACTGATTTATCTACTTCTTATTCTAAATACGAACCGAATATTGATGCAACTATTAAAAGTTTAGATACTTATTTTCATATTGATATCATCAAATCGGTAACATCGGTCGTTGGTGATTTTAATTACGGGTCGGTTTTAGGAAATATCGCTAACGGAATTAGTAGTTTATTAGGTGATACTTTTATGATTATCATCTATGCCTTATTTATCTTCTTAGAAGAAAGTAGCTTTAAAAAGAAACTTATTAAAGTGTTTGAGGGAAAAGGAGATAAGTATGCAAGCATGCAATCGATGTTAGCAAAAATTGAATATTCTATTTCAAATTACTTGCGATTAAAAACCTATGTAAGTTTACTTACCGGAATTTTAAGTTATATCGTTTTATTAATTGTAGGCGTAGACAGCGCACCGTTTTGGGCGTTTTTAATCTTTCTACTAAATTATATACCAACCATTGGTTCGTTAATCGCTACGGTTTTTCCAGCAATTTTTAGTTTGATACAATTTGGTGAGTTTACCCCCTTTTTAATTGTATTGATTGCCGTAGGTTTGGTACAAGTAATTGTAGGTAATATTATTGAGCCTAAATTATTTGGTAAATCCTTAAATTTAAGTCCGTTAGTAACTATATTATCCTTAGCTATTTGGGGTAAAATATGGGGTGTTACTGGTATGATTTTAAGTGTACCGATTACCGTGATTATGATTATTATCTTTTCTCAGTTCGACAAAACAAAATCAGTCGCTATTTTCTTATCTGAAAATGGTGATATAGATAAGGTTTAAGCCTTTTTTATCCTAAGAACAATGCTTTTAGTTCATTTGCTTCTTTAGGATCTAATTTACCCGCTAAAACCAAACTTAATTGCTTTCTACGTAAAGCCGCATCGTAACGTTTTTTCTCTAATTCCGTTTCTGGTTCAATTGGTGGTACTGGCACTGGTTTTCCTGTTTCATCAACAGCAACAAATGTATAAATACCTTCGTTTACTTTTGTTTTTTCACCAGATTGGCGATCTTCAATCCAAACATCTACATAAATTTCCATAGATGATTTAAACGCTCTAGAAACTTTTGCTTCTAAAGTTACCACACTTCCTACAGGAACAGATTTTGTAAAAGCAACATGATTTACAGAGGCAGTAACCACAATTCGTCTAGAATGACGACGTGCAGCAATACTACAAGCTCTATCCATACGAGCTAATAATTCTCCTCCAAAAAGATTATCTAAATAATTAGTTTCTCCTGGTAAAACAAGATCGGTAAGTACTGTTAATGATTCTTTAGGTGTTTGCGCTTTCATCAATTAATTTTTGATGCAAAGATATACATAAAGCTAAAAAGTAAGTAATTTAAACGTTGATTATTTAATCAATAACCAAGCATCTGCACTAACACTTTCTTGAATAGAAATTAACGCTTTACGAGCCTCGTCTTTAGAACTGAAACTTGAATACGTTACTTGGGTTAATCCAAATTTATTTTTTCCTATTATTTTAGCATCGTAACCAAGTTGTTGTAATTCTGCTAATTTATTTTCAGCATTTTTTACTTCTTGAAAAGCACCCGCAACAATATGAAAATTAAAGTTTTTTGCTTTGGTTACATTTAAGTTAATATTAGGCAACGGATTGTCGATTACAAAAGTAGCCGATTGTATTTTTTTAGTTGCTGTTTCTTGTTGATTAGCTAAAAATTCTTTCTGCGATTGATTTTGAATACCATTCCAACCAGCATATGTTATCCCTACTAAAACTGCCGCTGCTGCCGCATATTTAAAGAATACAGGTGTATTACTTTCTTTTTCTTGACTAACTACAGGTAATGGTTTTACTTCTTGTTTATATCTTGTTACAGAAGTGCTTTCAATTTCTGATAAACCAAAAGATGCTATTAAGAAATTACTAGCTACATATGGTTCAAAAACAATTTGTGATGCTTCATTTAAAGACAAAGTTCCTACTGATGCAACCTCAACTGAAGTAGCTGCTAATTCCTTTTTCCATTCAGCAACTTCATTTGCAATGAAAGTTGTTGCTTCTTCAAAAGAAATCTTTTTACTCGAAGCAATATGATTTGCCAACAAACCATCATTATGTTGTAAATACGAGTTAAAAGTAATTTGCTTTTTAGGCGGATAAAATGTCTGAGTAGCATCATTCATTTTAGCACCTATTTTGTTGGTTACAAAACCTCCAAAATTAGGAACAATTACGCAATCGTATCTGTATAATAAATCGTTTATGTAGTTAGCTAATGTCATAATAACAAATATAGTTTTTTTGCTGAGTTGTTTGTAGTTTTCGCATATTTTTTATCAACAGTTTTTTGTATATTGATAATCAAATTATTGCTGCATGAAATTAACTAAAATCTTAGCTATTCTTCGATTACAAGCGACTAAAAATATTGGTGATATTTTAGCTAAAAAGTTAATTACTGCTACAGGTGATGTTGAACAGGTCTTTAAAGAAACTGCAACTTCTTTGCAAAAAATAAACGGAATCGGTGCTCATGTAACTTCTCATTTATTTGATCTAGAAAACTTAAAAAGGGCAGAGGAGGAGTTGGTTTATATTCAAAAAAACAATATTGAGTATTCTTATTTTTTAGAGGATGATTATCCACAAAATTTAAAATATTGTATTGATGAATCTATCTTATTTTTTAAAGATGGAACAATAAACCTTAACAGTAAAAAAATTATCTCGATTGTAGGAACCAGAAAAATAACCTCATATGGTCGTGATTTTTGCAATCAATTAATAGCTGATTTATCGGCATATAATCCTATAATCATAAGTGGTTTTGCCTACGGAGTAGATATTTGTGCTCATAAAGCTGCAATTAAAAATAACTTACAAACTATTGGAGTTTTGGCTCACGGATTAGAGCAAATTTATCCGAAAACTCATAAAAAATATATGAGCGAAATTCACAAAAACGGCGGATTTATAACCGAATTTTGGCATAAAGAGCAACCACTTCGTGAAAATTTTTTAAAACGGAATCGTATTGTTGCTGGTTTATCCAAAGCCACTATTATTCTTGAATCAGCAGAAAAAGGGGGTTCGTTGGTAACTTCAGATATTGCAAATTCTTATAATCGAGATGTTTTTTCATTACCTGGCAGAACTACCGATTTATATAGCAAAGGCTGTAATAATCTTATCAAAAATAATCAGGCACATTTATTAACCTCAGCAAATGATGTTGTAAAAATGTTGAATTGGGATATTCAACAATCAAAAATAGCAACTCCTTTACAGCAACAGTTATTTGTTAGCTTAAATGAAACGGAACAAAAAGTATATGATTTTTTACAACAAAAAGGCAAACAATTATTAGATGTGATTGCTTTAGAATGTGATATTCCTGTTTATAAATTATCTTCACTATTGCTTGAAATGGAGCTCAAAGGAGTTATAAAACCTTTACCTGGTAAATTGTTTGCCATTTAGTACCTTTGAAACATGTCTGAAGAAAAACTAATATCTCAAAGAAAACCTGCATATCCTGTTAATAAAAAGCTTTCGCTCTATTTAAAAAGACATAATAGAACCATTCAAATCCCTATCTTTTACGATGATTTGTTGCGTTTTCAAGGATTAATAGCTGTATATGACAAACACGATAACGATACTCTTTGGGTTCGTGTATATTACAACGAATTTGAACGCGAAGAAATAGATTTAAGCTTAAAAAAAGTGTATAACATTTTACATTCAAACGGGTCGGATGCTAGTATAAAACACTTAAATATTGATGCCGTTGATTTTTGTACGTTTGGTAATTCGCAACCATTTCGAGTAAAGGTTCGAAATATTTTAAACGATAATTACACGTATTTTTACGTTAAAAAAACAGATGCTTCCCGTATTTATGGCTTAGAATTAGAAGATATTTTATCGCCTTATAATTTAAACTTCTTAGTACATCAAGATACCTTAATTGAAGAACATATTTCTGGTATTCCGGGTGATGTTTTTATTAAAGATTATTTAGATGATTGTTTGGCTATTGAAAAAGCACAAATAGCCAAAGAATTTGTAAAGTTTAACGAGCGTTGTATGATTCGTTTATTAGGCGATATGCGTTCGTATAATTATGTTGTGGTGCCAACCCACGATTTTGAAAATGTGGTGTATAAAATTCGTCCTATAGATTTTGATCAGCAGTGTTATGAAGGGAAATTTAAAGTTTATTATCCGCAGTTTTTTAAAGAGAATTTAAAAATGGTGCAATTGGTTGCTGAGAAATTAACTTCAGAATCGGTAGAACAGTATCAATTAGAAGAACGATCTATTGTTGCAAAACGAGTTTTAGGTTCTCGTTCGCGATTAAACAGATTACTTGCCGCAATGAAATCAGACAATATTTCTATTCCTAAAAACATTGAAAAACTAAAATCGGAAATTTTCGAATTTACAGGTGATATTAATTTTAGAGATAGTGACGGAATGGGCGAAATACTGGACAATGCTTTAAGTTTTGTGCGTAGAAATTACGAAGACGTAACTATGAAAAGCATTATCCAACAACAACAAAAACTGTATTAATATAAATTTATTCTTCAATAGAAATTATTGAAGAGTAAATTTATATCGTATTCTTTTAAAAGAACAACTAAAAAAGTATTAATAAAGAAGGGCTATAAAAATTACACATCATTTTTGGTTTTTAGTAACTCTAAACAATGTTATTTTTTACTACGAATACTCTCAATAACCACCGTTACCAAAATTAAGCTTCCGCCTATAAAAGTATTCCATGTCGGAATTTCATTTAAAAATACAAAAGCTAAAATGATTCCGAATATTGGTTGCACACTACTAATAATACTTGCCGCTGAAACTGAGAAAAATTGTAGTGAATGTACCATTAAACTATGCCCAATTGCGGTGGTTAACAATGCTAACAATAATACATACGTATATTGACTTTCAAACCCAGAAACATCCATAAAAAACAACACAGGTACTAAACATATTGTAATTATTAAGGTTTGATAAAACATTAATAATACACCGTTGTATTGCAATACATATTGTTTTAAAATTAAGATTCTAATCGAGTAGCATAGGGCAGAGAGGAGTCCGAATAATATTCCTTGAACATTCTCACTTTCTAAATTAAAATCGGGCGCTAATGTGTAAATCCCCAATAAAACCATGCAACCTAAAAGAAGATATATAGGGTTGAATTTTATTTTTAAAAACAAGGGTTCTAAAAAAGCAATCATTACCGGAAAAGTATATAAAGAGAGCATTCCGATAGCTACATTAGATCGTTTTAAAGCGTAGAAATAGGTAATCCAATGAAGTGCCATAAAAATTCCGCTTATAATAAACGGAACTACGTGTTTGGTAGATTTTATTTTGATATCAATTTTTTTAAATCGACAAAAAACATATAAAAATACCATGGCAAAAGCAGAGCGAAACCATACAATTACTTCTGATGGCATGGCTATATATTTACCTAAAACACCCGACGTACTTATAAAAAGTGTTGCTAATAATAAGCCTGATATATTTTTTAGCTGATTGTTTTGCATTGATTATTTTTTGTCCCTTTTAAAATAGCTCGTAATTAAGATATAGATTATACTCGGAATTCCAATCCAAATAAACTCACTCATAATCACTTTAACGCCTCTTTCTCCAAAAAAACGTTCAATTCCAATGGGAGAAACTTTAATTGGTCGCCAAGGAAAAAAATAACGACTCGTATCGAAAGGAGAAAAAAATGCAACTCCTAAACCACCAGTTGTTAAAGCATCTAAAAAAGCATGTGAAGCGGTACATATTGTAAAAAATAAAATGAGAACTGCACCTTTTTTAGTAAATATTTCTTTTCTATAAAATATTAAGGTGATTAAAAAACCTAAAATGAACGCAAATAAAAGTGAATGCGAAAAGCCGCGATGTCCCCAAAAACTCCCGTATTTAATTCCGAAACTAAAGCCTATTACATCAGCGTCTGGTAATATTGCACAACCAATACCTAATAAAAGGAACTTCCAATTTACAATAGATTTCGAAAACCCTTTTCCGAAGGCAAACGATGCTAATACGTGACCAAATATTGATGCCATTTTATGTTTTTTATTTTTCTTTATTACGAAGAGTAAAATGATGAAATAATCTTCTATTTAGATACAGATTGCTTCGTGCCTCGAAATGACATTCTTTTTATACTTTTTGTAATATTTTTAAAGCTGTATTTACTGAATCAATTCTGATAAAAGTGATTAATAATCGTAATCCATTTTTGGTAGTTTTTTCTTTCATTACACAGCTTTTCGAATTTTTTTGAACATACTGCAACATTCTTGTAAATGCAGGAGTTTGATAAAATCCGCTTTGCTGATCAGAAACAAAATAACCAATCATACGTTTTTGTTTTAAAATAACTTTCTCTAAACCAAGTTCTTTCGCCAACCATTTTATACGAACACTGTCTAATAAATCTTGAACCTGCGTTGGATATTCTCCAAAACGATCGGTAATTTGACTTTCAAAGTCTACCAATTCTTTTTCTTCGGTTAAGGTTCCTAATTTGTTGTATAAACTCAATCTTTCGGTAACAGAATTTACATAATCATCAGGAAAAAGAATTTCAAAATCGGTATCAATTTGTACTTCTTTTACATATTCTTTCGGTACATTTTCGTCTACTGGATACAGTTCTTTAAACTCGTTTTCTTTCAACTCAACAATAGCTTCTTGTAATATTTTTTGATACGTATCAAAACCAATATCATTAATAAATCCGCTTTGTTCACCACCTAATAAATCTCCTGCACCACGAATTTCTAAATCCTTCATGGCAATATTTAATCCGCTTCCTAAATCAGAAAACAACACCAATGCTTCAATACGTTTACGCGCATCATCTGTCATCATATGAAAAGGCGGCGTAATAAAATTACAGAATGCTTTTTTATTCGAACGCCCTACACGACCACGCATTTGGTGGAGGTCTGACAATCCGAAGTTATTGGCATTATTGATAAAAATAGTATTGGCGTTTGGTACATCTAATCCGCTTTCAATAATCGTCGTAGACACTAAAACATCAAACTCGTTGTTCATAAAACCAAGCATCAATTCTTCTAACTTTTTACCTTCCATTTGTCCGTGCCCAATTCCGATTTTAGCATTCGGTACCAAGCGTTGTAACAAACCAGCAACTTCTTTAATGTTTTCGATTCTGTTATGAATAAAAAATACTTGTCCACCACGAGAAATTTCATAAGAAATAGCATCCCGAATTGTTTCTTCGCTAAAGCGGATAACACTAGTTTCTATAGGATGACGATTTGGTGGCGCTGTTTTTATTACCGATAAATCTCGTGCTGCCATTAAACTAAACTGTAATGTACGCGGAATAGGGGTAGCAGTTAAGGTTAACGTATCTACATTTTCTTTAATCGTTTTTAACTTGTCTTTTACGGCAACTCCAAACTTTTGCTCTTCATCAATAATTAGTAATCCTAAATCTTTAAAATTGACTTTTTTATTGGTTAATTGATGCGTTCCTATCACAATATCTACACTTCCGTTAGTAACACCTTCTAAAACTCCATTACGCTGTTTTGTGGTTCTAAAACGGTTTAAGTAATCAATAGTAACTGGAAAGTCTTTTAAACGCTCTGAGAAGGTTTTAAAATGCTGAAAAGCCAAAATAGTTGTAGGCACTAAAATTGCCACTTGTTTTCCGTTATCTACTGCTTTAAAAGCAGCTCTAATAGCAACTTCTGTTTTACCAAAACCAACATCACCACACACCAAACGATCCATGGGTTGTGCTTTTTCCATATCGGCTTTTACATCTTGTGTTGATGTGAACTGATCTGGAGTATCTTCATAAATAAAACTTGCTTCCAGTTCATGTTGCATGTGCGTATCTGGACCAAAAGCATAGCCTTTTTGTAGTTTTCTTTTAGCGTATAACTGAATTAAATTAAAGGCAATATGCTTAACTCTCGCTTTTGTTTTCTGTTTAACTTTTTTCCAAGCGTCAGAACCTAACTTGTATATTTTAGGTGGTTTACCGTCTTTACCATTAAACTTAGATATTTTATGTAACGAGTGAATACTTACATATAAAATATCGCGATCGCCATAAATAAGCTTAATGGCTTCTTGTTTTCTATCTTCTACATCAATTTTTTGTAATCCTGCAAACTTTCCTATTCCATGATCGATATGCGTTACGTAATCTCCAATTTCTAACTTGGTAAGTTCTTGTAAAGTGATGGATTGTTTTTTCTCATAACCATTTTTTAAACGGAATTTATAATAACGCTCAAATATTTGATGATCGGTATAACAAACAATCTTGTTTTCTAAATCGACAAATCCTTGATATAACGGAAATACAATAGTTTCATAAGATACCTCGGCTTCATTATCATCAAAAATATCGTGAAATCGTTGTGCTTGTTTATCGTTAGAACAAAATATGTAATTGGTAAATCCTTTTGCTGAAAATTCGTTAAAATTCTGAATTAACAAATCGAATTTTTTATTAAAAGAGGGCTGCGGATGGGTATCAAAAATTACGTTACACTGAACTTGTTTCAGTGTCGCATTATGTGATTCCGAAACAAGTTCGGAATGACCTGTTTTACCAAAATTAACTGTCGTAAAATCTGCTAATTGTCCTTTTATCAAAGTACCATCACAAAATAATTCTGAAGGTTTTGAGTGTTTTATATCTGTAGATAGTTCATTAAACGATAACTCTGCTTTTTTATAAAATTTATCTAAATTTTCGGTGAGAATATCGTTGTTTTTTACAAAAATTGCTGTTTTAGCAGCAATGTATTTTAAGAAGCTTTCTCTACTTTCTTGTAGTGTTTTGTTTTCTACATTCGGCATTATAGAAACTTTCTTGAGTTTTTCTTTAGAAAGTTGGGTTTCTACATCAAAAGTTCGAATACTATCTACCTCATCACCAAAAAACTCCATTCGATACGGTTCATCGTTCGAAAATGAAAACACATCGATTATTCCCCCACGCACTGAAAACTCGCCAGGTTCGGTAACAAAGTCAACTCGATTAAAATTGTATTCGAACAATACTTCGTTTACAAAATCGGGCGATACATTTTCGCCAACCGTAATTTTAAGTGTATTTTTTTCTAATTCTTTTTTAGTAACTACTTTTTCGAATAGAGCGGTAGGGTAGGTTACAATTATTGCAGGTTTTTTGCGCGAATTAATTCGGTTTAAAACCTCTGATCGCAACAATACATTGGCATTATCAGTTTCTTCTATCTGATAAGGTCTGCGATAAGAGCCCGGATAAAACAACACATTTTTATCGCCTAATAATTGTTCTAAATCGTTTAAATAATACGCTGCTTCTTCCTTATCGTTAAAGATTAACAAATAGGGTTTATCAGCTTTTTTAAAACTTTCAGAAATAACAAAAGACAACGAAGAACCAACCAAATTCGCTATTTGAAAATGGTGTTGTTCTTGTTGAAGTGCATTTACAATCTGCTTTACTTTGCCCGATTGTTGGTAATGATTTACAATAGTTTGCTTACTCAACCTTAAAAAATTTACGCAAATATACGAGTATTATTTTTTTAGCTTTTTAGTTAAAATAACTCTAAATATGATGATGAATCATTTTTGGAAGTTGAAAGTTGTTACTGGGAAGTTGAAAAACTCATTTGGGAAGAAAATAATTTTATATATGTTGTTTTATAATATTTTATCCTTCTCTAAATAATATATAACTAATAATATACCATTATTTTATGTTAAAGTTAAGTAAGAAAATAAGTAATAGTAAATGGTTTCAAAATTTCGTGACAACAGCTATTTTAATAGCTGGTGTTTTAGTAGGATTAGCTACTTATGAAAAATTTTCAGTAAGACATGAAAATATTTTAGAGCTTTTAAATCAAATAATTCTTGGGATTTTTATACTAGAAATAATCATAAAAGTTTTAGCGGAAGGAAACAAACCTTGGTTGTATTTTACTGATGGGTGGAATATTTTTGATTTTATTATTGTAACCGCTGCATTTCTTCCTTTTGGTGGTAGCTCTATTGCTATATTACGATTGCTTCGTCTGTTAAGAGTTTTAAAACTTATAAAAGCATTACCAAAACTACAAATGTTGGTAAGAGCTCTTTTAAAGAGTTTACCTTCTATGGGGTATGTTTCTATATTACTAACCTTGTTATTTTATATTTATGCTGTTGCTGGTGTTTTCTTTTTTGGAAAAAACGACCCTATACATTTTGGTGATTTACAAACCTCTATGCTTTCGCTTTTTAGAATAGTAACCTTAGAAGACTGGACAGATATTATGTATATAAATATGTATGGCTGTGAAAATTATGGATACACTGACACTATGAATTTATGTACCAACTCTACTGCTTCCTCCGCTCTTTCTATTACCTTTTTTGTAACGTTTGTCTTAATAGGTACTATGATTTTTCTAAACCTTTTCATTGGAGTTGTGATGAATGGTATGGATGAAGCTAAAAATGAAATGTTATTAGAAGAAAGAATGGAAGAAGAAGGAAATGATATAAAAATAGAAGATGTTGAAAATAAAATTTCTGAATTAGAAGAAGTATTGTCTCTTTATAAAGTGCAACAAAAATTATCTAATAATTAAAAAAAACTGTTTTTTAAAGAATATTTTTATACAGTTAAAAAAATTAATATCAACATATTAAATAACATCAACAACACTTATTCCGTTGCTCTTTTTGGTGATTTGTATTTGAGTAGGAATACGTTCTTTTAAGTTTTCTACATGCGATATAATTCCAATCATTTTGCCTTGTGCTTGTAAAGTTTCTAAGGTAGAAATTACCGTTTCTAATGTATTGCTATCTAAAGTACCAAAACCTTCATCAATAAATAAAGAATCTATTTTTACATTTTTACTCGCTAAATCTGATAAACCTAGAGCCAGCGCTAAACTGATAATAAACTTTTCGCCACCGCTAGAGGTATCTACCAATCTTGCCTGATCTGTTTGGTAATGGTCAATTAAATTAAAATTAAGCTCTTCTTTCGGTTTGTACGCTTCTTCCATTTTTAATGAATAACGCTTATTTAACTTATACAAATGCACATTAGCAAGGTCTAACAAATGTTTTAAGGTTAAACGCTGAACGTACACATTAAACGCATCTTTCGAATTTCCTATAACTTTAAATAATGCAGCCCAAATACCGCATACTTTTGCTTGCGCATCTATCTTTTTAGAAACTTCTTTATTTCGATCTCTTATTTCTTGATCTTTTCTAAAAGCTTCTACTATTTTACCTTTTTCAGTTAAAAAATATTTATTTTTTATTGATAAATCTTCTAAAACCACTTTATTTTCTAGTGCCGAAATTTCAAAAGCCCGCTGTTTATTTAAAACTTCAAAAGCTTTTAAATTACTTTCTTTTTTGGTTTTAAGAGTAATCTGATTTTCTTTAATACGCTCTTTATTTTGCGTGTATTTTTCTAAATCTTCTTTAGATAATAGCGCTTTTTCTATTTCCTCTTTAGTAGTAAAATCACTCTGATTTAAATCGTTTGCTAAAATTGATTTTAAATTGGTTAAAGTCGTAATTGAATCAGCTTGTTCTTTAGCTGTATTTGTTTTTAAAGCTACTACCTCTGTTTTTGTATCGAGGTGTTTTTGTAAATTCTTTTTATGTTTATCTAATTTTTCTTTGCTTTGATTAACAACCAACTGTAATCGTTCTCTTTTATTAGCAACCGTAACATTTAATGGTAAAATAGCGAATCGTTTTGTAGTAAAATCTTTTATTTTAACATCATTTTCCTCCTTATTTTTAAAATATTCTTTGTAAATTTTATCATCTTTTTCTTGTTGATTTTTATTGTTTTTTACATTGTTATTTAAAACAGTAAGTTCTGATGTTAGTGTATTAAAAACTTGAGTTTCTTTATTGTAATTACTAATAGATGCTTCTATATTTTGAATAAAAATATCTATCGTTTCAACAGGTGGTAACAGGTAATTATATTTTGCCAGTTTTACTCTTAAATCATTTTCTAAATTACTACAAGTTGCATTTAACCGCGCTATTGATTGCTCTTTAGTTTCAATCTCGGTAGTGCTGTTTTTAATATGCTCTTTTTTGGTAGCAACCGATGTTGTTAACGTACCTAAACCTTCTTTAAAACTATTTATTTTCTCTGAAGATTCATTTTTAGCTGTTTGTAATTTTTGAGCAATTACGATGTCATTATTTAAAATCATCAACGCTTCTGAAGTTGATTTTAACGTTGTATTTATTTTATCAACATCGGTTAATTCACACTGAATATTAATTTTACTTGCTGATACTTCAAAATCTCCAAGCGCTATTACAATGGCTTTGCTTTGCTTATTTAATCCATCAATAGTAGTTATAATTTGTGCTTTTTTCACCTCTAACGTACTCTTAGATGTTGAAAGTTCTTGTAATTTTTTTGTTCTAGAATTAAATTCTAATTCGGCATTAGAAACCTCATTTATTTTGGAATCATCTACAAACGGATGTGCCGTAGATCCACATAAACCACAAGGTTCTCCTGCCTTTAATCGCAAGCGATCACTTTCGTAATTTGCAATGCTTTTTTCTAAATCTAAAATTTTTGAGGCATCACTAACTGCTTTTTCTTGATTTTCAAAAGCTGTTTTCACCAATTTTAACTTTTCTTCTATTAATTTCGAAGCGTTTACTAATTTATGTTGCTCAGTTTCTATTTCCGTTTGTGCAGCTTTGGTTTTAAGTGTTTGTTCAGAAATATTTTTAAACTGTTCCCAATTGTCTTTTTGTATCAGTAACTTTTCTTTATTCTTTAAAAGCTGTTGAATATTTTTTTTTGCTAATTCATCTGAAATTCGAATATATTCTTTTTCTATCGTTGCAATTTCTATTGATTTTTTAGCTAATAATTCAACATCAGTAGTTAAAAGATCCGTGTTTTTTAGAACTTCTTTCTTTTTAAACGCAACAAAGTCTACATCTTCCTTTAAAGATTGTTTACTCGCTTTTAAGGTTGTTAGATCTTTTGTCCAACTAGAAATTTTATCAGCAACCTCTTTTAAAAACTTGTTTTCATTTAAAAATAAAGCTGTTTTTTCTATTTTAACCGTCGTTACTGTAATTTCTTTGAGTATGCTTTTTTCTTCTTCTTTTAAACGCTCAATTTGTTCGGCTACTACTTTGAGTTGTTGCGTATTTTTTTCTTTTTGAACGGCTTCATTTTTTAATTGCCCGTCTAGTTTTGTTATGAATTCGAACTTTGGCAGCCATTCCGAAAATTCTTTATTTGCTTTTTCAAACAGCGATGTTTCTGTTGAAACCAATTTTTCTAAGCTATCAATTGTTGGTTTTAGTTGTGCTAATTGATTTTCTATATTTTTTAATATTGCTATTTTTTGAAGTTGTTCTTTTTCTGTTCTATTTAAATCCTGAATAAGTTCTTTAAATGGTGCTGCTTTTTCATTTAAAGCCAAAGCATCTAGTTCTGTTTGATGCTTTTTTATATAAAGATCTATGCTTTTAACAGCTTCTTCTTGTTCTTTTGCCTCTGAAGTTAGTTTGTCAAACTGAACATACCAATCTGCTATAACTTGCGTAGCTTTTAACTCTTTTTCAATAGTATTAATATCCGAAGTAAGTATTGTATCTTTTTGTTTTAGTGCTTTTTTTTCTTCTGTTGTTAAAACATCTTCTGAGTTGATTTTAGCTTGAATATCTTTTAACTTTTTATCTTCTTTTGATTTTCTATCTAAAACACCTTGACCTATTTTTTTATAAATCTCTTCACCTGTAATTTGTTCTAGTAACTTTCCTTTATCTGATCCTTTGGCCGATAAAAAAGATGCAAAATCACCTTGAGCAAGCATTACAGACCTTAAAAACTGATTATAATCTAACTGAGTTACTTTATGAACTTCTGTAATTAAAGCTCTTTTTTGAGTGGCAATAATAACATCGGTCGTTAAGTTTTTTAAACTTACTTCTTCTTTAGCATTCTTATATTTTTTCCCTGATTTATCAGCAATTCTAATTCCCCAAAAAGCTTCATAAATAAAATTATTGTTTTCGAAAGTAACTCTAGTAAAAGCATCATTTGCACTATGACTTACCACATCGATCAACGAACCTTTTGTACCACTAAAACGTGGAACATTATGATATAATGCAATCGTAATAGCATCTAAAATTGTAGTTTTCCCTGCACCAGTAGAACCTGTAATGGCAAATAAACCAACATCTTTAAATTGCTCATTTTCAAAATCGATTACAATGGGTGTATCCGATTTTAAGGAATTAATATTTTGTAATTCTATTTTTAATATTTTCATATCAATATATAATTATTGATTTTTAACAACTTGTAATACTTCATTAAAGGCGTCCCAAACTTCCGGGTTTTCCTTTAAATCAAAATCCATTTCTTCACACTTTAGTTTAAAAACTTCGGTAGGTAATAATTCTTTAATCGATTTTATGTTTTCTAGCAATTCTTCAATTCCTTGTGTTTTTCGTTGCTTTTTTAAAGAGGTTTTTAATATTTCGAAGCAATATTTTTCGGCAGCTATTTTTAGCTCTTCTGTATTTATAGTGTTGTTTTCTTTTAAAACAATTTCTATCCAAGGTGTTAATTTATAAGAATTAGAAGTAATACTCGAAAACCCATCAATACATTCGGTCATGCTTCCTGTTAATTTATAAAACTCTCTAAAACGCGGAATTACAACATCTTCAATAGCACTTATTTCATTGTTTTTTGTAGTTAAAACAAGTACTTTTTTATCGTAATTAATTTCACTAAAGCTTAAAATATTTGGAGAACCAGAATATCGTACTTTATCATTATCACCAATTATTTGCGGCCTATGTAAATGCCCTAAGGCGATATAATTAAAATAAATAGGAAAATCTGCTGCCCCAATATGCCCTAAAGTACCCACATAAATATTTTGTTCACTATCAGAAACCGAACCGCCTGTTGCAAATAAATGCCCCATTGCAATTACGGGTGCATTGCTTGTATTTATTAACTCGCATTGTAACGCAACTAACTGATAATGATTAATTAAAGCTGTTTTATATTTATCTGTAAGCTCATCGAAAGATTCACCTGCCACCGCTCTTCTGATATCTCCGTCACGCAAATAGGGAACTGCACCAACGATAATTTTTTCATCATTTATATCAATTTCAAAAACTTCATCTTCAATATTTTCTGTTGCTTTACCAACCACTTTTATCGACAATGCATCTAATATATGTTTTGGAGCGTTTAAAGTTCCTGGTGAATCATGATTACCACCAGTAATAATAATAGATTTACAACTAGTTGCTTTTAACTTTACTAAAAAGCTATAATACATCGCCAAACTTTGGTTAGAAGGTGAACCAGTATCAAATATATCTCCTGAAATTAATAATACATCTATTTTTTGATCGATAATGTAATTTTCAATCCAATTTAAAAACAAGGTCTGCTCTTCTAATTGCGATTGCTCATGTAATCTATGACCCAAATGCCAATCGGCAGTATGAAGTATTTTCATTTAAAATATTTTTAAAACTGGTATAGCAACTTATAAATTAAGGAAGTAAAAACTTAATCATTTATAAGTTATCAAAATAAAGGCTAAGAAAAAAATTGTTTTTTTTATTTTTAAAACTACACAATAATTAAGCTAAAAGCAATCGATAAAAATTTATTTTTTTGAAGATTTCATAAATAAGATTCATTGTTATTTTTTAAAAGCTAAAACACATTTAAAGTTGTCTTAAAACTTAAATATAACCCTTATTGACACATTCGTTAACGGTTTTTTTATAATCGCTTAAAAGATATATTTCACACTCTTTTTTAATCACTATTATTTATTATTAAACACAAAATTATAAGAAAAAATAATATTATGTTTTCTGTAAATTTATTAACTTTAGTAAAAAGTTTTAGTTGACTTTTTTTTCATCTTTGTATCTAAAGAAAAACTATAATTATTAAAATATTAAGATCATGTCAATATCTGATTTATATTCAAGTGGAAAACACAAACAGGAAATAGGACACTTTGCAAGTGTTGTGAAAATTGCAAAAACTGATGGTGTTATTTCAGAAGGTGAGCAAAAATTATTAGATCGTGCAGCAAAAAAATTAAACATTGCTGAAACAGAATATATTGAGATCTTAAAAAATCCAGAGAAATTTCCTGTAAACCCACCTGTGAATTACGATGAACGTATTGAACGTTTGTATCGCTTAACTAAAATGATATTTGCTGATGAGCATATAGATAAAAAACAAGTAACACTTATGCAAAGAACTGCGGTGGCCTTACAGTTTCCGTTAGATAACATTGAAAAAGTTTGTGATGAAGCAATTCATTTAGTAATGAATACTAATGATTTAGAGGAATTTACAATTGCTATTAAAAAAGTAAATGCTATTTAAAACATTTATACTAAATTGCGGTTAATCAAGTTATTAAATTAAATAGCCCCCCTAATTAATGAAAAATAGAATTTTACTTACTATAATACTTTGTTGCTCAATGAATTTGTTTTCACAAAATTTAAACGATTCTTGGCAAATAGGAATTGGAATGGGAGTTACCAAATTTAGCGAAAGTGATGCAGCTTTTATTGGTGATGCATATCAATTTCAGGTGCCTGTACTTAGCATAACAATGCCAATTGGTGAACGCTTGTCTATTGACGGAGCAATGTCTATAAACACAATAGACGATGTTGGGTTCATTCAAAATGTTGCTAGTTACTTTTCACTAGATGGTTCGGTTCGCTATAATTTTAATGCAGTATTAGAAAAATTTAGTCCATATGTTTTTGTAGGAGGAAGTATTGTAGATTCTGATAGAAAAATGACACCCACTATTAATTTAGGTGCTGGTGGTATTTATTGGATAACGGACAAAATTGGAGTCAATCCGCAAGTATATTATAAACATTCTCTTGAAAATTATGAAAGTATGCGCTCTCACATTCAAGGAACTTTAAGTGTGGTATTTAAACTGGATTGGAATAATGCCGGAAGTGTGAACCGTGGAGGAAGATCTTCTTCATGTCATTACAATCAATTTTAAAAAGAAAATTAATCCAAAATAAAAACGCCGCTTTATAAAGCGGCGTTTTTTGTTTTTATGATAACTTCGCTATTGCGTTGTTAATTCGTTGTAGTGTGTTTTCTTTACCAATCATTGTCATTATATCAAACAAATCTGGTCCTGCTAATTTACCTACCAAACTTAAACGTAATGGTTGCATTACTTTACCAAAACCAATTTCTTTAGCCGTTATCCAACCTTTAATATCAGTTTGAGCATTTTCTATCGTGAAATCTTCAATCTTATCGATAACTGTGGTTAATTCTTGCATTAACTCGCCAGTAGTATCTTTCCATTGCTTTTTTGATGCTTTTTCGTCGTACTCCGAAGGATTCATGAAGAAAAAACTTGATAAATCCCAAAAATCAGCAACAAACGTAGCTCTCTCTTTTATTAATGAAACTACTTTTTCAGTAAAAGCGCTATCAATATCAATTCCTTTTTCTTCTAGAATAGTGATATATAATTCCGTTAGTTCTTTGTTTGATTTTTGTTGTAAGTATTGTTGATTAAACCAGTTTGTTTTATCCAGACTAAACTTAGCACCAGATTTACTAACTCTGCTTAAATCGAAAGCTTCAACCAATGCTTCTAAAGAAAATATTTCTTGTTCCGTACCGGGATTCCATCCTAATAAAGCAAGCATATTTATAAATGCATCATTAAAATAACCATCTTCTTTATAACCACGAGAAACATCACCTGTTTGCTCATTCGTATATTCTAAAGGAAATACAGGGAATCCTAATTTATCGCCATCACGTTTACTTAATTTTCCTTTACCTACTGGTTTTAAAATTAATGGTAAGTGCGCAAATTTTGGAGCTTGCCAATCAAAAGCGCGGTATAATAAAGTGTGAAGTGGGAGAGAAGGTAACCATTCTTCACCACGAATAACATGACTTATTTCCATTAAATGATCATCAACAATATTTGCTAAATGATACGTTGGCATTCCGTCTGACTTAAATAATACTTTATCATCTAACGTATTTGTATCAATCTTAATCGTTCCACGGATTTCGTCTTGTAATAACAATGTTTCATCTTGCGGAGTTTTAAAACGGACAACATATTTTGTACCTGCTTCTAATTTATTTTTGATTTCTTCATCAGAAAGATTCAATGAATTATCTAACGTAGCACGATTGTGCCAATTATAAATAAACGTTTTTCCGTTTTCTTCATCATTTTTTCGTTGTGCATCTAATGCTTCTGCTGTATCAAAAGCATAATAAGCCCAGCCTTTTTCAATCAATTCAATTGCATACTTTTTATACAATTCTTTACGTTCTGACTGACGGTATGGTCCGAACTTTTCATTATTTCCTGATCCTTCATCAAAAGGGATATTACACCATTTTAAAGCATCAATTATATATTGTTCAGCATTTGCTACATAACGTGTTTGGTCAGTATCTTCGATACGTAACACAAAAGTTCCGTTATATTTTTTAGCAAATAAGTAATTGAATAAAGCAGTTCTTACACCACCAATATGTAAAGGTCCTGTTGGGCTAGGAGCAAAGCGTACTCTTACGTTGTCAGTCATTTTTATTAATTTGAAAGCGCAAAGATAGTTTTAATAAAAGAGAAAAGAAATTAGATAAAAAGAAAAAGAGAAGCTTTTATAAAAGCTTCTCTTGGTAATTACATATATTGTATAATAGTTTAAAACTTCTGGTATAAACCAAAACTTATTGCGGGAACTTTAGCAACATTTCTTCCAGAAAACGCACCGCCTAAGGCTATGTTTGCACCAAAACTAGCATTAATTTCTGCTATGAATTTTAATCCGAAGCCTGCGTAACTTTGGTTATTAACATATAAACCTGTGTTTAAGTTTTGTGATGGTAATGCAATATCTCCATTTTTTAATGATGCTACACCATCTAAAAAACCAGCAATCCAAAGCCAATTTAATGTTTTGTAACCAATCTCTCCACCTAATTTATAGTTACTACTATAATCGTTTGTACGAATATCAAAACCTGTAAAAGCTTGTATGTACCAATTATTAAAACCTCTACCTGCAATAAATAACGGTGTAAAACTCCATGCATCATAACCTGTTCGTAAACCAGTTATTTCATCATAATTACCTGTATTGGCTTCAACATTTAATTGCCCTGTTAATAACCATTTTTTATTACTAAAGTTATGTTTTATTCCGAATTGAACATTCCCTAATGAATTATTACTTGGAGAGGAAGTTGCATTTGAAGATGTTAATTTAAACGGAAAGTTTAAAACTAAAGTTGTATTATCTGAAATACCGTATTCAGTATATAATTGTAGGGTGTTGTCTGATACTTTATTTGTTAAATTTACTTCAGGATTACCGTGTAGTTTATCGTAATTAGCAATACTAGTAAATGATAATTGTACATAGGTTTCGTTTTTCTTTTTCGTCCACGGACTTTGAGCTAACAGGTTAATAGAAACTAATAATAACAGTATTGTAACAAGTTTTTTCATTTTAAAATAATTATGAATTTCGTTTAAATTTAAAAGTATAAAGGTTTAGTACGGTAAATTTAAAAATTCTTACAGAAACCTTTAACTAAAACTTCCTTTTAAAAATAGTACTTTTATAAATTGATATGGAAGATTTTAATAAGATAACACGAAAGTTACAGCAGTTTAGTAGAAAATACTACACCAATGAATTGATAAAAGGGAGTATTTTATTTATTTCTTTAGGGATATTATACTTGTTTTTTACTTTGTTTATTGAATACTTTTTGTGGCTAAGGCCAACTGCCAGAACGCTATTATTTTGGATATTTATTTTAGTAGAATTATTTTTATTCTTCCGTTTTATTTGTTTTCCTATTTTTAAAATTATAGGATTACGGCAAGGAATTTCTTTTGAAGAATCGTCTAAAATTATTGGAAATCATTTTCCGGAAGTAAAAGATAAACTTTTAAACGTATTACAACTAAAACAAAACCGCAATCAATCGGACTTGTTATTAGCCAGTATTTCTCAAAAAGCAAAAGAAATACAATCAATATCATTTAATAAAGCAGTTAATTTTAATAGCAATATTAAATACTTAAAATATGCATTAATTCCGGTTTTTATTTGGGGATTATCATTTATAACAGGAACAACTCACAAGCTATCCGAAAGTTTTAATCGTGTAGTAAATCATTCTGTTGCTTATAAAGCTCCCGCTCCTTTTTATTTCAATTTAACAACTACCAATTTAAAAGTCATTAAAGGAAAAGATATTACGGTTTATATTCAAACAAGCGGCGAAATTATTCCTGAGAGTGCCAAAATTCATTTTAACAAGCAACAATATTTTTTAAAAAATGAAGGTAATGGATTGTTTTCATATACGTTTATTGAAGTACAAGAACCAATTAATTTTTACGCTAGTGCAAACGGTATAGAATCTATAACCTATAATATAGCTATTATAAGAACACCTTCTATTCAAAACATTTCATTGAATTTAAAATACCCTAGCTATATTCATAAGAAAAATGAAACAATTGAAAACACAGGAAATCTTAATGTTCCACAAGGAACAATTATAGAATGGCAAGTTAAAACAACTGAAACAGATAGTGTTAACTTACTATTAAATGAAAAACGTTACAATTTTATCAAAAATAAAATTGATGGATTTAAATTTAAAAAGCAGATTAAAAAAACTATTAATTATCAAATTACTACTTCTAATAATAGTTTAAAAGATTACGAACAGCTACAATTTTCTATAGCCGTTATTACGGATGAGCATCCTTTAATAAATGTAAATTCTAATATTGATAGTATTACTAGAGGTAATGCACAGTTTGTTGGACAAATTTCTGATGATTATGGCTTTAATAAATTAGAATTGGTTTACTATGATAAAAATACTGGTGATGCATTAAGTTTAAAGAAGATTGCTATAAATAAAAATAATATTCAAACTTTTTTATTTGAGTTTCCTGGTGATTTAGATCTTAAAAAAGGAGTTGATTATGAACTTTATTTTCAGGTGTTTGATAACGATGCCGTAAACGGAAATAAAAAAACGAAGAGTCAAAAATTTTCTTATCGACAGAAAACAACCAACGAGATAGAGAAGGAGCTTTTACAAGAACAACGTAACTATATTGATAATTTAGAAAACTCATTAAATAAGCAAGAACGAAGTAAAAAAGAATTAGAGAAAATTCAATTTGAATTACAGAACAAGAAAAATGTTAATTGGAATGATCAGAAAAAGATTAAAAATTTAATTAAACGACAAGATCAGTACAAGCAAATGATGCAACGTCAAACTGAAAATTTGCAAAACAATTTTACTGAGAAAAAAGAAAAAAACGAAAGCTTACAAGACAAAAAAGAAGAATTAAAACAGCGAATAGAAGAACTTAAGAAACTCGATAAGCAACAAAAAAAATTAGCCGAACTTAAAAAATTAGCCGAGAAACTTAACCGAGAAGATTTAATAAAAAAGACAAAAGAACTAGCTGAGCAAAACAAACAACAAGAAAGAAGTTTAGAACGTATATTAGAAATGACTAAACGTTTTTATGTTGAGCAGAAAATGCAAAAAATAGCAGATAATTTAAATGAGTTGTCAAAAAAACAAGAGGAATTATCAAAAAAAGAAACAACAAACGACGAACAAAAGGCAATAAATAAAGAATTTAAGGAAGCTAAAGAAGAACTTAATGAGTTAAAAAAAGATAATGAAAAATTAAAATCTCCGATGGAAATACCTTCTATGGAAAAATTATCTGAGGAAACCCAAAAAGAACTTAACAAAGCAGAAGAAAATATAGCAAACAAAAAGCAATCTGAATCAAAAGAAAATCAGAAAAAAGCAGCGAAAAAAATGCAGGAAATGAGTCAGAAGATGCAAGATTCAATGCAAGAAATGAGTGCTGATATGGAAGAAGAAAACATGGAAGGTTTGCGTCAGGTTCTAGAAAACTTAATTACATTTTCTTTTGACCAAGAGACTTTAATGAATGTGTTTTCATCAACTAATTCTTCACATCCAAACTTTGGTAAAAACCTACAAAAGCAATATTTACTTAAAAGTTATTTTGAACATATAGACGATAGTTTATTTGTTTTATCAATGAAAAACCCTAAAATATCATCTAAAGTACAAGATCAACTTTCGTTAGCACATTATAATTTAAGTGAATCTTTAGAAAATTTTGCTGATAATAAATTTCAAAACGGAATAACAAATCAGCGTTACATAATGACATCAGCAAACACTTTAGCAGATATGTTAAGTAATACGTTAGATGCTATGAAAAACCCAAAACCTGGTAACGGAAAAGGGAAGGGAAAAGGAAAATCTTTTAGCTTGCCAGACATTATTAAAAAGCAAAGTGACTTAATGAAGAAGATGCAAGAGGGTATGCAAAAGAAAGAAGGTGGAAAACCTAAAGATGGAAAAGACGGAAAAAAAGGTGGGGAAAAAGGAAAAAAAGAAAGTGAGAGCGGTGAGCAAGGAGAAGGTTTAAATGGTGAGTTGTATGAAATATATAAACAACAAACGGAATTGAGGCAACAATTAGAAGATGCCATTGGCCAAGGAAAAAGCGGTAACGGTAAAGCTAAGAAAGCTCTTAAGGAAATGGAGCAGTTAGAAAATGATATTTTAGAAAAAGGTTTTACACAGCAAAGCATTAACAGAATGCAACAATTAAACTATGAATTACTAAAATTAGAGAAGGCTACATTCGAACAAAATCGTGATAAAAAACGAAAATCAAATACCAATTTACAAGAGTATAATAAAGAAAGGATTAAGGATTTAAAGTTTAAGAAGTTGTTCTATAACCAAACAGAGATATTAAATAGACAATCATTACCTTTGCGCCCTGATTATAAAAAGAAGGTTCAGGAGTATTTTAACCTTCCTAAAAACAACAAGTAATAGATTTAAATTATTTTATTACAACATAAATTAAAGAATGATTGTATTTAATTACGAAACTGAATTTCAATTAGAAAATGAAGAAAAAACTTCTAAGTGGGTTCAGAACTGTATAGAGAAAGAAGAGTTTGAATTAGGAGAAATCAACTATGTATTTTGTGATGATACCTATTTACATAAAATGAATGTTGAATTTTTACAACACGACACCTTAACCGACATCATTAGTTTTGATTATACCTTAGGTAAGTTAGTAGGAGGAGACATCTTTATTTCTATCGAACGAGTAAAAGAAAATGCAAAAGAGTTTAATGTTTTATTTGAAAACGAACTGCATCGAGTTATTATTCATGGTGTATTACATTATATGAAATACAAGGATAAGACCGAGGCTGAAAAACAAATAATGCGTACTAAAGAAAACGATTCTTTAAAAACTTTAAACGAAAACTAAAATCGTTCCACGTGGAACAGCATATAAAATGAGTTTATTTAATACAACATACGATGTAATTGTAGTAGGTGGTGGACACGCTGGTAGTGAAGCTGCAGCTGCAAGTGCCAACATGGGTGCACATACATTATTAATAACAATGAACCTTCAGAATATAGCTCAAATGAGTTGTAATCCAGCAATGGGTGGTATCGCTAAAGGGCAAATAGTTCGCGAAATTGATGCTCTAGGGGGTTACAGTGCAATTGTAACCGATAAGACTGCTATTCAGTTTAAGATGCTTAATAAATCAAAAGGATCTGCAATGTGGAGTCCGAGGGCACAGTCGGACAGAATGCAATTTGCAGAGTGTTGGAGAAATATGTTAGAGAAGACGGATAATTTAGATTTTTATCAGGACTCTGTTAACGGATTAATTTTTGATGACAATAAAGTCGTTGGTGTAAAAACAGCTTTAGGATTAGAGATAAAAGCAAAGACTGTTATTATTACTGCAGGTACTTTTTTAAATGGATTGATTCATATAGGTGAAAAAACATTTGGTGGTGGTAGAGCAGGTGAAGGAGCTTCTACAGGAATAACAGAAGATTTAGTTGCTAAAGGATTTGAATCTGGAAGAATGAAAACAGGAACTCCTCCAAGAGTTGATGCTCGTTCTTTAGATTTTTCTAAAATGACTGAACAACCTGGAGATGAAAATCCAGAGAAGTTTTCTTATTTACCTAACATTAAAAAATTAACAGAACAACGTTCTTGTTATTTAACACACACCAATACAAAAGTACACGATATACTACGTGCTGGCTTTGATCGTTCACCAATGTTTAATGGTAGAATTAAATCTACAGGACCACGTTATTGTCCGTCAGTAGAAGATAAGATTGATCGTTTTGCAGATAAAGATCGTCATCAAGTTTTTGTTGAACCAGAGGGATGGAATACTGTTGAAATTTATGTAAACGGATTTTCTACTTCTATGCCAGAAGATGTACAGGATGAAGCCATTCGTCATATTCCAGGATTTGAAAATGTAAAATTCTTACGTTTTGGATACGCAATTGAATATGATTTCTTTCAACCAACACAATTAAAACATAGTTTAGAAACGAAGTTAATTGAAAATTTATTCTTCGCAGGTCAAATAAACGGAACGACGGGTTATGAAGAAGCAGCTGCACAAGGTTTAATGGCTGGTGTAAATGCTGCCTTAAAAACTCAAAATAAAGAACCCTTTATATTAAAAAGAAGTGAAGCTTATATTGGGGTTTTAATTGATGACTTAATTACTAAAGGAACAGAAGAACCATATAGAATGTTTACTTCTCGTGCTGAATACAGAACGTTATTAAGACAAGATAATGCAGATTTAAGATTAACTCCAATTGGTCATAAATTAGGATTAGCTTCTGATGAAAGATTAGAAAGAGTACTAGAGAAGAAAGAGAAAACAGATAAATTGATTCACTTCATTACAAACTTAAGTGTTAAGAAAGAAGATATAAATCCTATTTTAGAAGCTAAAGGATTATCGGTTGTTAATCAAACAATGAAATTAATAAAGATAGCAACACGTCCTCAGTTAAGTTTAAGTGATTTTAATAGCATTGAAAAGTTACACAACTATATAAAAGAAAACGAAATGAATACTGATGTAATAGAGCAGACAGAGATTCATTTAAAATATTCGGGATATATAGATAAAGAAAAGAACAATGCTGATAAATTAAATAGATTAGAAAAAGTTGTAATACCTGCAAATTTCGATTATGATAAAGTACATTCATTATCGATTGAAGCTAGAGAAAAATTATTAAGCATTCAACCTACTTCGATATCTCAAGCAAGTAGAATAAGTGGAGTTTCACCTAGTGATATTTCTGTTCTTTTAGTTTATATGGGTAGATAATAATATCAACTTAATAATAAAAAGAAAAACGTTCCATGTGGAACGTTTTTCTTTTTTACGTAATATTGCAATAACATTATAGCATGTTCCACATGGAACATCTTAAAAAGAAAAAGAAATTGAATACAGAAAAAGCACTTTATAAAAACCTAACTCCGTTATTAAACTGTATAGATTATACTGTTTCAGATGAGAGTTATGAAGTAATGTATAATAAGAAATATGATATGCTTGTTACTTCACCCGTACCGGTGAATTTAGAAAGTTATTATGCGAGTGATTCATACATTTCTCATACCGATAGTAAGAAAACACTTTTTGACCGCGTATATCAATTAGTAAAAAACCATACACTAAATCAAAAACTGAAATTGATAAACTCTTTTAATACAAAAGATAAAACAATTTTGGATGTAGGAGCGGGGACAGGTGATTTTTTAAAAGTATGTAAAATTAATAATTGGAAAATTAATGGAGTAGAACCTTCTGATAAAGCAAGAAAGTTTGCTGAAGGAAAAAGCATCATCCTTAAAAAAGATATTTCGGAATATGAAGGAAAACAATTTGATGTAATTACACTTTGGCATGTTTTAGAACATATTCCTAATTTAATAGAATACACACATCAATTAAAAAAATTATTAAAACCAAATGGTGTTTTAATAATTGCAGTTCCTAATTTTAAAAGTTATGATGCCAGTAGTTATAAAGAATTTTGGGCAGCTTATGATGTACCAAGACATTTGTGGCATTTTTCTAAAACAGCTATAAAAAAAATATTTTCTGATATTGAAATGAACGTAGAAAAAATACTTCCCATGAAGTTTGATGCTTTTTATGTTTCGTTATTATCTGAAAAATACAAATCAAAAAAATCAAGACCATTACGTGCTTTTTTTAGCGGATTAAGATCAAATTTAAAAGCAAGTAAAAATGGAGAGTATTCTTCTTTAATATATCTGATAAAAAATAACAAAAATCAATTTTAAGCATCATTTAAAAGATTTTAACTACATAAAACATACACTTTACTTAAATAAAAACAAAACGCTCTTAAATTTAAAATTTAAGAGCGTTTTAAATAAATAAAAATTATTTACTTAATAAATACTATAAATATTAACTATTTAATAAATACATACCCGCAATGGTAATTAAAAAATAAATTGCCAACGTCATTGCACCAGCATAATCTTTTGCTAATCGTTGTCCTATCAAAAGAAAAATTAAAGACAACGCAGAAATTTGAATACCTAATAAAGCTAATTCTCCACTTCCTATAGTTATCAAATTAAAAACACCAATAAGCATAAAAGCACCAGCAAGTAATTCCATCACTAAAATAATAACCAATAAAAGTGGTACTGAATTTTTAAATGGTGAATTTTTAAAATGCTCTTTTATAAAAGATGCATTACCATTCCAATCTGTAACTTTATCGATACCCGATTGTAAAAAGGTAACAATTAAAAAAAGTAGAATTAAAATTTCTGTTGCGTGTTTTTGAATAAGTTCCATATAATTGATTTTTAGCAAATATAACTTTAAAAGCAAAAAGTTGTAACATTTAATAAAATTACCGTCAAATAAATAGAAACTTAAATATGTATCTTTACATATACTAATTAAAAAAAATAAAACTATGCCTATTTATTATTATCCAATTCTGTTTTTTGGATTGATTATTTTATTAGCTTCTTTCTTTACAGTGAAGCAACAAACAGCTGCTATTATCGAGCGTTTTGGTAAGCTTCATAGTATTCGTCAATCGGGATTACATTTTAAAATTCCTTTAGTAGACAAGATTGCTGGAAAACTAAGTTTAAAAATTCAACAATTAGATGTAATTATTGAAACTAAAACATTAGATAATGTATTTGTTAAATTAAAAGTTTCAGTTCAATATAAAGTAATTAGAGACAAAGTAGAAGATGCATTTTATAAGTTAGATTATCCACATGACCAGATTACATCTTATGTATTTGATGTTGTTCGTGCAGAAGTACCTAAAATGATATTAGATGATGTTTTCTTAAAAAAAGATGATATAGCAATTGCTGTAAAATCTGAATTAAATGAAGCAATGATGACGTATGGTTATGATATTATTAAAACATTGGTAACAGATATTGATCCGGATGCACAAGTAAAGGAAGCAATGAATAGAATTAATGCTGCGGATAGAGAAAAAACTGCTGCACAATATGAAGGAGATGCACAACGTATTTTAATTGTTGAAAGAGCTAAAGCTGAGGCAGAAAGTAAGCGTTTACAAGGTAAAGGTATTGCAGATCAGCGTAGAGAAATTGCCCGTGGTTTAGAGGAATCAGTAGAGGTTTTAAATAGAGCCGGAATCAACTCGCAAGAAGCATCTGCATTAATTGTAATTACACAACATTACGATACATTACAATCTATTGGAGCAGATACGAATAGTAACTTAATTTTACTACCAAATAACCCAAATGCGGCAAGTTCTATGTTAAATGATATGGTAGCTAGTTTTGCAGCAACCAATCAAATAGGAGAGAATATGAAAGAAATTAAAGCTAATAAAAAAGAATAATTATGATAATAACTACAACACCAACTATTGAAAATAAACCAACAAAAGCATATTTAGGTATTGTTACTGGTGAAACAATTATTGGAGCTAATATTATTAAAGATTTCTTTGCAGGAATTAGAGATATTGTTGGTGGTCGTTCTGGTTCTTACGAGAAAGTTTTACGTGAAGCAAAAGATACTTCACTAAAAGAAATGCAAGAACGTGCCCAAGAATTAGGCGCAGATGCTATTGTTGGAGTTGATTTAGATTATGAAACTGTTGGACCAAATGGCGGAATGCTTATGGTAACAGCCTCTGGAACAGCAATAAAATTTTAAACAAAAAAAACCGAAACTATTAAGTTTCGGTTTTTTTATATCGAAAATAAAAAATTATTTCTTTTCTTCTACTTTATTTTCTTCGTTTTCTTCTTCTTTAGTTGCAGTTTTAAATTCTTTAATTCCTGTACCTAAACCTTTCATTAATTCAGGAATTTTCTTTCCTCCAAACATTAATAATACTAAAGCTACTACAATGGCAATTTGCCATGGTCCAATCATTCCTAAAAATATGCTAAGTGAAATCATTTTAATTAAATTTTACATTACAAAGATACTAAATTAACTTCGCTGTTCAATTACTCCACCAATTACTTTTTTATCTTTAAATACTTCAGGCGTTCCTTTATAAAAAATAGAACCACCAAAAGAAACCTTAGCATCTAACGTTTCACCAGCTTGTACTTCTACCTTCGATCCTGAACCTGCACGAACATGGTTTAAATCACTTACCATTAATTTATACCCATGGTAAATTCCACCTAAGTTTGCTTCAACAGTTTGATTTTTTGTAGCTCCAGAAAGCTTAATAACAGCTCCTGATACGCTTTTTACCTTAAGATGCTTAACATTAACTACCATATTAATAAAAGCTCCTTCTTGGGCTTTAATTTCAATTTGAGCTTGAGAGATTTCCTTACCTGTAATAGTAGCACCTTCATTTGCATCAATTATTTTTAATAACGATGCATAATAAAGTGTTACTTTAACTTTACCATCTGCTGTGGTTTCAGGAAACTTTAAAGCTACTTTTAATGTATTATTTTTATTTTTAATAGTTACTTTCTCTGCCTTTTCTCCTGTAACAATTATTTTATTTTTATCAGATTTAACCAGTTCTAAATCGATACCATTAAATACTTTTATGGTAGAAAAATCTCCTAAATTTTTCGTAATAGTAGTTTGTGCTGATGCTAAAAAAGGCAACAATAACAGACATAAAAATGCTAATTTTTTCATTATAAATTTTGTTAGTTACTAAAGTATAACCAATAATTATACCAATACTATAAAGACAAATATTAAAATTTATTGTTATCAATAGTGAAATTCTTTAAATGATAAAGTATTATTCAAAGTATCAATATCAACTGAACAAGGATAAAAGTTATAATCTTTACTTTCTAATCCAAAACTAAAACCATTTTTTACACTATTAAAAGTATAATCTTTTTTTAATTTCTTAATTATATTTTTACTTTCATTTTTGTTTTTGAATTGAACTTCTATATTAACCGAATAATCTATATTTCCTACAATAGTATCTTTCAAAATAACATAATTATTAGGAAGCTTAAAACCTAAAGTATTCTCCATACTTTTAATAGTAGAACTTTTACATCCTAAAAATAAAATGATAGTAAATAAACAAAAAAAGTTTTTCATTTAATGCGAAATTAAATGAAAATCTAAATGTTTACGTTCTAAATCGGTGTTTTTTACTTTAACAACAACTTTATCTCCTAGTTGAATTATATTTTTTGATGATTGACCTACAATAGCATATTGCTTTTCATCAAAAATATAATAATCATCCTTTATATCTCTGATTCTCACCATTCCTTCACATTTGTTTGCAGAAATTTCTACGTAAATTCCCCATTCGGTTACACCAGAAATTACACCTTCAAATTCTTCATCTTGATGGTCTTTCATATATTTAATCTGCATATATTTTATGCTAGATCGTTCTGCTTTTGCAGCCATTTCTTCCATTTGCGAAGAATGTTTACATTTTACTTCGTAATCTTCTGCTTTAGGAGACTTTCCGCCATCTAAATAATGTTGTAATAAACGATGCGTCATTACATCTGGATAACGACGAATTGGTGAAGTAAAGTGCGAGTAATAATCGAAAGCTAACCCATAATGCCCAATATTTTGAGTTGTATAAGCTGCTTTACTCATAGAACGGATTGCTAAAGTTTCTACCATATTAGCTTCCCCTTTTCCTTGAACATCACTTAGTAATTTATTTAAAGATTGTGAGGTTTTTTCTTTAGTTTCTGTATCAATTTTATAACCAAATTTATTAATAATGTTTTGTAATGAAGCTAATTTATCAATATTTGGTTCATCGTGTGTACGGTAAATAAAAGTATTTTTTGTTTCTTTTCCTTTAGAAAAACCGATAAATTCAGCTACTTTTCTATTTGCTAGTAACATAAATTCTTCAATTAATTTATTAGCATCTTTAGATTCTTTAAAGAAAACACCTACTGGATTTGCTTTTTCATCTAAATCGAATTTAACTTCTACTCTATCAAAAGATATTGCACCAGCTTTCATACGTTTTTTACGTAATTTTTTAGCTAATTCATCTAGTTTTAAAGTAGCTTCTACAATTTCTGGAGCAACTTCATATTCTTTATCAATAATTGAAATATCAAGCGGCATTGTATACGGCTCAACAGTATGAGAAAGTGAACAATTTTCTATAATTGATTGTGCTTCTTCATAGGCAAAACGTTGATCTGAATAGGTAACTGTTCTACCAAACCATTGATTTACAATTTGTGTTTTTTCGTTCATTTCAAAAACAGCAGAAAAAGTTAATTTTTCTTCATTTGGTCGTAAAGAACAAACTCCGTTACTTAACATTTCTGGTAACATTGGTACCACTCTGTCTACTAAATAAACTGATGTTGCACGATCATATGCTTCATCATCTAAAATGGTTTTTGGTTGTAAATAATGAGAAACATCAGCAATATGAATTCCTATTTCATAATTACCATTTTCTAATTTTGTAAACGATAATGCATCATCAAAATCTTTTGCATCTTTCGGATCTATTGTAAAGGTTAAATCCTTACGCATATCACAACGTTTTGCTATTTCAGCTTCCGTAATTTCAATAGGTAAATTTTCAGCTTCTTTTTCTACAGCTTCTTCAAATTCGTATGGTAAACCATATTCTAATAAAATAGAGTGTATTTCTGTTTCATGTTCACCAGGTTTTCCTAAAACTTGCGTGATTTTTCCAAACGGATTTTTAGAATTTTCTGGCCAGTCAGTCATTTGTACCACCACTTTATCACCATCTTTTGCACCGTTTATTTTATTCTGAGAAATAAATAAATCTGCCGACATTTTTTGGCTGTCTGGTATTACAAATCCGAAGGTTTTATTCATCTGTAAAACTCCAACAAACTCAGTTTTTTTTCGTTCGATGATTTCTACAACTTCAGCTTCGTATTTATTAGATCTACGTTTTTTATAAACATAAGCCTTAACAGTATCTTGATGTAATCCTTTTCCTAAATTTATAGATGGAATAAATATATCGTTCTCAAAATCATCAGACATAAAATATCCATTTCCATTAGCTGTTAAATCTAACGTACCAACATGATATTTACGATCTTCATTAATTTTATATTTTCCTCTATCTATTTCTTTAATTTTTTGATTTCCTGTTAATTCTGCTAATTTTTTTAATACTTGTGTTTTTCCATCAGTATCAGAAATACCCATTTTAGCAGATATCTGCTTATGGTTATATGTTTTTGAATTGTCTTCGTTTAAAATTTTAAATATATTTCTGGTTAAGTCTTTTATTACTCTACCTTTTTTCTTGTATATTTTTTTCTTTCTAGTCATTAATCTTCTTCTTGTTTTATTGTTACCAAAGTACAAATAAATTTAGGTTTTGTTTATTAAATAAGTGTTACCAATCTATTTTGTATTTTGGCGTAATTATATTTTTTTTATGATAAATTCTTGGTTTGTTATTGCAAATCCTACTTCTGGAAATAAAAAGCTTTCTAAAAATTGGAAAGAAATTGAGCAATTGTTAAACGAAAGAAATATCGATTTTTCTTATGCTTTTACAGCCTATTCTAAACACGAAATTGAATTGGTACACAAAGCTATTCAACAAGGTTATAGAAATATAATTTCCGTTGGTGGAGATGGTACACTACATCATGTAGTTAACGGAATTATGACGCAAAGATATGTAAAAACTTCTGATATCACAGTGGGAGTGATTCCTTTAGGTACAGGTAACGATTGGATTAAGACTTATAACATACCAAATAACATAAAATTAGCAATAGATTTAATTACCCAACAAAAAACTATTTTACAAGATATTGGTTATTTAGAACTAGCAAATACTACTGCTTTTTTTAATAATGTTGCAGGAATAGGGTATGATGGTTACGTTGTTAATAAGTTGAATACACTTAAAAAATTTGATCCACTAGCATATCTTATAAGTGGTATTGCCGGTTTATTATTTTACAAAAAAACTAGTTTTACTATTGAAGTTAACAATAAAGTAATTGAAACAAAATGTTTAATGACTTTATTTGGTATTTGTAAATACTCTGCAGGTGGTATGCAATTAACTGATTATAAATATACTACAGATGGTTTATTTGATATAACTATTGCTAAAAATTTATCTCTTTTAGATTTAATTATCAATATTAAGAAATTATATAACGGATTGATTGTAAATCATAAAAAGGTAGAAACACAATTATCTAATACTTTGTTAATAACTCCGGCTTCTCTTAAAAATCCTCCATTTATTCAGGCTGATGGAGAATTAATAGGTACAGGAAAAGTAACTGCAACTATAATTAAGAAAGCAATACAATTTGTAATTTCATAAAAAGTTAAAAAAATCTTAATAAAATTGTAACATTTCTTAAAATTTAACGTCTTTATAACAAGAAGTCGTTACTAATGAAAAACTTACGAAAAATAATAGCGTTGTTTATCTTCATATTTATTACAGGTATTATAGTTACTGTAGTAAGTATAAATACTACTTTAAATAAAAAACCAGCTACAGAATTAGTAAAAGCAAAAGATACTATCTATCTTATTAAAAAAGCTAATAAAACTACTTAAAAGCTGTTCTCCCTGTTTTATTCTTACTTATCAACATCGTTAGTTTTATCTAGTGTTTTTTATCAATTTTATTCTTTAAAATTATCATTATAAAAAATCTTACTCATTTACTAAATCTTCAATTTTTTAAAATTTGATGTTATTAACATATATAATATTATATATAAAGAATTTTTAAAATTTAAAAAAAGAAATGATTGTTATTATAGTGTGTTAATATGTGGCATAAATAAATGATTAAATTTTTGTGAGTATCAGTTATTAAATAAAATAAACATGTTATTAGCTGAATAAAATGTTTAAAATCAACTATAAAACATAGTTATTAACAAAACTTATAAACAACTATTCACTGTTAATTATGAATACTTAATTGCATTTACATTGTAAACAACAGGTTAATTTTATGTTGATAAATGTTTACTAGAAACTCATAAAAAAAGTTGTGTATGTAATAGTAGTTCTTGTATTGTAAAAAAAATATAAAAAATCAAATAAACTTTTTAAAATATACCATTACTTCTTAACAATTAGCTAACATTATTCAAGTACTTAAAAATTAAGCACTTATTAAGAATACTTAAAAAAGCATTGTTAATTACTGTTGATAACCCTGAATATCTGTATTTTTGTAGTACACAACTAAATTAAAATCAACAAATT